>NZ_JAUAMC010000009.1 GCF_031010195.1 Halomonas sp. SpR8 | reverse complement strand
TCGTCGACTACATCCATTACTATAATCATCAGAGGATCAAGCAGAAACTAAAAGGCCTGAGTCCCGTGCAATACAGGACTCAGGCCATGTCAGCTAGTTGAGAGAACCAACCGTCCAACTATTGGGGTCAGTTCAATCGGCGCTGGCTTTTCGCTTTTCATACCACTCTTGATTAACGCAGCGGCGTCTTACGCAGGTAGGGCAAAACTGTTTCGTAATCGCCATACTTTTGCTTGGCATCCGCGTCAGAGACGCTAGGCGGAATAATCACGTCCTGACCTATTGTCCAATCAGCCGGGGTAGCAACGCCGTGTTTCGACGTGGTTTGCAGCGCATCCAGAGCACGTAGGATTTCCGCAAAGTTGCGCCCTACGGTCATTGGGTAGGTCATGGAAAGCTTCAACTGCTTATCGGGCCCGATAATAAATACCGAGCGCACCGTAGCGCTGTCTGCCGGTGTACGCCCATCAGGCAGGTAGGCATCTTCCGGCAGCATGTCATAAAGCTTTGACACCGTTAGGCCGTCGTCAGCGATGATCGGAAAATCGACCTCGCTGCCGCTGACGGTTTGGATATCATTGCCCCAGCGTTTGTGGTCTTCAACGCCATCCACGGAAACACCGATTACTTTGGTACCGCGTTTCTTCCACTCGGCACTCAGCTGCGCAACGGCACCGAATTCCGTCGTGCAAACCGGGGTGAAGTCTTTAGGATGTGAAAACAGGATCGCCCAGCTATCACCAATCCAGTCGTGAAAACGAATCGGCCCCTGGCTCGTTTCCGCTTCGAAATCGGGCACGACTGCATTAATACGTAATGACATGCTTTCCTCCTTAATGGGCATTGGGTGCCCTAATAGCTTATTTGACTTACAGCACCTTCACTATAGATCATTTAGCGCTAAGACAGCGAGAGTTGAAGCACAATCCCCCCAAAGCCAGCATGTCTATGTAATGGCCACATGGTCAAAATAGGAAACACCTTTACATCAGCACTCAGACCACATTCTAACCAAGTTATTATAAGTACCTGTTAGTTGCACAAGCTCGGTGCTCTGCTCGCCATATTGAGCACGCAGCTTACGCAGCGATGTATCCATCTCATAAAGTAGTCGGCGCTGTTCCGTGTCGCGGATGAGACTCTGCATAAACATGTAGCAGCCCAAGCGCTCCCCTTTGGTCACCGGGGTGACTTCATGCAGCGAGCCTGATGGATATGCCACCAGGCTGCCTGCGGGTAATTTCACCGTTTGTTCACCAAAGGTGTCGATGATTTTTAACTCACCGCCTTCGTATTCATCCGGTTCTGACAAAAACAGCGTGGCCGACACATCGGTACGTAGGTAGCTGCCATCAGGCAGCGAGCGCAGCGTACTGTCGATATGTTTGCCGTAGTGGCTATCTTCAACGGTGTAACGGTTAAAGTTGGGCGGGATGATCTTAAGCGGCATCACCGCGCTCATCAGCTCAGGAGTACGGTTAAGCGCTCGCATCACAAGTACGCGTAGCTCTCTAAGCACCTCAGAGCCTTCAGGCATTTGCAAATTCTTTTTCACCTGTTTGGCCTGCGGGCCGGCACTGATTCCACGCGCCCACTCGGCACTGTGCAACTGGCGGCGCACCGCCGCCAGTTCTTCAGGTGTCAGAATATTTTCAAAACTGACAATCATAATGTCACCTGATTAAACGCTAATGCTTAAAAGTCGTAGCGTAGCGTGGCAATAACGTGACGGCCCGGCCCGGGGATGCCTTGAGCACCGCCTTCCGCCAACTGGGAGATATACTCTTTATCCGCTAGGTTAAAGCCATTAATACGCAGCTGTAGCTCCTCATTAAAGCGGTATGCGGTCGACGCATGGAGCAACGTGTAGCTATCAATTTCCACCTGACGACGGCGTGCTCCCGGCTCAGACGCGACGTTATTGACCTGATCAGCGACGTACTCCATGCCCCCACCGATGCTCCACTGAGAGGTAACGGCGTAATCGCTCCACAGGTTAAACGTATGCTCAGGCGTACCGCCTAGGCGTGAGCCTACTTCCCATGGGTTATTAGAGCTAAGCACCTCGGAGTCCATAAAGGTATAGCTAGTATATAGTTTCCATTCGGGCGTCAGGCTACCCATGGCACCAATTTCAAAGCCTTCTACACGCTGCTCGCCATCCAGTACGTTGAGCAGGTCACCGCCACCCACAGCGGGGGTGCGCGCATTGGTTTTATCGGTGCGAAACAGTGCCGCGCTGACTAACAGGTTATCCGCAACGTTCCACTTGGTGCCCAACTCATAAGCCACCGTTTGCTCGGGGTCGGTATTGAAAGCATCGAGATCGACAATGTCTTCTCGGTTACCGGTTAAGGCGCTGCCACCCCCGGCAAGCTGGACAAGACCTCGGTCAAAAGTACCGGTGACATCAAACGACGTCCCTACCGAGGCATACAGCGTGCCGTTATCGGTGGGTTTGAACACCAGGCCAAGATTACCGCTCCATTCACTGTCGGTACGCGAAATTGGGCCTATTGGGTCTTCCCAGCCGTAATCCGTCGCGGTTGATTCAACGTGATCCCAGCGCACCCCGGCATGTAAATCCCACTGCGGCGAAAAGGCGATGGTATCTAATGCATAAAGGCCAAGCTGCTCAGACTCCAAGCGGTGACGGGTGCCATCATAGGGCACTTCCGGCCGGGTACGGCGTGTGGGGTTATAAAGATTAGTGGCTGGGCCTCTAACGTCGGGGCGGCGACGGTTTTCAATATCGACATAGCCAACTTCCGCACCCAGCACTAAATCATGCTTCAGCGAGCCTGTATCGAAGTTGACGATTAAGTCCGTTTGGTTGAAGAACGACGTATCCGTTTGGTCGCGTGGTTTTAAATCGCCGCGCACCTGAACCTGGGAAAAATCACCGCTGCCAAAGGCTGCTTCAGGAACAATTAAACGCGGCGACGAGGTTAATGAATCATTTTCGACCCGACTTACCCGCAGTTGGTTACGCAGACTCAGGCTATCGCTAAAGCGGTGTTCAACGGCAAGCCCTAGCTGGTTAACATCGATATCTTGGTAGTCATCGACATGGCCAAAATAGTCGCTGTAATCAATGCCTGGCGGCAATGCTCCCGTATAGTAGCCGTCGCTGGCACGCTGGCCGCCCGAGGTACGCCCATTGGAGCCCAACTGACTGGTGTCGCCACTAAACCCTTCCCGATCAATGGGGATACCTTGGTCGGGTGTATTGTTTTGCCGAGTATGTAAAAAGTCGACTTCAACCTGGGTATCGCTTTCAAGGCCCCAGACATAGGCGGCGTAAACACCCTGTCGCTCTTGATCCACCACGTCCCGGCCAGGATTGTCTTGCGTGTGGCTCATCACATTCAGACGCAGCGCGCTGTTATCGTCGATGCGCCGGTTGAAATCACCGGTGACGCGAAACAACTCATCAGACCCAACGGAGGTTTCCAAACGGTTGCGGTCTTCCATCAAAGGCTGTTTAGTAACGAAGTTAATCGTACCACCCGCAGAACCACGGCCAGAGAACGCAGAGTTAGGCCCTTTAATCACTTCGATTTGATCAACGTAGAACGGATCGCGGAAATAATTACCCAAATCCCGCGAGCCGTTCACATTGATATCGTCGCGGGCATTAAAGCCACGAATCTTCAGTTGGTCTCCACCGGGCGGATTGCCCTCCCCGGCCTGCAGGCTGATGCCCGACACGTTGCGTAACGCATCGCGTAACTCGGTAACGTTCTGGTCTTCGAGTAGATCGCTCGTCAGCACTGTAACGATACGGGGAGTTTCCAGCACATCCCGCTGATACTTCACACTATCCATAAAGGTTCCACGGTAGCCGGTTACCGTTACGGTATTCAGCTCCGCCGCTGGGGCATCGTCGGATTGCGCCTGTGCATTGACGCTCATCGCGGTCAGCATGCAGGCACTGGCGGCGAGCAGCTTACGATTAAACGAGAAATAGCGGGGCTTGGAAGCGAGCGTTTCAATCGCGCAGGGTAGCGCCTTTTTCTTAATAGTTAGCATGCTTTTTTATTCCCTTAGATGAATCTTATTAACGTCGATGAGCCAACCCAGACGTTTCCACCGCTGTTCCACTAAAGGGAATGCCGTGTTGTTTTATTTGCGGCAAAACTACCAAAAGGTAATCACTATGTAAATAAAAACAATTTATATTTACATAAGGGAATCGTAATTAATACTTTAGCTAAGTAGCTAATTAACAAGCTAATTAATTAAGTGTAGAAATAGCTGAAGGACATATATGCGTAAAAGCTTAGTTAACAACAATGCATATTAACGAGGCCAATCAGCAAGGGGAGATTGAAGCGTGAGCTTATTAGAAGAGCACTCTATATAGATGCTTTTACCGATTGCGTGTTCTCAACCTCAAGCCCTTAGCGGCAGCGCGGTGCCGATGGCGATAAAGATCCCGCCGCAGGTGCGGTTGAATCCGCGGCCCACGCGCTTTAACCAGTGACGAATACGGTTGGCCATATTGGCAAGCAAACCTTCTACAACGCACTCGATAACGACAAAGGTGCCAGCCAGCAGGAAAAATTGCAGCATCAAGCTGCGTTGCGGGTCGATAAACTGAGATAGAAAAGCGCTGAAAAACAGCAGTACTTTGGGGTTGGTAATCGATGCCAGTACGCCTTGGCGATAAAGCTGCCAGCCGCTTGCTTGGCCTGCCTTCATATCAAGCTCGCCAGTAATCGGCGGTGAGCGCCATACCTGAATCCCCAGCCAAATAAGATAGCCCCCGCCGACCCACTTCAGCACTGTCAGCCATACCACCGACGACTTAAGCAGCGCCCCAATCCCAAACATGCACAGGGCAATAATTAGCATAAACCCTGTCGCGCCGCCGATGATGGTAAACAAGGTTTTACGGCTGCCATGCATGGCGCCGTGGGTCAGCGCCAGCAGACCGTTAGGCCCGGGTGAAAGCGACAGGCCAATGCAGGCAATTAGGTATAAAAGCCAAGTGTCCAACAACATATTGGTGCCTCACCCTTGGAAAATGCGTGCCTTGTGTCAGCATGTCACCGTTGGTGGGCGTTATCCATTCGTAAATGCCCAGACAATAAAAACGCCTCCCCTGCTATATCTGACACAAGGAAGGCGTTTTGATGACTACGCTAGCAGTTTCACATAACGCTTAAGCAAATACTTCAGTCCACTCGCTGCGCTTGGCGAGCAGGTTACGGGCCAGTTCCTGGGCACCTTCCAAGCTGTGGCTGGCGGCCCAACCGCACTGCATTTCATTGCAGGCAGGTACTTCGGTGGCTTCTAGCACATCGTTCAGAGTTTGTTCGATGATGGTGATCACGCCGTCGTAGTCGTCGTGGTTGATCATCGCGATATAGAAGCCAGTTTGGCAGCCCATCGGACTGATATCGACCACTTTATCGGTGTGGTTACGGGAAAGCTCTGCCATCAAATGCTCAAGGGAGTGCAGCGCGGGCATATCCATATGAGCTTTGTTGGGCTGGCAGATGCGCAGATCATATTTATGAATACGGTCGCCGTTCTGGCCCTCTTTGATGTCGGCTAAGCGCACGTACGGGGCTTTGACCTTGGTGTGATCCAGGTTAAAGCTTTCGACGTTCATCTTTTTCTCGGTCATATTAGCTCCTTTTAAGCTTATACCTTGGGCGCGTCAAAATCCCATGGCTCATCGGTATAAACGCACACGTTGGCATCTTCAATGTCGCCATCCGGCGACTCAACGTGCTGGGCAAAAAAGTCTTGAATCTCTTTGCGCTGGCAGTGGGCTTCAAACTCTTCACGGCTGGCCCAAATTTCGTGAAAAACAATCGGGTAACTCGTGCCTTGAGCAAAAGGATTGTCGATCTGCCGGGTTACGGTGTAGTGAATACACGCGTCTTCACGGTGGGTATTTGGCTCGAGCGCTTGGAGGGCTTTGAACACTGCTTTTTCTTTGCCCGGCTTGGGTTTAAAACCAGCAACACAGTAAATCTTTTCTGACATGGTCATCTCCTAGGTCGTTAAGCGTGCGTCATTATGAGGCTTGTCGACGTAGGTTAACAACCTAGCGGATGATGCGCTCTGCCAATGCTTCTAGATCAGTGACCGTCATATCCGGCTCGACACCCCAGGGGTCGAAAGGCGCGTCAGGGCTACGCCGCACCCAGGCACTGCGTAGGCCTGCATGGGTAGCGCCAATCACATCAAAGGGATTGCTGGACACCAGCCATGTGTACTCGGGGCGTGTTTCTAAGCGGCTACGCAGATGAGCATACACCGCCGGGTCTGGCTTAAAGCGTTTTACCTCATCGGCGCTGACCACGTCGTCCATATGACTCTCAACGCCTGCGCGTGTCAGCAATTTGGACACGGCGTCGGCGGTGCCGTTCGAAAATGCCACGCAGCGTATACCCGCATCGCGAAGCTGATCAAGCGCAGGTACTACATCGTCAAAAGCAGGTAGCTCACCATAAACCGCCATCAGGTGGTCGTGGTCGTTATCTGAAAGACCGGCTTGCAGCGCGCGGTCAATAAACACCAGCGCTTCGCGGGTACACTCCGAAAACGGCACGTAAGCCCCCATCAAGCCACGACGAAAGCTGTATTCCAGCTGTTTATCGCGCCAGCGGCGGGCGAATTCACCTGCTTTGGACGCATCCGTTAGGCGTCGCTCCAGCTCCACGGTAACGCCTTGGGTATCAATCAGCGTACCGTATACATCGAAGGCTAAGACCGGTTGCATCGTTGGCTACTCCTTAACTTTCCATTGATTGTGGCCTGTATTCAGCCCAAGTAGTTAATCCCAGTACTTAATCCCAGTACTTAGCATAGACGACGCCTTCAATATCAAAAACGCCGCTGCATGGGCAGCGGCGCTTAAAAGGCTACGTCAAACGATCAAACCGTAAACGCGGCCTCTTTTTCACCGCTTTTCAGGTCACCAGAGCGCACTAGTTCGTCAGTCACCCGATCGATTGCCCGCTTGGCACGGCCAATCATCTCGTCCACTTCATCACGGTTGATGGTCAGCGGCGGTGCGAAACCAAGAATACCGCCCTGAGGCATGGCGCGGGCAATCAGGTTCTCTTCCATGGCGGCAGCGGCCACGCGGGGGCCCACTTTGAGCGCCGGATCGAAGTGCAGGCGCTGCTTGGCATCCGGCGAGAACTCCAGCGCTGCCATCAGGCCAACACCGCGCACGTCGCCTAGCAGCGGGTGACCTTCGAAGTTGGCCTTTAGCTGCTGCTGGAAGTAACTGCCGGTTTCGGCCGCGTTGCCCACCAGGTTTTCACGTTCAATGATATCCAGGTTGGCAAGGCCCGCCGCACAACCCAACGCGTGACCAGAGTAAGTCCAACCGTGGCCGATCGGGCCATACTCGCCGGTGCCCTGTTCAAGCACCTGCCAGACTTTCTCACCAACAATCACGCCGGAAAGCGGCTGATAGGCGCTGGTGAGACCTTTGGCGATAGTGACCAGGTCAGGCTTCATATTGTAGTGGTGGCTGCCGAAGTCAGAGCCGGTACGGCCAAAGCCACACACCACTTCATCGGCAATCAGCAGCACATCGTACTTGGCCAGCACGGCTTGGATCGCATCCCAGTAGCCTTCCGGCGGCGGTACGATACCGCCAGTACCCAATACCGGCTCGCCGATAAAGGCGGCCACGGTATCCGGGCCCTCTTCCAGAATCATGGCTTCCAGCTTCTCGGCGCAGTAAGCGGAGAATTCAAGTTCGGTCATACCGTGCTGCTCGGCGGCGCGCAGGTAGTAGTGTGGCGCTTCGGTATGGCGAATGGTGTCAATCGGCAGATCGAAATGGTCGTGAAACGCTTTCAGGCCGGTCAGCGAGCCCGAGGCGATGCCCGAGCCGTGGTAGCCGCGCATGCGCGAGATGACTTTTTTCTTCTGCGGGCGACCCAGCACGTTGTTGTAGTAGCGCACGATCTTGAGCTGGGTTTCGTTGGCATCCGAGCCAGACATACCGTAGTACACCTTGGACATGTTCATCCCGGCGATTTTTAGGATGCGCTCGGAAAGCTCGATCTGCGGCTCGTTAGAATGACCCACATAGGTGTGGTAGTAAGAGAGCTCTAACGCTTGCTTGTAGATCGCTTCAGCGACTTCGGTGCGACCGTAGCCAATGTTGACGCAGTAAAGTCCGGCAAAGCCGTCAATAAACTCACGGCCATCTTTATCGACGATATTGATGCCTTTACCGCCGGTAATCACGCGGCCCGGCGAATCGCCCTGGGCGAAATCGCGCAAGTGGGTAGAGGCGTGAAAAGTGACTTTACGGTCGCGTTCGATCAAATCCTGATGCAAGCTCATAGCGTTCTCTCTATATAGTAAACCTCCCCAGCCTTGGGGAGGGCATTTTAAATATTTGCTTACGGCTGGGTCGCAACGCGCCGCTAGCTGCCAGAGACGGAACCCAGCGCGCCGAGGCAGTAATACTTCGTTTCCAGGTATTCATCGATGCCCGTGGCGCCGCCCTCACGACCAAGGCCTGATTGCTTCACGCCACCAAACGGCACCGGCGGCCCGGTCATCTTCACTGAGTTAACGCTGACCATGCCGTACTCGAGTGCCCGCATTAGTTTCCAGATGCGGCGGATATCGTGGGTGTAGATATACGCGGCTAGGCCGTACTCGGTGTCATTGGCCATTTCAATCACTTCGTCATCGGTACTATAGGCAGTGATACCGGCCACCGGGGCGAAGTTCTCTTCCCGCCACACTTTCATTTGCGGTGTCACGCCGGTCAGCATCACCGGCATAAAGAAGTTTTCGCCCGGCGCTTGGCTCTGATCGCCACCGACCATGCTGGCGCCTTTAGAAATCGCGTCATCAACAATCGCAGCTGCTTTTTCCACCGCCTGGCGGTGAATCAGCGGGCCAAGATCAATCTCACTCTGCAACCCGTTGCCCAAGGTTAGCGCCAGCATACGCTCGCTGAAATGCTCGACGAATTCATCGTGGATAGATTCGTGCACCAGTATACGGTTAGCTGCTAGACAGTCCTGCCCCGCGGTTTGAAATTTGGCGTCGATTGCCGCAAAAGCCGCTTCTTTGGGATCCATATCCGGCCCGACTATAAATGGCGCGTTGCCACCTAATTCCAGGGAGAGCCGCTTGACGGTGTTAGCACTCTGCTCAATCAGAATACGGCCAACGCGGGTGGAGCCGGTGAATGACAGCGCCCGAATGCGCGACTCAGCGCAAAGAATTTTCGAGACTTCCGCCGGATCACCCAGCACTACGTTAAAAATACCCGCCGGAATTCCTGCACGCTCAGCCAGTTCCGCCAGCGCCAGCGCGGAGTAAGGCGTTTCATTGGCAGGTTTGACAATCACCGGGCAGCCCGCCGCCAACGCCGCCGCGGCTTTGCGAGTAATCATTGCCAAAGGGAAGTTCCAAGGCGTAATCATCGCGGCAATGCCGACCGGCTCTTTTATGGTACCCAGCGATGCATTGGGGATATGGCTGGGAATGGTTTCGCCATAGGTTCGCTTGCTCTCTTCGGCAAACCAACGCACGAAACTGGCGCCATACTCGACTTCACCACGGGCGTCGGGCAACGGCTTGCCCTGCTCCAGTGTCATAATGGTAGCCAGGTCTTCACGGTTGGCTTGAATCAGGTCGTACCACGCCAGCAAACGCTCGCAGCGCTCATCGACGCGCAGCGCCCGCCACTGAACAAAAGCGACTTCAGCCGCATCGACCGCAGCGGTAATCTGCTCGGCTTCCAATAGCGGGATATGGCCAATGGCTTCATTGGTGGCGGGATCATAAACCGCTTCTTCGCGACCGCCTTCCCCGTGGGTCCACTTGCCGTTCACGTAGGCGTACTGCCGGAACAGGCGCGGATCTTCCAAGCGCTTGGCGAGCGTGGTCGATAGTGTGGTCATGGGAACCTCTCCTAGCATGCAGTCACGCTGCAGAAACTGTGTGGCATAGTCAGCAAGCGCTCATTAGCCTTGCCATCGAATGCACTCAGGTTAACGGAGAAGAACCACGAAGTGTTTTTGAAAACCGAGACTTATCCCACGACTTTTTTTGTCAGCGGGCGTTTAGCAGTGGTTTTTTTTGGTGAAGCGTTAAATGCTTAGCGTAAAATCAACATGGCACACTGTGACTTGAGCATCACATTAGTCGTAGTACTGCCAACTAGCCACTGACGCAGCCGCGTATGGCCGTAAGCCCCCATTGCCAGCAGACCTATATCACGCGATTGAATATGGTCAATCAGTGCATCACTGATATGCGCATCATTCTTGAGCAAAAATGATTCAGCAGGAATATCATTTTCTTGTAGCAGATTAACGGCCCACTGCATCTGTTCTTTATGTTCATCAGTGTGCCCGCCCACCATTACAACATCACAGGGAATGCCAGAGAAGAGCGGGCTTTCAGCAATCAGCCTTACCCCTTTCACAGTACTCACCCTGCCATCAAATGCCAACATAACGCGCTTGGGTACTTCAAACGCTTCCTGGACAACCAAAAGAGGCCGATGCACCACTCGAATCGTTTTTTCCAGATGGCTACCCAAATGGCTTTTGAGCGAGCTATTACCATTTTTCCCCACAATGACCAATCGGATTTCATCATCAAGATCATCGAGCGCATCGACTAACCCCCTCTCCTCGATATACTGAGAAGCAGGCTCAACATCATGATTTTTAATCCTTTCTGTGGCTTTTTTCATTATTTCCTTTGCATGCTCAAGCTGTAATTCGGCACGTTGCAAATCAAGATTTTCCATTTTCTCCCTGAGTTCACTATTTTGCGATGCCTCCTGATTAGCTTCATTTCGCTCAAGAACATTTAATAAAGCCAACGGAGTTGCCAACCGCTTACTTGTCCAAGCTGCCATATCACACACAGCTGATGTCGTAGGTGAACCATCAACACAAGCTACAATATATTTTGTCATCACTTTCACCTCAAATATAAAATTAATTATTAGAATTAGAAGAGTAGTTGCCACCTGCATTATAACGATCTAATTTCTTTAAAATTTTAAGTTGTTCTCGGCTGTCTCGTACCTGTTGAGCTTGAACATCTTCGATCTGTTGAGACAGCATATCGACACGCTCCTGTAGCTCAACGTTTGTTTTCTTCACTTCAATCAATGCATGATTAGCACTGCTACGAGACAGCCATTTTTTAATACCTGTAAAGTGCAGCGCACGTTCTGCTATTAATAGGATCGCCACAAATACCAGCGCTAGTGCCATCACCACATAAGAGAAGTAAACGCTACCATCACCAAACCAATGGGAAATTTCACCTAAAGTAAGCGGCGAAATAAACTGACCAAGGTAAATACTACTAACCAACAATGCTGTTGCCATTGCACGACCAGTGCCAGAAGTGATCTTAGTAGCACTATCAAAAATAACAGGTACTGTACTGCCATACCCAAAACCAAGTATTAAAACCCCTAATCCTAAAAACGCAATATATTGGTTTAAGAAGGCGATCATTGAGAAGCCAATAGCCATATAAACCACTTGCAAGGGCACAAAAAATGATTTTAATAACCGACGAAAGAAGGCAACGGACATACCACCAAAGAAACCACCTACCGAACACACTGCAATAATGACTCCGTTGACGACAGTATTAGTGATGTCCAGCTCGCTTAGGAAAAGCGCCATATTCGAAGGAATACCGTAGAAAACCACGAAGGTCAGGATCATATAAATAGTCAGTAGGAAAACCCGGCCATCAAAACTACTTGCTTCTTCATTACCATTACCTTGCGCTTGTTGTGGTGTCTTTTTAGGTAGGAAGAAAATCACCATAAACAGTGCCAGAAACGCGATAGCATAGGCGAGGAAGGAGTAGCGCCAGCTTATCATTGCTAAAATGCCTGACACTACAATAGCAATAATACCACCCAGGTTAGTCGCAGCGCTCTGCAGACCTAACGTCTTAGTTCTTTCCTCTCCTTCATAGTAATCGGAAATCAGGGTAATCGACAAAGGAATCATTAAACCAATAGCAATCCCTAGTATTACGCGGGTCACCAGCATAAACTCCATGCTAGGCGATAAAAAACCGCCTATACCGCCGACAAGGTACATAATGAGAGACACAATAAGTATCGACTTTTTGGCAAACCGCTTTGTCAGATATCCCGATACGAATGAGAAAGGAACCACTAAACCGGCATGTAGCGAGGTGAGAAGATTAATCTCGAAGTTAGTAGCATCAGGAAAGGCGAGACCAATCTTTGCAACCGCGGGCGCAATCATCGCGCCTGCCATCACGGTTATCAAGGATATTGAAAGTATCGAAAGTTTTAATATCACGTAGGGCTTCTCCGTTTATCAGTCAATCAAATTGCTTGCTAGCAACTTAATAAATCAAGATAAGCAAAGATAAGACCCGGAAGATTTCAGGGGAGTATCTGTACCACACTAGTACATGACTGTTACAACTTAACCAGCGTTGCACTGGCTTTAAAAATCGCAACAGTTACAGATTCATTGTACTATTTCCAGTATAAGAGAGCAATCTCCCGGCGCTAAGTTTTATGTTGAACGAAGGCGCGGCTGGAGAAAGCACTATCATTTGGCGCTTAGCCCTGGCTAACCTAAATCAATATCATCCGTTGATAAGCCTAGCTCTGGAGATTTGACACTTTTAGTCACGATATAGGTGAAGTAACGCTCGATGCCCGCGTCAGACACCAGCCATTTATCTATCAACCGCTGGTAGCTATCAATGGTGCGAGCTTCAAACTTCACCAGGTAATCTACCCCGCCACCTACTGCAACGCACTCGGTAACTTCCGGGGTTTGCATCACCAGAGCTTCAAAGCGGGTGAAGCTTTCAGCGTTGTGCTGTTTAAGCTCGATCTGCACCCACACAGGGTTACGGGGCACCAGTACCTCCGTGTTGATGCGCGCGCTGTAGCCCTGGATAACACCGGCTTTTTCCAGTCGTTTTACCCGCTCCCAGCAGGGGCTGACCGAGAGGTTGATCGCCTCGGCCAGCTTCGACTTGGTGATCCGCCCATCGCGGGAGAGGATGTCGAGAATTTTTAGATCGTAACGGTCAAGTTTCATCATGCCGGACGTTACGCCTCCAGGCGTTCAACAACATCGGCTATCACCGCCAGGGTGTCCCCCATATTGATTAACGAAGGCGCGCGGCGGGCCATCAGGATGCCATCGCGCTCCGCTTTGTAAGCGACCGGTTCGGTGCCACTGCGGGTCATGTCGTACACGTAGGCGATGGTTTGGCCTTTTGCCACCTCATCACCTAACGCCACTAACAGCTCTAATACACCCGAGTGCTGGCTCTGCACGTAGCAGCTGGCGTCGGGCATATCGAGATACAGCTGCCCGCCTGCGGGCATTTCCACTTCGCCTTCTACCAGACCGTAGTGGATTAAGAAGTTACGCACGCCGCGTTCGGCAATGGCGATACTCTGGGGCGTCGAGGTGCCACCGCCGCCAAGCTCGGTAGCGACAAATACCTTGCCCTGGCGCTCGCAGGCGGTGTCGAAGAGTTTTTCCGCGTCCAGCTCGAACATCACCATGGCGTAGGGGGCACCAAAAGCTTTGGCGCCTTCCAGAGCTGCCTGCTGTTGCGCTTTGTTATCCAGTACGTGGGAGGCGCCGAAGGGCAGAATGTCCAGCGTGCGGCCACCGGAGTGTAGGTCGAGCACTACATCACTCATCGGCACCAGCACGCGGGTGAAGTAGTCGGCAATTTGCGGCGTGACGCTACCGTTGGGGTCACCGGGAAAGCTGCGATTTAGATTGCCCTTATCCATCGGCGAGGTGCGCTTGCCCGCCATCACCGCTGGGGTGTTCATGCATGGCACGATAATCACCCGGCCCGTCACATCTTCAGCCTTCAGCGTCGAGGAGAGCTTCAGCAATGAGGTAATGCCTTCGTACTCATCGCCGTGATTGCCGCCGGTCAAAAGCGCCGTGGGGCCTTCACCGTTTTTAACCACGGTCACGGGGATCATCACCGCCCCCCAGGCAGACTCGTCGGTGGAGATCGGCAGCTTAAAAAAACCGTGCTGTATACCATCGGCGTCAAAATCGACAGTGGCGGAAATCGGACTAGGTCGCATCGTCATGAAAAAATTCCTTTATTTAACCGCTACTATTTAGCCACTATTTCACACATTAGCCACTACTTCACAAACAGCTGGCGGGGAAAGTTGGCCAGGGTTTCGCAGCCATCATCGGTAATTAAAATACTCTCGGTAATTTCCAGGCCCCAATTCTCTTCCCATAGCCCCGGCATAAAGTGGAACGTCATGCCGGGCTGTAAAACAGTGTCATCCGAGGGACGCAGACTCATGGTGCGCTCACCCCAGTCGGGCGGGTACGAAATACCGATGGGGTAACCACAGCGGGCGCCGCCGCGGTCAAAGCCGTATTTATCCATGGCGGCACCCAGCGCCATAGCAATATCCGCCGTGCGATTCCCCGGCTTGGCCACCGCCAAGCCGCTTTCGATGCCTTCTAAAAGAGCAGATTCAGCGCGAATAAAATCCGTTGGCGGTGTGCCCAGAAATACGGTACGAGACATCGGCGCGTGGTAACGTTTAAACACCCCGGCAATCTCAAAGAAGGTGCCTTCGCCTTTGCGAAACGGCGTGTCGTCCCAGGTCAGATGCGGCGCCGCAGCGTCTTTGCCGGTGGGCAGCATGGGCACAATGGCGGGATAGTCACCACCAAAGACTTTGCCGTTCTCATCCACAAAGCCTTCGATACCCACGCGATAAATCTCCGACACCAGCTTACTCTTGGGCAAACCCGGCTCAATCACCTCCAGGATACGCGTGTGCATGCCTTCCACAATTTTGGCGGCAATGCGCATGTACTCGACTTCTTGGGGCGACTTTATCGCCCGACACCAGTTCACCAGTGAATTGGCATCCATAAAGCGCGCATGGGGCAGCTCACGCAGCAGGCTTAGATAGGCCTTGGCGGAGAAGTAGTAGTTATCCATCTCCATACCCACCACGCCCAGATGCCAGCCGCGATCAGGCATGATCGACTGAGCCAGATACTCCATCGGGTGCATATCCGGATTTTGCACGTAGTAATCCGGGTAGTAGGTAATATTGTCAGGATCGATCCAGCAGGTGCGCAGCGCACCGTTAGCATCCATGCGCCGCCCGAACCATACCGGCTCGCCTTCAAGGCCCACCAGCACACACTGATGCACATAAAACGACCAACCGTCGTAGCCGGTCAGCCAAGCCATATTGGAAGGGTCACTGACGATCAATACGTCAATGCCACGACTGGCCATTTCAGCACGCACTTTCCACAGGCGGGTAGCGTACTCTTCGCGCGTGAAAGGCAGGGAAACCTGAGTCATCGGGCAACTCGCCATTAAAGATCACCAAGAACCAGCGCACTGCCCACTATAGGCATGCAACGCTGGGCCACAGGATCGACCTGGCCACCACCGATCAGGCGTCGGGGTTGCATCTGCTGCTGCCGCTGCAGCAGGCCCGCCAATGTCGTCTTAAGCCGATACTAGCACCGACCCTTGGTCAGCGGTCAAAGGCTTTATGACAAAAAGTGCATACGGCATCGTTATTTGCACTAAGCAAGCTTACAACTGCCTTTAGCGCTCACCATGATAACCTGCAGTGATAACATTTTTAGCAAGAGGGGAACGGGATGAAAATTGTCGTGCATATTGATGAGGCTGCGCAGTGGCAAGCGGCGCTTGCGGAAGCCTTGCCCCACGCCACCGTGCTGACCAGCGAGGCGCCAGAGGATGAGCGTAAAGGTGCTGACTATCTCGCTATTTGGAAAGCTCCCGCGCATTTGCTGCAAGAGCAGACTCAGCTAAAAGGCATCATCAATTTGGGCGCTGGAGTGGATTACCTACTCAAAACCCCAGGGCTGCCCAGCGATGTGCCAATTGTGAAATTGCGCGACGCAGGCATGGGCGAATTGATGGCCGATTACGTCCTCTATGGCGTGCTGCACTTCTACCGCAGCATGGATCGTTACGCAGAACAGCAACAAAGCGCCACTTGGCAACCGCAAGAAGTGGTGGAAAAGTCCCAGTGGCCAGTGGGCGTGTTAGGCCTGGGCGCTATTGGCAGCTCTGTCGCCAGCGCCTTGCAGCAAGCGGGCTTCCCGGTGCTGGGCTGGAGCCGTTCACCCAAGCAGATCAGTGGGGTGCGCTGTTTTCACGGCGACGATGGGCTAACAGAGCTGCTCGGTCAGGTCCAGAGCCTTGTCACTATTCTCCCCGACACGGCCGCCACTCAACACATTCTTAACGCCGAGCGGCTGAACCAACTGCCCCCAGGGGCCAGCGTGATTAACCCAGGCCGGGGTAGCTTGATTGATGAGCAGGCGCTATTAGCAGCACTGGGCAGTAGTAACCAGCCGGGGCACTTACGCGGCGCGCTGCTGGATGTATTCCATGAAGAGCCGCTGCCCACTGACAATCCGCTATGGCAACACCCCAGGGTAATCGTCACACCGCATATGGCGGCGCCCACTCCGCTTAACGATGCCATCGACCAGGTCATCTCCTATTTGCATGCCTTTGAATCGGGCGACAAACTTGCCACCATCAACCCTGAGGCAGGTTACTGACGCCACTCCCCTCTGCGGCTATACTAGTGTGCTGGGAACCAAGCACTGGCTAAAGGCTCTTAGGAAGATACCGCTAATGGAGGAAGGGCCCTTGGTCAATATTTTCGCACGACTGTCTGGTCGCTTGCTGGCACGGGTGGGGTTAAGTCTCACCGTCTGCTGTTGGAGTGGCATGGCGTTAGCCGCAGAAACGTTCAAAGCCCCTCGGCCCTTTGAAGCACAGTACCGTCTTGAGGTTCGCGGTTGGCCGGGGGCTTCCATCACCCACCGCCTTGCAAAAGAGGGTAGCCACTGGCTAAGCGATATGCGCTTTTCCATTACCGTAGCGCGCGGCCAGGAGCTCAGCCGCTTTTCGCTCAATGGCGATGAGACTAATGCACTGCTGTTTAGCAGCAGCTATTCGGTGCTGGGCGTGGGTGATAGTTACCAGTTAAACGAAAGTGAGATTCCCACTTTAGATCGCCAATCGGCGCTATTTGACCTCTCCCGCAGGGCGGGACACGAAAATTGCACCGAGAGTGCCCCCTGCGCAATTGAATTTGTCGACCAAAAAGGCCGCGATGAGCACTTCCAATATTATGTTAATGCCCCAGGCAGCATTGAGGTTCCCGCTGGAGAGTTCGAAGCACTGAACGTGTCGCTCATTGATATCGAGAAGCCCGACCGCCTGCTAACCATTAGCTTTCACCCTGACTGGCCCGGCCTGATTCTCTCCGCGGTTTACCAAAAAGAGGGGCGCCGCGAAACGCAGTTGACCTTGACTCAATTCCAACCAGATGGGGGCGCGACGCCCTAAATGCTTTCGGGTCTATTAATTGTTCTACTACCGCTTTTACTCGGCTACTTGGTTCGCATCCGCGCCAAGGGTTTACAAAACCTGATCAACCATGCGGTTAATAGCTCGGTCTATTTGATCCTACTGTTTATGGGTATCAGCCTTGCCGGGCTTGAAAACCTGACTAGTCAGCTCTCCCGCTTGGGTGGCAATGCCTTGCTACTGTTTAGCATTACCACGCTGTTTAACTTAGCCGCGCTGTGGTGGCTTTCTCGGCAGGTGCGTTTAAGCGCGGGTGGCTCTCCGGTGGTTAAAGGTGCCCCTACTAGCAAGCTAGCCGCCATGCAGGGTTCGCTGCTGCTGGTGGGTGTGGTGGCAGCCGGCGTCATGCTCGGGCTACTGCTTGGCCCTATGGTTGGAGAAGCACTTTTCACCACGGCAGACTGGCTCGCCGAATGGGTGCTCTATCTTCTACTGGCACTGATTGGCTGCCAACTGCGCAACTCCGGCATGCCACTCAAGCAAATTTTGCTCAACCGTTTGGGGCTCGCCATTGCAGTGACGCTGGCAATCAGTTCTCTGTTGGCAGGCTTGGCCGCCGCCCCGCTGCTCTCGCTAAGCTGGAACGAAGGCCTAGCGATGGCATCTGGCTTTGGCTGGTACTCACTTTCCGCCATCTTGATCGGCGATCAGCTTGGTCCGCTAATGGGCGGTGTGGCGTTTTTTAACGACCTCACCCGTGAGTTGCTGGCGTTTATTCTAATCCCGCTAGTGATTCACCGCCACACCGCGCTGGCGATTGGCTACGGCGGCGCCACCTCCATGGACTTCACTCTTCCTGTCATTCAACAGCACGGCGGCGTGGCCTGTGTGCCTATCGCCGTGGTCAGTGGGTTTATTCTCTCGCTACTCTCCCCGCCACTAATTCTGTTTTTTCTTTCGCTGTCGGGTTAGCTATTCAAACTATAGAGCAGGCGTGCGCGCTCTAAGTGCTTGCGCATTTCCTCTACAGCAGCCTCCTTATCGCCCTGCTCAATACAGTCAATAATTTTGGCATGCTCCAGCAGAGTAATATCTTCATTTCCCTCCCAGTGCAGCAAACTCGCATGAAAACGTGCCAGCCAGCCCAGCATGGCTTGGCTGGTGGCCATAAAAATGGGATTGCGGGTAATCCCAGCGATGGCAGTATGAAAGGCCATATCAACCTCAATAAAGGCTTGAGCATCTTTATTTAAATGCCCGCGCTGTTGCTCTAACAACTCCCTCAAGTGAGCAATGTCTGTCACAGAAGCCTGACCTGTCGCCTTTTCCACCATCCCCAACTCAAAGAATGTGCGCGCCTCTTTGAGTTGCTCAAGCGACTGTGACGAGCTAGCCAGCATATGACGAGCAGTTAAATCGATCTGCGACATCAACCCCACCGCCGTCGGCTGCAGCACTTTAGGTCTCTGGCCATGATTTATTTCAACCAGCCCGATACGTTCGAGTGTTTGCATCGCCTCTCGAATGGCCGGCCTTCCCACACCATAGCTATCCATCAGCTCGCGCTCAGAGGGCAGTGTATCTCCAGGCTTGTACTGGCCCGCCTCAATCATTTTATACAAACGATCAAACACCTCATCTGACAGCTTGCGCCGAGTAATTTTAGGGGCTGGTTGCACGGCTATTTCTCCTCGCAAGCCAAATAGCGGCTTGGTTATCCATTAAGCATCAGCAGTCTAGCGCTGCAGTTCGATAAATTTAGCAAATTTTACTTAAATACGACCAAAGCAGCATTTGACATACTGATATAGATATTATGTCATCATACCAGTTGTCGAGCAATCATCTCACCCCTTTAGACCCTCGGCAACCCATGGCTAACGCCGTACAACATCTTCATGGGAGTCTGCTATGACCAACATTGCCCTTATCGGCGCTGGCGGAAAAATGGGTTACCGCCTGTCGAGCAACTTGAAACAGTCAGATTATACCGTCAGCCACGTTGAATTGAGTGACGCAGGCCGCCAGTGCCTCTCGGAAGGCCTGGGGATTAGCTGCGTAGATGCCAAGCAGGCGGTACCTGACGCTCAAGTGGTGATACTCGCGGTTCCCGATACCTTAGTGGGGCGGGTCGCTGAAGAGCTATCACCACTGATGGCCAGCGGTACCATGGTAATCACACTGGATGCCGCGGCTCCTTTTGCTGGCCACCTCCCCAGCCGGGACGATTTGGTCTACTTCGTGACGCATCCTTGCCACCCACCGATCTTCAATGATGAAACGGAACTAGATGCCAAACGCGACTACTTTGGCGGCGCCAAGGCTAAGCAGCACATCGTCAATGCCCTGATGCAGGGGACTGAAGAGTTTTATGCATTAGGCGAAGCAATCGCTAAAACCATTTATGCGCCGGTGGTTCGTTCTCATCGAGTATCGGTTGAGCAGATGGCGCTGCTGGAGCCCGGCCTTTCTGAAACCGTATGCGCCACGCTGCTGGTGGTAATGCGCGAAGCAATGGATGAAGTCGTCGCCCGCGGCGTTGACCAAGAGTGCGCACGCGACTTTTTGCTTGGCCATATGAATATTCTGGCAGCGGTCATTTTCGATGAGCAGCCCGGCGTTTTCTCCGATGCCTGCAATAAAGCCATTGAGAATGGCAAACCACAGCTGATGCGCGATGACTGGAAGCGCGTCTTCGAGCCTGAAGAAATTGCCGAAAGCATCCGACGTATTACCTGACCCTCGCTAGCTTCAACGCTGCGCTAGCAGAAAAAACCAACACTAATTACAACAATCTGGAGTAGAACATGACTACCTTTCGACTCATTAAAATCACCGCCATCATCACCGCTTCCCTTGCACTGGCCACCAGCACTTCGGCGTTTGCCGTTCAGGAGATGAACCTTGCATTCACACCGCCGCTCAATTCCCACTACGGTGAAGCTGGTCAGGCGTTTGCTGACGAGATCGACCGGCTCAGTGACGGTGAATTTAAAATCAATCTGCGCCCTGCCAGTGCATTAGGCGGCGAGCGAGATGTGCTTGAAGGCCTACAAATCGGCTCAGTGGAGCTGACACTAACCTCAACCGGTCCTATCGGTAATTTCGTCCCCTCGGTTTACGCCCTCGATTTCCCATTTTTGTTCCGCGACTACGATCACGCCCATAAAGTGCTGGATGGCGAGATTGGTCAATCGCTACTGGAGGAATTCGAAGACGAAGGCTTAATTGGTTTGGCCTGGGCGGAAAACGGTTTTCGACACTTAACCAATAGCGTGCGTCCTGTTGAAACGCCCGAAGACATGGAAGGCATGAAGATTCGCACCATGGAGAACCAGGTGCATCTGGAAACCTTCAAAGCCTTGGGCGCCGCGCCAACGCCCATTTCTTGGACAGAAGTCATTACGGCTCTACAGCAAGGCACAATCGACGGCCAAGAAAACCCGATACCGATTTTGACCGTTAACAATATGTGGGAGATCCAGGATTACCTGACACTGACCGGCCACGTTTACTCCCCCACTGCCCTGGTGATGTCCAAAATCTATTGGGATGACTTGAGTGAAGAGCAGCAGGGCTGGTTCCGAGAAGCCGCCCAGGTAGCCGCTCAGACCTCACGCGATGCCGTACAGCGTATAGAAGAGGAAGGCGTTGATCTGCTGCGCAGCAACGGCATGGAAGTCGTCACCGAGATTGATTACGAGCAGTTCCGTGAAGCTGTCGAGCCTGCCTACGAACGCTATGCCGAAGAGTATGGCAGTGAGCTACTGGAGCGTATCCGCGCGACCGAGTGAGCCACGCTTTGCTGCTTGCCTCCCTTATGGGAGGCACTTTCTCCCCGACGATGAGGTTTACGCTTATGTTGTCGCTACTCCCTACCTTGGCCCAGGGGCTCATCAAGCTCACTCATAATCTTGCTGCAATACTCCTCGCCATTGCGGTCGCCTTGGTCTCCTACCAAGTCTTTACCCGCTTTATCCTCGGCGACCCCGCTGCCTGGTCGGAAATCCTGGCGCGGGGATTAATCATTTGGAGCGTATTTTTGGTCAGCGCAGCAGCGTTTTGGTATGGCGCCATGATCTCCATTGACCTTTTCCTTGATCGCTTACCGCCGCGCTTACGCATTTATGGTCAGCGTTTGGTATGTACCGCCGTATTAACACTGCTCACTATTCTTGTCTGGCAGGGGTATCTGATATCACTGCGCGTCTCCGGCCAGCAAATCGCCATGCTCGAAATTCCTATGTCATGGTTTTACGCCTCTATACCCACCGGCTGTGCCGTCGCAATCGTCGCTGTGGTTGCACGTCAACTTTGTGCCGAATATCAGCATCATCACAACCAACAACGAACAAACCCTATCCGTTCTGATGCAGGAGAAACACCATGAACCTGGCGATCGGCTCAGCGTTGATCGCGCTGTTTGCCCTGTCGATACCCATTGCGGTTGCCATTGCCTTAACCGCGGTGATTGGTCTTTACTTCTTCAGCAGCGTTCCGCTTCTGGTCGTCCCACAGCGCATGTTCGTGGGGCTGGATAGTTTTCCGTTGATGGCGGTGCCATTCTTCATTTTAGCCGGCCATATCATGAGCAACGGCGGCATTGCTACTCGCATGGTTGAGTTTGCCCGCTCGCTGGTAGGTGGCATTCAGGGCGGCTTAGCCTGTACCTGCGTAGTGACGTGCATGATGTTTGCAGCCATTTCAGGCTCCAGTGTGGCCACGACCTTTGCCATCGGTGCCATCTTGATTCCGGCCATGGTAGCTCGCGGCTATCCGCCACCGATGGCTGCCTCTATCCAGGCCTCCTCAGCAGAACTGGGTATTATCATTCCCCCTTCTGTGCCATTGATTCTCTACGGTGTCAGCACAGAAACCTCCATTACCCAGCTGTTTCTCGCTGGCTTCGGCCCCGGCCTAATGATCGGGCTAGCCCTGATTGTGATGGTCATTATTTGGTGTCGCTTAAAAGGCTATGGCACACAGGATGGTGATTTACGCTCACCGATTTGGCCCGCCTTTCGCAGTGCCTTTCTCGCTCTGTTAATGCCAGTCATTATTATCGGTGGGATTTACGGCGGCATCTTTACCCCCACCGAAGCCTCCGCGGTGGCTGTGTTGTATGGGCTGTTTTTAGGCATGGTGGTTTACCGCACCATAAAACTGAGTGATCTGCCGCGTATTTTCCGTGAAAGCGCCCTGTCAGCAGGTTCGATCATGCTGATTATTGCTGCGGCCTCCATCCTCAGTTTTGTCATTGGACGTTCAGGCTTGGCCAGTGATATTGGCGCCTGGGCACAGAACACTTTTGATAACCGCTACACTTTCCTGCTGGCAATCAACATGCTGCTGTTAGTGGTCGGCATGTTCATCGAGACCTCTGCGGCCATTTTGATTCTCGCTCCCATCCTGGCACCGATCGCGATTGGATTCGGCATTGACCCCGTGCATTTCGGCATAGTGATCGTCGTCAATCTAGCGCTGGGGATGTTCACTCCACCGTTAGGCGTCAACCTATTTGCCGCCGCACAGGTAGCCAAGCTACCCGTCGAGCAGCTATTTCGATTTTTGCTCCCGCCGGTGCTCACCATCATCACCTGCCTGATGCTGATTACCTATGTGCCGATGATCTCGCTGTTTCTACGCGATCTTCTTTTTTGAACTGTCGGAGTCTAATTGATGAGCACACGAATTCACGCCCGCTACCTGATTGAGACGCCCTACTCGGTTGAACATGCGGCTCAAGTCATGGCTGGTGAGCAGTCGTCCGGCACCTTTACTCGCTTAGCCAATGAAACCGACGCCCTGAGGGAAGCCCATGGGGCCATCGTCGAAAGCATTGAGACACTGGACGCGGTTGATACTCCTTCGCTTCCCATGCGCGATGATCTGGCACCGCGAGGCCACACCCTGTTTCAGCGTGCACTAGTGGAACTCTCCTGGCCGCTGGAAAACATGGGCTCCTCTCTGCCGAATCTAGTTTCTACCGTTGCGGGCAACCTGTTTGAACTCAAAGAGTTTTCCGCACTTAAGCTACTGGATATCGACTTACCCGATGCCTTTGCGGACGCCTATCCTGGCCCCCAGTTTGGTGCCTCTGGTACACGTCAACTAACCGGTATTACCAGCGGTCCGCTAATTGGCACCATTATCAAGCCCAGCGTGGGCTTATCTCCGGCTGAAACCGCTGACATGGTGGCGCAACTCGTGGCAGGAGGTATTGATTTTATTAAAGACGACGAACTGCAGGCCAACGGCCCCCATAACCCACTACGGGCGCGCGTCGATGCCATCATGCCCATTATCAACGCCCATGCGGAGCGCAGCGGTAAAAAGGTAATGTACGCCTTTAATATCAGCGGTGATATCGACGAGATGCGTGCGCAGCATGACTATGTGGTGGCTGCTGGCGGCACCTGCGTGATGGTCGCCGTCAACAGTGTTGGCTTAGCCGGTGTCGCACACTTGCGCCGACACTGCCAGGTAGCGCTGCATGGCCACCGCGCAGGCTGGGGCATGTTGAGCCGTTCACCTCACCTGGGGATGGCGTTTGACGCTTACCATAAACTGTGGCGGCTAGCGGGTGTGGATCATATCCACGTCAATGGCCTGCGCAATAAATTTAGCGAAGAGGACGCTAGCGTGATTAACAGCGCACGCGCTTGCCAAACCCCCATGTTTAAGGCGCCTGCAGCAGGTTATCAGATAGTGCCGGTTTTCTCGTCGGGGCAGAGCGCCGTCCAGGTGGCTGACACCTATCAGGCATTGGGCAATAGTGACCTGATTTACTGCTGTGGCGGCGGCATTATGGCTCACCCCGGTGGTATTTCCGGTGGTGTAGCTAGCCTACGCCAAGCGTGGCAAGCCGCCATGAAGGGTATTCCGCTGGCAACTTATGCCCATGAGCACCAAGAACTTGCCCAGGCCATGGAGACCTTTAGCGTATGAGCACGCCTCTCCTTCTCTCTTATTACGGCGATGACCTCACTGGTTCAACCGATGTCATGGAAGCGTTAAGCCTGCATGGGATAAAAACAGTGCTTTTCCTGGCACCTCAAAGCGAAGAAAAATTAGCCCCGTTTGCCGATTACTCCGCGATTGGCTTAGCGGGCACCAGCCGCAGCGAATCCCCAGAGTGGATGGAAACACACCTCAACAACGCACTGGTATGGCTGAAATCCCTTAACGCTTCGCTATGTCACTACAAGGTGTGTTCAACCTTTGATAGCGCACCGAATATTGGCAATATCGGCAAGGCACTAGAAATAGGCAAAGCCCTGTTCGCGCAACGCTGCGTACCGCTGGTGGTCGGTGCCCCTCAGCTAAAGCGCTATACCGTGTTTGGCCAGCATTTTGCTGCCTTCGACGGAGAGGTACACCGTATAGACCGCCACCCGGTGATGAGTCGTCACCCAGTAACCCCGATGGCGGAGGCTGACCTAAGACGACACTTGGCGAAACAAACCCAGCTCGTCATTGGCTTAGCCGATTTGCTGTGTCTCGAAGCTGCCAATACCGACACTCAAGTCGACCAGCTTAGCCACGCCAACGACGTAATGCTGTACGACACGCTGAACCGTAACCATCAGGCAAGCGTAGGTGAACAGCTGTGGCGAACGCGCTTACCCGATGGCAGCTTCGTCGTGGGTTCATCCGCTGTCGAATATGCGCTAGTCGACACATGGCGAAAACAGGCACTAATCCCCAAAAGCGCGCCGCTGTTCTCCTCTCCTGGAGCGGTTGAACAAATTGCCGTGGTTTCAGGCAGTTGCTCTGAAGTAACTGCCCGGCAAATTCGTTTTGCTGAAGCCATTGGCTTTCGCGCCATTGCTATCGATGTCGTCAAACTTATCGACGAACGTACCCATGCCAATACGCTGCATCAGGTATTAAAAGAAGCCATTGAGGCACTCAATCAGGGCGAAAGCGTGATTGTGTACACTGCTATGGGGCCAAACAGCGATGCGGATGCTGTGCATCAGGGCGGGGAAAAGGCTCGCCACCTTATTGGTCGCTCGTTAGGTCAGTTATTACGTCAGATGGTAGAAGCCCATGGTCTTAAACGCATCGTGATTGCTGGCGGAGATACCTCCAGCCATGCGCTTAGCCAACTTGGCGTACACGCTCTAACCACGCGCCTACCGCTGCCGGAAACACCAGGCTCCCCGCTCTGCATCGCCCATAGTGACCAGCCTGCGCTCAATGGCTTGGAGGTAGCCTTAAAAGGTGGACAGATCGGTAGCGAAAGCTACTTTATCAGCATTCGTGACGGCGTAGCCTAAGCTTGTTAACCCCACTAGTGTTGTAGCGCCCTGAATTGGGTAGGATTGGCGTCATCGATCGTTTCGCTGCCCAGGATGCCTGCCCCTCATGCTCAACGGAATTTGGTTAAGTTTCTTTATCGCGGCCTTCGCGGCTTCGCTTTGGCAGTGGTTAGTGGGCGGCGACAGCGAGGTGTTTGCCCGTCTGGTGCAATCACTGTTCGATATGGCGGAAGTGAGCGTTGATATTATTCTGGTGCTGCTGGGCACCATGACGCTGTGGCTGGGGTTTCTTTCGATTGCCGAAAAGGCGGGCTTGATTCGCTTGCTGGGGCGGGTGCTTGACCCGTTGTTTTGCCGCTTAATGCCTGAGGTTCCCCGCGGTCACCCCGCCATGGGGCTGATCAGTATGAACTTCGCGGCCAATATCCTGGGCCTGGACAACGCCGCCACGCCGATCGGCATCAAGGCGATGCACTCGCTGCAGAACCTCAACCCTAGTAGCGAGACCGCCAGCAACGCGCAAATTCTGTTTCTGGTGCTCAATACCTCATCGCTTACGCTATTGCCGGTCACCATTTTTATGTACCGCGCCCAGCAAGGCGCTGCCGATCCCACGCTGGTGTTTTTACCTATTCTTTTAGCCACAACCGCCTCTAGTCTCGCAGGGCTGTTAGCTGTCTCCATAATGCAGCGCTTAAAGCTATGGCAGCCCATCGTGCTTGCCTATTTACTCGCCGCAGCACTTGCCTTGGGGCTTTTAATTACCACGCTAGCAGGAATGTCCGCTCAAGCGCTGGCCGCAGCCTCTACCCTGGTCGGCAACCTGACGCTATTTAGCATCGTGATGATGTTTCTGGTGGTCGGCGCGCTGCGTGGAGTAAGGGTGTATGACGCTTTTATCGAAGGCGCTAAAGAAGGGTTGAGCTTTACCATTACGCTGCTTCCCTACTTGATTGCCATGCTGGTGGCGGTCGGCGTGCTACGCGCCAGTGGCGTGCTAGATGCGGGCCTAAGCGGCATCCGCTGGCTGGTAGAGGGCTTTGGCTGGGATACCCGCTTTGTGGATGCGCTGCCCACCGCCTTTGTGAAGCCGCTTTCCGGCAGTGGAGCCCGCGCCATGATGATCGAAACCATGGACACCTTTGGCGTCGATAGCTTTCCAGGCCTACTCGCAGCCACCATGCAGGGCAGCACTGAAACTACTTTCTATGTGCTAGCTGTCTACTTTGGCGCGGTGGGCATCACGCGCATTCGCCACGGACTAGGTTGCGCGCTGGTGGCTGACTTCGCTGGCGTTACCACTGCTATTGCCGTGTGCTATTGGTTTTTTGGGTAAGCTGAGACTGAATACCTAATGCGCTGCGCTACACTCGCCCCGCATAGCACTCTTCAAGGCCTGCCGAAGAGTCCCACCAGCTAACCCACGACCTAGCAGCACAGTGAGCTTCGCGATGGCGGCTTCCAGGGTGATATCGCCTCCAGGAATAACGCCCACTTGATTAAGCTCGGCGCCGGTGGCGTAAGCCCCCTGTACCACTTCGCCTTGGGCACACTGAGTCACATTGAGCAGCGCTACGCCTCGCTCGTTAGCCGTCTTCAAGGCGTTAAGCAGCTCGCCTTCAAAGCTAGGCGGGTTGCCTACTCCGTAGCTATGCAGCACCAGGCCTTTTAGCGTTTCATCTTCCAGCAGCATTTTCGCGCGGCGCAGCGACATCCCTGGATGCAGCGGCAGTACCGCTACCGCCTCGTCGTCCACCTCGATAGGCGCAAAATTCGGTAAGCCGCTCAGCAGTGCCAAATGCTGGAGGAAACTTACGCCAATGCCCAGTTCGGCAAGCCAGGGGAAGTTGGGCGAGTCGAAGGCATCCAAGCCGTTAGTGCGCACCTTGCGCGCCCGGTTACCGCGCAGCAGGCGGTCGTGAAATGCCAGGCTGACTTCGCAAGGTGTCGTGGGGTGAGCCGCAATCTGCAGCGCGCTGACCACATTATTCAGCGCATCGCTTCTTGGCTCACCCAGTGGAATTTGGGAGCCGGTGAAGATCACCGGCTTGTTAAGCGCGCCGAGCATAAACGAAAGTGCAGCGGCGCTGTATGCCATGGTATCGGTGCCGTGCAGCACCACAAAGGCATCATAGTGCTGCCAATGGCTTTCCAGCACCGCTACCAGGCGATTCCAGGCCTCGGGCATTAACTCGGCGCTATCAATCAGCGGCTGCATTTCCAGCACATCAAACGCTGGCAGCCGATAAGGGTCACCCAGGGCCAAATGCGTTGATAGGCGTTCGGCCAACCCCGCGCAGGGCACGTAGCCTTGTGGCGATGGCTGCATACCAATCGTTCCACCGGTATAGAGCATCAGTACGCGGGGCATGGGCGCTCCTCTCCTTATCATTACAATTTAGTCTTTACTTCGCAGGCGCGCCTTCCAGGCGCTGCTTTAACGCTTCAGCCTCTTCAGGATCTAGCTCCCAGGCTTTAGGGTCCAGGTCTAGATCTGGATGCTGGTTTGCATCAAAAATCGGCTGTTTGATGCCCTGCCGACGCTGCACATCGAAGTCTTTCAAAATGCGCAGGCCACACTTGAACAGCAGAATCAGTGCAATCAAGTTGACGACCGCCAAGAGCCCCATGGTGACATCCGCAAAGCCAAATACGGTGCCCAAATCGGTAGTGGCTCCCCAGCAGACCAGCAGCACGATAGCGACACGGAAGGCGTTAAACAGGTTCTGGTTGTCGCGGCTGAAGAAGTTGAGGCTGTTCTCACCCAGGTAGTAGTTGTACAGAATGGTGCTGAAGGCAAACAGCAGCAGTGCCAAGCTGACAAAAGTGCGTCCCCACTCGCCCACGTGGTCGGCCAATGCGGCTTGAGTTAGCGCGATGCCCTCAACGCCAGCGCCCACAGTAGGGTCGTATGCACCACTGAGCAGAATCAAAAACGCCGTAGCGGAACAGATAATCACAGTATCGATAAATACCGAGAACGCCTGCACGATACCCTGGTTAGCCGGGTGCGCCACGTAGGCCACCGCCGCCACATTGGGCGCACTGCCCAGACCCGCTTCGTTTGAGAACAGGCCACGTTTCAGGCCCATCATGATCGCCGCGCCAATACCTCCACCAATCAGCGGTTCAAGGCCGAAGGCACTCTTTACAATCAGGGCAATCACGCCAGGGATTTCGGTAATATTCATGGCGATAACCAGCAGCGCAATGGCGATATAGCTCACTGCCATAAAGGGCACCAAAAACTCGGAAATACGTGCAATCCGCTTGATACCGCCGAAAATAATCAGCCCAACCAGCATGGCAAGACCAATGCCGCTATACAGTACCGGCACACCGAAAGCGTCACCGAAAGAGGTCGCTACCGAATATGACTGTAGTGCGGTAAACGCAAAGCCAAAGGTCAACAGCAGCAATACCGAGTAGAACGCTGCCAGCCAACGCCACTGCTTACCTAGCCCTTTAACGATATAGTACGCAGGGCCGCCGCGATAAGTGCCATCACCTTCGGCCTCTTTATAGGTCTGCGCCAGGGTACACTCCAAAAAGCTGGTGGCCATGCCCATCAAGCCAACCAGCCACATCCAGAAAATCGCCCCTGGGCCACCCAGGGTAATCGCGACCGCCACACCGGCGATGTTGCCGCCACCGACGCGCCCAGCCACCGACAGCACCAGTGCCTGAAACGAGCTTAAATGGCCGTGCTGGTTACGCTTAAACGCCTGGCCGGAACCCAGGATACGAAACATCTCACCGAAATAGCGAAACTGCACAAAGCGGGAGGCAACGGTAAAACCGATGCCAACGCCCACCAGCAGCACTAGTAGAACCTTCCCCCACAGGAGGTCATTGAGCATATCGAGCATGTGATTCTCTCCGCGTTTTTGTATTAGCGTTATGTTGGAATTCGCGTCGTTTGCTATCGCGCTTTTGGAATTCGCGCCGCGGAGAACGTTTTACCAAGCGTGGGGCAGAATTAAATTTGGCGCAGCGGTGCAGTTGTGTGCACTCACTGCATCAGCGAGTGCACCATAGTGCATCAGGCGTATGAATTCGGTACAGCTGGGCGAGGTGATGACCGCTGGTGAGAATGGTCAGAGCAGTCATCCGATGATGTTATTGCTATGCGCGCTTGAAACGATGCATAAATTGACGTTAAATCACATCAATATTGATGCAAGCTAGTGAACGACTAGGCAGGAGTGAACAATGCGAACCACTGTTACCATCGACGATGCGCTGTACGAGCAAGCATTGGCGCTGGCCGAACCGGGAATGGACAAACCATCAGACCTCTTTCGGGAAGCCATGAAGACCTATGTCCGCGTGCAAGCCGGTCGGCGTCTAGCTGCCTTGGGCGGCACTGCGCCAGAGATGCCCGACATACCCCGGCGTCGCGAGGAACCCTCAGCGCAATGAGCGTGCTAGTCGACACATCGGTCTGGGTCGATCATTTCAGAAAACGAAACGACGCCCTGGTCGAATTGATCGAACAAGATCTTGTACTCAACCACCCAATGGTTTTGGTTGAACTCGCCTGCGGTACTCCCCCTTCCCCACGCACTCAAACGCTAGAGAGTGTTGCCCTCTTGCGACCATGTCAGCAAGCTAGCTTGTCGGAAGTGATGGATTTCATCGAACGCGAAAAGCTCTATGGCCTGGGGTGCGGTTTAGTCGATATGTGCCTGCTTGCCTCCACACTCATCACGCCCGATACGCAGCTTTGGACGCTAGACAAGCGTCTTGCGGAGTTGGCGAAAAAGTTCGGTGCGTCCTACCACGCGGCGGTGCATTGAGAGCTGAGCCGCAATGCAGTTGATGCACTCACTGCATCAGCGAGTGCATCAAGCTAGTTGTTAGATCTTCTCAGCAATGCGATAGGCTAATTTGTGAATAAAATATCCGATGATAAAAGCCAACACCTCTTAGCAAGAACTAGACTGGCTATTTAAAGCACTTCGGTAAGCAGTAATCCCATTCATGCAGGCTGGCACACCAGCATACACGGCCATCTGAATAACGATTTCAAGCAACTCCTCCTTGCTAACGCCTACATTTAACGCAGCACGCATATGAAACTCTAACTGCCCTTGCGCTGTTCCCATCGCAGTAAGAGCAGCTACTGTAAGCATTTCACGTGTTTTCAGATCCAGCCCTGGCCTACCCACCACATCGGCGAAAGCATAATCTGTAACCAGTCTCGAGAGCCCCGCATCAAGCTCGGCAAGCCTTGCCGTGACTCGGTCTCCAGCGCCTGCTTCAAGCTGATTCATAATGTCTTTGCCTCTTGCCGTCTTGTCATCCATATTCCACCCCACTTTATCGTTAAAAACATTATCCGCTCACAGGCGATCGGCACACTGCAATAAGAACAATACTTATCGCCACTGCTCCACCTGCAAATCCGATAACCCCAGTCAGCCCGGCCCAGCCTAATACCCAGGCACCCACCATTGCGCCGGTGCCGATTGCTGCATTGAAGATTGAGACATAGATGGCAGAAGCAGGAAGGGCAGCATCACCTGCTACACGAAGTATCCAAGCTTGGAATCCCACGAAAATAATAGCTATCGCGCCCCCCCAAACAACAATCAGCCCTAACAGCAATAGAATACTTATGTCATTACCAAATATCGCTAAAATGATCAAAGCGACACTCATGGAGATCAAAGACAACACAATTAAAGGTTTGAGATATTTATCAATCAAAATACCGGCCAATACATTGCCAACAAGCCCCGCCGCCCCAAAGCTGAAAAGCATCACGACAATCAACGGCCCCGAAATAGCTGACTTACTAGATAAGAATGGTTCAATAAAGGTAAAAGCCGCAAAGTGCGCTGTAACGGCAAATACCGTTGCAAGGTATATTCCTCTTAGGTCTTTCCGCTGGAATACTTCAATGAGAGCTCTTCGCCCGACGGGTGCCTCAGCTTTAGTAGTCGGTATCAGGATAACCATCGCAAGCGCAGCGCAAAAGCAAAGTGCGGCAATTGCTCCGAAGGCAACCCTCCATCCCTCAGCATGTCCAACTAAAGACGATAATGGTACCCCCATGACGCTTGCAGCCGACACGCCACCAAACACTATCGATGTGGCTAAGCCAACATGACGGGCTGGCGCTATCTGTGCTGCTAAAGCCCCAATCATAGCCCAGAAAAGCCCATGGAAGACTGCACCAATAACACGGGCTCCCAGTAGTGCCGAAAAATTAAAAGAGGCCATAGCTACTCCATTTGAGACGGCCAGTCCCAGCATGAGAGCAATCAACAGTGGCTTACGAGGAATATTACCCAGCCATAGGGTAGATAAGAGCGCGCTTAATGCGCCAATCCATGCATAAACTGTTACAGTAATGCCAATGGCGGCTTCTGACTTTTCTAAATCTCCAGAGATAGAAGACAATAGCCCAATGGGGGCTAGCTCTGTTGTAACGATGGAGAAAGCCCCTATGCCTAAAACAACGATAGCAAGCCACATGCGAACCAAGCCCCTCTCAGGACTTTCCAAGATATAAGATTTAGTCATATTTTTACCTATCTAATATTTTTAAAAAAAGCTAAACGAGTCCAGCCAGCGCTTTATGCTTCAGCAGTGACTTGAAAAGGCAGACAAATAAACATTAAAAATACTTTGTGATGACATCACCTAGTCTTTTAATGTAAAACGAGCAGGAAACACTCGTATCACAACGTTTATAATACCAATGATTATAAAGGCTTTCCGCGAGGTATTGGTTAGCTAAACATCAGATTTTTACTTTAGCAGTACACTTAGTTTTAAGGTCTATTAAACGACCTTGGCCGACCAGGATCCCCAGAATCGTTATCGCAACTCCAATTAGTTGTACTCCATGCGGAAAGATGCCCATAGCCATCTGAATCAATAACGCAAAGATGGGCACAAAGTTGAAAAAGATCGAGGTCTTTCCAGGGCCACCAACCGCTATACCAATATTCCAGAACAAATAGGCCAGTACAGACCCGGCGATACCCATCCATACTGTCGCTAATAAACTGATACCCGATCCTGCAGGAATAGATGCAATCGGATTCTCAACCGTGAAAGCGACGGCAGCGAGAGCCAACGTACCGAAAAGCATTGTCCAACTAGTGGTTTCCAGAGGCGTCGCATCCGAGACAAACTTACGCGTGCCTACAGTATAAGCAGCCCAGCCAATCGACCCGGCTAGAATAATGATATCGCCTGACGCGAAGTCGAGGTGGCCCACTAGTATCTGACCGTTGGTGATCACTAGGCATACCCCGACTAGACTGATAATCATGCCGAGAATTCTTTCCTTATCGGGTGCTTGTCGATTTATGAAGGCCTCAATGATGTTGGCGGAAATGGGTGTGGTTGCCATGATCAGTGACGCCGTGATCGGGCTTGATGTCTGTAGACCCACAAAAAGCGATCCATTGAAGCCCGCCACGCCAATAATGCCTAAAACAACATAGGCGACGACGTTTTTTGAGAGGATATCCCAACGGATGCCTTCCTTTATCAAAAGGATCGCATAGATACACACGACAGCAATGATGAAACGCTCCACCGAAGCCGTCCATGGTGGAAGGCTGCCGATGGCAATTTTAGTCGCTTGGAAGTTTGACCCCCAGAAAAAAGTGGCAAGCAAGGTCATAACGACAGCGGAAGTGGGTGATGTATTCACACTGGGTGTCTCCGGTTAGCTCTGATAGGTAGCAGCATATTTCCCGGCAGTGTTTACGTCTTTAGCTAATAGAGATAACCCGTTTTCTGTTTTTGAAAAACCTGATGATAAATAATCCAGCGCACCACACATGATGGAGGAAGCGATAAACTAGGTATCCCTTTTTATTCGTGGGTGTTGAGCGACGAACAGATTGCCGCAGTGACCGGTCTGGCGTTAGATGAAGTGGTCAAGCTGCGCATCGAAGATAAGCACTGACGCCGCTTTCACGCCCGAGCACTCCTGCCTCAATCAACTACAAAAGCGGCCTATCAGGTGGCGGTGTATTGAGAGCGGATACACTGTGTAGCTGTATCCACTCACTGCATCAGCCGATGCACCATAGTGTCTCAGTCGAGCTATCAGATCTTCTCGGCAATGCGGTGGGCTAACTTATGGATAAAGGGGCCGCTGATAAAGGCGATGATCCCAGCGGCAGGCCAAGCAAGGAGCCATGCATGCATCCAAATAGCCACAAAATCGGAATGAGCACCGATATTCACGTAAGTCACCCACGCCGACATAATCAGTGAGAGGGTAAAAGACATCAGTAGCGCGAAAATAATTCTGTGTTTCATGGGGCATCCTTAAGAGCATTATTTACCTGTGCCAAGGCTAGCAAATACCCATTACGGTAAACTATGCCAATATATAAGAAACCATTTTACAGAATTGCAAAATGCGCAAACCGTCTTTGGATGATCTAAACATCTTTATCGTGGCTGCCAATCAACGCAGCTTTACCGCAGCGGCGGCAACGCTGAAGATGACTATTGCTACCGTGTCGCGGCGCATAAGTGCACTGGAGGCCACGCTAGGCGTAGAGCTACTCTATCGCTCAACCAAAGGATTAACGTTAACGCCCCACGGTGAGTCGTATTACCGTGAGTGCGAGGAACTGGTGCTCGCCCTTGATCAGCGTATTTTGGATCTGGATCAGGCACTGCATAGCCTAAGCGGGCCGTTGAAGATTATGGCGCCAGTCAATTTGGGCAGCGGGCCGCTAGACGCATTTTGGCGTCACTTTATACACCACTACCCTGACATTGCGTTGACGATCGAACTCGATAACAACGTGGTCGATATTCGCGACCATCAGGCTGATATTGCGCTTCGCTCGGGGCCTCAAAAAGATTCGACGCTGATCCAAAAACACCTCGGCTATATAGAGCCGATTTTGGTGGCTTCACCGACGATGAAGCACTCTCTTCCCCATACGGTTGAAGAATTGCAGGCGTGCCCCAGCGTGGCAGCAAAAATGTTTAGCGATTGGCAATTGTTCCACCAAGCGGGTAGCCAGCACGCTTGTCATAAGGGCCATTTTCACATCAGTAACGATATGAATATTGTGCTGAATCTCGCTAAATCGGGCGCAGGCGTCGCCTTAATGCCCGCCAGCATGGTGGCGAATAGCTTACAAACGGGGAAGTTAATACGGGTGCTCCCTGAGTGGCGGGGGCGCCACCGAGAGATCTTCTTGGTATGGCCCTACCGGCGTAGCCTTTCAGCGCGGGCAAAGCTATTTCGCAGCGAGTTAATCGAATTCCTTAGCCAGCAAACTTGGTTCCACTCTGCTGGTTAGAGCGCCTGCTCAAAGCAAACTGGCTGCGGAGAACTAGCTTGGCTGGCACCGTAACGCCAGCCAAAGGCTTACCATCATTGCGTTTAGATGCCCGCCTTCGCCGCCCGTGCCGCGTGGAGCTTTTTATAGCTTTCAATCAAGCGCTGGTGGCGCTCCAGGCCTTCGAGCTGCATGTTGGTCGGCGTTAGACCATGGAAGCGCACGGAGCCGTCCACCGAGCCAACAACAGTCGCCATCGTCGCTTCACCGAACATGCGCTGGAAGTTGTGCAGGTAGTCTTCAAGCTCCAGCTCATCATCCAGCACTATTTCCAGTACCGCGTTCACCGCTTGATAGAACAGGCCGCGCTCGACGGTGTTGTCGTTGTACTGAAGGAACATCTGCACACAGTCCAGCGCCTCTTCATGGCGCTGCAGCGCTAGGTAGATCAGCAGCTTCAGTTCCAGAATGGTGAGCTGGCCCCACTCGGTGTTCTCGTCGAACTCGATACCGATCAGCGTGATGATATCGGCGTGGTCATCCATCTGGCTCTCTTCCAGCCGCTCGACCAAGTCGGTTAGCTGGTCGTCATCCAGGCGGTGCAGATTGAGAATATCTTCGCGGTAATCCAACGCCTTGTTGGTGTTGTCCCAAATCAGGTCTTCAATCGGATACACCTCGGAGTAGCCCGGTACCAGAATGCGGCACACCGGCGCGCCCAGATCTTCATGCACGGCCATGTATACTTCGGCGCCCAGTTCTTCAAAAATGCCGAACAGCGTCTCGGCTTCTTCCTCGTTGCTGCCGGAGAAGTCCCACTCGCTGAACTCAAAGTCGGGCTTGGCGCTAAAGAAACGCCAGGAGACCACGCCTACCGAGTCGATAAAGTGCTCAACGAAGTTGTTCGGCTCGGCCACGGTTTGCGAGTTGAAGGTCGGTAACGGCAAGTCGTTCAGGCCTTCAAAGCTGCGACCCTGGAGCAATTCGGTCAGGCTGCGCTCCAGCGCCACTTCAAAGCTTGGGTGGGCACCAAAGGAGGCAAACACGCCACCGGTACGCGGGTTCATCAAGGTGACGCACATCACCGGGAACTGCCCGCCCATGGAGGCATCCTTAACTAGCACCGGGAACCCCTGGGCTTCCAAAGCGTTGATGCCTTCGGCAATGCTGGGGTATTTCGCCAGCACCTCCTGCGGCACATCCGGCAGGGTCAACTCCTGCTCCAAGATTTCACGCTTTACCGCCCGCTCGAAGATTTCCGACAGGCACTGCACCTGGGCTTCCACCAGGGTATTGCCCGCGCTCATGCCGTTACTGAGGAATAGGTTTTCGATCAGGTTGGAGGGGAAATAGACCGTCTCGCCATCGGATTGACGCACATAAGGCAGCGAGACGATGCCCCGATCCTCTCGGCCGGAGTTGGTATCAATCAGGTTGGAACCGCAAAGCTCGCCTTCCGGGTTATAGATCGCCAAGCAGTGCTCGTCGAGAATCTCATCGGGCAGTTCATCGTTTGGGCCCGGCTGGAACCACTTCTCATTGGGGTAGTGAACGAATTCGCTATTGGCAATCTCTTCGCCAAAGAACTGATCGTTGTAGAAGAAATTGCAGCTCAAGCGCTCGATAAACTCGCCCAATGCCGAACACAGCGCGCTCTCTTTGGTCGCGCCTTTGCCGTTGGTAAAACACATTGGCGAGGCCGCATCGCGGATATGCAGCGACCAAACGTGGGGCACGATATTGCGCCAGGAGGCGATCTCGATCTTCATGCCAAGGTTAGCAAGTATCGCGCTCATATTGGCAATGGTCTGCTCCAGCGGCAGGTCTTTGCCCTCAATATAGGTGCTGCTACCTTCTGGCGCGCCCATCAGCAGCGCCTGGGCGTCTTCGTCGATGTTCTCTACCGTCTCGATCTGGAAGTCAGGGCCAGTTTGCACCACTTTCTTAACCGTGCAGCGATCGATGGAGCGCAGAATGCCCTGGCGATCCTTCTCGGAAATATCTTCTGGCAGCTCGACCTGGATTTTAAAAATCTGCTTATAGCGATCTTCCGGGTCGACGATATTGTTCTGGGAAAGGCGGATATTTTCGGTAGGGATATCCCGCGCGTTGCAGTACACCTTTACAAAGTAGGCCGCACACATGGCCGAAGACGCCAGGAAGTAGTCGAAAGGCCCAGGCGCCGAGCCATCGCCCTTGTAGCGAATCGGCTGGTCGGAGATAACCGTAAAATCGTCGAACTTGGCCTCCAGGCGGAGGTTGTCGAGATAGTTAACTTTGATTTCCATGGGCGGGCGTCCGGAGTAATGAGTGTGCCTGGGCTGTTAAATACATAAGCCGGTAGGCGAATGGCAGCCATTATCCAGTTTTTCACCCGCTTCGTCTTGGGCCATCGCCCAAATCATCTATCGCTCGCCGTGTAAAAACGGCAGTGCTTGCTACAGCAGCATCTTGGCTAACTCTTCAGTAGAGGAAGAAGCTATTGCGCTTGCATCATACGCTCTGCTTCGGTTTCGCTAACCCCGAGCATCAGTAAAATCTGGCGTTGCGTGGCTATCAACACCTGCTTTCGCTCCGCCTCTCCCGGCAAACTTTTGGCAATGGCGACAGCGCCTACCAAGGAGGCCAATATGACCCGGGATTTATCAGCAATCGCTTTACGGTCAGTGGCAAAGGGGAGTTGCTTCAGCTTACTCAGCGCTATCAACCGGGTTTCAAGCATCTTTTTCATACTCATATATGACGCTTCAAACAGGGTGCGGATTTCTGCTTTTTCACTGCCTATTTCGTTGAACAGTACCGCTTCAGGCCCTGGCCTATGCTTAGCTTCCAACTCTTGAAGATTACAATAGTTGGCGACTAATTCGGTCAGGTGTTGTAACGAAAGCGGGCCTTTTACCAGTCTAGCCGCCCGGCTGTTATCAATGGTCAGGCGAACAGACTCATGGTAAAGGGCCTCTTTTGAAGCGAAATGGGCATAAAAGGCACCGTGGGTCATCTTCGCTAGCTTCATGATCTGGCCAATCGATACCTTTTGAAACCCATTGCGACTGAATAGCTCCGTCGCCGAAGCCAAAATGCGCTCTTTGGTTTTCGATTTATGGCTCTTGGGATAAGGCATATCTACCTCGTCGTAGGTCAGCTAAATATTATCTTGATCATATACTGCCCATTGCTAGGGTGACCCTATCACTAATTCAGGAGTCACTATGCAATCACCTATCGTGATTACCGGCATGGGTATGGTCAGCCCGCTAGGGAGCAGCGTCAATATCAGTTGGCAGCGATTGGCTAACAGCCTGTCAGGCATCAGCACCATTGACCGCTTTGACACCAGCAATATCCCGATCAAAATTGCCGGGGTGGTGCCGAGCATTAACCATGACCCCACCGGCGGTATTGACCTGGATGCGATAGCCGACCCCAAAGAGCAGCGCAAAATGGATCTGTTCAGCCTTTATGCGTTAGCGGCAGCCCAAGAGGCACTGGCACAAGCCAATTGGTTCCCCGTTGAGCAAGCGCAAAAACGTCGAACGGCGACCATTATTGGCTCTGGCATTGGCGGTTTCCCTACCATTACTCAAGCGCAAAAAACCCTTGCCGAGCGCGGCCATCGCAAACTTTCCCCCTTCACGGTACCCGCCTTTCTGGCCAATTTGGCTGCTGGCAATCTGTCGATTCGTTATGGCTTTCAAGGCCCACTGGGGTGTCCAGTAACGGCTTGCGCAGCGGGGCTACAGGCGATTGGCGACGGTATGCGCATCATCCGCAATGGAGAAGCCGATGTTGCCCTGGTAGGCGGTGCCGAGGCGTGCATTGATCCTCTTTCGCTCGCCAGCTTTAACGCCTTAAAGGCCGTTTCCACAGAAGCGGACGCCCCTGAACGCGCGTCCAGCCCCTTTGATAAAGCCCGTAACGGTTTTGTAATGGGAGAAGGCGCTGGCGTTATGGTGATCGAAACCCTTGACCATGCCCTCGCGCGGGGTGCCACGCCGTTAGCGGTGATTAGTGGTTACGGTACCAGCGCGGATGCCTACCACCTGACGGCAGGCCCAAAAGATGGGGCTGGCGCAGCCGCAGCGATTCAAGCAGCGCTAGGGATGGCGAACCTATCTACTGATGCTATTGATCACATCAATGCCCACGCCACCTCGACCCCCGTTGGCGATCGGGCTGAAATTGCGTCATTGCGTAATGTATTCGGTGAGCGCTTGCCCGCCATACCGATTTCGGCAACCAAAGCCGCCACAGGCCATCTATTAGGTGCAGCGGGAGGCATCGAGAGTATTTTTTCTGTCTTGGCCATCAATACGCAGCAACTACCCCCCACCATCAATCTTGAGCGCTGCGATGAGGATATGCAGGATTTAACCTTCGTCACGACGACTCATCAAAAGCATATTACCCAGCATGTCTTGTGTAACGGGTTCGGTTTTGGTGGCGTCAATGCAGCGCTTATCGTTAGCAGTATGGAACGTTAATGGCGAAAGTATATAAACCGATCTGCCATCAGCCTGATTTACGTAAAAACGGCAGCGCTTCCTCAAGCAATATTTCAGGGATTTCCTCGGCGATATAGTGACCGCAAGGGAGCGCTTTGCCTTCAACATCGGTGGCCACTTTTTGCCACTCGCTGAGTGCATTAAAACAAGCTTCAATGGCACCTTCGGCGCCCCACATCACTTTTAACGGGCAGGTGAGTTTAACGCCTGTGTCGATATCTGACTGATCATGCTCTAAGTCAATCGTGGCGCTAGAGCGGTAGTCGCCGCAAATACCGGTGGCGGTGCCAGGGAGAGACAAGCAGCGCTCGTATTCCGCTAGCGCTTCCGGAGAGAAAGGCGCCATACCGGCACTGCGAGCGCCCATTACGCTTTTGAGGTATTGAGCAGGGTCGCTCTGAATCAGTCTTTCCGGCAGCGGCTGGGGGCGAATCAGGAAGAACCAGTGCCAATAGCTGCGCGCAAAAGCTTCCGTGGTACCGCGATACATGGCCAGTGTGGGGGCTATATCAAGCAGCACCATGCGCTCAACCCGCGCCGCGTGGTCAACCCCTAAACGATGGGCAACTCGCGCCCCACGATCATGGGCCAGCACCTTAAAACGCTCAAAACCCAGTGCGCTCATTAGCTCCGCCATATCGTTGGCCATAGCGCGTTTGGAAAAATTGATGTGCTCAGGGTCATCGTCGGGTTTACTGCTGTCGCCGTAGCCGCGCAGATCCGCCGCTATCACCGTGAAGTGCTGGGCCAGCTCTTCCGCGACTTTGTGCCAAATTACATGGGTCTGGGGGTGGCCGTGAAGCAATAGTAACGCAGGCCCACTGCCGCCCTTGCGAAACGCGATCTCGACGCCGTTAATCTGGCGCTGCAATTTTTCAAACCCATGAAACATGGCGTACTCCTGGTTTGCTGTAGAAGCTTTTGCTGTGCCTATTAGTAATGTAGCTACCTATTATATAGCATAGCTTTTTACGCCAGGGAGCCGCGACGGCAAGGGTGGTCCGGCAAGTGGGAAAGCATTGCACTCTTTAGCACAAGGCATCACATTAGGCAGCCACGACACCAAGAGAACCGAGTCACCCATGCATGACGATTTCGTGGCCAACCTGCGACTGCTCTGCAGCTACTACCCGTCCATTGCCGAGGTCTGTCGGCGTTTAACGATTAACCGTGCTCAGTTTAACCGCTACCTGAGTGGGCGCTATCGCCCCAGCCACGCGGCGCTTCAGCGCATTTGCCACTTTTTTGGCGTTAGCGCGGAGGATATCGCGCTCCCCCATCACGATTTTCGTGCTCTGGTACAAACCGGCCAGCTCAATAGAGAAGCAACCCCAGCAACGCTGCCTTGGCCTAACGCGCTGGTTCAGCGCGGCAGCGAAGGCATGGAGCGCTATCTAGGTCGCTACTTTGAGCTTTATCACTCCATGTCCCGCCCAGGGAAGTTGATGCGTACCTTGGTTTGCCTGGAACAGCGTGAAGGCGGCGTGGTTTATCAGCGTACCGAGCGGATGCAAACCACGTCCGGTGCCCGCTCATGTCACAACCGCTATGTGGGCACCGCGGTGAAACTTGCAGATCGGCTCTTTTTAATCGATCACGAAACCCTTAACGGTCATGAGATCACGCAGACGATTCTATTTCCGAGCTTTCAGAGTCAGGTAACGCGTTTAACCGGTCTCAAAATGGGCGTGGCAGATAATAGCGAGCGCATGCCCTGCTGTGTGCGGGTAGTGTATCAGCGCCTGGATGAACAGGTCAGCCTACGCGAAGCGCTAGCCCAGTGCGGTTTAATCGCACTGGATGACCCTTCACTCGATGACGCCCTTAGGGCCGCAACCCGAAACGATGTGGCCACTGAAGAGCATCACTTCCGTGCTCGCCACTAGTGCGTAGCGAGAAAAGCGTTAAGGCGATGGCACCAACACCTGCTGAAACAAGATCGTTTCAAAGTGCACCATGGGTTCGACGGACTTCAACGTCTTGGCACGAAGAATAGCGCCCTCCCAACCGGTAAGGATAAAGCTGGCAAGCGCTTCTGGCGTGGTGCGGATGGCAATATCCCCTTGCGCCTGGGCATCGTTCAAGCAGTGCACGAAGCGCTGCTCCCAGCGCTGAAAGACGAGATTTAGTGCATCACGGAAGGTATCACTCTGGCCCGATAGCTCTTGGCCCAGGTTACCAATCAAACAGCCTGTGGCGTGATCGCACTCGTGCATATACTCGCGCCCTGCCGCGAAGTAACGCCTTAGGCGTTCGAGTGGCGGCGTGTCACTATCTTCCAGCAGCGCTATCAGCGTTTCATCATAGCGGATGGCAAAGCGTTCGATCACCGCTAGCCCGAAATCTTCTTTGCTGGAGAAATAGTGATAAAAGGAGCCTTTAGGCACACCGCAGGTTTTTAATACAGCATTAATGCCCGTAGCATTGTAGCCTTGCTGACTAATCAACTGAGCGCCACTATCGATAAGTTTGTCACGGGTTGCATTGTTTTTCATAATCTTAAAGTAGACCAGTCAGTCTATTGTTTTCAAGTGAGAGAACCATGAGAGAGAACCAAGTGAATAAAAGCCAAGTTAAGCTAAAACCAAACCAGCGGATACCAAGCTAAGTGGCAGTTGCATGTTATTTGCACATTGTTTGACTAATGGCTGCTTAACGATGCGCGATGCTAGCATCATACGCTTATTTTTCTGGAATTTTCGCTCCCAATGGATGACGCGCGGTAATGATTCTTTCTCGCTATGACGTTACGCATCAATATGGCCGCATTCGTTTAGGTGCCGTGGTCGCATTATTGATTTTTGTTGCCACATTGGCGCTGGCCTGGTGGATTATTACCCAACCGCCGCGCATAGAGCGTACCCCACCGCCGGAGCCTCTGCCTAGTGTGGTCGATGTTGTCACAGTGAGCGCTAGTGCTCAGGCGCCGAACCTATACGGTTTTGGCCGCGTTGAGGCAGAGCAGGAAACGATGCTGGCCAGCCGCGTAGCGGGACAATTGGAGCGTTTTGCCGACGGCGTTGTGCCCGGCCAGGTAGTCGAGCAGCAAGCCCCTGTGGCCTATATTGACCAAGCCGATTTACAGCTAGCCCTGGAAGATGCCGAGGCGCAGCTAGCCAATGCCCAGGCCCAGCTAGCACTAGAGCAGGCAGAGCAGCAGCGGGCGCGCAGCGAGTACGAATCCTTTGGTCGCCAGCTCTCGGCAGAGCGGCGGGCGCTGGTACTGCGCGAACCGCAGTTGCGCCAAGCTCAGTCTCAGGTCACCCAAGCGCGAGTGGCACGCGACCAGGCTGCGCTCAATGTGCAGCGCGCCACTCTCACCGCGCCCTGGCGAGCCATGGTGCAAGAACGCTTGATAGGCGCCGGCAGCCTGCTCAGCCAAGGGACAGAGGTACTGCACCTGGTGGGCGTGGAGCAATTTTGGGTGCGCGCTTCGCTGCCTGCAGAGTGGACTGAGTGGCTGGAACCGGGCAGTCGCGTGACGTTAACCAGCCGCGGTTGGCCCGAAGACGCCACGCGCCAAGGTACGTTGGTATCGATGCTACCCAGTCTGGAAGAGAATGGCCTACAGGCGCAACTGTTGATCGCCGTTAACGACCCGCTCGCTCTGGAGACCGACGGCCCAGCCTTGCGATTGGGCGATGTTCTGCGCGCCTCGTTTCAACCGGCTGTTCAGGAGCAGCTTATTTCACTGCCGTCTGCGGCTCTGCGCCCAGGCGACGTGGCGTGGCGAGTAGATGAGGAAAATCGCCTGCGCCGAACACCGGTCACCCTGGCTTTCCGCGGTGAAGATGATGCTTTGATTCGTAGCGGTTTGGAAGACGGCCAGCAGGTCGTCACCGCAGGTTTGGCCCAGCCCAGAGAAGGCCAGCTAGTGCGCATCCGCCGCCCCAACGACACCCCGGCTCAAGCGGGAGATGGACCGGGAGACGAATCATGAAGGTGCCACGCGGCCCATTAGCTTGGATGGTGGATCACGGGGTAGCCCCCAACTTACTGATGGTGTTGTTTATCGTCGGCGGTCTAATGGCCTCGCTGGCGATTAAAAAAGAGGTGTTCCCCGAATTCGACATCGAAATCGTTCAAGTCACTATCAGCTACCCCGGTGCCACACCGGAAGATGTGGAGCAGAGCCTGCTGCTACCGATGGAAGCCGCGATTGCCGATGTAGAAGGCATTGACGAGCTGACCGCTATAGCCAGCGAAGGCAGTGCCAGCGTCAACGCCACGCTGATTGACGGCGTGGATGTGATGCGCGCCTATCAGGATATCCAACAGGCGGTTAACGCCATCACCACTCTGCCCAGCGCTGCCGACCCGCCGCGCTTTACCCTTGCTGGGCGCTCCCGCAGCGTGTTGAGCCTGCAGGTCTACGGCCCAGTCGGCCTGGAAGCACTCCACGACGCGGCCGAAAATGTGCGCGGCGAACTCCAAGCCACCTCCGGCATATCCCGTGCGGAGCTATCCGGCAACCGCGAGCGGGAGATACAAGTCCACCTGGACGAAGAGGCCATTGAGCGCTATGGCCTCGACCACCAGGAACTGGCCAGTCGCATTGCCGAAGAGGCATTAGATCTTGCCAGCGGCCAGCTCACGACGGCCGAAGGGGAATGGCTAATTCGCTACCAAGGGCGCCGCAACAGTGCCGAAGCTTTTGCTGAACTGCCGATTCTGACCAGCACTCAAGGAACGCCCATCAGGCTTGGGGATATCGCCGCGGTCAGCGATGGCTTTGCCGAAACCGACCGCGAGGAGTTTTATAACGGCCAGCCCGGCCTCTCTGTGGATGTTTACCAGATTGGCGACCAAACCCCGACCAGTATCTCGGAAGCGGTCAACGGTGAGCTTGAGCGCCTGCGCGCGAACCTGCCCGAAGGCGTCAGTCTGGATATTTCCCGCGATAGCTCAGAAGTTTACGAAGATCGCCTCAGTCTACTGCTAAAAAATGCCTGGATGGGGCTAGCGCTGGTATTGGTACTGATGGCGCTATTTTTGGAAGCGCGGCTGGCATTCTGGGTCACCCTGGGCATTCCAACGGCGTTTCTCGGCGCCATGCTGTTTCTGCCCTGGATTGGCGTCTCGCTCAATATGATGTCGATGTTCGCGTTTATTATCGCCCTGGGGATCGTCGTCGATGACGCCATTATCGTTGGCGAGAATATCTACAGCTACCGTGAAGAGGGCTATTCGCTGCGCGATGCGGCGGTCAAAGGTGCCAGCGAAATCGCCACCCCGCTCACCTTTGCGATTCTCTCCAATATCGTCGCCTTCCTGCCGCTACTGTTTTTACCCGGCTTCTTAGGGCTCATTTTTGCCACCGTGCCGGTGGTCGTTGTCACCGTCTTTTTAATCTCCTGGCTGGAAGCCCTGGTCATTCTGCCCGCTCACCTAGCACATAGCCGTAAACCCCGCCAAACACCGGCGTGGCAGCGCCCCCTTGAAGCGCTGCGTCAGCGGCTTCAGAGCGGCTTGCACCACTTCACCTACCGCCAGTTCGAGCCGTTTCTGCAGCGCGCCCTTAACCAACGCCTGCTGAGTATTTCACTGGGCATCGCCATTCTGCTCATCGCGCTCTCCTGGGCGATGAGCGGGCGGCTGGGCTTTTCTCTGATGCCACGGGTTGAATCGGATCAGGTACAGGCCACGGTCACCCTACCCATTGGCAGCAATATCAGCGTTAGCCGCGAGCTAAGCCAACAGCTGCTCGACGCCGCCGAGGCCCTTAGCGAGCGCGAAGAGACCCTCAACTTCAGCAGTTCACGCAGCCGCCTGGACGGCGAAAGCCTGGAAGTACGGTTGGATATTGCCAGCGAGAGCCTGGAAGCTTGGCCACCCTCGCGGATTGCCCGCGAGTGGCGCGACCTCACTGGCGATCTGCTTGGTGCTCAGTCGGTACGTTTTGAAGCCGACGTCGGCGGCCCTGGTAGTGGCGCGGCGCTCAGCCTCAGACTCTCCCACCCGGACACCCAGGTACTTGAAGCCGCCGCCGAACGGTTAGCGGAAACGCTGGGCGGCTATGGACTCACGGATATCGACAGCGGCCTTGGGGACGGCAAACCGCAGTTAGAGATGCGACTTTCTGCCGAAGGCCGCGCCTTGGGGCTCACGGGTAATAACTTAGCCCAAGCCCTGCGTGGCCCTCTCCAGGGCGCCACCGCGCTTGAACAGTACGTAGGGCGCAGCGAAATCAGCGTTGAGGTGCGTTTGCCCAACGATAACCGCGATAGCTTGAACGAGCTTTACCGCATGCCGGTGCGCACCCCCGATGGGCTAAGCGTGCCGCTATCGCGGGTCGCTGACATTACCATCAGCCAAGCCTCCAGCAGCCTTGAACGCATTAACGGGCGGCGGATTATTACTGTCACCGCCGACTCGGAAAGTGATCTGGCCATCAATCAAGTCCTTGCCACGCTACAGGAAGAGGAGTTCCCCAATCTGGAAGCCACTTGGCCAGGGCTGGAAGTCAGCATGGGCGGTCGTCAGCAGGACACCGCCGACAACCTGGCCACGCTAAAAACCTCAATGTGGTTAATGATTGCCGCACTCTATGCCCTGCTCGCTATTCCCTTCAGAAGCTATCTACAGCCGCTGTTGGTGCTGGCTGCCATCCCCTTTGGCATTGTCGGCGCCGTCGCTGGGCATATGATCATGGGCTTCGGGCTTTCAATTATCAGCCTGCTGGGGATGCTCGCGCTCTCCGGCGTGGTGATTAACGATGCACTAGTGCTGATCGACTACGCCAACCGAAAACGCAGCGAAGGCATGGCCCCCCGGGAAGCCATTGTGGCGGCGGCCACTCGCCGGTTACGGCCAATTATGATGACCACGCTGACGACCTTTCTCGGCTTGGCACCGATGATCTTGGAAACCTCGCGGCAGGCGCGCTTTATGATCCCCATGGCAATTTCGCTAGGTTTTGGCATGCTGTTCGCCACGGTTATCCTGCTGATCCTGGTGCCCTGCCTATATCTGGGTATGGAGAATGTTCGCGAACGGCTCAGCGCGCCGCGCCAGCCCGATCCAACTAAAAAAGAGCCTAGCCAAACAGAGGGAGTACGCTGATGGCCTTGCTAAACGCCATACGTCAATGGCGCCCCTCTCGGCTGGGACTCAAGCTGTTTGTGATTATTCTCAGCGTGAACGTAGCGATTTCAGCCAGCATGTTTCTGGCCGTCTCTTACAGTATTGACCGCGGCTTTCTTGACTATCTCAACCAGGCCCAGGAGCGCCGTGCTACCCTGCTGGCCGATGGTCTTGTTACTCGCTGGGAAACTCAGCAGAGCTGGGAGTGGCTGGAGCAGTCGCCGGAACGCTGGCCGTTTATTGTCCGTTTTGAACTAGGCCAAGAACATCGCGACCGGCCTTCCCCGCTAGGCGAAGCACGGGACTTCACCCTACGCGATACAGAGGGCCAGTTTGTGGTGCCGCCCCACAGCGGGCGTGAAAGCTCAGGCAGCTGGCACTGGCTTACGCTGCAAAGTGATGGTGTTGATATCGGCTCGCTCGGTTTCAGGCCACCACGGGAAATGATGGAGCGCATGGAGAGCCGTTTTCTTGAGCGCCAGCAGCGCAATTTGGTGCTCATCGTCATATCACTCTGCGTGACCTCGCTGCTGCTGGCGGGAGGCCTCTCCTGGTGGCTGGGGCGGCGTACCCGAGCATTGGCAGGCGCTACGCTGCGCCTTACCGAGGGCGACTATCGCACTCGACTGCCGGAACGTGGCCGCGATGAGCTGTCGCGCTTGGCGCGGGATTTTAATGTGCTTGCCGCCACCCTGGAAGCCAGCCGCGATGCCCGCGCCCGCTGGGTATCTGACACCGCTCACGAGCTGCGCACGCCCCTGGCAGTGCTGCGCGGCGAGATCGAAGCCATGCAGGATGGCATTCGCCCGCTGAACCAGGAGAACCTAAGCTCCCTCGCCCAAGAGGTGGGACAGCTAGAGCGCTTAGTGGCGGATTTGCGTCTATTATCGCAAAGCGACGCAGGCGCGCTAGATATTCAATTGGCGCCGATGGATCTTAGCGACTGCCTGGCTAACCGCCTGGCCGACGCTGACCGCTGGTTGGTCGAAAGCGGGTTAACGCTGACCGAACAGATCGAACCTGGCATGATGATTCGTGGCGATGCCCAGCGCCTCCGCCAACTCTGGAACAACCTGTTGGATAACAGCTGCGCCTATACCCAGCCGCCGGGGGAGCTGCGTGTCACGCTTACCGCGCAGCAGGGAATGGCCGTCGTCATCTGGGAAGACAGCACCCCGGGCGTGCCGGAGGGTGAATTAGCCCGCTTGACCGAGCGGCTCTATCGCGTCGAAGGCTCCCGCAGCCGTGCCAGTGGCGGCAGCGGTTTGGGGCTCTCCATCGCCAGCGCCCTGGTCAATGCACACGGTGCAACGCTGACGCCCTCTAGCTCAACGCTAGGTGGGCTACGTTGGACGCTGCGTTTTCCGCTATTAAAAACAGATTAATGTTCCAAGAGTGCATATTAAAGAGCCGTTAAACCCTGCTTTTACGTTCACTGTTAAGCGAGTCTACCGTTATGTCCCATGCTGCCTCTTTACTGATTGTTGAGGATGAACCGAAGATTGCCCGCCTGATGGCGGACTACTTAACCACCCACGGTTTTGAGGTAATGACCCTGGGCCACGGCGACGAGGTAATGCCCTGGCTGGCGCAGCACTCCCCGGCGTTGGTGCTACTCGATATCATGCTACCGGGTAAAGATGGCCTCACCCTAAGCCGGGAAATACGCCAGCAGTGGCCAACCATTGCGATCATTATGGTCACCGCCAAAGTAGAAGAGGTTGACCGCTTGCTGGGGCTGGAACTGGGTGCAGATGACTATATCTGCAAACCGTTTAGCCCCCGGGAAGTGGTGGCCAGAGTTAAGGCGGTACTTCGCCGCAGCCAAGCAGCGGCCGACGCCCCAGCCGAGGTGCAAAACGCACCGGTGGTACTAAACGAAGATGGCTGGCAGGCGCTCGCCCACGGGCAAGATTTAGGCCTGACGGCGGTTGAGTTCCAACTGCTACGGGTGATGATGCAGGCACCGGGCCGCATCTTTAGCCGTGAACAACTGATGGATCACATGTACCGCGACAACCGTATCGTCTCGGAGCGCACCGTGGACAGCCACATTAAAAAGCTGCGCAAGAAAATCCACGAAGCGCTCCCTGAACTGGAAATTATCCGCTCGGTATACGGTGTAGGCTATAAGTACCAGCCGGAGGGGTAGCAACGGGATCACTTATGAAGGCGCTAGTGGTAGAAGACAACGTTAATTTAGCCAATTCTATTGCAGCAACACTTATTGAGGCTGCTTTTAGCATTAATGTCGCCGACGATGGCGAAAAGGCTCTTCATATGCTTGAACAAGGCGGCTATGACTTAGTGGTATTGGATCTTGGCTTGCCCAAGCTGGATGGCATATCGCTTCTACGCAAGTTGCGCCATGCTCAGAATAATATTCCCGTTTTAATCATCTCAGCGAGAGACAGCCTAGATCAACGTATACTCGGTCTTGAGGTAGGTGCAGACGATTATTTATGTAAGCCTTTTTCACTCGAGGAGGTAGTGGCCCGAGCACGTGCTTTGGTGCGTCGTGCCAAGCATTTTGGTGGTGAAACGCTGCAATGTGGGCGCTTGGAGTTTTTACCCGATGCGATGGAACTGCGCCTTGACGGTAAACCTTTGTTGCTACACCGCAGAGAGTTAGAAGTCATGGAGTATCTATTGATCAACCAAAACCGTCTCGTCAATAAGGACCAAATCATTGACCGACTATCCTCATCTGATGAGCCAGTCAGTTATGCTGCCGTGGAAACCTATATATCCCGGATTCGTAAAAAAATTGGCTACGATTTTGGTTTAAAGACAGTTCGCGGGCTGGGCTATTATCTGGCGCCTCAAGATATAGAATCTAATAACGTTAAAGATTCAGCCCATGAGTAAAAGCCAATCGATCCGCAGTCGGCTACTGCTCTGGATTGGCCTACCCTTCACTATGTTGGCGATTTTGGCGCTAATCTCTAGTCATCTGCTGTTATCACGACAAATTAACACTACCTTCGATGATCTACTTCTCAATGCCGCGCAACGTTTGGAACGTCGCATTTATACAGCGGATGGCGAACTGCACATCAATATGCATTACTTCAGTGTTAGCACATTAGGCAGCCGAGGCGAAGGCAAAATTTTCTATCGTATTAAAGAGAGAGATGGCGGCATGATCGCCGGTTTTAGCGGTTTGGCAGATCCTCCCGAAGCATCACAAGATCCAACCTTTTATGATGTGGACTATGCTGGTAATGCATTACGCGCCGTGGCGCTTACCCTACCCTATAGTCGTGGTAACCAACCGATAGATATAGAAGTCGTCGTGGCCGAATCGAAGGAGGCACGTCACACGTTAACCAATGACTTTATGGTCACTTTGACAGGGCTCATGGTAGTGACAGGCTTGCTAGCCATTTCCATTGCATTACTGGCGATCCATTGGGGGCTCGCGCCTCTCAATGCGATTAGCCAAGCATTACGGCAGCGTTCGCCCAATGACCTGCACGCGTTGAACGATGACGCGCCCAAAGAGATACTGCCGCTCATCCAAAGCATTAATCACTTGATGCAACGTATGCGTCGCAGTATTGAAAGCACCCAACAGCTCAATGCCGATGTCTCCCATCAACTAAGAACCCCTATTTCAGAGATTCGTGCGTTAACTGAAGTATCACTCAAAACCAATCCTCACTCATCGGCGCACGCTAGCTTACGAGAAATTCAACGCATCGCCGAACACGCCAGCCATACCGTAAAGCAGCTGCTTAAATACGCTAAAACACGCAGCGAATTAGTCGATACGTCTCATCTAGAAAAAGTCGATTTAGTGGCAATTTGCCAGGACGCCTGTGCTCAAACGGCTCCTAATATCTATCAACACAGCCAAGAGCTAGCGTTTGAAAAGCATAAAGAAATGCCCAATGTACTTGGCGATCCCATTATGCTGCGCTGGTTGGTTACCAATCTGATCGAAAATGCCAGCTTGCATGCAGGTGGTAGTAGTGTTTATTCAGGTGTCATCACTGTTGCATTAACAACTAACGAGCACCAAGTGACACTTAAGGTTAGCGATGAAGGCACTGGGGTGGATGAAGCGCAAATTAGCAAGTTAACGGAACGCTTTTTTCGCCATAACAAGCACGCCTCCGGTAGCGGTTTAGGCTTGGCGATCGTAGAGCAAATCGCCGCCGCACACTCAGCACAACTCTGTCTAGCAAATCGACCTCAGGGCGGCTTTGAAGTCACCGTGATCTTCCCGGTCACTTAGCCGGTGTATTGGCGATGCGCATCATTAGCGGCGTCATAAAGATCAGTAACAGTAGACGCAATATATGATGCGAAACAACATAAAACAGAGCCCCCAGCATCCATATCAGGGGCAATGAAAAAAGGATGGCAACCCAGCCCCCCCCCCCACAAAACCCAAACCAACGGTAGTGGCGGTTCTTTTCAACATTTCACATTATGAATTCAGAAATCATAATTTAATTTTGACATCATGGCTGAGTAGCCTCTTGGCGGGCTTTCAGCTTTTTCATCAATGGCTGACTAAATAACGAGATCAGCAGTAGTGCAAAAATAGCCAGCGTCACTGGGCGCTCAAACACATAGGTAATGTCACCACCGCTGATTTGATAGGAGTGCAGCAGAGACTTTTCAGCCAGCGAGCCCAATAACATGCCGATCACCGCTGCAGGTACTGAGTAGCCATAGTGACGGAAAATCCAACCGATCACAGCGAACACCAACACCGTAGCAGGCCCTGTCATATTGCCTGTTAGCCCGAACGACCCCATCACCGCAAGAACTAATACCGACGGAATCAGGTAACGCATCGGCACTTTAACGATATTGGCCAGTAATGGAATAAACAGTAAGCCGATGACCACCAGTAGAAACACCTGGGCAAAGTTAGCGAAAATAATCGCGTAAACAACATCGGTCTGTTGACGAATAAACTGCGGCCCACCCGTAATGTTGTGCATGGCAAACGCCGCCAGCATAACCGCTGTCGCGCCACCCCCAGGAATCCCCAGCGCCAGCAAGGTTGCCATTGAGCCACCTTCGGAGCTGCTATTAGCGGCTTCTGATGCCACCACTCCCTTTGGATTGCCCTTACCAAATGAATCAGGGTCGCGATCGCGACGCTTAGTTTCAATATAAGAAAGCAGGTTAGAAACCGAAGAGCCTACACCGGGCACGGCACCGACCAATACACCGATTAAGCCACCGCGAATCATTACCACGGGGTAGCGCATCGCCATTTTGCAGCCATCGAATATCTCGCTAACTTTTACTTTACGGTGATCGGCGGATTCAACAATGAAACCTTTATTGGCGAGTTTGAACAGTTCAGAGGCTGCAAACATGCCCATCATGGCAGGGATAACGGGAATACCATCAAGCAGATAGGTTTGCCCCATCGTGCCGCGTGCCAACCCAACTTCACTAAATCCAATCGTACCGACTAACAAACCTACGAAACCTGCCATTAACCCTTTAAGTACCTGCTCACCTTTTAAACTAGCAATCAGCGTCATCCCCCAGAGAATGACGACAAACATCTCGGCTGGCCCCAGTCGCAACACCATGTAAGACAGCGGTTGAATCATAAAGAACAGCACTACATAGCCCATAAGAGCGCCGATCACTGATGATGCCAATGCAACGCCTAGCGCCTGGTTATGCTGCCCTTTACGAGCCATTGGATAACCATCAAAAGCCGTGGCGATCGCCGAAGAAGTACCAGGAATATTCATTAAAATGGCCGGAATACCCGCACCAAATGAGCCGCCGGTAAAAATAGCCGTCAAAAAGAGCATGGCTTGGATAAAATCCATGTACATGGTCATGGGCAGGAAAATCGCCATGGCCATGGAGATTTGTAGGCCTGGAGTAGCACCAAAGATCAACCCTAATATGATCCCAGGCACTACCACTAGCCAAGGACCAAAACTGGAAAACAGCAGATCAAAACTCTGCCCTACCGCGCCAAAATCAATCATGTTGTCTCCTTAGCTGGGTAGCAGCAGCAATGTCATGGGATACGGCAACATCTGTGAGAAAAAGAACGCAACGCCCAGTCCAAAAGCGACACTAAAACCGCCTAGTAGTAGCCAATTGCGCTCACCTTTCAGAATCAAAAACAGCGCTAAAAAAACGACGGTGGCAATATCGAACCCTAAGATTTCTAGCGACATTACGTAAGCAGCAAATAGCCCCACCACAGGCAAGGTCTGTCGAAGAGGCTCCTCTTCTGAGCGTCTAAACAGTGAGCCGTGCTTTATACGCAGGATCAATTCAAAAGCAATAATCACTAAAACGATAATAGACAGTGGCAGAATCAACAGTAGGTTCTGTGTGCTAGCTGAAACACGAATGGCATCTGACAAATACCACAGTGTAAAGCCCGCCAACCCCATGAGAACGATAAAGTCCCCATAGTCACGTTTATATTCAGACATGGTAAAACTCCATGCTGGCCCCTCACTAATGTGAAGGACCAGCTATCATGGAAGGATTAATTCGTTAGAGTCAGTTCGGAAAAATCAGTTGAGCAAGTGAGCGTACTGCTCGAAGACTTGGTAGTTTTCGCGCATCAACTCATTGGATCGTTCTGAGCCTACCCAAACGCCGCCCATTTCGTTACGCTCAAGTTGTTCTTGTACGTCCTTACGAGCGAGGGCACTTTGAATTGCCGAAGAGAGTTTTTCAAAGCGCTCAGGGTGTTGACGCTCAACTTCGCTGGAAACAGCAAAGCCACGCATAGAACCCTGAAGAACCGGAACTTCAAAACCCATCGATGCTAACGCTTCATTGATAGGGGGCGCATCCCATTGTTCAATGCGCTCATCGTTCACAATCGCCAGTGGGGTGAGGAATTCGCGGATGCCCTCGCTACCCTGGGCGCTGATGGAGACAAAATCCACCTGGCCACCCGCTACGGCGGAACGCGCTTCGCCACCGCTGTTGTAGGTCACTAGGTTAAGGTTTTCTTGAGGAATACCCGCCTCGTCAAGCAGCAAGCGCACCATCAAGTGACCCGCAGACCCCTGAACGACTGCGCCACGCACATTATTGCTATCTTCGCGAATGGCTTCCAGCAGGCTTGGCAGATCCTCATAGCCGCTATCTCTATTCGCAGCAATGAGGTCCAAGTCAAACCACTGGAAATTAATATAAGAGAAGTCGTCGACGCTAAAATCAGCATCACCAATAAGTATTGAGTTAGTTAAATAAGGCGCAAACGTCGAGGCATATAAGGTATAACCATCGTCAGGCACGTTAAGTACGTAATTAGAAGCCACTTGGGTGCCCGCACCAGGTCGGTTAGTAACCTGAATAGGCACACCTATCTCTTCTGAGATAGGTCCCGACATAATACGAGCCAAACGATCCGCACTTCCTCCCGTTCCAAAGCCCACCACCATATTAAGCGGTCGTGTGGGAAAATCTTCAGCCGCAGCAGGAAGCGCTATCGCTAGTGAGGCAACAACGGCTGTTGCCCCGACTAACAAGGATTTGAGGTTAATCGATAAAGAAGTAGTGTGTGCGTTAGGCATAGCGGGCTCTCTTTTTATAAGATTATTTAAGTTTGGAAACAGGCCTTCACCTGTCAGCCTAAGACGCTACCCCACGAAACTGTCACCAACCTTGCACGAATGCAGAACACAACTAAAGTCTAGTCCTCAACGAACACCTGCCGATTCAGAAACGCAATCCCTGCATCAATAGCACTACCGCGCAGCAGAAAACTGGCAAAGTGGCCGCGCCAGCGCTGCAGATACAGTTCGCTCTCGATGTTGTTATCTTGCAGGGCTTGGTAAAAGTCGGTGGCGTGATCGACCGGCACCAGTTGATCCCACTTGCCGTGAAAGAGAAAAAACGGCGGGGCTAGCGGGGTAATGTGTCGGGCGGGGGATGCTAGGCGATAGGCTTCGTTCTCTTCAGCCCGGGTACCGCCAATAAAGTCGACCACCAAGCGCCCATCATCAAACTTAAGCAGATCACTCGGTAATCCACCTGCTAATACGGCGGCTAACCGGCTCTGTTCGCCGCCGTAGGGTTCAGCCAACGGCCCTTCCACCCCAGCCAGCGCCAGCAAACTCACTAGATGAGCGCCGGATGAGAAACCAACGCCCACGATGCGATCGGTGTCCACCTGCCACTCATCGGCATTGGCGTGAATCCAGGTCATTGCCTGCTGTAAATCATGCAGTTGGCTGGGGAAGCGATACTCCGGCACAAAGCGGTGCTCAATATTCACCGCCACATAGCCCTGCCCTGCTAACTGCTCGGCGATGCTTTGCATATCTTCTGGCGTGCGATTACGCCAGCCGCCGCCATGCACCACTAAAGCAGCGGGTCGCAGCGTATCGCCTGAGTTATGGGGTAAATAAACATCCGCCTTCAACGCCTGAGGCCACTCTTCTGGCGTGTAAGTTCTTGGCGACAAGCGCGTAAAGGGCTGGGGCTCACGCAGCAGGCTGCTTTCAATGGCAGGTTCGCCTTGGCTAACATGCAGAGAAGCACCACAGCCGCTCAGCATTAAGGCAAGCGCCCCTAGCCCGGTTACTCGGCATAAAGTGGTAAACGCGTCATGCTGCTGCCACACGCGAAATAGCTCGGTTCGCGACATTATCTACTCCTTGATGACTAGGTGACCCCTCACCTAACTACAGCTAATAGCTACGGTTAATAACTACAGTTAATAACTACAGCTAATAACGACGGCTAATAACTACGACCTGCAACAAGCCAATAAGATCATGATTGTTGCACACTATCTGCAAACGGTTTGCACTGCGCCTAGCGATACTGGCATCGTCAATTCACCAGGAAAGAAGCTATGAAAATTTCAAGTGCTAAGAAAATGTCAATTCGCCAACTATTTGCCCCCGCCCTATTGGCTATCGCTATTGCTCCGCTGGCGCTTACCGCTCACGCAGATAACCATGGTGATCACGAAGGGCGCGGTGCCGATCGTGAGCGTATGGAAGAGCGCATGGAGGAGCGTCGCCAAGAAGTGTATCAGCGCGCCGAGATCTCTGAAGAGAAGCAGGCTGAGCTCAACGAAGCACATGCCGAGCATCGCGAAGCCATGAACGCCCTACGTGAAAAGCATAAAGAGCGGGTCGATGAGATTCTCTCTGAAGAAGAGCAGGAAGCCCTGCGTTCCGCGATGCACGACGCTCATGAAGAGTACCGTGAAAAGCATGGCAAGCGCGGCCATCACGGTGATCATGAAGACGACACCGATAGCGAATAAACGCTGGACAATCCTCAACGCTTTCCCTAACGCCCGGTTTTCCGGGCGTTTTTGTGTCTACATCCTTGGTAACACGCCGGTCGCTACACGCTTATTCAACCCAAACGAGAGGGGTTAACTTGAAGGGAAAGGTTTAATCGCGTATTTTATTTGAACGTTCATTCAAAATAAAATCTTGTCTTCACCTTTCAACAACAGGAGTCCGCCTAAATGGCGAAAGACAACCCCATCCTTCCCTCCCGTGACCGCCTCAACCCCGTGGTTTTCCACGGCAGCGTAGCCGGTATTCTTATTTTCTTGGTGCTCACCATGATGTTCACCGAACAAGCTGGCACTTTTTTTGATGCTGGCCTTGCCTGGGTGAGCAAAACCTTTGGCTGGTACTACATGCTCGCTATTGTGGCGTACCTAGTCTTCGTCATTGCCATTGGCATGTCGCGCTTTGGCAGTATTCGTCTGGGTCCCGATCACTCGCGCCCCGAGTTTTCGCTGCTCTCCTGGTCGGCCATGCTGTTTGCCGCAGGTATCGGTATCGACCTGCTGTTCTTCAGTGTTGCCGAGCCGGTTGCCCACTATTTGGCACCGCCGGATTTAACCCCGGAAAGCCAGGCAGCGATGCGTAACGCCGTCGTTCAAACCTATCTGCACTGGGGCCTCTCCGGCTGGGGGCTGTACGTTTTGATGGGTATGGCGCTGGCCTACTTCAGCTACCGTCATCGCTTGCCGTTGGCTATTCGCAGCGCGCTTTATCCGATACTCGGTAAACGTATCCACGGCCCGATTGGTAATGCGGTCGATATTACGGCAGTGATTTCTACCGTGTTCGGCATCGCCACCAGCCTCGGCATTGGCGTAATGCAGCTCAACTACGGCCTCACCTACATGTTTGGTGTGCCGGAAACGCTCACCGTTCAGGTTCTTTTAATTGTCTTGGTCGTGGTATTAGCGACGATTTCCGTAGTAACCGGGGTTGAGAAAGGCATTCGCCGACTCTCAGAGTTCAACATGCTGCTGGCGTTAGCGCTAATGCTGTTCGTGCTCTTTTCCGGCGACACCCTGGTATTGCTGGATAAAGTGGTCAATAACGCCGGTGATTATCTGTCTGGGTTTGTGGGTGCCAGTTTCGACACCTACGCCTTTGCCGATGAAGGCGCCCAAGAGTGGAAAATGTGGTGGACGATCTTCTTCTGGGGCTGGTGGATTGCCTGGACACCCTTTGTAGGACTGTTCCTGGCACGAATCTCCCGTGGTCGTACCATCCGTGAATTTGTTGCGGGCGCCCTGTTTATTCCACTCGCCTTTATGATGGTGTGGATGTCAGTGTTTGGTAATAGCGGCATTGAGCTAGTCGCCAATCAAGGCGTTGCCGAGCTGGGTGAGCAGGCGCTCAACACGCCGCAAACCACGCTCTACACGCTGCTTGAGTACTACCCGTACGTTGGCCTTACCGCGGCGGTTGTCACCGTGCTAGGGATTGTGTTTTTCATCACCTCAGCAGATTCCGGGGCACTGGTACTGGCTAACTTCACCTCTATTCTGAGCGACGTAAACCACGACGCACCTGTGAAGCTGCGTATTTTTTGGTCGGCAATTATCGGTTTGATCACCATTGCTCTGCTCATGGCTGGTGGCTTGAACGCGCTTCAGAGTGCCGTTGTTATCACGGCACTGCCCTTCTCAGTAGTGATTTTCGCGGTGATGGTGGGTATGTATAAAGCGCTGAAACTGGAAGGCAAAAAAGCCGATGCCCGCCGCATGATTGCCGGTGGCGCCCCAGGCGGCGATTGGAAAGAGCGTCTGGATCGCGCCCTGGATACCTCCACGCGAGCCGGTGCGGCGGCAACCCTTGAACACTCTATTCGCCCGGCCATGACCCAGTTTGCCCAGGAGCTTGAGAGCCGTGGCCAAACTGCCAACGTCACCGAAGAGCACGTAGAGGGCGAGTCACTGCCTAACCTAATGCTCCAGGTCGACTTCGGCGAAGCGACCAGCTTTGTCTACCAGGTCTGCCCCCACCGCATGCGCACGCCTAGCTTTATTCCGGCGGATGATGACTTTTATGTACGTCTCGACGTCTATCTGGCAGAAGGTGGTCAGGATAAAGACCTTAACGGCTATACCCGTGGGCAGGTAATTGGTGATTTAGTGGCCGAGTATGAACGCCACTTACACTTCCTCACCCTGGCCGGTGAGCAGATGGGCCATGTGCAGGCAATGCCCGGCACCATCGGCGAACCGCCGGAAGACTCGCAGATGTAACGGCGTTAACGTTTAAGCGAAGTCGCTTAGCCTAAAACAACAATCCCGGCCATTTGGCCGGGATTCTTTATGCCGCTATTAATTCGCTTAGGCGTTAAAAGAAACCAAGCGGGTTAATGTCATAGCTGACCAGCAGGTTTTTGGTTTGCTGGTAGTGTTCAAGCGCGACTTTATGAGTTTCGCGGCCAACGCCGGATTTCTTGTAGCCACCGAAAGCCGCGTGGGCGGGATATTGGTGGTAACAGTTAGTCCATACGCGACCAGCCTGAATGCCACGGCCCATGCGGAAAGCAACGTTGATATCACGGCTCCACACGCCGGCGCCCAGGCCGAACTCGGTGTCGTTGGCAATCGCCAGCGCTTCTTCCTCATCCTTGAAAGTGGTCACCGCCACGACGGGGCCAAAGATCTCTTCCTGGAAAACGCGCATCTGGTTGGTACCCTTGAGCAGCGTCGGCTGAATGTAATAACCGCTGTTGAGGCTGTCGTCCATGGTCTCTTTATTCCCGCCGGTGAGGAATTCGGCGCCTTCGTCGCGGGCGATATCCATATACGACATGATCTTGTCGAACTGCTCTTGGGATGCCTGAGCACCCACCTGCACATCGGTATCCAGCGGATTGCCACGCTTGATGGTTTGGGTGCGCTCAATAACCTTGGTCATAAACTCGTCGTACATACTCTCTTGAATCAGCGCGCGAGACGGGCAGGTACACACTTCGCCCTGGTTAAAGAACGCTAATACCAAGCCCTCTACCGCTTTATCAATAAACGTCGGTTCGGCGTTCATGATATCGGCGAAGTAGATATTGGGAGATTTGCCGCCAAGCTCTACAGTGGAAGGGATGATATTTTCTGCAGCGCACTTAAGAATGTGCGAGCCTACGGGGGTAGAGCCGGTAAAGGCGATTTTAGCGATGCGCTTGCTGCTTGCCAGCGCTTGGCCGGCCTCTGCGCCAAAGCCGTTAACGATATTCAGCACGCCTGCTGGCAACAGATCGCCAATCAGCTCAACCACCTTCAAAATCGACGCTGGGGTTTGCTCGGCAGGCTTCAAGACCACACAGTTACCCGCGGCCAGTGCAGGCGCCAGCTTCCAAACAGCCATTAGAATCGGGAAGTTCCAGGGGATAATCTGCCCAACGACACCTAGCGGCTCGTGGAAGTGGTAGGAAACCGTATTGGCGTCGATATCCGCTGCGGTGCCTTCCTGAGAGCGCAAGCAGCCTGCAAAGTAACGGAAGTGATCGACAGCTAAGGGGAGGTCGGCATTGATGGTTTCGCGGACGGCTTTACCGTTATCCCAGGTTTCAGCTACCGCGAGCATTTCCAGATTTTGTTCAATGCGGTCAGCGATTTTCAAAAGAATATTGCTGCGCTCTTGAACCGAGGTTTTACCCCAGGCAGGCGCCGCCTTGTGGGCAGCATCCAGCGCTTTATCGATATCTTCAGCCGTCGAACGGGGAATTTCGCAGAAAACGCGCCCATTCACCGGGCTAATATTGTCGAAGTACTGACCTTTCACCGGGGCGACAAACTCGCCGCCGATATAGTTGCCATAGCGTTTTTCAAATGACACCAGCGAACCGGTATCACCAGGGTTGGCGTAGATCATTGTAAGGCTCCTGAGTATTATGATTATTAAAGGTGCTTTTTTAATGTGCTTTGACAGTGTTGTTCACTAAAGCAAATGGCGATATAGCCCGATGGCAGGATTAGCCCTCATCCCTTGGTAGGAGACGCCATGTATTCTCTGTTGGTGGCAGATGACCACCCGCTGTTCCGCGACGCGCTGCAAACCGTAATTAGCGGGGGCTTGGCAGGTAGCCAGCTATTGGAAGCGGAGAGCCTCGCTGATGCCAAAACGTTCATTGAAACGCACACAGAGTTAGATCTGCTGCTCCTGGATTTAAGCCTGCCGGATGCCGAGGGGCTAGAGGGATTAACGCAGCTACGTGAGGAATTTCCCTGGCTGCCGGTGGCCATTGTCTCCGCGCACCAAGAGCGCCAGTTGGTGCTTGATGCGATTACCTTAGGCGCGGTGGGCTATATCCCCAAATCCACACCACGTGAAGCGCTGCTGGCCGCATTAACGCAGATCCTTGAGGGTCAGCTCTACTTGCCGCCCGATGTTATGCGCCGCCCAGCGCCGCGCACTGCTTTGGCGCAACCCACCCCCTATGGTTCTTCGTCCAGCGAGCGCTTGGCGCGCTTAACCGATAAGCAGTTAGAGGTATTGGCGTGTATGACAACCGGCATGTCGAACAAGCATATTGCCCGGGAGCTGTTGATTGCCGAAACCACTGTTAAGACCCATGTATCGGCGATTTTACGTAAGCTGAATGCCACTAGCCGGGTTCACGCGATTGTTATCGCCGGCGAGGAGGATCTAAGCTTTTATCGGGCCAATCGTACTCATTAGGCTGCCCCGTTAGGTTTTATTAAGCAGTGTACCAAGCAACATTCGCAGCCGTAGGGGCTTCAGGGGCTTGAGCAAGCAGTGCATGCCGGCTTCACGGGTGGCGCGCTTAATCTCCGCCTCGTGATTGGCGGTAATCACCACCGCTGCCAGGCCTGGATAACGTCGCTGCAGCCGTGCGGCCAGTTCAATACCGGTTTCGCGGTGCTCGCCCAAGTGGTAATCCACCAGTAATACCACTGGTCTCTCCCCGTCGCTGGTGGCCTCCAAAGCACTTACCGTGGCCGCTGCCCGCACCCGGCATCCCCAACTACCCAGCAGCGCCTGCATACCTTCTATAATTGCCTGGTCGTCATCAATCACCCAAATGACACAGCCGCTCAATGGATCCTCTCCAGTGTCAGACGACGGAGCGTAACGTGTGTTCGTTACTGCGGGGGCAGCCGATGTTGCATAGGGCACGGTAATCGAAAATAGCGCGCCCACGCCGGAGCGTGAAGCGAGTGTAATCGGTTGCTCCAGCATGATGCTGATACGATCAACGATGGCCAGTCCCAGCCCCAAGCCGCGGCTGTGGGCACTGCTAGAATGATTAGCGCGTCGGAACTCGAGAAAGATGGCGTCGCGCTGCTGTTCGGGAATACCGGGGCCGGTATCGCCCACCATAATCTCCAGGCCATCCCGCCTGCGCCGACAGCCCAGCAGCACCCGGCCCTGCTCGGTGTAACGTACTGCGTTGCTTAAGAAGTTGCGAATTACCCGCGCCAGCAGCGCCAGATCTGATTCGACCACCGCACTGGAAGGCACGTAGTGCAATGCTAGCCCCCGCACCCCGGCCACTTGGCGATACTCTTCGGCTAGCGCATCAAGCAGCGTGCTCACCGCAAAAGGCGCCTTATCGGCGTGGAGTACTCCTGCATCCAAGCGCGAAATATCCACCAGCGTGCCTATCAGCCCTTCAACATCCTTTAGCGAGCGTCCAATATGGCCCACCAGGGCTTGCGAGACGTCCGGCAGGGAGTGTGTCTCTAAGGCGCTGGCAAACAAACGAGCAGCGTTTAATGGCTGCAGCAGGTCGTGGCTGACCGCCGCCAGAAATTTCGTTTTGGATAGATTGGCGGCTTCGGCTTCGGCTTTCGCAGCTAATAAACGCGTATTAACTTGGCTTAGCTCATCTAAGGTGCGGTGCAGCTCGTCGGTGCGCTCACGCACCTGCTCGGCAAGTAACACCGAGCGCTCAAACGCGGCATAGGGCGCGCCATCGGAGCGGCCTCCCGTTTCCACCCGTTCGATCAGCGCCTGGCATACCTTACGCAAGCGGCGATTTTCTTCCCGCAGCGCCACGATGTCTACAGCGTCAGTGCTCTCTGCTATGTGCGACTTTTCAGACGCGTCGGCGTTAAATGTCGTTAATTGGAAAAGATCCAAACGCCACCCCCGTAAACGTTTGATTCACATGCATACCATGGTGTTGCTCGCCGTAGGTATTAAACCCCACTACGTGGGCTTGGCGCAGTAGCTGCGATGCCTGATTCACATGTTCTAGCGCCTCAAGCTCCAAACGGCGTAAAAAGCAGTCGCAGCCAATAATCACTCTTGGCTCACCCAATCGGGCGTTCACCCCATCCAGCATTGTTTTGAGATTATTCAGTAGCGGTGCCGGCTGCATGGCCGTCAGCACAATGCCGTTTTCCACCGCACAGTAAAAACTCAGACTCTGGTCGCTATTAACACGCTGAATAGAGCGCACATAGTGCTGTTCGCCAATGCGCACGGCTAAGGGTTGGCGGGCAAAAACCGCTGCGCCAAGCTGTTCCGGCGCGACGCCTACCAAATCAGCGTATACCTGAGCAGCGGGCAAACCATTGAGTTCAACCACCCGCCGCTGCTCACGATTTGCCTCAGTCACCACCAGTTTGTGGGTCAGCGGGTTTAGATGATGGGTAGAAAACACTTCAAACGGTAGGCGAGTGTTAATCATCACCACCACCGCTGCACGGGTATGAAAACGCCCAGCGTCATAAACATGGGTATGGCTTAAGTGGTTGTCGTCACCTGCTGAGCCGCCAAAGCTGGGAATGCGACCCAGCGCGGCGTCTAAAGTAGCGAGTACCTGCTCTTCACGGCTGGATAAGCCATCCAATAGAGTCAGTGCAAAGCTGTGCTCTTTGATCGGCGCGATGGCTTGGTGACGGCATCGCTGCAACAGCGTATCCACCAGCGGCTGAGCGTTGGCCAGCTCAAAATGCTCAAGATCATCGATCAGGGCCGTTTCGATAGCAAATAGACGGCGATCAAAGCCGATGGCCACGATGGATCCACGATCATAGCCTTCAGGCGTTATTTCTCCAGCGGTGGTACAGCCACTGAGCGGCGTGGTGGGGAAGCTACTTTCCAGTGCATCTGCTAGAGCCGCCAAATCATACTCCGCACTGCAGAAGAACAGCACGAAGCCCAAGTGTTCGTGGCGCAAAGCGTCGGCCAGTTCCAACGCAGCCTGATTAGCGTTAGTCTGCTGACTGGCCGCAGTGAGAATACCCTGTTCAGACTGATAAGTGGTCACGGCGCCACCTTTCCAATGCGGCATGCGTATTCGCCGCTGCGAGCCTTAACGCACTGAATACTTCATCAAGCTGCTGAGAGGTGGCCCGCTGGGTTGTGGCTAATAGCTCAAGTTGCTTTGCCCGCTCGGCAAGCTGGTCGGCTCCCATGCTCAATGACTCGCCACGCAACTGATGGGCAAGCCGCACGACCTGATGTTCCTGCTCGGGCGTTAACGGCGCGGAAGCCAAGCACGCAGCCAATTGCGCGGAGTAATCGCTTACTTGCTGGTGATAAAGCATGATCAGTTGGATTATGCTCGCATCCCCTAACGTCGTTTTAAGCATGCTGAGAGTGTCGCCATTAAGCAGCGATTGCTCGTTGGTTAGTTCTGGAGATATCGATGACGTCTGTAAAGGCGTCGTGTCGGAGGACGAAAGCTGCAACGCCAATACGTTACTTAAGGCAGAGAGCGACAGAGGCTTGGTAATGTAATCATCCATACCCGCCGCCAAACAGCGTTGCCGGTCACCTTCAGCGCCGCCTGCCGTCATGGCAACGATTGGCACACAGGCTAGCACCCCACCCTGTTCGCGTAAACGCTTGGTGACCGTTAGGCCGTCCATATCGGGCAATTGGATATCCATAAAGATCAGATGCACCTGCTGCGACTGGGCCATGGCCAGAGCGTCATGACCACTCTCGGCCCAGACGATATCGCACCCTAAACGCGCCAATAAGCCCATCGCGACTTTGCGGTTAACAGCGTTATCCTCTACCAGCAGCAGTGTTGTGCCGGTAAAATCCCGTTTAGGCGCTGGGGGCAGTGATGTTGCTACCGGGTCAGCGGCGAACAAGGGCAACTCGCACCAGAAGGTACTACCTTGGCCTGGTGCACTTTTTACTCCTAAACGACCTTGCATGGCTTCGCTTAGCCGTTTGCAAATGGCTAGCCCTAACCCAGTGCCACCAAATCGACGTGCCACCGACGCATCCGCCTGCTGAAAAGGCTCAAACAAACGTTGTTGTTGCTGTTCGCTTAGGCCACAGCCGGTATCACTGATCTCAAAAAGAAGTTGCTCCACCGTGGAGGAGACTCGCACGCGAACTTCACCGTGGTCGGTGAATTTGATCGCATTAGCAATAAGATTTAGCAGAATTTGCCGCAATCGACCTGCATCGACCAACACCCAGGTGGGCACCAGCGCATCCACATTAACCGTCAGCGATAGCCCTTTCATTTTTGCTCGGGGCGCAAACAGCACCGCCACGCTATCAATCAGAGGTTTGAGTTCCGTGGGCGATGTTTCAAGGGTTAAGTGGCCGGCTTCGATTTTTGAGAAATCGAGAATTTCATTGATCATCGCCAGCAGTTGATTGGCGCTATCGTGGATTGTGTGGGCGTAATCTTCCACCTGGGCAGGGCTGACTGATTCGCGTAACAGCTCACTCATGCCGATAACACCGTTCAGTGGCGTGCGAATCTCATGGCTGACCATGGCTAAAAAGTCTGACTTGGCTTGATTCGCCGCCTGCGCCTGTTTGGCGGTGACTTCCAACTGTTGGCCAAGCTGCTCCTGGCTCCGCCTTATCGCCGCGCTCTCACGCATTTCGCGCACCAAAAAGGCAATGACCAAAAACGCTGCCAAGCTCATGCCAATAATTAGGCTCATAAGTAGCTTATAGAGCAGGCTAAGCTGAGCACGCTCTTCCGTCGCCGATTCAGCTAAATAGCCATTAATCGCAATGACCAATCTTTCCGTTAGCTGTGTTAGCGCCTGTAGTTCATCTTCCAACGCCGCTACCGGCAACTGATTAATGGCCCCGTAGGGTTCGAGCGCATTGAAGGGCGTAAACATAATATCCAGCACATCAAGCTGCTGTTGGATTTGGGCCAGTAGCTCACGGGCGGCATTGATCTGTTGCAGCAGATTGCTGACTTCGCCGTCGTTAAGCAGCGTGATGCGGCTATAGAGTAACTCAAAGCGGAGATTTAGCTCCTCGTGATTCGCAGGTGATAACGGCGCGCGGGTCACTGCCAGCAAATGGTTCAGTAGCTGTACCGCATCGCGATCCAGTTTATAGACAACCCATGCCGTATCTTCTCGCAGGCTTTGAGAGAGATTCTCCTGCCGCCAAGCCGCCAAGGTGGCAACGACCAGCGCTGCAGCGAACAGCAACACCGCAACAATAGCAACGAGCTTAAAACGAAGAGGATAACGCAGTAGACTGGAGGCCTGCGCATTAGAAGCGCTAGAGGACATTAATCTGCATAACCTGCCATACCGCTCTAAAGCGAATTTTTTCGCTTAGCAGCGTTTCATCTTGATCAAAGGGATAGAGCACCCACAAAGGGCCATATTCTCGAATTGGAATCGCCTCACCATTTTTGTTCATGGCTAAGATCACATTGTGATCATTAAAATCACTAACCGGTATTTCGGCTTCATAGCCGTTAAGCGCAGAGACAAGAACTGCATCAGCTGCATCAGACCCCAGGCTTAATCGCGCCAGCAAATCACGCATTAACGGGCCACTATAGTGGCTACTGCCCTCTGTCCAAGGTGTGCTGGTCTCAAACTCGTGCTGCGGTAACGCCGCTAACATAGCCCGGTCAAACTGCGCTTCACTGCCCACGTTGGTATGGTCAATATTACCGCTAACGGTCAAGATAACGGGCCCGTTGGGCGCATCTAAGTCATCAGCTGATTCAGCAAGCCCCGCCAGAGGAGTGCTAAACATCAGCACGACCCATCCCATTAACAACGCTTTCACAGTGAACACCTCACGCAAGATCGCTCTCTGGTTATTACAGCCAGAAGCAATATAAGAAGATAGCGTAAAGACTACGCTATCTCCTTAAGCAGGTCAGGATAAATACTGTGTTTCGACGCTATTTTTAGCAACCAGAGCGTTATAAATATTCACAGTTGAGTTACGTTTTTCCTTCCTCAAAGGGCTCAATGCGTACAAGCTCTTCATAGGCGTGCCAGCTTGCATGGCCTAGAACTGGCAAGATCAGCGCCAAGCCAATATAGAAGGTCATTACCCCCACTAGAACGCACAGCGTAAGAATCACTGCCCATAACAGCATCACACGGAAATTACGCGCGACACAGCGGACACTGGCCTCGATACCCTCCATAAAAGTGAGATCCTGATCCATCAGCGTGGGAATCGCTACAACGCTGATAGCGAAGGCGCCAAAAGCCAATATACCGCCAGCCACCGTGCCAACCGCTAACATTCCTAAACCTTCAGAAGTGGTCAGGAGTGAGGTGTAAAGTGTAGCGGGACTGGGAACTTCAAAGCCAAAAAACAGTGCAAAGAGAAGCGTTGCCAGGCGTATCCAGGCGAGGAAGAAGATCATCATCATGACCCCCATCATTGCCAGTTGTCCCGCATGGGGTTTCCAACTGCCAAACGCATCGCCCAGGTTAGGCACTTGACCGCGCTCCAACGCCCGACTGATGCCATACGAACCCACCGCTACCAGCGGACCAATAAACATAAAGCCAGCGATCATGGGCAGCAGCCAATACCAGTACCCCATGGTGAAAGCGCCTAGGGTAATAGCGATACTTAGGCCCACCCAGAACATGCCATAAGAGAGACTTACGACCGTCGCATGACGAAAATCCTCTACGCCTGCAGCTAACCACGCCCTGGGTCGATCCAAACCCACCTTATTGATAGTGATTTTAACGCTGGGCTGATCCGAAGAGTGGTTTGTTTTTGTTGTAGCCTCATTCATGGCATTACTCCTGTCGTTCCTGATATAAATCCTGGATTCAGGATTTACCTCAAACGCATCAACGCTGGTTACCTGTTGATTGTATTAACGCCAACTTAATGGCCTCACATTATTTTTTAATACTCTCTTAATGTAGCTGACCCGGGCTTTCGGGGAGTGGCGCTTTGAGATACGCGTACAAAAAATCCACGAAATAGCTACAAAGCGTCAATTAAATTGCTGTGTTAGTAAAATTAGATATAGTCAAAAACGCTATCGACAGCCATAAAAAAACTCCGAGCTAGCTGCCCGGAGTTCTTGGTTCTTCCTATGCGGATAGCCCCACACAAGCATAATCGCTAGCGCACGATCATTACCGACATTTTGGCATGGTGCACCACGTGCTCTGCATTGGGTCCGAGCACATAATCGACGAACTTACGTTTGGTATGAGAGGCCATAACGATTAGGTCAACATCCAACTTTTTGCCTGCCTTGATAATCGCCTCCCAGGGTGAGCCATCCACAATGACACTTTGTACCTGAATATCGTCAGGCACATTCGTCTTGATAAAGTCGTGCAGCGCAGCGGTGATCGCCGCATGCGCTTTTTTGGCAAAGTCCTTGGGGAAATAGGAGCCCACCATGGGCATGCGATAGTCCGGCAGTACCGTCACTACATGCAGCGAGGCATCGAAGGTCCGACATAGCGTCAAGGCTGTGGGTAGCGCCTTCGACCAGGAAGACGCCTCGTTCAGATCCACCGGCAACATGATCTTGCTGTACATGGCTTTCTCCTTCATGCGGTGGCCGCGGCTGACGTGTTATCACGGCGGCGACGCTGCATCAGTACAATCAGCCCAAAGATCAGGAAGGCAGGAATCCACATCAGCTCTTTCGTCCAGCGGTCGACGGGAGCCAGTACCTCAATGATTTCTTGATCGAAGTCGAAACCAAGTTCTGCCGCCTGGCTGCCGTAGGTCACCATATCCACGGTTGCCGTGCCGTCTTCAATAAACAGCTCCATGCCCAGATTAGCGAGCCGCTCCTGGCCTGTTTCGCCGTCAGGCACCGGTAGCGTCATATAGGTGGTCATGGGGTCGCCATAGTCATCGAGGCCGGCAATCTGTAAGCGCAGGGTAGAGTCTTCGTCGACCTCGCCCAGCGCTTCGACAAACTGCGCGGGGGGGATAGATTCATAGGGATCATGAATCATGTCCATCCAGAAACCGGGGCGGAACAGCGTGAACGCAATCAGCAGCAACACGATAGACTCATACCAGCGGTTGCGCGTGATCATGAAGCCCTGGGTCGCGGCGGCGAAGATCAACATGGCGATGGTCGACACCACAAAGATCAGCACCCCCTGAAGGAAGGTCACATCTATCAACAGCAGGTCGGTGTTAAAGATGAATAAAAACGGTAACGCCGCGGTGCGCAGGCTGTAATAGAACGCCTGGAAGCCGGTGCGAATCGGATCGCCCCCCGAAACTGCCGCCGCGGCAAAGGACGCCAGCCCCACCGGCGGCGTAACATCGGCCATGATGCCGAAGTAGAACACGAACAGATGTACCGCAATCAGCGGCACCAGCAAACCATTTTGAGCGCCCAAGCTGACGATGACCGGCGCCAACAGCGCCGATACGACGATGTAGTTAGCCGTCGTGGGCAGCCCCATACCGAGAATCAAACTAAGCACTGCGGTAAGCAACAAGATCAGCATCAAGTTACCCATGGCAAGCGTTTCCACCACCTCTGCCAGCACCAGACCTACGCCAGTCTGGGAGACGGCACCGACGATGATACCGGCGGTGGCCGTGGCGATGCCGATACCGATCATATTGCGGGCACCGGTAACCAGACCGCTCCACAGGTCCATAACGCCTTCACGCAGATCCGCACGCATATCGCTGCGACCCCGGAAAATCGACGTAATAGGACGCTGAGTAAGAATGATAAAGATCATAAATACCGTGGCCCAAAAGGCAGACAGCCCAGGCGACAACCGCTCCACCATCAGACACCAGACCAGCACAATGACCGGCAGGATGTACTGTAAGCCCACTAGCACCGTCGGCTTTGTTTGCGGTAGCAAAAAGATCGGCTCGTTAGGATCATCGAGTTCGAGCTCGGGATAACCTGCCGCCAATTTAAGCAGGGCGATATAGATGACTGTCAGCCCAACAGCCACCACCCAGGGTGTGGCATCGCCCAGTACCGGCTTGAGCCAGCCAAGACCGTAATAGACCGCCAGAGCAGTGCCCATCATAAGCAGCAAACCACCCAGGAAGCCGATTACTTTGTTGACCAGCGGCTTGGGTGGGTTGCTGCTTTTAAGCCCCTGCATATTGGCCTTCAGGGCCTCAAGATGAACAATATAGACCAGCGCAATATACGAAATCAGCGCGGGCAGAAAGGCATGCTTAATCACCTCGACATACGAGATACCAACATACTCGACCATTAGGAAAGCGGCTGCCCCCATCACCGGTGGCATAATCTGACCATTGACCGATGACGCCACTTCGACAGCACCCGCTTTCTCTGAAGAAAACCCAACGCGCTTCATCATCGGCACCGTAAAGGTACCGGTGGTGACAACATTGGCAATCGAAGAGCCGGAAATCAGGCCAGTCATGGCCGAAGCCACCACGGCGGCCTTCGCTGGCCCACCGCGATAGTGACCAAGCAGCGAGAACGCTACCTTGATAAAGTAATTGCCAGCGCCAGCCTTATCGAGCAAGGCACCGAACAATACAAACAGGAACACGAAACTGGTTGAAACCCCCAGGGCAATACCGAAGACCCCCTGAGTCGTCAACCACTGGTGGTTAATCAAGCCGAAGAGACTTACTCCGCCATGGGAAAGAATACCCGGCATCCAAGGACCAGCCAGGCTATAGACAAGAAAAACCGACGCCACGATCATTAACGGCGGGCCAAGCGCTCGACGCGTCGCTTCAAGCAATAATAATATCCCGGCTATGCCAATAATGACGTCCTGCAGTATCGGCGCACCGGGGCGCTGGGATAACTGCTCGTAAAACATGAACATGTAAGCGCCACAAAAGGCCGCCGCCGCCGCAAGCACCCAATCCTGGATTGGAACACGGTCACGAGGCGAGCGCTTGAGTGCCGGATAGGCCATATACGCCAGAAACAGCGCAAAGGCTAAGTGAATAGAGCGGGCTTCCGTGGCATTAAAGACGCCAAAACCCAGAATAAAGGGCACTGGGGAAGCGATCCACAGTTGAAAAAGAGACCACGCTGCCGCAATGCTTACCAATAGCTTCCCAGGCATACCGGCTGGTTTACGGGCTCCCGTGTCGCTGGAGGCGACCATATCCTCCAAGTCTACTCCGGCTCCCGAAGGCCTGTTCTTATCGTCTGTCATATGCCTGCCCTGCTCCGAGTCGATTGACGCTTAATTGCCATATCGAAATGCCCCATCAACATTCAAAACCAGAATGCGCGGCACCCTCGGGTCGCCGCGCATTCCTTACCAAGGTAGCAATACCTCAGGCTACATGATTACTCGATCCAGCCTTGTTCACGGTAGTAACGCGCCGCTCCATCATGCAACGGTGCGGAAAGACCCTGTGTCACCATTTCTTCCGGTTTCAGATTCTCAAAGGCCGGATGCAGGCGCTTGAAACGATCAAAGTTATCAAAAACCGCTTTGACGGTCTGGTAAATAACTTCTTCGTCAGCCTCTGCGGTGGTTACAAAGGTCGCCGCGACACCGAAGGTTTCAACATCTTCGTCGTTACCGCGATACAGGCCGCCCGGAATGACCGATGTGGAGTAGTAAGGGTATTCATCGACAATGCCCTGAATATCTTCATCGTTCAGTGGAATCAGGCGCGCCTCAACGGTGGTAGTAGCCTCTTGAATAGAGCCATTGGGATGGCCCACCACATACACCATGGCATCGACGTTATTATCGGCGAGTGCCGCAGCCTGCTCAGCGGCATCAAGCTGAGAAGCCAGAGAGAAGGTATCTTCAGTCCAGCCCTTGGCGTCCATCACCACTTCCATGGTGTTGCGCTGGCCTGAGCCTGGGTTACCGATATTGACACGCTTGCCTTCCAGATCGTCGAGGGTCTCAATGCCTGAATCAGCACGCGCCAGCAGGGTCAAAGGTTCACCGTGAACGCGGAACACGGCCCGCAGGTCTTCGTAGGCGTCACCTTCGAAATTCCCAGTGCCATTGTAGGCCTGATACTGCACATCGGATTGCGCGACACCCATGTCCAACTCGCCGGACTTGATGCCATTAATATTGGCGACGGAACCGCCAGTGGAAGGTGCATTACACTTGATATTGGAGTCTTCCAAACGATTTACCAGGCGACAAATCGACTGACCGACCACGTAATACACACCTGTTTGGCCACCGGTGCCGATAGTGATGAATTGCTCTTCCTCCTGCGCCATTGCCGGTGAAGCGAAGGCGGCGGCGGTAAGTAATGCACCGGAGAATGCAGCGGTAGAAAATGTATGGCGTTTCATGAACACACCTCTGTATTTATATTGACGTTATGAGCACTACACGTCTTGTAATCACCTGATGAAACGTTCCCTCAGGTGGTCTTGTTCCAAAACGCTTTTAAGGTAGCCTATTACAAGCAGCTATTTTGTCTGCCTGCTAATACTACCTTAGCGAAAAACCAGGTCTTTAGCGAAACATATAGCCTTTAACAAAATACAGCCTTTAACGAGAAAACCGTGTTTGGTAAAGGCAAATAGCACCGTCCTTATTTAGAACGCATTTTCGCCTTAAAAGATAGTAGTTTAGCGGCAGTTAACGTTTAGTAAGCGTTAATATCCATACCGATTTTGCATGAGCAATAATGATATTTGCTGCTTACTCGACTTAAGCGTCATCTTATGAACTTTTTTGAACACTAGTCACACGTTGTAACCCAATGCATTGGGCAACCACAGCGCGATGGCAGGAAATATGGCCACCAACGCCAGAGCGCAGCCCATGGCAAGAACAAATAGCAACGCCCAGCTTATGGTTTGTTCCAGACGAATCTTGGCTACTTCAGTGGTCACCATCAAATTCACGGCTACCGGCGGGGTAAACTGGCCAATCGCAATGTTCATCGCCAAGAGAATCCCAAACCACACCGGGTTCCACTCAAAGTGCTGCATCACGGGAATCAGAATCGGCATCATGATCAGATAAATCGATATGGCGTCTAGTAGCATCCCAGCGACAAGCACCGCCAACATCACCAAAATCAGCAGCAACACGCCGTTATCGGTCAAACTAATAATCCACTCGGCTAAGTGACGGAAGGTGCCAAGCATGGTACCTGCCCAGGCAAAAATACCTGCCAGGGCGATAATCAGCATCACCACCCCGGAGATAATCGCCGCCTCGCCCAGCAACTCCCATAAATCGCGCAGCGACAACTCACGGGTTAAAAACAGCCCAACAATTGCCCCATAGGCAACCGCCACCACCGCGGCCTCGGTAGGTGTAAACAGCCCTGAACGCAAACCGCCCAAAATCAATACCGGTGCAAACAGCGCCGGTATCGCCTGCTTAAACGTAGTGCGTATGCTGAGACGTTCGGCGCCCTCTACCGGCGTGCCACCTTCCCAGCCGTAGCGTTTGGAAACAATCATCGCGGGCACCAGCAGCGCCAGTCCGGCGAGAATGCCGGGAAATAGCCCCGCCGCGAAAAGTGCCCGCAAATCGACACCCGGTACCACAATCGAGTAGAGAATCAGTGCCACCGAAGGCGGAATCAGAATAGCGGTGGACGCCGACGCGGCAATCAGCGTGGCGGAAAATGGCTTGGGGTAGCCGGCTTTGGTCATACTCGGCAGCATCACCATCGCCACCGCCGCCGCATCCGCGGGGCCCGAACCGCTCATGCCGCCCATAATCATGCACACCAGCACCGCGACCAAGGCCAAACCACCGTGGCGTGGGCCAATCAGCGCTTGGGCGAAACGCACTAAACGCAGTGCCACGCCTGAACGCTCAAAAATAAGCCCGGTTAAAATAAACAGCGGAATCGCGATTAACGGATACTTGGCGATGCTGTTGTAGGTATTGGTACCCATCGTGGCCAGCATATCCGGCGACAAACCCAGCACGATGCCCACTGCCCCAGAAAGCGCCAATGAAAACGCCACCGGCACACCCGCAATCAGCAGCCCCGCAAAGGCCAGAATCATCCACACATCAGGGCTCATCAGTGAGCCTCCCCGTCAAACGGTCAGCGGTTTGCTGGAACAGGCGCCAGAACATGGCCGCGGAAAGCACCGGCAGCCAGACTAAATACCACCACTGGGGCAGGCCAAGCCCTGGCGAAAGCGACTCCCACTGATACTCTTGCCAGGCTAACTTACCGCCGTACCAGGTGATCAATCCCAGTACGATGGCGCCGCAGAGCGCTTGAAAAAGAATCAAAGCACGACGGTACTGAGCGGGCAATACGCGCTCCAGAAAACCAATGCGAATATGCCGGTTACGCCGCAGTGCCACGGAAGCGCCCGCAAAGGTCAGCACCACAAGTAGAAATACGGAAAACTCCTCAGTGAACGAAAAAGAGCCGCCGGTTAAGTAACGCGTAATCACATTGCCTAAACTAATCAACGAAATAATGATTAATGCCAGCGCGCCCAGCCAGCGTTCAGGGCGCGCATCAGGAAAGCCTTTCATGGCAGCCTCACAGCAAAAAAACTCCCAGCCCTATAAGGCCGGGAGTGACAACATCAAAGGTAGTTAGCGAGCATCGATGGCAGCTTGCGCGGCCTCGATCACCTCTTCACCAATCCGCGGCGCCCATTTTTCGTAAACGGACTGGGTAGCTTCAACAAAGGCTTGGTACTGCTCATCGGTCAACTCAGTGACGGTCACGCCGCGCTCTTGAATAGCCGCTAGACGCTCACTCTCCTCTTCCCGGGTCATGGCAATTTCCCACTCTCCGGCTTCTACAGCAGTTTCGCGCAGCATGGTTTGCTGCTCTTCGCTTAATGTTTGCCAGACCTGCTGATTGACCGCAAAAATCAGCGGGTCATTCATGTAGTTCCAGAGCGTTAAGTGTTCCTGACCGACCTGATCGATGCGCGCCACATCAAACACCGAAAGAGGGTTTTCCTGACCGTCTACCGCACCGGTGGTCAGCGCGGGCTGGGCATCCGTCCAACTCATTTGCGTCGGGTCAGCACCCAGTGCCGAGAAGGTATCCTGAAACAACGGCGAGCCGACAACGCGGATTTTTAGGCCGTCCAAGTCATCCGGCTGACTAATCGGCCCACGAGAGTTAGAGACCTGGCGAAAGCCATTTTCACCCCACGCCAGCGGAATAACGCCGCGGGATTCGATGGCTTCAAACACCAGTTCACCCGCTTCCCCACCGGTGACCGCATCCACCGCGACTTCGTCGGGAATGAAGAAAGGTAAAGAGAACAGGTTAAGTTCCGGCACCTGGGGCGACCAGTTGATGGTCGAACCCACCGCGGCGTCGATCAACCCGGAGCGCATAGCGGAAAATTCACGGGTCTGGTCGCCGGAAACCAGTTGAGAGTTGGGGTAAACCCGCAGCGTGAGTTCACCGCCGCTGCGCTCTTCCACCAGTTCGGCCCACTTCTCCGCCGCCTGCCCCCAGGGGAAAGCGTCAGACAGAACGGTAGAAACCGAGAGTTCGCGTGCCTGGGCAGAAAGGGAGGCAGTCAGCAGTGCCGCACCGGCCAAGCCAGCGGTGATGTGAGCTATTGAGCGTGTCAGCGTCATGGTAGATCCTTTTTTAGCTATTTTTATGATGTGCGTTGGGTAGTATGCGTGGATAGTAGCTGTGAGGCTTTTTGATAAAGCCTCACTTATTGTATGCACTTAGCGCACGAAAGAAAGACGCCTAAAGTTGGCACGGTGCAGTACTCGCCCTGGTTAGCAGGGTGTAAGGCATCACCAGATTTTCGACCTTTTGGCCCTCCAGCACGTCAATCAACATCGCGACGGCTTCTCGCCCAAACGCTTCCGCCGGTTGAGCAATGGTGGTCAATGGCGGATCGGTGTAAGAAGCGAACGCTATATCGTCAAAACCTGCCACCGAAATATCCTTCGGAACGCTTAGTCCCGATTCTTTGATACGACTCATTGCGCCTATCGCCATCTCATCACTTTCACAGAAAATGGCAGTGGGTCGCTCTGTTAACGCGATAAGCGTTTCAGCCGCCTGATAACCCGCAAGAGGGGTGAAATCGCCAGGGCACAACAAGCGCTCATCCAAGGCAATACCCGCCGCGCTCAACGCATCCTGATACCCCAATTGGCGGTCGCGGGTTAACGGGCTGCGCCGTGGGCCCTTTATCATGCCTATTCGCCGATGCCCCAAGGCGATCAAGTGCTCGGTGACCTCACGCGCCGCCGCGCGGTTATCCAGTTTGACGGTAGGACATGGCGCGTCGTCCAGCACCTCACAGGCATTGATCATGGGCAATGCCGCCCCGGCGGGAAAGGCATTGTCAGAAAACGGATTGAAAGCGCGTAACTGAACCACACCATCCGCCTGGCGTGTACTCACTAAGCTGGCGTATTGAGTTTCCATCGCCTCATTGCCAAGCGTATTGCAAAGCAGTACGCCATAGCCACGCTCTTGGGCAGCTTCCTGAATGCCGCTGATGACCCGCGCGAAGAAAGTGTTGGCAATGGTAGGCACCAAAACCACCAGGTTATAAGTGCGTTGAGAACGAAACTGCACCGCCATCAAGTTAGGCTTATAGCCCGCTTGATCAACCGCCTTGAGCACTTTTTCACGGGTCACGGGTGAGACGATATCCGGCGACTTCAACGCCCTCGACACTGTCGCTACCGACACCCCCGCCAACTCGGCGACCTTACGTATATTGGTCATGGACTCTCTTAACGTTATTTAATCGCCGTTGGCAGATGATTGCGCGGCACTATTTATCTCAGCTTAACGCATCCCAGCGTTAAACTCAGCGCGCTATTTAACGACACTTTTTCAACACCGATAGACCTTTGTCGCATTGACGCTCACAGCATGACGGCCTAATTTCAACCTTAATGTAACCGGTTACATTGCTTTTTAAGAACGGTTTTACGAACAGCTTTAATAACGGTTTTAACAACCCTGTTAAGAACAGTTTCAACAACCGCGCATATAAACAAACGTAATATTTAAAACAGGAGCCTACCTATGCCGCGACCCGAGCAATCACGTACCCGCATCGGCATGATCGGCGGCGGGCAAGGGGCCTTTATAGGCCAGGTTCACCGCTTAGCCGCACGCCTTGACGACGCCTGCGAGCTAGTGTGTGGGGCCTTTAGCCGTTCAGCGGATAACAACCAACTGACCGGCGAAGCGTGCCACCTACCCGACGAGCGTATTTACGCCGACTGGCAGCAGCTACTGGCTAGTGAGCAGCAACTTCCCGCAGAAGAGCGCATGCAGCTATTGGTGATCGCAACGCCTAATCACCTTCACGTGCCCATCGCCGAGGCGGCGATGCAGGCAGGCTTTCACGTCTTCTGCGAAAAGCCTGCAGGGGTGTCATTACGCGAAGCCCAGCGCTTAGCAGAAAGCTGGCAAGCCAGCGGCTGTCTCTATGGTCTGGCGCATACCTACTTAGGCTACCCCATGGTCTGGCAAGCCAAGGAAATGGTCAGCGCTGGGCAAATAGGTAGAGTCCGCAAAATTCATGTTGAGTACCCCCAGGGCTGGCTAGGTGAACGTTTAGAACAGCAGGGTAATAAACAGGCCGCCTGGCGCACCGACCCTGCGCTCGCTGGTATCAGTGGTTGCATGGCCGATATTGGCACTCACGCCTTTGGCCTTGCCGAGTTTATCTCCGGGCATCGGATTAGCGAGCTGTGTGCCTCCCTTGCCAGCCACGCCGAAGGCCGCCAGTTGGACGATGATGGCGATGTACTGATGCGCACCGACCAAGGCGCCAGCGGCACCCTGGTGGCCAGCCAGGTCTGCAGCGGTGAAGAGAACGCGCTCAAAATACGCATCTACGGCGACAAAGGAGCACTGGAGTGGCACCAGATGGAACCCAACACCCTGTTCTACCGCCCACTTCAAGCCCCCATGCGCACGCTCCGTGCGGGCATCGACCAACCCGACCTTTTACCCAGCGCAATGCAGCGCCTGCGCCTACCCGGCGGCCACCCCGAAGGCTATCTGGAAGCACTCGGCAACCTCTACCGCGACTTTGCCCAGGCGATTTATCAGGGCCACCAAGGCGACGTTGAGGGTGTTCCCGGCATGGCCTCCGGGCTACGCGGTATGGCGTTTATCGAAGCCGTCACCACCAGCGCCCAAAGCGAACAGAAATGGACGCCGCTGCCCGCCACTGAACTGCCTGGAGCTTAATCATGCCAAACACCCATCAAGGCATCCGCGGGCCGGCCATTTTCCTGGCCCAATTTATCGACGACGAAGCGCCTTTCGATAGCCTCGACGGCATCGCCCGCTGGGCGGCTGAACAGGGTTATCAAGCCATTCAGCTACCTACAACGGATGATCGTTTTATCGACTTACGCCGGGCCGCTGAAAGCCAGACTTACTGCGATGAGCTAAACGCCCGCTGCGAAAAGGCCGGCGTTGTGATCAGCGAACTCTCTACCCACTTACAGGGGCAATTGGTCGCCGTCCATCCCTCTTGCGACGACTTATTCGATGATTTCGCCCCCGCCGAATTGCACGGCAACCCTCAAGCGCGCACCGAGTGGGCCATCGAACAGCTAACCCTAGCGGCTAAAGCGAGCCAACGGCTGGGCCTAAACGCCCACGGGACGTTTTCCGGCGCACTGCTGTGGCCCTTTGTTTACCCCTGGCCCCAACGTCCTGAGGGGCTAGTCGAAGAAGGCTTCAGCGAACTGGCCCGGCGATGGCGGCCCATTCTGGACGCCTTTGACAAAGCTGGCGTTGACCTGTGCTTTGAAATCCACCCCGGCGAAGACCTGCACGACGGCGCCTCTTTCGAGCGCTTTCTGGCCGCGGTGAACCACCATCCACGGGCGAAAATTCTTTTTGATCCCAGCCACTTACTGCTCCAGCAGTTGGATTATCTCGATTTTATCGACCGCTATCACGCGCGTATTGGCATGTTCCACGTTAAAGACGCCGAATTTAACCCCAATGGCCGCAGCGGGGTTTATGGCGGTTACCAGGGCTGGGTAGAACGCCCCGGCCGCTTCCGTTCATTAGGCGATGGGCAGGTGGATTTCAGCGGGATTTTTAGTCGGCTAACCCAGTACGGGTTCGATGGCTGGGCAGTGCTTGAGTGGGAGTGTTGTATTAAGGACGCCGCACAAGGCGCTGCAGAAGGAGCGGCTTTTATCGAGGCGCACCTAATTCAACCTGCCGGTCGCGCCTTTGACGACTTTGCCGGTGTTGCTGCCAGCCCTTCTCGCAACCGACGAATTCTCGGTCTTCCTCCACACCGCTAATTGATTGTTTTAAATCAAGACAGCAATCACGACCACAGTAGCAACCACAACCACAACCACAACCACAACAAAGGATCACGTCATGGCTATGATACGCACACGACTCAGTATCATGATGTTTTTACAGTTCTTTATCTGGGGCGGCTGGTTTGTCACCCTGGGCACTTTCCTGGCCAACAACCTCAGCGCCAGCGGTGGCCAAATTGGCATGGCTTTCTCTACCCAATCATGGGGCGCCATCATCGCTCCCTTTATTATCGGCTTGATCGCTGACCGATATTTTAATGCTGAACGCATTCTCGCGGTGCTGCACTTAGCAGGCGCAGCGCTAATGTACGGCCTCTATACGGCCAGCGATTTCAGCACCTTTTACCCGCTGGTGCTGATGTACATGATTGTCTATATGCCTACCCTGGCGCTGGTGAACTCGGTCTCCTTCCGCCAAATGAGCGACCCTGGCCAGGAGTTTGCCAAAATCCGCGTATGGGGAACCATTGGCTGGATAATCGCCGGCCTGGGTATCAGCTACTTATTCGCCTGGGACTCATCCCAAGGCATTGCTGATGGCATGCTGCGTAACACCTTCCTGATGTGCGCTATCGCCTCTTTAGCCCTTGGCCTGTACAGCTTTAGCCTGCCCGCGACACCGCCTAAAGCAGACGGCCCGGTGGGTTTAAAAGAAGTGTTAGGGCTCGATGCGCTGGCGCTGCTGAAAGATCGCAACTACGCCATCTTCTTTATTGCCTCTATCTTGATCTGCATTCCGTTGGCGTTTTATTACCAAAACGCTAACCCCTTTCTGGCCGAGATCGGCGTTACCAACCCTACCGGCAAAATGACCTTGGGCCAGGTATCGGAAGTGTTGTTTATGCTGCTGCTACCGGTATTTATTCATCGCTTTGGTATCAAGAAAACCTTGTTGATCGGCATGCTCGCCTGGGCGCTGCGCTATGCCCTGTTTGCGTTCGGTAACGCCGACGAGATGGTGTTTATGCTCCTGATCGGCATTGCCCTGCATGGGGTCTGCTACGACTTCTTCTTTGTGACCGGGCAGATTTACACCGATGCCCGTGCAGGTGAAAAATTCAAAAGCTCTGCCCAAGGCATGATCACACTGGCCACTTACGGGGTAGGCATGCTAATAGGCTTCTGGGTCGCTGGTCAGATTACCGACCACTTCTCCACCAACGGCGCCCACGACTGGCAGGGCATCTGGATGTTCCCAGCGGCATTTGCTGTCGCGGTGCTGGTGCTGTTCTTCCTCACCTTTAAAGACGATAAAAGTGTAACGGCTAAGCCTGAACTATAAGGGTATAAAGTATGAAAAAAGCCCAGCCTGACGATGCTTTATAGCATCAGCAGGCTGGGCTTTTAAGCGATGGAGTAAAACGCCCTCCTACAGCTCCCTCACCCATATATTGCGAAAGCTAACGGCGGCATCGTGATCCTGCAGATAAATGGGCGCGCAGCCGTGGCCTTCATCGTAGTTGGGTTCGCCGATCCACTCGGTAGTGCCTTGTACTTCGGCATGGTGCTGAACTACTACACCGTTATGCAGCACGGTGATATAGGCAGAGCTTTCAAGAGCTCCCTCATCATCAAAGCGTGGCGCGGTATAGAGAATGTTATAGCTCTGCCACTCCCCCGGCGGGCGTGATGCGTTGACCAGCGGAATATGCTGTTTGTAGATGGATGCCGCCTGACCGTTGGGATACGTCGGGTTGTCGTAGGAGTCCAACACCTGGATTTCATACCGCTCTTGTAGAAATATGCCACTATTGCCGCGATCCTGCCCCTCCATGCCTTCGATATCCGACGGCGCTCGCCACTCCAGGTAGAGCTGCACATCACAGAAATCCTGACGCGTGCGGATGCCTCCCGCGCCACGGCTCACCGTCATGGCGCCCTCTTCCACGTGCCACTCGGCTGGGCCGCCCTCTGCGCCTTCCCAGGCGTCTAGGTTAGTGCCATCGAATAGCACGACTGCATCAGAGGGAGCGCCAGTCTCTGGCACCGAAACGGTAGCAGGCACTGGCTCCCATACTTCTGTTTTGGCAGCCTGCTCTTGAGGACTCAGTTCATCTTCAATTGAGCCTTCATTTGCCATTAAAGGGACTGCTATCAGTCCACTACAAGCCGTAAAAATTAGTTGTGTGGTTAAACGCATGGTGATTTTCCTTATAAGTCAAAAATAATCAAACATTTCAGAACAGATATTTAAAACGCATCCTTCCACCATAACGATCCGCATCATCTAGATTATCAATTTGGTGATGATCAATACGGCCAAAGTAGGCGCCAAGGTAGATACTTAAATCTTCAATATTCAGCACATCCGCGAAGTGATAAGAGGTATACAAAGTATCGATGTCATAGCGTCCAGGCGTGCTAAAAACCACCTCTTCTCCGTTAATCGGTTTAACATCGTCAATTTCATTACGTGCATGTATATAGCCAACGCCAAAACCTCGCCATAACGCGTTAAAGCCCAGGGTTAGATTTGTCTCTTCATAAGCGTCCAAATACGCTAGATTGGTATTCAATTGCCAGTCGCCTTGGTTATAAGAGAGCCGTGTCCCATAGCCTGTACGGTTACTAATATCGGCGCCACGTTCATCGACAACGGCATCATTTACCAGATTGGCTTCAAGCCCTGCTGCCAGTGTCCAAGGTCCTGGAGACCAAGCAATAACCGGGCGCACAATAAAGGAGTCCTTAACTTCCCCATCAGGATCAATGCGATAGCCATGATAAGTATCGGTATCAAACAGGTCTGTACGGTCTCCAAAGAGAGTGGACACTTCACCGTAAAGATTACCGCTGCGTTTGCTAACCATTACTTGACCAGAGTCGCCTCCTCTTCCGCGTCCCTCCTTAGCTTGATAAACATAACCTTGGCCATCGCGGTAGAGGCTATCTGAAGTATCTCCACTGAAACCAACAAATACATCTTGTCCTAACGGGAACAGATCGAAAGCTTCGAAGCGACCAATCTTAATTTCAAGGTTTTGGGAGCTACCGATTGCTAACCATGCATCATCGACACCAAAGTCACCGTTAGTCTGAATCAGTGGCTGTACTTTAAATCGCGCATAGTTGTTAGTAGGACTGCGGCGTTCACCACTGACATCGAGTAATATACGACCGGTTTGATCAAATTCATCACCACGATCAATATCACCCTCAAAAAAAATAGGGTTTTCACCTGAATGGGTATTCTGAGCATTAATATCTAGCTCAACATCCCCTCCAAAAGTGAGCTTTTGCGATTCATCTTCATAAACAATTTGGGCCATACTCGAAGTACTACTAAAAGCCGTAGCACTGACAACAAGAAAGCCTCTAAGAGAGAGCCTTTGATACATTACGCCTTACTCCTTTTATTGTTGTTACTACAATTATATTTATTCAATTAGCCAGGGTTATCCCTTCGAGTAGTCGCAACAACGCACCCAGCTTTACAGTTTTCGTCTATAAGCTAAGTCGATGGAGGTATCGAAGGGATAGCTGCAGCCTAAACGCGGTGCCAACGTCGACCGCCAACAATAGGCGATAAATCATTTGGCACCACTGTTTTCATAATGACTAGGTTGCCCAGGCAGGCTCGCCGTTGTAAGGCGCACAGCCATCGTAGCGGCCTGGCACCGCTTCGTAGCGCAAGACTTCCGTCGCGCCGACTTCAGAAGTGAAGAAGCCGAACAGCGTTAGCTGCTTCATCATGGTGAAGTAGTGCGGCAGTGTTTCCTCGCGATCTGCTTGCTCCGGGGATGCTTGGGCCTCAGCCGTTTGGTTTTGAGCGGTCTGGGTTTCCGCCGCCAGTGCTTCGGCGGAGGTTGGCTGTTTGCGGGCCTGTTGCTCGGCGTGCGCCATCGCTTCACGGTCCAATTCGGTTACCAGTTCTAAACGCTGTTGATTACTTAACGCCATAAAGTCGCGCTCATAAGCTGCTCGGCTGCGCGCCTCAAGCTGCGCTAAACCAAAATAGAACACTTCTCTTTCCGAGGGTGCATAGCAGTCACTGACGAACGTCGCTATGAACTCCCCAACGCCTGCATCCTTAGCGCCAGGGGTATCAGTTCTAGGCAGAATAGTTTCGGCCAGTTCGTCCAGTCGCTGCACATCTTGGTTGCTCAGTGGATGGTCTGATTGTCTAGTATCACTAAAAGCAAACAGCGATTTACCGCCGATCATCGCCGTCCCGGTAGTCAGCGCGATCATTTTGAGTAACTCACGACGATTCATGACAGGTTCCCCCGCTTAAGCTCTTCCACGGCATAATCCACCGCCCGAGCGGTAAGTGCCATGTAGGTCAAAGATGGATTCACGCAAGAGGATGACGTCATGCAGGCACCATCCGTCACGAAAACATTGGGGGCATCCCACACCTGGTTGTGGCTATTGAGCACGGACGTTTTCGGGTCGCGGCCCATCCGTGCAGTGCCCATTTCATGGATGCCCATGCCCGGCGCGTAATCGCCTACTTCGCCTTTGACGTTTTTCACGCCAGCGGCTTCAAGCAGATCAACCGCATCCTGAACCATGTCTCGACGCATATCGCGCTCGTTTTGCTTGAGCTCAACATCAATCGACAGCACCGGTAGCCCCCACTTATCGCGAACGCTGTAATCCAGAGAGATACGGTTATCGTGGTCGGGCAGCATTTCGCCGAAGCCCGTCATGCCGATCGTCCAACCCCCTGGCTGGGTGAGTGCTTGCTTTAAATCCGCGCCGATATTGAGCTCGGCAATCTCGCGATCCCAGCCCTGGCGGCTCGCCGCGCCTTGATAACCAAACCCCCGCACGTAGCTCCGCTGCTCATCGCCTACATTGCGAAAACGCGGGATGTAAAAGCCTGCGGGGCGACGTCCAAAATAGTATTTATCCAGATAGCCTTCCACTTCGCCGCTGGCTCCGCAGCGAAAGTGGTGATCCATGACGTTGTGGCCCAGTTCTCCGCTACTACTGCCCAAGCCGCCTTCCCAGACATCGGTGGCGGAGTTCATCAGAATCCAGGTGGTATTGAAGGTCGAGGCGTTAAGAAATACGACGTCAGCCGTGTACTCGTGGACTTCATGAGTTTCGGCATCAATCACCTCAACGCCCCGTGCCCGTTGGCGGTCTTTGTCGTATAGCACCTGGCTGACAATCGAGAAAGGCCGCAGGGTTAGATTGCCGGTGGCTACCGCCGCAGGCAGCGTGGCGGACTGGGTGCTGAAATAGGCGCCATAGGGGCAACCCAGCCAACACTTATTGCGGTATTGGCAGTTGACGCGATTCTGCTCCGGTTTTGGCTGAGTAATATTGGCCACCCGGCTGTGGATAAGATGACGCTCTCCTCCAAAGGCCTCTTTAATACGCTTGGCGGCATCTTTTTCCACACAGTTAAGCGGTATCGGCGGTAGGAACTCGCCATCGGGAAGAATATCCAGCCCTTCCTGGGTCCCCGCAATACCGGCAAAGCGCTCCACATAGTCGTACCACGGAGCAATATCTTCGTAGCGAATCGGCCAATCAATGGCAATGCCTTCACGCTGATTGGCCTCAAAATCCATTGGGCTTAACCGGTAGCTTTGCCGCCCCCACAGCAGTGAGCGCCCGCCTACGTGGTAACCGCGAAACCAGTCAAAGCGCTTCTCTTCTACATAGGGATTGGCCTGTTCGTCCGCCCACATGCCCATGGTGGCTTCATTGAGGGGATAGTCGCGCCTGAGCACCGGGTGCTTGGCGATCATTTCCTGGGTTGGCTCATTGCGGTGAGGATAATCCCACGCCTCTTTATTGGCATTGTGGTAATCCTTCACGTGCTCAATATTGCGCCCACGCTCAAGCAGTAATACTTTTAAGCCTTTCTCGGTGAGTTCTTTAGCAGCCCAACCGCCGCTAATACCTGAACCAACCACGATGGCATCGTAGTGATTATCTGGCATGGTCATCTTCCTTACTGTGTTGTTATTGAAATCGAATCACACATCGCAGAGCTGAATAGCCGCCCGCAGTGACTCTATTTTTGCCTGTTGACTAGTCCGGTCAGGGAGAAATTCTTGGGCGAGATAGCCCTTAAAGCCGGTATCTCGAATAGCGCGACAAATCGCGGGATAGTTGAGCTCTTGGGTGGCGTCTATTTCATGCCGCCCCGGCACACCGGCCGTATGGTAATGGCCGAAAAACGGATGGTTTTCGCGAATAGTGCGAATGACATCCCCTTCACTAATCTGCATGTGGTAGATGTCGTATAGCAGTTTGAAGTTGGGTGAATCGAGGCGGCGGCAAAGCTCAATGCCCCAGGCAGAGTTATCGCAAAGGTAATCGGGGTGGTCGATTTTGCTGTTGAACAGCTCCATTTGCAGCACCACGCCCTTTGACTCCGCATGGGCGATCACCTGCTTTAAACCCTCTTCAGCATTGTCTAGACCTTGCTCGGGGCTCATGCCCCGGGCATTACCGCTAAAGCAGATTAAGTTGGTGTAACCCGCTTGGCTGACCAGATCGATATGGTTGCGATAGCGCTCAATCAGCTCTGCATGAAAGCGAGCATCTCCCCAACCATCCTCAAGACTCAGCTCGGCGCCATTACACATGGAGGAGTCGAGCCCATAGCGCTGAAGTACAGGCCACTCCTGCGGGCCGACCAGATCAATCGCCTTAATGCCTAACTCATTTGAAAGTTGGCACAGCGCTTCCAAGGACAGAAAGTCGAATGTCCAGCGGGCGACAGAATGGTGGATATTGCCCTTTAAAGCCCGCGGTTCAGGCGTGTCGTCAGCTAGGGCTTTAGACCCAAGATGCGGTAGTGCAGCCAGACCGATAGCACCTGTAACGGAGTGGCGCAGCAGGCTGCGCCGATCAATAAGGTAGCGCTTCATAAAGCATCCTCGCGTTTGTCATCTAAATGAGATGGCCTTGCGTGCATTACTCTTCTCGAAGCGCTGCCAATTTCTCCACTAGGAAGCTATTTCCTTCTGTAATCACCGCTTCAGCGTCTAGCGGCATGTCGTGTTCGATGATATACCATTCAACATCAGTGGCTTCGACAGCAGGCAGTATCGCGTCCCAATCCAGCACGCCTGCGCCGAGCGTGGCGAACCCACCCTCATCTTCAGCAGTGCCTTCTGGCGCGTTATCTTTAGCGTGTACGGCAAACAGCTGCCCATCAAAGCGCGTTACATACTCGACCGGGTCAAACCCACCCCGCGCGACCCAGGCGATATCTAATTCCGCCAATAGATCAGATCCAGCCGCATCAAACAGATGCTCCAAGGCGGTTTTATCCCCGTACACTTCCATTTCAAAATCATGGTTGTGATACGCCAAGCGCAACCCTTCGGCGTCTAGTTCAGCGGCAATATCACCGAGCTCTTCACCCAGTGCCTGCCAGCCTTCTGCATCGTCGGGGCGTGCATCCTCGGCCAGATAAGGCACCGTTAAGGTGTCGTTACCTACCGCCTGATTAAAGGCCACCGTTTCGTCTAAGCGATTGCGCAGATCATCCAGTTGCACATGGCTTGAGATCACTTCAAGCGAGTGCTCTTCTAACAATGCATTGAGCTCCTCAGCCGTCACTTGCTGGGTGCCAACCGTTTCAATCGCCGAAATGCCCGCCCTATTCACGGCGGCTAGCTGCTCCTCCAAGCTGCCAAAATCGCGCAGCGTGTACATTTGAACGGCGATGGGTAGCTCTACTGAGTTGTCTTGCGCTTGGGCAAAAACAGGTGTACTTAGCGCTGACAGCGTCATAGCACTGGCAGCCAATAGAGCATGTGAACTCATGCGTTTTAAGCGTCGCGGGGTATCCATATCCACCTCGTTGTTGTTGGATTGTTATAAGTTGTGAAAGCGCCGATGCAAAAATGTAATCGGTTACATTTTTTTAGAACATCTCGACTCAATGTGCAAGTCAGTAGCCTTTTTTACCATTTTTAAGATGTCAAACAGGACCTAACACTCACATAAATAAACTCACAATCTATTGATTATAAACAATATATTGACTATTAAAGAAAAAATAATACTTTGGTATTAAAAAGTAGCAACGCTTAACAGCAACTCATTCCACTATTATTTTTGCCGTCAGCCAAACTGGTACAATGGCTATCGTTTCCCTCTACCTACGGACATCAACGTGCCACTACGCGATTTCCTGCTCGGCCTGTTTGTGATCGCCATTTGGGCGCTGAATATCATTGTCATCAAGGTCGGCGTGGCGGAGCTGCCACCGCTATTGATGACCACGCTGCGTTTTATGCTAGTGGCAGTGCTATTGGTGCCCTTCTACCCGGTGGCGAGGGCACAACTGCCGTTTTTGCTGCTGTTATCCATCACTTTCGGCAGCCTGCATTTCGCTCTGCTGTTTATTGGTTTAGAGCATGCAGAGGCGGGTACTGGCGCGCTTTTAGTGCAGATGGGCACGCCTTTCGCGACGCTGTTAGCGGTGATCTTTCTGAAAGAGAAACTAGGTCCCAAACGTATCGTCGGGCTGCTGCTCTCTTTTGCCGGGGTCGTCGTGCTGGCGGGTGGGCCAACGTTACCTTCACCACTGCCGCTGATGATTCTTTTGTGTAGTGCCATGGGCTGGGCAATATCGCAACTATTGATCAAGCGCGGCCCGCCGATTGCGCCAATGGCACTGGCAGGCTGGATGGCACTGTTTGCGGTGCCCCAGGTAGCACTGGGTTCATGGCTGTTTGAGAGCGGCCAGTGGCAGGCGATGCAGCAGGCAGGTTGGCTAGGCTGGGGAGCGATGATTTACACCGCAGTCATGTCGTCGATTGTCGCCTACGGGATTTGGTACGCGCTATTGCGCCGCCACCCGGTTAATCGCGTGGTCCCCATGACGCTACTTGTGCCCGTATTGGCAGTCGGCCTCGGCGCACTGCTAATGGGCGACAGTCTTGGCATGCACAAGCTAGTGGGTGGCGGCTTAGTGGTCGCGGGGATCGCTCTCATCGTGCTCAAGTTCCGCCGCCGCCCAAAGCCTGCTTAATCTGCGCGCAGTTAACCACTTTGATGCCGCACTCAGCCAAGTAGCCGCCGCGGACCTCTAGCGCTGAATGATAAGCTGTACCCGTCGGATAAGAGGGACAGTCACTCGGTAACGAGGACTCGCAGGCCTGTCATCGAAACGTCACATCTCCTCGAGGGACCATCGGTTAGACTAGGCCTTCACCGAGCCGGGAGTTTTCCATGCAGATGCTGGCGCTTTACAGTATCAAGGGCGGCGTGGGCAAGACCGCCTCCGCCGTCAATCTCGCCGCCGAGGCGGCACGCGACGGCAGGCGAGTGCTGCTGTGGGATCTCGACCCCCAGGCCGCCACCACCTTCTATCTGCGCAGCAAACCCAAAGTGCGCGGTGGCGTCGACAAACTGGTCAGGGGCAAGGCCGATCTCGATCGGGCGATCCGTGAGACTGATATTGAGGGGCTCGACCTGCTGCCTGCGGCGCTGGGCTCGCGCGATCTGGAAGCGTCGCTGGAAACCCGCAAGCCCTGTCGACTGCGCAAGATTCTCAAGCCGGTGATGGACAGCTACGACCTGGTGATACTCGACTGTCCGCCAAGTCTGTCAGCGCTCGCCGAGCAGATATTCTCCAGCGTCAATGCCCTGCTGGTGCCGGTGGTTCCGACTACCCTATCGTTGCGCACCCTCGAGCAACTGGATAGTCATCTCGACGCGGTCGACCACGCCTGCCCGATCTGGCCGTTCGTGACCCTCGCCGACCGCCGCAAGACCCTGCACCGAGAGGTAATGGAGAGCCTCAGTGAACGCTGGCCGAGGCGCCTTTCGACGACTGTGCCCAACGCTAGTGAGGTCGAGCGCATGGGTATCGAGCGCGCCCCGGTCGGGCATTTCGCCCGCAGCAGCCGTGGCGGCCGCGCCTACGCCGCGCTGTGGCGAGAGATCGCGCAGCGTTTGCAATGACCGTCTGCATCAACCCCGCTTAATTCCTAGGTTGGCAGAAACCGGCTTCATCGGGGATCGAAACGCAGTCGCCCACTTTAATGCCACGTTCGGCAAAGTAGCCGCCGTTGGCTTCTAATGCTGAATGGTACGCCGCTCCGGCCGGGTAAGAGGGACAGTCACTCGGCGACGAAGACTCGCAGGGCGGCATGGTATTAATCGCCACGATTCGCCCGTCGCCATCGATAAAGGCAATATCGAGGGGAATCAACGTGCGATACATCCAAAAAGCATTATTGGCCGACTGCTCTCTTTCAAAGCGAAACAGCATGCCCCGCTCTTCTGGCAAGCTCTCACGCTCCATCAAGCCACGCTGGCGCTGGGCAGTCGTTTCTGCAACTTCAACCTCTAATCGATGTGGGCCACCCTCACTATGAATAGCCAGCGCCAGCGTCTGCATCTCTTTCGTTGACGCCTGCCCCCACGCAAACGAGCTGAGAAGCGACATCGGCAGCAGCGCCGCCAGAGGTAACAGTAACGATGCTTTAAGCAGCGTGCGACGCGTGGGATCCATGCTTACTTCCTTTTATCATGCGCATCTGCGCGAACTTGGTGGCCTGGCAAAAGGTGAATCCCTTTAGCCAGTAACGACACGTTGACCACTGCACCGCGGGTTAACTGATTGCGCCGGGCAGCATGAGTGGCGATATCGAAACGTAACATATCGCCATGATTGACGCGCAGTGAAACTGACGTAATACCCCCAAGCACCACTAACTCTTCCACCGTGGCAGCCAGCGGATTCTCCCGTTCGCCGTATGAAGGGCGGTCACGGCGATGGAGCACAATATCCGACGGCGGCAGATACCAGGCCACCGTTTCCCCTTGCGATAGGTTGATGAGCCCCTCGGCAACTTCCAAGTGAGTTTCCCCCCATTGCAGCCGCAGTTGGCCCTTTACGTCAACAACGACGCCTTCAAACAGGTTGTGCCGATCTAACAAGCGAGCAATCAGAGGCGAAGCGGGGCGTCTAAACAGCGTTTCGGGAGCGGCTTGCTGAAGGCTTACACCGTTATGCAACACACAGATTTGATCCGCCAGCGCGGTTGCCTCTTCCAAGTCGTGGGTTACCAGCACAATAGGAATTTCAATTTGTTGGCGCAGTAGCGCCAGCTCGCGCTGCAAGCGCCGCCTAGTCACTTGGTCCACCGCAGAAAACGGCTCATCGAGCAGCAGCACTTTGGGGTCACGGGCCAACGCCCGTGCCAGCGCTACCCGCTGCTGCTGGCCACCGGATAGCGCGTTCGGGTAGCGCTTTCCCAGCCCTTGCAGCCGCACCTTGGCAAGCCAATGTTCCGCTTGGTCACGGCGTTGTGGTTGCGGTAAATGGCGTAGAGGGAGCTGAATATTTTCTAACGCGGTTAGGTGGGGAAACAGCGCATAGTCCTGAAACACTATGCCTACTTGCCTATTCTGCGGCGAAAGTGAGTGCTTACGTTCAGCGTCAAACCAAACGTCACCAGCACACACTACTTGCCCGCTTTGGGGGCGATAAAGCCCGGCGATGGTGCGCAGCAGCGTAGTTTTTCCGCTGCCGGAAGGCCCTACCAACGCCAGCAGCTCACCGGGCTGGCAAGTAAATTTAGCGTCCAGCGGAATCGGCCCTGTTTGATTGACCGCAACGCCCAGCCCTGAAGCGCGCCCTGGCGCTAGCCCCATTAGCGAATCAACCACGCGCCCACCGCCTGCGCCCAGACAGCCCATAAACGAGCCCTAAGGTAATAAAGGATACCAACAATAGCAGTGCCGACATCTGCGCCGCCCCCTGTTCATCGAAGGCTTGAACGCGGTCATAAATCGCAATAGCAAGGGTGCGGGTTTCGCCGTCAATCGCGCCACCGACCATCAAGATGACGCCGAACTCGCCCAACGTGTGGGCAAAGGTGAGCGCCGCCGCCGACATAATGCCTGGCCATACCAGCGGTAACTCAATGCGCAGCAACGTTTGCCAGGGGCTCAAACCGCTGCACCAGGCCGCTTCGCGTAGGTTATGGGGCACGTGTTCAAAGGCGCGCTGAATCGGCTGAACGGCAAACGGCAGATTGGCGATAAGGGAGGCTATTAAAATTCCACTAAAGGTAAAATTCAGCCCGCTACCGGTTATTTCTGCCCAAAAAGAGCCCACCGGCGCGTCGCGACCAAAGCTAAGCAGTAGATAAAAGCCCAGCACAGTAGGCGGTAATACTAACGGTAATGCGATGAGTGCTTCGCACAATCCTTTGCCACGAAAACGCGCATAGGCCAAAGCGCGGCCTAGCCAGATAGCGATAGGGATAAGCATCAGGCAGGTAAACCCCGCAAGGCGAAGTGAGACCGAAAGCGCAGACCAATCCATTAAGACCCCACCATTAAGACCCTGCCATTAAGCGTCACCCTTTACGAACCATCCATTACGTACCGTCCATTACGAACCGTCCATTACGAGCCGTCCATTACAAGCCAGCCATTATTCGGCGCTAAAGCCGTAGCGACGCAGAATGGCTTGCCCTTCGTCTTGCTGCAGCCAATGATAGAAATCGCTAGCGACCTCTCCCGCTCGATTAGTTAACACCATGCGTTGGCGTAGCGGGCTATGCCAAGCTTCAGGGATAAGTACGTACTCACTTCGATCACTCAGCGCGGGAGCTAATGCCAAGGAGTAAGCGACTAATCCGCCGCGAGCATCGTCGGAAAGTGCAAACTGCGCCGCCTGGGAGACGTTTTCGCCTAATACCCGCAACGGCTCGGTTTGCTCCCAAAGCCCGGCATGTTCAAGCGCCTCCTGCGCCGCCACGCCGTAAGGCGCGTGTTCAGGATTGGCCAGGGCGATTCGCCCAGAGGTGCCGCTAGCGTGCGCTTCCAGTGCGGCTTTTACCGCCGCAAGCGGCGCATCCTCATCAGGTAAATCATCGCGTCCTGCACTCTGCAGCCATACTAAACGGCCAATGGCGTAGATAACGCCTTCGTCCTTGGTGTGGCCCTCTTCATATAGCGCCTGAACGTAGCGCTCGTCAGCAGAGAGATACAGCTCAAATGGCGCGCCTTGGGCAATTTGGCGGCGGAAGTTACCCGACGAGCCAAAATTTAGCCGCAGTGTGCTACCTGTTTCCTGCTCAAACTGCTCCGCGGCTTCAGTGAGTGCGAACTGTAGATCAGAAGCCGCCGCAACGATAGGCGCCCCCGCTGTCGCTGGGGCGCTTATCAGTAGCAAACAGGTTAGCAGCCCATGCGCTAATTTAGCTTTCAGCATGCTCGTCAGTAATCTCCATCACCTTCATGGTATTGGTGCCGCCATGCGCATTCATGTGGTCGCCGCGGGTAAGAATCACATAGCCACCGACGTTAGAGATCCCCATCTTCACCAGCAGCTTAAGCGCTTGATCATTTAGCTCGGTGGGTGTCATATCAGAGGTATCGAACGGCAGCGAGACAACGCCGCGATAAAGCGCCATGCGGCGCTGGGCAATGGGGTTGTGCGCCAAACCTACAATCGGCAAGCCAGAGCTAATGCGTGAGGCAATCAGCGGTGTATAACCAGAAGAGGTCATACAGGCAATCGCGGTGACGCCAGTCATATGGTTGGCGGCGTACATCGCCGAAAGCGCGATGGTTTCATCCGGGCGGGTAAAGCCCTCATGAATACGGTGGCCGGACTCCTGAGCGGATTTCTCACGCTCAGCGCCCAAGCAAACACGCGACATCGCCTCCACGGTTTCTACCGGATAGTCACCCGCCGCCGTTTCCGCCGAAAGCATGACCGCATCGCTGCCATCCAGCACCGCGTTGGCTACGTCGAACACTTCGGCGCGAGTGGGTAGCGGTGCGGAAATCATGCTTTCCATCATTTGCGTGGCGGTAATTACCGCGCGATTCAGCGTGCGGGCGCGTTTGATCATACGCTTCTGAACGCCGACCAACTTGGCATCGCCAATCTCAACGCCCAAATCGCCCCTCGCCACCATCACCGCCTCAGAGGCTTCAATGATACCGTCCAGAGTAGCGTCATCTGCGACCGCCTCGGCGCGCTCAACCTTGGCGACCAAGCCAATTTCCTTGCCCGCCTCGCCCAGCAAGCGACGCGCTTCGAGCATGTCTTCGGCATGACGCGGGAATGAAATGGCGAGATAGTCGACGCCGATCTCGACAGCGGTTTTAAGGTCTTCTTTATCTTTGTCGGTCAGTGCCGGGGCAGAAAGCCCGCCGCCCTGCTTGTTGATGCCTTTATGGTTAGAGAGCTTACCGCCCACGACCACGGTAGTGTGCACCTGCTGGCCTTCAACACGAGCGACATCTAGCACTAAGCGCCCGTCATCCAGCAACAGGCGGTCACCGGCGGCCACGTCTTGCGAGAGGGTTTTGTAGTCGCAGCCCACTTGGTGGATGTCGCCCGCGTCACCATCAAGTTGCATATCGAGAATAAACGGCTGCCCCTCTTTGAGCACCACGGCGCCATCTCTAAACCGCGCGATACGGATCTTGGGGCCTTGCAAGTCGCCCAGTGCTGCGACGCTACGGCCCAGTTTGGCGGCGATTTCACGCACTTCGGTTAAGCGGCGGCGGTGATCATCGGCAGTACCGTGGGAGAAATTGAGACGCACCACATCCACACCCGCCGCGAGCATGGCTTCCAAAACGCCTTCACGGTCGCTGGCGGGGCCAAGGGTGGCGACAATTTTGGTACGACGGATCGAAGAGAAGTGTAGTGCGTTCATATTATTCCAACCTTGTAAATTAACGTGTAGTGGCTCTTTTTAACGTCTAGAGACTCTTTCGGGGGTGGCTCTTTCGTGGAGTGACTCTTTAAACCAACGTTGCAGAGCGACTTTACTTATCCACCCTAGCTTATCAGTTTAACGCCATCTATATGACAGCACTGCATCACGAAATGTGCGTATTATTACAACATCACGGTAATGGTCATGGGAAACTCATCGCAATTATTGCCATCACCGCCCCGGTCAACCACCAAAAACTCGCCTTCACGCTCCAGCACTGACTGAACCGCGTGCCAGGTGCCCGCATGATAATTCACCCCTTGGCGGCCATCGGTCACAAAAGCACGCACGTCATCAGGGTTAATATGCTCACCTTGCGGCGCCACCACCACAATAAAGCGCTCCTGATGCAGCGGCATAAATGCCTGACTGCCATAAGGATGTCGCTCTAGGAACGTCAGTTCCAGTGGTAGCGTGATCGGTTGGCTAACGAAGATATTAATCAGCGTGCGGGGGTTGTCACCCAGGGTTTCTACCTTCGCCAGATCGTGATGGCGCTGGGTGCGCCCAGCGTTGATAGGAAACGACTCAGAGGTACGCGCATCAATCACATTGCCAAAAGGGGCAAAGGCCTCGGCTGTTAACGGCTCAGCTTTGAGTTCCAGCATTACAGCTCCTTAGCGAGATGACAGTTTGAGAGAAGCATGGCGGTTAACGTCTTTATACAACAAATACCGAAACGGACTTGGGCCAGCGGCGTAGCAGGCTTGGGGGCAGAAGGCGCGCAGCCACATAAAGTCTCCCGCTTCTACTTCGACCCAGTTTTGATTTAAGTGGTAAACGGCTTTGCCTTCAAGCACGTACAAGCCGTGCTCCATGACATGGGTCTCATCAAAAGGGATCACGCCACCGGGCTGAAAGGTCACAATATTAACGTGCATGTCGTGCCGAACGTCCGCAGGGTCAACAAAGCGCGTGGTGGCCCAGCGCCCTTCGGTGCCGGGCATTTCGATAGCCGCAATGTCCTGCTCGTTGGTGACGAATGCCTCTGGCACTTCAAGCCCTTCGACAAACTCATACGCCTTGCGCACCCAGTGAAAACGTACCGCCGCATTAGATTCATTGCGCACCTGCCAGTCGCTGCCAGGGGGAATAAACGCATAGCCACCGGGCTGCAGAGAGTGACGCTCACCAGCGAGGGTAAGCGTTAACTCACCCTCTACAATAAACAGTACGCCTTCGGCTTGGGAGTCTGGCTCGGGCTTATCGCTACCGCCCTGGGGCTGAACTTCCATAATGTACTGAGAGAACGTCTCGGCAAACCCCGACAGCGGCCGCGCCAGCACCCATAGTCGAGTACCTTCCCAAAACGGTAGATTACTGGTGACGATATCGCGCATCACGCCTTTGGGGATTAGCGCGTAGGCTTCGGTAAATACGGCACGATCGGCGGTTATCTGTGTTTGCGGCGGATGCCCGCCGGTAGGGGCATAGTAGTTAGCTGGCATTTTTTTAACCTATAGAACGTAATAAAAACAGACGGCATATATCTTGTATACAAGATTTGTGAAGCACAATAAAGCGATCTTTAGCAGCACTTTTAGAAAGCGCATGCACAGGCCTTGTGAAACACTCCTCCCAAGAGTAACTTATCTAGCAACTTTCGTTTCATAATTTTAAGATCATACAAGCTTGTCCAAAAACAGCAATCTCGGCTAGAAATACACCCGCTAGGCATTGCTAAGGTCAGCTATTGATAACAACAACCCTCCTTGATGGCGGCTCTAAAACGCGAGGCACAACATGTCACAACACACATCCTCTTCGCCCTCTCCGGATACCCCACCGCCTAAAAAAAGCTGGTGTCGGATCCCTGACATCTACGCGGTTCTGTTTATCTTTATCGCCCTGGCCGCAATAGCAACGCATTTTGTGCCTGCGGGGCAGTTCGAACGTGTGCCTGGCCCGAACGGGCGTATCACTATCGACCCAAACTCTTATGAGCAAATCGCTTCGTCACCGGTTGGCATCGTCGACTTTATGCTGGCGATACCCAATGGCTTGATGAGTGCCGGAGAAGTCGTCTTTTTCACCTTTATGATTGGCGGCATGTTCATGGTTCTAAGACGCACCGGCATTATTGAAATCGGTGTGGATAAGTTAACGCGCCGCTTTGCGCGCCAGAGTCTGCTCACCATTCCCGTTTTGATGACAGTATTCGCGCTGATAGCGACCGTGATCGGTACCCAAGAGTTGGCGCTGGTCTATGTGCCGGTCATCCTGCCGCTGATGATTGCTTTGCGCTTTGATTCTGTCACGGCTGCGGCAGTAGCACTTTGCGCCACCACGGTTGGCTTCACGACGGGTGTACTCAACCCCATTAATACCGGGCTTGGGCAACAACTTTCAGACCTACCTCTCTACTCCGGTTATGGGCTGCGTATTATGGCGTTTATTGTCATGCTGGCTGTGGCGATTTTTTTCGTCATGCGTTACGCCCGCCGGGTGCGCCAAGCGCCCTCATTCAGCCTATTGAGCCGCGACCAGGGCGAATCCGAAAAACGCACGCTCTACCAACACGCTGATAATAGCCCCGCCTTAATTGCCAACGCTCGCCAAAAGCTGGCCGCTGTCGCAACGCTCGCCTTCTTTGCAGTACTCGTTTATGGCGTGCTGCAACAAGGCTGGTTCATGATGGAGATGGCGGGCCTATTTATCATTATGGGCATTGTGGTGGGCCTTATCGCGGGCCTCGATACAGACGAGATATGTTCTGGCTTCAATCAGGGTTTCCGCGATGTATTAGTCGGCGCCATGATCGCAGGCGTCGCCCGGGGCGTGGCCGTAATGCTGGAAGATGGCCAGATAATGGATACGCTGGTGTTTGGGCTGGGCAATCTCGTGGGGGAGCTGCCCACACTGCTATCGGCTATTGGCATGTTCTTCGCCCAGTTGGGCTTCAATTTCATTGTTCCTTCCGGTAGCGGCCAAGCGCTTGTCACCATGCCGCTAATGGCACCGCTTTCCGACATTCTTGGCGTGACTCGCCAAACGGCCGTGTTGGCATACCAGTTGGGGGATGGCATCGGCAATATTCTCTACCCGACCTCAGGCTACTTTATGGCAACGCTGGCGCTTGCAGGCGTGCCATGGCAAAAGTGGGTCAAATTCTTCTTCCCACTTTTTTGCGTATGGATCGTGATTGCCCTGGGCTTTCTTATCTTCGCCCAGGCAACACAGTGGACCGGCTAGAACTGAATCGACTAAAGCACGGCAGAGATAAACTGCTTTAGCTCCGGCGTTTGCGGATTGCTGAACAGCTCACAGGGGGCGCCCTCTTCATGGATGCGCCCCTGGTGCATAAACACCACCCTGTCGGCCACATCACGGGCAAAGCTCATCTCGTGGGTCACCAGAATCAGCGTCATACCCTCTTTTGCCAAGGCTTCCAACACCCGCAGCACTTCACCCACCAGTTCAGGATCAAGCGCCGAGGTCACTTCATCACAAAGCATCACTTTGGGCCGCATCGCCAGCGCCCGGGCGATCGCCACCCGTTGCTGCTGACCACCGGAAAGCTGCGCCGGGTAAGCATCGTACTTATCCGAGAGGCCCACTTTCTCGAGCACTTCCCGAGCGATTTTCTCAACCTCTGCCTTGGCCTCGCCGCGCACCACCAGCGGCGCCAAGCAGACATTCTCACCCACGGTTTTATGGGGAAACAAATTAAAACTTTGAAACACCATGCCGACGTTTTCGCTCAACTCTTTGGGCGACATTGACGCCGCATCCAGCTGCTTATCGGCGATGGTGATCTGGCCGCTGTCGTGTTTTTCCAGCTGATTCAGGCAGCGCAGTAGGGTACTTTTACCCGAACCGCTGCGACCAATAATCGCTACGACTTCGCCCTGTGCGACCGAAAGGTTAATGCCTTTAAGCACTTCCAGATTGCCAAAGGCTTTATGCACGTTATCAACGTAAACCAGCGTCATAGAGCTTTTTCTCCAGATAGCGCGCGTAGCAGGAAAGGGGGTAGCACAGCGCGAAGTAAAGCAGAGCCACAAGGGCAAAGATGGTGAAGGGTTCAAAGGTGGCGTTATTAAGCATGGTGCCCGCCTTGGTCAGCTCGACAAAGCCAATAATGGAGGCCAGCGCCGTGCCTTTAATGACCTGTACCGAAAAACCCACCGTGGGCGGAATCGAAAGCCGCAGCGCCTGGGGCAGAATCACATGGCGCATGGTCTGGAAGTAGTTCATGCCCAGCACCCGCGCCGCGTGCCACTGCCCTTTAGCCACCGCTTCCAAGCAGCCGCGCCAGATGTCACACAGAAACGCACTGGTAAACAGGGTGAGTGCAATAGAGGCGGCCAGCCAGGCAGAAATCGGATACCCCATGGCGGCGGCGCCAAAGAAGATCAGAAACAGCTGCATCAGCAGCGGCGTGCCTTGGAACAAGTCAACATAGAGTGCCGTTAAGCGCTGCAGCCAGCGGTTGCTGGAGAGACGCATAAAGGTCAACAGCAGCCCCACCGTCGCCCCGCCTACAAAAGCAATTAGCGACAGCACCACCGTCCAGCGAGCCGCCAGTAGCAGGTTGCGCAGAATGTCCCAGAAGGTGAACTCAATCATCGTTGTTCTCCTTGCTGATAGGCGAATACGCGCTTGCCCACCAGCATAAAGCTGCGCCGCATACCAAAGGCGAGAAGCAGATAGACCAGCGTGATCAGCAGGTAGACTTCAAAGCTGCGGAAGTTGCGCGACTGGATAAAGTTAGCCGCGTAGGTCAGATCAAATACCGAAATCTGCGACACCACCGCCGAACCCAGCATTACAATAATCGACTGGCTGATCAGGGCCGGATAAACCCGCGCAAAAGCGGGCACCAGCACCACATGGCGATAGCTTTGCAGCGTGGTCATGCCCAGCGCCCGTCCGGCCTCCAGTTGGCCTTTTGCCGTGGCGCTAATACCAGCGCGTAATATCTCGGCACTGTAAGCGGCTAGGTTAAGGGTCATGGCAATAAAGGCCGCAGTGATGGCATCGATTTTAATGCCAAGCCCCGGTAGCCCAAAGAAGATAAAGAACAGTTGCACGATAAACGGTGTGTTGCGGGTCAATTCGACGTAACCGCCTAGCCCCCAACGCACCCATGGTTGCGCGTTTACACGTAAATACGCGACTGCCACCGCCAGTGCGAGCCCCGTCAAAGTGGTCACCACGGTCAAAATGACCGTGGTGGTGAGACCTTTGAGTAGCTCACTGACGTAGGGCAACAGGGTAAGAAAATCGAGTGTTGGCCCCATAATGAACCTCAGCTACCGAAGTTTTCAGGCAGATCGGCGCTAAACCAACGCTGGGACAGCTCATTCAGAGTGCCATCCTCCAGCCCCTGGGCAATCAGGCGGTTGACCTCTTCCATCAGCGCGGGCTCGTTCTTGTTCATGCCCACGTAGCAGGGTGAATCTTTCAACTGATACACCAGTGAAGGCGCGCGGTCGCTATTGCGCTCGGCGATCTCGGCGGCGACGACGTTACCGGTAGCCACGTAATCAACCTGGCCAGACAGAAACGCGGAGATGGTGGTGGCGTTATCTTCAAAGCGCTGAACAGTGGTGGAGTCTGGGGCAATCTCGGAAAGCTCCATATCCTCAACGGCGCCACGGGTGACACCGATGGTTTTATCCGCTAAGCCATCCGGGCCTTCGACACTTTCATCGGCATCAGCGCTGAACACACCTAAAAAGAACGGTGCGTAGGCATCAGAAAAGTCAATCGCCGCTTCGCGTTCCGGATTCTTACCCAGGCTGGAGATCACCAAATCCGCCTGGCCGGTCTGTAAATAGGGAATCCGGTTGGCACTGGTAACGGGGATCAGCTCTAACTTAACGCCCATTTCGTCAGCAAGGTATTGGGCCATATCAATATCGTAGCCACGCGGCTGCAGGTCGGTACCCACCGAACCAAAGGGCGGAAAATCCTGGGGTACGGCAATCCGAATGGTGCCGCGGGATTCGATATCCTCAAGGGCATCCGCCTGAACGCCGGGGCTGGTAGTAAATGCCCCAATGGCGACGGCGGCACTCAGCCCCGTCGCTAAAACGCTGGACTGCAGGCATTTGAAGCGACGGGTAAGGGAGTTACGGAAACGATGCGATAACGATTTCATAAAGCTCTCCTGGCAGGCGTATGTTCTGCAAACTCTTGGTTTTGCTAGAGACAATTCGCTGGATAATTAGCAGTAGTGGTCTTGGCAATGGAAGCAAAGCGAATGAAAGTTTTGTTGCATAAGATCTAACAAAGAAACTTTCGTTTCACATGATCACCAAAAGCAATTGCGATACCAGAAGTCACTAAGGTTTTTTATAACAGCCGCTTAGCGGGCACACTTAGCCGCAACGCAGTTGAAACCGCATCGGGAGGAGAGTTTGAATAGAAATAAGCGCAGCGTATTGGTGCAGCTCTAACCCATCAGAACAAAGAAATGCACCATGTTAGGCAGCAAGGCAGCCTACTGCGCACTCCAATCAACGCTCATGGTGGGCGCTTCCAGCTCACTAAGATCAGCATACACATCGCTAATCGCGCTGATCCGCTCTCGGCCTTTTGCCAAGCGCCGATGCAACACGCCGTTAGCAATCAGGCAGATTAAGCTATTGGCGGCGGCGTAGCTATCGAAGGCGGAGAGGCTTTCCAGTGGTGTTTCAAAAAACCACGTTACCTGTGAGGCGAAATTGACTGCGGTGGGGTCAGCCAGTAAGGCTACCTTGGCAGGCGAGCGCTCAAGGGCATCAATTAGCGAAGCAAATGCCGCCGGGCGGCGGCGAAAGCCAAACAGCACCACTACATCCTGCTCGGTTAAATCGACGATCTCTTCCGCTAATGACTGATTTGGGTGGGGAACCACCCGCACCTGGGTGCGCGCCTGAATCAACTGCTGGCGAAAATGCAGCGCTAACGGGTAGCTGTTCCGAAACCCGATCACGACCACATGCCGCGCACTATCCAGGCGCTCTACCAAGGCGGCAAACTGATCCGCGGCAATACCGTTTAAGCAGCGCTGCAGGTTTTCCTGCTCGCGCTGTAAATGGCGCTGAAACGGCGCCCCCGCCTCATCCTGCATGGCGTTGGCATCGATCACCAACGGCACACCGAGGTTGCGCAGCTGGCGGGCGTGGTCTTTAACCGTGCGGTAGCTCTCAAACCCCAGCCGTTTGAACAGGCGGCTGACCGTCGATTTGGAGACCCCGGTCAAGCGCGCCAAATCAGCGGCACTGTACACCGCCAGATCATCAAAGTGATCGAGGATAAAGCTCGCCACCCGCTGCTCCTGGGCAGTTAGCGCGTCAAACTGGGCGGTAATACGCTGTCCGATATGCGGCGTCATAACATCCTATTGAGCTACTTAATTTAGCGGGTTGAGGGCGGGTGGTGCTCCGCCCAGTGGCGGGCGATATCGACCCGCCGGGCCACCCAAACGCGGTCGTGGGTTTCGATGTAATCCAAAAAGCGCTGTAGCGCGCGAAAACGCCCTGGCCGCCCTAGCAAGCGGCAATGCATACCGATGGAGAGCATCTTCGGTGCCTCTTCACCTTCCGCGTAAAGCACATCAAAGGCATCGCGCAGGTAGGTAAAGAAGTGATCAGCGGTGTTAAAACCTTGCGGCGCGGCAAAGCGCATATCGTTGCTGTCCAGGGTGTAAGGCACAATCAGGTGGTTGTGATCACTGCCCTGACTATCGGTCACCTGCGTCCAGAAAGGCAAGTCATCGCCGTAGTAGTCGCTATCGTAAAGGAAACCGCCCTCATCCAACACTAAACGCCGGGTATTGGGGCTGTCGCGGCCGGTATACCAACCCTGGGGTTTCTCCCCGTAAAGGCGCTGAAAAATCTCCATGGCCTGCTGAAGGTGTTCGCGTTCAACGTGCTCAGGCACTTCCTGATAGTGAATCCAGCGGTAGCCGTGGCAGGCGATCTCGTGGCCCAGCTCTTTAAATGCCATGGCAACATCCGGATTGCGCTCCAGCGCCATGGCCACGCCAAACACTGTGAGCGGCAAATCACGCTTCTCAAACTCGCGCAGAATGCGCCATACCCCGGCGCGGGAGCCGTACTCGTAAATCGACTCCATGCTTAGATGGCGGTCGGGATAAGCCGGTGCGCCGATAATTTCCGATAGAAACTGCTCGGAGCCCGAGTCGCCATGCAGTACGCAGTTCTCGCCGCCCTCCTCGTAGTTGAGCACGAACTGAACGGCAATTTTCGCCTTGCCGGGCCAATTGGCGTGGGGCGGGTTGCGCCCGTAGCCGATTAAGTCGCGTGGGTAGTGGCCCTTAGCGGATGACGACATAGCTAGCTCCCTTTATATCGATTTCCAGCATGCCTATTCCCGGTATACCTATTTCCGGCTCGTCACTGGCGAATAAGCAGCCCAGCATTACAGAAAATTATTTGTATACAAAATAGCGAGATTAATAACGAACCGCAACGCAGCCGGACGCTAATCCCCTGACACTCATAGCGTTTCTAAGTTAAAAAATCGTTAAGCCGTTGAATCCTGAACAATTGGTCAAACTTTTATAGCGACATTTTTATCGTCTATTCACGTCAAGAGGCTTGCGTAAGGCTAGAAACCGCCCTATTTTTGTATACAAGAAAATTTATATTGTTTACATACGGATTCTTTAACGTGCATATACGCATTATTAACCCGAACACCACGGCTTCCATGACCGCTGCTATGGGTCAGGCCGCACAGCAGCAGGCAGCCGCAGGAACGACCGTTAGCGCTTCACAGCCTGACGCGGGCCCCGTTTCTATTGAAAGCCATTTTGATGAAGCGATCAGTGCGGTGGGAGTTGCCGAAGAGGTGCTTAAAGGCGAACGCGAAGGCGGCATCGATGCTTATATAGTGGCCTGTTTCGGCGATCCCGGCCTGCTCGCTGCCCGCGAACTCACCCGCGCGCCGGTGATTGGCATTGCCGAAGCGGCGTTTCATCTTGCCACGTTGGTGAGCACCCGCTTTTCCATTGTCACCACGCTGGGCCGCACTGGCATTATCGCCGAGCACTTGCTTCAGCAGTACGGCTTTAGCCACCACTGCCGGCGCATACGTGCCGCGGAAATTCCGGTTCTCAATCTTGAGCACCACCCCGAGGCGGCGTTTACCCGCATCGTTGAAGAGTGCTGCCGCGCCCGGAATGAAGACGGCATCGGCGCCATCGTTTTAGGCTGCGGCGGCATGGCGAATTTGACCCAAGAGATCAGCCGCGAAGTCGGCCTGCCGGTGGTAGAAGGTGTAACCGCCGCGCTGAAACTGGCGGAGTCGCTGGTCGGTTTAGGGCTGTATACCAGCAAGCACGGTGATCTTGACTATCCCCGGCCAAAAACCTTCACTGGCAAGTTTTCTGGGCTTTCAGACCTTTCGCTACCGCTTAAGTCATCAACACTCTAAAAAGCAATGGCTCAGAAAAATATTTAATAACAAAAGATTAAGAAACACGAACGTCCAATAGCACGCCACGCCGCAAGCGTTCCCCGATTAAAACCGGGGGTTAATAAAACCGATAATCTTGCGAGGACGACATCATGAGCTCAACCTCAGCTCTTACGTCAGAAGAACGATCCGATGCCGGATCAAAAGCACTAGGGGCTGAGAGCCTAGCCCCTCAACACACCCGAATTATGGGGCGCGGCTCCTACTTTTTGGCCTGGTTTGGCGGCTGCGTTTCCATTGGCACCTTCGCCATGGGCTCAAGCGTGGTCGGCACCTTAAACCTGTTACAAGCCACCCTGGCCATCGCCATTGGTTGCTTTGTGATCGGCATAGCGCTGGCTATTAACGGGGCCGCAGGCTACAAATACGGCATCCCGTTTATGGTGCAGGCGCGCAGCGCCTTTGGCTTTACCGGCACGCGTCTACCCGGCTTGGTTCGCGCCGTGCCTGCGGTGGTGTGGTACGGCTTTCAAAGCTGGATTGGCGCCGGGGCACTCAACATGGTGTCGGCCACGCTATTCGGCTTCGACAACCTTATCTTCTACTTTATTACCTTTCAGTTTCTGCAAATCGGCCTATCGGTAATGGGCTTTCAGGGCATCAAGTGGTTAGAGAATATCGGCAGCGCCTTTATCCTCGCCTCGTTGATGTATATGTTCTACGCCACAGTTCAGCGCTATGGCGATGAGCTTTCTGCCAGCCTGCTAACCATGGAAGGCTCCTGGGGCATGCCCTTCTGGGGCGCCACCATGCTGTTCTTGGGCATCTACAGCACCATGATGCTCAACGTCAGCGATTACTCCCGCGAACATAAAAAAGGCACCGCCCAGAGCCTGCTGACCACTATTTACGCCATGTCGATTCTGCCCTGCACGCTGTTTATGGGCTTGATTGGCTATATGGTGTCCGAGGCCACCGGCACCGCCGATCCTATCCAGGTATTTGCCAACGCGGTGGATAACACCCCGTTATTGATGACCACCCTGCTCTTCATCGCCTTTGCCCAGGTGACCACCAACGTACTCAACAACGTGGTGCCGCCGACTTACGTGCTAATGGACGTCTTTAAGATCAAGTTCTCTGTCGCCACAGTGATCGTGGGGCTACTGGCTTTCGCCACCTTCCCCTGGAAGCTGGTGCAGCCGGGCTCTGCGGCGGGCCTGCAGCTATTTGTGCAGACCTACTCCGCCTTTCTAGGCCCGATCTTCGCCATTCTGGTGGTGGATTATTACGTCATTCGCCGCCGCACGCTGGATATCGACAAGCTATACGACGCCAACGGCCCCTACCAAGGCGTCAACCTAGCCGCGTTTATCGCCACCGCGATCGGTATTGCGGCGGCGCTCTCTTTCTCGGCGATCTCGTGGTACGCCAGCCTGATTCCCGCAGGCGTTAGCTACTACCTGCTCATGAAGTACTGGGCTCCCTGCCAGCGCTTTAGCCAGTAACTCCATTTGCCAACCTGCGAGCCAATACGATGAAAGAGAGCAACGACGTGAGCGACCTGGATATCAAGCACATCGATCCCACACTGTATAACGAGGATCTGGCCCCGCTGAAACCCCAGGATCGTTACTGGGGTGCGTTTGAAATTTTTAACGTCTGGTCTAACGACATCCAGAGCCTATTTGGCTACACCCTGGCGGCCTCGCTGTTTTTAACCTATCGCCTGAATGGCTGGGCGGTGATGGCGGCGATTATCCTGGCCGGTGTGATCGTGATGTGCTTGGTTAACCTGACCGGTAAACCCAGCGTTAAATACGGCATTCCGTTTCCGGTGATGGTGCGTGCCAGTATGGGCGTGCGCGGCGCCAACCTGCCCGCGATGCTGCGCGCTATCGTGGGGATTTTTTGGTATGGCGTGCAGACCTACTTCGCCTCCACCGCCGTCACCCTGCTGATTACCGCCTTCGTTGGCGCGGGCGATGGCGGCACCTTCCTGGGGCTTTCCGGCGTCGCCTGGGTGTCATTTGTGATCGTGTGGCTGTTTCAGATTGCGATCTTCTGGCAAGGCATTGAGCGCATTAAGCACTTCCTCAACTGGGCAGGCCCGATGGTCTACGTGGTGATGCTGGTGCTGATGGTCATTGTTTGGTATCAGGCGGGCAGCGAGCTAATCCCCGCCATTGGCACCATTTTTAGCGGCGACGGTGAAAGCAGCGGCAGCTCACTCGCGGCCTTTATGGCGATTGTCGGCACCATGGTGGCCTATTTCGCGGCGGTGGTAATCAACTTCGGTGACTTCACCCGCTTTGTGAAAACCGAGCGCCAGATGAAGCTGGGCAACCTGCTGGGCTTGCCGCTTAACGTGGCGTTCTTCTCGTTTATCGCGCTGATTATTACCGCGGGCACCCTGGTGCTGTTTGGCGAGGCGCTGACCAACCCCGCCGATATCGTTGAGCGAGTAGATTCACTGCCGCTGACCATTATCGCCGCCCTCACCTTCTTTGCCGCCACGGTGGGTATCAACCTGGTCGCCAACTTTATTCCCCCCGCTTACGACCTGGCCAACCTGTTTCCCAGCAAAATCAGCTTTAAGATGGGAGGCCTGATTACCGCAGTGATTGCATTCTTTGTCGGCGCGCTATGGCTTTCAGTCATCAGCCAGATCGGCGTTCCCGGCTTTGTAAATGCGCTGGGGGCCATCGTCGCACCCTTCTACGGCATTATCGTGGTCGACTACTACCTGATTAAGCGCCAGCACCTAAACATGCAGGAGCTGTTCTCATCAGCACCGGGCGGCGCCTATTACTACGTAAACGGCTGGAACACCCGCGCGCTTATCGCTTTTGGCGTGGCGGCGCTTTTCTCGCTTTCTACTATGTTAGTACCCGCCCTATCCACGCTTGGCGGCTACGGCTGGCTGATCGGTGCAGGCTTGGGCGGGCTGTTCTACTACGGCTTGATGAAGCAGTTTAAGACTGCGCCTGCGTTGGCTTAGCAGTAGACTAGCGCGCCGTAACTAACTGATTATAAAATCATAAAAGCGCCATCGGTAAAAACGATGGCGCTTTTTTTAGGTGCGGGCTGGCGAGGTCAGTTTGAAACCTGTCAACTCCTTCCCATGGCGCTACCAAGCAACGTATTTTGCGGTATCAGAATTCAGCGAAATGAGCTATTTTCGATCTGTAGTGCGTGTTTTTCTGGTAGGTTCATGTGACGAGGGCTTATTTTTATTAAAAACAATGAGTTGAAAGAATACAATATGTGTTTATTCGCAATTTAAAAAAGTGGTCTGGGATGTTTACGCGCATGCGCATGAATAAACTGTTAGAAACGAGTTGAGCTATGGGTAAGCCCGATTATCTGTACCATGGTACTCGCAAAAAACTTGATCTGCTGAATCCGACGCAGGGTGTTGGATATGGCGTGGCGGATAACGAGCATGGTGTTTATGCTGTTTCAGAGCGAGAGCTGGCAATCCCCTTCGCCATCTCATTTCGTCCCTTAGGCGACGGGGCAATTTTCTCTGTTGAAACCTCGAAGCGCCCACCTCGTATAGTGTTAAAGAATACTGATGTCGATTGGGATCAAGTGGGGTATGTGTACAAGGTTAGCTCTGAAACTTTTGAGCAAATTGATCCAGAGCAGTGGTTGTCCAAGGTTGCCGTTGAGCCAGTGGAAACTGAAGAAATCAAGCCAGAGTCCTATCGGGGCTGGATCGTATACAAGTCGGAGGGCTAGGGACCGTGCAAATAGTTTCTAGCCATGCCAGTCACGGCGACGGTTACTACATTGCGGCTCCGCCTCCATTCCGTAATCGCGCGTACTGAGCGGCGTTAGAATTTAAGGAGGTTTTAGTGAAGTGTTTGGTTGTGGTATCACACCCTTTAGAGGATAGTTTATGCCATTACTTAGCGGCTCAGACAGTTGAACATTTAACCTCAAATGGTTATAAAATTACTCTTCTTGATCTATATAAAAATAACTTTGAGCCTGCGCTAACTCAGCAGGAAAGAAAAAGTTATTATCAAGAAAATTTTAATGACGATCTGCTTGAAAATGAACTTGAGCAATTAAAACAGGCCGAGTCATTGGTACTGGTCTTCCCTACATGGTGGTTTGGCTTCCCGGCAATTCTAAAAGGGTGGTTTGATCGAGTATGGGCTCCGGGACATGCATATAATCATGCATATGATTTAGGGACAATAACCCCACTTTTAGACAACTTGAAAGAAGTAAAAGTTATTACCACCCTTGGTTCACCTTGGTGGGTAGATAAGTTCGTTCTTCGGCAACCAGTAAAACGGGTACTAAAAACTGCTCTGCTAGGCGCATGTACAAAACGCTGCAAGTTCAATATGTTGTCACTGTATAATAGCGAAAGAGCATCAAAACAACGTGTTGAATCTTTCGTAAGAAAAATACAAGGCAAGTTTTAGTGGTAATAAAAATTCTAATTGCGGCGTTAGCCTGAACATGCAGATGCAATCCGAGCCATGAAGACTGGGTCTACAGACGCAAAGCATGACGTGGAGCGACAACGTCAACAGTGGGATCGCGTCGCTGCGGGTTGGGAAAAGTGGTGGCGCACGATCGAAGATGGCGCGCAACACGTCAACGATCGCTTGATCGATCTGGCCGACGTTGCACCTGGCAAGCGGGTGTTGGACATCGCGACGGGCATCGGCGAACCCGCGTTGTCAGTTGCAAGGCGTGTCGGGCCTGCCGGGCGGGTTGTCGCCACCGACATCTCGAAGCAGATGCTCGATATCGCTCGGATCAGAGCAAGTACCTCTGGACTGACGAATATCGCGTTTATCGAAGCCGATGCTGAACGTCTGGATTTTCCAGACCACAGCTTTGATGCCATTTTTTGTCGCTGGGGAATAACGTCGCTGCCAGATCATCCGAATCTGCTCGTCAAGATAGAGCGCATGCTGACGCCCAACGGCTCGTTTGCCACTTCGGTCTGGGATGAAGCGTCAAGACTCCCCCTCACTAGCATCACCATAACCGTTGCCCAAGAGGTTTTTCATTCAGCGCCGCCCCGACCGGAGCCGCCTCCCGAAGCACCGCAGGACCCGTTAGAAGGCGTGATGGCTCGCGCCGGGTTTACCGATGTACGTACTGAGAAGTTGACTGTCGCCCTGGAGTTTGCATCCACCGAAGCCTTCACCCAATATCTCGTAGATGTTTCCCCCGTAGTTGCCGCCTTGCTCTCGGATCAGTCACCCATGCGGCAGGCGGAATACCAGCACCGGCTGGTCCAGGAGTTCCGGCGTTACGCGGCGACCGATGGGAGCTTTCGCATTCGCAATGTCTGCATTTGTGCGGTTGGACGGAAATGAGCATCTGCGCTCTTTTCATACAGGGCGGCGGCGAAGGCGCGCACGCCGAAGACGAGGTGCTCGCAAGCTCTTTGAAGCGCGCGCTTGGCCCAGACTATGACGTGCGCTACCCACGAATGCCGGATGAATCCAATCCGAGCGTAGAGGTTTGGGGGCGGAAGATCTCTTCAGAATTATCGAAGATCTCGGGGGAAGTGATCTTGGTAGCGCACTCAGTGGGCGGGTCCATTCTGTTGCAGTATCTGTCAGGTGAGAAGTTTGGCAATTCCATAGGTGGCCTGTTCGTGCTTGCCGCGCCGACATGGGACGACAATCAATGGAACTTCGATGACCTAAAGCTACCGGGCGAAATTGCCGACAAGCTCGCGCAGATTCCGCGGATATTTTTCTATCATTGCCGTGATGACGAAATCGTCCCGTTCGCTCACCTGGCGCTTCACGCCGCGCAAATCCCCAAGGCAATCACTCGCGAGATCAGCCACGGCGGACACCAGTTCGGTAATGACTTGACACGTATCGCCATGGACATTCGCGGTGACGAGGCAGGCTAATTCAGGGGTTAGATTGCCGGAGTACCGATAAGGAGCTGAAAATTGAGCAATATGTTAGAGAAAGGAAAAGAGATTCTGTCGGAGCAATCTTTCAGCCTGCTTGTGGGAGCAGAGTTGGAAGTTTTTGAGGCCGGAACTGCTGAATTGAGCCTTGAGATTAGAGATGACCTCAAGCAAAACAATGGTTTTGCGCATGGCGGTGTCGTTAGCTATTTGGCTGATAACTGTATCACCTTTGCCGGAGCATCAATATTAGGAAACTGTGTCACGTCAGAATACAAAGTAAACTATGTTAGGCCCGCGATCGGAGATAGATTGATCGCTAGGGCAACAGTTTTATACTCAGGAAAACGTCAATCTACGTGTGAGTGTAAGGTGTATGCCCAAACAGATGGTGAGGAAAAGCTGGTTGCGGTTTCTCTTGGAACAATAAACAAGATTGATGCACCGTAATCTAACCAGACTAGGCAGGAAAAGGAACCTCGATGCTTGCCCTATCAATAGTAGCTCCACATGGCTCCAATATAGCTGCAGGGAAAAAGACGCTGGAGGTTCGCTCGTGGCGTCCAGAATCCTTACCGGTTCGAAATCTCTTAATCGTAGAAAATTCAATGTTTCTGTCTGCTGATAACCCCATCGATGTTGATGGTAGATCTGTCGCAATCGTAGATGTTGAAGAAGTTCATGAATGGCAGCCTTCTGAAGTAGAAGCTGCTTGTTCAAACGGCTGGGAATCAGGGTACTGGGCTTGGAGCTTGTCAAATGTCCGCCCTGTTACCAACGGCGGAACGTTGCCTGCCAAGAGGAAACTATATGAAGTCGAGTTGACACATCCTTAAACCTAACAATAGGGCGCCAACCCACTACGCGGCTCGTCGCCCGCGTGCTTTGCTTTATGCCGCCCCCCCCCCGCCTACGGCATGCTAGAATTAAAGCGTAAATCTGCTAATGCAAAGAGGCTCCACGATCATGAGACTCGAACAAGTCATTCAAGAGACAAAAAGGCTTTCAGCCAATGATCGGGCTTTGCTTGTTCATTGCCTGATTTCTAGCCTTGAAACTCAGCACGATGAAGGGGGTCGATGAGGCTTGGCTCTCTCTTGCTGAACAGCGGCTTGATGAGCTTGAGACTGGCAAAGTTCAAGGGCTGTCATGGGAAGAAATTAAAGGCCAACTTAAGCGTCCCTCGTAATGGCTGAGCTGAGTTTTCATCCAGGGATTTGTAGCGAGCTACAAGTCGCTCAATGCGTGACATCCTCAGTGGTAAATGTTCGTAAAGCGCTAAAACAACAAACTAGCGCCCTAACCCCCAAATATCTGCTGCAAATCCGGTACGTTCTCTTCCTCTTCGACCATGGAGAGCGAGGCTTCAATCGCTTTTAGGTGGCGGCTCATAAAGGCCTTGGCGCGTTCGCCGTTGCCTGTTTCCAGGTAGCCGATGAGGTCATCATGGTCGTGGGATTCGCAGCCCAAGTGGCCGCGGTGGCCGTAGACGGCGAGAATCAGCGATGAGCGCGAGCAGAGCCGTTCGACAAACTCCGCCAGAGTGGCATTGCCTGATAATTGTGCCAAGCGCACATGAAAATCCGCCGATAGCCGAATGGCCACGCTTTGCTGGCCGCTGCGCAACGCTTGGCGCTCCTGGCGGGCCATTTCACGTAGCTCTGCGGCCTCTTTTTCACCCATGCGCCGCGCTACATCGGGCATTAAGCCACACTCGATTAATTGGCGGGCATCGAATACGTCCTTGGCTTCATCGGCGGTGGGGCGGGTGACGCTGGCACCGCGGCGTGGCGTTAAGGTCACTAGCTGTTCAAGCGCCAAACGCTGCAAGATTTTACGAATACCGGTACGGCTGATGCCAAACACCTCTGCCAGCGCATCCTCGCGCAGCCGTGCGCCGGGCTTTAAGCGCTGCTCAACAATCGCATCGCTAATGGACCGGTAAATCGCTTCGTGGCGCTCATCGCCCTCTTTACTAGTTTTAGTGTCTTTAACGGGAGCGCGTCGTTTTTCCAGCGCCTGCGTATCACTCATAGCTATCCTCTCTGATCATTCCTCCCAAGCCGCAATGATATCGCGCTCTTCGTCACTCATGTTGGTCATATTGCCTAACGGCATATATTGACTGGCGACCACCTGCTGAATCTGTGTCTTTTGGCCCAGAATTTCATCCCAGCTATCGAAGGCAAACCCTGCGGGCGGCGCGGAGAAACCGGCATGCTCCGGATTGCGTGCGTGGCACTGCACACAGTGCTGCTCGATCAGGCCGGTGATTTGTGCCTGGTCTGGCCCTTGAGCGTCGGTATCGCCACTCGTTGACGAAGCACTAGGCGCAGCGACCCAAAACGCTAACAGGATAAGCCCTACCCCAAAGGCGGGATACGCTGGCCGGGTTTTACCGGCATGCATCAGGACAAAGAACTGCCGTATCAAAGCACCGGCAAAAATAAACAGCACCATCACGACCCAGGCCAGCTCATGGGAGTAGATAAACGAGTAGTGATTACTCACCATCAGCAAAACGACCGGCAGCGTAAAGTAGGTGTTATGTACCGAGCGCTGCTTGCCGCGCTTGCCATCCAATGGGTTGGGTGCATCACCGGCTTTCATGGCGTTTACCATGCGGCGCTGGCCAGGAATAATCCAGAAGAAGACGTTCGCTGACATCGCCGTCGCCATCACGGCACCGGTAAGCAGGAAGGCGGCGCGGCCGGTGAACATTTGCGTGCTTAGGTAGGCCACCACGATCATCATTACGGCAACCGCGACGCTAAGCAGGCCATCACGATCCATATTGGGGCTAATGCGCTTACACAGCTCGTTGTAAACCACCCAGCCGCCCAATAAAAAGGCCAGCGCTAGAATGTTGGCCTGCCAGCCAGTGAGATTGGCGGCCCACTGCCAGGGGCTGTTGGGGTTTACCAGATAGAACCCCGGATTCACCATATAGAGAATTACAAACAGCGCAAAGCCGGAAAGCCAGGTGGTGTAGGCTTTCCAGAATGACCAGTGCAGATCATTGGGTAGCTTGGCAGGCGCGGTGGCGTACTTCTGGTTGTGATAAAAACCACCGCCATGCACCGACCACATTTCGCCAAACACGCCCTTCTCGCGGTCTTCCGCTGCCTTCGGCGAGCGGAGGCTATTATCCAGCATCACAAAATAAATCGACTCGCCGATCCAGGCGATAGCCGCAATCACGTGTAGCCAGCGCAACAGCAAGTTAACAAAATCAATAATATATGCCTGCATACCTAGCCCTCTTAGCTACCGCGGTAGGTGGAATAGCCGTAAGGAGAGAGAAGCAACGGCACATGGTAGTGCTGGCTGGCGTCCGCGACGCCAAAGCGCAGCGGAATAACGTCTAAAAAGCGTGGCTCAGCTGCTTCAACGCCCTGGGCGCGTAGGTAGTCACCGGCATGGAACACCAGCTCGTACTCCCCTGCAGTGAGCGCATCACCTTCCAGAATGGGCGCATCACAACGGCCATCGCTGTTGGTGGTCACGGTAGTGAGATGCTCGCGATCACTGCTGGCAAGGCGAAACACCTCAATCGTAATGCCATGACCGGGCTGTCCTTTGGCGGTGTCCAGTACGTGGGTGGTTAAGCGTCCCATAGCCACTCCTTGTTTATGACGTTGTCTGTTATGACGTTGCCTGATTATTCTGACCTATCGGTCAAAGAGTACCGTTACTGCTGTTTGTTGTATACAGTAATCCTATTCCTGTTCATTTTGGAGAGACTTCAGTGCCTACTTCTACTTCGTTAGTGCTTTCACCCGCGCCTAGCCAGTGCAGCCTTGAAATGCTGACCCATCACTATGGCGATGTTTATGAGCATTCGCCCTGGGTGGCAGAGGCCGCTTGGCGGCATGGCTTGACTGAAGCCCATGACGCCCCGAACGCCCTGGCCGAACTAATGGGTCTTATGTTGCAGCAGGCGAGCAGTGAACAGCAAATTAAGGTAATACAAGCACACCCTGACTTGGCAGGCAAAGCCGCTTTGGCCGGTGAGTTGACGCAAGATTCGACCAGCGAACAGGCAGGCGCAGGGCTTGACCAATGCAGCCCGGAAGAATTTGCGCGTTTTGAAAGCCTCAACGCCGCCTATAAGGAGAAGTTTGGCTTTCCCTTTGTGATTGCGGTTAAAGGGCTCGATCGGCATGCAATTTTGGCCGCTTTTGAGGAGCGTCTGAACAACGACTTAGCAACAGAGCGGCAAACGGCCATTGAGCAAATTATTCGTATTGCACGCTTTCGGTTAATCGATCGAGCTTCAAAAGCGTAAATCTACCATTTAATGTATACAAAAAAACGCCGCGACTTTAAAAGGCGCAGCGTTTTATACCGACGTTTTAACTCATACTCACTAGCTAATGCAGACTAGCCAAGCAGGCTAACAAGCGTTATTGCTTGGCTTTAGCTACCGCGTTCTTAGTAGTCTCTTCTGCCTGCTTCTGGCTTTCTTCAGCAAAGCTTTGGCTAATAGAGGTCACTTTTTCGGTATCGCCCTTCACGCGCTCCATGAACTCGCTCGCCGTTTTCTGCTGGCTTTCCATGGCTTTCTTAAAACTGTCGGCATCTTTCACATCCAGCCAAGTACGCGCTTGTGAGATGGCCATATCAGAGTAGGCACGAGCAGCATCCAATTGAGCGCTGAACAGCTGATCGTAATAATCAAGCGCTGACAGCGTGTATGAACGCATGGGTGATACAAAAACGGACTCAAACTGTTGCTTGGTCTTATCAGTTGCATTATTCATCGTAATACCTCCAGAGAGCTTGCAAATAAACACGCCTCGATTAGACGGTTCTTAGTAAGGCTTTTGCCTCCGCTGTACTTAAAGCTAGCAGTGCTTTTTGTGCAGCGCAACATGATTTTTCATCATCCTGCACAGGCTCACTTCCAGGCTGTTAAAAAGGCTGATCACCATTTGCTACTAACGGTTTCCGAACAAGTGCTTACGCGCCTGCTCGTCCATTTCGACGCCCGCCTGCGGATTTACTTCTTCTACCAAGGCGTAGGCGCGCCGCACCGCTGGCCGCGCTTTGATCATGTCAAACCAGCGCTCCAAGTCCGGAAACTCTTCTAACGTCTGACGCTGTTTTTCCCACGGCACGATCCACGGATAGATCGCCATATCGGCAATCGAGTAGTCCTCACCACCCACATAGGTGTGCTGCGCGAGGCGCTGATCCAATACGCTGTAGAGGCGGTTGGTTTCGCGCACGTAGCGCTCAATCGCGTACTCAATTTTGTGCGGTGCATAGTGGCAAAAGTGATGATTCTGCCCTGCCATGGGGCCTAAGCCGCCCATTTGCCAATGAAGCCACTGCAGCACGATATAGCGTTCGCGCCCTGTTGAAGGCAGAAATAGGCCACTCTTATCAGCGAGGTACTCTAGAATTGCGCCCGACTCAAACATCGCTAGCGGCTGACCGCCGTCCTGGGGAGCGTGATCCACGATGGCGGGAATGCGGTTATTGGGGGCGATGGTGAGAAATTCAGGATCAAACTGCTCACCTCGCCCAATGTTAATCGGCTTCACTCGGTACGCCAGCTTGGCTTCCTCGAGCATAATGGAGATTTTGTGGCCGTTGGGGGTTGTCCAGTAATACAGATCAATCATTGCCATCTCCTTAAAAAAGCGTGGATCCACTCTCAAACGAGTGTATCGATGCTTTCTAATTGCTTACAGCGGCACCGATGAGGTGCCGCCATCCAGCGTTATAAATCGCGAACGGTGAGCGCCTTACCTGCCACGCCATTGTGCGCACTCAGCATGCGCTGGAACCATTCACTGACCGGATCATCAGGCGCGACAAGCTCCTGAGTCGATACCACATATGCCCACATCATGCTCCCAAACAGCAGGTAATCTGCGCCGCTGGGTGCATTGCCGTCTAAAAATGCGCTAACCCGCAACATATCTCGAACCGGCGCTAATGCCTGCTTAAGCTGCTGTTTACCTTGATCAGGCTGGTGGAATTCTTCCAGCGTGCAGCCAAAACGCGCCTCGCGTGTTTTACGAAAATAGTCTTGGTCGTCAGGATGCACGGCGGCGAATAAATCCATGGCGATAATTCGGAATAGCGCCGGGTTTACGCTGCGCTCGACGATATATTTGAACAGCAGCGCTCGCTGATAGCTGGCTCCTTCGCCCAGCACGGGCGCCTCGGGATAGGCTTCATCCAAATAGCGCATGATGTCGAGGCTATCGGTGACGACGCGGTCTCCATCACAAAGCACCGGCACCTTATCGTAGTCGGCAAACGCTAGCGCCTGTTTGTCTTTGAATCGCCACGCCACGGAGGTGAATTCTAGGCCTTTATGGGCAAGCGCCATACGCACACGCCAGCAGAAAGGTGAAAAACGTAGCCACTCGTTGCGCCCGCATAGATCGTAAAGTTTTAGAGCCATTCTGACCGCCTTCTGGTTGAAAAATAGAGGGTATAACTATGGCTAAATTAATGGATTAAAAGAGTTGAGAAATTAGTGCGTTAACGTTGCTTGCGAGTGCTGCCTAGCCAAACAATGAGCTTAAGAAACTTACGGCGCAAGAGCCGCCTGTAGACACTGTCTATTAGTCTAATGGCATGCTTTGACACTTAGCCTACGCTCTTCTCTAACAAATTATTAAAAACAAATACTTACCTTATAAAAACTAGTCTCTAAAAGCTTTCCAAGCAAACATTTAACTGGTAAGACCAATTTTCCAATGTAGTCATATTGTTAGCCTAAACGTATCTTTCATCTACACCCGACTGGTGGCATAACCGCCAGACGGTTATTGCGAAGCATACCAAATCAATAACAAGGGGCAGTTTCTTCCATGAATGAAACGATACTTGCACTTCTGGCCTTCTTGCCGCTGTTGCTGGCCGGTGTTTTGCTCATCGGGTTTAAAATACCGGCCAAAATAGCGATGCCGATTGTCTTCCTGACCGCCGCTGTCATCGGCTTAACCGCTTGGGATATGTCGTTTAGTCGCGTAGCAGCGTCGACTATTCAAGGCTTGATCCAGACTGCCGGTCTTCTATGGATCATCTTTGGCGCCATCCTGCTGCTTAACACCCTCAAGCACTCCGGTGGTATTACCGCTATTCGTAACGGCTTTTCAGGCATTAGCCCGGACCGCCGAGTACAGGCGCTGATCGTTGCCTGGCTTTTTGGCTGCTTTATCGAAGGCGCCTCTGGCTTCGGTACGCCAGCAGCCGTTGCCGCACCGCTGATGGTGGCCCTTGGCTTCCCGGCGCTAGCGGCGGTAGTGGTGGGCATGATGATTCAATCCACGCCGGTCTCCTTCGGTGCAGTAGGCACACCTATTGTGGTCGGTGTGGGTAGCGGTCTGGATCGAGCAGGTATTACTACCGAACTTGACTCGGTAGGCTCCAGTTGGGATGTGTTCTTCCAGCTAGTCACCAGCGAAGTGGCAATTACTCACGGTATTGTAGGTATCTTAATGCCGCTGATTCTGGTGACCGTGATGGTGCGCTTCTTCGGTGCCAATAAGTCGTGGAAAGAGGGGCTGTCAATTACCCCATTCGCTATCTTTACCGGTATCTGCTTCGTAGTGCCTTATATGCTGGTCGGGGTGCTGTTGGGGCCTGAGTTCCCGTCGATGATCGGCGCCATGGTAGGCCTGGCGATTGTCGTACCAGCCGCCAAGCGTGGTTTCCTGCTGCCCAAAGACACCTGGGATTTTCCCGAGTCCTCTGCTTGGCCAGACGAGTGGATCGGCAACCTGCAGATCAAGCTTGATGACGTAGTGGGCAAGGCCCCGATGTCGACCTTCAAAGGCTGGGTTCCCTACGTATTGCTAGCGCTGTTCCTAGTGGCCTCCCGGACGATTGAGCCCCTGCGTGTCGCGCTAACGTCTATTAACCTCAACTGGAATAATATTCTTGGCGAAGCGGGCGTTAGCGGCGGCGTGCAGCCTCTCTACCTGCCCGGTGGTATTATTATTGCCGTGGTGATCGTTACCTACTTCTTGCACCGCATGAACCCGCAAAAAATCAGCGCGGCCGTTTCGGAGTCGACAAAAACGATCTTTGGCGCTGGCTTCGTGTTGATCTTTACCGTGCCGATGGTGCGCATACTAATTAACTCCGGCGTTAACGGGGCTGACCTGGTTTCGATGCCGGTGATGATGGCACAAGCGGTGGCTAATAATGTAGGCGGCATCTACCCGCTCTTTGCTCCCGCAATCGGGGCGATGGGAGCCTTTATTGCAGGCTCGAACACGGTCTCTAATCTGATGTTGGCAGAGTTCCAATTCAGCGTTGCGGAGACCTTGGGGCTTTCCACGGCGATGATGGTAGCGCTGCAAGCTGTGGGGGCGGCAGCCGGCAATATGATCGCCATCCATAACGTCGTCGCAGCCTCCGCCACGGTGGGTCTGCTTGGTCGTGAAGGGGCAACGATTCGTAAGACGATCCTACCGACGATCTACTACCTTATCTTTACCGGTATCATCGCGCTGATTGCGTTCTACGTGATAGGCGTGACCGACCCATTGATGTAGCCGTAAATCTCGCTAGCAAGTGTTTAAACGCAACCCTCCAGGCTTAGCCTGGGGGTTGCGGTTTCATGTTTAAGCGCTAGCCGATACGTTTCAGTTCTTGGCTGTGGAGCTTGCCGCGTTCGACGTAGCTTTGAGCGTTCTGCTTCAAACCCGCCACCACTTCTTCGGAAAGCTCTCTCACGACGCGTGCAGGCGAGCCAACGATTAACGAGTTAGGCGGAAACTCCGCACCTTCCTTGATAAAAGCACCCGCGCCCACCAGGCTGTTTTCGCCAATCACCGCACCATTAAGTACCACCGCTTGAATACCAATCAGACAGCCATCGCCAATGGTGCAGCCATGCAGCATCGCCTGATGGCCTACCGTTACGCCCCGCCCTACTTGGAGGGGAAAACCAGGATCGGCATGCAGCACAGCGCCGTCCTGAATATTGCTCTCTTCACCAATTTCCAAGTGATCGGCATCACCGCGCAGCACGGCCTGATACCACACGCTAGAGCGGGCTTTTAACGTTACCTGGCCGATAACATCCGCGGTTTCGGCAATATAGACATCGTCATGGATGTCGGGCTGATGCTCGCCGTATTGATAAATCGCCATATTAGTCTCCGAAATTATTGTTGATGCCGACTGTGTTAATACTTGAGCTACCGCCACTCTTCAAGCCGCATGGAAGAGCGCTCCAACCGCTCGTTCTCATCATCTATGTCGCGCAGCAGTTGGCTAATGCTGGAAAGGTGCTCCAACGCCACCCTCTTTGCCTGCTCGGCTTCACCGCGAACCACTGCATCGTGTAACTGCTGATGCTGGTGATTGATCATCGCGCGGGGCGCAGGCAAATGGTAAAGGTGCTTGACTGAGGCAAATACCGAACTAAGCAGCAAATCGGTCAGGCTCTGCAGCGTATGCACTAATACCGGGTTGTGGGACGCTTGCGATACCGCCAGATGAAAGGCGTGGTCAAGCCTGGCAAGCCGTTCAACGTCAATTTCTTCTGCACTCTGCGCGTAATCGGTCATTTCACGGTAGCGCCGGGTGATCAGCACCCGATCCGCAGAGGTGCCACGGCTGGCAGCCAACCAGGCCGACTCCCCTTCCAGCAGTGCGCGCACCTCTAACAGATCAAACAGCGTGCGCGGGTGGTCTTTAAACAGATGCATTAATGGGCTCTGGTTGCCCACCGGTAGAAGCGTGGCGACCGTTGAACCGTGGCCCTGGCGGGTATCAATAATGCCCTTGCTGCGCAAAATGCGCAGCCCTTCACGCAGCGAAGCCCGAGAGACCCCCAGCCGTTCGCATAGCCGCCGCTCAGAAGGAAGCAACTGGCCGGGGCGAAACACGCCATCAAGTATCAGGCGCTCAAGCCGAGTGGCCACGTGTTCAGGCATTCGCTGCCCGGGTGACAACGCTTGGTTCGCCGATGGCATGTGAACTCTCCTCCAAAACTGTTTAAACAGCTTGCCAGGACTCAACGCAGAAGGCATCCATGTTAATGATAGGGTCGACCAATTACTGGTCAGACCAATGCACCACAGCCTAGACAGACGCGCAAAAAAAGCCCAAATTGAGCCAACGTTGTTAGAAAGATAGATGTGCGTGAAAGATAGCCGCATAGACCGTTTTAGCATTTACCTTTAATGATAATAAGCCTGGGATGTCGTGATGAATATCCTCTTTGATGAACGCCTGGACGGTGAGCTGGTTCGGCGTGATAAAAGCGAGGTCTTAGCCGACCTGCAGCAAGCCGTGCCGGAGATGACGCTGCTGCACCGCGAAGAAGACCTGCGCCCCTTCGAGTGCGATGGGCTGGCGGCCTATCGCGTGCTACCCATGCTGGTGGCACTGCCTGAAACCCTGGACCAGGTAAAAGGCCTGCTGATGCGCTGCCATGCGCTCGGCGTACCGGTGGTTACCCGTGGCGCGGGTACCGGTCTTTCCGGTGGCGCACTGCCGCTGGAACAGGGTGTGCTGCTGGTGATGTCGCGCTTTAACCAGATTCTGAAAGTCGACCCTGATGCTCGCCTGGCGCGGGTTCAGCCCGGCGTTCGCAACCTGGCAATTTCCGAAGCTGCCGCACCTTACGGGCTTTACTACGCGCCGGACCCTTCGTCGCAAATTGCCTGCTCCATTGGCGGCAACGTGGCTGAAAATGCTGGCGGCGTGCACTGCTTAAAATATGGTTTGACGGTGCATAACGTGATGCGCGTGGACGTGCTCACCATTGAGGGCGAGGCAATGACGCTGGGCGCCGAGTCCCTGGACGCCCCCGGCTTTGACCTACTGGCGCTAATGAATGGCTCGGAAGGCATGCTCGGCGTGGTCACCGAAATCACCGTCAAGCTACTGCCCAAACCGGAAACCGCCAAAGTATTGATGGCAAGCTTCGACGACGTCGAAAAAGCCGGGCGCGCCGTTGGCGATATCATCGCGGCCGGGATTATTCCTGGCGGCCTGGAGATGATGGATAAACTGGCGATTAAAGCCGCCGAGGATTTTGTGAAAGCTGGCTACCCGCTGGATGCCGAAGCCATTCTGCTCTGCGAGCTGGATGGCGTTGAAGCCGATGTCGACGACGACTGCGATACCGTGCGCGGAGTGCTGGAAAAAGCCGGAGCGACCAATATTCAGCAAGCGCGCGATGAAGCCGAGCGCGCCAAGTTCTGGGCCGGGCGTAAGAACGCCTTCCCGGCGGTGGGTCGTATGTCACCGGACTACTACTGCATGGATGGCACCATTCCGCGCCGTGAACTCCCCCGCGTGCTAAAAGGCATCGCCGCGCTTTCCGAAGAGAGCGGCCTGGCGGTGGCCAACGTCTTCCACGCCGGCGATGGCAATATGCACCCACTGATTCTGTTTGATGCCAACCAAGAGGGCCAGCTAGCCCTGGCTGAAGAGGTCGGCGGCAAGATCCTTGAGCTGTGCGTGGCGGCGGGCGGCTCAATTACCGGCGAGCATGGCGTTGGCCGCGAGAAGATCAACCAGATGTGCAGCCAGTTCCAGCCGGATGAGATCAGCGTTTTTCACGCCTTGAAAGCCGCTTTTGATCCACAGCGACTGCTTAACCCAGGTAAGAATATTCCCACCCTGGCGCGCTGTGCGGAATTTGGCGCCATGCATGTGCATAACAACGAGTTACCGCATCCGGAGCTACCACGCTTCTGATGCCATAAGGAACCACCATGACCGAACTAGCGATACACGCTGCCGACCAAGATATCGGCGATCAGTTGTGCGAACAGGTCCGCAGCGCCTACACCGACCGAACACCGCTGCGTATTGTAGGCGGCGACACGCGTGGCTTTTATGGCCGCCCGGTGGAAGGCCAAGCGCTAAATTTAGCGGCCCATAGCGGCATCGTGTCTTACGATCCCGTGGAGCTGGTCGTCACCGTCCGCGCCGGTACGCGGCTAAGCGCGCTCCACGCCGCGCTGGCGGAAAACCACCAAATGCTGGCCTTCGAGCCGCCTATCTTCGGCGAAGCCTCTACCATTGGTGGTGCGGTCGCCACGGGGCTCTCCGGCCCACGCCGCCCCTGGGCGGGTGCCGCGCGTGATTTTGTACTCGGCACGCGAGTGATCACCCAAGAGGGCAAGCTGCTGCGCTTTGGCGGTGAAGTGATGAAGAACGTCGCCGGATACGATCTTTCGCGCTTAATGGCAGGCGCCCAGGGCACCCTCGGCGTGCTAACCGATATCTCGTTTAAAGTGCTGCCTATTCCCACCGCCACGCACAGTTTACGGCTACCCCTTAACCTTGCCGACGCGCTTAAAAAACTCGCCGAGCTGGGTCGCCAGCCGCTGCCGATTACCGCTGCTGCCTGGCATAACGGCGAGCTATTTCTGCGCCTCGAGGGCGGTAAAAGCTCGGTCAGCGCGACCCAAACACGTCTGGGTGGCGAGTCGCTTGAGGCCAGTTTCTGGACCTCGCTGCGCGATCATAGCCACGCCTTCTTTCAGCTTAACGACGGCCAAGCCCTGTGGCGGCTATCGCTGCCGCCACACACCGCGCCACTGAAATTGGATATTCCTGAAACAGATATCTTCTATGACTGGGCAGGCTGTCAGCGCTGGCTAAAAACCTCCCTAGAGGCCAGTACGTTGCGCGCCGCCTGCGAAGCGGTAGGTGGTCATGCCACCTGCTACACGCCGCACGCGCAGGGTGGCGCCGTCGAGCCTTTCACTCCGCTCAACAAGGTAGTGGAAAAATATCACCGTAACCTGAAGGCGGAGCTGGATGCCCACGGCATTTTTAATCCCGGTCGTCTTTATGCGGCGTTTTAATCAGGAGAGCTGACATGCAGATGCACTTTACCGATGCCGATCGTCAGAAGCCGCATATCCAGGAAGCAGAGCGCATCTTGCGTACCTGTGTGCACTGCGGTTTTTGTAACGCTACCTGCCCTACTTATCAGCTGTTAGGCGATGAGCGCGATGGCCCCCGCGGGCGCATCTATTTAATGAAGGAGCTGCTGGAGAGCCAAGACGATGATAACCAAGTCACCGATGAGACTCGCCTGCACCTTGATCGCTGCTTAACCTGTCTGAACTGTGAAACTACCTGCCCTTCCGGCGTGGAGTACCACAAGCTGCTTAACATTGGCCGTGCCGAAATTGAGCGTCGCGTTCCCCGCCCGGCAGCCGAACGCGCTCAGCGCTATGCGCTGCGCAAGATGATGGTCGACCCCAAGCGCTTTCAGGCGCTGCTAAAGCTGGGGCAAACCTTCAAGCCGCTGGTACCCGCCAAGCTACGCAATAAAATGCCCGCAGACCCGGTGGATGCAGGCGCGCGCCCCGATGCACACAAACATGCTCGAAAGGTTCTAATCCTGGAGGGTTGTGTACAGCCGGGGCTTTCGCCTAATACCAATGCGGCCACCGCGCGGATTCTTGACCGACTTGGCATTAGCGTAACGCCGGTTACTGAAGCGGGATGCTGCGGCGCCGTTGATTTCCATCTCAACGCTCAGGACGATGGACGCGCACGTATGTGCGCCAATATCGACGCTTGGTGGCCGTATATCGAACAAGGCACCGAAGCCATCGTACAAACCGCTAGCGGCTGCGGTGCGTTTGTTAAAGAGTATGGTTATATGCTCAAGGATGATCCCGAATACGCGGTTAAAGCGCAAAAAGTCAGCGCCTTGGCGAAAGACATCGTCGAAATCCTGCGCGATGAACCGCTCGAAGCGCTGAACGTGAAAGAGTCGAAACGGCTGGCATTTCACTGCCCTTGCACACTGCAGCATGCGCAAAAGCTTAACGGCGCGGTGGAAGGCGTACTGGGCAAGCTCGGCTTTGCGTTAACCCCGGTGCAAGATGCTCATCTCTGCTGCGGGTCAGCGGGGACTTACTCCATCACTCAGCCTGAACTTGCCACTCAGTTGCGAGACAATAAAATGAATGCGCTCGAGGCCGGACAGCCGGACGTCATTGTCACGGCCAATATCGGATGTCAAACGCACCTGACAGGCGCCAATCGCACCCCGGTACGCCACTGGGTGGAAATCGTCGATGCGGCGCTCACATAACGTTTTTCCTAACACTTAGCATTCATAACCCCTGGTCGCGCTGCTATTGTTGAGCGCGACAACTTCACTCACTACCATTAATAGGATTTAAACATGCAAACAAAAGCCATTCTCGCTCAAGCCGATGTCATTAACGTATTAGACGCGGCGCAAAAAGAAGCTGATAGCAATAGCTGGCCAGTGACCATCGCGGTGACCGACGACGGAGGCCACCTACTCGGTTTGCGTCGTCTAGACGGCGCAGCCCCTTTTAGCGCTGAAGTCGCTACGCACAAAGCGCGCAGCGCTGCGCTAGGCCGCAAAGAGACCCAAGTGTTTGAAGAGATGATTAATGGTGGCCGCACGGCGTTTGTCACCGCACCGCTGCAAGGTCTACTTTCCGGCGGCGTACCGATCACTGTTGACGGGCATGTGGTCGGCGCCGTGGGTATTTCTGGCGTAAAACCCGATCAAGATGTGCAGGTTGCCAAAGCGGGAGTTAGCGCGATTGCAGGCTAAACGCTGAAAATTAATGCGTAGACATACGAAAAAGCCCAGATCAATGATCCGGGCTTTTTTGGAATTTTTTCGGCTAATGCCGATATCTTACTAGCAAAGCAGCTTACAACATAAATGCTTAATGGCGGACCGGACGAGACTCGAACTCGCGACCTCCGGCGTGACAGGCCGGCATTCTAACCGACTGAACTACCGGTCCACTTAAAAGCACTTTCTATGAAAACGTTTTTGACAACGTCTCATACAACCATCACAACACTAATCTTTCGAAGCGGTTCAGAGGCGCTTTAAACGGTTAGGCGATGGTGGGTGGTACTGGGTTCGAACCAGTGACCCCCAGCTTGTAAGGCTGGTGCTCTCCCAACTGAGCTAACCACCCAATCTATTGGCGTATTGCCAACCTATCTTCGCAGTTATCGTGGCGGACCGGACGAGACTCGAACTCGCGACCTCCGGCGTGACAGGCCGGCATTCTAACCGACTGAACTACCGGTCCGAATAGCGATAACACTCTTTGAAGCTAGTACTGCTAAGCAGATTCTGAGTTGATGTTGGCGGACCGGACGAGACTCGAACTCGCGACCTCCGGCGTGACAGGCCGGCATTCTAACCGACTGAACTACCGGTCCGTTATGCACATCAAATCTGAAGTTGCTTTTACTTCACGTTTCCGGACCATTTTTGCTGTTACTAAAAATGGTGGGTGGTACTGGGTTCGAACCAGTGACCCCCAGCTTGTAAGGCTGGTGCTCTCCCAACTGAGCTAACCACCCGTTGGTCACGTGGCGCTGCATTCTACAGAAGGCTTGTTTAATGTCAACATGCTACGTTTAAAACTGTCATAAAAACGGTGATTTAAACTAGCGCGTTGCTCTCTTCCACTAAGCCTTGGCTGTGAGCGCGGACGAAGGATGCCGCAACCTGGGTAGCTTCGTCAATCAAAACCGTTTGGGTTAGCCCAGAAGAGCGCCGCGGCTTGAAATCGTGATCGCCATCTTTTAACCAAGCAAGCTGCGCATTCGCGGGCAACGTATAGCCTGCTACCTCTTCCCGCGTACCGAATGGATCTCGCTCGCCCTGCAGAATCAGCATCGGGCAGTCAATCGCTGGCCAGTGGCCTAAGCGCGGCTTGTCAGGCGATTTAGTAGGATGAAAAGGATAACCGGCCACAATAACGCCGGGGCACGTCTGCTGACTGGCTAACAGTGTCGCTACGCGGCCGCCCATCGATTTCCCTCCCACCCATAGCGGTTCGGGGAACAGGTCACTGAGGAGCGAGTACCACTCGGCAAATTGAGCGAGTGTCTGGGCAATGGGAGGCGGTGGCCGTCGTTTGCCGGTCTCCTGCATCTGTTGCATGTAAGGAAAATCAATACACGCAACCTGAATTCCCCGGCCAGCCAAAGAGGTGACAAATTGACGCATGTAAGGTGAGTGTTGCCCGGCGCCTGCGCCGTGAGCAAACAACAGGCGGCCTATCTTGGCTTCACCATAGAGCGCCATCGGCCCCATGCCTTGCACTAGGAAGCCGCTATTTGAGCGGTCTTCGAGAGCGCTTTTTAACGTCTCGGGCGTTACTGAGAGATAGCCAGACAAAACGTACTGTGACAAGCACCACTCCTAATAATTCAGTGTTTAACCTATTGGTATGTTCAGCTTAAGGCTCGGCTGCGCTAGAATCCTGGTCGGATCTTGACCTGCATCATCAAGCGGGTGGTCGCACCCGTGCAAAATACCACGGGTTACCCCCTAACCGCGTTCGATGGGAACATCACATGAGCACAGCATTGGAACACCCGACCTACAATTACAAGATAGTTCGGCAGTTCGCGATTATGACCGTTGTGTGGGGCATTGTGGGCATGACAGTCGGTGTCATCCTCGCCTCGCAACTGGTTTGGCCGCAACTGAACCTCGGCTTACCTTGGACTAGCTTTGGACGCCTGCGTCCATTGCACACTAACGCCGTTATTTTCGCCTTCGGCGGCTCGGCGCTTTTTGCTACGTCGTATTACGTGGTTCAGCGTACCTGTCAGACGCGACTTTTCTCCGACAAGTTAGCGGCTTTTACGTTCTGGGGCTGGCAAGCGGTCATTGTGTCAGCCGTTGTGTCGCTGCCCATGGGCTACACCACGACCAAGGAGTACGCTGAGCTGGAGTGGCCGATCAATATTTTGATCGCGGTCGTATGGATCAGCTATGCCATCGTGTTCCTAATGACGATCAAAAAACGCACCACCTCGCATATTTATGTAGCGAACTGGTTTTTCGCGGCGTTTATTTTGACTGTTGCGGTGCTGCACATTGTGAATAATGCGGCGATCCCCGTTACGCCGATGTACTCCACCTCGATCTACGCCGGTGCGGTAGATGCCATGGTGCAGTGGTGGTACGGCCATAACGCGGTAGGCTTTTTCCTAACGGCAGGCTTTTTGGGCATGATGTACTACTTCGTACCCAAGCAGGCCGAGCGCCCGATCTACTCTTACCGTCTCTCCATCGTCCACTTTTGGGCGCTGATCATGATTTACATGTGGGCGGGCCCGCACCACTTACACTACACCGCGCTGCCTAACTGGGCTCAGTCGCTAGGTATGGTGATGTCGATCATTCTGCTGGCCCCCTCCTGGGGCGGCATGATCAACGGCATGATGACCCTGTCCGGCGCTTGGCATAAGTTGCGCACGGATCCCACACTGCGCTTTTTAGTGGTTGCTCTGTCATTCTACGGCATGTCTACCTTTGAAGGCCCGATGATGGCGATTAAAACCGTCAACGCGCTATCACACTACACCGACTGGACCATTGGCCACGTTCACTCCGGCGCGCTCGGTTGGGTAGCGATGATCACTATTGGCTCGATGTACCACCTGATCCCTCGCGTTTTCGGGCGTACCGAAATGCACTCCGTCAATCTGATTGCCGTGCACTTCTGGCTCGCGACCATCGGCACCGTGCTTTACATCGCCTCCATGTGGGTCAACGGCATTCTGCAAGGCCTGATGTGGCGTGCGATCAACCCTGACGGCACCCTGATGTACACCTTCGTGGAAGCCGTGGAAGCCAGCGCACCGGGCTACTTTGTACGCTTAATTGGCGGCCTCTTCTGGGTCACCGGCATGCTGATTATGGCGTTCAACGTTTACATGACCGTTAAGCGTCGTGAGGCCATCAGCCATTCAGCGCCACAAGCCGCCTAAATCGGGGAAGTTGAGACCAATGAAACACGAGATTGTCGAAAAGAATGTTGGCCTGCTTGCCGTACTGATCCTTGTCGTGATCAGTTTCGCCGGCTTGGCCGAGGTCGTTCCGCTGTTTTTCCAGAAGCAGACCACAGAGCCCGTTGAAGGTTTAGAGCCGCTATCCGCACTGGAGTTAGAAGGCCGTGACATTTATCGCCGCGAAGGCTGCGTGGGCTGTCACTCGCAAATGGTGCGTCCGTTCCGTGCTGAAACCGAGCGCTACGGCCACTACAACGTGGCCGGCGAGCAGGTTTATGAGCATAACTTCCTGTGGGGCTCCAAGCGTACTGGCCCTGACCTGGCCCGTGTGGGCGGCCGCTACAGCGACGACTGGCACCGTGCTCACCTCTACAACCCCCGGGATGTAGTACCTGAGTCGATTATGCCAGCTTACCCCTGGCTGTTTGAAAACACCCTCGATGGTGACGCCACCCCCCGCAAGATGCGCACGCTGCGTCAACTGGGTGTGCCGTATACTGACGAAGATATCGCCAACGCCACTGCAGACGTACGCGGAACCCAGGAAATTACCGCCCTGGTCGCCTACTTGCAGCAGCTCGGAACCGTGCTCGAAGGCACTCGTTAAGCTATGGATACGGGAACTTTTCGCGGACTCATGACGCTGATCTTGATTTTCGCTTTTATCGGCATCGCCCTCTGGGCGTATTCAAAGCGACGCAAGCCAGATTTCGACGAAGCGGCTAACTTGCCCTTTGCCGACGACGATGAGCTACCGACCAGTGACAAGCACGCATCGCTCGAACGCGACAGCGAAGCGCATTCCCGCAAAGAGGGGAGATAAGAAGTTATGAATAATTTATGGGGTGACTCCCTATCCAGCTTCTGGAGCGCCTGGATCATTATCATCACGCTCGGCACGATTGCGCTGAGTGTATGGATACTGCTGGCCAACCGCCGCACCGATAAAACACCTGACGCTGACGGCAATGTAGAAACCACTGGCCACGCCGCCGATGGCATTGAGGAGTACGACAACCCGCTGCCTAAATGGTGGTTCCAGCTGTTTATTCTGACGGTGGTCTTTGCACTGGGCTACCTGGTGCTTTATCCCGGCCTGGGTAACTACGCGGGTGTATTGGGCTGGACCCAAGAGGGTCAGTGGGAAGAAGAGGTTGAGCAGGCTGAAGAGCGCTTCACGCCGATTTTTGCCCAGTACCAGGAAGTGCCGATTCCTGAACTTGCAGAAGACTCTGAAGCGATGCAGGTCGCTGAGCGTATCTACCAAAACAACTGCGCGGTTTGCCACGGCTCCAACGCCCAAGGCGGCTACGGCTTCCCCAACCTCACCGACGACGATTGGCTTTACGGTGGTGAACCCGAAAACATCCTAACCACTCTGAACAATGGCCGTAACGGCCTAATGCCAGCTTGGCAGCAACTGGGGCAGAACAATATTGAGAACCTGACCCAGTATGTTCTGTCGCTGTCTAATGAAGAGCACAACGAGGCACAGGCTGAACAGGGTGAAAGCACCTTTATGGCGGTGTGTGCAGCCTGCCACGGCCCCAGTGGCACCGGCAATACGGCGCTTGGCGCACCCGACTTAACCGATGATACCTGGCTCTACCTAGCACCGGACCAAGAGGTGGGTGACTCTATCCGCCAAACGCTGCGCAACGGCCGTAACGGCCATATGCCTGCGCAAGCGGCCTACATTGGTGAAGAGCGCGTTCATCTAGTTGCTGCCTATGTATATAGCCTGCGTTTGACGGACTGATTGACCGCCGTTCGGTAGCGCTACACCGCTATACGTTAGCCAAGCAAGGGTGCGGCCCCAAACCGCACCCTTTCTTTATACGCAACCCGATACAATATTGATCAAGCACCACGTCTGCATAGTCGCCCAATTTGTCTGAGCAGCGACTGAGCACGGGGTGCAGCCTCTCCTGCCTTCTGAGCCGGGAATAACGCTATGGAAAAGATACCGAGCCAAGACGTCACGCCTAACCCGGTGGGGCATCACACTCCCCCGCGTGAAACGGTCAGCCAGGAAATGTACGCCAAACGGCAGCATATTTATGTGCGCGAAATAAAAGGCGTTTTCCAAAAGCTTCGGCGCAGCGCTAACTGGGCGCTGATGATGCTATTTTTTCTATTGCCGTGGATTAACATCGGCGACCGGCCATTAATTCTGTTCGACCTGCCTAACCGAGAATTCCATATTTTCATCGCCACGTTCTATCCGCAGGAGTTCATCCTGCTGTCGTGGCTGCTGATCATCTGCGCCTTTGGGCTGTTTTTTATTACCGTATTTGCGGGGCGGGTCTGGTGCGGCTACACCTGTCCCCAGAGTGTCTGGACTTTCCTGTTTATCTGGCTTGAGCACCGCATTGAAGGCTCGCGCAACCGGCGCATTAAACTCGACAGCCAGCCAATGAACGCTGAGAAAGCCTGGCGCAAAGGGGTCAAGCATAGCGCCTGGCTACTCATTGCCCTCGCCACCGGTGTCACCTTTGTGGGTTACTTCACACCGATTCGAGGTCTGGTGGCGGAACTGCCCACCTTAGAGGCCCACGGCTGGTCGTATTTCTGGGTGGGTTTTTTCCTGGTATTTACCTACCTCAACGCGGGCTGGCTGCGTGAGCAGGTGTGCATTTACATGTGTCCCTATGCGCGCTTTCAATCGGTCATGTTTGACCGCGATACGCTCATCGTCTCCTACGATGAGTCACGTGGTGAGCCACGCGGGCACCGCAAGAAAGGCCTTAGCCACTTAGAGGCCCGTGAAGCTGGCTACGGTGACTGTATTGACTGCGATCTATGCGTCCAGGTCTGCCCCACCGGTATCGATATTCGTGACGGGCTGCAGTACGAGTGCATCACCTGTGCCGCCTGTATCGACGCCTGCGATAGCGTGATGGATAAGATGGGCTACCCGCGGGGGTTGGTGCGCTACACCACCGAAAACGCCCTGGAGGGTAAAAAGAGCCACATCATGCGCCCTCGCCTGCTAGGCTACTTCACTGCACTGGTGCTGATGGTGGGCACTTTTGCCTGGGCCATCAATGACCGCATGCCACTCAATTTTGACGCTGAGCGTGAGCGCACCCAGCTCTACCAGGTGACCCGCGACGGACAAATTAGCAATGTGTTCACCCTGACTATCCGTAACCTGGATGATCAAAACCACACCTACCAGCTAAGCGTTGCCGGGTTGCCCACTTTAACCCTGGATAGCAGTACGATTAGCGTACCCGCGGGGGAGTCGCGCTTGAAAGTGGTCACAGTGACCGCGGATCCCGACGACTTGCAGCAACCCAGCCACGCCATTGTGTTTACGCTGCAGGCTCAGCAGGATGCGGATATTCGCCTTGAGCGCGAGACCAGCTTCCTGGGCGATATTAGGAGATAGACGATTATGGCATCCCCCTCGGTAACACCGTGGTATAAGCAGTTTTGGCCGTGGTTTTTAATCGGCATTCTGTTTTCATCGATTATTGTCAGCACTGGTTTCGCGGTGATGTCGGTCAAGAGTTTCGATGGCATGGTGGTTCAGGAAGATTATTACGAGCACGGCAAAGCCATAAATATGGTGCTTGCCAAGCAGGAGCAGGCTCGCGAGCTGAACTTGAGCGCAGAGCTACGTCTTGATCCACTCACTAGCGATATCGTGGTAGATTTAAGCGGTGATGCGCGTCCTGATGCGCTCTATCTCGACCTTATTTTCCCCACTGAAGATAACCGCGACCAATCGTTCGTGCTGGAGCACGTGCGTGATGGCCGCTATATCACCCAAGGCCCTGATAATCTGCGCTATCGCTGGTACCTGCAGTTACAGCCAGAGCAGCAAGAGAGTGACTGGCGACTTACCGGAGAGGCGACATTCCCCAATGAGCGTAGCGTTGAGCTACTGCCGGGAGGCCGCCCCGAAAGCGAATGAGCGACGCAACGCCTGCCCTCGCCTGCTATCACTGCGGTAACCCGGTGCCCCCTGCTGCACCCTGGACGATTACCCTGGATGATCATACCCACCCGCTTTGCTGCCCAGGCTGCGAAGCGGTTGCTCATGCGATCGTCGACGGCGGCCTGGAGAGCTACTACCGCTACCGTACGGAACTTCCCGAGCGCCCGGATGAGCGCCAGGAAGCCAAAGCAGACACCTGGTCGGTGTTTGATGACCCCGGTTTACAGGCGCAGTTTGTCCACCCTGATGGCGACGAGGGCCACGTCAAAGCCACCCTCGCCATTGAAGGCATTACCTGCGCCGCCTGTGCGTGGCTGATCGAGCACCGCCTGAATGCCCTGGCGGGAATCACCTCCAGCGCGGTGAACTTAACCCACCACCGCCTCCGCGTGAGCTGGGATCCAAAGCAGCTAAAGCTCTCGCAACTGCTGGCCGAGCTGGCGGCGATTGGCTACGACGCCCAGCCCTACGAACCGGACCAAGCCCAAACACGAATGCAGCAAGAAGAGCGCATGAACGTACGCCGGCTGATTATCGCTGCCGTGGGTATGATGCAGGTGATGATGTTCTCGATCCCCATCTATGTTTCCGGCCCCGGCGAAATCAGCGACGACTTCTACGCGCTGTTTCATTGGCTCTCGTTTGCGCTGGCAACGCCGGTGGTATTTTTCTCCGCCCAGCCGTTTTTCCGCAACGCCCTACGCGACCTGCGCACCGGCGTACTAGGCATGGATGTGCCGGTGTCGCTGGCGATTGGTGGGGCTTACCTGGCCAGCAGCTATGCGGTGCTGTTTGATATCGGCGAAGTCTATTTTGACTCAGTGGCCATGTTCACCTTCTTTTTGCTGTTTGGGCGCTACGTGGAAGGCCGCGCCCGGCGGCGCAGCGGCCATAGCGGTAATGCGCTCAGCGGCGTATTGCCGGTCTCCGCCACACGGCTGGAAAGCGACGGCAGCGAGCGCATATTACCCGCCAGCGAACTCGCCGCAGGCGAGCGCATATTGATCAAGCCCGGCCACGGCGTGCCCGCCGATGGCATTATCGAGGAAGGCGAGTCGAGCCTGGACGAATCGATGCTGACCGGTGAATATCTGCCGGTGACTCGCCGGGTGGGCGATACGATTACGGGCGGCAGCCAGAACATGGAGAACCCGCTGGTGGTTCGGGTGACCCGCGCCGGCCGCGATGCCCGAGTAGCGGGTATTGTCGACCTAACCGACCGCGCCTTTGCCAGCCGCCCTAGACTTGCCCAGATGGCAGCGCGCATGGCCCATCTATTCGTACTGCGCCTACTGCTGGTGACCGCTTGCGTCACGATTGCCTGGTGGTTTATCGACCCTTCACGAATGCTCTGGGTACTTCTTTCGGTACTGGTGGTGACCTGTCCCTGTGCCCTGGCGCTGGCCACCCCTGCGGCCCTGACCGCAGGCCACGGCCAACTACGCAAGCGCGGTGTTTTGATTACCCGCGCCGACGCCATGGAGACCCTCTCCAACGTTACCCGGGTGATCTTCGACAAAACCGGCACGCTGACTCGGGGTGAAATGCAGTTGACCCAAACCCAGCCGGTCGGCGAGTTAACCCGCGAACGTGCTCAGGCAATTGCCGCTGCCCTTGAAGCCCACTCGGAGCACCCTATAGCCCGCGCCTTTCGGCCGTTTCGGGATGCCACGCTGCAGGCCAAAGACATCCGCAGCTACACCGGGCAAGGGCTGGAAGGCACCTTAAATGGCACTCGCTGGCGATTGGGCAAGCCTGACTTTGCAATGGATGGCGCCACCCCTGAGCCCGCCGTGGCGCCTGTCAAGGGCCAGTGGCTGCTGCTTAGCGAAGACGGCGCGCCTCGCGCCTGGTTTGGTCTGCATGATGGCGTTCGCGATGATGCCGCTGCCACGATCAAAGCGCTCCAGGATAAAGGCCTAAAAGTGGAGCTGCTCTCTGGGGATACCCAGGATGCCGTAGAAAGCTTGGCCAATCAGCTCGACATTACCACTTGGCACGCCGGCACCAGTCCAGAGGGTAAACTCGCCCGGATGAAAGCGCTTCAAGCCGCTGGCGAAACCGTGGTGATGATTGGTGACGGCATCAACGACGTGCCGGTGCTGGCCGGCGCTGATGTGGCCATTGCCATGAATGGCGCGACGGACCTCGCCCGCACTCGCGCCGATGCGGTACTGCTCAGCCCCCGCCTGATGCGGATTTTTGAGGCCATCGAGATTTCCCGCGCGACACGGCGTATCATGCGCCAGAATATGATTTGGTCAGTGTGTTACAACGTTTCAGCGCTGCCATTGGCCGCCATGGGTTTGGTGCCGCCTTGGCTAGCCGCTATCGGCATGTCGCTTAGCTCGTTAGTCGTGGTCGGTAACGCCCTACGGCTATCGCGCTGGCGGCCTCAGCCTGCGCCAACGCACGGCACTTCAACACCGGTAACTGCATGACGATTCTGTACCTGCTTATTCCGCTTTCGCTGATTCTGCTCGGCCTCGCCGTCTGGGCGTTTTTCTGGGCGGTCAAAAATGACCAGTTCGACGACCTGGAAGGTCCCGCGTACCACATTCTGTTCGATGAAGATGAAAACGACCTGAGCCCTGAACAGCGCCGCCAACGTCAGCAGGCGAAGTCCCCTGAAACATCAGCAACAGACACACCCGACGACCAAGAGCCACGGCCATGAATCCGACGGGGCTTGATCTGCCGCCGCTAATGGCGGCGTTTGTGTTTGGCTTGATGGGCGGTGCCCACTGCATTGGCATGTGTGGCGGCATTATGAGCGCGCTCACCTTTGCCGTGCCCCCCAGTATGCGTCATCCGGCGCGCATGGGCGGTCTACTGCTCAGCTATAACGCAGGACGCATTATTAGCTACATGAGCGCAGGTGCGCTGGTGGCGCTGCTCGGCACGCTATTTTCGCTTTCTGCCACGGCGCGACTACTGCTTCAAGTATTTGCCGCACTGATGCTGATCCTCATGGCGCTGTATATCGCCAACTGGTGGAAAGGGCTACTCAAGGTGGAGGCCGTGGGACGCCGCCTCTGGCGCTTTATTGAGCCTGTGGGGCGGCGCTTAATGCCGGTGGTGTATATGCCTCAAGCCTTCGCACTGGGCGCTATTTGGGGCTGGCTGCCCTGTGGGCTGGTCTACTCCATGCTGGCTTGGAGCTTGGCGATTGCCGACCCGTTACAAGGCGCCCTACTCATGGGTGCCTTTGGGCTAGGCACTCTGCCCGCGCTGCTCGCCACTGGCCTCGCCGCGCGCCAGCTAAGCCACCTGATTCGTCACCCGGCGACCCGCAGCGTGGCAGCGCTAACGATTATTGCTTTCGCCCTGTGGCAGCTGTGGACGCTCACTGCGCATCATTAACCCTAACATGACATGGCTCAATTTTTACGTTTTCATTACGGGTTAGGCTAGCGGCACTGCCTAATGTCGGAGCGCCCCTTCATGCCCGTTCATGCCCCTGCGGTTTCATCTCTTGCCTCGTCTGTGGCGGTAGCGCCCACACAGCCGGTGTGGGATGAAGCTCTGCTGCGCCGCTACGACACCAGTGGTCCACGCTACACCTCTTACCCCACGGCGCTGTCGTTTCACGACCAATTTACCCCCAGCGACCTGACCCAAGCGCTTGAGCGGAGCAATACTAGCAGGCGACCGCTGTCACTGTATGTTCACGTGCCTTTTTGCCGCAAGATTTGCTTCTACTGCGCATGCAATAAAATCGCCACCAAGAACACCGCCCTGGCCGAGCCCTATATAACGAGGCTTGACCGTGAGATGGTGCTAGCCGCACGCCACCTGGATACATCACGACCGGTGGAACAGCTGCACTGGGGTGGCGGTACGCCGACCTTTCTTAGCTTGAACCAGATGGGCGACCTGATTGATCGTCTGGACGCCCGTTTTGGCCTCTCCTCGTCGACGGATCGCGATTACGCCATTGAAATAGATCCCCGCGAGGCGGATGTGTTTACTCTACGCCATCTCGAATCCCTGGGGTTTAATCGCATCAGCCTGGGGGTGCAGGACTTGAGCCCGCTGGTGCAAAAAGCGATTAACCGCATTCAGCCCCGGGTGTTGACTGAAACGCTGATGGATGAAGCCCATCGACTGGGCTTTCGTTCGCTCAATCTCGATTTGATTTACGGCCTGCCGTTTCAAACCGAGAAGAGCTTTGCTAACACCTTACGCCAGGTGATCGAGCTCAACCCGGCCCGGCTGTCGGTGTTTAACTACGCGCATATGCCTGAGCGATTTGCTCCTCAGCGGCGCATTAACGTTGATGACTTACCGGGTAGCGAAGAGAAGCTGGCGATTTTGCGCACCACGATTGATATGCTCACTGCGGCAGGCTACGTGCATATCGGTATGGATCACTTTGCCCGCCCCGATGATAGCCTGACCGTTGCCCAGCGCGAAGGCTCGCTGCAACGCAATTTCCAGGGTTACTCCAGCCACGCTCAGTGCGATTTAATCGGCCTTGGCGTTTCGGCGATTTCGCGCATTGATGACGTCTATGCCCAGAACCCCAGTGATCTGGCCCGCTACGAAGCTGCGCTGGATCGAGGCCAGTTGGCAACCGTTCGCGGCGTGCGCTTGAGTGACGATGATCTACTCCGTCGCGACGTGATTGAGCGGCTGATGTGCGACATGCACATTGACTTGGCGGCGGTGAGTCAGCGCTGGAGTATTGATGCACCGCGCTACTTTGCCCCAGCACTTGAGCGCTTAAAGGGCGCCGAGCAAGATGGACTGCTGACACGCAGCGGCGATCAATTGAGCGCGACCCCAATGGGTCGGCTGCTGATTCGTCATTTAGCCATGGCGTTTGATGCCCGCCTGTCCCAGCAGTCGGGCCAGCGCTACTCAAAGATTGTGTAATCACCCTGTCGCTGATGAGAGGAAGCTTCCATAATAATGGAGGCACACCTCAACACTGCTTGACCGTTACCCGACGCACCTCAAGGAGCTATGCATGTTGGAACCCATGAGCCGCCGCCGCTCGCTACTCCATGAAGCTCGTTGCCAAACCTGCAGCTTGAGCTCACTGTGCTTGCCGCTTGCCCTGGAGCTAGAAGACATGGGGCAATTCGATGCCATTATTCGTCGCCGCGCACCGCTAAAAAAAGGCGAGCCACTGTTCCGCCAGGGCGATACCTTCACCAGCGTTTACGCAGTACGTTCGGGCAGCTTGAAGCAGATCACCGCAGAGGGTAACGGCAGCGAGCAGTTGACCAATTTCTACCTGCCGAGTGAGCTAGTGGGGCTGGATGGCATTGACGAAGAGCACTACCCCGGCAGCGTGATCGCCCTGGAGACGACCACCATCTGCGAGATTCCCTTCGACCGCCTGGATTTGCTCTCAGAAGAGATCCCCGAGCTGCGGGGCCAGCTGTATCGCAGCATGAGTAAAGAGTTACGCGACGACCGGCGTATGATGCGCCTGCTGTCGCGTAAAACCGCCGACCAGCGGCTGGCGAGCTTTTTGATCACCCTCTCGGATCGTTTTCGTCGTCGGGGCTACTCGCCTTACAGCTTTCGCCTCTCAATGCCCAGAGCCGATATCGGCAACTACCTGGGCTTAGCGGTGGAAACCGTCAGCCGCATTTTAAGCCGCTTTCAGCAGCAAAGCGTGGTGGCGGTTTCCGGGCGAGAGGTCAATATTCTCGATATGCCGCGCTTGATTACCCTCGCCGAAGAGGAAGAGCAAACGGTTAGCTGACGTTAAAGGCCTGGATGCGCCCCGCCAGCAGCTCCGCCTGTTTAGCTTCCAAGCCTTCAAAATCAAACAGGTTGCGGTCTGCTAGCTGGGATGGGGAAACATTGGTCACCGCTTTGAACATGCTTTCCAGTCGGCCAGGAAATTTCTTATCCCACTCGGCGAGCATCTCTTTGACTACCTGGCGCTGCATATTGGGCTGGGAGCCGCATAGGTTGCAGGGGATGATCGGGAATTCCATCAGCCGCGAGAATTCGGCGACATCTGCCTCTTTGCAGTAGGCCAACGGCCGAATAACGATATTCTTACCATCATCGGATAACAGCTTGGGTGGCATCGCTTTTAAGTTGCCGCCAAAGAACATATTAAGAAACAGGGTTTCGAGGATATCTTCCCGGTGATGGCCAAGGGCAATTTTATTGGCGCCAATCTCTTCGGCAAAACCATACAATGAGCCGCGACGCAGGCGTGAACAGAGCGCGCAAGTTGTTTTCCCCTCCGGCGTTTTCTCCTTCACCACCGAGTAGGTATCACGTTCGACAATGTGATACTCCACGCCCTGCTTATCCAGATAAGCAGGCAGCACGTGCTCGGGAAACCCTGGCTGTTTTTGATCCAGGTTGACCGCGACCAAGGAAAAGTTGACCGGCGCATTGCGCTGCAAGTTGCGCAAAATCTCCAGCATCGTGTAGCTGTCTTTACCGCCGGAGAGGCACACCATCACGCGGTCGCCTTCATTGATCATTTGGTAATCAATGATCGCATTGCCCACTTCTCGGCGCAGACGCTTTTGCAGCTTGTTAAATTCGCGCTTCTGTTTCGCATCAGCCTGCACAGCGTCTGAAGAGGCGGCAGGAGCAACCTCTGGCGTGTCAAAATGCGGGTCGAAATAATCTAGGGATTGCATGAAATAAGCACTGCCGATAGTGAAGGGCGCTAAAAAAGGGGGAATATTGCAGGTATTCTAACAACACTCGCCGCCTGACCCAACACAGATAACTAAACTGCTTCCGCCATAACGCGCTGAAGCCGCATGTAGAGCAGTGCGCTGGCGGTTGCCTCGCCAAGCACGCTCTGCACGCCCATGGCGGGCACCTGCCAGCACGCCAGCGCCTGGGCGAAGCTGCTGGGCGCCTCTACCTGCGGATGCAGACGGCGCAGCTGGCGCTGATGCAGTCTTGCCACATCGACCTGGGCATTGGGCAGAGCAAAATTTAGCCGCTTGGTAAGTAGTGTATTTAACGCTCCAATGCGCTGCTCCAACTGCCAACCCACTATGGGTCGATTGCCGATGAATTCCACTAACGCGCTCAAGTTAGCGCTGCTTGGCGGCTGCACCTCCCCAGCCTCGCACAGCAAATGATGACGGCGCAGCGTCGCGCTCTCGGGCTGTTTGGTATTGCCTAACGTCATCACAAAAGCGCGGCTGGTTCGCACCTGTTGCTGGCTCAGCACCACCGCTGCCAAACTGATCACCGGTGATGATGACGTGGGCGTTGTCGTACAGGCGAGCGCCACCAGCTCTTCCCCCATATAGGGCTGAAACAGCCAAGCATAGGGCGAGTCTGCACAGCGCCGACGATCACTTTCGCGGCGCAACAAGGTGCGCAATGAACCGCTAAATAGCGCTACGTGTCGATCTAACAGCCGCATTCCGCTCACGAATACTCCAAATGATAACGATGGGAAAGCCGCTGCTTAAAGTCTTTGACAATATGCATCGCTTCGCGCAGTAGATCGCGCTCCAGAGAAGAGAGGTTTTGCACCACGACACGGTTAGCCCGGCTGCCGTTTTGCGGGTTAGCTTCTTTTGTCTCCGAAGACGTTTCCAACGCACTTAGCTGCTGTTTAAGACGCAGCTCGGAAAACAGCGCCAACGCCTCCCCCAGATCCTCTGCAAAACGCCGATCCAGGCGACCATCGGCCGCTAGTGCATCCAGGCGGTCAAAGGTTGAGGTGGCTTTAATTCGCCGTTCAAGCGCCATGGTGCGCACACCGTGAACAATCGGAAAGATGCCGCCTTTCTTAATATCGATACCGTGTTGGGGCTTTTTCAATGAGCCAAACAGCGTCAGCGGGGTCGAGAAACGCAGCGCCGTGCGGGCGAAATAGGAGAGCAGTAGTTCATCGCTCGAACAGCGTTCAAACAGCTCATCACGGACGCTTTCAAGCAGGCTTGGGTTACCCGCCACTGCATGGGCGTCGAGCATAATCGCCAGCTTCATCAGGCTGTCGCCATCACGCTCCCTGGCCCACTTGGCAATATGACCTTTCCACTGCGATACCGTGGCCACCCACTCTGGATTGGAGACCATAATATTACCGGGGCAAGGCGGGTAGCCAAGCTGAATCAGCGTATCGGTGAGGATTTGCATATGGCTTGTCAGATCAGGCCACGGGGTATCGTCAGCCAGAATCAAGCCATTATCCTGATCGGTTTTGAGAATCTGCTCACCGCGCCCTTCGCTGCCCATCACCATCATGCAGCTCTGCTCGTGGTAGCGCTCATCGATGGTGAACTCCCAGGCTTTACTGATGATACGACCGTTCAGCGCAGCGAGCAGATCCATCGCAAAGCGCAGCTTAACGCCCTGGGCCATCAGCGCTTTGACCAGTTCCGGCGTGCGCTGACTGGCCGCCGAAAGCGCCTCTAAGTTGGTCGCCTGCTCCACCTGCAGGCTCACCACATAGCTGCGGCTTGAGAAGTAGCTAAGCACATCGGTGAGTTCGACAACGCCTTTCAAAACGCTGTGCTCCATCACCACCACCCGCGCCACTTTATGACGGGTCATCAGTACCAGCACCTCAAACAAATACTGATCCGGCGCGACGGTCACCAAATTAAAATGAGCGATCTCATCCACTGGTGATGTGACGGCGCTGCCCTCCAGCACTAGCGCGTTGAGCAGGTCGGTTTTGGTCACCATACCCAGGGTGTCCTGGGCCTCTACCAGCAGGCTGTCGGCGTGGCTTGCATTAAGTTGTTTTACTGCACTGGCAATATCAGTCGTCGCCGCCATCAGCAGCGGCTCACGCATACACTCGCCCACCTTGGCCAACATAAAGCCTGCCATGGTGACACCCCCTTCGGCACGCTTCTCGGTCAGTAGGCGCGCCTTATGGGTCAGCGACTGGCGGAAGAAATTGCTGAAATCGGGGTAGTGGCGACACAGCTGCTGAAACAGCGCCTTGGGTAGCAGGTAGCACAGGCACTCCTGCTCAGCTTTAAAGCGGTAGCGGCTTTTACCGTTGAGAATACTGATCGCGCCAAACAGATCCCCCGCCGTGTAGTGGCCAATACGGGCGGTCGACGAGGGCAGCGTCGGGTCGATTTCCGCCACTTCGCCTTTATGAATCAGAAAAACAAATTCGCCTATTTGCCCGGTCTCTAAAATGATTTCATCGCGGTCAAAATAGGCGAGATCAATACCCCGGCGTATGTGGTCACGCCCTTCATTGTCAAGAAGGGTAAACGGTAGTTGGGACAAATCCACATCAACCATTGTACATGACCTCATTCAACTAAAGGCGAACTGGCAATATAAGGAGAGCTAAATAAGCACAGTGAAGCAACTCTGAGCCGCAATAAATGACTCACTCCACGCTTGCAAAAAAATTATCCGTTATTATGCGAAGGTGGTTCTACGGGTATAAAGGATCAAGATCCTAAGAGGCAAGTAGAACGTTGTTATACCTTTAGCTATCACGCTAAGGTCGAAGCGACTTTCGATACACTACCAAAGTATCGCCACTCACTAATCGCGATTAGTCAAGAAAGCTAGCGCATGCATTTAAAACAGCCAAAAACTGCTTTTATTTGCTTACTATACTATCGTCCCATAGCCTTTAAAACACTCACAAAATACGCTTAAAAACCCTTTAAAATCATTTATTTTCAAACACATAAATTTAACCAACAGCCATTCCCAGTCTCATTGATACCAAAGTCTGGGATTTATTTTTTGACGTTTATTGCCCAGTATTAACGGTGAGTCATGCAGGGTAATCGCACGTCACTAACTAACTCGAAGCTTCATATCGAACAATAAAGTGGCAAGCCGAAAATCTGACTCACCACTGCTAATAAATGAGTGGGTTTCGACGTGCGATTGCCCTGATAGGGCTCACGCTATTCCTCGTGAACTTTCCCAACCTTAAAAACAAGTGGAGAGCAACACAATGGCAGACGACAAAACCAATGCTGCTGAATACTGGAAAGCTAACGTTCGCTTAATTTTCGGATGTCTCGCAGTTTGGGCATTTGTTTCTTACGGATGCGCTATCCTCTTTCGCCCACTCCTTGCCGGTATCCCGGTTGGCGGTACCGACTTAGGCTTCTGGTTTGCACAACAGGGCTCAATCTTAACGTTTATCGTGCTGATCTTCTTTTACGCCTGGAAGATGAATAAGCTCGATCAAAAATTTGGCCTTGGGGAGTAAGCCGGTATGAGCCAGTTTGCAATTAACTTACTGTTCGTCGGCGCCTCCTTTGCCCTGTATATAGGTATTGCGATTTGGGCGCGCGCCGGCTCGACGAAAGACTTCTATGTCGCCGGGGGCGGGGTTCACCCCATTACCAACGGTATGGCCACCGCGGCGGACTGGATGTCAGCGGCGTCGTTTATTTCCATGGCGGGTTTGCTGGCCTCCGGTGGCTACGCTAACTCCACCTTCCTGATGGGTTGGACCGGTGGCTACGTTATCCTGGCGATGCTGTTAGCTCCTTACCTGCGTAAGTTTGGTAAGTTCACCGTGCCTGACTTCATTGGCGACCGCTTCTACAGCAACACCGCTCGTCTCGTGGCGATCGTATGCTTGATTGTGGCGTCGGTGACCTATGTTATCGGTCAAATGACCGGTGCGGGCGTGGCGTTCTCGCGCTTTCTTGAAGTCAGCAACACCTGGGGTATCTGGTTAGCCGCGCTGATCGTTTTCCTCTACGCCGTATTTGGTGGTATGAAGGGCATCACCTACACCCAGGTAGCGCAATACATCGTTCTCATCATCGCTTACACCATTCCGGCGGTGTTTATTGCCTTCCAGCTAACCGGCAACCCGATTCCGATGTTCGGCATGTTCAGCACCCATACTGAATCCGGCATTCCGTTGCTTGAAAAACTGGATGACGTCGTCAGTGCCCTGGGCTTCCGCGACTACACCGCTGACGTGGATAACAAGCTCAACATGGTGCTGTTCACCCTGTCGCTGATGGTCGGTACCGCCGGTCTTCCCCACGTTATCATTCGCTTCTTCACGGTACCGAAAGTGGCCGATGCGCGTTGGTCTGCTGGTTGGGCGCTGGTGTTCATTGCCCTGCTCTACCTGACCGCGCCAGCCGTCGGCTCTATGGCTCGCTTGAACCTGGCGACCACCGTGTATCCAGAGATGGCGGGGCAGGTTGAAAATTACGAAGAGGCGGCGCAAAACCCGATTCTGTACGAAGAGCGCCCAGACTGGGTTCGTACATGGGAAGAAACAGGCCTGATCAACTTCACCGACCTCAACAATGACGGCCGCATCCAGATGTATAATGATGCTGCCGACTACTCTGACCGTGGCTGGGAAGGCAACGAGCTCACCGTTAATAACGATATCCTGGTGCTCGCCAACCCGGAAATTGCCAATCTTCCCGGCTGGGTTATTGGTTTGATTGCAGCGGGTGGTATCGCCGCAGCCCTCTCGACAGCGGCAGGCCTGCTACTGGCGATCTCGTCGGCGATCAGTCACGATTTGATCAAGACCATGATCAATCCCAAGATCACCGAGAAGGGCGAGATGTTAGCAGCGCGAATTTCCATGGGCGGCGCCATACTACTGGCCACCTACTTGGGGCTTAATCCGCCTGGGTTTGCGGCACAAACGGTGGCATTGGCCTTTGGTATCGCTGGTGCATCGCTATTCCCTGCGCTGATGATGGGTATTTTCTCCAAGCGGATGAACAACTCAGGGGCGATTGCGGGTATGTTGGCGGGCTTGATTTGTACGCTGCTGTACATCTTCACTTACCTAGGCTGGTTCTTTATCCCCGATACCAACACCCTGGCCAACACGCCGGATAACTGGATCTTGGGTATTTCGCCACTCTCCTTCGGTGCCGTAGGCGCGATGATCAACTTCGCCGTTGCCTTCGCGGTCTCCAGAGTAACCACTGCGCCGCCGCAGGAAATTCAGGATCTGGTGGAAAGCGTTCGCTATCCGAAAGGTGCTGGTATGGCGATCAACCATTAAGTCATAATCCCTCCTGGCGGCTTATCGCAGTGTTGTGATATCGCTTGGGAATTGACCTTACCATCGGGCTTCCTTAGGGAGGCCCGATGGCTTTTATAGACGGCTTGTATAGATAGCTTTTATAGACGGCTTTTTAAAAGGATATTTTATGATATGGCATTTGATCGCCGCCGTTTTTGCAGGCCTGGCGGCCGCCGGAATTGGCTTGATACTGCGCACTTTGAGCGGCAAACGTTTGCCCAAGTGGATAGTGCCAGTATGTGGCGCGCTGGGGATGCTGGGCTATCAAATTCAGGTGGAGTACAGCTGGTTTGAACACAAACAGGCGCAATTACCCGATACCGCGACGGTGATATCGACGGAGAGCAGCACAGCTGTTTGGCGACCATGGACCTTTGCATTCCCCATGACCACCAAGTTCAGCATGGTGGATAGTGATAATATTCGCATAAGCGAGCAGGGTGGCTCCCGTTTGGCGGAATTTATCCTTTATCAGTTTGAGCGTCACCACACCGATATTTTGATCACCCAACCCTACTTACTCAATTGTGATAACCGCGAGTTGGTACCGCTGGATGAAGACACCCGCGAGCCCATTCTGGAAGAGATTCGCACCCTGCGTGAAACGTCACCGTTACTCAACAACGTCTGCCCATAGCCAAATAAATAGCTAAAAAAGCCCGTGCTATAAACAAGCCGAGGGAATGGTCGTATAGACCCCTCCATTTCGCCTAGAATAAAGCCTTTTTATTAGCATTAGTGGATCGCACACTCTGGCGGGGAGATAGGCATGTTTCACGGCGGGCTTCTGGTCGCGGTATCGCTACTCTATATTGCCGTTCTATTCGGCATTGCCTGGTACGGTGACCGCCGCGCGCGTACTCACGGCGCCTCCCGACGGCGCCCGATTATCTATAGCCTGGCGCTGGCGATATACTGCACGTCCTGGACGTTTTACGGCGCGGTTGGCCAAGCAGCGACAGCGGGCTGGTCGTTTGCGAGCATTTTCGTTGGTCCAATACTGACCTTTTTGCTGTTTTGGCCGGTGTTGGCCAAAATGATCCGCGTCGCCAAGCACCAAAACGTTACTTCGATTGCCGATTTCATCGCCTCCCGCTACGGTAAAACTCAGTCGCTGGCCGCCTTTGCCAGCTTGGTTGCTCTTATCGGCACCTTGCCCTATATCGCCTTACAGCTAAAAGCGGTTTCGACTACTTTCAGTGTGCTGACCGATGCCACCGATGTAACCCATGCGCCACTGTTCGGCGATACGGCCTTCTATGTGGCGATCGTAATGGCCATCTTTGCGATTCTATTCGGCACCCGCCACACCGATGCCACCGAACACCACGAAGGCTTAATCCACGCCGTGGCATTTGAATCGCTGGTCAAACTGCTGGCTTTTGTAGTGCTCGGCGCCTTTGTTACCTGGGGCATGTTCGATGGCCTGGGTGAACTGATGGGACACGCCGAGAGCCAGCTCGAACTCCAGCGTCAGTTGGCCAACCAGGATTTTGGCCAGAGCTTCTGGGCGCAAACGCTGCTGGCGATGCTGGCGATTCTGTGTTTACCGCGTCAGTTCCATGTGGCGGTGGTCGAGAATATTCACCCTGACGACGCCACCAAAGCGCGCTGGCTGTTCCCGCTCTACCTGCTCGCGATTGCGTTTTTTGTGGTGCCATTGGCCGCCGCCGGGCTGCTGCTGTTTTCCGAAAGCGGCGTAGAGCCCGACACCTATGTGCTAGCGCTATCCATGGCCTCGGGCCACCAGTGGCTGACGCTACTCACCTTTATTGGCGGGTTCTCGGCGGCAACGGGCATGGTGATTGTCGCCGCAGTGGCGGTGTCGATCATGATCTCCAACGAGATTGTTATCCCGGCGCTGTTCCGATTGCGCTGGTTTGATACCAAGGCACGTGATTATGGCCGTTTAGTGCTGCGTGCGCGGCGCTTAACCATTATTGCCGTGCTCGCCATGGCCTACGGCTTTTACCAGTTGATTGCCGAGTTCACCTCCCTGGCTTCGATCGGCATGCTGTCTTTTGCCGCCGCCGCCCAGTTTGCCCCGGCGCTGATTGGCGGACTCTACTGGAAGCGCGGCAACCGGCTCGGTGTTATCGTCGGCATGAATGCCGGTTTCGCCATCTGGGCCTATAGCCTGCTGATGCCGGCCATGATCAATGCCGGGGTGCTACCCACCGTCTGGCTTGACGGCGGCCCTTTGGGGCTTAACTGGCTATCCCCCACGACGCTATTCGGCCTCAACTTAGGCGACAGCTTTACCCACGGCGTGATGCTGTCACTCGGGATTAACCTGTTCTGCTACATTTTTGTTTCCCAGGTGACCTCGCAGCGAGTGGTTGAACGCATTCAAGCCTCGCTGTTTGTAGACAGCGTTGAGACACGTCAAACCTCGGTCAATCGACCTTGGACCGGGGCGACCACCGTCGGTGATTTAAAAGTACTGTGTGAGCGCTTTCTGGGGGCTGGACAGGTGGATCGCGCCTTTGAAGACTACGCCCGTCGCGCCGGCAAACCGCTGGACGACGGTACCCGCGCCTCGATTGATATTATCCAGTTCACCGAACGCTTTCTGGCCTCGGTGCTGGGCGCTTCATCGGCTCGCATCGTGGTGAACTCGGCGCTTCAGGGGCGCGGTATCGGCATCTCGGATGTGATTTCGATTGTCGATGAAGCCTCCCAGGTATTGGAGTTCAACCGGGCGCTGCTCCAGGCCACCATCGAAAATATTAACCAGGGCATCAGCGTGGTCGATCAGAACCTGCGCCTGGTGGTATGGAACCAGCGCTATCTGGAGCTATTCCGCTTCCCTGACCACTTAATTCGCGTTGGTGCTCCCATCGACCGTATCTTCCGTTACAACGCTCACAACGGCGAATACGGTCCGGGCGATCCGGAAGAGCACGTACAGCTACTGCTTGACAATATTCGTGAAGGCCAGCCCCACCGCTACGTGCGCTATCGCCAGGATGGCAGCGTTCTGGAAGTTCAGGGCAACCCGATGCCCGGCGGTGGCTTCGTGTATACCTACCAGGATATTACCCAGCAAAAGCGCATTGAAGAGGCGCTGATCCGCTCGGAAAACAATATTCGTATTTACACCGATAACGTGCCCGCGTTAATCGCCTACTTCGATAAAGAGTGTCGCTACCTGTTTACCAACCGCGCCTACGAACAGGCGTTCAATATTGACCGTAACGCCGTCATTGGCCGCCGCTTTGAAGACGTACTGCAGGTTAAACAGTCGGAAGAGCGTGCCCCCTGGGTGAACCGCGCGCTTAACGGTGAGCGAGTCAGCTTTGAAGTCTCGCTGCGGGTCAACGAGGCGATGCGCTATATGCTGGTCACCTACACGCCGCACTTTGGTGACAGCCAGGCAATTCTAGGCTTCTTTGCCCTCTATCAGGATATTACTGAGCGTCGCCAGGCGGAGATTGCCCTTAAAGAGACCAACGAAACCCTTGAGGAGCGTGTACGCGAGCGCACCCAAGCGCTATCCGAAGCCAACGCGGCGCTGCGCCAGGAGAACCGCGTACGCGCTGAAGCGGAGCTTGCTTTGCGCCAAGCTAAGCAGCTCGCGGAAGATGCCAACGCCTCTAAGACGCGCTTTTTGGCCGCGGCCAGCCACGACTTGCTGCAACCGCTCAACGCGGCACGGCTATTTACCTCGGCTTTGATGCAGAACGTGACCACTACCGATACTCAGCGCATCGTGGGCCATATCGATAACTCGTTGCAGGCTGCCGAGGAACTGCTAAGTACCCTGTTGGATATCTCCAAGCTGGACGCAGGCGCCTTAACGCCGCGGCGCAGTCACTTTGCCCTGGCCGACATCTTCCGCCCGCTACGCGCCGAATTTGAGGTGATGGCGGACGATCGCGGGCTGGACTTAGAGGTCGTGCCCACCCAACTCTGGGTCGACTCCGACCCCCAGATGCTGCGGCGTATTGTGCAGAACTTCCTCTCCAACGCCATTCGCTACACCCAAGAGGGCCGCGTACTGCTTGGCTGTCGCCGCCAAAATGGCTGGCTCTCCATTGAAGTGTGGGACAGCGGCCCCGGCATTCCGGAATCCAAACTGACCGAGATTTTCCAGGAGTTCCGCCGTTTGGATCAGGTCTCCCGCCATAAAGAGAGTGAGAAAGGTCTGGGGCTGGGGTTATCGATTGCTGACCGTATGAGTCGGGTGCTGAACCACCCCATCAAAGTACGCTCGACAGTAGGCAAAGGCGCGGTTTTCTCGGTTAGCGTGCCGATTGTTGCCGCCAACGCAGCGAGCAGTGCCGAGCTTGAACCTCAGGGCCGGCGCGGTAGCCATAAGCTGAGCGGTACGCGGATTGTGTGTATCGACAACGAGACGCTGATTCTGGAAGGCATGACCGCGATGCTGAGCGGCTGGGGCTGCGAGGTGTTTACCGCCACCAGTATCGGCGGGGCCAAGTCAATCCTACGCAATATGGACGGCGATCCAGACGCTATCCTGGCAGACTACCACCTGGATAACGAAGTTACCGGGTTAATGGCATTAGAAGCGCTCAGTGAGCGTTTTGAGGGGGCGGTGCCAGGGATCGTGATTACCGCGGACCGAACCGAAGCGGTGGCCGAAGAGATCAAACGGGCGGGCTATCAACTGCTGTTGAAGCCCGTTAAACCGGCGGCCCTACGGGCGCTGCTGACGCGTACGTTACAGGCCAATCGCGCGGCGCGTTAAGCGCGCCGCGGTTAAAACAGCAGATTCTTAGCTAACGGTTCTTAGCTGACAGTTCTTAGCTAACAGTTCTTAACTAACTGCCGCTTAGGAAACGACCTTCGGCGGCTCTACTTCCAGCTTCTGGGCAGCAATCACTGCCTGGGTGCGGGAGTGAACGCCCAGCTTGCGTAGAATCGCCGTCACGTGGGCCTTAATGGTTGCTTCAGAGACGCTCAGTTCGTAAGCGATCTGTTTGTTCAGCAGACCTTCCGTGAGCATATTTAAAACGCGAAACTGCTGAGGGGTAAGTGACGCAATCGCCTCGGCAAAACGCGACTCCTCTTCACTGGTCTCTTCCAGTACGTTGGCCAGCGCCTCTGGCAGCCACACTTCACCCTGTAGGATTTCGCCTACGGCCTCAGCAATTAGTTGTAGAGACGACGATTTAGGGATAAAACCCGACGCGCCGTAGTCAATAGCACGACGCACCACATAGGGCTCGTCACTGCCTGACACCACCGCGACGGGAATATCAGGCATCTGGCCGCGCAGTTGGATCAGGCCTGAGAAGCCGTGGGCTCCCGGCATATGCAGATCGAGCAGAATCAGGTCGGCGTCTGGGTGGCGATTCACTACGTCAGTGGTAGCTTCCATGGTGTCCGCTTCGACGATTTCCGCTTGGGGGGCCAACTGGCGTAACGCTTGGGTCAGCGCTGCACGAAACAGCGGGTGATCGTCAGCGACGATAAACTTATGAGCAACTGCCATGGATATTCCTCCGGTTCCTCGAGCAGCGGGGTTGTCTGCCGCCGCGACGCTAGGCTCTTACGGTTGTGAAGCATGGTACCCCATGGGCTTCATCATGCCCAAGCATCACATGCACAATTTGTAATAGATAGATCATACAGTTGAAAACTTATTCTTATAAACGGCTAGGAAAATAAAAAGCACATACAAACAACTTATATAAAAAATGCTTATATAAAGAAAATACTTATATAAAAGAGTGCCGGCCTACTGGGGCCGGCACTTTCTAGGTTAGGCTAAACAGCCTACATCATTGGCGCCATTATTGATTGGCGCGATGCTCGATCAGCTCATCAACCACTGACGGGTCGGCCAGCGTGCTGGTATCACCCAAGCCATCGCACTCGTTAGCGGCAATCTTGCGCAGGATGCGGCGCATGATTTTCCCCGAGCGGGTTTTCGGCAAGCCTGGCGCCCACTGAATGACATCCGGCGAGGCAATCGGACCTATATCTTTACGCACCCACTGGGTCAGCTCTTTTTTAAGCTCGTCAGACTCTTCGACACCGTCATTCAGCGTGACATAGATATAGATGCCCTGCCCCTTAATATTGTGTGGGAAGCCAACCACAGCCGCTTCGGCGACGGCGCTGTGGGCAACCAAGGAAGACTCGATCTCAGCGGTGCCCATACGGTGGCCAGAAACGTTCAGAACATCGTCGACACGGCCTGTGATCCAGTAGTAACCATCCTCATCGCGACGACAGCCGTCACCAGTGAAGTACATATTATCGTAGGTCGAGAAGTAGGTTTGGATATAACGCTTGTGGTCACCCCAAATAGAGCGCGCTTGCCCAGGCCAAGCGTCGAGAATAACCAGATTACCCTCGGTGGCACCTTCAAGAAGGTTGCCTTCATTATCGACCAAGGCAGGTTTTACGCCAAAGAAAGGCACGGTTGCAGAGCCCGGTTTAAGCGGTGTAGCGCCCGGCAGCGGGGCAATCATGATGCCGCCCGTTTCGGTTTGCCACCAGGTATCGACAATCGGACATTTCTCGTTGCCGATAACGCGGTAGAACCACTCCCAGGCTTCTGGGTTAATCGGCTCACCCACGGAGCCCAACAGGCGCAGGCTATCGCGCTTGCTTGAGTCCATGACGTTGTCGCCATGGGCCATCAGTGCACGTACTGCGGTAGGTGCGGTATACAGAATATTAACGCTGTGTTTATCAACAATATCGCCTATACGGCCATGGGTAGGATAGCTTGGAACCCCTTCAAACATTAAGGTGGTCGCGCCGTTCGCCAGGGGGCCATAAACGATATAGCTGTGTCCGGTAACCCAGCCCACGTCCGCAGTGCACCAGTAAACTTCACCCTCTTGGTAGTCGAACACGTACTGGTGGGTCATAGCAGCGTACGTCAGGTAGCCACCGGTAGTGTGCTTTAAGCCTTTAGGTGCGCCGGTAGAGCCTGAGGTATACAGAATAAACAGCGGGTCTTCGGCGCCCATGGCTTCGGCTTCGCACTCTTTCGACTGCTTGTCGACCAGCTCGTCAAACCATATATCGCGGCCCTCATTCCACTCAATCTCACCGCCGGTACGCTTTACTACCAGGACGTTTTTGCACACGTCGGTGCCTTCGCGGGTTAGCGCCGCATCGACGTTCTCTTTCAACGGCACTTGCTTGCCACCCCGCACGGACTCATCGGCGGTAATCACCAGCTTGGAGTCAGCACCAATCACCCGCTGGGCCACGGCATCCGGTGAGAAGCCACCGAATACCACCGAGTGCACCGCACCAATACGCGCACAGGCCAGCATTGCCATGGCAGCTTCGGGAATCATCGGCATGTACAGGGTGACGGTATCGCCTTTACCGATGCCCAACTCTTTTAGCGCGTTGGCTAACTGGTTGGTACGAGAGTACAGCTCACGATAAGAAATGTGTTTGGCGTCATTGGGATCATCACCTTCCCAAATAATCGCTGTTTGGTCGCCACGCTTGGCTAAATGGCGATCCAAACAGTTAGCGCTAACGTTGAGCTGGCCGTCTTCAAACCAACGAATATCGACATTGTTGCGCGCGAATGAGGTATTCTTAATTTTGCTGGGCGCTTTAATCCAGTCAAGACGTTTAGCCTGTTCAGCCCAGAAGCCTTCCGGATCATCAATCGACTGCTGATACATGGCCTCATACTTGGCTTGATCGGCCCACGCATTGGCGGCGAAATCGTCGCGCACCGGATAGACGTTCTGTTGGTTGCTCATGAAATTGCCTCTGTCCGTGGAAATGCACTGTCTAGAAGATATAGTCTAGAAAAAATAGTCGATACTGCTGTATCAGGGATTATTGAACGCTATCAGTCGTATCGACACCCAGTAATGTGCCCCTAGCATAAACCTCCTTGTGCGGGCTTCCCTTTAGACATTGGTATTAGCATTTTTTATTTTAAAAACAGACATTTATAAACGAATCAAAGTACATCCTTCGGCCTGTAGACCAACGTCTTAGCGCAGTGTCGGCAGCGGTAGCGACGCCCATTTACCACTAAAGCATGACGCCTCGGGGTAAATTGATGAAAGCGGCAATCGCACTGGTAACGATAAGGTGCGGACTGTGCCTGCTTAATATCAAACCGGTGGGTCACACTGGGCACTAAGCCGAAGAGATCACGCATTACCGTTTTCCACTCGTGGCCGTGGGGTTTTAGGCGCGGGCCATTATCCAAATGAAACACCAGCCAATGGGCCATTTCATGGGGAATCACCTCGTCAAAAAACGCCGTACGGTTTTCACTTAGCAGCACCGGGTTCAGGCGTAAGCCACCGTGGCCAAGGTGCGCCTGCCCCGCCGACGCACCGCGTAGGTTAAACCATACTTTCGGCGCTGGAAGTACGGGGCATACTTCAAAGCAGCGCTGCCACGCCTGCTCAACGCGGACACGCGCGGCCTGATGCAACTCGGCTTCCGACATGGCCGCCAACTCAGCGGCGGGCCAAGGGGGCAGTGGTATCGTCTTCATTAGTGATAAACTAACCGTTATAGGTACATATTGATGTCAGTATATGTTGACCGATGATCACCGATCCGCATTGAAGAGGCACTACTCATGGCAGAGCGTAGCGACACGCCCGAAACGAACACGCCACCGCAGCCACTACTCGACGATGAGCAGTTGGATAGATTGGACGACTTCCTCGCCTCTGATCAAGTGGATGAGGACGCACTGGATCTGATCTCCGCTCACGGCTTCTTAGTGGCGCTTGCCGTGGCTCCCAGCGAAGTGCCGCCCACCCAGTGGCTAGCGGAGCTGTTTCAGGGTGAGCCACGCTACGCCGACGAGGCCGAGAGGGATGAAATTATCTCCCTGCTCACGCTATTACGTGACAACGCAGTAGCGGCACTCGAGCAAGGTGGCCTTCCAGAACTCCCCTTTGAGCTAACGCTCGGCGGCGAACCTGCTGAAGAGACACCGATTGGCGACTGGTGTGCGGGCTTCATGGAGGGCGTTTTCAGTGACGAGAGTGCTTGGTTCCAGGACGATGAAGAGGCCGCCGCCACGCTTCTGCTGCCGTTTATGCTGCTCTCTGGGTTGTTCGACGATGAGCCGGATATGGCCGAGCTCGCCAAGGATCAAGCGCGCCAGGAGTCGCTCGTCGTGCAACTCCCAGAACTCGTGTTAGACCTTTACCTGCACTACCGGGTACCACCGGAAACCCCCAAACCCAAGCCGCGCAAAAAGTCCTCTGCAAAAGGCAAAAAGCGCTAAGCACTGAGAATAGGCACTATTTAAGCCTCGTCACGATGGCATCCAACACCCCATACACCCACTCCTTGGCGCGCTGCCCCCGCGGGCGCGCCGCCCAAGCATCGGCGTCCACTTCTTGGCTGGCGGCAAAGTTACGCTCGAACAGTTCACGTACGTCGGTGGCCAGCTGCTGATCCACAACCTCTTGATTAGCTTCTAAATTCCAATGAAGACTCCAGTGATCAAAGTTACACGAACCAATGCTCACCCACTCATCTACAAGTACAAATTTGGCATGGATAAAGGTCGGCTGAAACTCATAAATGCGCACGCCCGCTTTCAATAGCGATTGGTAAAAGCGTTGGCCGGCAAACCGTACCCCGGGATGGTCATGCTTTGCCCCCGGCAACAATAAACGCACGTCAATACCGCGACGAGCCGCCTTCACCAAGCGCCGGCGCAGGGCAAAGGTGGGCACAAAATAGGGCGTACACAGCCAGAGGCGCTGCTCGACCTGACTGACACGATGGTGCAGTGAGTGGCGAATTGCCTGATAACGGTAGCCCCGTGCTGACATTGCCCGCCCAGGTACGCCATTGGCGAATCCCTTAAGTTCACGAAGCTTCGGGAGAACTGGCGCGCAGCTATCGCCCTTCTCGGCACGCGTCAGCCTTGAGTGCCACAGGCGCCGAAACAGCAGTTCCCAATCGCCGACCACCGGGCCTTCAATACACAGGGCAATTTCATACCAGGCGTTCAAAAACTCATCCACCGCGCCAAAACCACCGGTAAACGCCCGCTCGCCGTCAACAACCACTATTTTACGATGATCGCGGCTCAAGTTCAGCGCTAAAGAGTGGAAGCCGATAGGGTTAAAAAAGCGCAGTTGAACACCACCCTGCTTCAGGCGCTGTCGATCACTGCCGGAGAGACCCAGAGAGCCATAACCATCCAGCAGCAGGCAGACGCAGACCCCGCGCTGGGCAGCCCCGATCAGCGCATCACTGACTTGATCTGCAAGCTCCCCCGACTCCATCAAGTAGAGCTCTATCAGCACATAGTGCTGAGCGGCATGCACCGCTTCAAACATGGCCGGCAGAAAGCGCGTGGCCTCGGGCAGCAGTGTAAATCGATTACCTTCTCGCCACGCGTTCTGCATGGGGGCTCCTTGCGTTACCGCTAATAAGCGAGCCGATTAGCGCACTAATGAACGATGCACATATAAATCGTAGCGGCTGGTTTTACCTTCTAACGTGTGCTGTGGCGCTGGGCCAGCGATGGGCGGCGCCTTGCGAGGCCGCTTTACCACCACGCGATGCGTAGCCACATCCAGCGCCGCTTCCAGCAGGCGTGGGGCATCATTATCATCACCGGCTAGCTCGCGAAATAGACGCATCTCTTTTTTCACCAGCGCCGATTTTTCGCGATGGGGAAACATCGGATCCAGGTGTATCACTTGCGGCGTAAAATGAGCGCTGGCGACGAGCTCCACGAGAGATTGAGCGGCATCTCCATGACGTAACGTCATTCGGGCGGCAATAGCCGCCGTATCGCTATGTCGAGAGGCGCGCTTTAAACCGTCCGCCAGCAAAGCCGCGATCGCCGCCACCCGTTCAATTAACAACACCTGAGCGCCTAGGCTTGCCAACACAAACGCATCGCGGCCTAGCCCTGCCGTTGCATCCACAACGCTTGGCGTTATACCTTTACTCAGCCCACACGCTTTGGCGATTAGCTGCCCCCGCCCACCGCCGAAGCGACGCCGATGCGCGGCTTTGCCCGCCGCAAAATCAACGCTTAGAGGGCTGCCATAACGCTTCTCTTCACCCACCAGCACCAACCCTTCCTCGCGCTGCTCTAAACGCAAACCTTCCGGCAGCGCAATGCCTTCATGATTGATCTCAACATAGCTCTCTAAATAGCTGTCTACAAAGCTCATGCAGGCTTTTTCCAGGCCACATCGTTGCGCAGATAAACCGGCTGAACCAAATGCGCGGCCTGCCCCAAACCAGCGGCAAAATCGCGTGCCGCCAGCCACGCCATCTCTTCTGCGCGGGGTTCTAAATCGTCCAAATGCTGGGGCATGCTCAGCTGCACATCGACAGTGAAGCGCTCCCATAGCGTAAAGCCGCTACCCACGCCTACCCAGTCGGTTTCGTCACCCGGCAGGCGAAGCGCTTCGGGGGCCAGCACGGCCTCCTTACTCATCGGGGTGATGGCGTCTTTCAAGCAGTGCCAGGTCGCGGCGTATATCTCGCCCATACGGGCATCCAAAGCCGTCACCACGTGGCGCAGGTGGTAGCGGCGATGCGCCTGAAGGGCCAATGCCTCAAGCGTTGAGATGCCCAGTAATGGGCAATCAAGGCCAAACGCGAGTCCTTGTGCGGCACCTGCTGCTATACGTAGCCCGGTAAACGACCCAGGTCCCCGACCAAAGGCCACCGCATCAAGTTGGGAAGGTTTTAGCTGCGCCTCGGCAAGCACTTCATCCACCATCGGCAACAACCGACGGGTATGGGCGCGAGGCGTCATCTCAAAGCGCGCCAGGCACTCAGTACCCGAGGCGTCTTGGCGCAGTAGGGCTGCAGAGCAGGCGCCTGAAGAGGCATCCAGGGCAAGCAGGTGTAACGGCATAGCAAATGGCCACTCGAAATAAAGGTTGTAGCATTATACCTTTGTCACACTAACACGACGATGGCCCGCATTAAGCGGGCCATCGGCAAAGGCGAAAAGAGCTTTTGTTAGCTAAGGGCTCTTATTAGCTAAGGGCTTCTTTAACTTGGCGGGTAATATCCGTCACGCTGCCCACGCCTTCGATGCGGTGGTACTGTGGAGCGCTCTGAGGATCTTGCTCGGCCCACTGCTGGTAGTAGTCGACCAGCGGCGCCGTTTGATCGTGGTAAACCGACAGGCGGTTACGCACCGTGGCCTCTTGATCATCCTCACGCTGTATCAGCGTCTCACCGGTGACGTCATCCTTGCCCGGCTCTTTGGGCGGATTGTGTTCAATGTGATAAACCCGGCCAGAGGACTGGTGCACGCGGCGCCCCGCTAAGCGACTCACGATCTCTTCATCCGGTACGGCAATTTCCACCACGTGATCCAGTTTGACGCCGCCCTCTTTCATGGCGTCGGCCTGGGGGATCGTGCGCGGAAAGCCATCGAACAGAAAGCCGTTCTCGCAGTCGGGCTGGCTGATACGCTCTTTGACCAGATCAATGATAATGTCGTCAGACACTAGGCCGCCGCTGTTCATGATCTCTTTTACTTTCAGACCCAGCTCAGTGCCATCTTTAATGGCCGTGCGCAGCATATCCCCGGTGGAAATCTGAGGAATCTTAAATTGCTCGCAAATAAACTGAGCTTGAGTCCCCTTCCCCGCGCCGGGGGCACCCAACAGGATTAAACGCATGGCACTGCTCCTTGAAGTTCTTAGTATGAAAAAAGAGTACGAATAATGAGAATGAAAATTCTGTTAACTGACAATAACCGCGCCTCTCGGGCGACACAACTCCCCAAAAGCCTGATAGACCCGCTTTTATGTCACTTTTTTAACGTCAAATCAGTCAGGTGACGCAAAACTACCACTTTGGTCGCCCTGCGATAGACTTAATCGGCCTATTAACAAGCACAAGCGGCGCCCCGAGGGGCGCCGCTTGTGAAAAGCACATCGCTACCAATTACAGCAGTAAGCGACGAATATCGGTCAGTACATCGGCCAGGAAGGCAGTAAAGCGAGCCGCGTCGGCGCCGTTGATCGCACGGTGATCATAGGAGAGTGACAGCGGCATCATCAGACGCGGCTGGAAGGCGCTACCGTCCCATACCGGCTTCATCTGCGCTTTAGAGACCCCCAAAATCGCCACTTCCGGCGCGTTGACAATCGGTGTAAACGCCGTGCCACCAATCGAGCCAAGGCTCGAAATAGTGAAGCAGCCACCGGTCATCTCGTCGCGCTTGAGCTTTTTGGTCTGGGCTTTTTTGCCTAGCTCGGCCATCTCCTTGGCAATCTCGATCAAGGATTTTTTATCGGCGTTGCGTACCACCGGCACCATCAGGCCATCGGGCGTATCCACAGCAATCCCGATATGGACATAGTTCTTCCATACCAGGGTCTCACCGTCGCCCTTCAAGCTGACGTTGAACTGCGGGAATTTACGCAGTGCAAAAGCACAGGCTTTAACCATAAATGGCAGCGGCGTCAGCTTGGCGCCCTGGGCTTCCGCTTCGGCTTTCATTGCCTTGCGGAAAGCTTCCAGCTCGGTAATATCCGCTTCGTCGAACTGCGTGACATGCGGCACATTGAGCCAGCTACGATGCAGATTGGTTGCGCCCATTTTGAGCAGGCGCCCCATCGGCTTCTCTTCCACTTCACCAAACTGGCTGAAATCGACTTCCGGAATGGGCGGGATCCCCGCGCCACCGGTAGCCGCTGCGGCACTGGGTTGAGCCTTGCCTTGATTGGCTACCGCTTGCTTCACGTAAGACTGTACGTCCTCTTTGAGCACGCGGTCTTTCGGTCCACTCGGTTTCACCAGTCCTAGATCAACGCCCATTTCACGAGCCAACATCCGCACCGCTGGACCGGCATGAACCAGCTTGCCATCGCGGGGCTTGTGGGCTGCCATCTGGGCTTCTGGGCTGGGCGTACCTGCCGGAGACTCAGCAGGTTTGCTCGGCTTGGCTTGTTTCTGCTCAGCTTTCTCAGACCCGGCCTCAGAGGCGGCTTTTTTCGGGGCAGCTTTTTTGCTGCCCGCCACTTCGATATAGCCAATCACATCGCCTTCGGAGACGGTGTCACCCTCTTTAACGGTTAGCTCAAGGAGCTTGCCTTTATAGGGGCTGGGCACGTCCATAGAGGCTTTGTCGGACTCCAGGGTAATCAGCGGGTCTTCTTCGTTGACCTCGTCGCCGGCAGCCACGCCGATTTCAATAATCGGTACGTCAGAGGAGCCGGAAAGATCCGGTACGCGAATCTCTTTACGCTCCGGTTCACCGCTGGCGGCTTCTTCGGGCTCGTCATCCGGCTCAACCGCTGCTTGTGGTTCGCTGGCTTGGTTGGATGCTTGGTCGTCAGAAGCGTCTTCGCTGTCATCGCCATCTTCGCCAACGATTTCCATCTGGCCAATCACATCGCCTTCGGAAACGCTGTCGCCCTCTTTCACTGTGAAGCTGACGATTTTACCGCTGTAGGGGCTGGGTACATCCATGGAGGCTTTGTCCGACTCCAGGGTAATCAGCGTGTCTTCGGCTTCGACCTCATCGCCTTCACTGACGGCGACTTCGATAATTTCGACACTGTCAGCGCCGCCGAGATCCGGCACTTTGATATCAACCGTCTGCTTACCACCCGCTGACTTTTTAGCAGCGGGCTTCTGCTCTTGCGACTGCGTTTGAGACGAGGCTTGCGGCTTGTCTTCTTTTGCTGGCGCTTCTTCTGGCTCAGCGTCGTCGCTACTGCTCTCTTCGCTACTGCTGTCGCCGCCGCCTTCAACTTCGAGTTCTACGATATCGTCACCTTCGGAGACGCTATCGCCTTCTTTGACCAGTACTTTGATGACCTTGCCGCCTTTAGGCGCCGGTACATCCATGCTGGCTTTGTCGGATTCCAACGTGATCAGGGTGTCTTCCGCTTCAATAACGTCGCCTACTGACACCGCAATCTCGATGATTTCAACATCGGTATCGCCGCCGATATCGGGAACTTTGATGATTTCGCTACTCAAGGTCGCGCTCCTTCCAAATCGGATCGAGCCGGTGGGCAAGCGCCCACCGGGCAGCGGTTTAGCTAGTCAGCGGGTTAGGCTTATTAGCGTCAATGCCGTACTTCTTCAGCGCTTCGCCGACCAGCTTGCGATCAATTTCGCCGCGATCAGCCAACGCACGCAGCGCCGCTATCGTCACGAAGTAACGGTCTACTTCGAAGAAGTAGCGCAGCTTCTCGCGGGTGTCTGAACGGCCAAAGCCATCGGTACCCAATACAGTGTAGTCACCCGGTACCCAAGCGCGCACCTGGTCGGCATACAGCTTCATGTAATCGGTAGACGCGATAACCGGGCCATCGCGCCCTTCCAGGCACTTGGTGACGTGGGGCTTATTAGCCTCGGCGTCAGGACTCAAGAAGGCTTCACGATCAAGCAGCAAGGCTTCACGACGCAGCTCATTAAAGCTGGTCACGCTCCAGATATCGGCACCGATGCCCCAATCGTTCTCAAGCAGGACAGCCGCCTCTTCTACTTCACGCAGAATAGTGCCCGAGCCCAGCAGTTGAACGCGGCCTTTGTCACCCTTGGTTTCACGCAGTAGGTACATGCCTTTGACGATATCGTCGGCGGGTACGTTTTCCAGCACCGGGTGCTCGTAGTTCTCGTTCATCACCGTCAGGTAGTAGAAGCAGTTCTCCTTATCGGTGAACATCCGCTTCAGGCCATCCTGCATGATGACCGCCACTTCATGGGCATAGGTCGGGTCATAGCTGCGGCAGTTGGGAATGGTGGAGGCCTGAATCAGGCTGTGACCATCCTGGTGCTGCAAACCTTCGCCGTTAAGCGTGGTACGCCCTGCGGTACCGCCAACCATAAAGCCGCGCGCCTGCAGGTCGCCCGCCGCCCAGGCCAAGTCGCCAATGCGCTGGAAGCCGAACATCGAGTAGTAGATGTAGAACGGCAGTAGCGTGACGTTGTTGTTGCTGTAGGAGGTCGCCGCAGCAATCCAGGCCGACATCGCGCCCGCTTCGGTAATGCCCTCTTCGAGGATCTGGCCTTTTTGATCCTCGCGGTAGAACATGATCTGGCCTTTGTCCACCGGCTCGTACTTCTGACCTTCCGAGGTGTAGATACCCAACTGGCGGAACATGCCTTCCATACCGAAGGTGCGCGCCTCGTCGGGGATAATCGGCACGACTTTCTTGCCTAGCTTTTTATCTTTCACCAAGCCATTAAGTACGCGCACAAACGCCATGGTGGTGGAGACTTCACGACCTTTCGAGCCGCCCATCTGCGAGGCAAAGGTTTTATCTTCAAGGCTGGGGATCTCGAGTGCCTCAAAGTCGCTCTGGCGGCTAGGCAAGTAGCCACCCAGACGCTCACGCTGCAGGTGCATGTACTTAAGCTCGGGAGAATCGTCTTCCGGCTTGTAGTAAGGCACATCTTTGAGCTGCTCATCGGTGATCGGGATACCGAAACGATCACGGAAGGTCTTGAGCGCTTCGTACTCCATGCTCTTAACCTGGTGCGCTTCGTTAGCCGCTTCGCCGTCGCCACTACCCATGCCGTAACCTTTAACGGTATGCGCCAGGATGACCGTAGGCTTGCCATTCGAGGTGTTAACCGCCTCGTTATACGCCGCGTAGACCTTGAACGGATCGTGGCCACCGCGGTTGAGCTTCCAGATATCTTCGTCGGAGAGGTCGTTGACCATCGCCTCGGTTTCTGGATATTTGCCAAAGAAGTGTTCGCGCGTGTACGCGCCGCCGTTGGCTTTGTAGTTCTGATACTCGCCGTCGACCGCTTCGTCCATACGCTTCTGAAGGATGCCTTTCTTGTCCTTCTCAAACAGCGGATCCCAGTGGCGTCCCCACACGACCTTGATCACGTTCCAGCCAGCGCCGCGGAAGACGCCTTCGAACTCGTCCATAACGCGGGAGTTGCCGCGCACAGGGCCATCAAGGCGCTGCAGGTTACAGTTGATAACGAAGATCAGGTTGTCGAGATTTTCGCGACCAGCCAGTGAAATGGCACCCAGCGATTCCGGCTCGTCACACTCGCCGTCACCCATAAAGCACCAGATCTTACGGTCGTACATATCCTTCAGCTCACGGTGATGCAGGTACTTCATCACGTGGGCTTGATAGATCGCTTGAATCGGGCCCAGACCCATGGAGACCGTGGGGAACTGCCAGTAGTCAGGCATCAACCACGGGTGCGGGTAGGACGAGAGGCCATCGCCATCGACTTCCTGGCGGAATTTGTCCATCTGCTCTTCAGACAGACGGCCTTCCAAATAGGACCGCGCGTAGATACCCGGCGCCACGTGCCCTTGGATATAGATCAGGTCCCCGGCGAAGTCGCCCTGTGGGGCGCGGAAGAAGTGGTTAAAGCCCACGTCATACAGGGTCGCCGACGACATAAAGCTGGCAATGTGGCCACCCAGGCCCGGCTTGGCGCGATTGTTGCGAATTACCTGGGCGATGGCGTTGTAACGGATCAAAGAGCGGATACGACGCTCCATGAACAGGTCGCCAGGCATCGGTGCTTCGCGGTGAACCGGGATCGTATTTCGGTGCGGGGTTGTCACCGAGAAGGGCACCTTCATGCCGTCCCGACGCAGGCGATCTGCCAGGCGGGTCATCAGGTAGCGGGCACGATCTTCGCCCTCACGATCCAATACCGATTCCAGGGAATCAATCCATTCCGTGGTTTCGATCGGATCGAGATCTTCTCTTGTCTCCAGACTCATAGAGGTCTCTCCGAATGACGATAAATGACAATAATCCCCGCTACCCAAGAGGGCCTGGAACGGCGGTGTGGAACTCCAACACACGCCAGTATACAGCCGGTGAATGAACGCCGGTTAGGGGTTTTAGCTCTATATTCAACAAGCTACGTACTTATTTAGATGCTTATTGATGTAGTAAAACTACATGATGCTGTTAAGCGTTAGCCTTTTGTATAGGGGAAGATACCGTAAAGTCGCCACGCTGCCAATTCTGTCGCAGTGGAAAAGCCTATCGAAAACAAACTATTGCACTGCAACATAAGCAAGCTATAGAGTATTAGCGAGACCTACTACCGATCCATCAATTGTAATTAAACTACCGTTTTATTCTGTTGCCACTGAAACACTTAATGAATTCTTAACGCTCAATACAGGATACCAGCCGCTGCTGAAAGTACGCCCAATCAAACGCCGGGCCAGGGTCCGTTTTACGCAGCGGCGCCACGTGGGCATGACTGGTTATACGCGTACTGTTGAGCTGTGGATAGCGCGCCATTAGCCACATCACCGCCTGTGTTAAAGCGTGATACTGAGCCCTGGTGTAAGGAGTTACATCATCGCCCTCAAGCTCAATACCTACCGAGAAATCGTTGAGCGCCTTCCGACACGTTGCTTGGCGGGCATCCCACCAGTTTGACCGCCCGGCATGCCAAGCGCGCTGATCTGTATCAACAAACTGCACGCACTCGCCGTCGCGGCGAATGAGTAGATGCGCGGAGACTCTCAGATGAGCAATTTCAGCAAAAAATGGATGCGCATCGACCGCCAACTGATTGGTAAACAGCGCTTCAATGGCATCACCGCTAAACTCGCCCGGGGGTAAGCTGATCGCATGAATGAGCAATAGTGAAACTTCTTGGTCAGGCCGAGCGTCACAATTGGGTGAGACGACTCGCCGAGCGTTTTCCCACCACCCGCTAGGGGCGTATCGTTTTTCCACGCGCAAGGCCTCCTTTGATTAGCGCTCTCCTACCACTCACTTTCACTGTTCTCTTTCACTTCTGTTTTTCACTTCTGTTTTTCACTACTGTTTTTTCACTACAATGCCAGACACACTTAGCAACGCTCAGAGAATTCCCTACCATGCATTATCAGTCCGCTCTTGCTGAAGAACTCCGTGCCAGCGCTGCTCGCCTGCTGGCAGAAGACGTTGGCCCAGGTGATATTACCGCGCAATTAATCCCTGAACACCAGTGGGCCACCGCCGACATTATTACCCGTGAAGCCGCCGTGCTATGCGGCGCGGCCTGGGTGGATGAACTGTTTCGCCGCCTGGATAACCGGGTCAGCCTGAGCTGGCAGGCCGCCGATGGCGACAAGCTTGAGGCTGGCCAGTGCTTTCTGACCCTAGAGGGCCCCGCTCGCACCCTGCTTACCGGCGAGCGCGCGGCGCTTAATGTGCTGCAAACGCTGTCGGCGACAGCTACCGCTACCCGCGCCTACGTCGATCTCATTGAAGGCACTGGCGTACGCCTGCTGGATACCCGTAAAACGCTACCCGGTATGCGCTTGGCGCAAAAATATGCGGTCACATGCGGTGGCGGACACAACCACCGCATTGGGCTGTGGGACGCTTTTTTGATAAAAGAGAATCACATTGCCGCCTGCGGGGGCATCCAAGCGGCGGTTGCCCAGGCGCGCAAGCTAGCCAACGACCTACCGGTAGAGGTCGAAGTAGAAACGTTTGAGGAGCTGGATCAGGCGCTTGCGGCGGGAGCCGACATTATCATGCTCGACAATTTCGCCATTGAAGACCTGCATGTGGCCGTTGAAATTAATGGCGGGCGAGCCACGCTAGAAGCCTCAGGCAACGTCGATGCGACAACGCTAAAAGCCATCGCCGACACCGGCGTTGACTGTATTTCTAGCGGCACACTGACCAAAGATATCGCCTCCATTGATCTTTCGATGCGCATTACGCGCAGCTACAGTGTGTGATTCATCAAGTTTCAACAGCATTCAGTGGCTTGGACAGCCGATAGCGCAGCAGTCGCTCCCCGCTGCGCTCGACCCACTGCTCGCCTAGGCTCTCCCAGCCGCGGCGCAGCATGCGCGCATAAAGCACCAAACTCACTTCAATCTCAACACGTCCGGCGCCCTGCTCCAGCAGGATACGCTCGGCGTGCACCAACAGCGTCGTGCCGATGCCACGACCAGACAGCGAGGGCCACACATAAAGCGTTTCAATCCGTCCGGCGGCTAAATCCATTTCCAGAAACCCCACACAGCGGCCATCGCAGGTGGCAACAATCGTCGTATAGAGCGCCTGGCGCGCCGCCCACGCACTGCTCTCTCGGGGTAATGCCTGAGCCCAGGCTTTCCTCTCTGAAAGCGAGTAGTGCGTCGCTGCACCCTGCATGACGGCGTGATAAAACACTTCCGCCTGATCAGCGGCATCACGTGCCAATGCAGCGCGATACGTTACCCGCGCACTCGTGGGTGCCGGCGCTGGTTGCTCTGCGGTACTGGTCATAAGCCCCCTCTGAGCTGTAATTGATAACGTTTAGGCCATCGGCCTGTTTTATACTACGCTCTTCAACCGGACGTGGATCAAACCTAACAAAAGGCAGTGTGATGGATGACGCCCCTAACCGCGAGCACTTTACGCTAACGCCCATTGGTCACGTAATCAGCGATTACCCTGACAAGTTTGGCATTCCGCGCCAGCCGGGGCTCGCCCCCGCTGCCGATGCTCGACTAGTGCTCACCGCCCCCTACAATAATCCACTTGCGGTGCGCGGCCTAGAAGACTTCAGCCACCTGTGGCTGAGCTTTATTTTTCATCAAAGCCCTGATCGCTGGACACCGCTGGTAAGGCCGCCGCGACTGGGCGGCAATAAAAAGGTCGGCGTTTTTGCCAGCCGCAGCACCCATCGGCCTAACCGTTTAGGGTTGTCACTGGTGAAACTAATCGGCATCGACACCCAGCAAGGCGTGGTGTTGACGTTACAGGGCTGCGACTTGGTCAGCGGCACGCCGATAATCGATATCAAGCCTTACCTGCCCTGGGCTGAATCTCAGCCTGACGCACAGGCTGGCTTCGCGCCACAGGCACCGTCACTCATGGCGGTCACCTTTCACCCCGCGGCACTGGACACCCTCGCTCAACGACAAGACAGCGCCACTCTGCACGCGTTGATTGAACAGGTACTGGGCCAAGACCCCAGACCCGCTTACCAACAGCAAGACACTGCCTCAAAGCGGCTTTATGGCGTTCGGCTGCGTGATGTGGACGTTAAGTTTCGCCCTCGCCAAAAAGGCGAAGCCACCACCTTAGAGGTGATGGCTATCGAGCCTTACGCTGAGAGCAATGGAAACGCTTAGCTGGAAAACAACAGCCAACGCCCTTGTACGCCTCAATCCCCGGCCCAAGCCGCTGAGCATCATTCGATAAGCGTATTCGATACCCAACCTAATGTTGGGATGCCCTCCTCCTGTTCAAAGTACACTTGACTCCACCCGTCGGTACTTCCCAACACATGAACAGAATCGCTTCTTGACAGCGAAGCGATACGATCAAAATCCGTATTAGAACCCGCCCGAATATTAACGTTATTACCTGCTATCTGTTTCTCTTCAAGATGCTGAAGGCTGGCCGCTATATTTTCTTGAGCAAGCGAGTTCCCCCCTTTCGCTGCCATGACAAACCAGAAAACAGCCCAGGCATGGTTACGCTCTACACCATTTCCATTGGCATAAAGTGCTCCCAGATTATTTTGCGCAAAGGGATCATTTTGCTTGGCTGCTCGCTCGTACCATTCAAATGCACGCGTGTAGCTTTGCTCAACGCCTTGGCCATTTTCATACAGACTACCAATGTTATTTTGTGCAGCAACAAAGCCCTGCTCAGCTGCTAATTCAAACCACCGGGCGGCGAGATCAGGAGCCGTTTCAACGCCCTGCCCTTCCAAATAGAGCAAGCCTAGCTGAAACTGCGCTGCGGCATTGCCCTCTTCGGCGGCTTGTTCGAACCAGCGTGCAGCATCGCCAGGCTCACCTTCAATAGCGCCTAGGAGATAAAGCTCACCTAGGCGCACTTGTGCATCCATCATGCCGTTGTCGGCAGATAAGCGATACCATTTGTAAGCCTCATCAAGATTTTCGCTAACGCCCTGCCCACGTTCGTACATCATACCTAACGCAAACTGTGACTCGGCATCGCCACGCTCGGCGGACGTTCGCCATTCATGAATAGCGGAGGCATAGTTTTGATGACTGTACTCCTCAAGGCCGGCATTATAATCAGCATAAGCGAGGGCGTTGACCACCCAAAGCATGAGCCCCACCCAAGGTTTTATCCTCATAAACTGCGTTTCCTGTGAAAATGCCCGATAGACGTTAGCCTATCGGGCAAAAGGGGTTACCGATACTTTCTAAACCGCTTATTTTACCGGCGCGGCATTTTTAATGGCGTCATTAAGCTCGCATGCGTATGTATTTCGCGCTGTCTGTGTAATTGCCAACTGGTCTCTAAGGCGCTGTAACTCCTGGTCTGTAACACGCAGATTTTGGAGCTGTTCACGCCCTTGCTGCCCCAGGCTTTCCAGCGTGTATTCTTGACCATCAATCATCACTGTCGGCTGCGTAGCTTGGCCCCCTTCCGCGTTGATGGCGGAACTTTCTGGGAGATTATCCTTATTGTCATTTTTACCGCTATGACGACTCTTTTCTTGATGGGTAGAAGGCTGCTTACTCATACCAATATTTACCTTAAAACGCTAAAGTCATTAACTTACCAAGTTGAGTGTGCCTACTCGAATCATGAATTACCTTCAATTTCTTCGGCATCTATCTCTTCTTCCGAACCTGTTCCAATGCGCTGATGCGTGAGTACACATAGAACGCCAGCTTGGGTGTGCTGAATCGAAAAATTCGTGTCGCAATAAAGCGCCATTGTGTTCAGCACACGATTTTCGAGCACCAGAGGATTTTGTGCGTCCGTATTATTGATGGCCAATCTTGCCATAAATAGTCCTCCTTCTGGGCAATCTAGGGCTTGCTCATCGCTTGAGGCAACGCATAGCGTCCCCTGGTCAATTGGCTTAACGTCTTCACCCTCAGAGGACTCAGCGAATACCCCCATACTCACAATTGACAGCCCAACGGCGACGATAACCGCGATGAAAAATGTGGCGATATATCCTGCGTACTTCATATAACGTTTTAACTCTCTATATGTTTATAAAAATAGGGGCTACAGAAAACAGCCCCCAACGGCGATTAACTAACAAGTGCGGTCAGTATTTAAAGCACGCTTTCAGTAATAGTGAATTCTACCCGGCGGTTGGGTTTTAAACACGCCTTAACGCTTGGAGTTGCTACCGCTCCTGGACACTCCACTACGGGGTCTGCCTCACCTCTTCCCGCCATGGTTATATCGCCACTATCAATACCTTGACTGCTAAGGTAGGCACCTGCCGCTTCAGCTCTTGATTGCGACAAACCCGCATTGTATTTCTCGCTACCAAAACGGTCTGTATAGCCAACCACAAACAGACTAGGCACCGCGTAATCGCTATTGGCTGTCTGCGCAACTCTTGCAAGCGCACGCTGACCTTCCAGCGACAGTTGGTCGCTATCAAAATCGAACAGCACATCACCTGAGAGCGTCAACTTTTCTTGCCGTGGCTCTTGTGCAATTTCCTCTACCTCGATAGGTGCCAATAATGATGGGCACTGCGCATCTCGCCAACGAGTGCTTTCCAGCGCCATATCATCGTTAAAGTGCACTTGATATTGGCAGGTAATGTAGTCGTTCCCAACCCCTGTATAGAGATTAAAAACGTAGTTCCATTCCTGAACACCAAAGAACCCTTCAGTAAAATGCGGATTTCCTATCAGCTGACGCACTTGATCCTTGGTTTGCCCTTCCGTAATACGCAACACGTCCTCAGGATTCACAAACTGCCCACCCGCATGCCAGTTTTCATCAAGAGCGGGGAAACCATCTTCCGCATCGCGCAGCTCTGTTCGGTCGTTGTTAGGTGGACTTGCACAGCCTGACACTGTAAGCACGGCAGCCATGCTGGCGGCCCCTAGGGCCGCCTTAACGCTAATATGTAGATTATTCATAATATTTTCCCTTACCAGTGCCAGCCAACGCCAAGGCCGGCCCCAAAGTTTTCTTGCGAATCACCAGTGACCTTACCCTGGAGAATCCAACGGCCATTATCGGACAAGCGCGACACCCCTACTGACACAGCGGATTCTCCGCCGTAGGTACCTGCACCCACACCTACCATGCTTTTGCCTGGCATCCATGCTTGAGGCACAGTGGAGGCCGCGATAGCACTGGCTGAACCGGCGTTTGCATCACGCTCAACGTCACTAATACGTCCATGAACATTATTGATTTCATTAGCGAAACGCTGGTTAAGTTCTTGCATTTGTCCAACGTTGACGGCATCAGTCGCATTCACACCAGGTGCTACGTTACTGATGGTAGTTCCCTCTTCGCCGCGTAATGTAACGGTGCTGTAATCCACGTTACCTTCGTCATCACGTGCATAGTTCACAGCGCCCTGCTGTACCGCATCAAGCTGACGAACGTTAACCGCATCGGTTTCTTGGGTACCGCCCGCCACGTTAGTGATTTGACGCTCGCCGCCTTCACTACCCACGGAAACAGCACCTTGGGTAGAAGCAACCGCTTCGTTGGAGAATCGCTCACGCTCACCGTTCATCCCCTCACGATCAGCAACTGAGTCAGCACCCAAGGCCACACTGCCCTCTGCTTCTGCCTGAGCACCGACGCCAGAAGCAACACTACGGTCACCCTCAGCGACGCTACTCGGCCCCATGGCTATGCTGTCGGTTCCACGAGAGTCGGCCGCAGGACCATCGCTGTTTGCCCGGAAGTATTTTGACCCTCCTTGCTCGATACTCGTGATTTGATCCTGCACATCCCAAAGCTGACCGCCATTCACCGCATCTGTACTGCCCTGAGAAACGTTACCTGCCGCCACGTTGGAAATCGTCGTGCCTTCCTCGCCCTCTAAGGTAATGGTGGAGTAATCAACGCTACCGTCATCGTTACGGTCATACTTAACGCTCTGTTCGTCCAGATTGGCTAAATCACCGGTGATATTAGTGATATCGCCTTCAACAGTGTTAACACGGCTATCAAGACCATCAACGGCTTGGTTAGTGGCGTACAACTGGCTGCCGTTAACTGCATCGGTACTTTCAGCAGAAATGCGCCCTGCTGCCACGTTGGTAATCGTGCGCTCAGCACCTGCATTACCCACGCTAACCGTAGCCACCGGGGATGCTCCGGCAAACTGATAGGTTTGGCCGGCAATCTCAACCGAAGAGGTACCTACGACTTCTGACGTCTGGGCACCCGCTCCCAACGCCACGCTGCCCTGATGAGAAGCCACCGCTTCATAGCCCATTGCCAGCGCTTGTTCGGCGCTAGCGCTTGCTTCGTAGCCTACAGCTGTAGCTCCCTCAGCTTGGGCAAAGGCATCGCTGACGCCCAAGTCACCATCGTTGGTACGCACATAGCGAATACCACGGCCATTTTGATTGATGTACTCATCGCTGCTGTCGCCCACAATGTTGACGAAGTTACCCTGCAGGTTTTCGATCCATTGATTGGTGGCGTAGAGCTGAGAGCCATTAATAGCATCGGCACTATTTTCACTTAGCTCGCCATCATCCACGTTAGCGATACCCATACCACCTGCATCAATGCCGCCGCTGGCGGTGATGCTCGGGCCATCAGCAATGGTCAGGCCGTCGTTGGTGACCGTTGTGAGGTTACCCTCACCGTCGTCAACGGCGAGACCAGCGTTATTCACCAAGGTGTTGCCTGTGGTGACGCTGTCCAGATCGAGATCACGGTTCAGGGTAATCTCAACCTCGCCATTATCATCGATACCGGTCTGCGCCACGCCGATATTGCTATCGCCGGTGAACGCGACGTCACCGTTCGGGCCGATGTTGGCCGCATTACCGTCGGCATCGGTGACGTTCCAACCCGCGCTAGCCGTGGTGTTCACCAGGTCCAACTGCTCTTCGGTGGCGGCTCGACCCGCTTGTGCGAAGTCGTTGCCGTCGAGATCACGGTTCGTCAAGCCACCGATGGTACCGCCATTAGCGTCGATGACGATTTCATTAGCCGTGCCCGTAGCCGGGTTGGCGGCGACGGTGATCGTGCCTGCTTCTACCGTGGTGGTGGCGGTTGGATTACCGGTGTTGTCGTTTACTACTAGACCATCCGTATCTAACACACTGTCTCCAGTGTTGACGCTGTCCAGATCAAGATCACGGTTCAGGGTAATCTCAACTTCGCCGTCGTCGTCGATACCGGTCTGCGCCACGCCGATATTGCTGTCGCCGGTGAACGCGACGTCACCGTTCGGCCCGATGTTGGCGTCGTTGCCATTCGCATCCGTCACGTTCCAGCCCGCGTTGGCAGCGGTGTTCACCGAGTCAATCGCGTCGTGAACCGTGTCTTCACCGGTGTTGCCAACGTCACTGGTGGTGATGGTGCCGTCTGCATTAA
>NZ_JAUAMC010000008.1 GCF_031010195.1 Halomonas sp. SpR8 | reverse complement strand
CCAGTTACGCCTGACGACCATAGCGAGCGTGAACCACCTGATCCCTTGCCGAACTCAGTAGTGAAACCGCTTAGCGCCGATGGTAGTGTGGGGTCTCCCCATGCGAGAGTAGGTCATCGTCAGGCACCTATACCAAAAATCCCCCAGGGCTTACGCCTTGGGGGATTTTTTTTGCGTGAAGGTTAGGTTGTGAGGGGAAAATAGTGAGGAGAGGGGTAACACCTCACACCTCACTTATACATCCCTGTGGTGTTGGCAGATGCCACCGGCCCAGGTTTCATAAATAGCGCGGTCGTCCGCCAACATCATTAATGCAAACAGTCGCTCGCCGAGCGTAGTGCAATGACTGATACGCCGAGATAGTAGCGATGTTGCTTGGGTGTCAATCACCACGAAGTCAGCTTCCAGTGTGGGGGCCAACTGACCGATGTGGTTATCCAGCGAGAGCGCTTTTGCATTGCCCATGGTTAAGCCATAAAAGCCTTGCCAGGCGGTAAGCGGCTGGTCACCCAGTTGGCCCACTTGATAGGCTGCTTTAAGCGTTCCAAAGCCCGATAAATCAGTGCCTGCACCGATATCGCTGGCAAATGTGTATGCCATCCCCGTCTGTTTGGCTGCCTCACGGTCGAATAGCCCGCTACCCAGAAAAAGATTGGAACTGGGGCAAAAAGCAATATTGGCGCCTCGATCCGCCAAGCGTTTACGCATGCCGTTATCGAGGTGAATGCCGTGAGCGAAGGTGCTGCGTGGGCCAACCAAGCCTGCTTCTTCATAAACCGCTAAGTAGTCATGGCTACCCGGGAACAGTTTTGCCACCCAGTCTAGCTCCCCGCTGTTTTCCGCCAAGTGCGTCTGTAACCAAAGGGTTGGATCATTACGCAGAAGGGCACCGGCGGCATCCATTTGTGTTTTGGTAGAGGTGGGCGCAAAACGTGGTGTGACGCTATACCCCAACCGCTGTTTGCCGTGCCAATCCTCTATGAGCCGTTCAGTATCGTTAATGCCTGTCGCGCCATCTAGTAAGGCATCAGGTGCGTTACGATCCATTAATACTTTGCCGACCAACATACGAAGATGGCGTTTTTGACAGGCGGTAAAGAATGCATCGACCGAATCTGGGTGGCTAGAGCCAAATACTTGAGCTGTCGTAGTACCCGCGCGGAGCATTTCATCTAAAAAAGCGTTAGACAGCGCTTCTGCATGGGCATGATTAGCGAAACGGCACTCTTCAGGAAAGGTGTAGTCGTTAAGCCAATCTAATAGTTGGCGCCCATAGGAGGCCATGATATCCAGTTGGACATAGTGAACGTGAGTATCGATAAACCCGGGCATGATAAGTTTGTCACGGTAATCAAGCACGTCACTACCCTTCGGTAAAGACGGTGCCAACTCATTGAAGTGACCAACTGCATGAATGTGTTGCCCTTTCAACCATAGTAAACCGTCGCCGTAATGCTCTAAGCTGCCCGAATCCGGTGTGTCACCACTGCCTGGGTCGCGTGCAAAGCTAACCAATTCAGCGCGGATAAACGTGTCGATTAAGGAATTCATATCAACTCGCGGTAGTGGGATGTTCGTCAAAGAGAGTACGCAGGGCTTGGGGTTCAAGGCCGCGGATATTCGGATTGGAAGGCGTATCAGTTAACCACAGCAGCTCGGTCACTACTGTTAAAGCAATCGCGTAGGGAGTTTTATTGCTGAGCTTCGTAGCATGAATGCGACCAATGGGGCAGCGTACGCGTGCAATGTGATCCGCGGAGTATCCTTGGCGTTTAAGTCGTCCTTCAAAGCTTGCCCATTTGCTATCAGAGCCAATGAGTCCGATTGACGCAATATCATCGCGTTTAATTAGCGCTGCGATTAAGGCATAGTCCTCATCATGGTTGTGGGTCAATACCAACACATGAGTGTTGGTAGGCAAGGCGGCAACACTTTGCGTTGCATCGTGTAGCGAATAACAGTGAAGTCGCGACTGCTGGTACTGTCCGTCAAAAGCTCCGCTGCGGCTATCGTGCCAATGGAGCTGCCAGGGTAGTGGGGCACTAAGCTTTGCAATTTGCTGCCCTACATGGCCTGCTCCAAAGATAGCCACATGGGCAGTCGCTCCAGGAAAGGCTTCTAAAAGGATATTCACAAAGCCGCCACAGCACTGCCCGCTGCGTCCACCCAAAGAGAAGGCTTCTAATCTGAGCCCGTAGCGTTGTTCAGTCAAGCAGGCACGAGCGGCGGTAATAGCTTGCCACTCAAAAGTACCGCCCCCCAGTGTATCGAAGATAGCATCGTCGGTGATCACCATGCGAGCACCAGGCTCGCGGGGGGTGGAGCCTGCGCTGGTCACCTGCGTGGCTAGTACATGGGGAATACCGTCGCGCTGTAAGCGGTGCAGCGCCGCATGCCAAGTTTCCGTGGATTGAGTATCACTCACAGCGCTTTCTTCCTGGTGGTGTTAGCCGCCAGCATGACTCGTTCAGGCGTGGCCGGTGTATCTAAGTGGGGAGATGTGGCGTAATCAGTAAGGCTTGAAAGCGCGTCACGCAGGGCTGACCAAACGCAAATTCCCAACATGAAAGGGGGCTCGCCTACCGCTTTTGAACGATAGAGACTGGCCATTGAATTAGGATGACCTTCCAACAGGGAGACGTTGAAAATAGCTGGCAAATCACCAAAGGTAGGAATTTTATAGGTCGCAGGACCATCACTGACCAATACGCCTTTATCATTCCATTTAAGCTCTTCGCTGGTGAGCCAGCCCATTCCCTGGATAAAACCACCTTCGATTTGCCCAATATCAATAGCCGGGTTTAGTGAGTCACCCACATCGTGCAGGATATCAACACGGTCTACTTGGTACTCTCCGCTCAAAGTATCGACCCTGACTTCAGCCACCGCCGCGCCAAACGCATAGTAATAAAAGGGGCGACCCTGACCGACTGAGCGATCATAGTGAATCAGCGGGGTGGCATAAAAGCCTCTTTCAGACAGCGATATGCGATTGAGATAAGCCGTTTGTACTAATTCTCCCCACGGAACGCGACGCTCGCTTTCGCCCAATCCGGCCACCAGCATACCGTCTTCCAGGCGCATGCCTTCCCGATCCAGGCCTTCTGAATAGTGCTCGGCGGCAAAATCGAACAGACGTTCACGCAATTTACCGGCCGCATCCCGTGCGGCCATCCCGTTTAAGTCTGCACCACTGGAAGCGGCGGTTGGTGAAGTGTTGGGGACTTTATCGGTTCGCGTAGCGGTAATGCGCACTTTGTCTAAATCGAGTCCCAGTTCCCTGGCCACTACCTGGCAAATCTTGGTATGCAGCCCTTGGCCCATCTCGGTACCGCCGTGATTAATCATCACGCTGCCGTCGGTATAAACATGCAGCAGGGCGCCTGCCTGGTTAAGGTGCTGAGCGGTAAATGAAATACCAAATTTCACCGGGGTAAGTGCCAGACCTTTCTTAATAACCGGGCTGGTGGCGTTAAATTCACTGACCGCTTTGCGTCGTGCCCAGTATTCGCTGTCGTTTTCTAGCGTTTCAACGAGTGTATGCAAGAGTTGGCGTTGATCAACATGCTGGCCGTAGTGGGTCACCTCGCGGCCATCGCGGTAGAAGTTGCGCTTGCGAACGGTCAGTGGATCTTCGCCAACCTGGCGGGCAATATCATCCATGGCCGCTTCGATGATCATCATTCCCTGGGGACCACCGAAACCCCGAAAGGCGGTATTGGAGGCGGTGTGGGTTTTGGCCCGATGGCCTATCACCTGGGCATCTCCCAGAGAGTAGGCGTTGTCGGCATGAAACATGGCGCGATCAACGATAGCGTCGGAGAGATCCGGCGAGTAGCCGCAGTCACCGATCACGGTGACCTCACCCCCCTGAATAACGCCTTCAGCATCAATAGCGAGCCGGTAGCGGTTATGGAAGGGGTGGCGTTTGCCCGTGGCGCGCATATCTTCACTGCGCGGTAAGCGCAGGCGAACCGTTTTGCCGGTGCGACGGACAATGATCGCGGCAATACATGCCCAGGGAGACGCCTGAGTCTCTTTGCCACCAAAGCCACCGCCCATGCGGCGGACTTCCACAGTGACAGCGTGAAAAGGAATATCGAGCACCTCGGCCACCAGCTTCTGGGTCTCGCTGGGATGCTGGTTGGAAGTGTGGACGATGACACCCTCATCTTCGGTTGGGTGAACCACGCAGGCCTGGCCTTCTAGGTAGAAATGTTCTTGCCCGCCGACGAAGAGTTCGCCTTCAACCAACTGTTCTGCTTGGTTGAGCGCCTGTTGCCAATCACCACGGGTTTGCACATGGGGCGGGCGCACAAACTCCTCGCGCTCCGTCGCGGCCACCGGGTCTAAACTAGCGGGCTGCTCATCGATGCCAATGGTGGCTAACTTGACGGCTCGGCGTGCCGCCTGCAACGACGTTGCTGCAACGGCGAACAGGCATTGGCCTGCGTAGCTGATTTCCTGATCGACAAAAATAGGATCTCCGGGAAAGACCGGACCGATATCGGTATGCCCTGGTACTTCATGGAAAGTAATCACATCGACTACTCCCGGCGCCTCTTTGACCTTGCTGATATCAAGCTGCGTTAAGGTGCCGTGCGCGACTGGCGATAGGCCTAATGCCACATGCAAAGTATCGGCAGGCAGGATCAAGTCATCAATATAAGCAGCTTTGCCGGTAACGTGTTTCTGGGCGCTTTCGTGAAAGCTTGCGCTGCCCGCCTGGCGTTTGCCGGTACTGTCGACCGTATGGCGTGCCAAGGGGCCAGAGCCTTGAATGTGATCGTGTAGTTCACGGCGGGCACGACTGCTATCGCTGTCCAGTTTAGTGAGCGTACGCATGGAGCATCACCTCGTGGTCGGACGCTGAGAGAGAAAGATAGAGGCGTTCAAGCAGGTTTTTGGCGGCTTGCTGACGATAATGCTGACTGCCTCGTACGTCGCTCATGGGGTGGAAGTCGTCATCAAGTGCCTTCTGAGCGGCGCGAAAAGCTGCTTGAGTAATGGTATTACCTTCGAGCGCAACTTCGGCACCTTGCGCGCGTTTTGGAATAGCGGCCATACCGCCAAAGGCAATCCGCACATCACGTAAAACATTCTGTTCAACGCGATAGCTAAAGGCCCCTAGTACTGCAGAGATATCATCTTCGCGACGCTTGGATAGCTTCCATACGCGCAGTTGGGTGTCTTCAATCGCCCGCGGAATGAATATTCGTGAAATGACTTCATCAGCCGCCAGCACGGTCTTTTTATAATCCAGAAAAAAAACCTCAAGCGCTAAGCAACGTGTGCCATTTGCGCTGGCAAGTTCTACGTGGGCGCCCAAGGCGAGTAGCACGGGAGGGGTATCGCCAATGGGAGAAGCGTTGGCAATATTGCCACCCAGCGTTCCCCGGTTCCGGATCTGCTGAGAACCTAGACGGTGCAGAAGGTGGGCAAACGCTGGAAAGTGCTCTTCAAATAACGGTTCGAGCCGGGTATAGGTCACGCCAGCACCAACCCACCAGCCGGTTTGTTCTTCCAGCGTTGCTTCTTCAATGGTTAACAGCTCAGCAACACGAGTTATGTCAATAAGCTGTTCCAAGGGCATTAATCGTTGGGTACTTTCAAGCCACAAATCTGTTCCGCCTGCGACAAGTCTTGCTTGCGGCGCTTTAAGGCGCAGTTGAGTTAATTCTGCCAGGGTTTTGGGCTGAGCAAAAAATGAAGTTCCCACTGCGGTATCAGAGAGAGCTGGATGGCCCCCTACTTCTGATAGCGTCGCGTCATACCAGTGTGGTCGCTCAAAGGGAATGTCACGCATGCGCAGAGCCGCATCACGAATAGGGCGATAGCCAGTACAACGGCACAAGTTGCCGCCTAGTGTTGCTTCAAGTCGCGTTTGTGACAGTTCTTGATACCGTTCTTGAGACCGTTCTTGTGACAGCTCTGGCGTTAGTGGGAAGGGGCGCTGGGTAAGGGACTCATGCAAAGTGAAAAGCGACATTACGATACCCGGCGTGCAAAAACCGCACTGGCTGCCATGGCACTCGATCATTGCTTCTTGTGCTGGGTGTAAGTGTTTCTCTGTCCCAAGCCCTTCAACGGTAACAAGGTGCTTTCCCTGCAACTGATGGGCTGGCGTAATGCACGCATTAGCGCTATTAAATATTTGCCTTTCTGCTGCTGGCTCACCAATCGCAACCGTACATGCGCCGCAGTCTCCCGAAGCGCAGCCCTCTTTCGTGCCGGTGTGAGCTAAATGCTCACGTAATAAGGTTAAAATGCTCATGTCTGATGAAACATCAAGCCGTTGAGGGGTACCATTGAGCAGGAACGCAATCGTTGCCATGCCAAACTCCACTGTTATTGTATAGACCGAGATCGTGCTGACCGATCGGTCAATGTGATTTGAGCTTGGTACAAAACGCCCTGCCTTGCAAGTATTTGATCACCGCACCGGACTGGGGCAAGCTTATACTGAATGCCAATTTTTAGTGCAATTAGTTAGTCAAGCTACACGACCAAGGAACATCGTTAATGAGCGCCGTAACTACCAATCCTGAAACCCCAAGCCGGGAAAGAGTCGAGTCACATATTCTGCAGGCTGCTGAGCAGGTATTTTCTCAGTACGGGTACCGCGGGGCGAGCTTGCAAGTGATTGCTGATAGAGCTGGTCTCCCAAAGGCCAATATTTTGTATTATATGGGCAGCAAACAAGAGCTTTATATACGGCTACTTAATCGCATGATGAGTCGATGGAACGAAGTCCTTGAAGATATTACGCCTGATAGTGACCCGGCGACGGTACTTAGTGATTTTATTCGCACTAAAATGGTGCTTGGTCAGCGCTATCCCGAAGGTTCAAAACTCTTTGCGGCGGAAATTTTAGCCGGTGCTCCCTTCTTAAATGATTATCTGGCGGGAGAGTTGCGCGATTGGGTAGCTTCTCGAGCCGCGATCATTCGCCAGTGGTCGGCACAAGGAAAAATGGATGATGTCGATCCGCGCTGGCTGATTTTCCTGATTTGGTCTGCCACCCAGCACTATACTGAATATAGTGCGCAAGTGTCCGGTATTCTAGGCCGGGATGCGTTAAGTGACGATGACCTTGAGTCAATATCGACCTTTCTTGAGCACGTGATCCTTAAAGGCTGTGGCCTAAGCGTACCGGCAGTTGTTCAAGCACCGCATATAGATGAAGAGTGTGCTTCCCATAAATCAACACCTTGATCATCTGAAAAACGTGCTTGATTACAGCAACCGTTTAATACTGATTGCCCAGCCGGGGGCGGGTAAGACGACCCGCGTTCACCGCCCCTGAACTGCTAAAACTAAATGAAGTACACTCCTCTAAAGGCCTACCTTTGTAATTACGCTATGCAATGGCTAGTCCGCACTGCGTTTTTCTGGAATCTCATCAGGGATGCGATAGCGTACGCCATCTACCTGTTCTTCTTCATAGCGACGATTTTCTTCTTCCGGCACAACGCCGATCACGGTTTTCTGTGAGCCGTCCGGCCATGTGTAAGTAGTACACCCCGCTAATAGCACCAGTGGCGCAAGAGCAAAAAAGGGTCTGAACCGCAATGTGGGACGATGCTTGAGCATGTGGTACTCCTTTGGTAGCACTTAATCCTATCGATAAATACTAGTATGGCATATTAAGAAGCTATAGAGTGGTATTTAGTTAGCTGTAAATACTTAGTTTTCCGGTTTAATTTAATGTGATAGTTATGCCAGACTGAAGTGAAAATAATTAAATTTTTTAGCTTGGAAGAACCTGCGCTAGGATCTCAAAAAGTTCGGAGGTTTTATGTGGACGGTAGTGAAGTCCGTGCTCGCAGCTCTGCTGGGCGTTCAGAATAACCGAAATCGGCAAGAGGATTTCAGTAGTGACAAGCCGGGCGTCTACATTGCCACTGGGGTAGTGATTACGCTGCTATTTGTTTTGTTGCTTGTCTTTCTGGCAACGTTGGCGGCCCGCTGAGAAGCGTTGATAGGTTGAAAGAAGCAAAGCGTGACGAATGCTGCATATTTTCTATACTGCTAATATCTCATTTAATGCTGTCCTAATCTAACGATAAGCAATAACAACAACAAACCTGGAGGTACCTATGCGTTCACGGTGTTGGTGGCTACTGGTCATGACGTTTGCTGCGAGTGGGTCGCAGGCTCAGACGAATGGCTGGAATATGCCCGTTGGTGTGACTGATGTTAGTGGTGACATCTACGGCTTACACATGACCATTTTTTGGATATGTGTCGTGATTGGCGTGCTGGTATTTGGGGCTATGTTCTACTCCCTATTTCGTTATCGTCATTCTAAAGGCGCCAAGGCCGCCAACTTTCATGAACACACCAGTGTTGAAGTGTTATGGACCGCTATTCCAATATTAATTTTGGTTGGTATGGCAGTGCCAGCTACCGCTACCCTGAAAAATATGTATGACGCTTCAGACGCAGAGCTAGACGTTATGATTACCGGTCAGCAGTGGCGCTGGCGCTACGAGTATCTTGGCGAGGATGTGGCGTTTACCTCGAATATGAGTACGCCAAGAGCGCAAATTAGCGGCGAAGAGGCGCGCGGCGAACACTATTTACTAGAAGTTGATGAGCCGCTGGTTTTACCGACTGATCGCAAAGTACGTTTTCTGATGACCTCAGACGATGTTATTCACTCCTGGTGGGTGCCGGACTTAGCGGTAAAGCAAGATACAATCCCCGGTTTTATCAATGAAAACTGGGTCAAGATTAATGAACCGGGTATTTATCGTGGCCAGTGCGCCGAGCTATGCGGTATAGACCACGGCTTCATGCCGGTAGTGGTACATGCCATGGAAGAAGAGGAGTTTGATGGTTGGCTGGCCGAGCGAAAGGCGGCTGCTGAAGAAGAGGCGATGGGCGTTGATCGTGAGTGGGAAATGGAAGAGCTAGTAGAGCGTGGTGAGTCAGTTTATCAATCGATCTGCTCCTCTTGTCATCAGGCTGAAGGGCAGGGCTCTCCGCCAGCATTTCCTGCACTAGCCAATAACGAACAGCTAATAAGCGATGTGGATTGGCATCTTGATAAGGTGATCAACGGCGTCTCGGGCGCGGCAATGCCCGCTTTTCGTAGCACCTTGAATCCGGTTGAATTGGCCGCTGTGGTCACTTATACACGCAATGCCTGGGGTAATGATACTGGAGATGTGGTGCAACCTTCTGAAGTGGCCGAATTAATTGCCCAATGATCTTGGTTTGTCACTCAATCAGAAAACAACAATATTTTGGAGAGTCACATGGCGCCCAAACTGCCTCCTCAGCCACCACTACAACATAGCAATACGGCCGTTGCCGATAGCCAAAGTCATGGTCACGCGGCACCTCCAAAAGGGATCTTGCGCTGGCTATTGACGACCAACCATAAGGAGATTGGCTCCCTTTATCTGATTTTTTCACTGACGATGTTTTTTATCGGTGGAATATTCGCCCTAGTGGTTAGGGCCGAGCTTTTCCAGCCAGGCCTGCAGTTGGTTGAACCTGAGTTTTTTAACCAGATGACTACCATGCATGGTTTGATAATGGTGTTTGCGGCTGTCATGCCAGCATTTACAGGTTTGGCTAACTGGATGATTCCGCTACAAATCGGTGCGCCAGATATGGCATTGCCTCGACTGAATAACTTCAGTTTTTGGCTCCTGCCAGTAGCGTTTACGTTGTTACTTTCTACGCTGTTTATGCCCGGTGGGGGGCCAAACTTTGGTTGGACGTTCTATGCACCGCTGTCGACGACATATGCACCACCTTCTACAACCTTCTTTATTTTAGCGCTCCATATTGCCGGTATTAGCTCTATTCTCGGCGCCATCAACATAATCGCGACCATTTTAAATATGCGGGCGCCGGGTATGCGTTTAATGGATATGCCGCTATTTGTCTGGACATGGCTGATTACGGCCTTCCTGCTTATCGCGGTGATGCCGGTACTGGCCGGGGTCATCACTATGATGCTCATGGATATTAATTTTGGGACCAGTTTCTTTGATGCTGCAGGTGGTGGGGATCCGGTGCTGTTCCAGCACCTATTCTGGTTCTTTGGGCATCCAGAAGTTTACATTATGATTTTGCCTGCTTTTGGTATCGTTTCGGCAATAATTCCTACCTTTGCACGCAAGCCTTTGTTCGGTTATGCATCGATGGTGTATGCCACGGCAGCCATTGCACTACTGTCGTTTTTAGTCTGGGCTCACCATATGTTTATAGTGGGTCTCCCCCTGGTGGCAGAGCTGTTTTTTATGTACTCCACCATGCTGATCGCCGTGCCTACGGGGGTTAAAGTATTTAACTGGGTTACTACCCTGTTTCGCGGCTCAATTAGTTTTGAATCCCCAATGCTATTTTCTCTGGCCTTTGTGGTGCTATTTACCATTGGCGGTTTTTCAGGGTTGATGTTGGCGATTGCTCCGGCAGACTTTCAGTATCACGACACCTACTTTGTGGTTGCTCACTTTCACTATGTTTTGGTGCCTGGGGCTATCTTCGCCATTATGGCGGGGGTGTATTACTGGCTACCTAAATGGACGGGGCATTATCCCAATGAAAAGCTGGCCCAGTGGCATTTTTGGTTCTCGATTATTGGTGTCAATCTAACGTTCTTCCCCATGCATTTCGCGGGCTTGGCAGGAATGCCGCGGCGAATCCCCGATTATGCACTTCAATTTGCGGACTTTAACCTGCTTTCAAGTATTGGCGCCTTCTTCTTCGGTGCGTCACAGCTATTGTTCGTGCTGGTCGTCATATTGTGCGTTCGTGGCGGTAAAAAAGCCCCGGCCAAAGCTTGGGAAGGAGCGGAGGATTTAGAGTGGACAGTACCCAGTCCCGCGCCACTGCATACCTTTGAAACGCCTCCCGTGTTTCATCGAGCATCCCATTAAAGATGGCATAAACCACAGCGGTTTTTAGGCCGAAGAGGTGTTATGGACAGACGAGAGCAGGCTCAAGTGGGGGTGCGTCGCACGGTAATAAGGACATTGGCCGTGCTGGTAGGCATGTTTGCCTTTGCCTTTGCATTAGTGCCGTTATATGACGTCTTTTGCCAGATCACAGGGATTAACGGCAAAGTTGATGCCACTGCGCAGAGTATTGTGCATGAGGGGGTAGATGAATCGCGTTACATCAATGTGCAATTTATCACTCGAGGTAGTCCAGGGTTGCCGTGGCAGATGAGCGTAGAGACGCGCCAGATGAGCGTTCATCCAGGGCAAATGGCGGAAGTTGATTTTACTTTTACCAATAATAGCCATAGTGAAAACTGGGGGCGGGCAGTTCCCAGTGTTTCACCCTCCAGGGCCACGACTCACTTGCGAAAAATCAGTTGCTTCTGTTTTGAAGAGCAGCAATTAGAGGGCGATGAGCGTTTAACCATCCCGCTTGTTTTCCAGTTGGCACGAGACCTGCCTGAAGACATCAATACTATTACCTTGGTCTATACCCTCTATCCAGTCGATCGAGTCATTCAAAGCGTCTCACTGGATAATGCTCTACAAAGCAATACGTTAAATGATTCCCAGAGCGATCTCAGGAATGACCTCAAGAACAATAAAGTGGTGGGAGAAACGATATGAGCAGTGGTAGCTATTACGTTCCAGCGAGTAGCCGGTGGCCTGTTCTTGGCTCAGTAGCCCTAGGGGCCATGATGGTTGGCACCGGCGTGAAGCTAGTCTATGACACCGGCTTGCCATTAGTCCTAATCGGTGTGGCGGGAGTTATTGCCGTTATGGGACTTTGGTTCCGTGACGTTATTAGTGAGTCTCGTGGAGGGCTTTACGATGCGCAAATGGATCGTTCATTTCGCTGGGGTATGGCTTGGTTCATTTTTTCAGAGGTGATGTTTTTCGCAGCATTTTTCGGCGCACTGTTTTACGTACGAATGTTCGCCATTCCTTGGTTGGGTGGTGAAGGTGCCAAAGGCGTCTCGGCGCTTCTATGGCCAGATTTTGTCGCTACTTGGCCGTTGCTCAGTCCCCCTGATTCTTCTATCGCGGGGCCCCAGCAAGTTTTTAGTCCCTGGCAGTTGCCGTTAGTTAATACACTTATTCTGATTACTTCCAGCATTACTTTAACGGTTGCCCACGAAGCCTTAAAAGTGGGTTATAGGGAGACGTGCCGCAACTGGCTGGCGGGAACCGTGTTGCTAGGCTGCTGCTTCATCATGATTCAAGGCATTGAGTATTATGAAGCCTATGCGCACTACGGTATTACCTTGGAAGCCGGGATTTTCGGTGCAACGTTCTTTATTTTGACTGGTTTTCACGGTGTGCACGTGATTATCGGTACATTAATTTTAGCCACCATGCTTGTTCGCATCGTAAAAGGGCACTTTGCCCACGAAAACCATTTCGGTTTTGAAGCCTCTTGCTGGTATTGGCACTTTGTTGATGTGGTTTGGGTTGGGCTATTTATTTTTGTGTATGTTTTGTGATTTTTTAGCCCAGTTTGCCTGACCAAAAGCCAAAAATAATCAGGGTCATTAGCAAGCACGCCAAGCCAATGCGCCATTTTAACGATATAAGCAGTCGGCGAGAAGAGGAGTCATCACGCAGTAGGAAGCCTGCTCCCATGGCTAAGCTGATGACCATCGCTACAAAGACAGCGGAAATGAGTAGTTGTAACCACATGATGAAAACCTCCCGGCAATGGCGTTTTTATAGTTGGTGCCTATTCTGGAGTTTGCTGGTGGCATTGGGCACCTTTTTAGGACTATGGCAGTGGGAGCGGGCAGATGACAAGCGGGTTGCCATCGCCGTTCGTGATTCGGCCCCTTCACTGGCACAGCCAACCGTTTCTCCTGATCAGGGTGCGCAGGTGACCCTGCAGGGTGAATATTTGGCAGAGCACACCCTCTATTTGGATAATCGCGTTGTGAATGGACAATTGGGCGTGGCGGTATTAACGCCACTGCGCGATAACCATGGCCAGCTCTGGTTGGTGCAGCGCGGTTTTTTAGCGACAGGCCCTCATCGTGAGCCACCCCAAGCAGTCACGCCAATCGGTAAAGTTGAGTTAACCGGTGAATGGCAGGAAGCCCAGTCCGGCGGGCCACTTTATGGAGATAATAGGGAAGGCGCTAGGCTTCAGCAATTAAGTCTCGAGCCTTGGAGCTCTTCATTGGAGCCATTTAGCTACGCGGGTTGGTTACACGCCAGCGAAGGTGACGGAGTTTTGATTCCTTGGTGGGAGGCCAATGTAATGCCCCCTAGCCGGCATGTAGGCTATGCCTTTCAGTGGTGGGGGTTAGCATTAGCTGCATCAGTAGTGATGTATATCGGGGGGTTGCGATTGCGCCGTGATACCTTTTCTTAAAAGACGCTACTTAACAAAAAAAGCGGGGTTTATAAAATGCAGGATGCCAAGCACATTCGACGCCAGCGGCTCAAATTAATACTTATTTTTGTCGTGTTTGTAGCCCCCATGGTCGCAGCATGGGGCATGGTAGAGCTAAGAATAGGTATTCCTGATCATCATACGGCCCATGGAGAGGTCGATTTAGAGTTACCCCTGCTTGAAGAGTGGCCATTAACAACCTTTGTTGTTAATGATCAAGGCCTGGCAGTTAATGACCAAGACGAGTGGACACTCGCATTTGACTGCAGTCAAAATTGTGATGAGCGTAAAGATGAATTATGGCGACTCCATCGTGCTTTAGGTCGAGAAGCGCCTAGACTAATTCGTTTGCGTATCGGCGGTGATCCTCAGCCTCTACCCGGGGAGATTGCCAGTGAATGGCAACAATTGCCCTCATGGCGGGAGGAGAACTCAGTGTGGTTACTTGACCCCCAAGGACGTCCCGCGTTGGCATTTGACGCCAGTGTTGCCACTAAGTATGTGCTCGACGATATTCAGCACCTATTTAAAGTGAATCCACAATAAAGCGCGCTGTCGTTAAGGAAGTACTATGCAAGAGACAAGTGAGCGCCGCTTGCGGTGGTTGATAGGTCTAGCGCTAGTAGGCACCGTGTTGACTGCAGTGGTGATGTTGGTAGGAGCATGGACACGCTTAGTAGATGCTGGATTAGGCTGTCCTGATTGGCCTGGATGTTACGGAAAGCTATTAGTTCCTGACAGCGAGTTGGCCACTATACGTCACCCTGACGTTCCGCTTGAACCTTACAAGGCATGGGTAGAAATGATTCATCGTTACATCGCCAGCTTGCTCGGGCTGGTGGTGCTAAGTGTTGTTGCATTGGGATGGTCATTGCGTCATCGCCCTAATTATCCGTGGCAGCTAAGTTTGATGCTGCTCGTCGTTATTTTGCTTCAGGGCGTTTTTGGCGCCTTAACCGTTACGCTCAAGTTATGGCCTCAAGTCGTTACCCTTCATCTACTGGGCGGTATGAGTGTCTTGCTGCTGTTCTTTTGGTTGCTCCTTCGCTTACGCTTCATTGCGAAGCCAAAGCCAGTAAGTGAGCCTCAACGCGTCAATGCGCTGTGGCTCTTAGCGGCATTTCTGCTGGTTATGCAACTGGCTCTAGGTGGCTGGGTGTCTAGCAACTATGCCGGTATCGCTTGCCAAGGGTTTCCTACTTGCAATGGACAGTGGTTGCCAGCGATGGACATCAGCGAAGGCTTCCATATTACCCAGACCGTTGGACCCAACTACCTGCATGGGCAGTTGCATGCCGATGCACGTACCGCTATTCAAGTGGTTCATCGCTTGGGGGCACTGCTGCTTGGTATTGGGTTAATAGCCCTCTGGTGGCGTTATCGGCATTGGACGAATGTTATAAAGCCGCTGGCAATCGTCGTAGGATTGTATGTACTACAGGCCGCGTTGGGCGTGGCTAATGTGATCATGTGGTTACCGTTGTGGTTAGCGCTATTGCATACAGCTGGCGCCATTGCATTGGCCGTTGGTTTTGTATGGTCATGGTGGCGTTGGCGCTGTCAAGAAGCTGGCATTTACTCAACGACCACGCATTCGCGTTACAAAAACATTATCGCTCAATAAAAGGGAAGCACTTCATGCGAAATACAACAATAACGCTACCCTCTGCATTACCGACGATGGTATGGGGCTGGAAAGAGCTAATAGCTTTGTGCAAAATTAAAGTAGTGGCGGTTATGTTGGTGTGTGCCACCGTTGGGATGGCGTTAGCGACCCCAGGTTTACCCCCGCTTACGAGTATGGTTTTTGGTCTTATCGGTATTGGTTTGACTGCATGTGGAGCGGCTGCTTTTAATCATGTCATCGACCGCCACTTGGATGCGATCATGACGCGAACTTCCCGTCGCCCAGTAGCCAGTAAGCGGCTGCCCGTGGCGGTGGCATTGGTTTGGGCTGGCCTGTTATCCATTGCGGGTGTTGCACTCTTGGTGTGGCAAGTCAATCACTTAACGGCGGCGCTTACATTTGCCTCCCTGATCGGCTACGCGTTAATTTATACCTCTTTTCTAAAGCGAGCCACACCGCAAAATATTGTTATTGGTGGGGTGGCTGGTGCTGCACCTCCCTTGCTGGGTTGGGTTGCTATCAGCGGGCAAATAAGTCCAGAGCCGCTTCTTCTGATGCTAATTATTTTTGCTTGGACTCCGCCACATTTCTGGGCTCTGGCCATTCACAAGTGTGATGACTATGCTCGTGCGGGTATTCCTATGTTGCCTGTTACGCATGGCATCCGTTTCACACGGCTACAAATTTGGCTGTATGGATGGTTGACCGTATTAACTACTTTAATGCCCGTAATGATAGGAATGAGTGGCGCCCTCTATTTATGTATAGTGTTATGCCTGAACATGCGCTTTATGTTTTGGAATTGGCGTGTCTGGCGTGGGCAGGATGCTGATGCACCTATCGGCGCATTTTGGTTCTCAATTCGTTATCTGCTGGGTGTCTTTGGAGCGCTATTACTAGATCATTACTCTTCTGCGCTGGCTTAGCTCCCCATTGAGTAACATACATACGTAGATGGAGTTGGCCGTTTGGTGGTATAAGGGTGTACAATTTTCGTAAAGTAATTCATACGTTTAATTAGGTTAATTAGGAGATTCATGAGCTCAACTGGCGCGCTTATCTTATTGGCGGTGGCGATTGCCGTTATTGTAGGACTAGGTTTTTATGCTTGGTCTTTGCGCCAAGAGGTAAATCGTCGAGAGGCGTATCGGCGCGATGAAGATGCTCGTGCGCAGCAAAACAGTTTAGAAAATCTTGATTATGTGGCCGGGGCGCTGGTTCAAGAGCAGGTTGATATTACAGAGGGTGCTTGGCGTTGTAAGGTTCTCTTGGAAATCATAGATCCTAGCCTGACGGAAAGGGCTGAGTTTCAGGCGTTTGCAGAGCACTACAGCCGCACTCGGCACTTGAAAACACATTCGGCTCGCAAGCAGTTGACAGCTCGAGAACGGATGCAGGAAGACAAAGAGCGTTTAATGGTTGAGAATGAAATGCGTGCAGCAGTACTTAAAGCAGCCAAAGCAGTATTAAAATGGCGTTCAAAAGGCTCAAGCGCACTGCATTAAGTTAGAGTTTTGAGCGGCTTCAAGCCGCCAAAAAGCATAGCAAACTATTTTCTAGTGCTGATCGTGGCAATTTTGCTATGCTGAGAGATGCCGATATTGGCAAGAAGTTGATATCTCGGCATTGTTGCCTTCTTGCGCTTATGCGTTAATGATAGGCACACCGTTTTACATTGGCTGTATGCATGGTTCTCAGTATAGACTACTTGGAACTGCATTCGGCGATGTAAAACAGGCGAAAAATGGATGCTCTCGCAATAAGAAGCATTGGATAGATTTGGTCGCTTATGACCATTTCAGCATTGGATCAAGAAGGAGTCTTGCATGAAAAAATCAACGACTGGCTTGCTAATCGGTTCCGCCCTGGTAGTCGGCCTCTCCGGCTGCGCTAGCTCAGCCTCACAGTCTTCCAGCCAACAACAAAGTAGTGCCAGCAGCGATGGAAGCTGGTACCAACACCCTGTTGTATGTGGTTTAGCAGGCAGTTTAATCGGTGGCAGCATTGGTTATGCCACCAGCAGCAGTTCTGACGAAGAGAGTGGTGCTTACACTGGCGCAGCGGCTGGTGCAGCCATCGGCGGCTTGTTGTGTGCCGATCGTACTCCTGAGCCGGTTGCTCCGCAGTGCCCGAGCTACGGCGAAGTACCTGCAGGTGTTGCTGTTGATGCCGAAGGTTGCCCGCTGGATTCTGATGGTGACGGCGTTCCAGATTACCGTGATCAGTGCCCAGGCACACCGGCTGGTGTTGAAGTAAATGCCAACGGTTGTCCATTAGATTCTGATAACGACGGTGTTCCGGATTACCGTGACCAGTGCCCGAACACGCCTGCTGGTGTAGAAGTTAACGCCCTGGGTTGCCCGGATAGCGTTGTTCTACAAGATGTTAACTTCGAATTTGACTCTGCCCAGTTAACCTCTAATGCACGTAATGTCCTAAACGGTGTTGCTGAGCGTCTGGTAAGCAATCCTGACGTACGTGTTAGCATCGAAGGCCACACTGATTCACGTGGTTCTAACGAGTACAACAAAAACTTGTCACAAGAGCGTGCACAATCTGTCGCAAGTTACCTGGCGAGCCGTGGCGTAGAAGCTAACCGTATGCGTGCAGTAGGCTACGGTGAAGAGCAGCCGGTCGCGTCTAACGAAACTGCAGAAGGCCGCTTCCAGAACCGCCGCGTTGAATTGGATGAGTGGAACTAAGTTCGCTTATCTCTCTTGGTCAGCCGTTAACGTTTTACGCGCAAACACCAAGTAAAGAAACGGGAGGCTCAGGCCTCCCGTTTTTATTTGAAGCAGCGGTTAAGTCTGGTAGGCTTGCCGCTGTTTTATTAGCTAACGTACGAATCCCTCAAGACCATTGATAGCGAAATGTGATCCTTGGTATGGCTCACCACTGCGCTCAAGGAATATAAATGCCTATTGTGACACTGCCCGACGGCAGTCAAAGAACGTTTGAAGCACCGTTGACCGTTATGCAGCTTGCAGAATCCATTGGCCCTGGTTTGGCTAAGGCCTGTGTTGCTGGGAAAATCGATGGTGTGTTGGTGGATGCCGCTGACCTGATTGAACAAGATGCGGAAGTGGCTATCATCACCGCACGTGACCCTGAAGGCCTGGAGATTATCCGTCACTCCTGCGCCCACCTCGTCGGTCACGCGGTTAAGCAGATGTACCCCGAGGCCAAAATGGCCATCGGCCCGGTTATCGAAGATGGTTTCTACTACGATATTGAGTTTGGTCAATCGGTTACACCCGAAGACCTGGAAGCCATTGAAGTGCGTATGCAGTCATTAATAGAGCGCGAGTACGATGTGGTGCGCGAGTATGTTGATCGCGACAAGGCAATGCTAACCTTTTTGCATCGTGATGAACCTTATAAGCAGGAGATTGTGCGCGATATCCCCGATGACGCGACAATCCGGCTTTATCATCATGAAGAGTATGTCGACATGTGCCGCGGGCCGCACGTGCCGAATACTCGCCATTTAAAAGCCTTCAAACTTACCAAGCTGGCAGGCGCCTATTGGCGTGGTGATGCGGCTAACACCATGCTAACGCGTATCTATGGCACTGCATGGGGCGATAAAAAACAGCTTAAAGCTTACGTAAAGCGTCTTGAAGAAGCAGAGAAGCGCGATCATCGTAAGCTGGCACGTCGACTGGATCTCTTTCACATGCAGGAAGAGGCGCCGGGAATGATATTCTGGCACCCAAATGGCTGGGCGCTATGGCAGCAGATCGAACAATATATGCGGGGCGTCTACAAAGAAGGCGGGTATCAGGAAATACGCTGTCCCCAGATTATGGACGTATCGCTTTGGAAGAAATCAGGGCACTGGGATAACTACGCGGACGGTATGTTCTTTACTGAGTCTGAAAAGCGTGAGTATGCCCTTAAGCCGATGAACTGCCCAGGGCACGTTCAGGTGTTTAATTCCGGCTTGCGCAGCTACCGTGAACTGCCTGTTCGTTTTGGTGAGTTTGGTGGTTGCCACCGTAATGAGCCATCAGGTGCTTTGCACGGCATCATGCGTGTGCGGGCATTTACCCAGGATGATGGCCATGTTTTTTGTACAGAAGCTCAAGTTGAGCCTGAAGTAACTGACTTTCATCGCCAGGCGCTGAAGGTGTATAGCGATTTTGGCTTTGACGATATTGCCATTAAAATTGCTCTTCGCCCAGAAAAGCGCATTGGCAGTGATGAGGTTTGGGATCGTGCGGAAGATGCGTTGCGCAGTGCATTAAAAAGCTGTGGCGTTGAATGGCAGGAACTTCCAGGCGAAGGTGCGTTCTATGGCCCCAAAATCGAGTACCACATGAAAGATTGCCTGGGTCGCGAATGGCAGGTTGGTACTATGCAGGTCGATTTTATGATGCCAGAGCGCCTTGGAGCCCAATATGTCACCGAAGAGGGGCAGCGTAAGTCGCCGGTGATGCTGCATCGTGCTATTGTTGGCTCCATGGAGCGCTTCATTGGCATCTTGATTGAACATTATGCGGGCGCTATGCCATTATGGCTCGCGCCACAGCAGGCGGTTGTCATGACAATCACCGATTCACAGCGTGAATATGCGATTGATTTGGAGAAACGCCTGCAAAAAAGTGGCTTACGTGTTAAAGCGGACTTGAGGAACGAGAAAATCGGCTTTAAAATCCGTGAACATACGTTACAAAAAGTTCCTTATCTTCTTGTGGTGGGAGATAAGGAAGTCGAAGCTGACTCAGTGGCCGTGCGAACACGCAGCGGCGAAAACCTTGGTACAATGACGGTCGATGAATTTATTGAACGCCATAGTGCCGAGAGAGCAGCCCTGGCGACATCGTCAATTGCCTAAGGAGACGGAACGATCAAGAGAAGCAACCAGCGCGGGCGTCCAGCAGATAAACGCCCACCAATGAACGAGCGAATTGTCGAAGAAGAAGTGCGTCTTATTGGTAGCGACGGTGAGCAATTGGGTGTTGTACCCACCACCGAAGCCCTAGAGCGTGCTGAATCTGAAAGCTTAGATCTCGTGCAAATTTCGAATGCCGATCCCATCGTTTGTAAGATTATGGATTACGGCAAATTCGTTTTTGAGTCGAAGAAGCAGAAAGCGGCTCAAAAAAAGAAGCAGAAGCAAATCCAGGTTAAGGAAGTTAAATTCCGTCCTGGCACTGACGAAGGCGATTATCAGGTCAAGCTTAAAAACCTGACACGCTTTTTGGAAGGTGGTGACAAGGGCAAAGTCACACTGCGCTTCCGTGGTCGTGAAATGGCGCACCAGGACATCGGTCGTAAACTGATGGAAAGGATCGCGGCAGACCTGGAAGAGATCGGAGCGGTAGAGTCTTTCCCAAAAATGGAAGGACGCCAGATGATCATGATTATTGCCCCGAAGAAGAAGTGATCCAACGGCGATGTCAACGGGCCACCGTTAATATGGTGGCAGGCCCTGGGTTTTCTAAAAAATATCGAGCGGAGTTCTCCTCATGCCGAAAATCAAAAGCAACAGCGGCGCTGCCAAGCGCTTTAAAAAGACGGCTAATGGCTTTAAGCACAAGCAGTCTTTCCGTAGCCACATCTTGACCAAGAAGTCGACCAAGCGTAAGCGTCAATTGCGTGGAATGAAGCAGATCCACGCGTCCGACAAAGCGCTTATCCAGCGTATGCTGCCGAATCTGTAAGTCGGGATTTCGTTTTTCTGAGCGCTCAATTTTTTTGCCTCAGCCTTAAAGTCAGGAGTGTGTTATGACTCGAGTTAAACGTGGCGTAGTAGCGCGTCGTCGCCATAAAAAAGTATTAAAGCTTGCCAAAGGTTACTACGGTGCCCGTTCGCGTGTTTTCCGCGTTGCCAAGCAAGCCGTTATCAAAGCAGGGCAGTACGCCTACCGTGACCGTCGCAACCGCAAGCGCCAGTTCCGCGCGCTGTGGATCCAGCGTATCAACGCCGGTGCGCGCGTCAACGGTATGTCTTACAGCCGTTTTGTTGGCGGCCTTAAGAAAGCCGGTATCGAAATCGACCGTAAAGTATTGGCCGATTTGGCAGTACACGAGAAGGCTGCATTCGCCGCCATCGTGGAAAAAGCCAAGGCTGCCCAATAAGGTAGTAGGCACGGGGCGTTTGCCCGTGTTACGTGCCTGAGGTCATTTCAGAGTGACCCATCCAGGGGAAGAGCAGCCGCTCTTCCCCTGTTTTTTTGTCACCTTCAACGTGCCACGCCATCTTTACCGATGGGCACCGCTTAATTCGGAGTGAAACGGATGGATCACCTTCCTACTCTGGTCTCTGAGGCGCGCGACGCCATTCAGGCTGCGCAGAGTGTCGCCGCACTAGACGAGTTACGAGTACGCTACTTAGGTAAAAAAGGTGAGGTAACTGCCTTACTGAAAGGCCTGGGTAAGCTGTCAGCCGAAGAGCGCCCGGCGGCAGGCGAGCGTATTAACCAAGCCAAGCAAACGCTGGCGGACGAAATTGATGCTAAGCGCGAGCAACTTGAAAGCGCTGCGCTGAATGCCCGCTTGGCCGCTGAAAGTATCGATGTCACCTTGCCGGGGCGTGGCCAGGCCAGTGGTGGGTTGCATCCTGTGACGCGTACTCTCGAACGTATAGAGGGCCTGTTTACACGTATTGGTTATGACGTGGCGGTAGGGCCTGAAATTGAAGACGACTATCACAATTTTGAAGCCCTCAATATTCCCGCACACCATCCTGCGCGTGGCATGGCCGATACCTTCTATTTTGACGCCACACGTTTGCTGCGTACTCACACCTCGCCGGTGCAAGTGCGCACCATGAAAAGCAGCGAGCCGCCCATTCGTATCGTTTGTCCAGGGCGCGTCTATCGAAGCGACTCCGATTTGACCCACACGCCGATGTTCCATCAAGTGGAGGGTTTGTTGGTGGATGAAGGGGTTAGTTTTGCTGACCTTAAAGGGACAATCGAAGATTTTTTTCAGGCATTTTTTGAGCGCGACGATCTTTCGGTGCGTTTCCGTCCCTCCTACTTTCCGTTCACTGAACCCTCCGCCGAAGTGGATATTCAGTGTGTGATGTGTAGTGGGGCAGGCTGCCGTGTCTGTTCCCATAGCGGCTGGTTGGAAGTGATGGGTTGCGGCATGGTGCACCCTGAGGTGTTCCGTCACTCGGGCATTGATACCGAGCGCTATACTGGATTTGCCTTCGGAATGGGGGCTGAGCGTTTGGCAATGCTGCGCTACGGCGTGAATGATTTACGCCTGTTCTTTGAAAACGATCTGCGCTTTTTACGTCAATTCGCTTAAGACCGGCGCCGAATACAGGATCAACCATGAAATTTTCAGAACAGTGGCTGCGTGAGTGGGTATCCCCGCAGCTTGAAACCCAGGCAATGGCCGATCAAATCACCATGGCGGGCTTGGAAGTCGACGCTGTTGAAGCGGTCGCTGCGCCCTTCAGCGGCGTGGTGGTGGCTGAGGTGCTGAGTAAAGAGAAGCACCCAGACGCAGATAAGCTCAATGTGTGCAGCGTGGATGACGGCAGTGGCGAGCCTGTGCAGGTTGTCTGCGGGGCGCCCAATGTGGCCGTTGGCCAGAAAGTTCCCTTTGCCCAGGTAGGCGGCGTGCTGCCGGGGGACTTCAAGATCAAAAAAGCCAAACTGCGGGGCGTTGAATCGCAGGGGATGATCTGTTCTGCCTCCGAGTTGGGGCTTGAAGAGGAGGCGTCGCCGGGCATTCTGGTGCTGTCGGCTTCAGCGCCAGTGGGTGTCGATTTCCGAGAGTTCATGCACCTTAATGACATGACCATTGAGGTCGATCTGACGCCTAATCGTGGCGATTGCTTAAGTATTAAAGGGATGGCGCGTGAAGTCGGCGTACTTAACCGCTTGCCGGTTAGTGGGCCGGCAATAGCACCGGTGGCGGCTGAGGTTGACGATAGCTTTGCGGTTAGCATTGAGGCGCCAGAGCAGTGCCCCCGCTATCTCGGTCGCATTATCAAAGGCGTTAACGTTAAGGCTGAAACGCCACTGTGGATGGTCGAGCGGTTGCGCCGTAGTGGCGTGCGCTCTATTGACCCCGTGGTGGATATTACCAACTACGTCATGCTGGAATTAGGCCAGCCGATGCACGCCTTTGATCGTGATAACCTGCAAGGCGGCATGGTTGTGCGCATGGCTAAGCCAGGCGAGAAGCTAACGCTGCTTGATGGTAGTGAAGTGGCGCTGCGTCCTGAGACGCTGGTGATTGCCGATCAGTCCGGCCCGCTAGCCATGGCAGGGGTGATGGGGGGTGAAAACTCCGGTGTTAATCAAGTTACCCAGACTATTTTCCTGGAATCAGCCTTCTTCACACCACTTGCCATTGCGGGGCAAGCGCGCTCCTACGGGCTGCATACCGATGCATCACATCGCTTTGAGCGTGGTGTTGATCCGCAGCTGACGCCAGTCGCCGTCGAGCGTGCCACGCAGCTTTTGATTGAGATCTGCGGCGGTCAGGCTGGGCCTGTTGTTGAGGCTCAAAGTGCTGAGCATATGCCTGCAGATCGCGCGATACTGTTACGCAGTGCGCGTTTGGAAAGGGCGCTCTCCAAGGCCCTGGATAGTGATGATGTGACCGATATTTTGCAACGACTAGGGCTTGATGTCAGCGTAGAGGATGCCGGTTGGGCGGTTATCGCGCCAAGCTGGCGTTTTGACCTGGCTATCGAAGAAGACCTCATCGAAGAAGTCGCGCGTATCCACGGCTACAATAATTTGCCGGTGCGTCGCCCTGCGGCACGCTTGGCGCTGCGCTCTGCAGATGAGGCAACGCTTACCCAGGCCCTGGTACGCCGTCAAATGGTGGCTCGTGGCTTTCAAGAGGCTATAACCTACAGTTTTGTGGCTCCTGAGCTGCAGGCTGCGATGTTGCCAGAGGCGGTGAGCCCGGTACTGGCAAATCCTATATCGTCCGATTTGTCGGTAATGCGGGCAAGCCTGCTGCCTGGTTTGGTTCGTACCATGGAGCATAATCTCAATCGTCAGCAAACGCGCGTGCGGATATTTGAAACCGGGCTAGTATTTAACGGTGAGTTGGATGCGTTGTCGCAAGTACCGATGCTCGGCGCTTTGGTATGTGGCTTCCGTGAGGCCGAGGGCTGGAGTGATGCGAAAGATCGGGTAGATTTCTATGACCTAAAAGGCGATTTAGAAAGCCTTCTGGCCTTGGGCGGTAACGCCGATGCATGGCGCTTTGAGCCTGCTGAGCACCCGGCGCTGCATCCTGGCCAGAGTGCCCAACTACTGCACTGCGGAGAGCCCGCTGGCTGGATTGGCACCCTGCACCCGCAGGTGCGCGCAACGCTTGGCTTAAAAATGGATGCAGTGCTGTTTGAAGTGCGCCTGGATGTGCTCAGTCAAGGTCGGATTCCTGCTTTTGAACCGCTATCACGTTTTCCTGAGGTGCGCCGTGATCTGGCGTTTATACTCAAAGAAGCGACACCTGTGCAGGCGCTACTGGATTGTGCCAAGCAACAAGCGGGCGAATATCTGCAGAATATCAAGCTTTTCGATGTCTATGCCGGTAAAGGTGTTCCTGAAGGGTGCAAGAGCATTGCATTGGGCTTGACCTGGCAGCATCCATCGCGCACGCTAAACGATGAGGAAATCAACCAGTTGGTCGATTCAATTGTGACACAAGTGCGTGTCAAGCTGGATACGGAGCTGCGCGGCTAAGTAAGTAGCTAGAAATTAGTGCCTGGGCCACGCCACGATGCTTATCACGTTCTTGGCAATGCGGTTGCTACTGTGTATTTGGATGCAGAGCGTTTGTTGCTTTTTTTGCTGCAAGGATAAGGAGAACCCTTATGGGTGCGTTGACCAAAGCAGAACTGGCTGAGCATTTGCATGCTGAGCTAGCCCTGTCCAAGCGAGAAGCGAAGGCCATGGTCGAAGCTTTTTTTGAAGAGATTCGAGCCTGTCTGCGTGAAAACGAGCAGGTAAAGCTTTCGGGTTTTGGTAACTTTGATTTGCGTGATAAGCGCGAACGACCAGGCCGTAATCCCAAAACCGGTGAAGAAATACCTATTTCTGCTCGTCGAGTCGTAACGTTTCGTCCAGGCCAAAAGCTCAAACAGCAGGTCGAGCACTACGTAGGTGGTGATATGTAGGTGGTGAGTAGTTTTTTGGTCTTAGGGGCACAATTGATGTCAAGGTGATGGGTTGCGCAAGACCCTTGCCTGTTAAGGGGAGTGCCTTCGGGCGCTCCTTTTTTATTTGTGGTCGTCGTTGTGGAGGGTGTTGTGATGTGAGCGCCTCTGTAATGATGAGATTTGGTGCCTCTCAAATGCCTCCGCCCTCAATCAGCCAAGTAATCACCACTTTTATGACGTAACCCAGCATGCCAGCGCCGAGCACCACAAACAGCATGATGGTGCCAAACTTGCCAGCGTTCGACTTTTTGGCCAAATCCCAAATAATAAAACACATAAATACGATGAGTCCGCCAATCATCAATGGGGTGATCCAAGCTTCGAAAGTTTGCTGCATAGCCACTCCTATCCAATATGTCTTGACCACCCGCCATGAGCGATGTGTTTCATTTTAATCAGTCATGTTAATATTTGAGCAAATTCATCGGGTATTTGTCGACTTGACGGTTGGCACTGTGACACTTTGACAGGGGAGTGACGATGCCGAAGCTGAGTATTTTGGTGGGTACGATGTACGGTGGCGCGCTAGATGCCGCTGAGCAAGTGAAGCCACTGTTTGAGCAGGCCGGGTATACTGTAGCAGTCATTGAACAGCCTTCCGTTGCCGATATCACTGACAGCAACGCTGATTTAGCGCTTTTTTGTGTGTCCACAACGGGTAGCGGGGACTATCCCGGCAACTTCGTGCCCTTCGTGCGTAATTTGCATGACCAAAGCCCCTCGCTTACGTCGCTGCGCTACGGTCTCATCGCGCTGGGCGATAGTTCATACGGCGACACGTTTTGTGGTGCAGGTAGGGCATTAGATGCGTTACTGGCAGACCATGGTGCTACCCGCTTGGGTGAGCGCCTGGAAATTGATGCGATGGAAACCTTTATGGCTGATGACGCGGCAATTCCTTGGGTGGAAGAGTGGATCATTGCTCAGCAGCTAGAGGTGGCTTAAGCGATGCAGGGTGCTCCTTCCTCGCCTGAACGTATTAGCGTCGCGCTAGGTTTGTGTATGGTTATGTTGGCCGCACTGCCTCGCTATATGGCAGGCGGACATGAAACTCGCCAAACGTTAATTATCTTTGCGTTAGTGCTGGTTGCAGTGGCGGCTGCGGTTCAGTGGCGTTTGTTGTCAGCGCAGGCGCGACAAAGACTACCCAGACTATTAAAGCGGTTAGCAGCTATGCTGTTGTTAGGAATGGCTGTCATGGGCGTCTGGCATGCGCTGTTTACAGACTGGATAAGCTGGCAGGTATTCATTTCTCATGGCGCAACCCTAGGCGTATTACTCCACGCCCTCAGTCTGTGGTGGACAGGGGGGCGTTAAACTCGCTAGCGACACAGTGATTGAAAAAGTCGCTGCAAGACGGACAAAGCAGTAGAATGATATAAACTACGCAGCATAGGGCTAATAGTGAAGCCAAACATGCCATATAGCGGTTAATTGCTCGCATATTCCCTTGTTTTTAAAATCGCTGCCCCCATGTTGCGAGCATGGCGCTTGCCACTATGCGTTGGGGTTCTTAAAATTGCCCCCTTAAACTTATTATTAGCAATCAACACAACGCCCAGCCGTTAGAGGACAATTCATGCAAGTTTCTGTCGAGACGACCTCCCAGATCGAACGCCGTATTACTATTCAGGTGCCGGCTGCCGAAATTGACGAGGCCGTTAGTGCTCGCTTGAAAGATACCGCGAAGAATGTTCGCTTGAATGGTTTTCGCCAAGGCCGGGTGCCAATGGCTGTTGTTCAGCAGCGCTATGGCCAAGACGTTCGTAACGAGGTAGTTAGCGAAGTTATGCGTGAGCGTTATGTGCGCGCAATTACCGAAGAGGGCTTAAACCCCGCTGGTTTTCCACAAATTGAGCCGTCAGTCAATGAATCGGGTAAAGACCTTGAATTCGTTGCCGTGATGGAGGTCTACCCACAGGTAGAGTTAACCTCAATTGAAGGAACTGATATTGAACGCCCTGTCGTATCCGTAAGTGATGCGGATGTTGATGAGATGATCGATACGCTGCGTAAGCAAAACGCAGAGTGGGAAGAAGTTGATGTCGCTGCTGCCGACGGCGATCAGGTTACTATCGATTTTCAGGGTTACATCGGTGATGAGCCGTTTGAAGGCGGTAGTGCAGAAGGGCACACACTGGTCATTGGCTCTAACAGCTTTATCCCCGGTTTTGAAGAGCAGCTAATTGGCGCTAAAGCGGGCGAAGAGAAGACGCTCAACGTCACTTTCCCGGCGGATTATCAGGCTGAGCATTTGGCTGGTAAAGAAGCTACCTTCAAAGTCACGGTTCACAAAGTCAGTAGCCAGAAACTGCCAGAAGTCGATGACGAATTTATTGAGCGTTTTGGCGTTGAAGGCGGTGATCAAGAAAAATTCCGCGCTGAAATTAAGAAAAACATGACCCGTGAAGCTTCGCAGGCCGTGGATAATCGCGTCAAGCAGCAGGTGTTGGATGCGCTTAAAAAGGTTAATGAGATTCCAGTGCCAAGCTCACTTGTGCAGCAAGAAACAGACGGTATGAAGCGTCAAGCAGCACAGCAGTTCGGTTTGGGCGAAGATTTTGATGTCAGCCAACTGCCTAATGAACTATTTGAAGAGCAGGCCAAAGGCCGTGTTCAGGTTGGGCTTTTGTTGGCTGAAGTAATCAAAGCCAACGAGCTTGACGCTGATGATGACGCTATTAAGGCAAAAGTGACCGAATTGGCAGAGCAGTACCAGGACCCTGAAGAAGTCGTTAGCTATTACATGGGTAACGAGCAGCTGAAAACCCAGGTGAAGTCTGCCATTCTCGAAGAGAAAGCGGTCGCTAAGCTGCTTGAGCAAACGAACATTAAAGACGTTGAAATGTCTTACCAGCAAGCCCTTGCCGTGGCGCAAAAGCAAGCCGAGCAAGATGAGGGTGCTGAAGAAGGCGAGCAAGCCAGCGCCTAACACCCTGGAACGTGGCGCACCCTTTGTCGGTGCGCCTTTCCCTTCCCGGACGCAAGGAATCACCTGAATGAGTGAGTTTGATATTCAAAACGCCGGCGGTTTAGTGCCCATGGTGGTTGAGCAAAGCGCCAAAGGGGAAAGAGCCTACGACATCTACTCACGCCTGTTAAAAGAGCGCGTGATCTTTTTGGTAGGCCCTGTAGAAGATTACATGGCTAATCTAGTAGTTGCTCAATTACTGTTCCTCGAGTCGGAAAACCCGGACAAAGACATTCACCTGTATATCAACTCGCCAGGTGGGTCGGTGACTGCGGGCATGTCGATTTACGACACGATGCAGTTCGTTAAGCCTGATGTGTCCACCGTATGTATTGGCCAAGCGGCCAGCATGGGCGCGTTGCTATTAACAGCGGGTGCGGCAGGAAAACGTTACTGCCTACCCAATTCACGTGTGATGATTCACCAGCCGCTAGGTGGTTACCAAGGGCAAGCATCTGATATTGAAATCCACACCCGTGAAATTTTAGGTATTCGCGAGAAGTTGAATCAAATTCTTGCTCATCACACAGGTCAAGATCTTGAAACTGTCTCGCGTGATACCGACCGAGATAATTTCATGAGCGCCAATAAAGCCAAAGAGTATGGTTTGATTGACGCAGTGCTGGATAAGCGGCCTACATCCTGATAGCGTGATGGTATTCTGCTTTTCTAACGAGCTTTTCCGGCGGCGTAAAGCCGCCGCAGTGATAGAGGTATTCGAATGGCCGACGGCAAAGGCAAAGACGAAGGTGGCAAACTGCTTTACTGCTCGTTTTGTGGCAAAAACCAAAACGAAGTACGTAAATTAATTGCGGGTCCGTCCGTCTATATCTGCGATGAGTGTGTCGACTTATGTAATGACATCATTCGCGAGGAAGTTCTCGAAGCCGATGCCGAGAGCGACGAGGAGCGTTTACCTACGCCCCGCGAAATACGTTATACACTGGACGACTACGTCATTGGGCAGGATCGCGCCAAAATGGTGCTTTCAGTAGCGGTCTATAACCACTATAAGCGTCTAAAAACAGATGTTCGTGATGGCGATGTAGAGCTAGGTAAATCAAACATTCTGCTGATTGGTCCCACCGGTAGCGGTAAAACGCTGCTAGCGGAAACCATGGCACGGCTACTGAATGTACCTTTCACCATTGCAGATGCAACCACGCTGACGGAAGCCGGCTATGTCGGTGAAGATGTTGAAAACATCATCCAGAAACTGTTGCAGAAGTGCGATTACGACGTTGAAAAGGCCGAGCGCGGTATTGTCTACATCGATGAAATCGACAAGATTTCACGTAAATCGGATAACCCTTCAATTACTCGCGACGTGTCGGGTGAGGGCGTTCAGCAAGCATTGCTGAAGCTGATTGAAGGCACGACGGCTTCTGTGCCGCCCCAGGGCGGACGCAAACACCCGCAGCAGGAGTTTGTCCAAGTTAATACGGGCAATATTCTGTTTATCGTCGGCGGTGCGTTTGCGGGGCTGGATAAAGTTATCCGCGATCGCGCTGAAAAGGGTGGCATCGGTTTTAATGCGGCGGTGAAAAGCAAGGAGTCCTCCCGTGGGGTGGGTGAGCTGCTGGCCGACGTAGAGCCTGATGATCTGGTTAAGTTTGGCCTGATTCCAGAGTTTGTGGGTCGTTTGCCGATCATAGCGACGCTAATGGAGCTTACTGAAGATGCGCTGGTGCAGATTCTAACCGAGCCCAAAAACTCGCTGGTTAAGCAGTATGCTAAGCTGTTTGAGATGGAAGATGTAGCGCTAGAGTTTAGAGATGAAGCGTTACGTGCGGTGGCAGAGAAAGCCATGGAGCGAAAAACAGGGGCACGCGGTCTGCGCTCTATTTTAGAGTCGGTGCTGTTGGATACCATGTACGAAATTCCTTCCTTGGAGGGTGTTAGTAAAGTGGTTATCGACGGCTCAGTGATTGCCGGAGAGAGCGAACCTCTGCTGATCTATTCTCAGCAGGAAGAGGCACGTGTTGACGGCACTGATGGTTAGTGATTAGTCGAGCAGCGCGGCCCAGCTTCATCCGCTTGCACTAAACCAAGGGGTCGCCTAGGCGGCCCTTTGCTTTTATATAGGACTGTTCTTATAGCAGACTGTTAAAGACGGTTGTTGCTGAGCATTGCTCAAGAGTGTCACTGCGTAGCCAATTCAATGCGAACGTATTTATATCCAGCGTATTGACGACTGCGTAGTACTTTTCCAAGTACTCCTTTTAAGTACTCATCCGATTTGCCGAGGAACGTCTGCGATGCAGCAGAACGCCGAACAGACACAATGTCTACCCCTGTTACCATTGCGCGATGTGGTTGTTTATCCGCAAATGGTCATTCCCCTTTTTGTAGGTCGTGAAAAGTCTATCCAGGCACTCGAAGCGGCGATGGAGGCTGATAAACGTGTGCTACTGGTGGCTCAGCGTGAAGCGTCTCAAGATGAGCCTGACAACGCGGATCTTTATGCAATGGGCACCGTGGCCGATATCATGCAACTGCTTAAGTTGCCCGATGGTACGGTCAAAGTCCTCATTGAGGGCAATTTCCGAGCGGATGTTTTGAATGTCGAAGAGAATTCCGCAGGCTACACTCAGGCCCATTTAACGCCGCGTGAGAGTGAGCCGCTGACCAGTCGTGAACAAGAAGCGCTGGTGCGTGTGCTAGTCAACCAGTTCGAGCAGTACGTTAAGCTCTCCAAAAAAGTCCCTAACGAAGTGCTTAACTCGCTGTCGGGGATTGAAGATCCAAGCCGTTTGGTGGACACCATTTGTGCCCATCTGTCGCTTAAAATTGGTGACAAACAAGAGCTGCTTGAAATGGATCGCGTTCGCGATCGTATTGAGCATCTGATGGCGTTGATTGAGTCTGAAATTGACCTGCTTCAAGTAGAGAAGCGCATCCGTTCGCGAGTCAAGGAGCAGATGGAGAAGACCCAGCGCGAGTACTATCTCAACGAGCAAATGAAAGCTATCCAGAAAGAGATGGGTGAGCTGGATAACGTGCCCAATGAGGCTGAGAAGTACGAGCTGGCGATCAAAGAGTCTGGTATGCCGAAGGAGGCGTCTGAGAAAGCGACTCAAGAGCTGAATAAGCTCAAAATGATGGCCTCAAACTCTGCCGAAGCTACGGTGGTGCGCTCTTATCTGGATTGGTTAGTCGCCGTGCCGTGGAAAAAGCGTACGCGGGTTAAGCATGATTTGGTCAAGGCGCAGCAAGTATTGGACGAGGACCACTACGGGCTGGAAGAGGTTAAAGCGCGAATTCTTGAATATCTCGCCGTGCAGCAGCGTGTACGCAAGATGAAAGGGCCCGTGCTGTGTTTGGTTGGCCCGCCCGGGGTAGGTAAAACTTCGCTAGGGCAGTCAATTGCCCGAGCCACTAACCGCAAATATGTGCGTCTGGCACTGGGTGGCGTCCGTGATGAATCTGAGATTCGCGGCCATCGGCGTACCTATATCGGCTCGTTGCCGGGTAAATTAATGCAGCGCATGAGTCGCGCAGGCGTTAAAAACCCGCTATTTCTGCTGGATGAGGTCGATAAGTTAGGCATGGATCACCGTGGTGATCCCGCCTCTGCATTGCTCGAGGTGCTGGATCCTGAGCAGAACAATAGCTTTAGCGATCACTATCTTGAGCTTGATTACGATCTCTCCGAGACGCTATTCATCTGCACTGCCAATTCGATGAATATCCCCAGTGCCTTGCTGGATCGCATGGAGATTATTCGTCTGCCGGGTTACACCGAAGATGAAAAGCTGGCGATCGCTAAGCGCTACTTATTACCCAAGCAACTAGCCGCGAACGGTTTGAAAGGCGATGAGTTAACGCTGGAAGATAGCGCGCTTTTAGAGCTTATTCGCTATTACACCCGTGAAGCGGGCGTGCGTGAGTTGGAGCGTCAGATTGCCAAGGTGTCGCGCAAGGTATTGCGTGAGCAAATTGAAAAAGAGCGTGACCCGCAAGCCATCCAAGCGGGGCAGAGCTTAACGGCCGAGCAAATTGAACACTATGCGGGCGTTCGCCGCTACAGCTACGGCTTGGCGGAGCAGGACGACCAGATTGGCCGCGTCACAGGGCTTGCCTGGACATCGGTAGGTGGTGAGTTGCTCAACATTGAGTCTGTGGTGACGCCGGGTAAGGGTCGAATTAACAAGACCGGATCGCTGGGCGATGTGATGAAAGAATCGGTGAGTGCTGCCCAAACAGTGGTGCGTGCCAGGGCTGAAGCTTATGGCATTGACCCCGAGCGGTTCGAAAAAGAGGATCTGCATATTCACGTGCCGGAAGGGGCAACACCGAAAGATGGCCCCAGTGCGGGCATTGCCATGGTGACGGCGATCGTTTCCGCTTACACCCAGCGTGCGGTACGCTGTGATGTGGCAATGACCGGTGAAGTCAATCTGCGCGGAGAAGTATTGCCAATCGGTGGGTTGAAGGAGAAATTGCTGGCAGCCCGCCGCGGTGGTATAAAGACAGTGCTAATTCCTGAAGAAAACCGTCGTGATCTCAAGGAAGTACCTGACAATATCAAAGGAGCATTGGATATTCGTCCGGTACGCTGGATAGATGATGTCTTAGCCGTAGCGCTAGCTGATAAGGTAGAGGACGGTGCGCCATTGAAAAGTGCCGAAGCATCGTTTAGTAAAACCGTTGTTGCTAGTACCCATTAAGCTGTTAAAGTCCTTGTTGGTCTTTAATTTTACTTAATATTTTCCCGCCGCTCGTGTGGTGGGTATCTCGCAGCATGGTTGCTTGACAGATGTTTCAAAGCATTGCTATAAAACCTAGCTATGCTTTGATCGTCGAATCCATCGGTGACCATGCCGTTCAGAGCCATTTTTTGAAACAGTCAAGGGGTGAAGAGTGAATAAGTCCGAGCTGATTGAAGCCATTGCCGCGTCTGCAGATATTCCCAAAGCAGCGGCAACCCGCGCATTGGATGCCATGGTTGAGTCTGTCACCGATAGCCTTAAGAAAGGCGACAGCGTATCTTTGGTAGGTTTTGGTACCTTCGCGATCAAAGAGCGTGCTGCTCGTACTGGCCGCAACCCACAAACGGGTGAGCCAATCCAGATCAGCGCAGCCAAAGTACCCAGCTTCAAAGCAGGTAAAGCGCTGAAAGACGCCGTCAACTAATTTGACCGCGTTTGCTGTAACCTAATGGGCGCATCGCATTGGCGATGCGCCCATGTTATTTTCTGACCCACTATTTATGACGGGTTAGCGGGCCGATCTGTTTGGCTGTGACTATCTGAGGCTAGCATGCTGCAAAGTATTCGAGATGGCTCCAGGAGCTGGGGTGCCAAAATTATTATCGGTGTTATGGTCGCGGCCATGGCACTTTTCGGGATTGAGTCACTGTTTGGACTTTTTGGCGATGATCCAAATGAAGTCGCGAGCGTCAACGGTCAGCCGATTATGCGTCAGCAAGTCGAGCTTGAAGTTCAGCGCGCGTTACGTTCAGGTCAAGTGCCTCCAGAGCAAGAGCGCGCCCTGCGCAGCGATATGCTTGATCAGCTCATCACACAGCAGTTGCTGTCCCAGTATGCTGAGGATGGCGGCTTTAGCGTTTCTGATGAGCAGTTAGATCAGATGATTGTCAGTTTGCCTGAGTTTCACGATCAGGACGGACGTTTTTCGGCTGAGGTGTTTCGTAATCGCTTAGCAGGTGCTGGCTATACACCACTATCATTTCGTGAAGAGTTGCGTGTTGATATTCAGCGCCAGCATCTACAGCAAGGCCTCGCTTTCAGCGATTTCACTCTCCCCAATGAGCAAGAGCGACTAGCTGAGCTGCAGCGGCAGCAGCGCAGCTTTCGCTATGTCATCCTTGATGGTAATGATGTGGAATCCGACATCGATGTTAGCGAAGACGATCTACAAACGTACTATGATGCCCATCGGGAACGCTATGAGCGCCCTGAACAGGTGCGCCTTGAGTATGTTTTGCTTGACCGTCAAGCCATGGCTGAAGGGCGTGATGTTGACGAGCAGACATTACGAGAAGCGTGGCGTGAGCAAAACCGTGCAGCGGATCGTCGTGTTTCACATATCATGGTCACTTTTGGCGATGAGCGCTCACGTGAGGAAGCTCAGGAAGTAGCAGACACCGCACGGGAAGCGTTAGATAGCGGTGAGTCGTTTGAGGAGACCGCACTACGCTATTCAGATGACACTGCCAGTGCGGAAGAGGGTGGTGATCTTGGTGTAATTAGCCGTGGTTTCTTTGGTGACACCTTTGATGAAGCTGCTTTTGGATTGGAAGAGGGCGAGATTTCTCAACCGGTCGAATTGGATGGTGCTTTTCACATTATCCAGGTGACGGATATTCAAGGCCCGACTTTTGAGGAGCAGCGTGATCAGTTGGCGCGCGAAGTAGCGCTACGCGACGTTGATGATGAGTTTAATCAGCAGGTACAACTGCTCATTGATGAGAGCTTTGCTGCAGATGATTTGCAGAGCGTTGCCGATCAAGTTGGGTTAACACTTAACGAGAGTGATTGGCTTGCCCGGAATGACGAAGCAGAGGGCGTGTTATCAGAGCCTGGTGTAATGTCGGCAGCGTTTAGTAATGATGTGCTAGAGGAAGGTTACAACAGCGAAGTCATTGAACTGGATCAGGACCGCCGGTTGGTGCTGCGGGTCGCAGAACAGCGCGATGCGACGTTGTTACCCCTTGATGAGGTGCGTGAGCAGGTCGAAATTTCAGTGGCTGCTGAGCAGCAGCAACAAGTGCTGCGTGAAGAAGCGCAGGCACTGATCAAAGAGCTTCAGGCCGATGAAACGGTTGATCTAAATTGGTTAGAAGCGAACGACATTAGTCGCCAAGCGGATTCTACCGTGCCTCAACTGATCGTGCAGGAAGCCTTCCGTATGTCGCGTCCTGAAGAGGGCGAAAGCGTTTATAGGGCCGTTGAACTACCGCAAGGCGTAGCCCTAGTTGCTCTAGATAGTGTCAGCGACGGTGAGGTCAACGAGGAAATGGAAACCTTTGTTTCTCAAATGGCCGAGCAGTTGCGGGCCCAATCGGTACTCCAGGGGCTGATTGACGACCTGCGCAGTGATGCAGACATTGAGCGATAAGATCGCTCAAGCTTGAGTTAAAATCAGCAGGACCTAAAAAAGCCGATCTCACGATCGGCTTTTTTATTCTAGAAAAATATGCTTAAGCATCAGGTAAAGCAGTTAATGAAAACTGCCGTAACCTGGGCATCGTGTGATCAGAGCGTTCAATGACGATATCCCAGCCGTGCTGGGCGTCCCAATCGCCTAATACATAGCGTTTGGCTGGTACGTCTTCTACCGTTAGGTCATGTACGTGCGGCCGATGGGTGTGACCATGAATCATGGTGGAAACGCCGTAACGCTCCATCAGTGTGACGACCTCTTGTTGGGTCACATCCATAATCGCCTCTGCTTTGTTCGCATTGGCCTCGCCCGACTGCATGCGCAGGCTTTGTGCTAGCGCCACCCGTTGTTCTAACGGTAAGGCAAGCATTTGTGCCTGCCACTCTGGGTTGCGCGACTGCTGGCGAAAAGTCATATAGGCCTCATCTTGGGTACACATGCTGTCGCCGTGCAGCACCACTAAAGGCACACCCTGAATTTCTACTGCTTGAATATCAGGTAGCAGCGCTGCCTGACAGGCGGCCACAAAGCGTTCGCCGAGCAGAAAATCGCGGTTGCCATGCATTAGATAGACCGCTGTACCCTCGCTACTCAGCGTGCGTAACCGGTGAATGATCTCTTGGGCCACGACGCTTAGCGGGTGGTTATTGGCGTCGAGCAGGTCATCGCCAATCCAGGCATCAAACAAGTCGCCCAGAATATACAAAGCATCGGCCCCTGAGGCTGTGTGCTCTAGATAACGGTAAAATCCCTGGTTAATCTCAGGGGTATCGCTACTTAGATGCAGGTCGGCAACAAGCAGTGTGCGCATAAGGCTCCCAGGGTTATTCCGCGTCCTTGACGTAAGCGCGCTCAATAATCACATCTTCAGTAGGCACATCGGCGTGCATGCCCCGGCGCGTTGTGGCGACGTTTTTGATCTCGTTTACCACGTCCATTCCATCAACGACTTCACCAAATACTGCATAGCCCCAGCCTTGCAGGCTTTTACCGCTGTGATCAAGAAAGCTATTGTTGCCCACATTGATAAAAAACTGGGCCGTCGCCGAGTGTGGGTCCTGGGTGCGCGCCATTGCCAATGTGCCAATGGTATTTTTCAAGCCATTGTCCGCTTCGTTGTCGATGGAGGCTCGGGTCGGTTTTTGGTTAAACTCTTTATCGAAACCGCCGCCTTGTACCATGAAACCGTCGATGACCCGGTGAAACAGGGTGCCGTCATAAAATCCGTCGCGAACGTACTGCTCAAAATTCGCTGCGCTAATCGGCGCTTTTTCGTGGTTAAGGGCGATGGTGATGTCACCATGGTTCGTCTGTAATACGATCATAGATAAATTCCTGTTCAATAAAGGCGTTCGCCTTGGCGCTGTGCATCGGCGTCACGCTATAATAGCGGTTTTGCCCTGCACCGCGAAGGGCCATAGGCGTATCCTATGTTTTCACGGCATGTTTTCAGCATGCCCTCACGGCTCAGTACGCCATCCACCACGAGGTTATCAAACACCGCCATGACCAACGAGACCACCCCAGCGCCGAACTTCATTCGCAACCAAGTACGCGACGAAATCGAGGGCGGCCAGGTCACTAAAATCGTGACGCGCTTCCCCCCCGAGCCCAACGGCTTTCTGCATATCGGCCATGCGAAGTCGATCTGTCTCAATTTCGGGTTGGCGGAGCAACTGGGTGGCGAGTGTCATCTGCGTTTTGACGACACCAACCCCGCCAAAGAAGACCAGGCCTACATCGATGCGATCAAAGAAGACGTCAGTTGGCTAGGCTTTGAATGGGCTGGCCCCGTTCGCTTTGCCTCTGATTACTTTGGCCAGCTTTACGCCTGGGCACAGCACTTAATGCACGAAGGCAAGGCTTACGTTGATGACCTTTCACCGGATGAAATACGAGAGTATCGCGGTACTTTAACCGCACCGGGTAAGCCTAGTCCTTACCGCGAGCGCAGTGCCGACGAGAACCTGGACTTGCTAGAGCGCATGCGCGATGGCGAGTTTGGCGAAAGCGAAAAGGTGGTGCGGGCTAAAATCGATATGGCATCACCTAATATTAATCTGCGTGATCCGATTATTTATCGTATTCGCCACGCCAGCCACCATCAAACGGGCGATAAGTGGAAAATTTACCCCTCTTACGACTTTACCCACGGACAGTCGGATGCCATTGAAGGCATTACCCATTCGATCTGCACGTTGGAGTTTGAGGATCACCGTCCGCTTTACGAGTGGTTCTTAAATAATTTGCCGGTACCGGCGAAGCCGCGCCAGATCGAATTCGCCCGGTTGAATCTCGATTACACGCTGACTTCCAAGCGCAAACTAAAGCTACTGGTCGACGAAAAAATCGTCGATGGTTGGGATGATCCACGTATGCCGACCATTTCCGGTATGCGTCGCCGTGGTTACACGCCAGCCTCTATACGTAAATTCTGCGAAATGATTGGGGTTACCCGCGCCGACGGTGGCTTAGTCGATATTGCCATGCTGACCCATGCGATTCGCTCGGATCTTGAAGACAATGCCCCGCGCGCTATGTGTGTGCTAAATCCGTTAAAAGTCGTCCTCACTAACGTGCCGGAGGATCACCAAGAAGTATACGACGTGCCGGGCCACCCCGCCCGTGAGGATATGACAGTACGCAAGGTGCCGTTCGCCCGTGAGTTGTATATTGATCAAGACGACTTCATGGAAGACGCGCCTAAAAAGTTCTTCCGGCTTGCACCGGGTAAAGAAGTACGCCTGCGTAACAGCTACGTGATTCGCTGCGATGAGGTGATCAAAGACGCTGCCGGTGAAATCAACGAACTGCACTGTTCGGTGGATTTCGATACGCTGGGCAAAAACCCCGAAGGGCGCAAGGTCAAAGGCGTTATTCATTGGGTCAGTGCCGCTCACGGCGTACCGATGGAAGTGCGTCTGTATGACAACCTGTTCACCGTTGAGCAGCCCGATCGCGACAAAGATGTCGATTTTCTAGAGCACCTGAACCCGAAATCTCTGGTCATATGCCAAGCAATTGGCGAGCCAAGCCTTGCCGAAGCCACCCCCGAGTCACGCTTCCAGTTTGAGCGCGTCGGCTACTTCTGCGCTGACCGCCACGATTCCACGCCCGAACATTTGGTTTTTAACCGTACCGTGGGATTGAAAGACAGCTGGGCCAAAATCAAGCAGAAGGGCTAAGAAAAACATGGATAGCCATATGTATATTTACAATACGCTGACGCGTCGCAAAGAACCTTTCACCCCATTAGTAGCGGGCAAAGTGAGCATGTATGTCTGCGGCATGACGGTGTATGACTACTGCCACCTGGGGCATGCTCGCGTTATGGTTGCTTTTGACGTGATCACCCGCTACCTGCGTGAGCGCGGCTACGACGTTAACTACGTGCGCAATATTACCGATATCGACGACAAGATCCTCAAGCGCGCCGACGAGAATGGCGAAAGTATCTCAGCGCTGACTGAGCGCATGATTGCTGCCATGCATGAGGATGAAGCGCGACTCAACGTTTTGCCGCCCAGCCATGAGCCTCGCGCTACCGGCCATATCGACGATATTGTGGCCATGATTGAAACGCTGATTGAAAAAGACTTCGCCTACGCCGCAGATAATGGCGATGTCTACTATCGGGTACGCAAATTTGCCGATTACGGGAAACTTAATAACCGTCAGCTTGATGATATGCGCGCAGGCAGCCGGGTTGATGTAGACATTCATAAAGAAGACCCGCTCGATTTTGTGCTTTGGAAAGCTGCTAAGCCGGGAGAGGAGCACTGGGTGTCACCCTGGGGCAATGGCAGGCCTGGTTGGCATATCGAGTGCTCGGCCATGTCGACCTGCTGCTTGGGTGATACCTTCGATATTCATGGCGGCGGGCCGGATTTAACCTTTCCCCACCATGAAAACGAGATCGCTCAATCAGAGGCCGCGACGGGTAAAACCTACGTCAACACCTGGATGCACGCCGGTGCCGTGCGCGTGAACCAAGAGAAGATGTCCAAATCCTTGGGTAACTTCTTCACCATTCGCGATGTGTTGGCCGAGCACGATCCAGAAGTGGTGCGTTTTCTGCTGGTGGCCAGCCATTACCGTAGCCCGATTAACTACTCGGTCGATTCGCTTAACGAGGCGCGTAAATCGCTAACGCGTTTGTATACCGCGCTGGAAGGGGTTGAACCGGACGATGGAGGCAGCGGCACTTCGGCATACCGGGAGCGCTTCATCCAGGTAATGGATGATGATTTCAATACTCCGGAAGGGCTGGCAGTGCTGTTTGAATTAGCCCGCGAGCTCAACCGGTCTAAGCAGGAGCAGCCAGACGAAGCTGCCAAGCTGGCGGGGGAGTTAAAACAGCTGGGGGATATTTTGGGGCTTCTTCAGCAAGCGCCGCAAACGTTCTTAAAAGGCACCCAGCAGCAAGGCATGCCGCTTAGCGAGAACGAGATCGAAGCGAAAATCGCCCAGCGCATTGAAGCCAAGGCAAGTAAAAACTTTGCTCAGGCGGATGCGATTCGCGATGAACTCGCAGCTCTGGGGATTATTCTGAAGGACTCCCGGGAGGGCACGTCTTGGGTATTTGAGGCGCCTTAAGTCTTACCCTTGACCACGTTGGTGGCTTTGGCGCTAACTTAAACGCAGGGGGCTTTTATAGCAAACACGCTGAAGGCTTTTTATAGTAAACACGCTGAAGGCTCTTATACTCATTAAGAGCCTCAGTCAAAAAAGCTCACTTCAAAAGGAATTCAAAGATGCGCTTTTCAGCTAATTCTCTCATTGCTAAGACCTTTATTGCTGCCTGTGGTGCCGTATCCCTAGCAGCATTTTCTCAGGTCAGCGCCAACGAGCCCGTGGTAGTGTCATCCAAAATCGACACGGAAGGTTCAGTGTTGGGTGAACTGATCATTCAAACCCTGGAACGCCACGATATTTCGACGGAAAACCGTTTACAGCTGGGCGGCACTAGCGTGGTTCGCTCGGCGATAGAAGCGGGCGAGATTGATCTATATCCCGAGTACACGGGTAATGGCGCGTTCTTTTTTGATATGACCGACAGCTCAGTATGGAACAATGCTGATGAGGCCTACAAAACCGTGCGCGAGCGTGATGCAGAACAAGGTTTAGTATGGCTACAGCCCGCCAGTGCTAATAACACCTGGGCAATGAGTATTCGGGAAGACGTTGCTGAAGAGCACGGTTTAGTGAGTCTCGAAGACCTTGCTACCTACTTGGATAACGGCGGCGAGTTTAAGTTTGCGGCAAGCGCTGAGTTTGTCGAGTCTGCTCAAGCACTGCCCGCGTTCCAAGAAGCTTATGGCTTTGAGCTTAGCGATGATCAACTGCTGGTGCTTTCGGGGGGGAATACCGCCGCCACCATGCGGGCTGCCGCTCAGCAGACCAGCGGCGTTAATGGTGCCATGACCTATGGCACCGACGGTGGCTTAAGCGCGCTTGGCCTGGTCGTACTAGAAGACACTAAGGGCGTGCAGCCTGTTTATCAGCCTGCGCCTGTGGTGCGTGAGAGCATTCTGAAAACATACCCTGACATTGAAAGCCTGCTCAACGATGTTTTTACGAGCCTCGATTTAGTCACTCTACAAGAGCTCAATGCGGATGTTGCCGTCAACGGTTTATCGCCGGCTCAAGTGGCTAGCGACTATCTCGACTCGCTTGATAACTAATGTTCGATGAGTGGAATAACTAGTTGATGTCGCTACTGGATGCAATGCCCACTCCACGGATACGCTGGAAGGGACGGCACCCTAACGTTGTGCTTGTTAGCCTTAGCCTTATCATGCTGGTCGCGTTTTGGGCATTTGACGTGGTTAGCATGGCCCCTAACCGGATAGTCTCGGGAACGGGGTATGGAGCACTGGAGGCCTTTGGCTGGCCTGGTACATTGCTGGCCACGCTGTTGCTCGTCACTATTGGTGTTGTAGCCTGGCAGCCGAGTCACCGCCACTACCGAGCGTTGATAGTCGCAGTGGTGCTATTAATGGTACTTATGCCGGTGGGGTTAATTGCCAGCAGTTATTTGCTGATTGACCCTGAACTGCCCCAGGCGCGCTTAGGTTTGGGCGCGGCGTATTGGGTCGTACTGTTTGTCCTGCTGCTTTGCTTAATTGAAATCCGCTTACGCTTAAACCTAACGCGATTCTGGCCAACGCTTTTGCTCTGCGGTGTCGCGCTGGTGTGGTGGTTATGCGCTGCGTTATGGCTAGATAGTCTCGCGTTAGTGCAGGAGTACAACGCACGTAATCAGCTATTTCTAACTGCTATCGGCCAACATCTTAGGCTGGTAGGCATCGCTGTTAGTAGCAGTGTGGTGTTGGGCTTGCTGCTGGCGATGCTAATGCGCCGCTACGCACGGCTGCAGAAGGGGGCATTTGCAGTACTCAACTTTCTACAAACGATTCCTAGCCTGGCACTATTTGGCCTGCTATTGGCGCCACTTGCCTGGCTGGCTAGCAACGTACCGTTTTTGGCGCAACTGGGTGTTAGCGGTATCGGAACCACACCTGCGCTCATTGCGCTGATTGCCTACAGCCTGCTTCCCATGGTGCGTAATACCTATACCGCGTTAGAAGAAGTTAGCCCTGATACGTTGGAAGCCGCCAAAGGAATGGGAATGCGTGCTGGCCAGCGGTTTTGGCAAGTACGGCTCCCGCTGGCGCTACCGGTGCTGCTGGAAGGCGTGCGAATTACCACTGTTCAGGCCATTGGGCTGACGGCGGTAGCCGCGCTAATTGGCGCAGGTGGGCTGGGGACGTTTATTTTTCAAGGCTTAGGTCAAGCCGCTATGGACATGGTTTTGCTCGGTGCGCTGCCTATTTTAGCGCTGGCTCTGGTGGTGGATGCAAGTTTAGGCGCCCTAGCCGAAGCGCTGCGCCCCGGAGGAGCACAATGATTGAGCTTACCCGCGTATCCAAGCGGTTTGGTGACGAAACCGCTGTGAATGATATTTCACTACGTGTGCCGAAAGGCGAATTTTGTGCATTGGTCGGCACTTCAGGCTGCGGTAAATCAACCACGCTACGTATGATCAATCGTCTCATTGAGCATAGCGAGGGTGATATCACTCTCGACGGGCAGTCAATTGGGGCGTATGACCCGGTAAGGCTGCGGCGTCGAATTGGTTATGTCATCCAACATACCGGGCTATTTCCGCACTGGAATGTAGTCCGCAATATTGGCCTCGTGCCGCGCTTGTTAAAATGGTCTACGGCCGATGTTCAGGCGCGTGTGGAAGAACTAATGGACCTGCTCGGCTTACCGGTAGTCGAGTTCTCACATAAATATCCTCACCAGCTTTCAGGGGGGCAGGCCCAGCGAGTAGGCGTTGCGCGTGCCTTGGCGGCAGACCCGGATATTTTGCTGATGGACGAACCCTTTGGCGCACTCGACCCTATTACGCGTGAGAAGCTGCAGGAGGAACTGGCCAAGCTACAGGCGCGGCTCCATAAAACCGTGGTGTTTGTGACCCACGATATGGATGAAGCCCTTAAGCTAGCGGATCATCTCGTTGTCATGCGTGAAGGCCGAATCATCCAGCAAGGATCACCGTTGGCGCTACTACAGCACCCCAGTGATCCCTTTGTTGAGTCAATGCTGGGTGGCCTTGAGCGCGGCCTGAAGCAGGCCGCTCTAACGCGTGTTAAAGACCACATGACCTCCATGGGACCAACCTTGCCCGCACAGTCACGCATCCCGGTGAATTTTTCGCTGCGTCAAGCGCTCTCCATGATGCTGCGTGATCATACTGACCGGCTCACCGTCGTCGACCAACACGATGTACCGATCGGCGACCTGTCGCTGCGTAGGGTTATTAAAGAGGCTCAGTTGGACAAAGGAAGCATACGTGAGTAACGCGCTAGGCGCTGTGCAGGCACGTAAACAGGCACCTCAATGGCGTTGGCCATTAGTGTGGGTGATGCTGCTTGTGGTTAGCGTGGTAGGGATGCCCGCTGCCGAGCCGTTGTTTCACTGGATAGAACCCGATGCCCGGCAGGTGGTTTACGACCGCGCTGATTTTTATGTGCTGCTAGGTCGCCACTTGTTAGTAGTGGGGATTGCCGCGATCGTGACGATTGTGGTTGGCGTGTTAGCTGGCATTGCCGTGACTCGCCAACGCGGCAGTGATTTTCTACCGCTGGTCGGTCAATTAGCATCGCTAGGGCAAACCTTCCCTCCGGTGGCCGTGCTGGCATTGGCGGTACCCGTACTGGGGTTCGGCACTTTGCCGATTATCGTTGCGCTGATGCTTTATGGGCTGCTGCCTATTGTGCGCAACACCCTTGCCGGTCTGCAGGGCGTCGAGGGCGATATTAAAACGGCGGCTCATGCTATGGGTATGACGCCGACGCAAATCCTACGCCAAGTCGAACTGCCGTTGGCAGCACCGGTAATTTTGGCGGGCATTCGCACCTCGGTCACGATCAATATCGCTACGGCTGCCCTTGGGGCAACCGTGGGCGCCAGTAATCTGGGTGATCCAATTATTGCCGGCATTGTGAACGGCAATATGGCCTATGTGCTGCAGGGCGCATTGACTATTGCGTTGCTAGCGCTAGCGGTCGATAGCCTATTTGAACTGCTGCAACGCAAGCTACACTCGCGCCTGTCTGCCCCTTGAATCCTCTCTGTGTTAATTTCTCTGCGCCTTAAGTAGCATCCCTAAAATGCGTGTGCTGCGTTACTGTCCTAAGTGTTGTGGTAGCTCAAGATGTTGTGTTGGCCAATGGCAGATAAATCCACTGGCAAAAACGGCCAATACCAACAACACTGCCCTCAAAAGGGGTAAAACAAGGATAATAGTGATGACACAGTACGTACACCAGCCGGATTTTATGACCGGCGACGAATTTTCGATTGCTACCTTTAGTCTGCTCAACCCAGAAGGCGAACTGTATAGCGGCGCTGTTGAGCCTGAGCTCGAGCGCGATCACGCCCGGCGTATCTACCAAGCAATGCTGGCGACGCGGATTCTGGATGAGCGGATGATGGCCGCCCAGCGCCAGGGGCGGTTGAGTTTTTATATGCAGTGTACCGGCGAAGAGGCCGCCGTAGTGGGCGCCACCGCCGCGCTTAATGACGCCGATATGATAATGGCGCAGTACCGCGAGCAGGGTGCTCTGATGTATCGCGGTTTCTCGATCGACGAGTTTATGAATCAGCTGTTCGGCAACGAGCTGGACTACGGTAAAGGTCGCCAAATGCCGATTCATTACGGCTCGCGCAAGCTGCATTACATGACGATTTCATCCCCCTTAGCCACTCAAATTCCTCAGGCGACGGGCTACGCTTATGGCCAAAAACTCGCCGGGAATGGCCACTGCACGCTAACCTTCTTTGGTGAAGGGGCAGCGTCGGAAGGTGATTTCCACGCCGCGCTGAATATGGCCTCAGTGCATCAGGTGCCGGTAATTTTCTTCTGCCGTAACAACGGTTATGCCATTTCCACGCCTGCCGTCGAGCAGTTTGCGGCCGATGGCATTGCCCCGCGCGCCTTTGGCTACCATATGCACGTGATTCGGGTAGACGGCAACGACGTGCTGGCGGTCTATGAAGCGACCCGTCAGGCACGCAAGATTGCCGTTGAGCAAAATCAGCCAGTATTGATTGAAGCCATGAGCTACCGTCTAGCCGCGCACTCGTCTTCTGATGATCCTTCCGGCTATCGCTCAAAAGACGAAGAAGAAATTTGGCGCGCTAAAGATCCCCTGCTGCGTCTGCAAAAGTGGCTGTTGAAAAAACAGTGGTGGAGTGAGGAAGAAGAGGCTTCTCAGCAGGAAAGCCTGCGCCGTGAAGTGCTGGAAACCATGAAGCGAGCAGAGAAGCGTTCACCCCCGCCGTTAGAGAGCTTGATAAGCGATGTATACGCGGATATAACCCCAGCGCTGCAGCGCCAATTCGATCAGTTAAAACGCCATATTCGCCGCTATCCTGAGGCTTACCCACGTGGAGCAAAGTCGTTGGACTTAGACGTTGGCACAGAGACTGATTCGCAGGGAGAGGCGTAACATGGCCACTATGAACATGCTCCAGGCGATTAATAACGCCCTGGATATCGCCATGGCAGAGGATGAAAAAGTTATCTGCTTTGGCGAAGACGTGGGTGTTTTTGGCGGCGTATTTCGTGCCACTAGCCACCTGCAAGAGAAGTACGGCAAGGCGCGCTGCTTTAACACCCCTTTGGTCGAGCAGGGCATTATCGGCTTTGCCAACGGCTTGGCGGCACAAGGGTCGGTGCCCGTCGCTGAAATTCAATTTGCCGACTATATCTTCCCGGCATTTGACCAAATCGTTAACGAAACTGCCAAGTTTCGCTATCGCTCGGGCGATCTGTTTAACGTCGGCGGGCTGACTATTCGTACCCCGTACGGTGGCGGTATTGCTGGCGGCCTTTATCACTCCCAATCCCCGGAGGCCTATTTCACCCATACGCCGGGCCTGAAAGTAGTAGTGCCGCGCAACCCTTATCAGGCTAAAGGGCTGCTGCTCGCCGCTATTCGCGACCCAGACCCAGTGCTGTTTCTAGAGCCTAAACGCCTCTATCGTGCCGCGGTAGGCGAGGTGCCCGAAGAGGATTATCAGTTACCCATTGGCGAAGCTGAAATCACCAAAGAGGGTACGGATATTACCGTGGTGGGCTGGGGCGCGCAGATGGAAGTGATCGGCAAAGCGGTTGAGTTAGCCGAAGAGCAGGGCATTGCCTGTGAAGTCATTGATCTACGCTCGCTGCTACCCTGGGATGCTGACACGGTGGCTGAGTCGGTGCTAAAAACCGGCCGGCTCGTAGTGAGTCATGAAGCGCCATTAACCGGCGGCTTTGCCGGTGAAATTGCCGCTACCATTCAAGAGCGTTGTTTTCTCTACCTGGAATCGCCCATTGCCCGGGTGACAGGGCTGGATACGCCTTTTCCATTGGTGTTGGAAAAAGAGTACCTGCCCGATCACCTGAAGATTTTTGAAGCGATTCGCGAAAGCGTCAACTTTTAGCGCTAGGAGAACAACAATGAACGATTTTTTACTGCCGGATATTGGCGAAGGTATTGTCGAGTGCGAAGTAGTCGAATGGCGCGTCGCTGAAGGTGATCAAATTGAAGAAGACCAGCCCATCGTTGAAGTCATGACCGACAAGGCGCTGGTGGAGATTACCGCACCCGAAGCCGGTGTCGTAACCAAACTGTATGTGGCCCAGGGGCAAATTGCCAAAGTGCATGCGCCGCTGTATGCCTATCAGGTGGATGAAGATAGCGAGACTGAGAGCAAGTTAGAAGCTGCACAACCGGCCACCAACGAAAAGCCTAAAGAACAGACGTCAGAAGCATCGATAGCGTCTGATTCTCTCGCTGTCGGCGTTGCTGTTGGCCGCTTATATGACAAGGTCCCCGCTAGCCCTGCCGTGCGACGCATTGTGCGCGAACATGCGCTGCAATTGACGGATATCTCCGGCAGTGGCAAAGACGGCCGGGTGCTAAAAGAAGACGTGCTGGCGCATCTGGATCAAGCTTCGCAAATATCCGCCTCAGCTCAAACAACCGTTAAAAGCCAAGCCGACACGCAAGCCCCCAGGGTGGAGCCACTGCGCGGCGTGCGGGCGGTGATGGCGAAACGTATGGTGGAAGCGGCCAGCACTATTCCTCACTTCCAGTATGGCGAAGAGATCGACGTTACTGCACTGCTGGCTTTGCGTGAGCGTTTAAAGCCACTGGCAGAGGCTGAGGGTGAGCGGCTAACGCTTATGCCATTTTTTATGAAAGCCATGGCGTTAGCGGTAGCGGAAGAGCCCATCGTTAATGCCCAGCTAAATGCGGCGGGCAATGAGCTGCACTATTACTCCCAGTGCAATATTGGTATGGCAGTGGATAGTAAAACGGGTCTGATGGTGCCCAATGTTAAAAACGTTGAGCGCTTAACACTGCTAGAGATTGCCCGAGAGGTGGGGCGGCTAACTACGTCGGCACGGGAAGGGCGAGTTGATCAGGCGGATCTTAAAGGCGGCACCATCAGCATTTCTAATATTGGCGCGCTGGGCGGCACCTACGCGGCGCCGATCATTAACGCCCCGGAAGCGGCCATTGTGGCGATTGGTAAAACTCAGTGGCTGCCGCGCTTTGATGAGCAGGGGGCCGTGCAGCGTCGCGCTATCATGACGATTACCTGGGCGGGCGATCACCGCTTTATCGACGGTGGGACTATCGCGCGCTTTTGTAATGCTTGGAAAGGCTTTCTAGAGGCCCCGGACAGCATGCTGCTCCATTTGGCATAGCCCTCAGAAAGGCCTTTGAAAAAGCCGTTGGAAACTAGATGATGTCTCAGGCGCCGCTCCAGCAGTTTTATATACCCGAAGAGCAGTCGGTCTACCTGCTGAGTCATCACGATGCCCGTAAGCTTAAAGACTGGGTGGCGCTGTGCCAGGCACAGCTCACCCAGTTGGGCTATCAAGGCATCGAATTAATCGGAAAGGGGGCTTACGGCTTTGTATTTGCAGGCAGCGCGCCTCATCAGGGCACGACCGCCCACTACGTGTTTAAGTTTTCGCGTATTACGTTACCCGTCCATTTGCAGGAGCGCCTCGAAGAAGAGGCGTTTATGCTCGACCAGGTTTCGCATCCGCGAATTCCTGGTTTAATTGCCTACCAGCGCTCTCGGGGACAATCCATTCTGGTGATGGAGCGCGCCCCCGGCTGGAATTTAGAGCAGGTATCGCTTAAACAGGGTCGTCTATCACCGCGCTTGATTATGCGTATCGCGGAGCAGTTGGCTGATATATTGATCGCGCTACGCCGTGAGTCAGGCCCCCTGTCGCGGCCAGTGGTGCACGGCGATATTAAACCCTCCAATTTAGTCTTTGACCCTAAGCACGAGTCCATTGCATTAATCGATTGGGGCTCTTCGGTATTTGCACAGCTCGATGCCCAACTGCAGTTTGTCGGTGCCAATGTAATGGAGCTGATGTCGAACAACCTGCAGCAAACTAACGCCCGCTTGGGCGATGTCTACTTTATCGGCGAAGAGCAGTTAAACGGCGCGCTGTCATCCCCGCGTTTTGACGAGCAGGGCGTGGCGGGCACGCTGTATGCGCTGGCATCGGCGCAGTCCTGTCGTTTTGGCCATCGGGCTATTCCCGCCAGCTCGCTGGGTTTACCCATGGAGTTTGCCCGCACCCTGGATGGCATGCTTGATCCAGACCCCCAGGTGCGGCGCACCGCCGGCGACTACTTTCTGCACGCGATGCCCAAAATGGCCAGAGTGGTGATGATTGATCTACCGAGCGGCGTGCAATTGCCGCTAGTGCCGGTATGGGGCCGCCCAGCTCTGCAGGAAATCGATACCGTGGTGTATAGCTCACGCAAGGCGTTTCTACGTGAGGCGAATGCCCAAGAAACCCTTAATGATGTCAACGATGTCCAGTTAGACCGCTACTACAAGCAGTTTATGCAGGGCATGGGCGAAACAGAAAAAGCCTTCCTGGCATCGGTCAGCCGATTGGGCAAGTATCCAGTGGTGGGGGGCTTGGCGGTACGCTGGGAGCGGGAAGGGGTGTATATCGACTCGTCGCTAAACCTGCATGACCCGGCGCTCAAGCCCGCCTTTATCGAAGCGGTTAATAATATGGTGCATCTGGCGCGGGCGATTCACCGTAAGGGCGTGTTTAAAAGTTGCCTGTTCAACGCTCGCCAAACACTGCATTTGGAGCGCGCTTCTGTTGAGGAGGCATTTATCAGCGAACCCAGCATGGCCATCGGCTACGAGCTGAGCGCCGTGCCGGAGCTTGAAGACCGCACCCGTCAGCATAGCTATTTTGAAGATGGACCCGACCCGGAAGAGTTACTCATCCTTCCAGAGGCCATTATGCGGGCACTCAAGCAGCTAAACGATATCCATCACACCGGTATGATCATTTTCGAGGCGCTGCCTCAGCACCTCAAAATACACAGCTACTACCGACTGCTGGATCCCGCTCGAGAGGGCGAGTTCCGCACGCTGCTGGCGCGCATTCTCGCCTCGGTAGATCAAATAGAGGGCCTGGGCGTCTCGGGTTACATGAAAATGCCCTATAAAGACACCCGCTACTTTACACACTTGGAAAACCAGCCAGAGCGTTATTACCCCCGTGACCCGCGGGAGTATATTAAACGCGCTGCGAGCCGAGATGTTACCTAACAGCGCGGTACCGAGGTCGGGGCGCTAGCTCCTGCCGGATGTGTTCCGCTACCTCTTTCAAGCGCGGGCCAAGGTTATTGACCAGCCGATCATGATCCAAACGCAGGCTGGAACCGCCGCAGTTAATGGCCATGACCTCGGCTCCATCTTCCAAAATCAGTGGCATGGCGACTGCGCTAATATCGCGCTGCCAGTCCTGCTCTGAAAGACAAAAACCATACTGGGCATAGTCTTTAAGACTTTGCTGAATGCCTGCCTCGTACTGCGGCCAATCGTCACCATATTCGGTTGCCAATTCTTGCAGCACCTGCTGGCGGCGTTCGCCTGGTAAGCCGCATAGCCAGGCGCGACCAATGGCGGACGTGGCAATGGGTAGGCGGGAGCCGGTATCCAAGCGAATAATGAGTGGACCGTGACCGTGGCAGGTTTCCAGATAAACCATATCACTGCGGTCGGCACCGCCCAGGCTAACGTTGCAGTCGGTGGCATCGGCGAATTTCTGCAGATGCGGGCGGGCGATTTCGCGAATACCCATATTGGCGAGAAAGCGATACCCCAGCGCCAACACGCCAGGGCCAAGACGATATTTCTCTAGGTGGGTATTGTGCTGCAAATAACCCAGCTGGGTGAGGGTGTAGGTTAACCGTGACACCGTCGGGCGGGGTATGCGCGTACGGTTAGAGAGTTCGGCATTGCCTAAATACTCTTCACCTGCGCCAAACGCGCGCAGCAATTCTAAACCGCGCGCCAGCGCGGTCACAAAATTTCGATCTTTTCCAGGCAGCTGCGGGTCGTCAGCATCAGTGTCGGTGGGTTGCATTCATTATTCCAACAATAAGTGGTTTATGGTGCCCAGTATCGCATATCTACTTTGGTGCAGCTTTCATGCCCATCAACGGATTGGCGTCGGTTGTAAAATGAACTCAGCCGTCCAGACGCTCGATAATGGTGGCGATACCCTGACCGACACCGATACACATGGTGACTAATGCATAGTGGCCACCACTAGCTTCAAGTTGGCGTAGGGCCGTCAGCGCTAAGCGTGCGCCGGAGGCTCCTAAGGGGTGACCAATAGCAATCGCGCCGCCATTAACGTTTAAACGCGAGTCGTCAGCGGAAAGCCCTAACTGCTGAACGCAGCCAAGCACCTGCACGGCAAACGCCTCGTTAATTTCGAACACATCCATTTGCTCAAGCGTAAGACCTGCGCGCGCCAGTGCCTTTTGCGAGGCGGGCACCGGGCCTAAGCCCATCACGCGCGGAGCCACACCGGCAACAGCGCTGGCGACAATACGCGCACGCGGCGTTAAGCCGACACGCTCACCGGCAGCCTTAGTTCCGACAATGAGGGCAGCGGCGCCATCGTTAAGACCTGAGGCGTTGCCTGCGGTCACCACGCCGCCCTCAAACAGTGCGCCTAGGGTTGCAAGCTTATCTTCAGTACTTTGTGGGCGTGGATGCTCGTCTTTATCCACTAATAGCGGCGGCTGTTTGCGCCCTTGGGGCACCTCAACGCCAAACATCTCGCCGTCGTAGAAACCAGCGGCAAGCGATTTCGCATAGCGCGCCTGGGAGCGGGCGGCAAAGGCATCACTGGCATCACGGCCAATGTTGAGATCATGGGCAATGTTATCAGCGGTTTCCGGCATGCTGTGACTACCGTACTCCTTACCAATTCTGGGGTTGGGAAAGCGCAAGCCGATTACCGTATCGTACATCGGTTGATTACGCGCAAACGGGGAGTCCGCCTTGCCCAGAACATAGGGCGCACGGGACATAGACTCTACGCCACCGGCTAAAAACAGCTCGCCTTCGCCCAGCCGTGCTGCACGGGCGGCATCCATCATCGCTGCTAAGCCGCTGCCGCAAAGACGGTTGACGGTTTGCCCAGCGACCTCAATGGGAAGGCCAGCGAGTAGCGCCCCGTGGCGGGCCACGTTACGTGAATCCTCGCCTGCCTGGTTGGTACAGCCTGCCAGCACCTCTTCATAGCTTTCTGGCGTGAAAGGGTTGCGGGCTACCAACGTTTTGAGGGTCAGACCCAGCAGTTCATCGGGCCGAATGGCCGCCAAGCTGCCGCCGTGGCGACCAAAAGGGGTGCGGATGCCGTCGTAAATATAGGCGTCTTGCATGATGGTGCTCCTTGTTATTGGTGTAAGCGTTAAGCGGTGGTGAGCGATACGTTTAGCGCGGCGCGGCGGCGCAGCCAGGGGCTGGGTCGATAGCGCGGGTCACCGGTGGCCTCTAGCAGGTTATTAAGTATCGTCATAATGCGTGCTGCACCGTAGTGATCGCCCATGCGCAAGGGCCCAAACGGGTAGCCCAAGCCAAGCTCAACCGCGCGGTCAATAGTGGCGGGTTCCGCAACGCCCTGCTGGGCAATATCAGCGCCGACATTAACGATGCACGCAGTAATGCGCTGAAGCACAAAGCCATTACTGTCCTGAAGGGTGCTCACCGGCGTGCCGTCTTGATTGAGTAGGCTTTGCGCTGCTTGAATAAACGTGTGTTGGGTTAGCGGTGTCGTCATTAGGCTGCGGCGTTTACCGAGCCCCGCGAGCATATCCACGGCCACGCACTGTTTGGCGTCTAACCCCTGGCGCAGCGCGCAGCTGGTGGCGTCTTCGCCAAAAGGCGTCAGCAGGCAGAGCGCTTGCCCAGTTGGTTGTGTGCCGCTCTCTAATGGCCAGCCCGCCGTGCTGACTAGTTCAGTGAGCGATGCGGCGGATTCGGGGTCGTCTTGGCTGATCCACACCGGGCAAGCAGACACCGCAGCGATAGTCGGCTCACCCGGCATTTGTTGCCTGCCTTCCACATAGCGGTAAAAGCCTTCGCCGGTTTTACGCCCCAGCAAGCCTGCAGCCAAGCGTTGCCGGGTCAGTGGGGATGGGCGAAAACGCGCCTCTTCATAATACTGGTGATAAACCGACTCCATCACCGCGTGGGAAACATCGAGCCCGGTCAGATCAAGCAGGGTAAAGGGGCCCATCCTGAACCCGCCCTGATCAACCATAATGCGGTCAATGGTGGCTGGGTCAGTGACGTTTTCACCTAAAATTCGCAGCGCTTCGGTGCCGAAGGCGCGTCCGGCATGGTTGACCAGAAATCCCGGCGTATCGGTGGCCTGAGCGGTGAAGTGGCCCATGGCATCGCCCAGGGCATTCACCTGCTGGGTCACCTCTTCGGCGGTACGTAGGCCAGGGATGACCTCGGCAATTTTCATCAGCGGTACGGGGTTAAAGAAGTGAAAGCCGATAACCCGCTCCGGGTGCTGGCAGGCGGCGGCAATCGCTGTGACAGATAGCGATGATGTATTGGTCGCTAATACCGCTTGTTGGCTGATGATGTCTTCTAAGTCGCTGAACAGACCCTGCTTGGCCTCTAGCTTCTCAACAATCGCTTCGACGATTATGTCGCAAGGGGCCAGCGCGGCGAGCTCGCTTGTTTCGATCAACCGTTCACTGTACTGCTGAGCCTGGTCCTCACTAATGCGCTGCTTTTCGGCACTTCTCTGCCATAGGCCATTAATAAAGGTTTTAGCTTCTTGTACGGCACCCTCTTTAACGTCGAACAGCATGACGTCTAGACCTGCCTGAGCAGCCAACTGCGCGATGCCACGCCCCATAGCGCCGGTGCCGACGATACCAAGCGTGTTAAAAGGGGAAGGTGTTGATTCGCTAGCCATGCGCTAAGTCCTCTCTGCAAATGGGTGCTATTTGGTGTTTTGATTCTGCATTGCAAAATAGAATTCCAATTATTGACTGTCATCCTAGGCTATGCAAAAGTGCCTGACAAGAATAGTGGACTATGGTTTTGCTATGCAGAACATGCGTACTGTCCACGCTCAGCGCTAACACTAATCATAAAAACCGTTGCCACCAGGAGCCGTCATGATCCGAGATCCCGAATTAATCAATCAGCTTGTCGATACCATCGGCCGTTTTGTCCGTGAACGCCTAATCCCCAATGAGGCACGCCTAGCCGAAGAGGATGCAGTACCACCGGAAATTCTTGCCGAAATGAAAGAGATGGGCCTGTTTGGGCTTTCGATTCCTGAAGAGTACGGCGGCCTGGGGTTGACCATGGAGGAGGAAGCGCTGGTGGCGATGGAGATTGGCAAAACGTCGCCCGCCTTTCGCTCGGTATTCGGCACTAATAACGGTATCGGTGCCCAAGGTATCTTGATTGATGGCACCGACGAGCAGAAAGCCAAGTATGTGCCGCGTTTGGCAACGGGGGAAATTCTCAGCTCGTTCTGTTTGACCGAGCCCGATTCAGGCTCCGATGCGGCCAGCCTGCGGACGACGGCGGTGCGCGATGGCGACCACTATATTTTGAACGGCACCAAACGCTATATCACCAATGGCCCTGAAGCTGATCTGTTTACCGTGATGGCGCGCACTGATACCAATAATAAAGGCGCCGGCGGCATCTCCGCGTTTATTGTCGAAGGTGATACCCCGGGTTTAGTGCGCGGCCCGGCGGATAACAAGATGGGCCAGAAGGGTGCTCACACCTGCGATATTATTTTCGATAATTGCCGGGTGCCTGCCGTCAACATTATTGGTGGTCAAGAGGGGCAGGGGTTTAAGACCGCCATGAAGGTGCTGGATCGCGGGCGGTTGCACATTTCTGCGGTCTGCGTTGGTGTTGCTGAACGCTTAGTCGAAGAGTCCTTGCGCTACACCATGGAGCGCAAACAGTTTGGCGCTGCGCTTGCCGAACACCAACTGATTCAAGCCATGCTGGCGGATAGCAAAACCGAAGCCTATGCCGGTAAAACCATGGTAATGGATGCCGCGCGGCGCAAAGATGACGGCGAAAACGTTTCGACGCTGGCCTCCTGCTGCAAGCTGTTTTGTGCAGAGATGGTTGGCCGAGTGGCCGATCGCGCGGTGCAGGTTCACGGCGGCGCGGGCTATATGTCTGAGTACGCGGTGGAGCGCTTCTACCGTGATGTACGGCTATTCCGTATTTACGAAGGTACGACTCAAATTCAGCAAATCGTGATTGCCAGGAATATGGTGCGGGAGGCGTCCTAATGGCTTTGTCGGTACCTTACCAAGCGCCGGACGAAAATATTTTTGGGCGTCTCGCCAGCGAGCTCGTGGCTGAGCTCCCCGAGCGGCTTAGCACCCGCGTGCTTGAAAACGCTAAGCGCCTTGGCGACCAACCCGCCATCGTAGATGGCAGTGTGCGTTGGAGCTATGCGGAACTGGGTGAAGCAATACACGCCGCCTGTGATTGGTTAAGTACGTTGGATATTCGCCCCGGTGACCGGATTATGACGGTAGGCGAAAACTGTCGCGCCCTGATTGTGTTGCTGCTCGCCGCCAGCGAAATGGATGTCTGGGTGGCGATTGTGAACTCGCGGTTGTCTGCCCAGGAAGTCGATCTGATTCAGGGCAACTGCCTGCCCCGGCGAGTGTTCTATACCTGCGATGCGTCGCCAGAGGCGTGCCAGCACGCCGAGCGCCACGCCGCCGACCGCTATCAGCACCCTCAGTTGGGTGGGTTGGCGATTTCACCTCTATACGCCAGTGAGCCCGAGCCGGTCTATGCCAGCGGTGCCGAGCAGGTGGCCGCAATGATCTATACTTCGGGCACTACCGGCACGCCTAAAGGCGTCATGCTGACCCATCGCGGCATTCTCTATATCGCCTCGATCTCCGGGGGCATGCGCCATTTAAGCGAAGGGCAGCGAGTATATGGCGTACTGCCCATGTCTCATGTGTTTGGCCTCTCTTCTGTGTGCATGGGATCGCTGTATAACGGTGCCTGCCTGTATACCGTGCCGCGTTTTGATGCCGGGCATATGCTGGATACGCTAAAGCAGGAACGTATTACCGTGCTCCAGGGCGTGCCTGCGATGTATGCCCGGGCGTTAGAGTTCTTGAAGCGCGAGCAGCGCACCCTCGAAGCGCCCGGTCTGATTTACATGTCTGCGGGTGGTTCGCCGTTAGACAGCGACACCAAAGTACGGGTGGAAGCAGTCTTTGGCCTGACGCTACACAATGGCTATGGATTAACCGAGGCGAGTCCCACCATTAGCCAAACCCGTATTAATGATCGCCATGCCAACAGCACCGTTGGCCGCGTGCTCCCCCTGCTCGAGTATCGCTTGGAGCCGCTGAGCGATAGCGGCACTTCCGAGCCGCCCGGTGAAGAAGTGGGTGAACTGTGGGTCCGTGGTCCCAATGTAATGAAAGGCTACTTTCGCCAACCGGAAGCCACCCGTACCACGCTGACGGCAGATGGTTGGCTCAATACGGGTGACATTGCCAAACTCGATCACGCTGACCAACTGTATATCGTGGGGCGTAGCAAAGAGCTGATAATCCGTTCGGGCTTCAATATCTACCCACCTGACGTGGAAGCGGTGATCAACGAGCACCCTGCCGTCACGCTTACCGCCGTGGTAGGGCGTCAAATCGCCGGGAATGAGGAAGTAGTGGCCTTTGTGCAGTGCGAGCCGGGCGTTGAGGTAGATCTGGCGGAGCTTAAAACGTTTATTGCTGAGCGACTGGCGCCTTACAAGCGACCCACTCAAATTGTTTTAATGGATACGCTGCCTTCCACCGCCAGTGGCAAAATTCTCAAGGGGCGGCTGCGTGACTTGGCGCAGCAGGAGAGCGCCTCATGAGCCAGTCGGATACTTCGCAACACGCACTGATGGGCTATCACGAACTGCTGGGTATGCAGGTGGTTGAATGGCACCAAGATCGCACCGTGGTTGAACTCACCATTGAGCCCAAGCACCTGAACCGCAGTGGCAATGTGCACGGTGGCGTGCTGGCCTCGATGCTGGATAGTGCCCTGAGTCTGGCAGGCCTGCACTGTGAGGTGCCGGGCAATATTCGCCGGGGGATGACGCTGTCTCTGACGACCACGTTTGTGGGTCCCGCTCGGCAGGGTGTGCTGCGGGCAACGGGAATCCTGCGTGGTGGTGGGCAAAAGACCTATATGACCAGCGGTGAGATCACCGACGAAAAAGGCAATCTAGTAGCGATGGGGGAGGGATCGTTTCGGCGTCGCAGCGGCAGCGAATCGCCTGAAGGATTTCCCGAGGATTGTTCTGAGTGAGCCTAGCCCGCCTGCGGGTTTCGCTGTTACTGCTGGTTACCCTGGCAACGCTATTGCATTTGGTGATCGGTAGCCAGTTTTTGCAGGCCGTTGGTGTTGCCGCGCTGCTATTTTATTTATCAACGCTTGGCGGTCAGCTAACCCGAATGGCCAAAGGGTTATTGCTGGCCGCAGGGGCACTATCTTTACTAGCGCTATGGCGTTCGCCGAACCCCGCTCAACTGCTGTTCGAGGCCAGTGGGCGTTTTGCCTTTTTTGCCACCTTTGTGGTGGCGCTGAGTATGCTGCGCTTACCTGCCTATCGTTCCCGTTTGGTGCGTCGCTGCGGCCAGAGCATGCTGCTGCAACTGCCCAGCCGCCGTTACCCGATCTTGTCATCAGGCTCGGCGCTGTTTGGCATCATTCTCAATATCGGCGTGCTTAATCTGTTCGCCTCCATGATCGAAAAGAGCAATACGCTAGGTGCCGCGCAAGGACGTGCCTGGGTTCGTGAGGCGCGCCAGCGGCGCATGATGCTGGCGCTGCTGCGTGGTTTTTCCCTGGCGCCGCTGATTTCGCCCATGGGCATTGGGGTGGCGGTGGTGCTATCGAGCCTGCCCCAAGTTACCTGGCTTGAGCTAGCACCGTATATTTTGGGCGCTGCAGCGCTGATTTTTCTAGCCGGTTGGGCGGTGGATTACTTAACCGGGCCGCACCCGCCTGCCAATAAAGCCCTGGCAACAACGCCTTCGTTACGACCGCTGGCGCAGTTTAGCGTGTTGCTTATCGGTATTGTCGCACTGGTGTTTTCTATTGCCTGGCTGCTTGATTTACGGCTACCTATTGCCGCGTTGCTGGGCGCGCCCACCGGGGCACTTCTATGGCTTGCCTGGCAGAGGCGCAGGCTCGGCTATGGCGGGCTACCTGGGGCCATAACGGCGGTGCATCGCCAACTGCCATGGCTGCTATCGCCCAGTGCCAATGAGATTGTGGTACTGGGCGCGGCGGGTTACTTGGGGCATTTGAGCGTAGGGCTAGTCGATACTCAGCAGTTGGCACTGCTGTTAACGGTGCTAAATCAATGGGGCGCCTTTAATGCTGTGCTGGCCATGCTGATGGTCGTGGGGCTTGCCCAGGTAGGCGTTAATCCAATTGTGACGGTGACGCTGCTGGTGGGGCTGCTGCCGCAATTGGGTATTGAAGGACTGACCCCACCCCTTATTGGCGCCTCGCTGATGGTAGGCTGGGCGCTGGCATTAATGTCGTCACCGATGACAGCATCAATGCTGATTCTATCGCGGTTTACCGGCGTACCCGCCACGCGTATTGGCTACCGCTGGAACGGTCGCTTTTTGGTAACCTCGATTCCACTATTGGCCGCGTGGTTTATGTGGTCTCCTTTTTAGGTGTTACCCGTTTAAGAGGTGCCAGCACAAGGAAGCACTTGACCTTTATTCGGCGTTTTTTTAATGTTCTTATTATAAAGTGAAATCATATTTCGCTTTGCAGAACGCAGGCGAAATTAACTGGATTGATTAGCTAAGCATTTGGAGCACGCCTTATGAAAATTCTCGTCGCGGTGAAACGCGTCATCGACTATAACGTCAAAATCCGTGTCAAAGCGGACCACTCTGACGTCGACCTTACCAACGTCAAAATGGCCATGAACCCCTTCTGCGAAATTGCCGTGGAAGAGGCCGTGCGCCTGAAAGAGAAGGGCGTCGCCACCGAAGTGGTCGCAGTGACGGTCGGCCCCAAAGCGGCCCAGGAGCAACTGCGCACCGCGCTGGCGCTGGGCGCGGATCGCGCTATTCATATCGAAACCGACGAGCGCGCCGAATCCCTGGCCGTGGCTAAACTATTGGCTAAAGTGGTCGAAGAAGAGCAGCCCGGCCTGGTCGTTCTCGGCAAGCAGGCGATCGATACTGACAACAACCAGACCGGCCAAATGCTCGCTGCGCTGACCGGCTTGCCCCAGGGCACCTTTGCTTCAGAGGTTGCGGTCGACGGGGACAAGGTCAACGTCACCCGTGAAATCGACGGCGGCCTGCAGACCATCGCCCTAACACTGCCGGCGATTGTGACCACCGACCTGCGTTTGAATGAGCCGCGCTACGCCAAGCTCCCCGATATTATGAAGGCCAAGAAAAAGCCCCTGGATGTCAAAACCCCCGCCGACTACGGCGTCGAGGTAGCCTCCAAGGTGAGCCTGGTGAAGGTCGAGTCCCCAGCCGAGCGCAAAGGTGGCGTTAAAGTCGCCTCGGTCGACGAGCTGATCGACAAACTCAAAAACGAAGCCAAAGTACTTTGAACCAGGTGCTTTAAGACAAGCGCTTTGAAAGGAGCTGATTTTATGAGCATTTTGGTACTTGCCGATCTACATGAAGGCCAACTGGCCGGAGCGACGGCCCATGTTGTGGCCGCCGCGAAAGCCATCGGTGGCGATATTGACGTTCTGGTGGCCGGTGAAGGCGTTCAGGCCGCCGCCGCCGCTGCCGCCAAGCTGGATGGTGTGAGCAAAGTGCGCGTCGCGGATAACGCCGTTTACGCCCACCAACTGGCCGAGCCCATGGGCGCACTGCTGGTCGAGCTGGCTGATGGCTATACCCACGTTCTCGCTAGCGCCTCCACCACTGGCAAAAACGTGCTGCCGCGACTAGCCGCGCTAAAAGACGTGAGCCAGCTGTCGGATGTACTGGGGGTGGAAAGCGCTGACACCTTCCTGCGCCCGATCTACGCCGGTAACGCCATTGCCACGGTGAAAAGCGACGATACGCTAAAAGTCATTACCATTCGTACCACCGGCTTTGATGCGGTCAGCGACGGGGGCAGTGCCACGATAGAAGCCGTCGACACCGTGGTGGAAAACAGCCAGTCCAGCTTTGTTAAAGAAGAACTGGCGGCATCGGATCGCCCCGAGCTGGGCGGCGCTAAGGTGGTGATCTCCGGCGGCCGCGGTATGGGCAACGGCGAGAACTTCAAGCTGCTCGATGGCATTGCCGACAAGCTAGGCGCGGCGATTGGTGCTTCCCGTGCGGCCGTTGATGCCGGCTTTGTGCCCAACGATATGCAGGTCGGCCAGACCGGCAAGATTGTTGCCCCGGAGCTGTATATCGCCGTGGGCATCTCCGGTGCCATTCAGCACTTGGCGGGCATGAAGGACTCTAAGGTGATCGTCGCGATCAATAAAGACGACGAAGCACCGATCTTCCAGGTCGCCGACTACGGCTTGGTGGGGGATCTGTTTGAGATCCTGCCGGAACTGGAAAGTAAGCTGTAAACGCCTTGAAAAGAGCCTCGTAAAAGCCCCGTAAGGGGCTTTTTAACGACCTTAAAATAACAACCAGCGAGTTTTGCCTATGCTAACGCGCCTAACCGCCTCGTTAACTCTGCCGGTGATCGGCTCTCCCATGTTTATCGTCTCCGGGCCTGAGTTGGTGATTGCCCAGTGCCAGGCAGGCATTATAGGCGCTTTTCCAGCGCTCAATGCCCGTCCAGCGGAAGCGCTGCGCGAGTGGCTGAAGCAGGTCACCCAAACCCTGGCCGACTATGACGAGCGGCACCCAGAACAGCCTTCGGCGCCTTTTGCGGTTAATCAAATTGTTCATCCCACCAACGACCGTCTAGAGCACGATGTCGCGCTGTGCGCCGAGTTTAAAGTGCCGCTGGTGATTACTAGTCTGCACGCGCCTAATCGCGTAGTGGAACAGGTACATGCCTACGGAGGCTTGGTCTTTCATGACGTTACCACGCTACGCCATGCCAAGAAGGCAGTGGATGCAGGCGTCGATGGCTTGATACTGGTGTGCCACGGTGCGGGCGGTCATGCCGGGCGTTTAAATCCGTTTGCCTTTGTGGCCGAGGTGCGCCGCTTCTATGACGGGCCGCTGGTGCTGGCGGGGGCGATCACCCAAGGCGAGCAGATCGTTGCCGCCCAGGCGCTAGGCGTCGACTTGGTGTATATGGGCACGCGTTTTATTGCCACTCAAGAGGCCAATGCTCAAGCCGCCTACAAACAGATGGTGCTGGACGCTGCAGCGGGAGACATTGTCTATACCAACCTGTTTACCGGCGTGCACGGTAACTACTTGCGACAAAGCATTGAAAAGGCGGGATTAGACCCTAATGCGCTACCTGAAGGCGATAAAAGCTCGATGCGCTACGGCTCAGGCGGTAGCAGTAAAGCAAAAGCGTGGCGGGATATTTGGGGCGCAGGGCAGGGCGTGGGTAGTATTGCCACACTGAATAGCGTGGCCGAAGAAGTCGCCACGCTACGCGCAGATTATCAGCAGGCGCAGAATCATTTACGGCGGCTTTGACGAAACGCCGCCACTCGCATCTGGAAATCCTCAGAGGCCTTGCACTGATCCTGTAGCTCGCCCTCTAACGCCATTGTGTCACTCAACGATCGCTGTGCGGCTTCACGCAGCGCGCGTTTGGTGGCACTTAACGCCTGAGGCGATTGACCCACCAGCGCTTGGGCCAACGAACGCACTTCTGCTAGCACCTGGTGATCTTCAACGACCCGGTTAGCCAAGCCGAGCGCCACGCAGCGCTCACCCGAAATGGGGGTCGCCAAGGCGGCCATCTCAAACGCCTGGGCGTGACCAAGCTTGCGTACCAGATGCCAGCAGGCGCCGCCGTCGGGGATCAAACCGATATTGATAAAGGCAAGCTTCAAGTAAGCGGAACGGCCCATGACCACCATATCGCTGGCCAGCACATAGGAAACCCCTATGCCTGCCGCGGCGCCACTAACCGCTGCAATCACCGGCTTTTCCATCGTCATTAAACTGCGCAGGGCGGGCAGAAAGAGCTTTTCCAGCCGCTCGCTGGCGGGCTGAGACGTCGCCTTCTCAAACTCCGACAGATCAGCCCCCGCACAAAACGCGCTGCCCTCACCGCGCAGAATGACGCAGCGAACCCGTTCATCAGTCGCTACCGCCGCCAGCGCTTGATTGAGCGCCAGGGCGGTGGTTTCATTCAGGGCATTGCGGACTTCTGGGCGCGCAATCGCTACTTCGACAACGCCGTTTTCATTAGCGCTGACAGTGACTAATTCGCCGGTGCGATCGGACATATCATGCTCCCTAGGCAACGCTTAACAGATCACTGACCGTTTCGAGATGGTAGTCGCTATCGCCCAGGTAGTGATCGAACATCACCAGGTGCTTGGCGTAGTTCGCGACATAGCACTCTTCGGTCATGCCCATTGCCCCATGAAGCTGGATGGCCTGTTCGGCAATAAAGCGCGCTGATTCGCCACAGTACGCCTTGGCCGCGGCAATTTTGTAATCCCGCTCGCTGGAAGGCAGGGTAAGGCTGGTTGCCGCTAAAATCGCCATGGAGCGGGATTGCTCCAGGTGTAAGTGCATATCCACCATGCGGTGTTGCAGCGCCTGGAAGGTGGATAGTGGCAGGCCAAACTGCTTGCGCTCTTTAAGATAGGCCAGGGTTTGGTCGCAGGCTTCTTCCATTGCGCCGATGGCTTGAGCGCAGATTGCCGCGCGACCTAGGGCCAGAACCTCGGCCAGCGCATCGCTGATATCTTCGCTCAGGCAATGGGCTAACGGCAGTGTAACCTTGTCTAGCGTGAGATCACCGGCAGCTTGGTCGTCGATAGTGCGATAAAGGTGCGACGATGCGCCGGGCGCACCCGTGGGCACAATGAATAGCCCTAATTTGCCGCTCTCCAACTGTGCCGTGACCAGCGTAGCTGCCGCCGCTTCGAGGTTCAAAACGACATCTTTTCTGCCATTTAACTGCCACTGACCGTCTTGCTGTTTAGCTTGGGTAGATACCGTAAAGGCATCATAGCGGGTGCTATATTCCTGCCAGGCAAACGCCAATTGGTGTTTGCCCTCAAGTAGTGGGGTTAGCCAGTGTTTCTGCTGCTCGCTGTTAGCGGTCAGGGCCAATAACTGGCCGGGTAGCACAAGGCCCGCAAGATAATGTTCTGGCACCAGGCCTCGCCCGAGTGCCTGCATAATAATCATCAGGTCGGTGCCATCGCCACCCAGCCCACCTACGTCTTCACTAAAGGGCATATGCAGTAGGCCAAGCTCAGCAAAGGTGCGCCAGAGTGCAGAAGCACCTTCGGGGGCAGCGGCAAGCATCGCACGGCGCTGCTCTGCGGAAACCTGATCGGCCACTAAGCGAGAGAGCGTCTCTTCGAGCATGCGTTGCTCGTCGGTTAAAGCAAAATCCATGGTGACTTCCTCACATAGCTAAAATAGTTTTGGCGACAATACTTTTCTGTATTTCGTTGGAGCCGCCATAAATCGACAGCTTGCGGCGATTGAAGTATTGAGCACTGGCGGAGGCGCTTTGGGCGCGCTCATCGTCAAGGCTGGCATCACCATGCAGGAAGTCGGGGAAGAACGGCAGAGCAGCAGGGCCAAGGGCGCGGCGGGTGAGCTCGCTTAGCTCCTGGCGCAGCTCTGAGCCACGCACTTTCAGCAGCGAGCTTTCTGCGCCGGGCACGCCGCCATCCCGGGCTGCGGCTATCACGCGTAGATTGGTTACTTCCAGCGCTATCAGCTCAAGCTCGGCTTTGACCACCCGCTGGCGGAAACTGGGCAGGTCCAACAGCGGTTTGCCACGATGCTCAACCCGGCTGGCGAGAGACTTCAGGTGGCGCAATGCCTGCTTGGCGTGGCCAAGCCCTGCAATGCCGGTGCGTTCGTGGGTGAGCAGGAATTTGGCGCAGGTCCAGCCCTGGCCCTCTTCTCCGACGCGGTTTTCAACCGGCACCCGCACGTTGTCTAAAAAGATTTCATTAACTTCGTGGGCACCGTCCAGGGTAATAATGGGTCGTACGGTAATCCCCGGCGTTTGCATATCGATCAACAGAAAGCTAATGCCCGCCTGCTTTTTAGCCTCTGGGTCGGTACGCACTAGGCAAAACAGCATGTTGGCGTGCTGGCCCAAGGTGGTCCAGGTCTTCTGACCATTGACGATATAGTGGTCGCCATCGCGTACCGCGCGGGTATTCAGACCTGCCAAATCGGAACCCGCACCGGGCTCTGAGTAGCCCTGGCACCACCAATCCTGATTGCTCAAAATGCGCGGCAGGTAGTGCTGTTGCTGTTCGATACTGCCGAATTTCATGATGACCGGAGCCACCATGTTGACGCCGAAAGGCACGACCGTCGGCGCGTGGGCGGCGGCGCACTCTTCATCAAAAATATGCCGCTGTACCGGTCCCCAGCCAGGGCCGCCGTGTTCTTTTGGCCAGTTAGAGGCGAGCCAGCCCTGTTCGCTGAGAGTGTTCTGCCAGCGTAGGTGATCATCGGCTCGCAGGTGTCGGCCCAAGCGCACGCGTTCGCTAATATCGCTGGGTAGCGCATCGGCTAGAAAATGGCGTACCTCTGCGCGGAATGCCTGCTCTTCGGGGCTAAAAGTGAGGTTCATTAATGTGTTTCCTTAAGGGTTGCCTGGCGGTTGGGCCCACCTAAATGGCGCGGATAGCCCAATGCTTCTACCGCCAGCAAATCGATATCACTCTCGCGGTAACAGAAGCCGTTTTTAGCGATACTAAGGCTCGTCCGTTCTAAAGCTGATTGCCGTTCGCTGGCAGGTGCTTTTTCAATCTCACCGTGCAGGGTATTCAGTAGGCTTTGTTGTTGGCTGACCACGACGTTGACTTTTAGCGCTTTTAAGGTGAGAGCAGCCTGTTGCTGAATCAGTGGCTCTGCGCTTGAGTTGACCAGCTCTACCATGCGGCCGCCTTCGGCGATGACTAACTGTAATGCTGTCTCAGTCCCGCTGCTGATGCCGATCTTGTCCAGTTTGATGACGGGGCATCCCACGGCAGCATCCATGGGTGTATTCGGCGCCAGTAGACATAGCTCGGTGGCAGCATCAGGTGCGCTAGTGAGGGTAATCCCCGCCCGTTGAGCGGTTTTTTGCAGGCGCTCAAATAGCTGATGCTCGCCTATTAAGGCGACGTGATTAAACGCCTTGGCGTTCTCAATATTTGGCACTACGTGAGGGCCGCGCGCGGCAAAAAACAGATGAATGAGTCCGGCGCGCTGGGGGGAGTCCATACAGGCCAAAAACAGTTCCCGCTCGCGGCGCAGGCCATCTTGAAGCGTTTCAGCCGTCACGCAGGCCTCCACCGCTTCAACAATGCGAAACGGCGAGAAGAGATCGGGAGATTCTTGGTGAAGACGCGACAGCGTAGAGTCGATCGCTTGGGAATCAGCTGAAGGAGGTGGTAGTTGACCAGTGATGCGCGACGTTTGGTTACCTGCCAGTACCTCTTTAGCTGCCGCTAGGCCCGCGTCAAGCGGCGTTTCTGCGTTGCTGATGGCGTCGATAATGCCCGCCTCCAAGGCTTCCTCAGCCTCTACAAAGCGCCCGCTGGTAATCATCTCTAAGGCGTGCTCAACGCCCACTAAGCGCGGCAAACGCTGGGTGCCACCGGCGCCTGGCAGTAAGCCAAGCTTTACCTCCGGAAGCCCAACGCGGGTTCCCGCCAGCGCGACTCGGTAGTGGCAACCTAGCGCCACTTCAAGACCGCCGCCCAGGGCCGTGCCGTGTAGCGCGGCAATCAGCGGTTTTGGGCAGGCTTCCAGTTGGGTGATCAAATCGGGCAGTAGAGGGTCTTGAGGCGGCTTGCCGAACTCACGAATATCCGCTCCGGCAATAAAGGTGCGGCCATCGGCTAGCACGACCAGCGCTTTAGCATCTGCGTCAGTAACACCCTCGTCAAGCGCATCGACTAAGCCACGGCGTACCGCACGACTCAAAGCATTGACCGGCGGATTGGTAATTTGAATAACGCCTATGTCGCCGTGGCGCTGGTAATGAACGGACATTGCTTGCTCCCATATTTCGCTTTGCGGAATAAATAGCCGCCCGCTGGCGGCTTATACAGTCGTCACGATCAAGTGTTAGAAGACGGGGTTAAACCCGGCCGCTTCAAGCGCTGTACGACGCGTCTCCATCCATCCCGCTATAAACGCTTCTTCATCATCCGGCGCCTCAGCCTTATAGTCCTGCCACGTTTCCATTAGCAGCGTTTGGCGTTCAACCAGGGCGTTCTGGTGCTCTTCCATCTCGTCTGTCCAGATGCCAGTTTCTCGGTAATAGTCGACCACCGCATCGTGGAAAGGCACTACCCAGGTCATATTCTGGTTTTCCAACGCATAGCCGCTGGCGCCGGGAGCGTTGTCCTTATATTCGTCAAAGGACTCGACCAGCGTGGTGATCAAGCCACGAACGGTTTCAGGGGCAAGATCGGCATTGCTGACCATGATGGGGTAGGGATAGCTGGCGCTGGCAAGCGGCTGATCGGCATCAATACCTGCCCCCGAGGTCACGGTGTGTGGCTGAAAGTAGGGCGCCACGTCGAGCATGCGTTCCCAACCGGCTTCATCTTCAGCGGGCAGTTCGGGCCACTGAAGCCCGCGTGGGCTTGCCGAAAGACGTTGTGCCGCTGGCGTGACCGTTGTGGTGATGGCGGCATCGGCACGGTCGCTGATAATCCCATCGAAGGCGGCGTTATAGCCGGGGAAGTCGACGCGTTCAACGTCGTCCCAGGTTAACCCGGCAAATGCCAGATACGCCTCGGCGGCTTTGTTTAGCGCGTCATCACCGCGCAGGTAAGCCAGCCGCTTGCCCTCCAGGTCAGCGATTGAGTCGATCTCAACGTCGCCGGCCACCGCCATGCCTAGCCCAAAGGTCGCCATCGAGGTTGAAATGACGCGGATGGGCTGAGGCCCCCAATCAGGTCTGGCAAACATCATCACGCCTTCGGAGCCGTAGTAGCTGGCGATGCCGCAGGCGCAAAGATCAACGCGACCCGTTTTTAATGGCGTCATGCGCATGGTGTCATTTTCACCGGGGATCACCCGCGACTGGGTGCCATGCTCTTCCTGCAGCAATTGGCTAATTGCCATGATTTGCGCGTTGCCGCTGGTGCCTGTGCCATAAGCGGTCCAGTTAAGGGTGCTGGGCATGGCGTTGACATGACTGGCGAGCAGCAGCATTCCAGCTACCACGCTGCCAACTGCAAGAGGGCGTCTTGTTATTGTGTGCATAAATTTCCTTGTGTGTTTGCCTGCTAGGTTAAGCGCTGGCAGAAAGCGAGCGTTGATGATGGCGCTGACTCAGTCGAGCCAAAACGACCCCGGGTAGCAGTGCCGCAGCGCCGAGGCCGATTAACTCCCATTGACTAAGCGGTACCATGCCGCCGCCGGGAAGCGCCAATAGCAGGCCGGCAATTAATACCAGGGCACGAATAATGCCCTCTTGGAGCGTCCCATAGCCCAGTCTTCCGACGCCCATCAGGTAACCCTGCATGGCTGAGGCAAATAAAATGATGCCGATGATGGCTTGGATAAATACGGCCACGATCATCAGTGGCGCTCCCTGCATAATCAGTGCGGGATTAAGCACGAAGAGGAAAGGAATAAAATAAATCACGCTACCCAAACGCATGGCTTGCAGGCCCGTTTCCATGGGCTTGGCGCCAGCCACAGTGGCGGCGGCAAAGGCACCCAGCGCCACCGGCGGGGTAATAAAGCTCAGCATGCCCCAGTAAAGGATGAACATATGCACTGCCATGGGATCGAGCCCGCCGCCTTGAATCAGCGCAGGCGCCAACGCGACGGCGAGGAAGATATACGCAGCGGTGACGGTCATACCAATGCCCAGCACAAAGCTGGTCACGGCACCCATAAGCAGCAGTAGCGGTACGCTGCCACCGGCAATGTTGATAAAGTCGTTAGCAATGGTGCCAGAGAGCCCGGTCATGGAGAGTGCACCCACGAGCATGCCCACGCCGGCTAAAATGGCGATCAGTTCGGCAAACAGCTTGGCGGCGGATGAGAGCGTGTCAGACACATCTTTCCAGCCCCAGCGGTTGTGCTTTGAGAACTGGTTGAGCACCAGTAGCAGTGCAGTCGCATAAAAAGGAGCGACGGCTTCACGCTGCATAATCAGCAACATCCACACCAATAGCGCAAAGACGAAAATAAAGTACCAGCCCTCTTTCAGGGTTTGCCAAAGTGACGGCAGTTCATTGGCGGGCAAGCCTTTAATATCGTTACGCGCGGCGTAGGCGTCGATCTGGATAAACAGCCCTAGGAAGTAGAGAATGGAAGGGATCACTGCCGCCAGGGCAATGGTGGCGTAGGGAACGTCCAAAAACATCGCCATCACAAAGGCAGTGGCACCCATCACCGGGGGCATCAATACGCCGCCAGTGGAAGCGCAGGCCTCCACGCCACCAGCAAATGAGCGGCTCATGCCAATGCGGCGCATGGCGGGAATCGATAACACGCCGGTGGTCAGCACGTTACTGATCACGCTGCCGCTCATTGAGCCCATCAGGCCGCTGGAGAAAATCGATACTTTGGCAGGGCCGCCGCGCACATGGCCCAACAAGGCAAAGGCTAGGTTAATAAAAAATTTACCACCGCCGCTTTTTTGCAGCACGACACCAAACACCAAAAAACCAATAACCAGGCCGGCGAATGCCTGCAGCGGTACACCCATGATGCTTTCGGTGCTCATGGTGTGGTACATGGCCGTCTCTTCAAGGCTTGAAGGAAACGCCTGAATAGGGCCAGGGACAATATCTGCCACCAGCGGGTAGAGCGAGAACACGCCCGCAATAATTGCAATCGGTAAACCACCCGCCCGGCGTGATGCTTCAATAATCAGCAGCCAAAAAGCGTAGCTGGCGTAAATTGCCACATCCGGGGCAGCAAACGCCCAACCGCGCTCCAGTATTGGCACAGCGTTATAAACAAAGTAGCCCCCAACAATGAGTGTCGAAGCGCTGAGCAGGTAGTCATACCAAGGAATAGGCTGTTCTTGTAGGCTGCTACGTAGGGGCCAGAGCAGAAAAACCAATGGAAGTAGCAGCGCGACGACGGCATAGTAAAACTGCGTTTCCAGGCCAGTAACAAAGGTAAGCCAGCCGATATTGAACAGGTAATCCAGCGTCATCAGCATCAAGACAACGGTGACAGTGGCTGGAATCCATTGCAGCGCGGTGGGAAGCTGACGAATTTGGCTGATCTTTTCTTTAACCTGCTGAGGATTAGCAGGCGAGGTTTCTGTAGTCATGGGGGCATCCGGTCAATCAGCAGGGGCGGCGAGCGCCGCCCCGTGGCGTATTACTCAAAGATCGGTTCGAAGCCAGCTTCGCTGAGTGCGGCGGCGCGAGCTTCCATCCAGTCAGCAGTAAATGCTTCTTCCTCATCAGGTGCGTCTTGCATAAAGCTTTCCCAGGCGCTTAGCAGTACATCCTGGCGTTCAACGAGCTTATCCTGGTGGGCCTGCATTTCATCGGTCCACACATCGATCTCTTTGTAGTACTCCACGACCGCATCGTGAAAGGGTATGACCCATTGAAAATCCTGTTCTTCCAAGGCATAGCCAAGGGCGCCGGGCGCGTTGTCTTTGTAGTCGTCAAAATTTACCTGCATGGCCTTGATCAAGCCGTAAGCAACGTTGTCATCCAGGTCTTGATTGGCAACCACAATGGGGTACGGGTAGCTGGCGCTGGGCACTGGGTTGTCAGCACTAATCCCCCCCGCGCCTGCGGTGACTTCATGGGGACGGAAATAGGGCGCCACTTCGGTCATGCGCTCCCAGCCCGCTTCATCTTCAGGGTCTAGTACCGGCCAGCTAATGCCGCGTGGGCTGCTGGCAAGCTGCTGGGCGGGCGGGGTTACGGTAGTGGTGAACGAGGCGTCGACATCACCGGCGATAATACCGTCGAAAGAACGTCCGTAGCCGGGGTAATCCACTCGCTCGACGTCATCCCAGGTCAGGCCACCAAATGCTAGGTATGCTTCGGTGCCTTTGTTGAGTGCGTCGTCGCCGCGGATATAGGCGATGCGTTTTCCTTTGAGGTCGGCGGGTGTTTCAACGTCTAAGTCGCCTGCCACTGCCAGGGAAAGGCCAAACGAAGCGGTTGAGGTGGTAATGACTCTCAGCGGTTGAGGTCCCCAGTCTGGGTCGGCAAACATCATCACGCCTTCCGCCCCGTAGTAGCTGGATATTCCGCAGGCGCACAGGTCAACACGGCCCTGCTTGAGCGGTGTCATACGTGATACGTCATTATCACCGGGCAAAATACGCACCGATGAATCGTATTTATTCTGCAGCATGTTGCCGATGGCCACGGCTTGGGCGTAGCCGCTTGAGTTGGTGCCATAGGCGGTCCAGGCCATGGTGCCGGGTAGTTCAACGTCGCTGGCATGGCTAACAGCGGCACTGAGCAGTGATAGAGGTAAAGCGGCGATGAGTAGGCGGTGAGTCAATGGATGCATTGCGATGCTCCTTTATTGTGGTTGTGCTTTTGGTTTTGGTTACGTTGTGCTACATAGTGTTTTGCTGTGCGGTACTTAGTTTTGCTAAGTGGTCGACTGATAGTAGAGAAGCGGTCGGGTGAATGTCAACGACGATGTTATTGCGCGCCCTAGCTAGTATTAGACACGCGTAAAAAAGCCAGGCAATTGCCTGGCTTTAGAGCTATATCGCGTATGTTAATTGTTAGGAGAATTCACGCCACGCGGCGTAGGTACTGAGAAAAACGCGGCCTGTGAGAGCGTCTAGAAAATCGCTGTTCTTAAGTCGATCCATCACCGGCCCTTTGACTTCGGATAGGTGCAGTTTTACATCGGAGTCTTTTAAGCGGGCGTTGATAGCATCCAGGCTTTCAAGCGCCGAAGCATCGATCAGGTTGACCGCTGAGCAGATCAATACCACATGCTCAAGTTCCGGGTGGCTCGCTACGAGGTTATAGACGGTGTCTTCCAGATAGCGGGCGTTGGCAAAATAGAGGCTTTCGTCGATACGTAGCAGGGCTACATTGCTAACGGTTTCGACTTCATGGCGCGCGGTATTGCGAAAATGCTCCGTGTCCGGCACCCGGCCTACCAGAGCGCTATGGGGGCGACTGGTGCGATATAAAAATAGCGCGATCGAAAGGGTGACCCCACTGATGATGCCTGCTTCGACCCCTTCGCAAAGGGTGAGCAGTATGGTCACCGCCATGGCAGCAAAGTCACTGCGGGAGTAGCGCCAAGTTTGGCGCAGCATGGCAATATCCACCAGGGTCAAAATCGATACGGTAATCGTCGCTGCCAAGGTCGCGATAGGTAAATAGTAGAGCCAACCGGTAAAATACATCGTCACCAGTGCAATGCCTAATGCTGCAAAAGCACCTGCCGCGGGCGTTTGCGCGCCGGCATCGTAGTTAATCACGGTACGTGACAAGCCGCCGGTTACCGGCATGCCGCTGGTAAATCCCGCGGCCAGATTCGTCGCACCCAGGCCGATAAGCTCTTGGTTGGGTGAAATACGTTGACGCCGTTTAGCGGCCAGCATTTGCCCCATGGAAACCGACTCCACAAAGCCGACTAAGCTAATCAGCAGCGCTGGAATTAATAGCGCCTTCCAGAGCGAGAAGTCGCCTATTGGAAAGCTAAGCGTGGGTAACCCGCCGGGAATCTGCCCTACCACTTCAACGCCGCGCTCTGTTAGCTGCCACTGCCAAGTTACCAAGGTAGTGATCACCACTGCAAAAACGGGACCTGCTTTGGCGATTAAATCCGCCAGAAGTAGCGGCAGCCCAAGCTTATGCAGCGCTGACTTTCCGTGGCGGCGCATGGTGATTAAAAATAGCAGGGTGCTACCACCGATCAGTAAAGTAGGTAGGTTGAACGTGTCTAAATTGGGTACCAGGGTCGTCAAGCGCTCCACCAGGGTAAAGCCACTACTCTCGACGCCCAGCAAACTGCCAAGTTGGCTAGCGGCGATCAAAATACCCGATGCCGTTAAGAAGCCAGAAATAACCGGGTGGCTTAAAAAATTGCTGAAAAAGCCCATTCTCAATAGGCCCATGGTCACGAGCATGCCGCCGGAAAGCAGAGACAATATGAGCGCTGCCTGTAAATAAGTCTCCGTGCCGGTAGCCGCCACGGAGGAGAGCGCGGCACCGGTCATCAGCGCGATAATCGCGACTGGCCCGACGGCGAGGGTTTTGCTGGTGCCGAATAGGGTGTAAACCAGTTGCGGCAGTATGCTGGCATACAGGCCAACCACCGCAGGGAGACCGGCCAGTAGCGCATAGGCGAGCGATTGGGGAATGACCATCACGGTGACGATCAAACCCGCCAGCAGGTCGGCCCCCAGCAAGCGCTTATTATAGTGGGGGAGCCACGTCAATATGGGCAAATAGCGCTTTAGCATGGTTTCCAGATGTAGTGAGTGAAGCAGAACAGAAAGAGTAAGGGATATTCCATTTTGTTTCAGCGCTTATATTCACTTGCACTGTGGTGTTCAAAAATGGCTAATCACTGGCTCATCGCTCCGCTGGCATTAATCAACCGCCGCGTAGCGGGTGCGTGACTGCCATGCCGACCAGGAGTAAAGCGCGAGTCCAATCCAAATAAGCACAAATGTGGCCAATTGGATAATGCCCAAGGGCTCGCCGAAAACGGTTAAGGCAATGAGGAATTGGATGGTCGGATTGATGTACATCAAAAAGCCCAGCGTCGCCAAGCGCAAGCGGCGAGCCGCACCTGCGAAGGCCATAAGCGGCAGTGCGGTCAAAGCCCCACTAGCGATCATAAGGCCCGTTGTTGATGGTTCTTGTAGAAAATGTGAGCTGCCGTTCCAGCTTAGCCAGGCTAAGGCGATGAGGGCGAGAGGAAATAGCAGCAGGGTTTCGACAAATAGGCCTGATAAACCGTCCAGCGGCACCTGCTTACGAAACAGGCCGTAACTGCCAAAGCTTAATGCCAGCACCAGGCTAATCCAAGGCAGTTCGCCTAGCATTACAAATTGGATGGCAATGGCAACGCTGGCCAAGCCCAAAGCGGCCAACTGCAGTTTTGCCATCACTTCCCGCAGTACCAGCATGCCCAGGGCGACATTCACTAACGGGGTCAAGAAGTAGCCCAAACTTGCCTGCAGTACCTGCTTAGACTCCACCGCATAGATATAGATACCCCAGTTAAACGCAATTAATAACGCGCAGGCCAGCACCCGCCCAAGCCGCTTGGGTTCACCTAGTGCAGTGACCACTGGAGGCCAGCGGCGCAGCAAGGTAATCAAACCGACCAAGAACAGACACGCCCAAATGATACGATGAATCAATATTTCAAAGGCGGGAACACCGTCAAACAGGGCAAAAAAGAGCGGAAAGCAGCCCCACATGATGTAGGCGGTTAATCCAAACATAACGCCTTTGACGGCGGCAGGGTCGCGTGTTGGAGTAGGAAGCATAGCAGCCTCATTATTTAAAGATGCTAATCTAGCATAAACGGACTGACGAAATGGAGGTGTTACGTGAGTCAACTTAGGAACACGCTAGTGCAGTGCGATCTGCGCTGGGAAGACCCCCAGGCCAACCACGCTCATCTTGAGCAGTTGCTGGGCGAGCTCGATAGCCGCGATACGGATCTTATTGTATTGCCGGAGATGTTTGCCACGGGTTTTACCATGAACTCACGCGAAATGGCTCAGCCGATGGCGGAAAGTCAAAGCGTTGCCTGGCTGCAAGCCCAGGCGAAGGCACGCAACTGTGTCGTAACCGGCAGTGTCGCCATCCAAGAGCACGGCGAGTTTTATAACCGCCTGATCTGGGCGACACCGGAGGGTGAGATAACCCACTACGACAAGCGTCACCTGTTCCGCATGGCCGGTGAGCATGAGCGCTACGGCATGGGCAGTGAGCGAAAGGTGGTAGAGCTTAACGGCTTCAAACTGCTACTGAGCGTGTGCTACGACCTGCGTTTCCCGGTGTGGATGCGTCAGCAGCCAGCAGAAGGGGAGCATTTCGAGTATGATGCGCTGCTGTGTATCGCCAACTGGCCAGCACCGCGTCGTCACCCTTGGCGCACGCTGCTACAGGCCCGCGCGGTAGAGAATTTAAGCTATGTGATTGGCGTTAACCGCGTTGGAGAAGATGCCAAAGGGCTTGCCTACAGCGGCGATTCCTTGTTGGTCGACTTCAAAGGTGAACCGCTGATTGATAAACCTGCCCATACCCCGTTTATAGAAACGGGCACGCTGGATAAAACTACCCTTGATGCTTTTCGTGAAAAATTTCCTGCCTGGCAAGATGCCGACCACTTTAAGCTGCTGCCAGGAGTGGGTTAATGATGCGCCTTGATCGTTTTTTGAGTGAAACCTCACCGTTGACTCGTAGCCTCGCTAAGCGGGCACTCAAAAATGGCGAAGTGACCCTAAACGGTGAGCCGATAAAACAGTCGGCGACCCAAATCGATACCGATAACGATGTAGTGGTGCTCAACGGTGAGAGGTTGGGGTTGGTAGGCTTGCGCTACATTATGCTGCACAAGCCCGTCGACGTTGAATGTAACGCCCGTCGCGGTCTCTATAAAAGAGCAATCGATCTAATTGATTTACCCAAAGCGGATCGGTTACAGCCGGTAGGGCGGTTAGATGTGGATACCACGGGCTTGCTGCTGTTAACCGATGATGGCCAGTGGTCGCACCGTGTCACGTCACCGCGCCATCGCTGTGCCAAGGTGTATATCGCCGAGCTAGCGGAGCCTATGGAAGGCGCGTCGGCGGAGTGGGCAATTGGCCAAGTTGCCGATGGTCTGATGCTGGATGGGGAGGAGACGCCGACGCAGCCCGCAACACTTCGACTGCTGTCGCCCACTCAGGCAGAACTCACCATTACCGAAGGACGCTATCACCAGGTGAAGCGAATGTTTGCCGCCTTGGGCAATCACGTGAACTCACTGCATCGTAGCTCCATCGGTGATTTAGCCTTGGATGCCAATCTGGCGCCCGGTGAATGGCGAGAATTAACCGCCGACGAAATCGCGCTCTTCTGAGCCCTTGGTAAAGGTCTCCATTAGCCGCTTTCCAAAATGGTAAGCGGCTTTATTTCACTTCGATACTTATACCGTTATCTTAGTTCGAGCATTAAAAGCATTAAGATCCGTGGCAATTTTCGCTATTTCGCTAGTGCGTCAGATGCGCTGCGGCGATTAGCGCTTGAGTATAAGCGTGCTGTGGCGCTGAAAGAACCTCCAGGCAGGAGCCCTGTTCGACCACTTCGCCATCCTTGAGCACCATAATACGGTGGGCCATCGCGCGGACGACGGCCAGGTCGTGGCTAATAAACAGATAGCTCAGCTGACGGCGTGCCTGTAGATCGCGCAACAGGGCGACTAGCTGCTTCTGCACGGTACGATCTAACGCTGAGGTGGGCTCATCAAGCACCAGCAGTTCTGGCTCTAATATGATCGCCCTTGCCACGGCAATACGCTGGCGCTGACCGCCGGAAAATTCATGAGGGTAGCGGGCGGCACAGCTCTCGGGCAAACCTACCTCGTGCAGCGTTTGCTTGACCCGCTGGGCGATTTCCTCAATAGAGAGATGAGGGTAGTGAAAGCGCAACCCCTCGCTGACGATATCGAACACCGGCATACGCGGTGAAAGGGCGCCATAGGGGTCTTGAAACACCATCTGTAAGCGATGCCGATGACGGCGTAACGCATCGCCGGTTAGGGCACTTAGTTTATCATTGCCAAGAGTTACATCACCTTGGCTGGTGACCAGCCGCATGACCGCCGACGCCAGCGTGGTTTTACCCGAGCCGGACTCACCCACAATGCCCAGGGTTTCACCCGGTGCAATTTGAAAATCAGTGGGTTGAAGCGCCACAAAAGCGGGCGGCTGACGCTTGAACAAGCCGGTTTTAGGCCGCTTGAAACTGACGCTCAACTGACGTGCTGTCAGTAGGGGGGCTGTTTGCTCAATGGCTTGGGGCCTACCTTCCGGTTCAGCCGCAAGTAGTGCTTTGGTGTAATCGCTTTGCGGGTGCTGAAAGACCTGCTCTACCGGACCGATCTCTTGTATGCGGCCCTGATACATAACGCAGATACGATCCGCATAACGGCGCACCAGATTCAAGTCGTGGCTGATAAACAGCATGCCCATGCCATGGTGATCGCGCAGTTCACGTAGCAGGGCGAGAATTTCCTGCTGAACGGTAACGTCCAACGCGGTGGTGGGTTCGTCGGCAATCAGCAGCGATGGGTTGTTGGCAATCGCCATGGCAATCATCACCCGCTGGCGCTGCCCACCCGAGAGCTGGTGGGGCCAGGCATCCAGCAGTTCGTCCGGGCGCGGTAGTTTCACCTGTTCCAGTAGCGTTTTGCTGCGTTGGCGGGCGGCCTCGCCCCGCAGCCCCTGGTGAAGGCGTAGCGCTTCGCCTATCTGCTTACCCACTCGGTGCAGAGGGTTGAGCGAGGTCATCGGTTCCTGAAAGATAAAACCAACGCGATTGCCGCGCACGGCGTTCCACTGAGTCTCCGTTAAATTGGCCAGATTGGTATCAACCAGCCAGCGCTCGCCCTGAACGGTGGCATTACTAGGCAATAGATTCACCATCCCCAGCGCCGATACTGACTTTCCCGAGCCGGACTCGCCGACAATCGCCAGGGTTTCACCCGCATTGAGAGTGAGTGAGAGTGAGTGCACTACCGGGGTGCCATCAAAGGTGACATCAAGATGCTCAATGCGCAGTAGAGGATTAGGCATGCTGAGTCTCCTGGGCGGGGCCTGCCTGGCGCTGCTGCACATGGCGGGGGTCGAAGGCATCGCGCAAGCCCTCGCCGATAAATACCAGCAGTGACAGCATGATCGCTAACGTCATAAACGCTGTGATACCCAGCCATGGTGCGTGTAGATTATTTTTGCCCTGTGCCGCCAGTTCACCTAGCGAAGGAGCACCAGGGGGTAGGCCGAAACCGAGGAAGTCCAGCGCGGTCAAGGTGCCAATGGCGCCGGTAAACAGAAAGGGAATAAATGTTAGCGTGGCGACCATGGCATTGGGTAGCACGTGGCGCCACATGATCAAGCGTGACGGCAACCCCATGGCTTTCGCCGCGCGTACATACTCCAAATTACGCGCACGCAGGAACTCGGCGCGTACGATATCGACCAGACCCAACCACGAAAAAAGCAGCATAATTCCTAGCAGCCACCAGAACCCCGGCTGAACAAAGCTGGCTAAAATAATCAGTAAAAATAGTACCGGCAGACCTGACCATATCTCGGTGAACCGTTGACCGATCAAATCAATTTTGCCGCCAAAGTAGCCCTGCACGCCGCCCACCACGACACCAATGACTAACGACCCTGCAGTGAGCACCAGGGCAAAGGCCACCGAAAGCCGAAAACCATAAATTACCCGTGCCGTTACATCCCGTCCCTGGTCATCGGTGCCCAGCCAGTGGCGGCTATCCGGCGGGGCCGGGGAGGGGCGGTTCATATTCATATCCAGGGTCTGGTAGGAAAAAGGAATGATGGGCCACAGCGCCCAGCCGTGATCTTTAATCTGTTGCTGAACAAAAGGATCCAGATAGTCCGTTCGGGTCGGTAGAAAGCCGTCAAATTCGGTTTCTGGGTAGTCCACCAACATGGGGAAATACCACTGACCGTCGTACTGCATAACGATGGGTTTGTCGTTGGCAATCAGCTCGGCAAACAGGCTAAGGATAAACAGCGTGGCAAATAGCCAGAGTGATACCCGGGCACGACGATTGGCTTTGAAAGCGGCCAATCGACGGCGAGTGATAGGCGATAAGCGTAACGATAAGGAGGCCATTATCACGACTCCCGAGTCGAAAAGTCGATACGCGGGTCTACCCACACGTAGGTCAAGTCGGAAATCAGTTTGAGGATTAAGCCGATGACGGTGTACAGGAAGAGGGTGCCGAATATCACCGGGTAATCCCGCTGCATGATCGCCTCAAAACCGAGCAGGCCCAGCCCATCCAGGGAGAAGATCACTTCGATCAACAGCGCGCCGGTGAAGAAAATACCAATCATGGCGGCGGGCAGGCCCGCGATAATGATCAGCATGGCGTTGCGAAACACATGGCCATAGAGCACGCGCCGTTCGTCGGCGCCCTTGGCGCGGGCGGTAATTACATACTGCTTGTGAATCTCATCGAGAAAGCTGTTTTTGGTCAGCATTGTCAGTGTGGCAAAGCTGCCAATCGAGGCGGCAATAACCGGAAGGGTGATATGCCAGAAGTAGTCCTTTACCTTGCCCCAGGCGGAAAGCTGGTCGAAGTCAGGGGAGGTCAAGCCGCGTAAAGGGAATAAGTCCCAGTAGGTGCCCCCGGCAAACAGCACAATCAACAGAATCGCAAACAGAAAGCCTGGAATGGCATAACCAACGATCACTAAGCCCGACGACCAGACGTCAAACCGGGAGCCGTGGCGAAGCGCTTTTTTAATTCCTAACGGAATGGAGATTAAATAGACCAGCAGCGTCGTCCAGAGCCCTAACGATATGGAGACCGGCAGCCGCTCGATCATCAGTTCGGTGACCGGTCGATCACGGAAGAAACTGGTCCCAAAATCGAGGGTGAGGTAGTCCGCCATCATGCCGATAAAGCGTTCGTGGGCGGGCTTGTCAAAACCAAACTGCTGTTCCAGCTGTTCGATAAAGCGCGGATCGATCCCCCGGGCGCCCCGTGAGTCATCGCTGACCTGGACATCGGCGCCGCCCATATCCAAGCGGGTGCTGGCCATGGCGTTAGCGCCTTCAAAACGCGCCAACATCTGATCAATTGGCCCGCCTGGCGCCGCCTGAACAATCATAAAATTGAGAAGCATGATCCCGAAGAGAGTCGGAAACATTAGCAGCAGTCGGCGTAGGGTATAGCGGGCCACAGAGCACTCCGAGGTTTATGACGATGAAACCGTTGAGGATAAGCCGTTGCGATTAAGTAGTTGTCATTCAGCCAGCGTTAGCGGCCCCGTTGACGGCGCTGTAGTGCTGCTTCACGGTCAGTGTCTACCCACCACGCATCCAGATCCATGGCATACGCTGGGAACGGCTCTGGGTAGCCAAACTTATCCCAAATGGCGATACGGGTCTCTCCAGAGTGGTAGTGGGGAATCACATAAAATCCCCAGCGTAGAACTCGATCCAGCGCGCGGGTGACGGTATCCAGCTCTTCACGGCCATCGGCGCTAATGATCTCCTCCACCAGTGCATCGACTGCCGGATGCGCCAGTGCCATCCGGTTGCGGCTTTGCGGTGCCTCGGCGGCGGCGCTGGTCCAGAAATCGCGCTGCTCATTGCCCGGGTTGTTCGACTGCGGGAAATGGCTGATCACTATGTCATAGTCGTAATTACGCTGCCGGTTTAAATATTGATTAATATCAACGATACGCAGCGATGTCTGCACCCCTAAGCGGGCCATGTTGCGCAGCATGGGTTGAACGACCCGTTCAAGGCCTGAGTCGTAGAGCAATACTTCGAGGCTTAACGGTCGTCCGGTATCCTGATTGACTAATACACCGTCTTCAACCCGGTAACCTGCCTCACGTAGCAGGTCGAGTGCTTTGCGTAGCCTCTCGCGTAAATCAGTGGGCTGCTCAATGGGCAGCGGCTCGGTGAAGAGGCGGTCAGAGCCGTGAGAGGCTATCAACTCTTCACGGAAAGGCTCCAATAGTGCCAGCTCTTCTTCAGAGGGTAAGCCGGTGGCTTCCATTTCGGAATTTTGGAAAAAACTCTCGGTGCGCTGGTAAGTGCCGTAAAAAATATTGGTATTAAGCCACGGAAAATCGAAGGTAAGGCTCAATGCTTCTCGCACCCGCGGGTCTTGAAACTTCTCTTTACGCAGGTTGAAGACAAACGCCTGCATCAAGGATGGGTTAACGTCCGGTACGGTCAGCCGCTTGACCAAGCCCTCTTCGTAGGCAGGAAAATTATAGCCAATCGCCCAAGTGGCGGCACGGGCATCTGTGCGAAAGTCGGTCAGGCCTGCTTTAAACGCTTCCCAGGCAATATCCCGGTCACGGTAGTAGTCGTAAATGATGCGATCAATATTGTAACGACCAACGTTGACCGGTAAATCTTTACCCCAATAGTTCTCATCGCGCTGGTAGACAATTCGTCGACCCGGGTCTACTTCGCTAATGCGGTAGGGGCCGGAGCCTGGGTGCGCGACTAGGGTCGGTGAGGTGAAGTCGCGGGGCTCCCAATAGTGGCGGGGGAGGATGGGCAACTGTGCAACGATTAACGGTAGCTCTCGGGAGTCGGTATCATTAAAGGTAAAGCGTACCTGGTGCTCGTTTAGAGCAATGGCTTCCTCCACCCCAGCGTAGTAGCTGGCGTAAAACGGATTCCCCTCTTCACGAAGCAAGTTAAGCGAGAAAACCACATCGTAGGCAGTGACCGGTTCGCCATCCTGAAAACGTGCTTCCGGGCGCAGGTCGAATTCAATCCATTGCCTGTCTGGGTCTAGACGAACACCTTCAGCCAGCAGGCCGTAAAGGCTAAATGGCTCATTGGGATTGCTGGCCATTAGGGTGTCGTAAATTTGTGAAATACCGGTAACCGGCGTACCGCGAATAATAAACGGGTTCGTCGAGTCAAAACTGCTTCCCACGGCGGTATGCGTAATCGTGCCACCTTTGGGGGCCTGTGGGTTTACGTGAGGGAAGTAGGGAAAATCTGCGGGTAGCTCGGGGCTATCGTACAGCGATAACCCGTGAACGGTTTCAACCGGCACCACGTTATTCGCGTCGCTATTTAAATCACCCACTACATTGGTGCTGGAGGTTGTTTCAAACGCATCGCTGTTAGACGCTGTTTCTGCAGCGCTGGCCTTCGAAACGGTGCTCTCTGAAGCCAGTACCGACACATTGAATAGCAGGCCACTGATGAGTAGAAGCGTTTTCGCAAAAAACAAACCACGCGGCATTGGTGACATCCCATGTGAACAAAGCCAACTATGTTAACCCGATTTACCGCCCTGAAAGTGTCAGCAGTTGGCCTGGTTGTAAAGCGCTGGGTCGGTCAATCGCATTCCAGCGGATAAGGTCTTGCTGCTCAATATTATACCGGGCTGCAATCGCTGAGAGGCTATCGCCCCTTTCAACGCGATGGGTATTGCCACTGCTGTTTTGCGCAAACGCTTGATTGCTGTCTTGTGCTTGGTTGCCACCGCCCTGTGAAAGTTGCGCAAGCATCTGTGTATCTACTTCTTCAGGCACCAGCAGTGTTTGGGCACTGCGAGGATCGATACTGCCATTCAGCAGGCCTGGATTTAGCTCGGCTAACGCTGTCTGGCTGACATCCAGCAGTTGAGAGGCTTCCGAGAGTGTCACCGCGTGGGCCAATTTAACTTTCGCGAAGGCCGGGTCAACGTGTATTTCCGGTAAACTTACGCCGTACTGTTCAGGGTCGTTAATGATTGTCGCGATCGCTTTCAGCTTGGGCACATACTGCATGGTTTCATAGGGTAGCGAGAGATCCCAGTAATCGCCGTTTAAGCCTTGGCTTTGGGCTTGTCGTAGAGCACGGTTAATGGTTCCTGCCCCGGCATTATAAGCGGCTAATGACAGCATCAGATCACCTTCGTACCACTGATCAGCCTGCATTTCCAGGTAGTCCAGCGCCGCTTCGGTGGAGGTTAATACATCTAATCGCCCATCGTAATTGCCATTGCGAATCAAACCCAATGCATCACCGGTGCTAGGCATAAATTGCCATAGCCCTGCGGCCCCGCGGTGGCTACGTGCGCCTGGGTCGAAGGAACTCTCTACGAAAGGAATTAATGCAACTTCACCGGGCAGGCCGCGCTCGCTAACCTGTTGGGTAATCCAGGCAAGCCAAGGGGTAGCGCGTTCGGTGATCGTGGCAATATTTTCGGGGCTTGAACGGTAGTACTCAATCCATTCGTCTACCCGCGCCTGGGCCTCGGCGGGCAGTGACTTCTCTTGCCACTGAAAGCTTTTACGCAGTGTTGTCCAGGCGTCTTGAGGTTCCAGCTCCAGCGCTTCCCAAAAATGGATATGGAATGGCGTGGGGTGCGGTTTTGTAGCGTCTACTGACGTGCCTGCTAATGAAGTTGGTCTTTCATAGGCTGTGGCAGAGGCTTGAGAATTTGCCGCAGCGGCTAACATTAGGCCCATAATTACGGTACTGCCGGCGCTCAGCATCAAGCGCTGGCGAATCGTTCGATAGGTCATAGTTGCATTCGTTTGGTTTCGATAGCGTTCTTAAAAACGGTTCTTCCACTCGCGTAGAGTGGTGAACGTTGCGAGATCATCATTATTAACACCCTGGGTACCTGCCGCCTGGCGCACGCTATCAGTGCCCACACGGAGGTAGGGGTTAATTTTCAGCTCGCGTCCTATCGTGCTGGGTAAGGTGGGGCGATCCAAGGCCCGCGCCTTATCACACTCCTGCAAGGCGTGTTTGACGTCTTCGTTTTCAGGATCCGCAGCACGAGCAAACGTTAGGTTTGCCTGAGTGTACTCATGGGCTGCAAAGACCAGTGTATCTTCAGGGAGTTCCGCAATTTTTTTCAGCGCGGTATACATTTGCTCTGGTGTACCCTCGAATAAACGACCGCAACCTGCGCAAAAAAGTGTATCACCGCAGAACAGTAGTGCCGGGATACCCGCGGTAAAGTAGCTGATATGATCAAGCGTATGGCCAGGGGTCGCCATGACATCAAACAAGCGACCCATAATGCGTACTTCGTCGCCGTCGCCCACGGTTTCATCAATGCCTTTAATCTCAGGATTGGCCGGGCCGATAACGTGAGGAGCGTAGCGTTTAATTAATTCCGCTAAACCACCGGTATGATCATGATGGTGGTGGGTAATCAGTATACAGCTTAGGGTTAGCGACTCGCGCTCAAGAAACTCGATCACCGGGGCTGCTTCACCGGGATCCACCACACAAACACTTTGACTGTTATCCTGTCTTAATAGCCAAATATAGTTGTCGCTAAGGGCGGGGATCGGTGTCACGCTCATCATCGGCGAGATCCTTTAAGTTACGAAAAAAAACATCAAACTTTGCGCTTATTAGCGCTAAATCAGTACGTAAAAGGTGTCAAAAAGCCGTTACTGTGGAGGGAAGCGCTGTTTATGTCAAATTCGACCACGGCCACGTCGCTGGTAAAGCGCTTGGAATCTAGCCAGCCCTATTGGCAAACCGAGGCGGGGCGTTCGCTATGGGAAACTCAACGAGCCTGCCTAGGGCCTGTGGTGGAATCGAGGGTCGGTGGTCATAGCTTGGAAATGAGCATGGGGCCAGCGCTAATGACCATGTCGTCGATCCCGCATCCCATACGTTGGACGCCTTCCCGAGCCTTAGCCCAAAACGATAGCTCCTTAATATGCCCTCCTGATCAATTGGCGCTACCGGACCGCTGCCTGGATGTGATGGTGATTCACCACTGGCTTGAGCATTTGAGCGACGCCCATTTCACGCTGCAAGAGGCCGCACGTGTCACCGCAGACAATGGCATGATGGTGCTGTTTGGTTTTAACCCCATTGGTTTAGGGGGCGTGGTTCGCCAGTGGCGTAAGCGCCAGCAGGAGTTTCCCTGGAGCGGCACCTGGCGCTCGGTTAATCGTCTGCGCGACTGGTTGGCGTTTGTCGACTTTGAGGTGGAGCGCGTAGACTATTGCTGCTTTCGCGGGCGCATGAATGCCAAATGTGGTGAGTATTGGGAGTCTTTGGGGCGTCGGCATAACCTGCCGTTGGGTGAAAGTTATATGATTCAGGCGCGAAGGCGGCAGCGTCATGCGCCGGTGCAGCGCTTGAAGTTTGGTTTAAAGGCACCCGCCTCGCCCGCTTCATTAGGTGTTACCCGCTCAGGCTCATCCGCTCACTATCAGCCCTGTTCAGAGCATCCGGCACAAGCTCATCCAGTTAAAAAACATAGTTAAATAAGGATCAAGAGATTGACTAAAGAGGCTGCCAAGCAGTTACCCCGGGTAACGGTCTACACCGACGGGGCTTGCCGGGGTAATCCTGGGCCCGGCGGGTGGGGCGTGGTGCTGGCGAGTGGCGAGCATGAAAAAACCTTGAAAGGCTATGAATCAGATACCACTAATAATCGCATGGAGCTGATGGCTGCGATTATGGCGTTACGGACACTGAATACACGTTGTGAAGTAGCGTTGTGGACCGACTCCCAATATGTACGTCAGGGCATTACCCAATGGATCCACAACTGGATCAAACGCGGCTGGAAAACCGCAGCCAAGCAGCCGGTCAAAAATGCCGAACTGTGGAAGACCCTGCACGAAGAGACCCAGCGCCATAAAGTCGAGTGGCACTGGGTAAAAGGACATAGCGGCCACCCAGGCAATGAGCGTGCCGACACGCTGGCCAATGAAGCCATTGATGAGCACTAAAAAAGGAGAGCATGATGCGTCAGGTGATTCTAGATACTGAAACGACGGGTATCGACCCTAAAGATGGTCATCGCCTAGTCGAAATTGGTGCTATTGAGATGGTCAATCGGCGCTTTACTGGTCGCACGTATCACCAATACATAAATCCCGAGCGTCATATCGATGCTGAGGTCGTTGCTGTTCACGGGATCGATGACGCCAAAGTTGCCAATGAGCCGGTGTTCGCAAAAATAGCTGACGAATTTTGGGCCTTTATTCAAGGCGCCGAGTTAGTGATTCATAACGCCCCCTTCGATGTGGGCTTTATTGACCACGAATTGGGCATGCTTAATCAGCGGCGTAGTGGGGCACCGCTGGGACCCGTACGTGATCACTGCGGCGTATTAGATACGCTGACCATGGCGCGCAAAATGCACCCTGGGCAGCGCAATAGCCTTGATGCGCTATGCAAACGTTACGATATCGAAAACGGCCACCGGGTTCTGCACGGCGCTCTGCTAGATTCTGAAATCCTCGCCGAGGTGTATCTGGCGATGACAGGGGGGCAAACCGCGCTGACCTTGGATGCTGCCTCTGCCGCAGAACAGGAGCAGGCGGATACGTCTAATGAAGGGCTGTCGATTCAACGTCTTTCTTTAACACCCGGCCAACTGCGCGTAGTGCGCCCCAACGAAGAGGAGCAGGCGGCCCACAACGCCAAATGCGAGGCGCATAAGCTTCATTGGTTGGAGGGTGCGGCCAGCGATGCTTAGGCGAGAAATTCCCCATCATGAACAAGCTGGGCGGGTGATTCGCTTGTCGCGGAGCCTCTTGGCGCCCGCACCGTTAAACGGCAGCGAAGATTTAACCCCGCTACAGCCTCATCAACCCTGGACAGAGCAGATGCAACCGCTGTGCTACTGGGACGATGAGCCAGTAGCGCTGCTGGTTGAGCCTCAGGCTGAAAGCGGGTGGATTGACGGTCGTCAGTGGATGAGTGAACTCTCCACGGCTTGGTTTAGTCTGCTTTCAACCGCCTTGCAGGTGGGGGCCTGGCTAGAGAATCACCGCTTCTGCGGCCGATGTGGCGCGCCTGCCACTAAGCTTACCGCTGAATTTGCGATGCATTGCCATGCCTGCGGACATCGCAACTACCCGCGTATTTCACCGTGCATCATTACGTTGGTGACGAGCGGAGAGGCGATGCTACTTGCTCGTAGCCCGCGCTTTCCACCGGGGCGCTACTCAACCTTGGCAGGTTTTATCGAACCAGGGGAGTCGGCGGAAGAAGCAGTGCATCGTGAAGTGTTTGAAGAAGTGGGCGTGCATATAGATCAGTTGCGTTACTACCAAAGCCAAGCGTGGCCATTTCCTCATTCTCTGATGTTTGGCTATTTTGCTGAAGCCACGACGCGGCGTATTCGTATAGACGGGGTTGAGATTAGCGATGCAGCATGGTTTTCGCCGCGCCAGTTACCCTCCTTACCCCCGCCGTACTCGATTTCCCGCGAGCTAATTGAAACCCACTTGGCACGCTGGCGGGAGTAGGCGGCGCAGCGTGCCGGTATGACGATTATTCGCTAGGGAATAGACTGGTCAGTTTAGTGGCTAGCATGACATTGCCGGTCGCTTTTAGCTTTCCCGTCATGAAGGCGGTCATGCCATTGATATCGCCATTCATAATGCCTTTTAGTGTGTCAGTGGTTAGGCTTAAGCTGACAGAAGGATCATCGTGCTCACCCTCTTGAACATCTAGCGTGCCATCCTGGATATTGAGGTAATAGCTGCCTGCATCAGAAAAATGAAATTGAAAAACTTCATTCATGCCCTCGGCTGCTTCAGGGTTGAAACGCGCTTTTAACTTCTCAAGGGTGTTGGTTGACATAATATCTCTCTCAATTAGGCAATTTAGACTAAGGCTAGCGATAGCGGTTAAAGAAACAACCGCATAGGCGAGCGAGGTTATTTCATACAATCGTTTCAATCAAGCATTGTAGAAACACGCCGCCAAAATACCAGTATGATGAATTCAACTCTTTATATGGAGAGCTTCAATGAGTGAATGGGTAGCAGAAATAGCCACGTTTGTGGTGCAAACCACCATCGTGATGGCACTAATAGTCATTGGCTTACTCCTTGTAACGCGCACAAAAAATGACAAAGAGAGCGATTTGAAGCTCTCAATTGAACCGCTTAATGATCAGCGTCGCCGCCGGGGACGACGTTTGCGTTTAGCCGCGACAATGCCCGGTGCACGCAAAAAGCTGCTCAAAGCCTTTCGTCGTGAGAATAAAAAGCGCCATAAGTCTCACAAGTCTGTGGATGACGCTGCTCAAGAACCACGCGTCTGGGTATTGGATTTTCACGGTGATTTAAAAGCATCGCAAACGGAGCACTTTGGTCAGGAGGTCTCGGCGATTATCGATGTTGCCAGTAAAAATGATGAGGTGGTGGTGCGCTTGGAATCCGCGGGTGGCTTGGTGCACGCCTACGGACTGGCAGCCGCGCAGTTAGACCGCTTGCGAGACGCAGGACTAACCACCACTGTGTGTATCGATAAAGTGGCGGCGAGCGGAGGGTATCTGATGGCCTGTACCGCACAACATATTAAAGCCGCGCCCTTTGCGGTGATAGGGTCTATTGGCGTGGTCGCCCAAGTTCCCAATATTCATCGGCTGCTCAAGCGCCATGATATTGACGTTGAGCTGTTAACTGCTGGCAAATACAAACGCACCTTAACCGTGCTGGGTGAGAATACCGAAGAGGGAAAAGCCAAGTTCTTAGAGGATTTAGAGAACACCCATCGCTTATTTAAGAGCTATGTGGCAGAGCGTCGCCCTAGTATGGAGATTGATACTCTCGCCACCGGCGAGATTTGGTACGGCAGTGAGGCGTTGTCACAACTGCTCGTCGACAGCGTAGGCACCAGTGAAGCCTATCTGGTTGAGCGCATGGCAGAAGCGCGAGTGTTTACTGTCAAGCTTGAACCGCCCAAAACCATGAGCCGTAAATTAGGTTTGGCAATTTCAGAAGGCGTTGAAAAGGCCACGCTGAAAGCACTTGGCCTGATCGACGCCGCTGGCTGGCAGCGGCGCTAAGCGATTTGTGGTTGAAAGCTTACGCTGCGTAGTGATGTGCCAAGGTATCAATCACAGCCTTGGCACTTTCACTGCTCAACGAATAATAAATTGTTTGAGACTCTCGACGCGTATCGACGAGGTTGTCCCGCCTCAAAATGGCCAAGTGTTGGGAAAGGGCCGACTGACTTAATGCAAGCTGTTGATTAATTTGCGTTACTGACAGCTCTTTCTCGGCAAGAAGGCAGAGAATTTGTAAGCGTTTTTCGTTTGCCAGCGCTTTGAGAAGGTTGGTTCCCGCCTCAATTGCACGACAATTATGGTCAAGCAGGCGTGCTGCGGCGCTTGTAGAAGCAGACATAATGATCTCCTTGCCTACACTGTTTTCATCAGCGTTTTATAAGCATTGTTTATGAGTATTGTTATACGTTGTCGAGGCATCATCGCGTCGCGAGGAGCAAGTTGATTAATGATCAGTAATTTAGCGAGTTTTGTCCAAACTGCTGTTTAACGATTAATCAATGGTAGGTCGCTAGTCCCCTGTCGACAATATATTGCCGCTGGCTACCGCTTTGGTCGATGTTTAGCTCATAGTAGCAGGGTGAAACGGCAATTAACTTTATACAGTGTCAACAATTGCTTTGAGCCGTTATTGCCATTTCGCCATTACAATTTAGCTAGTACAAAAAAGATTGAGGACGCCATGAGCCGCTACCAGCAGACCTTCCACCAATCTATTGAACACCCGGAAACGTTCTGGGCAGAGCAGGCCAAACGTATTCCCTGGTATACGCCGCCTAGCACTATCCTTTGTTTTGATGAAAGTTTTGATGAAAGCTCCAATGACAGTTTTGGAGGAGAGAAGCATGCGCGCTGGTTTAGCGATGGAGAAATGAACCTTAGCTACGCAGCACTGGATTATCATGTAGAGAATGGCCGCGCTGACCAAGCGGCTATTTTCTGGGACTCGCCCGCTACCCAGGCCAAGCAGGCCATTAGCTACCGCGAAATGCGTGACAAAGTAGCTTACTTTGCGGGGGCGTTGTCGCAGCTAGGCGTCGCCAAGGGAGATCGGGTGGTGATTTATATGCCCATGATTCCCGAAGCCCTGGTGGCCATGTATGCCTGCGCTCGGCTGGGCGCTATCCACTCGGTGGTGTTTGGTGGCTTCGCGCCCCATGAGCTCGCCGCACGCATTGAAGACGCCGAGCCAAAAGTGGTAGTGGCCGCTTCCTGCGGCATCGAATTGGGCAAGGTGTTGCCCTATAAACCGATGGTCGACCAAGCCATTGCGTTAAGCGCTCATAAGCCGACTGCCTGCGTGGTCTATCAACGCGAAGCGTATCGGGCAGAATTGGCAACTGGCGATCACGATTGGGAGGCTTTGGTAGCCAAAGCACCGTTTGCCGAATGCGTGCCCGTTAAAGGCACCGACCCTTTGTATATTCTATATACCTCCGGGACTACCGGTAAGCCTAAGGGCGTGATGCGCGATACCGGCGGCTATGCAGTGGCATTGGCCTATTCGATGCAGGCTATTTACGCCATGGAGCCGGGTGAGGTGTTTTTTACCGCCTCGGATGTGGGCTGGGTCGTCGGGCACTCATATATTGTTTATGCCCCTTTATTGGTGGGGTGCACCAGCGTCGTTTACGAAGGTAAACCGGTAAAAACTCCGGATCCGGGCAGCTTTTGGCGCTTGATCGAAGAGTACCAAGTGAAGAGTTTTTTCACTGCGCCCACCGCCTTCCGGGCGATTAAAAAAGAGGACCCTGATGCCAAACTGCTGCAGAAATACGATATTAGCAGCCTCAGGCATCTTTACGTGGCGGGAGAGAGACTCGACCCCCCTACGTTTCACTGGCTGGATGACCTTCTGGACGTGCCAGTTATTGATCACTGGTGGCAAACCGAAACCGGCTGGCCCATCGCGGCCAACTTGCCGGGCATTGAGTCAACGCCGACCAAAGCAGGTTCATCGACGTATCCCGTGCCGGGCTTCAACGTGCAGGTGCTCAATCGCGACGGTGAGCAGGCCAAACCTATGGAGCAGGGCAGTGTGGTGATTAAACAGCCGATGCCACCGGGGTGTTTGACCGGCGTTTGGCGTGACCCGCAACGTTTTCATAGCGCCTACATGGCCGCGTTTCCCGGCTACTACTTAACTGGCGATGGCGGCTATTTCGATGAGCAGGGCTACCTATTCATTATGGGCCGCACCGATGACGTGATTAACGTAGCAGGGCACAGGCTTTCGACCGGCGAAATGGAAGAGGTCGTGGGCGCCCATCCTGCGGTGGCCGAGTGCGCGGTCATTGGTATTCATGACGATCTTAAAGGCCAACTGCCGATCGGCCTGGTGATTCCTAAGGATGGTTTTGATGGCGATGAAGCGACGCTGGAGGCCGAATTGATTGCGCGGGTGCGTGACCATATCGGGCCGATTGCCTGTTTCAAGCAGGTATTAGTGGTCGACCGTTTGCCTAAAACCCGCTCGGGTAAGATATTACGCAAGCTGCTGCGTACCATTGCCGACGGTAAAGAGTACGGTATTCCCTCTACTATTGATGACCCCACCAGTCTGGCGGATGTTCACGCTGCCATGCGCGAGCATTCGGTAGGCGCTGCAGACAAAGCCAAACCACTTGATTGAACGCTCATAAGCCGCCAGCCCTCTTGGCGGCTTTCATTGGCTGGCTTTTAATATCATGCAGAAGCCGTATAATGCCGCTCCCATCATGGCCGCCGCTAGCCATCCAACGAGGGTTCCCTAACCCCTCTTATCTAAAAAAGGTCTATCCGCATGTTTGCATTGAGTGAGGCGCAGCACCGCCGTTGTCTATTGGTAATGGTGGCTTTTCATATAGGCATTATTGCCGCCAGCAATTATCTCGTTCAGCTGCCCTTTACACTGTTCGGTTTTCATACCACCTGGGGCGCGTTTAGCTTTCCGTTTATCTTCCTGGCTACCGACCTGACCGTACGCCTGTTTGGCAAAGGTCCTGCAAGGTCGATTATTTTGCGGGTTATGCTGCCAGCGTTGGTGGTGTCATATTTGGTCTCTGTCGTGTTTCCCCGCGGCAGTTTTGCAGGAGTTGGAGCACTCAGTGAGTGGAATCTGTTTGTCGCGCGTATCGCGCTCGCCAGTTTTTTAGCCTACGTGATTGGCCAGTTGCTGGATGTTCAGGTGTTTGACCGTTTGCGCCAGTGGGCCTGGTGGGTCGCGCCGGTATGCTCAACGGTGCTGGGTAACTTAGCCGATACCTTTGCTTTTTTCTCAGCGGCGTTCTATAACAGCCCCGACCCGTTTATGGCCGCCAATTGGGTAGAAATTGCCGCCGTCGACTATGCGATTAAACTCGCCATTAGCCTGCTGTTTTTCCTGCCGCTGTACGGCTTGTTACTCGCTTGGCTAACCCGCCGCTTAGTGGTCTGGACAGGTCAAGTGGACGCAGCCCCACGCACTGCCTAAACGCGTTATAGTAGGTTATTCCACTCGCTCATCGCCAAGGTTTAGGAGCTAGCATGACTGACGCTGCCACCGTTGATCTCCATTTTATCGATATGCCCGCCGACGATAGTGGCGCGGATACGACGCCGCTGGTGGTGATCCATGGCCTGCTGGGGAGTGCCGATAATTGGCGCTCGCATCTAAAAGTTTGGCAGCGCAGCCGCCGGGTGATCGCGCTCGATCTACGTAATCATGGTCGCTCGCCTCACGCGGAAGGCATGGCTTACGCCACGATGGTAGCTGACGTCGTCGCACTGCTCGATAAGCTTTCGATTGAGCGCGCTCACGTGCTTGGCCACTCTATGGGGGGCAAGGTGGCGATCAGTATGGCGCGTTTAGCCCCTGAACGGGTGGCATCGCTGATTGTGGCCGATATCGCGCCGGTGGCTTATGAGCATGGCCACGATGATGTGTTTGCCGCGCTCGATAACGTACGGGAAGGGCAGCCCAAAAATCGCCGCGAAGCCGATGAGCTGCTTGGTGAGCATGTTGATTCTCGTCCCACACGGCTATTCTTAGCCACCAATCTGGTGCGCAATGACGATAACGTGATGGCGCTCCGGGTAGGGTTGGACGAGATCAAGCGTGGCTATAGCGATATTATTGGACTGCCGGACGGTGAGCGCGCCTACGATGGCCCATCGCTGGTACTGCGTGGCGGTGATTCTCACTATGTCGCTGACGACATGCTGCCCACATTGCGGGAAGTGCTGCCGCGCGCCCGTGTGGTGACGCTGAAAAACGCCGGGCATTGGCTGCACGCCGATCAGCCAGAAGCCTTTCAGCAGGCGGTTATCACCTTCGTTGATGCTCAATAGTGCTGTTTTACCCGAGCGGTGTGATGGTTAGGCCATGCGACGCGGGGTTGCGCAAAAAGCGGTTTAGGATTCGTATCCATGTCAAAGGTCGCTGGCGTATCCGCGATGGTTTGCGCTTTTTCTGCGTTTTTGGCGCTACCGAGATAACTCCACTGGCGAACAACATGTCAAGCCGGGGCGGTATTGCCAGTCGGCTTTTCTTCAATCGCGATGCTGCCGGGCCAGGGCCATACATTGACCTGTAGCTGAGTTAGCGTCACCTGTGCACGTTGAGCATGCGCGGCTATCGACTCCATAGGGGTAGGGTGAGTGTGAGTGTGGTAAACGTTATATCGAATGAGGATCTACCGCCAAGCGCGATACTGGCAGAGTCGCTTCAATAAGGCCTGCGTTGAGTAAAAAGGTTTCAAAAGCCTTATAACGGCGGCTATCAAGCGCCGCGGGGCTAAGCGCCATGCGGCGTAGAATATCATTCCATGCGGCGCTGTTAGCGTCATTTTCGAGCACCGGATACGCGCTAATCAATAGCTCCCAAGCGGCAGTAGGGTTATCGATGATCCAGTGGCTCGCTTCTTCGAGAGCAAGCGTAAAGCGAGACCAGGTCTCGGCACGGCGGGTAAGCGTATCTCTATTGGCCAATACCACGAGGCCATCATGGCGTGGAATATCCAGCTCAGCGAAGCGAATAATGTGGGTGCTAATACCTTCGGTGGCCAGTTGCTGGGGGAGGTAGTGGTAAAAGCCATCCGCCACGGCGTCAATTTGACCCTCCCGTAGTGCCCTTGTCGGATCGAAGTGCAGGTTGATCGGTGGGCTGAAATCATCGGTTTGCTGTACCGAGCGGGGCAATAAACGCGGAATGCTCAGTTCGCGCCCCTCACCAGTGGTATAACCGTAATGTAATCCCGCCAGGGTATTCTCGGTTTCCGCTTGCTCTTCTCCCATCACAATCACTGCAGTTAACGACGTTTCAATCAGCGTCGCAATACGAGTGATCGGCGCGCCGCTATGGGCCTGCAAATGTAGCAGCGGCTGTCGAGTTAATGCTAAATCAACTTCGCCTGCGGACAGGAGCTTGATAGCAATAGAAGGATCGGCGGGGGACTGAATATTCACGTCTAGCCCCTGTAAGGCATACAAACCGCGCTCTTTAGCAATCAGCAAGGCTGCGTGCTGAGGACTTAAGTACCAATCCAGCATCAGCGTGATGCTTTTGAGTGGAGGCGGCTCAAGCGGGGGAGCCGGGGTCAACGCCATGGTGGGTACTTCTTCCTTGACCTCTTCGCTATCGACGGGACGCCATAACACATGGGGTACTTCTACCTCAGTGTCCAGCATCAGTGGTGCTGCTGCCTCGGAGGTTTCAGTGTTATCGGCACTTTCATTGTTTTCAGAACTTTCACTATTTTCAGAACTTTCACTGTTTTCTGGACTCTCTTCGGTTGCGTAACTAGCTGAATTAAAAAATAATAAGGTGAAAAGTAGCGTCAGCAGGATAGGGGGCCAATAACGTGTTAGACAGCGCAACATAGTCAGTAACTCCAAATGTTGTAACGGCGAAGTGTAGCCGCCAGAGAAAGCTTCTGACCAGCCCTTTAAACATAAGTGTGTGCTGAGAAGGCACAGTAAATTCAATGGTTACATGTAATAATAGCGCTGTATTGATGTAGAGACGGAGAGTCATGGACGCAATTTATATGTTCTTTTTGGTAGGCGGTTCTTTGATGGCGCTCAGTATTCTGGCCAGCCGCTTATCGTCAATGATGGGTGTCCCGCTACTGCTGATCTTTCTTGGGCTTGGCATGCTGGCCGGTGAAGAGGGCGTACTGGGCGTTGTATTCGATGACTACTCTATGGCGTTTGCGATAGGTCACCTCGCGCTTGCCATGATTTTGCTAGACGGTGGCTTACGTACTCGTCTCAAAACCTTCCGGGTCGGTTTTAAGCCCGCGCTTTCCCTAGCGACCTTTGGTGTGTTTATCACCAGCGCCATCGTTGGCTTAATCGCCATGTGGATCTTTGATCTATCCATTGTGCAGGGCCTTCTGGTCGGCGCCATTGTAGGCTCCACCGATGCTGCTGCGGTTTTTTCAATGCTCAGTGGCCGAGGCGTTAATCTTAACGAGCGGGTAGGCGCCACGCTGGAGATTGAGTCCGGCACCAACGATCCGATGGCGATTTTCCTGACTTTAATGCTGGTAGAACTGTTAGTGGGTGATATCGGTGGCCCGACTGAAACGCTGCTGTTTTTCATCGCCCAGTTTGGTATCGGGTTGATAGTGGGGATCGGGGGTGGCTGGCTAAGCGCCAAGTTGTTGCGCTGGTTGGATTTAGCGCCAGGCCTGTACGCTATGCTGGCATTGGCACTGGGATTCAGTGTATTTGGTTTGACCAGCGTGCTGGGCGGCAGTGGTTTCCTGGCGATTTATCTCGCTGGTTTGATGATTGGCAATCAGCCTGGGCGCCACCTCAACTTTATCCTTCCTGTGCATGATGGTCTGGCATGGCTAAGCCAAATCGGCTTGTTCCTGGTACTCGGTCTGTTAGTGACGCCCAGTGAGCTTTGGGATGTCGCACTGCCTGCGGGGTTGGTGGCACTGGCGTTAATATTTATCGCCCGTCCGCTGGCCGTACTAATCACCATCAAGCCGTTTTTTAAATTTCGCTGGAGGGAAACCTTCTTCATTGCCTGGGTGGGCTTAAGAGGCGCCGTACCGATTGTACTGGCTATCTTCCCGGTAATTGGCGGGGTCGAAAATGCCTCGCTCTATTTTAACATCGCCTTTGCCGTGGTGTTGATGTCGCTGCTGATTCAGGGTGGCTCGCTAACGCTGATGGCCAAGTGGTTGAGGGTAGAAGTGCCGGTTGGCACCGTGCCCAACCGACGCGGGCCGTTGGGTATCCTGCCAGAAAATGATTTTGAGCTATTTGTGTACGGAGTAGAGAACCAGGATTTGGAGGATGTCCCCATTCGCCTGCTACGCTTCCCTTCAGGCGCACTGATTTCAGCACTTTTCCGTGACCACAACATGCTTCATCCCAAAGGCAGTACACGCCTAAAATTAGGCGATGTCATTTGTGTTATCGGCCGATCTGAAGATTTGTATGCCTTAAACAGGTTGTTTAACGGCGACGCCAAGCTCAAGCAGGAGCGTGCCTTCTTCGGCACCTTCACGTTGGATGGCAGTGCGCAAATGCAGGACATCGCTCAGGCGTATGGCTTAACGCTTAGTCCCGGTGAACAAAACATGACCCTGGCTGAGTTCATTGCCCTGCGCGTGGGTGGCCACCCGGTTGTTGGCGATGATGTAGACTGGCACGGCATTCACTGGGTGGTTAGCGATATGGAAGGTGGAAAAATTACCCGGGTCGGTCTCCGGTTGTACTAAAAGGCGTTGACTTCCAAGGAAAAGCTGATAGTATATGCACCCGTAAGCCGGAGGGATGGCAGAGCGGTTGAATGCACCGGTCTTGAAAACCGGCATAGGTTAATAGCCTATCCAGGGTTCGAATCCCTGTCCCTCCGCCACCTCGATACTAAAGTCCCTGATTCGTCAGGGGCTTTTTTAGTTTCAGATCTATCATCAGTATCCCTGAATGTCTGCGAATGAATACTAGGCACTAGGCCATCGCTAGTAGGTCTGGAGCAGGAGGCCGAGAAAGGGGAGAGACGCTGCTGAGCATGATGCAGGTGCGACTGAAGTAAGCATCAGATAGAAAGTCTCCGTTGAATTAGCTGTGCTTCTGGTTCAGCGAGCGTCGTTGAGCAGTTCTTCCATCTGCTGTTGTGAAAGACGAGTATTCGCCATGTAATACACGATGTCACCATCCTTTAGTGGCCTATCGTTAGTCGGGTTGAGCATATTGCCACTAACCTTTGTGCTGTCATCGGCGAGTCCTAGAACGGTAACGTTACAGACATTTTTTGCTTGCACAAAAAGATCACCAAAAGTGGCACCACTGGGTGGATGGCTTAACGTAGTTTGATACTGCGTTGCACCTCGATCTACCGCGAGTAATTCGTTGACAACCCTTGAAATTCCCGCATCAGAGGCTGAGCGCACAAGCATTTCCAGTGCTAGTGCTTGGGTGCATTCTATACCCGGTAAAGTGCGCCGCAACATTGCCGCGGTATCTGGGTTAGCGCAGTGCGCGACAAGGTGGGCATTTTCTCCTTTAAGGCTATAGGCGCTTAGTGCGACAGTGGCTACACGGTCATCACTCGTGTCGTAAATGATGATGCGGCTGGCGCTCTTAACACCCGCACGTTTGAGTAGTTCTGCGTTGGAGAAGCTTTCCCCTTTAATAAATTTTAAATCGGCTGGACGAGGGTTGCTCATCTCTTTAGTAACGCAAAGTACTATTTCATCTGGCAGGCTTTTATCTGCTTTGAGGATGTCCAAAATGCGTTCTGTGGTCTCCCCGTGCCAGCCGATAACCAGAGTATGGCCGGATAGATGGCTAAAATCTCCTTTCCCTTGCATCTGCAGTCTCCAAAAAATTGAAAGTGTAACGGTGGCTTTACCGATCAGTGCAGCAAATAACGAAATACCGCCCGGAATGAGATAGAGAGTGGCTATCCACTTACCGAATGCTGTTTCGGGGCTAAAATCACCGAAGCCCACTGTGCTAGCGACCACGACATAAAAATACAGCCAGTCGGTAAGGGAATCGGCCATGGCCTCTCCAGCCCACGAAAAAAACGCCCAGGTAGTTCCCATGTGTCCAAGTACAACAAGCAAAAGGAATGTCCAAGAGATTTGCAGCGTAGAGGCTTTCAGGACGCGGAGTAGTCGCTGGATAACAGGCATAGTGGTCTCTTAGAGGGATGATGCGCCAGAGTTTACAGTGCTCGGCTCAGGCCTTCATCGGGCAGGCGACTATCAATGATGAAGAGGGCGTTTATTCTTGCTGTTGGTCAAATAAACAAAAAGGCCGCTATGAAGCGACCCTTTCAAATTTGTTGACGAAAATTATCAAGCGAAGCGCTTGGCGATCCAGGAAAATGCGCTATCACTTAGCGATTTTTTACCGTGATGCTCGCGGTGCTGGCTCCACACCATGCCGCCTGATACAACTGCAAGACTAAGCAGCATTCCGGCAAGAATAAATTCGTTCATGGCTTATCTTCCTCATCTGAGGTTTTGTCCCGCTCCACATAACCATAGCCGAATGACCCCACAAAGATCAAGAGTATACCCAGCCCCACGCCTAGCCATACATTATCGGTGTTTAGGCTGGGGTTGGTGACTACCCAACCCGCAGTGAAGCAGGTTGCTACCACAATGACACCCACATTGCGAGTTGCTTCCAAGAACTGTTGGCGGGTCGCCCGGGCACCGACTCTCCGGCGCAGCGCCGAGGCTTTATGCTCTTGCAAGCTTTTCTTGAGCCTGGCGCGCAACGCGCTTTGTGGCTCATTATCTTTGTGAGGCTCTTTCAAGCGGTCTCCATCATGGTGCTTTCAGTTAGTTGCTAAAAACTGCATTGAGAAACGTTGAATATTAAGCGTCATCAAAAACCAGATTTATTAATCTGTGTTCCGCGCATGCAGTCGCCATAAGCCATTGTATCGCCTGAACGCTCAGCAACTTTGCGGCAATCGGCGGTTCTGGAGGAGGTAGGACCTGAGCTGCAGCCAGCCAGAATAAAAGTGACCAGGCAAAGGGTAATAAGCGTTTTCATTAATAATTCCTTGTTGGAAAGTTATAAATATTCATATTTAACATTATAAATAACTGATGTGTGGATTAACTGCCTGTCAGTCTTTCTGCCGGGCAGAGTAGTTTCATGGGCCACAAACCCATTGGCCTATGATAACCGATTGATCAGCACCCTTTAATGTTAACTCTCCTGGATAGGGCGGGGACTCGCCATTGACGGTTGCATCTCCCGTTACTGTGACCAGGACAGTGTAGTCTTCTCCCTCAAATGTGGTTCCGCGCACCATACCATCAAAGCCACCAGGGGATTTGATTTGGAGAAGCTCTCTGTCTAATTTAATAACTCCCTCGCTGGGCTCAGACGAGCCGACATATCCCTTCGCAATCAACAGTACGTCTTCGTTGCTAGCTGTGAAGGAGCAGCCAAGCTCTCCTTGCAGTGTAGTGTTGCGCATATCCTCCTCAGATAGGGCGGATAAGCCATATTGAGAAGGCTCGCTGTTAGGTATGTTCTGTACTTCAATGTTGTTTGTATCGACTTGCTGAGAACAAGCTGCCAAGTAAAGGCTGGCGATTCCAGTGGATAAAACGACTGCTGTAAACCTCACGGCTTATCTCTCCTATTTCATCGGTGAAATTTGGTTGGCGTCATAAAGGCCACTATGTCGTTATCAACGAAGGAACATCATGGTGCAAGTGAATGTCCTAACGTTGTATTCGTTTTTTAGGAAAAAAGCATATGGACCGTGTATTTGCGTGGGATCACCACCACAGCCAAGTAGTTTATCGAATTCCAGGCCATCAGTTTGATGATGGTCGAGAAGACAGCGATCTCTCGCCTGTCTGGCTGCCTGCGGAGGAGTCTGATTTGCCCGAAGGGGTTTCGGTGGAGGATCTCCGCAAAGTATCTGTCAAGAAGTAGCACCACCGCTATGAGCCGCTCCGTTAACGCAATTTCGTACCTAATAATATAGATGGTATTAAGCGCGCTTTCGGCTACTATGCGTTTATTAGTCCCCTAAGGAAATACCGTCATGTTGAAAGGTTTGATCGTCTGCTTTGCGGTTTTATTCGCGCAATTGGCGGTGCTGCATTTGGTTGATACACGTCTCTACAGTTCTCCTCAAGATGCTCGTCAAACGGCAGTAACGACGGTCACTGCGCATAAAGATGAAAAAGATGACGAAGAGGAAATTCAGAGTTAAATAGCGGTTAACTTTTGCCATATTGAATGATGAATGGACACCTAGCGGTGCATGATATTGCTAGGTGTCGTTTATGTAGCCTCCACAGTGACCGCTATAGCACCTCTTCTAGCCAATCAGTAAATGTCGCCCATGAGCGCTGGTCGGCTCTTTCATGGTAAGCGTCGCTGCCAAACACGCTAAAGGCGTGTGGCGCGCCGGAATAAATACCTACCTCGTAGTCAATACCAGCGGTTTCCAACTCATCCGCCAAGGTAGCAACGTCATCTAAGCTCACTGAACTGTCGGCACCGCCGTGAGCAATAAAGATTGGCGCTGTATCCGCTGAATAGGCCTGTCCCTCTGGCGTTGTTAGACCACCATGAAAACTGCTATAGGCTGCGATATCGCTTGCTTCACCGGAACGGGCAATCTCCAACGCCACGGCACCACCAAAGCAGTACCCCATAATAATGGTTTTTTCGGCGGCTCCTTGCTCTCGGGCTTGTGCTAGCCCACCCAATGTCAGGGTGCGCATGCGCTCTCTATCTTCATAAAGGCTACGGGTCGCGGCCTGTTTGTCTTCCACTTCCTGAGGGCGGTTCCCCGCGCCATAGAGGTCAACGGCAAATACGTCGTAGCCTTCATCGGCCAACATATCAGCGCGCTGGCGCTCATAATCATCCAGCCCATCCCAGTCATGAACAATCAGAACGGTTGCTTGGGCAGCTTCGCTTGCCGATACAAAATAGCCTTCGAAGGCTTCATCATTCACACTGTAATCAATATCTTCGCCTGCTGGTGAGTACGCAAGGAGGGGAGCAGCCTGGGAAAATAGTGCTAAAGTGGCGATAGGCAATAGAATCTTTTGCATTTTGGCAGTGTCCAACGGGTGTGTTAAGCAAGCATAGACAATGCTTGCTAAGCTGATTCAACGTTGAATAACTATTTGCGTGGAAGACAAGGGCTTGCGTCTGGAACTCAGTAACGGCATTCTTGTCCGTTGTTGGAAATACCATTAGGGAGCATGAAAACATGGCTTACAACGACTCACGTACGGTACGTCCTCAGTCGGGCGGCGTTTCCGATAGTGTTAGTACGAACAAGGTGTTGCGTAACACCTACGCGCTACTTGCAATGACTCTGCTGTTCTCAGCCGTCACTGCTGGTGCGGCTGTCGCTCTGGGCATCCAGCAAATGAACATCTTTGTGTTCTTTATTGGTGCTTACGGACTGATGTTTCTTGTCCATAAAACCGCAAACTCTGCAGCTGGTTTATTGGCAACGTTCGCATTTACAGGCTTTATGGGCTTTACGTTAGGGCCTATTTTGTCAGCCTACTTAACCCTGCCGAATGGCGGTGCATTGATCATGAATGCGCTGGCTATGACCGGTTTAACGTTCGTTGGCCTGTCAGCGGTCGCGCTAACCACTAAGAAAGACTTTAGCTTCTTAGGCAACTTCCTGATGGCTGGTGCCATCGTGTTGATTCTGGCCATGGTGGCTGGGTTGTTCTTTAACATTCCGGCGCTTTCGCTGATGGTATCAGCTGGCTTTGTGCTGTTCGCTTCAGCAGCGATTCTGTATCAAACCAGTGAAATTATTCACCGTGCTGGCGAGACTAACTACATTCTCGCTACGGTCACGCTCTACGTTTCCATCTACAACCTATTTGTTAGCCTATTGTCGATCTTGGGTATCATGAGCAACGATTGATGCTTAGCCAGTGCTAGCTCAATCGCGCTAGGTAACATGGCAGGCCCTATTCGGGGCCTGTCTTTTTTTTAGGGTAACGCCATCAGGTATTAATATCATGCAGTACGGTTTACTTGTTATGGGTGCACCTTATAGCAGTCCGGCTCCGCACTCTGCGCTGCGGTTTGCCCACGCTATAATTACGCGAGGGCATCAACTAGCCGGTGTGTTTTTCTATCATGACGGCGTGCATAATGCCTCATCACTGATGGCGCCTCCGCAAGACGAGCTTAATCTGCGTGAGGCTTGGCTTGAACTGCATCAGTATCACGACGTTGCGCTAGATGTTTGCATTGCAGCGGCACTGCGCCGAGGGTTAATGAGCGAATCGGAAGCACTGCGGCACGGTAAGCAGGCATTTAATATAGTCTCTCCCTTTGAGTTAACCGGTCTTGGTCAGTTGCTTGAGTTACAGCACCGCTCGGATCGCTTTATTACGTTTGCTTAAAAGGAAAACCCATGGCGGTACCTAATGCACTGCTGGTAATTATTCGCCATGCACCTCACAGCTCTAATTGGTTACGCGAAGGTTTAGATGCCGCTTTAGTTGCTGCAGCCTTTGGCCAACCCGTGCATTTACTCTTCATGGGGCAGGGTATAATGGCGCTGTTAAAAGAGCAGGGAAGTGGGGCGCCGGGCCAAAAGGCCACGCTGCCTACCATCGATATGTTGGAAATGTACGATATTGAACAGCTCTGGGTGTCTGAAGGGGAACTGAAAAGTATGCAACTATCCACGGGTTCTCTGGTAGAGGGCGTCACCCTGATAGCAGACCAAGAAATCCCTGGGTTAATGCAGCAACACGCTACAATACTTAACTTTTAGGGCTTAAGAGTGAGCGCATTATGATTCTACACATCCTCACTAAAGCGCCTGACAGCCGTGCAGCGACTCAAATGCAGCAGGCGCTAGGCAACCAGGATAGCGTGTTGCTGATCGAAGAAGCGGTCACTGCGGCACTTAATCCGGCTTGGGCCGCCTGGCAAAAATATCGGTCGCGTATTTTTTTATTGTCAGAGGATCTAACTTCCCGTGGGCTTACTCACATTGCCGCTAAGCACCAGCTTCCCACCATGGACGTAGACGACTTCGTGGCGCTTACTGAGCAGTATGAAAAGACAGTTACATGGTATTAAATATGCCTGATCCGAAAATATACCGTTATCTTGATTCTGAAAAAAAGTATCCGCTAGATCCAGAAGGGTATCTAGTTAATCAAGCGATATGGAACGAATCTGTGGCTGATTTAATGGCGCAAGAAGAAGGCTTAACGCTTACCCCCGAGCATTGGGAAGTAATCAAAGTCGTTAGGGCCTTTTATCAACGCTACGAAATGGCACCGGCAATGCGACCGCTAGTCAAAGCGACGAAGAGTGTGCTGGGTGAAGAGAAAGGGCGCTCAATCTACCTCATGCAGCTATTCCCCGGCAGCCCACCAAAGAGAATTGCCCGCCTGGCAGGATTACCCAAACCGACTAACTGCCTGTAGCCAAAGTGACCTGCGCGCAAATTTTCAGATTCAGATAGAGCTATGCTGCATCGCCGCGAGTACAGACTGATAGCACCACCGCATCATCTGGGCTGGTAGAAACCAATGCATGGCCCATATCGCTATCGAAATAAATACTGTCGCCCTCGGCCAACACTAGCGGAGCATAGAACTCGGTGTAGAGCATGATATCCCCGTGCAGCACGATCAAAAACTCTTCCCCGTCGTGGCGTACCCACTGGTGATACTCGTCAAAACTGCGTGCCCGTATGATTGTCTTGAAGGGAATCATGCGCTTCTGAGCAAGCTGGTGACCCAATAATTCGTGCTCGTAAGTCGGGGTAGGGTGCAACTGCCCTTTGCCTTTGCGGGTTAAATCGCGCCGCCCCATAGTATAACGCTCCCGCTTCGGCGGTGTGAGCAACTGTGGAAGATCGATATTGAGTCCGGTAGTCAGTTTTTGCACCACACTAAACGTTGGTGAGACTTGGTCATTCTCAATTTTTGACAGCGTTGAGCGTGCAAGCCCGGTGCGCTGGCTAACGTCTTCCAGAGTCCACAGGTTGGCAAGGCGGATTTGCTTGAGCCGCTCACCAAGGCGCAGCGGTTCAACAAACGGTTTGCTTCCCGATGCGATACGCAGCGCGGCGTGCTCTTCAGAGGTAGCGGTCATAGGGTCGTCACATTGGCGGCTTTAGCGTGGGCTTAAGTATTTAAAAAAGCGCATGATACCACAGCCCAAAAGCCGCCAAGAGGGGCTGTTAAAGTGTAGCGAGAAGAAGTCTGCTAAGACGGCACTTCGCTAAATGGCAGCCCAAGCAGCGCTTTAAGGTGCGCTTCCACGCCACTCGCCAATGATTTTGGATTATAGCCGCCTTCCAGCACCGAGACTAAGCGGTTATCGGCATACAGGGTGGCGATCTCCATAGCCATATGAGTTACCCAATAGAAATCTTCATCTTCAAGACAGATATCGCCCATTGGGTCATCTCGGTGGGCATCGAACCCGGCTGAGATCATCACCAAGTCAGGTTTAAAAGCGTGCAGGGCGGAGAGCCAGTGGTTTTCAACAATGCGTCGAAACTCAGCCCCATCGGTGCCTACTTCCAGTGGCGTATTCACCACGTTCTGCCACTCGCTGCGCAGATAGCGCCACGGGTAAAACGGATATTGAAAGCTAGTGCAAATCAGTACCTCTGGGTCGTTTTTAAAGATATCGATGGTGCCGTTGCACTGATGAACGTCAAAATCCAAAATAGCGATACGCTTAGCGCCATATTTCGCGCGGGCATGAGCAGCGCCAACGGCGATATTATTGTAGAAACAGAAGCCCATGGCATCGCTGGCTTCCGCGTGGTGGCCAGGTGGCCTAACGGCACAAAAGACATTATCGGCTTGACGCTTGAACACCTGGTCTACCCCTCGAATGACCGCGCCTGCTGCTACTCGGGCAGCTTGCAAGCTATCAGGGTTCATCATGGTATCGCTGTCTAGCGTCACGATGCCTTGTTGGGGCAAACACTTTTCCAGGGCGCGTAAGTGGCGCAACGGGTGTACTCTGGCTAACGCCTCTTCACAGGCTTCTTTCGCATCCGCCTGCATGGTTTGCTGCAGTAACCCGGCAAGCGATAGACGAGCGCGAATGACCTCCAGTCGCTGGGGGCTTTCAGGATGCTCCGGCCCCATATGGTGCAATGAGCAGTCTGGATGGGTAAGGTAGGCAGTAATCATTCAAACGCTCCATTATTATTGATGCCACCATAATCGCCTATAGGCTCTAGGCGACAGTGTCCTTAAGTCGTACAGCCGCTATCTATTTCAGGAGACTCACTTGTGAGTACGCGCTTTTTGCACCATTTTTTTGAACCTCGCACGTTAGCGGTGTTTGGTGCCTCTGAAAAGCCCGCGTCATTGGGCGGTTTAGTGCTGCGAAATATTCAAGAGGGCGGCTTTAAAGGGCCGCTTTGGGCAGTCAACCTGAAAGGCTACTCGCAGGTCTTTGGCGTGCCCTGCGTTAGCCGCGTCAGCGAGCTACCCGAAGTGCCGGATTTGGCCGTGGTGTGCTCTCCTATTGAAGGCGTTCCTAGCCTGATTAAAAAGCTTGGCCAGCGTGGTGTCAAAGCGGCGTTGGTGCTCTCCGGCGGCGCTTATTTAGATCGCGATAAGGGTAATGTCGGTTCAATCCGCGAACGTATGCTGAGTGCGGCACGGGTTTCGGGTATTCGTGTGCTCGGTCCCGAGTGTATGGGGCTCATTGTGCCGGGTAAAAAACTCAACGCCTCCTACGCTAGCCAGCCGGTGAAAGCGGGCCGTGTCGCTTACCTGGGCCAGTCGGGCATGCTGGCCAATGCCATGATTGACTGGGCAGCGGGTCGCGACGTTGGCTTTTCGCATTTGATCACCGTGGGCGATAGTGTGGATGTGTTGTTGCCGGACTTGATTGATTACGTTAATCAATTTTCGCCAGCTCAGGCCATCTTGCTCCACTTAGAGCGAATCAGCGACGCTCAACACTTTATGACCGCAGTGCGTGACGCTTCGCGTAATCGATTAGTGCTAGCGATAAAAAGTGGCCGAACGCCCGAGTCAGATATTTCCGGCATGGCGCCTACACCAGGGATTGCCAATCGAGATGTGGTATTTGACGCAGCGTTTGCCCGGGCAGGCGTGGTGCGTGTTGATGACTCTGATGAGCTGCTTGATGCGCTGGAAACCCTGTCACGTATGAAGCCCCTCAAAGGCGACCGCTTAGCCATCGTCTCAAACGGCTTAGGTCCCGCGATGCTGGCCATTGACAAGTTGATCAGTGCGGGCGGGAAACTAGCCGAATTTAGCGCCGAAACCCAGGCTGCGCTGCATCGTAGCGAAGTCGACATGAGCAAACCGGGCGAAAATCCGGTGGATCTGGGCGGTAACGCCTCGCCCGAGCGGTTTGTACAGGCGTTGGAAATTGTTGCCGCTGATGCCAACGTGGATGCGGTGCTGGTGGTTCATGCCCCCACTCGGATGGCGCCTTCACTGGTAACGGCCCAGGCGCTAATCGATAACCGCAAGAAATTTCGCCGCAATCTGCTCACCAGTTGGATGGGCTTAAAAGAGGCGCTTAACGCCCGCCACGTTTGCAATATCGCAGGGATTCCAACCTATATTTCACCCGAAAAAGCCGTTAAGGCTTTTATGCATATGGTGATTTATCAACGCGTCCAGGCGCTGTTGCAGGAGATTCCGCCCAGTCTGCCATTTTCCACCAGCCCCGAAATACGTGCCCAGTGCCGCCTGCTGATTAAACAGGCAAAAGAGCAGGGTAGGCAGACCTTGACCCACTCTGAAACGGCCCAGGTGCTTGAAGCGTACGGCATTCCGACAGCGCCGAGTGTTTATTTGAACAACCCGGATGAAGCGCTTGCCAGGGCGACCGAAATAGCCGGTACCAAAGCGCTTAAAGTGGTTCATGAAGGTAATTGTCGCCCTTATCGCTACCGCAAGCATCCGCATAAAATTTCAGCGGGCTTGCTGCAGGACTTGGAGACGCCTGAGCAAGTGGCGGAAGGCGTTCGAACGCTAGGCGAAAAAGTGGCTGAAAAATTCCCTGAGTACGCCATTCGTGAGTACTGTTTGCAGCCCATGCAGCGTGGCAAGCACTCCATGCAGATTTGTGCGGGGATTACTCGCGATCCGGTCTTTGGGCCGCTTATTGTGTTTGGCATTGGCGGCTATAAAGTCAATGTGCTCGCTGACCGCCAGATAGCACTACCGCCATTAAACATGAGTTTGGCGGCCGATATAGTGGGTAGAACCCATGCCGCGTCGTTAATTCGTGAACACTCCGCAGACCCTGAACGCGACGTTGCGCACCTGTGCCAAATGCTCGTTAAACTCTCGCAAATGGCCTCTGATCTAAGCGATCTACGCGGGCTGGAAATTAACCCACTGCTGCTTAATCGCGATGGCATGGTTGCCGTCGATTTCGCTATGGATCTCGGCACACCTTCGCGCTTCGCAATCATGCCGTACCCAGAAGAGTTGCGTGAATGGTTTAAGCTCAAAAACGGCTGGCAGGTCGAGGTAAGGCCTATTCGTGCTGAAGATGCCCATTTGATTACGACCTTCCACCGCCAGCTCTCGGAAGAGAGCATCCGTTTTCGCTATTTCCACAATAAATCCAATCTTACCCAGCGTGACTTATCGATTCTGTCGCATATTAACTATGACCGGCAGATGGCGTTCATTGCCGAGTATTTAGGCGATGATGGCAGTAAAGAGATGCTGGGTGTGGTGCGGGTTTGGAACGATCCAGATAATATTCGCACTGAGTTTTCAGTGATTATTCGTGATGATTTGCAGGGGCTCGGAATTGGCAGCCTGCTGATGAAGAAGATGATCGATTACTGTACTAACATTGGCACCCTGGAGATGATCGGCAAAATCATGGTCGATAACCACCCAATGCGTGCACTCATGAAACACTTAGGCTTTAAGTGCCGTTACAACATGGAAGAGCAGGTAATTGACGCTGTTCTGCGTCTCAACGAACCCGAAAGTGAGTGGCAGCGGCACAGGCTGGAGAGCCTGCCGGACTAGTTTTACCAGGACAGGCCTGCGTCACTAACAGCAGGCCTTACGCATTAATTTATTACTCGTTTTGGGCAGCCTTATGGCGCCATGCGGAAGCGGCTCCACTCGCCGCCGTCGCGGCGCTCAAAGCGTAGCCGGTCATGAAGGCGGCTAGGCTGCCCTTGCCAGAATTCGATCATTTCCGGTGCGATACGATAGCCCCCCCAGTGAATCGGGCGGGGAATATCCTGATTATTGTAGGCCTGTTCAAAACGCTTCTGGCGCTCTTCAATCCATTTACGGCCAGGAATTACAACGCTCTGAGTGGCAACCCAAGCCCCTAACTGGCTACCCCGCGGACGGCTGGCAAAGTACTCATCGGACTCTGCTGCTGAGACCTGCTCCACAGGGCCCTCAATACGCACTTGGCGCGATAGCGAGGGCCACCAGAAGGTTAGCGCAGCGTAAGGAACATTATTGAGTTCGCTGCCTTTATGGCTATGGTAGTTTGTGTAGAACACCATGCCATGCTCATCAAAGCCTTTTAGCAGCACAACTCGGGCGTGGGGCCTGCCTTGGCTATCAACGGTGGCGAGCGTCATGGCATTGCCATCTTTCTGTTCTTTTTCCAGTGCGAGGGTGAACCACTCGTCGAAAAGCACAAATGGATCGTCGGGGGCTTGGGATTCATCTAACCTCCCGCCTTCATAATCACGCCTGATATCGGCTATGTTGCGTGTCATCGCATGCTTCTCCCTTGAATTTCATCCATGTTCGCTGGTCTCTGTTTAAAGCTCAAGTGACCGCTATCAATGGATGTTTAACGCGCTCATCCACTGCCATTATCTTAGCCGGTGCTATGGCTCTCTGTATCCGTATAATTACTGCCAGTGAAGGAGGGTGGCGACTTACTGTCTCGAATTCTATGAGAAAGCGGGAATAAATGCGAAGATCTCTCACCAACTACTAGCTTACAATGTTGGCTCATCAATGATTTAGCTCACACCAGCGGGCCTACCATGGGCTGAGAGAGGACGAAGTAATGCGCAACGCTAGGGTAGCGATTGAGGTATGGGATTTATGGATTCGCCTGTTTCACTGGGGATTAGTAGCAGCGGTGTTAGTGTCTTTTTATACCACTAAGACCAGCGGCGAGCCGTTCCTATTTCCAATCGAAGTCCATGCGCAGGCGGGTTATTTGGTTTTAGGTCTACTCGTTTTCCGCTGGATATGGGGCGTGATCGGGAGTGTATACGCACGACTCAGCACCTTTTTATATCCCCCTAGTAAAACGCTAGGCTATTCCAAAGGGCTCTTAAAGGGTCAAAACAGCGCTTACGCCAGCCATAACCCGTTGGGCGGCTGGATGGTGTTGATAATGCTGCTGTCACTCAGTTTTCAGGCACTTAGCGGCCTGTTTTTAAGCGACGATATTTTTTTCCAGGCACCCTTGTATGGCGCATTCGGAGATGGGATTGGCAGTCAATTGAGAACGCTGCATCAGTTGAACAGCGATCTGCTGATTATCTTAATCGGACTGCACATATTAGGGGTGGTGATACATCGGCTGCTGGGCGAGCCATTGCTGACCGCCATGGTGACGGGTAAGAAAACGTTTAGCCAACAGCCGGTCGATGCGCGTAACGAGTCTTCGCTTTCTACCACACTGCGTATACGCGCGATCGGAGCCTTGCTCATTGCAGCTGGCGTTGTTCTATGGCTATGGTTTTAACGCTCTCTTTGACGGAGCTGGCGACTACGAAAGCGCGCGTAACCCATGCACCCAGCAAAGAGAGCCAGTGATACGGCAGCCTCTACAATCCCACGCAGGCTTTGTCCTGGCAGCGTTGCTAGCATTACGCCCTGGGTGAAATAGAGCAAGCTGACAAACGCGAGCCATGCATGCCCCCGTGCACGTTGACCAATGATTGAGGGCAAGAACAGCACTAGCGGGAGCACGAAAGCCACCACTGGTCGCCAGTTAAACTCATCTCCCTGGACCAAGAAACCACGGAAAATTACCAGCAACAGCAGAATGGTAAAGCTGGCCAATACCAGTTGGCGGGTTCTCTGCGTGAGCTTGTCAATTCCATGAAGCTCTTCTACATCTTCTAACCACTGCCTCATACAGCCTCCTGACGCATTGCGTGCAGTGCCAGGGCGAGTCGTGCCAAACGTTTACCCTGGGCAACGCACAGCGCGCGCTCGTGCTCATCGACCGAGCGGTCGTTACGTGTGCCTGCCACATGGCTTGTACCGTAAGGAGTACCGCCCGTGGTTGTCTCCAGCAAAGTGGTTTCACTGTAAGGCACGCCGGCGTAGACCATGCCGTGGTGCAGCAGCGGGACTAGCATAGTGAGCAGCGTGCTCTCCTGGCCACCATGCAAGCTTGAAGTCGATGTGAAGGCGCTCGCGGGCTTGTCGATCAGGGCACCGTTCATCCAAAGACTGCTGGTGGAGTCGATGAAGTATTTAAGTGGCGCGGCCATATTGCCAAACCGGGTAGGGCTACCTAATGCCAACGCGCTGCAGTTGCGCAGGTCGTCCAGTTCAGCATAAACAGCCCCTTCAGCAGGAATTTCGGGCTCTACGGCTTCACAGGTAGTAGAAACCGGCGCCACCGTGCGCAGCCGTGCCTGAATGCCGGGTACACTCTCTACACCCGCCGCAATTTGCTGCGCCATGGTAGCCGTCGCGCCTGAACGCGAGTAGTAAAGAACTAAAACATAGGGTGTCATGTCACTCATTAGCTTTCCTGAAAAAAGTCTTTGATGTCTATGGTACCAGAGCTATTGGCATAACCGCGTCGTGGAAAAGCGCATTTTGTTTTTTTGGTAAGCGTAAATAGACCCACGCACGTGAGCCATCGTCGAGGGTTTTAACCACTCGCTCATAGCGAATTCCCAGCCTTTCATAGCGGTCTAACCGGGCGAGTTCAACAGCATCGACCCGTAACCGCAGCCCCTGTATGCGATTGCCTGGCTGGGGAGAAAGATCGAGCCCGTTGCGCCGATACCCTTCAAGCACTGCCTCCTCTGGATCGCCAAAACTCCCCATTACCACCAAGCGGATAGGCGCATAGCGCAGCGTGCCGTATACAAAGACTTGATGGGTGCGCTGTTCAATAGCAGGAAGGTCAGCAGGGCGGTCATAAAACCACGGGCTGAGCATGGTTAACCAAAGCCATCCAGCTACACCGAGTAGTGCTACAGCGACGGCAGTAAATAGGCGTTTTAGCCAGACTTTTTTAGCCAAACCGTAATGCCTCTAAGGGTGGATTGCCATAAGGCTGCCTAGCTTGGCGTTACAAATAGACGATGACAAGTTCTATGTTATCGACTTATTTTATTGGCTTAAGCAAAGTGTCTGGATTTGCTAGGCTATGTTTCTAGGCTATGTCTGAGAACTAGTCTAGTCACTAGACCCGACCGGAGGAGCCTGCAATGAATCAGCCACTTCGTGATGAGATGGATTTCCGAGCTCTCGTAGGTGATGTTGAGCCGCTACCACCCACTAACCGAGCAGACCCCGGCACTAATCGCAAAAGCCCCTCCGAATCGCAGTTGGCCCGGCGTGAATGGGCAGCAGAAGAGCTTGGATCGCAGAACTTCCTATCCGATGACTTTGTCGATCTGCTGCCACCCTTTGACCCTATGGAGTATCGTCGCGAGGGCATTCAGCAGGGTGTTGTCGATAAATTAAGGCACGGCGGCTATAGCGTGCAGTCGCAGCTACATATGCTGCGTCGTCCCTTGAGCGAGTGCCGTCGCATGCTGTTTCCATTTATTCAGGAAGCTTATGCGCACGATTTACGCTCGGTACTAATCGTTCACGGTCGTGGCCGTGAAATTGACAGCCCCGCTAATGTGCTGCGTTCATACCTAGCCAAGTGGCTCACTCAGTTTGTAGAAGTGCAGGCGTACGTATCGGCACAGCCTTCAGAAGGGGGACTAGGCGCTACCTGGGTGATGCTGCGTAAAAGCGATCGCGCCAAAGCCAATAACCGCGAGCGCCAGCAAAAACGCCGAGGATAAATGTTTATAAATAAAACTATTTTTAAATAAACAGGGCAGCCGAAGCTGCCCTTTTGAGTTTACAAACGTCACTCTCTGCGCTTACTTATCTGCAGCTAAACGACGCTCAAACAGCGCCTGGCGCTCTTCCACATCGGGCTGGTAGCGAACGCTGATAAAGCTTAGCGCGCGCAGGGCATCCTCTGGGTGCTGGTCGTCGCGCAGTGCCATCGCATTGAAACCACAGCGGCGCATGTAATCCAACTGATCAACCAATACGTCGCCCACCGCACGGACTTCGCCACTGTAGCCATAACGCTCGCGAAGTAGACGAGCGATGGTGTAGCCTCGGCCATCGGTAAAAGCAGGGAAATCAACGGCAATCGCCGCTGATTGACCCAGCTGTTGAGCCAATTCGGCCGTCAGCTCGGTATCACTGGTAAGTAACGGCGCCAGTTCAGCGTCATCCTGATTAGCTTGCCACAGCGCCAGCGGTACAAACGCTGGGCGCTGTTCGGGCAGGGTGTCTGCATCATAGGAGACGCACCAAGCGTTCTCTGCCGCCAGCTCGCCGTTAGCAATCAAGTGATCAACATGAACCGGCATCAGTTCAGTTGCTTCAGCTTGCGTGTCGTTTGGCAAGGATTTATCAGGCATAAACACGCTCCTTAAAGGGTTTTAGACCAATACGGCGATAGGTATCCAAGAAGCGTTCGTCCTCATGGCGTTGTGAGACATAGACGTCCAGCACTTTCTCGACCACGCCGGGTACGTCTTCGCGGAAAAACGACGGGCCCAGAATCTTGCCTAGCGAGGCATCGTCGGTGGAGTTTCCCCCAATCGAAATCTGGTAATACTCTTCGCCTTTTTTATCCACGCCCAAGATGCCGATATGGCCCACGTGGTGGTGCCCACAGGCATTCATGCAGCCGGAGATATTCAGGTCCAGCGGGCCAAGATCATACAGGAAGTCCAAGTCTTCAAACTTCTCCTGTAGCGCTTGGGCAATGGGAATAGAGACCGCATTGGCCAGGCTGCAGTAGTCACCGCCGGGGCAGCAAATAATATCGTTGAGCGTGCCCACAGTGGGGTTAGCCATACCCAGTGCCTCAAGCTCTTGCCACAGCGCTTCCAGCTCATCCACCGGCACATCAGAAAGCACCAGATTCTGCTCGTGGGTAACGCGCACTTCACCAAAGCTGTAGCGGTCGGCTAGATCAGCGACAGCTTCCATTTGGTCGGCAGTAACGTCACCAGGTGCGTGCTCGCGGCGTTTTAGCGACAGCGTCACGGCTTTATAGCCAGACACCTTGTGATCAGTTACGTTGTTGGTAACAAAGCGCGCGAAACTGCGGTTTTCAGCACGTAAACGATCAAATTCTTCGCTAGCATTTGCTGCCACCGGGCGACGATCAGGCTCGGGGAAGTGCACTTTGGCCGCATCAACCGCTGCTTGGTTAAGCGTTTGTGGGCCATCTTTCAGGTGCGCCCACTCTTCATCCACCCGACGGCGGAACTCCTCAATGCCCAGAGCTTTGACCAGAATCTTAATCCGCGCCTTGAACTTGTTATCCCGACGACCAAACTGGTTGTAAACCCGCACGCAGGCTTCTAGGTAGGTCAGTAGATGCTGCCAAGGCAGGTCTTCACGAACCACGTCCCCAATCATCGGCGTACGGCCCAGGCCGCCACCGGCTAACACTTTGATACGCAACTCGCCGTCGGCGTTGTGCCATAGGCGCAAACCAATATCGTGCACCTGAATGGCAGCGCGGTCTTGGGCCGCACCGCTGACGGCGATTTTAAACTTGCGCGGTAAATAGGCGAATTCCGGATGCAGGGTAGACCACTGGCGAATCAACTCACACCAGGGGCGCGGGTCTTCCACTTCATCGTTGGCAATGCCGGCAAACTGGTCGCTGGTGGTGTTACGAATGCAGTTACCACTAGTTTGAATCGCGTGCATCTGCACCTTGGCCAGATCCGCCAAAATGTCTGGCACGTCTTCAAGGGCAGGCCAGTTCAACTGCAAATTTTGCCGCGTGGTAAAATGACCGTAGCCGCGGTCATAGCGACGAGTGATCTCGGCCAGGGCACGTAGCTGATGACCCGCTAGCATGCCGTAAGGGATCGCAATACGTAGCATGGGCGCATGGCGTTGAATATAGAGGCCGTTCTGCAACCGCAGTGGGCGGAACTCTTCTTCTCCCAAACGCCCAGCGCTGTAACGTTCCATTTGATCGCGGAACTGAGCAACGCGTTCATCAACTAGGGTTTGGTCGTGAATATCATAACGGTACATGTGGCACGATCCTGCTAAAAAGCGAAATAGTCACGTTGAGACGGACGTTAATGTAGCCTCACCTTAACGCGGGCGTCATATTCTACAAAAGAATATATAATTATCTTTTTATCTCTAAAAGCTATTTAGAAACCATAGTATGAGTTTGGCAGCCCGTTAGAAGGCGGGGGCCAACCAGCGGCGGCGCTGCCATACCCATAAAAATCCGGCCGAGTTTACCAATCGGTAAAGCAGTTGCATAAGCCAGATACCTAATAAGCCTTGGTCTAAACCGATGCCTACCCACCAGGCCAGAGGTAAAAAAAGCAGCCACTGCATCCCCAGGGTAAGCATCATCACCGTGCGCTGAGCGCCCGCGCCCATTAATGCCTGGGCAAGCACCAGGGCCGCAGCATCCAGCACAATCATCACGCCGGTTAGCTGTAGCGGGAGTTTACCCAGCGCGATTAGCTCGCTGTTGGTGAAAAAGAGGGCGAGTACCTGCTCGGGCAAGACCAGCATGGGTAGCGCCAACATAATGAGTAACAGCCAAGCCACCCGCAGCGCATCCAGCCCCCAGCGGTGGGCTTCATACTGAGCATCCCGGCCTAACGCTTCGCCTACCAGGCTCATCGCCGCAACGCCTATTCCGACTCCTGGCAAAATCAGCAGCAGTGATAAATTAATCAACACGTGGCCAACCGCGACGCTGGCGGTGCCCAGCTGGCTCAAGAGCCCAATGAGTACCGCATAACCCGCTGCGAATAGAAGCTGCTGTAAAGAGTGGGGAGCAGCCAGTATCAGGGTAGTGCGCAGGGTGGCCAAACGTGGCAGCTGTTTTAAAAAACGTTTTAAAGAAAAGCTTTTGGTGCTCACCCAGCACCACACCATCAAGCCAATAAACAGTGACAGTGTCGTTCCCGCACCCGCACCGCTCGCACCCATTTGCGGTAGCCCGGCTAAACCGTAGATTAAACCAGCGCTGGTCGCCACGTTAATCAAGTGAACTGACACGATGATACGCAAATAGAGATGCGTCTGCTGGCGACCGTTCCAGTAACCACGAAAGCAGAGTGTTAACGCAATGGCGATTAGTGACACCACCCGCCAACGAAAATAGCTAACCGCAACGCTTTGAACATCATCGGCCTGGCTAATCAAGCCCATCAGCAGGGGCGCTTGCCACCACGCCCAGAGTGATAGCGGCAGGCCTACCGCAAACCCTATCGCTAGCCCCGAGTTAAGCGGGTGGGCGATATGCCTATGGGCAGCCCCCACGCGCTGGGCAGTTTGTGACTGTACGCTGGAAGATAGACCAAACACTACCGCGGTCAGCATAAACATGGCGTAACCGCCCACGCCAACACCCGCTAGTGCTACCTCGCCTAGATGCCCTACCAATGCAGCATCGATCAAGTTGAGCATGCTCTGCGAGAGCATGCCCAGCATGATGGGTAAGGCAAGGCGCAACACCCTGCCATGGCGGTTTGCAAACAGCACTAATCAACTCGGGTCGTAGGAGAGTACCGGTGAGAGCCAGCGCTCCATCTCCTCCAGGGGCATCTGCTTACGCGTGGCGATGGCTTCGACCTGATCCCGGGTAATTTTGCCGGTCGAGAAGTATTTCGACTGTGGATGCGCAAAGTACCAGCCAGACACCGCCGCCGCAGGCCACATGGCGAAGTTTTCCGTTAGCGCTAAGCCCGTGTTTTCAGTGGCATCGAGCAGCCGGAACAGCGTGGCTTTTTCGGTGTGATCCGGGCAGGCGGGATAACCAGGGGCAGGGCGGATGCCCTGGTATTTCTCCGCGATTAAGGCATCGTTATCCAGGGTTTCTTCCGGCACATAGCCCCAGAACTCTTTGCGCACGCGTTCGTGCATGCGCTCGGCAAAGGCTTCCGCAAGGCGATCCGTCAATGCCTGCACCATAATCGCATTGTAATCGTCGCCAGCGGCCTCATAAGCTTTGGAAAGCTGATCGACGCCATGACCGGTAGTGACCGCAAAGCCACCAATCCAATCGGCTTTGCCGCTCTCTTTGGGGGCAATAAAGTCGGCCAGGCTGTAGCAGATACCGTCACGGCCTTTAGTGGTCTGCTGACGAATATGATGCAATCGCTCCACGACTTCGCTACGCGACTCGTCGGCATAGACTTCAATGACGTCATCATCGACGCTATTAGCGGGCCATAGACCGATAACACCGCGGGCCTGGACGCGCTTCTCTTCAACTAGCTTGCGCAGCATGACTTTGGCGTCTTCAAACAGGTTGCGAGCCGCTTCACCGACGACTTTATCGTTGAGGATTTTGGGGTACTTGCCCGCCAACTGCCAGCTCATAAAGAAGGGCGTCCAGTCGATGCGCTCGATCAGCTCTTCGAGATCGTAGTCGTCAAAGGTTTTCAGCCCGAGCATATTGGGCTCGGCGGGGGTGTAGGTACTCCAATCGGTGCGGAAACGCCGCTTGCGCGCCTGGGTGTAGTCCAGATCCGCCGCCTTGGGTCGACGCTTGGCGTTACGCTCACGAACCTTTTCGTACTCTTCGCGAATCTCGGTAACATAGGGTGTTTTTAAAGCAGGTGTGAGCAATTTACCCGCTACGCCAACGGCGCGGGAGGCATCGGTAACGTAAATCACCGGGTGCTCATACTGGGGCTCAATTTTCACTGCGGTATGCGCTTTAGAGGTGGTGGCACCGCCAATCAGTAGCGGTAGATCCATACCACGGCGCTGCATCTCTTTGGCCACGTGAACCATTTCATCCAGCGACGGAGTGATCAGGCCGGAGAGACCAATAATATCGGCGTTGTGCTCTTTGGCCGCCTGGAGGATTTTGTCGGCGGGCACCATTACGCCAAGGTCAATGACCTCGTAGTTATTACACTGCAACACTACGCCGACGATATTTTTGCCGATATCGTGGACATCGCCTTTGACCGTGGCCATCACGATCTTGCCTTTGGCCTTAGTGTCTTCGCTCTTCTCGGCTTCGATGTAGGGGATCAAGTAAGCCACGGCCTGTTTCATTACCCGCGCTGACTTAACCACCTGAGGCAGGAACATCTTGCCATCGCCAAACAGGTCGCCCACCACGTTCATGCCGTCCATCAGCGGGCCTTCAATGACTTCAATGGGCCGCTCGGCCTCGGCGCGAGCCTGTTCGGTGTCATCTTCGATATAGACGGTAATGCCTTTCACCAGCGCGTGCTCAATACGCTTGTTAACCGGCCAGCTGCGCCACTCCAGGTCTTCTTTCTTGACTGCGCCGCTACCGTCGCCTTTATACTTGTCGGCAATATCCAGCAGCCGTTCGGTGCCGTCGCTACGCCGGTTAAGCACCACATCTTCAACCGCTTCGCGCAGTTCGGCAGGCAGGTCGTCATAAACGGCGAGCTGGCCCGCGTTGACGATCCCCATGGTGAGGCCCGCGCGAATGGCGTGGTACAGGAAAGCTGAGTGAATCGCTTCGCGTACCGGGTTATTGCCACGGAACGAGAACGAGACGTTGGACACGCCGCCGGAAACCATGGCATGGGGCAGGTTGTCACGAATCCACTGGGTCGCTTCGATAAAGTCGACCGCGTAGTTATTGTGCTCTTCAATGCCCGTGGCGATAGCAAAGATATTGGGGTCGAAGATGATATCTTCGGCGGGGAAGCCGATCTCATCGACTAGCAGACGGTAGGCGCGCTGACAGATTTCGGTTTTGCGCGCGAAGGTATCCGCCTGGCCCTCTTCATCAAAGGCCATAACCACGATGGCGGCGCCAAAGCGGCGGCACTTGGTGGCCTGTTCGCGGAAAGCGGCTTCACCCTCCTTGAGTGAGATGGAGTTCACCACAGCCTTGCCCTGAACGCACTTCAATCCCGCTTCGATGATCTCCCACTTGGAGGAGTCGATCATAATTGGTACACGGGCGATATCCGGCTCACCAGCGATCAAGTTAAGAAAGCGCTCCATGGCTTCCTTGGACTCGAGCATGCCCTCGTCCATATTGATATCGATGACCTGGGCGCCGCTCTCGACCTGCTCAAGAGCGACTTCCAACGCGGTGGTGAAGTCCTCCTCCACAATCAAGCGCTTAAAGCGTGCCGAGCCGGTGACGTTGGTGCGCTCGCCGACGTTGACGAACAGCGAGTCAGCTTCAATGTTGAACGGCTCTAGACCGGACAGACGGCAGGCGCGGCTGCGCTCAGGGATTACCCGTGGTGCCATATCGCGCACAGAGTCGGCAATCGCGCGGATATGCTCAGGCGTCGAGCCGCAGCATCCTCCGATAATATTGACCAGCCCACTGGCGGCAAACTCGCTGACGATTTCCGACATCTCCTCCGGTGTTTGGTCATACTCACCAAACTCGTTAGGCAGGCCCGCATTGGGGTGCGCGGAGACAAAGGTGTCAGCCTTGGTAGAGAGCTCTTCCAGGTAGGGGCGCAACTCTTCGGCGCCCAGCGCGCAGTTTAAGCCTACCGAGAGGGGTTGAGCATGGCGTACCGAGTTCCAGAAAGCCTCTGTGGTTTGACCCGAAAGCGTGCGGCCCGAGGCATCAGTAATCGTACCGGAGATCATTACCGGCAAACGCTCACCGCGGGCATCGAACAGCTCTTCAAGGGCATAGATCGCTGCTTTGGCGTTGAGCGTATCGAAGATGGTTTCAATCATGATCAGATCGGCACCGCCCGCAATCAGCGCTTCGGCGGCTTCATAGTAGTTCTCGCGCAACTCATCAAAGGTGACATTACGCTTGGCGGGGTCATTCACATCCGGCGAGAGCGAGGCGGTGCGCGAGGTGGGGCCTAATACACCCGCAACATAGCGGGGTACGCCGGTTTCAGCGGCCACCGCATCGCATACTTCACGAGCCAGGCGCGCTGATTCGCGGTTGAGCTCAACCACCAGCGACTCCATGCCGTAATCGGACTGTGACAGCTGAGTGCTGTTAAAGGTGTTGGTCTCAATAATGTCGGCACCAGCTTCCAGGTAGTCGCGGTGAATCCGCTTGACCACATCGGGGCAGGTGAGCGCGAGCAGATCATTATTCCCTTTGAGATCCGAAGGCCAATCGCTGAACCGTTCGCCACGAAAATCCTCCTCGCTTAACTGAGCATTCTGCAGCATGGTGCCCATGCCGCCGTCCAGAATCAGGATACGTTCGGCAAGGCGTTGGGTGAGGGTCGCGATCAAAGCACTATCAGCCATGGCAGGGGGAGTTCTCCAGCGTCACAGTCGTCAAAGGGGATGTTGTTATCGTCGGAAAAAGCAGCATCTGTCGTTTAGAGGCGCATAATGATAACAAAAGGGAGGGCAAAAGGCGCCCCTGGGAAGGCTATCCGCTGCATAAGGAAAGATAATTAAAATAGCCGACTAAAACAGTCGGGATTGTGTCAGCGCGCCGTTTTGCTTACCATAGGGACAAATGACATGTGAAGTGGCGCCGCCACTACCACGGGAGGAAGACAGCCCTCATGACCACGACTAGCGAAAAAGAAACTAAAGTCGATACCCAAGGTATTGATATTACGGACAGCGCGCAAGAGTACCTGTCAGAACTGCTGGAAAAGCAGAACGTTGAAGGTATTGCTGTACGCATCTTTATTACTCAGCCGGGCACGCCCTACGCGGAAACCTGCTTGGCTTACTGCCGTCCCGGCGAAGAAGAACCTACTGATGTGCTACTGGAGCTCGAGAAAATCAACGTCTTTCTCGACAAAAATAGCCTCGCCTTTTTGGAAGAGGCGGTGGTGGATTTCAACGCCGACCGCATGGGTGGCCAGCTAACCATCAAAGCGCCCAACGCCAAGATGCCCAAGGTAAATGCCGACAGCCCGCTGGAAGACCGCGTTAATTACGTGCTTTACAGCGAAATCAATCCAGGTCTGGCGGCCCACGGTGGCGAAATCAAGCTGGTGGAGCTTACTGAGGAACAATACGCCATCTTAGCCTTTGGTGGAGGTTGCCAGGGCTGTGCAGCGGTTGATTTAACCCTGAAAGACGGCGTTGAGAAAACCCTGATGGAGCGCATTCCCGAGCTTGCCGGTATTCGCGATGTCACCGACCATACCGATACGACCAACGCTTACTACCGCTAAACTCGCTATCTAGAGCCAAGGCCCAGCTTCGGTAGCTGGGCTTTTTTATGCCTTAGGATTGTTCAATTTTTAGCGCCACTATCCTCATTTCTCTGTTTTGAAAGTGTATCGGGAAGCGCTGTTAGCTGCGTTTGTAGTGCTTCCATGCGACTCCAGAGCTTCTCTTGCCATGCCTGTTGTAGCGCCGCTTCACGCTCTGCTTGCTGCTCGGCCTGTCGAGTTAGCGCCGCTTGCGCCTGCTCATTTTGCTGGCTTAATGACTCAGCTTGCTTCTCCAGCGCGGTCATTTTTTGCTGGCTTGCAGTAAGCTGCTGCTCCCGCTCGCGGACATCTAGCTGCAACTGATGAACAACCTGCTGTTTGGCGGTTAGCTCTTGGCTCAATGCCTCAATACGCTGCTCACCTTGCTGTATCCGTTTTTGGTAGTTCTTCTCTTCTAGGGCGCGCGCCTGCTGGGCATTATCCAGCATGGCCATCAGTCTGCCTTCCGCCGCCTCGTGGCGCTGCTCTTCCTGTGTAAGTCGCTGTTCAAATTCTGTTTGCTGCTCGCTGAGGGCTTGATTATGAGCCTTCCGCTGCGCCTCAGTCTGAGTCTCTAACTGCTGCTGTACTTGTTTTAACTGGGTAGCATCTCGTCGTGCCTCCTCGGCTAAGTGCTGCCAGTGGCTTTCGCTCGCTTGGCTGGTCGCCAATTCACGGCTTAGCGCTTCCATGCGCTGGTCTATATGGCGTAAATGCTCAGCAAGGGCGCTTTCACGCTGTTCAGCGTTTGCCGCCTGCTGCTTAGCCTCTTCGGCGAGCTGCTGGGCAGCCTCCACTTGACGATTAGCATCCTCGCGATAGTGGAGCAGGGTTTGATTGGCCACCTCTTGCGCTTCCCGCCACAGCTCACTCGCCATCGTCACAACGACTTCAGGAACACCCTTGGGCGGCGGCACATCACGATTTTGCTCTCGTTCGCTGCGCCACTGGCGAAAATGATCGCTGATCGTCGTAAAGCTTCCGGTGCCCAAAACATCACGAATGCGCTGAACGCTAGGCGTGTCACCACGGGCGAGCAGTGCATCAATGGCTTGTTGAACGTCGCTGTATTGAATGCCGTTGCGGGCCATGGGTGATTCCTTCTTTGCGGTATTTAATGCCTCTATTGTCAGCGCTGACTAACCAAAAGGCAATATTACGTAATACATAAAACGTAATAATATTTATCAATAGCCGTATAAATTCAAGATTACCCGTATTATCTTGAATTTCTATCGCTACAGCGTCACACTTCGCTACTTGAGCGTCATTTTAAACAGGCAGCGAAGAGGGCTTTTAGCAATGGCAAATAAGCTGACCGCTAGCTTAGAAACCCCATCAATGCTTGAAAAAGCAGGCAATGATGAGCTTTTGAGCGCGCGAATTGATGCCCAAAACGATGCCCAGGCGGTGATGGCGTGGCTTGATGAGTACACTGACAGCCCGCAAACCTGGAAAGCGTATCGCCGTGAATCGGAGCGGCTTTTGCTATGGCTAGCGAGTCAACGGCTGTCGCTGGCCGACTTAAATCGTGAAGCCCTCCGCCAATTTGAAGCCTTTTTGGCCGACCCTCAGCCCAGGGAGCAGTGGGTGGGCCCTTCGAAACCGCGCGCGCACCCTGCATGGCGGCCATTTCGCGGCGCTTTATCGCCTGCTAGTCGACGCCAGAGCCTGGTCATTCTGCAAGGGATGTTCGCTTGGTTAGTCGAGGCTGGATGGGTTAGCCACAATCCGTTTCGCCTTATGCGCGATAAATCGCGGCGCTTAAATAATCAAACGCCACGCATTGAACGCTATCTAGAGAGTGATCTTTGGGCTTGGCTATGGCAGTGGCTCAATAGACCATCAATAGAGAAGGGCAGTCGCGGCGAGTTTGAACAGGCGAGGCGGCGATTTATTTTTGGCTTTGCCTATCTGCTCGCACCACGCATTAGCGAGATGGCAGATGCGCATATGGGCGATTTCCAGCGCAGCGAAGGGCGCTGGTGGTGGCACGTGGTGGGTAAGGGCAGTAAGGTGGCGCGCATTCCGTTACCTGAGGACATGCTCGAGTGCCTAACCGAGTGGCGCCAGACATTGGGCTTGTCTAAATACCCTAGCTCGTTAGAAGCCACAGCCCCTGCGCTGCGAGCCTTAGACGGTCAGCGAGGCCTTGGTCATAATCAGCTTTATCGTCTTATTAAAGCGACGTTTCAGCAGGCAGCACTCCTCCTTGAAGCCAACGGGGGCACGCCTGAATATGTCTCTGCGCTGCGCCAAGCGACGCCACACTGGTTACGCCACACCTCCATCACCCACCAAGCTCAGGCAGGTATCAGCTTGCGCCACCTGGCCGAGAGCGCCCGTCACGCGCGGCTCGATACCACCTCACGCTATTTACATAACGAAGATAGTGAGTGGCACCGCGAACAGCAGCGCCATCGGCTAACCAATTCTGAGACAACGCCCCTCAAGCCCTCGTCGAGCCGTTATAATGGGGTAGATTGAGTTGAAGACGTTAGTTAAAAATACCCAGCAGAAGGAAACACCATGAGCACTTCCGGCGCCGAGCAGGCCCAGCAAGAGCTGATTGAAGATTTTGAAATATTTGATAACTGGATGGATCGTTATCAATACATTATCGATATGGGCAAGCAGTTACCTGATTTCCCTGAGGCATGGAAAACCGAAGAGTTTAAGATTCAGGGCTGCCAGTCAAACGTGTGGATGCGCCACGAAGAGGAGGGCGATAATCTGGTTTTTAAAGCGACCTCCGATGCGGCGATAGTTTCCGGCTTGATTGCCGTCCTACTAAGAATTTACAGCAATCGCACCGCGGCTGAAATCCGCGCGACCGAACCGCATTTTTTGGCGGACTTGGGCTTGGATAAGCACCTTTCGCCGACGCGCAGCAATGGTTTACACGCCATGTTGGAGAAGATTTACCAGGTTGCCCAGCAGAACTAACCAAAAGTGGTTTAACGGGAGTGATGATCACAACAGGGTGGAGGGGGTGATACTCTCTCACTCTTTTGCTGATTCTCTTGCTCATCCTCCTGGCAAAGCCGCTCACTGCGGCCACCGGGTACCGGATCCATGCCACCTGGGTTGCCCGGGTGACACTTAACGATTCTCTTAACCGCCATCCAGCCACCTTTAAATGGCCCATGGACCTGAATGGCTTCAATGGTATAAGACGAACAGCTAGGCCAGAAGCGGCAGCGAGGGCCTAACAGTGGGCTAAGCGTGTACTGATAAACCCTGATGCAACCAATCATCACCTTCATTACTGCCCAACGCGGACCTGAACGCCATGAAGAAAGCCAGCGAAAATTCATAATTAAGACGAGGTTCTGTTGCCGTAGAGTTGGTCAGGATCAATCAGCGGTGTGCTAGTGATCGCCGCCTTACCATCATCCACAGCAATATAGAAACAGCTACGCCGACCAGTGTGACAGGCAGGCCCGGTTTGCTCAACTTGCAGTAAAAGCGTATCGCCATCGCAATCGAGCGCCGCGGATACTAACTGCTGCTGCTGGCCCGATGACTCGCCTTTGCGCCAGAGCTTTTGCCGCGAGCGCGAGTAGTAGCAGACCCGCTGAGTGGTTAAGGTTTCTTCCAAGGCTTCACGGTTCATCCATGCCATCATCAGCACGTCTTTGGAGTCGTGCTGCTGGGCAATCGCCGGTATCAAACCGTCGTCGTTAAAGCGGACGGCCGCCAGTAGGGTGGCGACAGCGGGCAGGCTATCTTGGGGAGTTGCGCGCTCCAATTGTTTAAATAAAGCCTCGGGCGCGACATGATCAAACTGAGACATGGGTTATTACTCGCTAGCTGTCTGAGGCGGTAGCTGTTCGGCAGTCTTGGCAGAGCCCTTGCAGCTCAATGGTTTGGCGCTCAACGTTAAAGCCTTGGCGTTTTGCCAGCGCCGCCAGCTGGTCACTGATCTCATCTAAATGCAGCTCTTCCACATAGCCACAGCGACGGCAGATCAATAGTTGAAAACCATGAACATGTTCTGGGCAGGCGCACGCTACGTAGGAGTTTTGTGACTCGATACGGTGCACTAAGCCCTGATCAATCAAAAACTCTAATGCACGATAAACCGTTGGCGGGCGAGCCGCCGCATGCTCGGTGGATAGCTTGTCGAGCAGATCATAGGCTTTCAGTCCACCGCCATTTTCAGCAATCAGTTCGAGCACGCGTCGCCGAATAGGGGTGAATCTTACCCCATTAATATGGCACTGAGACTCAGCCTGCTGCAGTATTATATTCGCTTGGGTCATGGGCAACTCGCTGGACGTTATTCAGCCTAGGCTTGGTAAAAGCCTAGTCTACGCGCTGGCGGAGGTGGTGTCAGGGCTTTCTACCAGCTCGCTTTGGCGAGCAAAGTGGTGCTGGGCAAAGGCCACACGCTCTTTGGCTGGCACGCCGTCGGGCTGACGCTCAATAAGGTCAAGGCGGCGGCGCAAGCCTTCACCGTTGGTCATTTGAATAGCCAAGCCTGGCCGCGCGTTCAATTCGAGCAGCATCGGCCCGTGGTTGCGGTCGAGCACCATGTCAGTACCAAGATAACCTAACCCGGTCATTTCATAGCAGCCGGCGGCCAAGTTGAGCAGCGTTTCCCACTGAGGCACTACTAAGCTGGCCAAATCGTGCCCGGTGTCGGGATGGCTAAAGCAGGGGCGGTCAAACTGAACGGCCCTCAAAGCAGCACCTGAGGCAATATTTAAACCAACGCCCACCGCACCCTGGTGCAAGTTAGCTTTACCATCAGACGCCGCGGTGGAGAGGCGCATCATGGCCATCACAGGATAGCCCTTGAACACGATGACCCGGATGTCGGGAACGCCCTCATAGGTGTAGTCCATCAGGCTTTCATCAAAATTAATCAGCGTTTCAATAACCGCCACATCAGGCGAGCCGCCCAATGAATAGAGGCCGGATAGAATATTCGACACATGCCGCTCAACATCGGTAAGCGACTGATGCGCCCCACTGGGCTTGATAAAGGTATTATCTTCTACCTTTTCAATCACTAATATACCTTTACCGCCGCTGCCCTTGGCTGGCTTGATGACAAAGCCAGCGTGGCCGGTGAGCATCTCGCCAATATGCTTGACACCAAACTGGGTGGTGACCGTACCGATAAGTTCTGGCGTGGTAATCCCATACTGCTGGGCCAGCAATTTAGTTTTGAGCTTATCGTCCACTAATGGATAAAGGCGACGGCTATTATAGCGGCCAATATAGCGAATATTGCGTCGATTCATGCCAATGATACCTTTTTCACGCAAGTGCGTGGGCCAGGCCCAGTTTTTCAACCAGCTCATGAGGGTTTCTCATCATCAGTAATTGGTTTGAAACGTCGCAGCTCTAGCAGACGATAGCCCGTGTAATTGCCCAGCAATAGAATGAGCGCCATCAATATCAGCTGAACGCCAAGGAAGTTAAATGTGATGTGCCGCACCCAAGGGTTATTCATTGCCAAGTAGGCCAGGATAGCCGTAATCAAACTGCCACCGCCCTGGATTAACACCTGCTTAGGACCTTCTTCCTCCCATAGAATCGACATCCGCTCAATAGTCCAAGCAAGGATAATCATCGGGAAGAAGGTGATCGTTAAACCTGCGCTGAGCCCCATCCGGTAAGCCAAGACGGTAAATATCGAGATGATCGCAATGACCGTTATGATCACCGCCGACACCCTGGCCACCAATAGTAAATTCAAATAGGAGAGGTAGTTACGAATCACCAACCCCACGGCAACAATGAGCAGAAAGCCAATCAAGCCCGTCGGCAGAGTGGTCTGAATGAAGGCGAGGGCGATCAGCACCGGCATAAACGTCCCGGACGTTTTGATGCCAACCAGCACCCTTAAAAATACTACCATCAATGCGCCAATTGGTATCAGCAGAATGGTTTGGAACAGGGCTTGCTCTTCCAACGGCAGACTGTGAATCGAGAAATTCAGCAGCGTGTCTTCTGAATAATGGTTACGCACTGCCGCTGAGGCTGGCTGGTCGTGGGTCATCATCGAGAAGGTAACCCGCGAGTTGGTGCCACCCAGCACTTCGAGTACGGCACGGCCACCGGTTTCCCATAACAACAGGTTGTCAGGCTTACCTTGCTCACCGGTCAACGGGTTGAAAATCTCCCACTGCTCACCAGTTTCATCAAATACCTGAACCCAACTGCTGAGTGTTTGGCGACGGCGACCATCTTCCAGCAGCAGGCCACTGACTTCTCGTGCGAGCACACCCGCTTGGTTGAGCAGACGCACCACTAACGCAGCCGGGCTCTCTTGTGATAGCAGCAGCCGGGCATTCTCTTCCTGTCGCTCACCGTTGATATCACGAATCAGCTCACGAGCAAAAGTGACGTTATTGGCACTTTGCGCCCATGCTTGCTCAATTAATTGTTCGGCGGCACTGTCATAGGGGCTTTCCCATGGCGTTGCAGGCGTCATTTCAGGTGGTGTCTGAACCGGCGAGCGGGCATCTTGCGAGACCAGCATCTGAACCGAGTAGTAGAGGGTTTGGCTTCCTGCCGCTTCGCGAATTGTCCACTGGGCGGTGCGGCCTAGTTCATCTGACCGATAGGCAAGCCCATAGCCTGATGATGCCGTGTTTTCAGTTAACACCCGATAGCCTGCTTGATGCGAAGGCAACGCCATGTCGACTTCGACGGGGCCGCCCTGAGCATTAAAGTTAATGCCGGCTTCAATTTCCCACACCTGGCGCTGCTCTCCAGGCAGCCAGGGGATCTCAAACTGCACATGGCGATGCACACTGGTTGCAATACCCACGACCAATAGCAGGCCGACAATAATATAAAACATTAACCGTGACATGGAGATTCCTTTCAGTGTAAAGCGCCAGGGGAGAACAGTTACTCTTCGGTATCGTCTTCATCCACTGCTTCATCTTCAGCAGCTTCATCGGCTGGCTCGCCACCAGGAAACTCGGGGCGGTCATATAAATAGGTGTCGGCGACGTCAATCACCGCAATATCCATCAAAAAGCGGCGCCCAAGCAGCACGGGGTAATCCAGATGCGAGCGATCATTGAGGGTAAATTCAACGTTTTCACGAATCGGGCCTAACGTCATAAGCAGTGAGATCACAGGGCGTGAATCTTCTCCAGAGGCTTGTAAGATACGTACACGCCTCACAATAGGCGCCTCGATCCATTCGTCACGCTGTGACTCAACCACCACATCGTCATCGTTAAGGGCTAACTTGAAACGCACCCAGTCTTCGCCATCACGTTCAAAACGCGTGATATCGGAGGCTGAAAGCGATGAAGTGTTGGCACCTGAATCAATCCGTGCCTTAAGATAAGTGCCCAGGCTCGGCAAGCCCACCCATTCACTGCGACCCAGCAGTGTTTTAGTGGTTAAGGTCTCATCAATTTCGCACTCTTCGCGAATAATGACGGGCTCATCGCCGCGCGCTTCCAACTGCTGTACATCTTGACGCAAATAACGCAGCAGACTGCCTACTTCGCGCATATCGGCGGTCAGCACTTGCTGTTGGTTCAACTGGCGTTCCTGTAGCTCAGCGCTGGAGTCGCATTGCTGGGCTAACTGGATCTCCAACTCGACAATTCGGGAATTAAAAGAGGCTTCGCTTAAAGGTGGCGGGGCATTGGATTCGGGCTGGGTAGTTGCGCAGCCAGCGATCGAAAGCGACAAGCCAGCTATTAGCCACAAAACACCTGGGCGCATAACATGAGATATCCTTGGACAATAGGTGGGGGAATGATAAGGAGAAGGGAGACTAGTGTCCAACGCCATAGCGGCTTTTGAACGTCTAATTTCAAACACATAGTTTATTTAATTTAAATCATGCACGGTGACTAGGTTCATGAGCCTGACCGAAGAAAGGAAGCCAATGATATTAACAGAATCAAAAAAGATGTTGTTGCATGAAGTTTGTTCGTACAGCTGGATTTGTGTCAACGCATGAACTGACAGGGAATAATTGTAGAGTAATCCCCCTACAAAAACAGGTTGCCTCCTTTAAAAAGAGGGGATTACCAGAAAGGGGGGGGGGGAGTTAATCAGACTTGTTCGCTAGCGTAGGTAAAACATTGGGCGCGAGGATCTGTGAAAGAACGTCTGGCTCTGTTTCGCCTGGGGCGTACCATAAATAGAGAGGCACCCCTGAACGACCGTGCTGCTCCAGAAAAGCGGTGATGGTGGGGTCGCCATTGGTCCAGTCGCCCTTCATTGTGATCACATCCGCCTGCTCGAATGCCTGCTGCGTGCTGGGTATATCGATGGCTCGCTGTTCGTTGATCTTACAAGTGACACACCAGTCTGCGGAAAAGTAGACGAAGATGGCGTGCTCCTGTTGCCGAAGTTCGCTCAAGCGGGCCGCGTCGAAGTCGAGTAGGCGTGTTTCGGCTGAACTAACCTGCGCATTGACCTCCTCCTCTTGCTGGGCAAAAGAGCCAGGGACGAGGACACTTCCTGCTAACGCGAGCCCGGCCGCTAGTCCTGCCGGAAGCCAGCTCAGTTGCTTAGCGCTTCGTTGGCGCAGGCCGGTGAACCAAAGCCCTATCGCCAGCAACAAGATCAGAGCGAGGCTCGCAATCATGCCGTTGTTACTGAGCTGGCGGCCAAGCACCCAAGCCAAGGCTAGAGCGGTTAGGAACATGGGGATGGCCATGATATGCCGGAAGCTGGCAAGCCAAGGGCCCGGGCGAGGAAGGAGGCGACGCAGCACCGGCACGAAACCAAGCAGCAAAAACGGCAGGGCAATGCCCAAACCCAGGCCCGCGAACACCGTCAGGGCGGCAAACGCGGGGAGTACCAAGGCGGCACCAAGAGCCGTGGCCATAAACGGGCCGGAGCAAGGCGTTGCGACGAAGGCGGCCAGTACGCCTGTCCAGAATGCACCAGCCACGCCGTCCTGGCTTGCCAAGTCGCCACCGGCATTGATGGAGCCCAGCTCAAAAAGGCCTGCCAGATTAAAACCGATGGCGACGGTCAACAGTGTCAGCACCACGATAACTCGCGGGTCTTGCAGTTGAAATGCCCAGCCAACATGAGTACCCACTGCGCGCAGGGCAATAATCGTTGCGCCAAGTAGTAAGCAAACGATAACCACACCGGCAGTATAGGCTAACGCCTCGCGCCGGGCCTCGCGCTCACCACCGGATAGATGCGCAAGGCTAAGTATCTTGAGACTCAGAATTGGAAAAACGCAGGGCATGATATTGAGCAGAACGCCGCCCAGTATGGCGCCGAGAAATGCTGTCAGTAATAGAGTAGAACTGCTTTGTACGCTGGCGGCACTTGCGGTGGAAGAGCTTTGAGACCCGCTTTCAATCGCCGCAGGCGTTCCACCACTATGGCCAACCAGTGACAAACCGGTACCGGTGCCCAATGACAACAGCGCCTCGAACTCGCTAGGCGGGCTACTTGCCGACCAGGATTTGGACAACTTGGTTTCGACCGTCAACGTATCGTCTTCACGGCTGAATATCTGCTCAGCCGCGGGATCCACGATGTTGTCGGTGGCAACAAATAAGTGTGGATTGTTGAGTTCGACACTAGCGGGAAGGGGAATACTGACACGCAGCCGGTTATCGTCGTTCGTCACGAAGCTGGCTTGTGATCCTAGTGGCCTGGGTAGTTTCTGGCGCCATTCATCGAAGCGCGCCTTGCGCTCATCTGTAATGCGGCCATCGCCTGCGGTGAGGGTAATGGCAAGCGTTGATTGTTCGGGAACACAGGCGTCAGCGCGGCAAGCAAGATAGTTGAAAGAGACGCTGATTGGCAGTGACGTTCCCGACGCCACCGAGGCATCTATTTCAACGGGTAGCAATAGCGCATAAGGATGCTCATAGACATGATTCATCAGGTCGCCGGTCATCAGCGTATGCGGCACTGGAAAGGCGGCATCGCCCACGCTGACACCATCCGGCAATTGCCAGTCGAACTGAGGTGCCAGGCCAATGCTGCCCGGCTGTTTCCAATACCCATGCCACCCCGACTGCGGCTCCATGAAAACAGCTAACGTGCTGGAAGTGCCGGCTGCGGGTTGGTCCGTTTCCGCTATCAAGCTGTTCGTGATCAGTACCTCGCCCGAGGTGCCGGGAAACTCCTGAGCAGCGCCGAGTTGAGGTATCAACACGCAAGCCAGACAAAAGAGGACACAGTAGCGGTAAAGGAATGGGGGCATTGGCTATCAGCCCGCTTGAGACGGGCTGCTCCATGAGGGTTATTGGCTGATGCGCTCGACGGATTCGGCTAATGCGGTATCTTGTGGCCCTAGCTTTTCGGCTACCTTGCCGTCGGTATCGATTAACACAACGGTTGGTATCTGTTGAATGCCGAAGCGACGGTGTATTTCGCCGTCGGCGTCGAGCAGTACGGGAATCGCCGTCTCGGTGGACTCAAGATAGCTTTCGACATCCGACTCTTTGGTCCAAAGGCCAGAAATAATGCCCACCCATTGTACGTTTTGGTCTTTGCTCAGTTGATTGACGGTTTCGCGCACGCGGCGGCAAGCGGCGGAGGTGTCCGGCTGGCTCTCGGCAAGATAAGACTCGCACCACGTGGCAAAGAACACCACACCCAGTGGCTTATCTGTCGCTGCTCGGGTCAGGTCGATGGTATCGCCGTCACGCGTGGTAACGTTTAAATCAGTAACCTCATCGCCTACCTTTAAGGCGTTGGTGTCGATATCCTCGACAGCGGTTCCTTCGGTTATTGCTGAGTTTAAGTCAGTGGGTTCCAGCACTGCCTGTAGCGCCTCTTCCAGCGCTTGATCGTCACGATGGCCAATGTGAGTGATGTGGCCACTGCGATCGATCAGTACGTGCTGCGGGGTGACGCGTAGATTCAGTGCTTCGGCCAACGTGCCGTCATCCACCGTGATAGGCATGGTCAGGCCCATTTCCTCACGATACTCACGTGCAGACTCTTCGGTATCAGCGTAACCGGTGTTCACTGCGATGACTTGAACGTCGTCACCATGCGCTTCCTGGAAGGCCTGGAACCCCGGCATCTGCTGACGGCAGGGCACGCACCAGGTTGCCCAGAACTTTATATACACCGGCTTGACACCATACAGCGCACTGAGATCAATGATGTCACCATCCAGCGTGGTAACGCTCAGCTCGGGACCAGGTTGACCAATTAGCGACTCGCCAGCCGCTCTGGCACGCTGTTCACCATCGGCGTCCTGATCATAGGTTTGATCGGCTTCTTGTTGATCGGCGGGTTCGCTCGCTGGCACCGGCCCAACGTAGCCGACCAACATGGCGAGCAGTAACGCAACTGAAAACCGCGTGTTTGTTATCCGCATTGGTTTGATCCTTTTGGCAAATTGTTCGGGCCTGGCTCAATCGTTCTGGGCTAATACAAAGAACGAGCATAAAGATTCAGACCGATAAAAGTCGTGTAGGGTGTGATTGTGAGCGACACCATGGTCTAAAAAAAGCACCAAGAATGACGGACTTTAATGTACCATAGCGCCATGAGCAGACTTCGCTTTTCACTTGATCGCCAAGGCGCGCAATCTCTTCCAGAGCAAATACGATCGAGCATCGCTGATGCCATTCGTCAGGGGCATTTGTATGAGGGCGCGCGACTGCCTTCGTGGCGTGATCTCGCGGCGCAATTGGGCGTTTCGCGGGGCACCATTAAAGCGGCTTATGATCGGCTAAACGATGATCAGCTAGTTATTTCCAAGGGGGCTGCGGGCACCTTCGTTAGCTCCGCGCTGCCCGCAGCGCCGAAAGAGTTCGCTGCGGCCTCCCGCCTGCCACTGCCTGACCTTTATCAGGATCTGGATAGCGCACCCAAGCTTTTTCAAGTGGGCGTGCCTGCACAAGACGGGTTTCCCTTTAAGCATTGGTCGCGCATCATGCTGCGCTGTTCGCGACAGGCGGTGGCCGAGCCACTGCGTTATCCAGACCCACGCGGAGAACGGGTATTGCGCAAAGAAATTGCTGCTTATCTGGCCGTGTCCCGCGGGCTGCTTTGCTCTGCCGACCAAATTATCATCACCAATGGTTATGCGGGTGCGCTGGGCCTGACATTGCACTTGCTGCGGTTGAATTCACGCCGAGTATGGGTCGAGAATCCGGGTTATCCGCTGACGGGGCACGCCTTATCGCTGGCAGGATATACTGCGGTTCCCGTTCCTGTGGATGATCAGGGGATTTGTGTGGAGCAGGGGATAGCGTTGGCAGCGGATGCCCGCTTGGCGATTGTGACGCCAAGCCAGCAAGCCCCCTTGGGGGTACAGCTGTCGCTGGAGCGGCGTCAGGCACTACTAGCATGGGCTCAAGAAAAGGCTGGCTGGATCATCGAAGATGATTATCTAAGCGAGCTGCAACTAAGGGGCCAAGCAACACCGGCACTCGCCTCGCTGGATCGGGACGGCAGGGTGATTCACATCGGCACTTTCAGTAAAACCATCAGCCCACGCTTGCGGCTGGGTTTTATGGTAGTACCGGCCAGCTTGTCGGAGCGCGCTGGCGATACGGCTGCCGCATTGTCGCCAGCGTCTGGACTGCCTGGCCAACTGGCTGTTGCGGAGTTTCTGCGCGATGGTCATTACTTGCGCCATATTCGGCGTATGAAGCGTTTATATATACAGCGCCGGGATGCACTGCTTGCGTTCATGGGCCCATCGGCTTCAGTGAACAATATAGCAGGCTTGTCACTATTGCTTCCCCTGGATGATAACGCAGATGATGTTGCTATTGCCGAGGCTGCCAAGGCCTTTAACTTGGCACCGGCACCGCTGTCACCCTGGTATGCCACGCACACCCAGGTGCGAAAAGGTTTACTCTTGGGCATGACCAATCTATCGAGCCCTGCACTCGAAGAGGGTTATCAGCAGCTGGCGGAGCTTGTCGCTCGCTATCGGCCATAAAGGCTGGGCTTTCACGTTATGGTATTTCGTTAGTCAGTACGCCAGCCCTGGTCAGTGCAGCCTGTGCCTGGTTCCATGCGTTGGCGATAGCGGGTTCACCAAACGCTAAACCCTGCAGATACACGAAGTGGATATTCTGGATACCGATGGTGTTGAGAATAAGCGTGAGGTAGGGAGTAAGAAAATCCGGCTGCGGGTTATCTCCTTGCAACATGCCACCAGCGCTCACCAGCACAGTGGTCGGGCGATCGTGCAATAATCCCTGCTTGCCCTCAGCCGAGGCGATAAAGGTACGGTTAACACGCACCACATGATCTATCCAAAGCTTCAGCGCCGCCGGTACGCTGAAGTTGTGCATTGGCGTCGCGATTAATAAACGGTCACTCTGTTCCAGCTCACTAATCAACTGCTCGGACTCTGTCAGGGCAGCATCAATTCTGTCACCGATGTTGTGGCTGGCCAGCGCAGAGGCATAACGGTGAGTCAGAGGCGACAGCGGGGCGGCTAGCAAATCACGCTCTACCAAACTCACCCTGGAGAATGTTCCCTCTGTCAGAATTTTTTGAGCCAAGCGATAGCCTAACGCATACTTACCATGCGGGCTGGCGTGAATGAATAAGATGTTATTCATGAAACTCTCTTCTTAATGGCAAACTGCAATGCTAAACCACGCCGGATTGCGCGGAAGGTGTCATTTAGTTTGGAATTTTTGGAGAGAGAGCTCAAACAAAGAATTTGGAAGATACGGACCCAAATCGCATGCATCAAAATGGATAGCCGTATTATTTAACATAATATATATTATGCGAATACAGTGGTAATTCCGGTATCTTGACATCAGCTCGGCGGCCTTCTACGGTAAGTTAAAACTTAATAATCCTTATCTTAAAAACAAAATCGCAAGAAGCCGAGCATAATTCCAAGTGCTAAATCTTATTCCAAGTGCTAGACCTTTCTGGCTTGACCAGCCTGGAACAGAAACGCGGGTGCAGGGATCCAATGAATAGCTGTCTTGGCTGTTCTGAAATTGGCACATCCATCAGCCGAATTGAGGCACAGCACGCAAACAGTCTCGAATGCCCTACACGGCTATTATGTCGAAGAATTGGGACATTTGACGTGTTCTGGAACATCGACTTCCCGTCGCCCCCCACGAAAATGTAGCAGCGAACAATACGCCGCACGCGGCAGGTCATTGAGGCTCGCAGGGGATAACACTAATGAATACGACAGAAGAACAAGGCGTTAGCGGTACGTCGACATTAGCACTGGCTCGGAAATGGATACGCGCGGAGGCCCTTATTACGTGGCGCATGGTCCGCGACAACTTGCCCATAGGCATCTTTCCCGTATCCCTGTTCGCTTTAAGTTCTGGCATTGGCGAAGGTCTGAGCGGCGCAGACATATTGGAAAATGCTAGTAAAGCCCTAGTGATCGGATTTCTATTTGCTTACGTATATGATTCTTGGGGCCAAATCCACTCACTCAAAGAAGACGCGTTCAACAAACCATATCGCCCTATCCCAGCAGGCCTAGCCACTCCTCAGAGTCTACAACAGCGCGCCTGGATCGGCTCAGTTTTATATATTGTGATGGTGTGGCTTCTCGGCCTTTGGGTATGGGCATTATTGTGGCCATTTATCATCGTGGTGCAGTCTCGTTGGGCTCCTGAGCGAGGCTATCTGTGGTGGAAACCTGTAAGCAATTACATCTGTCAGGTTTTAATGTTCGCCACCGGGTGGCATCTTTCGACCAGCCTTGATGCCAGCGCGTGGTCTTGGATTCTAGCTGTGTCAGCCTACTTTACTTTAGCCTACGTCATCGAAGACGTTCGCGACATAAAGGGAGACAGGGCTATTGGACGCATCACTCTGGCCATAGTATTAGGCCGAGCTTTTATATGTCGTTTTTTCGCCGTATTCATGATATTTCTGCCAGTCTTTTATTTTGTGCTGGCTCGCATGTCCGGCGCAGATGATTGGAGAGGCTTGCTGGCTGCAGTTATTATCGGTGCTCTATCCTGGACTTGCGCCGCCCGTGCACTTTGCCTGCAAGGTCACGACGCCGACAAGCGAACGTATCTATTATACTGCCTCACATGGGTCCTGACCTGCGCGTCCGCCCCGCTCCTGCTGACGTAAGCGCAAGGGCATGAGCGCGGCCATAGGCAGTATGGCGGAAGTTTTAATCTATATCGGTTGGGGGGAAACGCCATGAGCACGAGTATCGATGCAGTTGTCGCCGACATCGTCTCCTTCGACGATGAACCGCTAATTTTGGTCGATTCGGACGATAATGTGCTCGGTCACATGCTCAAGGCCCAAGCCCATGCTGGCGAGGGTGTTCTTCACCGCGCGTTCTCGATCTTCCTGTTCAACAGTGTGGGCGACGTGTTGATGCAACAGCGTGCCGAGTCCAAACAGCTCTGGGGCGGATTTTGGTCGAACAGTGTGTGTAGCCACCCGCGTCGCGGCGAGACCATAGCTGAGGCCGCTAAACGTCGGTTGCACGAAGAAATCGGTGTCGACGCGGATGTCACCTGGTTGTACAAATTCGAATACCAAGCCCAGTTCGGCGACATCGGGGCCGAGCATGAGCTCTGTTCGGTATTCATAGCCTGTTCGGATGCACCGGTGGTGGGTAATCCAAACGAAATCGCCGACTTCTCCTTTATGTCGCCCGAACTACTCGACGTGGCATTGACCGAGCATCCGGATAACTACACGCCGTGGGTCAAGCTCGAGTGGCCGCGCATTCGCGACGCGTACTGGTCTACGGTGGTCGATCTGCTGAACGGCTAGGGTCGCCCCAGCCGACACAGTTTACTCTGATGCTGCGTAAGAGCCATCTTCCTGGTGAACTTCATTGCCGGTAATCGGCGGCGTGAAGACACACGCAACGGTCATGCCTTTCTCTTTACCGCGTAATAGATGCTCGTCATGCTGATCAAGGAGGTAAATATCACCGGCTTTGATTGGCCAGATTTTGCCGTCAGCTAAAGTTTCGACTTCACCTTCACCTTCGTAGCAAAATACCGCTTCATAGTGGTTTTTATAGTGAATGTGGGTCTCAGTACCAGGAAAAATACGGGTAATATGGAACGAAAAACCAGCATTATCGTTGGCCAGAACAAGGCGTGTGCTATCCCAGTTACCGTTTTCAGCGGTCACTAGACGTTCTGTTTTGCGCGCTTCTTCAAGATTACGAACGATCATAGGAGTACTCCGTTGCAAAGCGGCTGGCGACTACCAGCCGCGATATCTCTAACCAGGATACGTTAACTGACACTTTATCCTAGCACCAAATACTAACGCCTAATTACTCGCTAATAACAGCCTTAACGCTCATTTCGAGAATATCCAGGCCTTCAAGCAGATCTTCATCAGTAATCGTTAACGGGCACAGGCACTTAACTACTTCGCCGCCCTGGCCGCTGGTTTCAATCACTAGGCCATGCTCAAAGGCCTTGCCGGTGATTTTATCGGCGATATCACCCGATACCACGTCAATACCGCGCATCAAGCCACGGCCACGTTCAGTGGCAGGCATACCGTTTTCGGTAAGTAGCGCCGCTAGCTTTTGGAAACGCTCTTCAACAATGCATCCTTTGCGCTGAACATCGCGCTCAAAGGTGTCGTTGGACCAGTATTTTTTTAGTGTGGCAGTGGCCGTTACCATTGCCAGGCTGAAACCACGGAAGGTGCCGTTATATTGGCCCGGTTTCCACTTATCCAGCTCTGGTCGCATCAGCACATGGGCGAACGGTAAGCCAAATCCAGAAAGTGACTTTGAATTGGTAATAATATCGGGTGTAATGCCCGCATGCTCAAAGCTGAAGAACTTACCGGTACGGCCACAGCCAGCTTGAATGTCATCAATAATCAGCAGAATGTCGTGAGCGCGGCAGATGCTCTCCAAACGCTTCAACCAATCCAGGCCTGCAACGTTGATACCGCCCTCGCCTTGTACAGTCTCAATGATCACGCCAGCAGGAATATCCAGGCCACCAGACTTGTCGCCCAGCAACTTTTCAAAATAGTCCAGGGTGTCGGTATGCTCACCCATGTAGCCATCGTAAGGCAGGAAGCTAGCGCCCTGGGTTGGGATGCCACCAGTCGCTTCACGGAACTTACGATTACCCGTGGTGGCCAGCGCTCCCATGGTGACACCGTGGAAGCCGTTGGTGAACGTGACAATGTTGTGACGACCTTTAGCAACACGCGCCAAACGAATAGCCGCTTCAACCGCGTTGGTGCCCGTTGGGCCAGGCAGGTGCACTTTATAATCAAGCCCGCGTGGTTTGAAGATGATTTCTTCGAGCGTTTCTAAATAATCGCGTTTGGCATTAGTCCACATATCTAAACCGTGAACGACACCGTCAGTCGACAGATAATCGATCATTGCCTGCTTCATATGCGGATTATTGTGACCGTAGTTCAGAGTGCCCGCGCCGGCGAGGAAATCAATGTACTCACGGCCGTTCTCATCGGTCAGGCGCGCATTTTGCGCTTTGGTAAATACCACCGGAAATGAACGAGAATAAGTGCGTACATTGGATTCCATGCGTTCAAGCGTCTGGGTCTGCATTAGCGACCTCCTTAGTTAATCATTTTGCCTTTCAGGCACTAGCTGCTATGAGCAGCATAAGCGGGAAAATCATGAGCTGGAGACTCATAGGCTCAAAGCCGCATTAGATGCGGTCGGTTTGAAATGGCCCAATACGAACCAGATTCTCCGGGTCATGCTCGCCACCGAGCTGTTCGGTAGAGAAGTATTCGCGGCTGTTGAGTGGCGCATGCCAGCGCGCGGCCAACCGACGAAATAAGCCCCATGAAGCGAGGTTGTCAGGCGTGATGGTTGTTTCTAAATGGTGCACATCGTCAAGCTCCGGGCGCGACATAATCGCTTCTACCAAACGCCGCGCAAGCCCTGTACCACGTGCTTTTTCACCCACGGCCACTTGCCAGAGGAAAAAAGTATCTGGGGCGTTGTCCTTGACGTAACCAGAGACAAAACCAACTACGTCGCCCTCTTCATTAGTAGCTACGGCACAGGTATCGCGAAACTGAGTGGCGAGCAGTAGATAAGCGTAGGCAGAGTTTACATCCAGCGGTGGACAAGCCTTGATAAGCTCATATACCCCCCAGCCGTCGTCCGCATTGGGTTTGCGAATATAAAGCGGCATATCCGCATGACCCACCACGGCATCTGCAACCGTCGGTCGAGCAAGATCAGCAGAGGGCGTAAAAGGTTGTATCGGCGTGCTCATAGTTATGCTTCGCTGTTGCGAATTTGGTGATTACTATAACAGCTGATTATTACCAATTCAAAAATCATATTATTGCCTACGCCCTCTTCCATAATTATTTGTTATGAGGCTGAGATTTAAAGCCCCAGCGGTTTACATATAGGCAGTTAATTTTACACACCAGCGCCTAGGTGCGCGTAAGCGTCCGTAGCGTCACGAACTCCTCCGCCCCGGTAGGATGTATACCCACAGTGCGGTCAAAATCATGCTTAGTCAGGCCTGCACGCACGGCGATGGCGACTCCCTGGATAACTTCACCCGCCTCCTCACCTACCATATGGGCGCCCACTACTACATCCGTTGCATCGTCCACCACCAGTTTCATTAAGGTGCGTTCTTGGCTACCCGATAGCGTGTGCTTCAAGGCACGAAAATCGGTGCTGTAAACGCGAATATGGGTGAATTTTTCCCGTGCTTCTTCCTCGGATAATCCGACGGTTCCAATATTGGGGTGGCAAAAAACCGCCGTTGGGATGGTTGTGTAATCTAGGGGTTCTGGGTTTTTTTCCGTAAAATGATAGTCGACAAGCTGCATCGCCTCGGCCAGCGCGACGGGCGTTAATTCAGGACCAGCGATTAAGTCGCCAAGTGCTAAAATCGACGGGAGCGCTGTTTCAAAACGCTCATTGACAGGGATTTTGCCCGTTTCATCTACACTCAACCCAAGCGAGTCAAGGCCGAGATCTTCGATATTGGCCCTACGCCCAGTCGCTGCCAGTATCACATCCACCTCCAATACTTCGCCGGTAGTGAGATGGACGTTATAGGCACCTTGGTTTGGCTCAATGCGCTCAATGTTGGTGTTGAAGTGTAAATTAACGCCCTTTCTTTCCATTTCGGCGCAGGTGAATTCGCGTACCTGTTGATCAAAGCCTTTCAAGAATAGCTCGCCGCGGTAGATAAGGTGCGTCTCACTACCCAGCCCGTTAAAGATACTGGAGAACTCAACCGCAATATAGCCGCCGCCTAGTACCAGAAACCGATTAGGAAAGGTGTCCAAATCAAAAATCTGATTTGAGTCTAGGGCGTATTCACTACCGGGAAATTTGGGAACCCACGGCCATCCGCCGGTGGCAAGCACAATTTTATGCGCGGTCACCGTCACTTCTCCTTGCTCGCTCGTTAATTTGATCGTGTGTGCGTCGACCAATCTTGCTCGAGCATTAAACAGCGTTACCCCGGCACCCTCTAATAGGCGCTGATAAATAGCGTTCAGGCGCTTTATTTCGCTTATTTTGTTATCGCGCAGCGTCGCCCAATCAAAATTGGCAGGGCCAGGTAATTGCCAGCCAAACCCGGCTGCATCGTCAAAGCTGTCATGAAAATGGGCTGCGTAGGAGTACAGTTTTTTAGGTACGCAGCCAACATTGACACAGGTACCGCCTAGGTAGCGGTCTTCAGCTATCGCTACATTCGCGCCAGTTGCTGCTGCCATACGCGCGGCGCGCACGCCACCTGAGCCTGCACCGATAACCAGCAAGTCGTACTCATATTCAGAAACGTCTGCCATCATTTGCTCCTGTGGGGTTAATATACGTGCCGCCTAACGGCCATATAAAACTGTTGAACTAACTATTAGGGGAGGTTAAAACCATCTACTGATATTTTATACTGTCCAATGTCTTATACTTACTAGGATTTGATATTCCGCATTTCGATCAGCGACTTAACTCTATTTAACCTTGCTGGAGACTTTATGTCTGACCCTATTGCGACCCTGCTGGACAACAACCGAGCCTGGGCTGAGCGCATGTGTGAAGAGGACCCTGAATACTTTAAGCGCCTCTCCGATCAGCAAAATCCCGACTATTTGTGGATTGGCTGTTCAGACAGTCGCGTACCCGCTAACCAAATTATTGCGCTCCCTCCTGGGGAAGTATTTGTTCATCGTAACGTGGCTAACCTGCTTCACCATACGGATATGAACGCCCTCTCGGTGGTTCAATATGCGGTGGATGTACTTCAGGTCAGCCATATTATGATTGTCGGTCATTATGGTTGTGGCGGCATTAAGGCAGCCATGATGGGAGGCGAATGCGGCGTGGTCGATTATTGGCTACATTCAGTACGCGAGCAGTACAATCATCATCGCAACTCGCTGGACCATCTTTCGCTGGAAGATCAAATCGACCGCATGTGTGAGCTTAACGTCAAGGCCCAGGTCAACAGTTTGTGCCGTACCAAGATTTTGCAGCGCGCTTGGCAGCGAGGCCAGCAAATCTCAGTACATGGCTGGGTCTATGGGTTAAGCGATGGTCGTGTCAAAGACCTCAATTGCACCATTACCGGCTTAGAACAGGTAGAAACACTCTACCGCATTGATCGTATCCAAAAAGGGGACTAAACATCTTCTCCACGCCTGCCGCTTCGCTAGTCGTAGCGGTAGGCGCGATGACAGCTTTTACAGCTCGCACCGACCTCTGAAAACGCACGTGCTAAGTTACGCGGGTCATCTTGCTCTGCTGCATTAACTAAAGCAGTAATTTTATCTTCGAGGTCGATAAAACCCGCGGAGAAGTCATTCCACTCTTCCCAAATAGAGGTTCGCGCCTCGGAGCCACCACCATGGGTGCCTGCGATAAAAGCGGGTAGTAGATTGCTTGCCGTAGCGCGCTCTTGAAGCTCAGCGAGTCGTGGTGCAGCAGCCTCAGTTTCTTGATTGTTAACTAAGTCAAAACGCAGTTGCCGCACCAGGCTTTCGATATCTTTGAGCTCTTCACGACGCCATACCACAGCTTCGCGCTCGCTTGTGAAGCGTGTATCGCTGACGGCATCGGACATTGCCAGCGTACTTTCCATCCCTTCTTCAGCCCAAGCAAGCGGCGCACATAGCACTACCAAGGCAGTGCCTATGGCGATACGGAGGAAGTCCCAGTTCGAGGAATAGCGCTGCTGCATAGAGGCTTCCTGTCGGTAAGTTGCCGGGTGGAAAAACGCTTTTAGCCGATTGGGCAAGTAACACCGGTTCCTTTTAACCCACAGTAACCGCCAGGGTTTTTATCAAGATACTGCTGATGGTATGCCTCAGCATAATAAAATGTTTCCAACGGTTTAATTTCGGTAGTGATACGCCCTTTACCCGCTTTGTCGAGCGCCTGCTGAAACGCTGCAGCGCTCTGCTCGGCGGCTGCTTGCTGAGCCTCAGTGGTGGTAAAAATCGCTGAGCGATACTGCGAGCCAATATCGTTACCCTGGCGGTTTCCCTGTGTAGGGTCGTGTTGTTCCCAAAACACCTGCAGCAAGGTTTCAATATCCACTTGCTGCGGATCGTAAACCACGCGTACCGCTTCGGTGTGGCCCGTGCGCCCGGTGCAGGTCTCTTCATACGTAGGATTACGCGTTTCGCCACCGGCATAGCCAGCCGCTGTAACATAAACCCCCGGCAACTGCCAAAACAGCCGCTCTACGCCCCAGAAGCAACCCATCGCTAAGACGATCTCTTCATAACCACTGGGGAACGGAGGATGTAGCGAGTGACCGTTAATGGTGTGGACATCGCTTGTCTGAATAGGCTTGTCTCGCCCAGGCAGCACGCGGTCCGCACCTGAAACCGTACTTGAAACTGTATTCGAAAACAGTGACATATCGTCCTTACCTATTGCTGTTGGATGATGTCAGGATCACCCGGTCGGGTGAACGTGTAGATTAAATCTACCGCTTGGCTGGTACCCGACACGGCCTGAACATAGAGGTTACGCCATAGCGTATAGCGTAGAGTTAGTTCTGCAATTGGCGAGAAAATTCCCACGCCATAGCTAATCCGAAGATCGTCTGTCAATTGCCCGCTTAAGGCAACTTGGCTATTGTCGCCAGCACCGGCAGTATCCAGAGTTAGATCATCTATACCGAAGGCTTCACCAATCGAACCAACCGCACCGCCAGTACGCCCTAATGACATGCCTATCAAAGCCGTTGTCAGTGCGCTGTCAACACCGCCGGAAGCATCAGGTGCACGACCGCGCAATAGGTAAGATAAAGCGCGCGACTCATCCATCGCCGGTTCTGAAAAGATCAGCACATTAGGTTCTTCGGCACTGCCTGTTACCCGTAGGCCCGCGATCACCTCATCTTCGGTAATGTCTGGGTTACGGATGGCTTCGAAGTCGAGGATGGGCAGCGCCGGCGGGCCGCTGAACAGTAACCCACCGCGGCGAATGAGCAGGTCTTGTCCGAATGCCTGAAAGCGCCCGTCTACTAGGTTCACATCACCAAACAGCTGTAACGCTCCGCCGCTTTGGCGAATTTCAAGCGCCCCCCCCAATCCAGACTCCAGGCCGTAAGCCGAGATCTGCATATCGCTTCCCAGCGTTAACGTCACCAGAACATCAAGCTCCATCCCGGTAGCAGCCAGTTCATCCGCGGCACTTGGATCATTACCGCTGGCGGCCGCTCGCTGGGCCTCTATTTCAGCCTGGCGATCATCGCGCTCGGTAATAATGATCTCGTCGCCGCTGGGCGAGACAGCCGAGGACCCCATTTCACCAATTTCAAGCCGTGCCCAGGGTAGATTGACATCGCCTCTGACTTGCAACCTCTCCGGCGTCACGTGAACGCGGATATCCGGCGCCGCTTCCAAGCGACCAAACTGCGGCAATACAATCAAAATGGGCTCTTGAACGGCATTGAGATCAACCCCAATCCGCCAATCGTCATCACTTGGCCAGTAGGCGTCGCCGGTTATTTCTAAACGTCCGCGCTCCGCTGCTAGAAACCCGTCGATATCGCCCTGTTCGCCATCAAAGGCAACTACAAGTTCACCATCTTGAACATCGACAGGGATATCAGGGCCATTGACACTGATACCACGCAGACCAAGCTGGCCTTGCAAATCAGGTTGCGTCGTCGTGCCACTAATCTGAACATTGCCGGTGAGATCGCCCTCTAGCCGATCCATACCTACCACCATGGGCCGATACGGCTCAAGGGACACACCCTCGGCGCGCAGCTCACCGCTTAATTCTCCTACTCCCATAGGGTCACTAACCGATAGAGTTAGGTTCAGGTTTCCCGCCTCAGCCAGGGATAGTGCCACATCAGCATCCGCCTGCGCTTGGTTAGCCTCAATCTGAGCATCTAAACTGATTTCAGGAAGCGCTACGGGTTGGCCGAAGTCATTGACCGCAGTGATCGCCAGCTCACTTAGAACTTGCAGATTGGCCTGCCATTGAGCCCCTCCATTACGCCAGTTGGCGGTGAGGTCCGCGGTTGTGTCGCCCTCCAACTGCCACTCTTCCGGCAAAAAGGGCTCCAGCATTTCCATAGGTACTTCACGCACCGTGAGCACCGCATTGCCCTGTTGAGCCGAGGCATTGATGTCCTCTTCGGAGCAAACCAGGCCACCCTCTTCGCGCCGCAAGCAGAACGGTGACAAACGTGCTTGGCCATTGGCCATGTTGTAGCGCAGGTCTAATGGCGCTTCGAGCCGAATATTGCCCGCATCAGAGTCGACTTCCAGCGGCGTAACTTGCGCCTGATAGAGCTGAGCCTGCTGGTCAAAACGGCCGTCAAGGGCAAGCAATGCACGACTTAGTACGTTGTTTTCAGCTCCCTGAGCGTCAACCTCAAGCCGATGCTGAGAGAGTCGCCCTGAGAGGTTGGCTTGCAGGGTGGAAAGTGACTGGCCGCCCGCATTAACGTTTTGTAGGGCCAGTTGAATATCGAGAGCGGGATCGTCGATGCCCTCAACATTGGCCTCTAAGCTGAGCTGCTCTACACGGTTTTCAGCAAAGCGCACGCCATTGCCCTGTAGTTCAGCGATTAACTGCGGCTGATTAACGCTACCGCTAGCCTCTAGCGTGCCGATAATAGTGCCTGCTAAGTCGGGCGATAGAGTTTGCAGCTGTCGCAAGGCAATATCCGCGTTCAACGACATGGCCTGCTCACTGATTTGTCCAGTTGCCTCTACGCGATTATCACCTTGGGTAAACAGCAGCTCATCAATATCCACTTCCAGGTTACTGTTAGCATCAAACGCTGCCTGCAGCGTTAACGGGTATTCTCGTAATTCACCGTCAATGGCTAAGTTGGGCACACTAATCGCCCATTGATCTTCTTGTTGGCGAAGCGCTAGCTCAATATCGCCATCCAAATCGCCGTCAAGCTGATCAACGAAGTGCGCAGGGTCAAACTGGTCCAGGCGAATGCGGGCGTTGACCTGTAACGGCGTTAGCCAGTTAATACTGCCTTCGCTGCGTAGCGAGCTTTCACCCACAGCTAAGGTGAGCGGTTGCCAACTAAACTGCTCTAGATTCCCCTCGCCAGCTAAGTCTATTTGAGTGCGCGGCAGACTGGGGCCTTCAACGGCCATGGCGAGCTGGGCGCGATAATCGCTGAGATTGCCCGTCAGCTGCAAATCCAGATCATCGACTACGTAAGGGTCTGCGCCCTCTGCATTGCCCTGTTGTGAATCGACCTGGTCTGAACTGCTCTGCTCGGTGCTCTCGCCTTCAGTTTCTGGCGTTTTGGCCGGTAGCGGCCACTGCACTTGGTCACTTTTTACATTCAGTTGAAAAGGCAGCGTAGGCGCTAACGCATCCACTTGACCACGCAAAGACGCGTTGATCGGGCCCGTGGCATCTAGCTGCGCTTCGAGTGCATCCAGTGAGCCCGAAAGCGTTAACTCAAGCGTTTCGTTGCTCTGCTGCTGAAAGAGTTCAGGCATCAGCTCTGGCAAGAAAAACTCAACGTTTAAGCGCGCTTCAAGCGGGTAGCTGTCGGTTAGCGTGGCACTTGCGGCTAACTCCGCCTGAGCATCCGGCGTCACGACAGAAAGTTGCTTAATCTCAACGTCACTGCCTTGGGTGAGAAGCCCGAACTGCAGACGTTCAACGCGATACTCAGCGGCCCCTTCCAGGCGGAAATCATTAAGGGTGAATTCAGGCAGTTGAATATCTACTGGCAGCGTGATATCGGGTAACTCCAGACGCTCTCGGGCTTCAAGCTGCTCCTCGGGTGACTCGACTGCGAGCACCGCTTCTTCTGGGGACTGATTAAGCAATAGAGCGCTATCAATGGCCTCGGCATAAAGCGGCGTTTCAACGCCTTGGGTTAGCAACACGCCTGCTGAGGGTGGCAAAAAGACCCGTGGCTGCTCTAGATGCGTTGGCGCTAAACGTACTTCATTACCTTCGGCCACTGCCGCTGAGCTTAACGATTGCCACTCAACCTCGGTACCGTTGGCAAGTCGCAGACTGACGTCATCAAGTCGCAACGAGCGTAACTCGATCGGGAATGGAAAGCGGATAGCCAGCGGTGCGCCCTCGTCTTCCGGCGGCGCCTGCTCACTTGATGGCGCTAACCGAATATCTGCGCCTACCACTCTGAGGGTGTCGATACATAACCGCCCGGAAAGCACGCAGTCATCCGCCCACTGCAATTCAAACTCATCGACGGCAATGCGAGTTCCTCCCAGCTCCAATTGAAAGTCTTCAAGCTGAAAATGATCGAGCAGACCGCCCTCATGATGCGAATAGGCAAAAAAATCACGCTGCTCACCTTGGGATAGCAACACGCTGGTGCCCCAGGGCGACAACGCTCCCCCGACGATTAACGCTGCAATCCCAAACAGCCAAATAGGCACTACGATCACGAGGCGTATAAGGCTCCAAATGAACAGCCACGTGCGATGTTTAGGAGATAATTTGTGGCGCTTATCAGACGTAGATGGTTCAACCTGAGACAAGTCGTTCTCCTAAAATTCCGGTCCGATGGAAAAGTGCAAACGCCAAGGGTCTTCATGGTCAAAGGGATGAGCAACGTCAAAGCGAATAGGGCCCACTGGCGAGACCCAGCGCACACCGACCCCTGCGCCGGTTTTCAGATCATCCGGCCCCCAGTTGTCAAAGGCATCGCCATTATCGACGAACGTGGCCCCCCACCAATTGCCTGTTACGCGACGCTGATACTCAAGGGTTGAGGTCAGCATTTGCTGTCCACCACGCAGACGCCCCTCTTCGTTGCGCGGTGAGAGGCTTTCATAGGAGTAGCCACGCACACTGCGGTCACCGCCGGCAAAGAAACGTAACGATGGGGGCAGCTTATCAAAATCATCGGTTTCGATGGCGCCCACACTAATACGCGCCAAGAAGCGATTATCATCGCCGATTGTGCGTATCCATTCGGTATCCCCTGTCATTCGAGCAAACTGAGCGTCAGAGCCCCACACAGTATCCGAGTACTCTAACGAGAGCTGTTGGCGGTCACCCCATAAAGGAAACCGCTGAGGGCGTGTGCGCGTCCGTGACCACTGAATGCCAGGATAGAAAAGCCATACCTGATCGGCTTCGCCCCCCTGTTCAAAATCCTCATAGGTAGTACGGAAATAGATCGATTGAACCCAGTCATTATCAAACTCCCAGCGCCGCGCCACTTCGACGGTCGCCTCTAACGACTGGGTATCGCTATCGTCGATATTGCGTACACCGTACTGAAGCCGATAGCTATCGCGAAGGGGATCTTCAAGGGGAACGTTATAGACCCCGGTAAAACGCTGCTCCGGGGCGGAGAGATAGAGGTCATGGTCAAGACTATGACCGTAACGATTGATCCACGGCTGCTCCCAGCCAAAGCGTAACCGCGGGCCGACATCAGTGGCGTAACCAATACCCACTTCAAACTGATGACGATCGGCAGGCTCGACGCTGACATCAATAGGCAGTTGCGTGTCGCTAGGCTTATTAAGGCTTAGTGCGCTGGTTAAAGCAGCCGCAGTGACACGGGGACGCTCAGGCTGCGATGCGGTTGCTTCACTCCACCAAGGGGCGCCGCCACCGGAGGGTGATATAACCAGCTCTTGGGCCGTCTCAAGACGGGGGCGCACCGAGACAGAACTAAACCAACCGGTTTCTGCGAGGCGTTGATTATACTCTGCCAGCGTCTCGGCCAAATAAGGCTCATCCGTTTCAAATGGCTGCATGCTCCTTAGCCGATCGATTTCAATATGGCTGCCAGTGATTGATGTTTTGCCAAATTTGTAGCGAGGCCCGCTGTTAAAATCCATATACAAACGCGCACTTTTCAAGTATGGACGCACCTCCATACGCCGATCGGTAAAGCCCCAATCAAAGTAGCCACGCTCAATCGCCAAGCCTGAAAATTGTCCGCGCAGTCTATCCCAAGGGGCATGCCTCAGCGCATCGCCCTCTTTAAGAGGAAAGTCTTCAACGGCTTGTTGAAATGGAGGGTCACTACTGGCGTCACCTTCTACATTTATCGACAGGATTTCAATTTTCACCTGAGGCCCTGGCTCTATTACAAGCTCTACGCGTTCGTCATTGACACTTTTGAAGCTTATTTCTGGCTCGTAATAGCCATATACTCGCATGGCTTCCTCAGTGCGGCGACGGATCTCACCTTCTAGACGCACCTCGGTATATTGCTCTGCATCAATGCCCTCAAGATAGGCTTGGATGTTGCTTTCAACGCGCTCAGAAACACCTTCAATGGTTGCATCTAGTGCCCACACTCCTTGTGATGCGTATAGCAATGGAAGCGCTACAAAAAATATGCGTCCCGTGGCTAGTATTCCTTGCCGTTGTGTTCCCATACTTAATTTATCCTAACCTAAATCAACGTTTTCATCGCTTTAGCATTGCAACGTGGCGTTTAACGTAACATTTCCAACTGAGCGCTGAAGGCAAGCTGTGCTTGACGCACTTGGCGCACATCGCTTTCTAACGAATTGAGACGTTGTGACCACTGTTGCTCTAATGTTTTTAGGGCTTGTTGATCGGCAGGCGCCTCTAAATTTGCCATTGATGCGGCGAAAGAGGCCTCTAAATCGTCAAAACGTGCTCCGATCGCGTCTCTTTGAGCTGCTAACTGCTCCTCCCATTCGCTGCTGACATTGTTTATCTGATTATTCAGTGCGGATAAGCGCTGGTCATTCAACTGTTCTAGGTGGGCAATTTCCTCGACAAGGTTTCGCCGACCCGATGTCCCCACTTGCTCTAACGCATCAAGCGATTCCCGCATTGCCAGCAGTTGGCTGTCGCGTAGCTCCGCCTGCTCTTCGAGTTGGTCAAGTTGCTGCAGCAGGGAATTTATCGAATCGCTGGAAGCCATGTCTTCATTCATGGTGAGCAAGCTATACAGCTCTTCACGGGTATCGGTTAACGAAATAGACAGCTGCTCTTGCTCTTGAAACAGGGTTGACATCTGAGCTTGCACAAAGGTTATCGTATCTTGTACGTCAGTGTCATCCGAATCCAAGCGAGCGTGAACGTTGGACACTTCGCCACTGACCCGATGCAGTTCACTTATCAGTCGCTCGCGTTCGTACCAAAGTCCAGCCGCCGCTGCGACTAATAGTGCCGTAATTAATAGCAAGCATAGCCACAAAGGCCACAGCGTCGGGCCTTTTCGATGACGCAAGTGTTGGGCCGTCAAGCTTTGATCCACATCGGGCACAATGCGAGAGGATCCGGTGGCGTCTGGCATGACATTTCCTCAAAAAGTCTTCGGGTCGGCACGGCGGCCTATACCTCGGTACATTAATCCACAGCTGGCAACAAACTCTGGATCGTAAATATTACGCCCATCCAAGATGAGTTTAGCGTTTAACAGCGAGCCTAGTCGGTGCCAGTCAGGGTTCCAATAAGTTTTCCATTCAGTGACCAGCATCAGGGCATCGGCCCCCTCACAGGCTTGATAAGGATCATGGATAAACGTGTGCAGATCTTCTCGGTCGCCTACCAAAGCATGCAGTGCGGGCACTGCAGCCGGGTCATGCAACTGCACTTTAACGCCCTGCGCCCAAAGTGCTTCTAATAGCGTTAGAACAGGGGCTTGATCGATGCGAGCAGTGCCTGGTTTAAATGCGGCACCCCAAATCGCTACGGTTTTACCGGCTAACTCGCCTGCAAAGTGAGACCATAGTTTGCGAAACAGGGTCTCTTTTTTATGTTCGTTAATATCCATTACCTGCTCAAGCAGCGCTGAATAACGCCCGCTTTGCAGCTGTACATCGGCTAAGCGCATCAAGTCCCGTGAGAAATTAGGCCCGCCAAAACCACAGCCTGGGTACAAATATTCAAAGCCAATGCGTGAATCAGCGCCCATTCCCTGACGAACATGCTCGACATCCACTCCTAGGGTATCAGCCAAGCCAGCAATTTCATTCATATAACTGATACGTGTGGCCAGCATGCCGTTAATCGCTAACTTGGTGAGCTCTGCCGCCCGTCTTGGCATGCACTGAAAGACTTCGCTGCGTCGATTAAAGGCGCGTAATAGCTCCCGGACCACCTGCTCACCAGTCGCATCATCGCAGCCCAATAGCCGCCTGGTGGGGCGAGTAAAAGAGTCCCAGGCGCGGCCCTCTTCCAGCGTGTCGGGAAGCGCTACGCTAGTGTGTTGAGCGCCCATCAAGGCGTGTAACCGCTCGGTCTCCCCCACCGGAAACGTAGAATTATTGATCAGCACAATACCATACTGATCAGCCAACAGAGGGTTTTCAAGCAGTGTGCTAGCCGAGCTCCGTTGTCCCGGTGATAACGCCAGCCAGATCACTTCAGGAGAGACGGCATCCGCGATCTGCTCAATCACTGTAAGCGTGCCATCTGTCATGCCCTGCTCGAGATACTCCATGAGGTGAGGCTCGCTGCGTAACCATTCCACTTGAGAAAGCGTTGACCATGGCGCATCAGAATGGGGTAACCACTGCACCTGATGGCCTACCCAAGCCAACGCTGCGGCAGCCGTGGCCGCACTTAATTCGCTACCGTGAAGTAACACCCGCATGCGTCACTCTCCTTAGTGGTAACGTGATAGAAAAGTTTGAAAGGCTTGGCCAACGCCAGGATGACGACGGGCGTAAGCCACGATGGCTTCAAGATAGCCTAGTGGCTGGCGACAATCGCCGGTATGGCTCGACGCCGGTAAGCAGCGGTTGCCAAACCCGGCGACTGGAAGTACGGCCTTACGAATCATAGCGAGGTCCTTTTCATGCGTTCCGACACAGGAGTAGTTAGAATGTCCATAATACTGAAGGCGTGGATGGATGCCACCACGCTATTGAATGATAACGAGTGCTTACGCGTTCCTGCACCGCTAAATACTCAATGACAACAGGAGTCACAACATGCAAGCGACACCACAGGATAGCACTGCTGATCACCTGCAAGGCAACGTAGATACAGCGGAAGTTGCCAAATTCGAAGCACTCGCTAGCCACTGGTGGGATCCGCAGGGTGAATTTAAGCCTCTTCATGACATTAACCCCCTACGCCTTGATTTTATTGATGCCCGTGCGGGACTCGCTGGAAAAAAAGTCATCGATGTCGGCTGCGGCGGAGGCATCTTAAGCGAATCGATGGCGCATCGTGGCGCCAAGGTAACCGGGATTGATCTTGGCGAGGCGCCCTTAGCGGTTGCCCGACTCCACGCCGAAGAGCGCGGCGTTAACGTTGATTACCAACATATCAGCGTGGAAGCCATGGCCGTTCAGCAGCCGGGGTTTTACGATGTGGTGACCTGCATGGAAATGCTTGAACACGTTCCAGACCCAGCCTCGGTAATTCGTGCCTGCAGCGCATTGGTTCGCCCAGGTGGTTATGTATTTTTTTCGACGCTGAATCGCACGGCCAAATCTTACGCGTTTGCCATTTTAGGCGCTGAGTACGTGCTTAAACTGCTACCGCGAGGCACGCATAATTACGCCAAGTTTATCCGGCCATCAGAAATGGCCGGGTGGTCCCGGGAGAGCGGTTTGGAAGTGCGAGAGCAAACGGGTCTTACGTACAATCCGGTAACGCGTCGTTATCGCTTGGTCAGCCATGATGTATCGGTCAACTATATGATGTATTGCCGCAAAGTGAGCGCTTAAATGCCGATGCAAGAGCCCCAAGCGATCCTATTTGATTTGGATGGCACCCTGGTCGATACGGCTCCCGATTTGGCTAACGCAACCAATGCACTGCGTCTTTATCATGGCTTAGCACCGCTGCCCTATGAGGTGATTCGTCGTCAGGTTTCTAACGGTGGCAGTGCGCTGGTCACCCTGGCGCTAGGGTTGGAAGCCACAGCCGATGGCCATGCCCAAGCACGACAGTATCTGCTAGATGCTTATGAAAAAGCCGTGGCCGTTCATAGCCGTGTTTTCTCACCGCTGGATGTGTGGCTGAACGACTGGCATAGCGATCAACGGCCCTGGGGTATTGTGACCAATAAACCGCGCCGTTATACACTGCCACTGCTAGAGGCACTGGCGCTGCAGCCAGGCGCGCTTCTGTGCGCTGATGATCTTAGCGTTAGAAAACCCGCCCCTGAACCACTATGGGAGGCAGCACGGCGTCTGGATGTTAAACCCGAACAGTGCTGGTATGTTGGCGATCATTCACGCGATATTGAAGCTGCCTTAGCGGCAGGCATGACCGCCGTGGCAGTAGGTTATGGCTATATTAGCGAAGAGGATAACTACCGGCAGTGGCCTGCCGATTTATGGTTCGAAGAGTGTAAGGCCTTGGTTGATGCCCTCGGTGCGTTCAAACGCTAACGAACCTAAATTCACAACAACTCGCGGACATCAATATTCGCCATGGACAGCGTGGTAACCATTAAACCCGTGGCGGTTGGGCGTCGAGCTTTTGGCCGCTGGTACCGGTGCTGTCCGGCCCCATTAGCCATAAGTAAGTTGGCATAATCTCTTCTGGCGTGCGCAGCGTGAAGGGATCTTCACCGGGGAACGCGGTTCGCCGCATTTGGGTACGCGTAGCGCCTGGATTGAGCGAATTGACTCGGATATTGGATTGATTTTCCAGCTCATCGGCCAGCACGTCGACAAACCCTTCAGTGGCAAACTTAGAAACTGAATAAGCGCCCCAATAGGCTCGGCCTTTACGCCCAACGCTGGATGAAGTGAAAATTACCGAGGCGTCTTCTGACTGCTGTAATAGCGGCAACAGTGCCTGGGTCATCCAGATGGGCCCGTTGATATTAACCTGCATCACCTGTTGCCAGAGCTCGGGGTTATACTGTTCAAACGGCGTGATTCGGCCTAGCAGTCCTGCGTTATGCAACAGGCCATCTAAGCGTCCGAATTCTTTATCGAGCGTTTCTGCCATATCATGAAAATCTTTGGGCGTAGCGCCTTCAAAATTGAGTGGAAAAATAGCCGGCTGAGGCCCACCAGCCGCTTCAATTTCATCATACACTCGCTCTAACTTGGCGATAGTGCGCCCCAATAGAATCACGGTTGCCCCATGCTGGGCATAGCTTAATGCTGCCGCACGGCCAATTCCGTCCCCTGCGCCGGTTACCAACACGATGCGATTTTCCAAAAGGTTGGGCGCTGGTTGATAGTCGATCTTGCAGCTCATGCTGATTCCTTGAAGCAAAAATAGATCAAAATATTAACTAGTTGACTGGCGTAAAAAATCATTGGCAAGACCCGCTGCACTGCTTTGCGGGTAGTCATCACGCACTTGCTCAAGTAGCTCTCGACTACGCTCTGCTTCGCCTTTACGCGCCTTCACCAAGCCTAATTTATAGATCGCGTCAGGCACTTTACTGCTGCCGCTATACTCCTCAAGCACACGGCTAAATGCTTGGTCGGCGGCATCCAGCTCACCCTCTGCCGCGTATAGCTCACCCAACCAGTAGTGACCATTGGCCGTTAGACTAGTATCAGGGTGGTCGCTAACAAAGGCTTCAAAAGCCGCAATCGCCTCGTCAAAACGGCGCGCCTGAACATGCGCAAAAGCCGCTTGATAATCGGCTTGGGCGTCTTCACTGACATTACGGCTAGAGGGCGCATTGACCACTTCCTCAGCGGCTTCAGGCTCTACCGCTGGGGTTGACTGCTCAATCTGGGTTGGGCCACTGCTCATCAGACGATCTTCGATATCAAGATACTGCTGCTGCGATTGACGACGCAGTTGTTCCAACTGGTGACGCAGCTCTTCAATCTGACCACGCAACTGTTGGATTTCCTGCTGGTGCTCTTGTACTTGATTAAACAGTACAAGATTGCCAGTGGATGCTTCTTGTCGCTGCGTCTGGTCGTAGAAACCGCTGCTGCTTGAAGAAGCATTAAGGTCTTGAACGAGAGGCTGTTGGGCGATCGCCGCAAGAGGCAATACGGACAGCGGGAGCGCTAAGGCTCCCGCACCGCACAGCCTCTCAATGTAACGCTTGAGACTGAGATTCATGATAACTCCGGAGATGTTAAACGGCGTGCAGTTAGCCGCACGCCGAATTCATCAGTGGTTAAGCATTCAACTGTTAAATACTCAGTAGTTAAATACGACGCGACGATTCTGAGCGTAGGCGCTCTCACCTTGGCCATTGACGGCCGGACGCTCTTCTCCGTAGCTGACAACGCTCATCTGTGAAGGTGAGACACCCTGAATATTCAGGAAGCGCTCTACTGCACCGGCACGGCGCTCACCCAGCGCCATATTGTATTCACGGGTACCGCGCTCATCCGTATGCCCGTGGAGAACCACTCGGGCGTTGGGGTTGGCACGTAAATAACGCGCATGGGCCATGACCACGGACTCGTATTCGCTCTTAATCGTATCGCGATCATAATCGAAATAGATCGTGCGTACTTCTGGGATGCGTGAATCAGCCTGCTGACCAGCACCTGAGCCAGAAGTGGAGCCATACTGGCTGCCCGTGCCAGTACCCGAAGTGCTGGAACCGGTCGTACTACCATCCTGGCTACCGTACGAATCACCGTCTTGGGTTCCGCCGGTGCTGGAACAGCCAGCGATTACTACGATAGAAAGCGCTGCTGCTAATGAGCGAGCCAACGGTTTGAGTTGCATAATCAGACTCCTTGCCTGAAAACTAAAATTTCGATGTTAATCAATTTAAGAAGGGTGACCAAGCTGGATCACGTACATCACCTTGTGCTGATGGCAGTCTAAACGACGACCGGCCATCGGCAGAAACAGCACTGAGCACACCGCTATTACCCTGTTGGGTAGCGAAGATTACCATGGTCCCGTTCGGCGCAACACTAGGAGATTCATCTCTTGTTGATTCACTTAATACCACTAAGCGGTCACCGCTTAGGTCTTGCCTTGCGACTTGATAACCGCGACTAGAACGGTGGATCAGAAATATCTGCTCACCATCAGGCGAATAGCGCCCACGCGCGTTGTAGTTGCCGGTATATGTCATGCGCTGAGCCTCACCACCACCCATTGAGTACTGGTAAATCTGAGGGCCACCGCTGCGATCAGACGTGAACAGCAAGCTCTGGCCATCCGGCGCCCAAGCGGGTTCGGTATCAATGCTGTTATTATTGGTAATGCGTTCAACTGAGCGATTAGCGACATCCATAATGTAGATTTCAGGCTGGCCATCTTTAGACAGCGACATAGCGATGCTGCGCCCATCTGGTGACCACGCTGGCGCACCGTTGATACCTTCAAACGACGTCGCTTTAACACGCTGGCCTGTCGCTACGTCTTGAATATAGATAGCCGGACGCTCAGTTTCAAAAGAGACATAAGCGAGCTTGGTGCCATCGGGTGACCACGCGGGCGACATAATCGGCTCGTCAGAGGTCAGCACCTGCTCGCTACGGCGGCCATCGGCGTCGGCAACGTAGAGACCAAACTGCATATCGTCACCGACACCTTGGGCAGTGACATAGGCGATTTTAGTCGAGAACGCACCGCGGATATCGGTGATCTCTTCAAAAATTTGATCACTGATGTAGTGAGCAGCCCCGCGCAGATCATTACCCCTAACGGTAACAGTTTCACCCATCATCCGGCGCTGGCCGCTAATATCCATTAGCTCAAACTGCAGTTCAAAGCCGCCATCAGTCTGCTCTGCCGTGCCTACCACCAAATAGCGCACGTCAAGAGAACGCCAAGTGCCAAACTGCACATCGTCAGACTGGCTAGGTTGCTCAAACATATCGCCGCGCGCCAATGGGGCAAAATAGCCACTGCGCTCAAGGTCATCTTGAACAATCTGTGCGACGTCTTCAGGCAGGCCGTCTGAGCCTGCGAAGGGCACAACGCCTATCGGCAGCGCTTGATCGCTGCCTCGCGTAATTTCAATCGTTAAGTTGGCACTTGCCACACTGCTCACAAATAGCAGCACACAGAATAGCCATATTTTGTTCAAGCTTTGCATCAGCGAACATCCCCCGGGGTAAATCGCAGATTAAACTGACGTAAATTACGCTGCTGATCGGCTGGTAAATCTCGCAATTCACCAAACGGTGCAGCATGTTCAACGGCCTGCATAACAGACCGATCAAAAGCACTATCGCCGCTTGATGACACAATCGACGTAGCCAATACCTCGCCTGATGGCCCTAGCCGCACTTGAAGCGTAGCACTCATCGAATCACTTGCACCGGCAGGAATCAACCATGCCTGCTCGACGGCTCGACGGACAATATTGATAAAGCTGTTGGCCGCCTGCTCAGCCTGTTGAGCATTAGCCGCTGCTTCGGCTTCGCCTGCCAACTGGCGCTGCATGGCTTCTTCTGCAGCCGCCTCAGCCTGGCGTTGACGCTCTGCCTCTGCTTCACGACGCTGCTGCTCTTCGGCTTCACGCTGTCGCTGTGCTTCGGCCTCACGCTCCCGCTGAGCTTCCTCTTGCTCACGGAGACGCTGCTCTTCGGCCTTGCGCTGGCGCTGAGCCTCTTCCTCTTCACGTTGCTGCTGCTCCTCGGCTTCACGCTGGCGTTCAGCCTCTTCCTCTTCACGGCGCTGCTGCTCTTCGGCCTCTCGTTGGCGCTGAGCTTCCTCCTCTTCACGTTGCTGCTGCTCTTCAGCCTCTCGTTGACGCTGAGCTTCTTCAACTTCACGCTGTCGCTCAGCGGCTGCTGCCGCTTCGGCCTCGCGCTCGGCGGCTTCTGCTGCCTGCTGCTCGGCCTGTTCTGCGGCTTCTGCAGCACGCCGCTGGGCATCTGCTTCTGCAGCCGCACGCGCTTCTTCCAACGCCTGCGCCTCAGCCTCTTCCGCCTGTTGAGCAGCTTCTTCGGCTGCCAGCTCGGCGGCGACTTGCTCCTCATTTGCTGAGGGCTCTTCACTAGTTACCGGTTCTTCTGGCGCTTCAGGCTCTGCGGCAGGCGCGTTCATTGCCGCCTGTTGCTCCGTTGCTTGCTGAGCCTGATCGGTAAACGTTTCGGTACTCACCAGCGTCGCTTGAACAATGGAGGAGCTATCAGGCTCAGCCGTTCGGCTGGGTAGACTAATCAAGCTAAACAGCACAATAGCGACATGCACGGCAATCGCCAGAACAGTTGGCCATTGATAGCCAACATCCTGAGGATCACGAGAGGATTTCACTGCCATGTGCGCTTTACCCTTCCCCATCTTGCGACGGCTCAGAAAGCAGCCCCACGTTAGCGACACCCGCGCCTTGCAGCGTACTCATCAACACCACAATCTGCCCATAGGGAACATTGCGGTCTCCGCGCACCATTACCGGTGTACCTGGGCGGCGTCCTAAAATCGTAATCACACGCTGAGACATTTCATCCAGCGTGACGGAAGTAGAATCTTCTCCCAGGGATATGAAATACCCCCCTTCACGGTCGACAGAGATAACAATCGGATCATTCTCCTCCGGGTTTTCAATTGGCTCGGAAGTTACTTGCGGCAACTCAACTTGTACGCCCTGGGTTAGCATAGGCGCGGTGATCATGAACACCACCAGCAGCACCAGCATAATGTCGATGAAAGGAACAACATTAATTTCCGCCATCGGCTTGCTTTTACTACTACGATTGAACGGTCCTTGCATGGCTGTCTCCCTTAACTTGCGCTCGGTTTGCCGTCACGACCTTGCAAATTACGGTGCAAAATAGCGTGGAACTCTTCGGCGAAATCTTCGTATTTACCGAGCAGACGAGACGCTGAATTGGACAGGCGGTTATAAAAAATGACCGCTGGGATTGCGGCAAATAAGCCCATCGCTGTTGCGATCAGCGCTTCTGCAATCCAGGGCGCAACCGTTGCCAGAGTCGCTTGTTGTGTCAGTGACAACGCCTGGAACGATCCCATGATGCCCCACACGGTGCCGAACAGACCGATATAAGGGCTAGCAGATGCAACGGTGGCGAGAAACACCAAGTGTTGTGTTAAGCGATCCTCTTCCCGTGACCAAGCAACGCGCATACTGCGCTGTACGCCTTCCAGTACGGTATCGGGGTCGCGGGTTTTGGGCATTAAACGGTTAAACTCGCGAAAACCGGCTTGAAAAATATGTTCGGCGCCATGGCGCGGGTCATCGGCTGGGATTTCACGGTAGAGCTCGTTTAAGTCGACACCTGACCAAAAAGATTCCTCAAATTGGTTGTACTCTTTCTTAGCGCGGTTCAGCGCGATACTGCGCTGAAAAATCACCACCCAAGAGAGAACCGACGCCACCAGCAGTAGCAGCATTACCAGCTGTACCACGGTGCTGGCATTCATTATCAAATGGGGAATGGACATGGTGTTATCGTTCACAGGTGCCCTCATCAATCTATTAGGGTCGGTATTGCCGACTCAGTGAATGACCTCTTGGTTAAGAGGCCTGGGTCAAAACGTTAAGCGCTGCTGGCCATGCTCTGGGTCGCAAACGCTCGGAACTCAAGCAGGCTATCTCGACTGTGGCAGAGCAAAGGAGTTCCTCATCTCGCCAAACCTGTTGTTCAAATGTCATCCGACAACGCCCCACGTTGCTAACGTGAGCGCTAATTTCCAACGCATCGTCTAAACATGCCGGTTTCGCATAGTGGCAGGCCAAGCGGTATACCACTAGCTGCGTACCTTCGTCTAGCAGCGTTTGCTGATCAAGGCCCAACTGGCGAAGCCATTCGCTACGCGCACGCTCCATAAACTTCAAGTAGTTAACGTAGTAGACAATACCACCTGCGTCAGTATCTTCCATATAAACGCGCAGTGGCAGTCGATAGCTGTTATTTAAAGGCGCGCTCAAAGACTCGCTTGCAGAACGATTCAAAGGCTCACTCACGGGCGCCGCTCCCCTTCCATATCGGTCGCCTGCTCATGAGGCACGCGTTCAAAGTGCAGCCACGCCTGGCGGGTCACCACACGGCCGCGGGGCGTACGCATGATTAAACCCTGCTGAATGAGGTAGGGCTCGATCACATCTTCGATGGTGTCGCGTTCCTCGCTGATAGCCGCAGAAAGTGAATCAATGCCCACCGGCCCACCGTCGAATTTATCGATCATAGCCAGCAAAAGCCGGCGATCCATATGATCTAAACCGTGATGATCCACGTTGAGCATATTAAGCGCCGCATCGGCCATGGCGACATCGACTACACCGTTGCCTTTCATTTCAGCGTAATCACGTACCCGGCGTAGCAACCGGTTGGCGATACGCGGCGTGCCGCGGGAGCGGCGGGCGACTTCAATCGCCCCTTCATGGCTGGTCTCAACGCCAAGCAAACGCGCCGAGCGTGAAACAATTTCGGTTAGCTCTTCGAGGTTATAAAACTCAAGCCGCTGAACGATACCAAAGCGGTCGCGCAGTGGTGAGGTCAGCAGCCCCGCCCGCGTGGTCGCACCCACCAGCGTAAAGCGCGGCAAGTCGAGCTTAATGGAACGTGCCGCAGGCCCTTCCCCAATCATGATATCCAGTTGGAAATCTTCCATGGCCGGATAAAGTACTTCTTCGACCACCGGCGATAGGCGGTGAATCTCATCGATAAACAGTACGTCGCCTGCTTCCAGGTTGGTGAGCATGGCGGCTAGATCGCCTGCTCGCTCAAGCACCGGGCCAGAGGTCGACTTCATGCCGACGCCCATTTCAGTGGCAATAATATGCGCCAGGGTCGTTTTACCCAACCCTGGCGGGCCGAACACTAAGGTGTGATCCAGACTCTCTTCGCGCAGCCGTGCCGCGCCAATAAAGATTTCCAGCTGTTCGCGGACACGCGGCTGGCCAATATAGTCATCAAGTCGCTTAGGGCGAATCGCGTAATCCATGCGCCCTTCGCCTTGTTCAGGTTCAGCGGCGATCAGCCGATCGTGTTCTAGCATAAATGCTCTTCTTTAAGGCGATTTCACAGTGATGATTTCAAACCAAGCCGCAACCCAAACTCGTCAATTCTTAACCATGCATACGCTGGGTGAGCGCGGCTTTAATCAGCGCTTCGGTGGACTGATTAGGGTCGATATCAGCGAGCATTTTCGACGCTTCGGTCAATTTATACCCCAAACTTACCAGGGCGGCTTCAGCATCAGCAAGGCTATCACGGCTAGATGCACGACCACTCGCAGCTTCAAGAGGCAGTAACGCATCACTTCCATCTGCCCGATGATCTTGCCATTCCGGAAAGCGGTCACGCATTTCGATAATCAGCCGCTCAGCGGTTTTCTTGCCCACGCCCGGTAGCTTTGTTAGCGCTTTGTTATCGTCATCGCGCACGCAGCGCATGAAGGCGTCTTCGTCCATACCCGATAGGATGGCCAGCGCGAGCTTGGGGCCTACGCCGTTGACTTTAATCAACGCGCGGAAAAGCGCACGCTCATGCTCTCTGCCAAAACCATAAAGTAAATGGGCGTCATCACGGACGGTCAAATGAGTGAATAGCGACACGCTCTCTCCGATCGTAGGAAGGGCCACCAGCGTATTCATTGAGGTCTCTAGCTCGTAACCTACGCCATGAACGTCGATCACAATCCAGGGGGGGTGCTTTGCCAGTAACTGACCACTCAGACGTCCAATCATAAAGTCGCTCTTGCCATTGAAAAAGAGTGAAAAACAACAGGGTGAAAACAAACGTTTACTATAAAGCGACTCTGTACAGGTGACCAGTAGTTCAGCCATCAGCACAGTTCTAATTAAAGCCGCCAGCGTCCCGTAGAGCGACGCCGCCCTCGAGATGGCGCGACAGGCAGGCCGCGGTTGCTGAAGGTGTGGCCGTTATAAGCATGAGTTAGCGCAATGGCTAACGCGTCCGCAGCATCCGCTTGAGGAGTGGCAGAAAGCTGCAGAATCGCAGTGACCATATGCTGCACCTGCTCTTTATCCGCGCCGCCCTGGCCGGTGATCGCCTGTTTAATCTGACGCGCAGCGTATTCAGCAAGGCTTAGACCATGGTTCGCCATACACACCATCGCAGCCCCGCGAGCCTGCCCGAGCTTAAGCGCTGAATCAGGATTTTTGGCCATAAAAACCCGCTCGATGGCCACTTGAGAAGGTTGATGCAAGCCGACGACTTCGCTTAAACCGGCATAGATTTGCGCTAAGCGCTGCTCCAACGCCCCATCTGCGGTGCGAATACAGCCACTTGCCACATAGCAAGGTTTAACCCCGACGACATCAATCACCCCATACCCGGTCACGCGCGAGCCTGGGTCAATGCCCAAAATACGAATCGGTACGACTGGTGGCGTTGCATCCATAGCATTAACCTATAAAAACACCGACGCCAGGGCGTCGGTGTAGGGCATCGTCGTTAAGCCATCACTGAAGCGATTTATTCAGCCGCAGTTTCTGCCTTGGCTTTTTGACGTAGGCGGATGTTCAAATCTTTCAACTGCTCAGGGCTGACTTCACCCGGCGCATTCGTCATTAAGCAAGCAGCGCTTTGGGTTTTCGGGAAAGCAATCACTTCACGAATCGTTTTGGCGCCGACCATCAGCATCACCAAACGATCCAAGCCAAAGGCTAAGCCACCATGAGGCGGTGCGCCATACTGAAGCGCATCCAGCAGGAAGCCGAATTTTTCTTGGGCTTCTTCTTCACCAATACCAAGAATCTCAAACACCGTGCTCTGCATGGCTTGGTCATGGATACGGATCGAGCCACCGCCTAGCTCAGTGCCGTTGAGCACCATATCGTAAGCGCGTGAAAGCGCCTTGGCAGGGTCTGCCTTGAGCTCTTTCGGCGTGCAGGAAGGCGCAGTGAAGGGGTGGTGCAACGGGCTCAGACGACCATTGTCGTCAGCTTCAAACATCGGGAAATCGACCACCCACAGTGGTGCCCACTCTTGGGTGTAGAGCTCAAGATCAGCGCCCAGTTTGACGCGCAGCGCACCAATGGCTTCATTGACGATACGGGCTTTATCGGCACCGAAGAAGATAATGTCACCATCTTCTGCACCCACGCGGTCGAGCAGCTCTTCAACGATATTTTCCATAAACTTGACGATCGGCGACTGCAGACCCTCAAGCCCTTTGGCACGTTCGTTGACCTTGATCCACGCCAAGCCTTTGGCGCCGTAGATGCCGACAAATTTGGTGTACTCGTCGATCTCTTTACGCGATAGCTTGGCGCCGCCGGGTACTTTCAGCGCGGCCACACGGCCATCGTCTGCGCTGGCCGGGCCAGAGAAGACTTTGAAATCGACTTGCTGCATCAGGTCGTCGACATCGGTCAGTTCCAACGGGATGCGCAGATCCGGCTTATCTGAACCGAAACGTTCCATCGCTTCCTGCCAGGTCATGCGCGGAAACTCGGGCAGTTCGGCTTTTAGCACGTCCTGGAAAAGCTGACGAATCATGGCTTCAGTAATGCCCATGATGTCGTTCTCTTCCACAAACGACGCCTCAATATCAATCTGGGTGAACTCAGGCTGACGGTCGGCGCGTAGGTCTTCATCGCGGAAGCACTTGGCAATTTGGTAGTAGCGATCAAAGCCCGCCACCATCAACAGCTGTTTAAATAACTGCGGAGACTGGGGAAGTGCGAAGAAACTGCCGGCGTGAGTACGGCTAGGCACCAAGTAATCTCGCGCGCCTTCAGGTGTGGCGCGGGTAAGTACCGGTGTCTCAATATCCAAGAAACCCTGGTTTTCAAGGAAAGCCCGCACGTTATGAGAAATACGTGAACGCAAACGCAGCTTCTCAATCATGTCCGGCCGACGCAGATCAATATAGCGGTGCTTTAAACGCACCTCTTCACCCACTTTGCCATGCTCATCCAGTTGGAATGGCGGAGTAACGGCGGTGTTAAGCAATTCAACGTCTTTGGCCAAAACTTCAATCATGCCTGTCGGCATGTTGGGGTTTTGAGTGCCTTCAGGACGCAAACGAACACGGCCAGTGATACGCAGTACATACTCACTGCGGGCACGGTCGGCATTAGCGAACGCCTCGGCGGTATCCGGGTCAACCACGAACTGAGCAATGCCGTCACGATCGCGCATATCGAGGAAAATTACCCCACCATGGTCACGGCGGCGATGAACCCATCCGCATACCGTAACCGTTTGATCCACCAAAGTTTCGTTTAGCTGGCCGCAATAATGGCTGCGCATGTCAAATCCTGTTCTGTTACGTGGCAATGAGTGTGTCGCGGGTGTCCCGACCCTGACTACCGCGGCTAAGCCGCGGCGCCCTTGTCTTTGGGAGTAACGCTTTTAGCGGTAGCACTTGAATCGCTTGACTTACCGGCATCTGCAGAAGCAGTTTTGCCATCAGCGACGAGATTCTTTTTGCTACCCGTTTTGAAATCGGTTTCGTACCAACCGCCGCCGGCTAGCCGGAAACCCGCTGCCGAGACAAGCCGTTCTAAGCCATCGCTTTGGCATGCAGGGCAATCCTTAAGAGGATCGGCGCTAATTTTCTGCAGCTTCTCCATGCGATGGCCGCAGGCCTTGCACTCATATTCGTAGATGGGCATCTTGATGACTCCTAATAAGCTCAACCCTGACAAGCTTAGTTCTTTTTAAAGATCGTTCTTTTAAAGATCGGTTCTTTTAGAGAACAGTGGCGGACACAAACGCTGCCAGGATGCAATATGTGGCCAGTCGGGGTAAATTCCAAGGCTGCGGTTGATAAAGCGACGCCATTATACCCTTTTGTGCCCCCTGCCGAGCAAGGTTATGCAACCTCTGGCAGCGAATGGAGAGAATAAAATGCCCCATGCGGTGATACTGGATGCGCAAAGCCTCGGTCCCGAGATCGACTTAACCGCAATTAAAGAGTCGGTCACACATCTTGAGGTGTTTGAGCAAAGCTCGACGCAGCAAGCGCTTGAACGTCTCGCCGCTGCGGATATTGCAATTGTCAACAAGGTTGTATTGAATGCCGACACGCTCAAGCAGCTGCCCAAACTACGGTTAATTTGTGTTCTAGCCACGGGGCTTAATAACATTGATATTGAAACCGCCAAAGCTCGAAACATTGCGGTTAAAAACGTGGCAGCTTACGGCACCGCCAGCGTTTCCCAGCATACGCTGATGCTGATGCTGGCATTGGCCAACCGGCTTCCCCACTACCAACGCGATGTGGCCGCTGGCGAGTGGCAGCGCAGTGCGTTCTTCTGCTTACAGGACTACCCGACGCTACAGTTAGCGGGTAAACACCTTGTTATGGTCGGGCAAGGCGAATTAGGCTCTGAAGTGGCCCGCTTGGCCGAGGCCTTTGGAATGCGCGTGACATTTGCCGCTCGCCCAGGTAACGAGGCGAATGATAAGCGCCCCGCCTTAGATGAGCTGCTACCTGACGCCGACATAATCAGTCTACACTGCCCATTAAGCGAAGCGACCAAACACTTGGTTAATCGAGAACGTTTAGCTCGTGTAAAGTCATCGCTGCTGCTGGTCAACTGCGCCCGGGGCGGTGTTATCGATGAAGAAGCTGCATTAGAGGCGCTGCGCAGTGGCAAGATTGGCGGCTTGGGGGTCGATGTGCTCCCCGCTGAACCGCCTAAAGAGGGCCACCCATTGCTGGATGCCCTAGGCGAGCCACTTAACTTAATCGTCACGCCACATAACGCCTGGATAACTCCCGAAGCACGGCAAAACATCGTTAGCCTGACGGCGCAAAATATTGCCGATTGGCAAAACGCTTAAGCACTCTGTATTAGTGAGTGGCGAAATGGCTAGGGGCGCGCCATTGATCCAAAATTTCAAGTTCAACATGGGTCACCCGCGCGCCCTCTGAGCCTTGCCATAACCATTCACTCAATCGTTTCACCGAGTCGGGGTGCCCACACATCAGCACCTCAACGCGCCCATCGGGCAAATTTTTGGCGTAGCCCGTAATAACTAGCTGAAGCGCTTGCTCTTGGGTAGCGCGGCGGTACCAGACGCCCTGCACCTTACCAGTTACCAAAGCACGTACGCAGCAGTCGGTCATACTCTCCTCCTCACTTTTTACACCTCACTTCTCTAGCCTAAAAACTTAGACGAATTCATGCTTAATAAGCACCGCACTATTGCGCGGGATGAGCTTACGGCCACGGCGCAGCAGAAGCGAGCGGGTAAATGCCGCGCCAAACAGCAGTATTAGCGAGCTGTAATAAACCCATAACAAGATCATCACGACCGACCCTGCCGCACCGTAGGTCGATGCCGTTGCCGTATAGGCCAGATAAACTGCGATGACACTGCGGCCTAACGTGAATAGCACGGCCGTCACGACGGCGCCAATAAGTACATCTTTCCAACGCAGTACCACATCGGGGAGTACTTTAAAAATAGTCGCAAAGAGCAGGGTTACCATGGCGACTGAAATAAGCGACTCAAGCGTGGTGGTAAAGAGACTCGCGAACGGGAATAAATTGTCAGCAACGAGCAGCACCCCTCTCAGCACAACGCCCAGCACTAACGAAACGAGTAGTATGAACCCTATCGAGAGCACAACTGTTAGCGATAACAGCCGGTTTTTAATAAAAAGAAGGGCGCTATTGGAGGTCGGTTTTGCTGTTACGCCCCAAATGGTATTGAGCGAAAACTGCATCTGGGCGAAGACCGTAGTAGCGCCAATGATAAGCGCCCCAAAACCTAAGATGGTTGGCATTAGACCAGACTCTTCTATCCGCGATTGAGCGACGGCATCTTGAACAGCAACCGCGGCATCCACCCCTAACGTACCTTGCAACTGAGCTACTATTTGGCCTTGAGCCGCTTCTTCACCCATCACTACGCCGATAACCGTGACCGCAATAATAATTGTCGGTGCCAGTGAGAAAAGCGTATAAAACGCCAGCGAGCCCGCATAACTAAACGCGTTGCGCTCAAGCCACAGCGCAGTGGCATCTTGCACCACCCCCCACCAGAAATTAGCCGTACGCTTAATCATGATCACTCCCTGTATCGCTATTAAAGAGGCGTTTTTAAAGCTTTATTAATAAGCTATCCCTAGCATACCTAACCACAGCGTTTCGCGCAGTTTTCTGGTACGTTGCGTACTTCCCTATCCGGCCACTCACAATGGCTCACTAATACCACCAAACGAAAGGAAGCTTGGATGGCTACTGATATTGCGAGCACTGCCACCGCCTGTGACTTCGACTGCTTGGTATTTATTGGCCGTTTTCAGCCCCCCCATCTGGGACACTTGGCCATTATCCGCGAGGCCCTTAAACGCACGCGGCAGGTGATTGTTCTGGTTGGTTCTTCCTGGCAGGCGCGTTCGCTACGCAACCCATGGCAATTTGAAGAGCGTCAAGCCATGCTCAGGACAGGCTTTGACGACGATGACAATCAGCGCTTAGAAATTACCCCGCTACTGGATGCCCTTTACAACGACGACGTGTGGGTGCGGGATGTGCAGCGCAAAGTGCGCGATTTAGCCGCTCCCGCCAATGCCCGCCTACCTCGCATAGGTTTGATCGGGGCTAGCCGAGGCCAATCTAGCTACTATCTTTCGCTCTTTCCCCAGTGGGAGTCGGTGAGCGTACAACCCGTCGAAGGTATTTCTGCCAGCCAAATCCGCGAACGCTTGTTCCGCTCTTCTGGTGCAACCGATGACTATTTAACTACCGGGGCTTATCACGACTTACCGCCCGGCGTGGTAGAGAGTGTGAAGAGATTTTGCAAGATGAGAGCTTACCAGCAGCTGCTTGAAGAGCAGCAACTGCTGGACCAATATCGCCAGGCCTGGGCCCAAGCGCCCTATCCACCAATTTTTGTCACGGTTAACGCCGTTGTTGTTCAGTCTGGGCACGTGTTGCTGGTACGCCGCACGGCTGCGCCGGGTAAAGGGCTTTATGCGCTGCCCGGTGGGTTTATTAATCCTCACGAGCGCTTACTCGACGCCTGCCTAAGAGAACTACGAGAGCGCTTGCGGCTAAAAGTCCCTGAACCGGTGCTCAAAGGCTCGCTGCGCGGCCAACGCCTGTTCGATGAGCCTCACCGCAGTTGGCGCGGACGCACCTTGGCTGAAGCATTCTACTTTGCGCTACGCCCTGATCAGCAGCTACCGCGCTTAAAACCTGTCAAAGGCGGTGATCATGCACGTTGGGTAGCGCTTGCCGACCTTGAACCCGACAGCCTGTTTGAAGATCACTTCTTCATTATTCAGAACTTCCTGGGGCTGCCTGCTGATTTCGGCAGTGGCTAAACTCCAACCATTCACCATTCACCATTCACCATTCACTACTTAGGCCTGGAGAAAGTCCCGCGGCAGCTTCATCATCTGCCGCCAAAGACGCTCCACGCCCGGCTTATGCACCATAGAACAGCGATATAAACGGATTTCCAGGGGAATATCCCAGTTCGGGGCACCCGCTCTCACCAGACGGCCGCTTTTTAACTCCTCGCGGATACAAAAATCGGGTATCCACGCCACCCCAACACCTTGTAGCACCATCCCCTTTAAGCCTTCGGCCATGGCGGTTTCGTACACGGTGCGCAGCTTCATACGGAGTGGGTCGTTCTTGAGCAACATGCGCACGCTGCGTCCTAAGAACGCCCCCTGGGTATAAGAAAGGTAGGGAATCGAAGTGTCATGCTGGAGTGAAAACTTTGCTTTGCCGTGTTCGTCTGGCAACGAAACGGGCAGCATATTGACCTTACCAATCGAGAAGGAAGGAAAGACCTCAGCATCCAACTGCATCGTCGCAAAGGGGTCGTAATAGGCGAGCATTAAATCGCAGTTGCCCTCCCGCAGCACATGTATCGCTTCGCCCACATTCATCGCCACCAGGCGAGTCGGCAGCTCGCCCAAGCCCTGTTGCAGGCGTGAGATCCATGGGGGATAAAAGCTCAGTGCCAGGGAGTGCGCCGCGACAATATCCAATGCCTCATTGGCGATGGAAAGACCGCGCAAGTGGCTAAGTGATTCGTTTAACTGCTCGACCAGATTGCGCGCGGTGACCAAAAACAGCTGCCCTTCTGGTGTTAGCCCAACCGGGGTGGTAGAACGATCCACCAAAGTGACATCAACGGCCTGCTCTAACGCGCGGATACGGCGACTAAATGCCGGTTGGGTAACGTGTCGTTGGCGCGCCGACGCGGAGAAGCTGCGAGTGTTGGCAAGCGCTACAAAATCTTCCAGCCATTTTGTTTCAAGATTCACCCTTAACTCCTTGTGCCACCCTGCTTTCACGCATATTGGCTTTCCTTGTAGATGTTTTTATCTATTGAACCGGAGCCATTAAATAGGCCGCGCGCGAGACGACTTTCATCCATACCGGACGTTGGTTAATTTCATCCATGGTCACACGGCGGCAGTATGTAAAGTCCTTTTCCAGCATTTCCTGCACGCTGATAGCAAAATTGCGGCTAGGAATAAATGCAGTAATCTCAAAATTTAACCGAAACGAACGATTATCTAAATTGATAGTACCTACTGTCGCTGCGCTGTTATCGACGAGCATGACTTTTTGATGTAAAAAACCAGGAAGATAACGGTATATTTTAACACCTGCTCTCAACATATCCGGTAAGAATGAGAACGCAGAGAGGAACACTAACAGGTGGTCAGGACGCTCGGGGATCATGACCCGCACGTCGACACCGCGCATCGCCGCAAGGCGCAGTGCATCCTGAACGCCCTGGTCGGGAACAAAATAGGGGCTGGTCACCCACAGCCGCTGCTTGGCACTATGAATAACCTGCTGTACTAACAGGCTGGCAGTATCCTGACGGTCAGCGGGCCCAGAGGGCACGATAACCACATGATGATCGGTGGCGGGAGATGTATCCGGGTACCAGTTCAGGCTAATCACCTCATCGGTGGCCCAGTGCCAATCTTCCCAAAAGGCCTCCTGCAAGCCCAACACACTGGGACCTTCCAGCTTTAGATGGGTATCTCGCCAAGCCCCGTGACGCGGATTCTCGCCGAGATATTCGACCCCGACATTCAAGCCCCCTACCCAGCCCTCCTTGCCATCAATCACAGTCACTTTACGATGGTTGCGGAAGTTAAGTTGAAAACGGTGTTTAAGGCCTCGCGATGAGCGAAAGGCACTCACGGCCACCCCATCACTGATTAAATCATTCAGGTAACTATCGGCTAATTTACGGCTACCCACCTCATCGTAGAGAAAATACACCCGTACGCCGCGCTGTGCAGCGCGCTGTAAATGATCCTTCAGGCGCTGCCCGAGGGCATCATTGCGGACAATAAAAAACTGCAACAGAACATACTGCTCAGCGCGGTCAATACCGTCAAACAAACTTTCAAAGGTCGCGGGGCCATCGATAAGCAGTGTCGCCTGGTTGCCATGGGTGAGAGGCATCATGGCAAGCTGCTCTACCGCCTGAATATCCGCATTGCTGGAGGGCGCCACATAAGGCTGAATATTGGCTCGATAGCGCGCCAGCACCCGGCGCAGTACGGTGTCGCGCTGACCTCGGGCGGATACATAGCCATAAAATCGTGGTCGCCCGAAAAACCAGTACGCGGGAAGCGCCACATAGGGGAACGTCAGTAGCGAGATGATCCATGCCACGGCCCCCTGGGAGGTGCGGCTGGACATCAGCGCCATTATCGCGGAGACAATGCCCAAAAGGTGTATCAGTAAGATGCCGGTCCCTAGCAACCAGGAGGCCATATCAACATCCTCATAAAGCCCTAACAAAGAACAAGGGCCTCGCCGTCAGCGAGGCCCTTATGCGCTTAAAAACTTATGCGTTTAAAGCCTTATTAACCGTACCACTCCATTATGCCGACTGGGCAATAATCTCTTTCCACTTCGCTGGGCCGGTTTGGTGCACCGAAGTACCCAGGCTGTCAACAGCCACGGTCACCGGCATATCTTCGACCTCAAATTCGTAGATGGCTTCCATGCCAAGGTCTTCAAAACCCACAACACGCGATTGTTTAATCGCTTGGGCAACCAGATAAGCCGACCCACCGACCGCCATTAAGTAAACGGCTTCATTATCACGAATAGCATCGATAGCGGCTTGGCCGCGCTCTGCCTTACCGACCATACCCAACAGGCCGGTCTCTTCGAGCATGGTGCGGGTAAACTTATCCATCCGCGTGGCGGTAGTGGGACCTGCCGGGCCAACGACTTCATCGCCAATCGGATCCACGGGGCCGACGTAGTAAATAAAGCGGCCGCGCATATCGACAGGTAGCGGCTCGCCTTTGGCCAGCATATCGACCATGCGCTTATGGGCGGCATCGCGGCCGGTTAGCAGCTTGCCGTTCAAGAGCAGCGTATCCCCGGGCTGCCAGGTTTTGACTTCATCGGGGGTCACCGTATCCAGGTTAACGCGCTTGACGTTGTCGCCCGCTTCACGGGTAATTTCCGGCCAGTCTTCAAGCTTCGGCGCTTTTAGCGCTGCAGGGCCTGAACCATCCAGGGTAAAGTGGGCATGACGGGTCGCCGCGCAGTTGGGAATAATTGCTACCGGCTTGTTAGCCGCATGGGTCGGATAGTCTTTGACTTTAATATCCAGCACGGTCGTTAAGCCACCTAAACCCTGCGCACCGATACCGCTCTTGTTGACTTTATCAAACAGTTCTAAACGCAGCTCTTCGGCACGATTGCTGGGGCCACGAGCCTGCAGATCCTGAATATCGATAGGATCGAGTAGCGCTTCTTTGGCAATCATCATGGCCTTTTCGGCGGTCCCGCCGATACCAATTCCCAGCATACCGGGCGGACACCAGCCAGCGCCCATCTTCGGCAGTTGTTCCATCACCCAATCAACGACGCTGTCGGAAGGGTTGAGCATGGCAAACTTGGATTTTGCTTCGCTACCGCCGCCCTTCGCCGCCACGTGAATCTCGACGCTGTCGCCGGGCACGATTGAATGGTGAATAATGGCCGGGGTGTTGTCTTTGGTGTTGGCTCGCTTGCCGTCTGGATCCGCCAGCACCGAGGCGCGCAGGATATTATCCGGTAGCAGGTAAGCGCGACGGACACCTTCATTGATCATATCGTCCAGGCTCATGTCCGCTTCCCAGGTAACGTTCATGCCCACGTGAACGAACACGGTAACGATGCCGGTATCCTGGCAAATCGGGCGGTGCCCGGTGGCGCACATGCGCGAGTTAATCAGAATTTGCGCAATAGCATCTTTGGCGGCGGGGTTCTCTTCACGCTCGTAGGCGGCCGCCATGGCATCGATAAAATCTTTGGGATGGTAGTAAGAAATGTACTGCAGAGCATCGGCAACGCTTTGAATAACGTCGTCCTGGCGAATCACGGTCATGAACTAGTAGCTCCTAGGTTATCGTCTAGTCAGCGGCTTTCATCCGCGCCTGCGGAGGTGCCGTCTTAGCGTGACCCAAGTATACCGTATTGGCCCTTACGCAGCAGCACTCTGCCGTGCAGAACCGATTACTTCGCCAAATTTTGATGTAAGTGCGTTTTAAATGAGAAGATAACGGTATAAACCATCGTCGAATACCCTAAAGCCATATCTGAGCCTTCCGACATACCGTTAGCCCAGCGCCAGCTGTTTTTCTTTCATTTGATGGAGCTGGTCGCGCAGTCGCGCCGCCTCTTCAAATTCGAGATTCTGCGCCGCTTCGAACATGGCATCCTCAAGCTTGCTGATGGCGCCCAGCAAGTCTTGCTTGCTCATGGTGGTGACATCATACTCCGCGGCGCTCTCCGCCACTTTACGCTCGCTACCACGGCGACGGCTGCTCTTCTTGCCTGGGGCCTGGGCAGCTTCAAGTATATCGGCCACCGAGCGTGTCACGGTGGTCGGGGTAATACCGTGCTCTTCGTTATGAGCGGTCTGCTTGGCGCGGCGACGCTCGGTCTCATCGATCGCCTTGCGCATTGAGTCGGTAATGCGATCACCGTAAAGAATCGCCTTGCCGTGGGCATTACGCGCCGCGCGACCAATGGTCTGGATCAGCGAACGCTCGGCGCGCAGAAAGCCCTCTTTATCGGCATCGAGAATCGCCACCAGCGACACTTCGGGAATATCCAGGCCTTCGCGCAGCAGGTTGATGCCTACCAGCACATCAAACTTGCCCAGGCGTAAATCGCGGATAATCTCCACCCGCTCGACGGTATCGATATCCGAGTGTAGGTAGCGCACCCGTATACCGTGCTCGTCAAAATACTCGGTCAGGTCTTCCGCCATGCGCTTGGTTAGCGTGGTCACCAGCACCCGCTCGCCGACTGCGGTGCGCAGACCAATTTCCGAAAGCAGATCGTCTACCTGGGTGCTGGCCGGGCGCACTTCGATTTCGGGATCCAGCAGCCCGGTAGGACGCACCACCTGCTCAACGGTCTGGCTAGCGTGTTCGCCTTCGTAGCGGCCGGGGGTGGCGGACACAAAAATCGTTTGCGGGGAAATAGCCTCCCACTCTTCAAACTTCATGGGTCGGTTATCCAGCGCCGAGGGCAGCCGGAAACCGTACTCCACCAGGGTCTCTTTGCGCGAGCGGTCGCCCTTATACATACCGCCCACCTGGGGCACGCTGACGTGGGACTCATCGATAAACAGTAATGCGTCATCAGGCAGGTAGTCGAAGAAGGTAGGCGGCGGCTCGCCCGGCGCACGGCCAGAGAGGTAGCGGGAGTAGTTTTCAATACCGTTGCAGTAGCCCAGCTCCAGCATCATTTCAATGTCGTAAAGGGTGCGCTGCTCTAGACGCTGCGCCTCTACCAGCCGTTCGTGCTTGCGCATCCACTCAAGGCGCTCCTTGAGCTCCTGTTTAATGGCGTCGATGGCGCCCAGAATCGTTTCCCGCGGGGTGACGTAGTGGGACTTGGGATAGATGGTCATCCGCGGCACTTCCCCGCGCACGGCACCGGTGAGCGGATCAAACAGCCGAATGGTGTCGATTTCGCTGTCAAACAGCTCTACCCGCACCGCCTCTTCGTCGGAATCAGCAGGGAAAATATCGATCACATCCCCGCGCACCCGGTAGGTGCCACGACGGAAATCCATATCGTTGCGGGTATATTGCAGCTCGGCCAAGCGGCGCAAGAAGGCACGCTGGTCAATCAGTTCACCGCGGGTAAAATGCAGCCGCATCTTTAAGTACTGATCGGGGTCACCCAGGCCGTAAATGGCTGAAACAGATACCACAATCAACGCATCGCGGCGCTCCAGCAGGGCCTTAGTGGCCGAAAGCCGCATCTGCTCGATATGGTCGTTAATTGAGGCGTCTTTCTCGATAAAGGTGTCTGAGGAAGGCACGTAGGCCTCGGGCTGATAGTAGTCATAGTAGGAGACAAAATACTCGACCGCGTTATCGGGGAAGAACGCCTTAAACTCACCGTACAGCTGGGCCGCCAGGGTCTTGTTCGGCGCCATCACAATGGTGGGGCGCTGCTGTTGCTCGACCACATTGGCCATGGTGAAGGTTTTGCCCGACCCGGTGACACCCAGCAGGGTTTGATGGGCAAGCCCAGATTCCAGGCCACTAATCAGCCCCTTGATGGCGGCAGGCTGGTCGCCAGCGGGCTGAAATTTTGACTGCAATCGGAAGGCTTTGCTCATCGGTGCTCCTAAAAGAAATAAATTAAACTAACCGCGTGGCGATCTCGACCGTTGACTGCGTCATAAGGCGCTGAATGGGGCAGCGGTGGCTAATATCTTCAAGCCTGGCGCGCTGCTCTGGGTCTTCAATACCGTGCAGCGTTAAGGCCACGTCTAGTTTGTAGATGCCCTTTTTTTCCTGGCTGTCATCCCGCTGAACGGTGACGGTAATGCCCTCAAGGGGCCACTCCTTACGCTTGGCGTACATCTGCACGGTAATCGCTTTGCAGGTGCCCAAGGCGATATCGAAATAGTCGTGGGGATCTGGAGCGCTTCCCTCTCCGCCGACGATGGGTGGCACGTCGGCATATAGATCTTCCAGCCCATTGACTTCAACTCGCTGCCTAAAGGCATGGTTGCGTTCGCTGATCACGGTAATCGGAGGATGCATTAGGATACCTTTACGCCTAGCTTGAGTTTTTCAATGGCATTAATCAGCGTCTCGCGCTTTGCCCGGCCGTCCACATCAGCACCATGCCGCCCCACTTCGGCGCTATCAACGCCGTCAAGCATCATCAGAGCCGTGGTAATTTTGTTGACCTGATCGACCGATTTAACACCTTGGAATGTTAACGACTGCTGCGCCATAGCGTTTCCCTGCCTGTTGACCTGTGCAAAACTGATACAAGAGAAAGAGTCTAGCACGCTAATGGTGCCTTGCAATCAGCGCCAACTGCCCACACCTAATAGCAGTAAAGATACGCTTCACGCTTTCGTACTGAATACATTACTACCGAACGCTTTCTCACTTTTTCAGGAGTTTTTATGGCGACCGTTACCGCTAGCACCCCGGCCCTTGGCAGCGTCCGCCTTAACCATTTAGCCGCCCTGGATGTGAAAGGGGCGGATGCAGAAAAGTTCCTGCAGGGCCAGACCAGCGCCCAAGTCAGCTTGGCCGATGGGCGTTTTGCGCCGCTAACCTGTTTTTGTACGCCCAAGGGGCGAATGTTAGCCAACGCCCAACTGGTGCGCTTGGGCGAAGAGCATTTCCGTTTGCTACTAAGCGTTACCCTGTTAGAGAGTTTAGCCAACCATCTTAAAAAATTTGCCGCTTTTTATAAGACTGAGCTGGTCTCGCTACCCGACCTTATTGTGATTGGCGCCAGGGATGATGCCCAATCGCTGGCGAATCAGCTGGATCTGGAGCTACCCGATCAAGTGGGCACCCATACCCACAACGACCAAGCCAGCGTACTCCGCTACCCAGGTGAGACATCGCGCTGGCTGCTGTGTTTCGATAAAGACCACAACGTCGATGTAGCGTCGGTTCAAGATGACCAAGCGAGCCGCAACGCTTGGCAGCTTGAAGATATTCGTAGCGGCTTGGCGTGGCTAACCGATGCCCAGCAGGATCATTTCCTACCCCAGATGCTTAACTGGGAAGCGTTGGGTGGGATTAGCTTTAAAAAGGGCTGTTACACCGGTCAGGAAGTTGTTGCCCGAGCCCACTTTCGTGGCCAAGTAAAAAAACGCCTAATGCGCGTCAGTCTGGACACAGACACACTGCCTGAGGTGGGCGCTAGCGTAGTCAATGGTGACGATAAAGCGGTCGGCGAAGTGGTCGTCAGCGCGACGGCACCACAAGGCAGCGTCGAGTTACTGGCGGTCATGAACACCAAAGTAGCCGAAGAACAGACGCCTCTCTTTCTGGCAGGCGGGCCAGCGACCCTTCTCCCGTTACCCTATGCGATCGAGCGCGTTGATCCAGAGCAACTGGCGGTTAGCCTTAATGGCTAGGGTTTCTAGGCACTAGCTAAGCCAAACAGCGTCGCAGCGGTATCACTGCTCTGGGCCGCAACCTGCTGCGCTGTTTGCCCGCGCAGGGTGGCCACAACGTTACATACCTCGGCCACTCGACGCGGCTCATTCCGCATCCCCTGATAGCCACTAAGCGGCATATCGGGGCTGTCGGTTTCCAGCACAAACGCATCGTCAGGAAGCGCCGCAACGGTTCGCCGCAAGCGTTTGGCGCGCTCATAGGTAATCGCTCCACCCAACCCCAGCTTGAAACCTAGATCGAGAAACTTGTTCGCTTGCTCAATTGACCCCGAGAAGGCATGGATCAACCCTGCGTTGGGCAACGCTAACTGGCGAAGCCGTTTAGCGACCTTGTCGTTGGCGTGGACGCAGTGCACCACTACTGGCAGCCCATGCTGCTTAGCCAGCTTTAACTGGGCGTCAAAATAGTACCACTGGGCCTCAAGGGTGTTGCTAAAGCGGCCATCGATACCGCACTCGCCGACGGCTACCACCTCTGGGTGCTCGCTGAGCAGGTTATCCAGCGCAGCAATATCTGCCTCTTGATGCTGATCCACAAAGTAAGGGTGCATGCCCAGGCATACCGAGGTATCCGCCCGTGCACCCAGCGCCAGCACCTGCTGCCAGCGCGAACGGGTAGTGCCCGGCACCACAAAACGCACTACGCCCACTGCCTTAGCGGCCTCAAATACGTCAGTTCGATCATCATCGAACTGGGCAAAATCGAGATGGCAATGGGCATCAACCAGCATAGAGGCTTACCCTATAAACGTTAGTGCTCGCGGGTCGGCTGGAAGCGAATGTCCGGCCAGCGCTCCTGGGTCATCTGCAGATTCACCCGGGTCGGCGCGATATAGGTAAGATAACCACCGCCATCGACAGCCAGATTGGCACTGGCTTTACGCTTAAACTCTTCAAGTTTCTTAGCGTCTTCACAGTAAACCCAGCGGGCCGTCTGTACATTAACGCCTTCGTACAAGCAGTCGACCTTGTACTCCTCTTTCAAGCGGTGAGCGACCACATCAAACTGCAGAGTACCCACGGCGCCGAGAATCAAGTCGTTATTGTCTATGGGCATAAAGACCTGGGTAGCGCCCTCTTCGGAAAGCTGCTGTAAGCCTTTTTGCAGCGCTTTCATTTTCAGTGGGTCTTTCAACCGCACGCGCTTAAACAGCTCGGGAGCAAAGTGCGGTATGCCGGTAAAGCGCATATCTTCACCCACGGTAAAGGTATCGCCAATCTGAATCGTACCGTGGTTATGGAGACCAATAATATCGCCTGGCCAGGCTTCTTCCACTTGGGAGCGATCAGAGGCCATAAAGGTCAGCGCATCGGCAATTTTAACGTCCTTGCCGATACGCACATGACGCATCTTCATGTTCTTTTCGTACTTACCCGAACAGACCCGCAAAAAGGCGATGCGGTCACGGTGATTCGGATCCATGTTGGCCTGGATCTTAAACACGAAGCCGGTGAAGCGCTCATCATCGGAAGTGACTACCCGTGTATCGGTTTCGTGGGCCTGGGGCGGCGGGGCGTACTCCACAAAGCCATCCATCATCTCGCGCACCCCAAAGTTACCCATGGCGGTACCGAAATAGACCGGCGAAAGCTCACCCCGGCGATAAGCATCCAGATCAAACTCATGGGACGCCCCACGCACCAGCTCTACTTCCATGCGCAGCTCTTCGGCCTGCTCCTCACCAAGCACGGCATCCACTTCGGGACTATCCAAGCCCTCAATGCGTTTATCATCGGGGATCCGGCTGCCCTGGCCCTGAGTATAAAGATGAATCACGTCGTTATAGAGGTGATAAACGCCCTTGAAATGGCGCCCCATACCAATCGGCCAGGTCATCGGCGCACACTGGATATTCAATACCGTTTCGACTTCATCCATCACCTCAATGGGGTCGCGGATATCGCGGTCCATTTTATTGATAAAGGTGAGGATCGGCGTGGTACGTAGGCGACACACTTCCATCAACTTAATGGTGCGATCCTCAACACCCTTGGCACCGTCGATGACCATCAAGGCAGAGTCAACCGCCGTGAGCGTGCGGTAGGTATCTTCAGAGAAGTCTTCGTGACCGGGCGTGTCCAGCAGGTTAACGATGCGTCCGCCGTAGGGGAATTGCATCACCGAGGTCGTCACCGAGATACCCCGCTCCTGCTCCATTTTCATCCAGTCCGAGGTAGCGTGACGGTCGTTACGCTTGCTCTTCACCGAACCGGCTAACTGGATGGCATTGCCAAACAGCAGCATCTTTTCGGTGATCGTGGTTTTACCGGCGTCGGGGTGCGAGATAATAGCGAATGTCCTGCGAAGCTCGGCTTCACGGGCTAATTGAGTCTCTTTCATTGTGCCTCTTCGAATAGGTAGTCTCAGCGCTGCGCTCAATTAGCCGCTTTCAACTAACGAGGCACCGCGCAATGAGCAATTTCCAATGCGGCAATTGTAACGCTTGGAGACAGCTGTTGTCGCGGGTGGCATCAAGGTTCCCTGCTCGGAATACAGGTCAAAAAAAACGCTGAACAAGTCAGCGTTTTTAAGAATCATCAGAAGCGATCAGCACGAAATGGCGCCATATCGATGGCAGTCGTCTGCCCTTCCATCATGTCTGCCAATAGCTGACCTGTAGCGGGCCCTAAAGTAAATCCTTGATGACCATGCCCAAAAGCAAGCCATAGACCGGGATGACGGGGCGCGGGACCAATCACTGGTTTCATATCAGGTAAGCATGGCCGCGCGCCCTTCCAAGGCGCTTCATCGCGACGCTCTCCTAGCGGAAAGACACTGCGTGCAACTTTCTCAGCAGCAGCCAATTGTTTGACATCAGCAGGCGCATCCAAATGATCAAGCTGCGCGCCCGTTGTCAGACGCACACCCGCGTTCATCGGTGCCAGCAAATACCCCACTTCTGCATCCATCACCCAGTAATTTAACTTGGCTACTGCCGGTGGTGCGTAGTGCATGTGATAACCGCGTTTTACAAAGGTAGGAAAGTGGTAACCTAACCCTTTCAGCCAACTTCCTGCCCAGGGCCCTAGCGCCACGACGACTTCATCTGCCTCTAACGTTTCAGCGCTGGTGTGAACCTGCCAGCGGCTCCCCATCTGCTGAACAGACTTGATGTCTGCCTGAAGAATATGTCCACCATCATTGCTAAACGCTTGCGCGTACGCCTCTACCAGCGCGCCGGGGTCGGCCACCGTCCATGGATCAAGCCAATGAATCGCGCCTGTAATCGAGTCACTCAAGTTAGGCTCTTTCGCTAATAGCGCGGCCCTATCCAACTGCTCGAACTGAACGCCATATAGGCGGCACGCCTCTTCAGCGTCAGTTAATCGTGCCGCCAGTTTTGCAGGACTACGATAAAGCTCAAGCCAACCCTGACGACGCACCAAGTGTTCTGCTCCCGCGGCCTCAATCATCGGCCCATGGGTCGTCAATGAAAGCTGAATCAACGAAGCGTATTCCGGAACAATTTTCTGATAGTTCTTCGGCGACGAGTTCATCCAATAACGCAACAGCGGAGAGGCTGCGTTTACCATACCCGCTGGGCGATAGCGAATATCTACTCGGCGATTGGGCAATACGCTCAAGAGCGTTTTAACGTCACGAGGAAATGGGTATGGCCGTACCGCTTCACGCTGAATAATGCCGGCATTGCCAAACGAGGTCTCTTGGCCAGGCGAATGGCGATCCACCATAGTGACGTCATGTCCACGTTGGCGTAAATGCCACGCAATACTGACACCGACCATGCCCGCTCCTAAAACCACCGTTCGACGCGCCATTGTGATGCACTCCCCATTGCTTGCTTTAAATCGTCATTGATGAATAACAACTTATTGAAAAATATCACCAAATCATCTGCTTTAATACAGTAGATAACGCTATTTTAGTTTCAAAAAACAGCAATAAACGCTGCAAAAAAGCCAAAAGGGATGACAGCACTAGTAGCGGTATAATAATTGCCTCATTTCTATTGCAAACTATAGCGCGCTTACAACAACTTAAAAGTTGAAAACGCAAAAATCCCTGGCAAGGGCATGGATCTTGAAATAAAGCGTGGAAGGCAAAAATCAGAAGAAAACAAGAAAAGAGATGGAAGCAAGGGAAATGGGGTGGATGATGGGACTTGAACCCACGACCACCGGAGTCACAATCCGGGGCTCTACCACTGAGCTACACCCACCACAACCTAAAACTGGGAACGCAAATATTGTCACTGGGGTGGATGATGGGATTTGAACCCACGACCACCGGAGTCACAATCCGGGGCTCTACCCCTGAGCTACACCCACCATAGACAATCTTACGAAAAATGCTTAAAGATGTGATTCTGACAGGTTGCAACCACTGAATTAGGTGGCACGCCCAGCAGGAATCGAACCCGCAACCTACGGCTTAGAAGGCCGTTGCTCTATCCGGTTGAGCTATGGGCGCACATGAAGCATTCAGAAGTAACGAATACTGATGAGCACAGACCACAACCAAAACTTGGAAAAGCAAACGTCTACCTTTCGCGTTAAGTGTGGTCGGGATGGAGGGATTCGAACCCCCGACATCCTGCTCCCAAAGCAGGCGCGCTACCAGACTGCGCTACATCCCGAATTATCACTCTTAGACGCTACCGCTTGGCCCGTCTCAAGCGAGGCATATATTACTATTTTTAATTTTAAAGTCAACCATTAAAGTGATTATGAGTTTAGGCGCTTTGCCTAAATGCCCTAGCATGCGAAAATTGCCCCCTTTCAAAGGCAGTGTTGCGTGAGCGTATGATTGCTCCAGCCTTTTCCACGTCCATGTCTACAGGGATTCCATTACATGACCGCCCAACTAATCGATGGCAAAGCCATCGCCGCGTCTGTCCGCCAACAGGTTGCCCAAAAAATCGCCGCACGCCGTCAAGCAGGCGGACGGGCACCAGGACTAGCCGTGGTTGTGGTTGGGGACGATCCTGCCTCTCACGTCTATGTCAATAATAAGCACCGCGCCTGTGAACAAGCAGGCATTACCTCATTTCAACATGCGCTGCCTTCCACAACCTCACAACATGACTTAGAAGCCCTTGTCGACCAGCTCAATAGCGACCCTGCCGTAGATGGCATCCTTGTTCAATTGCCGCTGCCTGAGCATATGGATGCTAATCCCATTTTAGAGCGTATTCGTCCTGACAAGGACGTCGATGGTTTCCACCCTTATAACCTCGGCCGATTAGCCCAGCGCATGCCTGCACTGCGACCCTGCACACCAAAAGGCATCATGACCTTACTAGCACAAAGCGATATCGCGCTACGCGGCCTGGATGCCACCGTGGTGGGCGCCTCTAATATCGTCGGCCGCCCTATGGCACTCGAACTTATGCTAGCGGGATGCACCACCACGATATGTCACCGCTTTACCCGAAACCTTGAGGCCCACATTAAACGCGCTGATATTGTCGTCGTCGCAGTGGGCAAACCAGGAATTGTTAAGGGCGACTGGATTAAGCCAGGGGCTATCGTCATTGATGTCGGCATCAATCGCCAAGAAGATGGCAAATTAATCGGCGACATCGATTTTGTGGCTGCCGCCGAACGCGCCAGCTTTATCACCCCAGTGCCGGGGGGCGTTGGGCCGATGACGGTCGCAACGCTGCTGGAAAATACATTAGAAGCCGCGGAGCAGCATGACACGGCATCTCACGCATGATTCAATCTCACCCACCTCTTTTATGCAGGAGCATTGCGCAGTGAAGCGTATTGGTATTATTGGCGCAATGGCGCAGGAAGTAAGCACGCTGGTGGCCCAGCTAGATAACACTCAACGCTATGAACATGCAGGTTCTGTGTTTTATACCGGCACGCGTTACGGCCTTGAAGTCATCGTACTGCAATCAGGAATTGGCAAAGTCAACGCTGCGGTGGGCACGGCTATTCTGTTAGAGCGCCACCAACCCGATGCCATTATCAACACCGGCTCAGCAGGCGGATTTGCCACCGACTTAAATATTGGTGACGTAGTCATTTCAGATGAGTTGCGCCATCACGATGTTGACGCCGTGGTCTTCGGCTACGAAATGGGGCAAGTCCCGGGCATGCCCGCCGCGTACCTGGCGGATACACAGCTACGCAATGTCGCGCGTAATGCCATCGCCTCGCTTGGCGAAGTCCAGGTACGCGAAGGCATGATCGCAACAGGAGACGCCTTTATGGCAGACCCTGCCCGCGTAGAAGCGACCCGCGCCCAGTTCCCCACCATGCTCGCCGTTGAGATGGAGGGCGCTGCGATAGCCCAAACCTGCTATCTCTATGGCTGCCCTTTCGTCGTCATTCGCGCGCTCTCCGACATCCCCGGCAATGGCGACAATCACCTCTCGTTTGATCAGTTCCTTGAAATAGCCGCCGATCACTCATCGCGTATGGTTGATCAAATGCTGAAGCAGCTTGGCAACACTTAATAGGCTTGGCTAAACGTTTGATGCCGCCGACCAGTAAAGCGTCGACGGCATCAATAAACGATCTTATTAACGATCTTATAAACTAGCTTTTCAGCGCCCAGCTAAGCGTTTCACCCGCCAGGAGGGGGATAATTTTCTCTCCCTGGGCATAGGCGTAGCTATCGGGCAGCGTCCATTCGCGTCGCTCAAGCGTTACGGTGTCCGCATTAGGCGCCAGCCCATAAAAACGCGGGCCGTTTAGGCTAGCAAACGCTTCAAGCTTATCCAACGCGTTCATTTCATCGAAGGCCATCGCGTAAAGCTCAATAGCCGCAGGAGCCGTGTAGGCACCGGCACAACCACAGCTTGACTCTTTGGCCCCCTGGGAGTGGGGCGCGCTATCGGTGCCCAAAAAGAACTTATGGCTACCGCTGGTAGCTGCTTTTAGCAACGCTTGACGATGCTGCTCGCGCTTTAAGATCGGCAGGCAGTAATAGTGCGGACGAATTCCACCTACCAGCATTTTGTTGCGATTAAACAGCAAGTGGTGTGCGGTAATCGTTGCCGCAATGGTATCGGGGGCCTGGGCCACAAACTCTGCCGCCTGCTGGGTGGTGATATGTTCAAACACCACTTTTAACGTCGGGTGGCGCTCCAGCAGTGGCTTCATGACTTTTTCAATAAACACCGCTTCACGGTCAAAAATATCAATCTCTGCATCGGTGACTTCACCGTGCACCAAGAGCGGCATACCCACTTTAACCATCATCGCGATTGTGGCATCGCACAGGGTCAAGTCGGTGACCCCCGAATCAGAGTTTGTAGTTGCCCCTGCAGGATAAAGCTTGACCGCTTTGACAATGCCACTTTGTGCGGCACGCTCAATTTCTTCAGGCGGCGTGGTATCGGTGAGATAAAGCACCATTAAAGGTTCAAAAGCACTGCCCGCTGGCAACGCATCTAAGATACGCTGGCGGTACGCCAACGCATGGGTCGTGGTGGTCACCGGGGGCGTTAAATTAGGCATGATAATAGCGCGCCCCATTTGAGCAGCGGTATGGCCTACTACCGCTTTTAACGCCTCATCGTCGCGCAAATGCAGGTGCCAATCATCGGGGCGGGTCAGTGTTACTATATCCACATTATGTCCTTTAACCACGGTAGGTTCTGTGATGGGTTACGTCGTTGTGTTGACGTCAAATCAATAAAAAAGGTGTGTACAGTATACGCCATTGGGCGATTGGATAAATCCGCCGTCTAAGCCCCCACAGCTTTGCCCAAGTGTCGTATCATGACGGGGCTTTTTTACTGGCAAGTTTCAGCGGAAAGGAACAAGTTGTTTATGCAGAATGTGCGACGTTACGCGGATATCATTGCCAGCCTGGAAGGTGTGATGTGGCTAAGCCTTGCTTGGTCCATTTCGCTCTCCGTTCATATCGGCAGCACTGAACCCACCCTTGCCAGCCTATTGGCGATTGGCGCTTTGGTGTTCTTTAGCTGGGCGCATCGGCCACTACGCTATTTACTGCGCCGGTACCATATCCGCAAACGACGCACGGATATGTGGATACACACCCTTGCTCTGCCGCTGCTACTGGCGATGTTTTTCCATATCATGCTTGACGCTTTACTAGGCAGCGCCTGGCTACCGCCGAAAATGCTGCTGTTCAACATACTGGCGACAGCAGGCTGGACCACCTATGTCATGACGTTATTTATTAAGTTTGTCATTCACGGCTTTAAAGCTAAAGCGAAGTAAGCTCATCATGCCCACAGCCCTTCCACTACCGCTCTCAACACCCAATCGCAACTTGGTTCGCCTAACCATAGTGCGAGGGATCACCTGGACAGGTTTTTTACTGGCCATCATTGTCGGTGTTGAACTACTCGCTTTTGACTTACCGGTCACGGCGGTATTGATCGTCATCATTGCCATGGGCGTTCTCAATATCGCCACCTGGTGGCGGCTGGGTCGCCCTCGCGCCGTTACCCACTTGGAGTACCTGCTGCACTTGCTCGCAGACATTAGCGGTTTAACACTACTGTTTTACTTCTCGGGCGGCTCCACCAACCCCTTTATTACTTATTACCTTGTGCCCGTAACGATTGCCGCTGCCACCTTGCCATGGCGCCACGCCTGGGTCATCGCCGCCTGCTCAATGGCGGGTTATACCTTTTTAATGTTCTCCTACTACCCGATTGCTCAGTTGGGTCATATCAACAGCGATAGCCCCCTGAGCCTGCACATATTAGGCATGTGGCTTAACTTTGGTCTCTCGGCGGGACTCGTCACGTTTTTTATCTACAAAATGGCTCACGCGCTACGTAGCCGAGACCAGGCGCTATCTCGGACCCGTGAAGCTGCGCTACGTAACGAGCAGGTGTTGGCGGTGGCTACGCAAGCCGCAGGTACTGCCCACGAACTGGGGACACCGCTGTCTACCATGGCAGTGCTGCTAAAAGAGATGCAGGCAGACGCGCCAACGGACTCTGCGCTGGGACAGGACATAAGCCTATTACGCCAGCAGGTAGACGTGTGCAAATCACGCCTGCAAAATTTAGTCTCTAATGCTGACCGGCGCCGTATGGCTGAGCCCGAAGTGCTCGACGCTCAGGTTTGGCTGGCCGGCGTTGTCCAGCGCTGGCTGGTGTTACGTCCGGATGTTAGCCATCAATTTGATGTAGCCGAAAAACGTGGCCGCCCCTGGCTTGCTGTCGATGCTACTCTTGATCAAGCGTTAACGAACTTGCTGAATAACGCCGCGGACGCCAACCCTGAACAGATTGCCATCCGCTTAGACTGGCAGGGCGAAAGCGTGGTGATTGATATTCGTGATCACGGCCCTGGAGTCGCCATGTCAATTGCCGACCAGTTGGGGGAGACGTTTATTTCAACCAAAAGCAAAGGCATGGGCATCGGTTTGTTCTTAACACACGCGACTATCAATCGCTTTGGTGGCGGCGTAAGCCTGTATAATCATCAAGAAGGAGGTACGTTGACAGAAGTAACGCTACCCCGCTGTGCGCCACCTAATTAAACACAGACGCCCCAAGCACTTCCGGCAATAGATTGAGTAAATGGGATTGAGGACATGATGCAAACCCGAGAGCAACGCCTGCTGATCATTGATGACGATGAAATGTTTTGTCATGTGCTTAATCGCGCGCTGACACGGCGTGGCTATGAGATCATTGTCGCCCACGATGCTGAGCAAGCGCTATCCATGGCCGCCCAGTTCATGCCCACAATGGCAACTCTCGACCTTAAGCTGGAAAACAGCTCAGGATTAAAACTGCTTCCTGAGTTGCTTGCCACCGCGCCCCAGTGTCGCATCGTGGTACTTACCGGCTACTCCAGCATTGCCACGGCGGTTGAAGCCATTAAACTTGGCGCCGTTAATTACCTCTGCAAGCCAGTGGATGCGGATGACGTCTTGAGCGCCTTTGAACAACAAGGTGGTGACCCGGATATTGAGTTGGCTGACAACCCACCATCGATAAACCGTATTACTTGGGAGCATATTCAGAAAGTGCTGCAGGAGCACGATGGCAATATATCCGCCACCGCGCGAGCGCTGGGCATGCATCGCCGCACCCTGCAGCGCAAATTACAAAAGCGTCCTGTGCGTCGATAGTTTATTTAAGCCCCCAAGCAGGTGCGAAACATTTTTGTAGGGGGCTTAAGCACTTAATGCGCTGTCCAACCTAGATCAATATTGAAGCTTGATCCTGTCACTGCGCCAGCAGCGTCGGATGCTAAGTAGGCGACCAACTGTGCAACCTCTTCAGGCTCGATTAAGCGTTTAATCGCTGCCTGCTTGAGCATCACTTTTTCGATTACCTCCTTCTCATCCATATTATTCAGCTTCGCTTGATCAGCAATCTGATTATCCACCAGCGGCGTTTTCACATAGGCCGGGCAGACCGCATTAGCGGTAATGCCCTGCTCACCACCTTCCAAAGCCGCGGTTTTGGTTAAACCAATCATGCCGTGCTTAGCGCTGATGTAAGCGGCTTTACCCGGCGAGGCGACCTGAGCATGGATTGATGCCACGTTAACAATCCGTCCCCAGCCATTTTTACGCATATGCGGCCATGCCGCTTGGGTGAGCAAGAACGGCGCCGTCAGCATCAGATCTATAATTTGACGCCACTTCTCTTCGGAAAAGGTCTCAATTGAAGCAACATGCTGAATACCGGCGTTATTGACCAATATATCGATACCACCAAAACGACTGATTGCATCGGTCACTGCCGCTCGGCAGGCGTCAGGATCGGTCAGATCGGCTTCAAAAAAGGCAGCGCCCGACTGCTCAGCAACGGCTTTTCCAGCAGGATTAAAATCAACCGCGAGAACTTGATGACCTAGTTCACAGAAGTGCTTAACCACGGCGGCTCCGATACCACTGCTAGTACCTGTTACCAGCGCAATACGCGGCGTTGAAGCGATTTGAGAAGTCATAGACATTTCCTTTATGTGAGAGGAAAAATTTAATCAGTGTAGTCACACGCACCTACTGGTGGAGCTCTTCAACCGGCTGCATTAAACGCGCCATCATTTGCTGCGCCAATCTTGCAGCTTCCTGCATACTGTCGAGTTCGCTTAAATCAAACAAAATGGCACGCTTATAAAGGTTATAGCCGCCTAGCAGGCGGTCAAGAGTCAATTGATAAGCGCCGGAAGGCAGTGACAACGTCAACGCATCAGCCAAGGGCTCAGTTAGGCGAGTTTGGTCAGGCACTGCTACTAGCCAAAGCTCACAGGGCGTAATCAATGCCCCCACCATGCACTCACCCCCTTGCGGTTGAAAACAGATTGCATCTACTCCTAAACGCGGGTTCCAGCAGTCAATCTGCTTAATGGCTGGCAGATAAGTATCTCGGTAAGCTTTCGCCAGCTCAGCAAGAAAAGCATACTCGTTAGCTGTAAGCGTTTGCATAGACGTTTTTCGTTCTCTCCAGGCGATAACAGCTATTGATAACAGGTATTAATGGCCAACGTAGTGGGTCGCTATTGGCGAAATGTATTCTGCTCAGCCACAATGAGCGCAAAATTAGCACCTAGCAATAGACTATTTGCCAGCTCGCTATCTACTTTCGATGGCACACCACTTTATCTCACTATTTTCACTTACTATTTTACTTACCCTGATTAATCTATAGGAGCATCAGCTATGTTTGTGGTTATTTTTGGCCGAATGTCATGCCCTTTCTGCGTACGTGCAAAGCACCTTGCCGAGCATTTAGAAAAAACTGGCAGGATTGATGGTTACCGCTATGTCGACATGCCTTCTGAAGGCGTGACAAAAGAAGATATCGCCCAAACAGCCGGTAAACCTATCCATACCGTGCCTCAGGTATTTGTCGATCAAACCCATGTCGGCGGTTTTACTGAGTTCGATCAATTTATCCGCGACAAGCAGCTACTCGCCGTTTAAGTGCCTAGAACATTGCAACACACACGCCGTTAAAAAGCGCGTTAGTCGCCGTTGAACCCTTGCCTGCTGCGTATGCCTATACTAAGGAACTACTCAATGGCTCACGCTAGGGTGTGCCACTTTTGGGCAAGGAGTTCACCATGCAGCGTCAGGAGTTTGTTCAACAACTGTGGCTTGACTATATACACATGCACCCAGATATCGGATCACTTCGACTTTGGCCACTTGCAACGGCCGCCGAATATTTAACCCTGGTAACCCTCAATTATGGCCCTTTTGCCGCCACCGCCCTCACCAGTAATTTAGCGCACATGGGATATCGTACAAACGGTCATTTCGCCATGGCGGATAAAGGGCTGCTCATACATCTTTTAGCGCCCAGCGACGATAGTAGCTGGTTAGTGCTGGCTGAACTGCAAATGGGCACATTGCCAAAAGCGCCACGGGAAGCCATTGAAGAGCTGGTTCAGCAATCACACCCGCAAGACTGCAAAGGACATAATTTACTTTGCCGGGGGCGGCCATGGCCCATGCCTTCATGGGCGCTTCACCAACAGTTGCAGCATGCTCACCCGCTTGCCGCATGGATAGCCGTGATGGGACCGCGCTTACATCACGCTGGTTTTGACTGTGGTCAGTTAGGCGAGCCTTTAGCTACACTGGATCAGCGACTCGATGAAGTCGGCATGCCCAGCCTTCACGGCCAGCAAAACGGCGTCTTCACGGTGTCATCGTTGCTGGATCATCGCTTTTATCCGGCCATGCCGCAAAAAATCGTATTCAGCGATGGTGACGAACATCGCCTCTGTCTGGGCGGCCTAGCACTGGTCCAAAAGCACGTTGAGGATGACCATGACCGAGTTGCTGAAGCTCTTTTGCCTCACCACACCCGCTGTGAAATGGCGTGATACGCATTAGGCAGTTACCCACCTAAGCCGTACCAACGCCATTACATGAATCAGGCAATCAAAATGCCCTTACTCAGCATCAAAGGTCATCTCGGGAACATGGTCGGGAACAATCAGCTTACCCGCCGTTTTCTCGACGATCTCCTCAACGCTAACGCCCGGTGCACGCTCTTTGAGAACAAAAGCCCCATCCTTGATTTCGAGATAAGCCAAATCTGTCAAAACGCGGTTAATACAACCAGCGCCGGTCAGCGGCAGCTCACATTTTTCTAGCAACTTGGACTCGCCATGTTTAGAGGCGTGGGTCATGGTGCAAATAATGTTTTCAGCACCGGCAACCAGGTCCATGGCACCGCCCATACCTTTGATCAATTTGCCGGGAATCATCCATGAGGCGATGTTGCCCTGTTGATCCACCTCAAAAGCCCCCAGCACGGTGAGATCGACATGACCGCCGCGGATCATGGCAAACGATTCCGCTGACGAAAAAATCGCCGCGCCGGGGCGAGCGGTGACCGTCTCTTTACCCGCATTGATCATATCCGAATCAAGTTCGTCTTCGGTAGGGTAACGGCCCATCCCCAATAGCCCGTTTTCGGACTGCAGCATGACATCGATGCCATCAGGAATGTAGTTAGCAACCAGTGTAGGAATACCAATCCCGAGGTTGACGTAAAAACCATCTTGCAGTTCGCGGGCGACGCGTTGAGCCATCTGTTCTCGTGTTAAAGCCATGGTGACTTCCTCTTGTAATCGTTAATAGGCGAGTGAGGCGTTTTTAACAGTGGCGCTGCTTCAGCTACGCACCGTGCGCTTTTCTATACGCTTTTCAAACGTGCCCTGGATAATGCGATCCACATAAATACCTGGTGTGTGAATTTGGCTAGGCTCAAGCTCACCCGGCTCAACGATTTCTTCAACTTCAACCACGGTAATTTTCCCCGCAGTAGCGGCCATGGGGTTAAAATTCTGGGCCGTATGACGGTACATAACGTTGCCATAGCGATCCGCTTTCCAGCCTTTTACAATGGCAAAATCGCCAATGATCGCTTCTTCTAAAATATAATGGCGGCCATTAAACTCACGCACTTCTTTGCCGTCACCAATCGGCGTGCCATAACCAGTCGCGGTATAAAATGCTGGAATACCCGCTCCGCCAGCGCGCATTTTTTCAGCCAGAGTACCTTGAGGGGTTAATACCACCTCGATTTCATCGTTGAGCATTTGCTTCTCAAACAGGGCATTTTCACCTACGTAAGAGGCCAATATCTTACTGATTTGACGATCTTCAAGCAGTATTCCCAGTCCGAAACCATCAACGCCGCAGTTGTTGGAAACGACGGTGAGGTCATTAACGCCCCGCCGCTTGATTTCGGCAATCAAGTTCTCGGGTATGCCGCACAGGCCGAAACCACCGGCAATGACGGTCATGCCGCTTTCGATACCTTCCATTGCTTCTTCGTAGGAAGCTACTCGCTTATCGAATCCTGCCATTGTTATGCCTCACCTTGTTGTCATTAATATGCGTTGGTTGTCATATAAGCTGTCTGTGAACTGGGCTGGCAGTGATATGAACTGTCACTGCTAGATGAACTGGATTTTACGCTAGTGTTAGTGTTGTGCGAGATGATATATTTGTTAAGTTTGTTTTTCTTATCAATTTATTTAAAAAAATTATAAAAGGTTTATTATGACCGTTAAACAGCTACGCGCCTTTCTTACGGTCGCTCAAACCCTCAGCTTTACCCAGGCCTGCGAACGGCTACATTTATCCCAACCCGCACTCAGCTTAGCCATTAAAGGCCTAGAAGAGTCGCTGGGCGGCAAATTATTAATTCGCAGTACCCGCAGCGTCAGGTTAACCCCTGAAGGTGAGTCGCTGCTACCACTCGCCAAGCATCTGCTGGCTCAGTGGGATAATACCGAAGAGCGTTTGCGTCAGCGCTTCACACTGCAGCTTGGGCGACTCAGCGTCGCCGCTATGCCTGCGTTCGCCTGTAGCCTGCTCCCTGCCGCGCTGGTGAAATTTCGTCAGCAGCACCCCAAAATCAACATCACTGTGCACGATGTGATTAATGAAGAAGTCACCGAGATGGTGCGCTCACGCCAGGTTGAAATGGGCATTGCCTTCTCTCCTGAAGGCACCGGCAGCCTGCTATTTACACCGCTGTTCGAAGATCATTATGTGGCCGTTGTGCCGCCAGGCTCGCCATTAACCCAGGCCACACAATTAGCCTGGGCAACACTTTTGAAGCACGATTTTATCACCTTGCAACGCCCTTCAATGGTACGCCGCTTATTAGAGCAGGAACTGAGCAAACAGCAAATGGAGCTGCCGGTAGCGTTTGAAAGCCACCAGCTTTCAACGGTAGGCCGGATGGTCGCCGATGGTCTGGGGGTCAGCGCAGTGCCTTCCATGTGTATTCGGCAAATGCATGAACTGGGTGCACACTGTATACCCTTAACCGCGCCTTCAATCTCTTGTCGGGTGGGTATTTTGACCCAGCAAGAGCTTTCCGTTGCCGCTCATGCGCTGCGAACCGTACTCCTCAAAACCGTCCAAGCGCCCTCGTTACCTGAGCACTAAAACCCTGTCATCAAGACTATCAGTATTAGGTTTATACTGGGCAGCATGACTACGATCCTTTAGCATTCAGTATTAAGCTATTGGTCTAACGCTAAGGAACCGCGGTATGCCGATTGTAAAAGGGCTGGTTAGCGCACTGATGCTGACGCTCAACACGCTATTCTGGGGCGTACCACTTATACTGCTGACCCTCTTGAAAGTCATTGCCCCTGGGCGGCGGCTGAAACAGCTTGTGTTACAAAGCCTAAACTGGGTCGCGCTGAACTGGATAGGTGTTAACCTTTGGTGGATGCGGCACTGGCTTAAGCCGGTGCTAGATGCCAGCGTGCCCGATAATTTGAGCCCGCAGCAGTGGTGGCTGGTAATATCCAATCACCGCAGTTGGACCGATATCTTCATGCTGTTAATGGCGTTGCATCGGCGTATCCCCATGCCGCGCTTTTTTATTAAGCATCAGCTAATCTGGATTCCGATTGTCGGTCTGGCTTTTTGGGCGTTAGAGTTTCCTTTCATGCGCCGCTTCAGTCGTGAGCAAATTGCTAACAACCCTAAATTAGCCAGCATTGATCGCACCGCCACTGAACGAATGTGTCGCCAGGCGCGCAGTACACCCATTGCGATTTTCAATTTTGTTGAGGGTACGCGTTTTACCGTCGCTAAGCGCGATGCGCAGCAGAGCCCCTACTGCCATTTGCTGCGCCCAAAAGCGGGCGGCATTGCCCAGGTACTTAACCTACTGGGAAATCAACTAGATGGTATCCTGGATGTGACAATTAGCTACACCAACCCCTCGCCTACTTTTTGGGGATTCTTGTGTGGCAAAGAAGCACCCGTCAGGTTGCACGTGCGACAACTCGACATTCCTGTTTGGATGTATGCGCCAGATAACCCCGAAGAACAGCAGCATAAGGAACGTTTCCACACATGGATCAACTCACTCTGGCTGGAAAAAGATGGCCTGCTGGACGCCCGCACCGATCACGACTAATAGCGTTGTTCGGCGCCTGCCTGTTCGCCGGAATACTCTCAGGCTGTGCCAGCAGCCCTGGGTCGTCTTCCCAGCAGGCAGCGACGCCTAGCGGTGCTAGCCAAATTAGCGGGGATTGGGTGCAGGTTCAGCGCGGCGACACGTTGGGTAAGCTGGCAGCTAGGGCCAATGTGCCGTTAGAGCGTTTGCAGCGCTTTAATCCCAGTGTGGATGCACGCCGTCTTGAAGTCGGCCAACGCCTGTTGATTCCCACCCAGCAAGAGCGCGCACCTTCAGGCGGCCCTTATCGCTACCAAATCCGCCCTGGCGATACCTTCTCAAGTATCGCCCGGCATTTTGGCACCACCAGTGGACGTATTCAGAGCGCCAACACCAGCGCCTCGCCCACGAACTTGAAGGTCGGCCAAGTCATCAGTGTACCCCTAAGCAGCTCAGCAGCCCGCAGCACCGCTAGCAGTGGCGGCTCACCACGACCAACTGCCGCTCCCACAGCAAGCACACCGAGTCAGGCCCTACCCGCCTCTGCGCGCCGCTGGCCATGGCCGCTGGAGGATTATCGCGTAGTGCGCCGCTTCGGACCGGATAGCCGCGGCACCCTTCAACCGATGCTGCTCGCCACGCAAGCCGGCGCTCAGGCAAAATCCGTCGCCCCTGGCGAGGTACGCTTTGCCGATGGTATGCGCCAGCTTGGCGAAGTCGTTATCGTGCATCATGCCGATAATCTACAAACCGTGTACGCCCTATGCGAGCAAATCCTGGTCGACGTAGGGCAGCAGGTGAGCACAGGGGACGCGCTTTGCGAGGTAGGCCAAAGCGACGCAACTCAGCGTTACGACTTGCTGTTTGATCTGCGCCAAGGCGGTAAACCTGTCGACCCCAGGCAGGTGCTGCGCTAACTACGTTAAAAAACTCACTTTGTGCTTAAACGGCGCGGCCCCTGCTTTTGCAGGGGCCGCCAGTCAAAAAATCGAGTTAAAACAACAGAGGCTAGCTAGTTATGTTAACCACGATGTTAGCCTCGATAGTAGCCCGGCTTTACAAACGGGGTGGGGGCAACCGCCATGGGCAACTGCTTACCGCGCACCACGGCAAACACAGCGTTTTGAGGAGCCTCTAGCTCGCGGGTTACATACCCCATCGCCACCGGCTTACCAATGCTTGGACCAAAGCTGCCAGAAGTCACCACACCGACCTCATTGCCGGCCTCATCAACTAACGTGGCGCCTTCACGCACCGGCGCACGGCCTTCGGCTAACAGCCCAACGCGCTTGCGGGTGTGATCTTTCGCATCGATCTGATGAAGAATAACGTCGGCGCCTGGAAAACCACCGGGACGCTCTCCACCATAGCGACGCGGCTTACCAATCGCCCAGATTAGGCCTGCTTCTATCGGGGTGGTTTGCTCATCCATATCGTGGCCGTAGAGGCATAAACCGGCCTCTAGCCGCAGCGAATCTCGTGCGCCGAGGCCAATGGCTTCTACTTCGGGCTCGGCAAGCAACTGCTCAGCAAAGGCTTCACAGCCGTCGGCGGCGACGGAAATCTCAAAACCGTCTTCACCAGTATAGCCGCTGCGGCTCACCCACACTTCCTGCCCGGCAATGGTAAAACGGCCATGCTGCATAAACACTAGCTCGCAAGCTTCCGGACACAGCCGCTGCATAACATCCCGCGCCTTAGGCCCCTGCAGCGCCAGCAAACCGCGATCTAACGGCTCGATTGTATGAGTTGATGCCAAATTAAGACGCAGGTGTGCCAAATCCTGGTCTTTACAGGCGGCGTTGACCACCAAATAAAAGTGATCGCCCGCGTTCACGACCATCAGATCGTCAATAATACCCCCTTCGTTGCTGGTGAAAAGTCCGTAACGCTGCGCGCCCTTTTCCAGCCCCACCAAATCAGCGGGTATCAGAGTCTCTAGGGCTTCGGCCACATTGTCCCCAGAAACGTTAATTTGCCCCATATGGGAGACATCAAACAGGCCGCACTTTTGACGAGTGTGCTCGTGCTCTTTTTTAACCCCCAACGGATACTGCACCGGCATATCATAGCCTGCAAAGGGCACCATTTTGGCCCCGAGCTTAAGGTGTAAGGCGTGAAGCGGCGTTTGCTTTAATTCGGACATGGAGGCTTTCCTCACTTAAAATTGCTTACTTAAAAAATGCTTACTTAAAAACTGTTCATTTAAAAATAAGACGGGAAGCCACTGGTTAAGTGCCTTCCCGACTCTACTGCTATTCACGTACTAACTTCACCTCCAGCGCTTATCAGCGCGCCACAGGCATTATTGGTCGTGATCCAGCTCTTCACCCGGCAATACGTCTTTGCCGTCGAAATAGTCCTTGGTTAGTTTAAAGACTACCGGCGAAAGCAGTGCCAAGGCAATCAAGTTAGGAATAGCCATCATGGCATTGAAGGTATCCGCCATTAGCCAAATGAAGCCCAGCTGTGCGATGGCCCCTAGCGGGATAGCCAATACAAACAGCACGCGATAGATCATAATTGAGCGGGTGCCAAACAGGAATTGGCAGCACTTCTCACCGTAAAATGACCAGCCCAGGATGGTGGTAAAGGCAAAAATGGCCAACGCGACCGCAACGATCTGATTACCAAAGCCGGGTAGCGCTGCATCAAACGAGAGCGCTGTGAGCGACGCCCCGGCTTCACCTTCGATCCATACCGTGGAAGTCAAAATCACCAGGGCGGTAATCGTGCACACAACGATGGTATCGATAAAGGTACCCAGCATAGCGATTAAGCCCTGGCGTACCGGGTTTTTGGTTTTGGCCGCCGCGTGTGCGATAGGTGCACTACCCAAGCCCGCCTCATTGGAAAATATACCGCGTGCCACACCAAAACGAATTGCAGCCATCACCGCCGCCCCGGCAAAACCACCGGCCGCCGCCATGGGATTAAAGGCGTAGTAGAAGATCAAACCAAAGGCTTCACCGATCTGCCCGGCATTAACAATCAAGACCAGCAGACCAGCCACTACGTAGGCAATGCCCATGATGGGCACCAGCTTGCCCGCTACTTTAGCGATGCGCTTGATACCGCCCAGAATCACCGCGCCCGCCAACACCATAATAATGACGCCCGTCAACCAGTGCGGCACGCCGAAGGTGGCATCCATGGCATCCGCAACGGAGTTGGACTGAACGGTATTACCAATACCGAACGCCGCTACGGCGCCAAAGAAAGCGAACAACCCGCCCAGCCACAGCCATTTTTTGCCCAGGCCGTTTTTGATATAGAACATTGGGCCGCCCACATGGAAACCGGTGCTATCGGTTTCACGATAACGTACCGCCAGCACCGCTTCAGCAAACTTGGTCGCCATCCCAACCAACGCGGTAATCCACATCCAAAACACAGCGCCGGGGCCACCTAACGCAATCGCCGTGGCAACACCGGCAATATTGCCGGTGCCGATGGTCGCAGAGAGTGCGGTCATCAAAGCGTCAAAGGGTGATATCTCTCCTTCATCTCCCTCTTTAGTTGGCGCCGCTTTCCCCACACCCGGCTTAGCGTCACGTCCCGCCCACATTAGCTTGAAACCCATACCGAGCTTTCTAATCGGCATCAGTTTCAAGCCAAGCTGCAGGTAAATCCCCACACCAAGCAGCAGAACCAACATGACGGGGCCCCAGACCACGCCATTGATCGCCCCTAACAGGCTAGTTAATGTTTCCACGCGCTTCTCCTTACTGGATTTTGTATTGCCGTTATTGGTTATTCATAGCGTCGTTAGCGTTGATTAGCCCACGATTAGCATGTTTTACACCATGAACTTAGCAAGCATCTAGGGTAATGTCGCTTGCGCATAGAGGATGCCGCCTTTTTTATAATCTAACAGCCTCGATAGCATCAGAAGGGTTAAATGCTTCCGATAGCCAGGTCACGTTGAAGAAATTTGTTTCCGATAGGAAACACGTTAACATGCAGCATTAATCTCTTCCTGAGCACTAGTCGATGATCGCCAAGGCGAGCGACAACCGCTAGTATGCTCAAATCCAGAAAACTGTTTCATATAGGAAAATATCATGAGCAACCTTCCTGCCAATCTTCGTTACGCTGAAAGCCACGAGTGGGTGCTTGACAACAAAGATGGCACCGTTACCGTCGGTATTACCGATCACGCTCAGCAGGCGCTCGGTGATGTTGTGTTTGTTGAGCTGCCTGAAGTGGGTTCCACCTTGAGCAAAGGCCAAGAGTTTGGCGTGATCGAATCGGTCAAAGCCGCGTCAGACCTTTACTCGCCCATTAATGGCGAAGTCATTGAAGTCAACGAATCCCTTGAAGATGCTCCTGAAACCGTTAACGACGCCCCCTACGAAGGCGGCTGGGTCATGAAAGTCCGCTTGGACGGCGACTCCCTTGACGGCCTACTGGACGCAGATGCCTATCAAGCCACGCTAAGCGCTGACGCCTAAATTTTGCATTAAAAGCCTGTCCCTGGCGGCAGGCTCTTCTCTTTTATTGCCCTGCACGGCTCTCTCTTAACGTTCGGAATCTTCCCATGCCTTTTGAAACACGCCGCTTGGCCGAGTTGGCCGACCACGATGCTTTTATCAAACGTCATAATGGCCCCAGTCCTGATGACGTAGCCACTATGTTAAAAGCGCTCAACATGCAGCACATGGAAGATCTGATTGAGCAGACCGTGCCAAGCGATATTCGCCTTGGCCGCGAGCTAGCCCTCGACGAGCCACGCAGTGAAGCCGAATCGCTTGAGTACCTAGCCCAATTAGCCCGGCAAAACCGGATGGCAAAAAGCTATATCGGCCAGGGCTACTATGGCACCTATATGCCCGCAGTAATTCAGCGTAACGTGCTGGAAAACCCAGGCTGGTATACGGCTTATACGCCCTATCAGCCGGAAATATCCCAGGGCCGTTTGGAAGGCTTGCTGAACTTTCAACAGGTGGTAATGGACCTAACCGGCATGGAGCTGGCGAATGCGTCACTGCTCGACGAAGCCACCGCCGCCGCCGAAGCCATGGCACTGTGCAAGCGTGGCAATAAGAAGAGCAAATCCAATGCGTTCTTCGCCGCTGACGACGTTTTCCCGCAAACGCTGGACGTGGTTAAAACCCGCGCCGAGTTCTTTGGCTTTGAGCTGATTACAGGCCCTGCAGAAGAGCTAGCCAATCACGATGTGTTTGGGGCACTGGTTCAGTACCCCTCCGCCAGCGGTCAGGTACGCGATTTAGCGCCGCTGTTAAGCGCGGCCGCCGACCGCAACATCATGACCTGCGTGGCCAGCGATCTTTTGAGTCTGGTGCTGCTAAAAGAACCCGGCCAGTTAGGGGCTGACATTGTGGTCGGCAACTCCCAGCGCTTTGGCGTGCCGATGGGCTTTGGCGGCCCTCACGCGGCGTTCTTTGCGACTTCCGACAAGCTCAAGCGCTCGATCCCTGGGCGTATTATCGGTGTATCCAAAGATAGCCGCGGCAATACTGCCCTGCGCATGGCGATGCAAACCCGCGAACAACATATCCGCCGCGAGAAAGCGACCTCTAACATCTGTACCGCCCAAGCATTGCTAGCCAACATCGCCGGTTTTTACGCTACCTACCACGGCGCTGAAGGGCTGCGCAAAATTGCCGGCCGCGTTCACCGCCTGACAACCCTGCTTGCCGAGGGCCTTAAGCAGGGAGGTGTGTCGCTAGCCCATGACAGTTGGTTTGATACGCTACGCTTAGCGGGCGTTGACGCAGGCAAGATTCATGGCCGCGCCATGACCCACGATATTAACCTGCATTACTTCGCCAATGGTGATGTGGGCATTAGCCTGGATGAAACCACTACTGCACATGATGTGGCAGCGCTGTTCGACGTACTGCTGGGCGATGAGCATGGACTTTCCGTTGCTGTTTTGGATGAGCAGGCGGTGACGAAGGGCGCATCCAGCATTCCCTCTGCCTGCCAGCGCGAAAGCGACTTTTTGAGTCACCCAACGTTTAACCGCTACCGCAGCGAAACCGAAATGCTGCGCTACTTAAAGCGATTAGAGAATAAGGATCTATCACTTGCCCATGCGATGATTCCGCTGGGCTCGTGTACCATGAAGCTCAACGCTACCAGCGAAATGATCCCCATTTCCTGGCCCTCGTTTGCGCATCTGCACCCCTTTGCGCCCCGCGACCAGGTCGCTGGCTACCATCAGATGATTGACGAGCTCTCGGCTTTCCTGGTCGAAGTTACTGGTTACGACCATATCTCGATGCAGCCCAACTCCGGTGCCCAGGGTGAATACGCAGGCCTAGTGGCGATTCGCCGCTATCAGGCGGCTCAGGGTGAAGGGCATCGCGATGTTTGCTTAATTCCTAGCTCCGCCCACGGCACCAACCCTGCCTCGGCGGCGATGGTGCAGATGAAAGTGGTGGTGGTCGAGTGTGACCAAAACGGCAATATCGACATCGCGGATTTGCGCGCTAAAGCAGAGCAGCATCGCGAGCAGCTCTCCGCCATCATGCTGACCTACCCATCCACCCATGGCGTGTTTGAGACCAGCGTGCGCGAAGCGTGCAAAATCGTCCACGACAATGGCGGTCAAGTGTATATCGATGGCGCCAATATGAACGCTCAGGTAGGGTTAACTCGCCCCGGCGATTTTGGCGGCGATGTATCTCACCTTAACCTGCATAAAACGTTCTGTATTCCCCACGGTGGCGGCGGACCGGGCATGGGCCCTATTGGAGTTAAAGCCCATCTGGTGCCCTACGTTGCAAACCACGTGGTAACGCCGATCAATGGCGTTAACGCTGACAGCGGCGCGGTCTCTGCAGCAGCTTTCGGCAGCGCCTCTATTCTACCGATCTCCTGGGCCTATATTAAGATGATGGGTGCACGCGGGCTGCGGGAGGCCACCGAGCTTGCCATCCTAAACGCCAACTACATTGCCAAGCGTTTGGAAGCATCATTCCCAATTCTCTACCGGGGTCAGAACGGCACGGTTGCCCATGAATGCATCATCGATATTCGTCCGCTCAAAGCGGCCTCTGGAATTAGCGAGGAGGATATTGCCAAACGCTTGATGGATTACGGTTTCCACGCACCGACCATGTCGTTCCCGGTGCCGGGCACGCTGATGATCGAGCCGACCGAGTCGGAGTCGCTGTATGAAATTGATCGTTTCTGCGGCGCCATGATCGCCATTCGTGAAGAGATCGTGCGGGTAGAGAGCGGCGAGTGGCCGCTGGATAATAACCCACTGGTTAATGCTCCTCACACCCAAGCAGATGTTATGGATAGCGAATGGCAGCGACCTTATGACCGTCAGTTGGCGGCGTTCCCCACGGCAGCCGTTCAAGGCGCTAAATATTGGCCCGCTGTTAACCGCGTGGATAACGTCTTCGGTGACCGCCAGTTGATCTGCTCGTGCCCTAGCATCGACGAGTATCGCGATTGATGAGTAGGACTTAAGCAGCAACTATCTTGCTAACACGATCGCCCCCACTGCCTAACTATTCGACGGTACTGTATTCGACGGTACTGGGGGTGTTTTCTCTTGCAGGCGCTGAGCGTGGAAGCCGTTTAATAGCTTCTCGTAGCGCTTGGGTAAAACGGAGTCGCGGCGGCGCAGTAGGTAGAGTACTTCATTGACCGCGCTGGACAGATTCAGCGCTTTTACCTGACGTTGCCAGGGTGAGGTTTCCAGCACCAGTCGCGATACCACGGTAAACCCTAACCCCCTGGCCACCGCGTCTAGCACCATACTGACTTCATTGGTAAAGCCCTGGTGACGAAAATGCGTCATCGAGCGAAATTCATCCGGGTAATTAGCCCGCAGTAATGCATTGGCGTGATTAATACCGTCGTAGTAGTTGAGAAATCCGATACCCATTAAGTCGGAGAGTGTACTGCCCGCAAAATCAGCGGGCACCACCAAGCAAAGCGGCTCCTGATGCCAAATAGAGCAGTCAAGCTCAGGATGACGTATTACCTCGGTGACTATCCCTATGTCATAACGCCCTTCGAGCAGATCATTAACAATTTCGTGGTTAAACGCAAAGCTATAGTTGACCGTTAAATTAGGGTGCATCTGCTGTTGGCCTAATATATACGGATAGAACATCAGCCCAACGCTGCCGGGCGAGGCAATGCGGCAATCGCCACTGTCTAACGAGTCGTCATCCAATCCATGGCGAAACTGTTCATGCTCAGCAAACAGCTTCAACGCATAATCGTAAGCCCGCCGCCCCGACTCGGTGAGCGTAAAGCTACGCCCCTTGCGCTCTAGCAGCTCTTTATTTAAATAGTCTTCCAACTTTCGAACGTGCTGACTGACCCCGGGCTGGGTCATTTCCAACCGATGAGCGGTGCGCGTAAAACTACCTGTCTCAACTAAGGTAATAAATGTACGAAAATATTGGGCATTGAACATAGAAAAAACCGTTGTCTTTAGCGGCCATCATTATAAATATGCCTCATAGTAGCATAGTGGCTTGATGGCCCGTGGCGCTGTACCCACCGTTAGAGCGTGGTAGTATGCAAGCAGACTTTAAATGATCAGGAACAGCCCCGCTAATGACCGAAAACGCTCAACCCCGCGCCACCCTTTCCAGCATCATTTCCCCCGAGGGGAGCCTAGAAGTACTTTCTCAGCACGAAGTTAACCGGCTTCACAAAACGTCTCAAAGCGGTCTGCACGACCTGCTCAGAAGCTGTGCACTAGCGGTGTTAAATTGCGGCAACCCCAGTGACGATAGTTTGGCGATTTTAGAAGCCTATAAAGACTTTGATATTGAAGTACTTCAGCAAGACCGCGGCATTCGTTTAAAACTGACTAACGCGCCAGCAGAAGCCTTTGTTGATGGCCGTATGATACGCGGTATCCGTGAGCACTTATCTTCGGTAATCCGCGATATTGTTTACGTTTATAACGAGATTCAGCACCACAATCGCTTTGACCTGAGCACGGGAGAAGGCACCACTAATGCGGTTTTCCATATCTTGCGCAAAGCGGGTACATTAAAGCCCGGTCGAGATCCTAGTCTTGTGGTGTGCTGGGGTGGCCACTCTATTTCCCGAGAGGAGTACGAATACACTAAAGATGTGGGCTATCACTTGGGCCTGCGTGATTTAGATATTTGTACCGGCTGTGGTCCAGGCGCAATGAAAGGCCCCATGAAGGGCGCCAACGTGGCCCATGCTAAACAGCGCCGCAAGGAAGGCCGGTATTTAGGCATATCAGAACCCGGCATTATTGCTGCTGAAGCGCCCAATCCCATCGTCAATGAACTGGTGGTGATGCCAGATATTGAAAAACGCTTAGAAGCGTTTGTACGCTTAGGGCATGGCATTATCGTCTTCCCCGGCGGCGTGGGAACCGCAGAAGAAATTCTCTATCTACTGGGCATTCTGCTCCATCCCAGCAACAACGACATCCCCTTCCCGTTAATTTTCACCGGGCCCGCCGACTCTGCAGCCTACTTTCAGAAAATCGATGAGTTCCTGGTGTATACACTGGGTGAGGAAATTCGTCGCTACTACACCATTATCACTGGCGACCCAGTAGCCGTAGCACGCGCGATGCGCCAAGGTATTGATGAAATCGCCGAATTTCGACGCACTCACCAAGACGCTTTCTACTACAACTGGCGTTTAACCATCGCGCGTGACTTCCAGGCTCCTTTTGAGCCAACCCATGAAGCCATGCGTGAATTGGCGCTCCACCGCCAACAGCCCACCCATGAGCTTGCCGCCAACCTGCGCCGAGCATTCTCCGGGATTGTGGCGGGCAACGTGAAAGAGCCAGGCATTCGCGCGATTAAAGCCCATGGCCCCTTTGTGCTAACGGCAGAAACAGAGCTAATGCAGCGCCTTGATGAACTGCTAACCTCCTTCGTGGCTCAAGGTCGGATGAAGCTCGATGGGCAGGCCTACACGCCCTGCTACGTGCTGGAATAATCATGTGTTGAAATAAGCAGGCGCTGATAAGGAGTGGCTGTGCTTACAGAAACCAGGGCGGCCTTATGCTCTAATTGCGTTTATGAAGCTACTAGCCGCGGAGCTATACTTAGGCAGCATTTCTTACTATATACAACTGAAAGGAACTCAATATGTTGATGATTAATCGATTAAAAGATATCAAAACCAAAGATTTCGCCAAGCACTGCTTTGAAAGCAGCTCGGTTGAAAAATTACGCACTGCAGCAGAGGGCACCCCTGATCAAGCAGAAATGACGCATTGGGGTATAACCGAAGGGCAATGGGAAGAGGCCATTGTTGCCGCGCTGGCAGACCACGAAGCCAAAGATTAAAATCTGGACGGATTGATGCTACCGCTGGCTTAGCGGTAGTACCAATGCCTTATCGTTTAGGTGGTCGGGCACTTTTTTCATTAAAGGGGGGCTTTCTTACTCCAGTTCCGAAAGAGCCGCACCACCATACTCATTTTGAAGACGCTCCAGTTTTGCGGTTTCGTGCTCTGTCAGTTCGGGCGAGTCCCACAAGGGCTTTTGATTAACATCCCGCAAACCTTCCAAGCTCACGGTTAGCTCTGCATCGTCAGGTATTTGCGTATTCCCCCAAGGGCCAAAACGGTTAGGGGCAAGACTCCATTCCAACATCTCTCCCGGCTCAATCCCCCCCGCCACAACGTAATAGAAAGACTCATCTACCCAAGGGGCCGAGCGGTCTGAGCTAGTCATTACACCCCGTAGCAGCAATTCTGAAATGACCTTATCCGTACCGTTGGTGACCTCAATATCGATCACCGGCTCGAGAACACCGTATGGGCTCTCACTTAGATAATAGCGAGCATCATCAATAGTGAAACGCGCTAACTGTTGTTGGTCGCTAGCCGCGTTGGCACGCTTCTCTTCCAGCCGTTTTAGCGTGCGCATGGCTTGTTCACGCTCTCGCGACCGCCGTTCGCGCAGAATCTGATCGGCTCGCTGAATAACCTCGTCACCGGTTAATCCATGCATTTGCATATTGGCCGACTCGGCAATTTCTGCCGCATTCATGCGATGCGGATTGAGAAAGTCGATACTGTTAAACGTCGATGCTGTGGCAATAATGATCAACCCTTGGTCAAAATCGCCACGCTTATATACCGGTAGCGAATCACGCACCTTCTCTATAGACACCACCGATGCAGGCATGGAGCTAGTATCGATTTTGGGATCTGAGCAACCGGCTATCAGGATGACTGATAGTGATATTGCAGACAGCCTAAGTAAGCTCCACATACCATTAACCTCAAAGCAGGCAGATAAAAATTGCTGAGGAGCTTAACCGAAAGTGCTAGTCAGCTCTACCTTTTGCAGTCTCGTGGTTGGCTGCAAGCCGCTTAAGGTCGCCTGAATTGGATGACGTCAACAGCCGGATAGAACGCCTAGGGATCGGTTGGTTTACTAGGCCACGTTGTGGCCTAGCGTTAATAGACATCACCAGCCTGCCGGAGAGCTTAGCTAGTTGTTAAAAAAACAGCTGTTAGAAAAGTAGCCGTTTTCGAAAGCGACTCACCTATCAATAAGTCCCCGGATAATTGCCTCCGTCTAGCAGTATATTTTGGCCTGTCATATAGCCTGCTTGCGCACTGCATAGAAAAGCACAGAAAGCGCCGAATTCCTCAGCCGTTCCAAAGCGCTGCGCCGGTACTTTTAGCCGAAATGCGTCGCGTACGTCTTCATAGCTCTGCTCAGTCGACTGGGCGACCTGCTGTTGCGTGTTCTTTAACCGATCAGTATCAAAAGATCCCGGCAACAAGTTATTGATGGTCACGTTGCGCCCAGCAAGCTGTGGTTGACGGGCCAGACCAGCAATAAAGCCGGTTAAACCACTACGTGCCCCATTAGACAGACCCAATATATCAATCGGCGCCTTAACCGCCGCCGAGGTGATATTAATCACCCGGCCAAAGCCTCGGGCCGCCATGTCATCAACCGTCGCTTTGATCAGCTCAATAGGCGTCACCATGTTGACGTTGACGGCCTCCATCCAGTCCTCTCGCGACCAATCGCGAAAGTCACCGGGCGGCGGCCCACCTGCGTTAGTGATCAGAATATCTATTTGGGGGCAAGCCGCCAACGCTGCTTGTCGGGTCTCTGCCAGCGAGATGTCTCCCGCTACGGTGTGAACACTAACGGCTGGATTCAAATTTCGCAGGTGTTCGGCGGTCTCTTCCAATAACGCTGAAGAGCGTGCGTTAATCACCACGTTCACCCCTTCAGCGACCAAGGCCTCAGCACACCCCTTCCCCAGCCCTTTACTGGCAGCACAAACCAATGCCCAGCGCCCCGCAATTGCTAATTCCATTGTCGACTCCTGATTTGCTGACGTTAATCTTAGAAGGATTGTTCAAGCATCCATTGGTAGTCTTCTTCACTGGCGAGACGAGGGTTGGTCTTATGGGTGTGATCGGCCAGGGCTCCCTTGATAATTCTGGGGAATAACTCTCGCGTGACACCTAACTCTTCAAGGCCCATGGGTAAATCCAGACGCTGGCTCATTGCTTTAATCGCCGGCGCTATTTCATCAGGCCCGGCAAGCTGCATAGTCTGAGCGATACGCTCAAGCTTTTGCTCATGCACGACAGAGTCGCATGCGGAATTAAATTCAATCACCGCGGGCAGAAAAATAGCATTGAGGGTGCCGTGGTGTAGCCGCGGATCAATGCCCCCTAACGAATGACTTAAGCTGTGTACACACCCTAACCCTTTCTGAAAGGCCATGGCCCCCTGCATCGAAGCACTCATCATGTTCATACGCGCCTCACGGTCGCCCGGGTTACGCGTCGCTTGCTCAATATTCAGCCAGCCACGGCGTAAACCATCCAAGGCGATTCCATCCGCTGGGGGGTTAAAGGCGGCCGACATAAATGTTTCTAGGCAGTGAGACAAGGCGTCCATTCCTGTCGCCGCAGTCATTTTAGCGGGCAAGCCCAAGGTTAGTTCAGGGTCACAAATAGCTGATTTTGGCACTAAATGCGGGGATAACAGGCCTACTTTGCGGCCATCTTCCAGTATCAGTATGGCCCCGCGGCCCACCTCGCTACCCGTGCCCGCCGTCGTCGGAATAGCAATGACCGGTGCCGTTGCGGCGGTAATTCGCTCGCTGCCACCTTCAACCACAGCAAAGGATTTCAAGGCACCCTCGTGAGTACCGCAAATCGCCACGCCTTTGGCAAGGTCGATAGCGGACCCTCCACCGATGGCGATGATGCCATCGAAGCCACCCTCACGATATTGAGTCGCTGCCTGTCGCACGGCGGCTTCATTAGGATTGGGAGGGGTTTGATCATAAATATCGGGGTGTGGATGGCGCAAATGCTTGAGCACTTGATCAACGATACCAGCTGCCCTAACGCCTGCGTCTGTCACGACCATGGGCTGGCGTATACCGAGACGATCGCACTCCTGCTGAAGCAGAGAGCAAGCTCCAAAATCAAACTGGATCTGCGTTACATAGTTAATAATGGCCATGAGAGTGCCTTTGGAATTGTTAGTGTTTTTAAGTAATAACCTACTCTTGTAACCGGAACAAGGCCGCTTCTCAGTGGCTGTGCTCCCCTCGTCATCAGCTTTCCATCAGCTCGTTGCCAGACTAGAGCGTGCTCAGGCAACGCGATTTCAAACGTCAAAAATTCAACTAAAGTCTACAAAATATGAATATTGAACACAATAGTCGTTAATGCTAGATTTGATTGGCCAACTCACAAAAACACAACATCGAGACTCGCATGAAAAATATCAACAAGACGCGATCCATCAAGAACATCACGGCGCTGCTATTACTGACGGCTTCCAGCTCAGTACTCGCTGCTTACCCCGAAAAGCCAATCACCATTATCGTGCCCTGGGCTGCCGGTGGTGGCACCGATGCTACCGCTCGTACCATTGCGGCTGCGCTTGAAGAACAGCTGGGTCAAACGGTCAATGTTGTTAACCGCACCGGTGGCAGCGGCGTCGTCGGCCACAGTGCCATGGCCTCTGCCAATCCAGACGGCTATACCCTGGGCCTGGCCACCGGTGAGCTCAATATGATGCACTGGCAAGGGCTGACCGAACTTACTTATGAAGATTTCACCCCCATTGGTCAGATCAACTTTGACTACGCTGGCGTTCAGATCGCCGCCGATGCGCCTTATGAAACGCTTCAGGATCTAGTCGATGCGATTGCTGAAGAGCCCATGGGTACCTTCAAGGCTTCAGGTACGGGCCAAGGTGGCGTTTGGCATCTGGCGTTTGCCGGTTTCTTAATGGATCAGGGGCTTGAAGCGAACCGTGTGACGTGGATTCCCAGTCAGGGTGCAGCTCCGGCGATGACCGAACTGGCCGCTGGCGGTATCGATATCGTGCCTAGCTCTGTACCTGAAGGGCGCTCCATGATTGAAGCAGGTCGAGCCAAAAGTCTTGGCGTCATGTCGCCAGAACGGATCAATAGTTTTCCTGATGTACCGACCATTAACGAGGCAATCGGAAGCGATTATCTCGTCGGTGAATGGCGTGGCATTACCGGTCCAAAAGGGATGGATGAGGAAATAGTAGCCACCCTCGAAGAAGCTCTCGAAGCGGCTTACAACAGTGATACTTACCAGGACTTCATGGCCAAACAAGGCTTTGGCACCGAGTGGCGTAATGCGGAAGAGTTCGGTGCGCTGATGGTCGAAATGGACGCTGTTTATGGAGAAATTGTTGAGAACGTCGGGCTGAGTAAATAAGGGGCCAAGCAATGAGAGATTTTCTCATGGGGCTCGCCTTCATGGTGCTGGGCGCCGTGGTTTTCAGCGTCGCTAGCCAGTTCCCTAAGTTGGCCAGTCTTCAATATGGTCCTTCTCTGTTTCCCTCCCTTATCGGGGGAGGGTTTCTCATCGGAGGCCTAGTGCTTTCTGCTACCCAACTGCCGGCTCTCAGAAGGCAACTGGCTGGCAGCAATGCCAATACAGGCAAGGTATTCGACTTCCGCTCCATACTTGTCTCGCTGGTTCCCTGCGCGTTAATCGTATTTTATATATACGCCAGCGAGTTCCTTGGTGCAGCCCTATGCCTTGGCATCATTATGCTGGTGCTGATGCTGATCAGAAAAACCTCACTGATCTTGGCATTAAGCGTCTCAATCATCGCGTCACTGACCATCTATTTTCTCTTCTCGCGATACCTGCTGATTCCCCTTCCTGAAGGGCTACTGAATTTCTGGGGTTAAATCATGGATGCACTTCTTTTAGGGGCCCAGCTTGTCTTCAATCTAGAAACAATGCTGGTCATCCTGGCTGCGGCGATATTTGGCGTATTCGTGGGTGCAGTTCCTGGGCTAACCGCCACTATGGCGGTGGCACTGCTAGTGCCTATTACGTTTTATATGGACCCTACCCCGGCGATTGCCGCTATAGTCACAACATCGGCGATGGCCATCTTTGCAGGTGATATACCCGCCACTTACTTGAATATTCCCGGCACACCCGCTTCGGCTGCCTATGTAGGCGATTCAAATTTATTAGCGCACAAAGGGCGAGCCCGAGAAACGCTGGGCATGAATTTGATCTGTTCGGTTTTCGGCGGTTTGTTCGGCACCTTAATACTGGTTTTTGTTTCTCCTTCCCTGGCAGAAGTGGCGCTCCAGTTTAGCTCTTATGAATACTTCTGGCTGGCGCTACTAGGGCTGAGCTGTGCGATCTTCATCTCAATTGGCTCAAGGATTAAAGCCTTTTTGTCATTAATGGTGGGCTTACTGCTCTCGACGGTTGGCTTGGACATGATGAGTGGAGCCCCGCGATTTACGTTCGGCATCCCCGACTTAATGGCGGGCGTCAATTTCATACCGGTGATGATCGGCATGTTCGCACTCAATGAGCTAATGCTGTTCTACGGGTCAAGCAATGAAGGTAGGGAGTTGCCTTCGCTATCCAAAGACAGCGTATTCAAACAAGCGCCAAGACACATAAAAGCCTATTGGCCCAACATGCTACGCGGAAGCTCGATTGGTACGCTGATTGGCGCCTTACCCGGTGCCGGTGCGGACATCGCCGCCTGGATCGCCTACGCCGTGGGCAAAAGCCGCTCTAAAGAGAAACAGGCTTATGGTACCGGCCATATTGAGGGAATTGTCGATGCCAGTTCCGCCAACAATTCGGGTATTAGCGGAGCCTGGGTACCCGCGTTGGTATTCGGAATCCCCGGTGACTCGATCACCGCGATTGTCATCGGCGTGCTTTATATGAAAGGCATGAATCCTGGTCCAACGATCTTTATGGATGGCAGCGGGTTGATCTACGCACTATTTATCGTATTTTTCATCGCTAACTTGATGATGTTGCCAATAGGTTATGCGGCGATAAAATCTGCCAAGGTGTTTATATTAACGCCCCGCAAGATTCTTATGCCGATCATCTTATGCTTCTGTATTGTTGGCGCATTCTCAATCAATAACTCGATTACCGATGTTTGGATAATGCTGATAATCGGCGCCGTCGGCTCCCTTCTTGTTCGCTGCGACTTTCCCATGGCCCCGGCAATTCTTGGCCTAGTGCTGGGAACAACGCTGGAAAACAGCTTTATGAGCTCAATGCTTAAGAGTAATGGCGACCTGCTCAGCTTCTTCTCCCGCCCAATTAGCGCAGGGCTGGGTGCGCTGGTCATTTTGCTATGGTGCTCCCCCCTATTGACCATGGCGTATAAAAAATTCAAAAACAGTCGCGCTGAAAAAGCACCGAGGATTTCATGAAACGTTATACAACAGCCTGGTTAAACGATGTCTTGGTTACCCTATTCATGGAAGCTGGCGCTTCTCGTGACGTCAGTGAAACGACCAGCAGCATTCTCATTGAGGGCGATTTACTGGGCCACCATACCCATGGCATCAAGCTGGCCAATGGCTACTTACGCGACTTGAAATCAGGCCACGCGTGTGGCGATCACTCTGCCCTTACCGTGAAAAAAATCAGCCCTGTTGCGGCACTGTTCGACGGCCACTATATTTTAGGGCCCTACTTGGTACAGCAAGCACTGGAGCAAAGCGCTACTGCCGCTCAAGAATCGGGCATTGGTATCGTCAGCATTAAACGCTCACACCATATCGCCTGTTTGGCGTCGTACTTGCAGCCGTTTGTCGAGCAAGGGCTAATGCCCATCATTATGACCTCGGACCCAGCGGTTAAATCGGTGGCACCTTTTGGTGGCGTGGAGCCGGTCTACACGCCCAACCCTATTGCCATGGGCATTCCTAGTCGCGTCCAGCCGGTTCTCATGGATGTCAGCATGTCGACCGTTACCAACGGCAGTGTGGCCAAGGCCTATGCGGAAAAAACCCCATTAGCACACCCCGTCATTCTGACCAATACAGGCCTGGCCAGCGATAATCCGGCAGACTTCTTTAGCGACCCCCAGGGCAGCATTCTGCCCTTAGGCGGCATGGAGTTTGGTCACAAAGGATTTGCCATGGGTTTGATGGTAGAGGCGCTGACCTCAGCACTGGCGGGATATGGCCGCAAAGATGAGCCGAGCGGTTGGGGCGCGTCCGTCACTGTGATGGTTATTGACCCAACACTGTTTGCGGGTAAGAGCTCGTTCCTTGATGAAACAGATCATTTGGCCTCGGCTTGCCTGGGCTCCGCCGCTATCGATCCAGAACGGCCAGTACGCATGCCCGGTCAAGCAGGCCTGGCTCGCAAAGCAGCCTATCTTGAACAGGGGATTCCCCTCCCCAACGATGTCCTCGCCGAGCTGAAAAAGGCGATTGATGACTCATCGCTCAAGGGGGGTATGGAAGAGTAGCGGTTGGCTGCAGCGCAATGGGTAACGGGCTTGCATTATCCGCATAGCTCACGATTAACAAGCTGGGTGACAGACACAAGGGGAATATCATGAGCGCTGAACAACTTCGCGTTGGCTTTATCGGCACCGGCATCATGGGTGCGCCTATGGCTGGCCATCTTGCCAAAGCGGGTTATACAGTGGCTGCTTGGAATCGTACGCCTGATAAAGCAACGGCGCTCGAGTCTAACGGGGTCACCGTGAGCGATACGCCGCAACAGGCGGTCACTCAAGCCGATGTGGTCGTGGTGATGCTCAGCTCAGGCCCCGTCTGCGATGAAGTGATATTAGGACCACAAGGCCTGCTGGCCGCAATGAAAGCACACAGCACTCTGGTGGTAATGAGCTCTATTCCGGTAGAAACCGCACAGCATCAGGCCCAAGCAGCGACTAAGCATGATATTGGCTACCTGGATGCCCCGGTATCGGGCGGCGAACGAGGCGCCCAAGATGCCAGCCTGGCCATCATGGTCGGCGGTGACGTCGAGACGTTCGAGCTTACCAGCGCTCTGCTCAGCGTTATGGGCAACCCTGTGCGGGTTGGCCCGGCCGGCACCGGACAATTAGCCAAGTTAGCCAATCAATTAATTGTCGCCAATACCATCGCCACCGTGTCGGAAGCAGTGCTACTTGCCGAACGCGGCGGCGCCGATCCAGCCAAAGTACGCGAAGCGCTTTTGGGCGGGTTCGCCGATTCAACTATTTTGCGCTCCCATATGCCGCGCATGATTGCCAATGACTTTGCCCCCGGCGGGCCCGCCAAATGGCAGCTCAAAGATACTCAAACCGCCATCGCGCTCGCCGAACAGTTCTCGCTTGAACTTCCGGTGTCTTCGTTGGTTAATGGATTATTTAAGGATCTCGTTGCCCATGGCGATGGGGAGCTCGATCATAGTGCCCTGATACGTGAACTCAGGCGCAGGAATGAGCTGCCGAACGGTGATTAACGGCGCTCGTTAGCGCTATCGAAGGTAATCAGGAATATCAAGACGCCCATTGTCGCGAAAGTCACTCAAACGCTCCTGCACTTTCGCTTCAGAGCCCGCCAGGTGTGCCAACAGCGCTTGGCCCGCCTGCTCGCTCTCCCTCTTACGCATTCTTTCAAATATCTCTAGATGATCATGAAAAAATGGATCTTTATCGGGCAGCGCTATCGACGACCCAAGCAGATGTTTACTCATAAGCAACACTGGATGAGTGCGCCTTAGCATATTAAATATTTCTTGATTGTCACCCATCCGAACGGTTTGATAATGGAGGTCGCTTTCAAGCTCATCAAGCGTGGCGCCTTGAACGTGCGGGTACTTTGCTGCAGTTTGCTCAAGCTTAGCAATAAAGTGGCTAATGTCTTCCAGCGGCATTGTCAGCGTGGCTCGAGAGATCATAAAAGGCTCTAGCTGCCTGCGCGCCTCGTACAGATTGTGCAATCTTTCATTATCTAAAGGCACCACAGACCAACTGGTATACTTCACTTTTTCGACTACGCCAATCGACTGTAAATAAAGCAGAATTCGGTGAGTAATCGTGCGACTGACGTTATATTTTCGCGAGAGCTGCAGTTCATTGAGCTCAAACCTGCCTTTCATCGAGCTCAACACCACCTCGTGCTCGACCTCATCAGCGATGCCCCGCCATGCATCTGTGCGCTCAATCTTGGCGTCTTCACCCAAGGCGCTAAAATCGTTGGCGGATAAATTGCGCCGAATCGGCTCCCTGGGGCTAGCGCCGACCAAATAGCCACGCCCATCAAACCGACAAATCAACTGTTCATCATGCAAACGCCCCAGCGTCTGTCGAACCGGCGAGCGGCTCATACCGAAAATTTCTGCAATATTCCCTTCGAGCAATACCAATCCTGTTTCAAGATGGCCGCTACCTATACTCCGCTTAAGCGCGTCATAAAGTTGGTCTTTTAAAGTTTGGGCCATTCAAGCAACTCATCAAATAGTTAATTATGCAGCTCAATAAGGGCTTTTACGTAACAGCACCTACCATCCACGGCACGAATTCATTGTTACCATAGCCAAGCGACTCGCTCGCACTCATCTCGCCAGAAGCAATCGAGATGATTTTTTCAAAAATATGTTCACCCACCTCTTCTACCGTGGCAGTACCGTCCACAATAGTACCGCAGTTGATATCCATATCTTCAAGAATGCTTTCATACATGTGCGTATTGGTCGCCAGCTTAATACAAGGCGCCGGTTTAAAGCCGGAGACAGAGCCGCGGCCTGTCGTAAAACACACAATTGTCGAACCAGAAGCGATCTGGCCGGTCACCGATACCGGATCGTAACCGGGGCTATCCATAAAGTTAAACCCCGGCTCTTTTATGGGTTGGGCGTATTCCAGCACATCATTAAGGCTGGAAGCACCACTCTTGGCCACCGCACCCAGCGATTTTTCTAAAATGGTAGAGAGACCGCCCGCTTTGTTGCCGGGCGACGGATTATTATTTAATTCAGCGCCGTTAATGTGCGTGTAGTGTTTCCACCACTCGATGCGATCAAGCAGTTTACGGGCAACCCCTTCATTAATCGCTCGATCCAGAAGCAGATGCTCAGCGCCATAAATTTCAGGTGTCTCGCTAAGAATGACGCTGCCACCATGCTTAACGATCAAATCAGCCGCATGGCCCAACGCGGGGTTAGCTGTGATACCAGAATAGCCATCAGACCCGCCACACTGTAATGCCACCGTTAGATGGCTGAGCGATGCTGGCTGCCGCTGGGCATGGCTATAATCTTTCGACATTTGACGGATTTTTTCAGACGCCAACTCGATACTCGCTCGGGTTCCCCCTGCACCTTGAATATTAAAATAAAATATTCTGGACGTATCGGTTAAGCCATATTTCTCAACCAGCTGTTTAACTTGATTGGCTTCACACCCCAAACCAATAATCAGTACAAAAGCGAAATTGGGGTTGATAGCGTAGCCATTTAGCACCCGCTCCAAAAAGGCAAACCCTTCAGAGTCAGTATTCATCGCACAGCCTGAACCATGCGTTACCGGCACCACACCATCAAAGCCTAACGCTTCAAACTCAGCGCTCGCATTAAGTCGCTCGGCTACTACTTTAGATACCGTCGCGGAGCAATTTACGGTTGAAAGAATACCAATATAATTGCGGGTACCCACTTGGCCGTTAGCTCGATGGTAACCGTTAAACGTGCGCTGATTGTCAATAACGGGCGTTCTTGCGGCGGGTTTGAACGCTTCCAAGGACGTATCGCGCTCAAGCATTGCCAGATTATGAGTGTGAACGTGCTCCCCCACTTCGATACGGCGTGAAGCCAAACCAATGACCTGTCCATATTTGAAGATAGGCTGGCCTGCCTCAACGACTGTCAGCGCGACCTTATGCCCCGCATCAATATTCTCATGCGCCGAGTGCTGGTCATCATCAATGGGATACCCCTTCGGAACAGGTCTCGCCGCCACGCCAACGTTGTCATTGAGATGCAGCTTAATGACAGCGGGTACATTATTGATCAGTTCCATTATTAACCTCTTTATTCGTGGACGCTAAGACCATTCACATCCCAGCCATCAAGCTCTAAACACCCCAGACGCGGGCTCGAATTGGTAGCAAGACTAGACTATCGTCTAATTAATGGCTATTGTGCACAATAACCAAAAAGTCAGTTTACTTTTTCACAGAGTGTCTGTCGATAATAAAATGATGGGGTAAAGAACTTGGTTACCAACGAAGCAGTAAAGCGAACATTCTGTTACTGTTTAAGTACGCTAAAAGGTTGTTCAAGGTTTGGGGCCACGCGGAGGTACCGTTTGCCGCAATGAAACCGGTGCTCACTTTTAATGCCAATACAGCCGCCCCAACGTCTTGAGGGATAAGCCCGAGCAGTTAGGAACCAAGGAGGCTCGCATGAGAAAATGGATTGTAATGGCGCTCGTAAACTGGCTACGTAAGCCAGCAAACCGACAGGAAGCCAGCAAACCGACAGGAAGCCAAAGAAGCATAGAGCGGGTTTCGAGGTCGTAGTGCTAGAAAGCGGACGCCTCAACAGGCAGGGGGTGCATACCTGCCCACAAGCCGCTTTTGCTTGGCACCACACCATCATTCGCAATGAGCTTAAACTGGATGAAAACTCGCTACTGCTCTGCGGTATAGCGCTGGGCTACGAAGACACTCAGGCACCTGAGAACGGTTTTATTACCGAGCGTGAAAGTGTGGAGAAATTTACTACGTTCCATGGGCTTTAATAGAAATGTTTAAGTCGTTGGTGATATCCTTTTTTAACCGTTATTTTTGGAAATCACTCTCAACAGTCAATCAAACAAAAACGGCCACTATAGCGATTTGCTAAGTGGCCGTTTTATATGTCTTTGGTCGGAGCGACAGGATTCGAACCTGCGACCTTTGCAACCCCATTGCAACGCGCTACCAAGCTGCGCCACGCTCCGCTGTCTTTATTGGCCGTTACATCTTTGCCTCAAGACGGTGCGTATACTAGCGGTTTCTTGCATAAATGAAAAGGCTTTATAGCGCTTTCTTTTCAAGTATTTGCCTACTTCACGCTACGACCCCGTCCTTTTTACTGGCGCTGATCAGCTTCCAACAGTAAATAGGCCATAGCATCGTACACACCAGGAGCAGCCACCAATAAATGTTCAGGATAAAGGTCTTCCGGCACCGCTGCGGGCGGTTGGTATAAGTGCCCGACTCTGGCACCGGCTTCTCGGGCAATCACCCAGCCTGCGACAAAATCCCAAGGTGAAACGCTCTCATAATAGGCATCTAAACGGCCACAGGCCACGTCGCACAGATCGAGCGCGGCGGCGCCGTTACGGCGAATATCCTGACACTCAACAAGCACGGCCTCTAAACGTTTAAGCAGGTGTTTACGCACTTCTCTACGGTAGGGAAAGCCAGTGCCTACCAATGTATGGGATAAGGCGTCTGCGATGCTTGGCTGGATAGGCTGGCCATTGCAGAAAGCACCACCGCCTTGGACAGCACTAAAAGTCTCGCCTAAAAAAGGCGCGTGAACCACACCCACTTTGGCAACGCCCTCTTCCATCCAGCCAATTGAAACCGCAACATGGCGTAGCCCTTGGGCGAAGTTAACCGTTCCATCAATGGGATCCACCACCCACAGCTGCTGTGCTTCCACATGCAACGCGCTCTCTGGGGCAAGCTCTTCGCTTAACCGTGCGTCACCCGGAAAGTGCTCTTCCAAGCGTTGGCTAATCAGCTTATCGACGGCCACATCGACATCGGTCACTAGCTCATTATCTTTTTTCAAGTGGCGGGCAAAGCCCTGATCTTCACGGGCCTTGATAATCATCTGCCCAGCTTCTTCAGCAATAGTGATAGCCATTTCAAGACGTGCGGCTAGTGTGTGGTCGCTCATTGAATCTCCCTTAGAACGCGATGCTGTTATGAGTCACTACCATAAGCCGCTTAGAGGCAATTTTCGAGTCACTTATTGCATGGGGTTAACGCAAAACGTCCGCGATCACATCGACAACAATGCGCGTGGCCGCTTCGATCAATACAACGTCGGCACCCACGCGCTCCCACTCATAACCAGGATAATAGGGCAGCTGAGAGGCAATTTGACCATCAAAACGTTTAGCGATGCCCGGCGGCAGCGGCTTACCGCGCTCTAGGTTGCGCTGAATCCCCGGCGGCAACGCCTCAGCGCGCGGCGCATCTTGCTGGCGCAATAAGTGACGCAGTTCGCGCTCATTAGTACGGGGCAAGTCAACCCACTCACCACGAACATGCCGTGTTTGATGGGATTCTTGATGATAGCCTTTGTCACGGGCGCCGTGGGCAGGCGCATGGGCGGGCTGTGCAAAGGCGGCGCTATTGAGTAGCAGTGCGCCAAGCGCACTCAGGACAATCAGTTTGATGAGGTTCACTGTATGCTCCTCGCTTTGAGTTAGAGCTTATAGTGTAACGAGCAAATGCGTAGGGATTGAGGAAGGAACAGAGAGTTTACCGGTGACAACTACAGCATAAATATTTTGGGTCGATAAGCTGCTGTTAATCAATTACATTTATATAAGACAAAAAAGTGCCCAGCGTTCCTGCTGGACACAGATTGAATATGTGAAGTGCGATCCAACCATAGCTTAAGAATCAGGATTTATGCATCAGGATTAGTAGTATCAAATTTACCAGTTTCAAAATCAAGAGATATATAATTTCCTCGAGGAGTTTCAGCTGCTATCGCCGTGCCATCCAGTTCTCCCATGGAGTCGATTGTGACGTCATTAGTGATAGTGCCACAAGCATCAACCGCATTATCGGTCATTGTGGATAATTCCGTAACCAGATCCGTCGACGGATCCTCTGAAATTGTTAGTTCAGCCATAATTCTATTTCGCTCAGTACCTAGCTGAGCTTGGCATGCGTTTAGATCAGCTCGTGTCACATAATTATTATATTGGGGAATAGCCACAGCAGCTAATACACCAATAATCGCGACTACGACCAGTAACTCAATGAGCGTAAAACCTTTTTGCTTTAGGCGTCGGGGCTGCTGCGTTTTCATTTGATGCAGTTGCATAAATTTTTCCCTTGCGCTGGTAAGTCGTTTTTGGGTCAAAATAGTTAACAAACCTTAGACTGACATAAGTACATTAGCTGACCCTAACACTGATTGGCAACCGATGTTCCTTTGCAGTAACACTAGGCGGCATACTTTTTTCAATGCATCTTTTATGAGATACCTACTAGCCATATCACCCATGCCAAATTTGTTTAAAAGGGCTAAATTTACCATGCCACTGAGAACACCATGACGGCCTCTTCAGGTAAATCGACATTAAGTCATGCGGCAGCACACGGCGGACAGCACGGTATTGCCCAGCGTTTAATCAAGCACGGCTTACTCAGTGAAGCTCAAGCGGCAGAGGCCGCTGTCGAGTCTCGCCAGCTCGATATTCCGTTGCTACAGCACGCGGTGGAAAGCGAGCTAGTGACCCCCGAGGAAGCGGCTGTTGCGGCAGGGTATGAATACGGGCTCCCGGTTATCAACCTTGAGTCTGTGCGTATTAATGCCCTGCCGCACGCCGCCGATTACCCCACGCGGGTGCTGCAAAGCTTGAATGTGGTGCCCCTGGCCCGTCATGGCCATCGTTTAACCGTGGCCGTGCCTTACCCCGCCACGCTTACTCAATTGGATGAGCTGCAGTTTGCCACCGGGCTTAGTATTGAAGGGGTGCTAGCCCCGATGAACCAACTGGCGAGCACACTAAAAACCTATTTAGCATTAGCGCAAAACGAGCACAGAGCGCTGGATGAGTTTACCGACCTTGATGATGAGATATCGTCACTGAATATTGCCCAGAACAACGAAGTCCCCCTGGAAGAGGTTCCCAACAACAGTGATGATGGCCCCGTGGTCAAATTTGTTAATAAGGTTTTATTAGATGCGATTCGCCGTGGCGCGTCCGATATTCACTTTGAACCCTATGAAACGCTCTACCGTGTGCGCTTTCGAGTAGATGGCATGTTAATAGAGGTCGCACGCCCGCCTTTAGCCATGCGTAACCGTATTGCCGCGCGCTTAAAAATTATGGCACGGCTGGATATTTCTGAGCGACGCCTGCCTCAGGACGGGGCGATCAAACTTAAATTATCACGCACACGCTCACTCGATTTTCGGGTTAACTCACTGCCCACAGTGTATGGCGAAAAATTGGTGCTGCGTATTCTTGACCCTAGCGCCGCGCAGCTCGGCATCGAGCAATTGGGCTTTAGCGATGAGCAGCGTGGCTTTTATGAGCGCGCCCTTAGCCAGCCCCAGGGAATGATATTGGTTTCTGGCCCCACCGGCAGTGGTAAAACCGTGACACTGTATACCGGCATTAACATTCTCAATAAAATTGAGCGCAATATTTGCACTGCCGAAGATCCGGTGGAAATTAAAGTGGCCGGCATTAACCAGGTCAACGTGTTGCCTAAAATAGGCCTCGATTTTGCCAGCGCCTTACGCGCTTTTCTGCGCCAAGACCCTGACGTGGTAATGGTGGGGGAAATCCGCGATTTAGAGACAGCTGAAATAGCCATAAAAGCCGCCCAGACAGGCCACTTGGTGCTCTCGACCGTACATACCAACTCGGCATCTGAAACACTTGCTCGATTGGCCAATATGGGTGTTTCATCATTTAATATCGCCAGCGCTGTCAGTTTGATTATTGCACAACGGCTGGTACGCATACTCTGCAAGCACTGCAAAACACCTATTGAACTACCCCACGAAGTACTGCACAAAGAGGGGTTTAATGATACTGAAATTCAACAGGCTACCTTTTACAAAGCGGTAGGCTGTAAACACTGCACCCATGGTTATAAAGGTCGCATGGGTATTTATGAAGTGGTGCCGATTACGGACGCTATGCGCCAATTGATTATGCGTGGCGCTAATGCGCTCGATATTGCGCAACAAGCTCGCCAGGAGGGCTACCCCAGCCTACACCGTAGCGGTTTATTGAAAGTGATGGAGGGCATTACCAGCCTGGAAGAAGTTAACCGCGTCAGTAAGGAGTAAACAATGGCAAAAGCTCGACGCCGTCGCACTGCTACTCAGCTTTACCGGTGGAAATGGTCGGGTAAAGGCCCTCAAGATAGAACCCTGAACGGTGAATCCATTGGCCGTAGCAAAGCAGAAGTATTGGCTGGATTGGCGGGGCAAAGCATCAACGTTAAGCGCATCCGTAAAACGAACCTACTGAGTAGCGGCGGACGCATTAAGGCTAAAGATGTGATGGTCTTTGCACGCCAAATGGCGACGATGATTCGCGCTGGCATTCCACTTTTGCAGGCCTTTCAAGTCGTTTCTGAAAGCCTGAAAAAACCCGCGATGGCCATGTTAGTCCAACAGCTGTTGAATGATGTTTCTTCTGGCTCTAGCTTTTCTGATGCGCTTCGTCGCCACCCTAGACACTTTGATCGCTTGTTTATTAATTTAATTGACGCTGGCGAACATGCTGGTGCGCTGGATCAAATGCTCGATCGTGTCGCGACCTATAAAGAGAAAGTCGAATCGCTTAAAGCGCGGGTCAAGAAAGCGCTCTGGTACCCAAGTGCGGTCATGGTGGTGGGTATTACGGTCACTATGTTATTGCTGGTTAAGGTGGTGCCTCAGTTCGAAAGTATGTTTAGTAATTTTGGCGCTGAACTTCCTGCGCTAACCCAAATGACAATTAATTTATCTGAGCTTGCTCAGCGATACTGGCTAGCAACCCTCGGTTTCGTGGTGGTCACGGTACTATTACTCAAAGTGAGCATTCAACGCTCACCCAAAGTGGCCTATTTGATGCACGTTTTGCTACTTCGCTTACCGATCATTGGCGATATTTTTCATAAATCGGCTATCGCCCGCTTTTCGCGCACCTTAGCGACCACGTTTGCCTCTGGCGTTCCGCTGGTTGAAGGCTTAGATACCGCCGCAGGCGCGACGGGCAATAAGGTTTACGAACGCGCCGTGTTGCAAACCTGTCAGGATGTCGCCACCGGGCAACAGTTACACTTTGCCATGCGTATGACCAACCGCTTCCCTGCCCTGGCCATTCAAATGGTCAGTATCGGTGAAGAGTCGGGCTCGCTCGATACCATGCTCAACCGCGTCGCCGATTATTATGAGGAGGAAGTCGACAATAAGGTCGATGCGCTGACCTCGTTAATAGAACCGGTTATTATTGTTGTACTGGGGACGCTGGTGGGCGGTGTTGTGGTCTCTATCTATTTGCCTATCTTCTCTTTAGGCTCTGCACTCTGAACCATCTAATGCCGCTTGTTAACTAACGCTTACAGGGAACGTCATGCATTACCCTCCACTTATTGTTTGGTTAACCGTTTTTTTGATCGGGTTGTGTCTAGGCAGTTTTCTTAATGTAGTGATTACTCGCCTCCCCGTGATGCTGATGCATCATTGGCGCAGCGAGGCGCGGGCCGCCTTGGAGCTTAGCGCTGAGCACTCGCCACGCTTTAATTTAGCCACGCCTCCCTCACTGTGCCCGCGCTGCGAATCCGCCATCGCCTGGCACGATAACCTTCCACTGCTGGGTTGGATCAAACGTCGAGGGCGCTGTGCTACGTGTAAGACGCCCATCAGCATCCAGTATCCGCTGGTAGAGCTGGTCGGTGGATTACTTACTTTAGCAGTACTGGCGCTGCATGGCGTTAGCGGCGAGGCAGCGTTTGTTTACGCCGCCTGCCTAATGCTGCTAGCGCTCGCTGTTATCGATTTTCGCACTCAGCTACTGCCCGATATCCTCACCCTGCCGCTACTCTGGGCCGGTTTATTATTCCAGCTACTCTACCAACCACTGATGCTGCCGGGTGCGGTTATCGGCGCAATGGTGGGCTATCTTTCACTGTGGAGTTTTTATTGGCTGTTCAAACTGGTTACTGGCAAAGAGGGCATGGGCTTTGGCGACTTTAAGCTACTGGCAGCGCTGGGCGCTTGGTTAGGATGGAGTTTTTTACCGCTAATTTTGATACTTTCCGCTGGACTGGGTGCCATCGTTGGTCTCATAACGCAAATGTGCTTGCCACACTTACGCGGCCAACCACTGCCTTTTGGGCCTTTTCTTGCGCTCGCAGGCTGGGTGGGGCTCCTTGTCGGTGATGAACTAATGATGCTTTATCTCAATCTGCTTATATAAAGCTAAGCTATATGGATTCAAGCGGTGTGAAATATAGACGATGTAAAACAATCTTTATTTAAACATTAGCTATATGCAATTTGGCTATTTGAGGGTCGCAATGATTATCGGATTAACGGGCGGCATTGGGTCAGGTAAATCAACCGTTGCGCACGCCTTTGAAACATTAGGTGCCGCGTGGGTGGATGCTGATGACGTGGCCAGAGAAATCGTGGCCCCAGGCGAACCGGCACTTCTTACCATTCAAGCGCATTTCGGTGATCGGGTAATCAATCACGATGGCACCTTAAACCGCGCTGCGCTGCGCGAGATTGTATTTAACGATCCCAACCAGCGCCAATGGCTTGAATCGGTCACTCACCCAACTATTAGAGAGCGCCTGCTCCAGCATTTGGAGCGACTCGAAACCGAGGGTGCCCCTTATGTACTCCTGGTGTCGCCACTACTCTTTGAATCAGGGCAAAATACATTAGCGAGTCGCTGCATCGTTGTGGATGTGCCTCAGTCACTACAATTATCCAGAACTCAGCAGCGGGATGGGGTGAGTGAAAGCCAAGTGCATGCTATTCTCGCGGCCCAACTTTCCCGCGAGCAACGGTTAGCCAAGGCAGATGACGTGATAGATAACAGCAGTGACCACGAAAGCTTAATGAAGCAGGTGGCACGGCTTGATCAAAACTACCGTCGCCAGCTTAACGACTGAGGTATCGCGCCTGTTAATGCTATTGGAGTTTATTGATGACTCGCCCTGCAAACGATTCCCCCTTAGAGGTTAATTGCCCACAGTGTGCTAAGCCTGTGCCCTGGCTTCCCGAAAGCACTTACCGACCTTTCTGCAGTAAGCGCTGTCAGCTGTTGGATCTCGGCGCTTGGGCCGACGAATCTCACCGCATTTCGGGCGAATCCGCGATGGATGAAGCCGATATTGAGACATTGCTGGCGCAAGCAGATAAGGATGCGCCACTCTCTTAACGAGACGCTAACTAGGAAGCCTGACACTGACCATGGCCGATACATTCGTTAACCCACCACCGCTATCGGCTTATCACCTGCTGCTTCAGTTGGAGCAGCAGTTTGATCATTTACTGGAAACTATAGAGGAAGCTGTTTCGTTATACGAACGCCAGCAACCCGCGACTTGGGTCTTTCACCAAGCGACACCCTCTAACGACTGGCTGCGTAAAGCCATGTTCGATATGTGGCATGAGCAAGATCAAGATGGCCGTGAGACGCGCAACTACATTGCCGTAGTAGCCGCGAATGATGAACTGCTGACCGCAATCAACACGGTTAACCAAGCAAAGACAAACTTCAGCGAGATGCTGCAACATATAAAACAAGCCGCGCCCCAGGCTTTGAGCGACGCTAAAAGCCGACTGCCACAGCGCCACCCTCATGTTAATGACGTATTGAGGCGCAATGGGCTGGCTAAATTACATCTCAAACAGAGCTGGCGGCACTTGCCTATTGCACAAGCGCCGGTGTCACGCATCCGCTTTGCCTGGTATAGCAGCGGTCGCTCCATCAAACGCTTAACCGTGCAAGAGGCAGAACGTAAGCTTTTACAGCAAGATAGCGATGCACCGCATATTCGTATTCAATTACGCAAATTAGCTGGCATCCCCAGTGGAGAAGTACTCGCCCAAGTGCAAACCCAGGCGCCGCTCATGCGGGCCAATCTGTTTTATACCGAACCACTCGATGATGGACACACCAGACGGGCACTGAATGCCGCTATGCCGCTATTTTTGCCTGCGAATGATCAGCGGCTGCCCCACATTAATTTGCCTTCGCAGCAGCCCCCAACCACCCGCACAAGAGCACGACGCCGCGATGAGAAGCTTGAACAGGATGTATTCCTGCCTAGTTTACGCGTTTACCGCTACCGATAGTCTTAGCATGAAGCAGGCTTTTCCTATAAAACCAGTAGCCATTAATGGTCAGCTTTCTTAAGGCTGCTGGTTGCCAGGCACTTCATCCTGCCGCCATAAGCCATAGCTAAGCAGTGTTTCTGTTAATTCGGCCAGATCGTAGTGAGTTAAGCCATAGGCACTCAGCAACGCTTCAAAGCGCTGTTTGAAAGCAATATCCAGCTCTTGCTGACGCTCTTTCTGCTTGGCTTCCACGTCATCTTTTTCTAACGCTGCAAGCGAACGTACCGGCGGACCTGTCGGTATATCAAAATCGCTATCAGGGTCTTCTAGCTGACGTAAAGCTTGCGCAAAGGCGTCATCTAACTCACGAAATTTGCGCAGCTTCTCCCGCTCATCTACCGGTTTATGAACCTTTTGATATTTCATCGATGTTTCGTTTACACCTTACTAGAAATGGTCGATATGACTGCCAACGTAGCATTAAATCGCAAAACTGTGCACAAACGCGTAAACCTACCAAGCAAACTTGCCTTTGCTACCCAGTTACCAGCATAAAGGGATCATCATTATGCATCTGGGATAAAAAAGTGCAGTTACTAAACACGGCTAGGCTAGCGACAGCTCATTAAATTAATGCACCGCATCAATAATACCCAAAAGTAGCCTGAATACAGAGCGCACTCTCAGCCATGTGCTGAACGTTTTGTCATATATTCGCTAGGTTACCAGCTTCAACGCACGAGGAGAGTGCCCTACAGGCTGGTTAAGCACGACCTGCACGATTCACGCATGAGAAGGCCAGATATAATGTTCAACGCGATGACACGAGCTGAGATCTGGCTACAGGACACACTTGATAAGCCACTCGGTATAGAAGATCTTGCAAACCATCTTGGGTATTCGTCTTCTCAGGTTCGCCGTCAATTCCGCCTGAGCTTTCATGTTTCACCTAGCGCCTATCGTGAACAGAGGCGCTTAGAGTGCGCAGGTGTATTGTTGGCGCTGACTCCCCTCAATATAGCGCAAATTGCACTACGCTGTGGGTACCTTAATCACTCTTCTTTCTCTAGGGCATTTCAGCGCCGCTATGAATTAACACCACGTGATTTCCGACAAGCGGTGAAGACCACGCTACACCACTCAACACTCAGTTACAGCTTCAACACATCAATCGAAAAAACTAGTGACCGACAAATGATTCTAATGCGTCTTTACAAAGCGCCTGAGCATATCAAAGGGCTAGGAATGTCAGCTATCATAACAAGCAACTAGCGTACTTGCAGACCCAATTATGCCGATCAAAAACCATCATTGCGCTACCTGACATACTCGCTGATAAAGTGAATGCGTTAAACGAAAAACTTTTCCATTCCCATCGCACCGATATGGGGCTTTACCTAACGCCTATCGACAACGCTCACGATATTGCTCTGCCCCTCTCCTACCGCCGAGTCGACATCCCAGCCCATTATTACGCAAGCACATGCTTCCACGATTTTGCCCATTTAGATGAAGCGTTGATGCACACCATTATGCACTTGCTACATAGGCAGAATAATTACTTCGTTAGCGGCTACCCGCCCCAAGTATTGTGGAAAGCAAACCACTTAGAGCTGCGAATCCCCCTGTTGGCCTAAAATGATAATAGCTAACCTAACAGTGACAGCAGCAGTGAGGCATTGCTAAGGGAGACTGCAATTAAAAAACCGGTATTTCTGAATAGAAATACCGGCTATGAACCTACTTAGTCTTCCATGCGTACCAGCCAGGATTCGACGGCTTCATCGCCATGCTCATCTTTCCAGCTACGCAAACCTTTGTGATTACCGCCGCGAGTTTCAATTACCTCGCCTGTTTTAGGGTTTTTGTAAATTTTTAGACGACGCTTACGACGCGCGTTGCCAGTCGCCGTGGTTTTAGTAGTGCGCTGATCAGCAGCAGGATCCAATAGTGCAATCACATCGCTCGGGCGCTTGTCGAACTCAGTCATTAGCGCTTCAAGTTTGGCCTTGAATTCAAGCTCGCTTTTAAGACGCTGGTCGCCCTCTAAGCGCTGCAGGTCTTCTTGTAGCTGCTTTAGCTGCTGTTCTTTTTGAATATATTCGTTAAGTAATGACATCGGGATTCCTTTAGTATCGTATCCAACTGAAAGGGGTTCAACTGGCTTAGGTACTGACTTGACAACCGTTGCACCCACTAGTTCAGAATGCTGGGACATTATTCCTGTAAAAAAGCTAACTGACAACAGTCTAGTTGATTTTCACTCAATTACTATTCGTTTTTTTAAAACTCAATTGCTGCTTAAAAGTTTCAAGGGTAATTGAACGTGACCATTATTCGAGGTTTGTTGTTCAGCTATTACTTGCATTGAACTACTGCAAACAAAAGCGCCGCCCAAAAGGGCGGCGCTTTTTACAGACCAACAACTAATACATGATTAGTCTTGACCCATCTGCTGCTTGATCAATTCACCGATAGTGGTCGGGCCACCAGCTGCTTCCGGCTCTTGCTCACGGATTTTCTTGAGATTTTGGCGCGTATCGTCTTGATCTTTCGCTTTTACCGACAGATTAATCTGACGGCTCTTACGATCGACGCTAACAATGCGAGCTTCAACACTGTCACCTTCGTTCAGCACGTTGCGCGCATCTTCTACACGATCAGCACTGATTTCAGAGGCTTTCAATACGGCAACAACGTCAGTCGCCAGCTCAACCTGCGCTTCTTTAGCATCAACTTCAATGACACGACCGGTTACGATGCTGCCCTTGTCATTGACTGACAGGTATTCAGCAACGGGGTCAGAATCCATCTGTTTGATGCCTAGCGAGATACGCTCACGCTCTGGATCGATAGACAGAATAACAGCTTCTGCTTCGTCACCTTTCTTGAAGTTGCGAACTGCTTCTTCGCCAGTATCAGACCAAGAGATGTCAGACAAATGAACCAGACCGTCGATGCCGCCCTCAAGGCCGATAAAGATACCAAAATCAGTAATCGACTTAATGGTACCTGAAACGCGGTCGCCCTTGTTGTAATCAGTGTTGAAGGTTTCCCATGGGTTAGCGGTGCACTGCTTAATACCCAGAGAAATACGACGACGCTCTTCGTCGATATCCAACACCATGACGTCAACATCATCGCCCACTTGAACGACTTTAGACGGATGGATGTTCTTGTTAGTCCAGTCCATTTCAGACACGTGAACCAGACCTTCAACACCCTCTTCCAGCTCGGCAAAGCAGCCGTAGTCAGTCAGATTAGTGACGACAGCGTGAACCTTCATGCCTTCTGGGTAACGCTCTTTGATGTTGACCCACGGATCTTCGCCCAACTGCTTCAGACCCAGTGAAACGCGGTTGCGCTCGCGGTCAAACTTCAGCACTTTGACATTGATCTCGTCGCCAACAGCCACGATCTCGGACGGATGCTTGATACGCTTCCATGCCATGTCAGTGATGTGCAGCAAGCCATCAACACCACCCAGGTCAACGAAAGCACCGTAGTCTGTCAGGTTCTTAACGATACCCTTGATCTGCTGACCTTCTTGCAGAGTAGCCAGTAGCGCTTCGCGCTCGGCACTGTTCTCTGCTTCCAGAACCGCACGACGTGATACCACCACGTTGTTGCGCTTTGGATCGAGCTTGATGACTTTAAAGTCCAGCTCTTTATTTTCCAGGTGCGCAGTATCGCGAACTGGACGAACGTCAACCAACGAGCCAGGCAAGAAGGCACGGATAGAGTCAACTTCGACTGTGAAGCCGCCTTTAACTTTACCGTTGATAACACCCTTGATGACTTCGTCTTTTTCGAAGGCAGCTTCCAGAATCTTCCAAGCTTCAGCGCGCTTGGCTTTTTCACGGGACAGGCGCGTTTCACCGAAACCATCTTCCACGGCTTCAAGTGCAACGTGCACGTCGTCACCGATAGCGATGTTCAGATTACCGTGTTCATCGCGGAATTGTGACGCCGGAATCTGACCTTCAGATTTCAGACCAGCGTTGACAGTAACCCAGTCACCGTCAATGTCGACAACTTGAGCCGCGACAATTGCGCCTGGCTCCATGTTGATGTCGTTAAGAGACTGTTCAAACAGATCAGCAAAGCTTTCGCTCATGGTGTTCCTACATAATTACGTTGTTGAGGCATAAATGCCTTCTCCGCACCACCAGCAAGTGCGGGCCTAATGTCACTCAGCCTTCGGAGGTGTTAACGCTGGTTAGACCTGACCGGGCTCACCGATGTGAGTTTAGTGCCCTGCCACGTCGTGACACCTATCCAAAAGCGCCGCAAGGGAGAATCACACGCCGCTTACCAGCCCTCTTTGGGCGAGCAGTTCGGTCAGTCGATCAACCACTTCCGGTATGCTCAGACGCGTGGTATCAAGCGTAATGGCATCATCTGCCGGCTTGAGAGGGGCCACGCTGCGCTGCGTGTCGCGTGCATCGCGCGCCTGAATCTCCTTTAAAAGACTCGAAAGACTAGCACTCACCCCGGCTTCCTGCAACTGCAGATAGCGTCGACGCGCGCGTTCATCCGCACTCGCCGTTAAAAAAATCTTCAGCGGCGCGTCTGGAAATACCACGGTGCCCATATCACGACCGTCAGCCACCAACCCCGGCGCTTGGCAGAAATCGCGCTGGCGTTGCAGCAGCGCTTGGCGCACCGCAGGCAGCGCCGCTACTTGGGAAGCACGCTCACCGGCTTGCTCCGTGCGGATCACCTGGCCAACATCTTCACCTTCGAGCAGCGTGCGGGGCCGCCCTTCTTCTACAGGAAACGCGACATCTAGCTGCTCAGCTAAACGCGCCAACGCCGCTTCGTTGTCGACCGCAACGTTGTGTTTAACCGCTGCTTGGGCGGTCAGCCGGTAAAGCGCACCGCTATCCAACAAGTGCCAACCTAGCCGCTCTGCCACTAAACCACTGATAGTGCCTTTACCGGCGCCGCCGGGGCCATCGATGGTGAGAACAGGAACAGCAGCAGCGTGATCACTCATGTGAGCCCTCCACGCTAACGCTCATACCAATGCGGGACGCCAACTCTACGAAGTCCGGAAACGAGGTGGCAACGTTGGCACAATCCTCAATGACGATCTCATCGCTTGCGCGCAGCGACGCAATGGCAAAGGCCATAGCAATACGGTGATCCCCCAAACTATCGACTCGTCCGCCGTTATAGCTGGCTTTTTGTGCATCGCCATTGCCAACAATATCAATCCCGTCTACCACCATAGTGTGCTGTACACCTAAAACCGCCAAACCATCGGCCATGGCCTGCAGACGATCCGACTCTTTGACGCGTAGCTCTTCCGCGCCTCTCAGGCGAGTGATACCTTCGGCATTGGCGGCGGCGATAAACAGTGCGGGAAATTCGTCGATGGCTAACGGCACTTGATCAACAGGAATATCAATACCTTTAAGCGGTACGTAGCGAATACGGATATCCGCCACCGGCTCTCCGCCGACTTCACGCTCGTTTTCAAGCGCCAAATCAGCGCCCATCAGGGTAAGAATATTGATCACGCCAATGCGCGTAGGGTTAATTCCCACGTGCTCAAGGGTAATATCTGAGCCCGGGGTAATCGCGGCGGCTACCAAAAAGAAAGTCGCCGAGGAAATATCCGATGGCACATCAATCGGCCCAGCCGTTAGCTTACCGCCACCCTGTAGCCAGCAGGTATCACCTTCGCGGGAAACCGCATAGCCAAAACCATTGAGCATACGCTCAGTGTGATCACGCGTCGGCGCAGGCTCGCGCACGCGGGTTTCGCCTTCGGCGTAGAGCCCTGCCAGCAGCAGGCAGGATTTAACCTGGGCACTGGCCATGGGCATATCATACTCGATGCCTTCGAGGGCAGCACCGCCACGAATCTTAAGCGGCGGGCATCCGCCTTCAGCGGTGTCAATCGTTGCTCCCATCAGCCGCAGCGGGTCGGCCACGCGGCCCATAGGACGCTTAGTCAGCGACTCATCGCCCGTTAATTCACTGTCAAAGTCCTGACCGGCGAGCAAACCTGAAAACAGCCGCATAGCGGTGCCAGAGTTACCCACGTAGAGCGGCCCAGAGGGGGCTTTTAAGCCATGCATGCCGACACCGTGAATGGTGACTTTCCCCTGGTGCGGCCCTTCAATAGCCACACCCATTTCACGGAACGCCTGCAGGGTGGCCAGGCTATCCTCGCCTTCTAAAAAGCCTTTTACTTCGGTGACGCCTTCCGCCAGCGCGCCGAGCATAATAGAGCGATGTGACATGGATTTATCGCCCGGTACGCGCAAGCGCCCCTGGGCTTGACCGCCCGGCTGCACACGGTAGGTAACCTTACCTTGTGGTTGCATATGATATTCCGCCTGATAACTGGTTTTGTTCAATAAAGAGTCGAAATAGTGCCGGGCGTGGCTAGCCCGATCAAAGGTGGCAATCAGCGCGTCGCTATCTCCGACTTCTACCGCATGACGCAAGTGAGAGAGCCCCGCTTCAAAATCATCCAGCGATGCCAGCACTGCCTCTTTGTTGGCAATAAAAATATCCCGCCACATCACTGGATCGCTACCCGCAATGCGGGTGAAATCGCGAAAGCCGCCCGCTGCGTAGCGAAAGATATCCAACCGCTCATCCTGTCGGGCTAGCGTATCTACCAGGGAAAATGCCAGCAGATGGGGAAGATGACTGGTGCGAGCCAACACTTGATCATGGCGCTCAACGTCCATTTCCAACACATCTGCACCACAGGCCTGCCAGAGGCTGCGCACGCGCTGAAGAGCGTTAGGTTCAACGTTCGGCTCGGGGGTAAGAATCACCTTGTGATCGACATACAGGTGCGGATTCGCTGCTGCCACCCCGCTTTTTTCTGAACCGGCAATGGGGTGCCCCAACACCATATTGGTGGGAACCTGACCAAATACCCGCTGAGCGCAGGCGCGAATAGTCGCTTTCGTGCTACCCACATCGGTGATAACAACGTCGGCTGACGCCTGAACCAATGCACCGGCCAAGCTTGCCATCACGCTCTCCATAGCCAGCACCGGCACTGCCAACACTACCATGGTGGCATCATTGATTTGCTCAGCAAGGTGGGTACCGCCTGCGTCGATCACTCCCATTTCAATACCGCGGGCGATCTCACCTTCGTCAGGGTCGCAGGCGACAATTTGCCCCTGAAAACCTGCTGTGCGCAGCGCTGCCGCTAGTGAACCACCAATTAAACCCAAGCCAACAATCAACAGGCGTGCCTCCTGGCAGCCTGATGGCTTTACGCTGTTTTCAACCGTTAACGTCACAACACGCCTATAGGGTAGGAACCCAGTATGCGTAGATCCGCCGCCCTCAGTTGTACTTCTTCAAGCACTGCCGCGACCTTGGGCTCATCACGATGGCCTTTAAAATCAATAAAAAATACGTAGTTCCATACGCCTGTACGGGAAGGGCGTGTCTCAAGGCGGGTTAAATCGATCTGATGGCGATGAAACGGCTCCAGTAACGCGTGCAGAGTGCCAGGCTGGTTGCGCATGGCAACCACAATCGAGGTTTTATCTTCCCCCGCCATGGGCACATCCTGGTTACCAATAATCAAAAACCGTGTGGAGTTGTCCGGGCTGTCTTCAATTTTTTCGGCGATATGCTCAAGGCCATAAAGCTTGGCCGCCATATCACCCGCTATCGCCGCACTATGCCACTCGGTTTTAACTAACTTGGCCGCTTCCGCATTAGAGGAAACCGGCACCCGCTCCGCATGGGGAAAGTGCGCATCCAACCATTTGCGGCACTGGGCAAAAGACTGCGGGTGCGAATAGATACGCGAGACCTTGTCGCGGCGGGTGTTTTCACTGACCAGCAAGTGGTGGTGAATACGCAGCACCACCTCGCCACAAATTTTGATCGACGAGTCCATAAAGGTGTCCAGGGTGTGATTGACCACCCCTTCGGTTGAGTTCTCCACCGGCACCACACCGTAATGGACGGCGCCCGCCTCGACTTCACGAAATACCTCATCGATGGCTGCCATGGGCAAACTCACGGCGCTTTCACCAAAATGCTTGAGCGCCGCTTGCTGGGTAAAAGTACCCTCTGGGCCTAGATAGGCCACTTTAACCGGCTGCTCAAGCGCCAAACACGCCGACATGATTTCGCGGAACAGGCGCGCCATCTCTTCTGAATCCAGCGGGCCTTTGTTCAACGCCATAATGCGCCGCAGCACCTGGGCTTCGCGCTCAGGGCGGTAAAACACCGCATCCTTATCTTCGGCCAGCTTGACGTGGGCCACCTGCTGGGCGCAGCTGGCGCGTTCGCTGATCAGATTGAGAATATCGCTATCGAGCTGATCGATGCGCTGGCGTAGCTCATCCAGATTGATCGACGTGTCGGACATGATGGTTAGCCCCTTGTTTTTTCAAAATCGGCCATAAATGCAATCAAGGCATCTACCGCAGACTCAGGCACCGCGTTGTACAGGCTGGCACGCATACCGCCTACGCTGCGGTGGCCTTTTAAATTAAGCAGTCCCGCCGCATCAGCCTGCTGTAAGAACGGCTTATCAAGCGCTGAATCGGCTAAGACAAAGGGCACGTTCATCCGCGAGCGGTTATGTTTGGCAATGGGGTTGCTATACAACTCGCTGGCATCAATTGCCGCGTAAAGTTTATCGGCTTTCCGCTGATTGATGGCGTCCATCGCTGCCAGCCCACCGATATCCTCTTTCAGCCACTGAAATACCAGGCCGGCCAGATACCAGGCGTAAGTAGGGGGCGTATTCACCATCGAACCCGCCTCGGCCAGCATTTGATAATTAAATAGCGAAGGGATGTTGGCCTGAGCTTTACCCAGCAGATCTTCACGCACGACTACCAGCGTTAACCCCGCGGGGCCAATATTTTTCTGCGCCCCGGCATAAATCACCCCAAACTCACTAACGTCGATGGGCCCAGAGAGGATATTTGACGACATATCGCAGACAAGCGGCACATTAGCCCCATCGGCACGTTGGACATGGGGCGTATAGTCAAACTCCAAGCCTCCAATCGTCTCGTTGGAGGTGTAGTGCAAATAGGCAGCATCAGCGCTTACCTGAAGCGCATCACGCGCGGGCACCGCCGTATGGCCATTGGGCTCGCTGCTGGCCACCACATGGCAATCGAAACCCAAGTGCTTAGCTTCGTTGAACGCCTTCTTTCCCCAAATGCCGGTTTGGATAAAGTTGCCGCTACCGCCCTGCCCCAGTAGGTTCATCGGCAGCATGGCAAATTGCATACTGGCGCCGCCCTGCAAAAACAGCACTTTATAATTATCCGGCACGCCTAAAAGCTGACGTAAATCAGCTTCAGCGCGCTCGGCAATGGCGATAAATTCATCGCTGCGGTGACTCATTTCCATTACGGAAAGGCCGCGCCCCTGGTAGTCCAGCAGCTCTTCACGGGCACGCTCTAACACAGCGACTGGCAGGGCCGCTGGCCCTGCACAGAAATTATAGTGACGTGTCATCAGCCCCTGCATCCTTTCCATCATCTAAATGGTTACTCGCCGGCGCATCGTCGAGACTGGTTTCTTCAGAGTCAGTTGCTTCGAGACCGTTTAGCTCTTCGCTCTCTTCCGGCTCATCAACGCGTACTGTCTTGACCAGCTTCTCTTCTTTACCCAAGCGAATCAGCATGACGCCTTGCGTATTACGCGACGTCGTAGAGACCTCTTCCACGCGGGTACGCACCAGCGTGCCACGGTCGGTGATCAGCATCATTTCATCGCTGTCATAAACCTGCATCGCCGCCACTAGCGAGCCGTTACGCTCGCTGGTTTGCATGGCGATAACACCCTGGCCGCCGCGACCACGCAGCGGGAACTCTTCCAAGCGGGTGCGCTTGCCGTAACCATTTTCACTGGCGGTCATAATATAGATCTGACCATCCACGGTGCCGGTCACAGTGCCCTCTTGAACGCCATCCTGCGCTTCCCCTTCGGCATCCGCTTCGGCGTCGATCTGCTGACTCTTGGGAATAATCAGACTGATCACTTCCGCATCGCCAGCCAAACGCATACCACGCACGCCGCGGGCAGTACGCCCCATCGCTCGAGCGTTGCTCTCTTCAAAGCGGATCGCCTTACCATTGGACGACAGCAGCATGGCGTGATCGTTACCGGTGGTAATTGCAGCGCCCACCAAGCGGTCGCCCTCTTCCAGGTCAATGGCAATCAAACCACTGTTACGCGGGCGGGAGAACTGCTCAAGACTCGTCCGCTTGACGGTGCCTTTAGCGGTGGCAAAGAAAATATAGTGCTCGGGGTTGTAGTCGCGCACCGGCAAGATGGCGTTAACCGCTTCACCCTCTTCCAAGGGCAGCATATTAACCAAGGGCTTACCGCGAGAACCGCGACTGGCGTTGGGCATTTCGTAGACTTTTAACCAGTACACTTTGCCACGGTTGGAGAACAGCAGCACGGTGTCGTGAGTAGAGGCCACCAGCAGGTGCTCAATGACATCTTCGTCTTTCATTGCGGTGGCGGACTTACCGCGGCCACCTCGGCGCTGGGCCTGATAATCCGACAGCGGCTGGGTCTTGGCATAGCCAGAGCGGGACACGGTGACCACCATGTCTTCCTCAGCGATCAAATCTTCCATCGAAAGATCCAGGTGGCTGGCCTGAATTTCCGTGCGGCGGTCATCGCCAAACTGATCACGCACCGCGCGCAGCTCTTCGCGGATGACTTCCATCAAACGATCAGCAGAGGCCAGAATCTCGGTAAGCTCGGCAATTTTCTCAAGGATTGAGAGGTACTCATCGAGCAGTTTCTCCGTCTCAAGACCCGTTAAGCGGTGCAGACGGAGTTCAAGAATAGCCTGAGCCTGGGCAGGTGAGAGCCGGTAGGAAGTCGCCTCAGTATTTAAGCCAAAGCCCTCTTCCAGCTCTTCAGGTTTGCAGGAGGTCGCTCCAGCCCGCTCCAGCATGGCGGTAACTTGGCCGGGCTGCCAGGTTTTCGCCAGCAGCTTTTCACGCGCTTCTGCCGCGTTGGGCGAGGCTTTGATCAGCTCAATCACTTCATCGATATTCGAGATAGCGACCGCCAAGCCTTCCAACAGATGGCCACGCTCACGGGCTTTTTTCAGCTCGTACAGCGTGCGCCGGGTGACCACTTCGCGGCGGTGGCGAATAAAGGCTTCAAGCATCTCTTTGAGGTTGAGGGTACGCGGTTGGCCATTTTCCAGCGCCACCATGTTAATCCCGAAAACATTCTGTAACTGCGTCTGGGCAAACAGGTTATTGACCACGACGTCGCCGGATTCACCGCGCTTGATCTCGATAACCACGCGCAAGCCATCTTTATCCGACTCATCGCGCAGTTCGGCGATGCCTTCAATCTTCTTCTCTTTCACCAGCTCGGCGATTTTCTCGATCAACCGCGCCTTGTTCACCTGATAGGGCAGCTCGGTAATAATGATGTGATCGCGACCGGTTTTGTCGTGGTGCTCGATGGTATGGCAAGCGCGCACATAAATACGCCCGCGACCAGTGCGATACGCCGACAAAATACCCGCGCGGCCATTAATAATCGCGCCGGTGGGGAAGTCCGGGCCGGGGATATACTCCATCAAGTCATCCACCGACAGCGTGTAGTCGTCGATCAACGCCAAACAGCCGTCAATCACTTCACGCATATTGTGCGGTGGAATATTGGTTGCCATACCGACCGCAATACCCGATGAACCGTTGATCAACAAATTGGGCGTTTTGGTAGGTAAGACAGCCGGGATACGCTCGGTACCGTCGTAGTTATCGACCCAGTCGACGGTATCTTTTTCCAGGTCAGCAAGCAGTTCGTGGGCAAGGCGCGACATACGCACCTCGGTATAACGCATGGCAGCTGCATTATCCCCATCAATTGAACCGAAGTTACCCTGGCCGTCGACCAGCACATGGCGCATCGAGAAATGCTGCGCCATACGTACGATGGTGTCGTATACCGCGCTATCACCGTGCGGATGGTATTTACCGATGACATCGCCGACGACACGCGCCGACTTCTTGTACGGTTTATTCCAATCATTACCCAGTTCATGCATGGCAAACAGCACACGCCGGTGAACCGGTTTAAGGCCATCCCGCACATCTGGAAGCGCGCGGCCGATAATGACGCTCATCGCGTAGTCGAGGTACGACTGTTTGAGCTCGTCTTCAATATTGACGGGCAAGATTTCTCTGGCGATGTCACCCATGAAAGTCAGATCCTTTGCACTGCATTGGCACTGCGAGAGTTGAAAGCGCTTAAAAACACCGCCCTGAAATTAGCATAGAACGGCGCGCAAATACTCCGCCATCATACCACCGCAAAAGCAGCAAGGGCAGCCAGACAGCTCAGCAAAGCCGTTTAGGGGCTAAATGCCTCTTTCGTCACGATTAACGCGGCTAACGCCTCACGCACCTCTCCCTCGATTGCGGCGGCCTTATTGGCGCGCATATCAAGCAATACGAAGGTCAAATCCGCACGGGCAATAACGGTGCCGTCTTTGCGCCCACCGTTTTTACGAACAATGCGGTGGTGACACACGCCGCTGCGTTCGCCTAGATCGACGATCCCGGTCATGATTTCCAAATCGTCGCCGTGGCCCGCCGCCGCCAAATAATCAATATTCAAATTGACGACAACAAACGCCCGCCCGGCTTGATCGAGCTGCTTGATCATCGCAGGGTGCTGATCAAAGAAATCCCAGCGCCCCTCTTCCATAAATTCAAGATAGCGGGCGTTATTCACATGCCCGTAGCCATCCAAGTGAAAACCGCGAACGCGCAATTGAACCCGTGACAGTGACATGGTCATAACAGCTCCTTTATATGTATTAGCCAACACCCCAATCAAACACAAGTTTGAAACGCGTGCAACAGAGACGATTGGCGGCAGCCGCTGGCAGGAAGGCCCCGCTTTCGCCATAATGTGCCACCTTTTGAACAGGATTGGCTCCATGTGGTTTAAGCACTTGCATTTATACCGCCTGCACGGCGCGCCCGAGTTATCCAGCGATGCTCTCGCTAGCGCTTTAGACGAGCACTCCGCTAAACCACTGGGCAACGCCGATGCGCGACGCCTGGGCTGGACGGCGCCCGCAGGACGTCTCGGTGGCGGTCAACTGGTTCACGAAATCCAGGGACACCGGCTGCTTTCTGCCCTGCGCCAGGAGCGCCTGCTGCCCGCCTCTGTGGTCAAAGAAGAAGTTGATGAGCAGGTGGCCGACATTGAGGCCAGCGAAGGCCGTAAAGTGACTCGCAAAGAGAAGACCGCGCTCAAAGAGCAGGTGACTGAAAACTTACTGCCCCGCGCCTTTGTGCGCAGCCAGAAAATCGATCTGTGGTGGGACACCCGCGGCCAAATGATCGGCATCAACGCCAGTTCGCGCACCCGCGCTGAAGATATTCTGGATTTATTGCGTGAAACTCTGGGCAGCTTAAAAGTCACCCCGCTCAGCTCACAAACGCTGCCTATCCGTGCCATGACGACTTGGCTGGGAGATGTAGCTAGCCGACCTGCCGATCTACAGTTGGGTGATCAGGTCGAGCTAAAAGCCAAAGGCGATGACGGTGTTTTGCGTGCTCGCCAGGTCGACCTAGACAGCGATGAAATTCAGCAACTGCTTGAGAGTGGCCGCCAAGCCAGTAAACTCGCTGTTAGCCTGGAAGGCCGGTTAAGCTTTGTATTACACGATGATTTGGCGCTGAAATCGTTACGTTTTGGCGATGCCTTGATTGAAGAAGCCGACCATGCTGACGACGGCGATGATGCGCTTGCTCGCCTGGAAACAGACTTTATTTTAATGGCCCAGGCGCTATCCATGGATATTCCGCGCTTGATAGAGTGGCTTGGCGGCGAGACGCAGCGGGAACCCGCGGCGCAGTAAGTGGTTCTATATACCTTCGCCTCGATGCCATTAATCGATACCTATTTCTAATCACACATGGTTTATCCTCCAACGGTTCGCATGACTGATCACAATAACGCTACCACCGCCGCTACCGAGACAGACCCGTGGGCCGATATTCGGCCCTTTATGGATCATGAAGTGGCAGACGTGCTTTCCCGGCTCTCCCGGGACAACGAGCTGCTTGATGCGCTAACTCGCTTCCGACTGCCGCGCATGGCACGCTGGGCGCCGTCATTAGCACGCCTGTTTGCCAGCCGTGCCGTGCGCCGAGAAGTCAAAGGCGTCTCGTCGGTTTACGAGTTTCAAATGCGCATTGCTCACTATATGGAGCGCATGATTCGCACCACCACGGATGCGTTTGAAGTCACTGGCCTCGACAAACTCGACGCCAACGGCGCCTATCTCTTTATTGGCAATCATCGCGATATCTCGTTAGACCCCGCGTTCGTCAACTACGCGCTGTATCAGGCAAACCGCGACACCGTGCGCATCGCTATCGGTGACAATCTGCTCAAAAAGCCTTACGTTACCGATCTAATGCGGCTTAATAAAAGCTTTATTGTGCCACGCAGCGCTCGCGGCAAGCGGGCAATGCTGGCTGCCTATCAGCAACTATCCGCGTATATTCGCCACACCATTACCGAAGACCAGCACTCTATCTGGATGGCCCAGCGCGAAGGGCGTGCCAAGAACGGCATTGACCATACAGAGCCGGCCATCATTAAAATGCTGACCATGGCCAGACGTAATGCCGAGCGCGATATGGTGTTTGGCGAAGCCATCGCGGAACTGAAACTATTACCGGTTTCGATTAGCTACGAGTATGACCCCTGCGATGTGCAAAAAGCCCAGGAACTGCACGATATCGACACCCTAGGCAGCTACGCCAAAAGTGAGTTCGAGGATATCCGCTCGATTGTGGCAGGCATTACCGGCACTAAAGGCCGTGTACGGCTGCATTTTGGCACACCGGTGGGCTCCGATATGGCCACGCCAGACGAAGTGGCGGCTGAGATTGATCGCCAGGTGATTGGTGGCTATCGCCTCTTCCCCAGTCACTATTTAGCTTTAGAGGCGTTGGGCGAAGCGCCGGAGCTAGTAGCGCGCAAGGCCATCACTCGCCAAGACCGAGAACGCTTTAATGCCCGGCTCGCCGAAGTACCCGAGCCACTGCGCCCCTATTGGCTTGCCCAGTACGCAAATCCCGTTAAACATAAGGCCGGTCGATTGACCCTTTAATGTTGCGTATTAATGCTCGGCAACTCATGCCGGTTGGCGGAAAAAATGCTATGGTCAACGCATTGATTGGTTTCGCTTGACGCTGTCGTCAATCGCGATCCTGAGGAGACTCCCATGTCCGGTTCAGAAATTCAGAAAACACGTATCATCAACGAGCTACGTGGCTTTATTCGTAAGTTGCTGCAAGACCCAAAAATCCTTGAGCAATCACTGGCGATTGCCAAAGAACAACTGGCTGAAGGCAATAGCCCAGCGGCAATGGCGCGGATTGCCAACGAAATTTCCGATACCACCAGCGTGCATATTCCGGAAGACCCGGCTGAACACTCTGAAGCGGATAAACTCTTTTTAGAACTGCTCCGCGAAGTCGTTCAGGAAGAGCAAGCGCTCTACTAATCATTACCGTCAACAGCGTCAGCGGCGAAGCGTTTTGTAACTTCGCCGTGTTTTTGTTACTGCCTGCCCGGCACCTTTATTCACTCGGAATTAACCTTCACCATGCCTACAACCGCCACGCGCAACATTTTGGTGACTAGCGCGCTCCCCTACGCCAACGGAGCGATCCATCTCGGTCACCTGCTTGAGTATATCCAGACTGACATCTGGGTTCGTTTCCAGAAAAGTCGTGGCCAACAGTGCCACTACGTCTGCGCGGATGACGCCCATGGCACCGCCATTATGCTGCGTGCCGAACTGGAAGGTATAACCCCCGAAGCCCTCATCGAGCGGGTCTCCAACGACCACCAGACAGACTTCGCACGCTTTGGAGTCGGGTTCGACAACTACTACTCGACTCACTCGACTGAAAACCGCCATTTCAGCGAAATGATTTATAAGCGCCTGCGCGACAAAGGCCATATCGCCACCCGTGATATTGAACAGATGTTCGACCCCCAAAAGGGGCTGTTTTTAGCGGATCGCTTTATTAAAGGCACCTGCCCCAAGTGCGGCGCCGATGACCAGTATGGCGACAACTGCGAAAAGTGCGGTGCCACCTATACCCCCGCCGACTTGATCAACCCGGTCTCGGCAATTTCCGGCGCCACCCCCGAAGTACGCACCTCGACCCACTACTTCTTTAAGCTGCCCGACTTTGCAGACTTCTTACAACGCTGGATTGACAACGGTCATGTTCAGCCGCAAATCCGCAATAAGCTGATGGAGTGGTTTGAGTCCGGCTTTAACGAGTGGGATATTTCCCGCGATGCGCCCTACTTCGGCTTCGAAATTCCCGACGCCCCCGGCAAATACTTCTATGTATGGCTGGACGCCCCTATCGGCTACCTCGCCAGTTTCAAGAATCTATGCGACCGTGAAGGTATCGACTTCGACAGTTTTTGGAATAAAGACTCGGATGCCGAGGTGTATCACTTTATCGGCAAGGATATTGTCTACTTCCATGCACTCTTCTGGCCCGCCATGCTGCATGGTGCTGATCTACGCACACCCACCGCGGTCAACTGCCACGGTTTCCTGACGGTAGACGGCGCCAAGATGTCGAAATCCCGCGGCACCTTTATTAAAGCCGCCACCTACGCCGATCATTTGAATCCTGAATATCTGCGCTACTACTTTGCCGCCAAACTCACTTCCAAGGTCGATGACCTGGATCTGAATTTGGAAGACTTTGCCGCGCGGGTAAACTCTGATCTGGTCGGCAAAGTGGTCAATATTGCCAGCCGCTGCGCCGGGTTTGTTAAAAAACTTGGCGGTGGAAATCTTTCCGAGCACTGCGCAGAACCGCAGATGGTGGCGCGTTTTATTGCCGCCGGTGACGATATCGCCGAAGACTTTGAAGCACGTGAATTTAGCCGGGCAATGCGTAAAATTATGGAGCTGGCGGACGAAGCCAATACCTACATCGCCGATAAAGAGCCCTGGGCACTGGTCAAACAGGATGGCCGCGATGCGGAAGTCTTAGACATATGCTCGGTCGGAATTAACCTGTTCCGCCAATTGATGGTCTATCTAGCGCCCGTGGTACCCGCCATGGCCGAGCAAGCGCGTGAGTTTCTTAACGTTGAGTCGCTGGATTGGCATACGCGTCAAAATGTATTGACCGATCACTCGATCAACAAATTCAAACCACTGATGACTCGCGTTGAACGCGACAAAATCGATGCCATGATTGAAGCATCGAAGGAAGATCTCGTGGAAGAGCAAAAATTGAAAGAAGTCCCCAAAGGCCCGCTGGCGGAAGAGCCTATCGCTGCGGAAATCGACTTTGCAGACTTTGCCAAAGTCGACCTGCGCATTGCGCGTATCGCCAAAGCCGAGTACGTAGAAGGCGCCGACAAGCTGCTGCAGTTGACCCTCGACCTGGGCGGTGAAACCCGCAATGTGTTCTCGGGCATTCGCTCCGCCTACGCACCGGAAGCCCTGGAAGGCCGTTTAACGGTCATGGTCGCCAACCTGGCACCGCGCAAAATGCGCTTTGGCGTATCGGAAGGCATGGTGTTAGCCTCGGCCAACGAAGAAGGCATCTATTTGCTTTCACCTGACACCGGGGCAGAGCCGGGTCAGCGAGTTACTTAACCAAGCGTAGCAACCAACAAAAAGGGTAGAGGCAAAAGCGCTCTGCCCTTTTTTCATTATTGCTTACGCACGTTGAACACAAACCACGCCATCAGAGGCGGTTATCTCATCAAGTTTCCTAGCTTCGCACTAGCCAATGCCACCTTTTGTTCGCACAATACGCCGCCATGAGTGAGCTATTTATCATTTTGATCAGCACTGCGCTGGTCAACAACTTCGTGCTGGTTCAGTTTCTGGGCCTGTGCCCTTTTATGGGCGTCTCCAATAAACTGGAGTCGGCCATGGGCATGTCCCTAGCCACCACCTTTGTGCTGACCCTAGCGTCGGCTGCGAGCTACGTGGTCTATCACGGCCTGCTTGTGCCGCTGGATATTACTTACCTGCGCACCATCAGCTTTATTGTGGTAATTGCCGCCGTGGTGCAGTTTACCGAAATCATGGTGCGCCAACTAAGTCCGCTGCTGCATCAAGTGTTGGGAATATTTCTACCGCTGATCACCACCAACTGCGCAGTGTTGGGCGTCGCGCTACTGTCGCTAAATCGTGAATTAAGCTTTTTTCATACCACCCTTTACGGGTTAGGGGCGGCGCTGGGCTTCTCGCTTATCTTGGTGCTATTCGCGGCAATGCGGGAACGACTAGCGGGAGCGGATATCCCCAAACCCTTTCAGGGTGCTGCGATTGCCATGGTCACCGCCAGCCTAATGTCATTGGCGTTTCTGGGTTTTTCTGGGCTAGTACAGGGGTAACCGCCATGAGTGACACCTTTTCGTGGTGGGGCATTCTCAGTACGGTGGGAGTGCTTACCGGACTAGGGATTATTTTCGGGGCGCTTTTGGGCGTGGTTAGCGAGCGCTTCAAACGCGAAGATAATCCATTAGTTGAGCAAATTGATGCGCTACTGCCACAAACCCAGTGCGGCCAATGCGGCTACCCTGGCTGCCGCCCTTACGCTGAAGCAATCAATCAGGGCGATGCGCTGAATAAATGCCCACCCGGTGGCGAAGCGACCATTCACGCCCTTGCCGATCTTCTCGGTCGCGAAGCTGAGCCACTTGACGGCGACGCCCAGAGCGAAGCCAAGGTAGCGTTTATTCGCGAAGAGGAGTGCATTGGCTGCACCAAATGCATCCAGGCCTGCCCGGTGGATGCGATTATCGGCGCGGCTAAATTGATGCACACCGTGATTGAAGACGAATGCACCGGCTGCGATCTTTGTCTTGACCCTTGCCCCGTCGACTGTATTGATATGCTGCCTCGCTCAGCACCGCTCACCCAGTGGCAGCCGATCGTAACGCCTTCGCCGGAATTAATTGTCAGCGACCGCCAACCTGCCCCAGGGGATCTTCATGCCGAGCGCCTATGACTTTCCTGGCGGCATTTATCCTCCCGAGCGCAAACAGCGCTCTAGCCAGGCAACGCTGATTGAAGCGCCGCTGCCCAGTCGAGTGACGCTGCCGCTTCAGCAGCACAGCGGCCAACCCGCCACGCCCTGTGTGGCATCGGGAGATAGAGTAAAAGTCGGCAGCGTGATTGCCAATCGTGAAGGCATGATCTCCAGCAACCTGCACGCCAGCATCAGCGGCACAGTCACCGAGGTCACCACAGCCCAAATCACCATTGAGGGCGATGGGCAAGATGAGTTGTTCCGGCTGCCTAGCCTCGACTGGCGCAGTACCGGGCGCCAAGAGTTGCTTGAGCGTTTAAACGAAAGTGGCATTGTCGGCTTAGGCGGAGCGGGGTTTCCCAGCTATATCAAAGCGCGAGTGGTCGAACGGCATGCGATCGCCACCCTGGTGATCAACGCCGCCGAGTGCGAGCCCTATATCACCGCCGATGACCTTGCTCTACGCCACTACCCTGGCGAGATACTTGAAGGAGCGCAGATCATCGCCAAACTGTGTGGCGCGCAGCATATCGTTATTGGCATTGAGGACAACAAACCCGAGGCCATTGAAGCCCTGCAGCAAGCCCTGCGTGATAGTCAACCAGTGCCGGTCGAGCTAACAGTCATCCCCACCCGCTACCCCAGCGGCGGCGAGCGCCAGCTAATTAAAAAACTATTGGATCTTAACGTGCCCAGTGGCGGGCTACCCGCGGATGTGGGGGTACTGTGCCATAACCCCGGCACCCTGCTGGCGATTCTACACGCGGTGCGCGATGGTCAGCCGCTGGTTTCAAGAATCGTCACGCTCACTGGGGAAGCGATTGCCCAGCCCGGCAACCGCTGGGTACGCCTGGGCACTTCGATTAAGGAACTGCTTGCGGAAGCGGGAGTGAATCACTCGGCGCTAAACCAAGTGATTCAGGGCGGCCCCATGATGGGCACACCGCTGCTAACGCTGGATACGCCAGTTACCAAGCTGACTAACTGCTTGATCGCCGCCACTCTTGATGAGCTACCGCCTTCCCCGGTAGAAGCGCCCTGCATACGCTGCGGCGAGTGCGAAAGTGTTTGCCCGGTGGCGCTGCTGCCACAGCAGCTGCATTGGTACGCCCGCGCTCAAGACGATACCAAGCTGGAGCGCTACCACCTGTTTGACTGCATTGAGTGCGGCGCCTGCAGCTATGTGTGCCCCAGCCATATTCCGCTGGTTGTAGATTACCGCGAAGCCAAAAGCCGGATACGCCTGCAGCGGATTGAAGCCACTAAAGCCGAGCACGCCAAACACCGTTTTGAGTTCCGCCAAGCACGGCTCGCTCGGGAAGAGGCTGAAAAACAGGCACGCAAGCAAGCCCGGCAGGCGCAACAACGGCGCCCCTCTAACGCGGCCACATCCAGCAGCGAAAAAGTCGATTTACGCGGCCTGCGGATTGCCCATGCTGCCGCTAAAGCATCGGTCAAAAAAGCGGAAAAAACCCTGGCGCGGGTGGCCCAGGAAGATCCCAAACAATCCCTGGATGATTTAGAAATGCAGCTTGCCACCGCCCAGGAGAACTTAAAGGCGGCCGAATGGCAGCTTGCCCAGGCGCGTGAACAGCAGTCACCCGACAGCGCTAGTAAGGAGTCACCATGAGCATGATGCACGCCTCAGGCGTTAACGATGCCGCGAAGGCGACTAACGTGCCGCCAATGACGCGCCTAATGCGCTGGGTGATCATTGCGACGCTGCCTGGTATCGCCACCATGAGCTACTTCTTTGGCCTCGGTGTCATCAGCAATGTGCTACTGGCCGCGGCATTTGGAGTCGCCCTTGAAGCCGCCGTGCTGCGCCTACGCAGGCGGCCCATTCGCGTAACGTTGAATGACTCAAGCGCCCTACTTACCGGCGTTTTACTGGGCGCGTCACTGCCCCCTGCCAGCCCCTGGTGGCTTATCGGCGTGGGTATGGTCGCGGCAATCGTGGTCGCCAAGCAGCTATACGGCGGCTTGGGCCATAACCCCTTTAACCCTGCCATGGTGGGCTATGCGCTGCTACTGGTGTCCTTTCCTACCTATATGACGCTATGGGCATCGCCCCAGGGACTCATACCAGATGGCCTATGGGCGCAAATCACTGGAACGCTGCCGACCGCCCAACTGGATAGTTTGAGCGGTGCCACGCCGCTTGATGCCTTTAAACACAAAGGCGACGCGGTGCTTGCCAACGAGTTCTGGGCGACCAGCCCCCTGCCGGAAGGCACTCTGAATGCTTGGCGATGGGTGGGCCTTGCATGGTTAGCGGGTGGCGTATTGTTGCTGGCGAAGCGGATTATTAGCTGGCATATCCCGGTGGCGATGGTGGGAAGCCTGGTGGTACTTGCCACGCTATTTTACCTCAGCGCCCCCAGCCACTTTGCCTCGCCGCTATTTCACCTGCTTACCGGGGCAACGCTATTTGGGGCTTTTTTTATTGCCACCGATCCGGTTTCCGCCGCCACCAGTCGACGCGGTAAGCTACTCTATGGCGTGGGCATTGGCGCGCTGGTGATTACTATCCGCACCTTTGGCGGCTACCCCGATGCGGTGGCCTTTGCGGTGCTGTTAATGAACCTGTGCGTGCCGCTACTCGACCTGTATAGCGTACCGCGCCCCACCGGTCAGCCAAAAGCCACATCAGGAAAGCCAGGAGAGCGACTATGACTCTCTTCCAGGCCATGCAGCGCGGCGCCTTTGCGCTGGGGGCCTTTGCACTGGTCACCGCGGGCAGTGTCGCGCTTACCCGCGCGCTTACCGCCGAACGTATAGAAACGCATCAGTTGGCTTACCAGCACCGCCAGCTTCAAGAAGTGCTGCCCCAGTCGCTGGCGAATACGCCCGTTACCCAAGTACTGGAAAGCACCTTTACGCTTCCCAATCCAGAAGCGCTAGGACTTCAGAGTGATAGCCAAGGCTGGTGGGTGAGTGATAGCAAGAGCAGTAACAACAACATTAACGAGAGCAGTAACGAGAGCAGCGCAGTGATTTTGCCGGTCATCACGCGGCAGGGGTATAACGGTGAAATCCGCCTACTGGTAGGCATTGATGAGCAGCAGCGTATTACCGGCGTGCGCGTTACCCAGCACCAGGAAACCCCCGGCCTGGGCGATGATATTGAGCGCAGCCGCAGCGACTGGATCACTGGCTTTAACGGCTTGGGATTAGATAGCTTACCAAACGGCGGCTGGGCAGTGGCTAAAGACGGCGGCCAGTTTGATGCCTTTACCGGTGCGACGATTACCCCCAGGGCCGTGGTGAACGCGGTGCATAAAGCGCTTCAGTACGCCGCCGATACACCACTACCAATGTCACTTGAGGAGCCCTCCCTATGAGTCAGTGGCGCGAACTTGCCCGCAGCGGCCTTTGGTCAAACAACCCCGCACTGGTTCAATTGCTGGGGCTCTGCCCACTGCTGGCGGTCAGCGGCAGCGTCGTCAATGCACTGGGGCTGGCGCTGGCCACGCTACTGGTGATGGTGGGCGCCAGCACGGCGATTTCACTGATTCGTCACCAGGTGCCCAGCGCGGTGCGCCTGCCCGCATTTGTGATGGTGATTGCCGCCTTTGTTACCTGCGCCGAGCTGCTGATGGCCGCCTATGCCTACCCGCTCTACCAGGTATTGGGGATTTTTATTCCGCTGATCGTCACCAACTGCGCCATTCTCGGCCGCGCCGACGCTTTTGCCTCTCACCAGCCGGTTCTTCCAGCGGCTATAGACGGCTTTATGATGGGACTCGGTTTTGGTGCGGTACTCATCGTGCTTGGCGCGCTACGCGAACTACTCGGCCAGGGCACACTGTTTAGCGGTATGGCACTACTGTTTGGGCCTGGTGCGGCCCATTGGCAACTCACCATTGCCGACGACTACCAGTTCCTGTTTTTCGTACTGCCGCCGGGGGCGTTTTTTGTGGCGGGTATGTTAATCGCCCTGAAAAACGTCATCGACCAACGCAGTGTTGCCCGTGCCCGACCAGTGGCTGCCACTCCGCGCGCCGATCGCCGCGTGCGGGTCACCGGTACGATTAAATAGTCGACATATAAATAGCCGTTAAGTACACAACTGGGATAATTAGACCAAGAGAACCGCCATGAATGCCCAAAAGCGCCATGAAATTTTTGCTCGCCTTCAGGCGGAAAATCCTCACCCCACTACCGAGCTAAATTGGAACACGCCGTTTGAACTGCTTGCCGCTGTACTGCTTTCTGCTCAAGCCACCGATGTGGGGGTGAATAAAGCCACCGCACGCCTTTACCCTGTTGCTAATACGCCCCAGGCGATTATTGATTTAGGTATCGACGAACTTAAAGCGCATATCAAAACCATCGGTCTCTACAACACCAAAGCCGAAAACCTGATGAAAACCTGCCATATACTGGTCAATCAGCACGGCGGCGAGGTACCCAACACCCGCCAAGCGTTAGAGGCCTTGCCGGGGGTCGGCCGTAAAACCGCCAACGTGATTCTCAATACCGCCTTTGGCCAGCCCACCATGGCAGTGGATACGCATATCTTCCGGGTATCCAACCGCACCGGCATCGCGAAAGGCAAAAATGTCGTTGAGGTGGAGCAAAAACTACTGCGCCATGTGCCAAAAGGGTTTCTTCACGATGCTCACCACTGGCTGATTCTGCACGGCCGTTATACCTGCATTGCCCGCAAACCCCGCTGCGGTAGCTGTATCATCGAAGATCTATGCGAATTTAAGGAAAAAACCGAAATTGCTTAACGACTAACGAAAGCCCAAGCTATTAAGTCGAACCCATCAGCAATTGTCGGTAAGCTTCGCGCCATGCGGGCCACTCCCAAACGGTGGTCTCAAGGGGTTCTGGACGAGCCCCGGAGTCGGTTAGCCAGGCACCGAGTCGCTCGTACAGCCCCTCCCGCGTACCGTCGTAACGATAGACTGGCGGGTAGAGAGCGGGGAAACAGAGCCGATCAGGCACCAGCGGCAGCGCCCCGCGCTGGGCCGCCTCCATAATCGCCAAGCCCTGAAACTCATGCCATGTCGTGGATACCACAATACCGGCACTATCCAGCAGCTCGCGATACCCCTCCTCCGGCTGCGGCCCCCAGGCCACAATATGCTTGGCTAAGCGCTGCTCGGCCTCGGCAAAAATAGCCGGGGCCTGACGAAAACGCTGACCCAGTACCGCCAGCTCAAATGAGACCCCGGCGTCGCTCAAGGCAAACAGTACCGCAAAGAAGTCGTCGGGGTTTTTGTCATACTCCCAGCGATGATTCCAAACGATACGATGGGGTATCGCTGCATCGCGATACATTTTATTGCTAACAGGGATGGGTACCGGCAACACCTGGGCACGCGAACGTAGTGCTTCAAGGGGCTTAACCGCGGGGAGGTTTTCCGGCATTTTTTTCAGAAAGGCTCGCGCGCCATCGATAAAGGAGTCACGGTTGTAGGCGCTATTAAACACCACGCTATTTGCCGCCAACGCCGTATAAAGATTGACCATCTTGGCCTCTGAGTGCGGCATCTGATCGCTCGACTCCGGATAGGCAAACTGGTTTTCATGGAAATAGACGATTTTTCTAGCTTGTCCCAAGTGAGGAAAAAGCCCGACCAGCGTTGCCAAATCAACCATCGACGTAGCCAAAACCACATCGAAATGCTGACTCAGCGTAGCCTGGTCTTTTAACATCCAGCTCAACGGATTACCGCGAATGCGCCAGCGAAAATGTCTTGGCGGCAAACTCAACGACGTCCAACTGACCTCACCAATAGTGTCCATCAAACTCTCCGCCCAGTAGCGATGACTTACCGCTTCATAGGCAGATAACAGTAATACGCGCATTCACAGCCCTAGCAAACAAATCAGTGGAAAGCCATAACACCCTAAGCCATGACCAAAAGACATGCAGTGTAACAAAGCGCGCTTGAAAGCTCTTTTGGAAAGCTCTTTTACAGTAGTCCCTGTCTTGCCTGCATTCGGCCAAGGTCGTCTTGGCTGACCCGTTAGATCTATCTAGACTCCAGGCAAGGTTAAAACAACTAAAAGCAGGAGAGCTCCATGGCTAAAGTGCTCGTTGTCGATGACGAACCCAACATTGTTTTATCGCTGGAATTCCTGATGGAGCAAGCAGGGTTTGCGGTCGTCACTGCCGAAGATGGTGAACAGGCTCTGGCAAGAGTGAATGATAGCCAGCCCGATCTGTTGCTACTCGATATTAGCCTACCGGGGATTAGCGGCTTTGACGTCTTAGAGCGGTTGCGTGGCGAAGCGGCTACCGCCCAACTGCCGATTATCATGCTTACCGCGCACGGGCGTGATGTTGAGCGGGAGAAAGGCATGGCGCTGGGCGCCGATGATTACATCACCAAACCCTTTTCGACCCAAACGCTGGTGGAAAAAGTCAAAGCACTGCTGCTCAAGGAGCAACCATGACCCGAGGTGGGCTCCCCAAGCGCCAGCGCCTGATGGGTTTGTGGCTGCTACTTAGCGGTATCAGTTTGTTGGGCGGTGCAATTTTTGCCACATGGCTGGATGCCCAGCTTAGCCCAACTGGCGCCACCCGGGTGGCACTGTGGATTGGCAGCTTTTCAGGCGGCGCGACCATTTTTTTAATCGGGCTGTTGCTTGAACGCATGCTGTTTACCCCCTTGCGTCACCTTCAAGTCCAGCTTGCCCGCTTGGTCGCGAGCCCGGATGCCCGCGACGAACACCCGCCCGAAGGTTGGCTAAAAGGCCTAGGGCCGGATCTACGTCGTGTGCGCGAAAGCTGGCGTGAGGATCGCAGCCGCCTGACCACCGCTCACGCAGAGGGGGCCCGTAGTGCGGCTCGCATTCGTCAAGAGCTGGAAACGCTGCTGCAAGTGCTTGAAACACCGCTACTGCTATGCGACCACCACCGTCGTGTCATGCTGTTTAATCAGGCAGCCGAAGATTTTTTTGTCGGCAATACCGGATTAGGCTTGGGCAAGCGTCTGGAAGCTCTGCTCCCAGTCACCAGCTTACAGCAGGTGCTTAGCCAGTTGCCTACCGACGGCTCCCCCCGCGAGCTGCTGGCCCCCTGTGACGACCGCTGGCTCAAGGTGATTTTACGCCGCGTGCCGGGTAGCGATGGCGAAACACTGCTGACCTTTAGCGACGCCACTGCCTCCTGGTCGAGCGAAATGGGCGTTAGAGCGGAACTGGCCGATATGCTCACACCGCTGCGTCAACATACCGCCAGCCTGACCAGCGCCGCCGATGCCCTGATTCAACTGCGTAACCAAAACGACGCCAGCACGTCGTCTTTACGCCAGCGTTTTGAACGGGTTATTCAAGAAGAGGGCGCTACGCTCGGCGACAACGTAGCGAAAATCGGCCAACTGCTCGACGATATGCAGCACCAGGGCGAGCGCTTAACGCCGATGTGGTCAAACGACTTCTGGCAGGCGCTTGATGAGCGCCTTGATCCGGCGCACCGCTTAATTACTCCGGTGGGCATGCCCGCCTGGTTTAAAGGCGACGCCCCCGCTTTGATCGCACTGTTTGACTCTTTGGTGAAACACCTCAATGTCCATCTTCCTGACAGTGGCTTTGAAGGTGAGATATGCCTGGGTAACAAACGCGTCTATCTCGACCTTATTTGGCGAGGTAAGGCGATCCCCGAGCATGAACTGGCGGAGTGGCGCCAGCAGCCGCTCAACTCACTGCCGTTGACTCCCAGCGTCGCCGATGTGCTGCGCCAACACGCCAGCGATATCTGGAGCCTGGCCGACGATAATGGCGTTTATTCACGCTTGCGGCTCCCCCTGCCCGCCATGGAGCGCGTCGGCGCCCCACGGGAAACCGCCCCGCCACGCCCTGAATTCCATGACTTTGGCATCGCCGACCTGCCCCCGCCGGATGAAGCGCTGGCAAGCCGAACACTGCGCAGCCTGGAAATCGTCGCCTTTGATACGGAAACCACCGGGCTTGAGCTGCGCCGGGGCGATACGGTGATCAGTCTTGGCGCCTGCCGCGTGGTCAACGCGCGTTTATTGGCCAGCGAAGCCTTCGATCAAAAAGTCGACCCCCAGCGGCCTATTCCTCCCGCTAGCACCGCGATTCACGGCTTGACCGATGCCGATGTGGTCGGTGCGCCGCCGCTGGATATTGTGCTGACCCGCTTTCGTGACTATGTCGGCGAAGCGGTATTGCTGGCCCATAACGCCGCTTTTGATCTGCTCGCCATTAGCCACAAAGGGGTCGCCTTTGATATTCCTGTGATCGATACTCTGCTGCTTTCGCGGGCACTGGACGAAGCTCTCGATGGGCATGATCTGGATAGCCTTGCCCAGCGCTACGATCTGGCTTTTCCACCGGGCACCCGCCACACTGCATTAGGCGATGCCCGGGTGACCGCCGAGCTATGGCTAGCCCTGTTGCCACGCTTGGAAGCCCGCGGTGTCGATACGCTTGAGCAGTTGTTAGCGCTGCAAGCCAACGCCTTCGACCGACAGGATGCCAGTGCCTGATGAAACCGTTCGCAATGAAATCACGCCAAACAGAGCGTCTAGTGGCCCTGGTGGCGATTGCCTTGCTGCTGTTCTGCCCGCCGTTGATTATCGTGGTGGATCGACTACCCACCGTTAGCGTGGGCTGGCTACCGCTCTATCTATTTATCGCCTGGACAGTGGTGATCGGCTTAACCGCCTGGCTTATGGAACAGCGTGCGGGCCGCTAACCATGCGTAGCGAGGCGATTATCCTAGCCACCGCCTTTGGCTATCTGGCGCTGCTGTTTGTGGTTGCCGCCTGGGGCGATCGGCGGGCGGAGCAGGGTCGCTCCATCATTGGCTCGCCAACGGTATATGCCCTCTCTATCGCCGTTTACTGCACGGCCTGGACGTTCTACGGCAGCGTTGGCCGCGCCGCCGAATATGGCCCCAGTTTTTTACTCATCTACCTGGGGCCGACGCTGGCGATGCTGCTGGCTCCCTTTGTCATCCGCAAGATGGTGCGCATCGCCGCGCGACAGCGGATCACCTCGATTGCCGACTTTATCAGCGCCCGCTATGGCAAAAGCACCAGTTTAGGCGCCCTTGTTGCGCTGATGGCGCTGATTAGTATCACCCCCTATATCGCCCTGCAGCTAAAAGCGATTACCGTCAGCCACGCGGTGCTGATCAATTATCCCCGTGCAGCCGATACCACCTTGATGGATGAACATTTCTGGATGGACAAGTCCCTCTGGGTCGCCCTGGTATTGGCCGTGTTTATTATCCTGTTTGGCACGCGCCACCTGGATGCCAGCGAGCGTCATGAAGGAATGGTGGCGGCCATTGCGGTGGAATCCATCGTCAAACTAGTCGCCTTTATGGCCGTTGGCGTGTTCGTGGTGTTCGTGATGTTTGCAGGCCCCGCCGCGTTATTTGCCCAGGTAGCGGCCACGCCGGCCCTTGTCGATAGCATGCGCTTGGACAACGTTCCCGGTGGCGTCACTGGCTGGGTAGGTATGCTGGTGCTGGCCTTTCTGGCCTTTTTAACCCTGCCCCGGCAATTTCAGGTATTGGTGGTCGAAAATGTCGATGAGGCGCACTTAGCTCGCGCAAGCTGGCTATTTCCCCTCTATATGCTGCTGATTAATCTGTTCGTTATTCCCATTGCCTTGGCGGGTCTGCTGCTTGGCGTCAGCGCGGGTGACCCGGACAGCTTCGTGCTGACCCTGCCCCTTTCAGCCGGTTTAGAAGGCCTGCCGCTACTGGTGTTTATTGGTGGCCTGTCGGCGGCGACAGGTATGGTGATTGTCGAGACCATTGCGCTCTCCACCATGGTCAGCAACCAACTGGTGATGCCCCTGTTGCTGCGCTCACGGCGGCTGCACCTAAGTACCAAAGGCGAGCTTGCCGGTTGGCTATTGGGTATTCGCCGCGTCGCTATCGTGCTGATTCTGCTGCTTGGCTATCTCTACCATGCGCTGATTGGCGACTCCTATAGTTTAGTGACTATTGGGCTGGTCTCGTTTGCCGGGGCAGCGCAGTTTGCACCGGCACTTTTAATTGGCCTATATTGGCGCGGCGCTACTCGCCAAGGCGCCACCGTTGGCTTAATCGCCGGGTTCTTAATCTGGTGCTACACGCTACTGCTACCTGGGTTTGCCCAGTCTGGCTGGTTGGATGCCTCTCTGCTCACTGAAGGCCCCTGGGGAATTGCCTGGCTAATGCCCTACGGCTTATTCGGCCTGGTGAACTGGGATATATACACCCATTCGCTACTCTGGAGCATGTTGGCCAATGTGGGGTTATTGGTAGGTGTCTCGCTGTTTACCCGCCCTACGCCTCTTGAGCAAACCCAGGCAGCACTGTTCACTGAAGCGATGCACCCTAACCTGCAAACCAGCTCGCTATCGACGTCACTTTGGCGCGGGCAAACGACCCAAGGGGCACTCAAAGAGCTGCTCGTTCGCTATTTGGGTGCCCAGACCACCCGCCGCGTGTTCAGCCATAACGGTAGCAAAAGCGCTTACGCGGCAGATGAGCCCGCCACCGCCGAGTTGATTACCCGCGCCGAACAGGCGCTAGCGGGAGCACTGGGCAGTTCCTCAGCGCGAGTGCTGATCAACTCGGTAGTGCGCGGTGAAGCATTGGATATTGAGTCGATTCTAAGCATTCTGGATACGACTTCACAAACCCTGGAGTACAACCGCCGTTTGGAGCAGAAGTCCCAGGAGCTGGTGAAAATCGGCGAAGAGCTGCGTAGCGCCAACGAGCGGCTACGTGAGTTGGATCGCTTGAAAGATGAGTTTGTCGCCATGGTCAGCCACGAGCTGCGCACGCCGCTCACCTCCATCCGTGCCTTTGCGGAAATTTTGCGCGATAGCGGACGGCTACCTGACGAGAAGCGCCAGCATTTTCTGGGTGTCATTGTTCACGAAAGCCAGCGGCTGTCGCGTTTAATTGAGGAGATCCTCGATCTTGCCCGCCTGGAGAGTGGTCGTTTAACACTTAATCCCGTGCCCCTCGACCTTGCCGCCCTGAGCCGGCACAGCATCGATGCCATTGCCCATCTGCATGAAGAGCGCGGCATTGTGCTGGAGGTCAGCTTAGAAGTAGATCCAGCGATGGTGGTTGGCGACCATGACCGTTTAGAGCAAGTGATTATTAACCTGCTGGATAACGCAGGTAAGTTTGCCGACCGGGAGCAGCCAAAAGTACGCCTTACGCTTTACCGCCATCGCCGTCATTTCCGGCTAAGCGTCGAGGATAATGGTGCGGGTATTAGCGAAGATGAACGTGAACGAGTCTTTGAAAAATTCCATCAAATTCAGCAGGATGACGATATCCCCCGTGGCCGACCAAGAGGCAGCGGTTTAGGCCTGCCGATTAGTCGGGGCATTATTGCTCACCTAGGCGGTCGGCTCTGGGTAGAGGATGCTAAAACGCTGGGTGGCGCCTGCCTAACTCTGGAACTGCCCGCCGCACCTGACGAAACGCCGTCATGAAGGCTTAGCCGCTAAGCAGTTCTCACGCGCTGAACAAACGCCCTAATCTGCTGCAGGTCAAACTTCAATAACAACCGTTCGTCTTCACGCAGCCGGCGCAGGTCAACCCAGCCGTCGGCGGCTTGACCATGGGATTTATTGTAACGCTGCTGATCCAGCAAGCGCTGCTGCAAACGCTCGAATGCCGCTAGCAGTAACGCCGATTGAGCAACCGTCAGCATATCCGATAAATGACTGAGTGCGATTAACCGTTCTCGGGTGCCGATTTCGCGCAGTCGGTGCCGCACGCAAAGTAAGCGCGCCGCGCTGATTAACGGCATTAAGCCTTGATGTCCTGAATTCAACTAATAAGTGCAGCACCTGCGGTTTCTAGTGCTCCTGAGTATTCCCCTAAGAACACTTGAGCTGGGGTTCGGTATCCCAGCCGTTTCCTTGGTCTATCGTTCAGCTTATTGACGA
>NZ_JAUAMC010000007.1 GCF_031010195.1 Halomonas sp. SpR8 | reverse complement strand
CCCCTTTCTCCCGTAGGACGTATGCGGTATTAGCCTGGGTTTCCCCAGGTTATCCCCCACTACCGGGCAGATTCCTATGCATTACTCACCCGTCCGCCGCTCGTCAGCGGGGTGCAAGCACCCCCTGTTACCGCTCGACTTGCATGTGTTAGGCCTGCCGCCAGCGTTCAATCTGAGCCATGATCAAACTCTTCAGTTTACAATCATTGTGATCCTTACTTGCTCACCTAAGGACTAGCCGAAGATGGCAAAAGCGGATCAAACTTGGCTCAAGGTTCAAACGAATTCATTTCAATTTACATTGTCATGACCGCTTGCCTTGATATTTGGTGATTTGTCACCAACGTCAGCAAGCGCCCACATGAATTACCTGATCAAATTGTTAAAGAGCTGGTCGCTGAGGCAGTGCCCCGTTGACGTGTGGCGTATACTACCCGATTCTCCGTCAGGGTCAACAGCGAATGTGATATTTTTGAGTAAAAACCGTGCACTGCACTAAATAGATAATGTGACTAATATGGCTAGGCCACACCGCAAAACCGCAAAACTAGATCGCTGCTAAACGCCTTAGTAACTCATCGCGACGCTGCTGGGTAGTAAAGGCTTCTTCAATAGCGTTGCGGGTTAACTGGCGAAAAACCGCCTTGTCCCAGCCAAACGCTTCGGCGCAGGCGAGGTGATTTGTCAGCATACCACCGCCAAAATAGGCGGGATCATCTGAACTAATGGTAACCTTAAGGCCTTCAGACAAAAGTTTGGGGAGTGGATGATCGCGAAGATCCTCTACTACTTTCAGGCTGACGTTAGAGAGCGGGCAAACGGTTAGAGCGATCTGCTCTCTACGCAAACGCTCAACTACCTCTTCACTTTCTAAGCAGCGCACCCCATGGTCGATACGCTCAACATTGAGTAGCTCTAGTGCTTCTTTAATGTACTCTGCTGGCCCTTCCTCGCCCGCATGGGCTACGCACACAAGCCCCAACTGCTTGGCACGTTCAAACACATCGACAAACTTACTCGGCGGATTTTCTTTCTCTGCGCTATCTAAACCGATGGCATCCAGCATTTTCCAATAGGGTGCGGCCTGTTCAAGCACATGCAATGCCTCTTCTGCCGGACGATCGCGCAGAAACGCCATTATCATGCCAATAGAGAGATCAAGGGATTCCTCAGCCTCTTGCTTTGCTTTTAACAAACCGGCCATGACGACTTCTAGCGGCACGCCACGCTGAAGATGCGCCTGAGGATCAAAGTGCATGTCGATATGCACCACCCCTTCTTCCCGTGCCCGCCTGAAATAATCCATCGCCAGGTCATAAAAATCCTGCTCATTGCGCAGTACGCTCATGCCTTGGAAATAAAGGTTTAGAAAGCCCTGTAGATCACTAAAGCAGTAGGCATCTTTAGCTTCTTGCACCGTAGCGTAGGGCAGTTCAATGCCATTGCGCTGAGCTAAAGCGAACATCAGCTCTGGCTCTAATGAACCCTCAATATGCAAATGGAGCTCTACTTTAGGGAGTGTTTGTAAAAAATCTTGCATGAAGGGCTCCTTACGGGAGTAGCTAATAGTCAATTTTGCTCAATCGAATTTTGCTTAAGCTTACCGGCTTCAAGGTGCCAATGGTACTCGACCTCGGGCAATAGATTCAGCGAACTAACTTGATGCACAAAGAAGATAGTCGTTCTATTAACCAGCCATTTATCCAGGGATGCCGCGATGTGTTTTGCCGTCGCCGCATCAACTCCCGCAAAGGGTTCATCAAGCAGCACCACACTCGGGTTTCGTAGCATTAAGCGCGCTAACGCCAAGCGTCTTGCCTGGCCGCCCGAAAGCTGCTGCCCCTTCTCACCGACCGCAGTAGTTAAACCGTTAGGCAATTGCTGGACCCAGCTATCCAAGGCAACAGCACCCAGTGCTTCCCAAAGCGCTGCATCATCAGCAGAGGGATTAGCGATACGTAGATTCTCGGCTAAAGAGGCATCAAACAGATCCACTTGCTGGGTAAGCATGGCAAATTGATCAGCTCGGCGCTCTAGCGAAACTTGCCACGGCTGAACGCCGCCCACCGCCACCTCACCTTGGCTAGCTTTCAAGCGCCCCATCAGCACACTGGCTAAAGATGACTTGCCAGCACCGGACTTACCGGTAATGACCGCTCGCTTACCCGCTGGCAACTGAAAGCTAACGCTATCTAATGCGGGCTCTAATGACTGCGAATAGCGCAAAGAGAGCTGACTCGCACTGATGGCAACCCCCGCCTGCTCTGCGAACATGACAATTGAATTAAGCGGTGCAGGATCACAGGTCAGACCATTCAAGCGCTGAACTGCCGCGTAGCTCGCACCCAGCTTAATAAAGCTTGCGGGCAGGGCGAGCAACGCTTCATTAATCCCCAGCGCGATCAACACAGTCATCACAAGGATAGGGGCTGACACCAACTGCTGAGCAAACACTAAGCTCGCTAACCATAGCACTGCCACCACCATCAATCCGCTAACGGCATTTACCAAACAGTTCATTAGCGCGGTTCTACGCCCCAAACGTCGCTGATTACTAAAGGCTTGGCGCTCTTGGGTATCAATAAGCGAACGATGCCAGCGAGAACTTTGGTAGCTTAATAACTCTGCTGAGGCCTGCGTCTGATCGACAATTAAGCGACGAAGAGATTGCTGATCTACCACCTGCTGATAACTATGAGAAAACCCCCAGATGGCGGCAAATAGTGTCACCACCACCCAAAGAACAATAAGGGTAACGGCCATTAATAGGGCAACGCTAGGCAACCAAATAGCTACGAAAAGTGATACGGCGACTACCCCTAGCAAAGCGACTAAGGGTGGCACGAGAATCCGTAAATAAAAATTATCTAACGTGTCGATATCAGCCGTTAAACGACTCAGCCAGTCACTGGCACGCTCCCCGCGCAAGCGGGCATCATCTAGCTGTGTTAAATGACCGAATACGCGGTAACGCAAGTCAGCCAGAAGGGTCAGCACCGTATTGTGGTTATACAGTCGCTCGATATAACGAGCAACTGTGCGCACCAAAGCAAAGAAACGGATCCCTCCACCGGGTACGTAAACATCCAGGCGCGCCGGAATACCCTGCGCTAATGCAATCCCCGTCAATGCACTAGCGGTGATAAACCAACCAGACAACCCCAGTAAAGCAAGACCTGCTAACAGCGTAATCCAAACCAGCAAAGCGCCTAATATAAAGCGCCGACGCCGTTGCACTAACAGCGTTAACCAAGGGCGGAATTCGCGGAAAATGGCCATCATGCAACGCCCCTCTTCAAGCGACCATGCTCAAAGAAAAAATGGCGCTTGGCAGCATTGATCACTGCAGGGTGGTGGGTTGCAATCACCAAGGTCCGCCCCTCTTGAGCTAACTCAAGCAGGGCCGCTATCACGAACTGCTCAGTATCTAAATCTAAACTTGCGGTCGGCTCGTCTAACAACACCAGGGGAGCATTGCTGAGATAAACACGGGCAAGGGCTAAGCGCTGAGCTTGCCCTCCCGAAAGCCCAACCCCACGCTCGCCAATTAACGTATCTAACCCCTCCGGCAATTGGGCCAATAAAGGCCCGAAGCCAACACGCTGCAACGCAACCGTCATTGCTTCGCGAGACGCGAGCGGTGATGCCAAACGAAGATTATCGGCCAAACTCCCGTGCAGTAAACAAGGCTGCTGATCTAACCAAGCACACTGGCTGTACTCTTGACGCCGATACTCACCGGCACTCGGCGGTAAAAAGCCTGCAAGTAACGCTAGCAGTGTCGACTTGCCACTGCCTGAGGCGCCGCTAATTGCCACTACATCACCCTGCTGAATAGAAAGATCGATAGGGCCAATCACTTGTCCGCGACCAGGATAGGCAACGCTCGCCGCCGCTAACTCAATAACTGACTGCCCCGATAGCGGCGTTTTAGCTTCATTAGCGCCCACCATGGCAGGTGTATTGAGAATGTGAACGACGCTTTCGGCAGCGCCCAATGCAGCAGCACGATCATGATAATGCTGCGAAAGTGTCCGCAATGGCTGGAAGAACTCTGGCGCGAGTAGCAGGACCGCAAGGCCGGAAAAAAGTGTCAGAGAAATAGAGGGCCCATACTCGATGTAGCCCAGCAAACCGAAACCGACATACATAGCGACCACCGCAATGGCCACTGAGGCGAAGAACTCGAGCACCGCTGAGGAGAGGAAAGCCAACCGAAGCGTACGCATGCTAAGGCGCCGATAGCCATCGGTGGCGTACCAAACATCCTGTTGCGCGTCTGCCGTTCGGCCAAATAGCTGGAGCGTGGTCATGCCGCGAACGCGGTCAATAAAATGCGCTGATAAACGCGATACGGCGACAAACTGATCGCGATTGAGACGCTCAGCCCCCATACCGACGAGCGCCATAAAAAGCGGGATTAACGGAGCAGAAAGTAGCAAAAAAACAGCCACTAAATAATCTAACCAACACACCACCATTAATATTAATAGTGGTAGTAATAGCGTAATCCGCAATTGGGGATAAAAACGTGCAAAGTAACCTTCCAGCGCATCCACATGCTCAACCACTTGATTGGCAAGTGAACCACTGTGTTGCGTGGTAAGCCAAACCGGGCCCAATGCGGATAACTTATCCAGCAACTGAGCCCTGGCGCGCTGACGAATCCGAAGGCTTGCTTCTAAACTTAGGCTTTCATGCCCCCACTGAAAAACAGCGCGTAACAACACGCTACTCGCCAGCAAGGCAAATATCGGTAAGAGCGCCATAGGGGATCGATGCTCTACCGCTAGCTGCCCGATGAGCCACGCTAGCCCCACTACCACCACGATGGTTTGGCTGCCTGCCAAAACACCGAAAATCGCTGACCCCAGTAGGCGCTTACGCTCCCCTCTAGCCAGCGTTTGTAGCCAACTACGTGCTGTAATAGAAGGCGCCTCTCCCGTTACCATGCGATCAGTGATATCCCTCACCGACGCGCACCTTGCCGCGGAAAACCCAATAGGTCCACGCGGTATAGGTCAAGATAATCGGAATAACGAACACCACACCCACCAACAGGAAGAGCTGTGATTCAGGCGAGGAAGCAGCGTCCCAAAGCGTATAATCCGGCGGCACAATAACAGGCCACTTACTGACAATCAGCCCTAAATAGGTAAAGACATAAATACCGATAGTAGCCAGGAAAGGCACGCTTTCACGCCGCTTTTGTACCGAACGATATACGGTAAACGCACAGGCCAGAGCCAGAAATGGGAATATCCAAATCAGTTGAATATTGCCAAACCAACGCTCCCATACCAGCGGGTTAATAAACGGGGTCCAAATACTGATCACACCAAAAACGAAAAGCACTAATACAAGTAGCATCGGAGTGATTTTATAAGCCCAATCCTGTACATGGCCTTCAGATTTCAGTATCAGCCAAGTAGCACCTAGCAAGGCGTAGCCTGCCATTAGGCCGAGCCCGGTTAACACTGAGAATGGCGTTAACCAGTCAAACGCGCCACCAACATAAGCAAAATTCTCAACCGGAAAGCCTTGAATATAGGCACCCACGACAGCACCCTGTGCAAAGGCGGCAATTGCCGACCCCCAGCAAAAGGCACGGTTCCACCAGCGTCGATTGCGCCGCGATTTAAAACGGAACTCAAAGGCGACGCCACGAAATATAAGCCCCGCCAGCATAAGGAAAACACCGATATAGAGCGCCGGTAAAAATACCGAATAAACCAGTGGGAAAGCGCCCAACAAACCGGCTCCGCCCAGCACTAGCCAAGTCTCATTGCCATCCCATATAGGCGCGACCGAATTCATCATTACATCGCGGGCATCTTCATCAGGAGCAAAGGGATAAAGAATCCCCAATCCCAGGTCAAATCCATCCATCAATACATACATCATGATGCCGAAACCGATAATAAAGGCCCAGATTAACGTTAAATCAAACATTTCCATGTTTAGTTCCTCGCCGGTTCAACATCATCGTCAAAAGGAGTATGTGCAGCCGACATCGGACGCATTGGACGATGGAAGTTCTCGTCGGTGGTCTCACGCTCCTCTTCAGGCAGCATGCCGTTGCGAACCACTCGCGTGAGGTAATAGATGCCCGCATAAAACACCACGCCGTAAACCAAGACATAGCCGATCAGAGTGAATAACGCCATTGGGCCAGTCAACGAAGGCGTTAAGCCCTCTGCATGGGTCATCATGCCGTAAACCAGCCATGGAGAACGGCCCGACTCAGTGACAATCCAGCCAGCGAGTACAGCGGCAAATGGCATAGGGATCATCGCGGTTAAGCCTTTTAAAAACAGCTTCTGCTCAAAAATGCGCCCTTTACGACGTAAAGCCAATCCGGTTAATGACACTGCAATCATTAAAAGACCAATGCCAACCATGACCCGGAACGCCCAAAACACGATGATTACCGGAGGCTGCTCTTCGGGCGGCGCTTCACTAATGCCAGGAATTTCACCATCCAGTGAATGGGTCAAGATGATGCTGGCAAGGCTAGGAATACCCAGCTCGAAGTGGTTGGTTTGCGCCTCCTGATCAGGAATAGCAAACAGCAGCAGTGGCACGTTGGTAGAGGTCTCCCAGTGCCCTTCCATCGCAGCCACTTTGGTAGGCTGATGTTCAAGTGTATTTAGCCCATGAAAATCACCAATCACCGCCTGCGTCGGCGCTAAAAAAAGCAGCAACCAAAGGCACATAGAGAGCGCCCGGCGATTCGCTTCCGGATCACGATCACGTAATAGAAACCATGCGCTCACCCCTGCCACAACAAAGCCACCCGTTAAGAAAGAGGCAACAGCCATATGCATAAAACGATAGGGGAAAGATGGATTAAAGATTGCCTCACGCCAGGAAGTGACATGGAAGCGAAAGTCGATCAGCTCAACGCCTGCAGGTGTGTGCAACCAACTGTTAGCCGATAAAATCCAGAACGAGGAAATGAACGTACCAACCGCCACCATAATGGCAGCAAACAGATGAACACCTTGCGGAACCTTACCGCGTCCAAACAGCAATACGCCTAAAAACGCTGCTTCCAAGAAGAAGGCGGTCACAACCTCATAGCTGAGCATAGGACCAAGGAAGTTCGAAGAAGCCTGTGAGAAATTGCTCCAATTAGTGCCGAACTGAAACGACATCACAATGCCGGACACTACCCCCATGCCGAAAACGACGGCGAACACCTTTGTCCAGAAAAGTGAAAGGCGATCCCAAGCTGGGTTCTTGGTCTTGAAAAACAGACCATGAAGCAAGGCAATATACGACGCCAGACCGATCGTAAACACTGGGAATATGGCGTGGAACGACACAACGAAAGCGAACTGCAATCGCGATAAGACTAGAGGATCAAGTTCCATTTCACTCTCCTAAGACCTGGAAGCGGCATCCCATACATGGGTTCTCACAAGCTTAGTTGAGCCTTTTTGGCACGGCACTTTTAGTTATAAGCACTAAGCCTATTTCTACAAACTGTTTTTAACCTGATGCAAGTGCACCAACTTTGACAATCATCATATAATAGTAGCTAACCGTCTAAGATGTGTCGCATTGACGCACGAAGCAGCATCACGGTGATTGCCAAGCCTCGACTAGCTATCTAGACATTACAACGATGCTCACCATATAGCCGGTATAGGCAATAAATAGCGCGAGCAAGATGCCACCTTCTAAGCGATTAATTCGCCGAGGGCGCCCACGCCAGGAGAACGCAAACAGAATCATCAGCAGCGTCATCCCCGTCATTACGCTCCAGTCACGGACCAACACCTCCCGGCCCGCTTCAATTGGTGCAATCACCCCGGCTAGACCGACCACTGCCAAACTATTAAATAAATTAGAGCCGACCACATTGCCTAACACCATATCGTGCTCTTTACGACGTAAAGCGGTGATAGAAGAAGCAAGCTCCGGCAATGAGGTGCCAATGGCCACCACGGTCAGGCCGATAATCAAGTCACTTACGCCAAAACGTATCGCGATTTCAACCGCCCCCCATACCAGCAGCCGTGAACTAGCAATCAAAAGCACCAACCCCACCAACGTCCAAATGATGGATTTACCCCGTGACATTTGTTTGCTGTCCAGGGTTTCAGCCACTTCAGCTACCAGTGAATCTTCGGACTGTTTGCGCGAGCGAACAATACTCATAACGATAAAAGCCACCAGCGCAAGCAACAGGCACACCGCCTCCCAACGTGCGACGAAACCGTCTAGCAGCATTAACCCCGTGGCCAGCATAACCAGCATCAATATCGGCATTTCTTTGCTAATAACGCTGGAATGTACAGCAAGGGGAGAAATAAGGGCTATGAGGCCCAGTATTAACCCAATATTAGCAATATTTGAGCCATAAGCATTGCCCACCGCCAATCCTGGATTGCCGTCAAGTGCAGCCAGTACCGACACCATCATTTCGGGAGCAGAGGTACCAAACCCAATGACTAATATTCCGATTAGAAGCGGTGAGAGCCCCAGCCAACGGGACGTTGCTGCAGCGCCGTCGATAAACTTTTCGGCACTCCAAACCAACATCACCAATCCAACCAAAACTGCTAATAGGGGAAGCAACATTTCGTTTCCTTCGTGACATAATGAGGGGTACTGTTAACAGGTCTTATCCTTGGTATCACTTATTAAGAGCTGTTGTAAGATGCTATTACTAGACGATGATAGCTACTATATTGCTGTACTCGGCTCGTCATCTGTTTAGCAACATATCGAGCCGTCTCTGACAGCTTTCATTGTGCTGCCGCATCGTTGTCTAAACAGACCCATTGGTCAAGCGCCTATGCTATATTTTTAATTATTATTTCAGCAACATAGGTTTGTTAAAGCGCGTGTTCAACAGCTTAATTCGCCACATCCTAGTAGTTTTACTGGGAATTCGCACTGAGAGTTTTGTTTTTGCCCCAACAACGATTGATAAAACGCCGCACATTATCGGTCAACACACCACTCGTTGACCAATCGCCACCAGAGGCCAGAACTCAGCGGCGGCGCTTGCGTGCCTGTCATGAATGTGACTGGGTATCAGCGTTGCCACCGTTAAACTCAGGCGAAAAGGCAAGCTGCCCACGCTGTTCACATGTTTTAGTCAAACGTCACCGTTACCCAGCGCAACGCAGCATGGCTTTGGCAATCGCGTCGCTTATCGCTTTAATAGTGGCAGTCTCATTTCCATTTATCAGTTTCACGGTCAGTGGTGTGAGCAACCGCATTGAGCTGACTCAGACCGCGACGACGCTGATAGGCTTTCACCAACCGGTGGTCGCGATCGCCGTTATAATGACAATCGTCGTGCTGCCAGCGGTGTATCTACTGGGCATAGTGTGGCTTCAGTTTGGGCTATTACGCGACCACCCCCTACCCTTTAGCCGAGACATAGCCCGCTCGCTATCGTACTTAACACCCTGGATGATGGCTGACGTGTTTATTATCGGCGCCTTGGTGAGCCTAATAAAAATTGCTGGCCTCGCCGATGTTCAGCTAGGTATATCGTTCTGGGCATTTTGCGCATTTGCGCTACTTTTGCTGATGACAACACAATCCATTGATGCCGACTGGATGTGGTTCTCGTTGGAAGGGGAGCCACTCGCCCCGGAAGGAACAGAAACGGGGGCCACTGCTGCTGTTCAAGGTCTAACCGGATGTCCTACCTGTGGGCTGATTAATCGCCTATCACCTCGAGGGCGAAGCCACTGCACGCGCTGTCACGAAAAGCTTCACCAACGCTTACCACACAGCTTGCAACGTACTTGGGCACTTCTTGGCGCCTCGGCGACTATGTATATCCCTGCCAACGTATACCCTATTATGACGACCACCAGCCTTGGCAATTCATCGCCCTCAACCATTATCGGCGGTGTGGTTCAATTGATTCAAATGGGGTCATGGCCCATCGCGGCCGTCATATTTATTGCCAGCGTCATTGTTCCAGTGGGGAAATTAGTGGCGTTAACATGGCTTTGTCTGGTGGTTAAACGCAGTGATGCACTCAACGCTAATACCCGTACCCGACTTTATCGATTAACAGAATTCATTGGCCGCTGGTCAATGGTGGATGTCTTTGTGGTGGCTATTTTAGTAGCCTTGATTCGCGCAGGCTCATTGATGTCAATTACCCCAGGACCTGCAGCCCTCGCTTTCGGCTCCGTAGTGGTGTTAACCATGCTGGCGGCGATGACATTTGACCCGCGCTTAATTTGGGACACGCCCCTCCCGCAACGAAACTCTTCTCGTCTCTCTCTTCTTCGCCGTAAAACGGCCACCAAGGAACCTGTTGATGGCTAATGAAACTACACCGCCCAGCGACAATCAAAACAGCACAAACCAAAAGAGCAAGGATCAGGCAAGTACCGATTCGGCTACTGAGGCGGATCTAAATAAGGCCAAAACATCGCGCCAGACACGCCTCTCGCCTATTTGGGTAGTGCCCATTGTCGCTATCGCCATTGGCTTATGGCTGGTTTACGACAACTACTCAAGCCGCGGCACCCTGGTGACGCTTACCATGGACAGCGCCGAAGGCATTGAGGCAGGCAACACGCTGATTCGCAGCCGTAATGTTGAGATTGGCCGGGTGCAAAGCGTGCGCTTGTCAGACGATCTCTCCCACGCCGTGATGACCGCGCGTATTCAACCAGAAGTAGAGGATATGTTGCGTGAAGACAGCCGCTTCTGGGTGGTGAAACCACGCATTGGTCGGGAAGGGATCAGCGGCTTGGGCACGGTATTATCAGGTGCCTATATTCAGCTAGAGCCTGGGACTGAAGAGGCGCCGCGCCGAGAATTCCCCGTCAGCGATACCCCCCCAGTGGCGCCGGCTGGCCAAGCCGGGCTGCGGCTTAGCTTAACCAGTCAGTTAGGTAATTCACTGCGTGTAGGAGACCCGGTCTCGTATCAGGGTTACACCGTTGGGCGTATCGAGGAGAACAGCTTTGAGCCTCAATCACGCACCATGCAGCACCAAGTATTTATTGAAGAGCCTTATACCAACCTAGTCACCGATAGCACACGCTTCTGGTCCTCCAGCGGCGTCGATTTTCGTATAGGCGCTGATGGCGTGAGGATTAACGTAGAATCCATAGAGGCGCTTCTTGGCGGCGGCGTAACCTTTGGCGTGCCCGAAGAGCTGCCCATGGGCCAACCTGTTGAAGCCAATACGCACTTTACCTTGTATGCCGATGAAGACGCCGCCCGAGAAGGAACGTTTAATCGCTATCTAGAGTATGTGCTGCTAGTGGATGAAACCGTACGTGGCCTTTCCAAAGGAGCGCCAGTAGAGTTTCGTGGTGTGCGAATGGGTACTGTGGCTGCCGTACCTTGGCGATTTACCGCTCCCCAACCCGACTCTCGCGCACGCTTCGCGATTCCAGTGCTGATAAGAATTGAGCCCCAGCGTTTAGGAATTGAAAATAATGATATTAATTTAGACGAGTGGGAAGAGCGTTTTGAGCGTATGTTCAGCCTAGGGCTGCGCGCCTCGCTCAAAAGTGGCAGTCTGCTAACCGGCGCTCTATTTGTCGACTTAAATTTTCAGCGTGACCTTGATGAACAGTACGTTGCAGAGCAGTTTTCTGACCGCACCGTATTCCCAACGGTGGCGGGCGGCTTTGCGCAGATACAGGCACAGGTTACCGACTTACTCGATAAGCTAAATGCGTTGGAAGTAGAACCGCTGCTGACCAGATTGGATCGTAATCTCCAAGCTTCTGAAGGCGTGCTACATGAAGTTCGTGACGTGAGCGCCTCGATCAATCAGTTACTCAATGACCCAGAGACGCAGGCCGTTGGCGGCAACCTGAACGCGACTCTTGAGGAGATGCGGAGCACACTGCAAGGGCTATCTCCCTCATCACCCGCGTACCAAGACCTAACTGCGGCGATTGAACGTTTGGATCGTTTAATGCGCGACCTTCAGCCACTGACTCGCACGTTAAACGACAACCCTAGAGCGCTGCTATTTGATAACCTGGATGCCCAAGACCCCATTCCGCGCGCCCCGCGTGATTAAGGGACGCACTATGTTTAAAAAGACAAGGTTCAAAGGGACAAGCTTGTTGAGAGGGAGAAGCTAGATGAAACTAAGAAATAAGCTGATTCAGATAAAGTATCTACTGCTGCTGATACTCTGTTTGCTGGTATCTGCCTGCGCCAGCAGCGTTACGCCGCCCGCGCGCTACATGCTGCCGAGCGACCAGTCAGCCAGCACACCCCGCCAACCAGAGGGCACCCTCCAACTGAGTGCCCCTCGGCTTGCGCATTACCTGGATGTTGATGGCATCGTTATGCAGCTCGACGACATTACCTTGAACGCCGCTCGTGAACACCAGTGGGCAGAAGGATTGAACCGGCAGCTAGAGCGTGAAATGCGCTCCAACCTCTCGCAAGCGCTACCCACGCTAAGAGTTATCCGCGCGGAGGGCGACCAACCCAATGCGTTGACACTGCGCCTTGACGTTGACCAGTTTCAGGGCCGTTTTGACGGCGTCGCCGTTGCCAGTGGTCAGTGGCAATTACTGGACGATGAGAGTGAACTGCTCGCTATGGAAAATTTCCATGTGGAAACTACGCTTGAAGAAGATGGTTACCCGGCGCTGGTACGCGCATTGGGCACTAGCTGGGAACGGGCCGCCGAACTTATCGCCAGCCAAATACGCCAGGGCAATTATTTCGACTAGTTAGTAGCGCTTGCTTAAAACCAATTTTCTGCACTTGGCTAAATGCTAACCCCTCACAGGGATGTCCACATGACAGACGAAGCCAACCAAACATCCGTATTACCTGTTGAGCAACTACGCGACGGGGTCAGTGCCCTGATGCAAACAGTAACCACGCTGCTCGAGGGCGAAACAACGTTAGCAGCCCTCGAAACTGCTCTGATTAGCCATAATACGCTACTTGATCAATTAGTCGCTCACTCCCTAGATGCCTCTACCCTCGCCGCGCTTGAGCGAATCGAGCAATTCATTACCTTGCGCGCTGGGGACTACTATCTAGCTGAAAGCGCTCAGTTAGGCGAACAGCAAACCAACCGCTTTATTTCAATATTTGCTCGCCGGCTGCTGGCCCTGGACGGCATTGGGCCGGCAACGGCACAACAACTTTTTCAACAAGGCATTCATACCCCAGAACAGTTTTTTGCATTAACGCCAGAAGCATTAGCCAAGCTCGAACTGTCACCAGCAACACTGGCTAGGCTAATCCCTTTGCATGCCCATCACCCACACTGACACGTGACAGCTTAACAAGCTGCCAAGCCATAATCGTGTTACACTATTCAGCTTATTACTGACATGAAAGTCTCTGGTGTGTCCACGCGCACCAGATTTCAGCGCTCTTCGAGCTGTAGCTGTCACGTCAACCACGGCTAATCAACGACCATCGCGGCACGCTTGGATATCTGGCACACTTCGCCGCCGCGAAGATGAATCAACCTCGCTTTTTGAACATTATATCTAGTGGCAACAACTACTTACTGGTACTGAATCACTAGGTGACTGCGGAGAACGCATGAGCTTTTCTGAACTTGGCCTGCACGCCGATTTGTTACGCGCTGTCACAGCGCAAGGTTATACCGAACCTACCCCGATTCAACGACAGGCCATCCCTGTCGTGTTAGAAGGTCGTGATATGTTAGCTAGCGCCCAAACCGGCACTGGCAAAACCGCTGGCTTTACGCTGCCAATGCTACAGCGCCTAAGCACGGGCAAACGTCCTGCAAAACGTCAGGTGCGTGCGCTGGTGCTAACCCCTACCCGCGAGCTTGCCGCTCAGGTGGGCGAAAGTGTTTCGACATACGGCCAGCATCTTGCGCTGCGCTCTCACATCATCTTTGGCGGCGTGGGTCAGCAGCCCCAGATCGACGCGCTAAAAGCCGGCCTAGATGTGCTTGTGGCCACCCCAGGCCGCCTGTTGGATCTTCACCAACAAGGACATGTCGATCTCTCCGCAGTTGAAATCCTAGTGTTGGATGAAGCTGACCGTATGCTGGACATGGGCTTCATTCACGATATTAAGCGCCTGCTGCGCTTAGTACCTAAAAAGCGCCAGAACCTGCTGTTCTCAGCTACGTTCTCTAATGAGATTCAAACCCTGGCTCAACAGCTGCTTGATAACCCCGCCATGATTGAAGTGGCGCCGCGTAACGCGACGGCAGAGAAAATCGAGCAGGCGATTTACCGGGTAGATCGTGAGAAAAAGCGCGAACTGCTGGCCCACTTAATCCAACAGAATGGTTGGTTTCAAGTGCTGGTGTTCACCCGCACTAAGCATGGTGCTAATCGGCTAGCCGAACAGCTCTCTAAGCAAGACATCCCCGCCATGGCTATCCATGGCAATAAAAGCCAGGGAGCACGCACTCGCGCGTTAACGGCGTTTAAGAGCGGTGACCTACAGGTGCTGGTAGCGACCGACATCGCGGCCCGAGGCCTCGATATCAATGAGTTACCTCATGTAGTCAATTTTGATCTACCCAACGTCGCCGAAGATTATGTCCACCGCATAGGGCGCACAGGGCGCGCTGGTAGCAACGGCGAGGCAGTCTCGCTAGTGTGTGTCGACGAACATGCTCTGCTCGGCAATATCGAGCGACTGATTAAACAGACACTGCCAAAGCATATAGTGCCCGGTTTTGAGCCTGATCCCAGCATTAAGCCTGAGCCTATCGAAAATGGTCGACGCAACCAGCGCCAGCCACGTGCTAGACGTAAACCCGAAGGCCAGAGTGCCAATACGGGTGGCGAACGTAAACGAAGCGCCCGCCGCTAGCTCCCAGACCAGGAATATGCGAAGGTGTCGCCTTTGCATATTCCAAGCAGCTGTTTTCAGCATCTACTTTTAGCCTTTAGGCATGAACAATTTTTCATGGAGTGACTATGGCGTCTTCCCAACTTATGGCCGAGTACCGCCAATGGCTGACGTTTCAACGTCAAGAGCAGCTCAGCCGCGAACATCAAGGGATTGTGCAGCGATTAGAAGATGCCCGCGCCTCGGCTAATCAAGTGGTTCAGGCTTATCGCAGCATGGCTGAAAAAGCGTCTGTTGAAGGCGCTTGCTACCGCACGCTGTTCTTGCGCCAACGCGACGACAATCACGCCCTGCCCTGCGAAGGCTGGCTGTTTGTTCGCCGCGTGCTTAGTGAAGGTAATAGCACCCGTTTACGGGTTACCCTGCTTGAAACCTTTACTCTGGAAGATGGCATCTTGGCGCCAGGTGATAAGCCTGCACGTAAGCTAACGTTAGAAATATTCGACCAGTTGAATATGGATAAAGGGATGCGCACTAACGTTAGAGTTGATTGCTTGGACACCCCACAGGATTACCACTTCATTACGCTACTTGATGCCGTTCGCGGAGACTTGCGCCCGCACCTAAAGTAAGCGTTGGTATTAAGTAAGCATATATATGGCATCGCGTCGTTCGAGTACGTTTATTTTGCTAATGGTTGTGGTGGGGCTAAATCTGCGCCCCGCCATGTCTTCGGTGGCCCCTTTACTAACTCGCCTACAGGAAAGCGCAGGGCTTTCAGCTAGCGCCGCGGGTCTGCTCACCACGCTTCCCGTGCTGTTTTTGGGCCTCTCCGCGCCGCTTGCCCCTGCGCTTGCAAAACGCATCGGTAGCGAAAGAGCGCTAAGCATGGCGCTGATACTGCTTGCTGCAGGGCTTATTTTGCGAGGCCTTCCACTCCCTAGCGTGCTATTTGTCGGCTCAGCCATGGCGGGCTGCGCGATTGGCATTGGCGGCACACTGCTGCCTGCCTTGGTCAAACGTGAACTTCCTGAAAGCGCTGACTTGCTTACCGGGCTTTACACCATGGCGCTCTGTTTAGGGGGGGCCCTGGGGGCTGGGTTTAGCGTACCACTCACCCAACTGCTTGGTAGTTGGCAGGCAAGCTTGATGAGTTGGTCATTACTGGCGCTATTCGCGCTGGTACTGTGGCACTTACAGATGCCTCGCGCGGCTCTCTCAAACAAACCCGCCCCGTCTAAAAGCGGCATTTTACGCTTGCTTAAACAGCCGCTTACCTGGCAGGTCATGCTGTTCATGGGCATTCAATCTTCAATGGCATATATCGTCTTTGGCTGGCTGCCAACGCTACTAGTCGACCGCGGCTATAACGAGGCCGATGCGGGCTGGACCATGGCGGTTTCCATCATGTGTCAGTTGGCCTCCGCGCTGAGCGCTCCCTGGCTCGCCCGCATGGGAAAAGACCAGCGCCCCGCATTACTATTGGTGCTCTTAAGCACCGCCATGGGGCTTTGGATGCTGCTGATAGCGCCACTGGTCTGGAAATGGCCAGGCGCCGCCCTGCTGGGTATCGGCCAGGGGGGCAGCTTCAGCCTAGCACTAAGCCTGTTAGTTTTACGCACGGCCAACTCTCGCCTTGCTGGCCAGCTCTCAGGGCTTGTCCAAGGCGGTGGCTATACACTGGCAGCGCTCGGGCCATTTGGTGTGGGGGTTATGCTTCAATCAGGCGCCAGCACCTCACATATTGCCTGGCTGTTAATTTTACTGATCTCAGTTTGCTGTGGCTTTGCGTTAATGGCTGGACGCAATCGACGCCTGGATGACCAAAGTGGCGGACTTTTGGTAGAGCATGTTACCCGTACTCCCTGAATCGCATTTACTGAATCGCATTTACTGACTATCCAGGAAAAGGCCATGAGCATCCACTCTCCTTTAACTGAAACGCCGCCCGGTGAAAATCGTATTCTGGTTATTTATACGGGAGGGACGATCGGCATGCAGCAGCACGCCCATGGTTTGGCGCCGAGCGGTGACTTTGCTACCCGCATGGCCACTGCCTTTAATCAGTTACCGCTTGCCCAACAGCAAGCCCTTCCGACTTATGAGGTTATTAGCTATGCCACGCTAATAGATTCAAGCGCTGCTACACCGCTTAGCTGGCACCAGCTCGCCCTCGACATTCATGACCAACTAACCGCCTACACTGGCTTTGTGATTATTCATGGTACGGACACTCTTAGTTGGACCGCTGCCAGCTTAGCCTATCAATTGCAGGGATTAGATCGACCGGTGGTCTTAACAGGCTCTATGCGTCCATTAGAAGCCGCCGCAAGTGACGCCTTAGAAAATTTGTACGGTGCATTACAGTTTGCTGCCCAGCCAGCGTTGCAAGAGGTGACAATCTACTTCGCCGGACAGCTGCTGCGAGGTGCACGAACCATTAAACAGCACAGCGAAGCACCCGATGCTTTTGCTAGCCCCAACTACCCCCTCCTCGGCGAGCGAGTAGGTGACGATTTTATTTATTACCCGAGCCTAGGGCTTGGCCTGCAACAGCGCGGCGCTCCCCGTTTTGAGCTACCCGACTACCGCCTAGTTAATCAAGGCGAGGTGGTACGCATAGCTCTGTGGCCGGGGATATCGGCTTGGCAGTTGGAAGCTTGGCTGGTTGATTCGCGTGTTAAAGGAGCCCTTCTGCAGCTCTGGGGTGCTGGCAACATACCCGATGATCCTGGCTTGCTGGCAGTGTTGGCTAAAGCCAGCGGCGAAGGCAAATTGCTTGCCGCCATAAGCCAGTGCCCGCAGGGAAGCGTTCAACTGGGCGCTTATGCAGCAGGCCATGGACTCAGCGATGCAGGCATTTTAGCCGGCGATGGCATGACGCCCGAGGCAGCCTTCACCAAATTAACCCATTTGCTCGCTCAGCCGATCTCTTTAGAGGATCAGCGCCGACGCTTTTTAACCTCGCTTGTGGGTGAGCGTTAACCCATCGAGGTACTTGAGAGCTGGCGGAAGCTCAAATTCAGGCTATGGTATAGGGGACAACCTAACAGTTTGAAGGAGCACCAGATTATGCAACAACCGGTACACCATTTTAGCGAACTATTCGAGCAGTTGGGGCTGGCTTCTGATGCAGATTCCATTGAGCGCTTCATACAGCGTAACGCTCCGCTACCTGAAACAATGCCGCTGGCTGAAGCTCCTTGCTGGAACGAAGGGCAGGCCGAGTTTCTAAAAGAAGCTGTAGATGAAGACGCCGATTGGGCAGAGGTGGTCGATCACCTTGATGCCTCAATGCATAAGCCTCACTAGAATTAGCTGCTCTTCATGCATCTCGAGCCGCTTCTACGCGGCGCCTATACCAAGCACCTGCCAGCAGCAACCCCGCTAAGGCTATCAGCGGTAGCACAACATCAAACTGCAGAGCATTCTCCTCTTCGATAGCCTCTAAGGTGCCATAAATCGCACTACTATAGACGCCCCACTTTATCGATAAACCAAGCGCCGCTGCCAAAAGGTACGTTCTGAGGGAGATACTGCGCAAACCTGCAGCGAAATTGATAACTGAGTGGGGAAAGCCAGGCAATATCCGCAGTGCGCACTGTGTCATTAAATCACTGCGTTGTTCCAACATCTGCATGACTTTCAACGTCAGTCCTTTAGGGTTCCAACGCTGGCCTGCTCGCGCTGCTAATTGATAAGCCCCCAACGCCCCTACCACGCTGCTTAGTGTCAGCATTACCGTAGCGATCAGCGGGGGATAAAAAGGCGCAATAAGCCATAGCCCAATACTGCCGGGCAATCCTATCGCCATTGTAACGGCCATAATTACCATCACCCCTATAATCACTACAGGATGATGCGTCGTTTGGGCAGCCCACTGTTTAGCCGCCATCAAATCTGGCGAATACCAAAGCCACAGGTAGGCCAGCATAGCGAGACATGCAAAACCGAACGCCCAGCGCCAAGGATACTTTGGTGAGCCGTTCATTCAAGCGTGCTTATCATTTAAACGTGCCTCTACACGCTCAAGGATTTGACCGCTCACTTTACCCACTAGGGGTTTGGCGGCTTTATTGACCGCCTTTTCCATTAAACGATTGCGAATTTCATAGCTGAGAGTCAACGCCACCTCAGTACCTTCCGGCACTCTGCGAAGCTGGTAACGCCCCTGATTTTTAACCCCATCTAGCGACTCCCAAGCAAGCACGCTGGGGGGCTGAACTTCAGTCACCATGACATCAAATGCCCAGTCCATACCCACTGCACGCACGTGCCAGCGATAGCGGTTTTCTCCCAATGAATCAATAGAGCGAATTAGGTCAGAGTAATCAGCAAAGTCTTCAATACGGCGTAAGAGTTCAAATACGCGCTCGGGTGGTGCGCTAACGATTTCACTGTGTTCAATGGTAGCCATTGGTTTCCCTCTAACAGCGTGGATGGTTAGCGTAGCATGTTGATATTAATGCTGCCCGCCAACGCACTTTTAAGCGCTAATGGTGACATCAATAGTCGCTAGAACTAGTCAGATTAACGGCTTTTGCGTAAACTGCCGTCCTTCCGGACCGGACCCCGGAACGCCGCGCCAGCTAACCGCTGCTCGCGATTAATAAATTCTCCGACAAAGAGTGTTTTCTCATGTCATCAATACCCCCAGTGGCTGCTGACACAGCAACCACGACCGTTGTTATCTACTCCGGTGGAATGGACTCTTATACCGTGCTTCACCGTGCGCTGCGTGAAGGCCTTACCGTGCACGCACTTTCATTTGACTATGGCCAACGGCATGCTCGCGAACTCGACACGGCACGTCAGGTTTGCACTTCACTTAGCGTGCCCCATCAAGTCATCGATATCCGAGCGATTCACGGCCTGATCGACAATTCAGCACTGACCAATCCAGACCAAGCAATGCCCCAGGGTGACTATGACGCGGACAATCTGCACACTACCGTGGTGCCTAACCGCAATATGATTCTGCTCTCTTTGGCGATTGCCAAAGCCGTTAATATTGGTGCAGAACGCGTTGACTATGGCGCCCATGGCGGCGACCACGTCCTCTATCCCGACTGTCGCCCTGAATTCGTCGAAGCGATGAATCAAGTAGCCGGCATCGCCAACTTCGAACCGGTAAAGCTACACGCACCCTATCTACACACCAGTAAGGCCGACATTCTGCGCGAGGGCCTCGCCATGGGGTTGGATTACGCCCAGACCTGGACGTGTTATGAGGGCCGTGAACTCGCCTGCGGAGTATGCGGCAGTTGCCGCGAACGGCTGGCCGCCTTTGCAGCCAACGGGGTCACCGATCCATTGGCTTACAGCGTAGACAACGCAGCAGGCCAACGCTGATGTATCAGGTCAAAGAAGCGTTTTATACCCTGCAGGGGGAAGGAGCTCAGGCAGGCAGAGCCAGCGTTTTTTGTCGCTTTAGCGGCTGCAACCTGTGGTCGGGCCGCGAAGCTGATCGACCAATGGCAAAATGCACCTTTTGCGATACCGATTTTATCGGCACTAACGGCATTAATGGCGGAAAGTTTGTCACCGCCACGGCCCTGGCCGAGCATATTGCTGCGCTCTGGCCCAGCCAGAACGACAATGCGACGCCCTATGTGGTGTTTACCGGCGGTGAGCCTTTGCTGCAGCTTGACGCAGCGTTGATTGCCACTTTACATAGCCATGGGTTTGAGGTGGCTGTCGAAACCAACGGTACACTGAAGCCGCCCCCTGGCATTGACTGGCTCTGTGTAAGCCCCAAGGGCAGCAATCCGCTGGCGGTTACCCGAGGCGACGAATTAAAGCTCGTTTACCCCCAGTCAGGCGCTCCCCCAGAGCAGTTTTCACGCCTTGGTTTTCGCCACTTTTTTCTCCAGCCGATGGATCTTGCCCCTCTCGACCAGGCTAAGAGCACCGTCGCTGAAGCGACCGCTTACTGTATGGCTAACCCCCAGTGGCGTTTGTCGCTGCAAATGCACAAATTAGCAGGTTTTGATTAATGTCCTTATTTGTTCAACAACTGACCCATATTGATGTCTCCCTCTGGTGTCCCCAGCGCGGGTTAGTCGGCTGTAGCTGGCAGGTAGACGCAGTACTCGATGGCGAGCTGGGTGAAGATGGCATGCTGTTCGACTTTGGTGAAGTCAAACCGTGGATCAAGCGCACGCTAGATAGCGGCCTCGATCATACGCTGCTAGTACCTACCAAAGCGCAGGGTGTCAACGTGACTGAATGCCCTGAAGGGCTGTGTATTACCACGACGACACCCTACCCAATGGAGGTACGTGGGCCTCAAGAGGCATTTAGCCTGCTCCCCTGGCACGCCATTACGCTGGACACCATCGCCGAGCATTTAAGCCAACAGCTAACCGAGCAGCGGCCCACTAACGTGCATCAAGTCACTCTAACGCTAAGCGACGAGGCTATTGAAGGCGCAGCCTACGGTTATAGCCACGGCTTGAAACGGCATACCGGCAACTGCCAGCGCATTGCCCACGGCCATCGGTCAAGACTGTATATCTGGCAGAACAGCGAACGTCAGCCGCTATTGGAACAGCAGTGGGCGGCATGGCTGGATAATCGTTACCTACTTGAAGAGGCCGATATTGCAGCACACGATAGCGACACTATTACCTGTCGATATCAGGCCGCTCAGGGGGAGTTTGCGATTACCCTACCCAAATCGTTGTGCTCAGTCCTGCCAGGCCCCACTACCGTCGAAAATATAGCTGCTTGGTTAGCGAAAGAGGTCGCCAGCCAGAACGGGCTCGACACACGTATTCAAGCATTCGAGGGTGTCAATAAAGGGGCGATTGCCATGTATCCACTTAGTGCTAACTCAAGTGCTAACTCAAGTGCTATGCCATGAGTGAAGGCTGTAGAGCGGGGTGTGGCGCTTGCTGCATCGCGCCCTCCATTAGCTCAGCTATTCCCGGAATGCCTAATGGCAAGCCAGCCGGCGTCCGCTGCGCACAGTTAGATGAGCATAATTTATGTCGTCTATTTGGCGACCCTAGCCGCCCAGCGGTGTGCGAACGCTTTAAGTTTGACGCCAGCGTGTGTGGGGAGCGCCGTGATGAGGCGCTAGCCACACTAATCTGGTTAGAACAGGATACCTGCTAGCCATCAATCAATGTCAACCGGATGCGGCAAGCGGCGCTCCAGCAGGCTGATCCAGCGGGTCAGCACCGGTGCATCGCTGTGGCTGACTTCACTTAATAACCGCCTAAAATTCTCTTTAGCTTGCTGGTCATTGGGTTCAATACGCGTTAACCATAGCTCAAGCGCTGCTAACTCCTGGTGACGATTACCGTGTTCGCGGGATTGGTTGATCGCCATTTCGGCAAGTGCCTTCACTTCATTGGCAGGGTGGCCTAGCAGATCGCGCACCTTGGCCAACTGAGTGGCTAACTCGGGTAGAAACAGCGTTGTACGCTCACGGGCAATGACCAAACAATGGTCCAGGTAGTCTTCCGCAGCATTTAACTCACCAAGCTCAATACAGGCATCCGAGTACCACAGCACCGGTCGTTGATAGCGATCCCGTCCATTCAGCTCCGCCATTTGGTCCAAGCTGTCGCGCACCTGAGTTAGTCCGGCTACATCCCCCGCTAGCGCCCGTTGCCAACCCAAAATACTTTGGGCGGCAATCTGCCACAGCTGTAAATCCGGCGTACCCGTCATTGCCACCGCACGTTCTGCGTGCCGGACAGCCAGATGGACATGGCCAAGCTGACGATATAGTGCAGCAGCAAATAGTAGCGCCAGCGCCAAAGTGCCGGGATGTGCAATTTTCTCCGCCAACCGAATCGCCGCCGAAACCTGGCGCTCGGCGCGCTGATAATCACCCCGCAGGCACAGTGCCCAGCCCTGGAAGCAGGCAGCAGATACTTGCGGATGATCGGAGAACGGCAACCACTCGATCATCATCGGCACATTGAGCGGATCAATTTCATCTAAATGATCATGGGCCTGCTGAATACGTCCAGCCCAATATTCGCAGTTAGCGCGAGCATAGTCAGCCAAACGCCGGTAGCGTGGATCTTCAAGCCGTCCAGCGATATCCGCGAGGGTCGAAGCGAGCGCAAAAGCATCCGCATGGGCGTAACGCTGGCTACGCCCTACCCAGAGCCCCCACTTAACCAGGAATATTTGCTCTAAATCTTCGGAATCTTCCAAGCTATCGCTACCCGATTCACGCAGCAGTTCGCGGGCGCGCACAAAGCTTTCGTGGGCGATCGGCGAACCATGACCCTCCAACGAAAACGCCGCCTGGCCACGCACGGTCAGCAGACTTACTTCACGCTCAATTTCGTGCTCTACGTGGCGCAGGCTGGCCAAGCCGAAATCGGCCATACGTAGCGCCGTTCGGTTAGCGCTGACTTTTAAAGCCTCCCGGGCAGCTAGTTCAAAGTAGCGTGCACCTCGAGCGTAGTGGCCGCTGCGCCGTAAATGAGTGGCAAAGTCACCGGGGTGGCGACTTATCCAAACAGGGAAGCGCTCTTCAATCAAAGTCACCACCTGCTGATGAAGCTTCACCCGTACATCCCGTGGGCAAGAGAGATAGGCCGCTTCCTGCAGCAGTTGGTGGCTGAATTGATACTCGTGTTCACCGCTGTCTTTTTCAACCGGCTCAACAATTTCCAATGTCCGCATATGCTCAAGCGCTTGGTTGAGGCGGCCTTTTTCCCAACCGCAGCACTCAAGCAGAAAATCCAGCCGGAAACGCTTACCCAACACCGCCGCTACATGGGCAATTTCGCGATCGCTTTCTAACTGATCAATACGACTTGCCAACAGACCTAAGAGTCCTTTGGGCAATTCATCGAACTCTACGCTGCGCCCTTCTCGGCGATCCATGTCCAAGCGTCGGCAGATCTCCTGCATATACAGTGGCACACCATCACAGCGCTCGATAATTTGATTACGCAGCCGTGGACTCAGATGAATACGATAACGGCGAGACAACTGAGACAGTAGCCGCGAAGACTGCGACGCGTCTAAATTGCCTAAACTTATTTGCTGATCCCAGTGCAGTTTCACCGGCAGCAGCTCCCGTCCATGGTGGCTAGCCACTAGCATAAAGGCGGTATTGATCGGTAAACGCGCCTGCAGGCCTGCTAAAACTTTAAAGGAGGGTTCATCAAGCCACTGTAGATCGTCAATCATCAATACCAGCGTATGAGTAGTGGCTTGGCGTTCTATTAAGCGATGCAGAAGCATCACCACTAGCTCCACAGCTTCACCACTTTGAGCAAGCTGAGTAATCTCCTGAACGTCATGAACGCCAAGCGCCTCTTCCAACAAATGCTGGCGATCTGGCTCAAGCTGATCAAATTCCAACATTGCTTGGAGCTCATGAATGGCCTCAATGGTTAGCGTCTGCTGGAGATACCAACTGATCAGTGTCCGAGCAACGCCGTAAGGATCTAGCACCGACAGTCGCGTGGTGGGCTGCCAGCAAATAACCGCATCGCGGCTAAGCTCAAATTGGCGAAAACCGACCATTAGCGCCGATTTACCCATTCCAGACGCCCCACGCACTAAGACACTTTGCCGCAAGCCAATGCCCGCCCGCGCTAGCGCATCACGCAGAGTGCGTAGCGAGGTTTCACGTCCTACCAAGCTAGGCGGCAGCGCATCTCGGCCACCTTCGTTGTGGCCCAGTACCAGGGCGCGTAAGCGAACCCGGCCATCGCTGGCAACCAGCCGCGACGCCAGTCGAGGCTGAAGGTCAAGCGCCGGTGGCATGTGCTGGCTAGCCTCTTGTGAGATCACCAGCTCACTGCCCTCAGCGGCACTCATTAGTTCTAATGACGTTTGGGTGACTTGCCCCAGGGGGTCGGCCAACTGCCGCTCAGGCAAATAAACCACCCGGCCGCTGTGCAAACCAGCGGCCAGCTCAAATTGCGGCACTTCGCCTTCGCCGACCCAGTGACGCGCACTCTCTTGAGGCAACGCCTGGCGGCAGTGCTCGTAGAGCGCTACCAATTCAGCCAGCTGATGAGCGGGGCCATGGGTACCAAAACAGGCCAAGCCTAAACCGCCGGTGGCACCAGGCAACCAAAAACCGCCCAGGTGATGGCACTGCTGCTCTAACCAGCGCAATAACTCAATCTGCAGAGCGAGGCAGTGACGCGTCGCAGCGCGATCTTGCCAATCACCTTTCAAGCGCAAGCGTATTGCCATAACAGAGAGCTGACGCAGCTCAATTTCATCTTCACGCAGCGGCTTGCTGTCTGCGGCCAACGCGCGTGAAAAAGCCCCCTGAGGGCTCATCATGCGCGGGTCGTGATGGCCGTCAGACCAGTAGCTAGCTAGCTGTAAAAAGCTGGGCTCTGGCTGCTGGCCCGACAATGCCAATAGTTGCAAGTAACTATTATATTGTTCGTGCGCGGCGGCCATTTGATTTTGTTCGGCCAACTGGCGTACCAAACGCTCATGAAAAGGACCGTAGCCAGAAAAGCGGCTGACCAGGGTTTCCAAGATGGGGTCAGGAACATCGGCGTGCGCTTCAAGCACCTGTTCTGCAAACCGAATAACCCGTTGACGCCACTCATTGCGGACCTGCACTAACCAGCGCTGAAATTCACTGCAGTTTGCTAGCTGTAGTTCTTCGATCAGGTCGCCTTGGTAGCAGACCATCAAGGCTTCAAGGGTATCTAAGTCGCGGGGGCCTTCAAGTAACTGCTGAAGCGTATGCAGATCTACTTGCCAATTGGCGGGTAACTGAAAGGCAATCGTTTGCCGTGAGACGCTTAACACTTGGTCAGCGCTCTCGCCTAACGACTGACGTAAACAGTGCAGCGCGTGACGCAAATTAGTTCTACCCGACGACAGCCCTTGGTCAGGCCACAAAAGCTCCGCCAAGGCGGCTCGATTAACCGGCTGACGATGCAGCAGTAGATAAACGAGCAACGCCTTCACTTTGTCGTAGCTAAAATGGGTTAAAACATCTTCGCCTTGAGTAAGCGAAAAATGCCCAAAAAGAGTTAATTGGTCATTCTCACGAGCATCGCGCATGATAAACATCCTGCCGGGCTAAGCGGCTTAAGCTGGTACACCGCTATGAAAACGAAAAGCCGTATCGGGCGAAGTAATCAGCTCCGCTTCACGCGCCACAAAAAAAGCGATCCGCTCATCGATCGAGTCAGCTGTTTGCTGACGCGCCAGTAACAAATAGTCCTCAAAATGACGACCTTCAGACTTCACCAAGGTGCGATAAAACCTGGCGAGCTCTTCGTCTAAGTAAGGAATTAAGCAAGCGAAGCGTTCACAGCTACGCGCTTCAATGAGAGCACCTATGATTAGCACATCAATTAGCCGTTCAGGGTCATTACTGCGCAGGTGGCGTCTGAGCCCTTCGGCGTAGCGAGAGGCTGTTAAATGCTGATAGGCCACACCGCGTGACTCCATCAGAACAACCACCTGCTCAAAATGCAGCAGCTCTTCGCGCGCTAATTGAGACATTTTGCTCAACAATATCGGCTGGTCTACGTAGCGGTAGAGCAGACTCATCGCCGTTGAAGCGGCTTTTTTTTCACACTGAGCATGGTCAATCAGCAGTGTATCGGGGTTTTCGAGCGCCCACTGCAGCCAGGCGTCAGGCGTTGCACAAGCCAAAAACTGATGCAAACTTTCCGGCAATAGATCATCCGCTTTCACCGCGTGATCAGCCGTTCGCAAGGCACTCGCTTGCATAGAGGAGTGTGACACTCCAGGTTGTATCAACATAATACCATCACCAAGCCTACATCTCATTATTGTACAACATATAAGCATTCAGGACGCTTGTTCCCTGTTGCATTGCGTTCTTCATAGTCTGCATCGTCTATAACTAATGTAGTTGCGCATTTAAAAATGCTCCACACACTTTCGTTCAACACGCAGATACAGGCACCCCGGTCACTAGCGTGACACTATGGTTATAAAGTGAGGACTATGGTAACGCGCTGTAACCATAATCACACCCGTAATCACCCTCCCGCAGCGGGCGGTTAACTGACAAAAGGGAAAAAACCTTCCCGACTTTGAGCCAATGGGCTAATAAAAAGCGCTTTTTTGATCAGTTCAAATCGTGGCATCAACATAAAGTACAACAGCCGTCTCTGCTTGCCAGCTTAACATTGTCGACAGTTTGGCGTAGAATATCTGTCATTCAATCACACGCAGTTGTCAAGCGTATGTCATATGTGACCAGTTCCACTTTGTAATGCTGCGCGGCGAACACCGTGCAACGTGTGGGCGTCACCATAAAGTAAATGAGAACATCAAAGAGAGGGCCCCAACGTGCTTGAAGCTTACCGCCAACATGTCGAGGAACGTGCCGCCGAGGGCGTCCCGCCCAAACCACTAACCGCCGAACAAGTAGCTTCACTGGTTGAGCTACTGAAAACACCACCAGCCGGTGAAGAGGAGTTCATCCTCGATTTAATCACCAACCGCGTCCCACCGGGTGTTGACGAAGCCGCTTATGTAAAAGCCGGTTTTCTCACCGCGATCGCCAAAGGCGAAGCAAGCTCTCCGCTGATCGACAAGGTTCACGCCGTTAAGCTGCTCGGCACCATGCAGGGCGGTTATAACATTGTTTCCATGGTTGAGCTCCTCGATAATGAAGAGCTTGCTCGTGAAGCGGGTGAACAGCTCAAGCACACGCTGCTGATGTTTGATGCTTTCCACGACGTGGAAAGCCGCGCCAAGAACGGCAATAGCATTGCTAAAGAGGTTATTCAGTCCTGGGCAGACGCCGAGTGGTTCCTGTCTAAGCCTGCACTGGCTGAAAAAATCACCCTAAGTGTGTTTAAAGTCCCTGGCGAAACCAATACCGACGACCTGTCTCCCGCGCCGGATGCCTGGTCACGCCCGGACATCCCGCTCCACGCCAATGCCATGCTTAAAAACGAGCGTGACGGCATTGAGCCTGTCGTCCCAGGCACCACTGGCCCGCTTAAGCAGATCGAAGAAGTTAAAGCCAAAGGTTTTCCGGTCGTCTACGTAGGCGATGTTGTCGGCACCGGCTCATCGCGTAAGTCAGCCACCAACTCTGTACTGTGGTTCTTCGGCGACGATATCCCCTACGCCCCCAACAAGCGCGCTGGCGGCTTCTGCTTTGGCAGCAAAATTGCCCCGATCTTCTTTAATACCATGGAAGATTCAGGCGCCTTGCCGGTTGAAATGGACGTCACCAATCTGAACATGGGCGATGTCATCGATGTTTACCCCTACGCGGGTAAAGTGTGCAAACACGATAGCGATGACGTTATCACCACCTTTGAGCTTAAAACGCAGCTGATTCTGGACGAAGTACGCGCTGGCGGCCGTATTCCCCTGATCATTGGCCGTGGACTAACCGGCAAGGCACGTGAGTCCCTGGACCTACCGCCCTCTGACGTTTTCCGCCTATCTGACCAACCTAAAGATACCGGCAAAGGGTTTACTTTAGCTCAGAAAATGGTTGGCAAAGCGTGTGGCATGGACGGCGTTCGCCCCGGTATGTACTGCGAACCCAAGATGACCACCGTTGGCTCACAGGACACCACTGGCCCGATGACCCGTGATGAGCTGAAAGACCTTGCCTGCCTGGGCTTCCAGGCAGATCTGGTCATGCAGTCGTTCTGCCATACCGCCGCTTACCCGAAGCCGGTGGATGTAGATACCCACCATACGCTGCCCGACTTCATCATGAACCGTGGCGGCGTTTCGCTGCGCCCCGGCGATGGCATCATCCACAGTTGGCTGAACCGCATGCTGCTGCCCGACACAGTGGGTACCGGCGGTGACTCGCACACCCGTTTTCCGCTCGGCATCTCGTTCCCGGCCGGCTCGGGCCTGGTTGCCTTTGCCGCTGCTACCGGCGTCATGCCGCTGGATATGCCGGAATCGGTACTGGTTCGCTTTAAGGGCAAGCGCCAGCCTGGCGTAACCCTGCGCGATCTGGTTCACGCCATTCCGCTCTACGCGATTAAGCAAGGCCTACTGACCGTTGATAAATCCAACAAGAAAAACGCCTTCTCGGGGCGCGTGTTGGAAATTGAAGGCCTGGAAGACTTAACCGTTGAGCAAGCTTTTGAGCTTTCTGATGCGTCTGCCGAGCGATCCGCCGCAGGCTGTACCATTACCCTCTCTGAAGAGAGCGTTACCGAATACCTGAAGTCCAACATCACTCTGTTGAAGTGGATGATGGCCAACGGTTACGGCGACGAGCGCACCATTAGCCGTCGTATTGAAGGCATGCAAGCGTGGTTGGCCAACCCCAGCCTGATGCGTGCTGACCCGGATGCCGAGTACAGCGAAGTTATCGAAATTGACCTGGCTGAAATTAAAGAGCCGGTTCTGTGTGCGCCGAATGACCCGGACGATGCGCGCCTGCTGTCTGAAGTGGCAGGCCAGAAAATCGACGAAGTCTTTATCGGGTCATGCATGACCAACATCGGCCACTTTCGGGCTGCGGGCAAGTTGCTTGAGAAGCAGCCTGCCGGCAGTTTAAAAACCCGGCTGTGGCTGGCACCACCGACGAAAATGGATCAGCATCAGCTGACCGAAGAGGGCTACTACGGCATTTACGGCCGTGCCGGTGCCCGCATGGAGATGCCGGGTTGTTCACTGTGTATGGGTAACCAGGCTCGCGTTGCCGCTAAGAGCACCGTGGTGTCTACGTCTACACGTAACTTCCCGAATCGCTTGGGTGACGGTGCCAATGTGTACCTAGCCTCTGCGGAACTGGCGGCCGTTGCCGCAGTAGAAGGACGCCTACCCAGTGTTGAAGAGTATCAACGCTATATGGGTGAATTTGACGCTATGGCGGGCGAGATTTATCGTTATATGAACTTTCACGAGATTGAGGAGTATCAAAAGATCGCCTCAAACGTGATTCCGGTCGCTCAGGAAGCTTAAGCTTGTTAAGCACTTGAGAGAGACCGCCCCATCGCCGATGCTCGCACCATCGCAGACGATGTGACCCGTCGCATCTTCTGAGTCGATGACCGAACGCCCCGCCACTGTTCTACAGGGCGGGGCGTTTTTTTTGCACGGCCCGGTTAGCTGCCTATGCTGACACTAAACACTCTAAACGGAGCACATGATGACGGACTCGATTGAAATAGTGACGCCCGATCTCTGCGATGCACATCCAGAAGTGGCAGTACTTGAACCCTTGTTTGCCAACTTTGGCGGCCTTGACGCCTTTTATGGCCCTATTCGTACGATAAAGTGCTTTGAAGATAACTCAATGGTGAAGCAAGCTGTCGCCGAGGCGGGCAACGGCGCGGTGCTGGTGGTTGATGCGGGAGGTTCACACCGCTGCGCCATGCTGGGCGATATGCTCGCCGAGCAGGCCGTTGCCAACGGCTGGGCGGGCGTCGTCATGTACGGCTGCGTGCGCGATGTGGATATACTCGCCACCCTACCGATCGGGGTTCAGGCGCTGGGCAGCCACCCGCGCAAAAGTGAAAAACGCGGCGAAGGACAGCGTGATATGGATGTCACCTTTGCCGGTGTCACCCTGCGGCCCGGCCAGTGGCTGTACGCAGATAACAACGGCATTATTGTTGCTGAGCATGAGCTGCTGCTTGCTTAACAACAACGTTGTATTGACGAAGTTTGTTTTAAATAGAGCCCCTTGCCAGGTGTGGCGGTTACTGCCACCCTGGTGGCTCATCCTTACCGTTTAATGACGATGCAGCCTTTGACCTACCTTGGCTCTGCCTTACTACGCACGTTGCGCGATCATCTTCGCCCACTGATCGCCTACCACCTATTTTTTACCCTACTCGCCTCAGCCTTACTGCTGCCAGCGATCACCTGGGTGACGCGTGGACTACTGGCCCAGCTCAACCGCACCGTGGTCACCAACGGCGAGTTGATTGCGCTACTCTTCAGCCCGCTGGGACTGGTCGGCATGCTGGTAGGTCTTGGGTTCACTTTTGTGATTATTTACTGGCAGCAGGCGGGCATGCTGCAGGTGGCCGTCAGGCCCCGCGACAACCACTATCGGCTAGCCCTCGAAGCACTCTGGCTGAGCACCCGACGGCTGCCTGCTCTAACGGGCCTGGTCATACTCCAGGTAGGCACCCACTTATTACTGCTGGCCCCCTTTATGACCGGGCTGGCATGGCTTTACGATATCTGGCTAAGCGGTATAGACCCCTACTATCTACAACGTGTGCGCCCTCCCGCACTGTGGTATTTCATTGCCTGCGCACTGCCGCTAATTATCGCCTGGATGTGGGCAGCGGCATGGCTCTACCTGCGTTGGCTACTAGCGCTGCCCCTAGTAGCCCTTGAACGCAGCAACCCGTGGCAGGCACTCAAACGCAGCGTAACCCTGACTCGAGGCTGGCGTCGCTCCATTGGCGCTGCGGTGCTTCTACTCTTAGTGCTGATTGTCAGTTTGCCGCTGTTGGTGACACTACTGTTTGACCGGCTATTTACGCCGCTGCTGTGGTGGCTACCTGAGCATAATGCCGTGCTTATCCCGGCGATGCTCGCCTACTTACTCGGCTATGTGCTGGTCACTCTGGCCATTACTTTTATCGGTATTGCCGCCAATGCGCTGCTTTCCGCCTGTCTGTATATGCAGTTGGCCCACAGCGAACCCCGCCCAGCGGCTCCTGCTGGGGACATTAACGCAGGCAAACTGGCCTGGGCGGTTGAACTCAGTGTGCTTATTTTTGCCGGCCTTCAAGCGTGGTGGATTCTGAATAGCTTTGAAATACGCGACAACGTCGCAGTCATTGCTCATCGCGGCAGTTCCATGGTGGCGCCTGAAAATACCCTGGCCGCGTTGGAGCAGTCGCTGATCGATGGCGCTGACTATATTGAAATTGACGTGCGTTTGAGCAGCGACCACCAGGTAATGCTCTATCATGACCGCAGCATGGCACGGTTAACCGGCGATAATCGCGAGTTTGGAGAACTGACCCGAGAGCAACTTAGCCAATTCGATGTAGGCAGTTGGTTTGGCGATGCTTTTCAAGGCGAGAACATTCCCGGCTTGGACGAGGCACTCAAAAGCGTTCGTGGCAAAGCGGGGTTAATGATTGATATCAAGCCTCTACCAGGCCAAGAGCAGGCCTTGGCCGATGCCGTTATTGACGCCTTGAATGCAGAGAGTGACGTGCGCTATCGCTGCTGGGCGACCCAACAAAGCGCTTTCGACGGTTATACGGCTTGCGGTTTCCCTAATGCGCTAATGGACATGCGTATGGCCACCATGTCGCCATCACTGTTGGAATACCTTAATGACCACGCGCCAGCGCTGCGCGTTACCTTACTGGCCCAGCTTATTCTGCCCGGCACACTGGATCGGCGCGACTTTGATGCACTGGGTCTACGGCATAACCGTATCACGCAAGGGGAAATACGCTTAGCGCGCCTATATGGCTACGAAATACACGCCTGGACAGTCAATGATCGCGCCCGAATGTCGACGCTGATCGATCTGGGTGTCGATGCAATCATTACCGACTACCCAGATCGCTTAACCGAACTTATTCATGACCGCCGCGAATTAAGCGACGGTGCGTTAATGCTGGTGAAGCTGCGCAACTGGCTGCGCCAATAGGATTGACTTAATCGCCCATCACCACGCCCTCACGCCGCGGGTCAGCCCCACCAAACAGAGTGCCGTCTTTAAGGCGCATGATTGCCTGAAGGCCGCTGGTTAGCTCACGTTCGCTCACCGTGTGGCCTCGTTCGCGCAGCGCGTCGATGGTTGTTTCAGGAAAACGTCCTTCTTCGACAAACACATCGCCGCCTAGCGTAATCGCATGGGGAAGATTCAGCGCCTCCTGTGCACTCAGCCCCCAATCACGCAGCGCTAATAGCGTACGAGCGGTGTAGTGAATAATCGCCGCACCACCGGGTGACCCCAAGCTCGCCACTAACTCACCGCTTTCCTGATCAAACACCAGCGTGGGGCTCATGCTGGAACGCGGCCGCTTACCAGGCTCCACTCGGTTAGCGACCGGTGCGCCATCCACTTCAGGCTCAAACGAGAAATCGGTGAGCTCGTTATTAAGCAAGAAACCACCGGCTAGACCTGTCCCTCCATCCGAAAGAATCCGCGAACCAAACGCCTGCTCGATGGTGGTAGTCATGGCAACCGAATTACCATCCTCATCGATAATACTGATATGGCTGGTACCGTACTCAGGCTGTTCTGGCTGACTAGCCCAACTAACGGCCAGCTCACCAGGGTTGCCCGGTTCAGCGCTGTCACCCATGCTCATCTCTTTAATCAGGGCACTGCGTTGCTCTAGATATGCGGGAGCCAGCATCGACGACCAGTCACCGCCCGGCGCCTCGACAAAATCAGGATCGGCTATGTAGCGGCCTCGATCAGCAAACGCCAAACGTGAAGCCTCTAAAAACTGATGTAGCCACCCGCTGCTTGAAACGCCATTATCTAACGGCGCTTCAAGCATCGGCTGTTGGTCAAGCATACCCAAAATCTGCATTACAGTGAGATGCCCCGAAGAAGGCGGGGGAAAACCGCACACTTCCCACTGCTGCCAGGGAGTGCAAATCGGTTCACGATCAAGCGCCTCATAACCGCTCATGTCCTCAACCGTTAAACTACCTGGGCGCTTAGGGTGATTTTGCACCCGCTGGACAATATCTTCTGCCACTGCGCCTTCATAGAGAGCGGCACTGCCTTGCGTTGCCACGCGGCGGAAAACTTCTGCCAAGGCAGGGTTTTTGAGCGTTTCACCCACGGCGATGGGTTCGCCTTCAGCATCGTAATAAAATTTGCTCGCCAAAGCGTCTTCCGACAGAAACTCATCGCTGGCAAGGCTGGTATGCAACCGATTGCTAACAGCAAAGCCCTTTTCCGCCAAAGTAATCGCTGGCGTGAACAACTCTTCCCAGGCTAACTCACCGTGCTCAGCGTGCGCTTTTTCAAGCATCCTCAGCGTGCCGGGCACGCCTACCGAAAGACCACTTGCGACCGCGTCGTTGAATGTCAAAGGCTCGCCATTTTCTAGAAATAGCTCACCGGTAACGCCTTGCGGTGCGGTTTCGCGACCGTCATAGGCACGAACATCCTCGCCGTCGTAGTGCATCAAAAATGCACCACCACCAATACCGCTCGATTGCGGCTCAACCAAATTCAGCACCATCTGTACCGCTATGGCGGCATCGATGGCATTACCACCGGCTTTGAGCACCTGATAACCCGCATCGGTCGCCAGCGGATTAGCTGCAGCCACAGCAAACGACTCAGCTGACCAACCGGGCTTCTCTTCATAGCCCGACTCACTTTCAGGGGAAATGGAGGGCGCCTCATAGCTAAACCCCCAGCTATAAAGCGGTAAAACCAGCAAACTTGGCAGCGCAAACTTAACCCGTTTTGGGGACATCACAGCGTTCTCCCGCGACTTGTGAAACATCAGAATCTGGTTATTTTTAAAACCGTAAAACCAACTACAACAGAGTAGCCTATAAAAACATCAACGCCCGGCACAATGGCCGGGCGTAAATTAGTCAAAATAAATATAACTACTCGATTTTTTGTCCTGCGAGCATAAACCAGGTTTCCAATACCGCGTCGGGATTGAGTGACACAGAATCGATACCCTGCTCCATCAACCATTTAGCCAGATCGGGATGATCAGACGGCCCCTGCCCGCAAATACCGACATATTTCCCCTTTGCTTTACAGGCTTGAATTGCCATGGCCAGCAGTTTTTTGACTGCCCCATTACGCTCGTCAAACAGGTGCGCCACGATACCCGAGTCACGATCCAGGCCTAGCGTTAGCTGAGTCAGATCGTTTGAACCAATGGAGAAGCCATCAAAATACTCTAGGAACTCATCAGCCAGCAAAGCGTTGGCGGGCAGCTCGCACATCATAATTACTTTTAACCCGGTCGGGCCGCCACGCTCCAAACCGTTCGCTGCCAACAGGTCTACCACCTCCCGCGCTTCGTCGGTGGTACGCACAAAGGGCACCATGATTTCGATATTCTCAAAGCCCATCTCTTCGCGCACCCGCTTCAGAGCACGACACTCAAGCTCAAAACAGGGACGGAAAGCCTCTGAAATGTAACGCGACGCCCCCCGGAAGCCCAACATGGGGTTCTCTTCACCCGGTTCATAGAGCTTGCCGCCAATCAGGTTTTCGTATTCGTTGGATTTGAAGTCCGATAGCCGCACGATGACACGCTGGGGATGGAACGCAGCGGCTAGTGTGGAGATACCTTCGACCAATTTATCGACATAGAAACTGACTGGGTCGCTATAGCCCGCAGTACGCAGATCGATTACCTGCTGTAAATCCACCGGCAGCGTGTCGTACTCCAACAGCGCTTTGGGATGAACGCCGATCATGCGGTTAATGATAAATTCGAGTCGCGCCAAACCGACGCCTGCGTGGGGCAAACTGGCAAAACCAAAAGCGCGATCAGGGTTGCCCACATTCATCATGATTTTGAAGGGGATTTCAGGCATTGCATCGACACTGGAGACTTTGCACTCAAACTCCAGCAGCCCCTCATACACATTTCCGGTGTCGCCTTCCGCGCACGAAACCGTGACGTCGATACCCTCCTTCAATTGGGTCGTCGCGTCACCACACCCGACCACCGCTGGAATTCCTAGCTCGCGGGCAATGATCGCCGCATGGCAGGTACGCCCACCGCGATTGGTAACGATCGCGGAGGCCCGCTTCATGATCGGCTCCCAATCTGGGTCGGTCATATCGGTGACCAGAATATCGCCGTCGTGAATCTTATCCATGTCGTCAGGGCTGAGCACCACTTTCACGGTACCACGCCCAATGCGCTGACCAATCGCCCTTCCGGTAATCAGCGTGCGCCCCTTTTCGCGCAGTTGGAACCGCTCAAGCTTGCCGCCCTCCTGCTGAGAGACCACCGTTTCAGGACGCGCCTGAACGATATACAGCTTGCCGTCATCGCCATCCAGCGCCCACTCAATATCCATAGGCCGCTGATAGTGCTCCTCAATGGTCATCGCCTGACGGGCCAGGTCCATCACCTGCTGATCATTGATACAGAAACGACCACGGTCGCTATGGGGTACATCGACAGTTTCCACCGATTTACCCGCGCTGGCGTCCTGGCCATAAACCATCTTGATCAGTTTGGAGCCTAGGTTGCGGCGCAGCACCGCTGGACGGCCCGCCGCCAGGGTCGGTTTGTGTACATAGAACTCGTCAGGGTTAACGGCGCCCTGCACCACGGTCTCGCCCAAGCCCCAGGAACCAGTAACAAAAACGGCATCCTTAAAGCCGGATTCGGTATCTAATGTAAACATGACACCTGCCGCGCCGGTCTCAGAGCGCACCATCTTCTGCACGCCTGCGGACAAAGCGACATTCTCATGGGCATAGCCGCGATGCACGCGGTAGGAAATAGCGCGATCATTAAAGAGTGAGGCAAATACTTCGTGCACCGCACGCTTAATATTGTCGAAACCTTCAATATTAAGAAAAGTTTCCTGCTGACCCGCAAAAGAAGCGTCGGGTAGATCCTCTGCCGTCGCCGAGCTGCGCACGGCGACTTTTAACTGGGGATGCTGTTGCTGCAGCAGTCCGTAGGCATCGCGTAGGGCTGCTTCAAACGTAGGGGGTAACGGCGTGTCGATGATCCATTGGCGAATGTCACGGCCAGCTTCTGCCAAGGCCTTGACATCGTCTACGTCCAGACGAGCCAAAGTAGCATTAATACGCTCATTCAACCCTTCATGAGAGAGAAATTCGCGGTAAGCATGGGCGGTGGTAGCAAAGCCACCGGGAACCGTCACGCCAGCATCGGACAGATTAGAGATCATTTCACCCAGCGAAGCGTTCTTACCACCTACGCGTTCGACGTCGTCCATGCCCAATTGGTCGAACCACAGAATGTACTCTTCCACGTAACCCCCTCGCTCTTAGACATCGGCACGGCCACTCATAAAGCCACTAAGGGCATAGACAATGGGCCATGGATAACTCACTAGGACACCCTAGCACCGCGGCAATGCATTCGCCATTGGTCTAATAGCGAACAGAGTGGAGGATTTTTACAACAGCAGGCTTTTTTTGACCACTTATGTAGTCAGCCGCATTATCCGTTGTGATATTGGACTGAGCTTCCCAGATAACCTGGACTGTTAAGTTGGTCCGTTTAGCTGCACAGATCAGTTGTGCTGACCAATCGCTCGGCACACAATGTGCTGAACTATTCACGGGTGGATTTTGTTATGACGCGCACGGCTTTTTTTATTTCTGATGGTACCGGCATCACAGCGGAAAGCTTGGGGCGCAGCTTGCTAGCCCAATTCAGCGATGTCGATATCGATATGCAGACCAAGCCCTACATCGATACGGTAGAAAAAGCCCAGGCGCTGGCGTCCATCATTGAAGCGACGGCTGATCGGGACGGGTATCGTCCAATCATCATCGACACCATTGTTGACCAACAAATTCGCGATGTTATTCGTCAAGCATCGGGATTCAAAGTCGATATTTTTTCAACATTCCTCGAACCTCTGGAGCAGGAGCTGGAGACGCACTCATCCTATAGCGTGGGTCGCACTCACTCGATTGGCAGCGATGACGTCTATATGGATCGCATCCACTCCGTGCACTTCGCGCTAGATAACGACGATGGCGCGCGCACTCACCAATACGATAAAGCAGATATTATTCTGGTCGGCGTTTCGCGCTGTGGCAAAACCCCTACTTCGCTCTATCTGGCGCTGCAGTTTGGTATTCGGGCGGCTAACTACCCGCTGACGGAAGACGATTTAGATGAAGATGGTATGTTGAAACTACCCAAGGCACTAGTGCCTCATCGGCAAAAGCTGTTTGGCTTAACGATTGATGCGCGACGCTTGTCGGCGATACGCAACGAGCGTCGCCCCAATAGCCGCTATAGCTCAATGGATCAGTGCCTTCAAGAGGTAGAGCAAGCAGAGTCACTCTATCGCACTATGCACATACCGTTTATCGATGCGACGCGCTTTTCTGTCGAGGAAATTTCTACCCGCATGATTGCTGAAACCGGCTTAGCGAGGCGCTTTTCGCCCCGCTAAGCAGGGTAAATCGCTAGCTATTCAAGCTTACATGCCTTTGGGTGCAAAAATACCCGGGGCGTTGCGCCAGTAGCCTTTGTAATCCATCCCAAAGCCAAACACATAGCGGTCGGCGACTTCCAAGCTGCAGTAGTCGGCCTTCAAACCAGGCACTGCTTTACGGTCGTGCTGCTTATCGACCAGCACGGCGGTCGTGATACTCGCCGCCTGAGCTTCTTCACAGTAAGCCAAAATCGCCGCCAGAGTAGCGCCTTCGTCTAAGATGTCATCGACGATAACCACATGACGACCGGCCATCGGCACTTCGGGAGAAACCCGCCAAAAAAGCTCGCCACCACGTAGCTCGTTGCGGTAACGCGTGGCATGCAAATAGTCGACTTCCAGTGGAAAGCCTAAACGGGTAAGCAAGTGGCCCGTGGTAATCAAGCCACCGTTCATGACGCAGTAAAATACCGGCAGCTTATCACCTAAATCCCGAGTAATCTCTTCCGCCATGCGATCAAGTGCCCGCTCTACCTCGTGCTGCGAAATCAAACAGTCGGCGTTATCCATCAACTCACGCATTGAGTCCAACGACTCTAACGCCTCTTTATCCAACTTTGACATCTACCAACTCCAGAGCGGGGTATCAATTTCATTGAGGTAAACAAGTATTTATATAGCGTCGCGCGTTGTCTAACCCGCCAGCGCTTCTAACTTAGCGTGAGCACGACGCCAACGGCCCAGCGCGCTTAACGCATCAAGGTCAGGCCGCGCACGGCTATAACGCAGTTTGGCAGGACGCTTGGTATTAATACCTTGACACGCCTCCATCACATCAAGCGCGGCGGCTCGGTCGTTACACACCAGCAGCATATCGCAGCCTGCTGCCAGCGCCGCCTGGGCACGTGCTTTGGGGTCACCCGCTTCATGAGCGCCCGCCATACTTAAATCATCAGAAAACACACAGCCTTTGAAACCCAACGACTCACGCAGCATACCTAGCCAGCTTGGTGAAAAACCTGCTGGGCGCGTATCAAAAGCACTATAAATCACGTGAGCAGGCATGACCCCTTCTAGCTGCGCGGCTAAATGGGTGAACGGCACAAGATCGTGGTGTTTAATCACCTCTAGAGGGCGGTCATCCACCGGCAGGGCCACATGAGAGTCGGCGGCAACACCGCCATGGCCAGGGAAGTGCTTGCCGACAGCAGCCATGCCAGCATCGTGAAGCCCTTGGATAAACGCACTACCCAGCTGTGCTACATGCTGGGGATCGCTGCTAAAGCTTCGATCGCCAATCACACTGGATATACCGCTCTCTACATCCAACACAGGGGCAAAACTCAGGTCCAGCCCACAGGCCGCCATTTCCATCCCCAGTAGCCAGCCAGCATCTTTTGCTAATGCCAGACCATCTTCAGGGTTAGTGCGATAGCACTCGCCAATGCGCGCCATCGCAGGGAGACGGGTTAAGCCCTTTTTAATGCGCTGAACACGGCCGCCTTCCTGGTCAACGGCAAGCAACAAATCAGCTCGTACACGGCGAATGTCACTACACAGTTGGCGCACTTGATACCCGTCCTCGACATTACGGGCAAACAAAATGACGCCCCCTACCGTCGGTTCAAGCAACAAACGCTTTTCTGAGGCCGTCAATTTCGGGCCTTCAAGGTCGAGCATGACCGGGCCTAACGGTTGAGTCATGGTGATGGGTCCATTAAAAGGGGGATGATTCTAGACGATCAGCTAACAGTGTCCACATTTAAGTCGAAACAACGCTGCAAAAATCAGTCAAACGATTGCCGACCACCGTGTAGCCAAACGGCGGTACCCGGCAGCGCTAATGAAAAGATATACAGCAAATCGTGGTTACGTAAACGAATACAACCGTGGGAAGCGGCCATCCCCATGGGCTGATCGGCAGGTGTACCATGCAGGTAAATATAGCGCCGTTGGGAGTCAACCTGCCCCCCGCGGTTGACGCCTTTTTCCAAACCACACAGCCATAGGATACGAGTCAAAATCCAGTCACGCTCAGGATGCGTCTCGGCAAGTGCATTCGAATACACCTCCCCTGTCCAGCGACGGCCACGAAACACCGCGTTTTCCGGCCTATCACCACCAATCGCCGCGCGTATATAGTGCCACCCATGAGGCGTTTTACCGCTGCCCTCACGCTCTCCAATACCCGCTGCACCTGACGATATCGAACACTCGTGCAGCACTTTCGGCCCTCGCCAACAGCGCAAACGTTGCTGGGTGGTGTCAATTTCCAACCAGATATCTTCGATAGGGGGTAGTTCAGCTAGTGTGGGCGTTCGCATGTTTTCCTTCTTCAAGCTTTCCAGCGTCAAGGGCCATTGGTAACGGTGCATTCATGGCCGCCACGACCACTGGCCGCAAGCGCCTTACCAAATCACGCACGGTAACATGCTCATGGTAATCCTTTTCCGCAATATCACGCAGCGCATCAAGGCCGGAGAGCGTAAATATCACCGTACCGAGCATAAAGTGTAGCCGCCAAAAGCGTTCGGCGTCAGGCAAGTCAGGGGTGGCCTGACGGACAAGTTCAGTAAAGCGGGTAAACACATCGCCATACTCTTGTTGAATATGGCGCCTGAGATGTCCTTGCGCTTGGCTATAAGCTAGGCCCAGTAAGCGCATAAACACTTTTAAACTGTTGCGCTCGGCAGGCACTGCAAGCACCGTGCTTGCCATGCTTTCAAGCAGTGTTTCAAGCGGGATAACACGCCCTGCGTGCTGAGTTTCAAGTTCATCAAGCGCGGTATGAAAGCGCTGAGTAAAGGGATCCAGATAGCGGGAGAAAACAGCTTGAATAAGCGCCTTTTTAGAGCCGAAATGGTAATTCACTGCGGCTAAATTGACGCGCGCCTTGCTAGTGATGTTGCGCAGCGACGTTTCGGCAAAACCACGCTCTGCAAACAGCACTTCGGCGGTATCGAGTATACGGGTCACCGTATCAGATTGTGCCATTTTGTTCTCCAGGGAAACGGGTGTTTAAAACATTGTAAAATACTATTCCATTACCCAGGCAGTCTCAACGCTTGATTTACCAACTAAAGGCGGTGCCTTGTATAAGGAAAAGCTTAGTTTTAAACAATTAGCAAAATTATCGGGTCGCAAAAAATGGCTATTGACAAGCCATATACTGGACAGAGGAACATACTGTATACTTAACCACTTGTAGACTAAATCGTCATTTAATTCGTTACTGTCTATTCACTATTTATGGAGCTTGGTATGTCGCGTCCCCTAACCTCTCGCCAACAGCACGTATTTGATTTTATCGTTAAGACAATGGGCGAATTCGGCTACCCTCCTACTCGCGCAGAGATTGCCAAAGCGCTTGGTTTCCGCTCGCCAAATGCCGCTGAAGAGCACCTGCGCGCACTGGAGCGGAAAGGCGTTATTCGCATCATTCGCAATACCTCACGCGGTATCCGCCTGCCCAATCAAGAGCCGCAAGAGGCCCTGGACTCCCCCGTCACAGCCTTGCCCACCAATGTTGAGACACTGCCGACAGGCTTACCGGTGATTGGCGAAGTGGCGGCTGGCAGCCCCATTTTAGCCGCTGAGCATATTGACCGTTACTGCCCGTTACCCGCGGAGTATTTCACCCCGAAGGCCGATTATCTGCTGCGCGTGCGGGGTCTTTCGATGAAAGATATTGGCATTTTGGAGGGCGATTTACTGGCTGTACATCGCACCGACCGGGTACGCGATGGCCAGATTGTGGTTGCCCGCTTGGAGGATGAAGTAACGGTAAAACGTTTCAAACGCCAAGGGCACCAAGTAACACTGTTTGCTGAGAATGCCGAATTTGCACCAATCGTAATCGATTTACGCTCACAATCGCTTGATATCGAAGGCGTCGGCGTTGGCGTGATCCGTGGCGGCAACGGTCAGGCGCTCGGCTAGTAACTGACACTACTGCAGGTCGATATAGCGGTGGTCATTAAAAGTGGCCACCCAATTCGGATGGTAGACCAACAGAATGCTCAGCAGCATACCGGTGATAAACGCCTCGGAAGGCATTAGCAGCGGTAAGAAGCGCGCATACTCTTTGGCCAGATAAACTGCTTCAGGGTCAGCCCCCGCGACGATGATCAGCAATACGGCTGCAAGCCCCGTTCCCAGCGTGGCCAAAGCTGCGCCAAAAAAGCCGCAGGCAAATAGAAACACCATCAAATTATCCGGTAGGCGGCGATCGACCAGCCGCCATACCGCGCCAATAATCGCCGCAGGCACAATCCCAGTCACCAGCACATTCGCACCCAGCATCAGCCATTCATTACGTCCGATGACCACCATCGATACGTTAATCAGCACGTTACTGATCAACGCCAACGGCACTTTAAAGACCAGTGTCATTAATACGGTGAAAACAAGGTGCAGGGTCAGCCAGTCAACCGCCTGAGCGCGCAGTTGCCACATCAGCACTACCGCTAGCGTAGCACCTAACCAGCGGTGCTGAAGCGCAGGATCCATTATTAATGCCTGCCATGGCCGCCTCGAAAGCGCCCAGCCAACAACCCCCAAAGAGAGTAGCCAGGTGAGTATCAGCGCCCAGGGCGCTAATACGCTTTGTGCAAAAGACATGACGGCCTCGCTGGTTATCGAGCGTTAGCTAAAAACTACCGTTTTATTACCGTGCACCAGCACACGATCCTCTAAATGCCAGCGGAGACCGCGAGCAAGCACTGATTTCTCTACGTCGCGCCCAAATCGAACTAAATCTGTAGGCGTATGGCAGTGGCTAACACGATGGATATCCTGTTCGATAATGGGGCCTGCATCGAGTTCCTCAGTCACGTAATGACAGGTCGCGCCAATCAGCTTAACGCCCCGCTGGTAAGCCTGATGGTAAGGTTTCGCGCCCGCAAAAGAGGGCAGGAAACTATGGTGAATGTTGATCACGCGGCCCGTATAGCGCGCGCACAGCTCGGGTGGCAGGATTTGCATATAGCGTGCTAGTACCACGCAGTCAGCGCGAGCGCTGTCGATCTCTGCCTGAACCTTGGCAAAAGATGCCTCCTTATTGTCAGGGTCTACCGACACATAGTGGTAAGGAATACCGTACCATTCGGTCAGCGAACGCATATCGTCATGGTTGGATATTACCCCGACAATATCGCACTCCAACTCGCCCGCCTGCCAACGATAAAGTAGATCTACCAAACAGTGTGACTCTCGCGACACCATTAACACGACACGCCGACGCTTCTGAGTATCGACCAATGCCCACTGCATATTGAATTCACTCGCTACCGGCTCAAAGGCTGCCCGCAGAGCCTCCACCGACATGCCTACCGAATCCGCCAGAATTTCATAACGCATAAAAAAGCAGCCGGTTTCCAGATCGGAGTGTTGGCTTGCTTCAGTGATGGAGCCGCCCTGCTGGGCAATAAAACTTGAGACGCGAGCGACAATACCGACCCGATCAGGACAGGAAACCACTAAACGATAATAATGAGACATAAGAGCTTCTTTTGACCTATTTCGACCTGACTAATAAAAAAACCAACATAACAAAGCGTACGCTGAACCAGCGGCTTGAGACGTTAGCTGAGTTGCATCGTGCCTGAGTTGCATGGTGACTAAGCTACATAGTGTATCGGAAGGCCAAGGGTGATTGTTAGCCGCCCCTGCCTTCCCGTATAGTTAAAGCATTACTTTTTAGGCTTTTCATTACTGATGCATTCACCACGCGTTCAAATTCGTCCCCGTCGTCGTCCCCCGCTGCGCATCCTGCCGCTGGGAGGAAGCGGTGAGATTGGAATGAATCTAACGCTTTATGGCTATGACGATCACTGGATCGCCGTCGACTGCGGCATGATGATCCGCCAGGATCTACCTAACTCTCCGCTTCAAGTGCCCAACCTTGATACGCCAAAAGCATTAGGCATCACGCCTAAAGCACTATTTATTACCCACGGCCATGAAGATCATATCGGTGCAGTTGCCTGGCTCTGGCCCATGTGGAACTGCCCGATCTATGCCACCCCGCTCGCAGCAGGGCTATTAAGGTTGAAGTTTGCCGAGCACCAACTCAGCAGCGCCGCCATTCAGGTTATTGAACCCAACGAGGCGCTAGAAAGCGGGCCCTTTACGCTGCGCTATTTACTGCTGACACACTCAATACCGGAAAGCTGTGCGCTAATGATGCTCGCGGGTGGTTACCGGGTTCTACATACCGGGGACTGGAAGCTTGACCCGGAGCCGCTTATTGGAACACCGATAAACGCCGCGCAATTTAGAGCGCTTGCGCCCATCGATTTAGTGGTCGGTGACTCGACCAACGCCCCTATGCCTGGCCATTCTGGCAGCGAAGGGGATGTTGCCCGGGCGTTATCAAAAACCCTCAGTGAGTGTCAGGGCCGTGTGGTGGTCTCGTGCTTCGCTAGTAATCTTGCCCGGGTACTCGCTATTGGCCGCGCAGCGCAGCGGTGTGGACGGCGCATTAGCTTAATGGGCCGCTCAATGGAGCGCATGGTCAGCGTGGCACGCGGGTTGGGCTATATGGACGACTTACCACCACTGGTGCCCAACCATGATCTAGGGTACTTACCCCCGGATGAAGTAGTGATTATCGCCACCGGCAGTCAGGGAGAGCCGCGCGCAGCGCTTCAGCGCCTTGCGCAGGGGCGTCACCCGTTTGTCGATCTACAGCCAGGCGATAACGTTATATTTTCGGCTAAAGCCATTCCCGGCAATGAACGCCCTATTGAGCAACTCAAAAAACGCTTAGCCCATCTAGGGGTCCGTATATACGATGAGTTTACCCACCCTGAACTCCATGCCACCGGGCACCCTGCTCAAGAAGAGTTAATTAAGCTCTATCAATGGGTTCAACCAAAACACTTGATGCCTGTGCATGGCGAAGCGCGGCACCAGCAGTCTCATCAGGCCATTGCTCAACAGTTAGGCATTAGCGCACCGTTAGCGCCAATCAATGGTGATCTACTCTGCTTTGATAGCCACGGATTACGCTGCGAAGCACGCTATCCACAGCCTCCTTGCATTGTCAGCCAGAATAGCGTGATCCCCCACCCTGGCTTAGAGGTGAGCGATACGAAAGCGGCACGCCGGGGCAGCCTCTACTTAGCGTTACCGGTTACCGCCAGCGATACGGGCTGGACGCGAATTGGCCGCCTAATGCTCGATACGTCGGGCGCCCGCCCGCTGGATGAAGATAGCTTTAGCGATTGGCTGGATGATCAACTTGACGAAATAGTCGCTGACACCCTCGCTGACTTACGCCAAGCACTACAGCCGCGCCTAGTGCGCTGGCTAGCGGATCATATGCAACATCTGCCCGACGTACATCTACAAATTATGGCCGCCGAGATGCCGGAATTCGCCGACCTAGATAGCATAACTAATCGCTAAACCAGCTAATCACTAGCCCAGCGCGCCGCGTCCTGTTGATCGGAGTGGCGCTCTTTGACCCAATATTCACCGTGTGCAGAGTGCTCTTTCTTCCAGAAAGGCGCTTGGGTTTTGAGATAATCCATAATAAAATCGCAGGCTTCAAACGCTTCCCGACGGTGGGCGCTGGCCACCAGTACTCGCACAATAGGGTCGCCCGGCTGCAAGTAGCCTACTCGATGAATAATGCGCACCGTCTGTAGCGACCAGCGCTGCCAAGCCTGTTCACCAATCTCCATTAAGGTGCGCTCGGTCATGCCAGGATAGTGTTCAAGCGTCAACCCAGTAACATCGGGCGTTTCATTAAAATCACGCACCAGCCCGGTAAAGCTCACCACCGCGCCAATATCACTACGGCCAGTCAAAACATCGTCATAGCCGTCATGCATGGGGAAAGGCGCTGCTTGAATCGCCACCTTGATATCCATCTTCATAGCCCCACTTAGCCCCCTGTGACCGGTGGAAAAAACGCGACTTCATCATCATTGGTCACCAGTGCGTCATCGTTTGCCATCACTTGGTTGATGGCGCATAGCGTACGTTGGTCGGTGAGTTGTTTGAATCGCTCATCGCGCTCGGCCAGCGCCGCTTTCAATCCGCTGATGTCACGGCTAGTCAGTTGATCAAGACTGACGACCGCCTCACTCTCACCTACTCGTTCGCGAAGTTCAGCCAAAAATTTAACCCGCACACCGGACGATGAGCAACGATCGCCCAAACTGACTTCACCGACCATACCGTCACCAGTGACAATGGGAGCCTGAGTACTAATCCGCTGATAGTCACCGCGCTGGCCACCCTGCTTGCTATCAAGCTGAATCGCCTCAATGTGCATATTTTTGTCGACCGCTTTACACATATCGTAAAGCGTTAAACAGGCCACTGAGACAGCCGTTAACGCCTCCATTTCAACCCCGGTACGGCCGTTCAAGCGACACAGTGACGTTACGTGAACGCAGGTATCGGCAAAATCGATCTCAAACTCAACCGACACTTTTGAAAGGGCCAATGAGTGACAAAGAGGAATCAGTTCATGGGTGCGTTTGGCCGCCTGAATACCGGCGATACGCGCGGTAGCCAGCACATCGCCCTTGGGCAATTCACCGTCGCTTAGTAATTTCAGAGTTTCCGGCTGCATCACAATACGCCCCGAAGCGACAGCTTCACGACGCGTTTCTTGTTTATCGCCGACATCCACCATATTGGCTTCGCCACGCGTATTGAGGTGGGTTAGATGCATGTTTGTCACCGTTTCTGTTTTGAAGGCATAGAGCTTGAAGACAAAGAGCTTGAAAGCTAGTTTCTTAAACCAAGCATGTTATTTTTCGCGTTCACCCAAATGGCTATCCAATCGGCAATCGCTTGGCTATCGTCGAGATTCAACTGAACCACCGAGTCGGCTAATTCAATGGGCGCAGACGCACTTAGCGCGACGGCTTCTACCCACGGTCCGGTTAAGATAGTTGCGTCACCAATGCCATTACGGTAAAGCACCAGCTTGGGTATCGGCGACGCCTTAAAGCCTTCGACAATCACCAGATCAGGATGGTGCGGTGTCATCATGGCAATCAACTGGGCTAAATCAGGCTCATCCTGACCGGGGGTTTCCTGCATGAGCGCGAACCGCTGACGGGAGGCTACCAGCACCGGCGCTGCCCCAGCACTGCGTAGCTTATAACTATCTTTGCCAGGCTGATCCACTTCAAATGAGTGGTGAGCATGCTTGATCACCGCCACTTTCAACCCAAGCTCGCCAAGCTGCGGTAACAGTTTCTCAAGCAGCGTCGTTTTGCCAGTGCCGCTCCACGCAGCAATCCCTAGTATGGGAAAGGATGCAGTTAGTTCTTTTTCCATGCGGCCAAGACTCCTGAATATCACTAAACGCGACTGCTCTAACTGCGTTACAGGCGATGACGCTACTCGCCCTCTTGCTCGCGGGGTAATAGCCAGTTCAGCGCTATGCCCACCAAGGCAGCCAGACTGACACCTTGCAGGGTAAACTGACCACCACCAAACTGCATACCGCCAATCCCGAACACCAGTATGAGTGAAACGACGACTAAATTGCGCGGCGCCGTCAGCGACTGCCCTGCGTGCACCAGGGTGTTCATACCGACCACCGCTATTGAGCCAAACAAGAGCGTCATAATGCCACCCATGACTGGGCCGGGAATAGTCTGCAACAACGCGCCAAGCTTAGACACAAACGCCAATATAATGGCGATAATCGCGGCTACGATCATATATTTGGGATTAAACGCGCGGGTCAGGGTTACCGCGCCAGTGACTTCTGAATAGGTAGTGTTCGGCGGGCCGCCGAACAGGGCCGCGACACTGGTCGCCAACCCATCGCCCAACAGGGTGCGGTGAAGGCCGGGCTTTTCCAGGTAATTTTTGCGGGTTACCGAGCCAATCGCGACCATATCACCAATGTGCTCAACCGCCGGGGCGATAGCAACCGGAATCATAAACAGAATAGCGGCCCAGTGAAAACTGGGTGCCGTAAAGGTTGGCACCGATAGCCACGCCGCCCCGTGCACCGGGCTAAAGTCCACAACGCCCATCAGTAGCGCTAAACAATAGCCGGTGACGATGCCGCCGATAATGGGCACCAAGCGAAGCAATCCACGTCCAAATACCGCGAGTGCTAACGTCACGATCAAACTGGTCATGGATAAGAAAATTGCCGCACCGTAGCCAATATTGTCACTGGTTTCACCAGTCGCCATGCTCACCGCCACAGGCGCCAGCGCCAAACCAATCACCATAATAACCGGCCCCACTACGACGGCAGGCAATAAACGGTGCAGCCAGGCAGTACCTTTTAACCGCACTGCCTGAGAGATCGCAATGTATACCAGCCCCGCTGCCATTAATCCGCCCATTGTGGCCGGCACGCCGAAGCTCGCCACCGAGCCTTGAATGGGCGCAATAAAAGCAAACGACGAGGCCAAAAACACCGGCACGCTTTGCTTGGTAACCCCGTGAAACACCAGCGTGCCCACGCCGGCCGTAAACAGCGCAACGCTAGGGTCAAGCCCGGTCAAAAGTGGTACTAACACCAAGGCACCAAACGCGACGAACAGCATTTGTGCTCCGGTTAGCAGTACTTTTGGCCAAGACTCAGCCTGGCTGGCAGCTTCACTCATTGGGAACTCCTGAGGTTTGAGGGTGAGCAAGGGAGCAAAAAAATGCCCCTAACGCGAAGCGTAAGGGGCAATGTAGTGGAGGACGCTTAACGCGTTCCAAAAATCTTATCACCGGCGTCACCCAACCCGGGGACGATGTAGCCATTTTCATCGAGGCAGTCATCGACTGAAGCGGTATAAATTTCGATATCGGGATACGCTTCCTGCACTCGTTTAATCCCTTCAGGCGCCGCCACCAACACAATGACCTTCATGCTTTCACAGCCGCGCTCACGCAGCATATCGAGCGTGGCTACCATGGAGCCGCCAGTGGCCAGCATGGGATCAATCACAATCGCCATACGCTCTTCAATATCGTTGGCAAACTTGGCGAAATAAGGCACCGGCTGAAGGGTCTCTTCGTCACGGTACAGGCCCACAACGCTAACCCGCGCACTGGGTATCAGATCAGTGACCCCTTCCAGCATGCCAAGCCCTGCACGCAAAATCGGCACGACCGTGACTTTTTTACCCTTCAGCCGACGGGTCGCAATTGGCTCGCCGTTCCAACCCTGAATTTCATGATCTTCAAGCTCTAGGCCTTTAGTGGCTTCATAGGTCAACAGCTTGGCGACTTCACCTGCCAGCTCACGGAAGCTCTTAGTGCTCAGATCAGCCTCGCGCATCAGTCCCAGCTTATGTTGAACAAGCGGATGGTTTATGGCGTAAACACTCATGGGACTTCCTCACTGCAGGGGATTCAGAATAGCAACCTGGGGTGTAACACTAGGCGCAAAATTGGCCATATTCTACCCGCAAACCCCTTACGAGGTTAAGGGGTTTGCGGCAATTGCCACTCGATTGGAGTTCTTCCCTGCGCTTGTAAGAATTGATTTGCCTGGGAAAAATGTCGGGTACCAAAAAAACCCCGATGTGCGGAGAGCGGAGAAGGGTGCGGCGCTTCGAGAATCAAATGACGATCCTGGTCAATCAATGCCTTCTTCTGGCGCGCATGGCTGCCCCACAATAAGAACACACACGGCGGCGCGTGCTGGCTGACGGTTTCGATCGCGCGATCCGTGAACGGCTCCCACCCTTTTCCCCGATGCGACGCCGCGTTGCCCTGCTCCACGGTCAGCGAGGTGTTTAATAGCAGCACGCCCTGCTTTGCCCACGCTTCCAAATGGCCGTGACGCACAGGCGTAAAACCGACATCGGTGGCCAACTCTTTATAGATATTGACCAGTGATGGAGGAACGGGAACCCCTGGCTGTACGGAAAAGCACAGCCCATGGGCCTGATTCGGGCCGTGATAAGGATCCTGCCCTAGAATGACCACCTTCACTTCGCTCAGCGGCGTCAGCTCAAAGGCACGAAACCACTGTGAGGAGTGCGGGTAAATAATTTTTTTGGCTGCTTTTTGCTGCGCTAAAAACGCTTTTAACGACAGCATATAGTCAGCCTGAAACTCATTACCCAGCCACTGACTCCAACCTTCCGGAAGTGGATTGGCCATCATTACCTCTTTATTTGATCGACAAGCGGCTCAACGTAGGCAACGCCCATGTCCCAGGGAAACTGAATCCAGCACTGCTGAGCGACTTCTGTCAGATATTGATCCACCAACGGACGACCATCTGGCTTGGCGTAAATCGTCACAAAGTGAGCTTTAGGCAGCATTTTGCGAACTGCCCGCGCCGTTTTGCCGGTATCCACCAAGTCATCGACCAGTAGCCAACCGTCGCCGTCATGATCGACGCCCTTCATAATATCCAGGCCACCTTGATCCATATGGTCATAGCTTTTAATGCATACCGTATCGATCAGTCGGATGTTGAGTTCACGGGCAATCAGCGCAGCGGGGATTAACCCACCACGGGTAATCGCGACGATGCCTTTAAAGTCGCGCTCAATCATCTGGTGGCAAAGGGTGCGCACGTCACGGTGTAACTGATCCCAGGAGACAGTGAAGTGTTGGTGATAGCGATCGCTACTCATGGAGAGTTACTCGTCTTCAGTGAAAGAACAAACGGCAAAAACACTGTAGCCAGCATCGCGAATTCTCTTCGAACCGCCTAGCTCAGGCAGATCAATAATAGTGGCCGTTTCGACGACTTGACCGCCGCTGCGCTGTATAAGATTAGCCGCTGCCAGCATCGTGCCGCCGGTGGCAATCAAATCATCCATTAGCAAAATGCGGTCATCTTTCTGAAAAGCGTCGGAGTGAAGCTCAACCTCAGAATGCCCATACTCCAGCGTGTAGGTCTCGCTGATAGTTTTAAAGGGCAGCTTGCCCTTCTTGCGAACGGGCACAAAGCTACATCCCAACTCATAAGCCAACGGCGCGCCAATGATAAACCCCCGTGCATCAATAGCCGCGATGGCATCTAGGTCCATCTCCTGGTAGCGGTGCACGAAGCTATCAATCAGCTTGCGAAAGGCAGCGCTATTTTGCAGCAAAGGGGTGATATCACGGAAATTCACGCCCTGCTCAGGCCAGTCTGGAACCGTGCGAATAACGGACTTAATGTAATCGCCGTAGATGCTCATCGCGTCTCTCATTGAGTAGTAAAAAGTTAAGCAGTAAAAACGGCATAAAGCCGATCAGACCAAGAATAGGTACCTTGCTGCAAACAACAATGCCAAGATAATTACCGCCGGGTTTAGGTCGCTGAAACGGCCTGATAAGGCCTTGATCGCAACATAGCTAATAAAGCCTAGCGCAATCCCCTCAGCAATCGAGAACGTTAGCGGCATCGCCAAAGCGGCAATCAGCACCGGAGCGGCATCGGTGGGGTCTTCCCAATTAGCATGCGCCAAACTGCCTGCCATCAGCACCGCCACATACAGCAGCGCACCAGCCGTCGCATAGGCGGGAATAGAGCCTGCCAACGGCGCGAAGAATAGACTGAACAGGAACATACCGCCAACGACCACCGCGGTTAACCCAGTACGGCCGCCCGATGCGATACCTGCCGTTGATTCAATATAGCTGGTCGTCGTTGAGGTACCCAACGCGGCACCTGCCATGGAGGCCGTGCTGTCTGCCATCATGGCACGCCCTAGGCGCGGTAACTTACCATCTTTATCGAGCAGTTTACCTCGATGGGCAACACCGACCAGCGTGCCAGAGGTATCGAATAGATCCACAAACAGGAAAGCAAAAATCACGCTGAGCATCGCTATGTCCAGCGCGCCCATTAAATCCATCGCCATAAAGGTAGGGGCAATAGAGGGTGGCATCGACATCAGGCCACCATACTCGTTATGACCAAGCACCATCGCGATCACGGTAATCCCTAAAATGCCGATCATCACCGCACCGGTAACACGCAAGTAAGAAAGCGCGGTAATCACAAAGAAGCCTAGCAGCGCATAAATAGCCGGCGGCTGAGACAGATCCCCAAGCGTCACGTAGGTAGCCTGATTGGCAACCACAATACCGGCGTTTTTCAACGCGATCATCGCCAGGAACAGACCGATACCGGCGGCAATACCCAACCGTAACGTCATGGGTATAGAATTGATGATCCACTCGCGAACTTTAAAAATACTGAGCAAGAAGAAGGTTAAACCAGAGAAGAAGACCGCCCCTAACGCTGCCTCCCAGGTATAGCCCATCCCCAACACCACGCCGTAGGTGAAAAAGGCGTTTAAGCCCATTCCCGGCGCTTGGGCAATAGGGTAGTTGGCCCACAGCCCCATTACAAAGCAGCCAATCGCCGCAGCCAAGCAGGTTGCTACGAATACCGCACCGTAGTCCATTCCGGCTTCAGAAAGGATGCTCGGGTTAACGAAAATAATGTAGGCCATCGTCAGGAAAGTGGTGATCCCTGCGATAACTTCTGTCTTCACACTGGTTTTGTGTTCAGAGAGCTTGAAATAGTTATCCAGAAGTTTCATAGCGTTTCTTATCCTTAGCGCTAACGCCGCATGGCTGCATCAGTGCGCGCGTTTTGGTGCTGAGAAAAGCCGCACATACTACCTAAAGGCACCTGGAGTTGCGAGCGCTTCAGCGTGGCGACCAATGTAAGCGGGAACAGCCCCGCTGCATAATGCAAAGCAATCTTTAGGCCATGACCTAACCGATTGGTCAACGCAAGGTAAATAAATCTACTTATTGATACGGTTCGTCCACTTTTATTGGGCCCCGCTTTGCTGAGCAAGAACGCGCTCAACGGTTTCAACGATTACCTGGGTTTGCGGATCAATTTCAATATTGACTTGGTCTCCAGGCACGCGGTTTTGCAGCGTGGTACGCGACAACGTTTCAGGAATTAAATTGACACTAAACTCGACACCGCCCTCCGCTGGACGCACATCGCCGATGGTCAGGCTAATCCCATCCACCCCGATGTAGCCTTTTTCAAACACAAACCGGCCTAGCCTTTCCGGTAGAGAAAACCACAGCCGACGATTATGGGGAGCCTCTTCAATCGCGACTACGTCCGCCATTGAAATAATGTGGCCCGACATTGCGTGGCCGCCAATTTCGTCACCAAAGCGCGCAGCGCGCTCTATATTGACGCATTGACCTTGAGTGACTGCACCAAGATTAGTCAAACGCAGCGTTTCACGCATTAAATCAAAGCTGACATTATCGCCTTCAATCGCTGTCACCGTCAGGCACACACCGTTATGAGCAACCGATGCACCTATCTCAAGCCCTTCACGCATTGAGGGAGGCATTTCCACCACGTGTACGCGAAAATCCTCCAACTCACGCACCGCCACTACTTTGGCCACTCCTTGTACAATGCCAGTAAACATAGCGCCCTGCTCCTTAAACTCGTAAAAATAATGGATGTAATCCGCCAGCTTACTACTGGTGCCTTATCTTTGTGCAGCCACCTCGTTGCCAATTGACATGCAAGTCGCCTATCTTTAGACTTTTGGCGCAAATTTAACGACGCCGATTTGTACCCATCTTGCGGGCGTCCACCAGGCCAGCAGCCTAGTGAAGTGCAGCTAAAAGGGTGTGTCCAGCGTTGATGGCCACCCACGAGGGTGGCTTTCTTATCCCCGCTCTACGCCTGCTCCTACTCTCCCGCACTTCGTCTTCGGCCTACCAGTAAGGCAGACGCTATGATAGAACTCAGCAACGTCAGTAAAACCTATTTTAGTAGCTCCAAGGGCAGCGACTCAAATGCTGTCCATGCGCTTAAAAACGCCAACCTCAGCGTACCTAAAGGCACCATTCATGGCGTAATTGGCCTTTCTGGCGCGGGCAAATCGACGCTTATTCGCTGCGTTAATTTATTAGAGCGGCCCACGAGTGGCAGCGTGACGGTTGATGGCCAAGAAATGACGCGCTTGAGTAACGCCGCGCTAAATCGGGCCCGCCACCGTATTGGCATGATTTTCCAGCATTTCAATTTGCTGACCACGCGCACAGTATTCGACAACGTTGCCTTACCGCTTGAGCTAATGGGCCAGAAGCGCCATACCATTCGTGAACGCGTGATTCCGCTATTGGAGATGGTGGGCCTTGCCGATAAGGCCAATCAGTACCCTGCTCAGCTTTCCGGCGGTCAAAAGCAGCGCGTTGCGATTGCCAGGGCGCTAGCCAGTAAGCCGCAGGTACTGCTGTGCGATGAGGCAACCTCCGCACTCGACCCCCAGACCACCGGCTCAATACTTGAGCTGCTGCGCGACATCAATCACAAGCTGGGCATTACCATTTTGTTGATCACTCACGAGATGGAAGTCGTTAAATCAATTTGTCACCGGGTCAGCCTGATCTCTGACGGCGAACTGGTTGAGGACTCGGAGGTGGGCGACTTCTTCACCGCTCCCCGCACCCAGCTTGGCCGTGAATTTCTTAATGACTTCCTACAGCTAACGCCGCCCAAAGAGCTTATGGAGAGGCTCGTTGATGTACCGGGCGAAAGCACCCACCCTGTGGTGCGATTAACATTCTCAGGCGACGCGGTGTCAACCCCGCTGATTTCGCGGCTTGCTCGTGAATGCGGGGTCGATGTCAGCATTCTGCAAGCAAAAGTAGAGTCGATTCAGGAGCGCACCCTGGGATTAATGATCGCAGAACTACTAGGTACGCCGGAACAAACCCAGCAAGCCATGACCTATCTTGAATCTCATCAACTACAGGTAGAGGTACTCGGCCATGTCCAGCGCAATGATTGATCTTATTTTACAAGCCACGCTGGACACTCTTTATATGGTGGCTGTCTCAGGGCTTATTTCGACGCTTGTCGGGCTACCGCTTGGAGTGTTGCTGTATGTCACCCGCCCACGGCAAATATTGGCAAAGCCAGTGCTCAACCAAGTGCTCAGCATTGTGACCAACGTTGGCCGCTCTATCCCGTTTATTATTCTGATGGTGGCAATCATCCCCTTCACGCGCATGCTGGTGGGAACTTCGATTGGTATTAACGCCGCGTCGGTACCGCTGACCATTGCCGCGATTCCCTTCGTCGCGCGGCTAGTCGAGGCCGCGCTTAACGAGATTTCGCCCGGATTAATCGAAGCCGCTCACTCAATGGGCGCAACACCTTGGCAAATCATTTGCAAAGTACTGATTCCAGAAGCACGCGGCGGAATTATGACTGGCTTAACCATTACCGTGGTCACGCTGGTCAGCTACTCTGCTATGGCCGGTGCTGTTGGCGGCGGCGGTCTGGGCGACTTAGGTATTCGCTACGGCTATAACCGTTTTAACCCGACCATTATGCTGATTACGGTCGTAATTCTGGTGGTGATGGTGCAAGGTTTTCAAAGCTTGGGCGACTACCTGGTTCGCAAAAGTGATCGCAAATAGTCGTTTAAAAGCTCAATAAATCAATATAACCAAATCGCATTAGACAACCGTTTTTTATTGCCGCATCATTGCACCATTAACGCTCAACGCAATTGGAGAACCTTCATGCAAAAACTGATTATTGGTAGCCTTACGGCGCTCGCCCTGGCGGTTAACGTCGCTAACGCTGAAACGCGTAGCATCAAAATGGGCACCGTGGCGGGCCCAGAAACCGAAGTAATGGAAGTCGCGGCGCGTATCGCTAAAGAAGAGTACGATCTGGATGTCGAAATCATAGAGTTTACCGATTACGTCACCCCTAATGCCGCCCTGGCCGATGGCAGCCTAGACGCCAACGCTTATCAGCATGAACCCTACTTGCAGTCGATGGTTGAAGACCGTGGCTACGACTTAGCCATTGCTGGCTACACCTTCGTTTACCCGATTGGTGCCTACTCCGAGAAATACGACAGCATTGACGATCTGCCCGACGGTGCCCAAATCGCCCTACCCAACGACCCTTCCAACGAAGGTCGTGCGCTGATTTTGATGCACAACGAGGGCCTGATCACCCTTAACGATCCCGAATTTCTCGAATCCACCCCTATCGACATCGCTGAAAACCCTCGCGACTTCCGCTTCCGCGAAATTGAAGCGGCTCAACTTCCTCGCGTACTGCCCGATGTCGACATGGCGTTCATCAACAATACATTCGCGCAGCCAGCAGGCTTAAGTCTGGATGATGCGTTGATCAAAGAGGGTCCCGAGTCCCCTTACGTCAACCTGATCGCCGTGCGTGGTGGTGATGAAGAGCGCGAAGAGATTCGCCAGTTGGTCGACGCTTATCAGCGCGACGAAGTGATTGAAAAAGCCGAAGAACTGTTCAAAGGTGCCGCCGTTCCTGGTTGGACCGAGTAATACCGCGAAGTAGCTATAACTTAGAAGTAGCTATACTTAAATAACATCAGGCCGACACGCATAGGTAACTGCCATGCAAAAGTGTCGGCCTGTTGCGTTAGTAGAAACGGAGCATCCCATGCAAACCAGTGTTGACTATCTCCTCCTCAATCGACAGCTCGAAGCGCTACTCGACACGCGGGACTGGCTGACTAACAGCGCCCAAACCTGCGCTTTTATTCACCAGCAGATTAGCGACCTCAACTGGGTCGGTTTTTATCTTCAGCGCCAGCCAGAGATGCTGGGCTTAGGGCCATTCCAGGGGCAACCTGCCTGCCACCCTATTCCCTTTAGTAAAGGCGTATGCGGCGCCGCAGCGCGTCAGCAAACCACCCAGCGAGTAGACGATGTACATGCCGTGGCCGACCACATTGCCTGTGATGCCAATTCCCGCTCCGAACTGGTGGTTCCAATCGTGGTGAATGGCTATTTATGGGGGGTTCTCGACTTGGATAGCCCTCTTCAATCGCGCTTCACAGAACAAGATCAAGCCGGTATTGAATCGTTGGTGGCAACTTTTATTGCACAAACCGATCTGCCTGCTTCTAGATGAGCATCTTAATAATCCCCACACAAAAACACCCCGGGCAGCAATACCCGAGGTGTTTTTGATAACAGCTGGTAGGACCAGGCGGATTTGAACCGCCGACCTCCACGATGTCAACGTGGCGCTCTAACCAACTGAGCTATGGTCCTAAAAAGAGGTGTTGTCTTAAAGGCTGGTAGGACCAGGCGGATTTGAACCGCCGACCTCCACGATGTCAACGTGGCGCTCTAACCAACTGAGCTATGGTCCTATTTCTTTATTCGCAAGCATGCCTAGCAACGGATGCGTATTTTACGCCCTCATCACTGAATTGCAAGCTATTTTCCTTTGCAAACCCTCTCTCGCTAGCGAAACTACACGATTATAAATTGCCGGGTAATTCGACACTTATATCCTTATAGCGCTAGTCTAAGCGCTTCACTGTTTTGGTGGTATCTATAGGGAGATAAGCCATGCTGGGCATTTTGCTAGGATGCATAGCCATTGCACTACTGTTAGCGACGATCATTGCGCGCATCGAATTACACTGGTGGTGGATTCGCAGTTTTGAATTTCCACGCCTACAAATCGCTAGCTTGGCGCTAATCACCGGGGTGCTCACGGCCATCTTTGTCGAGCCTGGCCCATGGCTATGGAGCGCTTTTCTCGCCGCAGGCATCACGTTAATCATTCAATGCTATTACATTCTGCCCTGGACACGGCTGTGGCCGGTACAGGTTCAGTCCGCCGAGAGTAACGACCCAAATAAAACCATCACGCTGCTTATTGCCAATGTGCTAACCCCCAACCGCCAGTCACAGCCGCTGATCGATATGATCAAGCAGCACAAGCCGGACATCGTGCTGACGCTTGAGTCTGATCAGTGGTGGCAAGGCCAGTTAGATCCCGCCCTGGCTGAGCAGTGGCCCAATAGCGTTAAAATCCCGTTAGACAATCTTTACGGCATGCATCTCTACTCACATTTGGAACTAACGGACACCTCGGTGGAGTGGCTAATTCAGGATGATATCCCGTCCATCCATACCCGGGTAACGCTTGCCAACGGTGAAAGTATTCGTTTTTATGCGCTTCATCCCCGCCCGCCGGCTCCCAGTGAGAGTGAGAAATCTCTTTGGCGTGATGCCGAACTGTTATTGGTGGGCAAAAAAATTCACGAGGACCCTCAGCCGACGCTGGTGGCCGGGGATCTCAATGACGTGGCCTGGTCACGTACTACGCGGCTATTTTGCCGAATCGGCGGTATGCTTGATCCTCGTCAAGGGCGAGGCTTGTACAGTACCTTTCATGCCAAATACCCCATGTTGCGCTGGCCTCTGGACCACATCTTTGTGACCGAACACTTCACCCTGGTGGGCATGCAGCGGCTCAACTATTTCGGCTCTGATCATTTCCCTATTTTGGCCACCTTATGCTATCGCCCCTCGCGCAAAGACGAGCATGAAACGCCCGAAGCCGATGCCGAGGAGCGTAGCGAGGCTAGCGAAACGATTCAGGAAGGCAAAACCGAGCAGCAAGAAACCTAAGCGCCAACTATCTGACCTCGCCGCGTTACTCAGGTATGCCTCCCTTGGTTAACACGGCTGGATCGAGTAGCCGCTCTAACGTTTCCCGATCAAGCTCGGTCTTCTCCTCCGCGACATCGATAATGGGTCGTCCTGCTTGATAGGCCTCTTTAGCAATGGTGGCAGCAGCGTTATAACCAATGACGCCATTTAGCGCCGTGACCAAAATGGGGTTCTTAGCGAGCGGGCCTTTTAGGTTATCCTCCCGCACCTTAAAGGTCGCAATCGCCCTATCTGCAAGCAGCCTTGAGGTATTGCTCATCAAACTAATCGATGTCAATAAATTGGACGCCACCAAGGGCAGCATCACGTTCAATTGAAAATTGCCGCTTTGCCCGGCAACGGTAATCGCCGTATCCAAGCCAATGACTTGCGCAGCCGACTGAGCAGCCGACTCGGGGATAACCGGATTCACTTTTCCAGGCATAATAGAGCTGCCGGGCTGAAGCGCCTCAAGCTCTATCTCCCCCAACCCAGCCAGCGGACCCGAGTTCATCCAGCGCAGGTCATTGGCAATTTTCATAATCACGCACGCCAAACCTTTTAACTGCCCTGAAAGCTCTACGGCGGCATCTTGTGAAGAGAGGCTGGCAAAAAAACTATCGTTAGGAGTGAACATCAACCCTGTCTGCTCACTTAGCTCTTGAGCCACCCGCTCGGCAAATCCGGCGGGCGCATTTATACCGGTGCCTACAGCCGTTCCACCCTGCGCTATACGGCAAAGCCTTTTCATGGTGCTATCGAAGCGTTCAATCGCTTGGCTCAATTGGCTCGACCAGGCGCCCAACTCTTGATCCATTCGCAGCGGCATGGCGTCCATTAAGTGTGTGCGGCCTGTTTTGACCACATGGCTTAGCTCGCTAGCACGCTGATCAACCGTATCTCGCAGGTGAACAAGGGCTGGGCGCAGCGATTCATGCACTGCGATGGCCGCTGACAGATGAATTGCCGTAGGTATCACATCATTACTCGACTGCCCCATATTGACGTGATCGTTGGGTGTTACGTCTACACCCTCCCTGCTTGCTAAGGTCGCCAATACCTCATTAACGTTCATATTGGTCGAGGTGCCTGAACCGGTTTGAAATACGTCGATGGGGAAGTGCTGGTCGTATTTGCCGGTTAGTACTTCACGGGCGGCTTTTTGAATAGCTTCACCCCGCGCACTATCGAGCTCTCCTAACGCTTGATTGGCACGCGCGGCCGCTAGTTTGATACGAGCAACCGCGTGTATAAAGGCCGGGGGCATGGGCGAATGAGAAACAGGAAAGTTATTAATTGCCCGCTGCGTCTGCGCTCCGTAAAGCGCATCCTCAGGTACTGCTAGCTCACCCATGCTGTCGCGTTCCATACGTGTTGCCATTGCTTGCTCTCCTCTGAAAATGCGGCTGTTAAGGCTTTGAGATCAGCACCGCCATATCGTTCGTTATGGGTGTTAACCACCGCCATTACAATGCACTAAACGAAAATGTTGCGCTGCACAAAAAGACTTGCTATGCTGCACCGCAAGATAGCTTAAAAAGCTAACTCATTAATAAGCAGCGCCAACCTCAGGATAGCTGCTTTTGGCAAGACGAAACCCTGGAGGGTATGACGATGCGCACTTTAAATACTAACGAAATGACTCAGCAGTTTGACAATATGTTCATGGCACCCGTACGCGCCTACATGGCATTGAGCATTGATTACAGCGAAAAAATGATCAACGCTCAAATGGATGCTAGCAAAGCCTACGTTGATACCGGCATTGCGCAAATGCGTCAAATGATGGAAGTGAAAGACGCTGAAGGTCTTCGCAGCTACATGGAAGGTCAACAGAAAGTCGCTAAAGAGCTGGCTGAGCGCGCCAAAGGCGATGCGGATAAAGTCGTTTCACTACAGCAAGACTTTATTCAAAAAAGCCAGAAAATTACTGAAGATAACGTCAAGCAGGCGCAAACAGCCGCTAGCAAGATGAGCAAAACTGCTTAACCGCTACTGAATGGGTAAGCTGGTAAGTAGTACAAAATGCCACCGTTGGCCCTAGCCACGGTGGCATTTTAGCGTCTGTGCTTCTTAACCCTGTACTGCTTAACAATGGGATGCCGCATAACCAGCGTTACCAATTAAGGGCAGATTTCACAAACGGAATGGTCAGTTTCCGCTTAGCAGTTAGCGAGGCTTTATCTAGGGTTTCTACCGCGCGGCACAATTCACCTAACTCGCGCGGACCTCGATGCAAAATATAGCGCCCCACATCATCCGGTAACTGCAAACCCCGCACGCTGGCTCGTAATTTAAGAGCCGCTAGACGTTCATCGTCGTCATCTAAAGGATGGACGTGAAAAGTAACGCCCCACGTTAAGCGCGAGGCTAAATCGGCCAACACCACATCTAATTGCCGTGGGGGTACGCTAGATACAATCACTAACTTCTTGCCAGCATCTCTGAGCCGGTTAAAAGCGTGAAACAGCGCCTCTTCCCAGCGCTTACGCCCTATTACACACTCCAGATCATCAATGGCGACAAGATCCAGACGCTCGATATCTTCCAGCATTAGCGGCGGAAAGTGGCCCAAATCGGCCAAGGGTAAATAAAGTGCACGTTTATCAACATCTGACGCCGCGTGACATGCTGCCTGAAGCAAATGACTTCGACCAACCCCTGGTGCGCCCCATAGATATAAAAACTGCTCCCCTCCTGAAGCTAACTGCTTTGTAAGGTGCTCAACCAGCGGCGCGTTTGACCGCGCCACGTAAAAGTTATCAAAGGTTGCATCATCGCGCAGCCCAATTCCCAAAGGAAGCTGTGCCGGTATTCGGCTCATGGTGACTCCCGTTCATCACGATGTCCCAGCTCATCATGATACGAAGAACTGACCTCGATGATTGTCTGATCATCAGCATTGTGCTCATCGTAAAGCTCGCTATCCTGATAGCGAACTTTCACTTCCTTAAGCAGCACGAGGATGACCGCTGCAATCGGAAGCGCCAGCAGCACCCCCGTTAATCCAAATAGGTTGCCCCCTGCCAGAACAGCAAAAATCACTGCAACGGGGTGCAGACCAATCTTATCACCGAGCAGTTTAGGCTGGAGAATGACGCTTTCAGCCATTTGTCCAATACTGAATACCAGAATAACGCCAGCTACCGCCCACCAAGTAGCGTACTGAAAAAGCGCGACAACCAAGGCAATGACCAAGCCGACAATAAAACCCAAGAACGGCACGATACTCACCAACCCGGATACAAAGCCAATCAGCAGGCCAAAATTCAGCCCCATCAGCGTCAGGCCAACTGCGTAGATAATTCCCAAACACAGCATCACCAGTAGCTGACCACGTAAAAAAGATGACAACACTTCATCGCAGCGGCGAGCTAGGCGGAAGGTATCGTCCGCCCAATGGCGTGGTATTAAGTTAGCGATATTGCCAAGTAGCCGATCCCAATCCAAAAGCAAATAGAAGGTAACGACCGGAATCAAGGCGACATAGGTGATCCAGGATACAAACGCCATTCCCGACCGACCAATTTGCCCCAGCGCTTGTGCTAAGTAGCCGCCTGCGTCTCGCCAGTTTTCAACCAGGGTTTCACGGACATTGGTTAACTCCGCGGTTAGGTCGTAACCTGTCCAGACCTCTACTTGTGGGGCAAGTACATTTTCTACCCAGGCGAAGATACCGGGAATTGCCTCTCCCAGCTGTTTCAACTGCTGGACCAACAGCGGTATCAATATCAATAAACTCGCCACAAGCACTAACAGCAGAACCAAAAACACGCTGCTAACCGCTAAGGGCCGGTTCATGCCCCAGCGTTGGAACCGGTCTGCCAACGGGTCGGCTAAGTAAGCGAGAATCATCCCGGCAATAAAAGGCATCAATACGGCATCTAACAAAAAAATCAAACCGCCAATCACCACCAGAAACAGGATACCCCACCAAGAATTCCGCATAGTTCCCTCTCAACCTTGGATTTAATCCGCATACATTCGCTTATTACGACTGTTTTACGCATCGCTACTATTGCTACTCATGTCTACTATGCCGCATATGAGCGAAAGTCGCTCGTAAGCTTTTCATCGTGCCCGACGGCGGTGCGGCGCGAGCCGCTGGGTGATACAATCAGCCGAAGTTAAGCCCAGCACTGGCCATGTCGCCAGCACTACCGCACCGTTATTTGCCTCACAGGATCTGTCATGACCGAGACCTCCTCTTCTTCGGCTACTCCTTCCCTCAGCTATAAGGACGCAGGCGTCGATATTGATGCCGGTAACGCCTTGGTTGACCGCATTAAACACGTTGCCAAACGCACGACTCGCCCAGAAGTAATGGGCGGATTAGGCGGTTTTGGCGCGCTTTGCGAAATCCCAGCAGGTTACCGACAACCCGTTCTCGTCTCGGGTACCGACGGCGTAGGCACTAAACTGCGTCTCGCAATGGACCTTGGCAAACACGACACCATTGGTATTGATTTAGTCGCCATGTGTGTCAACGATTTAATCGTAGCCGGAGCCGAGCCGCTACTGTTCCTTGACTACTATGCCACGGGTAAGCTTGATGTGGATATTGCTGCCGATGTCGTTACCGGCATTGGTGCCGGCTGCGAACTGGCTGGCTGTGCCCTTGTGGGCGGCGAAACCGCCGAAATGCCCGGCATGTATGAAGGCAGCGACTACGATTTAGCAGGCTTTTGTGTGGGTGTGGTTGAAAAAGCCGATATTTTAGATGGCAGCAAAGTTGCCGCAGGAGATGTAATACTGGGGTTGGCATCGTCAGGACCACACTCCAACGGCTACTCGCTGATTCGTAAAATTCTCGAGGTCAGTAACGCGTCTTTAACGACCGACATTCAGGGTAAACCTCTTGGTGATGCGCTGATGGCACCAACGCGTATCTACGTAAAATCACTGCTCTCTTTAATGCGCAGTAGCGATATTGCCGTACACGCTTTATCGCACATTACGGGCGGCGGGCTGCTAGAAAACATTCCCCGCGTGCTGCCCGATGACCTCGCTGCGCATATCGACATTAACAGTTGGCAGCGCCCTGCGGTGTTTGACTGGTTACAAGCCAACGGCAATGTCAACGAAACGGAAATGCACCGCGTGTTGAACTGCGGAATTGGCATGGTGGTCGTAGTGCCCCAGCATCAGGCCGAGCAGGCAATGGCTCACCTGGAAGCCGAGGGCGAATCTGTCTACCATTTGGGTCAGATTGTTAAGCGCCAAGAGGAAGCCGTTATTCTGGAGAACCTCTCGGTATGAGCAACATGGACTACCAAAGCGATACCATTAAAGATGTTACCCCAGAGCCTCTCGGCGCCCGCCGCATCGTGGTGCTTATTTCAGGCAGCGGCAGTAATCTACAAGCGCTGATTGATGCCCAGTCCCACGACCGTTTAGGCGGCGGTGAAATTGTGGCGGTCATTTCCAATATCGCTGATGCCTATGGCCTGAAGCGCGCTCACGAAGCGGGTATTGAAGCGGTCGCTCTTCCCCATCGCGAATATGATAGCCGTGAAGCCTATGACGGCGCTTTGATCAAAGTCATTGAGCGTCACGAGCCCGACTTGATTGTATTGGCGGGCTTTATGCGTATTTTAACGCCTCGCTTTGTGCAGCGCTTTCTCGGTCGCATGCTGAATATCCATCCTTCGCTGCTGCCGGATTATCAAGGGCTCAACACCCATGCCCGGGCTCTCGCCGATGGCGTTACCAACCACGGTTGCAGCGTTCATTTCGTCACCGAAGAGCTTGATGGCGGGCCGGTGGTCCTTCAAGCCGAGCTGCAGGTCAGCGCTGACGATACGGTAGAAACGCTGCAAGAGAAGATTCGCTCCCGCGAGCACTTGATCTATCCGATTGCGGTACAGTGGTTCTTGGAAGGCAGGCTGCAGTTCAGCGCCGAAGGCGCCAAAATGGACGGCCATCGGCTCCCTGAGCACGGTATGCGACTTTCCCACGCTGATGCAGCCGAAGAGCTTGATGAGGAGCTTGACGAAGAGTCTTAACATCAGCGTGTGAATCAGACACTAAAAAGCGCCTTACGGACATACATCATCGTAAGGCGCTTTTTTATAGAGCGCAGTTTTGTAGAGGACAGTTTTGTGGGGAACAGTATGATTAAGTGCGCGGCAGAGTCACGCCGCGTTGGCCCATATACTTGCCGCCACGGTCTTTATACGACGTTTCGCACACTTCATCGGACTCCAAAAACAGCATCTGCGCGACGCCCTCATGGGCATAAATTTTCGCTGGCAGATTGGTAGTGTTAGAGAATTCCAAGGTCACGTGTCCTTCCCACTCGGGCTCCAGCGGCGTGACGTTAACAATGATACCGCAGCGCGCGTAGGTGGATTTCCCCAAGCAAATGGTGAGCACATTGCGTGGAATACGGAAGTACTCCACCGTGCGCGCCAACGCGAATGAGTTAGGCGGAATAATGCACATGTCGCCTTTTATATCGACAAAGCTGTTCGCATCAAACGCTTTCGGGTCAACGATCGCCGAGTGAATATTGGTAAACACTTTAAATTCATCAGCGCAACGCACGTCATAACCGTAGCTTGAAGTGCCGTAGGAGATAACACGCTGATCGTTCACATAGCGCACCTGCTCGGCTTCAAAAGGCTCAATCATCGCGTCGCTCTTTGCCATGCGACGAATCCACTTATCAGATTTGATACTCATGTGTTACATCATCACTCGCTAAAAGAAATTGTGGGAGCATCGCCCTGATGGGCACTTACTGCCTCGGCCACTTTTTGGGCGATCACAGCAAAAGTTTGGCTTACCGACCCTTCCGGCTCAGAGATAACGCTAGGTCGTCCTGAATCGGTTAACTCACGGATAGAAAGCGTTAGCGGTAGTCGACCCAGCACCTGCGTGTCGTACTCTTGGGCAATGTTATCTCCGCCGCCGGTACCGAAAATAGCCGCTTCATGGCCGCAATTTTCGCAGTGGTAGAGGCTCATATTTTCCACCACGCCCAGCACCGGAACGTTAACCTTACGGAACATTTCGATCCCTTTACGGGCATCTAATAGCGCAATATCCTGCGGCGTAGTCACAATTACCGCGCCGGCCACCGGTACTTTTTGTGCCAGCGTTAGCTGAATATCACCGGTTCCTGGTGGCATATCGATCAATAGAAAATCGAGATTATCCCACTGGGTTTGCGTTAGCATCTGCTGGAATGCGCCCACCACCATAGGCCCGCGCCAAACCATCGGTTCACGAGTATTCACCATGAACGCCATCGACATCGCCTGGACGCCATGGGCTTCCAGTGGCAGAAACTTATCATTACCAGCGGCCTGCGGGCGAACACCCTCTTTAACGCCGAGCATTTGTGCCTGGCTGGGGCCATAGATGTCAGCATCAAGAACACCTACGCGATATCCCTGTGCCGCTAATGCTAGCGCCAGGTTTACGGTGACGGTGGATTTACCCACGCCGCCCTTACCCGATGCCACTGCGATAATATGCTTAACCCCATCCATTCAATGGCACTCCTCATTTGGGCTCATATTTTACGTGCGTTAATGATACTCCTCAGGGACACATTCATAAACCAACAACAAGAAAGCGGATGCCAGCTTCCCGACACCCGCTCTCACCGCTTACATGATTGATTAACCTAGAAGCGTTACTGCATAACGGCGTTTAACCAGCGTTTTGCTGAGATTCTTCACTACCCCCATCGCTGTCGTTGGCACTTTCGTCAGACGAGCTGCCTTGCGAAGATGAAGCATCGTCACTAGCCGACGCTTCTGCATCTGATAAGCGGCTGTCTAATGTTGATAGCTCATCGCGCCATTCGCCAAGCTGGCTCTCAAGGCGCTCCAACTGACTTTCACGGTCTTCAATATCACTCTCGACGTTAGCTACTTCTTCACGCCCCATCTCCAGTGCAACCGTTACATCGTCTAATTCACTGCGCACTTGACTTAAACTTTGCTCTTCCTCGTTACGCTGTTCAGTCAGTGAGTCGACTTCATTTTGCAGCTCATTACGCTCGCTGGTTAATGAATCGCGCTCACTCTTCAGCTCATCAAGCTCGCTTTGAACTGTCGAGATTTCTTCTTCAAGGACACTAAGCTCTTCGTTGGCTTGGCTAATTTGATCTTCCAACCCAGATACTGCTTCTTCAGTAGCATTCAGCTCTTCAACCGCTTCCTGACGCTGCTGCTCAGCGTCCTGACGGGCCGCTTCGGCTTCCTGACGAGCCTCTTCGGCGCTCTGACGCGCTTTTTCAACTTCCTGGAGAGTACTTTCAGCCTCATCCCGAGCCGTCGTTATCTCTTCACGCTCTTCGCGCAGTGCCGTCATATTGCTTTCGGCGCTCTCGGCTTGCTCGTTTAAAGACGCTACCTCTCCTTCAAGCGCAGAGCGCTCAGATTCAAGCTCTTCTAAGCGCGACTGTACATCACTGACTTCACTTTGGGAGCTCTCCAACGATGAGCGAGCCTCACTCTGCTGCTCTTCCAGAGATGCCGTCTCTTCTTGCAGCGCGACCAGATTGGTTTCGGCCTCCTCAATTTCGGCAATACGCTGACTTAGCTGATCATTTTCTTGCTCGGCACTCGCCAGTTGCTGCTCTAAACTGCCGACGCGCTCCTGGTGAGTCCCCGAATTGGATTGCGCCATAATCGCCCAAATAACCGCGATAGCCGCGATACCGGCTATCGCTTTTACACGGTTATCTTGAAAGAGAGTTTTCATGTCTGATTTCTTTGCCGAGTCTGGCTTATTAGAGGGCTCTGGCTTGTTGGCCGGTGGCTGGTTATCAGTAGAGTTTGTTTCTGACATTGTACGTTCCTCTATGGTCTAAGCTTGCATTTGCCCGTGCTAACGATAATCCGCTGCGCGATAATCAACTGTGTTTATAATGCGCTAGCCGTGGATAATCTCCCTTTCAGCATACACAGCTCACTGTATCTAGCCAGTATGTTTGCAAAATCGTATATAAATGTTGCTGTAGCGTTACCATTCAAGCACAAAAAAACCTAATCATGACTGACAGGAGGTGGATGCTTGCCTTCATGAAAACCTGATGCCTGACCGTTAAGTGAATCAAACCAATTCAGCGTCGAGTGTAGCGACACCACGCTACCTACTATTAATAGCGTAGGCGGTTTAATATGGCCTGCCAAAAACGCGCCCGGCAGTGCTGATAGTGACCCAATATGGGTCTGTTGTTGGCGCGTAGTCCCTTGCTCCACCAGGGCTAGCGGTGTTTCAGGCGTCAAACCATGCTCCATAAGTGCCTGACTAATAAGATTGACACTGCCTAACCCCATATAAAACACTAGCGTCTGGCCAGGCCGCGCGAGCGCATCCCAATCCAACTCACATTCGCCATGCTTTAGATGACCGGTGACAAAACGCACTGACTGCGCATGATCACGGTGGGTCAGTGGAATGCCCGCATAGGCAGCACAGCCGGATGCAGCGGTCACCCCCGGAATAACCTCAACGCTCACCTGGGCGGCCACCAAGGCTTCAAGCTCTTCTCCTCCACGGCCAAAAATGAACGGATCACCGCCTTTAAGGCGCACTACTCGCTTCCCTTGCTTAGCCCACTTGACCAACGCTTGATTGATACCATCCTGAGGAACGCTATGCAGCGAGCGCGCTTTGCCGACGTAAAAACGCTGTGCCTGGTGCGGTATAAACGCGACAACCTCATCGCTCACTAAACGATCATAGAGCACTACTTCAGCGGACTGCAGACGTTTATAGGCTTTTAACGTCAGTAATTCCGGATCGCCGGGCCCTCCTCCTACCAAACTGACCATGCCTGCTGGTTGCGTATTTTGCTCTCGTCCTGCTTCCAAGAATCCACCTCAGGAATAAAAAAGGTTTTTAATATGCAAAAAGTAGTTAATTTTATCACTAAATACCCATAACGCCTCGTTTAAAACTTACCTTTCAATGCACAGTACCAAAGACGTTGGTCGCGACGGCGTATGCCTTCTACGCTAGGTAAACATCCCCAATGTAGGAGCTTACCAATGTCAACGCTCGCCAAATCCACCTGCGAACCTTGCAGTAAAAGTACCCATCCATTAAGTCAAACTGAAGCTGAAGAGCGGCTAAAAAGCCTCAGCCAGTGGCAGATTGTCGAGCACGATGGCATCATGAAGCTGTCGCGGCGTTTTAACTTTCGTGACTTTGCCAGCGCTCTAGCATTCACCCAGCGCGTTGGCGATATTGCAGAGCAGGCTGGTCATCATCCCGTGATTACCACTGAATGGGGGAAAGTCACCGTTTTATGGTGGTCTCATGCCATTAAAGGCCTGCATTTAAATGACTTCATTCTTGCCGCCAGAACCGACGAGGTAGCCGACTAAATGTTTGAGCATATTGAGCGAGTCCCAGGAGACGCCATTCTCGGGCTAATCGAAGCTTTCAAAAAAGATACCAATCCACAAAAAGTGGATCTAGGCGTTGGTGTTTACCGTGATACTCAAGGCAATACGCCGGTAATGCGCGCCGTCAAGGAAGCAGAAGCTCGCCTGCTCAAGAATGAAACGACGAAAACCTATATTGGCTCTCACGGCGCCCCCAGCTATGGCGAGGTCGTCCTTCCCATGGTATTCGGCGCTGAGTCACCGGTGCTGAAAGCCAACCGCGCCAGTGCTACTCAGTCGCCGGGTGGTACCGGTGCACTGCGCTTAGCAGCCGACTTCATTTCCTCCCAACTGCCGGGTAAAGGTATCTGGGTAAGCGACCCAACGTGGCCCAACCACCACGGAATTTTCACCGCTGCCGGTATTGAGCTGCACAAGTATCCTTACGTTGATCCAGACAATCGCCTCGATTTTGACGGCATGCGGGCCGCGCTTAAAAGTATTCCAGAAGGCGATGTGGTGGTACTCCACGCTTGCTGCCACAACCCGACGGGTTTTGACCTTTCTCACGACCAGTGGCAGGAAGTTCTAGAGATCGTTCGTGAGCGTAAGCTACTGCCGCTAATCGATTTCGCTTACCAAGGCTTTGGTGAAGGCTTGGACGAAGACGCCTATGGCGTACGCTTACTGGCAGAACATCTTGAAGAGGCGATCATCACCAGTTCCTGCTCGAAAAACTTCGGTATTTACTGCGAGCGTACCGGCTGTTTAATCATGGTGGCAAAAGACAGCGAGCAGATGGATAACATACGCTCTCAGGTCGCGATCGTTGCCCGGGAAAACTACTCAAACCCGCCCGCTCACGGCAGCGCTATCGTCAGTGAGATTCTCCACGACGCAGAGCTGACTGAACTATGGCGTGATGAGCTGACAGAGATGCGCGACCGTATCAACACGCTGCGCCGCGATTTTGTCGAAGCCTTGAAGCCTTACGGGTTGGACCAGAAGTACGCCTGCGTCGCCGAACAGCGCGGTATGTTCTCGTATACCGGGTTAACGCCAGAACAGGTGGATCGCCTGCGCGATGAATTTGGTATCTACATGGTGCGTTCAGGCCGCGCTAACGTGGCGGGCTTCTCCCAGGAGAATCTCCCCTACCTGGCCAAAGCAATCGCCGCTGTAAACGACTAGTTAGACCACACCGAGCATTAGAGCACGAACAAACGCCCAGGCCCTCCTGGGCGTTTTTGTATGCTGCCATGCTTGACCGATTAGTCAATACTTCGGCACACTCAACGTTGCCTTGTATACAACACACCATAACTAAGAGGCCTATCATGGCGGCTGCCAGCACTTACTACCCGTGGTACAAAAAAGAAGATACCGACGCCTTCTTTGCACTGTTTCAAAACAACATCGCCAACTTTGTGATTATCGCCATCACCATGTTAGGCATGGGGTTTCCCTCATCTATCGTATATGGGCAAGTGCTGCCAGGGGCAGCGGTAGCCGTGATGGTGGGCAACTTCTACTACGCCTGGAGCGCAGCCAGGCTGGCACGCAAGGAGAACCGCGCTGATGTGACGGCACTCTCATACGGTATTTCAACACCGGTGATGTTCGTATTCCTATTCGGCGTGCTGCTACCCGCTAAACAATTGACCGGCGATGCGGAAATGGCCTGGAAAGTAGCCGTTGCGGCCTGCTTTATTAGCGGTGCCATTGAAGCCGCCATAAGCGTGATTGGCCGCTGGGTGCAGCATCACCTGCCTCGAGCCGCTATGCTCGGCGCTGTAGCCGGCGTCGCACTTACTTTCATCGCTGGAGAAATGCTGTTCAAAACGCTGGAAATGCCGATTATCGGCCTTCTGGTGTTAGCGATCATTATTGTTGGCTTGGTCGCCAGAGTAAGCATGCCGTTTAAACTACCCACCTCGCTCTTCGCCATCATCGTCGGTACTGCCATGGCCTATTTGATTGGCGATGCCGGTAGCGAACGCTTTAGCGATGCCTTTACCCACCTAGGCTTTTATCCATTGCTTCCCAATCTGGCCTGGTTTGAAGGGCTGGGGTTACTGCTAACCAGCATGCTTGCAGTACTCACCGTGGTGCTGCCGATTACGCTATACAACGCCATAGAGACGATGAACAACGTAGAGGCAATGGAAGCCGCAGGCGATAAGTACGATGTGCGTGAGTGCCAGGCAGTCGATGGCGCAGGCACCATGATCGGCGCGCTGTTTGGCGGCGTGTTTCCTACCACGGTCTATATTGCCACCGTTGGAGCCAAGTGGATGGGCGCGGGCCGTGGCTACAGTCTGCTCAACGGTGCAGTATATGCGCTGGCGACCATGTTCGGCCTAATCGCCGCCCTGGCCGCCATTATTCCCGTTTCGGTGGTCGCCCCGATTTTAGTGTTTGTCGGCATGTCGATGATTGCCACCGCCTTCCAAGCCAACGATACACGCTACTACCCCGCTGTGGCGCTGGCCATGCTGCCCTACTTCGCCAACTACGTAATGACGCGCTTTAACCGCGGGGCAGGCGAGGTCGTCACTGATATATCCAGCGCCATTGTGGTGATGGGCCAAGGGGCCATGTTTATGGCTATTCTGCTCGGTGCCATGACGGTGTCGGTGATTGACCACCAGTTCCGACGAGCTGCTGCGTTTGCCGCTATTGCCGCGGGATTTTCGTTCGTTGGACTAATGCACGCCCCGGAGCTGGCCTTCAATGCCGCTCCTGAATTTGTGATGGGCTATCTGGGCATGGCGCTGCTGTTTATATACTTCTCCTTTCAAGAAGCTGCACGCCTGCGTTAATTGCCGAATCCCGCCTGCCGATGCGGGCGGGACAGAATACGCCACATCACTTGCCATGACATTAAACCCGCCAGCAGATTGCCTATAGCGGCGCCCGCAGCTAAGCCCAACCAACCGAACAACTGCGAGCCCAACCAGAGACAGGGTAAATAGCAAATAAACAGCCGCGCGCTGGATAGCAGCATGGCACGTAATGGCCAACCTAAAGCGTTGCCCGCTGACACTACCAGCATGCAGAGCCCCAGTGCAGCATAGCTAGGCAGTAGAAAGCGGATCAACACCGTCAGTTCGCTTTGCACATCCGGGTTGCCCGCTAACGCTATAGCCAGCCAGGGCGCTCCTAACGCTAGTAACACGCCCAGGCCTAGCTGCCAAACTAGCGCGACCTTAACCGCCAAGCGCATCAACTGCTGTATCTGGCCCCAATCACCGGCGCCGTAGCAACGCCCCAACCAAGGCGGCAGCGACATGGTCATGGCCAGAATGACCATCAGCGATAGTGTTTCCAACCGGCTCGCCAAGCCCCAGGCAGCCACTTCACTTTCACCCAGCCCCGCCACTACGGAGATAGCCAACATCGCCGCCAAGGGTGGCATCAGTTGGCTAACCATAGCGGGAGCGGCAATGCCGGCAAACGGCCGCCACGACTGCTTCGCCTCTCGCCACAAACCCTGTTGCGATGCCCACTGGCGCTTGAATAATTTGCGCGTGGTCACCACCAGCCCCACTGAAAAGGCAATCGCGGTTGCCCAGGCAGCACCTGGCAACCCCCAGCCCTGCCAGCTGCCAACACCAAAAATCAGCACAGGATCTAGCACAAGATTGACAAGGCTACTCAGCACCATCATTTTGCCCGGTAGACGGGTATCACCGTGGGCACGAAAGACACTGTAACTAAAATAGAGGAGCGCCCCCAGCCAGGCTGATAATAGCTGCGGCCCCCAGTAAATTCGAATGTAGCCAAGGGTCGCTTCATCAGCCCCCAGCAATTGGAAAATAGACACATGAAAGAGCCACAAAGCGATCGACAATAGCCCAATCACTCCACCGCCTGCCATTAACACCAAACTGCTCAACCGCTTGGCGCGCGCCTCTTCACCTGCGCCCAAGGCCCGAGAAATAAGTGCGGCAATCGCTATCCCCATGCCAACCTGGATACCGATAATCAGGAATGAAAGCGGAAACGTAAACGACTGCGCGGCTAGCGGTGCAGTCCCAAGTCTGGCAATAAATGCGCTATCAACAAGTTGAAAACCCAATAGCGCCAGCACCCCGATGGCCATCGGCCAGGTTTGTCGCCATAGGGTTATCGCCAACTCGCGTTGCGGCATAACAATTGCCAAGTCAACTCTCCTTTCATTTACCTTAAACGCAAAAACGCCACCACCCCTAACGGGGTGATGGCGCTTAACTGAACATACTCTTTACTGACGAATACCTTCAAACGTGACGTATAGCTCAAGTTCATGCATCGATTCAGGGAAATCGCTCATATCGATGCCGTAATCACCCAGAGTCAGCGTAGTGCTGCCTTCAAAACCAGCACGGTAATTGCCCCAAGGGTCATCGCCTTCACCCATCAACGTCACCGGCATTTCAATTTCCTGGGTTTCGCCGTGTAGGGTCAGGTCACCGGTTAGCACACCTTCATTCTCGCCAGTTGATTCAAAGCCTGTTGAGGTGAACGTAGCGGTGGGGAACTCGCTAGCATTGAGGAAGTCATCGCTTAAGATATGGCGATCACGCTCAGCGTGGTTGCTGGTCAGGCTATTAACCTGCACTTCGATTTCGGCAGAGGAGGCATCGAGGTTTTCAGGATCGTAAGCAAACTGGCCATCAAACTCTTCAAAGCTGCCCAGGATGTAAGAGAAACCCAGGTGTGAAATTTTAAATTGAACGAAAGCGTGCTGGCCTTCGGTATCGATTTGATAGTCAGCTGCCTGGGCCTGACTCAATGGTACCAGCGCCGCGGCGGCAATCGCAGTGGCAAATGCAGTCTTCTTCAACATAATAAACAACTCCTTGGGTTACTTAATAAACACCGTGACAGGCGAATATCGCCTTCACGCCGGTCAAAACGAATCTATCTTACGACTTTGAATCAGAGCGCATGCTATAGACTGGATTAAGCATGCGCACCAGCGTGGCGTGCTTGTCCAACCAATGGTGCTTGAGCGCTGCGAGCGCATGCCCACCGGCAAGAATCATTAGCGCCAATGCGCTGTACCAATGGATGTCACCTGCCAAGCTTGCCTGATTAGGCAAGTCATATAACAGCGCAGGCACTTCAAACCAACCAAATACACTGATACCACGACCATCGGCGGTAGAGATTAAGTAGCCACTCACCATGACCGCTAATACAAGCAAATAAAGGAGAATATGACCGAGATGAGCCGCAATAGTTTCCAAACGGCTTCCCTCTGCACGGGGTGTCGGCTGGACGAAGCGCCATACCAAACGCGCCAGTGTGGCAAACAGCAGCAGGATACCAATTGAGCGGTGTACCCAGGGCCCCTGGTTATACCAAGGGTCATAATAGCCCAAATCGGTCATCCACCAGCCCAACGCAAACAGTCCAATAATGGTCAGCGCGCTTAGCCAGTGAAATAGAATACTGATCAACCCCCATCCGCTGCGACTGTTCCGCAACATTATGCTATTCCTCATTTTATCTATGACTACTTCTTTTCTATGGATACTTCAACTTCTCTATGACGACTCTAGCTTCGCCAACGCACTTATCAGAGCTGGGATTACGCTATTCGTTACATTATTCATCATGCCGTGAACCTTACCGCTATAGGCTACTGAAAACCTCTGAAAAAAGCAGAATATTTCATTCGTAAAAACCATTGAATAATCGGCTAACAATTTTTACGCAGCGCTTTTGTAAAATGGACCCGACAATTCATTCTAAAAAAGTGAATAATTTAAGAAAATATAAGCAATTTTATTCAATTTTATTATTTTGTTTGCACGCTTACTATTATCGCATGTCCTAAGAGGCATCGTGCAGCGTCATCAAACAGCTGCACACAAATTTTCTATTAGAGAGCGCCAATCATGAAAAAAATCACCCTTATCACCGCTATTGCCATGACATTGACTTCTACTGCTGTCCTAGCTGAACAGGGCTCTGGCGAACTTAACCAGATTGTTCACCCTAGCTCTTCAGCGAATTACAGCGCTGACACTTTGCACATGACACCGGCTGATTTGCCTTTGGTTAATGGCGGTGCAGAGAAAAACAGCGTTGTTGCTCCGAGCTCGCACATCAATCGCTCTTCCAATAATGAAGACCAGATTGCGCTATCGGATTTGCCCCACCGCAACGCTTCTTAAAACACATAATGGTTCTTTGCTTGCACAGGATATGATCCATTAAGTTTCAGAAATACGAAAAACCCACCTTCATCAAAGGTGGGTTTTTCGTTACCGCGCCGGATTGCTCACTATCAACTAGCCAGCGAGAACATCCAGGCCACGGGCAAGATCGCGCTGGATATCCTGCTGGCTCTCAAGGCCTACCGCCACACGAATCAGCCCTGGCGAAATACCCGCCGCTTCTTTCTGCATATCCGATAAACGGCCATGGGTCGTCGTCGCAGGATGAGTAATGGTAGTTTTAACATCACCTAAGTTGCCCGTGATCGAAAGCATACGCGTCGCATCGATCACCTGCCACGCGCCCTCCTGGCCGCCCTTCACTTCAAAACCCAATACGGCGCCAAAACCTTTTTGCTGTTGCTTAGCCAAAAAGTGCTGGGGATGATTTTCCAGGCCGCTATAGAACACCTGGTTAACCGCCGGGTGGGCATCTAGCCAGCGCGCCAGGGTCAAGGCGTTGTCACAGTGAGCATTCATGCGCAGCGACAGGGTTTCCAGACCCTTGGTAAAAATCCACGCGTTGAAGGGGCTAAGGCAAGGCCCGCAAGTGCGTACCACGCCGAAGACTTCTTCAAGCAGTGCATGACTACCTACCACGGCACCGCCGACTGCACGGCCTTGGCCGTCCAAATACTTGGTCGCCGAGTGAATAACCAAATCGGCGCCTAACGCCAGTGGCTGCTGCAGCGCCGGGGTAAGAAAGCAGTTATCAATGGCCAAGAACGCATCGTGACGCTTTGCCAACGCTACCAGGGCTGGTATATCGGCAATTTCTGATAGCGGATTTGAGGGCGTTTCGGCAAACAGTAGCCTCGTTTTGGGGGTAATGGCAGCTTCCCACGCAGCAACATTGGAAAGCTCAACATAACGCGTGGTAATACCGAATTTACCAAAGTATTTATCAAACAGACTCACTGTCGAGCCAAACAGCGACCGGGAAGCCACAATCTCATCACCTGCTGAAAGCAGCGCCAGCACGGTGGAAAGAATCGCTGACATGCCCGAGCTGGTGGCGACACAGCGCTCGCCACCCTCAAGAGCCGCTAGGCGGCGCTCAAAGGTATGCACCGTAGGGTTGGTAAAGCGCGAGTAAACGTTACCCGGCTCATGCCCACCGAACTTACGCGCCGCTTCAGCAGCGCTTGCGTAGACAAAGCTTGAGGTCGGAAAAATAGGCTCCGAGTGCTCCTGCTCGAAGGTGCGCTGATGACCCGCACGGATCGCCAGCGTCTCTAGTGACCATTCGTCTTGTTGGCTGCCAATCTGGTGACTGTCTTCCTGGTGATCATCATCATACATAAGGCGTCTCTCCTAATCGTCCAGGTCATCGTCCTGATTGTGCATATCGACCAGCGCATGGTCACCGGCACTTTGATCCTTGGCGGAATCATTGCGGCTAGCTTCCAAGGCAGCCAGGTAGGCATCGTCGATATCGCCAGTCACGTACTTGCCATCAAACACCGAGCAATCAAACTCTTCCATATCAGGATTAACTTCCCGACAAGCCGCTTTTAGATCTTCCAAATTTTGGTAGAAGATACGATCAGCGCCAATCAAATCCCCCACTTCTGCTTCACTACGACCATGAGCGATCAGCTCAGATGCCGCTGGCATATCGATGCCATACACATTGGGGAAGCGTACCGGGGGCGCAGCCGAGGCAAAATAAACTTTACACGCTCCTGCATCGCGAGCCATCTGAATAATCTGCTTACAAGTAGTGCCACGTACAATCGAGTCGTCCACCAGCAGGACGTTTTTGCCTTTGAACTCAACATCGATGGCATTGAGTTTTTGGCGCACCGATTTCTTACGCTGAGTCTGTCCCGGCATGATGAAGGTCCGGCCAATATAGCGATTCTTCATAAATCCTTCGCGATAGGTCACTCCAAGATGCTGGGCCATTTCCAGCGCAGAGGTGCGCGAGGTATCCGGAATCGGAATCACCACATCGATATCATGATCCGGCCACTCGTTTAAGATACGATCGCCCAACTTACGCCCCATCTGCATGCGGGTGCCATATACGTAGGCACCGTCTAACAGCGAGTCAGGACGAGCGAGATAGACATGCTCGAAAATGCACGAACGCAGCTGCGGGCGGTCAGCGCACACCTGAGTGTGAATATTACCTTCGATATCGACAAAGATCGCTTCACCGGGCGATAGATCGCGCTCAAGCTCGAAACCGCCCACATCCAAGGCAACGGATTCAGAGGCGATCATTACCGCCTGGCCGTTCTCCTCTTCACGAGTGCCAAACACCACCGGGCGAATGCCGAAGGGGTCGCGGAACGCCACCATACCGAAGCCATTGATGATCGCCACGGCCGCATAACCGCCTTTGCAGCGACGATGCACACGACGCACGGCATCAAAAATATCTTCCGCTTCCAGGTGCAACCCCTGCTTGCCCAGCTCGTGGGCAAAGACGTTGAGCAGCACTTCAGAATCGGAGCTGGTATTGATGTGGCGTAAATCCGTAGAGAACAGCTCCTGCTTCAACTGCTCAGAGTTAGTCAAGTTACCGTTATGCGCCAGCGCAATACCGTAAGGCGAGTTAACATAGAACGGCTGCGACTCAGCCTCGCTTGAAGAGCCTGCCGTTGGGTAACGCACGTGACCAATGCCTAGATTGCCTTTTAGGCGGGCCATATGGCGGGTATGAAAAACATCACGCACCAAGCCGTTACTTTTGCGCAGTAAGAAGCGTCCCTCGCTCCATGTCATCATGCCGGCAGCGTCCTGGCCACGATGCTGAAGTACGGTCAGGGCATCGTAGATTCCCTGATTTACCGCTTGCTTGCCCAGAAGGCCCACTATACCGCACATTCACGTTACCTCGCTTAATGCCATGGCTTGCTTGTAACCAAACAAGCCCGTACGTTCGTAGATTCAACTTCAGTGACAGGTCAATCACCTGTTGGGATAACCTCGCGCTCTGCCGTACCGGGCAGGCGTAGTTCGGGTAATGAGATATCACGTAAGGATGTCGGAGCTTCGGGCAGTTCGCGATCCCACTGGTTTAGCTGGCTCACCGCCCAATCGCGCAGTTGAATAAACGTCGGACGTAGCTCCGCTTCCTGCCACGCTTGAAGTTCAGCCAGTGGCGTAAGGGTAATCAGCACCGTTGCAACGAGCAAAATAACCGCCCCGCGGGCGACACCGAAAGCAGCCCCGGCCACGCGGTTCAATAGCCCCATGCCCACCCACTCTACCGCAGCGTGCACCAAACGAATCACAATGCCGCAAAGTAAGATAACGGCGAAAATAACCAGCACAAAAGCAAGCACCAAGCGGGCGTCAAAGCTCTCGATAAGCCCACTCATTAATTCAGCTACCGGCTCAGCAAGCACTCGAGCCACCATCAAGGCAACCACCCAGGCGGCCAGCCCTAGCGCTTCACGTACAAACCCTCTGACGAACCCGGCCAACATCGACAGCGTCAGCACGGCCAAGAAAACCGCATCAATCCAGGTTAACGCCATGATTAGTCTCTTACCCGTACAAGCAGCCCTTGTACATTGGCTCGCTCTTTAATCAACGTCATGGCGGCTTCGCCATCTTCAGAGGTCGCGTAAGGGCCCACAAATACGGTAGTCATACTGTTATTACGCTCGCGTTGATAGACGGTAAAGCCCTCTGCTGAGAGTTGCTCATCCAACCGCCGAGCGTTCGCCGCTTCGCCAAAACTACCAACCTGAACTGCCCACTCCCCCTGAGCGCTAGAAGATGGGCTCGAAGCGCTTTGTGAAGAGCTATTAGCGCTGTTTCCTCCGCTGGCACTATTGCTGGCGATTAACTCCGCGATGGGATCGCTCTCAACGGTGGCAGGCGCTTCATCAGGCTCGCTGGAGCCCGTCGTTTCTGCACGGCTGGGTGACTGATTCGAAGCCGCAATTTGATCAGTTTTCGGCGAGCGAGGATTGGCGTCGATGTCGGCTTGACCGTCTTCGTTTTCACCACTTGATGCAGGTGACAGCGGGTCGTTAATGGATGAAGGTCTCTCGGGCGCGGGCACATCACGACGCTCCACTTCCACCGGCTGCTCGATCACAAAGCTTGGCTGCGGGCGATCTTCTCGCGGCGCGGGATCACTCATTAGCCACGGCACGATAATTGCCAGCAGCGCGAGTAGAATCACAATACCGCTAATACGTTCCGTTTTACCGTATTTCATTTCCGTCTCCATCAAGCGACGCAGCGCCTGTTGGCAGTGGCTGAGCTAACAAGGCCGCGACTGTAAAGAACGACCCAGTAGCCAACACACGATCATTGGGCGTTAGCACTTTGGCGAGCCAATCAACGCCTGCTTGCGGCGTTTCGGCGCAAAAGTGCACTCGCCCTCCCTGAGCTATTATACGTTGTGACAGCGCTTCCGCCTGACACCCTCGCTCCCCTGGCAGCGTTACGCATACCCAATCGCTAATACGCGCTGCAAGTGCCTTTATAACACCGTCTACATCTTTATCGTTCAACATGCCGATAAGTCCCCACTGGTGACCACCTGATGGCGGTGGCGGCAAGTGGCTGGCAATATATTCAGCGGCATGGGGATTATGTCCGACATCCAAACACCAAGGCCCAATCCATTGCAATCGACCGGCCAATTGCACCGTGCTGAGCGCCTTTCTGACGCTAGACTCATCAAGCACTAAGCTTGTAAGCACGAGCGCCTGCAAAGCAGTCGCCGCATTATCGATGGGTAGGCCAGGATCGGTAAGCGCATCTATAACCAGACTGGCACCATCTGCTTGCTGCCCTTGCCAGCGCCATTCAGCGCGCTCACTCGTACTAGTTTGGTGCGCGAAGTGGTGACCCAAAACAAACGCCGGTGCCGCCAATGCCTGGGCACATTCAGCGACGCTTGCGGGCAGTGTCTGGCTGCCCAGTACGGCGGGTCGACCCGCACGGAAAATACCGGCCTTTTCACGTCCAATCTGAGCCAGATCGGTGCCCAAAAAGTTAGCGTGATCCTGGGCGATGGTCGTCACAACAGCCACATCGGCATCGATAATATTGACCGCATCAAGCCGTCCGCCCAAGCCCACTTCGAGTACCGCAAGATCAAGCTTTGCGCCCGCCAAACACCACAAACCGCACAGCGTACCCGCTTCAAAATAGGTCAGGCTGATTGCCGGCTGTTGCAGACGTGCGCGCTCAACCTGTTCAAAACCCTGTACAAGCAGTTCATCATCTGCTTCCTGACCGTCGATTTTGACGCGCTCGTTATAGCGCAGTAAATGGGGAGAGGTATAGGTGCCCACTCGCTGACCGTGGGCGCGGGCAATGCTATCGATCATAGCAAGGGTCGAACCCTTGCCATTGGTGCCAGCCACCGTGATAACGCAAGGAGCGATAGGGCTTGAAAGCAGCCCCATGCGCTGCGCCACCTGCGAGACCCGCTCCAGGCCAAGATCAATCCCTACCGGGTGCAGCGTCTCCAAGTGCTGGAGCCACTGCTGTAGAGAGTACGATTTTTGAGAGTATGGCCCCAGAGAGTCAGGCATTGCGCGTATGATCGTCACTCTTGGCGGTGGGAGCATCACCTTTCGTCGGTTCTACCTTATGAAAAGTGGTATCTGCGACATCGGCTAACATAGGCTCCTCGACGATCGGCTCAGAAACATCGATTTCGTCGATATTCTGCGTGTTCACGGGAGAAGCATCATGGTGAGTGAGCTTGCGCAGTACGCTGCCAACTCGCTCACGCATTTCATGGCGATGAACGATCATATCGACAGTGCCGTGTTCGAGCAGAAATTCGCTGCGCTGAAAACCTTCTGGCAAGGTTTCACGCACCGTTTGCTCGATAACCCGCGGGCCTGCGAAACCAATCAAGGCATTGGGTTCGGCAATATTCAAATCACCCAGCATCGCTAACGAGGCTGACACGCCACCAAAAACGGGATCCGTTAGTACCGAAATATACGGCACACCGGCTTGCTTGAGTTTTTCAAGCGCAGCGGAGGTCTTAGCCATCTGCATCAACGAGAAGAGTGCTTCCTGCATGCGCGCACCACCAGAGGCAGCAAAGCACACCAGCGGGATACTCTCTTCCAACGCCAGCGTAGCGGCGCGAACAAACTTCTCGCCGACCACTGCCCCCATCGAGCCGCCCATAAAGGTGAACTCAAAGGCAACGGCCACCACCGGCAGACCATCCAGCTCACCGCGCATGGCAACCAGCGCATCTTTCTCACCGGTATCTTTTTGCGCTGCGGTCAGGCGGTCTTTGTATTTTTTAGAGTCGCGGAATTTCAATCGATCATTGGGTTCGATTTCCGCCGCAATCTCTTTGCGTCCGGCTTTATCTAAGAACCAGTCCAAGCGCTTACGCGCCGTCAAGCGCAGGTGGTGATCGCACTTGGGGCATACGCTGTTATGTTTCTCTAACTCAGGGAGATAGAGAACCGCTTCGCACTTGGGACATTTACGCCAAAGGCCGTCGGGCACGCTAGCGCGACGGTCTTTACGCTGGATACGACCCATGGAGGGAACGATCTTGTCTAACCAGCTCATATCAAAAAGGCTTCCGTTATACGTCAAAGCCTGGCAAAACCAAGCTTGATGAGTGTCGTCAATCTATTCAGTTTAGGCGATAAAGCATTCCGCTTTAGGCATCCATCGCCGTTCGCATTTCTGCTAATACGCTTTTCAACTGGCCCGGGATGGTTTCCGGCACATCGACGCTTTCCGCAATGCGGTTAACCAACGCGCTGCCTACAATAACGCCATCGGCAACTTTAGCGACTTCTGCAGCGGTTGCGCCATCACGAATGCCAAAGCCAACGCAGAGCGGTAAATCGGTCATTTCGCGCAACGGCGCCAAGTGCTCGGCCACATCGTCTGCGTTTAGGGTAGCGGCCCCAGTAACGCCTTTCAGCGAAACATAGTACAAGTAACCTTCGCCGTGGGCGCATATTGTAGCGGCACGCTGGTGCGAAGTGGTAGGCGCAACGAGAAAAATCGCGGCTAAATCACGTGATTTCAGCAGCGGCCCAATCTCGTCAGCCTCTTCTGGCGGCATATCAACAATCAATACCCCATCGACGCCCACACTGGCTGCCTGATCAGCAAAGTTCTCATAGCCAATCCGCTCAATAGGATTTAAATACCCCATCAACACTACCGGCGTGGTGGTATCGGTTTGGCGAAACTCTTTAACCATCTGCATAAGGTCAATCAGCCGGGTACCCTGCTTTAAGGCACGCTCACAAGCTTTTTGAATCACCGGGCCATCTGCCATTGGATCGGAAAACGGCACGCCTAGTTCAATGACATCGGCACCTGCTTCCACCAGGGCATGCATAAAGCCTACGGTGTGCTGCGGCGCTGGATCCCCGGCGGTGATGTAAGGAATCAAGGCCTTGCGACCCTGCTGCTTAAGTTCACTGAAACGCTGATCAATACGGTTCATGCTCGCCCTTAAAAAAGCTGCCCTTAAAATTCAATACCGTCAATCTTAGCAACGGTCATGATGTCTTTGTCGCCACGCCCGGAGAGATTGACCACGATATGCTGGTCAGGACGCATGGTAGGCGCCAATACCTTGGCATGGGCCAGCGCGTGAGCTGACTCAAGGGCAGGCATAATGCCCTCCATATGGGTCAGCTCGCGAAACGCTCCGAGCACTTCTTTATCGTTTGCCGCCACATAGGACACCCGCCCTACGTCCTTCCACAGCGCATGCTCGGGGCCCACGCCCGGATAATCCAGCCCGGCTGAAATGGAGTGGGTATCAGACACCTGCCCGGCTTCATCTGACATTAAGTAAGTGCGGTTACCGTGCAGCACGCCGCGGGGGGCATTGGATGCCAAAGGTGCGGCGTGGCGGCCGGTTTCAACGCCATCACCGCCGGCTTCGACGCCGTACATGGCCACGTCGTCATCTTCTACAAACGGATAGAACAGCCCCAGAGCGTTAGAGCCGCCGCCTACGCAGGCAATCAGTGCATCGGGTAAGCGACCGATCTGCTCTAGGGACTGGCGGCGCGCTTCACGCCCCACCACCGCATTGAAATCGCGCACCAGCAGCGGATATGGATGCGGGCCTGCCACGGTGCCGATGATATAGAAGGTGTTATCAACGTTGGTGACCCAGTCACGCAGCGCCTCGTTCATGGCGTCTTTAAGCGTGCGTGTACCGGACTCCACCGGAATCACCCGCGCGCCCAGCAGCCGCATACGATAGACATTGAGTTTTTGCCGCTGGACGTCTTCAGCGCCCATATAAACGTCGCACTCAAGCCCTAAACGAGCAGCCACGGTCGCCGAAGCAACGCCATGCTGGCCCGCCCCAGTTTCAGCAATAATGCGCGGTTTGCCGGTTTTTTTGGCCAACAGTGCCTGGCCAATGGTGTTGTTGACCTTGTGAGCGCCAGTATGATTCAGGTCTTCGCGCTTCAACCAAATCTGCGCACCGCCAAGACTCGCCGACCAGCGCTTGGCGTGGTAAAGCGGTGACGGACGCCCCACGTAGTGGGCAAGGTCGTAGTCAAACTCGGCTTGGAAGTCGGGGTCATCACGCAGACTTAAGTAGGTTTTCTCCAACTCTTCCAACGCAAAGCTGAGAGTTTCTGACACGAACCGACCGCCGTAGGGGCCAAAATGACCACGGGCATCCGGCATTCGGGTCAGATCGCTGAATTTAGTTTTCGGAGCAGGCGTCGCAGAAACTGTCACAGAGATACCTCACAAGATCGCCAGAACAGGCAAACAATAAATGAACTCACTAATAACGCAGCAGATTCAGTACAGGTCACTGCGCAGCGTACTCTAACGAGCGTCGGCTAACGCTACATAACGAACGAAAGACGCCATCTTGTCGGCATCTTTACAGCCATGGGAGGCTTCAATACCGCCCGAAACATCCACTGCATAAGGCGCTACCTGACGCACAGCGTCAGCAATGTTATCAGCACTCAACCCACCGGCGAGGATAACAGGTTTTGCAAGATTTGCGGGGATTCTCGACCAATCAAAGGTCTCCCCCGTGCCTCCCGGTGTTCCCGGCCGATAGGCATCTAACAATAACGCCTGGGCCTGATGGTAGCGCTGTGCTTCATGACTTAGCTCGACCTCATCACGCATACGCAGCGCTTTCATCCACGGGAGTTGATATTGCTGACAAGCCTCTGGCGTTTCATTGCCGTGAAACTGGAGCATATCGAGATAGGGCAAACACTGCTCAATAAGCTCTGCAGGTTGATCTACAAATAGCCCCACCCGGGTCACAAACGCGGGCACGCGGGCTGACAGCGCCGCCAGTTGCTCGACATTCACGCTGCGAGCGCTTTTGGGCCACATAACGAAACCCAAGGCGTCCACGCCCAGCGCCACGGCATGATCAACATCTTCCCCACGCGTAAAACCACAGAACTTGATGCGGGTACGGGTTAGCGCAGCAGCACTCATGACGACGCCTCCTGTTCAGGGTTAGCGGCCGGATTACGCAGTGAACGATTGCGCCGATAAGCAACCCGTGGCGTATCAGGCAACTCGCGCTCACCCGTCCATTCACCGGTAAACGAGAGCAGCTGCGGCCCCAGCGGCTCTTTGGGCAGATCAAAGCGCTCATCGTAGACCGAATCGACAAAATGCAGCCCGCAGGCTGGCGCCGTCACGTCACCTTTGCGGCGATTTTTGAGCGCCAGCAGTTCGCCGATATACGCTTCGTCCTGGGCGCCACGACCAACGCTAACCAAGGCACCGGCAATGTTACGAATCATATGGTGTAAGAACGCATTGCCTTGAATATCGATCATCACCAGTTGGCCGTAGCGTTTGACATCAATAAAGTGCATATGACGCCAAGGCGTTTTCGATTGGCAGCCTGCAGCGCGAAAGCTGGAAAAATCATGTTCGCCGACTAACGCCTGGGCGGCACGATGCATGGCATCGGCGTCTAACGGGTCACGGCACCAAGTCACATTGGCCCGCTCTAATACCGGACGGCTGATTTGATTGAGCAGCACGTAACGGTAACGCCTACCAAGGGCGCATAGGCGCGAGTGAAAGTCATCGCCCACCGGTTTTACCCAACGTACGGCAATATCGCGGGGTAAATGAGTGTTAGCACCAAATATCCAGGCTTTTTCTGAACGCCCTACCGGCGGGTCAAAATGCACAATCTGGCGCGTTGCGTGCACACCCGAATCGGTGCGCCCACTAGCGTGCACTTGGATTGGCTCATTGGCCACTTTGCTTAGCGCCTCTTCCAGCGAGGCCTGAACTGACGCGGCGTGGTTTAAGCGCTGAAAACCGCAGTAGCGGGTACCATCGTACTCGATACCCATTGCCAAGCGGCCGGTAAGCGGAATTTTCTCATCGAAGTGATAGAACAGCGTCATCAAGCCACATCATTTTGAAGATTTTGAAGGATCGCTATTATCCAGCCCTCGCGGCTTGAATGCTACCTCTTCAATCTCCCACTCTTCTTCGATTGGACGACGCGACTGTTTCGCTAGTGACAGCGGCTCACTGGCGAACTCTACTGTGGGCTGCATTGGGGTTTCGGTGCGCAGCTCAGCGTGATTGTTTGAAGCACTATTTAAACTCGGCGGGTGGTAATCGACAAAGCGATGACCAGAATTTTCATCGGCTGCGGGCGTTTTCTGCCCTTCTCTCTCATCAGCCTGCGCCCTGGGTATGGGCACTTTTACCGCGTCAGTCTTCTCTTCTTCGACTTCTGTGGCTTCAACTTGTTTAGCTTCAGCTTTTTTAACTTCAACTTCTGCGGCTTGCACCTGGCCTCTGTTTACCGCAGGCCCGGATGTTATGTAAGGAGAGGCCGTAGGCCTGACAATGGGATCAGTAAATGACGCCGTTTCCCAAGTTTCCTCACGGCGCTTACGCAGCCACACAAGCAGTGCCACCAACAGCACGATAGCCGATAACGTAAGCGGCCACTGATAGCGAGCAATTAGGCCACTTATGCCCTGGCTATCTGTTTCACTCATGCTGGCGGCTTGGGGCATTAACGAGCGTTCTTGGGAAGCCAGCGCATCACGCTGCGACGTAATTAAAGAGGCCACTTCGCCACGTAGCTGATCAAGCTCGGCGCGCATCAGTTCACGCTCTTCGAGCACCTGCTGAAGGGTCGCTTGGCTAAGACGCAGCTGTTCCGTCAACTCTGTGCGAGTTAACGCTTCAGGTTGTGGCTCTTGTTGATCTTCTTGGCCGTTTTCGTTGCTCTTCCCCGCACTCTCCGCCTCAATCGCCGCAGGCGCATTAGCTTCTGCGCTACCTGCGGCAATAGCAACGTCAGTAACAGGTGTGATTTCAGCGTCTGGCAGCGGCACTGGCAGCAGCTCGCTATTGCGGCGCGCGCGCCACATTTCATTCATTGTTTGGATAGTCGCGCCAACTTCAGCATTGGAGCGCGCCATTACGCGTTCAGTGTCAGGCACGTTTAGCGTTTGGCCTGAGCGCATGGCGTGAATATTGCCCGATGGGAAGGCGCTGGGATTAGCCTCCAGCAATGCCACCATCATCTGCTGGACGCTAACCCCTGCGGACTTAACGCGCTCGGCAACGCCCCAAAGCGTATCGCCACTGCCCACATAGACACTCGACGGCGCCGTTGATCGGGGCTGAGTAATCGGAGGTGCGGCCGCATTGCTTGGTATGGATAGCGCGCTAGGGGCGGTATTTTGCGCCCTCACTTGACTCTGGGAATAGCCCTGGGGATCAAAAAGTAGGGTGACGTCACGAAATTGCTGGCCGCCAGGGAATTCCACCGATAAGAGCAGGTCAAGCCACGGATCCTGTATGGCCTGACCAGAACTCAAGTGCACCTGCCGACGACCTTGGTGCTCGACAATCTGGGCGCCCACGCTGGCGGCGACTGGCGACCACTCTAGCCCGGCGGCGGCAAAATCAGACGAGTCGGCGATACTGATACGAATATCTTCAATTGCGTATTCGCCGCTTTCCAGCAGCGGGATATTGACGTTTAACGGTGCATTCAAATACGAGCTAACACTCGCTTGCCCCAATCCAATGGCCAGCGCGACCGGGCTTACTACGCTCAGTGAGAGCCATGTAATCCATGTCAGTGTTTTTTTCATGAATGTTCCCTGATCGCCTACTTCGATTTTTAAGTATCTAGCTAAGCTTATAATATTACGTCGGTTTTATTATAACTTAACGAAATGGCGCTACTTTTCCCACTACCGAGGTAGAGGAGCGCGTAAAAAAACGGGAAGCTGTGACCAGCTTCCCGTTTTCGACTGACGTACGGCACTACGTACCCAGTAAAGTGCTGCATAAAGCACGAGATAACGTGCTAAAACAAACTATTACTGTTCGCGCAGGATCTTCAGCATCCGCTTGAGCGGTTCAGCAGCGCCCCACAGCAACTGGTCACCAACACTGAATGCCGAGAGGTATTCACCGCCCATTTGCAGCTTACGCAAGCGTCCCACCGGCACTTGTAGCGTACCAGTCGCAGCGGCAGGCGTTAGGCCAGCAATGGTGGCGTCTTTATCGTTCGGAATCAGCTTGACCCACTCGTTGTGCTTGGCGATGCGATCTTCGATCTCATCCAGCGGCACATCGTGCTTGAGCTTGATAGTGAACGCCTGACTATGCGAGCGCATGGCACCGATACGAACACAGAGGCCATCGATGGGGATGGGATTGTTGTCGAGGCCAAGAATTTTGTTGGTCTCGACGCTGCCCTTCCACTCTTCGCGGCTCTGACCGTTATCCAGCTTGGTATCGATCCACGGCAGCAGGCTACCCGCCAGTGGTGCGGCAAAGTTATCGGTCGGGAAGTCACCGCTGCGCATAGCAGCCGTTACTTTACGATCGATATCCAGAATCGCGCTAGACGGATCTTTTAGCTCTGCGCCAACACTATCGCGCAGTTGGCCCATTTGATTAAGCAGCTCTCGCATGTGCTTGGCACCAGAGCCCGAAGCCGCCTGATAGGTCATGGAGGTCATCCACTCAACCATATCGGCTTCGAACAGACCGCCCAAGCCCATCAGCATAAGGCTCACGGTGCAGTTGCCACCCACGAACGTTTTGGCGCCTTTGGCTAGCTGGTCATCGATCACCTTACGGTTGACCGGATCCAGTACGATAGTCGCTTCATCTTCCATGCGCAGCGTGCTGGCGGCGTCGATCCAGTAGCCCTTCCAGCCTGCGCTACGCAAATCTTTGTAGACCGGCTTGGTGTAATCACCACCTTGGCAGGTCACGACGACATCCAACGCTTTAAGCGCTTCAATATCGAAGGCGTCTTTCAGCGGAGGCACGTCTACACCAATGTCGGGGCCGGGCTGGCCAACCTGGGAGGTGGTGAAGAAAACCGGCTCGATACCGGCAAAATCACCATCTTCCTGCATGCGCTGCATTAGCACTGAGCCCACCATGCCGCGCCATCCCACGAAACCGACTTTCAACATATAAAGTCCTCCTGCAAAAAATGAATGTGCACATTATACACAATTCTTGACGGTGATTTTGAAGCGGCCCAACCCTAGGCTTACTGCTTGGCAAACGCCGCCAACACCGCATCACCCATCGCATCAGTGCCGATGGTTTGCATCCCTTCGGAGGCGATATCCGCGGTACGCAGTCCGTCATCCAATACGCTGCCCACAGCGGCTTCAATACGCTCTGCCATGGCATTTTCGTTCAGCGAGTAGCGCAACATCATCGCCACCGACAGCATCATTGCCAGCGGGTTGGCCACGTTTTGACCGGCGATATCCGGCGCGCTGCCGTGGCATGGCTCGTACATGCCCTGCCCGCTCTCGTTTAACGAGGCAGAGGGCAGCATGCCGATAGAGCCGGTCAGCATCGCAGCGGCATCGGAAAGAATGTCGCCAAACATATTGCCGGTCACCACCACATCAAACTGCTTGGGCGCGCGCACTAGCTGCATGGCGGCGTTATCCACGTACATGTGGGAAAGCTCGACATCCGGATACTCCGGCGCCAAACGCTCCATCACTTCACGCCACAGAATGGTTACTTCTAATACGTTGGCTTTATCTACCGAACAGAGCTTTTTGCCACGCTTTTGGGCCATTTCAAACGCAACACGACCAATACGCTCAATTTCACTTTCAGAGTAGATGTAGGTGTTAAAGCCCACGCGCTCGCCATCGCGCTCTTCGATACCGCGCGGCTGACCAAAGTAGATGCCGCCGGTCAGCTCGCGGACGATCATGATATCCAGCCCGGCCACCAGTTCAGGCTTCAGACTAGAAGCGCTAGCCAGCTGTGGGTAAAGCATCGCCGGGCGCAGGTTGCCGAACAGGCCTAGGTTTTTACGCAGGCCCAATAGGCCTTTTTCAGGGCGCTTGGCGAGATTTTCGATTTTATCCCACTTGGGGCCACCTACCGCCCCCAGCAAAATTGCGCTGGCCGCTTTGGCTTTTTCCAGCGTTTCCGCAGGCAGTGGCTCGCCATAAACATCGTAAGCAGAACCGCCCACCAAACCCTCTTCGACCTCAATATCCAACCCCGCTTCCTGGCACGCTTTCAGTAAGCGCGCTGCCTGAGCAGCAATCTCGGGACCAATACCATCACCGGGCAGTAACAAGACCTTATGTGTCATGCAAATTCCTTAGCACTTAATTATTGGAGACTGGCTTACGCAGACTGACGGAACAGCCAGGGGCGCGCGGCTTTATGCTTTTGCTCGAAGGCGCGAATGGCGTCTTCGTCTTTCAGCGTCAGACCAATATCGTCCAGCCCTTCCAACAGGCAATGCTTGCGAAACTCATCCACTTCAAATTCTAGAATCTCGCCGCTGGGGGTAATGACCCGCTGATGCTCTAAATCCACCTCCAACTGATAGCCTTCATTTGCTGCAACTTCAGCAAATATGCGATCCACCACGTCTTCTGGGAAGGTGATTAGCAAAATGCCATTCTTGAACGAATTGTTGTAGAAAATATCGGCAAAGCTGGGCGCAATCACCACCTTAAAACCGAAATCTTCCAGCGCCCAAGGGGCGTGCTCGCGGGAGCTACCGCAGCCAAAATTGCGCCGCGCCAGCAGCACTTCGGCGTTTTGATAACGCGACTGGTTCAAGACGAAATCTGGATTCAACGGCCGCTGCGAGCAATCCTGACCCGGCTGGCCTTCATCTAAATAGCGCAGCTCGTCAAAAAGGTTAACGCCGAAGCCAGTGCGCTTGATCGACTTTAAAAACTGCTTCGGGATAATCAAATCGGTATCGACGTTGGCGCGGTCAAGGGGCGCTACTACGCCTTCAAAGCGTTCAAATTTTTTCATGGTTTAGGCCTCCTGAGCATGAGTGGCGTCGTTGGCGGGCAAGCTGCGGACATCAACAAAATGACCGGCTATGGCCGCTGCCGCTGCCATGGCAGGGCTGACTAAGTGCGTACGGCCACCGTAGCCCTGGCGACCTTCAAAATTGCGGTTAGAGGTCGAAGCGCAGTGTTCACCGGCACCCAGTTTATCCGCGTTCATGGCCAAACACATGGAGCAGCCCGGCTCGCGCCACTCAAAGCCCGCTTCAATAAAGATCTTATCCAAACCTTCGGCTTCCGCCTGACGCTTCACTAACCCTGACCCCGGCACCACCATGGCCAGCTTGATGGAGTCAGCGACTTTTTTGCCCTTGGCGACTTTAGCGGCCTCACGCAGGTCTTCAATACGCGAATTGGTACAAGAGCCGATAAAGATTTTATCCAGCTTGATATCGGTGATTTTCTGGTTGGCATGCAGCCCCATGTACTCCAGTGCTCGGGTATGGCTGCGCTGCACGGTTTCATCCAGTGCAGCCAACGGGTCAGGCACTTGGCCAGAAATACCAGTGACCATTTCCGGGCTGGTACCCCAGCTCACCTGTGGCTCGATCTCTTCAGCCTGCAAAGTAACCACTTTATCGAACTGCGCATCGTCATCAGAAACCAGATTGCGCCAATCCGTTACGGCGGCTTCCCACTGCTCGGCGGTCGGCGCAAAGGGCCGCTTGGCAAGGTAATCGATGGTGGTGTCGTCCACGGCGATCAAGCCCACTCGCGCACCGGCTTCAATGGCCATGTTACACACGGTCATGCGGCCCTCCATAGAGAGCGAGGCAATGGCGCTACCGGCAAACTCAATGGCGTAACCAGTGCCGCCTGCGGTGCCAATCTTGCCGATAATCGCCAGCACCACGTCTTTAGCGGTGACGCCAAGGCCTAATTCGCCTTCTACGCGCACCTGCATATTTTTCATTTTTTGCGCCAGCAAGCACTGGGTCGCCATCACATGCTCGACTTCAGAGGTGCCGATACCGTGGGCCAAGGCACCAAAGGCACCGTGGGTCGCGGTGTGGGAGTCGCCACACACCACAGTCATACCCGGCAGCGTTGCGCCCTGCTCCGGGCCAACCACGTGAACGATCCCCTGGCGCGGGTCATTGATCTTGAACTCTTCGATGCCGTACTCAAGGCAGTTATCGTCCAGAGTCTGCACCTGAATCAGTGACACCGGGTCCTTAATCCCGGTGTTGCCCTCGGCGCGCTCTTTAGTAGTTGTCGGCACGTTATGGTCGGGCGTAGCCAGGTTGGCATCCAAACGCCACGGCTTGCGGTTGGCTAAACGCAGCCCTTCGAATGCCTGTGGCGATGTCACTTCGTGAAGCAATTGGCGATCAATGTAGATCAACGCGGTGCCATCATCGCGCTGCTTCACCAGGTGCTGATTCCAAAGCTTGTCGTAAAGGGTTTGACCTGACATGTGACTCTCCTGGGCAGTGCCCTGCTAGTTCGGTATGGCCGCCTCTATGGGCGGCTTGAATTGTTTGTTGAGCAAGTGTCACGCGACTCGAACATAAAAGCAATTCATGTTATTCATAGTTTAGATTCCAAACTGGAATACATGTATAGGATCTCTTTAATGGATACGCAAAGCCTTCAAGCTTTCATGGCCGTGGCCGATACGCAAAGCTTCTCCCGCGCCGCCGAGCAGCTTCACCTTACCCAACCGGCGGTCAGCAAACGCATTGCCACGCTGGAATCCCAGGTGGGTACACGCCTGTTTGACCGCGTAGGGCGGCGTATTGCGCTAACCGAGGCCGGAAGCGTGCTGCTGCCCCAAGCACGGCGAATTCTAATGACCGTTGAAGATAGCCGCCGTGCCCTGGCTAACCTCTCGGGTCATGTAGGCGGACGTCTCACATTGGCCACTAGCCACCATATTGGCCTGCACCGTTTACCACCGCTGTTAAAGCAGTACACCCAGCGCCATCCGGAAGTTGAGCTGGACCTGCACTTTTTGGATTCCGAGCAGGCTTACCAAGGCGTGTTGGATGGCACACTGGAAATGGCCGTGGTAACGCTAGCCCCCCACCCACATGAGCAACTGCACGTTGTGGAACTGTGGCGTGACCGGCTCTGTTTTGCCTGCGCGATTGACCATCCGCTCGCCGTCCAAGCTCAGGCTCATTCACAGGAACACCGCAAAGCGTTATCGCTGACAAGTCTGTGCGAACATAACTGCGTCATGCCTGGGGCAAAAACCTTTACCGGCTCGCTAATTGCCCAGCGCTTTAGCCAAGCCGGCTTGCAACTGCATGTCAGTATGGCGACTAACTATTTGGAAACACTAAAAATGATGTGCAGCGTAGGGCTAGGTTGGAGCCTGCTGCCCGAGAAGATGATCGACAGCGAACTGATAGAGCTGAACGTGAATACCGCACCGATTTACCGCCCGCTAGGCTATTTAGTGCATACCAATAGGACACTCTCTAACGCGGCGCGTCGAATGATTGAAGAACTGGAGGCAAACAGGAAAACATGACATTACAAAATGGCTAGAGAGCTCATCATTGGTAGCTCTGCCTTAACGAGTAATAATTTCATTACGCCAATATTAATTTTATCACTCGTTATCATGATAATAATAATCTTCAGATTCATGTTTTAGCGCAGCTTTTACTTTAAGATACTCCCATATACTATCGAGATACATTTTATTACATAGCTGTCATCACGCTCTCCCAGGGTAGGAATATCATCATGCAAAGCCGTCACTGCTCCCTACTGCCGATATGCCTGCTCGCTTGTCTGACGTCAGGCGTTGCGTATGGACAAACCACAGACGCACAACGTGAAGCGCTGGTCATACAGGCACGCCAGGGAGCACTAGACTCATCCATCGATGGCTTAAAGACTCTCTATCATCAAACGCGCGATGGTCGTGTTCGCGCAGATCTGGTGGCACTGCTGGTACGTGCAGCACGCCATGAGGAAGCGCTGGCAGTATGCGACTGGTGCCAAACGGAAAATTACAGTGACTCTGAGCTAGCCAACTTGGCAGGTGCGGCGCGTAATGCGGGTGAATACGACCAGGCGCTGGAGATGTTCCGAACGCTTACCTACCGTAACCCATCGAATGCTCAAGGGTGGCTTGGCCAAAGCTTAGTACATACTGACATGGGTAACTACACCCTGGCGGAGATTTCTCTTCAGCAATATAACCAAGTAGCTGGCTCTACCACCGCAGGCCTTGAAGCAAGGGGTTACTTGGCTTCACGTACCGCTAATGCCGTTCAAGAGTTGGATGCCCGGCAGTCGCTTGTAAGGCGAGACCCCAGCAATACAGGAGAATTGCAAGCGGTCTACCGGTTAGCCGTGGGATTAGGTGCCAGTCCTCCGGCACGCCGCATTATGCAAGCTAACCCCGAGGTGTTCTCGGCGAGTGATCGTTTGTGGCTTAGCTACTACGAAGGGGTAACTGATATTCGTCTGGGTGTTCATACTGACCAGCCCAGCCGAGTGCGCAGTGGCTTAGAGCAGCTAAATAGCGTACTGCGCAACGGCGGTGCACCTCAGGACCTCATTACCATTGCTGAGTACGACAAAGTAGTCGCGCTCGCTGAATTACGGCGATTCTCAGAAGCAGAAGCGCTTGCCGTAAGGCTTGAAAACCAGCATGGCCAGTTGCCAAGCTATGTAGAGCGCGCCAGAGCGCATGCGCTCAACGGCATGGGCCGCCCAAAAGAAGCCATCACGCTCTACGAAAACTTGATCCGGCAATCCCCTGCCCAGGCAACAAATCCTGACGACCCTCTTAACGAAGGACTGTTTTACAGCTATGCCGACGCCCAGCGCTTTCGCGATGCGGACAAGCTACTGAAAGAGTGGATAGCGAGTGAGCCTGAGCAGCGCCTGGACTTCACCCAAACCGTACGCATCGAGAACCCCAATTATCAGAAAGCATTGATGCTCAACGTGCTATTGGATGCATGGCGTGGGCGCACTGACGACGCCAGCGAACGCCTGGAAATGTATCAAAACCAAGCTCCGGGTGATCCTTACCTGTGGCTGTTAAAGGGCGATATTGAACGCGACAGGGGCTGGCCGCGAAAAGCCGAAGCATCTTTTCAGCAAGCCGCTCCACTGCTACCCCCAGATCGTCAGGAAGCCTCCCATCACGGCGTGTTGCTTTCGCGGTTACAGCGCGGCCAATGGAGAGGCACCACAACCGAAATCGCCAGAGAAATAGCCGAAGCCCGGCCAAGCGCATCGCGGGACGATATGGCTCGCGAATGGCGCGAACTGCGCGCCCCTCAACTGAGCAGCTCGTTTGAGCGTAGCAGAGGTCAAGGCAGTGGCACCCAGGCCTCACGCGAGTGGACCTACGAAGTGCTATTCGAAGGGCCACGCAACGACAGCGGCTCCCGCCCCTTTGCTCAGCGCATTGGCCAGTTCGGCGAGTTTGAAGATGAAAACCTTTACGCCTCTTACAACATTGCGGGCTACGAGTGGAATCTGCACCCGGCCACGGTCACCCTGGCGGCGGGCCATGGGTCACAGCTTAACGAAGACTTTCTCGCGTTGGCCGAACTGCAGTACGCCCCTACCGATCACATCACCACCACGCTGGGCGTAGAGCTAAACACCACTGACACCCCGCTACGGGCGCTGCGCGATGGCATTCATGCCGACCGCTACCGAGGAGAACTCGCCTATCGTCACGATGAGCGAGGCGCCGGAGCTATCGGTGTAATGGCCACCGATTTTGAAGATAGCAACCTGCGCCAATCCGTGTACGGCTACTGGGATCAAACGCTCTATCACCTGGATCGCTGGCAAGTTAATGGTGAGATACAGGCCTCCGCGTCTCGCAACGACGAGGTAGAAGCCAGGTATTTCAACCCGCGCCGCGATGCCAGTCTGGCCGGTGTGCTCACAATTAACTACGAAACCCCCATCGATTATCGCCAATCCTTTATTCAGTCGTTTTCAATCGGCTCAGGCCGCTACTGGCAAGAGGATTTCGATAGCGAGAACACTTGGTCGATTGGCTATCAACATAGTTGGGAGCTAGCCCCCACGGTCAACTTTGAATACGGCATTAGCCGCGAAAGGGCCGTCTACGACGGTGTTCCTGAATACGACAACGTTATTTCAGCCGGCTTTGTATGGAGATTCCTATGACACTCTGGCGCGTCATTGTAATGAGCGCGGCCTTGCTGGTGGTGGTCAATATTCAGCAGGCCCAAGCCGCACGCTCACCGGGTGATTACGTGGTTATCAGCTACCACGATATCGTGGACTCCAGCGTCACCCCTGATCTGGATATCTACTCGCAGACCATCACACGCGGCCGATTAGTTGAACACTTCAATATGCTAGAAGTAGGCGGTTACCAGCCGGTGAGTTTACAGCAGATCATCGATGCCAAAGCGGGCGGCACACCACTGCCCGAAAAAGCCGTGTTGCTAACGTTCGATGACGGCTACCGCAGCTTTTACGATATCGTCTTTCCGCTCCTCAAACTTTACAACTTCCCCGCCGTTCAAGCGGTGGTCGGCAGTTGGCTGGACGTGCCCGCTGGCGGCCAGGTGCCCTATGGTAGCATCACCCTGCCCCGCGAACGTTTTCTCTCATGGGAGCAAGTCAGGGCGCTTGATGAATCACCGCTGGTGGAAATCGCCTCCCACTCCTACGACCTGCATAAAGGTGTGGTCGGTAATCCAATGGGCAATGAGCAGGCGGCGGCGGTGACCAGCATTTGGAACGCGCGCAGCGGCTATGAAAGCGAAGCGGCTTACATTGAGCGCATTCGCGGCGACATGGCGCGCACCCAGCAGCGTTTTCAAGAGCAGGTCGGCCGCAGCCCCCGCATCATGGTGTGGCCTTACGGTGCCTATAGCCAGGCAACGCTTAATATGGCCGCGGAATACGGCATGGAGTACACCTTCAGCCTGTTGGGCGCACCCAATCAGTTGAGCGATTCAATGAACACCATGAACCGCTACCTGATTGACCAGGAAACCAGCCTACAAACCATCGAAGAAATACTCTCCAATCGGCTGTGGGAAAATGAGTCGCTGCGTATTGTGCATGTTGATCTCGATTACGTGTATGACCCGGACCCTATTCAGCAAGAACACAATCTCGACAAGCTGATAGATCGCATCTACCGCTACGGCGTTAGCACCGTTTATCTCCAAGCCTACGCCGACCCTGATGGTGACGGCGTTGCCGACGAGCTCTACTTCCCCAACCGCCACCTGCCGGTAAGAGCCGACCTTTTCAACCGCGTTGCCTGGCAGTTAAAGAAGCGCGCCAATGTGAAGGTCTACGCGTGGATGCCGGTGCTATCGTTTGACCTGGGGTCGGGCTATCAATACGTCACTGATGCACGAACAGGCAGTGAGTCGCCCGATCAATACCGTCGACTCTCCCCTTTTGTGCAGGAGAACCGCGATACGATTCGCGAAATTTACCTAGATCTCGGCCGGATGACGAAGTACGACGGCCTACTGTTTCATGATGACGCTTTCTTTACTGATTTCGAAGATGCCAATCCAGAAGCGCTGGCCGCCTATCAGGAGGTTTCATTACCCAGCGATATCAACGCGATACGCAACAACGATAGCTTAATGAACACGTGGACTCGTTTCAGGACGGAGTACCTGACCGACTTCACCCTAGAGCTTGAGGAGGCCGCTAACTACTACCGTCAGGCAGACAACAAAGTATTTACCACGTCTCGCAACCTTTATGCCGTCACAGTAATGGAGCCACGCAGCCAGCGCTGGTTTGCTCAAGACATGCAAAACTTCGCCTCGGGCTACGACTTCGTTGCGGTTATGGCCATGCCCTATATGGAAGAAGCCGAGAACCCCGATGAGTGGCTACGATCACTCGCCCAACGCTCACTAGCCCAGGTAAGTGCAGATCAATTGGTGTTTGAGCTGCAGGCCCAAGACTGGCGCACCCAGACCTCCATTCCCAGCGAAGAGATGGCCCAGTGGGTACGCATACTGCGCGAAGAGGGCATTAAACACATAGGCTACTACCCTGACGATTTTCATCAAAATCATCCTGATATCAATGTGATGAGGCCGGTTTTCTCTATCGGACGTCGGTTTAGGGCCATCCAATGAACATACTCGACACCCTAGCTATCTTTACTCTGGGCTACCCCAGCCTAATGGCGACGATATGGATCTGTGGTGGTATCTACTTTTACGTTCACTGGGAGCGCAAGCAGCTCTGGCCCGAGACATTCGTGTGGGACGAAAGCGCTCCCAAAGTAACGGTGCTGCTGCCCTGCTATAACGAAGGCTTAAATGTCGATGAGACGATCCATCATCTGTTTAAACAGAACTACCCATTCATGAACGTTATCGCCATTAACGATGGCAGCAAAGACGATACCGCCAGCCGACTTGCAGCGCTGGCGCTTATTTACCCTGCGCTGACCGTGCTGAACCAGCCCAACCAGGGCAAAGCCAGCGCCATGAACAGTGGCCTAAGCAAAGCCACGGGCGACATCATTGTAGGCATTGATGGCGATGCAATACTCGACTATGACGCTATCGGTTATATGGTTAGCCACTTCATCAGTAGCCCAAAGGTTAGTGGCGTGACCGGCAACCCGCGGGTAAGAACGCGCTCGACCGCCATTGGTAAGATTCAGACTGGCGAGTTCTCGGCCATCATCGGGCTAATCAAGCGCGCCCAGCGCATCTACGGCATGGTATTCACCATTTCCGGAGTGATCTGCGCGTTTCAGCGCAAAGCACTGGAAGAGATCGGTGGCTGGAACACCGACATGATTACCGAGGATATCGATGTCAGTTGGCGGCTACAGCTGGCAGGCGGACATGTACGCTATGAGCCCAGAGCGATGTGCTGGGTATTAATGCCGGAGACCCTGCGCGGCCTTTTCAAGCAGCGGCTGCGCTGGGCACAAGGCGGCGGTGAGGTGTTTTTACGCTACTTCTCGCAAACGATTCGTTGGAAAAACCGCCGCTTCTGGCTCTTAATGCTGGAGTACATTTTCAGTGTGCTTTGGTGCTACTCGGTCATCGCCCTACTACTCGCTTGGCTGGTTTCTCAGTTCCTTACACCCATGGAGTGGGGCATAACGGGCAGGCTGTTCTCCTACTTTGGCAGCCTGTTGATCGCCATCAGCTTTATTCAATTTACCGTCAGTTTCTATATCGACAGCCGCTACGACAAAGAGATATTCCGCTGTGTGTATTGGAGTATTTGGTACCCATTCGCCTATTGGTTTCTCAATATGGCCACTGTCGTCATCGCCTTCCCCAAAGCCATACTGCGGCAAAAAGGAAGACCCGCCACCTGGTCCAGTCCTGATCGAGGGGAACAATTCAATGAGCAATAAACTGGTGCCCGTCATCATCGACAACCCAAGCCATAAAAGCTGGGGTTACCGAACCCGCGATATCCTCATCACTCTTGCCACACTGGTACTGTGGCTACTGGTCATGTCGAGGCTATATATGTTTTTTATTGCGGAGGAGGCCGTCCTCGAGAAGCTCTATTCGTCCGTGATGATTAAAGTGGTGCTGGTCGGCTTTGTCGTCACCTTCCTGATGTTCCACTTTTGGGCGGTCTACAACCGATTCCTATACACCAGCCACCTCAAACGCCAGATGCTCCACGACCAGCAGCCAACGCATTCAGTAGATTATAAAGTCAATAATGAAATAGAGAGCACGATGGAAAGCCAAATAGAAAGAGCACAAATGCACGAGCACCAAAGAGCCGGAAAGCCCAGCCAAGCCGCCAATTAACAACCTGCTCAAGACCTCCATTCAGGCCGATAAGAGGCCTGAATTCTTCGCTTTAACGGCATTAAATTTGAGCTAGATCTATCTTGGATCAGTATCATGAATCACCACTTTGGGAGCTGGGGCGACACCCATTTTGTAAACGTTCCACTGGCGATCCGTGGGCGGCAACTCATCTTCGCAGGTAATTTCGTAAGCTAGATGCCCGTCCAAGCGGCAGATACGCCAAGATTTAAAGCCAATTGAATAGGAAATGGCGGGACTTCTTGCCGCCTTACCGTCAGCCCGATCCCAGGCCATTCGACCATTCCAATAACCGCGTTGAGACATAACGCCTGCATCAGATTGGGTCGGCGGCGCTTCTGACGGTACATAAAGTCCATCTACTTCAGGTAGGCCTGAGCCAGAAACTTCGATAAATAAAGTATTAGGCTGGAGCTGTTCAGCGTCGGTCATATTGACTCCTATTTGATTAACGATTGAAGCGGGTGAAGGCCTGCTGGAGAGTATGCAGCGCCGCTTCGTTGAATAGTACAAAGCGGATCAAGCGCACTTTCTTCAAGGTAGGTAGCACGGTTTCGAGAGTAGCCGCACACACTTGAGCGGCCTCTTCCGCTGGGTAGCCGAAAGCACCGGTGGAGAGCGCCGGAAAAGCCAGCCGCTCGATGCCATGCTCATCGGCCAGTTTTAGAGCATTGTGATAGCAGTCCGCCAGCAGTTGATCCGATGGCTCGTCGATGCCATATACTGGGCCTAGGCAGTGGATTACCCAACGGTTAGGCAAGTTATGACCACCGGTAAGTACCGCTTGACCCGGCTTGATCGGCGCCATTGGCCGCCCCTCATTCGCTAGCCCAGGCCCCGCAGCGCGATGAAGTGCTCCAGCAACGCCGCCGCCGATCCTCAATTGCGCATTGGCAGCATTGACCACGGCGTCTACATCAGGCTGTTGGGCAATATCGCCCACCACACACTGTACGCTGATGCTGTTGTTGTCGCTCATTAGTTCCTCCATCGATAAACACCCATCCCAAATCAGCGGTTTTCGGCGAAATTACCACCCCGTCTGAAGAGGGGGGGGAGTAAAGAATAAAGTTATACGCTTCCAGATGCTCCGGGGATGCTGGTGTACCATGCTCAGCCAAATACTCAGGGCTAGCCGCCAGCACTCTGTCGTTGTATCCAAGTCTTTTTGCGATCAGGTCGGCATCAGGCAATTCACCGATTCGCACAGCAACATCCAGGCTGGAACGTTTGGGTAGGGGTGACACAAGCTGGCTATACGTTTATGGCGGAGTTACCGATTTTCTTGTTGACCTATCTACTTCCTCTCGCGGCTGCGGTCGCAATAAAGCGCAAAACCTCACTATAAACCGATACTTTTGTAACGGGGAGATTACCGTCTCTCGAACGCCTAACGTAAAACACTGGCTTGCCTGTGATTATTAGACATCGCCGATAGCCCATTACGTCAGGTCCTGATAAGGGTTATAGGCTACTTCCCTGTAATACCCCTTCGGATCCTGAAAATAACCAGAATAGCCGCCCCAGAAAACTTCCACTGCCGGTTTGATAAGCTGGTGCGTGAAGCTTTCTTACTGAACAAAATACCCAACAGGACGCCATTCTTCATCTTCCTGTCTCAAGGTAACAGTCTCTGTCGCATTGCTCTCATTTTCAAAATTTGAAGCATAAGTAATGACAATATACTCCCCATCAGGAGCACCAGGTAAGGAACTAGCGGAGCTTGAGCTGCTCACTTCTCTAGATTTTATGTCACCTAAAGGTTGGCGCACCTGCACTAAAGCTTGCACCCACTGAGAAGCTGACAACTGATCCTGAAACAGTGAGCCCGTCAAATTCCAACTTTCTTCATATTCGCCAGAATCAATCACTTCCAGCCATTGAACAGCAGACTCTATTTCAGCATCACTAGCCGCTAAAAGTGGCTGTGAAAAGATGAGGAAGCAAACTAAACAAAAGACTTTTTTCATGAGATTAATCCTCAGCACAATTAATACATAACATCGAAATTACACGCTTGTCGCATGCATTTCCTGGTTATGCTGTTTGGGTGAACAGTCACTTACCAGCCTGCCAAATAACGCGGAATCGGAGACAATTCCATTAATTTCCCATCGCTGTCTCAACAATCCCTCTTGAGTAAAGCCGAGTTTCACTAATGCTTTTGCCGAGGACTGATTGTCTGGATCGATTTCAGCTTCAATACGACGAAGCCCCAACGAATTGAACCCATACTGAATCAATGCCTCCCCTGCCTCGGCGATAAAACCTTTTCCCCAACAAGCACGGCCCAGCCCAAAACCGATCTCCGCACGTTTGGACTCCTTGACGAAACTAAACAGCATACATTTACCAGCCATCTCGCCTGTCGATTTTATATACACACCGAGTACAAGTGATTCTTGAAGCCCCATCGATTCGTTACTCTCATTGATGAAATCAAGAGAGTCCTGAATGGTGACCCAAGGTGCAGTATTCCAGTATCGCATGACTTCTGGATCAGAGAATATTTTCAGCAGGCTCTCCGAATCACTAATCACTAAAGGCCTCAGTGATAATCGCTCGGTTTCAATAACCGGGGAAAATAACGCTTGTGACATTCATTCCTCCATTTGACATGCATAACAACTCAGTTAAGCCGACGCTGCAAGCGCAACATCCGCTGAAACTGATTGATGTGCATTAAAGCCAGGCCAGCCGTAACTGCTAGTAATCTCTTTCGGGCGGGAAACATTATGCTCATGCAGGGTTTTCATCCGGGGGGGCATGGCTTGGTTATAAGTTCCCTGATGGCTCAATGTCTTCACCGAACATGATTCGATGCCCCTCTGGTGTTGCTACACCAAACTCACGTAAGCCCCAAGGTTTATCCGATATTGCCTGGAAAATCTCGGTACCGCGTTGCTGATAGTCACGGTAAAGGTCGTCAATGCCCACGCAGTTCACATACGCGAAGTACGAATGGTCATGTGTATCACGGGCCGAAAGTTCATCCGGACAATGCCCCAACATGATATGAAAACTGCCGAGATTCAAGAACGACCAGCCGTCCACACGGAACCGGACGGAAAACCCTAGCTTGTTGATAAAGTAGCCTTCGGTCTCCTCAAGATCCTTGACCGCCAAAACATGCTGAGTGGCTTTGATTTCAAACACAGATGACTTCCTTCACAAGTGAAGATACCACAAAGCGCACCGGCGGCCTTGACGAAGCGAAGCGGCGACATGGGTATCCGAGTGGCGCGGATTGTTAGAGCATGCTCGATGACTACTCATGCTGTAAGACATTGATAAATTTGCCGAAAGGGTCACGGATGTAGAACCGACGGACACCCCAAGGCTCAGTTACTGGCCCGTACTCAATCTTTATGCTTTCGTTCTTCACACGCTCCAAGGCGGTCTCCAAACTGTCAACTTCTATAGACAGATCAGGAACAGGCGTACCAGACCCGCCTTCCGAGGCCACACTTATCTGCGTAGTCATTTCCTCACCTGAGCTATAGGTCCTTATCCACCCATGATCCATCACGACCTTTAAACCAAAAATAGCTGAATAAAACTGCTCTGCATCTGACGGATTGGCTGCCGCAATATTTGAGACTATGCGCTTGACCTTCATTTTATCCTCCCGCAGGTTGCGGATCGTCTAGCTCTAACGCCAGCCAGCTTGCGCGGCTACGGAATAGAGGCGAAGCCGCAATGGCGTAGACGTCGCCGTGTCGGTGACTGTTAGGAATTGCCAATTCCTCTTGTAGCGAGATGATGTCCGCTACGCCACCGGCAACGACTCACTGCTGCCCCAGTCGGCCCAGGAGCCGTCGTACAGCGACAACTGAGTATACCCGGCCAGCTCGGCCGCCAGTAGGATGATGCAAGCGGTGATGCCGGAACCACAGGAAAACACCAATTGATGCCCGTTGCTGTGCTCAAGGGAGGGAGCGAGTTGGGAAAACGTTGACGCCAGCTGGCTGGCTAGCTTGAACCGATAACCCTCCAGCACCTCTGTAAACGGCAGGTTGAGGGAGTGGGGGATGTGGCCGCCGCGCACACCAGGCCTGGGTTCTGGCGCTTGCGCCAGGAAACGTGCCTGTGATCGCGCATCGATGACCGTTACTCGCTCGTCCTCCAGATGCTGGAAAACGTAGGCAGAATCTCGAACCAGGGTGTGGTCGAGCTTGCCAACCACGCTGCCATGCTTGGCCGCATCTGCAACCGAAGCAGAATCGATGTCCCGCCCTTCGGCCAACCACTGCGGCAGGCCGCCATCCAGAACAAACACCTGTTTGAGGCCCATAGCCCGCAGAATCCACCAGGCGCGTGGTGCCGAGTAGATACCCTGATCGTCGTACACCACCACCAGGCTATCGGGCTCGATGCCCAATCTACGGGCCTCCGCCGTGAACTGCTCTTCCGTTGGGAAGGCGTGAGCTTGGGAAGCTTCGGTATCGCAAAGCATTCCTTCCAGGTCGATCCGGAAACTTCCCGGGATCAACATCGGATGGTCGTAAACGATCGGCTCCTTGCCAACGACATTGGCCATGCTAGCGTCGATCAGCACCAAATGTTCGTTATCCAGATTGTCCTGCAGCCAGTCGGTGGTCACAAGGGGGGAAGGCATGGCGTTCTCCGGTCTAGGTCAACATGCAACAGTACAGGATCGCGGACGGGCGAGACCAGCAAGTTGACGCGGACCGCGTAATTCGTGGCATGCTGATCGACGAACTGCAGAGCGCCGGGCGTGCCGACTGGATCGGATGCGGGAGCCGTATTCATATAACAAGCAGAAGGCGCAAAGGGTTAGAGCATAGTCAGACATCGTGTACGGAGTTAAGCTTTGATTGCCGATACATAAGCCCGGCGGTGACTATTGTTAATGCTGATATGGCTGCGAGCGATGTGAATCCGATACTATATTGGAACATTGATCCAGAACAGCCAGCGCCATGATGCGGCATCGAGAAGAAAACCACCCACTGCTGGCCCGATTGCCGGCCCTAGCGCAATGACCAAGCCAAGGGTTCCGAAAATTCGACCGAGTTGCCTCTTTTCGATCGTTGAGCCGATCACAGCAATAGTCATAATAGTCATATAGGCTTACCAGACGCGTGACTGGAAAAAAATGTAATCACGTGCCCTGCTGGCTCTTGAAGGGTGAAGACTTCATGATCTATGGTCGGGCGCGCTTCAATCGGTGAAGGATCAAGTCCCGCGGCCACAAACCGTTTGTGGGTTGTGCGAAGGTCATCAACCATCAGATCAAACGAGGCATTGCCTCCAACAACGCTGTCTTTGCGCATCATGATTAGGTGTGTTCCGCCGCGCATCTCGTAAACAGAAACATCAGAGCCATCGAAGATAGAGCGCATACCAACCATGCGCATGAATCGTGATGTTTCCTCCATGCGATCTGTCTCCAGAACGACGTGGACGATACTCACTCTTGGGCGTAGTCCATTCAGTTTTTTCTCATAACGCCACACTTCGAGTGTAAATGGCCCATCCGGGGTTGGTAGCTCACTAAGCATCTTTCCAGCGCATTCCCAACCATTCTTCTCGTAAAACTTGGCGGCACGCTCGTTACCTATCCCGCACGCCAGCCAAGCAGTCTGGAACCCAAGCGCGCCAATGCGTTCCTCTGCATCTTCCAAAAGAGCCACAGCCAATCCAGAGCCGCGCGACTCCGTCGCTACATAGAGTTGGTAGAGCTCGTCGTCTTTTGTCATGCTGAAGCCAAGAGGTTGACCATCTGGCCCTGAAACTCGCACGTCTGGAAGCGCTGAACGGAGTCTGTCCTTAAAGCTTTCAAGGGTCCGATATCGGGCAAGCTCTGGCGGCAGAATCTTGGAGTGAGCATCCTGCCAGCCGTCGTACCAGATTTTCGCCAGTTGATCGACCTCTAGTTCCTTAGGGGTTCTTACATTCATTTCGTCACCTCCGATTGTATCGTCGGCATGGGGAGCGGCTTAACGCCGAAGCACAGCGAGTGGCGACTAAGGAGCCATGTAAAGGGCGTTCGGCGTCCACCGCGAACGGCTGCGCCTTGTTAAGCAGCGGTCATTAATCGCGCTCATACTTTATTTCGTTGTGCCTGACGCCCGTAATAAACGGCGCGAGGAACGAGCGTCCGGCGACCGCAGGGAGCGAATTTAATTTAGTTGTCTTGTTAGCTGCCTGAACGAGCCAAATAGGTTTTTGCACATTCACCTACGAAACGCCGGCCAGGATTAGTGCCAGCTATCCAATCCTCGACGGAAAAGAGATCAAACAGACCGACCTTAATAAGCGTTGGAACAGCGAGCTCAAGCTCTTTCTCCACTTGACCTCGCTCACCAGCGTTATAAAGATTAATGTTATGTAGCATAGTTGCAACGGTTCCTGTCTGAACCTTACTGCCATCCTTTAGATGAACTGAGGGTAGGACTTCCCCGTCACTGACTACTTTCTGATTTACAGTGGCCAACTGTTCCGTGTTTTCTACACTCTTTTTCATTAGTACTAATCCTCTTTCACGTTTCAAGCAGCTAACGCCTTGCTAATCAGAAAATTGGAAGCGCAGCGAGTAATTTTTCTGTGTGCAACAACGTGTTATCCGGGATCATATAGTGTGGCATAGAGTTAGCCGAGCTCATTGAGAAAGCCAAGTACGCGTTTGGTCAACAACGCAGCTGCTCCCTCGTCGTACGATGCTAGGCTGTTGTCTGCAAACAAGTGCTTCTCCCCCGGATAGAGGAAAAGTTCAACCTCCTCGGTTGTCTCGACTATGGCTTGGGCCGCGTTGAGGTCACCCTCATCCACGAATAGTTTGTCCCGATCCATCCCATGAATCTGCCCCCTGACGCCGTTGGGCCAAGCGGGACCGAACTCCGAATACGGAACGCATGAATGAAAAAACAGGGCACCAATCGCCCCAGCGCGAGTCTGTGCCAGCTTTTGTGCAGGCAGAACACCTATGGAAAACCCAGAGAAAACGAGCTCACGAGGCAAACCCTCTGCGGCCTTAATACCGCGCTCTATTATTGAGTCGAATCCGATTTCCTGTGCATAGGCAACACCCTTGTCTAAATCATCGAACACACGCCCCTCATACAGATCCGGAACATGAACAATGTGACCCGCGTGTCTCAGCCTATTGGCAAACTCACGGATCCCGGATGTCAGCCCTTGCGCGTGATGAAAAAGAAGTATCTGTGCCATGTAGATTCTGTTCCTGGGTTATTGCTCGACTACCTATCGGCATTGCAGGACTTCAACGATCTTCGTGAGGATAACGCCTGAATTAAGCCGAGCGCCTGGGCCACCGGTGACTACAAATCGATAGTTCATTTAATCCCTAAACGCCCGGCTAGACGGCGCGAGTTTGCGAGCGTCCGGCAGCCGAAGGGTGCAAACATAAGCCGATTGTTATACATGTATCATCGACCAATTAACATGGCGACTCTTGCAGCCATGAGCTTCCCTACAAACCTTAGCGGATATGTCTTGTAGCTAGGTACGTCGTTCAAAATGGTGTCATGATTGGGCTTGAACTTAGTTTGAATACGCACCTGGATTGGTGGTGCATCATCGCCGAATCTGGCCCGGTAGACAGAGAACCAATGCCCCTTCTGAAAATCGAGAAACAGCGCGGTGTTACAGCATGTCGCGACAACTCTTCTTGTGGGAGAGCCATCCTTGATCCGATGGTCGCGTAAGAGTTCACCACCTTTTAAAAACTCCATACGATCTTTTCGGAAGAGCAGAAGTTCAGTTCCGCCATCCGCGCACATAACAGGAGATGCGCTCGGCAGGGCTTCAATCTGGCGTGCGCCTTCCTGGCAGTCATCACAGTAACAGGCTACCCCCAAGATTGGATTACCGATCACGTAAAATTCGACACTTCCGCAGGCGCATTGAGCAATTGTTCTTTTCGTGTTTGGCATCATCGTTTCTATTCGCGTGGCGTATAACGCTCGCAACAACGACGGAGCGTAGCGACGTCCGGGCCCGTAGGTCCGTATTGCTTGCGATTGTTAAGGAGCATTGACCACGTAGCGTTGAACAACCTCCCCGCCATCGTTGATCTCAGATTCCAGCCTGCCACCATTAGCCTTGATCATTCTGGCCGATGGCTCATTGTGTTTGTGGCAATGAACATGGATCTCAAGAATTCCGTATTCAATAGCCTTCTCGATAGTGAGCGTCATTAGAACACTACCAAGCCCGTTTCCCCGGCTGGAAGGCCTTATACCGAGCCCAATATGGCCTCCCGCATGCCGTATTCTGTCATTTAGGTGGAGCCTGAGATTGGACACGCCCAGTATTTTACCGTCGTCGACCAGCCAGTAAGTCGATGCCGGAACAAAACCCTCCGGAAGATCAACTCCATTTTTGAAATTTTCTAGTTTCGCCAGCAGCCCTGAAAAATCAGTACAATCAAAGTCCAGAGGGAACGGGTAGCGCTCCTCATCACCCAGCTCCTGAATATATTCTCGGTAGCTGCTCTCATAATCTGGGCTCGGAAGTATTAACTGCACTCGAATATGCTCCTTAACGCCCGCCATCACCGGTGACAAGACCTCAGCGAAGCGGAGGGTCTGGCATCCGGTGCACGGCCTGGTTAGCTACCGATCCTCATGCAAGCGACCTTCCACATACTTGTGAAGGATGCTGGCAACCAGTGTTTGGTAAGGAATACCTTCGGCAAGAGCTCTCTTCTGGAGCCCCCGGAGATCCTTGGAAGAAAGCCTGATGTTGATACGGGCATCTTTCTTGAACATCGCCTTGGCGTATTGTTGGTGCCGCACTTTCCCATCTTCAATGTCTGACGCTCGCTGCAGCTCTCCTGCATCAAATGCGTCCAGAATTTCCTGCTCTTCTTTATCCAGTCTGCTCATTTTGGACCTCCTAAATAGGTTTTGGTCGCTTTCCGGCTCAGAATGATCGTTTTCAGAAAAACCTCATCCTCCGACTCCACGAAGGGGACCAAATAGGCATACCCCTCTATCTCAATCACGTGGATTTGCTGGCCCAGATACCGTTGCTGATTCGGATGCTCGAATGTGTCCAGAATACCCCCGATCGAGATATGCAAGACTACATCCTCGAAAGAGATATTCCGTTCCTCTTCGAGAAGCTTGTTCTTCTCTGAGTTCCATGTGATCGGTTTCATAATCCAAAGTTTAGCACATTGTGTGCTTTATGTACTCAGAAGCTAACGCAGAGCACACCGGTGGCCTTTGTGGAGCGAAACAGAGAAAAGAGCATCCGTGTGACGCGTATTGTTAAATTCTTCACTCAATTCGAGCCTCTCGCAGACTGACGGATAGCTCATATTCGAATAACTGAACGCCCTGCACCCCAGAGCAAGCGAGTAACAAATCCTCCGAAATATGCCGAGCCACGATAATACCTCGAACCGACTGCTCAGGTTCCGTCTGGTTTCTCTTGATCCAGGCCATGTACCGCAGCAACTGACCGACGACCCTGTCGTACCCTTTGGATACTTTTAGCTCTATGACAACGTAGTTGCCATCTGAATCCGTAGCCAGAATATCGATAAACCTTCCACCCACTGGGAATTCAAGGCCATTTATCCCTTCATCCTCAAACAGAGTGAGGCCTGATTCTATGAGGTGAAGGTTTCTTGCGAGATAATTCTGCAGGTCTTTTTCGTACGCAAATGCTGGGCTACCTTCCTCTGCTAGCTCCTGAACTTCTTCCTTTATGGCATGTTCGACATCATCCCCTGGATATATTGGCACCGGGTCATTCTGTGGTCGATAGAGGCGAAAATGTTTGGAGTCGACTTGAAAGAATAGATCATCCTCTCCTGGTTTGGCTCCGTAGTGCACCCGGCTTTTCGAGTTAACCGACATTCTAAGCAGGTGCGCAGCAATCGTTCCGTCTTTGATTTTTGGATAGTTTTCCCTGAACCAAGAACGGACTCGGTCACGCGAAATCACGGTATCCGGCTTCAAATCTATGTCACGCACCATGTCATGCATAAGGGCGCGGACGGGTTTGTCATAAAGTGATGCCATGAAACCCCTTAGAATTTAACGCCGCTAACACGCGCAGCTTTGTAGTGAAGGCAGAGCCGTAACGAAAAAGACGTTGTCTTGGCTGGCCTTGTTAAATTTTTATAACGCCATATGCAACAGCGGATAGGCTTTACCCTGCCCATCGACTGGGGAGCGCCCCGTCACTTTAAAACCAATATGCTGGTAAAAACCTAGCGCCTGCTCATTTTGTTCGTTTACATCGACTTTTGTCGCCCCCTGCTCTTTGAGAGCATGGGCCGCTAACATTGCACCAATGCCTTTTCCGCGAACACCAGGTGAAATAAACAACATTTCAATATTACCGTCATGCACGCCGCAGAATCCCTGTATTTCACCATTGCTGTTTTTAGCACACCTTAAATCAACAGCGTCAAAGTACTGCTTCAGAATTAACGGCTTTAATTCTTGCAGATAATCTTCAGCTAAAAAGCCGTGAGTTGCTCTGACCGATGCCTCCCAGATTTCTATCAGCTTAAGGTGATCTGCTTTTCCTACGACCTCAATATTCATCACTAAACCCAATTGAAAATTTAACGCTTTACTCACCTAAAAATGACGAGCGGCAGCGAGTTATTTTTCCGGTGCAGTAGCTTGTTAAGTTTCGACACCCCATACTTCAAATTTATTGCCATGTACGACAATTGCTTGAGTGTTGCTAATTGGGCAAAGATCCATTTTCCCTTCATAACTAGAGATGATGCTCTCAACTGACTCTTTGAATGGAAAGTTTGTATGATGAGGAACCGGACAAAAATCAATCATGCCTAATGATGAAAACGTACCTATGTTCGGCGCGGCAGTGAAATCATCCATGTCTTTTACATACTCAATATTGCATGAAAGCACAATGGAGCCGGCAGACTCTCCAATATAAATTTTTCCTGAACTGATTTGTTCTGATATGATTTTATCCGCGCCTGTTCTTTTCAGCTCTTGAAGCAGAAAGAAAGTGTTACCACCAGTAATATAAATGTAATCATTTTTTTGAATCGTACTTTCTATTTTTTCTTTTGTTGCCGTTGAAATTTCAAGCTCGTCAACAATTAGCCCGCATTTTTGAAGGGCCTTTTTGCCAGCATCCACATAAAACTTCACCTCTTCGACAAGGCTCGCCGTTGGTATGAATGTAACAGTTTTGCCTGCACATTTTTCCTCGGCGAACTTCACGAATAAATCTGCTACATCAACGAAAGATGAAGCTAAAAACATCTTTTTCATTAAACCTCCTTACTGCCCGAGTACTTCTCTAGGAACTTAACGAGGCTGTAGAAAAACCCGATTTCGAGCCACGTCTATCGCCTGTCGTCCTAATTTATTGACTCAGCCAGTCATCTGGCTGAGTCATCCTAATATTGGTATTCAGCCACTTGAGCGCCCAGCTAAAGCTAGTTGAAGACGGTGTTTTGCTGTCACAAAGCTACATGCCCCGCCCCAACCCCTTCATGACGCGGCCAAATGACCATAATTCGCTAACTTCTCAATATTGTGCACCATACAGTAGAGCTTCCACTGACCTTGCACCTTCTTCTTGCCCCGCAGGCTGAGGCGGCTAAGTCTCTTCGTCGTGCCAATGTTACCGAACACCGGTTCTACTACCGACATACGGTGGCTGTAAATTTCTTTGCCCTTGGGGCTATCGACTCGGTGCTTCATCCAGTCAGTGTAATTGGGTAAGCGCTTGTTCTCGATAATAAAAGATACTTGTCGGCCAGCGCCGTTGCGATGGTCGGCCGAGCTTGGGTTCTGCATGCATCGGTATTTTTTTGGGCAATGCCGACATTGCAGCAGACGCCCTTCAAAGTGTACCCGGATCTTGCCATTGTCCGTTTCTCGTTGCCCGCGATAGGACAGTTTTTCGCCAGTTGGGCAAATACACGTTAGCTCTACCGGATCAAACTGGAACGCGCTGGCGGGCGTCGTCTCTCGCCAGCCTTTATCTGGTAAGCTCTGGTGGCGCTTGCCGTATTTGTTTTTCTGGTCGGCGAATTTCGGATCTCGGCTGCGGAACTGGTTATCGGGGATGTAGCCATTGATCTGCTGTTCGTGCAGATACTTCATATTGGCTTCGTTGGCAAAGCCTGTATCTGCCGTGACGACGGTGCCTCTCTGGTAGATGTTTTCCGCAATCCCCAGTTTCTTAAAACGGGCTTCGACCGTTTCCAGTACGGGCTGTAAGGTGTGATGTTCCTGGCCTTCGCCAAAGGCCTGGGCATCAATGACGATCTTGTGTTTTTTATCCACCGTGGCTACACCGTTATAGCCTTGAATCGTGCCCTTGCTGGTGGTCATTTTGGCACTTTCGTTATCGGTCAGATTGCTCTTCACTTCCTTGATTCGCTTTCCCCGCCCCATCCTTGGGCTGTGCGTCTTTAGGAAACGATCCACTTTGTTCATGGCGGCATCTAGCGAGAGAATCGTCTTGGCCCGTCGGATATCCCGATCCAGATCGGCTTCCGTTTCGGCTTCATCACGCGCGTAGTGCTCCAGTAGGTGATGCCGAATCAGACCTCTCAATTTATCCCGTTTCTCGTCCAGTTCTTTGAACGTGCCAGACCACTCTTTGGAGGCATCGGAGGACATCTTACAGCCGTCAATCGCAAAGAGTTTGTTACCCAACAAGCCTTGTTCGTGGCACACCAGTAGCACTTGTTCGAACAGTGCTTCAATCTCATCAGCATGGCGACTAACGAAGCTTGCCAGTGTGGTGAAGTGGGGAACGGTATCGCAGGAAAGGGCTTTGAAAATAATATTGGTCTCACAGCTCCACTGCATTTCACGGCTGGAGGTGATGCCTTTTGAGTAAGCAAACAGAATGATCTTCAACAAGATAGCCGGATCATAGGCCAGCCGACCGGTCGCATCATTGCGGTACTTGGGATGGAAAACAGACAAGTCGAGTTTGTGCTCGATCAGGTAGTGCACAGCGTGTTCAAAGGTGCCTGGCTGGAGCTGATCCTGGTAGTTGATCACCACCATGGCGTTCTGATCGTAGTTATAAGCCTTGAAGCGCGGCATGCTGACCACTCCTCGTCTGTTTTCTCGATCCTACCAAAACTTAGCCGTCAGCGGGGTTGGTGAGTAGACCAAGGGAATTTCACCCTCGGCCTCTCGCAGAACGGTGCGTGAACCTCTCGACTCACACCGCTCCCATCAAGCAAAGTCACCCACCATGCCTCGCTGCCAATGTACGAACAGGGAAGGTCGGGTCTTAGCCAGTGTTTTTAAAAGCTGACTCGCCCGCATCTTCCGACCTTTCAGGCGCTTGAACTTCTTCATCGCCCATGCCACCAGCGTCCGGTTGAAATGTCGCAGCACCGGGTACATGGCGGAGGGATAGAACCTTCCATAGTACGCCAGCCACCCCCGAAGAATCGGGTTATGTAGTCGCGATATATCGGCCAGACTCAGGTTGGAACGATTGCGATAGTTCAATCTCCGGGTCGTTTGCCGCATGGATTTCATAGCCGCTTGGCTGACCGCCGGCGTGAAGTTCACAAACATGCTGTTTCGTTTGCGGTTCTTAACCAGCCGTGGCCTGAAGGTATACCCAAGAAAATCGAACTGCGTGTTCGGGTACTGCCTTCTCCGTTTTCCATCCTTGCAGTAGGCAATCTTGGTCTTCACCGGATGCATTTCCAGGCCGCATTCCCCTAACCGCTTTTCCAACGCGGCCCTAACAGCCAGGGCCTCATGTTCGGTTCGACAATGCACCAGTCCATCATCTGCATACCGGCACCAAGGTGCCCCCGGAAACATTCTCCCCATCCAGAGATCAAAAGCATAATGCATGAACAGGTTAGCCAACAGCGGGCTGACCACGCCCCCTTGGGGAGTTCCCCGAGATCGAACTTCCTGGGTTCCATCCACCAATTGCATGGGGGCCGTTAGCCAGCGCTCTATGTATAGACTCGCCCATTCACAGTGCACATGCTTTCGAAGAGCCTTCCGCAGCAACTCATGGTCTATGTTGTCAAACAGGCCTTTGATGTCGAACTCAAGAACCCAGTCGTATCGCCAGCATCGCTCACGTGTGATTCCTACTGCATCCAGCGCCGATTTTCCGGGCCGGTAACCGTAAGAGTCGGGGGCGAATCTGGATTCGATGGCAGGTTCAATCTCCCGTTTGACCACCATTTGAGCCACACGATCAGCGACGGTGGGAATACCCAAGATGCGCTCTCCACCGCTCTTTTTAGGGATGGCCACAGCTTTAACAGCAGGAGGGAAATAGCTACCTGACGACATCCGATTCCAGATCTTATACAGATTACTGCTCAGATCTGCCTCGAAATCGGCAAGCGACTGTCGATCCACGCCCGCTGCGCCCGCATTGGCCTTCACTGCCTTATAGGCGTTGTACACTGACCACTTATCAATGGCGTATGACTTTGTTGCACTCATCCGTCTCCTCCTGTGTCCAGTTGGACGCACAATGCAACCACTTGATCCGGGCCCTTCGCTCCAGCCGCATTACCAGCCTTCATCGCTACTACAACCCAGTCCGTCCCAGTGCTCCGCATCGGTACTCTCGCCTCGTGGTTTTAGCCACTTGTGCTTCTCCCTTATCATCGGAACGACTGGTTCCCGCAGTTCCGCACAAAAGCCTGAATCAGATTCACGCCCCCTATACGCCGGCTGCCGCTTGTCCAGTAATCAGGTATCCGACAAGCTTGTCCCAGAAGGTAGAAACGCCCCTGGTTTTGAAAGCGGGTCTCTGAATAACGACGCGTCATCGAGGGTTCACTTGCGTTCGTCTCTCTAATCCACACCTGCCCAAGATCGTCTCTCGCGGCTTTGACCCCAACGCTCACTACCCTGGCTCTTTACCAGCGCAGCTTGGGGTGGTTTGAAGCCTACTCCTGAAAGTCGACTTCGAAGGGCCCGCCTTCATCTTTCATGCAGCTTATACACAGAAGAGCTTGCCAAGAATCTCCTGCTCTTCCGTGTGCCTACGGCACACTTTCTACAGCCTCAACGCCTCAATAACCGGCGCAGCTTTGCTGCGTCCGGCGCCGCAGGCGCATAGTTGATTGACTTGTTAGAAGGTGTTTTTGATTAACCAATTTGCCCCCTCGATTAGCTCATTAACCTGCTCTTGAGTTGGTTCAGAATCTTTTTTATGTGAGCAAATGTTTCTAATATCGGCAAGGTAAGTAACCTTCCTCCATGTTGGAGTATCAAATATTCCTTCCGATTTAAGTGGATCGCTTAGATCACTGATTGTAGGGTTTTTCTTTCGAAGTTTGATCCCGTGATTATCTGCCAACTTCTGGAGGTGATGTTCAATAATTACACCTGTAAGTGCCCCTGCTGCTCGCAAGCTGATTTTTGATAATTTCTTTGCAGTTTCTAGCTCCGCATCTTGTATTTCTGAAAGAAGCTCAGTGTCGATATTAGCTAGAACAGAATCAACGCGACTCGATAGAGCATTTAGAATAGTTAATTGATTAAAAACATTCTGTAGAGCTTGTGATCGCGTATCAAAACCAGGAATTCTATGTGCTGCAGGAGCAACACCTTTTAAAAAATCTTGAATGACATAAGTTCCATACCCAAGGCTTTTTCTCTTCGAATCAATTTCGTAGTAAGATTTGAACTCTTGGTATCGATCTGGAGCAAGAACCTGTACCACCCTTAAAGACTTGGTATACCAAGTCTGATAGTCATATGGAAAGTTCTGTTTTTCATCTTCTTTTTGGAAGGCTTGCGCAAGTTCTACACCCTCTTGGTATAGATCCTTCACTTCCTTCGCGATAGATTCTTTAGTATCCATTCTTACCTTCTAACGCAGAGCTTTGCGGCAATTTTGGAGGCGCGAAGCGGTGTAAAAATTGTCCGACAACAGCGTATTGTTAAATTTAATCATAGAGATACCAAGACTGATACCTATTAGAAGTAATGGCATTTCCTGCTCTTTTTTCTTTTTGGTTACATTCTTTACAGAGCAGTTGGACATTTGATACGTCATTTAACCCGTGTTTAGCTAGCGGAACTATATGATCGTAATTTTCCTGATTGTCCAGATTAAGGGTCCCTGAAAGGTCTTTATCACACAGGACACAACGCCCACGATCTCTAAAATATACAGCTCTTTTAACCCAGCTCGGTATGGTGGTTCGTTTCAAGACACCAGGTCGGGAAAACAGAGAATCTTGCTCTTCTGGGGTTCTATGTCGACTTGCCGCTCAAGCTCGCCTGCCATCATCTGGTTAAAAATCATCAGAAGGCTTCTGTTCTGAAAAAGAACGTGAAAAACCTCTTTAACCGTTTGCTGAACTAACATTTCATAGTCGCCGCTTAGGCGGAGTTCGCCCATGTAGTCATACACATCATCCTCAGAGGCATCTAAAAACGACTTTCCGACACTCTCTAAATGAGACTCAAAACTCAAGCATTCAATGTCATGAAACTCGAATGCTTGCTCAATTGGCAACCTCTGCGGTTTCATGTCATTTATCGCCGAAGGTATATCTTTGAACTTTTCGATCAGCTCCCTCCGATCCTCTAACCCTACATTCGATGCTTCTTCATAGTAGATATCCTCTACTATGAACTCGATAAACTCATGGAATACCGAATATTTTTGAAACGGGGAAACCAAATAAAATATTCGCTCGTCACAATAAAAATTGTTCAGATTTCGTATATAAGAAAACTGATCGTGGAGTACGTTTCTCACCACGTTACAGAAGTAGCAGGTTTCATAGAAACGAGCTTCGAGCACTGGCTCTCCTTGAGAATTTAACGCTGCCAGCACGCGCAGCTTTGTAGTGAAGGCGTAGCCGCAACGAAAAAGCTGTCGCTGTGCCTGGCCTTGATACTCATTGAGCCTTCTCCCCCAGCTCAGCCGTTTGGCTAAGCTGAAAAGGCGACCAAACCCTAACAGGAGAAGACTCAATGAACTTTTACAATAGCACTCATCGCCACTACTGTGGCATTGATCTTCATGCCCGTAGCCTGTATGTCTGCATCATGGATCAGCAGGGTGAAACCCTTCTGCATAAAGAGATTCCTGCCAAACCAGAGCCCCTGCTGCGTCTGATCGAACTCTACCTGGACGATCTGGTCATCGGGGTTGAATGCATGCACTGCTGGTACTGGATCGCCGATTTCTGTGAAGATCAGGGCATTGCTTTCATTCTCGGTCATGCCCTTTATATGACAAATTCTTCCCGAAAGAATTTGGATAGCTTCAGCTAGCCCGAAGGGAAAAGTACAGGACGTACTTTTCAACGTCATTCATGGCGGTAAAACCAAGAATGACCGCGTGGATTCTTACAAGATCGCCGCGCTTATTCGAGGCGGTAACTTTCCCCTCGCTTATGTCTACCCTCGCAGCATGCGAGCAACGCGGGATTTACTCCGTCGTCGTACTGGACTCGTTCGTCACGGCGCTGATCTCCAAGCCCATGTTGTCAACACCACGAGTCAGTACAATCTGCCGCCCAACAAGGTCAATTTGAAAAATGTCAGTGCCCGAGAGCAGTTAGGCAGAACCTTTGATGACCCGCTCGTTCAGCGCAATATCGATCTAGATATGGCCGTTTTAGAGTGCTACCACCGGGAACTAAGCTAGGTGGAATGGCTATTGGAAAAGCAGGCCAAAAAGCATCAGCCAACCTACTACCACTTATTAAAAACCATTCCCGGCGTTGGCCGTATTCTGGCTCTCACTATTCTGTATGAAGTGGGTGATATTCGACGCTTTGAATCTGTCCAGAAGTTTGCCTCCTATTCCCGGCTGATTAAGTGCAAAGCCGAATCGGCCGGTAAGACCTATGGCACCCAGGGCAACAAGATTGGTAATGCCCATCTGAAGTGGGCTTTTTCTGAGGCTGCTGTGCTTTATCTGCGCGGCAATCCTGGTGCACAAAAGCTGTTGCAACGCTTCCAGAAACGCATGAGTAAAGCCAAGGCTCTATCGGCTTTGGCTCACAAGCTGGGGCGTGCGGTCTATTTCATGTTAAAGAACGAAAAGGTGTTTGATGAACAACGCTTTTTAACGAGTTAGTCACGCAGCAGGATGATGATCAATGTCTAACTGGATCATCACGGAGTGTTCTGAAACCGGGTGTCTGCTGACTGATCTTAAGATCTGAACCCCGACTTCTACACCCAACTCGAAGCCCGTCGCTTTGATTATCCATCCTGCTGGCGTGCACCAATACCCCGAGCGAGTGGGCTTACACCGGCGCTGAACCTGAAACTAACTGGGACTGTAACCCGCTGTTTGAATAGGACAGATGCCGGTTAGCCGATGAATGTCTAGTGCCCCAGACCCATCTGCAAGGAGCAACCCGGTTTGGCAGTGGTGAACCACCACGTTAAGAGAGCCTCAATAGGCGATCGAAGGAAGTACCCTTGCGGTATTTTTGCTGTAAGCCACTCACAGCCAACGATGACAGATGAAGTAGGATCACTGGCTCAGGGACTTGATGTTGGCCGCTGACGCGGCCAATAAAAAACACTGCGGCCTATTGACAGAGAGAAGGCTCATAGGTGTTAACTGATTTAGATCCAAACGTCATTCTCTGCTGTTTGGCTACCAGTCTGGTCGCCAGTATTCACGACGCCACGTGGCTCGATAAGCAAAACCTTTGCTTCATGTTCCGCATAAGGCTTGTGTTCGATACCCTTTGGAACCACGTACATTTCGCCTTCAGACAGATCTACATACCCATCTCTGAAATCGATTCTGAGACAGCCCTCAAGCACTATGAAAGTTTCATCCGTGTCTTTGTGGTCATGCCAAACAAACTCGCCCTGGATTTTAACGACCTTAAACTGGTAATCGTTCATCTCAGCGATGACCTTCGGTGACCATTGCTCATCAAACAGGCCGAGCTTGTTTTTGAAATTTACCGCCTGATAGCTCATGTGAACTCCTTTTCTGTGACAGTTAATGCCTTAGACGTGAGGCACGCAATACAACGCTTCAGCATACCACCCTAACCACTAAACCCAACGCCTAGTAAAAATGCCACGCGTGTCGAAACACTCTTGAACCATTTGTTAGCAGGCAACCTACAGCGTGAGTTTGAACCCTTCATGCGTTGCTTTGAATCCGAGTTTTTCATAAAACCTGATTGCATCAGGACGCTGCTTATCACTTGTTAACTGAACTATTGTACAGCCTTTATTTTTTGCCAAGCTGATAGCGTGTTCGAACATTTTCTCTCCAAAGCCCTGACCGCGATAATCACTATGAATTCGGACGCCTTCAATGAGGCAACGCCAACTACCTTTGTGTGTGAGATAAGGAATAAACGTAATTTGAAGCATTCCAACTAACGAACTCCCCAGTTCAACGACTAACAGCTCGTTGTTTGGGTCGCGCTCAATTGCTTCAAATGCAGCAATGTATGCACTATTCAGTGGAATGGTTGAATCTTCTCTTTGGCTACCAAGAGGATCTTTTGACAGCAAAGTTACAAGACTTTCCAAGTCTTCTGATTTAGCCGAACGATACTTTAACTCCATTGAAAGATCCTTCTTGCTTCTGACTGCTAACGCCAATGTTAAGCGGCGACCTTGGAATGGTGCCAAAGGCGCCATGGAAAGCGCGTCCGGTGGAGGCCGAAGGCCGGAACGTACTTGAACGACTTGTTACGTTTTGAGTGTGGCACGGAGTTCCTCAGCTGTGTAGGCGAGAGACTCTTGGCCATAGCGCGGTGAAGCCAAGACATCGACGATTTGTAGGCTCGAAGAACCCAACCAGGCAGCACCCAGGAAATTACTCATCGGTACAAACACAGGGGACAGCCCTCTTTGGTTCAAATTTTCGGCGAACACTTCTGCTTTCTCTGCTGACGACCAAACGGGAAGATCCCTGCCACCCTCCGCTGGTAGGGCATATAGCGATTGGCCTGCCATTAGCACCCAAACACCGTCTTGCTCCTGAGCAGACGTGATAAATTCGCGATCACCGATGATTTCTACATTCATCCAATTACTCGATGCCTTGTCGACGACGAAACGTAGCAGCTTATTAGTGCGCATGCGCGTTTCCCTGGAAAGCCCAGCTTCACCAGCAACCTACAATCCGTTGATAATAATAAAAATTACCAATCCTCATGCTTGAGCTTGCTAGAAAAATGCGCATGCGCGTTATCATTCTAAGTCATCTTTACAAATTGCGCATAAACGCACAAATGAGCTCATCAACTCCTTGTTATTTATGTATTTTATAAAACAGCACGTGCAAAATTAAGCAAATTCCCATACCAGGAATACGGAAAAACATGCATTGCAGATTTAAAACCCTCAATACAGCATAATTAAGGGTTTAACTAAATGGCTAGCAGCCCCTTCCTTAATGAGATTCGCACCTCCGTCCGTGTTCGTGGGATGAGCATCCGAACCGAGAAACATACATTTTCTGAATACGTTTTTTTATTCGGTACAACAATTGTCGCCACCCCAGTGAGATGGAAGCAACTGAAGTAGTACGTTTTCTGGGCTACCTCGCCACCGAACGCAATGTGGCAGTTAACACCCAGTGCATAGCGTTGAGTGCGCTAGCTTATTAACCAATTTCTCAAGCAGCCATTAGGTGATCTTGAATTCAATTATGCCTCTAAACCACAGCGTTTACCTGAAGCGCTCATGGCGGCTGAAGTCGCTAATATCCTTAAGGAGATGACCGGTAGAGATAAACTGATTTTTTCACTTCTGTACGGTTCTGGGCTGCGAATTACTGAGTGCCTGCGCTTAAGGGGGTGAAAGATATCGACTTCTCTCGTGGGTCAATCACAGTGAGGGACGGTAAAGAATCGAAAGATCGCAGGCTTAACAAGCCCTCTTGATGCTATAACTTAATTACTAGGCCGTTACTCTAGCCACGCTACCGCCACGGCACATTTGGATTACGTTAAAAACGCGCCAATTGCGACCGTGTTTGGCTCATTGATCATACCTCATTCATAAATTTGGCTTAGGTCTCGTGATAATGCAAGAAAGCGTTGGGGCCAACCGTTTGTTGGCTGCTGATCTGATGCCGCTGTGTAGTACTTCGCGGGTGCTTCACTCGTTACCACGCGCTACGAAAACCACTCGATCATTACCTGCCTACCGCTGGCCTTCTTCTGCAAATCCTATTAGCCTGCTAATTCACTATTAAGGGTTTGGCATGCAAGAGACGACTTCTCGGCAGCGCTTGGCGGGCGTGTTGATTCTGCTTGGTTTGATCGCACAAATTATTGGCTTTACCGGCTGGTTGAGCACTGCCCATGCGGTGAGCTATTTGCTGTGGGCGGCGGTTGTGTTGCTTTGGCGGGACATTCCTCGCCGCTCGCGCATTCAGGCGGGCGTGCTGATTGCGCTGGGTGTGGGCATGCTGCTGGTGGCGCGGTTTGTGTATGGCGCTGAGGTGGATTGGCCCGCTATGTTGCAAGGGAATATCTTTGTAGCGGCGATGCTGGTGGGCGTTAGCTTTATCTCGCTGATTGGTAAGCAAGGTAATAAGGGCGCGACGGGAAGCCGAGTGACTGGGGCGGGCGGTATTTTGCGTACCTGGTTGGGGGTGCACTTCCTGGGCACGATTTTGAATCTCTCTACCGTGTTTATGGTCGGCGATAAGCTTGCTCGGCGCGGGCCATTGACGACGCCGCAGCTGTTAGCACTTAACCGGGGGCTGAGTAGCGCGGCGCTGTGGTCGCCATTTTTTGCCTCGATGGGCGTGGTGATCGCGCTGGTGCCCGAGGTTGAGTATGCGCAAATTGCCGTGGTGGGCTTTCCCATGGCGATGCTGTCAGGGCTGTTAACCACGCTGGAGCTAAGGCGGCGGTTTGATCTCAGCGAGGTGGATGGTTACTCACTGGCACCGCGTAGCCTGTTAATGCCCGTGGGTATGGCAGCGCTGGTGATGCTATTTCACTTTGTGCTCACCCCTGCTCTTACCATTGTTAGCATTATCACTTTTCTGCTACCCAGCGTTGCACTGCTGAGCAACCTGCCCCATGGGCCCCAATTTCCCCTTCGGCGCATTCGTCAGCACACCACTACGCGTCTACCCGCCATGCGCGGGGAGATTTCGCTATTTTTGGCGGCAGGCTTGTTAACCATTGGCCTTTCGACGCTGGTCACGGCGGCGGCTGGCAGCGATTGGACGCTATTCACCCGCTTTGGCGCGCCACAGGCGATGATCAGCTTTGCGGGGATTACGCTTAGCGCGCTGGCAGGCCTGCACCCGATTATTGGCGTCTCGGTGCTGGCGTCGATGCTAAATTTGCAGGGCGGCGAACAGACCGTGTTTGCGTTTGTGGCATTAACGTCTTGGGCGGTGGGCACCAGCGTGGGACCGCTTTCGGGAATTAATCTTTCGCTGCAAGGGCGTTACGGCGTGAGCGGTTATCGCATGATGAAAAATAATCTGCTCTACGCGGCGATAATGAGCCTGCTTTCGCTGGGGGCGATCGCAGGCGTCAGTTATTTGGCCGGTTAAGCAGCGTCTTACGTCTCGATGATTTTGCTGGGGAAGCGGTAGAAGTAGCGATGGCCACACTGGTGACAGGGTTCCAGGCGGGCCACGGATGGCAGCATTACCTGGGCATCGCAGTGGGTACAGGCCATTAAACCGGGTGCGGCCATTTCGCCTTCGCAGTAGTCGGCGCGGGCGGCTTCTAAATCATCTTCAAAGCGTTCGCGCTCGACCACGCTGCGGTCGGCAATCGACAGCAGTGACTCGGCTACGCGGCGAGAAAGGCCGTCAATATCAATGCCCAACCAGCTGGCGACCTGCTTGCCAGTGTCTGCCATGAAGTAGCGCATGTCTTTAAGGTCGCGCTCTACCCAGGCGCGTAGCAGGGCTAGCTCGTCTTTGGTGTACTCTTCTAACTCCGCTTCAAACTCCACCGCGTCGTCCAGATCCTTCTGTAAGTTTTCCCAGGTTAGCTCGTTAGCGCCCCCCTGCATCCGCTCTAACAAGCGTTCGTAGCCTTCGCGTAGGCGATTGTCATTCTGTTGTTCACTCATGATGCCTCTCCTTTTGTCGACGCGTGCGGTTACCTATCATCGGCTTACCGTTCAAGGATACACCTGCATAGGATACAATCGACCTCACTTATCTGACAGATGTCATCTCACATTCACTTTGCGCCCCTTTTGGGCGAATACGCCAAGGCATTAATAAACCGATGGACGCACACTACAGCCCTCGTGAAATCGAACGCGACGCCCAGCAGTACTGGGACAAACATCAGTGCTTCAAAGCCGTAGAGGACGCGAACCGCGAGAAGTTTTACTGCCTCTCCATGTTCCCCTACCCCAGCGGCAAGCTGCACATGGGCCACGTGCGTAATTACACTATCGGTGACGTTGTGTCTCGTTACCAGCGCATGCAGGGTAAAAATGTCATGCAGCCCATGGGTTGGGATGCGTTTGGTATGCCCGCAGAAAACGCCGCCATCCAGAACCAAGTGCCGCCCGCCAAGTGGACCTACCAAAACATCGATTACATGCGCAATCAGTTGAAGGCGCTGGGCTTTGCCTACGACTGGAGCCGTGAATTTGCCACCTGCGATACCAGCTACTACCGCTGGGAACAGTGGTTCTTCACCAAGCTGGTGGAAAAAGGCCTGGTGTACAAGAAGATGTCGACGGTCAACTGGGATCCGGTCGATCAGACGGTACTCGCCAATGAGCAGGTTATCGAGGGCCGCGGCTGGCGCTCCGGTGCGCTGGTTGAGCGTAAAGAGATCCCGCTGTGGTTCTTGAAGATTACCGACTACGCCGATGAACTGCTCGCCGATCTGGATAAAGTAGAGTGGCCGGAGCAGGTCAAAACCATGCAGCGCAACTGGATTGGCAAATCCCGCGGCGTCGAGATGACCTTTGATGTTAAAGACGCTGATGGCCAAGCCAATGAACCGCTAGCGGTTTATACCACCCGCCCGGATACACTGTTGGGTGTGACCTATGTGGCCGTTGCCGCTGGCCACCCGCTGGCCAAGCAGGCAGCCGAACAGAATAGCGATCTGGCTGCATTCTGCGATGAGTGTGCTAAAGGTGGTACCACTGAAGCCGAAATGGCCACCAAAGAGAAGAAAGGCATGCTCACCGGGCATAGGGCGGTTCACCCGCTGACCGGCGATGAAGTGCCCGTTTACGTAGCTAACTTCGTGCTGATGGAGTTTGGTACCGGTGCGGTCATGGCGGTGCCCGGCCATGACCAGCGCGACTGGGAGTTTGCCACTAAGTACGGCATACCGATTAAAGCAGTCATTGCCGACGAGAGCGGCCAGCCTGCGGATATTTCCGAAGCTGCCTACGCCGAATACGGCACGGTAGTCAATTCCGGTGAATTCGATGGCCTGGGCTTTGAGCAAGCCTTTGACGCCATTGCTGCAAAGCTTGCGGAACTTGGCCGTGGCGAAGTCAAAACTAACTTCCGCCTGCGGGACTGGGGTGTTGCCCGTCAGCGCTACTGGGGCGCACCGATTCCGGTCAAATACGGCCCGGAAGGTCAAACCGTACCGCTCACCGATGACGAGCTGCCGGTATCGCTGCCCATGGAAGTCACCGTGGATGCCTCCGGCTCGCCGCTGAAAAAGATGCCCGCCTTCTCTGACCTGGGCGACGGCTGGACCCGCGAAACCGACACCTTCGACACCTTTATGGAGTCCTCCTGGTACTACGCGCGCTTCTGCTGTGCCGACAATACCGAGGCCATGCTGGATGAGCGCGCCAACTACTGGCTGCCGGTGGATCTCTATATTGGCGGTATCGAGCACGCCATTCTGCATCTGCTGTATGCGCGCTTCTTCCACAAGCTGATGCGCGACTTCGGTTTGGTGGATTCCGACGAGCCGTTCCAGCAGCTGCTGACCCAAGGCATGGTGATCGCCGAAACCTTCTACCGCTCTACCGATAACGGCGGCAAGCAGTGGTTTAACCCGGCTGATGTAGAAGTGAAGCGCGACGAGAAAGGCCGCCCGCTCAGCGCCATTCTGATGAGCGACGGCGAGCCGGTGGAAATGGGCGGCATCGAGAAGATGTCTAAATCGAAAAACAACGGCGTTGACCCTCAGTCGATGATCGACAAGTTCGGCGCTGATACCGTGCGCCTGTTTATGATGTTTGCCGCCCCGCCCGAGCAGTCGCTGGAGTGGTCGGATTCTGGCGTTGAAGGCGCCCACCGCTTCTTGAAGCGCCTGTGGCGTCAGGTTAACGAGCATTTGGCAGCCGGTACGCCGGGCACGCTAACTATCGATGCGCTCAACGACGACCAAAAAGCGCTGCGTCGGAAAACTCACGAGACGATCAAGAAAGCCAGCGACGATATTGGCCGCCGCACTACCTTCAATACTGCCATTGCCGCGGTGATGGAGCTCTCTAACGCGATTGGTAAGTTTGAAGATACTTCCGAGCTTGGTCTCGCCGTAAGCCGTGAAGCGTTGGAAGCCTGTGTACTACTGCTTTCGCCGATTACGCCGCATCTGTGCCACAGCCTGTGGGAAGCGCTTGGCCACTCGGGCCCCGCAATTGAAGCACCCTGGCCAGCTCTTGATGAAACCGCCCTTACCCGCGACAGCATTGAGCTGGTGGTGCAGGTAAACGGTAAGCTGCGCGCCCGCCTTGAGGTGCCTTCAAGCGCCGATAAAGCGACTATCGAAAAACTCGCCATGGAGCACGAAAACGTTCAACGGTTCCTTGAAGGTAACACCGTGCGTAAAGTGATCGTGGTGCCCGGCAAATTGGTCAACATTGTGGTGAGCGGATGAATCGTCGCAAGTTTCTTACCCTAAGCATCGCCGCCTCCGCGGCGGTGCTACTCAGCGGCTGTGGTTTTCAGCTACGGGGCAGCGAATCGCTGCCTACGCTGCCCACTCTCTCCTTAGAGGGCGATACCAATAGCGCCGTAGCCCAGCGGGTCGCAGCGCGTCTTCAACAGCTTGGCACCCAGGTTGAGGCCGGTGCACCTTGGCGGGTGACGTTGGGAACACCATCGTTAGCGGAACGCCAGCTAGGCGGCGATGGCCGCGCCAGTCGGGAGCATGAGCTCACCCTAAGAACCTCGCTTTCAGTGCAGGAGCGCGCCTCTAATGCTTATCACATCAATAACGCAACGGTATCGACGAGCACGCGCATTCGAGTCAACGATGACGACCTGCTCAACCGCGAAACGCTGATGATGGAAGCCGAACAAACGCTGGCGCGTCAGCTCTCTCAACGCATTATCGAGCGCCTCACTTACGTTGAGGGCATGCAGTGAAGGTATTTGCTGATCAGCTACCCGCTGCGTTGGCAAAAAAGCTTCCTCGCGTGGTGATCGTGGCGGGCGACGAGCCCTTGCAGCATCGCGATGCCTGCGATGCGGTAAGGGCCGCCGCTCGACAATCGGGTGTTGAAGAGCGCGAAGTGCTGGATGTTGAGCCCAACTTCGCCTGGGGCCGCTTGATGGAAATGTCCAGCAACCTATCGCTGTTCGCGACCAGTAAGCTGCTGGAGCTGCGGCTGGGTAATCACAAGCTCGGCCAGGAAGGAAGCAAAGCGCTGGCGCAGTATGCCGAGACGCTGGATAACAGCGATGATGTCCTGCTCATCAGTATGGGCAAGCTCGACGCCAAGCAGCAAAAAGCCGCTTGGTTTAAAACACTCGATAAGCATGGTCTGTTTGTACCGGTCTGGCCTGTCGATGCTTCCCGTTTGGGTTACTGGCTACGCGACCGCGCTTCGCTGCACGGTTTGCAAATTGAGTTGGATGCGGCCCGCCTGCTGGGCGAGCGCACCGAAGGCAACTTACTAGCCGCCGATCAGGAGCTGCAAAAGCTGGCGCTGATTCATCCTCAAGGCACGCGCCTTAACGTAGAGAGCATTGCCCAAGGGGTCGAAGACAGCACACGCTTTGATGTTTTCAACCTGGCCGATGCCTGCTTAAAAGGCGAACCCAGCCGCGCTTCACGCATTGTTAATGGCCTGCGTAGTGAAGGCGTTGAAGCGCCAATTGTGCTGTGGGCACTGACCCGTGAACTGCGCACGCTACTTTCGCTGCACCAGCATCTTGATCAAGGGCAGAGCTTTGAACACGCTTGCAAAGGCCAAAAGCCGATGATTTTTGATAAGCGCCGCCCGGCCTATCAAAAGGCCATCAGCCGTTTGCCTATGAAGCGCCTGCATAAGCTGCTGTTAATGGCGCAACGGCTTGATTTAGCCGTCAAGGGAGCAGCAGCGGTACCGCTGTGGCCAGGGTTACACGATTTGGCCATGACCATGGCCGGGGGACGCGGGTTACTCTCAGAGAGCGCCTGGACTTATCGCATTAGTACTTATCGCATTAGTGCAAATAATTAGCACTTTGCATATTGGGCTTAAAAATCACTTCAATAGTTTCTATACTGTTGATTCAAGCCATAAAAAAAGCTTGTCCCCACCCGACTAGTCTATAAGGAAGAAGACGATGAAAACATTGCGTGCTTACCTCTCTACCCTGCTCATTGCGGCACTCGTTATTACCAGCCTACCCGTTGCTGCCGCCCCCGCTGCACCTCAGTCAATGGATTTAGTCTCTACCCAATCTGTTTTGGCAGGTGATCGTGCGGGCGCTGACCGTGAACGTATCAACGAAATTCTGGCCCGCGCCGATGTGCAAGATCAGCTGCTAAAACAGGGTGTTGACTTGGACGAAGTCGATGCCCGTGTTGCCGCACTTAGCGATGCTGAAGCACAGCAGATGGCCGAGCAGCTTGAGCAACTGCCTGCCGGTGCTGGCGTTGTAGGCGCTTTATTCGCCGTTTTCATCATTTTGTTAGTCACCGACATTCTCGGTCTAACCGACGTTTATCCGTTCACTCGTTAATAGGCAACACATGAATCACAGGTTTTATCACGCCCGCTTTGCGGGCGTTTTTATTTTGCTGCTACTAATGAGCGGCTGTGCCCGTAACCCGGTGTTACTGCAAAGCAGTTACAGCGAGCTGCCGCCGCAAGTTGAGATTGAAAGCGTTCCATTTTATGCGCAAACGGAATTTCAGTGCGGACCTGCAACGCTCGCAATGGTGCTTAATCATCAAGATGTTGAGACGGACGTTGAGCAACTGATTCCACAAGTATTCTTGCCGGAGCGCGATGGCAGTGTACAGCCTGAAATGCTCGCCACTGTGCGCCGTTATAAGCAGATAGCTTATCCTATTCGCGGCACGATGGATGAGCTGCTAGGCCACTTGGCAGCGGGAGATCCTGTCGTGGTCATGCAAAATTTATCATTACCCATTTACCCCATGTGGCACTATGCGGTTGCGATTGGTTACGACTTACCTAACGAGACTCTTATCCTGCGTAGCGGTGAGGTTGAGCGCCATACGATGTCGTTTAGTCGCTTTGACGCGACCTGGGCACGCACTGAACGGTGGGGATTTGTCGTTGCCGAGCCAGGCACACTGCCCACGGGCATTACCGCCCGTAACGCGCTAGAGGCGATTAGCGCCTACGAAGAGAGCCACGGGCCTCAGGCAGCACTTTCCAGTTGGGAAGCGTTTGTAGAGCGCCATCCGGCTAACGCAGTGGGTCAGTTCGCGCTGGGCAACGCCTTTTACGCCGACCGGCAACCCGACAAGGCACGCGAAGCGTTTGAGCGCGCAACCGAGCTTGATGAAGAGATTGGGGCCGCTTGGCTAAATCTAGGTCTTGTATTACGTCAGCTAGATCAGTCTGATGCTGCACGTAAGGCACTAACTCAAGCCGCTTCACTTGAAGGTAGCTGGCAAGAAAAAGCGCGGCTAGCCTTAGACTCGCTAAATAACCGTTAAATATCAACTAATACCACTATTTATTAATAATAACGAGCATAAGTATGATCCTACAATTAGTAAAGTTGTGGGATGGCAGAGTTTGCGGGCGAGTGCTTAAGTTGCATAAGGAAGACGTTTTCAAGTTGTTCTTTGGACTACCTGACCATTAATGGGAGAGGTGCCATGCGGAAATACCTTTTGCATCATAAGCACGCTCCGCACGTAGCCTTGTGCTCACTCCCCTTCGCCAACAGGGACACCATCTCTATTATCACGTCGATGGTGTCGTGATGATTTCTCGTTTCATTCAGCAGCCTGGCAGGAGTATGGCCGTCATTTTTGCCATTATCCTCTGTGCCATGTCGGCCCTGGTGGGCAGCTATGTTTACAACGCTTGTCAAAAAGCCAGTGCTGATTACACCTCATTGATTAGTGACGTTATGCTGGCGCAGCAAGCTGCACCACTATTGCGAGCTGCGTTAGAAGACAGCAGTCGTCAAGCTAACAGCAACCATATTGAATCTATTAGTTATTTTATTTCGCTCTCTCAACAGCATTTAACGACTATCCAATCGAACATTCGAACCCGCTCTCTCGTTTCGAGAGTCGAATATCTTCAAGGCCATTTTAGCAAACTTGATAAGCACTTGGTGCACTTAGCGCAACAGTTACAAGAAGCTCATCAACGCCCCGAACTTATTGACTCGTTGCAACGCTCAGCTATCGCGGCGGGAGGCATGCAGGCAGGGCTCTATAGCAAATTATCGGACGAAATTCATGCCCTTTCTTTTCGGCAACGTTTAGATATGCAACGGCTTTCAATCGCGGTTAGCGTACTACTGGTGCTGGTAGTTAGTGCAGCGATCACGCTCTGCCTGGCGGTTGTGCATCTACATCGCCAACGCACTTTAATGCAGCAGCTGATGTTAATCGATGAATTGACCGGGCTTTATAACCGTCGGCATTTAGTCAGTGCCGCCCAAGCTGCTCTGGCTCAAGCACAGCGTGATAACAAGCCGCTCAGCCTACTGCTGTTGGACCTAGATTACTTTAAGCAAATTAACGACACCTATGGGCACCCTACCGGCGATGAAGTGCTGCGTCAGATCAGTCAGCAACTGCGTCACCTGAGCCGACCATCGGATACCCTGGCAAGAATTGGGGGTGAAGAGTTTTGTTTACTAATGCCCAACACCACCACCCATGATGCGCTGCAGGTGGCAGATCGACTGCGCCGAGAGATTGAAAGCAATCAGCTCGATGGCCTGGCACTGAACGCGAACCCTACCGTCAGCATTGGTGTAACAACCGGATACGGCGGCATTCACACCTATGAACAGCTCTACTGCTTTGCGGATAAAGCGCTATATCAAGCCAAAGCACTGGGACGCAACTGCGTTGAAAGCATGTTGCCACACGCAGCTCCAACAGCGCTCAGTGAGGAAAAAACGTACTTCCCCATACTTACAAGCCAAACCATTGATTTTTAGCGCTTAAAGATTAAAACACTCGATTTAAGCCATTTTGCGCAGCCACCCGATAAGCCTCCGCCATTGTGGGATAGTTGAAGGTGGTATTAACAAAATACTTAAGTGTATTGGCGCCGCCCTCTTGCTGCATGATCGCTTGGCCGATATGCAGAATTTCAGAGGCTTGATCCCCAAAACAGTGAATCCCCAATATTTCCAACGTGTCCTGATGAAAGAGGATCTTAAGCATGCCGACCGTATCGCCGGTAATTTGCGCCCGTGCGGTATCTTTGAAAAAGGCTTTGCCAACTTCGTATGGTACTTTTGCTTCTGTCAGCTCGCGCTCATTCGGCCCAAAGGAGCTGATTTCGGGAATGGTATAAATACCGGTCGGCACATCGCTAACAAAGCGATACTCTTTATCGAGCAATTCATTACACGAGTTCAACCCCTGGTCATAGGCGGCACTCGCCAAGCTTGGCCAACCAATCACATCACCCGCCGCATAAATATGCGGCACCTCGGTACGGTAATGCTCATCGACACTGAGTTGGCCACGCCCATTGGCGTTTAAGCCAATATTCTCCAAGCCTAAACTGTCGGTATTACCGGTTCGGCCGTTCGCCCATAAAAACGCGTCTGCACGAATTTTCTTACCCGAATTGAGACGCACGACGACACCTGATTCATCGCCCTCAACGCTCTCATACTCTTCATTATGGCGCACTAACACACCATGTTTGCGCAAATGGTAGGAGAGCGCATCGCTAATCTCGTCATCCAAGAATGATAGAAGGCTGTCGCGGTTATTAATCAGATCGACCTTGACACCTAACCCAGAAAAAATCGATGCATACTCACAGCCAATCACACCGGCCCCAAAAATCACCAGTGTTCGCGGCGTATGCGAAAGACTTAAAATCGTATCAGAGCAGTAGATGCGCGGATGGCGGAAATTAATATCCGCCGGGCGATAGGGGCGCGAGCCGGTGGCGATAACAACTTTCTTGGCTACTAGCTCTTCCATGCCTTCCTGGCTGTCACGCACTACCAGGGTATGCTCATCTTTAAACCGGGCAACGCCATGGAATAGATCGATGCGGTTACGCGCATAAAACGTGGTACGCATTTCGACCTGCTTGTCGATCGTGCCACGTGAGCGCTCCATCACTTTCGGAAAAGAGAACCAGCGCGGTTCACCAATATCGCGGAACATACGGTTAGTGTTAAACGCCAGGATCTGTTTGACCTGATGGCGCAACGCTTTGGAAGGAATCGTTCCCCAGTGAGTGCAGTTGCCCCCTACCTGGGCCTGCTTTTCAATAATCGCCACGCGTTGGCCATGTTTTGCAGCGTTAATAGCCGCGCTTTCTCCCGCAGGACCCGTACCAATAACCACGACATCGTAATTGTGAACCGCCATACTCGCTGCGTCTCCTATTCCCCGTTAGAAAAACACGCCCGCCCAACACGCATGTTTTATGCATCGAATCACTGCTGATGGGGCCACTTAGAGCTGCATGCCTTTATATCACCCACTATTGACCACTTACTATTCACTACTTACCACTCACCGACGTGATGCGTCGTAGCCTAAATCGGCGCCGCGGCTTTCATCACTACGGCGGCGTACGCTGCCACGCTTGCGGTTCTCTTCTTCGCAGACTTCGTCTTTACCGCCGCAAATATCGCAGCCGTCTTTCATGCCGATTTGATTCAAACCACCGCATGAACCGGCAATTGGTTTGCGTCCCATAATGACGCCCACGGCCATCGCACCCATAACCAGTGCCATGAAACCGAATACCAGTAGCCAAATAGTCATATCAACCTCCCAGCGTTACATTGCCTAGCTTAAAATTATTTGCCTCACCTGCCGACAACAGTCGTATAGATAAGTGCCTCACGGTCTTTATTGATTAGCCCTATTGTACCTCAGCCGAGCTATTCATATCAGCGCTTGGGGCGCGTCTTCATCTATAAAACAAACGGGGCCGACCAAAAGGCCAGCCCCGCTTACAACAACTATCAGCTCTACACCGACAGTTTAGCCACCGAAATCATCCAACAGGATATTTTCCGGCTCAACCCCCATATCAAGCAGCAGCTTGATAACCGAGGCGTTCATCATCGGCGGCCCGCACATGTAGTACTCACAATCTTCCGGCGCCGGATGGTCCTTCAGATAGTTTTCGTACAGCACGTTATGGATAAAGCCGGTTGGGCCTTCCCAGTTGTCTTCTGGCAGAGCATCAGAGAGCGCCAAGTGCCACTCAAAGTTAGGAAACTCTTCGGCTAATTGATCGTACTCTTCGTTGTAGAAAGTTTCACGCCAAGAGCGTGCGCCGTACCAGAAGCTAATTTTGCGGTCAGTCTTCAAACGCTTCAACTGGTCGAAAATATGGCTACGCATCGGTGCCATACCCGCACCGCCACCGATAAAGATCATCTCGGCGTCAGTATCACGGGCAAAGAACTCACCAAACGGACCCATCACGGTGACTTTATCGCCCTCTTTCAGGCTGAATACGTAAGTAGACATCAAGCCAGGCGGATGATCAGTGCCGGGAGGCGGTGTCGCAATACGGATGTTGAATTTGAGGATACCCTTTTCATCCGGGTAGTTCGCCATGGAGTAGGCGCGAATCACTTCCTCGTTATTCTTATGGGAAACTTTGAACATATCAAATTTTTCCCAATCGCCCCGATACTCCTCATCGATATCAAAGTCAGAGAACTTGATATCGTAAGGCGGTGCGACGAGCTGTACATAGCCACCGGCACGGAAAGCTACTTCTTCACCTTCAGGCAGTTTCAAGTTCAGCTCTTTGATAAAGGTGGCAACGTTGGGATTAGCAATAACCTCGCACTCCCACTTTTTCACCCCAAAGACCTCTTCAGGGACTTCTATCCTCATGTCCTGCTTCACAGGCACCTGACAAGATAGACGCCAGCCCTCTTTCTTCTCGCGCATAGTGAAATGCGACTCTTCGGTGGGAAGAATTGAGCCACCGCCCTCTTCTACCCGACACTTGCACTGGGCACATGAACCACCGCCACCACAGGCGGAAGAGAGAAAAATCCCGTTGGCAGCAAGCGTATTTAGCAGCTTACCACCGGCCTGAGTACTTAAAGTATGCTCCGGGTCGCCGTTGACCTCGATGGTCACGTCCCCACTACTCACAAGCTTGCTACGAGCTGCCAGAATGATCGCCGTCAAACTAATAACGATGACCGTAAACATGACAACACCGAGCAAGATGACTGTTGTATCAACCATGTCGGTTTCCTATTGCTGGCGGTTTTAATTACCCAGCGACGCCCTTGGCACCGCTGAGAAAACCGGCTCCGATTAAAGCTGAATGCCTGAGAAGGACATAAAGCCCAACGACATCAGACCCACGGTGATGAAAGTAATGCCCAGCCCTTGCAGGCCGCCCGGCACATCGCTGTACTTCAGCTTTTCACGAATACCCGCTAGTGCGGCTATCGCCAACGCCCAGCCGGTACCTGCACCAAAGCCATAAACCACGGCTTCGCCGAAGTTGTAGTTACGCTCAACCATGAACAGTACGCCACCCAAGATGGCGCAGTTAACGGTGATCAGCGGCAGGAATACCCCTAGTGCGTTATAAAGCGTAGGCACGTACTTATCGAGGAACATCTCCATGATCTGTACGAGTGCAGCAATGACACCGATATAAGAGAGCAGGCCCAGGAACGACAGGTCAATATTCTCAGCACCGTTGATGCCGGTCCAGGTCAACGCCCCTTCTTGCAGCAAGTAGGTAAATACCAGGTTGTTCACCGGTACCGTAACGGTCAGCACAACGATAACCGCAATACCTAGACCAATCGCTGAGGAGACCTTTTTGGAAACCGCCAAGAAGGTACACATGCCCAGGAAGAAGGCCAGCGCCATGTTCTCAACAAACACCGAGGCAACAAAAAGACTCAGATAATGTTCCATGTTACACGGCCTCCTGAGGCTTGGTGTTTTCCTTCATTTTGAACTCATTATCTTCTACTTGCTCAGGGTTAACAGAGCGCATCACCCAGATCAGTAGGCCGATAATAAAGAACGCGGAAGGCGGCAGTAACAGCAAGCCGTTTGGCACGTACCAACCGCCATTTTGCACGGTTTGGAAAATAGTGAAGCCAAATACGCTGCCCGAGCCTAGCAGCTCGCGTACAAAGCCCACTACCATGAGCACGAAACCGTAGCCAAGACCATTGCCGATACCGTCTAAAAATGAAATGCCCGGCGTGTTGGACATCGCAAAACCTTCTGCACGCCCCATGACGATACAGTTGGTAATGATCAGGCCAACAAACACCGAGAGCTGCTTGGACATCTCATAGGCGTAGGCTTTTAGAATCTGGTCAACCACGATGACCAGCGAGGCAATAATGGTCATCTGCACGATGATACGAATCGAAGAGGGAATATGATTCCTGATCAACGATACGAACAGATTCGATAACGAACTAACAAAGATAACCGCCAATGCCATAACGAGCGATACGCTCATACTGGTGGTTACCGCCAGTGCCGAACAAATCCCCAGAATCTGGAGCGCAATGGGGTTGTTGTGGAAAATCGGCGCCGTTAAAACGCCTTTTGCATTTACGTCCGCCATGATCAGGCCCCCTCAACGTCTTCGAAGTTGGTATCGGTCTCTTCGGCGTCTTCCGGCTCAGTACCACTACGGAATTTAGCCAAATAAGGTCCGAATGCTTCTTCGCTTAACCAGAACTGCAACATATTAGTCACACCGTTACTGGTTAGCGTAGCGCCAGATAGCGCATCTACTTCGTATTCGTCACTGGCACCGCCTTTGGTCAGGTGAATTTCCGGTGAGAGGTCGCCCTCTTCATCGTAAATTTTCTTACCTTCCCACTGAGCTTGCCAGCGTGGGTTGTTAACTTCAGCGCCTAGGCCTGGCGTTTCGCTATGCTCGTAGTAGGTGATACTCACGATGGTATTGCCATCACCCTCTACGGCCAGGAAGCCACGCATTAAGCCCCAAAGCCCCTGACCACGAATAGGTAGCACGATCTGTTCCGGGTCATCTTCACCGCCAATCAGGTAAACCGTGGCGAAGTTTTCAACGCGTGATAGCCCCGCGATGTCCTGATCGCCGGAAAGCGTGCGTCCCGAAGCTGGGTCTCGAGCGGCCTCAAAACTGTCGTAGGTATCGGGATCGAACTCATCAGAGTATTCACCCGTATCCAGATCAACGACTCGCGCAGTGATCTCTTCGCTAAACACCTTTTCAACGTCCATGCCCGGCTCATAAAGCTTGGCAACGTTCAGGATATTAGTTTTGCGATCGAGCTCCTGATTAAGCTGCTGCATGGGTCGCAACGCGACCGCCGCAGTCGAGACAATGACAGAACACACGATACACAGTGAGAACGCCACTATCAGGATTTTTTTGATGGAGTTATTACCTTGTGCCATTAGGCAGTCTCCTCGGCCGGTACGCCGCTACGCTTCACACGACGCTTGATATTGGCCTGAACGAAGAAATGGTCAATCAGCGGTGCAAACAGGTTAGCGAACAGAATCGCCAGCATGATGCCTTCCGGGAAAGCCGGGTTCACAACGCGAATCAAGACGGTCATCACACCAATCAGCGCACCAAACAGCAGTCGGCCTTGGTTAGTCATCGAGGCTGACACAGGGTCGGTCGCCATGAAAACCATACCGAAAGCGAAGCCACCGATTACCAAGTGCCAGTACCATGGCATGGCAAACATGGGATTTGAATCAGAGCCGATCAGGTTAAACAGCGTGCTCGTCACCACCATGCCCAGGAACACCCCTAGCATGATCCGCCAGGAGGCAATCCGCGTCCACAGCAGCACTGCAGCGCCGATAAAGATCGCCAGCGTCGAAACCTCACCCACAGAGCCAGGGATAAAGCCAAGGAAGGCATCCCACCAGCTGAAGGCGTCGGTCAGCGCAGACATACCGTCCTGAAACGCCATAGAGAGCGCCGTCGCACCAGTATAGCCATCAGCGGCCACCCATACAGAGTCACCGGAGATTTGCGCTGGGTAGGCGAAGTAAAGAAATGCACGGCCAGTCAGAGCTGGGTTCAAGAAGTTCTTACCCGTGCCACCGAAGATCTCTTTACCGATTACCACACCAAAGGTGATCCCCAGAGCTACCTGCCACAGCGGAATAGTGGCTGGAAGAATCAGCGCAAACAGCACCGAGGTAACGAAGAAACCTTCGTTCACTTCGTGGCCACGCTTGATGGCAAACAGTACTTCCCAGAAGCCACCGACAACAAAGGTGACCAGATAGATGGGCAGGAAGTAAGTGGCACCAAGGACAAAGTTAGCCCAAAAACTGCTGGGATCATGCCCACCTGCCAACGTCATCATAATCGCTTCGCGCCAGCCAGCCATAGAAGCGTAGCCCGCGTCGATAGCTGTGTTAGCCTGCCAGCCTGCATTCCACATACCGAACAGCATGGCTGGGAAGGTGCATAGCCAAACGGTAATCATGATGCGTTTGAGATCGATACCGTCACGCACGTGAGCGGTAGTTTTAGCCACGCTCGGCGGCGTATAAAAAATCGTATCTACCGCTTCAAATAACGGATAGAACTTTTCGTACTTCCCGCCTTTGTGGAAATGCGGCTCGATATTTTGGAGTGTCTGTTGAATACCCATCATCAGGCCTCTTTCTCGATCATGGTGAGATTGTCACGCAGGATGGGGCCATATTCGTATTTGCCGGGGCAAACGTACGTACACAGCGCCAGATCCTCTTCGTCCAGCTCCAAACACCCAAGCTGCATGGCAACCTCAATGTCGCCCACGATCAGCGAACGCAGTAGCTGAGTCGGCATGATATCCAGCGGCATAACCGTTTCATAGGCACCTACGGGCACCATTGCACGCTCGGAGCCATTGGTAGAGGTAGTCGGCGCATAGTTGCTCAGGCCCTTTATCTTGGAGATGTAGATGCCCAAGATCGAGTGGCGATTGGCGCCAGGAGAGAGCCACCCCATGAACGTGCGCTTGTTGCCTTCTTCAAGCAAGCTTAGTTGATTGCAGAAGCGACCAAGGTAAGTCAACTTACCTTCAGCGGTAAAACCAGAGAACACTGAACCTGATATAACGCGTGTGTCATCGGGTTTGATGACTTCGCCGGCCAGGAGTTCATCCGTGCTGGCGCCGACGCGTGTACGCACCAGGCGGGGATTTTCAGCACGTGGGCCGCCAATGGCGACCACCCGACTCATATCCAACTTCCCTTCTACAAACAACTTACCGAACGCGATAACGTCCTGGTAGCCGATGTGCCAGACTTTTTTATGCAGCGCGACCGGCGAAAGGTAGTGAATATGCGTACCAACAAGTCCGGCCGGATGAGGACCTGCAAAGCTTTCAGCTTTTACGCCGTCCACATCGCCGCCCGGAATTGAGGCATTTCCGCCTGTACCATTATCTCCTGTACATAGGAAGACGTTGCCCTCGGTCAGGCGCGCTAACACCTTGAGGCCATCTTCAAATGCTTGCGCCTGTTCGTTGATGATCAGGGCAGGGTCAGGGCTAAGTGGATGAGTATCTACGGCGGTTACAAAAATATCGGCCGGAGTGCTATCAATGGCCGGTGTCCGCGAGAAAGGACGGGTGCGTAAAGCAGTCCATAGCCCCGACTCTACCAGTTGGTCGACGACGACCTGGCGTTCAAGCTGCGCCAAGGCATTACGGTCATGAGCAGCGAATTCAACCGCTTCCTCAGTTTCATCGACTTTGATTACGACAGATAGTAAACGACGTTTTTCGCCACGGTTTATTGCAAGCACTTCACCGGCAGCGGGCGCTGTATAGCGCACACCATCAATTTTCTTATCGGTAAAGAGCAATTGGCCCAGTTTGACCTTATCCCCTTCCTGGACTTCCATTGTCGGCTTCATGCCAACGTAGTCAGTTCCCAGGATTGCCACGTGGCGCACAAACCGCGCATCTTCAATACGCTGCTCGGGCGCTCCCGTGATGGGGAGATCCAGGCCTTTTTTGACTTCGATCATAGTCTCGCCCAGTTGTTGGATCGGATATACGAAGGTATGGGGTTCGAATGCTTATTTTCTGCTCAGCGAGTTGTTTTTTTCTGCTCAGATTGTTACCAGTCCGGCCCAAGTAGCACTTGAACCACCCCGAAAAATCCATCGTATTATAAAGATAACCGCGTCCAATGACCACATCCCTGAGCATCACCTAAAGTGCTATAGACATCGTAAAAAGCCTTGATTGTGGCAAAAAAACGCCACCCGAGGGTGACGTTGATAGCAGCTTACCGCCTGAAAGGCCCGTATCAGGCCAAACTAGCTCAATAAGTTAGCGTGGCAGTTTTAAGAACCGTACATTCGACATCTGCTGTAAAATACGCACGACTTGGCAACTATAGCCAAATTCGTTGTCGTACCACATATAAACGACCGCATGATGACCGTTCGCGATGGTCGCTTTGGCGTCGACAATACCCGCATGGCGGTTGCCCACAAAATCCGACGACACCACTTCTGCTGAGTCAACGTAGTCAATCTGCTTTTGATAGGCAGATTCAATCGACATACGGCGCAAATAGTCATTGAGCGCGACGGCGTCAGTGGTTTTGTCTAACGTTAGATTAAGAATCGCCATGGAAACGTTGGGGATCGGTACGCGAATGGCGTTCCCGGTCAGCTTGCCCTCAAGTTCAGGCAGTGCTTTAGACACCGCTTTCGCCGCGCCTGTTTCGGTCAATACCATGTTCAGCGCCGCACTGCGGCCGCGACGATCACCTTTATGGTAGTTGTCGATCAGGTTTTGATCATTGGTGTAAGCATGCACGGTTTCCACGTGACCATTGACCACACCGTACTCATCGTTGAGCACCTTCAATACCGGCACAATAGCATTGGTGGTACACGAGGCGGCAGACACAATAAGGTCATCGTCGCCGATTGACTCGTGATTAATACCGTAAACGATATTTTTAATATCGCCTTTACCCGGTGCCGTCAGCAGCGCTTTGGCAGCGCCTTTGCACTGCAGATGCTGACCCAAGCCCGCTTCATCACGCCAGATACCAGTGTTATCAACAATTACAGCGTTCTGGATATCGTATTCGGTGTAATCGATCTCGCTGGGTGAGTCGGCGTAGATCACCTGAATCACGTTGCCATTGACCGTCAGCGTGCGCGCCTCAGCATCCACTATGATAGTGCCGTCAAAAGGCCCATGCACCGAGTCACGACGCAGTAGACTGGCACGCTTTTCAAGGTCTTTGGCCACATCACCATGACCACGCACCACAATTGCGCGCAAACGCAGGAGGTTACCGCCGCCAGCCTTCTCAACCATCACCCGCGCCAGCAGGCGGCCAATACGACCAAAACCGTAGAGCACCACATCTTGAGGCTCGCCGGTACTGGCGCCGGGCTGATACCCGTCAATGATTTCGTGCAACTCTTTACGTAGGAACGTCTCTACATCTCCGCCGCCCTGACGCTTAAACATCACCGCGAGCTTGCCTACATCCACATGAGCGGGGCCAAGATTTAGCTCAACCATGCTCTTAAGCAGGGGGTAAGTATCTTCAACAGAGAGCTCAGTGCCTTCTAATTTGCGCACGAAACGGTGGTCTTTAAGGATACGAATAACCGACCGTTTGATCAGCGAACGTCCGAACATGGTGGCAACGACGTTGTTCTGACGATAGAGCTGCCCCACTAAGGGAATTAGTTGCTCCGCCAAGGCTTCGTTACCTTGCCATTCTTGAAAAACGTTTTCGAGAGCTTGCTGACTCACGTGCGGCCTCATCATGTAGTGGAAACTGTGGAAGCATTATCCGGGGCAAGCTTTGTGGCCGCAATGAAAGGATAGTCGCACACCATGTAGGGGTATTACAGAAACAGCGATCTCACTACAAAATCACCTATTCAAGTTCAATGTTACTCCGCTAACGATTTGCGCGAGCACTCTAACTGAAAGGCGCTATCGTGTATGATCTGCTTTCCGTTTCAGCGCAAAACGATATCTTGATTATGCCGACTTTCTCTCTGCTCGAACCGCCCCAGCCTGAAGGGACTCGCGATACGCTCTACTGGACATCGCCGCCGGGCAGTGCGACTGCGCTGGCACTCTCTCGGGTCGCCACGCAAGCTCCGCTTTTGGTGATTACGGCCAATACGGCCAGCGCCCAGCGCCTGGAGCAAGACCTCTACTTTTACAGCGACGTCCCGGTACTGCCCTTCCCTGACTGGGAAACGCTGCCCTACGATAGCTTCTCTCCCCATCAGGACATTGTATCGGCCCGTCTACGCACGCTGCGCCAACTGCAAGACGGCGTGCGCGGCATTGTCCTGGTGCCGATCAATACGCTGATGCAGCGCCTTCCCCCAGTTGAATATATCGCCGGGCGGGTCATGACGCTTAAAACCGGCGAGCGTTTGGATCGCGAAAGTTTCCGAGAATCGCTATCCCGGGCGGGCTATCGCGCTGTTGAAACCGTGTATGAGCCCGGCGAATACGCTATGCGCGGCGCGCTGATCGACCTATTTGCAATGGGGATGGATGAGCCAATCCGCATCGATTTATTTGATGACGAGATCGATACGCTGCGCCACTTTGACCCCGGCAGCCAGCGCTCCACAGACAAACTGGAATCGCTGGAACTACTGCCTGCCCATGAATACTCGCTCAGCCGCAGCGCTATCGCCTGTTTTCGCGAGCAGTTTGAGACCCTGTTTGATGTCGATCCGCGCCAATGCCCGCTCTACAACGATGCGTTAAAAGGCATCCCTTCGCCGGGCCTTGAGCACTATTTACCGCTGTTTTTCGAACAAACGGCCTCGCTGTTTGACCACCTGACCGACGACACGCGGGTCGCACTGCTGCCCGAGGTCTTTCATGCTGCCGAGCAGCACTGGCAATCCATCGATGCCCGCTATGCGAATTTAGGCGTGGATCCCACGCGGCCGCTGCTCCCGCCACACCGGGCATTTTTCCCGGTCAGTGACGTATTCGCGGCTATCAAGGCACGCCCACGTATAGAGTTAACCGAAAACAGCGAACAACGCCACGCGCTTGATCCCGAATCAGCGCCACTACCTTCGGTTTCAATCAACGCTCGCGCCAAGCAGCCGCTCGGGGAGCTTGGCGCTTTTTTGAAAGCCCATGCCCAAACCCGCGTACTGTTTGTAGCAGAGTCTCGGGGACGTCGCGAAGCACTAGAAGAGTTATTGGCTCCGTTAAGGCTATCGCTACCTCATACCGATAGCTTTCACGCTTTTCTGGCCAGTAACGAACAGTATGCAATTACCGAAGGCCTCATCGACAGCGGCCTGTGGCTGAATAACCCCAGTGTTGCGGTGATTAGCGAAACGGAGCTGTTTGGCGATGTCGTTCGCCAGAGCCGTCGCCGCGAAAAAGCCACCGATGATAACGAGCTTGCGGTACGCCATCTCTCAGAGCTGCGCGAAGGCGCACCCGTGGTTCACCAGGCCCACGGTGTGGGCCGCTATTTAGGCCTGGAAACACTTGAGGCTGGCGGCCAAGCCAACGAATTTCTCGCCCTCTCCTACGCCGATGGCGCCAAGCTTTATGTGCCTGTCGACAGCCTGCACCTTATTTCACGCTATAGCGGCGCCGACGACGAACTGGCACCGTTGCATAAACTGGGCTCCGACCAGTGGGAAAAAGCCCGCCGTAAGGCCGCAGAGAAAATTCGCGATACCGCCGCCGAACTACTGGACGTTTACGCACGCAGGGAAGCCCAGCAAGGAGTGGTCTATGAAGCACCAGGCGAGGAGTATTTACGCTTTTCCGGCAACTTCCCGTTTGAAGAAACGGCCGACCAGCACGCGGCGATTGAAGCCGTCATCAGCGACATGACGTCGCCGCAGCCCATGGATCGCGTGGTGTGTGGCGACGTCGGCTTCGGCAAAACCGAAGTGGCCATGCGCGCAGCATTTTTAGCCGTGCAGTCCGGCCGCCAAGTAGTGGTACTGGTGCCCACGACGCTGCTGGCACGCCAGCATTTTGAGAACTTCCGCGACCGTTTTGCCGATACCGCCGTGAATATCGGCCTGATCTCGCGCTTTACCAGCGGCAAAGAAGTGACCCAGACGCTCGAGAGCATTAAAAGCGGTCAAACAGACATTGTGATCGGTACCCACAAGCTGCTGGCCAAAAGTGTCGAGCTACCCAAAATGGGCCTGCTGATTATCGATGAAGAGCACCGTTTTGGCGTTGCGCAAAAAGAGAAGCTCAAGACGCTGCGTGCCGAAGTCGACATTTTGACGCTGACCGCCACACCGATTCCACGCACGCTGAATATGGCCATGAGCGGCATCCGCGACCTGTCGATCATCGCCACGCCGCCCGCCCGTCGGCTGTCGGTCAAAACCTTCGTCCAGCAGCACGACCCCAGCATTATTAAAGAGGCGCTGCTGCGCGAGATACTGCGTGGCGGCCAAGTCTATGTGCTACATAATGAAGTCAAGACAATCGAAAATACGGCAGAAAAAATCCGCGAACTGGTTCCCGAAGCACGTGTGGGGGTTGCCCACGGCCAGCTACCAGAGCGCAGCCTGGAACGCATCATGTCGGACTTCTACCACCGCCGCTTTAACGTGCTGGTCTGCTCGACCATTATCGAAACCGGCATCGATGTGCCGAGCGCCAATACGATTATTATTGAGCGTGCCGACAAATTCGGTTTGGCTCAGCTGCACCAGTTGCGGGGCCGAGTCGGCCGTAGCCATCACCAGGCTTACGCCTATCTATTAACACCAACCCCTAAGGCGATGACCCGCGATGCCATTAAGCGCCTGGAAGCGATTAGCGCCTCGGATGATTTAGGCGCTGGCTTCACGCTGGCCAGCCACGATATGGAGATCCGCGGCGCAGGCGAACTGTTAGGTGACGAGCAGAGTGGCCAGATGGAAACCATTGGCTACACGCTCTATATGGAGATGCTGGATCGCGCGGTAAAAGCGATTCGTGCAGGCAAAACACCTAATATTGATGCGCCCTTTAATACCGGCGTAGAAATTAGCCTTAACCTGCCTGCGTTGATTCCTAATAATTACATTCACGATGTGCAGCAGCGACTAGTGATGTACAAGCGGATTGCCAATACCCAAAGCGATAGTGAACTTAAAGAGCTGCAGGTTGAGCTTATTGACCGCTTTGGCCTACTGCCCGCAGCACTGAAGAATCTTATTCGACAGACCAAGCTGCGTCATCGCGCTGAGCAGTTGGGCATCAGCAAGATTGAAGCCGGCGAAAGCCGTGGTCGAGTGCTATTTGAAAGCAGCACCCAAGTAGATCCCATGACCCTGGTAACCCTTATTCAGACGTCACCAACGCATTACCGTCTGGATGGCTCTGACACCTTACGATTTGAATTACCTATGGAAACTGCCGACAAGCGTTTTCAGCAGCTAGAAAACCTACTCAGCACCCTTAATCAAAAAGTAGCGGCGGCGTGAACCTTGGGGCAAACTTATCACTAGCTATCCCGCAGGGGATAAAAGCAGTGGCCCAACAACGCGCATCAGCAGTGAATTAACACATTAGGAACGACCATGAACATTCGCGATACCTTTACCCACTGGGGCCCCACCAGCCTGGCAGTACTATTAGCCGCTAGCCTGATCAGCCCCGCTTTTGCGCAGCAAACTGATGAGCAAGCCGACAGTGCTGCCCAAACGCAAGAGCAGCAAGAACAAGGGCAAGACCAGGCGCAAGCACAGGAAATCAGCATCGACGCCATTGATAGCGCCGCCCAGGTTGCTGATAAGAATGAACTGCCTCGCGGCCACTTCCGTCTACCCGAGAAAGGCGATGTGATTGGCGAGCGCTATACCGTCGTCGTCGAAGATCCTAAGCAGACGCTGGTTGATATTGCCCGTCGCCACAATATTGGCTACGAAGAAATTCGCATGGCCAACCCAGGGGTTAGCCTTTGGGTGCCCGGGGTAGGTACTGAAGTTGTTATTCCGGCGCAGTACATTCTGCCCCCTGCTCCGCGGGAAGGTGTGGTCGTCAACCTTTCTGAACTGCGCCTCTACTACTACCCAGCCGATAAGCCAGGTATTGTCGAAACCTATCCTGTCAGCGTGGGGCGTGAAGAGTTTGCTACCCCGGTTGGCATCACCCGCACGACCGTTAAAGTCAAAGACCCCGCCTGGGCACCACCAGCATCCATGCGCCACGAAGCCGCCGCACGTGGCGAGCCAGCACCCTCTGTTGTGCCGCCGGGCCCTAATAACCCATTAGGTGAACACGCGATTCTTCTCGCCATGCCGAGTTATCTGATTCACGGCACCAACCGCCCCGAAGGCGTCGGTATGCGCGTTAGTCGTGGCTGTATTCGTATGTACCCGGAAGACATCAAATCACTTTATGAGCGTTTACCTAGCGGCACCCAGGTCAACCTGATGGATGCGCCATTCAAAGCAGGCTTTGCTGCCGACGGCACTCTATTCGTGCAGTCTTTCCCACAGCTGGAAGAGAATGTAGAAGGCTTTGAACCACTGCTTAACGCACTGGAACGGGTCAACGAGCTGACTGACGAAGAGATTGAAATAGACGCCGAGCAGATACAGCGCATCGTAGAAGCCCCAGACGGCCACTTTATTGCCCTCCACGGCCCCCAAGCCCCTGAGCCAGAACCTGAGCCCGTTGAATTGATTGACGAGCTTAAGCTAAGCGCCTCCTCCGCTGAGAACGAAGACGCCTAACTCCGTACGCAGCAACAAAAAACCCCGCCGAAGCGGGGTTTTTTGCGTAGCTAGCGGCAAATACTGCTTGCCTCACATTGATACTAACCTGCGTTTTAACTAACTACGTCATTCATCCAACAGCTGCTGAGAAAGTCAGGAGACTTCCTCAGCAGCCCAGGCAGAATTACTTCTGCATGGAACGCTGGAACATGCGGTTCATTTCTTCACGGTTCTGCTCAGACATCTGCAGAGCAGCCTGCGCATCGCGCTGGGCTTGGTTTGCAGTGTTCATAGCTTGTGAAGCCATGCTGCGTGCTTCTGCAGCGTCAGCCTGCGCAGATTCAGCAGTCATGCGAACTTCTTCCAGTGCGCTGGTAGAAGCACAACCTGCAAGAATTGCCAGAGAAGCGGCAGCAGCAGTCATCTTGAGAGTAGTTTTCAGAGTCATAGTGTTCTCCTTGAGTCGTCCTTGGGTACTACGTTAAGGGTATGACAAAGGTAAGGTTACGTACTTAGCGTAAGTACTTAGCTTAAATTTGTCTACCTGCGGTGCAGGTTCATTACAGTGACTTGACGCTTGCAAGTCAAACGCTGTTTTATAATAGAAGACAGCGGTTGTCTATAGCCACTTGTTTAAAACCTCGAACTTCCTTCAACGGCATAAGCTTAACGGATCACTACGCGGGTGCCAACACCCACTAGCTCCACCAAGCGATCAATTTGTTCGTTGGTAACGGCAACACATCCTTGGGTCCAGTGGTAGCGCCCATGAATATCAGGATCTGCACTGCCCAGGCCGTGAATTCCAATCGCCCCACCCAAAGCGGTGTTTTGCGGTGGGTGGCCGTTACGTCGGTAGTAATCGAAGTAATCATCATAATCAGCTTGTGAATAAATTCCTTTTTCCAACGCCATGCGAGCATGAGCTGGGGTGGGGAAATCAATCCCCATAAAGGTACGCCATTGGCTTTCATAGTTAAATCGATTGATACGAAACTCACCCTTTGGGGTGACATTATCACCCCGAACCCGCTGGGTCTTAGCCCCAGCGCGCCCTAACGATATTGGCGCAAAACGCTCTACCAGCGCATTACCGCGAAACACGCTCAGTGTAGCGTCCTGATCGTCAATCAGCACCCACAACTCGCTACTATGGCGTGGCACGTGAGCACGCGCCAGCATTGCCTCAACGAGGTCTGACGTGCCCGTCTGGCTAGGCGCGTTGACAGCGGCACTAGCAGCGGCTGGCAGGCTCAGCGCCATAACTAAAAAACGACGACGATTAACTAACATCTTGGCAGCTCTCGAAACAAGTTAGCCTGCGGTTGATCGACTAGGCACATCTTGTGGCTGTTATACCTTATTCCCATATCCACCGTTAGTAATTTCGTCATGAGTGCAATAATGGAGTCCTGCGTAAGGTCGGCAATAAACACTGACAGGTACGACATTAAATGCCCTGCAGCTCTTCCATGCTGGCCATCATATGACGTATTTCTGAATTATGCCCTTCAGCCAACGAGTTAAAGAACTCCTCTTCAGGCTCGATTTTCGCACGCGAAGCGCGGTGCTTATACAGTGACTGCAAACGCTGATGCGCGGTTGTCGCCGTTTCCATCGCATCTTCAATAGAACCGATGACCGTCTGTTCCGCAAGTCGGTTTAGTTCAGGGGGCTCGGGGAACTCACCTGATTCATCGAACCATGTCTCCAACACTGTTGAATGATCAGAGCCATCATGAAACAAATCTTCAAGGCCCGTTTTCATTTTCAATTCTCTGCTGACCAAATAGTTCAATGCCATTTGCAGGCGTTCATTTTCCGCCGCATCAGCAGCTTCACTGTACTGGCGAGCCATACGCGCATGAAAACCTGCTGCCCATTCGACTAAATCTTTAACTTGGTTATAGCGCATCGTGATCTCCTTTTCAGCCTACTCATACTCAGCGTTTGCAAACCAAGCCAATTACCACTCCAGGCTGGTTTCGCGCAGCGCCCCTATTTCGCGCTTGGCGGCCTGAAGATTTTCCTGCAGTTGCTGGCGTAAACTGGTTTGATTACCTACCGCAATCATAGCGGGATTGTGCACCGTTCGTCGGGCGGCACCTTCGTCGCTATGCAGGCGCTCAAGCTGTACCACTAACCAATTCAACCAACTCTCAGGCTGCTCTTTCAAATCGCGTAAGCGGTGCAGCTCCGCTAGCTGAGGGCCATCTGTTGCAAGCAGCACACTCCAGCGATGCTCTGCTAGCCGTGCATGCTCGGTGACTTCACGCAATAGGGATGTTAAAGCCAGCTCAAACAGCGCCAGAGCGCTCTCATCCAACGCCATTTGCCGCGCCGAGGCGTGCTCATCATCCCCGGCGGGCATAGCGGCTATTAGCTCTGCCTGATAGAGCAACTGATTAGTGCGCGAACGAGCATTCACTTGCGCTTATCTTCCACATGCCACTTACCGGCATCGAACATGGCTTTCCAGCCAGTCGCCTTGCCCTCTTCATCAGTCATTACGTACTGCTCTTTGGTTTTGCGCGAATAACGAATTTGCGCCGGACGGCCATCCGGGTCTTCACTGGGCGCTTTAAGAATAAAGTGATATTTCTCCGGCAGTTCATCGGCGTGCGCTTTTAGCTCTTTCACTAGCGGCGGGCGCGTTTCCCGGTTTTTCGGGAATTTGCTTGCCGCTAGGAACAACCCGCTGGCACCATCACGTAACACGTAGTGGTCTTCCACCTTTTGGCAAGCCAATTCAGGCATGGGAATTGGATCCATCTTCGGCGGGGCTACATCACCACTTTTTAACAGCTTGCGGGTATTTTTACACTCGCTGTTGGTACAACCAAAATACTTGCCAAAGCGGCCAGACTTCAACTGCATCTCAGAGCCGCACTTATCGCATTCGATGATCGGACCGTCGTAGCCTTTAATCTTAAATTTCCCGCTTTCAACTTCATAGCCATCGCAATCAGGGCTATTACCACAGATGTGCAGCTTGCGCGTTTCATCAATCAGGTAGTTATCCATCGCCGTGCCGCACTTTTTGCAACGACGCTTGGCGCGCAGCGCATCAGTTTCGGCTTCTTCGCCTGCGTCTTCGGCTACGGCTTCCTCACCAGGAATAAGATCGATAGTTGTCTTGCAACGCTCTTTAGGTGGCAGGTTATAGCCACTACAGCCCAGAAAAACGCCTGTTGAAGCGGTACGAATCTGCATGTGGCGACCACATGTCGGGCAGTCAATATCCGTCGGCACCGGCTGATTGGGGCGCATGCCGTCATCGCTTTCCGCCTGGGCAAGCTCTTCGCGAAACTCGCCGTAGAAAGCATCTAGCAGCGCCTGCCAATTGCGCTCACCTTCAGCAACTTCATCCAGGCTGTCTTCCATACGCGCGGTAAACGAGAAATCCATCAAATCCGGAAACGACTCTTTCAACCGTTCTGTGACGATATCGCCCAGCTTCTCGGCATAGAAACGACGATTTTCTAGCTTCACATAGCCACGATCTTGAATAGTCGAGATAATCGATGCGTAGGTAGAGGGTCGGCCAATACCTTGCTTTTCAAGCTCTTTAACCAGGCTGGCTTCCGTGTAGCGCGGCGCAGGCTTGGTAAAGTGCTGCTGAGGATCGAGCGCTTCCAATGTCATGGGCGTGCCCTTCGGCAAGTCAGGAAGGCTCTGGTCTTCATTTTTACCGCTGGGCTTCATGACACGCGTGTAGCCGTCAAACTTAAGCACACGCCCTTTAGCGCGCAGATCATAACCATCGACCTCGACACTGAGGGTACTCGACAGGTACTCAGCGGGTGTCATTTGGCAGGCGACAAACTGGCGCCAGATCAATTCATAAAGGCGTTCTGCGTCGCGCTCCATGCCAGCCAAGTCGGAGGCTTGACGCTCTACACTGGAAGGTCGAATCGCCTCGTGCGCCTCTTGAGCACTCTCTTTGCTGCTATAGCGGTTAGGCGCTTCGGGTAGGTAACGCTCTCCATACGCTTCGCCAATGTAGCTGCGGACACCCTCTACCGCGTCTTTCGACAAATTGGTCGAGTCGGTACGCATATAGGTGATGTAGCCCGCTTCATAGAGGCGCTGGGCCATGGTCATGGTCTTCTTAACAGAAAACCCTAACCGGCCGCTTGCCGCCTGCTGCAGCGTAGAGGTAATAAAGGGAGCAGTAGGCTTGGAGCTAGTGGGCTTATCTTCGCGAGAGGTGATCGCCAACTTGGATTTTCTAAGCTGTTCGATGCGCGCCAAGGTATCTTTTTCAGAGGTGGGCCTGAAAGCCTTACCATCCTGGCGCATCAGCGCAAAACGCACCAAATCGCCGTCTGGCGACGCCAAATCAGCGTGCACGTCCCAGAACTCTTCTGGAATAAACGCACGAATTTCGCGTTCACGCTCAACGATCAAGCGTACCGCCACTGACTGCACACGCCCGGCTGATAAACCCCGGGCTACTTTGGCCCACAACAGCGGCGAAAGCATAAAGCCTACAACACGGTCTAGAAAACGCCGTGCCTGCTGAGCCTCCACCCGAGGAATATTCAGCGCGCCAGGCGCCTTGAAGGCGTCCTGAATAGCGTTTTTAGTGATTTCGTTAAACACTACACGCTTGTAGCGGCTGTCATCTCCGCCGATGGTCTCGCGCAGGTGCCAAGCAATGGCTTCCCCTTCGCGATCCAAATCCGTCGCGAGGTAGACAGCGTCAGCTTTCTCAGCCAATTTTTTAAGCTCGGCAACGACCTTCTCTTTACCGGGCAGCACCTCGTAGCGCGCTTCCCAACCGTTATTGGGGTCGATCCCCATACGGCGAATTAGCTGATCCTGGCTTTTGCGCTTTTTATACTCAACTTTCTCTTCCGCCGACATCTTACGTGTCGCTGCGGCTTGGCGCGCGCGCTCCTTGGGATCGGAGGCAGCCTTACCTGAGCCGCTGGTCGGCAGGTCACGAATATGACCTACACTCGACTTTACGATGAAATCGTTGCCGAGATATTTGTTAATCGTCTTCGCTTTAGCTGGCGACTCGACGATGACCAGTGACTTGCCCATAGTGCTCCACTTTCCTAATGCACGGGCTGTCTAGCGCGTGCTCTGAATTCGGTGCCGTATCGCCGGGATAAAATAGCCCGTGAAAAAAGATACGGATGAAAAAATGCGCCTACCCTACCCCAGCCTTTGGCTAAGCGCCAGTAGCAACCAAGCTCCAGGGAGAATCCGTAGATCTTAGACAACCAAGGTTATATTTCAGATAAATAGTAGCTAGACACTAGACTGCCACCAGCATTACGGCAACCCAAAAGGTAATGAGACAAACAAAGCGCCCCCACCTAATAGGCGGGGGCGATGTCAGCTAACGCACTGTTTTAGCGCTTACGCGGTGTCTTTCGACGCCCGGAGGTGCTAGCGGCTTTTGGTGGAGCCGACGTCGCCGATGCCTCGTTACCGTCGGACGGTTTAGCTGCTTTTTCGTCGGTTTCAGCTGTCGGCTTAACAGAGGCCAATTTCGTAGTTTCTGGCTTGGCTGCTTCTGGCTTGGCTGCTTCTGATTTAGCAGCTTGAGACTTAGCGGCTTGAGGCTTAGCTGCAGCAGCCTTGGGCTGAGCAGGCGTTTTAGCTTTTGTCGACTCGGCTTTAACACTGACGGCAGACTGCTGTGCAGCGACTGGCTTGGCCGGGGCTGCCGTCTTACGGGGTCTTGCCTTATCAAACAGCGCTTTAATCTTAGTAAAGCGTTCAGCCATATGCTCTGAAAGCTCGCCGCTGGCTGCAAACACATCCTCAAGATGCTTCATATGACCGTCAATTTCGCTATTGCTTTGACCGGCCAATAACTCGGGCAGCGAGTTGAGTGCCTGCTCACGATCCAGCTTTAAAATAAAGAACTGTTCACGCACCAGATGCTTGAACTCACTCAACTCAATGCCTGGCTCAAGCTCTGCACGCGAGGCGCGCAGGCGCTTAAAGTTGCGTTCATCGGTGGCCGGAGCGCCGCCCAATACGTAGATAAGCGAACGCATCACCGCTTCATGAGCGCCACCGTGAGCAATTTTCGCACTTAACGCTTCCTGACGCTGTTCAACGAAGCGACGGTGCTCGGGCTCTGCTCCAGGCCGACGGCGATGCACATGGGCATCGCCATAGAGGCCAACAGCGGCCTGCAATAAAGGCTGGCCGTAGACATCCATAAACATTTTTTCGGTACTGCTATCGCGAAAATCGCGCATCGCGTTAAGGCTGGCGACTAATTGGTCAGAGCCCATGGTTTCCAGCGCTTTAAACAGATTGCCCTGGGAGACCGGGTGACGATTTTTACGCACCGCTTCCGCCATAACAGGCAGCGGTACGGTCAGCGGATTACGGTCAGAAAGCAGCTTATAGCCCAAACGAATCGGGTGCATCCGGCGCATTAAACGCGCCGCTTCTGGCGTAATCATGGCTTTTAGCCAAGGCTGCATGAAAAGCCGATACATTCCCAAATTGATTTCTGAAATCCGCGCCACCGTGGCAAAACGACGGTCGTCTTCAGGCTTGTGCATCACATCACGATCCAGCTCATCAAAATTACGGGGCGTGAATTCCAACAGGTAGTCGCGCTCGATTAACTCAGGATCATGGTGATCGTCTACATGCGTCACCGTGGTTTCATAGAGCCCCGGCGGCATCACATCGATATAATCCATGTTCGCAGTGAATTCGGTATGCTCTTTGCGCGACACACTACCTGACACAAAAATACCTAGATGGCCTGTTGTATCATGCTGGCAATAAACGATGGTTTGCTCATTGGCAATGATGTCGTCTTCATCTTCATAAAGATCACGAATCCAGCCCAAGGCTTGGGGGGGCGGAGTAATATCATCCCCACGCGAACAGAACACCACCACTGGCGAACGCACATTGCGCAGATCAATACGGCGGCCATCCTGTGTCACCAACTGAGCGGTAGATAGCCGATTACCGACAAACAGGTTATCAACGATATATTGGATCTCTTCACCACCCAAAACGACGTGACCACCCCACCAGCGTTCGAACTCAAGATAACGATTAGCCTCAGTGTCGACATTGTCGTAAAGGTGATACTGCTTCTTCCAGTAAGTGTTGGCTGGATTGAGACGCTCAAAATTCTGCACCAACATAGCGCCATCAAAAAGGCCGTCACCCAGATCGCTGGCCAGCGCCGTCATCCAGCTCCCCCCTGACATGCCACCGGTATAGCGCATGGGCGCCTTACCATGCTCGCCCGCCCAGTATGAGAGCGGCGCACCGGCAATTAGAATAGGACCAAAAACGTCTGGCTCTAAGGCGGCTGCCATCATGATTTGCCAGCCTGCCTGGCAATTGCCCACCACCATCGGCTTTTCAGTGGTTTCGGGATGGAGCTCAATCACATGACGCAAAAAGGCAATTTCCGACTCGACAACATCCTCGACGGTCTGCCCCGGCTCTGGAAACGGCAAAAAGCCGATAAAGTAGCAGGGATGTCCGGCTTTTAACGCCACACCCAACTCGCTGTCAGGTTTAAAACCGCCAATCCCTGGCCCGTGTCCCGCGCGCGGATCGACCACCACGAAGGGACGCTTTTGGAGATCGATTTCAGTCCCTTCATGGGGCAATACTCGCAGCAGCTCATAGTTGGTAGGACGCGGCAGCGTCCGGCCATCCATTAGTACTTCGGTATTAAAACCCAGCACATTGGGCTTGGTTTGCTCCATGTGCTCAAGGTATTGATTGCCGCGCTCGCGCATAACATCAAAATACAGAACGCTACGCTCCACGCTGTCACGCCAATAAGCAAATGCCGAACGGCCAAACCCAAACGGATCAATCAAAGAAGCAAGCGCCTCACTACCGGGCAAATCTGAGGGGCCATTTTGTTGCTTCATCCATGCGCTTGTGAAAGCGGAAGCAGGAAACAAAGGATTGGCGAGAAAGTTCATAAGTTCTCCCATAGGATTGATGCACAGGCATCAGCCCCGAAAGCAATGATGCGACCATACAATAATGATGCTGCAATGCAATATAGTCTAGGCCACTACGCCCACGGCGTCGATCTTTAACCCTGATAATTACGCCTTATACGACTACCGTTGCCATTTTCAGGCGCCCTTCGGCCCGCTAACCAGCCACCGCGTCGCCTGCTTACCGGTGCTCTCACCATAGCGGCCCAGGTGTCCTGTTAACAGCGAGATATGTTACATTAACGGCTATTAGCGCGATAAAATATCGAGCGAATCTTGCATTAACTAACCCCGTATTAACTAATTGCGTATTGATTAACCGTGTATTGATTAACCATGAATTAGTTAACGGCGAATTAGTTAGGTATCAATTGTCAGGCCCTGGAAGAGTTTCATATCCACTCACTCCTTCGGCCTACCGCACAGAAGAGAGGCTCTGTCACTATGAGCAATACCCCCTCTAAGCGCGTGTCTAGCGGTGAAAAGTACCGTAACGAACACGGCATGACGGTGATCAAGGATGGCATGAAGGAGCGCAAAGCGCAGGCTGAGGCTCCTTCTCTTGAGCGCAAGCCCAAGTGGTTGCGAGCACAGATCCCTGGGGGGGAGCGTTTTGAGGCGGTCAAGAAAAATGTTGCCACCCACCGATTAAGCACCGTTTGCGCTGAATCCCACTGTCCCAATATGGGCGAGTGCTGGAGCAATGGTACGGCTACCATTATGTTAATGGGCTCAGTTTGTACCCGCGCCTGTCGGTTCTGCGCCGTCGATACTGGCAACCCTCAAGGCTGGCTAGACCATGAAGAGCCTGAAAACACCGCTAAATCAGTGGAGTTAATGGGCCTGCGTTACATCGTGCTTACTTCGGTAGACCGCGACGATCTTGACGATGGTGGCGCAACGCACTACGCCAACTGCATACGTGCGATTAAAGCACGTACGCCGGAGGTAGTGGTCGAAGCTTTAACGCCCGACTTTGACGGTGAGCTAACCGCTATAGAGCGCGTTGTAGACTCCGGTCTGCAGGTATTTGCCCAGAATGTGGAAACCGTTGAACGCCTCACTGGGCGCGTACGTGACCGGCGAGCGGGCTACCGCAAAACGCTGGATGTACTTGCACATGCCAAGCGCTACCGCCCTGATATCATCACCAAAACCAGCCTAATGCTGGGCTTAGGTGAAACCGACGAAGAGATTTTGCAGACCTTTGACGACCTGCGTGAAATCGGCGTGGATATCGTTACACTGGGTCAATACCTGCGCCCGACCAAAAATCACTTGGCAGTGGAGCGCTGGGTAACGCCTGAAGAGTTTGATCGCTACCGCGTGATCGGCCTTGAAAAAGGCTTTATGGAAGTGCCTTCTGGCCCACTAGTGCGCTCTAGCTACCGCGCTGACCGCGTATTCGAGAAGAACAATCTAGGCCTAGCTTCACCAGCCGCTATTCCGGGTCAGGAGCAGCAAGCGGACCCCAACCTTATCCCAGCGTTAAACGTCGGCTAGCCCAAGTAGCTCATCAAGTAAACCGCCAAGCCTCTCACTCTATCTAGATTAAGCTTGCTCAATTTAGATAGGGTGAGCTTTTATATAGGGGCGAGCTAAATATTGTGGAATTGGTAGTGCGGAATTAAGCATATAACGGCGAGCGATCAATACAGATTAGCTGGCGGCCCAACTGTTTGGCCAGAGCCTTGGCTAGCTGCTCACCTACACGATGATCCTTTGGCAGCTCGACAAAGTCAGAAAGCTTTGCCATCGGCATGCCTGCGTAGCCGCATGGATTAATGCGTAGAAATGGCGTCAAGTCGCCGTCAACATTTAACGCTACACCGTGAAAACTAGCGCCACGCCGAATCCGTAAGCCTAACGAGGCAATCTTAGCCTCTCCCGCTTGTACTGGCACATAGACGCCGGGCGCATCTGGCCGTGCTCTAGCGGTCACGCCGTAATCACCCAACACCTCTATTACCGCATTCTCTAACGCCGTGACCAGATCCCGCACGCCAATTTTGCCGCGCCTAACATCCAACAGTGGATAAAGCACCACCTGTCCTGGCCCGTGGTAGGTGACCTGACCACCGCGATCAGTATGCACGACCGGAATATCGCCAGGCAGCAGTAAATGCTCTGGCTTGCCTGCTTGCCCTTGGGTAAACACCGGGTCGTGCTCGACGAGCCAAAATTGATCAGGCGTCTGGGCATCGCGGGTATCGGTTAGTGCGCGCATCGCTTCCCAAACGGGGTGATACGTTTGGCGGCCCAAGTGATAGAACTCAATCGGCGTGGTGTCGTCCACGGTCACACCACCATATGCACACGACCCGTCGCCTTGAGGTCTTCAAACAGGTCTTTAATGTGCTGCTCGCTGGTCGCTCTAATCATCACTCGTACCGATTGGAAACGTCCGTTGCGGCTGTCAACTACCTGCATCGTCGTGGCGTCGAAGTCAGGCGCATGGCGCACAATGACTTGGCATACACAGGCGGGAAAGTCGTCGGCAGCATCGCCGACGACTTTTAACGAATAATCACAGGGGAAAGTGATTTTAGGCGGCTCCTGAGCCGCCGGTTGACGCAAATCGCGCAGCCCCTGTGGAGCATCTTTTTTCATAGCGAACCTATCGTTACTAATACAAAATCAACGGCCAAAGCCAACACAATTAGTCGGTAAACTTACTGATCAGACCACTAAAGAAGCGCTGTACCTGGTCAAAAAGACGCTTGAAGAGGCCGCCCTCCTCGATGTTTTCCAACGCCACTAAGCGACGCTCACCGACGACCTCATCACCCAAGTGAACTTCTAAGGTGCCGACCTCATCACCAATGGCAATCGGCGCTTGCAGGTCTGGATCAATGTTAAGGCGCGCTTGCAGCTCTTCATTACGATTGCGAGGCAGGGTCATATACACTTCTTCGTCAACACCCACCCGCAGCTCATTGATATCACCACCCCAAACACGAGGCGTTGCCAGCACAGCACCGCGCTCATAAAGCTTCAATGTCTCAAAAAAGCGGAACCCGTAGCTAAGCAGTTTTTGCGTTTCCTGCGCGCGGGCCTCATCAGACGTGGTCCCCATCACAACGGAAATCAAGCGCATATCATCGCGCTTAGCCGATGACACAAGGCAAAAACCCGCTTCTGTAGTCCAGCCGGTTTTGAGACCATCTACTGAAGGATCACGCCATAGCAAGCGGTTGCGGTTGGGTTGATCAATACCGCCATAAGAGAAGGTGCGATGGGAGTAGATTTCGTAGTGTTCAGGATAATCATTAATGATGTGCTGTGATAAACGCGCCATATCGTGGGCAGTCGAATAGTGATTCTCGCTTGGCAAACCAGTGGCGTTTTGGAAGTTAGTGTTATCCATGCCCAACCGTGTGGCGTGCTGATTCATGAGATCCGCAAACGGCGCTTCACCACCTGCCAAGTGTTCTGCCATGGCAACACTGGCGTCATTGCCCGATACAATAATAATGCCGTGCAGCAGATCATCGACTGAGACTTGATCACCCACCTCGATAAACATTTTCGAGCCGCCGGTACGCCAGGCTTTTTCACTAACATTGATCATATCATCCGGTTTGATAGTGCCGCGATCCAACTCACGCTCAACCAGATAGGCCGTCATTAGCTTAGTTAAGCTCGCCGGCGGCAGGCGCTCGTCTGAGTTATGCTCTGCCAATATACGACCACTATTGGCATCCATGAGTATCCACGAACTCGCCGCTAACTGAGGGGCAGAGGGGATAATAGTTTGCGGCTGCGGAATCACCTGAGCTGAAACAGGCACCGCTACTGTCGCCATGGCAGCAAAAAGGCACAGGCGCGCAGAGCGACCAATGGATGTAAACACGTTCATAACGTCAGTCTCGCTTACTTGAAAGCTTACTTGCAAAGCTAATTTATAAAACACGGTGGCGCGCTAGGCGCGCCACAAGAAATAAACAGGGTGCGAATTATCGCACAACAAAGACCTGAGGAAACCCTGCTTGGCGCAGTGTTTCACGCACCTGGGTTTCTTGCCCAGGTTTAATTGGGCCGACTTGAACACGATACACGCTGGCATCGTTCATGATACGTACGGAATGAGGCTGCTCACCCTGCAAACGCCGCTGTAACTGCTGCGCGCCTTCCGGGTTACCTAAAGCAGCTATTTGGAGATAAACCGCGTTGCTAGCATCATTTTGATTTGGTTGGTTCTGAAACTCCGAGGTCGATGCCTGAGCTTGTGACTGGGCTTGTGACTGCGATGGTGGCTGCGCTGAAGGCGCTGGGACCTCTTGACGAGAAGCGGCAGGCACAGTGTTTGCTGCGACACGGGGTGCTTCTGACGCCCTTGACTGGATAGGCGCGCTACCATCTCTACCACGCTCGGCTAGCCATTGTTGAGGATCAATCGCCTCCACTTTCACAGAACCGGTGCCGTGGTCGAGAAACCCTAGCCGCGCCGCCGCTGCATAAGAGAGATCTATTTCACGATCACTATGGAAAGGCCCGCGATCATTGACGCGCACAATCACCGATTGGCCGCTATCTAGACTGGTTACCCGCGCAAAGGTTGGCAGTGGCAGCGAACGGTGGGCCGCCGACATTTTATACATGTCGTAGATTTCACCGTTAGACGTCGCGTAACCATGGAATTTCTCACCATACCAGGATGCCGTGCCACGCTTCTCATACCCCGTTGCATCGGGCAGCACGTGGTAGGTTTTGCCCCACACCTCATAGCTTGACCGGTTGCCCGCACGTGAAGGCTGCTCTATCCGCGGCTCTGCGTCGGGCACCTTGGTTACATCCGGCGGCTCAAGGGGGTAGGCATCACCGCTCATGGCATAGCGACCACCGCTGGCGCCGGCAGCCGTTGGGGCTGGCGCAGCCGCTTGATTAGTGGTCGTTTGCTGGGACGTACCAGGCGCGTCAACACGCTGTGTGTCGTTGCTGGCACAGCCACTGACCAACGCCAACACAGCTAGCACTCCCCCTGCACGCTGGGCAGTCGCTATAGAGGCTTTAGCAAATCGGGGCTTTAGCAAGCAAGTATTCATGCCTCGTCCTCGTGCAACTCATTTTCTAGCTCGGCAATCGCTTCCGATAGCTCGGCGACAGCCATGCCATAAAGGTGGCTATGGTTGTAGCGGGTAATGACATAAAAGTTGAACTCGCCAAACCGATAGCGCGTTTCACCATCGGCAAACTCAAGCGCCAACGGCACCACCTCTAACGCATCATCCAGCGGCTCACTGGGTTCTAGCCCATGGTCGGCAAGCTGCGCGATGGTTACCGTGGGAGACGACGTTTGATTGAACGACAGCTCTTTTAGTAGCTCTACGGGCAGCACATCTGGGCCGTCGGCCTGATGGTAAATGTCGCCACCTGGCTTCCAGCCGTGTTCAGCAAAATAATTTGCCACACTGCCGATAGCGTCGACCGGATTCTCCCACAGGTCACGGCGCCCATCATCATCAAAATCCACCGCATAGGCTTGATAACTAGTGGGAATAAACTGCGGATAGCCCATGGCGCCCGCGTAAGAGCCGCGAAGCTCAGTCGGATCAACCTGCTGCTCATAGGCTATGCGTAAAAACGCCGCGAGTTCACCGCGAAAAAAATCGCCTCTTGTCGGGTGATGAAATGCCAGCGTGGCCAGAGAGTCCAATACACGGTGCTGACCTTTATGGCGGCCATAATAAGTCTCGACACCAATAATGGCAGTAATAACCTCGGCAGGCACTCCATAAGTGCTTTCGGCCCGCGCTAATGCATCAGCGTGGGCTTCAATAAAAGCAACGCCTTCTTCAATGCGCTGCTGAGTCAGAAAAATAGCGCGATACTCATACCATTTAAGGCGACGCTCAGCGGCGCCCTCCATGGCGTCCAACACGTTTTGCGTATAATGTGCCCGACCCAGCGACTCTTCTAGCCACGCTTGCGGCAACCCCTGCTCAACCAACTCATTCATCAGCGCTCGGCTATCAGCATTCTGCTGCGGGGCAAAACCCTGGCGGGCAGTGTCTTGCTGAGAGGCTTGCGCAGGCTCATTGGCAAATACCACGGGCGCTGAACAGCACATCAAGGCCACCAATAAATAACCGCTCGTCTTTCCTTTGACCCTGTTCATTAACTCTCCACTCCCGAACTATCCATGCCAGAACTATCCATTCCAGAACTATCTATTCCAGAACTAACTTTTCCAGAACCATTCGTTACTTAGGTCTCCATTCGCGAGCAGTTCGCGCGTGGACGGTAAATTGGCTTCTTAACGCGACAGCAGCCGACGGTGGGCATGTATCGACATGAGAATACCGAAACCCGCTAACAAGGTCACGCTTGAGGTGCCACCGAAGCTGACTAACGGTAGCGGCACGCCAACGACGGGCAGAATGCCGCTCACCATGCCCATGTTGACGAAGACATAGATAAAAAACGTCAAAATAATACTGCCCGCCACTAAGCGCCCAAAGGTATCTTGAGCGCCGCTTGCCATCCATAAACCACGGCTGATGATTAACAGATACAGGCACAGCAGCACCAACATGCCTACTAGCCCGAACTCTTCACCTAGTACAGCGATAATAAAATCCGTGTGCCGCTCAGGCAAAAACTCCAACTGGGACTGAGTCCCCTGAAGCCACCCTTTCCCCCACAAGCCACCGCTACCAATGGCCGTGGTCGATTGAATAATATTCCACCCAGAGCCTAGCGGGTCGCTATCTGGATTCAAAAACGTCAATACGCGCTGACGCTGATAGTTATGCATGTTTATCCATAATATAGGAACACACGCCGCCCCCAGCACGGCCATAAATCCTATTAACCGCCATGACAAACCCGCTAACAGCACCACGATTACCGCAGCACTCGCCACTAGCAGCGAAGTGCCCAAATCAGGTTGGATCGCCGTCAGCACGACCGGCACACCGATGATGACCGCACATATCGCTATATCGCGCAGCCGCGGCGGCAGTTCACAGCGGTTAAGATAAGCCGCAACCATCAACGGTGCCGCCAGCTTCATCATTTCCGAGGGCTGAAAACGAATCACCCCCGGAATCTCAAGCCAGCGCTTGGCCCCCATCCCTATATCACCCGCCACCTCAACGGCTATCAACATGGCCAAGCCGATACCATAGGCCAGTGGCGCAAAACGTAAAAAAGTGGAGGGCGAAAGTTGGGCAATAATCGCCATACCTACCAGCGCTATACCAAAACGCAGGCTTTGGGCAATCACCGCATCGATGGACTGACCGGTAGCGCTGTAAAGAACGACTAAGCCTCCCCCCATAAGCACCAACAGCAAGCCAAGCAGCCATGGATCAATATGGATTCGCTCCCAGATGCTTTTGCGCCGCGGGATACCACTCTCCGGTGGCCGCACTGGATGCCTCCGCATCGAACGGGCGATATAATGCCAAGGCATGGCTTAGTTACCCTCCACATTGGCATCATCTCTCTCTAGCACTTCGCGTACTTCCTCTGCATCAGGCGCATCGTCTTTCAACAACCAGGCATCGGTCATTGCGCGCGCCAAATGGGCCGCATGAGTACTTCCGCCGCCGGCGTTCTCTACAATCACTGACACGGCAATCTGAGGATCGTCCAGTGGGGCAAAGGCAATAAACAGTGCATGGTCACGCAGCCGCTCCGCTATCTCATCGGCGTTGTAGCGTTGATCCTGACCTAACGAGAACACCTGCGCGGTGCCTGATTTACCGCCCATGCGGTACTCAAGACCTACGCCGGTCCGACGAGCGGTACCTTCAGTACCGCTCATCACTTTTTCCATACCGTTAAATACACGATCCCACCAACTGTCGTTGGCTAGCTCAATATCATTGAGGGTATCCGGCAAGTCACGCGGCACGGGGGTATCGCCGATCTGACGGGCTAACCTGGGTTTTACCCAATGACCGCGGTTGGCCAGGGTGGCCGTAGCGCTGGCGAGTTGGAGAGGAGTTACCTGCCAATAACCCTGCCCAATGCCTACCGAGAGGGTTTCGCCAGGGTACCAAGGCTGGTTAAAACGCCCGCGCTTCCAATCGCGTGACGGCATTAGCGCCCCGCTTTCACCTTGAACGTCATGGGCAACGCGCTGCCCAAATCCAAAGTTACTCATTTGCTTATGCAAATTATCGATACCTAAATCATGCGCCAAGGTGTAGTAGTAGGTATTATTAGAGACCGCTAAAGAGCGCTCCATATCGACTCGGCCATGCCCCCAACGCAGCCAGTTGCGGTAGCGACGGGAGTCGTTGGGTAATTGGTAATAGCCCGGATCATTAATCGTGCTATCAGGTGTAATCACTCCTTCCACTAAACCCGCCAAAGCTAAAAAAGGCTTGATCGTAGAACCCGGCGGGTAGTGACCGCGAATGGCGCGATTAAATAGCGGTAAGTCAAGGTCCTCCTGCAAGCCGCGATAAGATGCAACGTCAATACCGGTGACAAACTGGTTACTGTCAAAACCGGGGGCCGACGCCATAGCAAGAATCTCGCCGGTTGCCGGTGCGATAGCCACAATCGAGCCGCGACGACCATCCAGCAGTTCATAAGCCAGCATCTGCAGCGACTTATCCAGCGTCAGAGTTATATTCTCACCTGGCACAGGGTCAGTGCGTCCAAGCTCCCGCAAGACGCGGCCGCGAGCGTTGGTTTCCACCTTTCGCAAACCTGCTTGACCATGAAGCTCCTGTTCGTAAAAACGTTCGATACCGGTTTTACCGATAAAATGGGTTCCCGCGTAGCGACCCGCATCCAATGTCTTCATTTCTTCAGCGTTAATTCGGCCAACATAACCCAATGCGTGAGCCATGATGTCGGCATCGGGATAATATCTCAACGGCTGAGCCTCTATCTCAACACCTGGCAAGCGATGGCGATTAACTGCCAAGCGAGCAATTTGCTCTTCGCTTAAATCACTGATAAGTAACGCAGGTTGATAAGGGCGTTGACGCTGACGGGAGCGCACGTTGAAGGCTTCAATCTCTTCTTCAGGCAGTTCTAATAACTCTACCAGCAGTGCCAGTGTCTCATCGAGCTCATCGACACGCTCGCGAACTAACGTCAGGTTGTAAGTCGGGCGATTTTCAGCCAGCAGAACGCCATTACGGTCATAAATGAGCCCACGATTCGGCGGGAGAGGCTCGACGCGCACCCGGTTATTTTCGGAACGCGTGCTGTACATATCATGTTGAACGATCTGCAAATACACCAAGCGCCCCATGATAAGGCTTGCCAGCGTCAATACGACTAAAACGGCAAGCAACGCCCTAACACGAAAAATACGCAATTCTTGCTCAGAGTTTTTTAGCGTGTTGGGGCGCTTCGGCATGGCGACGATGACTCTCAAATCGAATAAAAAGGCGCAACAGGTCGTTGACAGCGATTGCTCACCGTTTAACCGTCAGCGGTGATAAGGGTGGCCTACCAGTAGTGTCCAAGCACGGTACAACTGTTCGGCCAGGATAATTCGTACCAAGGGGTGTGGCAGCGTCAGCGGAGAAATCGACCACGTCTTTTCAGCCGTAGCGGAAAGCGAAGGCTCAAGCCCGTCCGGCCCGCCCACCAGCAGCACAATATCGCGCCCTGACATGCGCCAAGCATCCGCCTCTTGCGCCAACTGCTCGGTCGTCCACGGCTTGCCCTTAACTTCCAAAGCAACGACATACTCGTCGCCACGTAGTTTATCGCGAATTCGCTGCGCCTCTTGAGCGCGCGCCTTCGCGATGTCAGCATTTTTGCCACGCTGGCCGAGCGCGATTTCTTCAATTTCGAGATTGAAATCTCTGGGGAGCCGCTTGCGGTAGGTCTCAACACCCTCTTCAACCCAAGCTGGCATTTTGCTTCCCACCGCTAACAGCCGAATCCTCATGACATGCCGGCTCGCTCATGGAAACGTTCGAGTGTTTCATTGAGCGCTCCGGAGATAGCGCCAGAATCACTAGGCAGATCGGCCCATAGCCGCTCTAAATCGTATAAGGCGCGTGCCTCGGGCATCATCACGTGAACCACAACGTCGCCCAGGTCGACCAGCACCCAATCGGCGTTATCGCCACCTTCAACGCCCAACGGCCCTACGCCTGCAGCTTTGGCCTTTTCCACTACGTTTTGCGCCAGAGCAGCGACATGACGTGTCGACGTACCGCTGGCAATTAGCATGAGGTCAGTGACCTCGGTTAATTTAGCGACATCCAACTGGGTAATGTCGCGTGCTTTCAGTTCTTCTAACGCGTCAACCGCTAGATTTTTCAATGTATCGATGTGCATGACTCCTAAAGACAACCTCGTTGGGTAATCAATCAATAAAGCCGGCCATTGTAACGGCTTCTTTGGTGACTGCCAGCGCTATTCACGCTGCCGATAAAGTCCGTCATGCTCAATGGCCTGTTCAACGCTGGCGGGCACCAAATAGCGCACGCTCTTGCCCCGTGCTAAACACTCGCGAATATAGGTCGCAGAAATTGCCATTAGCGAGGGCAGCTCCAACGGCAAATAACCACCACAGGGGCGCTGCATTAATGTCTCAACGCTATCGACTCTACGATGTTCGACCAGTTCCGTTAATAATGCCGGCAATGGCTCGCTGTAACCGGGACGAGCAATCACGACTAGATTGGCAAGCTCGAAAAGACGCTCAGGCTGATACCACTCAGCGAGCCGCAAAAAAGTATCAAAGCCAATAATCATGACCAGCCGTGCCTGCCTACCGTACTCGGCGCGCAGCTCGGCAAGCGTATCAGCGCTATAGGACGGCCCTGCCCGTTGCAGCTCACGCTCATCGGCAATTAGCCCCGGCGTATCGCCGATACCCGCTTTTAAAAGCGCCAAGCGCTGTCGCGCCGAGACCTGGGGCCTGTCGCGTAACGGCGGCTGCTTAGCGGGTATCATGTGCAACTGATCAAGCGATAGCACTTCTAATAACTCGACCGCGCTACGCAAATGCCCAACATGAATGGGGTCGAATGTGCCGCCCAACATGCCAATTCGCTGTGCCGTTTGAATCATGCCAACACCTTATTCATGTCAGTAACCTACTTATGCCTAGCCATAGCCTACCCACGTACCTGGCCGTCACCGAAGACAACGTATTTCTGTGTGGTTAAACCCTCTAGCCCCACCGGCCCACGGGCGTGAAGTTTATCGGTTGAAATACCAATTTCGGCACCCAGGCCGTACTCAAAGCCGTCAGCAAAGCGAGTCGAGGCATTAACGATGACCGAACTGGAATCCACCTCTGCCATAAAGCGCCGTGCAAGTGAGTAATCCTGGGTGACAATCGCATCCGTATGGTGAGAGCCATAATGTTCAATATGTGCGATCGCTTCATCAATGCCATCGACCACTTTGATCGCCAGTACCGGTGCCAGGTACTCGGCATACCAATCTTGCTCATCCGCAGCGGTCGCTTGCGGCAACAGCACCTGCGTGCGCTGGCAGCCCCGCAGCTCAACGTCATGTTCCGCATAGGCGCGAGCCAGTTCGGGCAATAACAGATCAGCAATCGGCGCGTCGACAAGTAGCGTTTCCATCGTATTGCAGGTGCCGTAGCGATGCGTTTTCGCATTCACGGCGATGGCTAGGGCTTTGGCGGGGTCGGCGGTCGTATCGATATAGACATGACAAACGCCGTCGAGATGTTTAATCACCGGCACGCGGGCATCACGTGATATACGCTCAATCAGCGATTTCCCGCCGCGAGGAATAATAACGTCAACATAGTCAGGCATGCTGATCAATTCGCCCACCGCCTCTCTGTCGGTGGTCGCGACAACCTGTACACTGCCAGCGGGCAGGCCGACATCTGCGAGCCCCGCTTGAATACAGGTGCTAATAGCGGCATTTGACTCACGCGCTTCCGAGCCACCACGGAGAATGCAGGCATTACCGGATTTTAAACATAGGCTAGCGGCTTCCATCGTCACATTGGGTCGCGACTCGTAAATAATCCCAATCACGCCTAATGGCACGCGCATTTTACCGACCTGGATGCCGCTCGGCCGATAGCGCATATCGCTAATTTCGCCCACCGGATCTGGCAGGCTCGCTACTTGGTGGAGCCCTTCAATCATGGCGTCAACGCGTGTGTCATTCAGGGCCAAACGATCCAGCAAAGCACTTTCCAAACCGTTCTCACGCCCACGCTGTAAATCCTCTGCATTGGCGTCAAGGATGCGCCCACGCGCTTCGGTCAGGCGCTGCGCCATGGCAAGTAAGGCGCGGTTTTTCATCCCCGTATCTGCCCGGCGCAATTCGCTTGATGCGCGACGCGCCGCCTGACCCACGGCCTGCATGTAAGCCGGCACATTGCCCTCAGACAAGTGCTGATGGGCCTCGTCTTGGAACGGTGTTGAAACGCTCATAATGTCTCCGTGCAACAGGGTGCTTTAAATTTTAATTGGCAAAATGTAGCCGATTTCACCTTTATGCCTATGTTACGCCATTTCGACGTTATACTGAGGATGATTAATAAGCTCATGTGTGTAGTGTACGTTTGTCATTCCGTGCTCACCCACTTGCTCGGATACACTTGGTTGTTCAGGACGAATAGTAAGTCACCATGCAAAGCAAGTACAAAATCCGTCTAATTCGTGCCAACCTGCTAGCCGCTGCCGTCGCTTTAGCGCTCTGGACCCCGGCCACTTCTCCCGCTGCAGCCCTAGTACTGTGGCTTTCAGTCAGTTGGCTATTGATTACCGCGCTGCTGCTCGATTTCAGCCATCGCCGTTCACAGGGATTGCCGTGGCAAGTCGTCGCCGGTGGGCTGTTGGTATGCTTAATTGCAGCCGCCCCAGAGAGACACAGCATTTTAATCTGGGCCTGGGCAGCAATGCTGATGTTGCCTCAAACCACCTGGGTGGCCGCCTTTAACCTGAGTGCCGCGTTGATTAGTGCAGCGATGGTAGCTCCTCAACTGGATGCTCCTGCATTTATTCTTCTGCTCTGTTCTTTGCTGGTGCTCGGATTGCTGGCCTTGTCACAGGCGCAGCAACTTATCGATGTAAACGACTCAATCCGCCAGCGTCTTCGCTTAATCCCAGGCCTTAATTTATGGGCCGGTGAGCAACTGCTGCGTGATATCCCCCGGGAGCAGACGCGCTGCGAACGCGAAGGGATTCATGCCGAAGTGATTATTGTGCATATAAAACGCCACCAGCTTTGGCCAACGGCACAAAAATTGTGTGAGCTAACCTATGACTTTGAAAACGTTTACCGGCTGAACAGTACGACGCTCGCCACACTAATGCTCTCACGCTCGCAAAAAGAAGCGGCTCAGCGGCGCAACCAACTGCTAAGCGAACTACCTGACAACACGACAAGCGAGCACCTGGAATTAATAGATATCGAACCGGCAGAGTTAACGGTATTTGAGATGAGCAAACTGCCCTCCGAGCGTGTGCGGGAGACAGTATGATTGAGTATCACATCTCCAAGCGGTTAATGACGCTAGCCTATGGCGCCAGTATTGTGCTGATGGCAGGCTACGCGCTTTGGCTTTATGCCATGGGTGACTATCGCGAACTGCTGATCCCTACATTTACTACTTTACTGCTCATATCGGCCCTGCTGATGCATATCGGGCAAGGGTTTAAAATCTTTTTGCCACGTATTGTTCTGCTCGGCTGTACCTACGCAGCAGTAATCGGATCCTTCTACTATAACCCCCAGGTATCGCCTATTTGGCTAGGCTTGCCGATTACTGCGGCCTTTTTACTACTACCGCTATGGGCTGCTCTACTGATTAATATTGCCGGTGGCCCGCTATGGTGGCTATTCCCATCCATAGCCGCCGCACCAACCGCGATCATTGTTGGCTACATCGCCTTAACGCTGCTGCTTGCGCTCCCACGCTGGGAGCATGCACGCCGCCGGGCGCTGCTTCGGGCCACCGACCCCAACGACAACGATTGCAGCGCCTATCATATCGATACCTTAAAAGAGCGCTTGCAGAGTGAGTTTCAGCGCGCCGCCATGCTCAATCAACAGTTGGCGGTACTGGTATTGCACTTACCGCAGTCAGATATGGCGGAGGAGCAGTTTGGCTATCGAGCGAAAACGGCGCTGTTAAGTGCTCTGTGTAGTGAAGTTAATAGCCGTTGCCGCGATCACGACGTGCTCGGGCGCGCTGATAACACTATATTCTGGCTTGTGCTGCCAAACACAACGGAGAGCGGTGCCCTGTTGGTTCGCGAACGTTTGCAGCGGGCACTCTCTCAATGTGTGCTAGTCGAAACCGGCCGACTAGAAGTGCGTATTGCGGCCTGCCTACCGAGTCGCAGGGAGAACTTTGAAAGTTATATAAAGCGTCTTGAAGCCCGCGGCTACGCTCTTGCCCGCGTTTAATCATCAGTGGCCAAATCCTGCCCCACTTTTCGCTGGAGAAATCAGTGCCGCTAGTCGATTCGCTTTACTCATTAACGCCATCGCCTGCGCTATTGCTCTGCCTGGTGCTGGTGATTTCACTGGTAGAATCGCTTGCCCTGGTGGGTTTGCTGGTTCCCGGTGTAGTGCTGATTACTACGGCGGCCTCTTTAGCCGGTCACCAGGATATTGCCTTGGCTTGGTTAATCGGGGCGGCCTTTTTAGGGGCGGTCGCTGGTGACGGGCTCAGCTTCGCCCTGGGTTTTAAACATCGCGAACAGGTCACACAACGCTGGCCGCTTTCACAGCATCCTGAGTGGCTGGGACGAGGAGCACGCTTCTTTGAGCGCTATGGCGTGTCGTCGGTTTTTATTGGCCGCTTTGTTGGTCCAGTACGACCCATTATTCCACTGGTAGCAGGCATGATGCGGATGCCACCGCGCACTTTTATTTGGGCTAATATAACCTCTGCGGCACTCTGGGCGCCTGCTTATATACTGCCCGGCTATTTACTGGGCCGAACTTGGCAGCAACATTTAAACCTTCCTCCGGGGCTGGAGGCAGCGTTACTTATACTGGTCGCGATTATGGTCGTACTCGCGATAATTTTCTCCTGGGGACGCCAACAAGCCACCCGGCACGGCAGGCTTTACCGGATAGTTGCCGGCAGTATTCGTCGTTTGCCGCTGCTGCGCCGTCCATGGCTTGCCATGAGCCAAACCGGCGATGTTCCGCTGGCCTCTCTGTTGCTGCTGGTGATAGCGATTGGCAGTTTATCGGGCTGGACGCTACTGGTGATCGCCCACCACGGGCCATTGGAAATGGACCTGTTCGTTCAGGCGTTATTTACCCATCTCCAGAGCGATGCCACCTACATAGTGGGTAATATTTTTGCGCGCATCGGCGACACCCTCGGCCTTATCGCCTTAACCCTGCCATGGGCAGTGTGGTTACTAATGGGTAAACGTTGGGATGCCCTACTCCACTGGTGTGGCGCTTTTACGGCGGTGGCGCTGCTTAACATCGCGGGTAAAGGGGTGTTTGGGCGTCCGCGTCCGGATACCCCGGACTATCTGATAGGGTCGTTTTCTTACCCCAGCGCCCACACATCAACAGCCGTGGTGCTGTTCGGACTAACTGCAGCGTTTATTGCAGCCGAGCTACCCCGTCATCAACGCTTTGGGGCTTATTGGGTTGCGATGGCGGTGGTGTTGCCAATGGCTCTGTCGCGTCTGGTAGTGGGCGTTCACTGGTTTAGCGACTTAGTGGGAGGCGCCTTGTTAGGTTTAGTCGTTTGCGCTTTCACCCTGCTTCACTGGCAACAGCAGCCCCGCTTGAGCCTACGCCCCTGCCCTTGGCTTCTGCTCAGCGTCGCCTCGCTGATACTCGTTAGCGCCCGTGTGGGCCTACTGCCACCGATTTAAAAGCAAGTGAAGCCCCCATTAGCCAAGGGCCAGCCAAAGACCTACCCCAATCATCAATGTACCAGCGATGCGGTTGAGCAAGCGAACATTGCCGCTCTTACCGAGCACATTGCGCAGCGTTTTACCGCCCGTGGCGTAGACCAGCATACTGGCAAATTCGATCGTCAATATTACCGCAATCAGTAGGCTAAGCTGGCCTGCCAGGGGACGATTGCTGTCCAAAAAGGGTGGCAGTAACACCATGAAAAACGCCCATCCTTTGGGATTTGCTACTGCGGTGACAAAGCCCTGCATCGCCAGTTGCAGTGGGCTCGCGGGTGGGCCAGCATCCAGTTCGCTGGGAATCGCCATGCGCCCCCGTGAGCGCCACATCATGATGCCTAAATAGCCCAGATACGCCCCGCCCACCCATTTAAACAGCACGAACAGTTCTGGCTGACGCAGCATCAGTGCCGCCACCCCGGCACCTGCAGCCGCGGCTACCAAGCCTACACCGAGCAGCTCGCCAATCATCATCCATAGCGTGCGCTTAACGCCCTGGGTCATACCCAGCACCATAGCAAGCGTCATGCACATGCCTGGGGTCAGCGAGACAAACAGAAACGTTGGCACAAAAACCGAGAGCGTCGCCCACGACATCATAAATTAGTCATCCTTAACAGCTGCAGCGTCACCGACCTCACCCCAGCGAGGAACCAGCGTATGCTCGATGCCCAACTGATTAAGGATCCGTGCGACAATAAAATCAATCAGATCATCAATGCTCTGTGGGCGGTGATAAAACCCTGGCGCGGCCGGCAAGATGACTACCCCCAAGCGGCTCAATGCCAGCATATGCTCCAAGTGAATCGGCGAAAACGGGCTTTCCCGCGGCACCAACACCAGCGTGCGGCGCTCTTTAATCGCCACATCTGCCGCTCGCTCAATCAGGTTATTACTGGCTCCCGTTGCCACGGCGGAGAGCGTACCGGTAGAGCACGGGCACACCACCATGGCCGACGGGGCACCGGAACCTGATGCCACTGGTGCCATCCAGTCTTCGCGGCCAAAACAGCGAATCTGACCCGGCTGCGCGCCACTACGCTGACTCAACGCTTCGACTAAACGCTGGGGCTGTGCAGGCAGCTCAACATCAGTTTCCGTGGCAATGACCAGATGGGCGGCTTTGGAAATCATTATCCACACTTCATGACCCGCAGCGACTAATACGTCAATCAGGCGTAAACCGTATTGCGCCCCCGACGCGCCGGTGAGCGCCACGGTAATCGGCTTTTTAAACGCTGCCTCTGCTATATCTGTCACGCTTGCCCCTCTTTGGCTATCGCCAGGGCGGCTAGCAGGCGCTCATGCACGCCCTCAAAGCCACCGTTGGACATCACCACAATACGGTCTAACGGTGACGCTTGAGTGACCACAGCCGCCACCAGCGCTTCAATATCGCTAAACAACTGGGCGTGCGCGCCCTGGCTGGCGACGAGTTCGTCCATAGACCAATCTAGTCCGGCGGGCTGAAACCAAAATACGCCATCCGCGTCGGCCACGCTTTCAATTAGCCGCGCGCGCAGCGCGCCTAAACGCATGGTATTAGAGCGCGGTTCAATCACCGCCAGTAGGCGCCCTTTAGTGGTTGCCGCACGTAGCCCTTTGAGCGTGGCGGCAATCGCCGTAGGGTGGTGAGCGAAATCATCAATGACCTGGATGCCATTGATCTCGCCACGCACTTCCTGGCGCCTTCTGGGTGTTTCAAAACGCGCCAGTGCCGCACAGCCACGGGCTAAATCCACCCCACACAAATGGGCTGCTGCTAGCGCTGCCAAGGCATTGCGGGCGTTATGCTCGCCGGTCAGCGGCCATTCAACGACCCCATCCTGCTCTTGGCTGCTGCCCGCCTGTCCCTGCTTATCACCACTATAAATAACCTGGAAGCGACTGGCATCGGCACGCTCTAACTTAAGCTGCCATTCGCTCATGTCCTGGTCGCCAAAGTGCACTACCGGCGTCCAGACTCCCTGATCTAATACACGTTCAAGCGCAGGCTGCTGATCGGCAACTAACAACTGGCCCTGGCTGGGCACGGTGCGCACCAGGTGATGGAACTGGCGCTCAATAGCGGCCAGGTCGGGAAAGATATCGGCGTGGTCAAACTCAAGATTGTTGAGTATGGCAATATTCGGACGGTAGTGAACGAACTTGGAACGCTTATCGAAGAACGCGGTGTCGTACTCATCAGCCTCCACTACAAACGGCGCTTGGGGATCACCTAAACGAGCCGACACGCCAAAATTACGCGGCACCCCGCCAATTAAAAACCCCGGCGTTAAGCCGGCGCTTTCCAACAGCCAGGCTAATACACTCGCGGTGGTGGTTTTTCCGTGAGTACCTGCCACGGCAATCACGCGACGGCCGGGCAGTACATGCTCGGCCAGCCACTGCGCTCCTGAGGTGTACGGCAGGCCGCTATTGAGTAACGCTTCAACCTCTTCATTGCCCCGTGACAGAGCATTGCCTACCACGACAAGCTCCGGCGACGGCGACAGATGCTCGGCGTGGTAGCCCTCCATCAAGATAATGCCCGCATCAACCAATTGGGTGCTCATAGGTGGGTAAACATTCTGATCGGAGCCACTCACCTGGTGCCCCATTTCACGCGCCAACAGCGCCAAGCTACCCATAAAGGTGCCGCAGATACCCATAATATGCAGATGCATGGCTCTCGCCCCGTTAATCGCCCATAGACTGAGTTACTAAAAGTCAAAAATGGCGTAAAAATAGCCAAATGGTTTAAAAATAGCTAAGCAGACTAGCATGTTGACGCTATTTGCTCATCACCTCATCGCTATAAACGCTGGCAAAACGCCCCTCAAGTGACAAATCCTTCCAGTTGTTGCAGGATGCAGCCACCGTTTATCAATAGTGGCTATCACTTACTTCCCACTCGTCACGCTGTTGTAAGTCGACACATCAGCAAAGGAGTCTTTCGATGCGCATTTTAATTCGCTATTTTTTCCGTGGCCTTCGCCTGGTGCTTGCGCCGGTCATGCTGGTCTCAGAGAAGCTCTCAACACCTAAGTCTGTAGAGCGCACGCCTGAAGAGCAAGCTAGCGTGGATCAAGCCTGTCAGAAGCTGGCGCTTTACCAATTCCGCACCTGCCCTTTTTGCATCAAGGTGCGTAAAGAGATAGCGCGCTTAGGCCTGAACATTGAACGACGCGATGCCCAGCTTGACCCTGCCCATAAGCAGGCGCTGTTGGAAGGGGGCGGTAAAGTCAAAGTACCCTGCTTGAAAATTACCCACGACGATGGGCGTGAAGAGTGGATGTACGAATCTGACGCCATTAATGCTTGGTTACACCAGCAATTTTCCTAACATCGCCCTGCCAGGTGCTTTCAGCAGGGCGGCAAAGGCCAGCCTGCTGAATTAGAACTCTATTTTTTGCGCTGATATATCGAACGCCACGTCAATCTCAATGCCCTCGTCAAGGCTTGGTGGTTCACCCAGCTCGATTTGCAACGCCAGCACTCCTTCTATCTTGCCCGCCACATGCACGGTTTGGCTGGAGCGTTCGTAGCGCGTCAGGGTTACGGCCACTTTGCCGCCTTCAGAGGTGTACAGCGGCGGGGCAATAGTAGCGCCTATAGAATGCATAACAACCGCATTGGCCAGCTGTTCTTCGTTCATGGTCAGGCTAATAGAGAGTGCCTCTGCGCCTTCCCATGCTTCATCGTCAACAGAGCCGGTGATATCAATATTGATATCGTCCCCCAGCTCAACAAAGGATGCATTGGAGTCATTGCCATGACTTAAAATAAACCACTCGCGTCGTTCACCATCCAGCGATCCTGCTATGTCAGGCGCTGTGCGCTCAGTGGCAAAACCGCTGATCGGCAGCCAAACAGCGATCAACGCTGTCCCAATTTGCTTCCACATACGTTTTTTTCGTCCTGTTATGTGTCGCTTTTCGCTTACGACTTTCGTCTTAACCAAAGCCATCAGCGCACCGCTATTAGCCCCATCATTCAGTAGACGAATGATGCCTGTCATTATTTCGATTGTATGACGTGATAAGCACTCTCTATGTTGTAAGCCTAGGTTGTAAGCTTATGTTGTAAAGAAGGCTTACAGACTGACCGTGTCTGTTTTGCTGACGCTTGCCTGGCGGGAAGAGTGCCTCTAGCCGGGCAAACGGCGACAAAACGAACAATAAACAATGATCTGAGGGAACGAATATGACGCTCAAGAAAACCCTACTGGCTTCCGTTATTGGTGCAGTGGTAGCGGGTACGGCGTTGCTGCCGATGACCGCAAGTGCTGAAACGCTTCGCATTGGTTACTCCGCTGACCCTGAAACCCTTGATATCCACGAGCAGCTCTCTGGCGGCATGTTGCGCTTCTCTCACCTTGCGTTTGATCCGCTTGTCCGCTGGACAAAAGATTTCCAGTTTGAGCCGCGCTTGGCCACTGAGTGGGAGCAAGTCGACGAAACCACCATGCGTATGACGCTACGTGAAGGCGTTACCTTCCACTCTGGGAACGATTTTACTGCCAAAGACGTGGTTTGGACCATTGAGCGTCTAAAAGAGAGCCCTGACTACCGTGCTATTTTTGAGCCGGTTGAAAGCGCCGAGGCCATTGACGACTATACCGTTGAGATCGTCACCACCGAACCTTACCCGCTGCTCCTCAACCTGGCTACCTACATCTTCCCGATGGATAGCGAGTTCTATAGCGGTGAAACCGACGGCGGCAACGACAAAGCTGAGATCGTTAAAGCAGGCAACTCCTTTGCTTCGCGCAACGTTTCCGGCACCGGCCCATTTATTGTCACCGACCGCCGCCAGGGTGTCCGGGTTGATTTTGAACGCTTTGAAGATTATTGGGATACCGAAAGTGAAGGTAATGTATCCAGCATTGTACTGACACCTATCGCTGAGAACGCCTCACGGGTTGCCGCCCTGCTCTCCGGCGGGGTCGACTTTATTGATGCCGTTCCGCCCAACGATCTGGATCGCGTACGCGAGGCCGATGGCGTCAATCTGGTTGAGATTGACGGTACACGTATCATTGGCTTCCAAATGAACGAAGAGCGCGTTGAAGCTTTCCAGGATGCTCGCGTTCGCCAAGCGGTTGATTTGGCCATCAACCAGGAAGGCATTGCCGACCGTTTAATGCGCGGCTTCGCTAACCCGGCGGGTCAATTCTCACCAGAGGGCTACTCCGGCCATAACCCTGACCTAGTGCCGCGCTACGACATTGAGCGCGCCAAGGAACTGATGGCCGAAGCGGGCTACGAAGAGGGCTTCAGCGTTGAAATGATCGCTCCCAACAATCGTTACGTGAACGATGCCCAGATTGCCCAAGCGGTCGCCAACATGCTGGCACAGATCAATATTGACGTTGATCTGCGTACCATGCCGCTGGCGCAGTACTGGCCTGAGTACGATACCCGCCAATCCGATATGGCGATGATCGGCTGGCACGCGGACACCGAAGACACCGCTAACTTCTTCCAGTATCTCTCCTTCTGCATCGATGAAGAGACCGGCGCTGGCCAGTACAACTACGGCAGCTATTGCAACGAAGAGATCGACGCACTGGTAACAGCAGCCGACAGCGAAACCGATCTGGAAAAACGCAACGAAATGCTGCGTGAAGCCGAAGCTATGCTTTACGAAGATGTAGGCTACATCATGCTGCACTGGCAGAACCTTGCCTATGCCGCCGCTGACGGCATTGACGTTGAACCCGTGGTCAACGCCATCGATTTCCCCTACCTGGGTGATCTAGTAATTAATCGCAGCGGCGACTAAGCATTAACATCGCTGATTAAGTGCCTAGTATTAAATCAAAAGAGTTACTTCAGCATAAACCGCAAGGATGCTTCGCTCCCTAAGCGTTTAGGGGGCGAAGCCTTTTGTATGGCGGTTCGAGGCTGGGAAAACTCTGTATTACATGCCCCTACTCCCTTTGATGAACCCTTCACATAGGTGGCGTACGCCATGATTGCCTTTTTAATCAAGCGGCTGATGCACGCGATTTTGGTGATGTTTGTCATCAGCGTGCTGGCCTTCGCCATTCAGGACAACCTGGGTGACCCCGTACAACAGATGGTCGGCCAGTCGGTGCCGGAAAGTGAGCGTGAAGCCCTTCGCGAGCGCCTAGGCTTGAATGACTCTTTTTTGATCCAGTACGTCCGTTTTGCCAAAAACGCTATGCAGGGTGATTTTGGCAACTCGTACTTCTACCGCGAGCCGGCGTTGGAAGTGATTGCTCGCCACTTACCCGCCACCCTGGAGCTGGTATTTGCGGCAATGCTGATTATTGTGCTGTTTTCAGTCCCCATAGGGGTGTATAGCGCCATCAAACCGCGCTCGCCGATATCGCGCCTGTTTATGGGCGTGTCGATCATCGGCATTTCGATTCCGGTGTTTTTGACCGCGATTGTACTGATTCAGATTTTCGCCATTGGCGTCACCGTTACGCTATTCCCAGAGAGTACCGGCTGGGGCGCGTGGCTGAATGATTTCTTCTCGACGGAGGGCAGTATGCCCTCCTTCGGCCGAGGCTATGACCTCGTCAACGTGGTGGGTCACTGGGACACCAACCTGGCGACCTGGAACGGTTTACAGCATCTGGTACTACCGGCGGTCTCCCTAGCCTCCATCATGCTACCGCTGTTTATCCGCCTGATTCGCGCCGAAATGATGGAAGTCCTGCAGTCGGAGTACGTGAAGTATGCCCGTGCAAAAGGCATTTCAATGCGCCGGGTGTATTTCGTGCATGCCCTCAAGAACACCATGCTGCCGGTGATTACCGTGGGCGGCGTGCAGATCGGCACCATGGTGGCCTACACCATTTTGACCGAAACCGTTTTCCAATGGCCAGGGATGGGCCTGATGTTCCTAGACGCGATTAACCGCGCCGATATCCCGCTGATTGTGACCTACCTGATGATTGTCGGGGTTATTTTTGTGGTCACCAATACGATTGTGGATCTGATCTACGGTTTCGTGAACCCCACCGTTAAACTGACTGGGAAGCCCGCATGAGTACGACAACGAATTCCCCCGCGAGCGCCACCCCCAGCCGCTGGGCACGCCTACGCGACTCTTATATGTGGTACAGCTTTAAACGTGATTACACTGCCCAGCTCTGCCTGGCCGTGTTTATCTGTATGGTGATCGCGGCTTTTGCCTCACCGCTGCTGGCGCCCACGAACCCTTATGACCTCTCTCAGATCGACATCATGTCATCCGAGCTGCCGCCCTTCTGGATCGACGGCGCCGACGAGCGCTTCGCGCTGGGCACCGACGCTCAGGGACGCGATTTGTGGTCGGTGGTGCTGTATGGCACCCGTGTCTCGCTACTGATCGGCTTCGGCGCGGTGATTTTGCAGGCACTGCTGGGGGTCACTTTCGGCCTCATGGCAGGCTACCTGGGCGGACGCGTTGACTCTATCTTGATGCGACTGGCAGATATTCAGCTCTCCTTCTCGACTCTTATGGTCGCCATTGTGGTGGGCGCCTTGGTCAAAGCGACCATGGGCAGCGCCTTCTATAGCCAGTACGCGGTGATGATGCTGATACTGATTATAGGCCTGGCCGAATGGCCGCAGTATGCGCGCACCGTGCGCGCCTCGGTGCTGGCAGAGAAAAACAAAGAGTACGTTGATGCCGCCCGCGTGATGGGGCTACGCAGCAAACGGATTATGTTCCGCCACGTGCTGCCCAACACCATGTCGCCGATCTTTGTTATCTCCACCGTGCAGATTGCCAACGCGATTATCTCTGAAGCGGCACTGTCGTTTTTGGGGCTGGGCATGCCAGAGACGCACCCGTCGCTGGGCTCACTGATCAAATCAGGCTTTGACTATATCCAGTCCGGCTCCTGGTGGATCACCTTGATTCCGGGTGCCGTACTGGTAGTGCTGGTGCTGTCGATCAATCTACTCGGCGATTGGCTGCGTGATGTCATGAACCCACGACTCTACAAAGGCTGAGGACACCATGGCACTACTTGAAGTCAACAACCTCGATGTCCGCTTTGCGCTGCGCCAAGGTGACGTACACGCCCTGCGCGATATTAGTTTCAGTCTTGAGCGTGGTGAGCGCCTGGGCATTGTCGGTGAGTCCGGCGCGGGTAAATCCGTCGCCGCGTTCTCGCTACTCAACCTGATTGCCAAACCCGGCTTTATCGCCGGTGGTACAGTGACCTTTGACGGTCAGGTGCTGAACCGCATGTCTGAGCGCGGCCTGCGGAAGGTGCGCGGCAATCGCGTTTCAATGATCTTTCAAGACCCGATGATGACACTGAATCCGGTGCTCTCCATTGGCGAACAGATGGTCGAGTGCTTAAAAGCGCACCGGCGCATTTCCTCCAAAGAGGCTCGCGCGATTGCCCTGGACAAACTTCAGCAGGTGCAAATCCCTTCGCCAGAAACGCGTTTGGATCAGTATCCTCACGAGCTTTCCGGCGGTATGCGCCAGCGGATAATTATCGCCATCGCGCTACTCCTTGATCCGGACATTATTATCGCCGACGAGCCTACCACGGCACTCGACGTGACGATCCAGGCCGAAATCATGGCGCTGCTGCTTGATCTCTGTGAGCAACATAACGTGGGGCTGATTCTGATCACCCACGACCTGGGCGTGGTCAGCCAGGTTACTCAGCGCATGCTGGTTATGTACGCCGGTCGAGTTATTGAGCAAGGCCCAACCCGGGAAATTATTAACGACCCGCAGCACCCCTACACCCAGGGGTTAATCAACGCCCTGCCACAGATGGCAACGCCGGGCGAGAGGCTCAATCAGATTCGCGGCAGCATGCCGTCGCTCTCCAACCTACCCAGCGGCTGCGCGTTTCATCCGCGCTGCGATTTTATCAATCGTGCCGATGGTCAGCCCCGCCCCGCCTGCACTCAGCAGGTACCTGATTTTGTTCAATCCGGGAACTGCCGGGTGGCGTGTCATATGGTCGCCGAAATGCTTGAAGATCGCCGTTTGAAAGAGGAAACCTTATGAGTGCACAGGCTGAAACGCTGAACGCTCCTCACACGCAGAATGAAGAGAGCGCCGATTCGCTGCTGCAGATTCGTGATCTAAAAAAGCGATTTTCGCTCTCTGGCGATTTTCTCGATCAGCTGCGCTTTAAGGGCGGCAAACTGGTGCGTCACCAGGAACACGTTCACGCTATTAACGGCGTCAACCTGGATATCAAGCGCGGCGAAGCGCTGTGTGTGGTGGGCGAGTCAGGCTGCGGTAAGTCCACCGTGGCACGCACCGTGATGGGGCTGCTTACCCCGTCCGAAGGTGAAATCAGCTACGACGGCAAGCGCATCGATAACTTAAGCTCGCGCCAGTTGCTGCCCTATCGCAAGCGCATGCAGATGATCTTCCAGAACCCCTATGCATCGCTCAACCCGCGCATGACGATTCAGCAAACCCTGGAAGAGCCGCTGCGCCTGCACCACCCTGACTGGAAACGGCCGCAGATTCTCGACAAGGTGGAAGAGGTGATGCGCTCGGTGGGTATCGACCCGGACTGGGGTAAGCGCTTTGGCCACGAATTCTCCGGCGGCCAACGCCAACGTATCGCCATCGCCCGCGCTTTGGCCGTCGATCCGGAGTTTATCGTTGCTGATGAGCCCATTTCGGCGCTGGACGTGTCTATTCAAGCCCAGGTGCTCAACCTGCTAATGGAAGCCCAGCAAGAGCGCAACCTGACCTACCTGTTTATCACCCACGACCTGGCCGTCGTAGAGCACTTTGGCACTCGCGTGGCGGTGATGTACTTAGGCACGGTGTGTGAAATTGCCACCACGGCCACGCTGTTTGAAAAGCCGCGCCACCCCTATACCCAGGCGCTGCTCTCGGCGATTCCGCGTTTGAAGGATGACCGCCCCCAGCATATTCGTCTTACCGGCGAAGTGCCGACCCCGGTTAATCTTCCCAGCGGATGCGTGTTCCACGGCCGCTGTCCCCATGCCAATACACGCTGCAAGCAAGAGATTCCCGTGCTGCAAACCCAGGGTGACGGAACCCGTGTAGCGTGCCACGCTGTTGAGGAGGGGCGCCTGTGAGGCGGCTATTGATTCCTGCACTAATTCCTGTACTAAGAGGTAGCGCATGGAAATTCGCTGGCTAGAAGATTTTATCGCCCTGGCCAGAACGCGGCACTTCTCACGCGCAGCAGATGATCAACACGTTACCCAACCCACCTTCTCCCGGCGGATTAAACTGCTTGAGGAGGAGATGGGGGTAACGCTGATTAATCGTCAAACGCTACCGCTTTCGCTCACCCCAGCCGGGGAGGAGTTTTTGACCCTGTGCGAACAGGTGACCGAGCGCGTGCGGCTGACCCGTGACCGTGTGCGCGAAATTAACGCAGGCCAGCAGCGGCGTATTATGGTCGCGGCACCGCAGAGCCTGCTGCCACACTTTTTACCAGAATGGCTGGCCTCTACGGGCTGGCAAGATCGCGTACAGCCCTATTTACGGGCGACCGGGTGGGTAGCCAATGACTACTTTCAAGCCTTAGCCCGAGCCGAGTGCGATCTGGCGATCTGTTACTGGCCGATTGGGCGCTGCGATCTCGATATCGACACCAGTGCCTGCAACTATCGCGTGATTGGGCATGAGCGACTGGTTCCAGTGACCGGGCTAACCCCAGAGGGCGACCCCCGCGCACTGTTGCCGGGATCGCGCTCCCAGCCCTTGCCATGGCTTGCTTATCCCAAACGCGGGCTGTTGGGGTCTGCGGTTAAAGCACACCTGGCCAGGCTTCCCCAAACCACCTTTCTAACCCCACAGAGTGAAAACCTCTACGCGGCGGGTATTAAGGAACTGGTGCTGCTGGGCTATGGTATGAGTTGGTTGCCTGAGCGCAACGTGGCTGCAGAGCTTGTTCAAGGCACCCTGGTAAGAGCGGGCGATAGCCGCTGGGATGTACCTATGGAGCTTCGGCTTTATCGCCATCAAAGCCATCGCCATGCTGAGCTAGACGGATTCTGGAGCGAACTCGCACCGCCACGTGCCTGAACGCGCATTTGAGAAAGCTTACATAAGAGAGGGCACAGCTTATATGTCAAACACCTTATTTACTTTGCAACTTGAGCATATCGCACATCTACAACGTGCTTATGCGAGCATTTTGGCTGACCACAAGCTTGATAGCCTAGCTCTTTACAGCGGTCATGCCAGCGTGCACTTTGCTGACGATCATACGCCCCCTTTTCAGACCTATGGCCATTTCATGCACTGGGTAGGATTAGCCGACATACAGCACAGTTGGTTGATTATCCAACCGGAAAAGCGCCCCCAGCTTTATCTATACGCGCCAGCGGATTTTTGGCATTTACCCACGCATCTACCCGATGAACCGTGGGTAGAGGCGTTCGATATACATTTTTGTAGTGACAAAAACACTCCTACCCTAACGGGGCAAGCGGCGATGATGGGTGATATTGAGTCACTGGCCACTCGTATCCAGCCAATGCCAAACGTGGCACGACAGCCAGAGACTCTGGTCACGGCTCTTGATGAACTGCGACTATTTAAGACACCTTATGAAATTGCTTGCATCCGTGAAGCCAACCGCTTAGCAATCGCAGGACATCAGGCAGCTCAGGCAGCTTTTATTGGCGCTTCCGGTGAATTGGATATCCAGTTGGCTTACTTAGGGGCTAGCCGACAGCGCGAGTCAAACGTGCCTTACCAAAACATTATTGGCTTAAATGAGCATGCAGGGGTACTGCATTATCAACACTACGATCTTAACGCACCCAAACAGCGCTATAGCCTGCTAGTCGATGCCGGCCGTCGTTTTCGTGGCTACTGTGCCGATATTACCCGCGCTTACGCTGGGCCCGATGCACCCGCTTTATTTGCCGAACTGGTCACTGCAATGCATGAATTGAAAGAGGAACTGGTCAAAGGCATCGCCCCCGGAGTTAGCTTCGTCGCACTCCATGAACAGATGCATCACCACTTGGCTGAAATATTGGTGGCACACGACCTATTCAAAGGCTCTGCTGAGCAAGCGGTAGAGAAAGGGGTGACACGGGCATTTTGCCCCCATGGGCTAGGTCATTCGTTGGGAATTCAAGTACACGATGTAGCCGGATTGCGCCACCCTAATGGCACCCCAGCACCAGCGCCAGAAAAACACCCTGCTCTTCGCTTAACGCGCACGCTACGCCCGGGTATGGTGGTTACCATTGAACCAGGGCTGTATTTTATCAATATGCTGCTCGCCCCGCTGCGCAATACTGACCTACCCATTAACTGGCAGCTCGTCGACCAGCTTGCGCCCTGTGGCGGTATTCGTATTGAAGATAATGTGGCAGTGACAGAGAGTGGTTTTACGAACCTAACGCCCTAGGGCCTCTATCTAAAAGCCCTCTTTCCAAGCGCTAAAACAACAACGCCCAGCACATGGCTGGGCGTTGATTTAAAACTGGCTAACAAAACAACATTTAGAAGCGGTAAGTGATACCACCGCCGACAGTGACCGGCTCAATATCAACCTTGCCGCCCACGTTGATATCAGCGTTCACATCAGCGTAGCTTGCGTAGCCGTTGAGCATAATATTGTCAGTCACGGCTAGATCTACACCCACTTGGCCGATGGCACCGTAGCTCTCATCAACATTTACACCGCTAGGCTCACCTGAGAAACGTGTGTAGTTAAGGCCAGCACCGACATAAGGCTGAACCTTGGAATTCAGGCCACCCATTGGATAGTAGTTCACCAACAAGTTGATCGGCAGACGATCGACACTACCCACATCTCCCGCAGAAGCCGTGTTGAGGTCGTGCTCAAATTTCTCAGAGCTGTTGAGTTCAACGCCGACCTTATCGGTAAACAGGTAGCCAGCACCGAAGGTAAAACCACGGGCACTTTGCACGTTCAGTGAATCACCCGCCACGTTACCGTTATCTGAACCCGTATCGGTTTGAGCAACGCCACCACGGACGAATACATCACCAGCGTTATAAGCGAGTGCCGCTTGGCTAGCCAGTGCGAAGCCCGCAGTGATTACCGCCGCAGAAATCAGTTTCATATTAGTCATCAGGTTTATCCTCTGTATGCAGCGCTCGTTCCCTTGCGCTAGGAATTACGGTGCCGTTCATTCGGCTTACCTATACAGTATATAGTATACGAACACTGTTTCCAAATCACCTGTAAAATATTGTTATAAGTATTCCAACCCTGATAGTTTTTTTAAACGATTTTTTTAAACAGTTTTTTTAAACATAAAATCCAGGCATAAAAAAAGTCCCCCGAAGGGGACCCAGGTGGAGCACGCCAGCTCACTCGGTTTATCGCTACTACGTGGTAGCGATGTAGGTGAAGAAGGGAGAGAAGCAAACTATCTAAGCCGTTGTTTCTCTATTCAATCACCCTTTGCCATATACATTGCGATCTGCGTGCCACTTTTAAAAAAAAGCCAATAAAACAACTATTTAAGGAAATTCCGTTTGATTTTTATTAATTCTGCTCGCACTGCAGCAAATAAACTGCACCAGCACTGCGCAATTTGCAGTCTTTTTGCATCACAAAGAATCATGTGAGTTCGTTAGCGGTTAGAAATCCTCAAAGTAGTGGCTAGGGTGTCACGATAATTTTCACTTGGGCTTTGTCGTTTAACAGCGCCTCAAAGCCCTCCTCCACAATGTCCGCCAGTGGGATGCGCTGGGTGACCATGTCTTCGGCGCGGAAGTAGCCCCGTTGCATTAGCGCCATTACCGCTGGATACACATGGCGATAGGCGATAATACCCTTCATGGTGCGTTCTTTAATGACAAGATCGTTGGGCTGGAAGCTGGCCTCCCCTTCCCAAATACTCACCACCACCACTTCGCCGCCTTCATGGGTGCTGTGCAGCGCCTGATTGAGCACTGCGGGAATGCCGGTCACCTCAAACGCTACGTCCACACCGCCGCCGCTCAAGGCTTGCAGCTTTTCCACCACATCTACCTGCTGAGGATCAACCACAACCGCCCCTAACGCTTCGGCTTTGTCTTTTCGCGACGGCGCCACCTCAACGGCATAAATTTGCGCTGCCCCGGCCGCTTTTAGCGCTTCAATGGTCATCAATCCAATTGGCCCTGCGCCGAATACGACTGCGCTATCGCCAGCTTTCAGGCAGCTTTGGCGCACCGCATGCAGCGCCACCGCCGCGGGCTCTACCAGAGCCCCTTGCTCGTAGCTAAGCTCATCGGGCAGCTTATGCACCATATGCTCCCCCATCACAGTGAACTCCGAGAAGCCACCGCCCGAGAGGCCATGAAAGCCGAGCATGGGCGTCAGGTTATAGCGCTCCATTTGGTAGGCGCCGTCTTTATTGGGCGAAAGAATCGGCTCAATCGCCACGCGGTCGCCCACTTTCACTCGCGTTACCTTATCGCCGATCTCGACCACTTCCCCGGCAAATTCATGGCCCATAATAATTGGCGCCTGCTCACCGCTAATCGGGTGCGGCTTACCGACCGGAATAAAAATCGGCCCCGCGGCATACTCGTGCAGATCACTACCGCAGATGCCACAGGCGGCGACTTTTAACTTCACCTCATGGGGGTCGTTGATAGTGGGCACCGCCACTTGCTCCACGCGAAGATCCTTCGCTGCGTACCAGACTGCTGCCTGCATGCTTGACTGACTCATGGGTTACCCTTCCTGTTAAGACGTGTGATGAACCGGCTGCAGCCCATAGATAGGCGTTTCCAGCCCCTCCATGCGTGCCTTTAATTGCAGCGCCAAATAGTGTGAGTAGTGCCGCGACTGGTGCAGGTTGCCGCCGTGGAACCACAGCGCCTTCTGCTGGGTGGGTTTCCACATATTGCGCAGCTCGCCCTCCCACGGACCGGGATCTTTGGTGGTGTCGGAGCCTAAGCCCCAGCACTTGCCGACTTTATCCGCCACCTCTTGAGAGATAAGCCGCGCCGCCCAGCCGTTCATGGAGCCATAGCCGGTGGCATAAACGATCAAGTCTGCTTCTAGCTCGCTGCCATCGGTGAGCGTGATGGAGTGGGGATTGATCCGCTCGATCCCTACACCGCTTCGCAGCTTGATATCGCCATTGGCGACCAGATCACAGGCGCCCACATCGATGTAGTAACCCGAACCCCGGCGCAGATACTTCAAGAACAGACCGGAGTCATCGTCACCGAAGTCGAGTAGAAAGCCTGCGTCTTCGAGCTTTTTATAGAACTCGGCGTCGCGCTCTTTGATCGCCTCAAACGCCGGACGCTGGACGTCTGGCAGCACCTTGTAAGGAATCGAGGCAAAAATCAGATCAGCTTTTTCAGTGGTCACCCCACCTGCAATGGCTTCTTCCGAATATAGCGGCTCGAGCACTTCTTCCATCAGCGAGTCCGACTTCACAATATGCGTCGACGAGCGCTGTAACATGGTTACATCGGCATCGTGTTCCCACAGTGCAGCGGCGATGTCATGTGCGGAATTATTCGACCCCACAATGACGCACTTTTTACCGCTGTAAGCATCTGGCCCCGGATGCTGGCTGGAGTGCTGTTGCTCACCTTCAAAGCTTTCTGCACCGGCAAATGTCGGTATATTGGGCATCCCCGACATTCCAGTCGCCATGACTAGCTGCTTGGGTCGCAAGGTGATCTCTTCGCCGTTGCGCTTCACGTTCACCACCCACTCGCCTGCGGCTTCATCGAAGCGTGCATTCTGACACTCAGTGGAACTCCAATAATTGAGCTCCATCACCTTTGTGTACATTTCCAGCCAATCACCCAGCTTGTCTTTGGGCGCAAACACCGGCCAGTGTTCGGGGAAGGGAATATACGGGAGGTGGTCGTACCAGACCGGATCGTGCAAACAGAGCGACTTATAACGATTGCGCCAGGAATCCCCCGCACGCTCGTTGCGCTCGATAATAATGGTCGGCACGCCCATCTGCTTCAGCCGTGCCCCCAATCCAATACCGCCCTGGCCGCCGCCAATAACCACGCAGTAGGGCTGCTGCGTGTAGCCAAGCTCCGCTTCTTCGCGCTCCCGTGATTCTAACCAGGTTTCACGCTGCTTATTGGCACCATGCTCAGCGCCTTTGGGGCGGTGGTGATTACGCGGTTCAGGGAAGTCGTGTAGTGACTGCATAGTGGTGAGCAGCGTCCAGCATTTACCCTCTTTCAGCCGCAGGTAGCCTTTGCCGCTGGCGACCGCCGTCTCAAAGGTGAACCACGTCTCAGCAACATCGCCATTTTGGGTCGCTTCACCTTCTAGCTGCCAGTTCGAAGGGCATGTGCTCTCCAAAATGGCATTGAGCATGGCTTGAATTGCGTCTTTGCCCTCGCAGGTTTTTAAATTCCAGGTGAAGGTAAGGAAGTCGCGCCAATAACACTCTTCATTAAACAGCGCGAGCACACCCTGAATATCCTGGGTTTGCAGCGCCTGATCAAAATCACTCAGCCAGCCTTGAACAGTAGCCGTGGCGTTTTGCTGGGTTTGTGCTTGTACTTGTGTATGTATCTCTGACATAGCGGGTACTCCATGTGCGTTTGTTATTGTTGATTTACGTGTGGTGCACTCAAGCCTAAGCAGCCAGCATGCCAAATAGACGCGTTTAAAAATAAGACAATGAAAAATATGCAGTTTTTTGATGTACCGGAGAAGAAATAAGACAACGTAAGCAGCGTACACCTGTCACACCGTTTACACTCAGCCGTTACAGGTGTAACCCACGACTAACGGCGTAATGGCGCGTCGTTGACAGCCACGCCAGAGCGCATAGGCTGGAAGGACAATAACAATCCCCAGGGTGAACAACGCCATGCCCACTCAGTTGCCTTTACCTGCACGGCTGCAATCTGTGCAGCGCCAGCATATCGAGCATGTTTTCCAGCTCGGCGAAGGCTTGGACGTACCGCAGCTACCGGCTCAAGCGACCATCCGGCGCTCCTGGCTGCGCTGCCTAAACGAATATCAGCTCGACCCCACCCGACCTCGTCCTGCCCGTGTCGTGCCCCAGCAGACCCTGATTGAGCACCGGGAATCTGTCGATGAACTTTTGCACGTGGCACGCGCTGGGGTTGACCAGCTCTATCAACAAATCGCTCAGCTAGGCTATGTGCTGCTACTCACCGACCACCGCGGTATAACCGTTGAGTTTCGCGGCGACCCCAACCAAGACCAGCAGTTGCGCCGAGCGGGCCTCTATCTGGGTGCCGATTGGGACGAACGCTTTGCGGGCACCTGTGCCGTAGGCACCTGCCTGCATGATCGCCAAGCGATTATCTGCCACCGTCAGGAGCACTTCGACGCCTCGCATATTTCGCTCACCTGCACCGCCGCACCCATCGCCGATCCCCAGGGCAATGTGATGGCCGTGCTGGATATCTCTGCACTGCAATCACCTACTCAACATGAGAGCCAAAACTTCAGCCTCTCGCTAGTAACGCTCTACGCCCGCATGATTGAGGATGCCTACTTTCTACAGCGCTACCGCGACTGCCTGATGGTGCGCCTGGACACTTCACGTGAGTTTGTACATGTGAATGGGCGTGGTTTAATCGCCATTGAAGAAAACGGGCAAGTGATTGCCGCCAACGCCGTCGGCCGTGACTTGATTGCCGAGCACCAGCGCCGCTGGCCACCCTGGTCACCCCATCACCCTCCTATGTTAGGGGAGCTATTCGAGTGCGAGATCGCCGATGTCCTTAGCATCAACAGCGCCACTGACGATCAACTGCGCGCTTTTCGTGCCAGAGTCGACAACACTATTTACTTTATTAGCCTGCTGGAACCGCGCCGCCCTCGCCCGGCTCAAGCGCAACCGGCTACCACCGGCCTCCCGGAGCCACTGGTTCGGCTGGGCGCTGACGACCCAGCTATGCGCAAGGTGCAGAAGCTAGCGCAGAGGCTGTGTAACGAAGCCAGCGTTAATGTGCTGATAAGTGGTGAAACTGGCACCGGCAAAGAGGTCGTCGCCCGAGCACTGCATGACAGCGGTAACCGCTCCAAGGGCCCCTTTATCGCGGTGAACTGCGCCGCCATCCCCGAAGCGCTGATTGAGAGCGAGCTTTTTGGTTACGAACCAGGCGCTTTTACAGGTGGCCGTTCCAAAGGTATGCGCGGGCTGATTCCCCAGGCCCATGGCGGTACGCTGTTTTTGGATGAAATCGGCGATATGCCGTTGGCCCTACAAACTCGGCTGCTGCGCGTACTGGCAGAACGGGAAGTCATGCCGCTGGGTGCCAACACGCCTGTGAAGGTCAATATTCGGGTAATCACCGCCACTCATCGCAATATCGATGCGATGATCCAACAGGGAGAATTTCGCGAAGACCTCTATTACCGTCTTAATGGGGCCCAGCTACGCCTGCCCGCGCTGCGCGAACGTGCCGATAAGCTCTACGTGATTCGTCAGGTGTTTAACGACGTGGTCAGCGAACGCGGCGGTAGTCATTCCCCTCGCCTGCGCGCTGATGCCATCAGCGCCCTGCTCGCCTACGCCTGGCCCGGCAACATCCGCCAGCTAAAAAATGCGCTAGCCTTTGCCCTGGCCACTTCAGAAAGCGACGAAATCACCGTCCATGACTTACCCGAACAGTGCCTAAGCCAACGCATTACCCGGCAGGCGTCCAGCCCACCTGTAGATGCGAGTAGCAATACCGATCACACACTGCTGGAAATGCTCAAGGCGCAGCACTGGAACATAAGCGCCGTGGCTCGTGCGCTGGGGGTTTCTCGCCCCACGATCTACCGGCAAATGCAGCGCCAAGGCATCGTGCCGCCAAATTGGCAGGGGTGACAGAGAATGCCAGGGGAGAGTTTCGCCATTTAAGCTGGACGAAAGATATCTAACTCCAAACCATCGATATGCCGGTAATGGCGATCGTTGGCGGTTAGCAAGGGCATGCCCAGCTCCATAGCCGTCGCGGCAATGAGCGCATCCGCCATTTGCATGTTATGGCTAAGCGCATAACTTTCGACCAGGAAAGTGGCACGCGACGAGGTACCTTCGTCCAAATGGACTATTTTTGCCTGCCAATAATGCAGCGCTTGACGCAGTTGATTGAGTTCCTGCTTGTTGCGCATGCCCTGCACCAACTCCATGTAACTCACTGCGGACAGCGAAAAGCCCGGTAGATCATCCAGGCGTTCCGCCGCCGCAGTATTACCGCGCAAATTCCAGATCAGTACGTCGGTGTCTACCAGCATTATTCACCCACCTCGAACGTGCGCGGCGCCCGTAAGCTACGCACCTGTGACTCAACATCGTTGCCGTTCGAGGAGTCCTGATCAGCCCATAACCCGAAGGCAGGGTTACGGGCGGGACGCGTTTCCAGACCGCTCTCATCGAGACCCACCAGCCGAGCACAAGGCTTGCCGCGATAAGTGATGTCGACGGTTTCTCCACGCTTTGTCGCCGCTAAGAGCGCCTTGGTCTGTAAACGCAGTTGCTTTACGTTGGCATGCATGGCGTAACCTCTCGTTATACGCTGTCCATTATCCCTATTATGGCAACTATGACAGTTGCCGACTCACTAAGTTACTCAAGTAAGTGTAACTTTAGAGACTCCACCATGCCACTCATGCCCTTACCCAAAATTCTGAATATTGACACACACGGTCAGGACTGAGGCATCAATGGGATTGCAAGGCCATGCTTACGGCGATAGCGAAGGCATTTCAGGGGGGCTATGGGGTTAGGCTTACGCGCTCAATTTTTAAAGAGGGAAAAGCCTGTCTACCATGAAGTCGACGAAAACTCTCAATCTAGGCGATAAATGACGGTTGGAAGGCCATAGAATTCGGAAGACAGTGACGTCCTTATTAAAATCTTCCAGTATAGGGATCAGAGTTCCATCGGCCAATTGACGTTGAATGGCAATATCAGGTATGCATGCCACCCCCAGCCCTCGCTCTGCAAATATGACCAGGGGTTCCAAGGTATTCGTTATCATGCTCGCAGGAAACTCCATATGGGCCGGAAAATCAAAACCTAGGGGCCAGCTAGCTAACTTTCCAGTACTGCGGTAGCGATACATCATGCAAGCATGCCCTTGCAGATCCTCTGGTTTGACGGGCATAGCGGCATGTTGAAAGTATGAATTCGACCCGACAATGACACGCCGATAGCTGCCTAATTCCCTTGCCATTAATCGGGAATCCGTGAGATCTCCTGTACGGATAGCTGCATCAAAACCTTCCTCGATAACGCCTACTAATCGGTCTGTACAGTCAATATCAAGTTCGATGTTTGGATAAAGTTGTTTGAACTCTGCAAATTTGTTCATAAACAACATTCCGACCGAAGGCACGCTGACTTTTAATTTTCCATAGGGAATGGATTGCGATAGAGACAATTCATTCTCTGCTGCTTCGACCTCACATAGGATCCTACGGCAACGTTCGAAGAACTGCGCACCTTCAGGAGTCAGGCTAACCGTACGAGTTGACCTATGGAATAAACGCACACTCAATCGCTCTTCCAGACGTCCGATAGCTTTACTTACCGCCGATGCGGATATGCCAAGTTGCTTACCCGCAGCAGTAAAACTTCTTGTTTCACCAACCCTCACAAAAACATCAAGTACACCTAAACTCGCCATGAAAACCTGCCTATTGTTGACGTTTTTGTCACATATGTTTGGAATATTACCCTATTTTTCATTCGCAAAAGGCATCCCATAATCATCTTGTTAGCTAATAGGACGCTGGTGACCCGACGGGACACCCATACGGCGAGGCGTCTTCAACGACAGTTACAAGGAAATCTTCATGAATTCTGCATATTTAAACGCGCCGGTCATGTACATGTTTTGGCACGCGCGACGGCATTCTGCTGCATCAATGCCGCGTACGAACGTTCGGAAAGTAGCTGCTGTTTGGGATAGCAAGGGAGCAATAACCGAATGACATCTAAAACTAAGACTTATTCTGCCAGTCCTGACACGTTGAACCCAGGGCTGCCTTTGAGCGGGCTTTTGGCGCTAGCGATGGCCGCTTTTATCACCCTCCTGACAGAGATCATGCCCGCAGGACTCCTCTCGTCGATAGCGCAGGGACTTAGCATATCCGAGAGTTTGGCAGGACAGTTCATCACAGTCTATGCAGTGGGGGCATTAATCGCCGCTATTCCGGTGACGACTTTGACACAAGGTATGCGGCGTAGGCCGCTTCTGTTGACGGCAATTGGTGGTTTTGCTGTGGTAAATCTGATCACGGCACTTTCCAACGATTATATGATTTCACTAATAGCACGTTTTTTTGCGGGTGTATTTGGTGGCGTTGTTTGGTCACTGCTGGCGGGCTATGCGGTTCGCATGACACCACGTCATCTTAGTGGGCGGGCAATTGCTATATCAGGGGCGGGTGCAACCATCGCGCTGGTGCTGGGTGTTCCACTCGGGGCGCTGTTGGGGCGCGTGATAGGCTGGCAAGGAGCTTTTGGGCTGATGACTGCACTGGCATTGTCACTTATGGTGTGGGTGATTACCACTGTGCCGGACTTCCCAGGTCAGAGTAAAGAGCAACGACAGTCTCTGGTTAATGTATTTACGAAGACGGGAATTCGATCTGTCCTCTTCGTTGTATTTACATTCGTTGTCGCTCACAACGTACTCTACATCTACATTGAACCATTCCTGAGTTCTTCAGGGCTGACGCAGGAGTTGGGTGTAGTGCTGTTTATTTTTGGACTAGGTTCTATCGTTGGCCTTTGGCTCGTGGGCGCAATAATTGATCGCCATTTGCAATTTCTCATCATCGCGAGCGTCCTAGTATTTGGGTTTGCCTCCATGTTACTTGGGCTTTGGGGCAGTATCTCCACCATTATCTATCTTTCTGTTGCGATTTGGGGACTGGCATTCGGCGGGTTTGCGACCATTACTCAGACTGCTTTATCCCGCATGGCGGGAGACTCCGTTGATGTCGCCCAGTCGATGTACACCACCGGCTGGAATACTGCTGTTGCTGGCGGGGGGGTTGTCGGTGGGCTGCTGTTAGCGCAGCTAGGATCGACGTCATTCCCATGGGTTATTATCGGCATTTTGGCAGTTTCATTGGCCGGTGTTGTCTTCTCGATGAACAAGGCACTACCCGCATCCCACAACTCGTGATGTGTACGGTACTGCACCTTTAGCACCTTCTCTGTTGTTACTCCAAAGGTGAGCCCTTGGTCCACGATGCCCCGATACTACAGTATCATCGGTGGTGACGTGGCTTTCGACCTAGTCATATTGTTAACACAGGAGCTATTTAAACAAACACAGGCGCCCCCCAGCTCTGCTGGGGAGGCAGCCAAAATTTGCCAATTCCGGAAGTCTTATGGTGACCCCAAGTATGAGCCGCCAAAGCCACACACTGAGGAGACAGCATGAAACAAGCAGAAACTTTAAATCGCACTCGTTGGGAGTATAAGTACCAAGTTATATTTATTCCAAAGTATCGGAAAAGGGCGTTATTTGGTCAATTGAGACGGAGCCTGGGAGAGATCTTCCAACGTTTTGCACGGTAGAAGGAAAACACTCCCATTGCTGCCACCGTTATGAAGCTCGTTGGCCTTAAAGGCGACCCTCACGTACACTTGTTTGAATCTATCTATCCTTTTACAACCCCGCTTTCGACAAGCCGAGGCTCTCTCATGGCGTTTGATTCCACTTCTTCCTATATCGCAACTGACGCGCTTAAGCAGGCGGTGAATGCTGCCGTGGTGCTTGAGCGGCCGCTATTGATCAAAGGCGAGCCGGGCACCGGCAAAACCCTATTGGCCGAAGAGTTGGCCGAGTCTCTCGATACCCAACTGATCACCTGGCATATCAAATCCAGCACCAAAGCGGCCCAGGGGCTTTACGAGTACGATGCTGTCAGCCGCCTGCGTGACTCGCAGCTGGGTGTGGAAGGCGTGGAGAACGTCGCCAACTACATCAAGCCCGGCAAACTGTGGGAAGCCTTCACCGCCAATCAGCGCGTGGTGTTGCTGATTGATGAGATCGACAAAGCCGATATTGAATTTCCCAACGACCTGCTCCAGGAGTTGGATCGGATGGAGTTTCACGTTTACGAGACCGGTGAAACTATCCGCGCCGAGCAGCGCCCGATTATCATCATCACCTCAAACAACGAAAAAGAGCTGCCGGATGCATTTTTGCGCCGCTGCTTTTTCCACTACATCGAATTCCCCGACCGGGAGACCATGCAGGCGATTGTCGATGTGCATTTTCCAGATATCGCTCCCCGGCTTGTCAGCGAAGCTTTAGAGGTATTTTTCGAGCTGCGTAAAGCACCCGGACTTAAGAAAAAACCGTCAACGTCTGAGCTGGTCGATTGGCTCAAGCTACTGATGGCCGACGATATTGCTCAAGAAGCCCTCTACAACCGCGACCCAGCCAAAGCGCTGCCGCCCATGGCAGGTGCACTGGTCAAGAACGAGCAGGATACCCAACTGCTGGAACGCCTGGCGTTTATGATCCGCCGCCAGAAAGGCACAGGCCGCTAAGTCATGTTTATCGGCCTGTTTGAGACATTAAAACGCGCGGGCGTGCCGGTCTCGCTGCGGGAGCTGCTGGATCTTCATGCCGTAGTGGAGCGCGGCGTGGTGTTCGCCGATATGGAAGCTTTCTATCAAGTGGCCCGCACGGTGATGGTCAAAGATGAGCGCCACTTCGATCGCTTTGACCGTGCCTTCGCCGCCTGGTTTAAAGGCCTTGAGGACATGGACGCCGCCATTGAGGCGCTAATCCCCGACGACTGGCTACGCCGTGAATTTGAGAAGCAGTTGACGGAGGAAGAGAAAGCCAAAATCGAATCCCTTGGCGGCCTCGAAGAACTGATCGAGACATTTAAAAAACGCCTGGAAGAGCAAAAAGAGCGCCATGCAGGCGGCAACAAATGGATTGGTACCGGCGGTACCAGCCCTTTCGGAGCTTACGGCTACAACCCGGAAGGTATTCGCATCGGTCAGGACGGTTCGCGCCACCGCCGGGCCACCAAGGTGTGGGACGAGCGGCGCTTCCGTGACTACGACGATTCTCTAGAGTTGGGCACGCGTAATATCAAAATGGCGCTGCGTCGCCTGCGCAAGTTTGCCCGCCAGGGGGCACTCGAAGAGTTCGACGTGGATAGCACCATTCGCGAAACCGCCAAGGACGCCGGGCTACTCAACGTACAAATGCGCCCAGAGCGTCATAACGCGGTGAAGGTGCTGCTATTTTTGGATGTGGGCGGCTCAATGGATGACCATATTCGCGTCTGTGAAGAACTGTTTTCGGCGGCCCGATCAGAGTTTAAGCACCTGGAGCACTACTACTTTCACAACTGCCTATACGAAGGGGTTTGGCGGAACAATATGCGTCGCGGCAACGAGCGAATCCCGACCATGGATGTTTTGCATACCTACGGCGCGGATTACCAGGTAGTGATTGTTGGCGACGCAGCGATGTCCCCTTACGAAGTCACCCACCCCGGCGGCAGCGTAGAGCACTTCAACGATGAAGCGGGCGGGGTGTGGCTAAAACGTCTGACGGAAACGTTTCCCCGCTTGGCATGGCTTAATCCTATGCCGCCAAGGGCATGGGAGTACACCTACTCAACAACGCTGATTCGCGAGATCATTGACGACCGTATGTACCCCATGACCATGGAAGGTCTGGAAACCGCCATGCGCGAGCTAGCGAAGAAGTAGGCATGACAAAAGCAGCCGCTTAAAGCGTTTGCGGAAAATCGTCTAAGCCCTGCAAAAAGGCCTGTTTAGCCTCTTCAAATGCTTTCGGGTCGTGTTTGAAACGGCGAAGGATAAGCGCTTCGTCCAACACCAGGGTAGGCGTCAGCTCGCCAACGCTTTTGGCGGGGTGGCGTGCGCCTAAGCCGATGCGCTTTCCATCCGCTCCGCCAAACCAGCGTTTAATGCCACTTTGTTGATAGAACGCCTCTTGTTCGGCAGTATCAACGTCAACGCGCAGCGGTGCCTTCAAAGTAAGCTCGCTGATCAAACGCTGCTGGGCATTTGCTTGGTCAAGCGCGCAGGCGTGGGTTACCGTCATGCCCTCGCCCTCTTCGTCCAGCACTAGCAGCGCCAGTGCTTGAGGTTTATCCTGGCCGTCAACGGCGGCAAACAGACGCGCTGCTTCTTGAGGGAATAACACGCTACAGGTGCCGGTAAACACGACCAGCGGCGTTAGGCCCGCCTGTTGTCCGTAAACCTCCGCGCATAATCGCGCCAGACAGGCGTTGCGCTGGGCCTCTGCGTTAATGTGTACGACCTTCATTTGCATCATCCTCACCGATAAAAAAGCCGCAAGCCTAGAGCAATCATCGCTGTTTTGACAGCGGATTATACTCAGCGCCACGTCCATTCATTTTTGCTGATACTGAACACTACGGCGAACAACCTGTCGAAAGTAATGTAAACGTGAACAGTGACTTAGAAGGAGCTAACATGCCCACTTTTATGAATGACCCTACCATGCCCACACCGAGCTTCCCCGGCAGTCACATGGTATTGGACGATCATTATGTGTTTATTTCGGGGCTGACCGTTTCCGACCTTTCTAACGGCCACGCCGCACGGGGCGATGTGAAAGAAGAAACGCGTCTTGTGATGCGCGCACTGTCGCGCATGCTTGAAATGGAAGGGGGCAGCCTCGCAGATATCGTACGAGTCGATATTCATCTTACTGATCTACATACCATTCAAGACATGGATGGTGTGTATGCCGAGTACTTTGAGCCTGGCCACTACCCTGCCCGCACCTGCACCGAATCCCCCCATATCTGCGGCGGCAGCAGTATTGAGATTACCGTCATGGCGAAACGTCAGCGTCAAGCAGAGCAATAACCGTTTCAATACCAATATGGGCTTCCAGCATATCGGCTAGGCGTTCCAGCTCACTCTCACGGTGGGCCTGGTAATTAATCTGCTCTCCATTTGCTAGGCCCAGCTGTTTTAGTAGAGTTTGGCAGGCTTCGGGGTGATCAAATAACCCATGCAGATAAGTCCCCATTATTTGGCCATCCTCACTGATCGCGCCTTCTGGTCGTTCATCTAAATCAAATAGCGGCGAACTTAGCGCCTGTCCTTCGCTTACGCCGTTATGAATTTCATACCCGGTAACGGGTGCCCCTTCGGCTATTGTCACGCCGCGAACGTTGCGCAACTGCTTGCCAGGGACCATGCGTGTTGTGAGAGGTAATAATCCCAACCCGGTTACTTTTTCGGGCTTTCCCTCCACGCCTTCAGGATCATCCACCCATTCGCCCAACATTTGAAAACCACCGCAAATACCCAGCACCTTGCCGCCATAGCGCAGGTGGCGCTGAATAGCGTTATCCCAGCCTTGGCGCTTTAACCACGCCAAATCGCTAGCGGTACTTTTACTACCGGGCAGAATAATCACATCGGCAGCGGGTATGGGTTGGTCAGGCCCCACAAAGGTCAGCGATACCTGCGGGTGCAGACGCAGCGGGTCAAAGTCGGTGTGATTACTGATCCGGGGCAGTGCTGGCACAATAACGTTCAGCGTCTGGCTAGCCTTTTCGGCGTGGGTTAAACCAATGCTATCTTCGGCATCGAGTACCAGCCCTTGAAGATAAGGCAGCGTGCCCAGCACCGGTTTTCCAGTGCGCTCCTCCAGCCATTCAAGCCCAGGGTTGAGCAACGCCATATCGCCTCGAAAGCGGTTGATAATAAAGCCCTTGGTGCGCGCCTGCTCACTCTCGCTCAATAGCGCCAACGTCCCCACTAACTGGGCGAATACCCCACCACGATCAATATCACCGACGAGTAATACCGGGCAGTCAGCCGCTTCGGCAAAGCCCATATTGGCAATGTCACCCTTGCGCAGATTGATCTCAGCGGGGCTGCCCGCGCCTTCGGCAATAATCACGTCATAACGGCTTTCTAACGCCTGCCACGCGGCCATCACGCTCTCTTTCGCGGTGCGTTTATAGGCGTGGTAATCCAGGGCCCCCATATGCCCATGCACCTTGCCGCGCAAAATCACCTGGGCGCCGCGATCCGTTTCCGGCTTTAGCAGTACCGGATTCATATCGCTGTGGGGGGCCAAATAGCAGGCCTGCGCCTGCAAGGCCGTAGAGCGGCCAATTTCACCGCCATCCTCGGTGACGGCGCTATTTAGCGCCATGTTCTGGGGTTTAAATGGCGCCACTGATATGCCACGCCTTGCCAACGCACGGCAGAGCGCGGCCACCACGGTACTTTTACCCGCATCCGAGGTGGTGCCCTGAATCATCAGTGTGGCCATAGGAAGGTCTCGCCCAGGTGAACAAGAGCAAGACTGTAGCGGCCCCTGGAAATCAGCGCAATGTGATCAAGCAAAACAGTCCTCCTTTTCAATTGCCCTCGAACTGCATGGTTATTAATCGCCTTGTCATCATAATCACTCTAAAAATACATATTCCCGCCATTTGGCCGTCACATACCCTCTCTAGGCTGATACCTAATAAATGAGATCGATCTCATTGGATTTACAACAGGTATTCGCATGGTAGATTTACTCACTGTGGCCAAACTCGCTGGCGTCTCTCGGGCAACCGCAGCGCGGGCTTTTTCAAGCCCCGACTTGGTACGCCCAGCCACCCGAGAGCGCGTTTTTACCGCAGCCCGGCAACTAGCGTTCAGGCCCAATAAAGTCGCTCAACAGCTACGCTCCCAAGCCACGCAGATGATTGGCGTGATGGTGCCCAGTCTCGACAACCCGGTGTTTGCCGAGCAGCTACAAGCCATGGAAGTGGCGGCCCGTGCATCGGGTTACTCATTGATCGTTACCACCAGCGAATACTCACCCAGCCGCGAGGGTGACATTGTCGAGGAGATGCTGCGCCAGCGCGTCGACGGCTTGGTGCTTACCGTGGCGGAAGCCGATAACAGCTTAGTGCTGGACAAGCTGCGCTTGGAGACCACCCCTTGTTTACTGGTCTACAACCCGCCTGGCAGCAGCGGCTTCCCCTCGGTCGGTGTCGATAACCGTGCCGCCAGCGTTGATGCCACCCGCCACTTGATCACCCTGGGCCATAAGCGAATTGGCATGGTCGCTGGACCGCTGCTGCAGTCAGATCGCGCCCAACAACGCTTTGAAGGTTACTGCTACGCGATGGACGAAGCAGGCCTTGTCGCCCGCCCGCTGGTAGAGATGGCCCACCATACCCAAGCAGAACTAACCCGCCTCACGTCGGCGTTACATGGCGCTGATGCTCTCACGGGGGTGATCTGCACCAACGACCTGCTCGCCATCAGCCTGATGGGCGAACTTCAGCGCGCCGGATTTAGGGTGCCTGATGACCTTTCCGTCATGGGCTTTGATGGTATTGCCCTGGGCAAGCACCTCTACCCGTCGCTATGCACCATTGAACAGCCTCGCGCCGAGATCGGGCGCAGCGCGGTTCACACCCTGTTAGCCATGATTCGGGGAGAAAAGCGCACTCCCGCTCCCCTGCCCCACGCGCTGCGTAAGGGCGAAAGTGTCGGAACCCCGACATCACGGAAGTCCACGTTAAGCACTTTATAGAGGAACTTGGTATGAGTCTTAAACGCATGAATCTTAAGCGTCTTTATCAGGCGTTATTGACCACAGCGGTTATCGGTGCATCAGGGGGCGTTGCTGCCCAATCAAGCGACAACGCGATCTGCTACAACTGCCCGCCAGAGTGGGCAGATTGGGGCACTCAGTTGCGTTTGATTGAGCAGGAAACCGGCATTCGCGTGCCCCAAGACAACAAAAACTCCGGCCAGTCATTAGCCCAGCTGGTGGCTGAAGCAGCTAGCCCAGTGGCTGATGTTGTTTACTACGGAGTGACCTTTGGCATTCAGGCCATGGAAGAGGATGTGGTAACGCCCTACCAACCTGCGCACTGGGAGGAGATCCCCGAAGGCCTGAAAGACCCCGAAGGCAACTGGTTTGCCATTCATTCCGGCACGCTCGGTTTTATGGTTAACGTCGATGCCCTGGATGGCGCGCCAGTACCGACCTCATGGGAAGACCTGCTCAAGCCCGAGTATCGTGGCATGGTGGGCTACCTTGACCCGGCCAGCGCCTTTGTCGGCTACGTCGGTGCCGTGGCGGTCAACCAGGCCATGGGGGGCGATCTTAACGACTTTACCCCGGCAATCGACTACTTCAATCAGCTTGCCGACAACGATCCGATTGTACCCAAGCAAACCAGCTATGCGCGGGTGCTTTCCGGCGAGATCCCGATTTTGCTTGATTACGACTTCAACGCTTACCGGGCTCGCCACAGCGATGGTGCCAACGTGGAGTTCGTGATTCCCGAAGAGGGTACCGTGGTAGTGCCTTATGTTATGAGCCTGGTGAAAGATGGCCCTAACCCCGAGAACGGCCAGCAGGTACTCGATTTTGTACTCTCTGATCAAGGCCAAGCGGTATGGGCAGACGCCTACCTTCGCCCCGTGCGCGCAAGCGCTATCTCCGCAGAGGCACGCGACGTATTCCTCCCCGATAGCGATTACGCCCGCGCCGAGGCACTCGACTACAACGCGATGGCGGCTGCCCAGCGAAGCTTCTCCGAACGGTATCTGTCGGAGGTGCGTTAATCATGACAGCGGCAGCCAAGCAGCCCTCCGGGGCTGCTTCTTACGTCAATAGTCGGCCAATCATGGTGGGCTCCGCACGACGGAAAAACGTTATCGCTATGGTCGCCTTACTGCCTGCACTGGTGATCTTCTGCGCCTTTTGGTTACTGCCCTTTTCACGTCTGATCATGATGGGTGCCGAGGCAGACCCAAGTAGTGGTATCAGTGCTTATCTGACTATTCTCACCCATCGGCAGTACTTGATCAGTCTAGCGACCACCGTCGGTCTCTCGCTGGTAGTGTCACTGATAGCGGTTGCCATTGCCGGTGTTGCCGGTTTTTTTCTCGCCCGGCAGCATTTTTTTGGCAAGTCCATATTAGTGGCTATCCTGACCTTTCCGCTGGCCTTTCCAGGCGTAGTGGTGGGCTTTCTGGTCATTATGCTGGGCGGGCGCCAGGGTGCACTGGCGCAAACCAGCCTATGGCTGTTTGGCGAGCGCTGGATGTTCGCCTACTCGCTGGCCGGGTTATTTATTGGCTACCTCTACTTCTCCATTCCTCGCGTTATCACCACGGTAATGGCTGCCTGCGACAACCTGGATCAAAGCCTTGAAGAGGCGGCCCGCTCGTTAGGAGCAAATACCTGGCAAGTCACTAAAGACGTTATCGTGCCCGGCATTGCGCCCGCACTGCTGTCAACCGGTGCCATCTGCTTTGCTACCAGTATGGGCGCCTTTGGAACGGCGTTTACCCTGGGCACACGGCTAAGCATCCTGCCGCTCAATATCTACGGCGAATTCACCAACTACGCCAACTTCGCCATGGCGGCTGCGCTTTCGGTGGTACTGGGTGTGATCACCTGGATGGCGTTAAGCCTTGCTCGTCGGTTGGCAGGCGGCAATCTGGGAGCCTCCGTATGAAATCGCGTCTACGCTTCACGCTTCAATTGGTTTTCACCCTGCTGGTGTGCTTATTTATGATCGTGCCCGTGGCCATGTCGGTGATGGCGGGTCTGACCGAGAACTACTTTGTCGGCCTTGAGAGTGGCTTGACCCTGCGTTGGGTCAATGAGGTGTGGCACCTCTACGCCGATACTATCTGGCTCTCCATTAAACTGGCGCTCGCCTGTTTACTGATCACTATCCTGATCGGCGTCCCCGCCGCCTACGGTCTACTGCGCAGCCGCCGCCGCTGGGCCAATGCCATTGAAGAGCTGCTTTTGCTACCGGTTGCCGTGCCTGGGCTGGCCACCGCTCTTGCCCTACTGCTCGCCTACGGTAGCTATCGGGAATTTCGCGGCAGTTGGCTGTTTATTCTTGTCGGCCATGTGCTGTTTACGCTGCCCTTTATGGTGCGCGCGGTGCTCTCCGTGATGCAGACCGCCAAGCTTCCGCAGCTTGAAGAAGCCGCCGCCAGCCTGGGCGCCAGCTTCCGGCAACGCTTTTTCGGGGTGGTCATCCCCAACTGCATGAGCGGTATTCTGGCGGGCGCGCTGATGGTCATCACCTTATCCATCGGTGAGTTCAACATCACCTGGATGCTGCATACCCCCTTGACCAAAACGCTACCGGTTGGGCTAGCCGACAGCTACGCCTCGATGCGACTGGAAATCGGCTCGGCTTACACGCTGATATTTCTAGTGATGGTGGTGCCCTTGCTGGTGGCGATTCAGTGGGCAGGTCGACTCACCGAGCAGCGTCGCTAAACGCCTATTGAAAGACACCTGACTGTTTTAGTTGAGAATCCATTATGAGTTCATCTGTCAGCATCACGTTAAACCAATGCAGCCGCACCTTCGCTGGCGGCAACACGGCGCTACAGCCGCTGGATCTGCAGGTTCACCCCGGCGAAACCCTGGTACTGCTGGGCCCTTCCGGCTGCGGAAAAACCACGACCCTGCGTATTATCAGCGGCCTGGAAAGCCCCGACAAAGGTGGGCAAGTGCTGTTTGGCGAGCGCGATGTCACCGCCCTACCGATTGAAAAACGCGACGTGGGTATGGTGTTCCAAAACTATGCGCTATTTCCCAATATGAGCGTTGCCGACAACATCGCCTACGGCTTAAAAATACAGCGTTTGCCGCGTACCACGATTGCCCAAAGGCTTGACGAAGTAATGCGCATGGTCGACTTGCAGGGTTTTGGCGATCGGCGTATCGACGCCCTCTCGGGCGGGCAAAAGCAGCGCGTCGCCCTCGCCCGCGCAATCGCCGTGCGCCCCAAGGTGCTGCTGTTTGACGAGCCATTGGCAGCCCTCGACGCCAAACTGCGCGACCGTTTGCGCATTGAAATTGGCCAGTTGCTACGTGAATTGGGAACCACCGCCGTTTACGTCACCCACGATCAAGACGAGGCGATGGCCCTGGGTGACCGTATCGCGGTAATGCAAGCCGGACGCATTGCCCAGTTAGGCACACCCCAAGAGATTTACCACCAGCCAGCCAATGCCTTTGTGGCCGACTTTATTGGCGCGGTTAACTGCCTGGACGTGACCGCCAGCCGAGAAGGTGGCGGGTTAGTCGTTCATGGCGGTGAACTCTCTGCCTCTCACTTGCAGGGAGTACCCACAGTCTACTGCCGACCAGAAGATATTCAGGTAGTGCCGCTTGTCCAAGCCGATGTAAGAGGCACAGTAGTGCAAAGCATTTTCCTGGGCCAGAGCCAACGCCTGATGGTGGACACTGGCGGCGCTTCGCCACTCCAAATTGAGACGCCCTCTCGCCAGCGCTGGCCAAACGGTACCAAGATTGGCTTAGTTCTCCCTTCTCACGTGCTTTTTTACCCAGATAACACACCTACTGTTAATGCCAGGGAGATGGCCAATGGCTGATCACCGCCTTAAACCTCATCCAACCCAGCAATGCCTTATTGCCCAGATTAGCGACCCGCATATCAAGACGGGTGGTAAGCTCTCTTACCGCCAAGTGGATACTGCCAATGCGCTGCGCCAAGCGATCAGCAAGCTCAATCAGCTAGCGCCGCGGCCCGACCTGGTGCTGATTAGCGGTGACCTGGTTGATTTTGGCCACCCCGACGAGTACGCCACCTTTAAGCAAATCCTTGCTGACCTGACGCTCCCTGTGTACTTGATCCCTGGCAATCACGACGACCGCCAGCACTTGCGCGCCACCTTTCCGGAACACCGCTACCTGTTTCAGCATAACGACTACTTGCAGTGGGTAGTGGATGATTACCCGGTGCGCTTAGTGGGGCTCGACTCATCGGTGCCGGGCAAACCCCACGGGGAGCTAAGCGATGAGAGCCTGCAGTGGCTGGATAAAACGCTGGCAGAGCAGCCCGATAAACCCACGCTGGTCATGGTGCATCACCACCCGTTCGTGAGTGGCATCGACCATATGGATCGCCAACCGCTCAAACGACCCGACGCTCTCGCCAAAGTGATTGAACAACATGGCCAGGTTGAGCGCGTACTCTGCGGGCATCTGCACCGCTCTATCCAAGCGCGCTTTGCGAACACCGTCGCGATCAGCTGCCCTGGGGGTTCCCACCAGGTTAGCCTGGATCTCACCCCAGACGGCCCCGCCCACTTTCAGCTTGAGCCTCCCGGTTACCTGCTGCACCACTGGTCGGCAGCTAACGGCATGGTGACTCACCAAGGGTTTATTGATTCCTACCCCGGCCCTTTCCCGTTTTATGATGCTAATGGGTTAATTGATTAAGACGCGGCCATGGGAAAAAGCGATTCGTTATCAACCTTTGCCAACTCCCAGGCTTGCACCATCTGCTTTTTGTCTAACCCCCAGCGATAGCCACCCAGTGCGCCACTTTGTTGAATCACCCGGTGGCAGGGTATCCATACCGCGATGGGGTTAGCGCCCACCGCATTGCCCACTGCACGGGACGATTTAGGCGTGCCCAATGCCCGGGCGATATGCGAATAGCTGGCCAACTGACCTTCGGGAATGGTCAGCAGCGCCCGCCAAACCGCTATTTGAAAGTTAGTGCCGGTGACGTGCAGTGACAGAGCGGCAGTTCCCTCTTCGGGTTGATTAAAAAGCTTTTCCACCGCAAAACGGGTAGCATCGGGGCTATGGCACAGCGTGCTGCGCGGCCACTCTTTGCCAAGCCGAGCCAGTAACGCCTCCGAATTAGTCGCATCGACAAAACCCATACGGCAGATACCCCGGGGGGTTACCGCTACAAACATGCTACCTAAGGGCGTTTCATGAACCCCGTAGGCGATCTCCACGCCTTCACCCTGGCGCTTATACTCTCCCGGGGTGACCGCTTCTAACTGCACAAAGTGATCGTAGAGCCGGGAGCCGCCGCTTAGCCCCAGCGTATGGGCAATATCCAGCAGGGATGTCGATGCCTGAATCAGTTGCTTACTGCGCTCTAACGTCAGCGCCTGCAAAAAGCGTTTGGGGCTGATACCCGCATAACGACAAAATAGCCGCTGGAAATGAAAGGCGCTTAAATGCACCTGCGCGGCCACTGTTTCCAGGTTGGGTTGCTCCGCTGCGTGGGCCACCATATAAGCCATGGCTTTTTCGATACGCGCATAGTCGTTCATTGTGTTATCTCTGTGCCTTGGGACTGCCTATCTTCATCAGCCTAAGCGTTCACAAGCGAGTTGCCGACCCGAATCTTGCTAATGGCGTTAGCAGACAGCTCCCAACTTTTCCGCTAGGGTAATGCCCCCGCCTCCACTGACGGTACACGATACGCCCATGCAAGACTTGATCAATGACATTGCGGCCACCATGGCGAATGCCGAACAGCGTGGCAAGGTCGCCGACTATATCCCCGAGCTTGGCCACGTTGACCCACAGCAGTTTGCCATTTCGCTGGCGACCGTAGATGGCAACGTGTACTCGGCGGGATGTGCCACAACCCCCTTCTCCATTCAGAGTATCTCCAAGGTATTTACGCTGACCATAGCGCTGGGGCAAGTGGGTGATTCGCTGTGGTCGAAAGTCGGCCGGGAGCCCTCAGGCGATCCATTTAACTCCATCGTTCAACTAGAGCATGAAAGCGGCAAGCCGCGTAATCCGTTTATCAATGCCGGGGCCATTGCGGTGGTCGATGCGATCATGATGGGCCATGAACCCAAAGAGACACTGGGCGAGATTCTCAGCTTTGTGCGCTATATCGCCGATGACGACAGCATTTATTTCGACCACGCCGTGGCCGCCTCAGAGATGGCCCACCGTGACCGCAACGCGTCACTGGCGCACTTTATGAAAGCCTTTGGCCATCTACGCCACGATGTCGATAAAGTGCTGGGCACTTACTTCCACCAGTGCGCCATCGCTATGAGCTGCGAGCAGCTTGCCCATGCAGGATTGTTTTTGGCCTCGGATGGTATCAACAAACCCAGTGGCAAACGCGTGGTAGCGCCCCAGCGGGCCCGCCGGATCAACTCATTAATGATGATGTGCGGGCACTACGACGCCTCGGGAGAATTCGCCTTCCGCGTCGGCCTACCCGGCAAAAGCGGCGTCGGCGGCGGCATTCTGGCAATTGCACCGGGACACGGCTCTATTGCCGTCTGGTCGCCGGGGTTAGACGCCTATGGTAATAGTTTACTGGGCACCCAAGCGCTTGAAATGTTTGTGCAGCGTACCGGCTGGTCTGTGTTTGGGCATTATTAAAAGCTAAGCGTGAAAGGCAGTCACTAAAGTAGCCACCTCAATTTTGTTCAATACCCCCAGTGAGCACCCCTGCAAACTCCTTGCACTACCAAGGAGGATAACAATGAGCGCTACCCTACTGCTGCCAACGCTACTACCCATGTCTGCATTTGCTCTCGCCGCGTCTATTTCGCCGGGGCCGGTCAACATTGTTTGCTTGAGTAGCGGCACGCATTACCCCATTGTCAAAGGGCTTATTTTTGTCACCGGTGCCACGCTGGGGTTTATTGCGCTGTTTTTAGCCATCGGCGCGGGGCTTTACTCACTGCTAACTTTAGCGCCACTGTTGGAAGCGCTTTTACGCTGGGCAGGTATAGTTTTTTTACTCTACCTTAGCTATCAACTGTTTCAGCACGATGGCCGTGTGCAGGAAAGAGGCGCCGACAACGCACCGGGGTTTTGGGCGGGCGCTATGATGCAGTGGCTTAACCCTAAAGCATGGCTGGCATCTGCCGCGGGCATCGGCGCTTATACCAGTGGAAACGCGCCCTACCTGCTATGGCTATTTGCCGCCCTCTATCTGCCTATTTGCTGGCTATCGCTGGCCAGTTGGATCGTTGCAGGGGCTTTTCTCAAACGCTATGTGCACCGCCCTATCATTCTGCTGACGATTAACCGCGTATTGGCTATTTGCCTGGCCGCCAGTGCACTGTTTCTGTTGTTTTGAGTGGTTGTTGTTTTAAGGGGCTGCTGTTATTTGAGAAGCGGATAGCGATACTGGTTGGGTGTGGCGGCTACCAGTCGCTTAAACGTTCTTTGAAAGTGCGGCTGGTCATTAAAGCCCGCGCTCAAAGCTGCCTCAACTATCGGCTGCCCTTGCTTTAGCGCCTGCTGCCCCAACTGAATACGCTGGTTAATCAGGTAGGCATGAGGCGTCAGCCCGAAGTGCTGTTTAAAGGCGCGAATCAGGTGCCCAGCACTATAGCCCGACTGCTGACATAAGCGTTCAAGCGAGATATCAGCGGCACAATTGGCACGCAAATAGGCCGCAACCTGTTCTAGCACACTGGGCGCTTGGGGCAATGCCGCGGGGGATTCTTGGGCAAGCACTTGCATCATGGTAGACAAGCACTCGATTAGCGCCGTTTGCTTTTCGTCAATTTCCCGTTGTTTATCCAGCAAGCAAGCGGCCATATCGCAGTACCCAGCATAAAGCGCTGGCTGGGTAATAACGGCAGTGGCAATGTCTTGCCAGTTAGGTGCATCCAGCAGGCCCAATTGATAGCGCAACTCACTCAGCCACGCGGTATCGACATAGAGCATCAAGTAAGCCCAGGGCTGATTCTCGATGGGGTTACAGGCATGCACCCAGTGGGGGTTCATCATCACGATGTCACCCGCACTAATCTGATACCTCGCGTCACGATAGCAAAAGGTGCTTTTACCTGCGGTCACAGCCCCCAGCGACCAATGCGCGGGCTGTGCGGCGCATAGCAGACCTGTCGAGCATCGCTAATCTTACGCAGCTCCACATAGGGCATACGCGTATCCCGCCAAAAGATAGGTGAAGGAGGGGCATACCGCTCTTTCATTTGCTATTCCCGTCGATTGGCCGTCTTACTAAACGCGCCCTATATCCCATAATCTCGCTCGACCTTGGCGATACGGGCTGTGAAGTGTTGGTACCACTGCTGATGGCCCAACCGCTGGGCTTCTTGATGCTCTGCATGGGCTTTCCACGCTTTAATAGCGGCTAAATCAGCCCAATAAGAGACCGTCACTCCCACTTCATTTCTGGCTGACTCCACACCCAAAAAGCCCGGCTGCTGGGCTGCAAGTTCGACCATTCTTGCCGCCATTGCGTCGTAGCCGTTATCGACCTCTGTGCGGAGTGAGGTAAAAATAACGGCGTAGTACGGGGGTTCGGGGGTGTCGGCAATCAGCGGCATTGGATGTCCACGTTGGTTAAAAGCTTACGCTGGTGTCACTGTTCAGGTTTATCGTCGTTTTGTATCGGCGAGACATGCTTAGCCTTCATATCTCTAAAGGCCTCCATGATATCCATCGGTAATGGGAAAACAATTGTTGAAGCGTTCTTGTTACTCATATCACTCATGGTTTGCAGATAGCGGAGCTGTAGTGCAGCCGAGTTTTCCTGCATTACGTTAGCGGCCTCAACCAGCTTTTTGGAAGCCTGAAGCTCCCCTTCTGCGTGAATCACCTTGGCGCGGCGTTCACGTTCAGCCTCGGCTTGGCGCGCAATAGCGCGGATCATGCTCTCATCCAAATCCACATGTTTGATTTCAACATTGGCAACCTTAATGCCCCATGCTTCGGTTTGGGTATCGATGATTTCCTGAATATCGTCGTTGAGCTTATCGCGCTCGGAAAGCATCTCATCCAGGTCATGCTTCCCCAAAACGGAGCGTAGTGTGGTCTGAGCCAACTGGCTGGTCGCCTGAGTGAAATTCTCTACTTGGATGATCGCTTTTTCGGGATCGACGACGCGGAAATAGAGCACCGCATTCACTTTGACGGTGACGTTATCCTGAGAAATCACGTCCTGCTCCGGCACATCCATGGTGATCACGCGCAGATCCACCACCTCCATCTTCTGGATAGCGGGAATTATAATGACCAACCCAGGCCCCTTCACTGTCTGATAACGCCCCAGAAAGAACACGACGCCGCGCTTGTACTCCGGCAGTATGCGAATGGAGGCAGCGATCAACATCACCACCAACACGACAGGCACTAAGTACGAAATAATCATTGGACACCTCGTTTGGCAGATGATCAATTATGCCGGTATGCGCGCAACGGCGGCGGGCTTTACCGGGGCGTTACAAATACTGTCAAACCTTCAAGTCGCATCACCTCAAGCTCGTCACCCTGCTTGACCGGCGCATCACTTACCGCGTTCCAGCGCTCGCCATGCAGCCGCACATGGCCATGGGTGGCAAAATCTTCCAGAGCAATCGCAGTTGCCCCAATTAACTCCTCCGCCCCGCTATGAACCGGGCTCTTCCGCAGCGTTGCAAAGCGAGTGAGCGTCCATAGCATTAATCCACCGGATACCAATGCCACACCACCGATTAGTGGTAACGAAATAGCAAGATGCTCCGCGTCCATCAACATCACTGACCCCAGCACAAAGGCCACGATACCGCCTGCTCCTAACACGCCAAAACTGGGCATAAAGGCCTCACCAATCATCAGCGCCATACCAACGACCATCAGGGCCAGGCCCGCGTAGTTAATGGGTAGTACCTGAAAAGCGAATAGTGCCAACAAAAGGCAAATGACACCGATGGTGCCGGGAAAAAGACTGCCAGGGCTGGAAAGCTCAAAAATCAGACCATAAAAACCAATGATCATCAGGAAATAGGCAATATTAGGGTTGGTAACCAGCGTAAGTAGTTGGGTACGCCAATCGGGGTCGTAGCGTTCAATGGCAAGATCGGCCGTCGCCAGCGTATGCTCTCCTCCCTCCATCACCACGGTCATGCCGTCAATCTGTGCCAGAAGATCATCAATATCCCGTGCGATCACGTTGATGACATTTTGCTCTAATGCCTGATTTGCAGTGAGATTCACCGCCTCGCGCACTGCCTCTTCTGCCCAATCCGCGTTGCGGCCATGGCGTTCAGCCAAACTGCGGATAAAACTCACCGCGTCTTCCAGCACCTTACGCTCCATGGCACTACCATCGCCTTCCGATTCACCCTCCGCATTTTCACCCTCATCATCAGTACCGCCCGTCAGCCCACCGCCACCCAGCTGTACCGGCGTTGCAGAGCCCATATGGGTGGAAGGCGCCATGGCGGCCACATGGCTACCATAAAGCAAGTAGGTTCCTGCGCTTGCTGCGCGAGCACCGCTGGGGGAAACATACATCACGACTGGAAGGTCGGAATTGAGCGTTTCCCGAATGATATCGCGGGTCGTATCGACCAAGCCGCCCGGCGTATCCAGTTCGACAACCACCACCTCACTCCCCTGCTCGCGGGCATTACGCAACCCACGTTCAAAATAATCCTTGGTCGCGGGGCCGATAGCGCCTTCAATGTTAAGCACCAAAGCGTTGGGCGAAGAGGTTTGTGCCCTGGCTTGCCATGTGAAGGACAGCACAGCCAGCAGCAAGCCAAGCACCAATAGCCAAAGCCAGTAAGGTTTGTGAGAAAGGGAATGCATATCCGCTCCTCGTATTCAGCACCTTTAACGTCCCCGCCTGAATCTTAAGCAGCGACATACACAAGGTTATCTACTCAACGTAGCACTCACATTGAGCTTCGTCATGAGCGAAGAGGTGACGGAATTTAGTACAAGGCAACCACATACGAGGTGCTATGGCGACGACCAGAGCCCTTGGGCGATTTTGAGGGGGTGTGCAGCTATACACTTGGTTTAGCTATGCTCGCTTCTAAAACCCTACCCGCTCGTTTACTATGCGCCCCCCACCATTTTTCAGTTGCCACTATTAGGTCACCATGTCCATCAACGCCCTCTATACCGACCTTTCTGGCTACTACGATTTGATGTGCGTGGATATCGATTACCGAACACAAAGCAATGCCATTCGCAGACTGCATCAGATGTTCGGTAACGGCGGAACCACACACCTTGACTTAGCTTGTGGCACCGGCCCACACGTGCGCCATTTCATCGACGTTGGATACCAAAGCAACGGGCTGGATATTAATCAACCCATGCTGGATATCGCCGCCGCGCGCTGCCCAGAAGCTCAGTTCACGCGACAAGACATGAGTCATTTTGAGGTTGCTGAGCCCAGCGACTTAATCACCTGCTTTTTGTACTCCATCCACTACAACGATGGCATTGAAAAGCTCAAGGCATGCATATCCAGTGCGCATCGCGCGCTAGCATCCTGCGGTATTTTCTGTTTTAACGCGGTTGATAAAGACAAAATCAACAACGACTTATTTGTTAAGCACACCGCCAAACAGGCAAGCGATTTATTCACCTTCCGCTCTGGATGGCACTACAGCGGCCAAGGCGAAAAGCAGTCACTTAGGCTGAGCATTGAAAAAGCCAATGCCGACGCGACGCAAGTATGGAACGACGAACATTCCATGGTAGCAGTCAATTTTGCGGAATTAATCGCCCTGCTGACGCCTTACTTTGAAGTGCACGTGTTTGAGCACAACTACGAGACCATCAAGCCCTGGGATACGACCTCTGGAAACGCTATTTTTGTCTGTGTGAAGAAATAACCCCTACTTGCGCCTGGAACCTCCCTTTGCCGTGGTGTTAACTAGAAGACAATGCCTAGACATGGCCGAATCTGCCCCCTTTGTGACCGGCTAACGCATCGTTGGCAGAATACATGACAGCTAATCTGTAATCTCACTTCCACACGATGAGATTAGTCATGATCCAGTCTAAAACGGCACTGCTATTAATTGATGTACAAGCCTCCTTCCCTGCCCGCGATTACTGGGTAGAATCGCTGGCTCAGGCGTGGCGCCCCAAGCAACGTGCAGTGCTGAACGCCGCACAGGCAAACAATATTCCCGTTGTGCGCATTCTGCATGAAGAGCTTGGCAGCCAAGGAGCTTTTGACCCAGATAATGGCCTGATACGTCCGCTTGACGACTTTAACGATGAAGTAGCGGTTACCTATCACAAACGCGTCCATAACGCCTTCACCGATACCTCACTTGAAAGTTGGTGTCGAGAGCGTGGCATTGAACGGCTGGCGATTAGCGGCATTCGCACCGAACAGTGCTGTGAAACAACTGCTCGTGTGGGGTCAGATTTGGGCTTTAGCGTCGACTTTATCAGCGATGCTACCCTAACCTTCCCCATGACACGCCACGGCATCACCTGGTCAGCCGATGAAATTAAGGCACGCACCGAACTGGTACTGGAAGGCCGCTTTGCACGTATTATCAGTACACACGACATGATTAACGAATGGCAAAATACGCGTGAGTGAAGAGCAACAAACTAGCCAGCTGCAATCTGCAAGAGCTAAAACCTTGCGGATTGCAGTACTAATGATGCCCGGCCAGGTGCCGCTCGATTTGATTGGCCCGCTTCAGGTTCTGCAGTGTGCTGACCGGCTCTCGATAGACGTTCAGATCCGCTATATAGGCCCCAAAACGGCCATGCAGTGGTTAGGGCCGCTAACCCTTAGCGGCATTGACACCTTACCCGAACAGCTTCCTTCTCAAGATTTACTGCTGATTCCGGGGCAATACCGCAATAGCCTTGAGCCATTGGCGCAACAAGAGTGTGTAGGCTGGCTCAAGGCAAACGCCCTCTATGCGGATACGCTAATGACCGTTTGCTCCGGCACGCTATTACTTGCGGATGCGGGTCTATTAGAGGGGCGACGCTGCACCACCCATCACACTCTCATCGGACAGTTACGCCTTAAAGCCCCCAGGGCAAAAGTACAGAGCGACTGTATCTTTATTGAGGATGGGCGCTACTTAACCAGCGCGGGGATCTCAACCGGTATTGATACCATGCTCTACTGGCTTACCCGCGCGTGTGGACACTCGCTGGCCCTGGCGGTTGCACGAGAAATGGTGCTGTATCTGCGTCGTAGTGGTCAGGAACCTCAACTGGGTGCTTGGCTTGAGGGTCGCAATCATGTGGATGAACGGCTGCATCGCGTTCAAGATGCCATATGCGCCGCGCCCTCGCAGACTTGGCGTATCGAAACATTGGCGGCTCAGGCAGCCATGAGCGAGCGGCATTTTCGGCGCCAATTCAAAAGCCTCACCGGCATGCTGGTGGGCGACTACATCATGGGATTACGCTTGCAGCGTGCCAAAGCGTTAATGACCGAAACGACTTGGACGCTAGCACGCATCGCCGAAGCATCCGGATTCGGTGATGAACGTCAGCTAAGGCGCGTATGGGCACGCCAAGAGAAAGCACCGCCTAGCGTATGGCGACGGGCCAGCTCCCAAAAACGGCTTGATTGAGTCAATAAGAGCTATCATTAATAAAACTTCTCGCTGACTGACACCATGACCGACCTCATTCTGCCAAGCAACACTGGCTATCTAAACTTCCGGCATCGCCTGCCTGATAAGCGATTAACGCCTTGGGTTCAATGCCTTTGGTCAATGGGAGCCCCAGGTCACCTCACTGAGCCCAGAACCGAAAAGTTCTACCCCGATGCCGGGGCTAGTCTTAGCATCCAGCTCGTCAGTTCCCACCCTGTCATCACGCTCTGTTTCAACAGGCGCACGTTGATAGAGACGCTCGACACGACCACCCCCTGTTTGGGCATTCGTTTTAGAGCTGCAGGTGCCCACAGCTTGCTGGGCTTACTACCCGAAGCATTCACAGATACATACCATCGCTTGGATAACGAGCTTGAAGCACTAAGTTTGCAAAAATTAAGGTTGCAAGGATTAATGCCCGTGGTAGAGCGCCTCTACCAGTTGGACTCACAGCAAGGCTTACGACTGCTGGAAACATGGCTGTTAGATCGTCTACAGAGCCAGCCACCTGCCAATAGCCGTATCACTTCGCTTGCTCAAGCCATTGGAGAGCTACAGCTTCCACCCCAACAGTTAGGCGCCACGCTAGGGTTTACGCGACGCACCCTGGAACGCAAATTAAAACGCGAGGTGGGCGTTTCCCCAGGCCAATTAGTCGCCTATGCCCGACTCAACCGCGCCCGCCACGGGCTGCTTGCAACCACACTGCCCCTAGCAGAAATAGCGCTGCAATGCGGCTACTATGACCAGGCTCACTTCACCCACGCCTTCCAATCACTCGCCTATGAAACGCCCGCTGCCTATCGCAAACGCAAACTGTCGCAAATTTACAAGGCGTAAAAAAAACCTCGACGTTAAGCTGAGCTCTCAACTTACTCATCGAGGTCTCCTACATGTCTACTCGTATATCTCAACAGTCAGTGTATCGCCTTGTCCCACGCCTAGCTAAGCACTTGACCGCATTAGGCAACGTTGCCTCAGACTCAACGGTTGATCGCTCGATAATTCACTTAGTCAACCTGCGTGTTTCGCAAATTAATCACTGCTGCTTTTGTCAGCACATGCATTCGCAAGAGGCCAGAGACGATGGCGAGCACCAGGTTCGCCTGGACGTATTGCCTGCGTGGCGTGAAGCTCCCTGCTTCAGCACACAAGAGCGCGCCGCACTCGTCTGGGCAGAAGCACTCACACTTGTCAGCCAGCAAACTGTGAGTGACAGCGACTATCAAAACGCACTAGATGCGTTTGGCGAGCAAGGGCTGATTGACCTCACCGCCATCATTGTTCAAATCAACAGCTGGAATCGGATATCGGTGGGCTTTCAGTTTGCCCCCGACATCAGTATTTAAACCCGGTGAAGCACTTGAAAGTAAAATTGCAGATAAGGAAATAAAATGAACAGTGAGACAACCCAGCGTCAACAGCTACCCAACCTGCTCGGTCTCTTATCAAGCTTATTCTTCTTTGGCAGCCTTTTATTTCTTCCCGCTTTTGCGATCTATGCAACTGTAGGCGTCTGGTGTTTTGTAATGGGGTCGCTGATCATGTTTATTATTTATGTAATTAGCATGAAAAGTACTGGTGGGAAGTGTTCTTAATTAATTCAACATTCGACGTTGATATAGCCGCTGGGGTTTAGCTACCCAGCGGCTGTAAGAGAGGTTAAGTGGCAATTTCTCTAAGCAATATTAATGACGTTAGCTCTTCGCCTTCAGTGTCCTGCATAACTATCAAATACTGGTCGCGATAACAGCATAGTTTTGTGGTGTACTCCACTGCTGTGACGTTAACCGGTATAGCCTGACTGGACGGCCATGAAATTCAAGAGTATTGAATGTCGCAAACCCTGCTTTTTCTGCGACCTTAAGTGACGCAATATTTTCAGGCTCAATAATCGCCACCACCGACGATAGCTGCTTTTGACTAAATGCATCATTGAGCACCGCTTGCACTGCTTCAGACGCCAGACCTTTGCTCCAGTACTGTTTGGCTAGCCGATACCCTAAACCGATCTCCTCAACGCCATTTACCTCTTCGGTACCGACACCGCAAAAGCCGATAAGCTTACCGGAAACCTTTTCTACTAATGCCAACGGCCCGATACTGTGAGAGGCATAGCTCTTCAAACACCATTCAATAAACCGCCGGGTCGCCGCTTCATCGCAAACGCCACGGATCGAGTATTTCATCACCTCAGGATCGCTGAGGATGGTGGTCAGCTCGGGAACATCATCTAGGGATAATGTCCGTATAAATAGCCTTTCCGTTTCGCAAGTTTGCACCATTTCCTCCTTGTTGATGATGTTCACGGCAAGCGCTAGTCCCGAACACAATCGATTGCCAGGGGGCTTATCCTGAAAACTCAACGATGGCTTCAATTTCCACAGCAAACCCTTTCGGTAGTGATCCAACACCAATGGCAGAGCGTGCATGCTCACCGCGCTCACCAAGCACAGTAACAAACAGATCGGAACAACCGTTGATGACTTCAGTGTGGGAAGTAAAGTTGGGATCAGCATTGACCATACCAAACATCTTCACAACACGTTGAACCCGATCAAAGTCTCCCAGAGCTTCTTTGATGAGTGCGAGGAGATACAGGCCAACCTCTTGAGCGTAGGCCCGAGCCTGCTCAACAGTCACTTCCTGCCCCACTTTTGGGACATTCTCTCCCTCTTCTCGCAGCGGAGCGCCCTTACCTGACAGATAGAGCATATTGTTCGAAATGACATAGGAACGAAAGTTGCCCCTTGGCGTGGTAACGACGGGTAATTCCAAACCCAATGAGGAGATATGCTCTTCTACGGTTGATTTCATTACAGGCTCCACATCTATGCTATTAGGGTTCAAGGTCTAGTCGATAGACATCCCATTTTTTGATCTCACTGAAGCCGAAGCTTTTTATAAGACCATACCCAAAATTAACCTCTTTAAGAACGCGCATCTCGACTCTACAGCAATTTTCAGATTGTGATATGCTCACAGCATGTTGCAGAAGTAATTTTTTATTTTCTTCAGTATCAAAGCCATCGATTAAATACAGATCTTCAACATAAAGAACACGTGAAGCGATGTAACTCGCAAACTTAAAGTTATAAATATAGAAACCAATGGGCTGGTTGTCTTGATAAGCCAAGAATCCAAAACAAGCAGGCGTAGTGGCCAAAAAAGCGTCAGCGTAACTTTGTCTATCAGCAGTAAACAGGTATCTTTGATTTTCGGATTCGGCAAGCTTGGCATTTAAGCTAAAAAGGTCATCGATATTTTCTTTATCTACGCTCGCAAGTTCCATATATTCATATCCTATCGTTTTTTTCAATTTGAAAAACTGAAAGGTGTAACGCTCGCGGGATCGACGAATTAAGACTGAAGGTCAAAAGGAGAAATAGCTGTGCCTTGGTTGTAAATCATTTTCCATTCCCTCTTTCCGCCATATTGACGTTCGCCGAGAATAGCTTTTCATTAAGCCGCTTTGACGACTAATCACAACTCGGTAAAAGAGCTGAATGAGATCAGAGCTCAATCTCCTGTATTCAAAGTCCTGGGATACAGCCGACCACGAAGACTCGAACGGCAAACTATCAAGAACACTATCTAACCCGAAAAAATCGCCTGATGCTCCGATCTCCAAAAATTCCGGAGATAGCAAAGAGCGCAGTATCTCCGGTGAGCTGCGCGCATCAAAGCTGAGCAATGCCCTTTCTTTTTCTATCAGATCCGCTTCGATTCCCATAGCCGCTGCCTTAACATCTGAATTCATTGACCTTCGCGACTTCTTGCTTAGCGCCTGTAGAATAAATGATTAGCTCCCCGTTTCTTCAAACAAATCAACATAAGAGGCTTCGATGAACTGAGATGACTCGATACCAAGCTGATTCAATAAGCGATGTGCGATCTTTCCGAACACAACCAACTACACCATAAGCCTGCGAAAGCGTCTCTCGCAACGTCTCCGGTTCAATTGATTATGGGTGGAGTGTCCCAAAGCTGCACCTCGATATAGAGCTCAAAATCAGTTTCCCAGTAGCGCTCGTAAGGAATCAAGTGATCATTGGCAGGAATACCGAAGCGTGTAACGAGCCGACTCACCTCGCTAAGCAGAAACACTTGATTGTAGTAAGGCTTGTCGTCTCGGGTTAGCGCAATAAAGCTATCTGGGTAAGTCAAAGACGTTACTTCGGAATCAAGCGCCGAGAGAGGGATTCTAAGCTCACGTTGATCCGCGTTCAGATTGCGAAACCAAGGGGATTCTCCAAGCACCAGATAAAAGGGATGATCGCGGCGCGGCTTACCTCCACGCACAACGAAGAGTTCACGCAGCCGCGCCTCAACCTCACGCCGGAATCCTATGTAGTTCCTACCGTAGCGCCGCCGGTAGCGAGGATCACGCTGATGACGAGTAAGGAGGTCAAGGAATACAGGATTTTCCGAGCCCGCAGGAAGCTCTGAGAGACTCCGAAACGGGCCTGTCTCTCGCAAATAGTAGTGAGTAGCGAAATCTGGGAGTCTAGTCACAGTTCATGCCTACAGCCAAGCTAACAGTCATCAAATGCCCTGTTAAGCGCCTTACCAGAGCAACTCAGTGACTCTCCCTAGCCTGATTAATGAAACCCTCTAGAAGAGCCACCGCTCTCTTAACGTCCCGTTCATAAATAAACAGGTGATCAAATACTGCACCACACTGCGGGCCAGCCTTAATGCCTTGTTCATTTAGCGCTCGCAAAACAGGGCCAAGGAAACCAATCACATCGAAAGGAAGCTCGCCATCTGTTGATACAACTCGAAACGGGCCGAAACTACCTCTTATCGAGACCTGAGTTTTTAAGCGTTCGACAGCAGCCTCTTCGACAATCGCTGATACACCGGACTGATCGCGAATTAAACAACTGTACCGAGCATCGCTGGCCACGAACACGTTAGCCACATCTTGAGCAGATGTATCGCTAAGATCCAGCATCCAGTAGCGTTCAGGCCAGACTTTCAATGTCATATTCGCCCATACGGCCATTGGATCAATAGACATCACACTCTCCTGCTAAACAGCCAATAATGCCTGATTCGATGGCTATTAAAACGTCCCACCGAAACCAAAATTGGCCTCTCCCCTATGATAAAAAATGCCGCAGCTGTTATATGAATTCAGGCTATGAACTCAGGACTCAGCGCTTGAAACGTCCTGATTAGGCCGCAATTGAAGCTGAATACCGAGCAAAAAATTGCGCAACACCTGATCTTTGCACTCGCGATAATTCTTGTGGCTCGGCTTGCGGAAAAACGCACTTAACTCATGGTTGCTTAGCTTGAATCCAGCCAGGTCAAAAGCCGCCAGAATATCTTCAGCCTTTAAATTCAGCGCAATACGCAGCTTCTGGAACACCATATTGTTGTTAAGCTGCGATTCTGGCGCGGGCTGAGGGCCTTCGCGCTTGCCACGCTTAAAGCTAATAAACCCATTCAGAAACGACGCAAACTCTTTATTTTTCATAGGAACAAAGGCGTCGTCTTCATCCTTTTTCAGCCAAGCAGTGACCTGCTGCTGAGTCACACTAACCTCAGCCAAGGCGAAGATATCCACGATGGTGCTGTCTTTTAAATCAAAGGTGTAACGGATGCGGCGAAAAATATCGTTATTGGTCAAAATAAACTCCTAGTCTTAGGCAAACCCAGCACAATCAGGCTTTATATACATCTGCGTCTATCGCGAATAGTCGTAAAATCAGCAACGTAACATGCCTAGCCTGCCGTCAGCTTTTCAAGCAGCTTATCAATTTCTTCTTTAAGCTCACTATCTTCAATTTTGTTGGCAGTGGTTTGAGCATTTTGAAGATTGCTGATTGCCGCGTCGGTCTGGCCCAGCTCAACTTGCAGGGTTGCCATGGAAAATGCAATGGATGACATATGGTCTTTCGAATTGATCGCGACGGCTTTTTCGAGGGCTTTTTCGTAGACAGCCAGCGCCTCATCCAGCTCTTCCGTAAAGTCCGCGAGCGTTTCCCACTGCTCAGGGTGATCTTTATCAGTATTTTCGTTCTCGGTGCAAATAGCTTCCAACTGCGCATAGAGCGCATCAAAAGCTTCTCTATCCTCTTTATCGGCAGCCTTCATAAGCTTTTCAGCGAGTTCGTAAACCGCTTTGTATATTTTGGTATTAATCATTACTAACAACCTTTTATCAACTGAAAATAAATAATAAAAATTAATAAGTAAGTCAGCACATTTACTTATTTGGCGATAAACGATTTTTCGACTCTTGGTCGTCATCGTCAGGCCACTGAATAACTGAAAGAGGATCGTGCCACACCGTTTGAATCATGCTGAACCTGCTTAAAGCATATGCCCCGCAAGGCCATGCCATTATAGCCCAGGACTGTGCCCTTTCGGATGGCCATTTTTCGCTTTCATTAGCGGTGCCCGCAGTGGAGCGCCTAATTAGAAGATCATGACACAGGCTAGCCCAACAGAGGCCCAGCGAGACGCTGTTTCTGTGCTTGAATCGCTTCTGTCAAAAAGTCTTTTAAAGCGTGAATCTTCACCACGCCTCTCAGGTCTGGGTGCATCAAAAACCACAGCCCGTATTCCAATTCGGGGATAGGGTCGCTGAGCTGAATAATATCCGGATCTTCATCCGCTAAATAGCACGGCAGGACGGCTAACCCCATGCGCGCATGTATCGCACTAAGTATGCTGACCAAGGTATCCACACGGTAGACACAGGCCGCCTTCAGCTCATTTTTGTCCATCCACTGGTCTAGCGCTGAATCCTGTAATCGTGGCCCTGCACCAATCCAAGGTTGGCTAGTAAGGCTCTCAATAGAGGCTCCTGGGTTTAGACCGAGGCTGCGATGCCCATAGACAGCCTGGCCAATTGTGGTCAGTCGTCGACCGATCAAGTTTTCAGGCGGAAGATTGGAGGGACGAATCGCGACGTCCGCTTCCCGGCGAGTCAGGTTGAACAACTGGTTTGAGATAGCCACGTCCAGCATTATGGCTGGATATTGATGACGAAATTGCGTGAATAAAGGTGCCAACAATCCCATCAGCAAGGAGTCCGTTGTGGTGGTATAAATTTCCCCACTCGGCTCGAGGTCACGACCTGCGACTTTACGTTCGGCAGCAAGAGCGGCCTCATCCATAATCTTAGCCGTATCGGCGAGTTCCTCCCCTGCCAGCGTGGGCTGGTAACCCGTACGGTTTCTTTCAAAAAGCGTTACCCCCAAGCGCTGCTCAACTTCACCCAGTCGCCGGAAAACAGTTGCATGACTGACCCCCAGAGCTCGCGAGGCTCCAGAAAGTGAGCCTGCGGTCGCGATGGCAAGGATAATTTCAAAGTCGTTCCATGCTAGATGACTACGTATTTTCTGGGCAGTGGTAGAGACTCGCTCACGCGCTCTCACTGTTCGTTTTTGCAAAGTCTTTACTCATTTTTATGGAATATCTTGCATAATAAAACAATACTAGCATATCCATGATGCACCGAGATAACCGGAGCGTCCTGATACCCAGGGCGGCGTTATGGAAGTCAGAGATATGATGGATTCAAAAGAAGAGCAATACTTTAACGGCGTCGGTTCGCCCCCTCGCCAGAATAACGAAGGCTTGGAAAAAGGGATCATTGACAACACTGGAGTCATCCCAATTAGATACCAAGATGGGCTGGGGGGCATCGATATTGAACAAGTCCGCCGGGATCAGCAGCAAGCGAAGCGAGAGTTTATCCGGGCTATTCTAAAATACCTGCGACGCCAGCACTGAAAAATAGCAGTCCCCGCACAGTCACTACGGCACGCCTCTATCCACTTGGGATCGGTTCTTAACCCATTTTTGACCACTTCTCCGTAACTCATCTTAACGCCTAGGCGTTCATAGGCTTCTATCTACTTCCTTACAAGCTTCGGGTTGACCTTATTTCCGCTGCAATGCCTGGTTAAGAGACTCCAAGCTATCAGGGCCACCCCCCAGCCGAACGCAGTTATCTGGTTCTTGCGCCCATAAAGCTGATGAGGACAAATGGAGGTGAACAGCCACTTGAGTTATCGTCGATCCACCAAGCAATCCTGCAGGGACCCACATCAAACCAGTGTCTCTCAGCTTATTAGGAACCGGGCTACCGCAGTGCTTACAAAAGTCACTCCGATAACCGGTTTGCTTCTGAAAAGTGCTGATATTGGACTGATCGGAAATCCAGCTAAAGCTATCCTCATCTACAAATGTGGCAGCGTTCGCGGTAGACCCGGTCGCTTTTCGACACAAAGAACAGTGGCATTGATAGAGGTTTGGTAGTTCACCCTTAATTTCAAACGCCACCGCTCCGCAGAGACATTCACCTTTCATCAATCGTTCCTTCGGTACATAGTGCAGAATGGCCCAAAATTAATCACTTTGCCGCTATTAACAGTAATGCTCCATGATGAACTCAGGTTCACCCGTTTGTTCATCAATCTGCTCGCCTAATGAAATGAACCCATGCTGCTTATAAAAATTGATACTGGGAGTATTGTGGCTGTAGACACTTAGCTGCAGGCACGACCTTCTGCTCTTGGCATCATCCATCAGCGCTGACCCTATTCCTTGGCCCTGCAAGTTTGGCGACACAAAAACGGCAGCTAACGTACTTCCATAGAGGCAGTAAAACCCGGCTATCTGCCCATCACGTTCAAATACAAAGGTCTCCGATGCAGGGATATATTTATTACGCATGTCGCTAACTTTTGACTTCCAAAACGCTGGTCCAACAAAGTCGTGAGCTTTAATCGATGCTGAAAGCCAGATATCCAAAATTTGTTCAATATCTGCCTCCCGGTATTTACGAATCATCTAGAGGTTCCTAATGATGGTCAACTGCGCCAAAGGCGTAACTAAAAGCTGCCTAGTCCTGGGATAGATTCGCATCTGCTCCAGGGCTAGGCAGCTTCATAAAATAAGGCAGGAGTGCTTCGCCTTCCTTAGGGTAAACCTGCTTCTTCCATTGGATTTAGTAGCTCACTTCCGTTTCTAATAGCTTTTGCTCCCAATCCTTACTGAAAGCGCCAAAATTTTAACAGATTATGCGCAGAATATTTGATGGTGTTCAAAATCGAGACCTAACACAGGTCAGCCCCCTAGGTGGGTGTTGAAATCCTGATCATTGAGCATCGCGATTCAAATTCCGTTCCGCCGGGATATCGCTCAGATACTCGACAAACTCCACTTCAAAACCGGCCGGATCGACAAAATAAACATTTTTGCGAAACGGCTCTGGGGCGCCGGGTTTGGCAATGGCAAAACCGGCGTTATTGAGCCTAGCAACAACGGCGTCCAAATTATCGGTCACATAAGCAAAATGGGCTAACCCAACGCTGTGGCCTTTAAGATCACGATTCTCCCCTTCACCGTGATCACTTAACGCCAGGTAGTGATCATCGTCTCCAAAGTGGATCCATTTACGTGGTTTGCCATACCACTCGCCATGGCCCTCATCGCGGATCCGCCAGTGCGGGAAGACTGCGCGGTAAAAATCCAGCATGGCATCCATATCAGCAACCACCAGATTAACGTGTTCCAAGTACATAAGAGTCTCCTTGCGTTAAGTGAAATGGCAGGATAAAACCTCAACTCAACTTGAGGTAAAGCGGTTTTTGCGGAAAAATGGCAAAAAAGATTCAGGGGTAAGTCATGGCAGAAACGATTTGGAGTGTCGGCAAGGTTGCCAAGCGCTGCGGGATTAACGTCAGCACCCTGCATTTTTACGAGCAGCAAGGGCTAATTCATAGCTGGCGCAATGAGGGCAATCAGCGCCGCTACAAACCAGAAGTGCTAAGGCGGATTTCAGTGATCAAAGCCGCGCAGAGAGTTGGTGTCAGCCTGGAGGAAATAAAGCAGGCCTTTGAATCACTACCCAATAACCGCACGCCGACGGTTGAAGATTGGCAGCAGCTTTCAAAAAACTGGCAGCAGATGCTTGATGGCCGAATTGCTTACCTGCAAAAACTGCGCGATAACTTAGCAGGATGTATAGGCTGTGGCTGCCTGAGCATGACTAATTGCCCGCTCTATAACCCCGACGACAAACTGGCTAAATCAGGTAGCGGGCCTGTTCTTCTTGATCAGGCTGAGCAAAAAGCGAGAGCCCAACAAGAACCAAGCGCTAGCTCATAGTCCTCACTAGTAGCGCTTAATAATAGCCAGAAGGCCTTAACCTAAACGAATGAACCACTTGGGCTTGATGCGTCCAAAGTCGCGGCGGGTGTTTGTCTTCAAGGCTTTTTTGGAATCCAGCACCACTGCTTCACGCTCATCTCTGACGAACACCACCCAATGCCAGAAAAGCCTGCCCTGCTCCATTCGCCACTTGATGGCCAAAAGCGCCTTGTCTGGCAGGCTTTCCCAGGTGTCGAATGGCGTCTCCGTGGGTGCAACCGTGATGCCCAAAGCACGCAAGAGCTTACGGACGTACTCTGTGTCTGACCAAAGTGCTGTGTCTTCAGCATAGATACCCAAGGCGTTGGCTGCCTCTTTGGCCTGCACATAGGTAATGGACGTTAGTGCCGCGCATGCCGCGATACCGCAGCCGGATATTTCTTCTTGAATGACGGGGTTCATTTAGTTTCCGAGTAACGCTTGCGCTCAATGTGTTGAAGCGACAATGTGCTGGCTATCCGAAATAGCAAAGACTTCTTTTGGCGATACATTCTGCTGGCCACTTTCATCACTTGTGGCTAGCCGACAGAGAACACTCTGCTCCGCAGACGCACGCACTACTTTAGTTAGTATTTCTAACACTCCCCTTCCTCGAATGCCTAACGCCCACCACTCGGTGAATTGCCTAGCTCCGCACTCTCACGGATAGCACAGATATCTTCGATATCCACCGGCCGTGAAAGAACAGATTTATACTGAACCAGATCGTCTTTCAGCATAAGGGGAAGTTCAAGACCCAGCAAATGCACAGTCACATAGCGAGAAAAATCTATGCTGAGCGGAACCCAAGTCTCGTTACTTGCATCGAAAATTTGTGAGCCGTCAGCGCTACCTACCTCCACTTTGATGCCTTCATACTTGAACTGGACATAGGTTAGATCCCAACCTTCCTCCTGGCGGTGAGCGGCAGCTTTGGATACAAACTCCTGACCGGCCTGAACCACTGACGCAAAGTGCTCGTCGGGTACAAAAAGGTCGATGTCATTCAGAGCACGCTCAGAGCCATATCCCTTTGCTGCGAGCCCTCCACAGATCAGAAAAGGAATATTTCTATCTCTCAGTAACCCCACAATCCATTGGGCTGCTAAATGATGCATGTTTCTTCCTTTTAATTATGCACGCCATCACCGGTGACAAAACCGCAGCGAAGCGGAGGGGTTAGCATCCAGCACATGGCCTGACTATAAGACTAGGTGCACAACTTACCTCTTGGCTAAACGCCCGCCATAAGCGGTATGAGAAACAAACGTTCGGTGACTACAGAAAGCGAGCTTGATGGCTTGAGCTCAACCAAGGCACTTAAGAGGATAACAATAACTCTTTTGCCCTCGTACTCGCACTCATCCTGATAAATAAGTGCACGGCAATGGAATAACCAAGGCCGTGCCTACGGGCTAGTGATACTAATCAACGACAAACAACTTAGCTCCTTGCTTTGTTGAAGAGCGATGAAGTTCGGCATTATCGGCAACTTGATAGCTCGAACCAGGCGTAAGAACAAAGCAGCGACCATCGTCTAGCTCAGTGTGAAGTTCACCTTCTAGGCAGAGCAATATGTGGCCTTTAGCGCACCAATGATCAGCCAGATAGCCAGGACTGTATTCCACCATACGCACCCGGATATCCCCGAAGCTTCGGGTCTTCCAATAAGCAACGCCATATTCTCCAGAGTGTTCAGTCTGCTTAACTTCAGACCAATCAGTGACCCCAAAAGGTAAATCTGTAATGTTCAAATTACTTCTCCATAAGTACATGACACCAAAAGTACATAACACCAAGCACCCCGGCCCAGGTGGGGGACGCTGGCTATACAGTAGTTCTTACCGTAGCGCCTACCTCATAGCTTTGCGGCCGCAACTGAATGAGATGCCAGCAAGCAACTGGATGCAACCGAGGCGCTAGGCATCGTTTCGCTCAAGCACGATCTCCCACAGCGCTTTCGGCTTGACATACTTGCTGGTGACATAGTGCTCCATTGAGAGCTTGTTCCAACCCTTGTCGAACAGTAATCCAACAGAGGCTTTATCGAAGAAGCGCTTAGGGTTGCCCTCCACAAGAAACAAATTCGGTTCAAGCTCTGCATGACCACTAGCCCCGAAATTATGATCCTGTGTGGAGTTCAGACGGCATAGCAGGATGCCCCCAGGTCTTAATGTGGAACGAATCCGCTGAACAAGGGCTTGAGTTTCGTCCCAAGCGAAGTAGTGTAGCGATAGGCTCGCCACAATGGCGCCCACCTCACGAACATGCTCAGGGAATGGTTCACGGAGATCTCTGCACTGAACCGTAGCAGTCGGAACTCTGACGCTGGTGAGCCCCACTGCCGTACGAGACAGATCAAAAGCGAAGACGCTGAGCCCGGCGCTGGCCAGTATGGCCGTGTCATCTCCGTGTCCACATCCGATTTCCAGGACAACATCTGTGCCAGCGCGTTCGCACAATAGCGGTAGCCAACGATTGAGCCAAGGGTCGGTGGTCATTGATGTTTGAGACTCCTTACGTCTGGGCTCAACTACTTCGTTGGAGTGATAACGGAAAATAAGTTGGCTGCAGCCTCTCGTCAGGCGCCAGCACTGCGTAACTCACCGACTGAAGGCCGGCTCAACAAATCGTTAAGATGTGAGCGCACTTCCGGCCATTCCCCCTGATGTAGGCTATACATGACGGTATCGCGGATTGTGCCATCGCGGCGCAGCTTATGCCCACGGATTACGCCATCTTTCTTCGCGCCTAGCCGCTCAATCGCACGCTGGCTCGCGACGTTAAAATTATCGGTGCGCCAACCGACCACGTTGCAACCCAGTGTTTCAAAAGCGTGCGTCAACAGCAGTAGCTTACATGTGGTGTTGACATGCGTACGCTGAACGCGTTTGGCATACCACGTATAGCCAATTTCCACTCGCTTCTCAGCGGGCAGAATATCGTGATAACTGGTGGAGCCAAGCACCGTACCACTGGCCTCTTCAATGACAGCGAAAGCGAGGCGGTGGCCTTCCTCATGGCTTTTTAACGCAGTATCAATATAGCCCAGCGTCTCCTCTGGCGCAGGCACCGATGTGATGCGGAGGTTCCACAATTCGCCATCCGCAGCCGCAGCGCGTAGACCGGATTCATGGGCGAGTGTTAATGGCACGAGCTTAATGCCGTGCGCGGCTAGCGTAATAGGTTTAACAAAGGCCATGTGCAACCAATTATCTCTTCGTGGAAAAAGGGAATATCTGCCGCTACTCAGCACGTGCGGCTTTGTAATCAATTATTTCAATAGCATAGCGTAAGGGTATAAAAAGTGTAGGGGTATAAAACAAGCCATTAGTCTGTCAGCCGAATCACGCTGATATCGAGTCAGGAGATCTTGGAACACGGTATATTCAGGTCCAACCGCAAGCGCTGAGAGACTCCGAAACGGGGCCAGCCTCAGAAGCAAGGAAATAAGATCACGAGGATACTGGCCTGGACATTCATCTGAGCCGCTTTCAACGGCGGGACAGATCATCTGGCACCATACAGCTACCAACAGCTGTTTTACTTTATACTGCCTCATCTTTTATTTTCGACACACCTTACGACGATCTGTCAGGGCGCCTTATGCCATTTGCAAAACTAGGATTATCCACTCCTCTCGTTCAAGCGATTACCGAACTAGGTTACAAAACGCCAACGCCCATCCAGGAACAAGCGATTCCTGCCATTCTTTCGGGTAACGACTTAATCGCCACCGCACAAACAGGCACAGGCAAAACAGCTGCTTTTGTGCTGCCGCTGCTAGAACGGTTCAGTAACGCGGGAACGTTACGTGGCAAACGCATACGTGCGCTGATTCTGGTGCCGACCCGTGAGTTAGCGGTTCAGGTCGAAGCCAATGTGGCTCAATACGCTAAACACACGCACCTAACCTCTATGGCGATGTATGGCGGTGTGGATACCGAAGCTCAAAAAGAGCGCCTAATCAAAGGGGTGGATATTCTGGTCGCCACGCCGGGCAGACTGCTTGATTTGGCGCATCAGCGTGCGCTGCACTTTGATGAACTTAAAGTCTTGGTATTGGACGAAGCGGACAGAATGGTCGACATGGGCTTTGTCGACGATATCAAGAAAATCATAGATCGCCTGCCTGAAGACCGTCAAAACCTACTGTTTTCGGCCACCATGACCGATGACGTTCGGGCGTTGGCCTACGATTTTTCAGATAGCAAGATGACCGATCTGGCGTCTGAAATATCCATTTCCCCCAACATCCGCACCGCCGCGAATATCAAACAGTGGCTAATCACCGTCGACAAAGACACCAAGTCTGCCCTGTTGAGTCACTTGATTAACGAACAACAGTGGGATCAGGCGCTTATTTTTACCGAGAAAAAACACAATGCAGCCAAGCTTGTTGCTCAACTGGAAAAACGCGGCATCACAGCGGACTCCATCCATGGCGATAGAAGCCAGGCGATGCGCGAAAAAATTCTGGCTCAGTTCAAATCTGGCGAATTAAAGTACCTGGTCGCCACAGGGGTTGCCGCGCGTGGTTTGGATATTGGTGAACTGAGTCGTGTGGTGAATTACGATTTACCTTTTAAGCCCGAAGAGTACGTCCACCGCATTGGCCGAACCGGCCGCGCGGGTGCCTCAGGTGAAGCCATTTCTTTTGTAGACATGAGTGACTTTAAAAATCTTTGTGCCATTGAAAGACGATTAAAAAGCACTATTGAGCGCAAAGAGATTGCAGGCTTTCCGGTTCGAAAAGCAGTACCCGAGTCAAACTTGAAATTTAATAAACAAAATAATCGTTAAACCTTACCAAAGAAGCTCACCTCCCTGGATTTTTAAAAAACGAAGGTGAGCTTCTTTATTACAGATATTTCACTAGGCGGGTAAAAACGCATCTAATAGCTCGGCATTCGTGGGATATTTATCCAATAACTCAAGCAACTTCTGCGCGCCTTCTACTGGCTTAAGCGTTGTCAACGCTCTACGCAATGTCCTTACTTTTTCAATATCTTTTGCATCAATCAAAAGCTCTTCTCGACGGGTACTGCTTTTGGCAATATCTATCGCCGGGAAAAGCCGTTGATTGGCCACATCCCGTGATAACACCAGTTCCATATTGCCCGTACCCTTGAACTCCTCGAAAATCACCTGATCCATACGGCTTCCCGTATCCACCAGCACGGTGGCCAGAATGGTGAGCGACCCGCCATTTTCGATCTTTCTCGCGGCGCCAAACAGTTTTCGCGGTATTTCCATCGCGCGGGAGTCCAGCCCACCCGACATGGTACGGCCATTGCCTCGCTGCTCGGCATTATGAACGCGCGAGAGTCTGGTAAGCGAATCGATCACAATCATCACATTGTGCCCGTCGCCTGCTTGCTTACGCGCGGTCTCAAGCAGCTTATCTGCCATATTGACATGGTGTGTGTAGCTTTCGTCTGAAGACGATGCATGGACTTCTGCCGACACACTGCGCTTAAAATCGGTCACTTCTTCAGGGCGCTCATCAATCAGCAAGGCATACAGCTTTATGTCAGGATGAGCCTCGGCCACGGCTTGGCAGATATGTTTTAGCATCGTCGTTTTGCCAGAGCCTGGCGGCGCAACAATCAACCCACGTTGCCCCATCCCAATGGGCGTAATCAAATCCATCGCCCGCACAGTACGCTGCGGAGAACCAGGCTCTAACTCAATGCGTGGGGAAGGATGAATAGCGACGCCATTTAAAAACCGTTTTTCGGGGTCGTTGGGGAATGGGTCTGCCACTTCGCTGGCGGGCTTGGTATATGTCTCTTTTTTCGCCTTCAAACCTAGTATTTTTCTCGCCATAATATCGATGGTTCGCCTTGAATAACCGGGGTTTATAGAATAGCTGCATCATAGACAGTCGACTGGCCGCATCGTTGCGGTACTTGGCATGGAAAACGGTTAAGTTTAGCTTTGCTCAATCAGATAATACACCGCGTGCTCAAAGGTACCGGGTTGGAGCTGATCTTAGTCGTTGATCACCACCATGGCGTTTTGATCGTGGTTATAGGAGTTGAAACGCTGCATGCTGACCACTCCTCGTGTGTTTTCCTTGATCCCACCAAAACTCAGGCGTCAGCGGGGTTTTCTGCAGCCTCAACGCTGCCAACATGGCCAGCATTGTAGTGGAGGCGAAGCCGCAACGGAAAAGGAAAAGCTTTGGCATTGTTAGCTACACACCGTCTGCTTGATAGATTGAACCCTTAGATCACTTAAAATGGGCCCTTTCAATATCAAGATGTGAGCATTCACGTGCTCACGATACGAAGCGTACTCCCCCACAACCTCGTGAGGTATAAGCAACGCCTCAATGATGTTAAAATTCTTGTCATAAATAACTGCTGCGAGAGCATCAAAGCCTTTCTCGGTATACTTCCTGATCGCGCTAAGCTGACGCGAATTATTTGTGGGCGTAACCCGGCGGCCCTTAATCTGTATGCGCACACCATCTTTACTGACACCGTCATACCCAGCTTTGGAGTTTGCTTGAAGCTCAAGATTCAAAGCCTTCGCGACTAGCCACTCCGTATAATCGCCGAGCGGGTTATTCTGTGTCCGGACTACCCCCCTAGTTTTAAGCTCATTTGTCGCGGATGCCTGCAACTCCAGAAGCTCTTTGTCCGTAAGTTCACTGAGTTGCACTCGCTCTCCTATTCAGCTAACGCTTGAAGTGAGTCGTGCCGCGAAGCGGCATCAAGCTTGAATGAATTGTTAGGAATGGTCTAGCGGCGCCCGGCGTGTGTGTGAAGCATATGTAGGAGATTGTTTCTATCGCTGGGATTACGCGACGCCATCTCAAACTCCTCTTTGCTCATGTTGTACATGCCGATCGCCTCTGGGTCGCCCCCCTCTAGCCAGATGAAGTTCCAGTCCTCATCTAGCCGCTCAGCAGATTTAACTATCGTGAACTCAATCAACCCAAACCTGCGAGGCTTTCCCATGCGCACTACGAGGCAACTGACATTTTGAAAGCTCTTGTCAGATGGCTCGGCTTGGACAGCTAGATTGAAACCTCCGCGGTCCTTCACACTTGGAAAGACGATGCCTCCAGCACCGACGCGCGAGTAGATTGCTCGGGCAAGGGCACGGCTGAACATATAGCCGTTAGCTGAAGCGTCTGGGTTCGAAAGAATACTCGCGAAAAATTTGTCAATGTAGAGTTTCTTCAAAGACTGTTGACGAGGCATGGCGTTAAGAATCTTTGAGATAGCCATCTCTGGATCTCGGCCAGCGAAGTGCATGTATCCACTCTTTTGCACATTCGAGTACTCGCCAATTACCGCAAGCCGGATCGGCGATTCATTCTTGATTCGAAACCCCGCTAGCTGTACCAGCTGTCCTTCCGTTGCGCCAACCTCAGCGAGAGCAGTTTCTTTGCGTGCAGAAATGTAGAAGCAAGGGGCGCCAGGATCATTCAGTCTCCCCTGCCGAGTAAGCTCGGGCGGCGGGTAGTCGAGATCAGAAATATTTGGATACATCTCGCTCTCTATGAGTCTGGCACGCCAAAACATGCTGCCGCGACCGAACTCGAGCGACAGGATCTCGTATTCTTTGAATAAGGGATCTATGGCGTTACGGAACGCCGTCTCGGACTCACTTGAGAGTGCCTGATGAAAAATTTCTTCACAGTCATCGAGAATCATGGTGTCCGAGCCTAACAGTTATTAGACTGCACGTTCAGATATTGAATGAATACGCTGGGCTATTCAACATTCTTATCGCGCGCGTTGAAACAGCGCTAATCAACTGATTCTTATAAAATTAATAATAGTTCGGCAGTATATCTAAAATTCGCGTACTAGCTAGTTTTGCTGATCTAATCATACTCTATTCATAAAATTGGCTTAGGTCACGCGGCTTTGCAGAAAAGTTGTGCTGTAGCAAGTTTTACGCAGCTGGCGCTGCCTTCGCGCCGGGCCGCCGCTGCGGGCACCTTTTAGCTCGTTCTTCGCCAAGCGTTATGCCGCGCTACGAGGTGGCGAGATTGATTATGTGGCTGAGTCTTCGCGAGCTAAAGCTCCCTCCCACAACACCAGTGCAGTGGCAGAGCTTTGGGAAGCGCTGTGGCTTAGGCTTTGAGAACGTAACGGTGGATTTCAATCACCTGATCGGTAGTGGTGCACCGTTTACTGCCACTCAAGCTTGAGGTCTTTATGTGACTGGGCACAGTCGCGCAGATAAAGATTGATCAAGCTCTGATAGGGAAGGTCTTTCTCTTCCGCCAAATTCTTGAAATACGCGATGGTATCTTCATCCAGCCGGATCGTGACCTGCTTTTTAAGTTTCTTGGCGTATGGGTTTTTGACTGACTCTGAAAAATCGTAATGGTCACGCATGTCTATACCCTTCGTAAGTTTTTCGCTCTCGTTTATCCGCCTTGCGCGCTGAGATAATTCGGATTGTTTCTCCGTCTCTAACGCAGTGGCACACCACCAGTAAACGGGAATGAATGCTCGTTCCAAGGAGTATGAACCGATCCTCCTCTTCAGAATGATCGGGATCAGATATAAGGCGGCCGAATTCGTCCGTGAAGGCAGTCTTTGCCTCTTCGAACGAGACGCCATGCTTCTTGCGATTAGCGGCATTCTTAAGTGGATCCCAATCAAAGGTAAGATGGCCCATGCATTACATTGTAGTTATGTTGTAGTTATTATCAACTCACTAACTGTTGATGATTCTCAAGGCAGAACCGTCGCGCGCTAAAGCGCCCTCCCACAAGTTTTAGCAGGGCTTGCGGGAGGGGCTGCGGGATTAGGCTTTTAGGACGTAGCGCAGAGTTTCGACGACCTGCTCGGTGGTGGTGCACCAAGCCTGGGCGCCTGCGTCGACTTCTTTTAGCGGGTGGATGATGTCTTCGCTGTGCAGGGTGATGTAGGGCTTGGCGAGCGCGGCGCAGTAGCCTGCATCAAACGCGGCATTCCACTGTTTGTATTTGTCGCCGAAACGTACCACTACCAGATCCGCTTGCTCGATCATGGTGCGGGTGCGGATGGCGTTGATCTTGGATGATTGGTGGTCGCGCCAGAACTGGCTGCTCTGCGCGCCCAGGTGGTCGCCTGCGGCATCACTGGCGTCGTGGTCGGTGACCGGGGCGGTGAAGACGATATCCAGGCCCGCTGCGTCAGCGCCGCGCTGGATTTCTTCGCGCCAGTCGGTGTGAATCTCGCCGGATAGATATACGTAAAAGCTCATGGTTTTTCCTTTCTGCTGGCTAGGAGTAGGTAGCGTTATTTTATGGAAAAACATTCCATATTCATACCTGGGGTTATTTTTCCGGCTTGGCGAGCAGGTAGATATCCATGATCCAGCCGTGCTGTTCGCGCAGTTCGGCGCGGCGTTGGATGATCTCGTCGCTGACCTCACTTAGCCAGCCTTTGATTAGGCACTGTTTCTCCATGCCCAGGTAGGCGCCCCACCATATGTAGTTATCTTCAGGCGGCAGCGTGGTAAAGGCGCCGCCGCTGTCGAGCATGACCGCTACCGTGGCGGCGTCTTCAGGCCAGCCGCGTTCGCGCAGGCGGCGGCCGGTGGTTATTTGTACCGGCTCGGCGAGGGCATTAAGGGGGATTTTATGTTCGGCGGTGAGTACCTGCAGGCTGGTGATGCCTGGCACTACCTCTACCTCAACCGCCCTACCCGCCGCGCTTAGCCGCTGGGTGATGCGCAAGCTACTGTCAAAAAGCGAGGGGTCGCCCCACACCAACATGCCGACCCGCCCGCCGCTGGGCAGGTGTTGATCGATTAGCTGCGCCCACACGCTGGCAATGGCCGCGTGCCAGTCGTCTACTGCGCCGAGGTAGTCATTGCGGCTATCCCGGCCATCATCACGACTAGGTAGGTCGAATTCGACGATGTGGGTGGTCACCGGCGCTTCTAACAGCCGTTCGCATAGCAGGCGGCGCAGGTCGAGCAGGTCTGATTTGGCATCGCCTTTGCGGGGCAGCAGGATAACGTCTGCGTTGTTAAGCGCACGCACTGCTGCCAGGGTGACGTGGTCAAGGTTGCCGGTGCCGATACCAATCAGTGAAAGCGTGATCATGGCTCGCTCTTATCAGTGGGTGTGGCAAAGGGCGAATCCGCCGACTGTGGGCGGAAGCGGCGGTCGTAGCCCTCCGCGTAGAGGCTGCTCTCATCAAAGTCTTCGCTCTCCAGCACTGGCCCTACCAATATCAGCGCGGTGCGTTGCATGGTGTCATCAATCAGCCCTTCTATGCTGCCTAGCCGCCCCCGCACTACCCGCTCGTCCGGCCAGCTGGCCCGCCATACAATCGCTACTGGGCACTGCTCGCCGTAGTAAGGCGTCAGGCTTTCCACTACCTGGGCGAGATTATGGATTGAGAGATGAATCGCCAGCGTGGCCCCGGTGCGGGCAAAGTTGGCCAGGGTCTCTTCGCTGGGCATGGCACTGGCACGCCCCGGCGTGCGGGTAAGCACCACCGACTGGGCCACGCCGGGTAGCGTTAACTCCTGACCTAGCGTCGCCGCCGCTGCCGCAAAGGATGGCACGCCGGGGGTGATGCTATAAGGGATATCCAGCTCGCGAAGGCGGCGCAGTTGCTCGCCCATGGCTGACCATACCGAGAGATCCCCCGAGTGCAGTCTGGCAACGTCCAAGCCTTGCGCGTGGGCGGTTTGAATTTCGTGAAGTATCTCGTCTAGCGAGAGCGGCGCAGTGTTGATCACCCTGGCCCCTGGCGGGCAGTGTTCCAGAATCTGCTCCGGCACTAGTGATCCCGCATAGAGGCACACCGGGCAGGCGGCGATTAAGTCGCGCCCGCGTAGGGTCAACAGATCCGGCGCGCCGGGGCCTGCGCCGATAAAGTGTACGGTCATTGCGTCATTCCTCTAGTCAGCAACTTGTGCCACAGCAATAGTCGCCTGCCGATCCGCTGATATGAGTCGTGGGCCAAGCAGCGCCGCTCCTGGCCCTGCCGCCAGTAGCGCCACGGCTTCGGCCACACTGCCGGTACCACGAGCCTGCATACTGCGAGCCGAGTGGGTGAGCGTCGCCGCTGTAGAAAGCTCGGCGTCCGCCACGGCGATAACTTCAAGGCTGCGCAGTCGGCCCAGCTGTTGAACCAATGGCAACATGGAGTGAGCCGCCGCCAGTTGGTCGATGGCGCCATACTGCTCAATCAGTTGATCAAGCGCTTGAACCAGAGACGCCAGCGGCGCTTCGCTGCGAAAGCCAAACCCCGCTACTTTTAGCTTCTGCCCCCTCATCGAACGCCCCGCCACTGAACAATGGGGTAACTGGCTTTCCAGCCCCGGCGGGTGCCGATGGGGGCGGCGTTAGCCAGTTCAAGGCGCAGCAGCTCGCCGCCTGCCTGCTGGTGCCAGTGGGCCAGCAGTGCTTCCGATTCCAGGGTCACCGCATTGGCGATGATGCGCACGCCTTTAGGTAGGCGCTGCCATAAGGCGTCTAACAAAGTTTGAGATAACCCGCCGCCGATAAACACCGCATCCGGCAGCGGTGCTTCGTTGAGCATTTCAGCCGCACTGCCCTCTTTGACCTCCAGCCAGTCAACGCCCAGGTTGACTGCGTTAGCTCGCGCCCTGGCTGCCCGTTCGGGGTGGCGCTCAAAGCCGATGGCCTGATTATCCCCATGGGCGAGCAGCCACTCAATGGCGATGGAGGCAGACCCGGTGCCGATATCCCATAGCCGCTCACCGGGCATGGGGGCTAACGCGGAAAGCGTGATCGCCCGAACGGCCTGTTTGGTGATCTGGCCGTCATGCTCAAAAAAGCGATCCGGCAGGCCGGGGGTAAGCGGCAAGGCGGGGCCAGCGCCTGCGACGTCCAGCGCTACCGCGACCGGGTGGGCAATATCATCGGGTAAGGCGGCATCAATACGACAATGGCGAATGCGCTCATTGGCACCGCCTAGGGACTCCAGCATCGTTAGCTGGGAGTCACCAAAGCCGAACTTTTGGATCAACTCCGCTAACTCGGCCACCGCCTCGCCGTCTCTCACCAGCACCAATAAACGCCTACCGGTATGCAGATAGGGGCGGATGCGCGCCAGCGGTTTGGCGTGCAAGCCCAGGCAAGTGCAACGCTCCAGCGGCCAGCCTAAACGGGATGCCGCCAGGCTAAAGGTGGAGGGAGATGGCAGCGCCTGCCACTCGTCTGCCGCTAGGTGGTGTGATATGGAAGTGCCCGCTCCAAACCAGAAAGGGTCGCCGGAGACCAGCATAACGACCCGGCGGCCGCGCTGATCTAACAGCATGGGAATACCGTCGGCAAAGGGCACCGGCCATTCATGCATCTCAGTGTTCTGGTCAGCGTTCAGGGGTGGCAGCAGGCGTAAGTGACGGCGGGCGCCGAATACCACCTGGGCATTTTCCAGCGCTTCACGGCTTGCCGGGTTTAGCCCCGCTATGCCACTCTCCCCCCAGCCTAATAGCGTCAACCAGGGAGCGTTGTTAACCTCTGCCATGATCAAAATCCTAATTCTTGGGGGAACCTCTGAAGCCAGCGCCTTGGCCAGCGCTGTCGCGAAACGCGGGCTTCCCGCTATTTTCAGCTACGCCGGGCGGGTGAACTCGCCCAAAGCCCAGCCGTTGCCGACCCGCATTGGCGGTTTTGGCGGCGTGAGTGGGCTTGTGGCTTTTTTAGCCCAGGAGCGCATTACCCATATTGTCGATGCCACCCACCCCTTTGCTGCGCAGATGAGCGCTAATGTAGTTGCCGCAGCGGCCCAGTGCGGCATTAAGGCCATTGCGCTTACTCGGCCCGCCTGGCGACCTGTTGACGGCGACCAGTGGCAGAGCGTGGCAAGTATCGATGAGGCGGTGAGCGCCTTGGCTGGCCCGCCCCAGCGTGTACTGCTCGCCATTGGCCGCATGCACCTGGCTGCCTTTGACGCCCAGCCCCAGCACCATTACGTTCTGCGTTTGGTTGATCAGCCTACCAGCCCGCCTTCGCTTGCTGATTATACCGCCGTGATCGATAGAGGCCCGTTTACCCTGGAGGGCGACTTGGCCCTGCTGGAAACCCAGCGGATTGAGCGCATCGTATGTAAAAACTCCGGCGGCGAAGGCGCGGCTTCCAAACTTACCGCTGCCCGTAGGCTCGGCCTGCCCGTGGTGATGATCGAGCGGCCTCACCTGCCACCTCGCCATGAAGTTCATAGTATCGATGACGTAATAAGCTGGCTTGGCGGCTACTATTAATCATCACGACGCTTAATCAGCCGAACGCGGCGTATACACCAGCGGCGCGCCATCCCGCTCGATTAAGCGCGTCTGCTGAGAACCAATAATCACCAGCGTGCGCATATCGGCCATTTCCGGCGTCGCCTCGCCTAAGGTAGTTACGCGAATCGACTCCTCCGGGGTGGAAACCGCCCGGGCGAAGATGATCAGTCGATCCGGCCCACAGGCTTCCCGTAGTACCTCCAAGGCGCGCGCAAAACCCTCTGGCCGCGCCTTGGATCGGGGGTTGTAAAACGCCATGGCGAAGTCGGCCTCGGCGGCCAATCGCAGGCGCTTTTCAATTAGCGCCCAAGGCTTGAGGTTGTTGGATAGATTGATGCAGCAGAAGTCGTGCCCAAGCGGCGCGCCTACGCTTGCGCTGGCGGCCAGCATGGCGGAGATGCCTGGTAGCACCTGGATATCCAGCCTGCGCCACTGGGTATCACCGCCTTCCAGAGCCTCAAACACCGCCGCCGCCATGGCAAAGACGCCGGGGTCGCCAGAAGACACCACTACTACTCTGTGGCCTTCAAGCGCCAGCTGTAGTGCATGCTCTGCCCGGCGAATCTCTTCGCGATTATCCGAACCGTGGCGAATTAACCCAGTTCTAGGCGCGACCCGATTGACGTAGGGCACGTAGCCCACCACATCGGTGGCATCCTGCAGCGCGGCCGTGACTTCCGGGGTAATCATCGCCTCAGAACCCGGCCCCAGGCCGACGATTTTCAGCCAGCCCCTCATGGGCGCCGCCCGTTGCCGTGAATCAGCACAATCGAGAAGTACGGCACGCTCTCGCCAACGTCGCTTAGTGGCAATACGCGTTGTTGGGTCATGGCGGCGTACTCGATTAGCCAGGCTTGCTCTTCACGGCCAGCTTGAGCCAGCGCTCGGCGCAGTTTGGCCAGGTTGCGGCCAATCTTCATCACCACCAGTGCGTCGGTGTGGGCGATGCGCTCGGCCAATGCCTCTTCAGGCAGCGTGGCCATCAGCACGGTCATAATGTCATCGCCCCAGGTAACCGGCTGGCCGGTGGCAGTCCACGCCGCCGACATACCGGTAATGCCCGGCACCACCGAGACCGGCACGCGATTCAGTAGCCGCGTGTAGAGGTGCATAAAGGAGCCGTAGAAAAACGGGTCGCCTTCGCACAGCACCACTACATCGCAACCGGCCTCGGCCATCTCGATCAGTTGGGCCACGCTGCGCTCGTAGAAGGCTGACAGCAGTTCGTTGTAGCGGGGGTCGTCGAAAGGGATTTCCGTGGTGACCGGGTATTCCATGGGCAGCTCGGTTGCATCTGGTGCAATCAAGCCCTCCACGATGGTGCGGGCATGGCCGCAGCGACCCTTCTTACGAAAATAGGCCACGTGGCTGGCGCCGCGAATCAAGCGGTCGGCGCGCACGCTCATTAAATCCTGGCAGCCTGGCCCTAAGCCAACCCCATAAATCGTCCCTTGGGTCATTCGATGCGATCCGCCATGGCGTTAATGGCCGCTACCGTCACCGCGCTGCCACCCAGGCGGCCACGCACGATACAGCTGGAAAGCTCTGTATTCGCCAGCAGCGCTTCTTTGGATTCTGCTGCGCCGACAAAGCCCACCGGGCAGCCGATAATCGCTGCGGGGCGTGGGCAAGCCGGGTCTTCAAGCATATTGAGCAGGTGAAATAGCGCGGTGGGCGCGTTGCCAATGGCGACCACGGCGCCTTCAAGGTGTGGGCGCCACAGTTCCAGCGCCGCCGCCGAGCGGGTATTGGCCATTTCCTGGGCGAGGGTGGGGGTGCGCTCATCGTTAAGGGTGCAGATGACTTGGTTATCCGCGGGCAGCCGCTTGCGGGTAATGCCTTCCGAGACCATTCGTGCATCACAAAGAATCGGGGCGCCCTGCTCTAACGCGGCGCGGGCTTTATTGACCACGTCATTTTGAAAGTGAATATGCGCGGCCAGCTCCACCAGCCCGGCGGCGTGAATCATGCGCACCGCGACCGTCTCTTCCTCCGCTGAAAAGCGGGCAAGCTCGGCCTCGCTGCGGATAATGGCAAATGACTGCCGGTAAATCGCCGGGCCGCTTGTTTCGTACTTATGAGGCACCCAAATTCTCCAAATAACTTATGACTTCAGATTCACTCAGGCCAGTGGCCTTTGGAGCGCTATCAGCGCGGCCATTGATAATCACGTCAAAGCGCCCATCGCGACCGACTAGGCATAATGCCGCAGGCTGTTGGCGGGCACAGCCTTTGGCGCAGCCAGATATATGGACGCTACTGTTTTTCAGGCCGCTTAGCCGCTCCGCGAGCGGATGAGTGGCGACACTCGCCTGCTCGCAGTAAGGCGCGCCGGGGCAGGCATCTATTGATAGCCGTAGATCGCTATTATGCCGGATTAAGCCATCCACCGCTGGCGCTGCATCGCCCTGCACTAATTTCTGCTTAACCAGCAAGCGCCGCCAGGGCGTAACCTGAACGGCGGTGACGCTGGCGGGCGCTACCAACTCACGCAGCATTTCGCGCAGCATTGAAGCGGTGGCGCGCCCAAAGGGCAGCCCCACCACCTGGCCAGCGGGATGACTGCCCAGCGCCAGCTTGGCGCCGGAGGCTGCTGGGGCGGTGTCAGCAGGTGCCCACTCCGGCAATGGCGCTTTATGGCGGCGCATACGTCCGGCGTCCCAGCCGCCGCTTTCCACAAACCAGTGGGTGAGGCGAATTAGCTGCTCAACGGCGGCTTCCACATCGCTTACTGCGGTGCCTAGTGCATAGCCATCGCATCGTACCAGCAGGCCGCCTTCCATTGAGCGTTCAATGCGAAAATCGGCGGCGCTGTCGCACAGCACTGGCGCTTTTCCCGCATCGATGGCAATCCCTACCTTGCCGGGCATGGCGGCTAATTCGCTGCCCCGCGTTTGCAACCGGCTGGCAATGGTAGGCGAGTCATCCCCCGCTTGCCAGTGTGGCGCCAGCATCAGCTGCGGCTGGCGTTCCGCTTCCGGGTCGGCGCTGACCAGTTGATGCTCGACTAGAAAAGCCATTAACGACGGCCAAGTGGTGTCGGTCACGCCGCGCAGCTGGAAATTAGCCCGACTGGTGAGTTCGATCAAACCACTGCCAAAGGTCTCGGCGGCCTCGCATAGCGCCAGCATTTGTTGCCGTGAAAGCTCTCCCATGGGCGGGCGTACCCGAACCAACAGGCCATCGCCTGTGGCCATGGGCCGCCATGCGCCGGGGCACCAGCCTTTAATGCGCGGGCTGGGCAACATAACCACCGGTCTCTTTGGCTTCATCCATTTCCAGCAGCAGGTCTTTTAGCGCATCGCCATGCTCGCCAGGGGCTTGCCACATGCCCCGCTGGGCGGCTTCAAGTAAGCGTTCGGCCATCTCTTCTAACGCCGCCGGGTTGTGCTCGCGCAGAAACTGCTGATTGGCTTTGTCGAGCACCAGCGCATCGCTGACCTGGGCATACTGGTAATCGGCGACCAAGTCGGTGGTGGCGTCGTAGGCAAACAGGTAGTCCACCGTGGCGGCCATCTCAAAAGCCCCTTTATAGCCGTGCTCACGCATGGCGTTAATCCACTTGGGGTTGAGCACTCGCGAGCGAATCACCCGGGCCAGCTCTTCTTTCAGGGTGCGAATCTTGGGCGCAGCAGGGTTGGCGTGGTCGGCGTGATAAATCACCGGTGCCTGACCGCTTAGCGCTCGGCTGGCGTTGGCCATCCCGCCCTGAAAGGCGTAGTAGCTGTTGGAGTCGAGAATATCGTGCTCGCGGTTATCCTGGTTTTGCATCACTGCATCCAGGCCTTGGAGCTGCTGTTCAAAAGCACCCCGTGCAGCGGTACCCGACTCCTTAAACTGGCCGTAGGCGTAGGCCCCGGCATCCAGATAGGCTTCGGCTAAATCGTCGGCGCTCTCCCAAGAGCGGTTTTCAATCAGCCGGTTGAGGCCCGCGCCATACTCGCCAGGCTTGCTGCCGAAGATACGGTAGCTCGCCTCCTGAACAGCCATTTCCGGGCTTAACCCCTGGGCTTCCAGCGTTTGCTGGCGGGCTAACACCGCCACGCGGATAGTGTTGCTGTTGCCCGGCTCCTCATAGGCAGCCACCGCCTGCACAGCGGCATCGAACAGCCGGATCACGTTGGGAAACGCATCGCGGAAGAAGCCGGAAACCCGTAGCGTGACGTCCACCCGCGGGCGGTTGAGCAGCATCGAGGGAATCACCTCGATGTCGATCACCCGCTGCGAGCAAAGCGACCAGATGGGGCGCACGCCCATCAGCGCAAAGGCCTGGGCAATGTCATCGCCGCCGGTGCGCATGGTGGCGGTGCCCCAGATGGATAAGCCCAGGCGGCGGGGGTAGTCGCCGTTGTCCTGTAGGTAGCGCTCGACAAACGCCTGGGCGGATTTTTCGCCCAGCGTCCAGGCGGCGGGCGATGGGATCGAGCGGTTGTCCACGCTGAAGAAATTGCGCCCGGTGGGCAGCGTATCCAGCCGCCCGCGGCTGGGAGCGCCACTCGGCCCCGGCGGCACAAACAGGCCATCAAGGCCTTCCAGCAGCGAGCTGATTTCCATTTGGGCGCTCTGCTGAAGCGCCACCCACAGCTGGTCCCTTGCGTAGCGCAGCTGCTCGGCGGTCGCGGGATAGCGGGCAGCCAACGCCTCCAGGCGACCTGGCGCGACCACGTACTCCTCGACTAGCTGGTGGGCCAGCGCTTCCAGCCGCTCGCGGGTGTCGTTGCCGCTGCGCCAGGCGGCGCTATCCAGCTCGCGCAGCACATCTGGTCGCGGCCCTGTCCAGGGCTCGGCATCGGCCATCAGCGGGTCAAAATTCGCATGCCCGTCATCGTGCAGGGCCAAATCATCGGCCAGGTTATGCAGCAGGCCACGCTGGGCAATGCTCTCGCCCCTTGGCAAGCGCAGCAGCGCCACCAGGGTGCCGACCACTTTATCCTGGGGCGGCAGCGTGCCGAGCACGTGCAGGCCGTGACGAATCTGCGATTCCTTGATGTCGCATAAGAAGGTATCCAGCTCGTTCAGGATCAGCGCTTCGTCCTGGCTGTCGATGGCCTTGGTCAACTCCTGGTCGATGCCGGTCTCGCGCAGGTGCTCCAGAATCTGCTCGCGGATTAACGCTTCCCGCCGGGGGTCCATGTCCAGCGCCTGGTAGTACTCGTCGGTGAGCGCTTCCAGTTTGGCCATATCGCCATACAGCTCAGCGCGGGCCAGCGGCGGCATCAGGTGGTCGATAATCACCGCCTGGCTGCGCCGCTTGGCCTGGGCGCCCTCGCCCGGGTCGTTGACGATAAACGGGTAGAAGTGCGGCACCGGCCCCAGCGCAACATCCGGCCAGCAATCGGCGCTCAGGGCGCTGCTTTTGCCCGGCAGCCACTCAAGGTTGCCGTGCTTGCCGACGTGAATCACCGCTTCCACCTGGTAGTGCTCGCGCAGCCAGAAGTAAAACGCCAGGTAGCTGTGCGGCGGTGCCAGCTGCATATCGTGGTAAGACTGGGTCAGGTCGTCGATAAAGTCGCGCTCGGGCTGGATGCCCACGAAGGTTTCGCCCAGCCGGATACCCGAGATCATCAGCCGCCCCTGGCGGCATTTGGGGTCATCAGAGGGTGCGCCCCAACGCGTCCATACCGTTTCCTGGAGCTCGGCGGGCAGCGTGTAAAACCATGCCAGATACTCGTCAACGCTGATGCTTTGCCAGCACATGCGCTGGTCGATGACGTCGCGGTCGTTGGTCACCGCCCCTTGCAGCAGGCGGATCAGGTCATCGCCACTCGCCGGCAGGTCGCTCACCGGGTAACCTGCCGTTTGCAGCGCGGTTAAGATCTGCAGCGTCGAGGCGGGCGTATCCAGCCCCACGCCATTGCCAATCCGGCCGTCGCGGTTGGGATAATTCGCCAGCACCAGCGCCAGCCGTTTGGCGTGATTGGGGGTGGTGCGCAGGTGGCAGAACCGGCGCGCCAGCTTGGCGACAAACTCAGTGCGCTCGGGATGCAGGGCGTGATGGGTTACCGACAGCTGGCTGCGCGCGTTGTAAAGCGCTTCCGCCTTGAAGCCCACCGCCCGGGTAATCACCCGGCCATCCATCTCCGGGAGCACGACTTGCATCGCCACATCCCGGCTTCTCAGCCCGGCGGCGGAGGCCTGCCAGTCCTCGACGGTGCTGCTGGATAGAATCGCCTGGAGAATGACCGGCTGGCCGTCGAAAACGCTCTCGGGAATCGCGCCGCCCAGCGGGTAGGTGTCGTCGGAATTGCGGTTAATCGAGAAGCTGGTGGTGTTGACCACCAGCATGACGCCGGTCTGCTCGATCAGGTGATTGACAAACGCAATGCAGTCGGCCTCTTTCAGGGAGGCAACGGCGATGGCGAGTGGTTCAAGCCCCTGCGCTTTAAGCGCCTCGATCATGCCGTCAACAACCAGGGTATTGGCGCCCTGCAAGTGGCTGCGATAGAACAGCAGCAGGCACACCGGCCTATCCGGTTGCTGGTTGGCCCGCCATTCGCTCAGGCTCATCACCTGGCGCCCGGATGGGCTCGAGGCGTCGCTGGGCGCGTAGATCACCGCCGAAGGTACCACCTTGGGCTCCTTCCAGGCGGTGGGCATATCAAGACATTCGCTGCCTACAAAGCGCAACAGCTGCTCGGCGTTATCCACGCCGCCTTCGCGCAGGTAGCGCCACACCCGGTGGGCGCTTTCATAGTCGACGCTCGAGGCTTCCAGCAGCGCATCGTCCGGCGCGTCGCAGCCCGGCACCAGGATCAACTGGCGGCCCGGCTTGGCGTTCAACCAGGCCAGCAGCCGTTCGTAGCCGTACTGCCAGTAGGCCTGACCGCCGAGCATCGACACCACCACGAGCTGCGCCTTTTCCAGCACCCGATCCTCGTAGAGGTCGTAGGCGGCGGGCTTGACCAGGTTCATCCAGTTGGCCAGACGCACTGACGGATAGCGCTCGCCCAGGCGATCAATCGCCTGGGCCAGAGCCGACAGGTTGCTATCGGCAGCCGATAGGATCACGACATCCGCAGGGCTCTGTTGAAGATCGACAATGCCTTCGTCATCAACAAAGCCGCCGGGTTTGGCAGCAAAAAGGTGCATTAGGCGGCTGTTGTTACCTCTGCTTCGGCAAGCGCTTCACGCAGCGCGTCGCTGTCCAGCGCCTTGCCAATGATGACCAGTTGGGTTTGACGCGTCTCGCCTTCCGCCCAGAGGCGGTCGAAGTAGCCATCCAGCCGTTCGCCCACGGCCTGGATCACCCGGCGCATCGGCTTGCCGGGAATCGCCGCAAAGCCCTTGGCGCGGTAGATTTCCTGGGTTTTGACAATGTGTTGCAGCTTGGCCGCCAGCAGGTCGCCGTCGACTTCGCCCAGGGTGATTACGCAGGAGTCAAAATTGTCGTGGGCGTGGTCGTGATGAGCGCCTTCGGCGTGGTGCTTATCGTGGTGGTTGGCGATCAGGTCGATGTTTGCTTCGCTGGCCGCCCCGATGCCCATCAAGGCTTCCAGTTGCACGGTGTTGGTGGCCAGGGTTTGATCGACAAACAAATACTTCACTGATTCAGGCACACGCGCCTGAATCAACGCCTCGACCCGCGCCTTTTCGTCCGGGCTGAGCAGGTCCGTCTTGCTGACCAGCACCAGGTCGGCCGCACTTAGCTGGTCATCCAGCAGTTCTTGCAGGCTGGGGTCGTGGTCCAGGCTTTCGTCGGCCTGGCGCTGGGCCTCTACCTTGGCCACATCGCTGGCGTAACGGCCGGCGGCCACGGCAGGGCCATCGATCACGGTAATGATCGCATCGACGGTGCAGTGCTGGCGCACTTCCGGCCAGTTGAAGGCCTGCACCAGCGGCTTGGGCAGCGCCAGGCCGCTGGTTTCGATCAGAATATGGTCGATATCGTCGCGGCGGGCGACCAGCTTTTTCATCACCGGTAGAAACTCTTCTTCTACCGTGCAGCAGATACAGCCGTTGGCCAGCTCAAAAATGCCGCTGTCTTCGCCTTCCAATGGCTGCCTGGCTTCGCCGCCCGGCTCACAGTCCAGCGCACAGCCGCGCAGCAGGCTTGAGTCGATGTCCTGCTCGCCGAATTCATTGACGATCACGGCAATTCGCTTGCCGGTCACCTGGCGTAAAATGCTCGCCAGCAGGGTGGTTTTACCGCTGCCCAAAAAGCCGGTGACCACGGTGGCGGGTATCTTATTTAACTGCATGGGTCTGGTCCTCAGAATCGATAGGCTGACGCGCTGGCGACGCTTTGCCGCTAAACAGCAGCGCGATCGCGGCAGGGTTGTTGGCAAAAAACAGGTGCAAGTAAGTGGCGGTCAACCCACGCTCACGAAAGATGGCTTCTCCGGGCGCGGGGTGGCGCTGGCGGCGGCCGTGGGCAATGGGTTCCGGCGTTCCCTCGGCCATCGAGCGATGATGGGCATGGCCGCGTACCGGGCCTTCGAGCAGCTCGGCGGTTTGCATTCCCTGGCAGCCCCGCCGCCCGCGCATCGCCCCCTGCCCTGGCAGCAGGCCCAGCATGGTGTGGGTAGTTTCGTCGTAGTCGGTCAGGGTTTCCAGGCAGTAAAGCAGCCCGCCACACTCGGCAAGAATCGGCTTGTCGTCGGCAAATAATTGCCTGATCGCCGCGTGCATGGCCGTGTTGACCGCCAGCTTCTCAGCGTGAATTTCCGGGTAGCCACCGGGCAGCCACAGCGCATCGCAGCTTGGCAGGTCCCTATCGTCTAGCGGCGAGAAAAAGCGCAGCGCAGCACCCATCTGCTCGAGCAGGTCCAGGTTGGCCTGGTAAATAAAGCTGAACGCGGCGTCTTTGGCCACGCCGATGGTAATCCCGTCAAGCGAGGGCAACGCCGCTTTGGCGATCTCTGGCGCGGTGTAAAACGTCACCGGCGGCAGCGCGAGCAGCGTTTGCGGCAGGTTTTCCGCCTCGATAACGCTTGCGCCCTTTTCAAAGCGTTCTTCCAGATCGTCACGAATCTCGTCGGCCTGCACCAGGCCTAGATGACGCTCGGGCAGCGAAAGCTCTGGGTTGCGCGCGATGGCGGCGAGCAGCGGGATGTCAGTCGGCAGGGTTGTCTCGATCAGCTCGCGGTGGCGCTCGGAGCCGCAGCTGTTGGCGATAAGTCCGACAATGCGGATATCGTCACGAAAGCCCGCCAGCCCCGCCAGGAGTGCGCCCGCGGTCTGCGCCATGCCTTTGACGTCCATCACCACCACCATGGGCAAGCCAAACCGCGCGGCCAAGTCGGCACTGGAGGGCTCGCCGTCAAACAGGCCCATGGCGCCTTCGACTAATATCATATCCGCCGTTTGGGCGGCTTCATAAAAGCGCTGGCGGCAGTAGGCGTCGCCCGCCATCCACAGGTCAAGCTGGTCGACCGGCTGGCCAGCGGCCTGAGCCAGCACCTGGGGGTCCAGGTAGTCGGGGCCGGTTTTAAACACGCGCACCACCTTGCCCTGGTTGCGCAGGGCTCGGGCCAGCGCCGCGGTAAAGGTGGTCTTGCCCTGCCCTGAAGAAGGCGCGGCAATAAACAGCGCCGGGCAGCTTGCAGTGGTTGTGCTCATCAGGGCTGTGCTCATCAGTATTCGATCCCCGCCTGGGCTTTAACACCCCCACGAAAGGCGTGACGCTCGTCTTGCACCGTGCTGATGGTATCGGCGATTTCCTGAAGCGGCGTCGCCATGGTGCGCCCGGTGATGATCACGTTTTGATGCGCCGGGCGTTGGTTAAGCGCTTCGACCACCGGCAGCGGATCAAGGTAGCCGTACTTGAACATGTAGCTCATTTCATCGAGGACGATGAGGTGGTAATCCGGGTTTTCGAGCAATCCCTTGGCCACTGCCCACGCCGACTGGGCGGCTTCAATATCACGCTCGCGATCCTGGGTTTCCCAGGTAAACCCCTGGCCCATGATGTGCCAATCAAGGTTGGGCTGATCGCGGAAAAACAGGTATTCGCCGGTCTCGCGCCGCCCCTTGATGAACTGGATGACCGCACAGCGCTGCCCGTGGCCCAGCGCCCGCGCCATGGTGCCCAACGCGGAGCTGCTTTTACCTTTGCCGTTGCCTTTCAGCAGGATCAACACCCCGCGCTCTTCCGTGGCACGGCTGATGCGCTCGTCGACCACGTCTTTCTTGCGCTGCATGCGGTTGGTATGGCGATCGTCACTCATGGGGTTTCCCGTCCAGAAAAAGGTGTCCAGTATCTTGCGCCCAGCTGCTGGGCGATGCGCGCCCCCTGGCCGCGTTTGATTCTGGACGACTCGGTATCCATCAAGATGCAGTCGCCCAACGGGCCAAGGTCGGCGACGGATTCACGGGTACGCCCGTCGGTAATCAGATAGGTACGAATATGCAGCCCGGGCTCGCGGCGTTGCCACTGGTGGATCAGGCGCCTGGCTTCGATAACCGCCTCGCGCAGCGGCGTACCGCCGCCACCCGTCGCCGCCTCCAGCGCATCTTGTACGCGCTTGGGCGCACGGCGCCGGGACAGAAGCGGCACCACACCGCCGTTACCGAACCCCACCACGGCGACCTGCTCGCGTGCCGCGTAGGCCTTGTTCACCAGCGCTTCCACAAGCCCTTTCGCCTGGCCCAGCAAGCGCTGCCCCAGGGTAGAGCCGGAGGTGTCCAGCAGCACCAGGTGCGCCGTCGCCTGACCCGCGCGGGATTTGCGCATTTTTATCTCTCGCCAGGGCCACTGGCCGCGATTGGCGACCAGGGTGCCGAAGCTATCCAGGCGAGAGGTTTCCGCCTGGGAGCGCCCCTTGCCTGCCGCACGCCCTTTTCCTGCCGAGGCCGGGGTTGCCGCTGCCTTGTCCTGAGCATCGGCGTCTGGAGTTTTCGCCAGATTGGGGGCCGGTTGTGAAATCGTCTGCTGCGCCTGGGGCGGCATGGCGCCCCACTGGCCCTGCTCGCCGCGCTGGTCGAATGCCCCCGACGATTCGTTAGATGCCGACGACGAACCGCCGTTACCCCCCGACGGTGTTTCACCCTGCGGCGGCGGCGATGCCGGCGGATTCTGCTCGGGAGGTTGGGTACGCCGATGGTCCAGCACCCACGGCTCGACGATCTCGATATCCTGCTGAGCTACCTCGCTTGCGCCGCGCCAGGCAGCATGAGCGCGCGCGGCACGGTGCCAGGTCACATCGGCTCGCAGGCCTTCCACTCCGGCGGCTTCACAGCGCGAGGCGATGGTGTGATACGCCCAGGACGGGGTAATGACATCAACCAACTGGCGCTGGGCTTGTTGAATACGCTCGGTCAGCGCGGCCTGGGCATCCTCGAAATCCCCCATGGCGTGCGTGGGGTCACGGTCAAAGGCTTCGCGCTGTTGGACGATGGCGATTCGCTCTTCCACGCTAATGCTCGCGGGCTGATCGATACACAGCCCAAAACGGTCCAGCAACTGCGGGCGTAGCTCGCCTTCATCCGGGTTCATGGTGCCAATCAGGCTAAAGCGTGCCGGGTGGGAATGGCTGATACCGTCGCGTTCGACGATGTTGGTCCCGCTGGCGGCCACATCCAGCAGCAAATCGACCAGCGTGTCGGGTAACAGGTTAACTTCATCCACATACAACACGCCGCCGTGGGCCTTGGCCAGCAAGCCGGGGTGGAAAGTGGTTTCACGCTCGGCAAGCACCCGCTGCAAATCCAGGCTTCCCGTCAGGCGGTCCTCGCTTGCGCCTAGCGGCAAGGTGACAAACGGCGGTTTTTGCCCCTGGCTGTCCGGCGGCAGAATAGCCGCCAATGCCCGTGCCAGGGTTGATTTGGCGCTCCCCCGGGGGCCGCTGATCAGCACGCCGCCAATCTGGGGATTAATCACATTGAGCAGCAGCGCTGTTTTCAGCGCTTCCTGGCCAACAACGGCCGCAAAGGGAAACTCACTCACCGGCACCTCCCGTGCTGGTCATGCCCGTCAACAGGCCAACATCTGCCAACTGATTTGACGACCGTCGATCTTGAATATTTTTCATGATATATAGCCGGGAGATAATAAAACCATTCATAAAGAAGTGGAAATATAAAAGGCATTTAGTATAGAGGAAGGTATGGCGGCGAGGCCAATCTAATGCGTGATGGTTGCCTTTTTACCTCCACTGTCAATCACCGGGTCTCGCAAAATCCTCAGGCTGTTGTTGTTCGCTATCCGCCTACAACTTAGTATGGCTAATGTCGGTGTTCCCCCCGGAACTTAATAGAGAATCCGCCGCGGCTTGCCGCGAAACGGAACTGCCCCCGCAACTGTAGGCGGTGAGCGATGCTCTTTGATGCCACTGGACACATTGTCTGGGAAGGCGAGCTAGCCATGACCCGTCAGTCAGGAGAACTGCCGACATATGACTAACATAGAGCGAAGTGGCTCGGTCACTATTTTCTGGCCGAATCCCAAGCTCATCATGCACGGGAGTGTACATGATGTTGAGATTGACCACGGCCATCGCCGCGAGCGCTGTTGGCCTTACACAGGCGGCTTATGCCGCCACCGATTACCCGCTTACGCTCACCAGCTGCGGACACGAGATCACTTTGGAACAGGCACCGGAAAGCGTGGTGAGTATCGGCCAAGCCCCCACTGAAATGCTTTACCTGCTGGGCCTTGGCGATAAAGTGGTCGGCACCGCCCTGTGGATTAACCCGGTGCTGGAGGAGTTTGCCGAGGTCGATGCGCAGGTGGAGCGGCTTGCGGATAACGCGCCAAGTTATGAGAGTGTGGTCACCAAACATCCAGATCTGGTGGTCTCCGCCTATGAGTGGATGGTCGGGCCGTCTGGCATGGTGGGTACCCCTGCCATGTTTGATGAAGCGGGTATCCCTGTCTGGACGCTACCCACCGAGTGCGTTGGTAAAGACAACGACCAAAGCATGGACGGCACTCGAACGGATCTCTTCGCGACCGAGCTACTCTACGAGAGCATTGCGACGCTAGCCCAGATCTTTGACGTCACTGAACGCAGCGACACGGTGATTGCCGATCTTAAAGCACGTGAAGAGGCCGCCGTGGCAAAGGCGAATAGCCTTGATTTACCCGACGACCTTAGCGGCGTTTTCTGGTACTCCTCGGCCGATCTCAACATCGACCCCTACGTGGCGGGTGTTAACAGCGTGCCAGGGTGGATGATGACGCAGTTGGGCATTACCAACGTGGTGACTTCCGAAGAGGAGTGGCCCACCGTGGGCTGGGAAACCATTGCGCGTAGCAACCCTACCTTTATTGCCGCGGCCAAAATGGATCGGCGCCGCTTCCCGGCCGACGACATCGCGCTTAAGCGCGAGTTTCTTTACGCCGACCCCGTCACCAGCGTCACCGCAGCCGTGGAGAATGATCGCATCATTGAGATCGACGCTCATGCAATGGATCCATCGATTCGCTCGATCTTTGCGCTAGAAACCCTTGCCGACAAGCTCGCTGACTTCAACCTGTCAGAATAGTAAGTGCTGCTGCGCACCTACTACCTCGCTGCTCGGATCGTTTCTGATCCCGAGGGTGGTGCGCCGCTAATTGTCTTCCAACGGATCTAATTATCATGAAGATGCTGCTAAGCACTGCCGTGCTGCTTTTTTTAACGTCCGGCTTTTTACCGCTAGCGGCGGTAGCCGAGACACACTCCCCCCAAACCCACACTGTTGAAATGCTTAACCGCGACGATAGCGGCCCAATGCTTTTTGCGCCCGGCTACCTGGTTGTTCAACCGGGCGATACGGTGAAGTTTCTTGCCACCCATGCTGGCCACAATGCAGCCACTATTGAAGGAATGATCCCCGCGGGCGGGGAAGCCTTTATCGGCAATATCAATGAAGAAATCGAAGTAACCCTTACTGAAGAAGGCATCTGGGGTATTAAATGCTCCCCTCATTACAGCATGGGCATGGTAATGCTGATCCAGGTGGGCGACACCGCTGCCAGCACAGACGACTTGCCCGATAACCTCCCGCCTGCCGCGCGGCAACGCTTTTTGGATATTTTGTCTGAAAATAGCTGATGGAGAAAACTGCTCTTCATCGAGCAATATATAATGTTATAACATTACAAAACATTCAAAAATGCCTTTTTGTGGAAACCTAAATGAACATCCTACGTTACCTATTGAGTGCCACGCTGCTGCCCGCCTCTTACGCAGCGGCCGATGCAACGAGCTATTCAACAAACTATCCAACGAACTATCCCGTGACCTTAACCAACTGCGGCGTAGAGATCAGTGTGGCGTCGGCCCCAGAGCGAACAGTGACGGTGGGCCAATCGGCCACAGAGATACTTTACTCACTAGGGCTCGCTGACCGCGTCAATGGCACCTCGGTGTGGTTCAATCCGGTTCTTCCCCAGTTTGCTGAAGCCAATGAAGCGATCGAGCGGATCGCCAACGACGATCCAAGCTTTGAAGCCGTGGTCAATAAGCGGCCTGACCTGGTGGCCGTGCAGTACGAGTGGCACGTTGGCCCCACCGGTAGCGTCGCCACCCGTGAACAGTTTCATGAATTGGGTATTAACACCTATATTATGCCCGCTGACTGCGATACCAAGGATAACTCTACCGGCGGCGACGGTACCCGCACGGCTGCCTTTTCAACGGATTCAATCTATAAAGGCATTACCGAGCTTGCCCAGATTTATGATGTACAAGACGCTGGCGAAGCGCTGGTGGCCGATCTTATTGACCGTGAAGCGCGTGCTATTGAGCTGGCGAGCAGCCTTGATCTGCCGGAAGACCTGTCGGCGGCATTCTGGTTTTCATCGACAGACCTGGGGGTTAGCCCTTTTGTTGCGGGTCAGTTAGGCGCGCCGGGCTATATGATGGACAAACTCGGCATTCGTAATGTGATCGAGTCCGATGAGGAGTGGCCCACAGTAGGCTGGGAGAGCATCGCAAGAGCTGACCCCGATGTACTTGTTATCGCCCACATGGATCGCCGCCGCTTTCCTGCCGACGACATTGAAGCCAAGCGCGAGTTTCTGCGCAGTGACCCGGTCACTAGCGAGATGAGCGCGGTTAAAAACAATCGCATCGTGGAGATGAATGCCCATGCCATGAGCGCTACGATGCGCACTATTTATGGCCTTGAAACACTGGCCGAGGCGCTATCGACGATGGCATTTGACCAATGAGCATAGCGTTAACGCGGCTATCAACGGCGGGGGTTGGACTGCGCTGGCTATGGATCACGCCGCTGGTGCTAGTGGCAGCGCTGATCGCGGGTACCGCCATTGGCGAGACACCGATCCCGGTTGATACCATTTTCAAAGTACTCGCCAATCAGCTGTTTGGCGCGGATTACCCTGTAGACCGAATCGATACGGGGATTATCTGGAATTACCGGCTTAGCCGCGCCGTGGTCGCTGCCTGCTGCGGCACCAGCCTGGCGCTGGCGGGCGTCGTGCTTCAGGCGCTACTGCGTAACCCTTTGGCTGACCCCTACTTAATGGGCATTTCCGCCGGGGCTTCTACCGGTGCGGTCGCCGTGGCAGTGGCTGGATTAGGCGCAGGCGCGCTTTCGCTCTCTTTGGGTGCCTTTGTGGGCGCCCTGCTTGCCTTTGGTATCGTGGTCATGCTCGCCCATGCGGCCAACAGCGGTGTGGGCGGCGGGCGCGGCGTTCAGGCCGCAGGGGCGATTATTCTGGCAGGCATTGCCGGGTCGCAACTGTTCAATGCGCTGACCGCTTTTATCATTACTAAATCAGCGAGCGCCGAGCAGGCACGGGGCATTATGTTTTGGCTGATGGGTAACCTCTCCGGTGTGCGCTGGGCTGATGTGACTTTGGCGGTGCCTGGCGCGCTATTTGGGCTACTGGTTTGCCTATGGCACCGGCGCTCACTGGATGCCTTTACTTTCGGTGCCGACAGCGCCGCTTCCATGGGCATTGCGGTACGCCCCGTACGGGGCATGCTGATTATCGCCATGGCGCTGGTCACGGCGGTGATGGTGTCTATTGTGGGGTCGATTGGCTTTGTGGGCTTGGTGATTCCCCATGCCATGCGCTTTATCGTAGGCAGTCAACACACACGCTTAGTGCCCGCCACTGCTCTTGCTGGCGCGGTATTTTTGATCGGCTCAGATATCCTTTCCCGCACTCTTATACCCGGCCAAGTGCTACCGATCGGGGTGATTACCTCGCTGATCGGCGCGCCTGCCTTTGCGCTTATTCTTATTCGCGGCAAGAGGTCTTAATGCGTTTATCGGCTGAACAGCTCACTTGGGCGGTGCATGGAACGCCACTGCTTGTTGACGTTAATCTCACCGTCGAGCCAGGCCAAACCTATGGCCTGGTGGGGCCGAACGGCTCGGGCAAGACTTCCCTTCTGCGCCTGCTGGCGGGGTTGAACAAACCCAAATCAGGCCGTGTGCTGATGGGTAGCCAGCCTCTGCACACTCTCAAGCAGCGGGCGATTGCCCAGTCCATTGCCCTGGTTGAGCAACAGGCGGACACCACCGACCGAATTACCGTGCGCCAAGTAGTATCACTGGGACGTACGCCCTTCCTTACCGCCTTACGTCCTTGGTCAAGCAAAGATGACGCTATTGTGTCTAAAGCGCTGTTTGATGTGGATATGACGCACATGGCTGACAGGCTTTGGCACACCCTCTCAGGCGGCGAGCGCCAGCGCGTGCATATTGCCCGGGCGTTGGCCCAGCAGCCGAAAATCCTGCTACTGGATGAACCCACCAACCATCTGGATATTCGTCACCAGCTGTCGATTCTTGAACTGGTCAGGCAGTTGTCGATTACGGTAATTATCTCTCTTCACGACCTTAATCAGGCCATGGAGTGTGACCGCATCGGCGTGATGGATGGTGGCCGCCTGATCGACAGCGGCCATCCTCACGACGTACTCACCGCCAACCGCCTCCGGCAGACCTTTGGGGTGCATGCCCACGTGATAGACGACCCTGTCGATAGCAAACAGATCATGCGATTTCGTAGTGCGATTTAGCTAGCGCCTGTACCAAGTACGCCAGGGCGGCCCTTCATCGAAAGAGATGCCACACCACGCTGTGATCCGTGCCCATACTCCACAGCAGTACAATCACCACGAGCAGTGCCTCCAGCACCAAAACACCGATACCCAGCGTCGTAGTTGACAGGATGAACCCGCGCTCATGGCTGATGCCTAAAAAGCTGGGGGTTCCCTTATAGAGTAGATATGCGCTGTAGAGCAGCCCGATCACCATACCCAGCATACAGAACCAGAAAGCCGGATAGAGGGCAAAAACGCCACACAAGAACATCGGTGTCGCAATGTACCCCGCGAAAATAAGGCAATCGCGGCGGCTGGGCCGAGTGTCTATACGACGGGCCAACCAATGGATCATACTGCCCACAATAGCAACAGCCATTAGAATCAACGCATAAAAAGCCACGCCTAATGCAATACCATTGGCAAGTGAGACTTTATAGGTTTCAGAGCCACCATAGGTCCAGCCGACCTGAGTAGTGCCTATCAGCGCACATACAACGGGAATAACAGCGAGTAAAAGGACATGATGAGCATAAAGATGGCTGACTGATTCATGCTCGCCACGGATCGAATGCCACTCTCTTTCAGGATGATGGAGGAGCCCCCAAACATGATGGATCATAACGACCTCCCGATTTTGTAGATGCTCTATTGTCAGGGTCCGGCTGTTAAGGTCAGACGATGATCGATCGAATCAACGAAGAACCAAATCAATTTTAGTGTAGACCACAAAATCATTTTCGGAGGAGCTTTATGTTTTGCTGGTGAAAAATACGCTCGAGGCAACCACTGCGACGCCAGTTACCACCGCAGACATCCGGAGAAGTGGCAGCCACTACTGCTTCTTCCAATCAGTCGCTAGCTCGCCCCCTTTTGCCCAATTCTCATGACTGGTTTCAGCAAAGAAAATTTGCACCGCTTCAGGTGAAACTTCGTAAGCTTGCACAAACGCTTCGGTGATTTTATGGGCCAGTTCACGCTTCATTTCGACTGAACGCGGCGACTGCTGGATAGTCACGATAGGCATATTGATACCTCCTAGTTAACAGAGTTGGTTAATGCTATTCCGACGAACTGGAGCCAGGCACCGGCGTGCCGCGTTACGATGCGAACGCCCAAGTCATCGAACGCTTCTACGCCGGGGTGTCGATCAAGCGCGAAATGGGCGAATTTGAGACCTTCTACAGCAACGAAAAAGCACGGCGTTTGGTCGGCTTCGCACCACGCCATTCCTGGCGGGATGAAATGGAGCAGTAAAGCCAACTGGGGAAATAAGGGGTTATGCCAGGCTCTGTTGACGCTTCATCGCGACGCGCGCGGCAGCGTCAACAGACTCTATATGAAAACTGATGGAAGTTGGTACGATCACAGAGGCATTACCATCTATTTCTTTTCAAATATTGAGCCCCGAATGAATGAATACTGACCACTCACCAAATGAGCACCTTGATAGATGGGAAAATGCAAAAAACCCAGTGGTATCAATGTCCAAAGAGTACCCTGCGGGCCATCATATTCTTCCACATCAACACCAGCGCGGACAGTTAATATATGCCAGCGCAGGTACCATGAGACTAAAAACTTGCGATGAATATTGGTTGTTACCTCCGTTTCGTGGCGTATGGATGCCCCCTGACGTAGAGCATGAAATGAGTGCCAGCACCTCGGTTTCTTTACGAACATTATATGTAAATGTTGAGTCATTCATCTTAAACTTACCTAATTATCCAGTAGGTATCGGTGTCACTCCCCTCTTGCGGGAATTACTCATCCGAGCCTCTTATTTCCCGATAAATTACCAGCCTGACAGTTTTGAAGAGCGCTTATTGAGACTAACACTGGAAGAAATGAGGCATGCATTTGAGGCTGGATTAAAGCTTCCCATGGGTAGAGATAAGCGCTTGAAAAAAATATGCGATACATTAATGGAAAATCCTGGGGATGTACGCTCATTGGCAGATTGGGCGAATGAGGTCGGAGCAACCACTCGTACGTTAACCCGACTATTTCGCAGCGAGACAGGTGTTTCTTTTATTCAATGGAGGGAACAGGTGCGCATCGTAAGCGCAATTTCGGGTTTAAGCACCGGAGAACGTGTCAGCCAAGTTGCTGAAGACCTAGGATATGCTTCACAAGGTGCATTTACTGTCATGTTCAAGCGTGTAACGGGAAAATCCCCGCGAGAGTATTTGAACGACCTGTCCCGTTCTCAAATAAAATTGTCGTGTACGGAAGAATAAGATTCGAATGAGATTGATATTGTTCCTCTACTTATTGAAATAGCAGGTAGAGGAATATATGAAGCTTTCGCTAAAACCACTGACTGAGCACTATTACTTTCTGATAATCGCATCCACGTTTCTGCAAGGATCTTCTTTTGTCAGCACAAAGATCGTCATGGAAGATATGTCGCCTTTGTGGTTAGCATCTGCTCGCTTCCTTATCGCAGCAGTATCTTTATCGCCTTTTGTTTTGATGCAAATGCGAAAGCATAAGATATTTTTTAAAGACCTTCCTTGGATAAAACTGTTAATAATTGGTGGATTTCAGACTGCGGGAGTAATGTCGCTGCTCAATATTGGACTAACAGCGACTACCTCCTCAATAGCAGCTATCCTAATGGCCAGTAATCCTCTAATAGTGGTTGTCTTAGCCTGGCTGATTCTGGGGGAACATTCATCTACACTTGCTCTGATAGGCTTAGCTTTTGCATTTATTGGCGTGGTGATCTGCATTGGTATCGACAGTGATGGAACCCATGGGATCGGGCATGGGGAAGTGTTTGTTATGTTAGCTTCAACCTGCTGGGCATGCTCCACCGTGTTAAGCAAGAAATTTGCAATTACGTATTCTCCCTGGATAGTCACCTTCTGGCAAATGCTGCTTGGCTCTCTGCTGCTTATTGCGATAGCAGCATTCAGCAAACAGCCTTTTTCTCTACCCACTGATGCTTACCATTGGGGAATGTTTATGTGGCTGGCAATTCCCGCATCGACTGGGGCGATAGGGCTTTGGTTTGCGGCGTTAAAGATTGGCGGCTCCGTGCATACGAGCGGCTTCCTGTTTCTCTGTCCACTATTCGCTGCCCTGGTTGCATTCATGTTGATCGGACAACGTCCTGAATGGCACGAGATTATAGGCGGTGCGTTGGTAGGTGCAGGTTTGTTCATCATGTCCCGCAAACATTATGCTCGCGGGACAGCTTTGAAAATCAAGTCTAGCTAGTCACAGCGTTCAACAATGATAGCCATTCCTTGTCCAACACCTACACACATAGCACATAGCACATAGCACATAGCACATAGTGCATAGCGCCCATGAACAAGATGGAGGTGTTAACTGAGCTGTCCGCCAAGCAGGCACCTCATATAGCCATGTTTCAGCCTATGGTTTTATTCACTTAGCCACTGAGCTATTTGGTGTGCATAGTAACTAACTATGATGTCGGCGCCTGCACGTTTGAAACCTGTCATGACCTCCATGACGGTTTCTTTTTCATCTAAAGCACCAGCTTGCGAGCCGAATTTGATAGCGGCATATTCACCGGCTACTTGGTAAATAGCTAAAGGAAGATCAGTGCGATTTCGAAGTTGGCTAACGATGTCTAAATAGGGCGTACCAGGTTTTACCATCAGAATGTCAGCCCCTTGTTCCTCATCAAGGCGGGCTTCAATCATAGCCTGACGGCCATTTGCATTATCCGCTTGATAACCTAGACGATCGCCTTCAAGCTTACAGTCAACTGCGGAACGAAAGGGGCCATAAAAAGCAGATGAAAACTTTACCGCATGGGCCAGTATGGCAACCTCGGTATAACCAGATTTATCCAGTGCATGACGTATTGCCCCCACCTGCCCGTCCATCATAGATGATGGTGCTAACATATCAGCACCTGCTTGAGCAGCAACAAGGGATTGCTTAACTAGGTTTTCGACAGTTTTGTCGTTGTCAACTTGTCCTTCCGTAACTACTCCACAGTGGCCATGAGTGGTGTATTCGCAGAAACAGATATCTGGAATAACCAGCATATCGGATCTACATTTCTTAATGGTACGAATCATGCGTGCCAGCAACCCATCATTGGAAAGAGTATCACTACCAAGGCCATCTTTATTATGGGATATTCCAAATGGCATGACGTAACGGATACCTAGCTCATAAAGTGACTCTATCTCTTCACAAAGCAATGATTCAGGTATTCGACAAATACCTGGGAGTTCCTTTATAGGAGTACGCTCAATTGCAACCTCCTCGATAAATATAGGTTGTACTAAATCACTCAGAGTTAAACCGTTTTCTTTAACAAGTTGACGAAATTCATTATTTTTACGCATCCGGCGGGGGCGATGAACTATACTCATGCAACTGCCCTCTCAAAATTAAGCCCGATGGCCTCTCTGGTTTCATCGGGACTTGAAATATCACGCCCAAGCTCACGTGCAATGCGAACGATGCGCTCCACAAGCTGAGCACTTCCAGTTGCTAACTCCCCTTTATTATAATAAACATTATCTTCCAACCCCGTGCGGACGTGACCTCCAAGAAGTATTGTGTGTATATTAATTGGCAGCTGTTTTCTACCAATCCCTATAGCAGACCACATACTATCATCAGGTATATTATCTATAAGATTCATTAAATTTTTACATTCAGCTGTCACACCTCCGTGAATTCCCATAGCAAAAGAGAAGAGCATCGGTAATTTCAGAAAGCCCTCCTTTCCCAAAGATACCGCTTCGTTAATTACACCTGAGTGATAAACCTCAACCTCCGGAATCACGTTGAACCTATTAATATCTTCGGCAAGTTTTTTAGCCAATGCAGGTGGATTAACAAACGGCTTAGCCCCATGATTAACTGACCCGCAATTAAAAGATGCAATTTCAGGGCATAGAGAAAGATGATTCCATGCCTCTTCTGGAGCTAAATGTGGAGGAAGATTTAGTCCGGAAGTACTTAAATTAATTAAAATATCACAGCGTTCGCGAACTCTCTCAACAATCTCTCTCCATACATTGAAGTCGTAGCTTGGGCTACCTTCCGAGTCGCGAGCATGTATACGGGCAATACTCGCACCAGCCTGCCAGCACTGGTAAATAGACTCAGCAATTTCTTCAGGAGTGTAAGGAACACTCGGATTTTTTCCGCGTGAGGTTATTCCACCGTTTACTGCAGCGGTAATAATGAGCTTTTCCATTCGTACGGCCTCTTTATAACGGTTGACAACACAACGCTTATTATCCTCCTGAAACTCAACGAATGACTTTTTCACTTAAGACATAAATTGTTTAGAAAAAGAAAATTCCGTAAACACAATTTAGCCAATGGCTTATTATTTATTTTTCAATAACTGGGTGAACGAAGACCCAGAGTGCAATACATTCATTAGATGGTTGAGGAGCTTTCATGGTGGGCCATCACTTCTACCGGACATTTAAAGTCAAAGCGTTTTCTAATTGAGTACCAAGACAACCTGACAGCAGCCGTCCTTATGAATGTTCAGGAGTACCAGAAGTTAATAGACGAATTGGAAGGGCTGCGCATTGAGGTCATCGTTCGATGATCGCTTGGCAAGCAAGTTGACCAGGCGTTCTCTCACGACGATATGCGCTTGCTCTTCAGCCAGGGCGAATAATCAATGGCTTGGTAGGTTATTTACCGCCCTCACGTCCAACGGGATTTGGCGAGACGGGGCTCTGCCGCCGCAAAGCTTATCCTTGACGTCATCGAGGAACGCATCCGCGACGGAGAACCCGGCAAGCTTGGAAAACCGCTTCGGGGTACCCTGGCGGGATGTCGGCGGATGCGCACCGGCAACATTAACATTGTTTACAAGCTGGACGGTGACGCCATTCAGGTATTAATTATTGCCGAGGGGGCTAGGCGCGATAAAGAAGTCTATAAGATTGCCAATCGACGCGTTAAATAACCTTTTCCGCAGCATTTGAGGATTTATCCTTAATTGGCTGCGCATTAAAACCAGCATCACCCTTTTATCGGCACAAAAACCGGCACGCCATCCACTTCTACCACTGCTAGTCGCTGGCGGTAGAGGCTTTCTAAAGCACTGGGCACCAGCATGCTATCTCGCGGGCCCCAGCACGCTTCGCCATTGGGATAGAGCAGTAAAATATGGTCGCACCAGCGGGCAGCCAGGTTTAGGTCGTGTAGACACATCACTACGGCTTGGCTTTTAGCAGCCTGTTCTGCCATCAGCGCCATTACAGCGCTCTGGTGGTGAAGATCAAGATGGTTGGTGGGCTCGTCGGCCAACCACAGGTTGGGCGCCTGGGTCAGCACAGTAGCTATTGCCACCCGCTGGCGCTCGCCACCGGAAAGCGTGCTGACCAAGCGGTCGCGCAGGTGCGCCACATCCAGGCGCTCCAGGGCGGCTTCGGCGCGGGCGTAGTCATCGGCGCCCTCCATCTGCCATGGGGATAGGTAGGGATGGCGGCCAATCAGTGCCGTTTCCAACACAGTCGCCGGGAAGCCATCTTGGCGATCTTGAAATACCACGCCTAAACGCTGGGCGATGTGGCGGCGGCGCAGCTGACCAAGCGCTGCGTCGTTGAGTTGAACGCTGCCTGAACGTGGGGCATGCAGCCCTGCCAAGGTATGCAGCAGTGTGGTTTTACCCGCACCGTTTGGGCCTAACACACCCCACACCTGGCCTGGTTCAACGGTTAAATTAAGCGGCGTGCCGCCTTCACGTCCCGGTACGTCGATGATGAGGTCTCGGGTAGCCAGTACGCTCATCAGCGGCTCCGGTAGAGCAGAAACAGAAAAGTGGGCACGCCCAGTAGCGCGGTAATAACTCCAACGGGGAGTTGCTCTGGTGCAATCATGGTGCGCGCTAGTGTATCCGCCAGCACCAATAGCGTGCCGCCTGCCAGCGCACAGGCGGGCAGTATCAGCCGCTGGTCGTTGCCTAACAGCAGGCGCAGCATATGCGGTACCACTAAACCGACAAAGCCTATGCTGCCTGCGGTGGTCACGGCCGCGGCGGTGAGCAGACTGGCGGCAATGTAAATGCACCACTCCAGCGGCCTGACCGCAACGCCCAGCGCAGCGGCTTGCTGTGGGCCACGGGCCAGCACATTTAGGCTGCGCCCCAGCGGAATCAGCACCACGCAGGTAGCCAATAAAAGCAGTAACGGCGGCCAAGGGGTACGCGCGTAGGCGAGATCACCCATCAGCCAGTAGAGCATGCCCGGCAAGCGTTCGGCGGGGCTCAACGCCAGCATCAAGGTAATCACAGCGCCCCACCCCGCCGCGACCACGACACCGGTAAGCAGCAGCCGCGAAGGTGTCCAACTGCCGCTGCCGTGGGCCAAGCCAAAGACTAAAAATGTCGATAGCAAGGCGCCGCCAAATGCCGAGCTGGAAATCGCCAGCCCGCCTAACCCACCCAGCATGGCAGCCAGTGCGCCAATAGAGGCACCGCCGGAAAGGCCCAGCACATAAGGGTCAGCGAGAGGATTGCGCAGTAGCACCTGCATCAAGGCGCCCGCGACCGCCAACAAACCGCCGACGGCAAACGCCGAGAGCGCCCTAGGTAGGCGCAACTCCATCACCATGGTACGCGCCAGGGCGTCACCTCCACCCTGCCCTATATGACCAAGCGCCACGTCCCAAATTTGCGCCGGAGAAATCTGTGCGCTGCCGACGCCAAGGGCAATAAGTAGCGAAGCCAGCGCGGCTAGCAACAACAAGCCAAGCGGAAACCCTAGCCGCGCTAGCATTAACGTCGCTCGCGTTTTTGACGGGCGATATCAAGTTTCTCACAGAGTATCTGGGTGCCCTTCATCAGGCGCGGTGTGGGCCGTTGAATCAGCGAAGGCGGCACAAAAAAGAGGCTATCTTTCTCAACCGCCATCAAGTTAGGGTACTGCTCCCAGTGGGTCAGCCAGTGACGGTTCTCTTCGCCCATGCCCCCGGCAACAATCGCTTCTGGATTCGCTGCTAACACGGCCTCATCATCGATACGCGGCACCAGCCGCGACAGCCCGCCAAACACATTCACCCCGCCACACATTTCGACCACTTGGCCAATTAGGTGCTGGTCGTTAACGCTCATCAGCGGCTCGTCCCATACTTGATAGAACGTGGGTACCGGCTCGCGATCACCGTAGCGCGCTTCAAGCGCGGCCATGGTATCTCGGAAATTATCAGCCACCGCCTGACCGGCCGCTTCAGTGCCCGCCAGCCTCGCCAAACGTTCAATGGCGCTGGCCACGCCCTCCATATCGCGGGGTTCAATATAGAACACCGGCATGCCCAAGGCTTCGAGGGTTTCAAGCTGTTCAGCCGGGTTGCCGGTTACCCAGCCAATGACTAAATCGGGAGCCAAGCCCACCAGCTTTTCTAAATCAATTCGGGTGTGGCTGCCCACTGAGGCAACCTCTTTGGCTTCCGGCGGGTAGTCGCTATAGGAAACGACCGCGACCACTTGATCCCCTGCGCCAGCGGCATAGGTCAGCTCAGTCGCACCGGGCGACAGCGTGGCAATACGCTGAGCCGCATTGTAAAGACAGACCTCTCGGCCACGATCATCCACGGCGCAGCGCGAGTGGTCGTGTGCCGATGCCACGGTTGTCACTAATAGCAGCGCGAGGCCCAGGGCCCCGCGCGTTACACCACGTTTTCTATTGGCCAAAATGAACACTCAAGAAGCCTGCTCGGCCTGCGTTAATGTAGTCAGCGCCATCAAATGAACGCGTCGTGATGTAGTCTTGATCCAGCGCATTTTCTAGGGTCACCCGAGCACTCCAAAGCGGGGCAAACTGCCAGCCGGCACGAAGATTCACTAGCCCATAGCCGCTTAGCCGATCTGCGTTCTGCGCATCGCGGTAGCGATGATTCTGCGCGACCCATGACCCACCGAATGACCACTCACCTAACTCACGATCCGCATCCAAACGAACACTTTGGGTAGCGCGGTTCTGCAGGCGGTTACCTGTCTGACGATTTTCGGGGTCGGTATAGGTCAGCGCGGCTGCCAGCGTCCAATCATCGAGCTGAAGGCCAGCGGCCAGTTCCGCGCCACGAATACGGCTTTCAGGGACATTGGTTTGCAGCCCCTGGCCAGCGATTAGGTTATCAATATCCGTTTGATAAAGCGCGGCATCCCAAAACCAACTGCTGTACTGGCCACGCACGCCCACTTCAATAGTGTCAGACGTTTCAGCCTCTAGATCAGGGTTACCAAAGCCTGGGAAGTAAAGCTGATTATAAGTAGGTGCATTAAAAGCGGTACCGTAGTTTGCCCGTAGTGTGTGGTGCCCATCTACGTCATAGCCCAATCCCAAACTACCGGTGACTTCTTCACCATAGGATTCGTTGTCATCAAACCTTAGGCTTGCTTGCAGCGTAACAGGTGAGAAATCCAGCAGCGCTTGAGAAAAAACTGCCGCATTACTGCGGCTAGTTTCGTCGTAATCGGTGGTACCGCTGACCTGGTCTTCGCTGTATTCAACGCCAGCGATAAGCTCATGCGCACCACTTGTAAAAGTATTCTCCCAACGGGCTGTACGTACTTTGGTATCGAATACCGAATCACCAAAGTCGTCGATATTATCGCTCTCATCACGCGCCTCACTCAGGGTGAGACGACTACGCCAGTTGTCGGTTAGCGGGAGTTCGCCATAAACGCCTGCGACTTGCTGAACAAAGTCGTTTTCGCCACCGTCATATTCGTTGTTACCCCTGGCTCTCAGTGCTAATACGCCCATCTCTGCGCCGGTTTCAAACGTATGGGAAACTCGCGCCATAGCCGAAGTGTTGTCGTAGCCTTTATCATCACCATCGCGGCGAATGGGTTGACCCTCGGTATTAAAATGACTTCCCGCGAAACTGTAGCTCGTGCCTCCTTCTCGGCCACTAATACCTGCACTTAACCGCTGCGTATTAAAAGAGCCCCCACCTACAGAAATGCGTGGCTGTGGACCTTCCTCGCTAGCCTGCGGGGTAAACAGCTGGATAACACCACCAATGGCATCAGCGCCATATAAGCTACCCCGTGGGCCACGGACAATTTCTGCGCGGTCAAACATACGCGGATCTAGGTACGACCACGCCGCCCCACCGCTAGTAGCCGAACGTAGTCGAATGCCGTCAATTAACAGCACGTTTTGGCTACTGCCGGTACCACGGATATAGACGCTGCTGTTTTTACCAAAACTACCATTTGAAGAGACATCTACGCCCGGCTGACCGCGGAAAAGATCGGTAATGCTTACCGGATCCTGACGGCGAAAGGTGGCCTCATCGATCACGGTTACCGACGATAGGCTCTCATTGGCGGTACGCGGAGCAAGTGCTGCGGTAACGACCACAGGATTGAGCGTCGCCTCGGTTGAGGCCGCACGACTACTTTGCTCGGTAGCTTGGGCTTGAACGGCCATTGGAAGTGCGGCCATGGCAAAAGCCGCTAATGTAGCGGTGGTGTGGAAGCGGTGGTTCATGTGAGATCCCTTGCTCGTCGTGCTCACCCGCACGGCGTAGTTTTTTTGACCGAGCACGAGATACAAAAAGGGAGTCGCGGTCGCACCGCATGATTGCGTTATGCCACCGTTAATCGCCCTGAGAGCACCCACCGCGTCTCGGCATGGTTTGGTTCTGTTCGAACCGTTACTCTCGGGCCGGTCTCCGGGCTGACGAGCAAAAGGCAGCATTTAAAACAGCACCTTTCCGAACGACCACCTTCCCGTGCATAAGCACAGTGGCATCTTGGCCGTTCTTATCTCGATCACCGTTGCGGGGGCAGCGTTGGAATCACGCAAAACGTTCACCAACTTCCCGTTTCACTAGCGGCTTTATTCACCGCCAGCACCTGAGAGTCGGCGTAAACTAGCAACTTGTTGGGGGGAGGTCAATTTACGATGAGCTGCTAAAGTAAAGGCACCGCACCGACAAGGAGACACCCGTGATCGATTCCCCGGTAGCTGGTGTGCCTCGCTGGCTAAAGCTGTCCTTTTCTCTATGGATTCTGATCTGGGCACCAAGCTATGTGGTGCTGCTAGGCGCCCAGAATTTCTTCTGGCTATGTAACGTGGCAAGCTTCCTGTTGTTGGTGGCGCTGTGGGCGGAGCATCGCACCTTGATGTCGATGCAGTGGCTGGCGGTGGCGCTGGTCGGCAGCCTGTGGACACTTGACGTCGCGACGGCGGCGCTCATCGGCATACACCCCATCGGTGGCACCGAGTACATGTTCGATCCCGAGCATCCACCCATGGCACGGGCCATGTCGCTCTACCACGTTGTACTGCCGCTGGTGGCCGGCATCGGCGTGGCGAAACTGGGCTACGCGCGCCGCGCCCTGCTGTGGCAGACCCTGCTAACCTGGATCGTGGTACCGTTGACCTACTTGCTCACCGACCCAGAGCGTAATATCAACTGGGTACACGGCCCCTTCGGCCAGCCTCAAGACAGCCTTGACCCACTGCTGTATCTGTTCTTACTGGCGCTGATATGGCCAGTAGTCGTCTACCTGCCGCTGCACCTACTGATGATTGGCGGGCAGCGCTGGCGGAATCGTCGTTAATGCGTAATGCGACTTATCAGCTCTTTACCCCGATTTATTTAAGAGCCAGACCCTCCCCTTCTTATTAGGCATCGTTTCCCCAAACACTGAGATGTACTTGATCGCGTTAGCGTTGCCAGGATGGTTGGTCGTTTTGGTAACAACATCAGGGGCCAAATTTATCGGGAAAGTAGGAGAGCGGCGGCTCTAAATTTAACCATTCCTCTTTCATATGCTCGCCTTCTTCGCGCTGTTCAGGAGTTACATTTTCTCCGTAAACTCTCAATAATCTCTCAGAAGATGTACCTGGAACTTCCTCGTTCATAGCTCGTAAGATGGCCCATCCTTTAGCGGGTTCTGGGTCGGGAGCTGCACGACATAAGTTCATCCCTTCTCCGTCGGGTTCAATACTGCAGGCGGCCAGCCAACCACGTCCATTAATGTGCCCTGCCTCGGAAGCTTTGGTTATCCATTCCCAGGCCTCTGCTGGCTGATCCAGATGATTCAATACAGAGGCAAGGTTATTCATAGAGGGGGCATAGCCTGCTTCCGCCGCCTTGCGAAACCATACCTCAGCGGCTTCCAAACGCTCGGTATCGTTGTCGTAACCTTCTTCGTCGTTGCGGGCTATCTCACCCAGCAAATGCATGGACTCCACATGGCCCGCCTCGACGGCGCGCCGTAGCCACTTCATCGCTTCGTCTTCATCAGGGTCTTCAACGTAGTAATAAATATCGTAAAGCGCGTTCATGGCCTCAGGGTCACCTGCTTCGGCCTTGGGCAGGGTGAGCTCCAACGCCGCCTGGGGCCAGTCATCGCCGTTTTCCGGGCAGACATCCCCTAGCTCACAGGCGCCGCCATCAAATAGGCGTAGCATGGCGTGGGGATCACCGTGTTGGGCGGCTTGGTGATACCACTCTAAAGCTGCTTGGTTCATCCCCATATGCCGTAAACGGTTCACTTCGCCTAGGTAGTACATAGCTTCGACATCACCCTCTTCTGCTGCTTGCTCTAAAAAAGGCGTGCTGATGGAGCGTTGATGGGCATTGTATAAGCGCATGCCTTCCTCTTTGGCGGCCTGAGCCTCATCGTTCAGCCCCCAGGCGGTAGGGAGCATTAACGCTGCGAGCGTTAGACTTGCTAGCATTGCCAGAATGGTTGATCGCATTATGTCATTCCTTTTTAAACCGTCTTATTAACTCGCACAGATTTCAGTGCCAAGACCTGCGACATAGCGGCGATACCTAGTCTTGGATTCAGCAACTTGGGGGTCTCCCATACCTGAAACTCTGTCCATAAACTCATCCAGATCACTTTTATGATTCTGGTAAGCCGAGTCTGGGTAGTTATGCGGCGGTTGGCCGGTGTCAGTCATTCTGACCACTGCTTTGGTAAACAGGTACTGCGAAGGGGTGGGGGTTTCACGGCTAAAGCGGCAGAGGGGGCCGTAAACGTTCATGGTGACGCCCTCCACAATCCAGCCTAAGCAGTTAGCAATGGCGATTTGCTGATAGTCCAGTGCTTACTGGCAATTGACTTTTTGGATACTGCCTAAGGCTGATCAATACCCCGCCACGCCATAAAGCGGTAACCGCCAACAAGCTGTGAGGGCTGTCGATTTCGATAAGTCATCTCTTCGGGCTGTTTGTCATGCAAACCATAGGCGAACAGCAATCCCACAGGCTCGGGTAGTTCAGGAGGTGACTCTTCCCTTGTCCACTGGTACCAACTGCTAGCCAGTTGAAAATGGTGGCGAAGTGTTGCTAGAGCATGCGCTCCCGTATTTCCAGAGGACATCATTCGACTGCGTATATCCTTCGCTTCGCTATCCACATCATCGAGCCAGCCCCAGGCTTGCTTTAATGTGGACAATGCCTCATCAATCTCAGCGCGCTCTGCCGTTTGAATCGACCACTCTTCTTGAGAACCTGAAACAGATGCCACCAGTGAACCAATAGTGCGATGGTAATAACGGTTGGGCAATTCATCCTCACGCGCTTCTAGAGCAGCCAGAGTATCCTGATAGTCACGGTAACGTTGTGCTAGCCAGGCCAGATAAACCAGGGTATGTGAGCGGAAGTTCTCATCCGTAGGGCTTTTTCGAGAATTAGTAAGCCGTTGATAGTGGCGTGCTAAGGTAGGCAATGAGTAACCTTCGATTTCATCGTTCAACTCAAACATTTGGGCAAAACGACGACCTCTAGTAGCTAAGCTATCTAACGGGGGAAAGGGGACTCCAGCTATGGTGGCGCGACGGTACATACGGTGTAGAGCGGCGCGCGAAAGTTCTGCACTGGCTTTCTGTTCATCAGCTTTTAGACCACCGCCAATGTCCTCACTAATGCCAGGGCACAGTTCTTCATTCCATTGCGAATTTTGCCCTCCCAGCGGGCGGCAGCGACGGTAAAAACGCCGCTCATGGGCAGCGATTAGATGCAGCACTTTCTGGCAGCCCGGATGTAGCTCTCCGCCATCATCAAGGACTGGCGTTAACGGATGGAACCAATCCAGTGGTCCCATCTCGGCATGGGTACGGTCTACACAGTCCAACAAGCCTACGAATACAACTTCTACATCGCTATCCTGATAGACAAAGCGCTCGCCGTCTTGATCGCACACTTCATCCAGCAGCCGCCGTACAAATGCTTTAGCCATAGCGGCACCAAAATCGAAGCCAAAGATAGAGACACGTATTCTAGCCAACGGTAGCTCACTATTTTGCTTAACATCCGCTACGCTGTTTTCGAAATCGCGAACTGCAGAGGAAAGGCGGGTATGGCTACCACTCATTAACAGGTTAGCGGCTATAGAATTATCGCGAATAGGTGCAAAGGCTTCCATGCCTGTGCGAACGGCGGCATCTCTGGCTTGCTTGACCCAATTCCATGGCTGGGTAATTGATATCTTTAATGAACGCCCAAAAACCTCGTACCAGCGCCCCGAACCACCACCTGAGAGAACTTCTTTTGCGGCTTCGGTAGTACTGGAACGCAGTTGCCCCTCCCCCGTTCCGACGGCTTCACTAGGGATGCGGTTCGCAGCACCCACCACATCGTCAGATAGACTGGACTCGAAAGATGTTCCAAGGCCGGAGTAATAGTGTCTACGAAACGGAGAAGCAAGCTTACTTTCTTTCTGAGAGGGATAAACTGAAAACAAACTTCCGACGTTACTTACTTTATTATTTTGTAAATCATCTTCTAAATTCCTTGATATCCCATCGAAGAAAAAACCTATATCTAATGCTTGGCGGCAGTCGGCTCCTAGATGATTTAGAACACCACCTTCACATTTAGAATTTAAGGAGTGTATAATATCAACTGTCGTTTCATCCATTTTATTGATTCCCTGAACCACGATATTGATCAAATTTCGGCGAACGAATATTCTGACTCCAAACTAAATCCACCTTGTCACCGGAAAGAAAATGAACATGTAAGTACTGATCTTCTTGTTTATACTCTGGCATTGGGAGAGTTATACTATGTCTTTCCTCTTCTAGACCTGCCTCGATATCCTCAGGTGTGACATCCAAAATCCATACTACTTCGACCGTATCATTTTGAAATGACCAACAGCAGGTAGTGCTACCCCAAGAATAGGGATCCATATTCCCCCCCCAGTTATCATCAACCCAATAACTAAAAATAGGTCTATCTGTATGATTATAACCTGCCAATGATCCGCTTTTTGATGTATTAAAAAAAATGCTCCAAGCTAGACATGCAGCAACCATTACTCCTAAAAGCACTTGAAGCCAAACAGGTATCAGACGCATATAACGGCTTATTGCCCAACGAACTAACATGACATAAAACTCCTTGTCTTATTTATAAATTACGCGCAAAAAATCATCATCAAAAATAGTTAACTTTCCTATTCCAACCTCTCAGAGAGCGGAGATTGTAGGCTTGGGCTCCAAGCAAGCTTGACTTGATTGTCAGGAAGGAAGTGAGCGTGCAAGTATTGATCCTCTTGGCTATAGGGAGGCATGGACACAGTTATGCTATGCTTTTCTTCCAGTCTTGCTTCGACATCTTCGGGAGTGACATCCAGAATCCACACTACCTCGACACTATCTCCTTCGAAAGACCAATAGCAAGTGGTTCCGCCATTCCCACCATAGTTGCCATCAACAAAATATCGAAAAAGAGGTCGGTCTGTATGGTTATAACCGACTAAGCTTCCACTCCTTGATGTATTGAAAACCATGCCCCAGGCAAACCATATAATGACTAAGGCAGCCAACGACACCTGAAGCCAAACAGGGAGTAGGCGCATATAAGCCCAGCGAACTAACACTCATCAGCCTGCTGGTAAGTGGTTGCCAGCAAGTCAGCTAGCGTAGCCTCTCGACTAACCGCGCGCTGTAAAAGGCCTTGCATATCTTCTGATGCCCAGGCGTCATTACCCTGGCTTAATTGCACGTAGACAAAGGTTCTTTTGTCGGCAGTGGCGGTCAAACCATGGTTATTGGCTTGCATCAGTGCTTTAGCCACCTGACGGGGGCGCTCACAAAAACATATCCCTTCGAATAAAGAAGGTGAAAAGTCGACTAACTCGGCAGTTAACTGCATTACCTCCGGCTCACCGTGTAGAGATTGCCAGCGAGCGTCATCGACTATCAGTTGCCACGAAGTGCCGTCTGCGACTGGTGCTACCCCATCCAGCGCAGTCCAACCCAATGTTTCGTCTCTGTACCACCAGTGTCTTATCCCGGCAAATAGAACGTTCGCTGGATTTTCAAGCGCATCCTTGTGCAGTTGGGTGATCACATTCGGAAGGTAAAAGCGTAGCAGTGAGCGCTGCTGATGAGGGTTTTCCACCGCCATGGCCGGAGCCAGATGGCTAGCCAGCACAGTCCCTGGCAGTGGACTCTCGATCCAGCCTTGCAAGGCACATAAAATGCCATCCAGCGTTAGCAGTTTATCAAGTTTGTCTTGCCTAATCTGTAACACCCATGGGCCTTCGCGCTGCAAATGGGGCTGGCTTTCGTCTTTAATTAGCGGCCAATAATGGCTGTCTTTAACCAACTCATTAAACAAAGTCGTTCGTACGGCCACTGATAGGTGGGCTAGCTCAATTAAGGCATAGCGTTCTATTTCAGAGTTTTGTGATGAGCAGCTTTGCCATGGAGGAAGAGTGTCAGTCTTCATGCTTGTTCCCCAGGTATTGCGCTCTGGCCTTCAGCTAATGCTTTCTGCCAGCACTCTTCGCATACTTCTGGCAGCTTCAGGTTGGTCTTCAATAGCGCGGCGTGTGAAATGTTATCAATTCGATCATGCCCCTCCGCCACCGCATGCCCTGGCAACAGCGGGCCTTCCACCGCTTGACCGCTGCCATTTCCAGGGCTGCCGCCTGCGTTTACGCGCACCTTGGGGCCAACGATGGTAATACCGCCGCCGTCCAGCTTGAGAAAACTGCCGCCAGCGTTCAGGGTTAATTCACTACCGGCTTCCAGCACCACTTTGTGGCCTGCTTTGATGTGCAGTTCGCGGCCACTTTCACTTAGCCACGCCTGGCCTGCGTTGATATGTAGCGTGCCATCCACGCTGAAGTGCTGCTGGCCTTCGGTGTGCTCGAAGCGGTTGCCGTGGACCGTGTGGTGATCGTCGTTGTCGACCTCGCTGATGCGGTCATTCTTGACCTGCAAAAAGCTGTCGTTGCGGATCTCTTCAATACGGTCATTAAGCGTCAGCAGCTCCAGATCTTTCTGGGCGTGGAGCCAAATCTGCTCTTCGCCTGCTTCGTCTTCAAAGCGCAGTTCGTTAAAGCCGTCGGCCTTGTGGCTTTGGGTACGGATGACGGTGCGAGTTTTGTGCTCCGGTAATGGGTAGGAAGCGGTATTCACGGCGTGGTAGGTGCGCCCGGTGATTAGCGGCTGGTCGGGGTCGCCCTCTAAGAACGATAAAATTACCTCATGGCCGATCCGGGGGATAGCGATGCTGCCATAACCGCCGCCTGCCCAGCCTTGGGCCACGCGCACCCAGCAACTGGCTGTATCATTAGGTTCAGCGTAGCGGTCCCAGGGGAACTGCACTTTGACTCGGCCGTGCTCGTCGCAGTGGATCTCTTCGCCTTCCGGGCCGACGACAAAGGCGACCTGGGGGCCATCGACCCGCGGTTTGGGGTTGGGGGTCGCTCGCCAGGGGGCGTCGCCGGGGATAAGGGTGACCCTGTTGTGATAACGCGTCATACCATCCGCATCGCCCTGGGTCATCCCATCTTCTTCCAGCGCCTGGGGTTGCTCGCCGTGGTGAAGAACACTGATAACCTGCCAATCGCGGTTGAGGCTGTCGGTGTCATGATCCGTCAGGCTAAAGCGCAGGCCGGGGGTGTCTTGCTTATAGCGGCCAGGGTAGTCGTAGTGGTAGTACTCGGTTTGATCCTGCACTTCGCCTAGCTGCATCGGCTGTTTGGCGGCCCTGCGTTTGGGGGAGAGCCTGATGAGCTCATCGGCTAGCCCCAGTTGCCGGGAAAGGTTAGCGAAGTACCGATTGATGCTTTGCATTATCGATCAGTAGGTTCTGTTGCTTCAGCCACTTCTTGGTGCAGCCCGTTGGCCACTTCCAGTTCATACAGGCGGGTGGTGGGGCCATCTGCGCGGCAGCGCTCCTTTACCAACGAGTGCCATTGGTGCTTGGCAGCCCGCTGGCGGGCGTATTTGGCAGTGATATCGCGGATAAAAAAGCAAGGATAAAATAATATATCACCAAAAATACGAACCCTTGCACGTGATGGTGTCGAAATGCCCTTTTTCACTAGCATCCGGTAATGATCCAGATCGATGTTTGCTTTCTTTTGCCGTCTGCGATAGCCCTCCAGCGCTTGCTCGCGATTGGAAGCGGCTTGTCGGTTGCCCTGCTCATCAAACCAGGGGCCGTTGTCCATATAGCTGCGCAGGTACTCCCATAGCATGCCTTGGAGTTCGGCGGTGCGCCCCATGGGCAGGTTTAACTGTAAGGTAATTACCTCATCGGGGTGGTCATAGCGCTGCAAAAGGAGTTGCAGCGGGGTCTCGGTCATAGCACCAGTGTATTGAGTGACCGAGCGGCTCTCCTGCATCCACACCACTGCATCATCCCAGGGTGAGTGGTACAGCTTGTCTTTATTCTGAAAATAGACTTCCCTCGTGCGGCGATTAAAGCGTATGGGCGAAGATGCAGGCCATAAGACTTCCAAAAGAAAAACAGCTAGGGTAATGCCCATCATGATAGTAGTGGCAGTGAACACGTACAGTGCTCCTGCTAAGTCTTGAAAAATGATAGGCGACATCAGCAACGCACCGTAACATGCAAGCATTCCCCATACCCCAGTAAAAATCCCCTTGCCTTCCTCCGCGCCACTAGAAAGATCCAGGTAGTACTCGGTTTGGTCCTGCACCTCGCCCAGTTGCATCGGCTGTTTGGCGGCCCTGCGTTTTGGGGAGAGCCTGATGAGCTCATCGGCTAGCCCCAACTGTTGGGAAAGGTTAGCGAAGTACCGATTGATGCTTTGCATTATCGATCAGTAGGTTCTGTTGCTTCAGCCACTTCTTGGTGCAGCCCGTTGGCCACTTCTAGTTCATACAGGCGGGTGGTGGGGCCATCTGCGCGGCAGCGCTCCTTTACCAACGAGTGCCATTGGTGCTTGGCAGCCCGCTGGCGGGCGTATTTGGCGGTAATATCGCGGATAAACAAACACGGATAGAAGAACGCAAGGCCTAGAATCAAAATAGCTGCTCGCGACTTCGGTGTAACGCCATCTTTTACTGACTGACGATAGCCTTCCAAGTTTAAGGTGGCTTTCTTTTGACGCCTGCGATAACCCTCTAATGCTTGCTCACGATTGGAAGTGGTTTGTGGATTGCCCTGCTCGTCGAACCAGGGGCCGTTGTCCATATAGCTGCGCAGGTACTCCCACAACATGCCCTGGAGTTCGGCGGTACGCCCCATGGGTAGGTTTAACTGCAAGGCAATCACCTCATCGGGGTAGCCATAGCGCTGCAACAGTAGTTGGAGAGGGGTTTCGGTCATGGCGCCAGTGTATTGGGTAACCGAGCGGCTCTCCTGCATCCACGCCACGGCGTCATCCCAGGGGGTGTGGTAAAGCTTGTCTTTATCCTGAAAATAGATTTCCCGCGTACGGCGATTAAAGCGAATAGGTGAGGAGGCGGGCCAGAAGACTTCCAAAAGAAAAACAGCTAGGGTAATGCCCACCATAATAGCAGTGGCAGTGAACACGTATATTGCTCCTGCTAAGTCTTGAAAAATTATAGGCGACATCAGCAACGCACCGTAAAATGCCCCCATCCCCCATACCCCAGTAAAAATTCCCTTGCCTTCCTCCGCGCCACTGGAAAGGTCCAGGTAATGTTCGGTTTGATCCTGCACTTCGCCCAGCTGCATTGGCTGTTTGGCGGCCCTGCGTTTTGGGGAGAGCCTGATGAGTTCATCGGCTAGCCCCAACTGTTGGGAAAGGTTCGCGAAGTACCGGTGGAGGCTTTGCATTATCGATTCGTAGGTTCTGTTGCTTCAGTCACCACCTGGTGCAGCCCCCCGGCCACTTCCAGATCATACAGGCGCATGGTGGGGCCATTTGCGCGGCAGCGCTCCTTTACCAACGAGTGCCATTGTTGTTTGGCAGCCCGCTGGCGGGCGTATTTGGATGTTAGGTCGCGAAAAAAAAATAGAGGGAGCATGAAAGCTTCAAAAACGGTCGTCGCCCACAGTCGTCCGCGCGACATAATCCCTTTTTTTACCAGATATTGATTGAGCCGCAGGTGTATTTTAGCAGTTCTTTGTTTTTTATAATGTTTTATAAGAATCGCTTTCCTATTGGAACTCGCAGTAGGGTTACCTTGTTCATCGAACCAAGGGCCGTTTTCCATATAACAGCGCAAATACTCCCACATCATACCTTGGGTTTCTGCTGTACGGCCTATCGGTAAATTAAGTCTCAGGGCAATCACGTCATCGGGGTGGCCATAGCGCTGCAACAGTATCTGGAGTGGGGTCTCGGTCATGGCACCCGTGTATTGGGTGACTGAACGGCTCTCCTGCATCCACGCCACGGCGTCGTCCCAGGCGGTGTGGTAGAGCTTGCCTCTATCCTGAAAATAGATTTCCCGGGTGCGACGATTAAAGCGAATGGGAGAAGACGCAGGCCAGAAGACCTCTAAAAGAAAAACCGCCAGAGTTATTCCACACATAACGACAGCTGTGCCTAACACTTCCTTCCACCTGCCTTGAAAAAAAACGGGTGACATTAACAAGAATAGGTACACAGCCCCCATTCCCCATACCCCCGTAAAAATACCTTTGCCTTCTTCTGAGCCGCTGGAAAGATCGAGGTAGTGCTCTGTTTGGTCCTGCACCTCGCCTAGCTGCATCGGCTGCTTGGCGGCCCTGCGCTTGGGTGATAGCCTGATGAGCTCATCGGCCAAGCCCAACTGTTGGGAAAGGTTCGCGAAGTACCGGTGGATGCTCTGCATAGCCTAGCTGATCTCAAGTTCAATAGGGGATAGGGTCAAATCCGGGAAGGGGCGATAGTGAAGCGTACCCGACAGGCTGATCAAGGTTTCGTTCTCTGGCGTGGCATGGTAAACCTTGCGATACACAGGGTTGCCAGAGCGGTGGCGGCCGCCAATATCCAGCTCGAAGTCCTCCTCCGTAAGCAGAGTTGAGCGCTGCTCGCTGCCCCACCAGCCGGCCTTCCACCGCTCCTTGGCTTCCAGGGTAAACATACCGGGGAAGCGCTCGGCGGCGGGAAATTCTACATAAAGCCACACCGCCGTATGCTGGGTATTTAGGCGGTGATTCCATACGTGCTTTCGCTCCAGGTGTATACGCGGCTGGTAGAGCAGGCGGTAGAGTTCGTCCAGCTCTCGCTCCAGATCCCCCGCCCAAGCGGCTGGGTGGTTACCGAAGCGGGTGTTGCGAAGCCACTGCTCTAAGGGGTTTTCACGTGTGTAATAGAGGCCCACCGCCCCGGCAATAATCAATAGCGTAAGCCCTAGCATCAACCCCGGCTTACCCGCCCGCGATGCGGTGCTGGCAGCCTGTACCAACTGGCCTGTACGCAGCGCTGCTTGAGCCCGACGGTATTGCAGGAAGGCTTGGGCCGCCAATGCCGACTGGCCTGCGCTTGCGGCACTCATACCCGTGGCGATGGCGGCAGAGTCAAGATCGCCCTCACCGTAACGCTCCCAGGCTAAACGGCCGAAATAAACAACATCAAGTAAAGTAACCACACTTAGAGCACCCTGTGTAACTTGGCCCAGAATTAGATATTGACGAAACTTTGTTTCCCAAGTGCCCGACATGCCTTGCGTAAGCCTTAGGTTTTGGGCATCTTGCTGGGCAAAGTACTGGAATATGGCCGTCGTGGCCGTTGCAGTGCCAAATAAGCCAGAGCCCATAGATAATTTAGTGCTTGTCGAACTATCTCCTTCAGCAAACTCTCGGATTGCATTCCCCAACATCCAGCCATTGAGAAAAAACAATACACTCTTGAGCGGTGCCTCATTGAAAGCACGCAAGAAGAAGTTACCTGACTGTGAGTTCGCGCTTGGATTGTTGGTCGCCAGTCGCAGCACTGTAGTTCGACGACCTTCCAGATGTTGAAATAGCTCGGGACGTAGCTGGTACAACGAGGCGGGCGCACCTGCCACCCGAGCACTAGGCTCGTTTAGCCAGTCGACCAGTTGCCTAGTGGACACCGCTTCCGCCGCCAAGGTTTGGCCACTGCGTGCCAGGGCAGCGGCAAAGTAGCCCGCCACCAAGGTCTGCTGGAGCGAAGCTGCCCCTACTTCTTTAAGAATAGGCCCTACGGCGGTGCCCAAGGCTAAAAATAAGCCTTCTCGGGCGGCCATCAACCCACTGCCTAACTGCACTGAAAGCTGATTGACACTGTGTGCCCAGGTTTCCCAATCTCCGGCGGGCAGGGCGTCTGGCACGCTCATCATGCGGTGCACATCACTCAACTGAAGATGCTTAGTGACCCCCAGGAGTGCTACCCATAAGGAGTGGCTGCCGTAGGTAAACGTCGGCCCTTGCGCAGGGTCGAGCATTCGTTCGACCAGCGTAGCACCTGCCTGGCTTTGCGTTGCTCCCAGTAGCGCTGCGCTCCATAGCGTTTCCATCGCATCGTGGTCCTCGTGACGCTCTGGATCGAAATGGCTTTGCGCAGCCGCCAAGGTGGCGGGGCCGATTTCGTTCCAGAGGGTCTCCATCCAGCGCTGCCAATCGTGAGTGAGCGAGGCAAGCTGTGTTTCCAGTGCTTCGATCTCCGCATCGTAACGTTTTGCGGCCTCTTCGATGCGTGCCTGATCGGATAAGGTCGGCAGTTTGGCCCAGAATTCACGATTTTGCTTAGCTAAGCTCAATATATTCTGCGCCAGTGTTCGTTCTTCGCCTTCTTTCGCAAACCATTCTTCGCGGCGAGCCAACCCCTGCCGCTGAAGATGCGCCAGCTCGATCACCACGCCCCAGGGGTCATCGACAATGGCCACGGCTTGCACTTCGGCTTGCGTCAGCGTTGGCATCAGTAATTCCCAACGTGGCAATGTGACGTTGGGCTCACAGCTCCAAGCGAAGGCGTGTTTATCCAGTGCGTTTAGCTCAGGAATGTCGATGGCCCACTCCAGTGGCCCACTATCGGGCGCCTGTGTGGGGGTAAATGCGCGCATGACTAGATGGCGCTGTTCACCATCCGCTTGCAGCGCCTCGTAGCGTTCATCGTTCCAGGGCACGGGCGACCAGGCGATAGCGGCCATTTCGCCGCAGGGTAAAAACAGATAGGGCCCGCCGCCTGGCATAATTGGATCCCCAGCACGAGAGGTCTCGGTCAAGGAACCGCCAGCTACCTGATATTCAATCATGCGCTGCTGCCCTTCCAGCCAGACATAGCACCAGCCATCACGTAGTGGACGGGCAACATAGCGTAATGAGTTATCTACGACACTATCATCTAACGTAATCATTGAGCCTTCTAGCTCAGGTAGCGCTAGCCCCTCAAGGAAAGGACTTTCTAAACCTTCATGCCCGATGGCATAACGAATGGGCATAATGGCGGCCAACAGGGGGCACTGAGTAGCACTCATGACACGGTCTCCTCAGATGAGAGTGAGGCAAGCTGACGTTCGTTTAAGCTAAAAAAAGCGCGCAGTCCATCTTGCTTGGGCTCTTCCCATGCGAGTGGTTCCTTCGTCTCGGGCAGCGACCACTCTTGGTGTTGAGCAGACATCTGTAGAGACGAGACCCCCTGCCAAAACCCCGCGGGAAAGGTATTTTGATGGATGCACCGAGCAATGACGCGGCTATCTGCATAGCGTAACCATAGTGTTCTGCCCATGGGTGCATTGAACAGCAAACGCCGACGCCAATACGCGGCCAAATCATAGGGGGGTAGCACACTAGTAAACTGCCAGGCGAAATAGAGAGGTGCTGCATTGCGTTGCCATAAGGCATGGAGCTCGCTACGTCTCGTTACTCGTGCCAGCAGCGGACCTGATGCAGCAATCGGCTCATAAGCCGTGCCTTTTAATAGCATGATGGCTTCTTCTGCCATTCCTGGCGCGTATAAGGCCGCAATAGCGTTTGGGTTAAGCTTGCCATCGATCATGAACCAAGTGGTGTGGTCAGACATCATGCACTTCCTTTCGATTCACAAACTTCGCAGACGCTTTCACCCAGCTTTGCGGCCTCGTGCAATACATAGTCCTGTTTGAGCAGTGCCGCAGGTGCTTTAAAGATAACGTGCTCGCTTGCCTCCGCCACCGCATGCCCCGGCAACAACGGACCTTCCACCGCTTGCCCGGAGCCATTGCCCGGGCTGCCACCGGCGTTGACGCGCACCTTGGGGCCGACGATGGTAATGCCGCCGCCGTCCAGCTTTATAAAGCTGCCGCCTGCATTCAGGGTTAATTCGTCACCCGCCTCAAGCACCACTTTGTGGCCTGCTTTGATATGCAGCTCGCGGCCACTTTCACTTAGCCACGCCTGGCCTGCGTTGATATGTAGCGTGCCATCCACGCTGAAGTGCTGCTGGCCTTCGGTGTGCTCGAAGCGGTTGCCGTGGACCGTGTGGTGATCGTCGTTGTCGACCTCGCTGATGCGGTCATTCTTGACCTGCAAAAAGCTGTCGTTGCGGATCTCTTCAATACGGTCATTAAGCGTCAGCAGCTCCAGATCTTTCTGGGCGTGGAGCCAAATCTGCTCTTCGCCTGCTTCGTCTTCAAAGCGCAGTTCGTTAAAGCCGTCGGCCTTGTGGCTTTGGGTGCGCAATACCGTGCGGGTTTTGTGTTCCGGCAGTGGGTACGGCGCGGTATTCACGGCGTGGTAGGTCCGCCCGGTGACCAGCGGCTGGTCGGGGTCGCCCTCTAAGAACGACAAAATTACCTCATGGCCGATCCGGGGGATAGCGATGCTGCCATAACCGCCGCCTGCCCAGCCTTGGGCAACCCGCACCCAACAGCTCGCCGTTTCATTGGGCTCGGCGTAGCGATCCCAGGGGAACTGCACTTTGACCCGGCCGTGCTCGTCGCAGTGGATCTCTTCGCCTTCCGGGCCGACGACAAAGGCGACCTGGGGGCCATCGACACGCGGTTTGGGGTTGGGGGTCGCTCGCCAGGGGGCGTCGCCGGGGATAAGGGTGACCTTGTTGTGATAACGCGTCATACCATCCGCATCGCCCTGGGTCATCCCGTCTTCTTCCAGCGCCTGGGGTTGCTCGCCGTGGTGAAGAACACTGATAACCTGCCAATCGCGATTGAGGCTGTCGGTGTCATGATCCGTCAGGCTAAAGCGCACACCAGGAGCGAGTTCGGGCAGGTCGCTTTCGGCGCTGGCGGTAATCGCTTCCCGGCGCAGCTGTTCCAGGCGGATGCGGGTAAAGGGCTTGCCGGAGGCGTCCTGCTTGTACCGACCGGGATAGTCGTAGTGTTCGTAGTCCACTTGCTGGCCGTGCTGCTCGACGTCACGGCCCAGGTGGTCGTGCAACTGCGCATAGACGGGATTTTTAAAGCTGTAATCTTTCAGCGTGGCAGAAGAACTCGCCACCCGAGCCTTGTGGCTAAGTTTACGCACATGACGTGTGGGCGCGGTGCCACCGGCGCGGCTGTGATACGTACGCTCGCCGAGATGAGTCAGTACCTGCGGGTCATCGGCAAAGATCAGCCGATGGCTACCCTCTGCAAATTCATGGAAGTAAAGCAGCCCTTCTTCGGCCGCCAGACGCTCAATAAAGGCGAGATCGGTCTCACGGTACTGTACGCAGTATTCGCGCTCGGCAAGCTCGCGGGTAACCGCAAAGGCCACGTCGCGGATGCCCCGTTCATCACACAGGGTATTGATGATGGTGAGCGGATCAACTTTCTGGAAAATCCGCGAGTTATGACGTAGCGAAAGCCGCCATAGCGCTGGGCGCAGCACCAGGGAGTAGAAGGTGCGTCGATGACCGCGGTCGCCCCGGCCAAACTCGCTGACAATACCGTGCACCCGGCGCAGCGGTTCGCCGTCTTGCCAGATGGTCAGAGTGGCTTCGCGATCCAGTAGCTCAGCAGCATCCAAACTGCCATCGCGGCTGGCCAGTTTGATTGCCAGCTCGAAAGGCTGGGAAAGCACTTCGCGGTGGGTGAAATCGACTACCGCGACGTCATCCACTCCCGGGAGAGCTAGGGTGAATTGAAGGCCCGTCTTATCCATCCCCGTCTTTTCAGACATAATGCCACTCCCTGGACCATCAATTGCTAATGAGAAATGGTCAGAATAGCGAGCCAGAAGCGAAGCGCAACCCTTACAGGACAATTCACAGCGATCTCTTACACCGTGTAAGAGATCGCTTACAAGGCGGGCAAAAATTCGCCCGAATTATCGTAATAAAAAGCCGGAATAACTACTTAATCAACTGCACCAACCCATGACGCACGTACCACACCTGCTCGGCTTGAGCGGTGGCGTCCTGGGTGAACCAGCCATTGAGGTCTCGCAGGCAGCGCTGCTCGGGTTGCATGGGCACAATACCCCGGCCAACTTCATTGGCAATAATCATCAACGGCGCCTTTAGTTCGTCAGCACGCTGGTAGAGCTGTGTCATATCGACCTGCCACTGTTGGCGCAGGGCATCGTTTTGCGCGTTTGCTAAAGCGGCTTCTAGCCACTCAAGCACGCCGGTTATTACTAGCGGGGTTTCGGCAACCAGCGCTTGCTGGCACTCTTCCAGCCGCTGTCCCGGTGCCAGCCGATGCCATACAGCGTCGGGAAAGCGAGCCGTTACGGCGTCGCGTTTTCCAGCGCAGGCACCGCCGATGAAGAGCTGCATTGCCAATCTCCTTTGCCATTCGCATCGGTGTGATAAGTGAGCGTCCAGCGCCGACCTTGGGCCTGGCTCACTGAGCCATCCCAGAAGTGAATGGTTTCAAAACGACGGCGCAGCTCACGAATCACACCGCCGTGAGTGACGGCTAGAATCTTGCGCTGGCCGCCCTGCCGGGCATTCACGGCTACATCATGTAGCCAGGCCTCCAGGCGTGCGCGCAGTTGAGCGGCCGATTCGCCGCCAGGGATTTGCAGCTCGCCGACGCTGTCAATCCAGGCGCGGTAGTGGGGCAAATCTTTTAGTTCGTCGTAGACCTTGCCTTCGTACTCGCCAAAATCGAGTTCGCGCAGACGCGGCTCAAGCGCAACCGGCACGCCCTCTTTCACGGCCTGAATCCATTCCAGCGTCTGTTGGCAGCGGTTTAAGTCGCTTGAATAAATAGCATCAAAACGCTCATCCACCACGGCGTCTCGCAGAGCAAGCAGTCCCTCTTCCGCCTCAGGAAACAGCAGCGCAATATCGCGCTGTCCCTGATAACGGCGTTCTAGATTCCAGGCGGTGATGCCGTGGCGAACTGCCACCAGCTCCAAACTAAGATCAGCAGCCAAAGCTCTCCTCCTTCGATGGTGGCACCGACCATATCGCCGTTGATGCCATTAAACAGGCGCAGCATAAGCCAGCGCATCAGTCCCACAAAAACGATTGCCGCAAGTAGCATCACCATTAGTGTGGGTGCCAGCAGGGCTATCACCGCGAGCGGTACCAGAGCCAGCGCCACATCCTGGCCGCTCAGCGACTGCTGCCAGCTCCAGGCCAGGCCCTTCGACTGAGCGCAAGGCGTCAGCACCAGCAAGGCCACACCCGCCCAGCGCCCGAGCGCGGGCACCACCAGCAGCCACCAGAGCGGCGCTTGATAGGTGAGCAATGCCCACAGCAGCACGCCCTTCCAGGCAAGCAGAAACACCAGCGCCAACATGCCGAAACTGCCGATTTGCGGGTCTTTCATGATCTCCCAGCGGCGCGTCAGCGGCTGATTGCTGCCCAGGGCATCGGCGATATCCATGACGCCATCCAGGTGCAGCCCACCGGAAAGCGCGACCCAAAGGCTAAGCAGCGCCAGCGCGGTGATCGGCGTGGGGACGTTTTGCATGGCGAATGCCAACAGCACCAACACGCTGCCGATGAGCAAGCCGACCAAGGGGTAGGCACGCACCGCCCACCGGCGGGTTTCAGGCGTCCAGGGGCAAGCGACAGGAATCGGGATTCGGGTCAAAAACTGTAGTGCGAGCAGAAGACCGAACAGAACGTTTTTCACAGCACCTTCCTATCGTTTTTCCATTCGATGGCACAGCCCGCGACCACTTCCAGCACCGAGTCCGCCTCTGCCGCTAGCCAGCGGTGGGCACGCTGAAGAAAGGCCAGGTAGCGCCAGGTTTCGGCATCAACGGGCGGTAGCGTTTCGTTGATATCGTTAGAGACAACCACTAGATGCACGCTGCGCGCTCGGGCATCAGCAAGGGTATTGGCTAACAGCGCCAGGCCCTCATCTTCGCTAAGCTCACTGGCATACAGCACCTGACTGGCCCAGAGGGTCAGGCAATCCAACAGCACGGCACCGCCTTCAGGCACGTTGGCAATCGCTTGATCAATGGCCAGCGGCGCTTCCAACGTCAACCACTGCGCACCCCTGGATTGTCGATGGCGTGCAACACGCGCGGCCATCTCGTCGTCGTACACGTCCGCGGTGGCTAAGTAGTAACAGGGTAAACTGCCCGCAGCGTCCACTACCCGCTGTTCGGCAATTTCACTTTTACCCGAGCGCGCCCCGCCGCTAACGAAGACAATCATGCAGTACCTTTTTCAGTGCAGCGACTAGCCGTCGGTTGGCAGGTTCATCGCGTAGCGCCACCCTAAGCCATTCGCCATCAAGCCCGGCAAAATTGTGGGTATGGCGTACCAGTACGCCTTGGTGTAGCAGCCGCTCAAATAACATATCGCTGGAGAGGCCTGCGGCGCGCTGCTCGGCGCCGGGGCGGATAAGGAAAAAGCAGGCCTGGCTGGGCACAACGTCCACCCCCAACTCGCTAAGCGCTTGGCTCATACGTGGCCGCTCGCTGGCTAACCAACGCTGGGTGCGACGGGCAAAGGCGTCATCTTTCAGCAGCGGCGCTACTAGTTCAGCCGCCAAGTGGTTAACACTCCAGGCTGGCTGGTGGCTCTCTGCTGCCTTAATTGCTGCCGTATCCGCAAGCATATAGCCCAATCGCAGCCCCGGCAGCGTGTAAAACTTGGTCATTGAGTGCAGCAGTATCAGATGCGAATAGCGCGCCAACAGCGGTGCCAACGAGGCCTGTTGGGGCGGCTTGCCTACCATATCGATAAAGGCCTCATCCACTATCACATGGCAGCCAATGGCTGCAGTGTGATCCAGCAGGGCTTCCATTGCCGAAATATCAATCAACGTAGCGGTAGGATTATTGGGGCGGCATAAAAACAGCACCTCAATGCCGTTAAGTCCAGCCAATAGCGAATCAATATCCAGCGTAAAGTGCGGCGCGGGCAGTGCAAGCTCAGCGACTGAGAGCCGGTGGGCGAAACAAGCGCGGGCATACTCGCCAAAGCTGGGGGTAATAATCGCCGCACGCTTACCTGCATGCAGCGCAGCGGCGATAAAAATGGCTTCCGCGCCGCCGTTGGTCAGCAGCACCTGTTCGGGCTGAAGGTGGTGGTGGGCGGCAATGGCCTGACGCGCAGCGGAGTAATCCGGCGCAGGATAACGCTCGATATCTGCCAACTGCTTCACTAACCAATCGCTAACCCAGGCCGGAGGCCCCAAGGGGTTAAGGTTGGCGCTAAAATCTTCCAAACGGTGATCGGCGGGCAAACTGAAATGCGCTAATAGCGCCTCGGCTTGCCCGCCGTGCTTGGGCCATGGAGAACAGGACCACATACATTGACTCATAGTAGCCCCTTAAAAAAGAATGATATGCCCGCTATAACTACCACTGACAGCAACATAAACAGTAGCCAGGCGCCGTGCATTAAATGCACCGCAGCCGTGATGTGCGTGACCTGCAGCACTTCCAGGGGCTCACCTAGGGTAGCGCGCCGAGACACCACGCCTTGATAGTAATTAGTGCCACCCAACTGAACGCCGAGCAGCCTTGCCACCATGGCCTCCGGCCAGCCCGCATTAGGACTTGGATGACGCGGCGCATCGCGGCAGGTGCCGCTCAGTGCGCCTTTCCAGCGCAGATTCAAAATGCCTGTAACGTCCAGTAGCAGGCCAGCAAGCCACAGGCATGGCACTGTTAAACGTGCCGGTAGCCAGTTAGCCAAATCGTCGAGCTTAGCGGAGGCAAAGCCAAAGTCGGCATAGCGTTGGTTTTTATAGCCTACCATCGAATCCAGGGTATTTACCGCCTTATACGCCAGCGCTAGCGGTGCCCCGCCAATCAGGGCAAAAAACAGCGGCGCGGTAATACCATCCACCGTGTTTTCCGCCACGGTTTCCACCGTACCGCGAGTGATCTCCGCTTCATCCAAGTGTGGCGTATCACGGCCCACTATCATCCCCAGCGCCTTGCGAGCGGCAGGCAAATCGCCTTTGGTTAGCGGCTCGACCACGGCGCGGGCCGCGTCGCCCAAGCCTTTTATCGCTAACGTCGTAGAGAGCAACCAAAGCTCGGCGATCAACGCCAGTCCGGGGTGCACCCGCGCTAGCAACACCAACGCTAGCCAGCTGATCCCCCATACGCCGCCTACCACAATGATTGTTAGTAGAAACCCACTGATCCTGCGCTGCTGCGCCGTACCGCGATTCCATAGCCGCTCAAAGGCGCTGATAAAACGTCCTATCCACACCACTGGATGCGGCAATGAACGCGGATCGCCAATCATTAAGTCAATCACTATCGCCAGAGCAACCAGCGCCAATCCAGTGAGAGGATCGCCGACCATCATGGCGTTGCCTTATCGCTAACACCGGCATCGTTAAAGGTCGCCATTTCCGCCACCATCGACGTCGCCGCCTGCAGCAATGGATACGCCAGCGCGGCACCACTGCCCTCCCCTAGCCGCATGCCCATATCGAGAAGTGGCCTAGCCTCTAATGCCGTTAACGCGACGTCATGCCCGGGCTCCTGGGAACGGTGGCCAAAAATCAGATAGCCACGCACGGCGGGGCATATTCGACAGGCGGTAAGCGCGGCCACGGTGGCAATAAAACCATCCACAATCGCAGGCATCTGATTGGCCGCGGCTGCCAAATAGGCGCCGGTCATGGCAGCAATTTCCAGCCCACCCAACTTGGCAAGCACCGCCAGAGGCGCCTGGGGGTCAGCGTTACGCGCCGCGATGGCGCGCTCAATCACGGCTACTTTGTGTGCCTGCTGCTGTGGGTTAATCCCGGTACCCGCACCCACAACGCTGGCTACCGACTCACCTGCCAGCACCGCCAGCATGGCACTGCTGGCGGTGGTATTGGCAATGCCCATCTCGCCGACAATAAGACACTTTGCTGCCGCCTTTTTTGCCCGCTCAATGGCGGCGATACCTACCTCTATAGCGGCCAACGCCTGGTCAGCTTGCATGGCATCTTCCACCACCATATTGGCGGTTCCCGCGCGCACTTTGGAAGAAGTCACGCCAGGCAGTGTTAAGGACGAAGCTACGCCTACGTCTACGATCTCGACCTGCGCACTTATCTGTCGGGCAAAAACATTAATCGCCGCCCCGCCGTTGGCGAAGTTGGCCACCATCTGGGCGGTCACTTCCTGGGGAAAGGCGGATACCCCCTCAACGGCAACGCCGTGATCGGCAGCAAACACAATCACCGCAGGCGGCATCACCTGGGGCTTAAGCTCACCAGTGATGGCGCTCAACTGAATAGCCAGTTCTTCTAAGGCCCCCAAACTACCCGGCGGCTTGGTCAGCGTGTCCAGGTAGCGTCGCGTCGTTTCACCGGCCTTGAGGTCAACTGACTGGATATGGTCAACAATGGCGTGCATGCAGGCTCCGGCTCGGTAGGGGTCATTAAACATTCAAAGTCAAAGCGCAAAATGGTAGCAAAAGCCTGGATGCTATACTTGCTATTTCATGGGTGGATCTTCCACCCTGTCCGGATCTTTTAGAGATATCTACGTATCTTGACGAGCTTCGATTAGCACAGCAAATTCTGGTAATAAAACTACAAATGTGGATTTTATTACCGTAAAGTCTCTTATATCGACACCAAAAAATGTAAAATAACTACAATCTTTACCCACCGTCTCTATCATGCAGAGGTCCCTATGCCGAGCTCAACACCTGCCACTTTAAATTCTACCGTTGCTGAGGTTACCCAGCGCATTCGTGAGCGCTCTGCTGAGCGCCGCGCCCTCTATGAACAGCGCATGGCGGACCAGCATAAACGCGGAGTGCACCGGGCTGAGTTAAGCTGCGGCAATCTGGCCCACGGCTTTGCTGCCTGCAACCCGCAGGACAAAGACTCCCTCAAGCTGATGAACAGCGCCAACCTGGGGATCATTTCGGCCTACAACGATATGCTCTCGGCGCACCAGCCGTTTGAGACGTTTCCTGAAACGATTAAAGCAGCCGCCAGTGCCATGGGCTCGACCGCCCAGTTTGCCGGTGGCGTTCCGGCGATGTGCGATGGCGTGACCCAGGGCCAGCCGGGCATGGAGCTGTCGCTATTCTCACGGGATGTGATTGCCATGGCCGCCGCCGTGGGGCTTTCCCACAACATGTTCGACGCTGCGCTCTACCTGGGCGTGTGCGATAAGATTATCCCCGGGCTGTTTATCAGCGCCGCACGCTTTGGCCACCTGCCCGCGATGTTTGTGCCGGCCGGCCCCATGCCCAGCGGCCTGCCCAACAAGGAAAAGGCCCGCGTTCGTCAGTTGTACGCCGAGGGCAAGGTGGGCCGCGATGCGCTGCTGGAGGCAGAGTCGGATTCATATCACAGCCCCGGCACCTGCACCTTCTACGGCACGGCCAACTCCAACCAGCTGATGATGGAAGTCATGGGTCTGCACCTGCCGGGCACCTCCTTCGTCAACCCTGGCACCGAGATGCGCGAAGCGCTAACCCGCTACGCAACAGAGCAGGCGATTCGCAATACCGAGCCCGGTGGCAACTACCGCCCGTTCTACAAGCAGATCGACGAGCGCGCCATCGTCAACGCCGTCGTTGGGCTTCTCGCTTCTGGTGGTTCGACCAACCATACACTTCACCTGATCGCCATGGCCGCCGCTGCCGGTATTACCCTGAACTGGGATGATTTCACCGCGCTTTCCGCGGTCACCCCCAGCCTGATGCAGGTCTACCCTAACGGCCAAGCGGATATTAACCACTTCCAGGCGGCGGGCGGCATGAGCTACCTGTTCCGCGAGCTGCTGGGCGCAGGCCTGCTCCACGGCAATATTCCCACCGTGTTCGGCACCGACCTGACCGCCTACACCCAAGAACCTTTCTTGGAAGACGGCAAAGTCGTCTGGCACGAAGGCCCCGAAAACAGCCTTGATGAGGACGTGCTGCGCCCCGTCGCCAAGCCTTTTGCGCCGACGGGTGGTTTAACCGTTATGAAAGGCAACCTGGGCCGTGGTGTGATCAAAGTCTCTGCGGTGGCCGAGGAGCATCGCATTGTCGAAGCACCGGTGAAGATTTTCGAAGACCAGAACGAAATGAAAGCGGCCTTCGAGTCCGGCGATTTGGATCGTGACGTGATCGTGGTCGTCCGTTTCCAGGGCCCCAAAGCCAACGGCATGCCGGAACTGCACAAGCTGACACCCTTCCTGGGCGTGCTACAGGATCGTGGCTATAAAGTGGCGCTGGTCACTGACGGCCGCATGTCGGGTGCGTCGGGCAAAGTACCTGCTTCGATCCATATGAGCCCCGAAGCCTTGGATGGCGGCCCGCTGGCCAAACTGCGCGATGGCGATATTGTCCGCCTGGATGCCAACGCCGGTACGCTGGAAGCCAAAGTCGCCCCTACTACCTGGGCTAATCGGGAATTGGCGATTGGCAACCTGGATCACTACCACGTCGGCCTGGGCCGTGAGCTGTTTTCAGGCTTCCGCCACTTGGCTATGCGCGGCGAGGAAGGCGCAGGTGTGTTTGGCGGCTTCGAAGCCGACGACCTCGCCCGCCAGCAGGGGCAAATCGCAGAAGAGGATGCCTGATGCGACCGGCACTCATCGGCGATATCGGAGGCACCAACGCACGCCTAGCGTTGGTGTCGCCCGGTGAAGTCACCCCACACGATATTTTAAACCTTCCTTGTGCCGACTACCCCGGCGTTGTAGAAGCCGTTCAAGACTACTTAAATCGCGTGGGCGCCATCGGTGACAACGCGCCTCAAGAGGCTTGCTTGGCTTTCGCCTGCCCCGTTCACAACGAACGGGTCAAAATGACCAATAACCACTGGGACTTTTTAAAGGGCGACGTTCAGCAGGCGCTGAATCTTTCGCTGTTTAAAGTCATCAATGACTTTACCGCCCAGGCGCTGGGTGTTCCCCATGTGGCGGCCAGTGACTTGGTTGAGGTTCAGCCGGGACAAATCCAGGCCCACTCCACACGCTTAATTATCGGCCCAGGCACTGGCCTAGGCGTTGCCGGGGTATTTCCTGGACAGCACGCCTGGATACCGCTGCCCACCGAAGGCGGTCACGTCACCTTTGCACCCACGGATAGCACCGAGGTGGCGTTGTTGGATGTATTTCTGCAGCGTCATAAGCGGGTGAGCGTAGAGCGCATTTTGTGCGGCCAGGGCTTACTGGAGCTTTACCAGGCGCACTGTAGCCTTGAGGGCGTTGAGCCACGCCTTACCACTCCCGCAGAGGTGACCACAGCGGCCAACGAGGGCGATAGCCTGGCAACGGCAGCCCTGCTGCGCTTTCTCAAAATTCTTGGCGATGTGTGCGGCGACGCCACGTTAACCATGGGCGCAAGGGGCGGGGTTTATCTATGCGGCGGTATTCTCCCCCGCCTGCTGGAGTGGCTGCCGGAAAGCGAACTGCGCGCCGCCTTTGTCAATAAAGGCCGCATGGGCGCTTATAACGCTGATATCCCCGTATGGGTGGTGACCGCGCCCTGGACGGGGCTGCTAGGCGCCGCCGAAGCGCTGCATAACGAAGAAGTTTTCTAACAACATTTATTAAAAACATTTATTAAAAACATCGCTAACAACATCAATACGGAACCAGCTATGCCCGCCGCCACCTTTGATGTGCCGTTTGTACTCGGCATGATGCGTTTACACGAAACGCCTGCCCTTCACGACCCTAAGCAGTTGGCCGATTGGATCGAAGCGCGCCTGGAACAGGGCCTAAACTGGTTTGACCATGCCGATATCTATGGTAGCAACCAAGGTGAAACGCTGTTTGGCGCCGCGCTAAAAACACGTCCTGCCCTGGCTCAGCGGGTTAATATCGTCACTAAAGCGAGCATCGCTAACGACAACCCAGCCCCCGGCTCCGGTATGGTAAAGCACTACAACGCTAGCCCCGCTTATCTCAATAGCGCCATCGACGCGTCGCTTGGGCGTTTAAACGTCGAACTCCTCGATCATTTTTTGATTCATCGCCCCGACCTACTGATGAACGCGGAAGCTACCGGCCGTGCGCTGGACGATGCCATTGAAGCAGGCAAAATTGGCGCTGCAGGCATTTCCAACCACCTGCCCAGCCAGTGGCGGCGCTTGCAAGGCGCCATGCATCACCGCCTATCCGCCAACCAGATCGAGCTCTCAATCGCCCACACAACGCCGCTGTTTGACGGTAGCTTTGACGATCTATGTGCCGATGGCCACGCTCCCATGGCGTGGTCACCTCTGGCAAGCGGGCAATTGATGCAAGGCGCCGTCAGCGACTGTTTGGATAAGTGGGCAACCAAGCTTGAGTGCGCTCCCAGCGCTTTAGCGCTGGCATGGCTGCGCAGCCTGCCCAACTCGCCGGTACCGGTGATTGGCAGCGTTAAACCTGAGCGCATCAGCGATATGCTTAATGGCCCTGCAACGCTACCCCGGGAAGCGTGGTACGAACTGCTTGAAGCCGCACGCGGCCACTGCGTGGCATAAAACTGTCCAGTGCAACACTGTCAGGTAAAAAACTGCCCGGTGCAAAACTGCTTGTTTTAAAACAAATACATTAATCACAATAAGGAGCCACAAATGACACCCGTTATTGCCTTTGGGGAAGCGCTAGTCGATATGCTCTCCAGTCGTTTGGGAGCCGCTACTGATACCCAGGAAACCTTTACCCCCTACGCCGGTGGCGCCCCCGCGAACGTGGCGGTCGCCTGCGCCCGCTTGGGTGTACCTAGCCAGTTTCTAGGTATGGTGGGTGACGATACTTTTGGGCATTTTTTGCTGCGTGAACTTAAAAGTCATGGCGTCGACACCAGCGGCGTTATGCTCACAAAGCAGTCGCGCACGGCGCTGGCGTTCGTTTCCCGGGATGACGTTGGCGAACGTACCTTTGATTTTTATCGCCCACCTGCCGCTGATCTGCTTTATCGCCTAGAGCATTTACCCCAGGGGATTTTTGAGCACCCTGCTATTCTGCACCTGTGCAGTAACAGCCTGACTGACCCCGAGATCGCCGACGTTACTCTGGCGATGGCCACCATGGCCAAGCGCGCAGGCTGCCTGGTCAGCGTCGATGCCAACCTACGCCACAACCTATGGCCCGGCGGTGAAGCAGACGCCAGCTTAGTCACGCAACTGCTAGACGGCGCCGAATTGCTCAAACTCTCCCAGGAGGAGCTCGACTACTTGCGTGCTGATCATCCTGCAGAGTCGTGGCTTTCTGAACGCTTGGCGGCTGGAGTGAAGGTTATCTTGATTACCGACGGCCCCAACGACGTTGTACTTAAAGGCGTCGGCATCGACCAGCGCATTGCGCCACCCAAAGTGGAGGCAGTCGATACCACCGCTGGCGGCGACGCTTTTATTGGCGGGCTACTGGCCGAGCTTTCAGCCCACGGTATCAACGAAAACTGGCAGAACGATGCCGATTTTCTTCATCGTGCAGTGGATACCGCCTGCCGCTGCGGTGCCCATGCGGTTACTCGCCCAGGCGCTTACGCCTCACTCCCCACTCACGCGGATATCGAAACGCTGCGTGCGGGTTGATATATCAGATCAAGCTACCAGGCCGGTTGAAAGCCCTTAATCTAAAACGCCACCTATTCTGAACTGCACCCCGAAAGTTGGACGCTCAATCCAACCTTCGGGGTGTTTTTATGAGTAAGCAATACAACGAGGATTTTAAGCTGCTGCTGGTGCAACAGTATTTACGCGATCACACGAGCTTAAAGG
>NZ_JAUAMC010000006.1 GCF_031010195.1 Halomonas sp. SpR8 | reverse complement strand
GTCAATAAGCTGAACGATAGACCAAGGAAACGGCTGGGATACCGAACCCCAGCTCAAGTGTTCTTAGGGGAATACTCAGGAGCACTAGAAACCGCAGGTGCTGCACTTATTAGTTGAATTCAGGATTTAAAAGTTGGTTGAATCATGTGCCACTTCACTTTGTGTAGAAGAGTGAAGTGACACAATATTCTGAGCGCTAACCTTAAGCGCTACTCATGACATTCTTTCTTCTCGAAATTTGTTCAAGTCTTTACTACTTATCTTGTCATCTTCTTTGTTACCGTGTTTATAAGTATCAAGAACACGGAAAAAACCCTCTTCTTCTTCGAGAAGCCAGCGAATAACCTCTTTATCCTTTTCCGACGTGTCATCGCTATCTAGACGCTCTTCAAAATCATCCCTACTTACGATATCGTCCGACCCGTCCCACTTAGTCCATCGATCACTGAGATACTCTATGTTGTCAGCATTATCATTATAGAATTTCTCGCCATAGCTTTCTTCAACGTGCTCATCGTACTTTTTGTCTATCCACGTATGGCGCCACTCGTTGAGATCCTGACTACCAATTTTTTCATCGCCCCCTTTATGGCTGCCGCCCTTCCACCCGCGATTGGTTCCCCCTAGCAGGCTGAAATAGTCCAGCACTTCAAAAAAGCCGTCATCCTCCAAAAGAAAGTTGATAGCCTCTTTTTCTTCCTCTGTCGTATCATCTTTTTCAAGCCGTTTTTCAAGATCTTTTCGGCTGACGATATCGTCCGAACCGTCCCAATCAGTCCATTTCCGGCTAATGAGTTCAATCTTGTCTCTGTGTTCGTCATAAAACTCTTCACCGTACTCATGCATCACAAGGGCGTCGTCGTCAAAGCTATCTCGCAGCCACATCTCGCTGATTCTCCCATCCTTATCCTCGGCCACTGTTTCGGTGAACTCCTCAAACACCTCGGGCTGCGCCTCCCACGTGGGGGTGTCTTCAGGGAACCAGCTTTCAAAGATCGCATCGATTTTACCTTCATGGTAAACCGACTTGTTGTACTCGGTGTGGATAGCAAAATTGAACTTATCGCCCCAATCATCTTCGGTGACGCCATCGTCGGACAAATCATTAAATACATTTTCGATGTCTTTAGTGATACCCGCATTTTTCTTATCCGCAAGTGCCGACATCACCCCGGACAGGATTGCACCCACGAAACCGAGCGCCACCCCCGCCAGCCCCGCGCCTGCGGCTATCTTGGTAGCAATCTGCGGGCCAATGCCGAAGCTGGACGCGGCCGACGCTAGCCCCATGGTCGTCACGAAAGAGCCGGACCCTACCTGCAGACTTTTTTGCGCAAACTCAATGGGCTCGCCGCCGTCGTTTGATAGCTTTTCCAGCCCTTTTGCGCCCAATACGATATCAAGCACGCCCCCACCCGCATCCGCTATCCCCCCCAGGGCATTGAGCGCACCGCCCGCCCACTGAAACTTCTTGGCTGGATCAATCTTGTCGAAATTAATCTTGTCTATACCAATCTTGTCTGGATCTGGATTATTAACATAATTCGGTCCACCTATACCATCGGCCACTTTGTTAATGCGTTCCCGAAGGTCGTCTCCCTCCTCCTTGTGCTTGTCAGGGAGGCCGGAAATCACCTTATCAATAGAATCGACCGAGTGGTTTTGATTTTTATTCACTTCATTCCATACATCCTTGGTCGTGAATGACTCACCAAGATCCATTGAGAGAAGATCGGGTTTAGTCGGTGTCGATGGCGGTGCCTTAGGAGAAGACTTGGTTTCGAAGTGTTTCTCCCAAACAGTCTCTTTCAGATTCTTATCCAGCCCAAGAGTGTCAGCAAAGTCGGGCTGGCCGGACAGTAATTTATAGGTTTCACCGGTCATTCTGACCAACGAGGGAGTAGTACCGACCAGCGTGAGGAAATTGCGCGCCACTTCCATGCGCTCCTCAGGGGTATCCCCCATGTTTAAGCCGCCATCAGACATCTTATAGATGCCCGCGACCATGGAGACTAGACCACCTGCAGAGGCGAGGGCACCGGTTTTAGTTAATGTGCCAAGGACACCGGCCACTCCTTTACGTTGATCTAATGGAACATTGGCCTTGTCAATCGCGCGATCAATCTCATCGGCAGTGATTGATTTGTATTCGATTTTTCCTTTTTTACTGGTGTCTAGAATTTCGCGGGCCTGGTCGTCGAGCAGCTCAGTCAGCGCTTTGTGAGAATTTTTGATCGCGGTTAGCTGTTTTTGCTCTTCCGGAGTAACGTCGACTTTTTCGCCATTGATAATTTTATTATATACATCGACACCCCGCTTAGTCCCCAATATAGAGGTCGACAAGACAGTTAATAAGGTGCTAGCAACATCCCCTGATGCATTACCGAGGCTCTCATCGCCCACAGCATCGACGCCACCTTCAAAGATCTCGTTAAGCCCACCGATGGCATCTTGGAATTTCAGCGTATTCTGTACTTCTTCGGCTCGATCCGGGCTGAGCATTTGAAGGCTTTGCATATCATTGGCGAAGCGGGTCGCCGCACCTTCGACATTGCCGTTCTCTTTTAGCTCTTCAATGGCCTTGAGGTAATTATCATCCAGCATGCTATCGGCAATTTTATCTTCCAATTCATCCTTGTTTTTTATCTTATCAATCGCTTTGTCGAGAAAATCTTCGCTGTCTGCCATAATGTCTTCATCGGCCAGCAGATCCGACAATTCATTGCCTAGCGCTTCTTCGTCAAGCATGCCACGGGCATCGGCTGCTTTGAGCTCGGACATTTCTTCAGCATATTCAGTATCAGCATTGTCATACCGCCCGAACCCTGTATGGTAAGGCAGGTACTGGAAGTTGCCTTGCAACATGCCTTGGGCTTCCATCAAGCGAAGATACTTCGCCTCTTTGGAGTCGTCGGGCGCATCCTTGTAAGCTTCCTGCATGTACTCCTGATGGAGCTCTGCAACGGTTTTTCCATCCTCGGTCGTTTCCGCTTGCATGATATCGGTTTCATCTGACGCAGGTAGGTCTTTGTCCTTAAAAAGATCGTCAACATCCCCTAGCTGCTGATATGCCGCATCGGAGGTAATCGTGTCAAATTGATGCGGCGTCTTAGATTCGAGAACAACGTATGTCTCGTCATCTTTAGTAACGAGCTTGATCCCCTCCACAGGATTGCCATTTTTATCGGTGACACTGTCAACCTCATTATCACCGCTGAGTACCGGCGAATCATCGCTGCCATAAAACAGCTTATAATCACCATCACTGATTTTCTCATCAACCTTATCCCATACCTCTTTAAGGTCTTTGACTTGGTCGTAAACCTTGGGTGTGTACTCTTCAGAGACAGCGAAACGTTTTCCTTCACTGTCTTTATAAATTAGTGTACCGCCCTCAGCCCACATTGCGTCCGAATCATCCAGCGTTATCTGAATACCCGAATGAAAATCGTGCTCAGGATCACCATGGTCAGAATATGAAATGTCGTTGAAGCTTTTGGGCGTAGGCACATCAGAGCCGGGAGTTATAATCTCAAAGTCTTGATTACTTTTGGTCGATAACCAATCTTTATCATCGTCCGGAATATCCGCATCCGCCCAGTCATTGTCTTTGCCCAGCCGGTCTGCGTCACCACCGTCCATGACCGACTTAACCTGCTCATAGAGTTCCGGTGTAATGTCTTTCTGCACTAAAAACTTATCGCCATTCTCGGTTCTGACTTCAAGCATATCAAACCAATAAGAGAGGGTGACGCCGCCACCGCCGACATATTCTTGGCTGACGTACTCAATCTTATCTTTGGACACAAGCTCGTCTTCGGTTACCAGCTCCGGCTTTCCCTCCATGTACGGTGCATAGTCGCTATCATCGCCCACTAACTTATCAAGCATCTCCTGACCCTTGTCACTCACCTCACCTTCTTCACCCTCTGGTTTGTGGCTTTTAATGAAAGAAGATAGATGCGTGAAAGAATCAGGGAACTCCTGCGCTCCCTCTAAAAACTGTGAGAACTTTGGCCGGTCGGACGTTTCGTCGCCGAGTGGATTAGAGAGCCGTTGCGAGTTGTTGATAGATCCGATTGCAGTAGACATATTAACCAGTCCTAAATTATTTTTTGAAGATGTAATGTCAGTTGTGGGCAACGCGATCTGCTAAATAACTCGTGGCAAAACGACGCTAGCGCTTTGCTAACACGCTCAAAGCCGCTGTGCTGTGACCGATGGCTGCCCTTTATTCGATCAAATGAGTCATCACTGAGTATGTTGATCATTTTTATTTAAAACTTGAAATCCCTTATGTTTAAGCGTAGCTAAGGTTTTTGAAAATGCAATATGCTGTACGTGTTAAGCCCAACTCGGTAGCGTATCTGCTGAGTTCAGCGTCAGCGCAGCTATCAGGCTAGTCATACATCGTTGGAGGGCTCCGAACAAAACTTACTAGATGAGCTTAGCTGCAACCAAAATATCGGCTACTGATTGAAAAACATCGCCAGGGACCGCTTCACCGTTACCGGCACGCCGACCTATACGGCCGGCCAGTTCACGGTTTTCCACAACCTTCAGCCTGCGTTCCTCTGCCTTGCGCCTCAGCGAGGCAGAATCTTCGGGTGCCGCCCTGCAGACCACTACGGGCACCGGCGTCTCGCCACGCACGTAGCGGATACCCACCAACCAGTCACCTTCGGCACCGATCATGATCGACGCCTGCTCCACCCCAGTACGGGTTGATACCCCATGGGTGTCGCGACGTTGCCGCTGACGAGCTTTGCGGATTTCTGGATCGCCTTCTATATCTTTACGCTCACGCTTTTGCTCGGAGCGTGTCATGCGCTGATCGCGGCGGAACAGCCAGCGCTGCATCTTCACGTCAATCAATCCAACCACTAGAAACACAACCAGAGCAGTGATGACCAACGGCTTGAGCAGGGCCAGAAATATACCCTCTAGGCAACCCATACCACAGCGAGCCGACTCCATTAAAGCTTGCAAGCCTAGCCGACACACCACGAGGAAAGCGACACCGAGTGTGACAATTTTGAGCAGTGACTTGAAGAACTCTATCATCCCACGCGCGGAAAAAATCCGCTTGACCCCTTCGGCGGGATTAATGTGTTCGAATTTTGGTTTGATTGGTTCAATAGAGAACAGCATGCCGCGCATGATGAGGATGTTGGTCAGGACGGCGGCGACAACGGTGATGACAATCAGCGGCAGGATCGAGTACACCAGAACTTCGACTCCCACTGCTACCAGGCGTGGCCATGCGGTGTCAAAGGGCTCTAGGTAGAGCCGAGTGGTGAGGGTAATAAGGCTACGTACCCGGGCTTCAATCATCCCGGCACTCACAAATAGATAGAGAGTGCAGCCAAGCATGACTACAGCAGTAACCATGTCACTACTCTTATCTACTTGCCCTTTCTCGCGGACATCGCGAAGTTTTTTGTCCGATGCGGGGAGGGACTTCTCCTCGCTTGGCTGCTCACTCATTACAAACTCCCAAGAGAGGCGGTGCTAGGGCACAGAGCCGACCAATGACTCAAAGCGCCTATAGTAATCATCCAGCGCCCCTAATTCGGCAAACATTTGTGGCACCAAGAAGACGAGATAGAGCACCATAAGAAAGGTGAACAACAGATTCTTGATCGGTAGCGACAAGATGAACATATTGAGCGTAGGCGCCATGCGCGCCAAGTAGGCAAGCATTAGGTCGGCAACCAGCATAGCGATGACCAACGGTGCCACCATCAGCATACCGACTCGCATCACCTGATCCAGAAAGCCAAGCATTGCCAGGGCCGTCCGGGTCTCCAGCGTGGGCATAAAGGCCTCCACCGGCCATAATGAATAGCTGCTATAGAAACCGTCGAGCAGCACTAGAAAGCCGCCACTACCAAAAAACAGTGCCACCAGCATGATCACCAATAGCGTGCTAGTGACACTGGACTGGGTTGCGCCACTCGGATCGAGCAACTGCCCCATGGTTGAGGCGCGTTGTAGATCGACCACTTCGCCCGCTACTTCTGCCGCCCAGAATGGAATGCCAAACACCATGCCGAGAAGCAAACCGATCAATAACTCTTTGAAGAGCAGACCGGCGATAGTGAAAGCCGTTGTATCTCCCAGCGTCGACAATGCCTCGAGGATAGGCAGTACCATGGGAATGGTTAGGGTTAGGGCGACGGCGGCGCGTATCAGACCGGTTAAACCGAGGCGGTTGAATACGGGTGTAATCAAGATCACGCCCGTAGCACGGGCCATACCAATAGCGACAGCCACCAATACAGGGTAGACCTGCTCGATCAGTATGCGGGTGAGTTCATCGTACGCCATCACCACTCCTGAGGAAGGGTTCCATTATTGTGGCGACGAACATTGGCTTAGCGCGTCCATGACGCGAAATTATTCAATATCTGATCCGTCAGATTGATCAGCTGCCCAGCCAGCAAAGGTCCCGCCAGAATCAGCACCAGCATTACCACGATCACTTTCACCGACTGCGGTAGCGACTGATCTTGGATCTGCGTCAGCGCCTGGAACAAGCCGATGCCAAAGCCGATCACAATCGCCGTCACAAGCGCCGGTGCCGATAGCAGTAACACTGTCCACAGGGCGTCGCTCATCAGCGACTGAAAAATACCTTCTGTCATCGCTACCCCCCATAGCTGAGGATCAGCCCGTGCATCAACCGGGACCAGCCGTCGACAGCGACAAACAGAAAGATCTTCAGAGGTACCGAGATCAAGGGGGGAGCCACCATCACCATTCCCATCGCCATCAAAACGTTAGCGACGATTAAGTCGACGACCAAGAACGGGATATAAATCAGGAACCCTATCTCGAAAGCACGCGTCAGTTCCGAAGTGACAAAGGCAGGAATTAACGTCACTAGGTCGTCATCTTTAACATTCTCCCGCGCTTGCTCCGACCAGATATTCTGAGTGGCATCCAGGAAGAAGGCTCGTTCACGCTCATTGGCATACTTCGATAGATACTCCTTTAGCGGCTCGCGCAAAACCTCGCCAGTCGCCTGGATCTCTTCCATGCTGCTCAATCCCGCTGAGCTATTCTCTAGCTGATAGAACATTTCCCCTACCAGCGGCGTGGTGATATAGACAGTCAACACCAAAGCAATGCCGTACAACAACAGGTTCGGCGGTGTCTGCTGAACCCCCAGCGCATTGCGAATGAGGAACAGTACCACGGCGATCTTGAGGAAAGAGGTCATGGTGACAACTGCCAGCGGCAGCAAGCCCAAGGACGCAACAAGGACAACGATCCCGATCAAATCGGGTTCGAACTCATTCATCGATAACCAGCCTCACGATCTGCACACCCAACCCATCGCCGACCTCCACCAAGCGCCCGCGCCCCATGGCCTTACCGTTGACCACCAAATCTACGGCCTCCTCCGATGGACGTGACAGGGGTAAAACGCTGCCCTGATCAAGCTCGCGAAGCTCGCCTAGCGAGAGCTCGAGACGACCAAACTCGCAGACCAATCGAACCGGCAGTCGATCCAGCGCTGTCTCATCCAAATGGGCTTGCGGAGTGCCGCCGGCATCCTTATGGGCCTCGTCAGGAGGGTGGGCCATATTGAAATCTCCTCGTGTAAGAACATGAAACGGGGACCGCAATTGCATACCGTCCCGATGTGCGGCCACTTCAGCCATTAGGGTGCCACCGATCTCCGCCGTCTCCGGGCCAGGCCTGTCGAGCATGACCACGTCCCCCAGGTTCAGGCCACGCAGCTCGGCAAGGGTTATCGTCTGGCATCCAGCAACCCACTGCAGTGGCCAGACCACGGCCGAACACGCCTTGGGCGCCACCGGGCAATGGGCATCGAGCAGGGGATGTAGCGCTAAGGCAGACGATGGGGATAGCGACAGCGAGAGCCAGCCACGCTGCTCTTCGCTCTCTAACCGCAGGGCAAGGCGTACTGGCAGATCTCCTGGTTTATCAACAACATGACTATTAAAGCGAATCGTGCTCCCCAGTCGCGCTTCTAAGGGCTCGAGCCATTCGAGTAGCGCATACTCCAGCCATAAAGCGCGCACTTCAGGCGTGCAATCCTGCAATGACCGGCGTAGCGATAGAGGTGCAACCAGCATCGCCAGCGCCGCAGAGTCGAGAGTCAACCTCGCCGGCTCCTCACCCAGGACGATTCCAATCGTTATCGTGCCCACGCCGGGAGGTGCCCCAGGATCCAGAAGCCAACGCAATGGGGTCCCCCCTAGCGACATGGCTAGAGGAACCCGCGGACGGCTCATAACATTCAATATCGTCACGGTATCCGTCGGCAGGCGGGGCAAGCGTGGTGAAATCAGTTTATCTGGGATAGCCTCTTCCAACGTTTTTTTGCTGTTAAGAAACGCCTCTCCACTCATCATCAACGCGCACCTCGCGGCACAGCATCCTCGGCTTCCAGTTCGGCATGCGCTTCATCGCGGAAGCGTTCAGCGTCGTGCCGCCTTGCCACCAGCTTTCCCAGGGCACGTTCACTCCGCATCCGACGCACCCACTCGGCAGCAAGTCGGTCACGCTCGGTCAATTGTCGGGACTGCTCCTGCTCGGCCTCATGACGGACCTCCTCCAGAACTGCTTGACGGCGATAATGCACATTGATGCCTTGGCGCATGTCCTCAAACGCGGTCTTCGATAGCACATTCTCTCCAGAGGAGTCGAACCACGCCTGCTCTTGATGATCGAAGGCACGGCGTTGCTCAGCGAGCGTGGTATCGAGCGCCTCTAGGTTCTCCGCATCGGTTTGACAGCGGCGCCTCTGCTCTGCCAGGGCGTATTCAGCCCGGCGCAAGCGACTCTCCCGTAGCGCTCGTAGCTTCTCAAGTTGTTGGCGTTCGTTCATGACAAAATCTCGCTCAAGCGTTGCAGGGTATCCTCCAGCCCACTAATCTCATTGCTGGACTGGCGTAGAAAAGCCTCTATGACGGCGTGCTTGTCCACGGCCTCGTCAGTAAGGGCATCTTGTCCCCGTTGGTATTCACCCACCTGGATCAAGAGTTCGACATCCTGATAACGCGCCAGAAGATCTCGCAGTCGACCGGCGTCACGGCGATGGTTTTCGCTGGCCACTGCGTCCATCAGACGGCTGCGGCTGGCCAGCACATCGATAGCCGGGAAGTGATCGCGGCGGGCCAGATCGGCGCTCAACACTATATGCCCGTCGAGAATCGCCCGAGTCTCTTCAGCCACGGGGTCGAGAGTCCCGTCCCCCTCGGTGAGCACAGTGTACAAAGCGGTTATGCTGCCGCGCGCGCCCGGCCCGGAGCGCTCTAGTAAACGCGGTAAGGCTGCAAAGAACGAGGGCGGAAAGCCCCGACGCGTCGGCGGCTCTCCCGCAGCCAGACCGATCTCGCGCTGCGCGCGAGCGAAGCGAGTGATACTATCGACCAACAGCAAGACATCGCGCCCTTGGTCACGAAAATACTCTGCCACACTGGTGGCGACCATCGCTGACCGAACACGCTCTATAGCAGGCCGATCCGAGGTAGCCACTACGCACACCGTGCGTCGGCGGGCCTCAGCATCCAGTTGCACTTCCAGCAACTCGCGCACCTCGCGTCCCCGCTCGCCGACCAATCCCAAAACAATGACATCGGCTTCACTACCACGCACGATGGCGGAGATAAGCGACGACTTGCCCACTCCGGGTTCGCCAAAGATCCCTATGCGCTGACCACGCGCAACGGTGAGCGGGCCATCGATGGCACGAATTCCTAAAGCCAGCGGATGCTTTATTAACTGTCTTGACAGTGGCGCAGGCGGCGCAGCGTGAACCGGGTAGTCACTCAAGGCGCCGGTGGGTGGCTTTGGTGCTCCGTCGATGAAGTCACCGAGCGGGCTGACGACACGCCCAAGCAGTGCTTCACCGACGGGCACACTCTGCGGAGCACCGGTGACGATCACTTCGGTCCGGGTCGACATCCCGAACAGATCGCCGATAGGCGAGAGGATGGCATCTTCGGCCTCAAATCCGATGACCTCTGCGGGCACGCTTCGACCACTAATCGGATCGCGTAAATAGCACAACTCGCCGATGCCGGTACCGTCGACGCTAGCATGCACCAATTGACCAAGGATACGCCGCACCCGGCCACGTACTGGCCTTAATTCAGCCTGGGCGGCGCGCTCAGAGAGACGCGGCAATAGAGTGTCAAAATCAATGTCAGGGCCTTGCGCCATCACGTTCTCCCTGCATCATGGTCGAACAGCGCCTCACGCAACACCTTCAGTTGTGCGTCCACTCCCACGTCGACCACTGCCACAGGGCTGACTAGCAGACACTGCCTCGCATCCAGTTGGGCATCACCCTCCACATGACAATCCAGGGAGCCGTCTCTCTCCGCCAATATAGCCTCAACTTGGGCAACCATATCCGGCGCAACGCGCACCGTTACCGCCATGTCATGGCGATATTCGTCGAGCGCTTGACGCACGCAATAACCGATCAACTCGGCATCATCGAACTCACCCAGTATGCGTCGCACCATCTGCAAACAAAGGTCGGCCATCGATTGATCCAGCCCCGCCAAATACGTTTTCACGTGTTGCGTCGTTCGCGTCAGCAGCTCTGCAGCCTGTGTCTCCCCAGCCTGCCGACCTTCTTCAAAGCCCTCTAAGTAGGCCTTCTCTGAAGTGCGGCGGGCCTCATCCGCGATGCCGTCGGCTTGCCGTCGTACTTGTTCGAGAAAGGCGTAACCGTCGATCCAGGCAGCGGCCTCCGCTGCCTTCAGAATAGTTTTTCCCGGATACGGCGGTAACTCGTTCACTCTGTCTCCTCCACGACGTGTTCAATCATGAACGCCGACGCACGACGCACGATGTCAGGCCCATGTTCATGCACCTCCTCACTGGGCTCGGCGTCAGCTCGACAAGGGTTTCCCAACACGCCTAGACGCAGCCAATCAGTAACCCCGGCCGACTGCCTCGCCATCCAAGCAGCAAGACAGGCGGAGCCATCGCGTTTCACGGCATGCTCCAAAGCATCGTCATCGGCATATTTATGACGGTGAAGCGCCACGTCGCGATTACTCAACGCAGCTCTGTACGGCAGCTCGCCGAAGCGCTGCTTAAGCTCGACAACGCGAGTTGCGCGAATTTCGTGTACGAACGCCCTGGCGTGGCAAATCATGCCGCAGTAGCGCACCAGATCCTCACCGGCTTCGGGCGGCAACTTGAATAGCACCAAATCGTTCACCTCTGGCACAGGTAACGCTTCGGGCGGCAACAAGCCATGCCGGCGCGCTAACTGTTCTCCCAGGCGCTGTTGGAAGCGTGGATGTCGCGCCAAGGCTGCCTGGGTAGTATCGTCGGCCACGCTTTCCAGTTCGGCGCATAGCCATTTCAGGGCGACATACTGCGTCGGTTCCTCAATAAACGCTTGCCATGGGGCAAACTGCTCACTATCAGTCGTCATGGCGGTGTTTCCTTCAAGTCATAGGTGCCACGTTGCCGCTTCCGCCAGAGCAGCCAACCCAGAGCACCTGACAATCCCAGGACGAGCGCCAACAATATGCTGAAGAGCCAAACAGCGCGCGTCACGCTGGAGGCCGGCATGGCGATACCAAGAAACGAGTGCAAAGGTGCCTGTGCCTCGCCGACCGGCACCTCGAGGGTGATCGCGGCGACCGGAACCACCGAGACGCTTTCGTAATCAAGCCCCGAGATGCCATTGGCAACCAGCGTCTTGATCCTTGGGATCATGGGATCGATCTCGAGAGAGGGCGAATGGCGGATAAATACCGAAGCCGACGACGGCGTACTGTTCTTTTCCAGCAGATCGTTGTCGGACAGAACGACATGCACTCGAGCTGAGAGCACTCCGTCGATTTGCGATACCGTATGGGAGAGCTCTTCGCTGAGGGCATAGATCATCTTCGCGCGCTCCTGTACCGGCGAGGACACCAAACTATTGCTTTCAAAGACTTCATTAAGATTAGAAAACGTCTGTCCCGGGAGACCCAGGCGATCAAGAACACTGATCGCCTCCGAAAAATGATCCTCGTCGATGGTGACAGTCATACCACCTTCTTCCTGAACCACCCGATTTGCTGGTATACCATGCCGCGCTAGGCTCGCTACCATAACATTGGCTTCACGCTCGCTAAGATCGGTGTAGAGCTCCGTGTCACATGCCTGAAGCAAAAGCGACATAGCCACGACCGCCAGAAGCCGCACGGCATTCAGCCAGGGTCCCGTCATGCGTTGATTGGAAAGCAAGTGTCACTGTCCTCGTAGCAGGGTTTTGCAAGCGCCGGACATTTGAGAAGCACAAGACGACATCAGCTTCGTCAAGGTCGCGTGATCGAACATGGTGGAGAATGATTCGAGCATGCGGTCAAACTGCATATCCTCTAGCCCACCTTCTCCCGCCACATCTTCGCCGCCAGAGGGGCGCATGGCATCACTGTCCTGCAACTTGTTGGAGAAGTTCTGCACCTTGTCGAGAGGACCCTCCAGTGAATTCAAAATACTGGTGCCCAACTCGGCAGGGGTGGTCGCCTGCAGCGTCACCCCAGATTGCTGCGCCATGTGTTCGAATAGGTTCTGCGCCGCCAGCGCCTCTGTGCCGCCCCCGCCAGGAGGGGTCGCAGCGCCTATCGTCGTTGTAGGAATCATAATCTAGGCTCCTTCGCTGGTATTTTTGACCGAATTATCGGCCACTCGCTCAGCCTTCTTCTTTAAGCATATCGCTTGCATAGCCCATCAAATGCGACACGGCCAATGAGCTCACGGCCTCACCGACAATCTCGGTGACCTTGGCATTCTCAACAGCCTCGTCAAAGTTCTTTTGCTGATCGAGCCCCAGTCCCTCATTGCCATTCGGGGCGTTCACTCCGTCTACCGTTGCCATATCTACTTCCTCCCATTCGGGTTGCTCATCATTCGGCAGTCTGCGTGGTAATACTGCCTCGAAATACCGTCACTCCACCACCGCTGCTGGGCGCCGGCTGACGCAAGCGCTCGACGCGCTGCGCCACATCGTCGACCCAGGCTTTCATACCCCATACTTGTAACGTATCACCACCATTCACAAGCCTGGATCGCATAGGGTCGCCAATACTTGAGCCTTCAATATCCTCCATCAATCGCTGGCTATCGATGTCAGTCAGCTCGAATGATTGCTGTGTCATTTCTTCCCGCGTGGCAACATGCAACACACCACCATCGAAGAACCACGCTAGATCATTGGCGGCACACACCTGTTCGAGAAACCCCCTGGCAGTCTCGGCTTTTATATCCCCACGAACATCACCTTCGACCCGCTGAGAAACCTCCATAGGGAGTGCGAGATTCCTGCCAAACTCCTTCAACACATCTTGAACATCTTGCTCGACAATCAAATAGCGATATTCGTGCTCCATCCATTCAGCGGCCCCATTCGACTCGTCAGCCGCCCACGTTACGGCAGGCAATAGCAGCATGACGTAGACCATAAAAAGTCCACCTTTAATGCATGGCAATATGGGTAATAGCTGACGCTTGGTAGGCTCTCTAGCCAGCCTTAAAAACATACAAAACCTGCACATCACGCGACCTCGGCCCCAGTTGACGAGCTCCAGGTTCGGTGGCTCAATACTCTTAAACATAGAGCACCCACTTTTTTCTACCATGCGCCACAAGGCGTATCATGGAGCGTCCAATGTCGATGCGATACTGCATACGCCTTCCCACCCTGTTGTCCTGCTCGTTGCTAGTTGCCTGCGCGACCACGACTGAGCAAGCCGAAGAGTCTCGATTATTGTCTTTGGCCGATGACATCGCTGCCCAAGGTGACTATGCCACCGCAACCACTCTCTATGAGCGTGCAGCCGAGCTATCGAATGAAGACGTCGATATCAACGTCCGCCTCGGCGACGCGCGACTCGCTAGCGGCGACCTGCAGGGAGCCTTGCGTTCGTATCGGGCCGCACTGGAAAAGAACATCGACGCCCCAACGGCCCTGCTCGGTCTTGGATCGACCCAACTTCGGCTCGACAAGGTCGAAAGCGCGTTGCGCAACCTACGCAAGGCAGCACCGGCACTCGACACACCCACTGCCTGGAGCCGCTTGGGCGCCGCTCAGGCTTTGCTGGGCAAGAGCGAAACCGCAGTCTCTTCCTTTTCGCGCGCAGCAGACCTGTCACCAAACGTACCCGACGCACAGACCAACTTGGCGCTGGCCCAGTCCTTGGCTGGACAGCACGACGCTGCAGTAGCCCAAATACGCGATGTCGCATCTTCCCCTCTGGCCGAGGATCGCCATTTCCATAGTCTGATTCTGATTCTGGTATTAGCTGGCGATACCCAACTGGCAGAAACGATCGAAATTCCCGATATGCCAGCAACACAGCGCCAATCACTAATCGAACAAGCCCAGCAGATTCGTGTCTTGCCCGACACTGGCGAACAGGCTCGTGCCATCGGGCTCGCCGGATATTAATGAGGCGACAGCTACATATCGCTCGTCGTGGCATGGCTGCCCCCTCCCCTCGCCTCTTCCTTCAGTCGTTGTCGCCGCCGCTGACTGTGCTCGCGATCAGAGAGCCGCTCCCGAGCCGCTCGGGCCAACGGCTCCGCACTCGACGGGCCCATGTCTCGTCCGTGCAGCAGATCCCGCGGCCGTTCAACCATGAACTGCAGATTAAGATCGTTCGCACATCCTGGAGGTAGGGTCACGATTCCAGTCTTTGTGGCCGGCAAATGACAGAGATGAGGAGCAAGCAAAAGCCCCTCTTCGGTATTATCGTCGACGCCAGTCGCTTGGTAGCCCGTATCCCAAGACATCGGTCCCATTGATGAAGAACACCCTCCCAGCAACAGGAGCAGAGGCACTAGCCGCCAAATAGCCTGATACTTTATCGTTATCATCACGTGCTCCTCGCTCTTACTGTAGATAGAAGCCGAAGGGATCGTCCCGCATCGTCTGCCGGGGGAGGGCTTCGCCATTAATCTGCAATTGGCCGTTATCAGCCCGCCCTTGAGCCAACGGCGTACGTAATGGTTGAGTCACTGGCTCGACAATATAAGGAGTGATCAGAATAACGAGTTCGGTCTCATTGCGCTGAAAACGACGTGACCGAAACAGATTTCCAAGGATCGGCAGGTCACCCAATACAGGCACCCGCTCAATGGCGTTGGAGGCATCACGCTGGAATAGCCCGGCGATAGCAAAGGTCTGACCACTTGCCACTTCAACCACGGTATCCGCGCGGCGCACCTGCAACCCCGGCACGCTAGTGCCACCGATCTCGACACCGCTGCTTGTCAAGCTGCTGACCTCCGGTCGTACCTCTAACGATATGCGTTCGTTAGGCAACAGGACCGGCGTAAACATTAGCGATACCCCGAACTGCTTATACTCAATGCCGACCAGTTCATTGCCGACCGGTACCGGAATGGGGATTTCCCCCCCAGCCAGAAAGCTGGCGGTTTCGCCGGTAACAGCAGTAATGTTGGGCTCCGCGAGAATCTGCAGCAGGTTGTTCTGCTGCAACGCCTGGAGTAGACCATCGACGCCATCCACTCCGCTGCCCACGGTGCCAAACGAGGCATTGGCCATGGAACCTGGGAGAACACCCACTGAGAGTGAACCGTTGTTGATCAGAGCGCTCCAACTGACGCCATACTCCAACAACTCCTCACGGGCCACCTCGGCAAAACGAACGCGCAGATTAATCTGAGTGGCACCCTCGTAGGTGGAGTTATTCAGCGCCGCGCCCTCTCCCGGCGCCTGGCGATCAAGTGTGGCTTGAGTGACAAGGGCACCTTTGACACTCTGATTTTTTCCTTCGGCCACCAACTGGTTACCAGCCATCCGCAGATGAATCGGCGTGTCAGCATCGGCGGCGTGTAAAGCCCGATTAGCTCCCTGAGCGCTATCACTGACCTCTAGGCGTATGGAGGCTTCGGTACTGTCGTCAGGGCCAAGCGCGATGAGGTTGGTATCACCATACTGCTTGCCGAATAAATAAATAACACCTGGTGACACCACCTGAACATCGGCAACCTCCGGGTTAGCAACGAACACAGAAGCCACATCCTGGCCGAACCGTAAAATGCGCCCTTGCCCAACCTCCAGACTGAGAGCACGCTCACCGGATTGGGCCTGCGCATGACCACTCATCATCGTCAACATCAACAGTAGCATCAGAGGCGTCAGAACGTGGACCATCACACCTCGGTTAAGACCTTGGGACATCGCTCTAGAACCGAGCGTTGTCATGTACAGTGCTGCCTTCACAGGTTGGCTCCATGCTGAAATATATTGTTATCGATTTTTTCACTCATCCGAGGTGCCAGCCGTCTGATTGGCGTCTCGCGGGGATGGTGCCGGTATTTTTACCTGCGCCAGCACATGCAGATTGAATTCCGAGGCGACTTCCTGCCACGCAATGACCGGTAGGTCCAGTTGGTAGCGATTGGCCCATTGTTGCAACACCGGACGAATATCACTGGACGTAATGATCACCGGTGCCACATCTGCATCAAGCTCGCCCAAACGTTGTTGGAACCAACCGTTCAGCGACCGTGACAAGCGTATCGGCAGGCCCCCGTTGCGAGTACCGCCACCAGAACTCCGCAGCGAGGTCCGAACCACCTCCTCTAGCTGGCGTGTAATCACCCAGGCTGGCAGCACCCTGTCAGCCCGTGCGTAGCGATGGCATATCTGGCGTGCCAGAGCGGCACGAATCCGTTCCACTAGGCGTACTACGTTTTGCTCCTGCCCTCCCCATGTCACCATCGCCTCAAGGATGGTGCGCAGAGCACGAAGGGGCACGCCATCTTCCACTAGTCGACGTAACACGTCAGACATCTTTTGCAACGACACTACTCTTATCGCTTCACCGACCAGCTCCGCATAATCCCGCTCCATGCGCGACAATAAAGCCCGAGTTTCTTGAATGCCGATGAACTCTCCTGCGTAGCGCCCCAGCACTCGCTCCAAACAGTCACAAAGAACTCGTTCGACCGTCCGGTAACCAATGCTCGACTCCTCAAGACGCGCTAGCTCATTACCGTCTACCCAAAGGCCCGGCGCACGGCCACTTAACGGCGGATGCTCATGGTACTCGACATCCAGCAATTTCAGATGGATAGGGTCGTCGTCAAGCAATACTCGCCCAGCGGGTATGTCGCCTTCTAGAACCGGCACTTCATCGAGTTCGATGCTAATATGTTGCGCCTGCATTGTCGGCAATACCCGTACGCCGACATCCGGTATCTCGACGCCGAGCTCCAGACCCACACGCTGTCGAGTAGCGTTCAGCAAGCCGCGCAGCTCGTCGAGCGATAAAGCGTCTCCCAGGGCGGTATCCAGCGAGACCACCAGACGATACCCTGCCGTCGAAAAAGCCTCTTCTGCTAGCGGATCCGGCACTGAGTCCGCTGACATGGAGGGCGCTGATATCGCTTCATCGGCGTCACTGACTACTTCAACAGCCTCTTCTCCGTCGCTCTCATCAAGCCTAGCTTGGCGCCGAACGTACCATGCCGCCACACCGAGGCCAGCAGCCAGTACTAAAAACACGGTAGTGGCGAATCCAGGAATAAAGGCGGCAAAAAAGAGGACAGCGGCAGTTAATTCCAACGCCCGCGCGTTATTGCCCAACTGTGCAATGATCTCACTGCCGAGATCACCAGCCTGATCAGAATTAACCCGTGTCACCACGGTACCAGCGCCGACTGCAATGAGCAGCGCCGGGATCTGAGCAATGAGCCCATCGCCGACAGTTAGCAGCGAATAGGTGTTCACAGCCTCACCGAATGCCATGTCACGCTTGAGCATTCCAATCAGCAGACCCCCGATCAAGTTGACGCATAGAATCACCAAACTCGCGATAGCATCACCCTTAACGAACTTCATGGCACCATCCATGGAGCCATACAACTGACTTTCGCGCTCCAAGCGCTGACGACGAGCACGCGCTTCTCCCGCATCGATGTCGCCGTTGCGCAGATCATTGTCAATACTCATCTGCTTACCAGGCATGGCATCCAGTATGAAGCGGGCAGCCACTTCGGCGACTCGCTCAGCGCCTTTAGTGATGACCAAGAACTGGGCTATGGTGATGATCAGGAAAACCACGAGACCAATCACTACCTCGCCAGCGATAACGAAGTTGCCGAAGGCAGACACCATCTGACCGGCATACCCCTCTAGCAAGATTAAGCGCGTGGTGCTAATTGACAGTGCCAAGCGAAACAGTGTTGCCAATAGAATGATCGGAGGCAGCGACGAATAGTCGACAGGGTGGGAAATATAGAAGGCGACAATCAGTATCAGCAGACTAAAACCAATATTGATACCAATCAGAGCATCCACTAGGGCGGTCGGCAGCGGAATAATCATCATGACGACCGCCAGCACAATGAAGCTGGCGATCACCACATCGCTGCGCTGCGCTGCACGCTGAGCGATGGCATTGAGTCGAGTTAACAGACCGTTCATCTATCCTCCCGACGTTGCAGATAGTCTTGAAAACACCGTCGCGCATCATCGTGTCTCCCATCGATCCATAGCACCCGGCTCTGCAGCAACGACAGAATTGGTGTCTGCCCTTCAACGTATTCAAGACGTTCGATCGCATTTAGCGCACGCGGGACATCGCCGTTAACGATAAAGGCTTGAATAAGGGTGTGAAGAATACCGGTATGCGCTGGCACTATGTGCGAGGCTAGCAGCAATAACACCAGCCCACGCTTACGGTCACCGCTTTTCACGTACAGGTGCCCCAGCATGTGTAACAACTCAGCGGCATGGCGGTCGCTGTCGTCAGTCACGTCGCACTCTCCTCGGCGCGACGCGCCTCCCATTCCTGACGCAGGGCAATCTCTTCGTGAATCAACTGGGAAGCAAGCTCGGTGGCATCGCCTTCAGCCTCAAGCCTGGGCAAGACGTTATCCACCACGTGCTGCAGCAACTCAATGCTCCGCTCACCGCTGTATAGGGATGGGTCCCCGACTGCGGGCGTCGATTCTCGCTCCACGCGATTACTTAAAGAGTCACCTCCCTCGCGTCGCACCCGAGTATTATCCAACGCACGGTCAAAGCCAGTTTGACCTCCCGAATCAACGGGTCGGTCAGCATTGATATCACCAGGACGCGTCCTCACCTCCACCGGCTCATCATGCCGTGGATTTTCGGTGGCGCTAGCGCGATCAGGTGTAATTCTCATTAACTCGTCCTACAGCGTCAGAAAAAACTGTTCGTCGCCGCGGCGCAAAGTGACCTGTTCGTCGCCGATGGCGGCAAGCACCCAGCCTTCCGGCAAAGACGCCCCTGGGTACAATCGCTCACCCTTGGCACCAATGACATAAGGGTTATCACCCAGCCAAACTGCCTGAAAACGGAAAGCGGGCTGGTCAGAAGCTAGGCTCAATTTGGCATTGCTAACCAACACTTGGCTGCTGCCGTAACGCTGATCGAACCAGCGCTGCACTCCCTGCCAGTCTTCATGCCGCTCAGGCGCGAATTCACCCGACACCACCAGATGGTTGCCAGCATCGCGCACCTGCAACCCACCAAGATCGGCCTGTTGCAATTGATTCTCTAAGGCCTCAGCAGGCGTCTCGTGCTGTTCGGTTATCAGGGCCGTCTCTACTACTTGAGGATACAAGGTAGCGGTCGAGTTCAGAGCTTCGGCAGAAATATTAGCGCCCGCTTCGTCAACTCCCACTAGCTGATAAGCGCCAGCGATACCGAGAACTGTGCAAAGCGCAGTTAACACGGCCCCACGACCTACACGCTCGCCTCCGGAAGAGTAGCGTCTTCGCGACAACAGCTTATGCGGCAGCGAGTTACGTGCGGCGCGCAGTGCTGGCTCAACGGCCTCGTAAGCCAACCGCATGACGGGAGCCAAGGAGGTCTCAGGGCGCGACAACCGCAACTGGGCGCCCCCTATATCAAGCGTTGTAGGCAAATCAATTCGCCGGCCGGTGCCTTGCGTAAGCGTTTCACCGCCGATCACAACTTCCCCACCGACTGCTTCAACTGCCACCATCCGAGCATGAAACCGTAGGATGACATGCTCCGCAGCGACACCCTCATCGCAGAGCATCACATCCGCCGGCTCCTCAGCACCGATACGACAAACAGCTTGTTCCAGGGACACAGCCACGCCCTGGTGAACACCTTCAGTCACTTGAAGCGTCGAATAAACGCCCGCGGACGGAGTGAATAACGAACCTATGGATGTCTTGAAAGAACCTATGGATGTCTTGAAAGAACCTATGGATGTCGTGAAAGAAGAGGCCATGAGCATATACCTATCAATAAACCTCCCACCTGCCGCTACAAATCACTTTTGACGGTCGGTAAGAGGGAAATAAAATCGCTGAGGCTTCAAAAGCTTCATCAACAGCCAGCGACGGCACATACCGCCGCTGACCGATATGCTGGCAATCCTCAGTTGTTTGGACGAGAGGACTTGGCAGTATCAACCTCCGTATTACCTTCCGTTTTAGCCTTACTCACTTCCATGGACTTTTGAGCAGCTTCTTCGAAAACCTGCTTCAGTTGGCCAACATCAATGCCACCGCCGCCGTCGCCACCAGTAGGAGTAACACCGCTCTCTTTCTTCGGCTTATCAAATGTAAACATTACCATTTCTCCTTTTAATCATGTTCTGCCTCCGATGGAGACAGAAGGCATCATAGCCTTCAAAGCGTTTCTAAAAAGTTACAAACCTAACTCAAAGCTAGCGAGCTGTGAGCCAGCCCCATATCGATCAAATGAATCCAATTGGAGTATATTGATCATTTTTTGCAAGAGAAAAAAGTCTTGCACAATGAGACTATCTTAAAGGTAGCTTAAGTTTCAGAGAACGCAAGACTCAAATACGCTAAATGGATATAAGAATTATGAGCCTCGGTTGGCAATACTAAGCTCTGGTTTTGCGTGCATCGGCAAGATAATACGAGTCAGCAGACAGAAACTTTCCCTTCACTACTGTCTAGTAGTCGCCCTTGGGCGATCAAGCTGCGCTGGCCATGAGTTGACATATGTTAGCTGTCCCAAATCGCACCATAAGCTGGAATACCTAACGTTTCCATGTCATGCACGACTCGGCGCGTTAGCTTCTGATTCGAAATCACGATGACAGCTTCAGCGTCGCTCTCCCGCACAGCTTGTAGCGCAAGTTTTGACAGATCGGGCTTACCCCACTCGTCCGTGTTCCAGATCAAGGGCTTCTCTGTATGAGCCTCAATCTCATCGACCAGCGTGTCGCCATAAGTTTTGCGAGGAGAGCGAGTTGACCAGATCAACCGACAAGGCACCTGCCTTGCCAGGAGGTGCGGCAAAATGGGACCGATACCAGATCCCGTGCCAACGTATACGACACGATTGAACAAGACTTCAATCCGCGCGACCCCCGAAGTCGTTATGCCTTTGACCCAGACTTTCTGAGGAGGGTTGTCAATGAAACGAGCAGTCCAATCGCCCGAGCGACTTATTGCAAACCTATACCCCTCATGCCCTGGGGTTGGGATGTTTGCAAAAGAGTGATATTCACCAAACGGAGTTCGGCTAATAGCGTTGGAGCTTCCTGGAAATGGCGTGTCCCCATAGTCAAAATGCGCCAGCGCGACATGAGTCGAAGGCTTTAAAACATGTACATCAACCCGCTTCAGCGTAAGCCATGGTGAGATGACTGATAATGTGACCAGACACAGAACCCAGAAGGAAAACGTTTGAATCAAGTTTTCGCCCATGTCGTGCATTATTGATACATTATGAGCCCAAAATAGACCTAGAACAGCCCAGCCAACAAAGCGATGAATTTTTTCAAAACCATTATGAAATTTCGCCCGAACTGGACCAATAGCCGAAACAATCATCAATAACATCAGTCCGACCATGACAGCGCTGATACCCAGCGTCAGACCCGAAAGAGTAGATTTATCGTTCAGTTGGCTCTGAAACATCCCCCACAGCAAAAAGCCAAACCAAGTGGTTCCCACCACTGTGCCGCCATAGTGCAGCCCGCCAAAATGGAATACTTTCCCTGCGCGCCAGCGTATCCATAGCGGCCACGAAGTTGGAATTCTTATAGCCAACCAAAACAGTGCATTTACTACACGCTGCTGCCGTATCAGTATACCCAAACTTATATTAGCAAGTGCCATATTAGCGATATTCTGAAAAGCATACCTTTCCCCAGTAAACCACCATCCATGCTGCAACCCCATGATAAAAATGATTAAGTTAAGAAGCATAATCATTATAATCAGCCTGCGATACTCTATTAACACAGGGTGCCTTGTGTAGTAACGCCAGCTCTGGCTTACCAGTCGAATGTCAGTCATCTTGGCTATCATTATGCGTACTCCGCGCTTAAACTTTTAAGATATGCTTGCGCAATCTTCATCAGCGCTCTCTTATCGAGCTTACCTCTCGACGTATGAGGAAACGTGTCCATCGGCAGCACAGCGGCTGGCACACAATAATAGGGAAGCTTTGAAGCTACAGCGCCTGTCGCTGCAGCGAGGTCAACCGACGATGCAGGAGTGACGAAACTGACCAAAGTGCGGTCATCATATTTTAGGGTAGCCGCTTGCAGACAGCCTTCTACCCCTTCCAAGACATTGGATACTGCATCTAGCTCTACCCGAAAGCCACGAATCTTCACTTGATCATCGACACGCCCAAAATGCTCTAGCTCTCCGTCATCAGTCCACCGCCCCAGATCACGAGTGCGGAACATCATGTGGCCCGGACGAAAAGGATCAGGAAGGTAACGCTCGGTCGTCAGGAGCTCATTACCTAAGTAACCCATGGTTACGCAATCACCACCCGCCCATATTTCCCCTTTTACACCTATCGGTTGAGGATGAAGATTTTCATCTAATATATATATTGTGTTGTTAGGTGTTGGTCGCCCTATCGAAAGTACTTGTTTTTCAGGCCAATGTTCCTCAGCAGTATTGATAATTGTGGTTTCAGTTGGTCCACAAGAGTTATAGAAACGGCAGAAAGAGGACCACCTATCAGCTAGCGGCCGAGGACAGGATTCGCCAGCAACTGCAACGACTTTGACTTGACGGCAGCGTTCTGAGTCCAGAGAAGCAAGAATGGACGGAGTCGCGATAAGCACATCAACCGATTCAGCAGTCTCCTGAATCGAATTCCCCCGAATAACCAGAGTTGCACCGTTCGACAACGCCCCCAAAACTTCTCACGCAGCCATATCGAATGCAATCGAGAGAACTTGCCCAACTCTCCTCCCAGGCCCCATATCCAGGTTGTCCGGTGCCGGACTGTCCATCATGCTGTTGATAAAGATGAGACTTTGATGCTGGGAAGCGGCCACTTTAGGAGCCATTGTACTTAGCGTTAGGATAACTTTCGCACTGGAGATCTTGGCTATATGGCTGAGCATCTCCGACGGGGCTACTCCAACATGCTGAGGAACATAGGCTGCACCCACTCGCATCGCCGCAACGATCCCTACTAACATTGAAAAAGATCGGCGCAGATACAAACAAACCACATCACCCCGCCGCACCCCATGGCTGTAAAGAATTAAAGCCAGCTTGTTTGCTGCCGCATCTAACTGGCTATAGGTCAGATACTTTCCCTGATATTCGGCGGCGACAGCCTTTGGCCGAATAGCTATTTGATAATTGATTGCCTCAACGAGGGTCTGGAAACGAGGGTTAATAGAAGGCCCCCAACCAAAATTTTTAAATCGCTGCTGATCTATAGGGCTTAGAGTAGTCAAAAGGCTTTTCATGCTCGGCATGTCGTCAAAAACAGTACCTGGAAATTTTGAAACCAGCTCTTCTGGATCATCCTTTCTAGTCTCGAGGGTATTTTTCATATTGTTCTCCTGAAACATGGAATATTTAGAAAATTTTCAAAAGCAATTTTTCCATCCACTATCTGCCACCCACCTTCTCCGCGACACTTATACGGCAATCAACCTGCCTGACACCTCCTGCATTTATCTATCGATATTTGCTTACCAAGCGCGAAAATCAGATTTGATGGTCGATGAGAAAGCAAAAACCTGAACCGAACTCAGTTATCCTGATGAGCGACTAATGGCAGGGATACATCAACGCCATTGCTAACCGCCATAAAGGCAGCATTAAGTTATTGAAACGAAATGACTTGGCGGTATTCACCTCTGAACCTCACACGCTTTCATAGTTTTGTTACCCGTTCTTGTCGAGAACCTTCAACTGGGGTCAATATCGCCATCGCGGCTGACATCAAAGCTTTCAGCACTGGTTTATTCTTTAGCTTCACCAGTGAAAACATTGCCACCACTCCTCTTTATGTATCCCATGCCCCGAGTGAGGAAGAAGCTCAACCTACAAAGTATCTTGTTAGTGATCCATCCAAAATGATCAATTGAATCAATTTAGACACTTTTGATCATATCAGTGCTCAAAAAAATACCAAATGGATCTTAGTTATTAAATGTAACTGAAGCATTAGCCAGTGCAGGGCTCAATGCAAAGATAAGAGCGAGCGCAATAGAACTGGCGGCTGAAATCTGCGTGCAATATCCATCAGATCAGGTCGCCGAGCTGAAAGCTCGATTTCCAAAAGACTAAACCACCACCTTATGAGTCGAGACCACCTGACGCAGCCCCATAAATGAGCGGATCTGGCGCACGCCGGGTAGGTAGAGCAACTGTTCGGCGTGTAGCTTGTTGAAGCTTTGGCTGTCCCGGGTGCGCACCAGCATAAAGTAGTCAAACTCCCCCGTAACCACGTGGCACTCCATACAGCCGGATACCTTTTGTGCCGCTTCTTCAAAGGCGGCGAAGGATTCCGGCGTCGAGCGATCCAGCACCACGCCAATCAACACCACCATGCCCGCCTGGAGCTGCTCCGGGTCTAAATGCGCCACGACACGGCTGATCACACCGTCCCGTTTAAGCTTTTCAACCCTTCGCAAACAGGCCGCTGGACTCAAGTTCACCTGCTCGGCCAGTGCCACATTGGAGAGCGTGGCGTCGTCCTGAAGCAGTTTGAGAATACGTCGATCCGTCCGGTCTAGTTCAACCGCCTGCTTATCAGGCTCAGCGCCTGAACGGGGAGTTTTTGAACGCACCATTATTTACCTTATTGATACTTACACACCATTTAAAACTACATAAAGCATTTAATATCAACTCTTGTTGCTTTAACACGTCTAATTTTGCAACACAAAAATCTTAGCTAGCACTTAGTATAAATAGCAGAGCGCGCCCGCTGTTCACACAGAGCTTTTCACACAAATCTGTTCACAAAAAGCTGTTCACAAAAACCTTTCACATCCCACTCGCCAAGCGAGCTTTCTATTTCGCACTGAAACGCTTAAAAGCTGGAGCCTGTTATGAACCTAGAACGTTTCTCACGCTACCCTCTTACCTTTGGCCCCTCTCCTATCACGCCACTCAAACGTCTAAGCGAACATCTCGGCGGTGAGGTGGAGCTCTACGCCAAGCGCGAAGACTGTAACAGTGGTCTGGCCTTTGGCGGTAATAAGACCCGCAAGCTGGAATACCTAATCCCCGAAGCGCTGGAAAAGGGCTGCGATACGCTGGTATCGATTGGCGGCATTCAGTCTAACCAGACCCGCCAGGTTGCCGCCGTTGCCGCTCATTTGGGCATGCAGTGCGTGCTGGTGCAGGAGAACTGGGTCAACTACTCCGACGCGGTGTATGACCGGGTGGGCAATATCGAGATGTCACGCATTATGGGCGCCGATGTGCGCCTGGACGACGCGGGGTTTGATATTGGCATTCGCCCCAGTTGGGAGCAGGCCATGGAGGATGTGCGTCAGCGCGGCGGCAAGCCCTTCCCGATCCCGGCGGGTTGTTCCGAGCACCCTTACGGCGGTTTAGGCTTTGTTGGCTTTGCCGAAGAGGTGCGTCAGCAGGAGAAAGAGCTGGGCTTTACATTCGACTATATCGTGGTGTGTTCCGTCACCGGCAGCACCCAGGCAGGCATGGTGGTGGGATTTGCCGCTGATGGCCGCGCTCAGCGAGTCATCGGCATCGACGCTTCTGCCAAGCCCGAACAAACCCGTGAGCAAATTCTGCGTATTGCCCGCAACACCGCAGAACTGGTAGAGCTGGAAGGCGGTATCGGCGATGGCGATGTAATACTGGATACCCGTTACGGCGGCCCGGAATACGGCCTACCCAACGAAGGCACACTGGAAGCCATTCGCCTGTGCGCCCGCCTGGAAGGGGTACTCACGGACCCGGTTTATGAAGGCAAATCCATGCACGGCATGATTGATAAGGTGCGCAACGGCGAATTCCCCGCGGGCTCAAAAGTACTTTACGCCCACCTAGGTGGCGTACCAGCGTTGAATGCCTATAGCTTCCTGTTTCGTAATGGTTAAGCCAGCCCAGTAGCTGACGTTAACTTCGGTCAGGCGGTCAACTCTCCTCAAGCCCGTTTCCAAGGCTGCAGTCAGTCGTGCATAACGTGCCAATCAGCCCATCTTGCTAATTAAGCCAATACTTTCACAGCCCGTCTTCATGGCTTTCAACTAAGCCTGTCGATAAAATCTAAAGTGAGCCATCAAGAGCTTTCACGTGATTGGATTGAAATTTAATTTCCCAGAGGATGGACTCTATGCGCGATGATGAAAAATATACCAACACCGAGGAGCAGTTACTCTATCTTCAAAAACTGTTAGATGAAGAAGATACCCCTGCCCTAAAAGAGCTATTCACCGAGCTCGATGCTCTAGAAACTGCGCGCACACTTGAGTCTTTTCCCGCTAAAACCCGCGACCTCATTTGGGAGCACATTCCAGAAGCATTAATCGGCGAGGTATTAGCCGAAGTTGATGAAGATATCCGTGCCGACTACATCGAAGACCTGTCCGCCAGCGATGTGGAGCAGATTGTTAAGGGCCTGGATGCTCAAGAAGTTGCTGAAGTACTGGATGTTGCTGACGAAGCTATCAAAACCAGCGTTTACGCCAGTCTGGATCATGAAATTCGCGCCCAGGTCGAAAATCTTCATGCCTATGAAGATGATGTGGTGGGGCGTTACATGGACCCCGAGACGGTCAATGTAAAACAGGGCGTTTCGTTAGAAGCCGTGCAACGCTACATTCGTATCCATCACCTGCTCGACGATGAATCCCAGCAGATTATGGTGACTGATAAGGATAAACGTTTGCTCGGTACCTTGACGCTGATTGATTTAATCAAGCAGCCGCAAGACGCCGTGGTTGACGAGTATATGGATGATTTTTTTACCCTAAATGATCAAATGAAAGTCAGTGATGCGGCGGCGTTACTGCGCTCTAAAGAGCTCCACTTTGTGCCTGTATGCGATAGCGATGGTTTATTGGTGGGCCAACTGAATTCCGCCGACGTCTTAGAGATCACACAAGATGATGCTGACATGACGTTAAAGCACATGTCGGGCGTCAGTGACGAAGAAGAAGTTTTCACCCCCATTTTGCGTAGCGCCAAAAGCCGCGGCATTTGGTTGGGCATCAACTTGTTGACCGCCTTTTTGGCAGCCTTTGTGATCGGACAGTTTGAAGCCGTGCTGGATCAAATTGTAGCATTAGCGATCCTGATGCCTGTCGTCGCCAGCATGGGAGGAATCGCAGGAAGTCAGACCCTAACGGTCGTTATACGCGGCCTAGCGCTAGGCCAGCTCGCGGGTAACAATAAACAGTGGCTTTACAATAAAGAGCTATGGGTAGGGATGAGCAACGGCTTGGTATGGGCGCTCGTGGTCGGCTTTATTTCCTATCTTTGGTTTGGAGATCCTTTAATCACGTTAGTAATAACGCTGGCCATCTTTCTCAACATGAGCCTTGCCAACTTATCAGGCGTGCTGATTCCACTGGTGTTGAAAAGATTTCAGATTGATCCAGCGCTATCCGGCGCGGTGATTTTAACCACGGTCACCGATGTGGTCGGCTTTTTATCCTTTTTGGGACTCGCGACGCTGATTATTTTATAAATACATAGGCTAGATAACCGTCACAACACCTCCTCCCACTGCCCCGTCTGATCTGACCTTTCTATGGCATCGATCAGTCGATTAACCCGCGCGGCTTCGCGGAAATCGGGATAGAGGGGGCGGTGGTTGATGATGCCCTCCACCAGGTCGCGCACCTCGATAATTTTCTGATCGTTATAGCCCAGACCGTGCCCTGGCGCGGGGCTGAACGCGGCATAGTCGGGGTGTTCCGGGCCTGCTAACAGAGTAGTGAACCCACGCCTGCCGTGGGTATCGCCATGGCGATATAGCTGCAGCTCGCTCATGCGCTCTTGATCAAACACAATGGCGCCTTTGGTGCCCGTTAGCGTGTAGGCCAGCCCCATTTTGCGGCCAGCGGCCACCCGAGACGTCTCGATATTACCAATTAACCCCTGATCAAAGCGCAGCATGGCCTGGGCCTGGTCGTCGTTTTCTACCGCCGCCATACCGCTGCCGTCGGCATTGGGCCGATTGGGGATGACGGTCTGTAGCTGGCCGCATACCTCGGTAATACGCTGTCCGGTTAAAAACTCGGCCATATTGAGAATATGCGATCCCACATCGCCTAGCGCGCCAGCACCCGCTGTTGCCCGCTGTGTATGCCAGTCGTGGGGCTTTTGGGGGTCGAGCAGGTAATCCTCGTTGTGTCGCCCACGAAAGTGAATCAATTCACCTATTTCACCGCTGGCGACAATTTCACGAGCCAATTGGGTGGCTGAATTGCGAATGTAGTTAAAGCCCACCAGGGTTTTGACACCCGCCTTTTCAGCCGCAGCGACCATCTCGTCGGCGCCTGCCGTGCTCAACGCCAGCGGTTTTTCAGCATAAACATGCTTGCCCGCAGCAATGGCGGCCAGCGCCATCTCTTTATGCAGGAAGTTAGGCGCGCAGATATCCACCACGTCCACGTCACTGTCGGCCACCAGGGCGCGCCAGTCATCGGTGGCCCGGGCAAATCCCCAGGCACGTGCTCGGCTCTCCGCAGTAGCAAGGTTAACGTCCGCCAGCAGTTCGCAAACGGGCTTGGCGGACAGTTCAAAAACACTGGATGCTGCATTAAAGGCAATGGCGTGAGCTTTGCCCATAAAACCGGTGCCGATTAGGCCAATCTTGAGGGTTTTCATTATGGTTATCCCTGTTCTAAAACAATAACACCGGGCTGGGCCCGGCGTTGAATGCTGTCGTGCCCCGTAGACTGTTTACATCGTCGGCATAGTGAAGTGATTGGTCTCCTCACGAATACCGCTCGGCCAGCGCTGGGTGATGGTTTTCATGCGGGTGTAGAAGCGCACGCCATCCGGGCCGTGCATATGCAGCGGGCCAAACAACGAACGCTTCCAGCCGCCGAAGCTGTGGAACGCCATGGGTACCGGAATTGGCACATTAACGCCCACCATGCCGACCTGAATCTGCTCGCAGTACTGGCGTGCAGCATCGCCATCCCGGGTAAAGATCGCCGTGCCGTTGCCGTACTCGTGGGCATTGATCATGCTCACCGCGTCGTCAAAACTCTCCACGCGGGCAATCGCCAGCACCGGGCCGAAGATCTCCTCGGAGTGAATGCGCATCTTAGCCGTCACATGGTCAAATAGTGTCCCGCCAATAAAGTAGCCATCACCTGCGCCATCAACCGTTGTTTGGCGACCGTCGACCACTAGCTCGGCGCCTTCATCGACGCCGGTTTGGATATAACCCGCCACTTTATCGCGATGCTCCCGGGTGATCAGCGGGCCCATATCGTTATCCGGGCCATCGACCAAGCCAGGGCCGACGGTTAATTTCTCCAGTTCAGCCACCAGCTTTTCGCGCAGTCGGTTGGCGGTCTCTTCGCCCACGGGCACCGCTACGGAAATCGCCATGCAGCGCTCGCCTGCTGAGCCATAGGCTGCTCCCATCAGGGCACCCACCGCCTGATCCAGATCCGCATCGGGCATGATCACCATATGGTTTTTGGCGCCGCCCAGCGCCTGAACACGTTTGCCATGTTTTGATGCCGTAGCGTAGATGTATTCGGCGATGGGCGTGGAGCCCACAAAGCTTACCGCCTGAACACGCTCATCGGTGAGCAGCACGTCCACGGCTTCTTTATCGCCGTTGACGACGTTGAAAACGCCATCCGGCAGGCCCGCTTCGCTTAACAACTCGGCTAATCGCAGCGGCGTAGAGGGGTCTTTTTCAGACGGTTTCATCACGAAGGTATTGCCGCAGGCCAGGGCGATGGGGAACATCCACATGGGCACCATAGCGGGGAAGTTGAACGGCGAGATACCCGCGCACACGCCCAGCGGCTGCATCATCGAGTAGCTATCAACGCCGGTGCCGACGTTCATGGAGTGCTCGCCCTTCTGCAAGTGGGGTATGCCGCAGGCGAACTCGACCACTTCCAGGCCGCGGGTCACTTCGCCTTTGGCATCTGAAAATACCTTGCCGTGTTCGCTGGAGATCAGTCGCGCCAACTCATCGGTGTGCGCCTCAACCAGCGCCTTGAATTTAAACAAAATACGCGCGCGCTTAAGCGGTGAGGTTTTTGACCAGGCGGCAAAGGCCTCATCGGCGATGCGCACTGCGTCACGGGTCTCGTCGGCACTGGCCAGCACCACCTGGGCGCTCTGCTCGCCGGTGGCCGGATTATAAACTGGCGAAGTGCGTTGGTTCTGACCTGCGATATGTTGGCCATTGAGATAGTGGAATAGCGTCTTCATAACGACTCCTGATAAGAATGCATCGCGGGTGCTGTTTTAGTCGGCAATGTCAAAACCCGCCTGCTCGGCGAGCTGGCGTAAGTTGCGGTAGCCCAGACGGGCGTAAGTCAGCGGGTGGGCGACTTCGGGGTCTTGTTCAGCTTCAACCACTAACCAACCCTCGTAGCCCTGTTCGCACAGGTGGGTTAAGGCGGGCAGAAAATCTACATTGCCATCCCCCGGCACCGTAAACAGACCGTCTAACACACCGTTTAAAAAGCTTTTGTCACGGTTGCGCACTGCGTCCAGCACCGGGAAGCGCAGATCTTTGCAGTGCACATGATGGATGCGCCCGCTGTAGCGTTTGGCGATGGCGAGCGGATCGCCGCCTGCACCGCGCAAATGACCAAAGTCGAGCAGTAGACCTACGCCTTCGCCGGTGTTATCCATTAAGCGCTCAACGTCGGTCTGGCTTTCGATCACCGTGCCCAAGTGGTGGTGATACACCAGCTGAATACCTTGGGATTTCAGATAGTCGCCCACTACGTCCAGACCTTTGAGCAAACGCTGCCACTCATTCTCAGCAAGATGCGGGCGTTGAGAGAGCGGGCGCTCCTGATCGCCGTGAACACAGTGAGTGACTTCACACAGCACCATCACCTTGGCGCCGCACTGTTTGAGCAAGTTCATATGATCCTGAATGGCTTCAATCTCTTCTTCCGGGCTGCGCTCCAGCAGATGTGCGGAGTACCAGCCTGAAACAAGCGCTAAGTCGTGAGCGCTAAGCACCTCATTCAAGGCGTCCGGCGTGCGGGGAAATTTATTGCCCAGTTCAAAGCCGCTAAAGCCCGCTTCGCGCCCCTCTTTCAGGCAGGTTTCCAGGGGCGTTGCGCCGCCTAGACTGGGCAAGTCATCGTTCGTCCAGGTGAGCGGATTAATACCTAAAGTAACCGTTGGCATAGCGTATTCCTTGTGTTTATGTTTGTTGGTATTAATGGCGTTGGCGCTGTTTGGCTTCGCGGTACCCTTGATAGGCGTTATTGACCGCCTCACGCTCGGAGACTTCGGGCACGGCCACTTCCCACCAGGCACCGCCTTCTTGGGTGCTGGGTAACGGGTCAGTATCCAGGGCGATCACATAGGTAGAGTGGGCGGCTCGAGCGCGCACCAGCGCTTGCTCCAGCTCGGCAATACCGGTGACTGATTCAGACTCACAGCCCAAAGCTTTGGCGTGAGCGGCAAAATCGGTTTTCGGTGCGCCAGCCTCCACCGTGCGGCAATCTTGCAGCAGGTTGTTGAACCCCGCGCCGCCGGTCGCATGTTGCAGGCGGTTGATACAGCCATAGCCGCGGTTATCCAGCACCACCACGATTAACTTGTGGCCCAGCATCACCGAGGTGGCCAGCTCAGAGTTGTGCATCAGATAGCTACCGTCACCCACCATCACCACCACTTGCCGCTCGGGCTTGGCCATTTTTACGCCTAGACCACCGGCAATTTCATAGCCCATGCAGGAGAAACCGTACTCGACGTGGTAGCTGCCAGGGCCTGAGCATTGCCAGAGCTTATGTAGCTCTCCAGGTAAGCCGCCGGCCGCGCATACCACGGTGGTATCGTTGCCTGCTTGGCGATTAACCGCACCGATCACCTGGGCATCGGTGGGTAGTGCCAGCCTTTGATCAGCGGTCACGCGTTGTACTATTTCGGCCCATTCACGTTTAAGCGTTCCGGTCTGTTCGCGCCATTCATCGCTGCCTCGCCACTCGCCCAGCGCTGAATCGAGCTGCCCCAGCCCAATCAAGGCATCGCAGGTGAGTGGCAGCGCTTGATGCTTAACGCTGTCGAAACGGCCAATGTTGAGGGCGATCAGCGTCTTATTGCTGCCTTCAAACAACGCCCTAGAGCCGGTGGTAAAGTCCTGTAGGCGAGTACCCACCGCCAAAATGACATCGGCCTGCTCCGCCAGCTGATTAGCGGCGGCGCTGCCGGTCACCCCAATGGCACCTACCGCGCAGGGGTGGCTGTCGGGCAGTGCGCCTTTGCCCGCCTGAGTTTCGGCCACCGGAATACCGCGTACTTTGGCAAACTCGGCCAGGGCGTCGCAGGCAGCGGCGTAATGCACGCCGCCACCGGCGATAATTAGCGGGCGTTTGGCCTGTTGCAGCGCAGCGATTGCTTGACGAAGCTCGTAAGCATCCGGCGGCGGACGGCGAATGCGATGTACCTTGGGGGTAAAAAAGGCTTCCGGGTAGTCGTAGGCAAAGGTTTGCACATCCTGGGGCAGCGCCAGGGTCGCCGGGCCGCAGTGCTCTGGGTCAAGCAGGGTGGAAATCGCCTGAGGCAAGCTGGTCAGCAGTTGCTCCGGGCGGTTAATACGGTCGAAGTAGCGCGATACCGGGCGAAAGCAGTCGTTAACGCTAATGGTCGGGTCACCGAAATGCTCTACCTGTTGCAGCACCGGATCAGGATCGCGGGTAGCAAAGGTGTCCCCCGGCAGCAGCAAGATCGGCAAACGGTTGGCATGGGCCAGCGCCGCAGCGGTAACCATATTAGTTGCCCCTGGGCCAATCGAGCTGGTGGCGGCCATTAAGCGCTGACGGCCATTGGCTTTGGCAAAGGCAATCGCCGCGTGAGCCATGGCTTGCTCATTATGAGCGCGAAAGGTGGGCAGCGCGTCTTGTACGTGATAAAGCGCTTCGCCCAACCCGGCTACATTTCCATGACCAAAAATCGCAAACACGCCTTCGAACAGCGCCACCTCTCGGCCATCAATCTCGATGCGTTGCGCGGCAAGGTACTTGACCAGCGCCTGGGCCATGGTGAGTCGAATGGTGCTCATCTTACGCCTCCTCCGTGTGGGCCAGCGTTTGCGGCTGCGCCTGTCTTAATTGCCGCCACGCCTTTATCAGTTCGGCATAGTTTTGGGCGACCCGCTCTACCAAGCTGGCATCGTCGATACGCCCCGCCAGCCAGTCGCGACTGGCGCTGGCAAATAGCGTGCGCCCAACGGTGAAACCTTTGCAGCAGGCATGATTGGCTGCTGCTTGAAAGCCGCGCTTCATATCGTCCATAGGGGCGTCGAGCCCGAGCAGTACGACGCCGCGACAGTAGGCATCTTCGCGCTCAATGATCTCGCCCACCGCCTGCCAGGCGGCATCTGACATAGCAGGCAGCTTCCACCAGTCGGGGCGAATGCCCAGGTTGTAAAGCCGCTGCAGGCTTCGCGGTAACGTCTTATCGTCGTTGGGCATGTTTGCAGGGGGAATGATTTCAATCAGCAACTCCAGCCCATACGTACAGGCCGCCTGATAGAGTTGCCGCAGACGCTCCTCCTGCTCCAGGCGCAGCGCAATTTCGTCGTCAGGATGGTAGAAGACCAGACATTTAATGATCTGCTCTCTAGGCCAGTTGCGCAGGCAGGCACCTAAATCGTCGCCATGCTGGAAACGCAGTGGGCGTGAGCCTGGCAGCTCTACCGGTCGACCAATCCACCAGCCTTTTCCACTAGCATGATTGAGCGCGTCCTGACCCAGCACGTCGTCTACCAGAATCGCGGGAGTGGGAATACCACCCAGCTTTGCGCCCTCTTCAGCGGCGGTGACCAGGAGTTTTTTGAGTGCGGGTAGCCGCGCACTGTCAGCATGCGCTTCACGGGCCATATCGGTGAGCTGGCGGCGGTGGTCAAATGCCAGTCCGAGGACTTCAGGCCACTGAGCAGGCACTCGGGTAGTGACCCGGTGCAAATGATTTAGGCGTTGATCGACATCCGGACGGGGTACTTCGTCGCGGCGCGCCAGGTAATCAAATAACTCGTCTTCAGTGGGCATGGCGGGGGCACAGCCGTGACGGGAGACCACTAGCGCGCCACAGGCGTTGGCATAGGCAGCGCTGGTTTGCCAGGGCTCGCCGCGTAACCAGCCGCGTAGCAACCCGCTCATAAAGGCATCCCCGGCGCCCAGTACATTAAGCACCTCGACCTGTACGCCTTTGACCAAAATACCGTCTTCAATACGGTCAGGAATAGCACCTTCAAACACCACACAGCCCATGGGCCCCAGTTTGCAAACCAGGGTAGCCTGGCTAACCTCACGCACCGCGCGCAGCGCCGCCAAGGTATCCGTACTGCCGCCAGCGATATGGAACTCCTCTTCGGTACCCACAATCAGGTCAAAATCCGGCAGCCAGCGCTGCAGGTCGGTGGTCACTTTGTCATCGGCGATAAAGCGGGTTTCACCATCGCCAGGATTGGTCAATCCCCACAGCACGGGCCGGTAGTCGATATCCAACACCCGCTTCACACCATAATGAGCGGCGGCGTCCAGCGCCTTGCGACACGCCCGGCGGGTGGTATCCGTTGAAAGGTGAGTGCCCGTAATCGCCAGTGCTTTTGCCCGGGCAATAAATTCAGGATCGATAGCGTCAGCATCGATGGCCATATCGGCGCAGTCGCGACGGTAAAATAGCAGCGGAAAGCTTTCGCGATCTTTTAACGCCAATAGCACCAGGCCCGTGTGGCGCTCGGGGTCGGTTTGTAGCGCGGTAGTATCCACGCCCACCCGCTTAAGCTCTTCGCGCACGAATCTACCCATCTGCTCATCGCCGACCCGTGAGAGCATGGCGGACTTCAGCCCAAGCCGCGCAGTGCCGTAGGCCATATTGCCCGAGCTGCCACCCAGGTACTTGGCAAAGCTGGCCACATCTTCTAAACGGCTGCCAATCTGTTCGGCGTAAAGGTCGACCGCCACGCGTCCAAGACAAATCAGGTCAAGCGGTCGGTGTTGACTGTTGTTATTCAGCATAAACGTCTCCCCACGTCACAAATTCGTGGTATCGGGCAAAAGATGACACTGGGCATATAAGCGTCTTGGGTGGCTATCGATTAAAATGAGAAGGCAGCACGGAACCGGTCAAGAGCGAGGTCATCGTCGCCAGAGGCCCAGCCTTCCAGCCCTACGGTGCCGCGATAACCCATGTCGTTCAGTGTTTTGGCAATGGCCGGGTAGTTAATCTCGCCCGTTCCCGGTTCGCAGCGCCCAGGCACATCGGCCACCTGCACTTCACCTATGTACGGCCCGCAGCGGCGAATCAATTCGATCAGATTACCTTCGCCAATTTGTGAGTGATAAAGATCCAGCATGATGCGTAAACCAGGGCGATCAACGCTTTCAACCAACGCCAGCACATCCTCTGTGCGGGCAAACGGCACCCCTGGGTGGTCTACGTCGGTATTGAGGTTTTCCAGCACGAAGGTAACATCGTGCTGTTCGCCGAGATCTGCCAACCGATTCAATGTCTCTCGTGCTTTAAGCCACATAGCGCCGGTCATCTGTTGGCAAGGTTTGACGGGGAGTCCTTCGCCATCCAACCCAGTGCCATGTAGATTAAGGCGCGGGATGCCAAGCCGCTTTGCGACCTCCACAGATTCTGCGGCAGTTCTCAGAAGCTCATCGGCCCCAGCAGCATCTGCCAAGGTGCCAGTGACATAACCGGTCATAGATGAGAAGGTGGCGCCGCTGCTGGCTAAGGCTTCTATGTCATGCTTGGTCCAATCCCAGATTTCCACTTGAAAACCGAGCGCGTCGATACGTTTCACGCGTTCAATCATCGGCAGGTCGCGAAAAACCATTTCAGCGCAAACGGCCAACGTAAACGGCGATGATAAAGTTGATGTCGTCATATTGGTTCCTTAATAGCCGCCCGCTAAACGTTTTTCGGCAGACTCATCGACATTCCCGCCAGCGGCCTTCGATGTGGACTGCTCGGCAGCAGCGCTATTGGCTTTTTTCTCGCGGTCGCTGCGCTGAAACTCAGCGAGTTCTGCATCCAAACTTTCCAGTTCAGCACCACCGGCCATCATGTTGAGCACTTCTTCGCGGGTAACTTCTTCTTTACGGAAGGAGCCCAGGCTACCGCCACGTGATAAAAGGGTGAACGCATCGGCCACCGGGAAGGCATGGTGAACGTTGTGGGTAATAAAGATGACCGCCAAGCCATCGGCCCGCGCCTTGGCGATATAGCGCAGCACTACCGAGGCCTGCTTGACCCCGAGGGCGGACGTTGGCTCATCCAGAATCAGCACTTTGGCGCCAAAATAGACGGCACGGGCAATCGCTACGCACTGACGCTCACCACCGGAAAGCGTGCCCACCGGCTGACTCGGATCGCGCACATCAATACCAATTTTGGACATTTCCTGCTTGGCAATGCGGTCGGCGTATTTCCAATTGATGCGCTTAAACGGCCCCCAACCCACCGTCGGTTCGCGCCCCATAAAGAAATTCCGGGTAATCGACATCAACGGCACCATCGCCAAGTCCTGGAAAACCGTCGCGATACCCGCATCTAGCGCGTAAGCCGGTGACTTGAAGCGGGCGGGTTCGCCATCCAGCAGCATCTCACCATGAGTGGGCTGATGAACCCCGGAGAGGGTTTTGATCAGCGTTGATTTGCCCGCGCCGTTATCACCGAGCAAGCACATTACTTCGCCGGCATAGACCTGCATTGAGATATCGCTTAGCGCGATGACACTGCCGAAGTGCTTGCTGACACTGCGCATTTCAATCATTGGCGTTTGAGTTGTCATGTTACTTGGCCTCCATCGCCTTCTTGCGCATGTAATTGTTGAACAGCACCGCCACCAGCAGCATCACACCCAGGAAAACCTGGAACCAGTCAGTGTTAACACCGGTGTAGAAGATACCCATTTGCACCATGCCAAAGATCAGCGCACCCAGCGCTGCGCCAATGGCAGACCCGTAGCCGCCGGTTAGCAAAGCGCCGCCAATCACCACCGCGATAATGGCCTCCAGCTCTTTTAACAGGCCGCGAATGGTGTCCGCCGAGCCGGTATCCATGACCTGAATGCAGGCAAAAATGGTGGCGGAAAAAGCGGTAAACATGAAAAGCGAGATCTTGACGCGGTGGACAGGCACACCCGAGTTGCGCGCGGCGTTGGCGTCGCCACCGCTGGCGAATATCCAGTTACCGTAAGGTGTACACAGAAGCACCCAGGTCGCCACAGCGGTTAAACCCAGCCACCAGACGATAGAGACTGGAATGCCCGAGACGACGGGGTTGCCCGCAAAATTGGTCGCCATCCAGCCATTGGCTGCCATCCAGGTAAACAGGCCCGTGGCCACCTCACCGGAGAATAGCGCCGCGAACCAGTCACCTGGAATATGCTCTTGTACGCCCCCGACCTGAGTACGTCCGGTCAATAAGCGGCTGACGCCAATCGCCAGACCACGCAGAATAAACAAAAAACCCAGCGTGACGATAAAGGAAGGCAACCCCGTTTTATTGACCAGATTACCGTTAATCCAGCCCACCAAGCCTGCACATGCGAAGGCCAATAAAATAGCCGCCCATAGCGGCCAGCCATACTCCACCGCAGGGATAGCAATCAGAATGCCGGCCAAGCCGATCATCGAGCCAATCGATAGATCAAACTCACCGCCGATCATCAGCAGCGCAGCCGCCGTGGCGATAATGCCGAGCTGGGCGGCGACTTCAAGAAAATTAATAATACCGGCGGGGGTAAACATCCCGGTGCCACTGGACGCGGCGATAAAGAAGGCAAGCACCAACACGGCACCCGCTAGCGCACCCAATTCAGGGCGATTGAGCGCTTTTTTCCAAAATGAGACTTTCTGAATCCGCTCATCTTGATCAACCGCTGCTGGCGCAACAGGTTGGTTAGTTTCATTGGAACTCATGGCGATCGACTCCCAAGGCTCGGCGGTGCCGAGCCTTTTCCGATTAGGTCGTTATCAACGGATGCCCTGGCTACTCAGCTCAACAACCTGCGCAGCGTTTTCTTGAGTGACAAACCCCGGCCCGGTGGCAACATCCCCTGCGGGTAACAGACCGTTCTTAACGAACTGATCCAGGAACATAACGGGCAAGTAGCCCTGCATGTACTGCTGTTGGTCGATCGCAAAATCCAGGTCGCCCGCATCAAGCGCTTCTAGAATGCCGGGAGAGAGATCAAAGGTACCTAGAGTGAATGTGTCGGTCGCCCCTTGCTCACGCATGGCCTTAATCATTGGATCTGCCGCCAGCGCGCCCAGGGTTAACACACCGCGAACGTCACTGTTCTGGTTGAGATAAGCCACGATGGCGTTGCGAATATTGGTGGGGTCGTAGGTAGTCGCCAACTGATCAGCGTTGCCATCAAAGCCGTCGACAAAACCATCGCAGCGCTGGTCAAGGCCCTGGTTACCCTGCTCATGGTTGACACAAACGCCTTTCTCAACGCCCAACTCTTGCATACGTTCGGCGGCCTGCTTACCCGCTTCGTACTCACTCTGCCCAACGTGTAAACGGGCACCATAATCCCGCGCCACATCACCACCGGAATTGATGGTGATCACGGGAATCCCGTTATCGACTGCATCTTGCACAACGCTGCCCAGGGCATTTTCGTCGGTGAACGACAGAATCAAACCGTCTGGTTGAGACGCTACCGCCGCCTGGACGAGTTGCTGCATTTTGGCCATATCAAAGGTGGAAGGTGCGCGATACTCAAGCTCTGCGCCTACAAGGTCAGCCGCCGCCTCAGCGCCGTTTTTGACTACTGACCAGAAAGGATCCGAGGGAACGCCATGAGTCACCATGACAAAGCGGCTCGCTTCTTGTTCCGGTTCCTGTGCTTGTGCGGCACCTGCCATTAAAGCCGTGGTGGCGGCGGTGGCTAGAAGCCATTGAGATAGACGTGCCATAAATAATTCCTCATAACGTTATCGTTGTTGGTAGGGAAGTGGCATTAAATGCCTTGGCGATATGAAATATAGATTCCAAACATCAAAACTAGCAAATTATTTATTCCATACTTTTGTATAAATGGAATATTTATTTCAAACAGCTAGACTGCATATCAACCAGCCACGTTGCTCATTGGTTCATGAGCAATGAGTGGTACATGAGTTAACGCTAAGGAATTTGTATGCCCCAGCCACCACAAAGCTACCGCGAGCTGGAAACGCTGATCACCGCCGAGTACGACACGCTAAGCAAACGCTTGCAGCAAACCGCGCGGTTTATGCTCGACCACCCTCAGGAAGTGGCGCTGGCGACCGTAGCCAAAATTGCCGAGCAGGCGGATGTCACCCCCTCCACCTTGATTCGCCTGGCTAATAGCTTGGGGTTTAAGGGTTTTTCCGAAATGCAGCAGCTGTTTCGTAGTCGCCTGGTCGATGAATTGCCGAACTACACCGAACGAATTCGTGCAGTACGCAGCGCCACCGGGGAAACCCCAGATAGCACCCAGCTGTTATGGGAGTTCGCTGATGCCAACCGCGCTGTTTTAGAGCAGTTGCCCAGCCGTATTGATCCAGAGAGCCTGGAAAAAGCGTTGGATATTTTTGAGCAGGCCCACGCTATCCATGTGATGGGGGCCAGGCGAAGTTTCATGGTCGCCAGCTATATGACCTATGCCTTGGCCCATGTGGATAAACCAGCTTTGCTGGTTAATGGATTGGGTGGGATGTACGGCGAGCAGCTGCGCGCCATGAGCCAACACGACGCCCTGCTTACCATCAGCTTTTCTCCCTATGCAGAAGAGAGCCAAAAAGCCTGCGAAGACGCCCATCAGCGCGGTTTACCTATTGTGGTGATTACCGACTCAACCCTCAGCCCACTGGCTCGTTTCGCCGATGTGGTGTTTGTAGTCAACGAGGCCGAGGTAAAAAGTTTCCGCAGCTTGACCGCATCGCTCTGCCTGACCCAAGCCCTGGCGATTGCCCTTGGCGTACGCCAGGACAAAGCGCTAGAAAAAGCTGGCAAAAACCCAAAGCAAAAAACGTAAGACCTAAATGTTCAAACAACCGAACACCAACAACAAAACAGGAGAGCTTATGAAACTCGCACTTATCGGCGCAGGACGCATCGGCAAGGTGCATGCCCAGGCCATTTATTCACACCCCAACGTTACCCTGGCCGCCGTGGCCGATTTTCATCAGCCTGCTGCAGAGGCGCTGGCCGAGCAGTACGCCAGCCGAGCGGTCTCTGTGGATGAAATTTTCGCAGATGATGATATTGATGCGGTGCTGATTGCCTCAAGTACACCCACTCACGCGGAGTATCTGGAGCGTGCCGCACGCTCGGGCAAGGCGATTCTATGCGAAAAACCCATCGCCCTGGATTTAGCGCGCACGCGCGATGCGCTGCAGGTGCTCAGCGACAATCCGGTGACCTGCGCGTTAGGTTTTAACCGTCGCCACGATCCCCAATTTGCAGCGCTTAAACAAGCCATTACCCAAGGGCGTATTGGGGCACTGGAAACCCTGACGATTATCAGCCGGGACCCATCGCCCCCGCCTGCCGAGTATGTGGCTGAGTCCGGCGGTCTGTTCAGAGATATGATGATTCACGATCTGGACATGGCGCGCTGGCTGCTCGATGAACCGATCGAAAGTGTCTTTGCCGTTGGCAGTAGCATCATTGACCCAGCGATTGGCGAAGCGGGTGATGTGGATACCGCCATGGTCACCCTCACCACCGCCAGTGGAAAGCTTTGCCAAATCAGCAACTCACGGCGTGCCTGCTACGGCTACGATCAGCGTATCGAAGCGTTTGGCAGCCAAGGCATGCTACAGGCACAAAACGAGTCTGATACCCGGTTACGCTTTACCGGCGAGGCAGGGCAAGTGGAAGACAAACCCAAGTGGTTCTTTTTAGAGCGTTATGCAGAGGCTTATCGATTAGAGATTGGCGACTTTGTCGATGCCTGGCGCGAAAAGCGTACCCCTCTGGCAGGCGCCCAGGATGGGTTAGAAGCATTACGCTTAGCCGAGGCAGCGGAGCGCTCGCTACGCGAAGGGCGCAAAATTCTGCTTGATGCTTCAGTTTAAGCAGCCTCGTAAGGTTTTATTTTCAAGACGTTTGGCTGACCAGACCGTCACCGAACCGTTAGGAGAAGCGAATAATGACTTCACTACTGGTACACCCCACCGCCCCGGATGCGCAAGGCACCGTGATTGACGTTACCCCCGCCTCCGCTGGCTGGACGCATGTCGGCTTTCGGGTACATAAACTCGCCAAGGGCCAGCGCCTGGAAGCCAGCAGTGATGATCAGGAAGTCTGCCTGGTGCTGCTCACTGGTCGCGCCAATGTGGCCTGCGGTGAGCACCGCTTTGATGATATCGGCAAGCGTATGGATATCTTTGAACAAATTCCGCCCTACGCGGTTTACCTACCCAATGGGGTTAGCTACTCGGTAGAAGCGACCACCGATCTCGAGCTGGCCGTGTGTGCGGCCCCAGGGCACGGCAATCATGCGCCACGCTTGATAGCGCCTGACAACATCAAGCAGAGCACCCGCGGCCAGGGCACCAATACCCGCCATGTGCACGATATTTTGCCGGAAACCGAGGCTGCCGATAGCCTGCTGGTGGTCGAAGTATTCACCCCCGCGGGCAACTGGTCGAGCTACCCACCGCACAAACACGATGCGGATAACTTACCCCACGAGTCGCAGTTGGAAGAGACCTACTACCACCGCATTAATCCCGCCCAGGGCTTTGCCTTTCAGCGCGTCTACACCGACGACCGCAGCCTTGATGAAACCATGGCGGTGGAAAATGGCTGCTGCGTACTGGTGCCCAAGGGCTATCACCCCGTTGGCGCTGCCCACGGCTACTCGCTTTATTACTTAAACGTGATGGCCGGCCCCAAACGGGTGTGGAAGTTCCACAACGACCCCGATCACGAGTGGCTAATGAACGCTTGATGGAGCGACGCTTCGCCCGCTAACGTTCATCTAATGCTATGCTGTTGTGCCCCGCTTCTGCGGGGCTTTTTATTGACCACTGATTTCCGAAAACTGATAACCGCGAACTGATAACCGAGAGAGGCGTATGCTCCCCGACTACTCCGTGATCGCCTGGCTGTTGATCGTATTTTCCGTGTATCTTACCGGCGTTTCAAAAGGCGGTTTTGCGGGGGGCTTTGGCACGCTGTCGGTGCCGTTGATGGCGCTAGCGATCAGCCCGGCACAGGCTGCAGGTCTGTTACTACCGCTGCTGCTGGTCATGGACGTGTTTGCGGTGAAGGCGTGGTGGGGCAGGCAGTCAAACGCGGAGGTGTGGCGCTTTGTGCCGGGGCTGTTTATCGGCGTGGCGGTGGGCACGCTGCTGTTTGACACCCTGAGCGAACAGGGCTTGCGCCTGACCCTGGGCATTATCACCTTGCTGTTCGCCGCTTACATGCTACTCAAGCCCGTCGCTAAAAAGCCCATTTCTGCCCGCTGGGCATTACCCGCGGCGAGCGTCTGCGGCTTCACCAGTTTTATGGCCCATGCGGGCGCGCCGCCGCTGAACGTTTACCTGCTGCCGCGCAAACTGTCGAAAGAGACCTTTATCGCCACCTGCGCGGTGTCGTTTGCGGTGGTCAACGTCATCAAACTGGCCCCCTATATGTGGCTTGGCGAGATCAATGTCACCAGCGCTTGGGCGTCGCTGCTACTGGTGCCCTTCGCCTGGATCGGGGTACGCAACGGCTTGTGGCTGCAAAGCCGTGTTAACGAAGCGCTGTTTTACCGCTTGGTGATTTTCGCCATGTTCCTGGTCGGCTTTAATCTGATTTGGCAGGCGCTGAAATAGTTATCGCTGATCTAAAGCACCACCAACACCAGCCCCGCCAACATCACCAGCGTGCCAACGGCCTTTGCCCTGGAGGCAGGCTCCTTGAGCCATAGCACGCCCATCAATACCCCTACCGGAATGGAAAGCTGGCGCAGCGCCACCACATAACTCACTTCGTCGGTAAGCGCCAAGGCGATTAATACCAGACCGTAAGTACAGGTCATCATCAACCCGGTAACGACCAGCATGGTGAGCCCCTGCTGGCGGAGCGCAGGCAGGCGACGGCGCTCCGCCGGTAGCAGCGCCAGCATAGGTATCGCCCAGGTGAGCGTCATCAACGCTTGCAGCACCATAAACACCGCCCCGGCGGTTAACCCACTATGCCCTGCCCTCTGCATCAGCCCCAGCGCCTGCTTATCGATCAGCGAGTAACCAACCGTACCGACAGCGGCCAGCAGCGCAAATCCCATGGCAGGCGTTAGATAGGTAGAAAGCCTACGCGCCTGAGGGTGGCTAAGCGGTAGGCAAAGCGCACCTGCCACCACCAATACCATGCCAAGGCCGTCCCAGCGATCCAGTACGCGGCTGCCCAAGAGCGCAATGGATACCAGCGGCACCAGCACCACCGGCAGTGCTCGGGCAATGGGGTAAAGCACGCTGACGTCTCCCCTGGCGTAGGCCCAGGCCAAGCCGCCCATATAGAGCATTTGGCACAGCCCTGAAAGCGCCAGCCAGCCCCAAAATGCGCTCGGTAGTGCTGCTAATGACGGCCCAAGCCATACCAGCGGCAGTAGAACCGCCCCGCCCGCGCCGTAAGCCAAGGCAAAAGCGGCCAACGACGGCGCATTGCGTTTGCCCAGCACATTCCATCCAGCATGCATGCACACCGAGACCAGTACCAGCGCAAGGGCAATGGGACTCACGGACGCTCTCCCCGCCGAAGGCGGGCATTAATGTCATCCACAACGCCGGGCAGCCCGGCAATGGTCTCAATACAGTAGTGCGGCGCGGAGGGCGCAAACTGATCGGCCACCCGGTCATGGGCCGCTTGGCGCTGTACATCGCCGAGCGCTTGATACTGCGCATAGGTCAGCCCCAGCGCATTACCCGAGCAGGTAAGCGCGACTGTCCACATCCCTGCGCTGCGACCTTCCAGAATGCCCGGCGTGGTGTCGTCGACCTTGACGCAGGCGGCCACATCGCTGACGCCTAGGGCAATCACATTAGCCAACGCTTGGGCAGGATGCGGGCGACCGTTGGGCACGTTATCAGTCGCCACCACGTGATCCACCTGCAAGCCGTTATCAGCGGCCAGGGCAACGACTTTTTCCATCACCATCGCCGGGTAGCCGGAACAGGAGCCGATTTTCAGTCCCTGGGCGCGCAGCGTCGCCAAGGTGTCGAGCGCGCCAGGGATCACCGCCGAGTGATCGGCAATTTTGGCGATTTGCAGCGGCATAAAGCGCTCGTAAAGCGCCGTAATATCGTCATCGCTGGGTGTGTGGCCGACCGCCTGAACAAAGCGTTCGGCGATCTCCGGCTGATTGCATAGGGTACGAATATGATCCCACTTACCCATTCCCATGGGGCCGCGCGCTTCTTCCAAGCTAATCGCCACGCCCAGTTCAGCAAAGGCTTCGACAAAGATCTGGGTGGGCGCAAAGGAGCCAAAGTCGACCAGCGTACCCGCCCAATCACAGATAACCGCTTGTAAGCATTGAGGAGAGTGATACTGCATTAGGCGCTCCCTGATGGTGAAGATAGGTCAGCAATGAGAGAAACATCCATATCCGCTAGCACATCTTGAATGGCGCTTAGCAGTCGCGCGATCACCGTCGTTCCTAGCTGACCAATGCAGCCGATACGAAAACTCTCTACTTCGGTCAATTTACCGGGGTAGATCAAAAACCCGCGCGCCTTTAGCGCCGCGTAAAAGGTGTGAAACTCAAACGCTGGGTCGGGGGGGCTTAAAAAAGTGGTGATGATCGGCGATAGCCATTCGTCTTCCAGCAGCGTGCTGAAGCCCAGCGCCCGCATGCCGTTGACCAACGCATCACGATTGCGGGAATAGCGCGCGCAGCGCCCCGGCACGCCGCCCTCTTCCCGGTGCTGGGCAAGCGCCGCCTGAAAGGCCACCACGGTGTGCGTGGGCGGCGTAAAGCGCCACTGGCCGGTGCGTTCCATATATTCCCATTGGGCGTGCAGATCCAGACTCAACGAGTGAGCACGACCTTCGCCTGCTTCAAGCAGCGCCTGGTGGATAATTACAAAGCCAAAACCCGGCACGCCCTCAATGCATTTATTGGCGGAGGAGACCAGCACGTCAATGGGCGTTGTCGCGAGGCTGATGGGGATGCCGCCAAAAGAGCTCATGGCATCGACGATGAGCGCTTTACCATGGGTGTGCACCACGTCAGCGATGGCGTCTAACGGGTTCAAAATGCCCGAACTGGTTTCGCAGTGCACCAGAAACACCGAGGTAATCGCTGGGTCTTGCTCCAGCAGTGCTGCGACTTCATCGGCCCGTGGTGGCAGATAGTCGCCTTTATCCAGCGTCGCATAACGGCGGCCCATCATGTGGAGCAACTGCGCCGCGCGCTTACCGTAGGCACCGTTCATCAGCACCAGCACCTTGCCGCCGGGATCCGTTGCGCAGGCCAGGGCACTCTCAACGGCAAAGGTGCCGCTGCCCTGCATAGGCACACAGGCGTACTCGTCGCTTGGCGCCTCGGCCATGGCAAGTAGTTGCCGACGAATATCAGCGGTCACTTGGTTAAAGTCGTCATCCCAGGAGCCCCAGTCGCGCAGCATCGCGGCTTTGGTTGCTCGGGACGTCGTCAGCGGCCCAGGGGTTAATAGATAGGGCTCTTTAATGTGATCGGTCATTTTGGTCTATACCAGTTTTTTTTTAAATACTTTAACCGCAAGCACGGCGGCGGTCTAGATTCCGCCTAGGCCATGCGCCAGCGCTGGGCGTTGTTTAACAACACATGGGTAAGCGCGGTATGCAGCAGCTTCACCACTAGCGAAGTAAGGAAAATCAGCACCGCCATGGCTGCCGCGCTGGCGAAGTAACCGGCTTCATCCAGGTGGAGAACCGCCACCGAGGCCAGCCGCGTGTCGCTGTTGTAGAGAAACACCACCGCGGACACCGTGGTCATCGCATTGACGAACAGATACACCGATATATCCAGTACCGCGGGCAGCGACACGGGCAGCGTCACCCGACTGAACGTGATCCAGAAAGGTACCTTAAGTGAGGCCCCCACCGCTTCAAATTCGGGGTCGAGCTGTTTTAGCGCGGTGACCGAGGTGAGATGGCACACGGTGTAGAAGTGAATCAAGGTATTAAGCACCAGAATCATCAGCGTGCCGTATAGCCAGTTAAACGGGTTGCCCGCCTGATTGAAGAAGAAGATATAGGCAAGCCCCAGCACCATACCGGGCACCGCCATCGGCAGCATGGCCATAAAGTGCAGCCCTTGGCGCAGCGGGCGGTAGCCTTCGCTCTTTTCGATCAGCCAGGCATTAAAGAAGATCACCAACGTGCCCACCAGCGCCACGCTAAAGGCGAGCTTGAGCGAGTTAAACCACGCTCCCCAGCCGCCATCGGCCATGCCTTGGAAGGTATAGTGTTCAAAGGTGATCGATAAGTTGTAGGGCCAGAACTGTACCAGCGAGGCATAAACCGCGGTGCCGATCACCAACACAATGGCACCGGCCACCGCGTAGCAGAGTAGCGTAAAGACCCAGTCCCGCAACGGGCTGGGGGTAGGCTGCCACGGCACCGCCCGGGCCGAGAGCTGGGCCACCTGGCGGCGCTGTATCCAGCGGTCAACGATAAACGAGAGCACCGCGGGTAGCAGTAGAATCACGCTGACTACCGCGCCCATCTGAAAGTTCTGCTGGCCGACGACCTGACGGTAGACATCGGTGGCCAGCACGCTGAACTGACCGCCGATAATTTTCGGCACGCCAAAATCGGTGATCGCCAGGGTAAACACCACAAACAGGCAGGAAATCAGCCCGTAGCGCACGCCGGGCAACGTAATGGTCAAAAACGTACGCCATTTGGGAGTGCCCAGCGCTTCGGCCGCTTCATAGAGCCGCGCATCGCTGTTGGTTAGCGCGGTGGTCAGCAGCATCAGCGCGTGGGGGAATATCCAAAAGCTCATGCCCATTACAATGCCAATCGGCCCATAAATCGAATGGTCTGCCAGCACGTCGCGCAGAAACCCCTGGTTGCCGAACAGGTAAACCAGACTAATGGCGGGCAGTAATGACGGCGCCAGAATAGGCAGAATCGCCAACATACGAAACAGCCGCTTGCCCGGCATGCAGGTGCGGGTAATCCCGTAGGCGCATACAAACGCCAAGCCGACCACCACCACGGTGGTCATCAGCGCCACCCGCAACGAGTTGACAATCGAATTGACCAGCGCGGGGGTTTGAAAGTACTGAACAAAGTTGGCCAAACCGATAAAGTCACCGGCGCGGTCTTGCAGGCTTTTAACCAGCATGGCCACCAGCGGAAACAGCAGGCCCACCACCAGCAAGGCGACGCCAGCGAGTAACGCTAACAAACGGATTAGCGACTCTAGCGACGGCTTGGTCGCCGACATTGTAAAGGTCTTAGCCATCATTGCTGGCTACTCCCTGCGGGGTATAGGCGGGCGGCCTCCGCGGGTAGATGAATCGATAGCATCTGCCCCACAAACAGGTCGAGGTCACTACTATCTCGGCTCGGCACATCGGCGATAAGCGTTTGATCGGCTTCCGTTAGGCGCAGGGTAACCCGCTGAAAGGGGCCCAAAAACTCGATGCCAACCACCTCGCCTTTCAACGCTCCCGTTTCACGGCTAAGCGCCACGGCCTCCGGACGGATGGCCAGTTGGGCGGCCTGGCCCAATTCCAGGGTATGCGGCAGGCAGGCGCAAGGCGTGGTACCCAATAGCGCTCGGTTATTGCCCTGTGCGGTCACTTCCAGAAAGTTCATGCTGCCAATAAACGAGGCCACAAAAGCGCTGGCAGGCTGGTGATAGATTTCGGCCGGGGTGCCCACCTGCTCAATCACGCCGTGGTTCATCACCACGATGCGGTCGGCCATGGTCAGCGCCTCTTCCTGGTCGTGGGTGACCATAATAGTGGTTACGCCCAGGCGCGCCTGAAGGGCTTTAATCTGGCTGCGAAGATGACCCCGAACCCGGGCATCCAGCGCCGAGAGGGGTTCATCCAGTAGTAACAAGCCTGGCTCGGTGGCCAGTGCACGCGCCAGCGCTACCCGCTGCTGTTGGCCACCGGAAAGCGCCGCCGGGTACTTGTTTTCACTGCCGGTTAAGTTGACCAGGGTGAGCAGTTCGGCGACCCGAGTGTCGATACGCGCCCGGTCATCCCGACGGTTGCGCAGCCCATAGGCGATATTGTTAAACACCGTCAGGTTGGGAAACAGCGCGTAGGACTGGAACACAATGCCGAAGTCCCTCGCTTGGGTGGGCAGCCGGGAAATATCCTTGTCGCGCTGAATCAGTGTGCCCGACGTTTGCTGGGTTAGCCCTGCAATGGTGCGCAACAAGGTGGTTTTGCCGCAGCCGGAGGGGCCCAGAAAGCAGACAAACTCGCCTTCGTTAATGGTCAGGGAAATACCGTCCAGCGCAGTGAAGTTTCCAAACTGCTTGGTGACGGCGTCAATACTTAAGTGCGGCGTTGTGGGGGTCATCACCGCTGGCGAGTCAGCCGCCAGCAGCGACGTCATGGTGGTGTGCATAACATCTCCAAGCCCCGGCGCTTAAGCCGGGGCAACTGCTGATCTTGGCTTACTGTTCGGTTTTACCGTCGTAGCGGCGCTGCCACTCGGCCAGCACGCGCTCGCGATTGACCGCCGCCCACTTGAAGTCGGCATCGATCATGCGCTCGGTAATATCGGTGGGGTAGTTGTCGATGGGTTGTGCCACGCCGGGGTAGGCCACCACCGCATAGCCTTCGTTATACAGCTCGTTGGCCTCCCGTGAGATCGACCAATCCAGCAGCGTTTGCGCCGCTTCTTGCTTGTCGCTACCGGCCACAAGGGCAGAGGCTTCCATATCCCAGCCCAGGCCCTCTTCAGGGAACACGACCTCGATAGGCGCTCCCTGTGACTTCAAGCGGGCACCACGGAAGGCAAATGACACGCCCACCACGGTTTCACCGGTAGCAGCCAGGCTGCAAGGCGCGGAGCCCGAATGGGTGTAACGGGCGATGTTGTTATGCAGGCGGTCCATATAGTCCCAGCCCTGCTCCTCGCCCCAAAGCTGCAGCCAGCTGGCCACGTCCAGGTAGCCGGTACCCGACGAGTTGGGGTTGGGCATAATCACATGGCCTTCAAACTCAGGCTTAGTCAGATCTTCCCAAGAGCTGGGCATCGGTACGCCCTGGCGCTCGCCCTCAATGGTGTTGTAGCAAATTGCCGCGACCCAGGCGTCCATGCCCACCCAAGCCGGGTCTTCACCATCCCGATAGGCCGCATCGACAAATTTTGGGTCAAGATTTTCAACGCCCGCGGGTGCATAGCGCTCCAGCATGCCCTCGTCTTCCAGCACAAGCAGGCTGGTAGCGGCCAAACCCCAAATCACATCGGCCTGGGGGTTGTCTTTTTCTGCCAGCAGCCGGGCGGTAATCACGCCGGTGGAGTCACGCACCCAGTTAATCTCGATATCCGGATGAGCCGCGTTGAAGCGTTCGGCGTATTTTTGCAGGTCGTCGGACTCAACGGCGGTATACACGGTTAATTCAGTGGCCTGGGCATTGGCAGCAAGCACAGTTGAGGCAAGCGCAACGGCAGCGGTGCCTGCTAACAACGTGGAGGGGAATAAGCGGCGAGTGATCATGAGAGTAGTCTCCTGGCTGATTGGTATAGACCAGAAGTTTGCCGTGGTTAAATGACACCGCGATGACGCTTGTTTGACCGTTTTTTTAAGCGCTGATGATCGCCTTGAAGCAATCGCCGCTAACGCTGCCCCGAAAGCTCCACACTGATGCAAAGGGAATCGTGCAGCCAGTGCTCCTCGTCATACTCAATGGGGCGCCGCTGGTCGTCAAAAATGGCACGGTTAATATTTAACCCGGCAGTGCCGGGCGCAACGAATAGTTCTTCAGCATCCAAAGGCGACAACGCTTCCGACACCATGCGGATAGAGCGATTAGCCAGGTAGTGCCCCCAGCGCTCGCGCAGCAGCCCCCACAGAGACTGCCCGGCGTAGATATCCAGCAACTCGGGCGCGCGCTCGGGCACCACCCACAGCGACTCCACCAGCACCGCGCGGTCATCCACGTAGCGGCGGCGGCGAATATGCTGAAACGGCTGGTCATCCGGCAGGCCCAGCGCCCGAGCGGCAGGCGGGTGAACGCGGGCTTCCAGCTTCAAAACAGCGGTGCGAGGCTGTCGTCCCTGGGCGCGCACATAGTCGTTAAAGCCCGCGTCACGGGTGGGGTCGTAGACTAACCGGGCGGGAGAGATAAACCAGCCGCGCCGGTTGCTGCGGTGGATCAGGCCCTCCCCCTCCAACTGAGAAAGCGCTTGGCGCAGGGTGACGCGGGTGGTGGCAAAATGCTCGGCCAATACTCGCTCGGCGGGGAGTTTGCCTTCCCACTGGGCGGCGTTTTGGTCGATCAAGGTGCGTAGCTGTTCAGTTAACTGTAAATAGTAGGCGTCAGACATGCACCGGTTTTCCTGGCAAAGCGTTAGGCGACGAAGCGCTTGGGGGCGTCCGCCAGTCTAAGCGCCGCCACCCTTCAACGCTAGCCACCTCGGCCAGTACCGGGTCTGGGTTAACCGCCACAGGGCAATCCACGTACTGCAGCAGCGGGAGGTCGTTGCGGGAGTCTGAGTAGAAAGTGGTGTGGCTGGGGGTGATCTGTTGTTCGGCCAACCACTGTTTTAAGCGCAACACCTTACCGCCGCGATACGAAAAAATGCCTTCGCTGCCGCCGGTATAGCGCGCGTCTTCATTGATGCCGTGCTCCACGCTGAGCTCTACCGCCAGCACGTGTTCAATGCCTAAAGTGGTCGCAATCGGCTCGACCAGGTGACGCGACGAAGCAGAAATCAGCACCAGCGTATCGCCTGCCTGGCGATGCGATTCCAGGCAGGCCCAGGCCTGTTCAAAAATACGCGGCTGCAAGTGAGTAGCGACGAAGCGCTCGACCTCTTTCTGCACATCTCTCACCCGACGCCCACGCAGCGGCGCCAAGGTCATGGCTAAGTACTCTTCAAGCTTTAGCTTTCCGGCGTGATAGGCTTGGTGCATTTGCGCCGCCCGCGCCATAAAGGCTTCAGCATCGCTAATCCAACCTTGCTCTATCATCCATAAATTCCAGCGGTCGCTGCAGTCTCCATCCAGGAGGGTGTCGTCAAGATCAAACAGGGCCAGACGCATGGGGCACTCCTTTCATCGCGGGTTGGCGGCGCGTAGGGTATGCCAAATATGATGACAAGACGATGACGTTGATGGCTGCTCTGATGTTTAATTCTGGCCTACACGGGCGTTTAGCGAGTCATCGCCTCAGGTAGATAAAGAGCAATGCCTGGGAAGATATGCATTAAGGCAATCGCCAACAGCATTAGTAGGAAAAACGGCAGCGTCGCCTTGGTAATGGTCAAAATATCTTTACCGGTCAGCCCTTGAATCACGAACAGGTTGAAACCCACTGGCGGTGTAATCTGTGACATTTCGACCACCACGACCAGGTAAATACCAAACCAGATCAGATCGAACCCTGCGGCACTCACCAGCGGCATAATAATCGCGGTCACCAGCAGAATCAGCGAGATACCGTCCAAAAAGCAGCCCATTATCAACAGCAGCAACGTGAGTGCAATCAGTAGCATGGTGGGTGAGAGGCCCATCTCACCAATTGCCGTTGCCAGCTTCATCGGTACCTGGGTAAAGCCCATGGCCGAGGTCAGAAATGAGGCGCCGGCAATAATGAACGCGATCATGCAAGCGGTGCGCACGGCGGCAAACAGCGAGCTCTTAAAGATTTCGCGGTCAAAGTGACCGTTAAAGCGGGCAATCACAATCGATAGCACCACGCCGACGGCGGCGGCCTCGGTGGGCGACGCTAATCCGCCATAAATCGAGAAAATAATCCCGCCAATCAATAGCAAGATAGGTAACAGGGACCAAGTATTGCGTAGCTTTTCAGCAAAGCGCATGTCTGATTCATCTTCGCCGGTAAGCCCCTCGCGGTTGCCTTTAAGTAGCGCCCACAAAATGAGATAGGTCATGAACATCGCCAAGATCATCAGACCCGGACCGATACCGGCCATAAACAGCCTGGAGATTGACTGCTCGGTAACTACGCCGTAGACAATCAGCACGATAGAGGGCGGAATCAATAGCCCTAAAGTGGAAGCACTGGCCAGGGTGCCAATCGCCATATTGCTGTCGTAGCCACGCCGCTCAAGCTCCGGCAGGGTCATTTTGCCCACCGTGGCACAGGTGGCGGCTGAGGAGCCGCACACTGCCGCAAACATGCCGCTGCCAATGATATTGGTATGCAATAAACGCCCCGGCAGGCGATTCAACCAGGGCGAAAGGCCACGAAACATATTGTCAGCAAGCCCTGAGCGAAACAGTATCTCGCCCATCCAGATAAACATCGGCAGCGCGGTAAGATCCCAGCCGTAGCTGGCCCCCCAGAAGTCTGACGCCAAGATAGATGCCGGTGAGAACGAGCTGAAGAACTCTAGCGCTATCCAGGCCGTACCGATCAGAGCGAAGGCGATCCACACCCCACTACCCAGCAGCAACACGAGGGTGAATATGGTGGCGAGACTTAGTAGTAGCACGAGGATCTCTCCGATTTAGAGGGCAAACCAGCGGTTAGTGTCGACATTTAATGCTCCTCGCTGTCATCAGTCTCGATGGCCTCGCGAAAACTTGAGGGATCGTGTGCAGCGATTCGTAGCGCCATAAAGAGGGCTTCCGCCAGGGCCAAACAGAGCAGCCCGACGCTGGTCGCGAGGACGAGCTGGGGAATCCATAGAGGAATCGACATGAACCCTGAAGATACGTCGTTATAAGTCAGGCTCTCTCTGGCCAGCTCAATCAGGCCATAGCTCAGCATCAGGCTGATCGCCAACGCGATAATCAAACAAAACACCTCGAACCACACACGAATGGCCGAGGGTAACCGAGCAATTAGCAGCGTTACGCGTATATGCGCATGATGCACAAAGGTGTAGGCCAGCCCCAGAAAGGTCGCCCCAACCAATAGATAAGAGGCGATTTCCGAGACGCCGGTGATGCTTAAGCCCAAACGGCCCAGCCCCACCAGCACTAATAGCGCATCTACCAAGCGGAAGGTCACCTGAATCGCTATCAGCGCACAGATAACCACCATGCACGCCGCTGCACCCCAAGCACCCAGGCGATAGAGCTTGTCGAATTTAAACGTCATGTTCGCATGCCTCAGGCAGCACTTAAGAAAAAGCGCGTGGGAGAAACAGAGGCGGCAGCAAAGCCGCCGCCTCTGCAAGAGAGGTCGCAATGAGGACTAGCTGTCTTGCTGCTCGCGGTAGCTCTCTAGCGCCTGTTTGGCATCGTCATCGGCACGTGACTGCCAGTCTTCAAACAGTTGATCACCAGCCGCTTGAAGCGCTTCTGAAATAGCGTCGTTAGGTTCAGAGACAGAAATACCGTTCTCTTCCAAAACCGCCAAACTGGCATCGTTATCTTCGCGACTCATCTCCCAACCACGTTTTTCAGCCTCAGCCGCGGCTTTCATCAGCGCTTCCTGGGTCGCTTCGTCTAGGCCATCAAAACTACGCTGGCTGATAAACACAATATTTTTCGGCAGCCATAAGTTAGCGTTGGTGTAATCGGTCACGTAATCCCAAGCGGCCATGGCGTTACCAGTGGAGCTAGAGGTGATCATGGCATCAACCCGACCAGTGCTAAAGGCGGTGGGGATATCAGACTCTTCGGTCTCAGTCGGGCTGCCGCCCAGGTTTTCGACGAAGCGCTGGGTGTTAATATTCGGTGCACGGACGCGCAGACCTTCGAACTGCTCTGGTTCAGTAAGCGGCTCGGAGGTATAGATTCCTTGTGCAGGCCAGGCAACCGCGTAGAGTGGAATCAGCCCTTCATCGGCGAACAGCTCGGTGATCATCGGCTTGGTGGTTTCCCACAATGCGTAGGCCTCATCATAGCTACCCGCTACACCTGGCAGGGTATCGACTTCAAAGATCGGATCATCGTTGGAGAGCACCGAGAGGAAGACTTCACCAGCATCGATGGTCCCGCGACGAACCGACGACTTTATTTCTCCGTGGGCTATCAGTGAGCCACCGCTATGCACGGTAATGGTTAGTTCACCGTCAGTCGCTTCAGCCACATCTTCGGCGAACTGCTTAGTGTTTTGGGTATGAAAGCTGGCATCCCCGTAAGGCGTGGCCATCGTCCATTCCGCCGCGTGAGCCGACACCGTTAATCCGCAGGCGGTCGCCAGTAGCAGCGACGTCGTGATTGTCTTGCGCATCGTGAGAACCCTCTTATTTCTATTAAGTGTGGTGCTTCTAATCGTCCGTTGCTTCTAGTGCGTTGCTTCTAGTTCATTGCTTCGGTGGTACCAGAGGAGGCGCGGGTAGCAACCCAGCGCCCGGAGAAAAGTGTTGTTGTCATATCAGCACGCCGCGCCTGGGCGTAGCGGCAGGCACACTGCTGGGCCAAGCTGGCAACCCCTCGGCAAAAGCGCGGATGATTCGCATTGCGCCATATCGCATCATAATGCATGGCCGGTAACGGCACCGGCAGTTCAAGTCGGTAGAGCTCCCCCCGCTGCCACTCATCCAGCACCGTAGCCACTGGCAGCGCGCCGATCCCTAACCCTTCGGTGGTCATGCGTACAATCGTCATCAAGGTACTAACGCTATGAATACGCGGGCTGGCCACGGCCTGCTCTGCCAGGTAATTCACCAGCTCCGCATAAGGGCGCGCCTGCTTACCAAACGAAATAAACGGCAGTTGTTTACCCCAGGTGTCGGCACTTTCACTTAGCAGTTTGGCGTGCCGGGGAGACACAAACATGCCCATCTCATAGGGGCTGAGTGACTCATACTCAATCTGCTTCTGCGGCGAATAGCCATTCATCGCCAGCACAATATCCAGTTCATTGCTCAGTAGCCGCTCATTCAGCACCGGCGAATAATCAACCGTCAGTTCTATGGTGAGACGCGGGTACCGCTCGGTGAGCCTGCGCATAAAGTCGGGAAACCAGCTATGGGCAATGGTTTCAATCGTGCCGAGCCGAAGTGGTGCAGAAAAAGCCTCTTCGCTATCGAATAGCTTCATTGCCTCATCACGTTGGTGCAGCATTCGCTCTGCGTGGACAAAGAACTCACGACCGCGCATGGTCGGCTGGATAGGCCGAGCAGACCGTTCCAGCAGCAACTCTCCCACCGTGGATTCAAGGCGTGAAATACGCTCAGATACAGAAGGCTGGGTAAGGTGCAGGCGGGTCGCCGCCTTACGGAAGGAGCCGAGCCTTACCGCCCATACAAACGCCTCAAGTTCTTTAAAATCGAGCATAGTGACTCGCCTACCAATGACCTTCTAAAGTGGAAAACAGCGTTGCGCCGTTGCATCGTGACTGCCGAGGGTTACCACACAGCTAGCATGTCACTATGCAACTTTGAGACCACTCCCGACAGCGCAACTCGACCAACGTTATTATCACGCCGCACCTATACTGTGATAAGCGTATCGCTCCTCACCGTCAACCATTTTTCAATAAATAACAACATGATAGGAGCGCCCAATAGTTAGTATCGACAAAAACGATTGGCACTGAGCAAACCGACTTCATATATTGGTGTTGGCTTCGCGTTTTGCTTCAGCCAAGTGAAAGCACTAATAACTGAAAGCCCCCATAACTAACAGGAGTCGCTATGGCCATCCCCCTGCTTAATTGCGATATGGGCGAAAGTTTCGGCAACTGGCGCCTTGGCCTGGATACCGAGGCGATGCCTTACGTCGACTGTGCCAATATCGCCTGCGGCTTCCACGCCTCCGACCCCCACGTGATGCGCCACACCGTCAAACTAGCGGTTCAAAATGACGTACGTATTGGCGCGCACCCTGGCTACCCGGATTTGATGGGTTTTGGGCGGCGCTCCATGGCCTGCTCGCCAGAAGAAGCGGAAGATATGGTGCTTTATCAAGTGGGAGCGTTGGTGGGCATATGCCAAGCCGAAGGCACTCAACTCAGCTATATCAAACCGCACGGTGCGTTGTATAACGACATGGCCGCCAACCCGGCGCTACTGGAGGGCGTGATGCGTGCCGTACGGGCTTATGACGCCAGTCTGCCGTTAATGATTATGTCCACCGCCAACCCCGAGCCACACCGCGAGTTAGCCGCCAAAATGGGTATTACCCTGTGGTTCGAGACCTTTGCTGATCGCGCCTACGACGCCAATGGCCACCTGGCTTCGCGGCGTTTACCCAATGCCGTTCACCACGACCAAAACACCATCGTCAATCAAGCCATTATGCTGGCCAAAGGCGAACCGCTCACCGCACTCGACGGTACCAAGCTGCCGTTAGCCTGCGACACCCTCTGTGTTCACGGCGATAATCCTGAATCCGTGGCTGCCGTTCGCGCTATCCGCGAGGCCTTTCAGGCGCTGGAGCAGGCGTGAAAGCCAATATTGAAAAAAACATTGAAACCGCCGCCATGGACGCTCTGCTGGTGCGCCTGTTCGACGCCATCGACGAAACCAATATGGCCTGGGTAATCGCTGCCGACCAAGCGCTGCGTAACGCCTTTGGGGGCGTGTTAATTGACTTGGTGCCCTCTTACACCACGCTGTTGCTGCATTACGACTGCTTGCAGTTAACTCATAGCGAGGCGATTCAACTTATTCACAAGGCACTTTCAGGCCTTACCCCTGTGGATACTCAAGCCGGTGAACTGCACGATATCCCCGTGTGGTACGACGAAAGCGTCGGCCCTGAACTGCCCCTGGTCGCCAAGCGCGCAGGTATCAGTGTGGACGAGCTGATCAAGCAGCACTGCAACCACGACTACTGCGTCTTTGCATTGGGTTTCGCGCCTGGCTATGGCTTTATGGGCTTGGTAGATGAAGCAATCGCCACGCCACGCTTGAAAACACCGCGCCGCAAGGTCGCTGCCGGTAGCGTGGGCATTGCCGATCGTCAAACCGCCATTTATCCACTGCTCTCCCCGGGTGGCTGGAACATTCTGGGGCGCACCAATGTGCCGCTATTCGAGCATGCCAAGCGTGGCGAGCCGTTGTTCCGTCCCGGTGACAAGGTGCGTTTTAGAGCCATCTCTCGAGCGGAATTTGAAGCGGACGGTGGCGACACCACGCCCATGGAGGAGCGGCCATGAGCCAGAACGCCACGAATCACGCACAAGCAGGAATGATCGTTAAACAGGTAGGTCCGCTGGCACTGATTCAGGATGCCGGGCGGTTTGGCGTTGGCCATTTAGGGGTTACCCAGGGCGGTGCTGCCGACTGGATCGCATTTAATTGGGCCAACTGGCTGCTGGGTAATGCGCTAAACAGCGCCGCGCTGGAAATTGTTATGGGCGGCGGCCTGAGCTTTGAAACCGAACGCGAAGTGCGCCTGGCGCTGACCGGTGCGGATCTGGACGCCCAATTGGATGGCAAGCCGCTCGCTCCCAATGCCAGCTTTAAGCTACTGCCCGGCCAACGCCTAGTGTTTCGCCAACCGCGCCAGGGCCTACGCGCCTACCTAGCCTTTCCCGGCGGGCTAAACGCGCCAGAGGTGCTGGGCAGCCGTGCCTGCACCGCCCGGGAACAGCTGGGCGGCCTGCATGAAGATGGTAAGCCCTTAAAAGTCGGCGACCGCTTGACCTGGAAAGGCACCGCCCCTGCGCTACGCCGTATTCCTGAAGGCCAAGGCCCGCGCATACCCACCTCGGGCTGCCGCTTGCCTATCGTGCTCGGTTCGCAAATCGCCTCGTTTAGCGGTCGCGCACTATTCCAGGTGTTCAACCACCCCTGGAAAGTGGATAACCGCGCCGACCGCATGGGCGTCCGGCTCACAGGCCCTGCGCTACACGGTTCGCTTACGGGGATTATTTCCGAAGGCATTCCGCTGGGGGCGGTTCAGGTACCGCCGGATGGTCAACCCATCGTACTGATGAACGACCGCCAGACCATTGGCGGCTACCCGCGTTTAGGCGCTCTCACCCCGATGGCCTGCGCCACCCTGTCACAATGCCTACCCGGCACCGAGGTGTGGCTTACACCAGTCAGCGCCCGCCAGGCGCAGGATGATTATCGTACACAGTTAAACACATGGATTTGAAGTAAAAAAAGCCCCAACCGGGGCTTTTTCAGCATACTGCTGACGCACTAACTGCTAGCCATTTGCAGCTCTTTAACGACGATATCGCCATCAATCACGATAGGCTCATCATCGAGAAACAGCGAACAGTTGCGCATGGGGATATCCAGGTGGCAGGCGGTATCGTTAGACCCGCCCAGTTCGCTGTTCGGGCCGGTTGAGAACATCACGTTGCCATAGAAACTGCGCGGCTCCATCCCCATACCCCCGGGGAACTCGCCCGGCACCATACGGTGCCACTTGGCATTCGGGTTCATACCCCAGCCCACATGGCTCATCCCCAGGCCGCGCGGGTCGTTAAAGCTATCCATATAGGATTTCACCAACTCGGCATCCAGCCCGCCGCGTATATCACTAATCCAGCCCTTTTCGATGGTGTACGTAATGGGCTCTCGGACGTACATATTCTGCGGCAGCAAGATGTCGCCTGGCGCCACCACAATGGTGCCATCAACGCCATCGTCATCGCCGCCGGTAAATACAAAGCCAGAGGGCCAGTGATCCCAGCGACCAGGCTCATCGGTGCAGGCATACTCGGCGACGGTAGCGTACGTATTCAGTTGGTAGGTGACATCGGTGCCGTGGGGCGAGGTGATGCGCATCACCTTGGCTTTTTCCAGTAGCGCGGCGGCCAGCTCGACCTTTTCGCGCAGCTCCTGGGTGGGCAGCATTCTGGCCAGCAGCTCAGGCGGCTCAACTGCCGTCAGTATGCGCGTACCGGCGGCTTGAATCGCCATTTGCTCCGGCGAGAACAGCAGGAAGATGCAGTCGATCAGCATGTCGCAGTTCTTTAGCGCCTCCACCGCATCGGGCATGCTGGCAAGCCCCGTTGCTCCCACGGCCCAACCACCTGTGGGTAGTGGTGCGGGTAACCGCATATGGTACATATTGGCGCCTAAGCGCTGCCCCGCCGCCATAAAGGCGTCGGCATAATCAAGGCGTTCGCTACCCTGGGTTAGCACGACGAGCTTTTCGCCTTCATGTACGCCAGACATTTTTAGCTGGTGGAGGCAAATTTCCGTAAAGCTTGCATGATCCATAACGTCTCCAAGCTTCCCGGGCGCATGCTCCGCTATAGCGTACCGGGAAGAGTTTGCTGAGAGCGCTTAAGCTCGCCAATGGGCATACCCAGCGCTCTATGGTTTGGCCGGAATAAGCAGCTAGGCAGCCGCCTCTTTAGACACCTGATCGTTAGAAGAACGACGTTTTTTTCCCAGTTCTTCAGCAATGGCGGTAAAGAATGCATCCGTGGTGGCTTGATGGGGTTTGGTCACGAGACTGACGCCAACAAACAGCACACTGGCGACCACAATGCCCCATACGCCGGCAGGCAGGCCCAGCAGCGAGTTACCGGTGGCATACATCAACAGTACAAAGGCGCTAGTGCCCACCACGCTAACCAATGCACCGGCAGCCGTGCCGCGTTTCCAATAGAAGGCGCCAATTAATGCAGGCACCATGGCGACTAGGCCCGACGATGCAGCCACTGACAGCACCGCAATCAGGTCAAGCTGCAGCTCGGCGAAGGCTAACGCCATTAGCGCAATCACCGGCACCACAAACTTACCCACCAGCAGTTGACGCTTTTCACTAACGTTAGGTTTGACGTTGGCATACACATCACGGGAGACCATGGAGGCCAGGGTCAGCATGATCGAGTCAATGGTGGACACAGCTGCGGCCATAATGCCGATCATCACGATGACGCCTAGCACGGGTGGGACAAACTCTGAAGCCAGCAGTGTCGGTGTGGCCAAATCCGCCCGTTCCAGACTCGGGAAAGCAGCCAAGGCGGAGAAGCCCCATAGCACCGACACCATGGTGTAGATAAAACCAAATACCAGGAAGCCAATCAGCATATGACGCATCGAGCGCAGCGAAGAGGGCATAAACAGGCGCTGACTGACTTGGGGATTCGAGAGGCTAAAGAAGAACCAGGGAATCGTCAGCCCCAGGAAAGTGACAAAGCTGAATAGTCCTGAGCCAGGCACCGTTAGCGACTGGGGGTGCTCCGTTGCTAGCGTATCGAATAGCGCGCCAAAACCACCCAGGCCCTGAATAACCAGAAAGGCCACCAGTGTTGAGGCGACAATCATCATGATCGCCTGGAGGGAGTCGGTCCACATCACCGAACGAATCCCGGCGATATAAGAGAAAAAGATCGCGATCACCGTGGCTAATACCACCCCGGTGGTAAAGGTAATCGCCCCATCGGTAATGCCTTGCAGCAGGTAACCTACGCCAGCAAGCTGAACGGCCGAGTAGGGAATCAGGAAGATACAGCTGGCGATGGAGATGGCCATGGCCACATGCTTGCTGTTGTAGCGATGTCCTAACATCTCGCTTGGAGTCACAAAGCCGAATTTTTTGCCCACCGCCCAGAATTTGGGCCCAAAGATAGCCACCAGCGAAACACCGGCAAAGTAGATAATTTCAAAGCCCAGCGCGCCAACGCCACCGGCATAGGTAAGGCCTGCCAGACCCACCATCATAAAGGCGCTGTAAGTAGTGGCGCTGTAACTTAGCGCAGAGACAAAACCGTTCATTTGTCGGTTGCCCAGGAAGTATCCCGACATACTTTTGGAGGCGTCGTCTGAAGCGCCTTGGCGAGACATAATCGCGATGCCGATCGCAATCAATAAGTAGATGGCAATGGACCACCAGATGAGTGATTCAGTCATTGCTGTGCTCCTCAAAATCTTTAGTGATAAACACGTTCAGAGCAATAACCGCTAACCCTGCACACGCCCAAAACAGGAAGCTGCCGTACCAGAGCGCGACACCGCTCAATAGGGTGTAAGGCACTAAATAGCTCAGCAAGACGACGGCCCAAACTAGCCATATCCATTTACTACGTTTCATAGTCCACCTCGTTTTATTACGTCAGGGAGTAGAGTGAGTGTTGTTGTGGTGAGGCTGGCGTAAATCAGCAATGCGTTGTTTTACTTGTTGCCAAGGCGCTTTCTTTGGGGCAAAGCGCGCTCGAAGATAGGTCGCCAAATCAGCGACCTGGGTATTACTAAAACTGTCGGCAAAGCCAGGCATATTACCAACGCCGGGCACGTGCTCCGCGTGAATACCACCCAAAATTGACTGAATAACGTTATCGGGGTGATCACTATGCAAATTGGTATTCAGCGCCAGGTTGATCCTCGCGCTTGAAAAGGTCGGCACACCAGACGCCACATGGCAGGCAGCACAGGAACCTTCAAATAGCCGCTCGCCTGCCTCCAGTTCGGGGGCGCTAAGCGCTGCGCTTGCCACGCGCTGTTCTGCCCCCGCCACATCGGCATCGCTATTGCCTGTGGGCGCCTGCATTTGGGCGGCCACGTAATGGGCAATGGCGCGCACGTCGTATTCAGGCAACTCGCCCAAGCCCGCTACCACCGGGGCCATCGGGCCGGAAGCAACGCCATGCAGTGCCGATTCGCCCTGGCGTAGATAGTCGTAAAGCGATGCTTCACTCCACGGTACAGGGGCACGCGACAAGGTATTCAGCGGTGGCGCTTCCCAGCCATCCACAAAGGCACCGGCCAAATACGCCCCGCCACTTTTTTCCGCGCCCATGGCATTGCGGGGGCTATGGCAAGCGCTGCAGTGGCCCAACCCTTCGGCAAGATAGGCGCCTCGGTTGTACAGTTCGCTCTGTAGGGGGTCAGGTTGGAAGGGCGCCGGATCGTGGTAAAGGGTATTCCAACCCGCCATTAAGGCGCGCACGCTGAAGGGAAAAAAGAGGTCATTCGTGTTTTTTCCAGCCGCCACTGGCGGCTGGGCCATTAAGTAGGCATAAAGCGCCTGCAAGTCGGCATCACTGGTTTTGGCAAACGCCGTATAGGGGAAAGCGGGATACAGGTGGCTGCCATCACGGCTAATGCCGTGGCGCATGGCCCGCTCAAACGCCGCGTAGGACCACTGGCCAATCCCCGTTGCTTCATCCGGGGTAATATTAGTGCTGAAAAGCGTACCAAAGGGGGTTTCGAAAGCACGTCCGCCCACATTGGTCACGCCACCTACGGAGGTATGGCACGCCGCGCAATCGCCCGCTGCAGCGACCAGCCGCCCGCGCTCGATGGTCTCGGCGGAATAGAGGTTGGCAGCGGGCCTGGAAATGGGCGCGATTGCCCCTTTCCACGGCCAGGCCATGGCCGCAGTGCCTGCCATGGTGGTGAACGCAGCAGCTGCCAACCAGCGCCGTTTCGTGGAGCGCGACTGTTTAAATCGCTTAGATGGCCGCCCTGAGCCCTCGGTCGCCGATTCTTCAAGTGCTTGGCGTACGCGGTTGGCGGTAAACGGCGGTTGACGAAAACGCAGGCCGGTGGCATCAAACAGCGCATTGGCGATAACCGCAACACCCGGCGACAGCTCCGCACCGGTTAATACGTCTTCCCCAACAGCGGCCACCGAAGCACTAGGCGAATAAATGGTTGGCGAAGAAACGGTTGGCGCTAGCGCTGAAGATTCATGTTTAGTCAGCGCACGACTGCCATCCCCCCACTCGTCGAAACGGGGTTCATGCCCCAAAAAGGGGCGCGCTTCGCCCAACACGCGAGCCTGTAACGTCTGCTGCAGACGCGCCGTATCAATATCAGGGCCGGCATCCTGCCCCACCACCAGGCGGGTAAGCTGCACATCGCCGGTAATACGATTGACCTCCACATCGGCAATCCAGGCCGAGCGCACCCCCGCTTCCACCCGTTGATCCCGGTCGGGTAGCTGGGAGTAGGCAAAGCCTCGCCCGCGTAGTAGATCCTGGGATAGTGATTCCGATGATGGATTGGACGAACGTTGCCACTCGGCCCGTTTAGCCACGGACTCAATCAACTCAATGCCCCGCGCATCCTCTAGATGACGCAGCCGCAGCGCGATGGGGTCTTGTTCGCTCTTGCGGGCAACCTCATCTAAAAAGGATTCCCGCGCAAATGTCTGCTGTATACCGATCAAGGTGGGATTGGTGGTGAGCGAAGCTGGCTGGGAGCGTACGGCAAGGTATTGATCGCGAAATACATAAGGCGAGAACGGCGGTGTGTCGTTATCTCCAGTTGGGAACTCCGTCAGCTCGGCGATTGCGGCGGCGCCGCTTAGCCACAGCCCGACGGCGGCCACCTCACCGGTGAGATTGGCCTGCTGATAGCGATAACGGGCTATCTCACCGTCACTGGAGAGATCCGCATTTAGGCTAATCCGCTGCGCTTGCCCTAGCGCTTCAACGTCCTTGGCGTAGCGGGCATCAAGCCAAACGGCGACGGGGCTGCCCACTGCCCGCGACATCAACGCGGCATCTACGGCGGCATCATCGCCGCAGTGGCGGCCCAACCCCGACGCCCGCTGCGTTGAGTGGTTATTAACAGCACTGTAAAGTTCGATCTGGCTGACATCCAGCGCGGTTAACCGGCTTAGATCCTGCTTCAGCGCCACAGGGGTGGCGGTCTGCCCCCACACACTCAATTGCTGGTCGCTATAATCGGCGATTACCCAGCTGGGATGATTACCCCAGCGCATTCGACTGGGCCAACCATACGCATGGCTCGCCGATGCGTATGGCGGGTGACTCTCTTCAACGGGCATTTTAGCGGGCGATTTATCAGCGGCTTGACGAACAGTTCGCCACTCCACTTTCAACTGTTTAGCCGCATCGGTTGCCAAAGCCAAACTATCGGCCACCACCCCCACAAAGTCCCCTTCCACCACCACGTCGATAGGGCCGGAGAGTGAGGCGAGGCTATTTTTGTCGACGCCAACCAAGCGGTCACTTGCAAAGCGCCCGTCGCTCCAACGGTAGCAAGGGGGTCGCACCACCACACCGTAGCGTGCCTTCGCCAGCAGTGCGGAGGTACCGGCCGGTGCCTGCTGGCCATTGAGCATCGACCCATCACTCATAAGGTGTCTCCTCCAGCGCGACCGCATTAATCACTACGGCACGTTCAGCTGCCTGGAGAATTTCAACGTGGGTACCGCAGCGGCAAAGGTTATGCTCTAACGCCGCGCGGATCTGCTCTGCAGTGGGCTGGGCATTATGATTTAACAGCCCGCGAATAGTGATGATCATGCCGTTCAAACAGTAGCCACACTGTGCCGCCTGGGCATCGATAAAGGCCTGCTGCACAGGATCAAGCTGGCCATTCTGGGCAAGTCCATCAAGGGTCGTCACGTTATGCCCAACGGCGGCGGATACAGGCAGCACGCAGGTACGTGCCGCCATACCGTCGATCAGTACGCTACATGCACCACACTCACCTAAGCCACAGCCATATTTCGGGCCATTGAGCGCCAGATCATTACGCAGCACATTGAGCAGCGGCGTCTGCGGCGGCACCGCTAGCTCACGTTCTTGCCCATTGATAGTTAGCTTTAGCGTCATAGGGATCGTCATCGTTATTGTTAAAGCAGCCATCTCGCTAAGGCATTGGGACTGGCTTAGATACTACTAATAAATACTGCCTTTCCAAACACGCTTCGAGGCACTTGATAGCTCGCCTATTGTCACCTTTGCCATCCACTTTGCACCAGCAGTGTGCAGTGCTTTCCATAACCGCTCATTCAAGTGCATACGCCATAAAAAATAGACTATTAAACGTATAGCACTCAATTGAGGTGTCTTTCAAGTTTTTCAAAAAACCATAAAAACCACCAAATAATTAATAAAATTCAATAATTTAAAGACAAATCAACCTATTTTACTCGCAAAAAATATTTTACGCCTTAATTCTTGACCAAGAATTAAATGGTGTATACGTTGTTTTATAGCATTCGCAACTATTACTGAAAAGGGCCTTATAACGCAGACAGTCAAGCGAAAACCCTCCCCTTAAGTGATGTACGCAGAAACCAGTACGCAGTGAATAAACAGCGAGGAAATAACCCTATGAATAATAAACCCACCATTGCCGTCATTGGTGCAGGTCTTGGCGGTGCTGCTGCAGGCGCGCTGCTGCAGCAAGCGGGTTACCCCACCAAGGTGTACGAACAAGCCCCGGCATTTGCCCGCCTGGGAGCAGGCATTCACCTGGGCCCCAATGTGATGAAAGTCATGCGCCGCATTGGTATTGAAGAGCAGCTCAACGCCATGGGGTCGCACCCCGACTACTGGTTTAGCCGTAATGGCATGACGGGGGAGTATCAATCACGCATCCCGCTGGGTGAGTTTGCTCGAGACAACTACGGCGCGGCCTATATCACCGTGCATCGTGGCGACCTACACGAACTAATGGTCAGCACGCTTGATCAGGACAATCTCTATTTCGATAAACGCCTGGTCGATGTGGATGACAGCGGCGACAAAGTGGTCATGACCTTCGCCGATGGCTCAATCGAAGAGGCCGATTTGGTGATCGGCGCTGACGGCGTTAACTCGCGCCTGCGCGAGAAGCTGCTCGGCCCTGAAGCGCCTATTTACAGCGGGTGGGTCGCCCACCGAGCGATTATCTCGGCGGAAAAGCTCAAAGCATACGACCTGGATTTTGAAGCCTGCGTAAAGTGGTGGTCAGAAGATCGCCATATGATGGTCTACTTCGTCACCGGCGACGAGAAAGAGTACTACTATGTCACGGGCGTGCCTGAACCCGACTGGAATCACGGCACCTCTTTTGTTGATAGCTCCCGGGAAGAGATGCGCAAGGCATTCGAGGGTTACCACCCCACCGTGCAAGCGCTAATCGACTGCACCGAAAGTGTTACCAAATGGCCGTTACTGGAGCGCAACCCGCTGCCGCTATGGCATGAAAACCGCCTGGTGCTGCTCGGTGACGCCTGTCACCCGATGAAGCCGCATATGGCCCAGGGTGCGGCCATGGCCATTGAAGATGCCGCCATGCTGGTGCGCTGCCTGGAAGAAGTGGGCGCAGAGAAGTACCAGCAGGCCTTTGAGCTTTACCGCACCAACCGATTTGAGCGCGCCTCCCGGGTACAGCAGGTTTCCCACGACAACACGTGGCTTCGTCAAGACGAAGACCCGGCCTGGGTGTTTGCCTACGACCCCTTTGAGGTTCCGCTAAAACAGCCGATCAACGAAAGGAGCCCGGTATGAGCAGCACTTATCTTTATGGTGCCAACCTGCACGCCAATGGTATTCGTCAGCACTACCTGCGCTTCGGCGACAGCACCGAGACATCGCGCCAGCCGTTGGTACTGATACCGGGCATTACCAGTCCGGCGATTACCTGGGGCTTTGTAGCTGAGCGCCTGGGGCAGCACTTTGATACTTATGTACTCGACGTTCGTGGCCGTGGCTTATCCTCTACCGGCCCTGATCTCGCCTACGACACCGACACCTGCGCCGACGACGTGATCGCCTTTATCGAGGAACTGGGGCTCAACAACGTCATCCTGGCGGGCCACTCCATGGGCGCACGTTTTGCCCTGCGCGCCATGAGCCGTGGCGCCAAAGGCGTCGACAAGCTGGTACTGATCGACCCGCCCGTTTCAGGGCCAGGTCGTCGGGAGTACCCCAGTAAGCTGCCCTGGTATGTGGACTCGATTCGCGACTGCACACGTGCTGCCGATATCGAGACCATGCGCCACTACTGCCCCACCTGGAGCGATGACCAGCTGCGGCTGCGCGCCGAATGGCTGCACACCTGCTATGAACCCGCCATTGTTCAGGCGTTTGAAGAGTTTCATAGCGTCGATATCCACCAGGATTTTCCTGGCATCAAGGTGCCCACGCTGCTGATGTGTGCGGGTAAGGGCGGGGTTATCCAAGACGAAGATCGCACTGAAATTATCGACCTGCTGCCGACGATTCGCATCACCACCGCGGCACAGGCGGGCCATATGATTCCCTGGGATGACTTCGATGGCTTTTTCGCTGCGTTCGAAGACTTCCTGGGTACACAACTCTAACAAAGGCCAATGATCATGACCCACAACGCTATCACCCACAGTTCCATGACCAGGACATACCGTATCGGCCAGATCGTCCCCAGCTCCAATATCACCATGGAGACCGAAATCCCGGCGATGCTGGCGGCGCGGCAGTTGATACGACCAGAGCGTTTTACCTTCCACTCCAGCCGTATGCGTATGAAAACCGTCAGCAAGGACGAGCTGGCTGCCATGGACGCAGAGTCTGACCGCTGCGCTCTGGAGCTGTCTGATGCGGCGGTGGATGTAATGGGCTACGCCTGCCTGGTGGCCATTATGGCCATGGGCCCTGGCTACCACCGCGAATCCCAGCAGCGGCTGCGCAGCCGCACTAAAGAGAACGGCTGCGATACACCCGTGGTCACTAGCGCAGGCGCCCTTGTGGATGCCCTGGGTGTGATGAAAGCCAAGCGCGTCGTGGTAGTGGCACCCTATATGAAGCCGCTCACCGAGATGGTGGTCGACTATATCCGTCAGGAAGGTATTGAAGTGCTCGACTACCGGGCGCTTGAGATCCCCAATAATCTGGATGTCGCCCGCCACGACCCGGCTAATCTGCCGGAGATTGTCGCCAGCCTGGATTTAAGCAATGTGGATGCGATTGTGCTGTCAGCCTGTGTGCAAATGCCGTCGCTGCCTGCCGTTTCCAAGGTAGAGGCCCTAACCGGAAAGCCGGTAGTCACTGCCGCGATTGCGACGACTTACGCCATGCTCAAGGCACTCGATTTAGAGCCTATTGTGCCGGGTGCGGGCGCTCTCTTATCAGGGGCTTACTAGGAGATAGCGCTATGACAAACCCCAGTCAGGCAACCAGCGGCAGCGATGTTGGTGGCAGCTCTTTAGATGACAGCTTAGATAACAACTACAAAGGCGTCTGGGATGGCCGCATTGGTTTTGGCAAAAAACCGGTGCTCTTAGTGGTCGATTTTATGCAGGGCTACACCACCCTGGGCTCGCCGCTATTTGCCCCGGGCGTAGTAGACGCCGTGGCCAATATGCCGCCGCTGTTAAATACCGCGCGGCGGACGGGCACGCCCGTTATCCATACCAATATTCTGTATCACGCCCCGGATCAGATCGATGGCGGCATTTGGGTTAAAAAGGCACCGGTGATGCGGGCCATGGTGGCGGGAAATCCCTACGCAGAATTCTGCCCTGAGGTGACACCTCGTGAAGACGAACTGGTGATGACCAAGCAGTATGCCAGCGCCTTCTTTGGCACCTCGCTGGCTTCCACGCTGGTCGCCATGGGCGTCGACACGCTGATCATTACCGGCTGCTCCACCAGCGGCTGCATTCGCGCCACCGCGGTGGATGGCCTGCAGCACGGTTTTCGGGTCATGGTGGTACGCGACTGTGTCGGCGACCGCCACCCAGCGCCCCATGAAGCCAATCTGTTTGATATCGACAGCAAGTATGGCGATGTGATTGGGCTGGATGAGACGCTGGGTTACTTAATGAAGCGTTAGAAGTGCCGGGAGTGCGGGTGAGAGGCGTGCCATGATGGTGTCACCCATCCGCGTTCATTTTCTCCAGCAGATGCATCAACGCAATCCGCTCTGCGGGGTTTAGATTTTTCATGGTCTGATCGCTGATCTGCTTGGCCCTGGGCACCATGCTCTCGACTAATTCGGCACCGGGCTCGGTAATCACGACCATAACTTTACGTTGATCATTAGGGTCTGTGGTGAGCGAGATCCACTCACGCGCTTTAAGGCGTTTAATGACGCCGCGGATCGTGGCTGGGTCGATCGCCGTGGCGTTGACAATATCGGTCAGCGAGCTGGGGCCACGCTCCATCACCGTGCACAGCGTGACAAACTGAATGGCCGTAAGTTGTTTATCGCTGCTATAGCGCTGAAAGATAGCGGTATGCCGCTGGTAGGCTTTACGCAGCAGATGCCCTACCTGTTCGGAAAAATCATAGCCCTGCTCACTGGGTGTAGGGTGCTCGCCGGAAGACGAGTGGTGAAGCGCACGATCCGTTGTCATTCCCTCTCCTTTGAGTAATGGCGGCGTTGTAAAACGATTATGGCACTGGTCAGCATGGCGTTACATCAACGCACGAAATACTGCTTGCGCTGGCACAATTCATCATGCTTTTATGGTGTACACGCTATAATTTTACCTTAGTTACCGCCATATCATCACCTCAAATATCAACCCACACATTCATTTAAGCATAGCGCGGGAGGCAGACATGGCGGGTAAGCTGGACTATACAAGAGAGTCGCTGCTTAATGACCCCGACCTTCTGGTAGTCTACCGAGACCCGGTAACGCCTCCCAAGCCCGCCCCAGGACAGCCAGGTACACACTCAAACTTCACTCCGCTTGAGCCCGAGATATTCATTGCCGTATTGAGTGACAGCCATGTCGTGGCTTTCAACGGCCACGTAGACCTGGGCACCGGTATCCGCACCGCGCTGGCACAAATCGTTGCGGAAGAGCTCAACGTTGGTTTCGATAGCGTCACCATGGTACTGGGCAACTCCTGTGAAGCACCCAACCAAGGCCCCACCATCGCCAGTGCGACGATCCAGATCACCGCTGAGCCACTGCGCCGGGCCGCAGCTCAAGCGCGGGAGTATCTGTTAGCACTTGCTGCCAGCCACTTTGACACTGAGCGCGCTCTACTTAGTTGCCAAGACGGCGCTATTTATCTCAACGACACTATTCATTCCAACGATAAGCACCGTCTGTCCGTCAGCTATGGGGCGTTACTGCAGGGCGCCCGCCATGCGCTAAAGCTTGTCGATCACGCGCCGCTTAAGCCAACCAGTGATTACACCCTGGTGGGGCACTCTACCTCGCGTGTGGATATTCCCGATAAAGTCACAGCAACATTGACCTTTGTGCACGACCTGCGCCTGCCCGGCATGCTGCATGGACGCGTCATTCGGCCGCCTTATGCAGGTTACGACAGTGGCGACTTTATCGGCACCAGCTTAGTGGCTGTGGATGAAAGCTCCGTGGCGCATTTGCCAGGCGTGGTCAGCGTCGTGGTGATCGGTGACTTTGTTGGTGTGGTGGCCGAACGTGAAGAGCAAGCCGCCGCCGCAGCCAAACAGCTAAAGGTAGAGTGGCGGCCAATCAAAGGCCTGCCTCAACTGGACGATATCGAGAAAGCGCTGCTCGACCTGCCCAGCAAGCAGCGCGTACTGCTCGAAGAGGGTGACCTCGACAGCGCCCTGGCCGCCGCCGACCAACCCATCAACCGACACTATGTGTGGCCATTCCAATTGCATGGCTCCATTGGCCCCTCGTGCTCCGTCGCCGATGCCCAAGAGGGTGCCCTGCATGTTTGGTCGGGTAGCCAGAACCCGCATAGCCTGCGAGCCGATCTCGCCCGCCTTACCGGCCTGGATGAGAGTGTCATTACGATTACCCGCATGGAGACCTCGGGCTGCTATGGCCGCAACTGCGCTGACGACGTTGGTGCCGATGCCGCGCTGCTCTCACGGGCAGTGGGCCGACCTGTCCGGGTACAGTTGACCCGTGAGCAGGAGCACAGCTGGGAACCTAAAGGGGCAGCCCAGTATATGGCCATTCAGGGCGGCTTGAACGCAGATGGTAGCCCGGCAGGCTATCGTTTTAGCACACGCTACCCTTCGAACAGTGCGCCCACGCTGGCACTACTGCTGACTGGGGCAGCGCCGCCTATCGATATCCCCTTTGAGATGGGCGACCGAACGTCGGTGCCGCCCTACCGCTACCCTCACCGGCAGATAATCTGTGACGACGTGCCGACCCTGGTGCGCGCCTCCTGGTTACGCGGCGTCTCGGCGCTGCCCAACACCTTCGCCCACGAAAGCTATATCGATGAGCTCGCCTATTGGGCGGGCGAAGATCCTGTCGCCTACCGGTTGCGTTACCTAGCTGACGACCGCGCCAGTGAGCTTGTCGAAGCGCTAGTCAAACGCGCGAACTGGGAGCCTGGCATTGCCAATGCCAGCCCGAGAAGCGATGGCGATTGGCGCTATGGCCGCGGCTTCGCTTACGCCCAATACGTACATAGTAAATTCCCGGGCTTCGGCGCCGCACTCGCCGCCTGGGTGATTGAATTGAGAGTCAACGTGAAGAGTGGGCGCATTGTGGTCGAGCGCCTATACGTAGGACAAGATGCGGGACTCATGGTGAACCCTGCTGGCGTTCGCCACCAAGTGCATGGCAATGTCATCCAAATGCTCAGCCGCACCCTAAAAGAGCGGGTAACCTTTGAGAATGGCCTACCCACCAGCAGAGAGTGGGGCGGATACCCCATTCTGCGTTTCTCCGAGCTGCCCCCCATCGATGTGATGCTGCTCGATCGTCCTGAACTGCCGCCACTCGGCGTGGGAGAGTCCGCCTCCCTGCCTGGCGCCCCCGCGATGGCTAACGCCCTCTTCGACGCCACAGGGGTACGCTTTACCCATCCCCCTTTTACGCCTGCCGCCGTTCGCGAAGCACTACATGCGGCTCTTAGGCTCCCCATGGAGGCGGTCAGTTAATGCACCACCTAGATCTACAGGTGATTGAGCGCGCGCTGCAATGGGCCAATCAGGGGCTGACCGTTTGGCTGTGTACGGTGCTAAAAACCTTTGGTTCATCGCCCCGGGAGCCGGGCGCCATGCTGGTAGCGTGTGACACTGGGGAGTACCTAGGTTCGCTTTCGGGCGGCTGTGTTGAGGAAGATTTTATTGCACGGCTACATAGCGGTGAATTTGCCCAGCCGGTGCAACAGGTAAGCTACGGTGGCGACAATGGCCCAGCGAACACCTACCTACCCTGCGGAGGCAGCCTTGAGGTGCTGGTTGAGCGGCTAGCGCCAACTACTGAAAATCTCACCCATCTTGAAGTGATGCATGCCACCCTGCTGGGCCGCCAACCGCTAACCCGTTGCATTAAATTGGATGGCAGCGGCAAGCGGTTTAACCCTGCGAATAACTCCGAGCCCGCCGTCACTTTCGATACGAATAGCGTCAATATCCGTATCGGCCCCGCACTACGGCTGATTATCGCGGGAATCTCCGCTATCTCTTCGCCCTGCGCGCTGTTTGCCCAATCGCTGGGGTTTGAAGTGATTGTCTGCGATCCCCGAGACGCCGCTCGCGAGAATTTTGCCGTCACCGATGTGGAAGTTCAGGCAGTACTGCCCTCCGTGTTTATCGCTTCGGGCGGTTGCCATGCCAATACGGCGGTTGTCGCCTTGACCCATGACCCGCGTATTGACGATTTAGCCATGATCGAAGCCGTCCGTACGGAGGCGTTTTACATTGGGGTTATGGGCTCTCAGCAAACCTCGCAACAGCGTGCCACACGGCTGCTACGTTCTGGTGGGCTGACGAAAAGCCAAGTGGCCAGAATCGCCATGCCCATTGGGCTCAATCTGGGGAGCAAAACACCGGCGGAGATCGCGCTGGCCGTAATGGCCGATATAGTTCGCCTCTATCGCGGAAAACAGCGCCATACCTTGTAGCGATATTATAGTCATCGTGATGGCGGCAGCCCAATCCAGGCAGCGGTCGCTTTGAGGTTATGCATATGCTCCGCTACCGCTTGCCTCCAGAGGAAATAGCAAGGGACCTCCCCCCCAAGTCACCCTCATAAAAAAACGCTGGTCAAGGCGTTGCACGCCATACCGGGCGCACAACGAGCCCCCCTCCAGCGGGGCTGAGTCTGCAAGTAATCAATATTGGCAATTTTGACACAACCTAACTAGGGTGCCTTTTTACTTAATGCTAGCCAGCTTTCGCGCCAGCACTATTCCATATGTAGCAGCGTATAAAGCGCCTCACTGGCATGGCGCTCATCGCGCTCGTCAATACTCCCGATACCCATTTCACGGTCGTTGTCGTACACCACAAAGACGCGCTCGTGATCCAAAACGGCCAAACCCTCTGCTTTGTGTTCAAACTCAAACGGCGTTCCATCTAGTGCGCGAATCAGTTCAGGCGGCTCGCCGGTGGTGAGGTTATCCAGCTCCATTAACCATAAATAACCGCCAATGCGGGCGACGTTGTCGACCTCAGTTTCAAAGCTGGTCATCAGATAGAGCCGATGATGATAGGGGTCATACTCAAGACTCGATAGACCGCACTCGATGGTTACCCCTTCCTGCTCAGTCGGTTCAAACGAGTAAAATTCGCGCAGTTCATCAATAAACTCGAGGTTGCCGGAACTGTTCACCACGTAGTGGGCGCCCACCACACGGCTCACATAGGAGAAATCATCGTGGCGCTGCCCCTGTTCACGCACGCCAAAAAGCAGCAGCCCATCGCCCAGCTCGCCCGGTACCGCCGCAAGCCCTTCAATCTTGTAATAGGGAAGGCCAATGGCGTTATTAAGCTTATTGCGTAACTCCAGCGACCCTTCAACACCATCACGGGGGTCAGGGTCCACTGCCTGCGCTTTGTCTGGCTCGCCAAGCGGCCAGATGAGCAGGTGGTTATAGGCATTCAGGTCGTGGGTCACATTATCGATACGATCAAAGCCAGTGGTGGCTAACACGTGCTTGCCATCAGCGGTTAACGCAAAGTCTTCATACTTTACCGCGCGCTTAATCAGCGGCGTTGTAAAGTACTCAAGCTGCGAATCATCAGGCCCCTCTGCCGTCATTGGCAGGGCAAAAACTGCAGAGCGATGCTCCCCAGGAATCGGCTTATCGCTGGCCAATAGCAACCGCTCTCCGTCGTACATCACCGCCGACACTTCCGCGTTGGCGAGCTTGCCCTGCTCATCGCGAAGACCCACGGGAAAGCAGTGAATACTGCCCTGCTGCAAAATTCTGGCTTTCTGCATCGTTATGCTCCTTATGAAGATCACTGATAGAGACAGCGCCGACGTTTGAAAACTCCATGATTTGAAAAGTGATGTTTTGCGAGTGCGAGAGGGGATAAACGCATGCAGTACTAACAAAAAGCCGTTTAAGTATTAGTAGAGTTCGGACAGCTCTGAAGCAACCTGAAGGCTCACGTGCTTACAATTCTCGCTATCCAGCTCGATAGTGGGAAGGGTTACACGACAAATTATTCCGCTGAATCTAGCCGTAAAGGTTCCTGTCTCGGAGTCAATGTCATAACTTTCCAGTTCGAGTTTCACGTCCTCGCTCATACCATCGGACCCCCAGTAAAAACTACCTTCTGGATCAGATTCCCATGTAATTTCAGCACCCCGAGTCTGTTGCCCCTCAGCATCAATAAAAGCAAAGACCGTTATCAATCGATCTGCTACAACGGGTATTAGCGCATCCAAATTCTCGGCTGCTTGCGGATTTTCATAGCCAGTGATGGCTATGGCGTATTCCAGTTTGTCTGGCTCATCGGCAAGATATAAACTAGAGCTAATGTACGTAGATGACCTATAATAGGCATCATCACCTACGTTCACGGACACCGTCTCGTAGATCGTCTTGGTACCATCTGCAGTGATCTCAACGGTACCTGTTGCTCTTAGCGGTTCTGCATGAGCCCCAGCCCAGCCTGTTAATAAGAGCATCACGGATACGGCCAAAATTGCGCCCCAATTCTGCAAAAAGCCTGTCATCACATATTCTCTGTGGAACACTCATCCTAATCTACGAGCATTTAAGCGCCTACTTTACCATTTCATGTATTCCCATCTTCAGATATGGCGGGAAGTAATTTCTCACCAGCTCTTGAGAGATACCCCCAGTAGCAACTGACCAATAAGGGAGAGACGTCGGCCCAACAGCTCTTTTCAATCTCTCTCCTTGAAACTAAGACTCCACCTTGGCACTGCTCGACGCCGTAATAATCTCGCCACCGTGGTCGGTTTTGCAGCCTAGGTAGGCCGTAGGCTTGCCATCATGGTTGGAGTGGCTGGAGCCTTCGATAATGGTGGCGCCGCAGCCGGTTTTATCACCCACCCGCGCCACGGGCTGGCCCTCTACTTTAGAGGGCGAACCGGAGACAATTTCCGTGGTGCCGTGGCCGGGAATCGGGCAGCGGTGCAGGTCGCCTTTGCGGGCGATGGGTTTCATCGGCAGATTTCCCACTGGCCATCGCGGCGGATGAAGTAGATGCTAATGAATGCCGAACGACCTTCTTGTGTAATATTCTTAAAACGCAGTGGCTGATTGACGCCTTCCTCAGTTAACCAGGCTACACGATTACCTGCAGCTAGGTTCAGTGTCATTGGTTGATCGGGTAAGTCATCTAACTGATAAACATCCGGGTTATCAAAGTACATGTCGTAGCTGAACCGATCCCGCACATACTCTTCCGGTGTTCCCGAGGCCAACGCCAGCTCTTCGGTTCTTGTGGCGGCAGCGTTCAATAAGGCTTCGTTATCGCCCGCCGCAAACAGTGCATGGAGGCGACGGTACTCGCGAGCTAAGCTATTGCGAGTGGCCTCGTTATCGCGCAGCACATCACCCTCTTCCCAGCACCAGGTAGGCATCGGTTGGCGGTTATTGAAAGGCACAGTTAATTTGAAATAATCTTGATCCCAGCTAATACCACTTTCTCGCGGCTGAACGGGGGCAGCCGAGTTGATTGACACAACTTCAGGCTTGGCGTCTTCTACACCGGGCATCATCACTACTTCAAATGCAGTTTTAGCATCGATATTAGGATTCTCGCCAGGCTCCCAATACTCGATGGAGAGGCGGAGTTCATGCTGCTCTTCAAATGGTTCAGCAGACGGAACGGGCCAAGCGTAAAACTGCAGAGCATTGCGTCCATTACGAACATACTGAGTAATGGGCAACATTCTGTTTTGCTCACTCGGCACTCCTTGAAAGTCGAGCATAATGTCCTGTATGTCAACTGATGATGCCAAGCCATTCACGCTCCAGCGAACGCCAAACTGATACTCGGCTTCCTGTGCCATTGTTGATGCACTAAGAAGCGTCAGCGCAACAAGCCAACAGTAAGCTATCCATTTCTTCATGCTGTTATATGCCTTTGGTAACTCCACAAACTGACACGATCCTTCAAGGCTCCACCTTGGCACTAGTTGAAGCGGTAATAATCTCGCCACCATGATCCGTTTTACAGCCTAGGTAGGCCGTGGGCTTACCATCGTGGTTGGAGTGGCTAGACCCTTCGATGATGGTGGCCCCGCAACCGGTCTTGTCACCCACCCGAGCCACGGGCTGGCCCTCTACCTGAGAGGGAGAACCGGTGACAATTTCCGTAGTGCCGTGACCGTGGATGGGGCAGCGGTGTAGGTCGCCTTTGCGCGCGATGGGTTTCATCGACAGATTTCCCACTGGCCATCGCGGCGGATGAAGTAGAGACTTACGTAGCTGGCACGACCTTCCTGTGCGAGGTTTTTGAAACGAATGGGTTCACTTACTCCTTTTGTGGTCAGCCATGCCACGCGATTATTTGCTCCCAGGTTTAGCGTCATGGGCTCTTCGGGGAAATCGTCTAACTGGTAAATATCAGGATTGTCAAAGTACATACTGTAACTGAACCGATCCCGTACGTAGGCTTCCGGAGTACCCGAAGCCAGGGCGAGTTCTTGTGTTCTTGTCGACGCAGCCGCTAACAAAGCATCGTTATTGCCTGCGGCAAACAACGCATGTAGCCGACGGTATTCACGTGTCAGGCTATCGCGGGTAGCGTCGTTGTCTTGTAGAACATCGCCCTCTTCCCAGCACCAAGTGGGCATGGATTGCCGGTTTTGGAACGGCACATGCAACCTGAAGTGGCCAACATGATCCACCCAGCGAATATCACTCTCTACTGGTTGCAGGGGGGCGTTAGGGTCTCTTGATACAACTTCAGGCTCTGCGTCCTCTTCCCCCGGTTTAATCATGATTTCAAAAGCAGTCTTAGCCTCCGTATTCGGGTTTTGATCTGGCTCCCAATACTCCATAGACAGTCGTATCTCATGCCTCTCTGCAAAAGGCACTGGCCAAGCGTAAAATTGAATTTCGTTGCGCCCATTACGCACATACTGGCTTACAGGCAGCATCGTATTCTGCGCACTAGGCTCGCCTTTGAAATCGAGTAGAATATCTTGGATGTGCGTACCGGTGGCTAAACCATTAACGCTCCAACGAACGCCAAACTGATATTCAGTTTCCTGCGCCATTGCCTGTGCTCCCATAGTGAGTAATATCGATAATACAAAAGTGATAAGTAATTTCATGCGATGCCTTTAACCTGCGTTATTAAATGGGTGAAACGCACCCGTCCAACTGTCTGCCAAGCGGTAGCTATGGACCCCACCGTCTTCCTGCCAGTGGGTACCGTCGTCTGTTTCGACAATCTGAGAACTGCTGCGGTGGGTTTGGGTTGGAAAACCACCATCACTTGACTGGCTTTTGCGATCACTTGTATCCGCTTTTTTATACCCCTGAACACTGAGCATCGCACCGGCATGGGAAAGCTGGTAGCCCCACTGGCCGTTCTCAATGGCAATCGCGATACTGCCACTGGTCGCTACCTGAACGCCGTACTTGAAGACGGTTCGCTCGGTAAACAGGCTGTCGAAGTACCCCATCATGCCGCCGCTGACCAGCGCACTTAGGGTAATGCTCACTTGCCCTTCCGGTTGCTCGAAGGCGTTGGCTTGTACGTTGTAGGTGGCACGGAGCATGTGGTTGCCGAGCGTATCTTCCGTACCCTCCGGGCCAACCCCCAACCCGACCTCCATGAATAAAGCGGGCATCAACTGACCTTCGGCAAAATACACATTAAAACCATCTTCGACACTTTCCAGAAACTGGACGAGCACGGCGCCACCGCCGGTTCCCCTGGCGGCTATTTTCAATGCTTCGTAGATATCGAGCTGCACCCCGCACTCATACGCTAGCGAAAGCCCCGGCGTAATCTCCCAGCTCGTGCCGGGGCCACCGCTCTCTTCCACCTGCTCAGTGGTCGCACCCAGCATGAGCTCAGGGCCGCGGGTGTAGAAGCTGAATGGCTTGCCACCGTCATTTTCGGTGCCGCTCAAGTTTTTGGCGATACGCTGCGAGGCCTCGGTCAGAGTGCCAATAAATCGCTCAACCGTGTTTTGCTGTTGCCGCTGGTTCTCTGCTTGGCCAAGCGAGGGGCCGGTATCGAGGGTCTCGGTCTCGCTGGGACTTTTACCCACGGATATTGTGGTGTTTTTAGCGCCACATACGACGGTGAGGTCAGCGTGGATGCCCCAGCCTTGCCGTGCAGTTACCTGCCTTACCCGCGATCCCATGCTCTGTTCTGCGGCGATCATACGGCCTTCCCTTTTTTCGACCGGGCGGGTATCGATCGTGGGCGGCGCGATGGTCACCAATCCATCGAACTTTAGCTGCGGTAGCGTCACTGTCGTGAAATGGAAGTCGTTCGTGCCGTCGTAGCTGATGCGAAAGCGCTCTTCATTTACCATGGCGGTACGGTTCATGAGTACATTCAGCAACATGACGGCGGCTTTAAAGGCAAGCTCTTCATTCGTTGAGACCACCCCCATCAGCACGCTGGGTAGGGTGATGGGTGGCACGGGCTGGGTCATCACCGTAAAATCAACGGTGGAGGTCGCTCCTGAGGCGAGCGCGGTACCGTTAAGCTCGTCGGTCCAATAGAGCGTGTGCTGCTCATGGGGGCAGTTGCTGGCCAGCGTGATCGTTACTTGGCCTTCATCCTTGAGCTGCGTACCGGCTAGAAAATCTTCGAAGGTTCCCACGCCCGTCGCAAACTGATCCGCAACAAAATATATTTTACAGTCCGTAGCAGAGAGCTCATTTTCTCCTTGCAGCACTACGCGGGTATTTTCACCGGCGTGACAGACGACCTCCACCTGTTCGATACAGGGTGTTAGTGAGGCGCACTCAATGCACATGGCGCCAAATTCAGGGTCCTGGCGGCTTTCTTCCTCTACGGGTTCCCGGGGAATCGGGCTTTCAGTGAGTGCTTGCCCATCATTTGCCAAGAAGTCGTTGTAGTGGTTTTGGGCCGTCATCGCCTCTAGTGTTTCACGCTGAACGTCGTCTGCCTGCATAGCGTTCTGGATCGATCTTAGCGTGGTCGCGGGGCTGGAGAAGCGCTCCGGTTGGTGTTCCGCTAAATACGCAATGTCTTCGATGCTTGGTTGATAGCTCATGGACGTTCCTCGTCAGCGATGGGCCGATAGTTGTCTTCATGCTCACCCTCTTGTTGATAGGGGGTTAATAGCGCATGACGTAGTCGCCCTCGGGGTAGCCACTCTTCCAGTAGCTGGCACTTCCGCCAGCCAGCTAGTTTAGCGTTGCCGAGTATCCGCTGAGCGTCGTGGTGACGCTGGGGAAAGTCGGCGCCAACCTCCAGCACACAAATGGCCAGCGTTTTTATCTGTTTTTTGGATTGCACCCCATACCGCTGCCCTAGCTGTTTGGCATCGATAACCGCACGCATCCGCTCACCTTCGGATACCTGGGGATAGCGCTCGTTGAGTGACCGTGCGAGAGCTTGGCTCGCCCTTGACTGTGCAAGCTCTCCAAAGTGCTGGTACTCCGCCTGCCCTATCGCAAACTGCCGCCCCTGGTCGTTGACGGCGCGGGCACCGTCGCTAAGGCTGATACGCACTAGGCGCCCTTGTACCTCGCGGGTATCAGTGTCCAGTGCCATCGCGGGGGTGAACTCAAGTGCCGACGGCAACGTCATCAACGGCGAAGCGGGCACGATCAGAGCCTCTAGCGGGGCCATCAAGGCGGCTAGCTTCCACGGCTTCAGGGCTTGGCTCATGTCCAGCGCCACCCGGGGGTCGTAGAAGCGGAAGTACACCGGGGCCTGGTCGTTGGCGGGTGTCCACAGCATAGTGAACTTGCGCAGGTGGGTGCGCAGTTGCTTGAGGGTGGCGTTTGATTCCAGCAGTATTCCCCAGTGCTGATTCTGGGGCAGGTTTTCCAGCCATTCGCGTAGGTCGCTGTCGGCTTCCAGGCGTACCAGCCAGGGGGCATTGGCCTGAGTGGCGCTATCCGTTGAGGCATAGAGGCAGGCGCTGTGTGCCTCGGCTTGGCTAAGGCGCACCATGGCCTCCCGGCAGTTAACACCGTCGATCACGGCCCATAACGGTGGCTGATGGGGAGCAAACAGCGCTTGCCAGGTGGTCTCTTGGTAGTTCACCGGCGGGAGGATGACGGTCGGTTCTGGTTCTGCTGCTTTCTCAGGTAGCAGGGGCAGCATCTCGCCATAAGCCACCGGGTGTTGCGGCGAGGTGGTGTGGGCCAGTTCCACCAGCCCTTGAACCAGGCCTTCGCGTCGGCAGCGCTGAAGCAGGGTTTCGATGGCATCTACACGAAGTAGTCCCAGGCCATCTGCGTGGCACTGTTGTTGAAGCAGGGTCCGCACTTCGGCTTCGCTGTTTGCCAGTACCGCAGCCACGGTGACCGCTTCATCGACGTCCTCTTCCCAGCGTCGGGTGCTGGGAGAATGGGCCATGACATGGCAGCGAGCCAGCCAGTAGTCGGCCGTTACCATGGATTATTCCCCTTCGAGCGGGCAGTGGGAGACAAACGGGCTGCCTTCGCCTGCGGCGGCTTCTAGCACCGCTGGGATTGGCGGGAGGGCGGCGGCACTGGGGGATGCAGAGCCAACGTTCAGTACCGGGGTGACATCCACACTACCGCCAGCAACTACCAACGCGGCACCACCGGCGACCAAGGTGATTTTGCTGGCATCCAGGATCAGCTCGCCATCGGCTTTAAAGGTGATATCGCCATTGGCGTGGGTTTGGTAGCTGCCAGCCACCGTGAGTCCACGATCACCGTCTATCTGTTCGGTGTGGTTGGTGCGCACGGTGATATCGCGATTGCCGTCGATGGTTTCGACGCGGTCCTTGGCGACGGCTAGGTGGGAGTTGTTGCCGATGGTGGCGGTGTCGTCGAACTCGACTCGCTTCTGGCGGGAGTTGAGGACATGCAGCTCCAGGTTTTTCTGGGCGTGCAGGTAGATAAACTCTTCCCCGGCCTTGTCTTCAAAGCATAGCTCGTTAAAGCCTTCGCCTTGGTGGGTCTGGGTTTTGATCGCGGTGCGGGTTTTATGCTCGGGCAAGGGATACGGCGCGGTATTGCCGGCGTGGTAGGTGCGCCCGGTGATCAGCGGCTGGTCAGGATCGCCTTCCAAACATGAAATTATTACCTCATGTCCGATCCGGGGAATGGCAATGCTGCCGTAGCCAGCGCCTGCCCAGCCTTGGGTCACCCGTACCCAACAGCTGGCTTTGTCATTGGGTTGTGAGTCGCGATCCCAGGGGAACTGGACTTTGACCCGGCCGTATTCATCGCAGTGAATCTCTTCCCCTGGCGGCCCCACTACGAGTGCCACTTGGGGCCCATCAACACGCGGTTTTGGGTTTGGCGTTGCCCGCCAGGCTCTGTCACCTGGGCCCAGTACCAGGGTGTTGTGGTAGCGAGTCATCCCTCCCGTGTCGCTACTGGAGATGCTGTCTTCTTCTAGCGCTTGGGGTTGTTCACCGTGGTGAACCACTTCTATCAACTGCCAATCACGATTAAGGATGTCGTTATCGTGGTCGGTCAACGTAAAGCGAACGCCAGGGGCAAATTCAGGCAGGTCACTTTCAGCGTGGGCGGTCACTGCTTCGCGGCGCAGGAGCTCTAACCGAATGCGGGTAAATGGTTTGCCGGAGGCGTCCTGTTTGTAACGCCCAGGGTAGTCATAGTGCTCATAATCAGCTTGTTGGCCATGCGCCTCCACATCCTGCCCCTGATGCTCGTGCAGGTGAGCATAGCTGGGATTCTTAAAGCTGTAATCCTTTAGCGTGACGGAGGAACTGGCCACGCGCGCCGTGTGGCGAAGCTTTCGCACGAGCCGGGTGGGGGCCGTCCCACCAGCACGACTATGATAGGTGCGCTCACCCAGGCTGGGTAACGTTTTAGGATCATCGGTGAAGATGAGGCGATGCACCCCTTCTTCGAAAGCATGGTAGTAGAACAACCCTTCTTCGGCAGCCAGACGCTCGATAAACGCAAGATCGGTCTCACGGTACTGCACGCAGTATTCGCGCTCGACTGGCTCGCGGGTGACGTCGAAGGTCACCTCACTAATGCCACGCTCCTGGCAGAGAGTACGGATAATCTCGAGCGGCGAAAGTGCCTGAAAGATGCGTGAGTTATGACGCAGCGAAAGCCGCCACAGCGCGGGGCGTAGCACTAAGGAATAGAAAGTGCGGCGGTGTCCGCGATCGCCCTGGGCAAATTCGCTTACAATGCCATGGACGTGGCGCAGCGCTTCTCCACTGTGCCAGACGGTGAGCGTGGCTTCGCGATCCAAAAACTCAGCAGCATTGAGTTGGCCATTGCGACTGGCAAAATTGAGCGTTAGCTCAAAGGGGCTTGAAAGAGCCTCACGGTGGGTAAAATCCACCACGGCGATATCGTCGACGCCCGGCAAGGTAAGGGTAAAAGAAAGGCCGTTACCGTTTGCCATTGCACGACTCCCAGGATCATCAGTTGCTAATAAGAAACGCTTAGCGTAGCGAGATACCGTGAGGGCGCAACCACCGGCAGATAAGAAGTGAAGATGACCTAAGGACTGCGTCTGTGGTTTAGAGCATACAAAACCAGCAATCATTAAGTAAAATCAGCTGGTTGAGGAGAATGGATGATTACCCCTGCTATTTTCGTACGAGATCTCTTACAAAAATCTCCGAAATGGCTTACAAAAATATTGGCAGAATAGTTGCCCTATTCAGTACGACACTATTGTAAAAAACCCGCATCCTGAGATACGGGTTATATATACACTAACGCTAGAGCGCTTACGCGACGTCGAAGCGGTCCGCGTTCATCACTTTCGTCCAGGCGGCGACGAAGTCTTTAACGAACTTCTCGTCGTTGTCGTCCTGGGCGTAGACCTCTGCGTAGGAGCGCAGCAGCGAGTTAGAGCCGAACACCAGGTCAACCCGTGAAGCGGTCCACTTAACAGCGCCTGTTTGACGATCACAAATCTCGTAGGTGTTGTTGCCCGCTGGCTTCCAACTGTTACCCATATCGGTCAGGTTAACGAAGAAGTCGTTGGTCAACTGGCCTTCACGGTCGGTGAATACGCCATGCTTGGTGCCACCGTAGTTGGTGCCTAGCACCCGCATACCGCCAAGCAGCACGACCACTTCTGGTCCGGTGAGGCCCATCAGTTGAGCGCGATCCAGCAGAAGCTCTTCAGGCTTTACAGCGTACTCTTTCTTCTGCCAGTTACGGAAACCATCCGCCAGCGGCTCTAACGGCTCAAACGATTCGCCGTCGGTCATTTCAGCAGAGGCATCGCCACGGCCTTTCAGGAAAGGCACGCGAACGTCGTAGCCTGCGGCTTTGGCGGCTTTCTCAATCGCCACGCTGCCGGCCAGCACGATCACATCGGCAATGCTCGCGCCTGTATCGGCAGAGATCTTCTCGTAGACCGCTAATACGCTGGTAAGGCGAGCAGGCTCGTTGCCTTCCCAATCTTTCTGGGGCGCCAAGCGAATGCGCGCACCGTTGGCACCGCCACGCATGTCAGAGCCGCGGTAAGTCCGCGCGCTGTCCCACGCAGTGCTGACCATATCACTGATACTCAGACCGGCTTCGGCGATTTTCTGCTTAACCACTTCTTCGCTGTAGTCGGTGTTGCCAGCTGGAATAGGATCCTGCCAAACCAGGTCTTCAGCGGGCACTTCGGGGCCGATGTAGCGCGCTTTTGGGCCTAGATCACGGTGAGTCAGCTTGAACCACGCCTTCGCGAATGTGTTCCTAAAGTACTCTGGATCTGCCATGAATTTTTCACAGATCGCTCGGTAGGTTGGATCCATCTTCATGGCCATATCCGCGTCAGTCATGATCGGATTGTGGCGAATAGAGGGGTCGCTGGCATCAACCGGCTTGTCCTCTTCCTTGATATCGATCGGTTCCCACTGGTGAGCACCGGCGGGGCTTTTGCGCAATTCCCACTCATGGCCAAACAGCAGGTCAAAATAGCCCATATCGAATTTAGTGGGGTTGGTGGTCCAGGCACCTTCAATGCCAGAGGTCACGGCATTGCTCGCCTTGCCACCCATGGTTGGGTTGCCCCAGCCAAAGCCCTGATTCTCAACGTCTGACGCTTCGGGCTCAGCGCTCAGCGCTGCCGCATCGCCGTTACCGTGGCACTTACCAACGGTGTGACCACCAGCGGTAAGGGCAGCAGTCTCTTCGTCGTTCATTGCCATGCGCGCGAAGGTTTCGCGTATCTGCTGACCGGTCTTCAGCGGATCGGGCACACCGTTAACACCTTCGGGGTTTACGTAGATAAGCCCCATTTGAACCGCGGCTAGCGGGTTTTCCATGGTTTCTGGCTTTTCGACGTCGCCATAGCGCTCATCAGAAGGCGCCAACCACTCTTTCTCGTCACCCCAGTAGATGTCTTTTTCTGGTGCCCAAACATCTTCGCGGCCGAACGAGAAACCGTAAGCAGGCAGGCCCATGGATTCATAGGCAACGGTACCCGCCAGAATCATCAAATCGGCCCAGCTGATTTTGTTGCCGTACTTTTTCTTGATCGGCCACAGCAAACGCCGCGCTTTATCAAGGCTGACGTTATCAGGCCAGGAATTGAGCGGTGCAAAACGCTGGTTACCGGTACCACCGCCACCACGGCCGTCGGCGATACGGTAGGTACCCGCGGAGTGCCACGCCATGCGGATCATCAGACCGCCGTAGTGGCCCCAATCAGCGGGCCACCAGGCTTGGCTGTCGGTCATCAGCGCGTGGACGTCTTGCTTGAGCGCGTCAAAATCCAGTTTTCTGACCTCTTCCCGGTAGTCGAAATCAGCATCCATGGGATTCGTTTTGCGATCATGCTGGTGCAAGATATCCAGGTTAATCCCTTCCGGCCACCAGTCTTTGTTCGACGTGCCCGTGGAGGTATTACCACCGTGCATTACAGGACATTTACCGCTCATAGCTCTCTCCCTCTAACTCTATTTTGCGTTAGCTGTTTTTGTCTTGGTTACATTTAGCTTAGCAGCTACCAAGTCAATTGACGGTGAGCGCCCTTACGATAATGCTATCGCTCTATCTGCTGTGCAGGAAAAGGACGCTTCACTTACTTGGTACCGTTTTAAAGCAGAAGCATCATAGGCACAATTTGCTTTTAGCGACCGATCTAATAGTTTTTATACATCGACCGATTGCTAGCGCTACAGTGGTTAAAATTCTTCGGTGTCGATATCCGCCTGCTGGGCCTCGCTGTAGCGTGCGCCTGCCACTTGGTCTGGGGTCATCATGGCATTCAACTGAGACAGGGTGGTGACATCAAGGCTGAGCGTTTCCGCCGCCAAGTTTTCACGCATGTGTTCAACCGAGCGGGTGCCGAGAGCGGGCTTATCTCTCCGGCTTATCAAAGCGGCCGTCCTGCGGTTGCGCCTCATTACCCTCTTGGAGTCGCTCGATGGACGCATTGCCCTGCTTAGCCAAGGTCGCCAGGCGGTCGATCTGTTCATCCAACCGCGGTAGGGCTTCCTTACGATAGGTCGAGAGATCATTAATCGCGCCCATCACCTCACTAAACGCCTCCTCAAGCACTTGCATATCAAGCATCGCCGAAGAGGCTCGTTTCTGAATGTCGACGCCTTGCTGACGCAGCGCCTTGGCAGTCCCACCGATCATCTGCGATGTGGTGGAGTTGAGCGATTCGATACGGTCCAGCACCAGCCGCTGGTTAGCCATCGCCATGGCCACAGTTACCGCCACGGTGAGGGCCGAGACAGTGACATTGATGGCCCTATCCACGCCGCGCATCAGCTCCCGGTTGTTACGGATGATCACCTCTAGCGCCAGCACACCCTGCTGGCTCACGGCTAACTGTTGCTGCAGATCGACGATGCGCTGGCGTAAGGGAAAGAGCAGTTCCTCCTCGAGGAAGTGACGCCGAAAATCCTCGCTATCGCGAGCGGCGATTTCGTCGCACAGGCGTTGATCAATCAAGCGTCCCAGGGCGACCTGACGGTTTAGCTCGTTCAGGATGTCATTAAGGGCTTGCTGGTCATCGCTCAGCGTGAGGTTGTCACGATGCAGCATGTCGCGACCGCCTTTCAGTTCCTCGATGATAGCGTCCAGCGCCTGCTGAGCATTCTCAAACTTTTGGAAATAGCGCTGTAGACGGCTATCGACACCAGGAATGATGGCTAGCACCCGATCCAGCGCGCTCGGTGCCAGGCGATGACGAGAAGGATCAAGCCCCTCCATTCGCCCGCGCAGGTCGGTGAGTGCCTTGGCGACCGATCCACCTTCGTCACCCTGGTGTGCCAATTTACGCAGAGGTGTTTGCAGCATGGCACTGCGATGGGCGGCCTGCTGTTGCAATTCAAGGCCCATCTCATCCACGGCCCGGCGCTGGCGAACCGCTGACGCCTCATCGCCCGCAGCGAGAATATCCTCGACAAAGCGGTCAGCCATCGCCTCAAGTTCAGCGTCACCCGAATCAGCTTGGCGAGTTCCCAATTCGCTAGCGATCTCTTCAACCGGCGGCAGGGAGAGGCGAGGTTGATCATCGGATTGCTGCGTCATGGGCATCTCCTGAGCTGTCAATAAAACCGTGTGAATACCGCATGCGACCATTGGCCGCCGGGTTAATCCTTGCGGGCATAACGGTCCGCGCCCTCGACGAAGCGGCGCAGATCCTCTAGTGCTTTTTCGGTGGTGACAGACGCCTGAGGGCGCGCCGTCTCAATGCGCGCCATGGAAACGGCGGTATCGTCGAGCACGGTCAGGGCCGATTCGATGCGGGCGGAGAGCGTATTCAGCCGATGTTCGGTCTCCGCCAGCAGATCCAGGCGGCGCACCAGAGCGGTCCGTTCCTCATCGCTGAGCCGTGGGCCCTCTCGTTCCAGCCGACCGCGCACATAATCACCATCGACGCTAACCACGCCGCGCGCCTGAGAGGCCATCGTGGTCAGCGTATCCGCTGCGCCGAAACAGACCTGAGTGACCAGCCCGCGCGAGCGCTCAAAAGCCAGCTCGCCAGTGTGAAAGCGACCGCCCAGCACATCCATCACATGGTGGTAGCGACTATAGAGGCGATCCGCGAGGACCGCCAAGTCGGAGCGTTTAACGTCCAGCAGGCTCTTCTTGGCCCGCCACAAGGCCAATACAAGATCGTCAGCGCCTTCAGGTGGCCACTCCGGATTGAGCACCGATACGCCAGCCTCATAGGCGTTGCGTTCATCCTCAGCACGACGTTGGCGCATCTCGGCTGATAGCCGCTTCTCTCGCAGACGCTCGCGGCGGCGGGCCAGCCAACCACGCAGCGTTCGCTCGACGGGCAGCGCCACGGGAATGGCGACAATGCCGGCCAACCAGCCAAATAGGCTGGGGCTAAACCCACCCCAAAGGGAGGTCAGCCACAGCAGCGAGCTGATGAAAGGAATTACCAGGCAATAGCGTAGGATCACCTGTAGCCGACCGGGAACCGCTATCGGAAGCGCCAGGCTAGGATTAAACAGGCCAACCAGCAGCCAGGGCAGGCAGGTCATAAAGAGGCCATAGGAAAATCCCTGTAGGAATCCCAACATCGATGCGATTATCCTTCGTTCATAGAACGCAAATGGAACACAAACAACGAGTGTAGAGCAACAGGACAGAGACGGTAAGCATTAGCCAAACTGCAACGCGGCTAAATGACGATAGAGCGGGCTGGTGGTGATCAATTCGGCGTGAGTGCCCGCCGCGGCAAGCTTCCCACCATCAAGCACCAGCAGGCGATCTGCAGCGATGACGGTCGCCAGCCGGTGGGCGATCACGATGCTGGTGCGTCCCACCATCAGCCTGTCCAGCGCCTGCTGCACCAGTCGTTCGCTCTCGGCATCCAAGGCGCTGGTGGCTTCATCCAACAGCAGCACAGCGGGGTCTTTAAGCAATGCCCGGGCGATGGCAAGCCGCTGACGTTGACCGCCGGAAAGCTGCACGCCGCCGGGGCCAAGGGGCGTATCAAAGCCTTGGGGGAGCGCGTCGATAAACTCCAGCGCGCTGGCATCCTGGGCGGCAACGCGCAGACGCTCGTTACTTGCTTTAGGGTCACCATAGCGCAGATTCTCGGCCACCGAGCCGCTAAACAGCACCGGCTCCTGGGCCACCAACCCCATGGCTCCGCGCAAAGCAGCGAGGTCTAAGCTGCGGATATCACGGCCATCCAGACTGATATGCCCTTGGCTAGGGTCATAAAAGCGCAGTAGCAGCGCAAGCAGCGTACTTTTACCCGCCCCCGAAGGACCTACCACTGCTACCCGCTCTCCTGGCTGAATATGCAGATCAAACCTTTCAAGCGCCGGTGCTTCTCGGCCAGGGTAGGTAAAGCTGACGCTCTCCAGTCTAATCTCGCCACGCAGTGGCTTAGACAGGTCGTGCGAGTTAGCAGGCGACTGGATAGCAGGTTGAGTATCGAGCAGCTCCAATAAACGCTCCGCCGCGCCTGCCGCGCGCTGCACATCCCCCGCCACTTCAGCGAGGGTCGCTACAGCGCCTGCCGCCAATACGGCGTAAAAAATAAACGCCGAAAGCTCACCGGCACTCATGGTACCCGCCAACACAGCCTGCCCGCCCTGCCAAAGCATTAAGCCAACGGCGGTGAACACCACCAGCATGGCAATACCGGTGAGCCAGGCGCGCTGCTGAGTGCGCTCGACGGCGCTGCCAAACGCCTGCTCGACGCGCTGGCCATAGTGGGTTTTGTCCACCGTCTCATGGGTAAACGCTTGAATCGTTTTAATACCACTTAGCGCCTCTTCGGCATAGCGGCCAAGCTCCGCCACGCAATCCTGACTGGTGCGCGAAAGCCGCCGCACCCGGCGGCCGTACCAAACAATCGGCAGAAGGGTCGCGGGGATACCAATCAGCACCAGCGCCGAGAGCCACGGCTGGGTCACCAGCATCAGCACCACGGCACCTACCAGCATGACCAGATTGCGCAGCGCCAGCGACACGGAAGAGCCAAACAGGCTCTGTAAGACGCTGGTGTCCGCCGTTAACCGCGATGCAATCTCGCCTGCGGCACGGCCGTCGCTGGTGCTCTCAAAAAAACTGGGTTCCAGAGTGAGTAAATGATCAAACACGCGCTGGCGCAGATCAGCCGCCAGGCGTTCGCCAATCCAGGTGACCTGGTAGTAGCGCAGCGCGGAGGCCATCGCCAGTATCGTCACCACCGCTAGCATCAAACCGAGCGATTGGGCTAATGCCTGTTCATCCGCCGCCAAAAAGCCACGGTCAATCACCAAGCGCAGCCCGTTACCCAGCAGCAGCACGCTTCCCGAGGCTAACAGCAATGCTAAGCCCGCCAGGGCTAAACGGAGTCGGTAGGGGCGCAGTAGACCCAGTAGGCGGATCAGCACCCGGGGGTTGGGGCGTTGGCTCATAGTAGCGATTGCTCAACACACAAGAAGATACTCGACCATAGCAGGCGCAGCAGTGCCCTGCACATAATCGAGTACCGAAGACTCGTGGCCCCGTGGCGACGGCACCCGCGCGAAGGGTTGCCTCATGACTAATTTTCACGCGCTCGATGGTCATCGCCTAGATGCCCGCCCACCAGTCGTAGCCCCTATCCTCCCAATATCCTCCCTTGCCGCCGTGGAGCTGCTTGAAGCTTTCCACCAGTTCGACACGCATCACGTACTTGGCATGCTTGTAACCCAACTGACGCTCGGCGCGCAGACGAATAGGCGCCCCGTTAGCCACCGGTAGCGGTTCGCCGTTGAGATCGTAGGCAAGCAGCGTCTGCGGATGATACGCCTCGATCATGTCGAGGCTCTCGTAGTACAGATCCGACCCTCCGTAGGTGTGATCTGCACAGTGAAAAACCACGAAGCGCGCGGTATCTGCCGGACGCACCCGATCAAGCAGATCTGCCAGAGGAACGCCAGTCCACTGCCCGATACAGCTCCAACCCTCGACGCAATCGTGACGAGTGATCTGGGTTCGCGAGGCCATCTCCCGAAGCGCCGGCAACGACAGCGTCATCGGCTCTTCGACCAGCCCGTCGATGGTCAGACGCCAGTCGGCGAAACCATTCTCAACCCAGGCACGATAGTAATCCTCCTGCGGGTCAGTGGTGCCATTGGGACGGAACACCGGCGCGATATGACTCTTGTCGAACTCCTTCGCGAGTGCTTGGCGCGAGGCGATCAGACGTTGGGCCTTGTAAGAGAGTTGCTCGACATTGCTCAGCGCCGCGCGCACGGGCGCGCTTCCCGACAGTCGGTCGCAACCGGCAAGGAAAGTGCCAGCCCCCAGCGCGCACAGGCCACCCAGCAGTCGCCGTCGAGCGCGGTCGGGCGTTGGTGATGTCGAGTGTCTGTTCGAGTCAGTCATGTCTCGGCTCCGTCATGCGCTTCTGCCTGGATGCGGTAGCGACCGCTTACCATCGAGCGCAGGTTGTTGAAAACGCCGGATACCAGCACCAGCGCGATGTGCACGACGAAAAAGCCAATGAGGGCCGTTGCACAGAGAAAATGAAAGGTGCGAGCACTCTGTCGTCCGCCGAAAAGTTCGGTGAGCCACGGCCAGGCAGCGTTGACACTGGGTGCCATGGTCAGCCCCGACAAAATCATTACTGGCAGCAACCCGAACAGCACCAGCAGGTAGGTCAGCTTCTGGATACCGTTGTAGTCAGCTTCGTGATGAAAACGCAGCCGCGCATGATCAAATACAGTCCTCGGGATGTTCTTCAACTGCACCCACGTTGGAAACAGCGCCCGTCGTCGTTGGGGCACCAGCAGGATATAGAGCAGATACGCGACGAGCAGCGGCACGAAGATCCACGCAGCCAGAAAATGCCAGTTACGCCCCATCGACAACCACTTGTCTCCCGGCAGCGTCGCCCAACGGGGGAAGGCCCGTTCGCGTAGCTGGCCGTTGTCATCGGAGAGCCCCAGTACGCCGGTGGTATCGAACACCTGTCCAGCGATACGAACCACGCCCATGGGCTCGCCATCCTCGGCGGTGCGCGCATGGATCGCGATAAAAGGGTTAGCGAAATCGGATTGCTCCCCCCAATAGAGCGCGGGGTGTGCATTGAATATCTGCAAACCGCTCATCAGCAACACGATCAGGCAGACGAGATTCGTCCAATGCCACAGACGAGTCGCCAGCGTATGCCGTTTGATCACTCGTGTGGCCGGCGCACCGGACACATCACCGGTCGAGTCACTAGCGTTCGAAGCTTTGACAGACTCAGACATGATATTGACCTCGAAACGAAGGCGCCCGGCAAACCAGGCAGCGCCTGATTTGCCGAATCGCAACCTTTAGTTGGCATGCTCCATGGAGTCGCTGCTCATTTCGTCATGGCTCATGCTACCGTCGTGGCTCATGCCATCGTCATGGCTCATGCCATCGTCATGGCTCATGCCATCGTCGTGGCTCATGCCATCGTCGTGGCTCATGCCATCGTCGTGGCTCATGCCGTCGTCGTGGCTCATGCCATCGTCATGGCTCATGCCGTCCTGACTCATCGTGTCCTGGGACATATTGTCGGTCTGGGCACTGGCGAGCGTGGTGAAGGCGAGGCCGCCGCTCAGCAGTACAGCACTCAGGGCGAGTAGATATTTGGATGTTGTGCGGATCATGATTCTCTCCTGATTTATCTAGGTATCCGTGTCCAGTCCGACACGGTTTGCCAAAGATAAACAGGAATGTCAGCTCAATCATCACAGAATCATAACGTTCGGTGATAACGTTTCCGTGATGATTAACGAAGTACATTGGGCTAGGATTCACAGTTCACTTAGAGGAAAACCGCTATGTCGTGCCCGATACTTTGCGTCGAGGACGATCCCGATATTGGTCGGCTATTAACGAGCATTCTCGCCCAGGCCGGCCATCAGCCGACCTGGGTTTCGACCGGGGAAGAAGCCTTGAATCGATGGCGGAATGCCTCACTCGTCGTTCTTGATCTGATGCTACCGGGCATTGACGGTCTCGCCGTGTGTCGAGACATTCGCGCTCACGACGCCACTATTCCAATCATCATGCTGACGGCGCTCGCCGGCACGCGGGACGTGGTTGTCGGTCTGGAAATCGGTGCCGACGACTACATCACTAAGCCATTCGATACCGATATTTTATTGGCGAGAATCCAAGCGCTTCTGCGTCGTCGAAAGGCGATGGAGGAGCTTACGTCGTCGACGCTCATGAAGATAAAAGCGCTGGAGATCGACATCGACGGCCACAGGGTTAAATTCGACGGAAACATGATTCAACTCACGACCCGGGAGTTCGCCCTACTGGTGTTCTTTGCCCGCCACCCGGGTAAGGGATTTTCCCGCAGCGAGTTGCTTGATGCCGTATGGGGTCCAGAATTCGACGGCTTTGATCACACCGTCAATACGCACATCAATAGGTTGCGCAGCAAGATAGAGCCAGACCCGACGCGGCCCGAGTACATTCTCACCGTGTGGGGCACCGGTTATCGGTTCACCGACGACGACGCTCCAGCATCAGTATCCGACGAGAACGCCCCATGAGCCTTGGCAAAACGTTGCGAAGAACTTACCGCAGCCTGTTCGCGCGCATCGTGTTCGTCTATCTGCTAAGCATGATCGCACTCTCCACCACGACCACACTGGTGGCGGTCGATCAGTTCGGCCAGTTGGGACGCGAATGGCTGCAGCGCAATCAGATCGACATGGCCCACCACCTGGCTCCCGTGCTGCAGCTCGACGACGGCGTTTATAGCCCTTCGACTCTAGAGGCCGTAGAGCGGGTCATGACCATCAATCCGGCGCTCTCGCTGTACGTGCTCGACACCGACGGCACGGTGGTTGGCGCTTACGCCCACGACCGCTGCGGCCTCGACCGCCGAATCGACCGGGATGCTATAGATGAACTGCTTTCCGATATGCCCATGCTGCCGGTCTACGCGGACATGCCCTGCCGGGGCGACGAGGGCGTTTTTTCAGTTGCCCCAATCACCTACGGCCCGCAGCATCAATCGGGCTATCTGCTGGTGCAACTGGAGGCCAATACAGATGTCTCGATGGCCAACATCTGGCAGACGAGCAGCATCTTGCGCACACTGCTCATCGCAGGCTGCGTGGCGTTGGCATTGACGCTGGCGGTGGGCCTCGCCCTCTTCGCTCTTCTGACGCGACGCTTTTCACGGCTGACCCGCACCGTCCAACGCTTTGCCGAGGGCGATTACCGACAGCGCAGTCCCGAGTCGATCGACGACGAAATCGGCCGGGTCGGGCGTGCCTTCAACGACATGGCGGCCACCATCGAAGCCCAGGTCGAGGCGCTGCACGATACCGACCGCCAGCGGCGGGAACTCATCGCCAACCTGTCTCACGAATTCCGCACACCGATGACCTCCCTGTTGGGCTACGCCAAGCAGTTGGATCACAGGTCTCTCGACGATGAAACACGCAGCGGTCTAGACGCCATTCGCGCCAACGTGGAGCGAATGGCCCAGTTGGCCGACCAGCTCTCGCAGATGTCTCGCGCCAATATCGCGGGCCGACCGCTATGCCCAAGCACGTTCTCCTTCGCCGAACTGGCCAACGACATTCTAGGTAAATTTCACCCTCGCGCGCTGGAGAAAGGCATCAAGCTTCGTGTGGAAAACCAGACAGCGATAGCCGAGGTCTCCGCCGACATCGAACTGATCGATCACGCGCTGACCAATATGGTCGACAACGCCATCACCGCCACGAACACCGGCGGCACGGTCTCGATACGAATTCTCGAGTTCGACGATGCCCGGCTCAAGATCGGGGTCAGAGATACCGGTGTCGGCATCCCCAAAAAAGAAATCCCCCTCATCTCGCAGCGCTTCTATCGCACCACGATTGGACGTGAGCGGGGTGAAGGTACCGGACTGGGACTCGCCATCGTCTCCGAAGTGCTGAAGCGCCACGAGTCGCAACTCGTCATCGAGAGCAAGCCGGGAAAAGGCACCTGTATCTGGTTCACGCTGCCGAAGGCGATACTCGATGAGAGGGCGATCCGCCCGGGCTGACGAGTTGGTGGCATCCGTCTCGCCCGCTATGCGGTCAATACGCTGGAGGAACGCGACATGGACGCCGAACTGATCGACATCGACCCATGGGCAGTCGCGCAGGACTGAGCCAGTCAGGCGTACAACTAAAAAGCCCGCGATTGCTCGCGGGCTCAGTACTTAATGGCTCTTAGTAATCTAGCGTCTAGCTACGTTGCATGGGTAGCTAAGGCCTAATCAATCAACGGCAGCAGCGTATTTAAGCTATCCCGAGCATCACCGTAGAACATCCGCGTGTTGTCTTTGAAAAACAGCGGATTCTCGATGCCGGAGTAGCCGGTTCCCTGGCCGCGTTTGCTGACAAACACCTGCTTGGCTTCCCACACCTTCAGCACCGGCATACCGGCGATAGGGCTGTTGGGGTCTTCCTCGGCTGCCGGATTAACGATGTCGTTAGAACCAATCACGATCACCACGTCGGTGGTGGGGAAATCGTCGTTGATCTCGTCCATTTCCAGCACGATGTCGTAAGGCACCTTGGCTTCCGCCAGCAGTACGTTCATATGGCCTGGTAAGCGCCCGGCTACCGGGTGAATACCAAAGCGTACGGTCTTGCCCGCTGCGCGTAGCTTGCGCACCAGATCGCTCACCGCGGTTTGTGCCTGGGCCACTGCCATGCCGTAACCTGGTACGATAATCACGCTATCGGCATCGTTCAACGCGCTGGCCACACCGCCGGCATCAATGGCCACCTGCTCGCCTTCGATCTCCGCCGCAGGCCCTTGGCTGCCACCAAAGCCACCCAGGATCACGTTAACGAAGTTGCGGTTCATCGCCTTACACATGATGTAAGAGAGAATCGCACCGGATGAGCCCACCAGCGCACCGGTCACAATCAACAGATCATTAGAAAGCGTGAAGCCGATGGCCGCCGCCGCCCAGCCCGAGTAGCTGTTGAGCATCGAAACCACCACCGGCATATCCGCACCGCCAATGCCCATGATCAGGTGGTAACCGATAAACAACGACAGCGCTGCGAGCACAATCAACGTCCAGAAGCCCGCACCATTGAGGTACAAAATGGCTAACACTAGCGAAAGCACCGCCGCTCCGGCGTTAAGCATATGCCCACCGGGCAGTTGGCGCGGCTTGCCATCCACTTTACCGGCCAGCTTACCGAACGCCACCACCGAACCAGTGAAAGTCACTGCGCCGATAAAGATAGCGAACACGACTTCAATCTGCAGAAAAGTAAGCTCGTCAGGCGCCTTGGTGGCAACCAGCGCGGCAAACGCCGAAAACTCCTGCATAACGCCATCGGCCGCTTGTGCCGCCAGCACCCGTCGGCGCTCTAAATCTGCGCTCCAGGCCACAAACACCGCGGCCAAGCCGACAAAACTGTGCAGCGCTGCCACGAGTTGCGGCATTTCGGTCATCTCGACCTTGCCCGCCACATAGACACCGATACCGGCACCGATAATCATCATCGGGATGAGCCACCAGTAGCCACCGATACCCGGCCCTAAGGCGGTAAAAAACACCGCCAGCGCCATACCCACAATGCCGTACCACACGGCCCGCTTGGCTTTCTCCTGGTTACTCAAGCCGCCTAGCGACAGAATAAACAGTACGCTTGCCGCGATCGCCGCGGCAGATACGAATCCTTGACCTAACATATCGTCTCTCCGCCGCTTAGGATTTTTGGAACATGGCCAGCATCCGGCGTGTTACCAGGAAGCCACCCACGATATTGATTGACGCGATAAGCACCGAGATCGCCGCCAGCACGCCGACGACAACGCTGCCGGAGCCAATCTGCAGAATCGCCCCCAAAATAATGATGCCCGAAATCGCGTTAGTCACCGCCATCAGCGGTGTATGCAGCGAGTGACTGACGTTCCAGATCACCTGGAAGCCGATAAAGCAGGCCAGCACAAAGACGATAAAGTGCTGCATAAACGACACCGGAGCCACTTGCCCCAGCAGCAGCATTAGCGCACCACCGACGGCCAATAGCCCCACCTGACGCTTGGTTTGTGCTTTGAAGGTGGCGAGCTCGGCGGCTTTTTTCTCCTCCGGCGTAGGCTCTTTCTCTTTTTTCTTGGGCTTGGCAGCCGCAATCGCTTTGACTTTAGGCGGCGGTGGCGGGAAGGTTACTTCGCCCTCGTGAGTCACCGTGGCGCCACGGATGACGTCATCCTCCATATTGTGATTGATCACCCCATCTTTCTCGGGGGTTAGATCGGTCAGCATATGGCGGATATTGGTGGCGTAAAGCAACGATGATTGCGTGGCCATGCGTGAAGGGAAGTCGGTGTAACCAATCACCACCACGCCGTTATCCGATACTACACGCTCATCCGGTTTAGTGAGATCGCAGTTGCCGCCTTTTTCGGCCGCCAAATCGATAACCACCGACCCCGGCTTCATGGCCGCAACCATATCTTCCAGCCACAGCTTGGGCGCGGGTCGACCGGGAATCAGCGCCGTGGTAATGACGATGTCGACATCGGGCGCCTGCTCGCGGAAGCACTCAAGCTGCTTCTCGCGAAACTCAGGGCTTGAAGGCGAGGCGTAGCCGCCGCTTTCGGATCCATCCTGGCTATCTTCGAAATCGAGGAACAGGAACTCGGCGCCCATGGACTCGATCTGCTCAGAGACCTCGGGGCGTACGTCAAAGGCGCGCACCACGGCGCCCAGGCTGGTGGCGGTACCGATCGCCGCCAAGCCCGCCACACCTGCGCCAATCACCAGCACCTTGGCAGGGGGCACTTTACCTGCCGCCGTTACCTGGCCGGTAAAGAAGCGGCCAAAGTTATTGCCCGCCTCAATCACCGCCCGGTAACCGGCGATATTGGCCATGGAGGAGAGCGCGTCCATTTTTTGCGCGCGGGAAATACGCGGCACCATATCCATAGCGATAACGGTGGCGCCCTGGGCTTTGCACTTCTCCAGCAGCGCTTCGTTTTGCGCTGGCCAGAAGAAGGCAATCAGGGTTTGGCCTTGGCGCAGCCGCTCAGCCTCTTCATCAGAGGGCTCGCGGACTTTAATAACCACTTCGGCGTCGTGCCAGAGCGCATCCGCTCCTTCCACCACGGTAACGCCCGCCTCACGATAAGTGTCGTCATTAAAGCCCGCCGCCAGGCCTGCGCCGCTCTCTACCAAGCACTCGTGGCCCAGCTTCTGGATCTGTTTAGCGCTCTCGGGGGTCAGCGCAACACGCGCTTCCCCCCGGGCACTCTCTTTCGGTGCACCTATTTTCACTCGCGTTCTCCTTTGTTTTTTTCTGCGTTGTTTTCTGCTGCTGTTACCTTCCCACAGCGCCGCCACACAGAGATTGGGCACTACCCATTCTCGACGTTAGTCATAAACACCTATTAGCAGCCTAGGATCTAACGGGGGGCTGCCAGATACTACTCAACCTTTGATTCAACTGGGTTGTTTAACTACAACATGGGCTGGCTGAGGCTTCAAGCCCCACCAAAAAGAGCGAGAAAACTACTTCCAAAGTACCGCAGGCAGTTGGCTTTACCTGTGCTTAACTGAAGAAGCGGGTATGGCAATAACGCTTAACCGCTGATAGTACCCGCACCAACAGAGGTAGTAACACTTGCAACGACAGTTGCAACACCACTCACGACAACATGCTTAACAACGCAGGAGAGTTTTTTATGTGGACGAAACCGACATATCAAGATATGCGCCTTGGTTTTGAAGTGACACTGTATATCTCTACCCGCTAAGACGCAGCCCCTACCTGCCTTTATTAGGTTTATAGCAGGTAGGGGCTTTCATTGCAGCACCGACTTAAGAGGCCAGCCTATGCAGGTTATAGTTCTTGGGGCTGCCGCAGGTGGCGGTTTTCCTCAGTGGAATTGCAACTGCCCGAACTGCTTCCATGCTCGCCAAGGCAGCGGCGACCATCAACCACGCACTCAGTCCTCCATTGCGTTAAGCGTTGATGGAAAACAGTGGCTGCTATGCAACGCCTCCCCTGACATTCGCGCCCAGCTCAACGCCAACCCGGAATTATGGCCTAACGAACTGCGTGGCAGCGGTATTCGTGGCGTGCTGCTGGTGGATGCCCAGATCGACCACGTCACCGGGCTACTTTCCCTAAGAGAGGGCTGCCCGCTGGATGTATGGTGCACGCCCAATGTACATAACGATTTATCTACTGGGTTTCCACTGTTCCCGATGTTGGAGCACTGGGGCGGACTGCGCTGGCAGCCAATTGGTTTGGAAGATCATCAGGAGGTTGTCGAGTTTTCGATTCCCTTCCTGCCGGATATAGCGATCACCGCCTTTGCGCTACACAGCAATGCCCCGCCCTACTCGCCACGTCGCGGTGCGCCTTCCTGTGGCGATAATTTAGGACTGTATATTGTCGACCGCCGCAGCAGTCAGTCGCTGTGTTACGCCCCGGGGCTTGGCAACCCCACACCACTGGCCATGCGCTTCTTACATGCCGCCGATGTGGTGATGGTGGACGGCACCCTGTGGGAAGACGATGAAATGCAGGCATTAGGCGTTGGCACCTCGACAGGCCGACAGATGGGGCACCTCGCGCTCAATGGCAGCGGCGGTATGCGTGAGCTACTGAACGAGCTACCCAGCAGCACGCGGCGCATTTTGATTCATATCAATAACACCAACCCGATCTTAGACCGCACCAGCGAGGCGGCAAAAACACTCCAGGACGCAGGCATCGAAACAGCTTACGACGGTATGAAACTCACGCTATAGCCCTATCGCCAATAGCACTTGTGTTCACAGAACCTGTGCTTAGCCACAATAACGATTAGGAGATTGATCATGGCGCTAACAGCGATAACGCCCTGCGCTTCTGACACCCCGCTCAATCGGGAGGCGTTCCGTGAAGCGCTGATGAATAAAGGGCAGTACTACCACCTTAACCACCCTTTTCAGCAGGCGATGGCCAACGGCGAACTTAGCCGAGAACAATTGCAGGGCTGGGTGGCTAACCGCTTTTACTACCAGCTGATGATTCCCCAAAAAGACGCCGCGCTACTGGCCAACTGCCCCGATGCAGCCACCCGCAGGCGATGGGTGCAGCGCCTGCTAGACCACGACGGCCACGCTGGCGATGAGGGCGGGATTGAAGCCTGGCTGGCCCTTGGTGAAGCCGTGGGATTACACCGTCATACGCTGCTTTCCCAGGAGCGCGTGTTACCCGGCGTGCGCTTTGCAGTCGATGCCTACCGCCACTTTGTCGCCCGCGCGCCCTGGCAGGAGGCCGCAATCTCATCGCTTACCGAGCTGTTTGCGCCGCTTGCCCACCAAAACCGCCTGGATACTTGGCCCCAACACTACCCGTGGATTAACGAGCAGGGCTATCGCTACTTTCGCAAACGCCTCAGCGAAGCCCGCCGAGACGTCGAGCACGGCCTGGAAATCGCCTTAAGCGTGTGTACGACGGTGGCGCTGCAGCAACGTGCGCTGAATATCCTGCAATTTAAGCTCGATGTGCTGTGGAGCATGTTGGATGCCATGACCATGGCCTATCAGTTAGGCCGTCCGCCTTACCACACCGTTACCCGTGAAGCGGTGTATCACCGTGGGCTTGAGCACTCACTTTACTAGACCTTGATTGATTAGCGTTGGGGAATTCAACATGGCACAGCAAGACATTTACCAACTGCGTCGCGGCTGGCGGTTACAGTGGGAAGCCATTCAGGGCTGCCACGTCATTCTTTATCCCGAAGGTATGGTCAAGCTCAGCACGACTGCCGGAGCGATTCTTGAACAGGTCGATGGTCACCAATCCGTCGCCGACATTATCGCCACCCTACAGCGGCGCTACCCAGGCGCAGAGACCTTAGCAGACGACGTCATGCAGTTTATCGATGAAGCCCGCGACAACGGCTGGCTGTCCTTGAAGGAGGTTTATTGTGGTTAATCAAAACAGGGCTAACCCAACCACGGAAGCGACCTCACCGCCCTTATGGCTGCTGGCAGAACTCACCTACCGCTGCCCGCTGCAGTGCGCCTACTGCTCTAACCCGCTGGCCTTTACCCGCTACCAAAACGAGCTGGATAGCGAAGCGTGGTTTAGCGTGCTGCGCCAGGCCCGGGCCATGGGGGCGGCTCAGTTGGGCTTTTCCGGCGGCGAGCCGCTGATTCGCCAGGATCTGGAAGCGCTGGTACGCGAAGCACGCACGCTGGGCTTTTATACCAACCTGCTGACCTCCGGCGTGGGTCTTACTGCCCAGCGAGTAGACGCTCTGGCAGAAGCAGGCCTGGATCATATTCAGATTAGCCTGCAGGCTGCCGACCCCGAACTGGCCCAGGCGCTGGCCGGCTCAGCCAAGGCCCACGCCAACAAGCTGGCAATGGCAAAAGCCGTCAAAGCCGCCGGCTACCCTATGGTATTGAACGTGGTGCTGCATCGGCACAATATCGATCAAATTAGCGATCTGATTGCCCTCTGTGATGAACTCGGTGCGGATGCTGTTGAGCTGGCCAACTGCCAGTATTACGGCTGGGCGTTTTTAAACCGCCAAGCGTTGATGCCTACCCGGGAACAGCTGGTACGCGCCGAGGCGGAAACCAACCGCTGGCGGGAAACCCTGGCGGCAAGGGGCCGCGATATGTCGTTGTTGTTTGTGGTGCCGGACTACTTTGAACAAGCGCCTAAAGCATGCATGGGCGGCTGGGGCAGCATTTTTATGACCGTCGCCCCGGATGGCGCCGTGTTGCCCTGCCATAGCGCCAGGGAACTGCCGATGGCGTTTCCCAACGTAAAAGAGATGTCGCTGCAGGACATTTGGTACCAAAGCGATGCCTTTAACCGTTTTCGCGGCACTCAGTGGATGCCAACACTCTGCCAGCAGTGCGACGAGCGCGATAAAGACCATGGCGGCTGCCGTTGCCAAGCTTATTTGTTAACCGGCGATATGAACGCCACCGACCCCGTGTGCCAGCACTCTCCCCAGCATGGGTTGCTAGAGAGCCTGATCGCAGAAAACGCCCAAAGCACCCCGGAGCAAGCTCCCCTGATTCCCCGCAATGCCCGCCAGTCAAAGCAACTACAACATCAGGCTGAACGTCAAAATGGTTCAGCGACGCCTTCGCCCCACCAACCACTCGAGCTGATTTATCGGCAATAACTAAACTTAAGAACTATTATTTAAAATAACCATTGTGAGAATTTCAGAAGCCCCCCCCTAGAAGGAACACTGACACCCATCTATGGACGTCCAAGCGCTGGATGTCAGTGCACAAACAGTCTCAAAATGGTGCCGGTGGACTGAGCCGCTTCAGCTCTTGACCGACTCACCGACAGATCAGATTAATCACACGTACTTGAGCAACATCACACTAAAAAAGGTCCTTCTCTCTTGAGACAAACGTCTACTCAGGTAGCGCACCGAGGGGGCGGCTGGCAAAGCGGAAAACATATTCCATAGCTTCCGGCAAAGTGTCTTCCCATACATTCCATTCATGATCACCATCAACGATGCGCAGCTCTACTTGGTTCGGCTGATGCTCTCTGAGAGCCTGATAAAGCACAGTGGCATGGTAAGCTATATCGAAGGTGTCATGATCGCCAGAGTTGATGTAGAGCGGTACAACCTCCTCACCAGCCATGTAGTCGTCGATATAGGAGGGATAGTTGAGTTCTTTCCAGCGCTCTTCTGAGAAGTTTCCTTCTTCATCCAAGTAAGCGGGGTGACGCCAAGCGGACGAGTGTTCTGGAGGAAGAGGGACGTAGATGGCAGGACTCAAGGCAGCACCTGCAACGAACAGATCGGGATGTTGGAAGATGAAATTAATGGTGCCGTACCCGCCAGCTGAAAGCCCCCCGATCACACGACCCTCACGCTCCCTGATAGCTGGCCAAGTTGACTCAATATGGGGAAGCAAATCTTCGATAAAGGCGGTGGCAGCTGGTTCGTTGTTTCCATCTACCCACCAGCTCTGGTTGCCTGGCATCACTATGAGTGCTGGTGGTATCTTGCCTTGTGCGATCAAAGCATCGGCGGTTTTCTGCAACGATCCCCTGGAGGCCCAGTCATTCTCGTTACCAAAAGAGCCATGCAGCAGATACATGACCGGATAGCGCTTGTTGCTTTCAGCGAAGCCGTCCGGAGTATAGAGGGTATAGGAATAGGGGGTTCCCAGCGTTTCTGAATCAAATTCATAGTGAGCAACCTCACTGGCATTGGCACCAGCAGATACTAACCCGATTACTATCATGATCTTGATTGCATACTTCATGTGCCACTCCTTCTTGTAGTTTTTTTGATTTATGTTTCACGCAGAGTCGGTATCCCGCCCATAAAAATCGCATACTGCGACATCAGCACCCTATTGCCACTATCGCTATAGCGTTCACTTCCTTGAATTTTCGACCTTTGGTAACCTTGAGATTATAAAGTGCTTCATCTCCTCTAATACTTCGTTCCTGTTGGTTTCATTAAATATTTCATGGCGCGCACCTTTAATGAAGGAACATGAAAAATCACCACCAGCAATTTTCTCCAGCGTTGGACGACTTTCTTCTAGCAGCACAAGCTTGTCTTCCGTCCCATGCATCCATAGGGTCGGAACGCTTCCTAGGCTAGCTCCCCCATGAATTTTATTCAGCATCGCCTTCATCGACGTCAAGGTGGGTCGTTTGAAGGGACCGTGCCACACCAAAGCATCAGCTTCGTAGTCTCTCCCAACATCAGGATCTCGTGATAACGTCTTGGTATCTAATGGCTCATCAGGGAGCGAAGCCAAATCATCCAAACCGGTAATGGCTGTGCGTACACCGAGTAGAGGCCCTGATAATATTAGTGCAGCCACCTCATCCTGATGCAACTGGGTATAGCGCGTCGCAATCATTCCTCCCATCGAGTGTCCGATGACCACTACCGGGAGGTCGGGGTGACGTTGCTTGTAATGATCAATGGCCTGCCCAAGATCTTCCACGACCGAGTCGAAGTCCGCTATCTCGACGCGTTCGCCTTGAGAGAGCCCATGCCCCTGATGGTCTGGGCCGATAACCACGGCACCACTAACATGCAACACATCAGCCACATGCTGGTAGCGCCCCAGGTGCTCCCCATATCCATGTACTAGAACGGCAATATAGCAAGGTGCTTCATTCGCCCAACAGGAAACCATCAAGTCACCTCGGCTTCCCTTGATAGAGTGCAATGTTCTGGTGGGCATAGGTTTCCTCTTCGGGCCAGCATGAATTTTCGATAACAATCATGAAATATTCTCTTTTGAACATACTATAACCAGACTGCCCTTAAAGCGAGCTATCGTGACTAGACTTTCGGAGCAATAACTTTTAAAACTAACTTATTTTAGTTAGTTACGAACATACCAAAGAAGCGTATACGGAACGGTCACTCCCACCTGAGCAAGATGTCTTTGAGAAGGCATGTTGATATCTATATTCGTCCCAGATCGCACCAACTGGAGCGGCTTGATCAGGAGCTTGACCGCAGCCTGATAGTGATTCACCACACTAGCTCGCATGTCGCTCGCTCAGCATGGGCGGGCAGCTGCGGGCAAACGGCCTCCAAGGGATGACCGCTCGCTTGCCAGCCATCCACCCCATTGGGGTACCAATAGAGCTCTTCATAGCCCATTGCCTCAGCCCGTCGGGCAGCATTCCAGGAAAGCCAGCAGTCGGTGCGGCAAAAGAACACCAACGGCGCTGCCTCTGCGTTCTCACGCTGCGCATCGAGTGTTTGCGTGAAGTAATCACGCCACTCATCTTCCAAAGCAGGTGCGCCCACGTTAGGTAGCCAAATACTGCCGGGAATCGTTAAGTGAGGAGACTCCTGCAGAAAAAGGCCGTTATGCCAGGTTAGCGCGTAGACATCCACCAGGATGACCGACGACGATTCCAGCAACACTTGAAAAGTATCGTCATCTAACGTGGTCACCCCTGGTAGCGGTGCAGTGACGGGGGCTTTAAATGGCGGTAACCGATAGCCTTGTTGGTTAAACACCGAGGCGGGCACTTCAGCCCCCGCCACTCCGCTAAAGATTCCAGCTATCCACGCCAAACAAATGATATAGCGGTACACAGAGTGCGCCGAGTGTTGTGTCGACATGATGGCATCACTCCCAATCGAACGGGCAGGCGGTACATCCCTCCATTTGGGCCATTTGGAAGTTACCGTAGTGGATACGCGCACCGGTCATATCGGCATCGTTAAGACGGGCAATGTTCATTTTGACTTCTTGCAGGTTAGCATCGCGCAGATCCGCCCCTATCAGGTTGACCTTATTCATCCAGGCCATTTCCAGGTTGCTGCCCATCAGCTTCGCTCCCTGCATACTGGCGCCAGACAGTCGGGCGAACGCCAAATTGGCCCCAGTCAGGTCAGCATGATCAAACGTCGCTCCCTGGGCATAAATACTCCAGCTATCCAACCCAACCAAACTGGCATGGGAAAGATCGGCACCACGTAGGTGGGTGTTAGGCATACGCGCGCGATTAAGGTTAGCGTTGCGTAGCGATGCACCTTCAAAATCGACGCTGCGTAGATTGCTATGGCGAAAATCCGAGCCGTCTAAGTTGCTGCCCGCAAAATTAGCGCCTTGCAAATCAAGGTTAGCAAAGTCACCGCCGGATAAATCCATATGCGGGCACTGGGCGCCTGGCACCAGCTCGCAGCCGTTATGCACTGGCGGTTGATACTCTTCAACATAATCGTCGGCAACCACACTGCCTATCGCGCTAAGGCAGAGAAAAATCGCCGTTGTTTGGCGGCGCCATAAAGTCACCGTATTACGCGTTATCATTATTGTTCTCTCCATTACCGTTATCTTCATTCAAAAAAGGGCGGCAAAGGCCGCCCAAAAGGGGTTAATAACTTAACGGTTAGCCAAATCTTTAACGAAGGATGGCAACTTGAAGACCCAGAACGAGCCGCCCTGGGCAATCGGTCGCGTCAGTTCTGCCATATCACCACCCCAAAGCGGAACTGCGCCGCCATAACCTGCGGTGACACCGATGTACTGCTCACCGTCCATTTCCCAGGTAACCGGTGGTGAAATAATGCCGGTGCCTACTTGGAACTTCCAAAGCTCTTCCCCGGTTTCAGCATGGAAGGCTTTGAAGTATCCATCCCCCGTACCGGTAAACACCAAATCACCGTGGGTGGCTAGCACGCCTGCCCATAGCGGCATAGGCTCTTTATGTTCCCAAGCATATTCGCCGGTAACCGGGTCTATGGCGCGCAGAATACCCACATGGTCGTCGTACATACGCTTAATACGGAAGCCCATACCCAAGTAAGCGGCGCCTTCCACGTACTCGACCTCCTCGGTCCAGTAATCTTCTTTCCAATGGTTACCGGGCACGTAGAACAGCCCTGTGTCTTCGCTATACGCCATGGGGTTCCAGTTTTTACCCCCTAAGAACGGCGGTGACACTTCAACAGGTTCAGAGCGGGTTTGTCCTTCTTCCAAACGCGGTGGGCGCTGGCCTTCAGCCTCAACCGGGCGACCGGTTTCCAGATCGATATGGGTCGCCCAGGTGATGTTATCGACAAATGGGAAGGCGTTGATGAGCTCGCCGTTAGTGCGGTCGGTGACATAGAAGAAACCATTACGGTCGGCGTGGGCACCAGCGTTGACCGTTTGGCCGTTTTCATCTTGGTATTCGAACAGCACGATCTCGTTATTGCCCGAGAAGTCCCAGGTGTCGTTGGGCGTGTGCTGGTAGAACCACTTCACTTCACCGGTCGAAGGGTCGATACCCAGTTGGCCAGAGGTATAGAGGCTGTCGTAGTCAGACGGGTCGCCGTCTTCAGAGGTACGTGCCCACCCGTTCCAGGGGGCCGGGTTTCCCGCGCCAATGATAATCGTATTGGTGTCAGGGTCGAAGCTGGCGCTCTGCCATGGCGCACCGCCACCTTGGCTCCAGGCTTGTACTTTGCCGGTTTCGCTGTCTGGGTCATCGGGCCAGGAGGGCGCGCTGGCATCACCCGTTGGGGTGCTCTCCTCACCGTTCAAACGCCCCATATGGCCTTCAACAAAGGGGCGCATCCAAATCTCTTCACCGGTATCAGGGTCACGGGCATAGAGCTTACCCACAATGCCGAACTCATCCCCTGAAGAGCCATGAATCAGCAATACGCGGCCCGTTTCGCTATCTTCTACAATCGTTGGCGCGCCAGTCATGGTATAGCCCGCGCGGTGGTCGCCAAAGCGTTCGCGCCACACTACTTCACCGGTATCTTTATTTAGCGCCACAATCCCCGCATCCAGCGTACCGAAGAACACCTTGTCACCGTAAATGGCCGCGCCGCGGTTCACGACGTCACAGCAGGGTCGAATATCGCTCGGCAGTCGATGGTTGTATGACCACAGGCGCTGGCCGGTACGCGCATCAATGGCAAAAATACGTGAATAGGAGCCGGTAACATAGATAACGCCTTCATGGATCAGCGCCTGAGACTCCTGGCCACGCTGCATTTCATCGCCAAAAGAGTGAGACCATGCAGGGGTCAGCATCTCTACATTGTCTGCGTTAATTTGATCAAGCGGGCTGTAACGCTGGGCTTTCACGCCCATACCGTACATCAGCACCGTTTCAGTGGTGTTATGGTCATTGAGAATATCGTCCCAGGTCACCTCGCTGGCGTGGGCTGTCAGTGCAACGCCTCCAACACCTAGGGCAGAGGCATAAGCAACGGCGGCGGTGAGAGTACGCAGGCGAAAGGGCCACGAAATTTTGCGGGCTGACGTGTTGTTATTGATAGCGTATGTCATGGGTTTTCCATCCGAGTAATGATCACAATGCAATGGCTGCAAAGCGGCCAAGCTGCTGCTTGCGTGGTGTCAGCAAGACTAAGCTCAGCTTAGAAGCCCAGATCAAAAACCCATCTCCCTCTCCAGTCGCGTTCTCATCCTGAATTAGCACTACTTCCAAAGGAGGAGGCTAGCGATACCTAAGGTGCTATAGGTTCGGCAAGTGTGCCTGCCTATGCTCACTCAAGTGACGATACCTTGATCCCCTGAGGAGCTATTCCATGACAACGCTTACAACGACGATCACAAAAACATTCTCAAGAACAATCTCAAAAACAATCACAACGGCAATCCCAGAAACAGTCTCTACAACAACACCCATAGGCCAAGCGGGTGCTATCGCTCTCGTGGCCCTGTTGGCGTCACCGCTAGCGTGGTCTCACGGTAGCGTGACCCCACAAGCCGTTGATATTCAAGATCTCGAGCGCCTAGGTGACGAATGGCGGGAAGAGAACCCTTACCGTGACCACCCCCAGCATGATCTAGCCGTGGATATTGGCGCCCGCGCTTACAACAGCAACTGCGCCGCTTGCCACGGCCTGGAAGCGAAATCCGGCGGCATCGCCCCCGACCTGCGCGAGCTGGAGAACGGTCCATGGGGCGATGAGTGGTTCAAAGAGCTGGTCACGAACGGATCCGAACGCAACGGCCGTGTACTCATGCCGCGCATGTCCGACTATGTCAGCCAAGAAGGGTTATGGGCTATCCGCACCTGGTTAGAAACGGTCAGCATAGAAACTACCGGACAGTAATCCCTAAGCTGGGAGGCACTATGGCAACCCCAACGCCCATCATCACGTTACAACGGCTCGTCGCGGCTCTCACTGCACTCCTCGCGGCGTTTATCTGGCTAATATTTATGTTGCCCTCCACCGCGCTGGCCACCGTGCACACAGCTGAGCAGGATCCGCTTAATTCCTTTATGTGGCCTGTATATCGCAAGCGCTTTTTGGGCGACGCCCCCGTGGTGTTTGATGAGCGGGTCATCGTTCGCGCGCCAAGTTTCGCCGAGGACTCAGGCCAAGTGCCCATTGAGCTAGATGCCAGTGGATTAGAAGCCAGCGGCGAGCCGATAACCGACATTATCGCCTGGGTGGATCTCAATCCTATTCCCCGCCTGTTTCACTACTCACCGATGAGCCATGGCCTAGCCAAGCTTTCGTTGAATATTCGCTTGGAACAAGCCTCTGCGGTACGCGTAGCAGTGAAACAGGGGGACACCTGGCATGTGGGCGGCACCTACATTGAAGCAGAAGGCGGCGGCTGTACCACGCCGGGTATTGCCGGCGCCGACAACGACTGGGAAAACACCTTCGGCGAGCTGCAGGGTCGGCTGTTTGCCAATGAGAGCGAGCAGCGCCTGCGGGTGCGCCTTTCTCACCCCATGGACAGCGGCTTAATCCCCAGCCAACCCGCCTTTTACGTACAGTCGTTTGAGCTGCTGGATCAACAGGGTCAGCAAGTGGCCGCGCTGGAAATCGAAGCGTCGGTGAGCGCCAACCCCACCCTAGGGCTGCATATGCGCCCCTCTCCGGAAGGCTATGTAATTGGCGCCCGGGACAACAACGGCAACCGCTTCTCTATTGGTCTGGAGCCATGAAAACGCGCTTTTTAGCGAGCCTAGCGGCTCTGCTTACCACATCACTAGCGGCCAGCCAGCCGGTCATGTTCTGCGAACGTCCGCTAACGGCCCAGCCGATTGCAGAGAACACCTGGATGGTGGAAGGCTTAAGAGAAGAGCTTTCCACCAGCAACTGCGGCCATATCGGCAACCAAGCATTTATTGCCACACCCAACGGCGTCATCCTCATCGACAGCGGCAGCAGCCCACGCTTTGGCGAAGCACTAAAAACAGTGATTGCTCAGCACACCTCCCTCCCCGTGCGCTGGGTTTTGAATACCCACCACCATCCCGATCACTTTTTCGGTAATGCCGCCTTCGGCGAGGCAGAGCACCTCACCTTAGCCAGCACTCGTGGGCTGATGGCCCGCGACCGGGAAGCACTGATCGATAACGTAGAGCGGCTGACCGGGCGCAGCTTGGCGCGCTCGCATATAGCCCTGCCCGATACGATTGAGGCAGGCGAGGTAACGCTGGGAAACTACCCACTCACGCTATATGCCATGAGCGGCCACAGTGGTGGTGACCTAGTCATTATGGATCACGCCACCGACGTGCTGTTTTTGGGCGATATGGGCTTCTACCAACGTGCTGCCGCTACGGCTCATAGCCCTGGCTTGCAACAATGGCAGGAAGAACTTAACGATCTTCGTGCTCTCAAGGCCAGAATCGCCGTGCCCGGCCATGGCCCCAGCGCGCCGCCCGAAACGGTTTTAGAGCAAACCGCTCACTACCTCGCATGGCTAGATCAGCGCCTAAGTGATGTGGCTAGCGAAGGGCTGGGAGCCAACCATGCCTTGGCCATCGAGATTCCTGACGGCTTTAACACCATTGCGCTCACTGAATACGAGTTTACCCGTAGTGTGATGCAGCTTTATCCTCACTATGAAGCACGGCTGCTGTGGGGCGCCCCACAATAAGGAGCACACACCTATGCCGCTTACTCTGGCAGATGCTGCCGAACCCACCGACACCCTGGCCGAGCTGCATAGCGACACCCAGGCCGTTTACTGGCTGGCTCGCTGCCCGCAAACGGGCGACATGCAGCTTTGGCGATGGTCGGCTGACAGCAACGAGACGCCGCAATGTTTGATAGAGGACGCTGTGGGCAGCCGCGTGAACCAGTACGGCGGCGGCAGCTATACGCCACTGCTAGGCGGCGTCGTATGGGTGCGCCAGCATGACCAGGCCATTAGGCACCTCGACCACCACGGCGCCAGCCAATGCTGGCAGAAGCGGCCACAAACAGCCTACGGTGGGCTGTGCGCAGACCCTAAGCGCCAGCGTGTATTAGCGGTAGAGGAAGATACCCATGGTCAGCGTCTGATCGCCATCACTGCCAGCAGTCGGCAGGTATTGACAGAAGGCGCCGACTTCTGCGGCGCGCCGATATTAAGCAACGACGGTAACTATCTAGCGTGGGTGAGCTGGTCACTGCCTCATATGCCTTGGCAGCGTAGTCAGTTGCATCTCGCCCAGGTGGCGGCTAACGGTAGGCTTGAAGCCTTTGAGCGCTGGGATTTCGGCGCAGCGATTAGCCAACCGCAGTTTGGCCCCCATAACGCGCTGATTTGCATGAGCGATCACGCGGGTTGGTGGCAACCCTGGCAGGTTAGCCTGGCCACTCCCATTTGCCTGAGCAGCACCCCGGTGGATCACATCACCACACCGTGGCAGCTAGGTGAGCGCCAGCACGCTTGGCGAGATAATCGGCAGGTTTACTGCCAACTCCACCAGGGGGCGGCTCAGCTTTACCGACGCTCCGGTGAGCAGGTGGAAGCACTGCTACCTACCCCAGGTCGCGTGGTAAGCATCGTCCTGGCTGAACACGGCGATTACGCCATAGTGCAAAGCGCTACCAGCGGCGCCCAGCTGATACGTTTTACCGAAAGTTGTCCACACCGCTGCCTAGCGGGTAACGTTGTGGATAACGTAGCGGGTAGCCTAGTGGCCAAAAATTCCGCCATTGCGCAATGGCTGGAAGTCCCCGTTGGCAACGAAGACGAAACAGTTCACGGTTTTTTCTATTCAGCCTCAGCCAACCACACTGCGCCGCTGATTGTACGCGTTCACGGCGGGCCCACTGCCGCCACTTACCCTGTTTACGACCCGCTGGTGGCCTACTGGCAGCAGCAGGGCTTCCATGTGCTGGATATTAACCCACGCGGCAGCGGCAACTTTGGCCGCCGCTACCGCGAGTGTTTAGCGGGCCAGTGGGGCATCAGCGATACTGACGATGTGATCGCCCTGGTTAACGCCGCCTGCGCACGCTTTGCGATAGATACAGCGCGCTGCTTTATCCGTGGCCAAAGCGCTGGCGGGTTTACCGCCCTCAATGCCCTGGCCGCCACGCCACTGTTTGCTGCGGCCACTAGCCTGTACGGGGTAACCGATGCGTTATCGCTATCAGCAAAAACACATCGCTTTGAGTCTGGCTACCTGGGCTGGCTAATCGGTGACGAGTCTCTGCTCGCCCAGCGCAGCCCTGCCTATAAAGTTCTCCATTGCCAGCGCCCTTTGCGGGCACTGTTTATCCAGGGTGGCAAAGACGCCGTGGTAGTACCGGAGCAGACCCACGCCATGGCGCGGCATATCAAGCAGCAGGGAGGCCAGGCGCAAACACTGCTGTTCGATAACGAACGCCACGGCATTCGCCACCCTCAGGCGCGCCAAACCATGCTGGCTCGCGAGCTGGCCTTTTATCAATAAGGATGACTTGCCCCCTAACGACGGCACCAAGGTCGTAGCGCAACAATCTCCTAAGGTGCTTAAGATAATGGTTAATAATTATAAACGAGACCGTCCCATGACTTCGCCACTCACGCAACTTCGTAAGTTTGTCGCGCCTGAAATTATTTTTGGCGACGGGGCGCGCCACGCTGCAGGCAACTACGTCACTACTTTCGGGGCAGAAAAGGTACTGCTGGTCTCTGACCCGGGCGTACTGCTGGCAGGCTGGGTGAGCGATATTGAAGCCAAACTGCTGGAAGCCAACATTGCCGTTGAGCGCTTTACCGCCGTATCCCCCAACCCACGGGTAGATGAGATTATGGCCGGTGCCGAAATCTATCGTGAAACCGGCTGCAAGGCGATTGTGGCGATAGGCGGTGGCAGCCCGATGGACTGCGCCAAGGGGATTGGTATCGTCACGGCCCACGGCGGGCACATTCTCGATTTTGAAGGCGTTGATACGATTCGCGTGCCGATTCCTCCGCTGATTTTTATTCCTTCAACGGCGGGCACCTCGGCGGATATCTCCCAGTTTGCGATTATTTCCGACCAGCAGCGGCGCATGAAATTCTCGATTATCAGCAAGGCCGTAGTGCCGGATGTGTCGCTGATCGACCCTGAAGTCACCATGACCATGTCGCCCTACCTGACCGCGTGTACCGGGGTCGACGCGTTAGTGCATGCCATTGAAGCCTTCGTTTCAACCGGCAGCGGGCCGCTCACCGATACCCACGCCCTGGAAGCCATGCGCTTGATCAGCAGCCATCTTGAGGCGCTGGTGGCGAACCCCACCGATGGCGAGCTGCGCGCTCAGGTAATGCTGGGGAGCATGCAAGCGGGCTTGGCGTTCTCAAACGCGATTTTGGGCGCCGTACACGCGATGTCGCATAGTTTGGGCGGCTTCTTAGATCTTCCTCACGGTTTGTGCAACGCTATGCTGTTAGAGCATGTGGTGGCCTATAACTACGCAGCTGCCCCCGAGCGTTTTAAGCGGGTCGCCGAAGCCGTCGGTATCGACTGCCGAGGGCTGTCACAGCAGCAGACCAAACAAGCGCTGTTTCGGTATTTAGTCGATTTAAAACATGCGGTTGGCCTGGGCGGCACGCTTGGCAAGATGGGCGTCTCACGCAGCGACGTGCCGTTTCTCACCAACCACGCGCTGGGCGACCCCTGCATTTTGACCAACCCGCGCCGTTCCAACTCACGGGATGTAGCGGTGGTGTACGAAGAGGCGCTATGAAAAAAGCCAACGACCCCTCGGGCTTTTCGGTCAGCGATTTGCTCGGGTTGGGTCAGCAGTCGGCGCGCAAAAGCTACTATCGCGAGCTTTCAGTGCGCTTGGAAGAACTTGAGGTTGAGCGCAACCGCTATAAATGGCTGTTTGAAAACGCACTACACGGTATTTTTCAGGCATCGCTCTCCGGTAAGCTGCGCGCCGCCAACCCGGCACTTGCCGCCATGCTAGACGACCCTAGCGTGGCGCATACGTTGGAGCGCTGTGCGCGCTTTGACGCGCTTTTTGTTAACGCTACTACTGGGCAACAGCTGCGCGACCTGCTGCTCATTCAAGGGCACGTAACAGGCCAAACCACCTTGCTGCAGGGGGCCTCTGGTCGCCAGGTTCCCGTCGCCATTACGCTGATCAAAAAGCCCGCCGAACTTGCCGGAGACGAAGACCTGATTGAAGGCTTTGTGGCGGATATTACCGAGCGTGAGCGCGCCCGCCAGCACTTGGAAACACTCAACGCCCACTTGGAAGCCCGGGTAGCTGATCGCACCCAGGCACTTGAACGACTCAACGAGGAGCTTAGAAGCGCACGCGACGCTGCCGAGTTTGCCAACCACAGCAAAGACCGCTACCTGGCCGCCGCTAGCCATGACCTGCTGCAACCCATGAACGCTGCACGCTTATTGATGGCCTCACTACAGGAGCGGTTGAACGACAGCGATAATCTAGCGCTGGTTGAGAGGGTGCAAAACTCACTGGAAGGCGCCGAAGCGATTCTTTCCGATCTCTTGGATATTTCAAAACTGGATCACGGCCAGGTACAGCCGCAACTGCGCCACTTTAAACTCGACGATATTCTTAGCCATCTCGCTGACGAGTTTGCCCCCGTGGCGCAACGTAAAGGGTTAACGCTGCGCTATGTGCCCTGCCATCAAGCGGTGACCAGCGACCCTCATCTACTCAGCCGTATTGTGCGCAACTTTCTGGCTAACGCTTGCCGCTATACCCAGCGTGGCGGCATTTGCCTAGGCGTGCGACGCCACAGTGACGACAGCCTGGCCATACACGTCGTCGATAGCGGTATTGGTATTCCCGAAAGCGACTACCAGCTTATTTTCCGCGAGTTTCATCAACTCAACGCCACCCGCGCGCGTGATCGCCAGGGCGTTGGCCTGGGGCTTGCGATTGTGGAGCGGATTAGCCAGTGCCTTGAGCACCCGCTTTCTGTGCGCTCTGCCCCCGGCCAAGGCTCCTGCTTTGCGGTTAGGGTGCCCCGTGCCAGCGGCATTTCCTTTAGCCAAACACCCGCCCCCAGCGCGCCGTTTTCTGCTGACGCCGAGTTCGAAGGAGTGCGCGTACTGATCCTGGATAACGAACCCGCCATTCTTGAAGGCATGGCGCTGTTGCTAAGTGAATGGCAGATCAGTTGCGATACCGCGCTGGATGTGGCGGCCGCCAAAGCCTGCCTGGAAGCGCCGGATATGCTGCTGGTCGACCTGCACTTAGACGATAACGTGACGGGGTTGGAGGCCATTCGACAACTTCGCCACCACTGGCATGACCCGCACTTACCCGCAGCCATTATCAGTGCCGACCGCTCTGACCACTGGCAAAGGCGGTTACGCCATGCCGGCGTTCCGCAGTTAAACAAGCCGGTACGCCCCGGCAAACTGCGCGCACTACTGCGTAGCCTGCTCAATGGCTAACCTGCGCTTCCCACAGACCTGTATCTCCCTGCCTAGCGGAGTGCAAGGCGTGCTGGCCCACGCGCCCCACTTAACCCACGCTCACGTCAGCATCACTATAGCAGCGGGCTATTTGGATGAACCGCCCGCCCTGCCAGGCCTGGCCCACTTACTGGAGCACGTGCTCACCACCGCACCACTGACAAGCTCCTCTAACACCAGCCTGCTCACTTGGTTTGCCCAGCATCAGGGCAGCCTGAACGCCCACACCGACGACTACGTCACCGATGTGCATTTCTCGATACCGGCAGATAGCCTAGAAACGGCGGCTCTCACTGTTGCCAGCCAGTTGGCCACGCCCACTATCTCGTCGCCGACCATTCGCACTGAAGTCGCCGCCATTGACGCCGAATGGCAGGCTCGCCAGCACGATTCGGCAATGCAGCGGCTATCGGCCATCGCCACGCTCAGTGACCCGCAGCATATCGGTGCAGGCTGCCGCCACGGCAACGCACAAACGCTGGGCCAGAACACTGGGTTGCTTTATGAGGCGCTGACCACGTTTCACCGCGACCACTATCACGGCGACCGCGTTGGCATTGCGATTATCAGCCCCAGGGCTGCAGAAGCGATGACTCGCCTTATTCAACGCATGGCTACGCTGTTTAGCCCGCTACCGCCCAACGCTCCGGCGCTTGCCATTACGCCCCGCTGGGGCGGTCTGCCCCGTGCGAAGGTGGTCGGGACGGCCAACGCCGTTGAGCTGTTGTGGCCGCTACCCTCGTCCGTTTCACGTCATCAGTTTAGCGCCCTTAGCGACATTGCTGATTCGTTAAACCAAGGCTACCTGGTGGATCAGTTAGCTGACTCGATTATCGACTATCACGCGACTGCCGCTCCAACCGGGGCTACAGACGCCTTCAGCTTGACGCTAACCGGTACCCCGGCGCAGGAACGTCTGGAAGTGCTTGCCGATTCCCTCAGCGAACGGCTAGCAGCCCTGCTCGCGACGACCCCTATTGATCACCACCCGGTTTGGCAGCCTCCTGCCGGTACCGTGCAACTGGCGTCGGCGTGGTTTGTCTATGCGCGTCAGCAAGCGTTAGCACGGCGGCTTGCTGCACATACAGCGACTCAACAAGATTTCCCCAACAAGGCCCGCTGGCAGGCTCCCTACTGGCTAGTTTATAGCGCGCCAACAACGCTCACGCACGCTGACGATGCGGCACAATTGGCGGCCACCCCCAAGGTACAGCGTTGGTGCGGCCAGTATGGTGTCAGCGATGATTTCGCCTCACTTGCCGACACCACCTGGGCAGCCTGCTTTATTCCCAACGCAATGTTTCTCCCCGCCCCACTGGCTGCCAAGCGGTGCGCCCGTAGAGGCGTGATATGCCAGCACATGCAACTAGCGCAGGGCAGTTGGGTGATAACCGTGGGTGAGGGAGCGGCCGTTGCCATGCAAACCTTGCTGAAAGAAGCGAATGTTAATACGGCGATTGCCCCCCAGGGGCTTCTGGCTCAGCGGTTGTTACAGCGCTTAACCCCGCTGCCTGCCACGCCTGTGGTATGGGTTTCCCATGCAACAGATGCAAACGCTGTTTGCCACGCACTGGCAGATTTGGCTAGCCGCATAGCAACACGTTCTGTGCAGACGCCTTCTATCAATGGGTCGGCCAGCACAGCCATCATGCGCACACTGAGCTTACCGGGCACGCCCACCCAGCGCTGGCTATTAGCGCTGATTGAGCAGCACCATAGCGCGGCATTTTTTCAGCAGGCGCGGTATGACCATCACTTGGGGTATGTGGCAGCGGTACGCAGAGGCGACGGCACACCCTGCTCACTTGGTTATGTGGTGCAAACCAGCGAAGACGCTGAACCGGTAGGGGAAAAGCTACTCTCCATCACCGATGCCCTGTGGCAAACGGCGGATGATGTCCTACAGGCGCCAAACTCGCTTAAACTCTCGCTAACACCGCCTGAAACGCCCCTTGCCGCACTGATTATCCAGTGGCAAAGCCTCTTGTCAGGTACCGATCAGCCACTGCATCGGCTTGGGCAGCAAAGCATCGATTCACAGGCGCTTACCGATTTACTCACGCAGATAAATACCCACGGTCGCTGGCAAACCCACTGGTTAGATAGCGCTGGCCACTATCTCGTCAACGATTGAGGCGAGTCAGCGCTTGAGGAATTGAGAAAAATCGATATCGTTGGCCGATAAAATTGCTTGTACGCGACTGGTTACACCCAGCTTACGCAAGATCGCCGACACATGGGCTTTCACCGTGGTTTCCGCGATATTGAGGTGATAGGCAATCATCTTGTTAGATTCACCGCGGGTCATGTGTTCCAACACCTGCAGTTGTTTGCGAGTTAGTTGGCGCAGCTGTTCCGCCGTAAAACCCTGCTCCTGATGGCGACGCTTACGAATACTATCCGGCGCGCGCATAGCATCGGCGGGTAGAAAGATATTGCCTTCCAGTACCTGGGCAATGGCGTGGCGCATCTGATCACGGGGCAGTGATTTGGGGATAAACCCCGCCGCACCACAAGAGACCGCCTGAAGAATAATCTGCTTATTCTCTTCCGCAGAAACAATCACCACCGGAATCGTAGGGTGCTCGTTACGCAGCTGTAAAAGTCCCGTTAACCCGTTCATGCCAGGCATATTTAAATCTAGCAGTATCAAGTCAAGATCAGGATCTTGCTGGGCATGGGCGAGAGCCGCATCAAAGTCTTCCACCTCGATAACCTCAGCATCTGCGTAAGCTTCACGGATCACGCGCGCCATAGCATCACGTACCAGGGGGTGATCGTCGGCAATCAGGAGTTTATACATTGCTGTCATTATTATGGTTGCCTGTGGTTTAGCTAAATCCCGCTTACTGCGTCTTTGCTAACACTCTACTCAGTCATCCGCCTTTATTGAAGCAACTTCCCACCATCAAGCGGGCCGCCGTTCCCCTGAAGAGGCTTGCTGCTGGAATGTGTCGGCGAACTCGATCAGTGATTGAGTTAGCCAGATGAGCGCAGGATCATTGGCAAACAGCCCATGCTGGATCAGCGTCATCTTCAGTGTGGGTAGCTCTTTGGGCGGCTCTACCAAACGCACCGGCAGCATGGTGGCAAAACGCTCGGCCATTTGCCGTGGCAGCGTCATGATCGCTTCCGTTAGCGCCACCACCTGCGCCGCAGCGATATAGTTGAGGTTTTTCGAGATGACCCGGCGGGTTAAGCCGTGCTGAACCAGACAGCTATCGATGTTGCTGGGGCGTAGGCCGCTAATGTCAGCCAACTCCACATGGAGCTCTTGAGCAAACTGGGCAATATCCAGCCCATCGCCGACGCGGCCATTATGGGTAGCGGCCAAGCAGACCAACTCCTCATCCATCCACGGGGTCTGAACCACGCCACTGGGCAGCTCGCTTTGGCTATCCAACCCTACCACCATATCGATTTGGCGCTGTTCCAGCCCCTCACTCAACACATCTGGGGTAATCAGCTCAATGGAGAAACTAATGCCCGGCGCATAGGCCAGCAGCTGGCTAAGAAAGGGTGGGTACATTACCTCTTCAAAGTAATCCGTGGTGGCCAGCGTAAAGCGCCGCTTGCTGTTGGCAGGCAAAAACATCGCAGGAGGCGCAAGGCCCTCCCTTAGCTGCCCCAGCGCCTGCTGTACGACCGGCAAAAGCGCCAGCGAACGTGGGGTTGGCTGCATGCCGTTTTCAGTGCACACCAGCAGTGGGTCATCCAACGCTTCACGCAGGCGTTTAAGTGCATGGCTTAACGCTGGCTGGCTTAAATGCAGCTTTTCTGCCGCGCGGGTAACGTGGCGCTCGCGCATCAGCGCTTCAAATACCAGCAGCAAATTCAGATCGAAATGGCGTAGCGAGCGCATGGTTTCTCATTATTCATATCACGAATGATTAAATTCTAAACATTCATTTAATTTATCGCCAGAAATTGCTTATTGTCTGCCGCTCATTCGCCCCCCAGCGACTATTAGCGATCATCCAGCACGTAAGGAGAAGCACACCGGTGTCCCACCCACTATCTCAAACTATGCCCAGCCTGTATGGCGATATGATCTCTACCTTTATGGGCGTAGAGAAAGCAACGGATCCCAAGGCAAGCGACGCCGACGTTGTGGTGAGTGGCGTACCCTTCGACCTGGCTTGCTCTGGCCGTGCGGGCACCCGCATGGGGCCGAATGCTATTCGTCAGAGTACCGCCAACCTGATCTGGGAAGGCAAACGCTGGCCGTGGGACTTTGCGCTGGAAGAGCGCTTAAAGGTGTGCGATGCCGGCAACATTGATTACGCCTATGGCGAGCCGGAAAGCCTGGTCGATAACCTGGAAACCCACGCCAACCGCTGGCTAAGCGCGGGCAAAAAGATGCTCACCCTGGGCGGCGACCACTATATCAGCCTGCCGCTGCTGCGCGCCCACGCCCGAGAGCATGGCCCGCTGGCGCTGATCCACTTTGATGCCCACACCGATACCTACGAGCAAGGCACGCGTTTTGACCACGGCACCATGTTTTACCACGCTCTTAAAGAGGGTTTGGTAGTGCCGGAACACTCGCTGCAAATTGGCATTCGCACCAGCTATGACCGCCACAATCACCCTTACGAAGTGCTGGATGCGGATTGGGTGAACGATCACGGGCCGAAAGCCGTGCTGGAGCGCATTCGCGCCAAAGTGGGGCATCACCCAGCCTACATCAGCCTCGACATCGATGGCCTCGACCCCGCCTATGCACCGGGCACCGGCACACCGGTATGCGGCGGCATGTCCACCGACCTAATGCTAAAAGTCATTCGCGGCATGGTGGGTATGGAGCTGGTCGGTATGGACGTGGTGGAAGTAAACCCCGCCTATGACCACGGCGACATTACCTCCCTCGCCGCCGCGACGTTGGGGCTGGAGTTTTTGTATGCCTTGGGCGCATCTAAGCGCGTTTGATGGTTATACGTATAACTTACCACTAGCATTAGAAGCCTCCGCCATTTGATTTTCGGCCTTAAAGCGGCGGAGGTTGCAATCAATGTAGTATCGCCATTTATGTATACTGGTTTTGTAGACGGCTCTCACAATGAGCTTTATGGCTAAACAACCTTCTAAGCTGATAAAGATCATGCATGTACATATCAAGCCTTGAAATAACGTACGCCATGAATACTAAAGCATAAATAACCAACATCACCATGAATGGTTCATTAAGCCAAGCCCAAAAAGGAGTCAATATTGGATAGCCTATTGTGTAGATACTTAGCCCACCTAGTAACTGAATCAAAAAACAATTAACAATTATCGATATAATCAATACTATTCGTATACTTTTACTAGGCAGCTTCGTTTTCCAGAAAGGCAAATGGTGTACTTTTATACTATTCACATCCCCTTTATTGCCGTTAAATAGCAATCTATTTTTACGCCGTAACAAAGGAATCGCATAGGCGCTTTTCTCCTTTTCAGCAAAAGCTTTCAACACGATATCCCGATCAAATTCGGCGCCTAAAGCATTGACCGCCGCTTGATCAAAACCTGCGCGTTCGTGGGTTTGTACAGCGATTTTGGCTTGGCCAGAAAGTACTTCCAAGCGACTTTTATCGGCAGTTGACAGCTTTTTGTCATTGCCGACGTTGATGTTGTAATGAATTTCATACACCTGATACAGAGCCGCAGTCACACCTACAAAAATCATCAGAAAAACAATATATATCAGCATACTAACAGACACCTCTTAAACGAAAACTCACCTAGTCAGGCGAAAACAACTTTATTAGCCTTAAAACTAACTTACTGACTATGCCTGATATGCCGTCTATCTGTACAGGCTCAGAAAGCTGCTAAAAAGGCGGATCAGATCAATGATTCAGCGCCCAGTGTCTACCCACCAGTATTAGCACCGGCGACGCCAAAACAACACTGGAAGCAGGCACGGCTAACCAGACACCACCGACTCCCTACCACTACGGAAGAATGAACAAGAAGGCGCCTGAATAGCCATATTGCCTGACGTCATATCGCGCACAAAGGGCAAAGCAGGGTGTCGTCTTTAACCGCTAGCAGTATTGAACCACTAGGCAGACGTTACGTGCGTCGGCAAAAGCCCCCTTACTAGCCTCGATTCACACCAGTCATTGGGTTACTATCAAAGGGTTGCTATCAGAGTGTTACTGTATTGTTATGCAGCAACACTCACCCACACGTCAGCTGTCAGCGGCCCCGTTGGTAACCCTATGCTATGAGCCATCCACTACTCCCCCTCAATCCGCTCAGAGCGTTTGAGGTAGCTGCCCGTCTACGTAGCCTAACCCGTGCGGCAGACGAACTGCATGTATCCCAGGTAGCGGTTAGTCGCCAAGTGAAAGTCTTAGAGGATTACCTTGGGGTAGCGCTGTTCAACCGCCTACATCGCGGTATTGAGCTAACCCAAGAAGGCGCGGAGCTTTACGCGGGGGTTAAAAATGCCTTCCGCGAACTTGAAAATGCCTCGCGCAAAGTCTCGCGTCGAAATAAGCGTGATGTGCTTTCTATCCAGTCTTACACCACGTTCTCGCAGCGTTGGTTGATTCCTCGGCTGGCCGATTTTCATAATAAAAATCCACTGCTTGAGGTCAAACTGTCATCGTCGTTAAAGCCGGTTGATTTCCAAACACAGAGCGTCGATGCAGCCATCCGCTCCGGGCATGGCGACTGGCCAGGGCTACACGCTGAGAAACTGGTGGATATAGAGCTGATTCCGATTGTCTCCGCCGCGTTATGGGAAACTGAAGGGTTGGCTAAAAACGATGTCGCCAAGGTACGCCTACTGCACTCTATGGCGCGCCCCGACGACTGGAAGACATGGCTGGCGGAAAGCGGATTACAGGGCGTCGATGCAGAGTCAGGTATGAAGTTCGACAACTCAGCGCTAGCCTATGAGGCAGCGTCGATGAATATTGGCTGCGCCATCGCCATCAAAGTGTTTGTCGAGCGCCAACTGCAGGAAGGCAGTTTTGTGGCACTATCAGACACGGTGTGCCGCACCGGCGAAGCGTACTATCTGACATGGCCGAAAGATGCTCGCCCATCGGATGCACTGATTAAGTTTCTTGAGTGGATGAAGGAACTGATTGGCCACCCCCTGGGCCAACTCGATTAACTGACTCTTACTAAATCGTGTGCTGCTTTCTCAATCGTTGAAACAGCAGCCAGTGCATCAATAGCAGTACGCCACAGGCGAAATATGCCAGCGTAAAACCGCCAAGCTGAGTCAAAATCCCCAGTAACAGCGGTGCGGCAAACTGCATGGCACGGTTAGCCATCAAGCGCACCGCTAAGGCATGGGCACGCTGTCGTTCCGGCACCGACTCCGCGATGACCACCATAGAGAGCGGCTGAGAGAGCCCTACGCCTAGCCCCACCAGAATTGAAAACAAACAGAGCCAATAGACATTACCCGTCACCCCCACCAGCATTAAACCCAGCGCCATAAACAGCAACGTGAGCGACATCGTCGCGTAACGACCGTGAAGCAGGCTGACGATGGTACTGGTAAACGGCCTAACCGCCATGGAGGCAAGTGCGCGTAGACTAACTAGCAGCCCAATGGTGGTGCCCGAGAGCGCCAGGCTTTCAAGATAAACAGGGAAGTAGCTGCCATGAGCGCCCAGCGCCAGCATGGCCGCCAAGGAGATAATCAGCGATAACTTTACCCCCTGGGAGGTTTTCAGCAGTTGCCACTGCTGCCCAACGCTGACAAGGAAACCAACGCCCTGTTGATCACCGCTTGATGCACGCTGGTTGACCATAAAAAATGACACCAGCGCCACAAAAGAGGCAATAAAAGCGCCATAAAATGCAGCACCTGGGCCGCCACGATAATCGATGATCCAGCCCCCCAGCAGTGGCCCCACCATCTGTCCAATCGATAAATAGGTGGTGTACCATCCAAAGTACTTTTCCAGTGCCGTGCCCTGCCCCAGATAAGTGATCGCCGTTTGGGCTGAAATGATCATCAGCAGTTGCGCCAAGCCAATCACCAACTGCCCGGCAATTAACCCCTTAAAGCCTGGCACTACCGCCAATAAACCAGCACCGATCACCATGGCCATGGCCCCCAGCTGAAGAGTGCGAGGGCTGCCCAAGCGCGCCACCAGCGAGCCAAAAGGGAGCGCTAACAGAAGCGGTAATACGTAGGGGGCACTGACGATCAAGCCCAGCATTAAGGGTGTCGCGCCCAGCTCAATGGCCGCGAGCGGCACCGCCACGAGTAGCATCGTTTGCACGACAAAGGCGGTGCCTAGGCTTAGACAAATGCAGGCAAACGCTTTATTCATGGCATCTTTTGAACGTCATGCCGACCTCCCTGTCACTGATGCTCATGGTGAATAACGTCGCCAAGCTCCAGTTACGTTTTAGTGGGCCCGATACCCCTTCACTTTTTTACGAAACATACCAAGCGCTGGGAGTAAAAATGACAGTGCAGCGATAGCCAACAAGGTTGCGCTAAGCGGATTAGCAATCAAGGTCGTCACATCACCATTGGAGATAGACAGCGCCCGGCGCAGGTTGGTCTCCAACATATCGCCTAATACCAGAGCCAAAATGACCGGCGCCAAGGGGATATTCGCTTTGCGCAACACATAGCCGACGACCCCAAAGGTCAGCGCCACGTAGACCGGGAACATGGAGCTTGTCGACGCATAAGCCCCAATCAAGCTAATCGACGCCACAATCGCCGCAATTGCCGGGCGGGGAATATCTGCCACCTTTGCCCAAAACCGCGCCCCCGCAAGGCCAATAAAGACCATGATCGGCACACTCAACCAGAGCGAAACAAACACCGTATAGGGAATTTCAGGGTTAGTGGTGAACAGCAATGGCCCCGGCTGCACCCCATGGATCATTAATGCACCAATCATAATGGCGGTAGTGGCTGAACCAGGAATACCCAATGCGAGCAACGGCGACAAAGAGCCCGAAACCGAGGCATTATTGGCCGTTTCCGATGCCGCAATACCTTCGTAGCTGCCGTTTCCAAACAGCTCTGGCTGCTTTGAAAAACGTTTGGCGACCGCGTAGGAGATAAAGGAACCAATGGAAGCCCCAGCCCCCGGTATAACGCCTACAAAATAACCGATTAATGAGCTACGTAAAAACAGATACTTCATCTTATAAAAAGTTTTGAAGGGCACCTCTAAAATACCGCTCATGGGTTGGTTCTTTACTTTATGGCTTGCTCCCGCCTCTATCATGAAGAGCACTTCTGAGATGGCAAATAAGCCGAGCAGTACAGGTACTAACGGCAGGCCTTCAAAAAAATCCGGATGGTAGCTAAAACGTGGAACACCGGTTTGACTATCCAGCCCGACCGTGGCTAAAGCAAGGCCAAGCCCCATCGCCAGGGCACCTTTCAGCAGTGAACCGGAAGAGAAACTCGACACCAGGCTCAAGCCCAGCAGGGCAAGCGCAAAATAAGCCGATGGTCCAAAATTCAGCGCATACTCGGAGAGCGGTACGGCGGTAAAAAACAGCAGGATGGTACTAACAAAAATACCAATACCCGATGAAATAATGGAAATATTCAGCGCAATGCCGGTTTTACCCTGTTTGGTGAGCGGGTAGCCGTCCCAGGTGGTCGCCACCGCTGCTGCCGTGCCAGGGGAGTTAAGTAAAATGCCCGAAATAGCGCCGCCATACTCGGCAGCGGCAAACAGCGCGACCAGCATGACGATAGAGACAAGCGGATCCATACTGTAAGTGAAGGGGATCATCAGCGCGATTCCCAGGCTAGGCCCTAAACCAGGAATAGCACCAATCAAGTAACCAATTAAAGCACCCGCGATAAGGCCAACAAGCACCATGGGGTCTGCAAAGGCGTTCAGCCCTATTAAAAGATTATCAATCATGTTCAAACCTCAATCAAAATAGACGCCGAGCACCAGTACGAAGATGGCGTAAATGCCTAAAGCCAATAACGGTGGCAGCGTTAGCAGTAGCGAGTAACGATTTTCTCCTCCCAGTTTCATTAATAAAAAAGCAAGAAGCGCAATACCAACGATCAGCCCTAACCATTCGAGTGCCAGTACAACAGCTACCATAACCATCATCGATAACAACACTTGGACTGGCCGGCTAATCTCAACTAGTGAGTCGCTTTCTGAGTTGGCCTTGCTTAAAAAACTCACCACAATTAAAAACAGTAAAGAAACCCCAATAAGCATGGCGACTAACAGTGGAAACCCACTGGCTCCAATACCTGAAGAGCTATAGTTGGGTAGCTTAAGTGCATCATTTGCATATAGCGCAGTCGCTGCCAACAGCACAAAATACACCGCTAATTCCAGCCATTTTTTTCGTATGACTAGTGTTTTATGTGCCACTTCAGGCGTCTCTGCATCAGAGCTTTCGATACTCACTGGCGACCTCCATATTTCTTGTAGTTAATGATTGACGTAGCATCAAAAAACGCCATCACACTTATTTTATTAATACTGCTTTTCTAAGTACTATTTTTAATTTCTGTTTCCAAGTACTGCTTATAATTTCTGTTTCTAAGTACGGCTTATAATTTCTGTGTTTTGTCCAATCATGGCGCAGGGTGGCCAGAAGAGAAACTGATCATTTATCAGGCTTGACCACCGCTACTATTAGGCTGAAACACGACTAAAGGATTATCGACACCTAAAAGTCCTGTCGATTGGCGCGCTGGTGGCCTTTACCACTGACGTCCGCCAACTTGTCCAGCGCGCTTGCCAGCTCGCCCCCGCTCATCTGCTGGGCAATAAAGAGAGGTCCGCCTCGCCAGCGGGGAAAGCCATAGCCATTGACCAGCGCAATATCAATATCCGCAGGCCGCTGGCATACGCTCTCTTCCAGCAACAGCAGAGCTTCGTTGATCAAGGCAAGCACCGCACGCTGCTGGATGTCATGCTCGTTAAACGCTTTAGGCGTGATGGCGTGCTCTTCCCGGTAGCGCTCGATGATTTGGGCAACAGCCGGGTCGGGAGTGGGCCGCATTGTGTCGTCGTAACGGTAATACCCACTGCCGGTTTTACGTCCTAAGCGGCCCGCTTCGCAGATCAGGTCCGGTATACCCACGTAGCGCCTAAGGTGGCGAGTGTCGGCGGTTTGCTGGCGCATTTTCCAGGCGATATCCAGTCCGGACATATCCGCCACTTTAAAGGGCCCCATGGCAAAACCATAAGTCTCCAGAGCAGCATCGATCTGCTCGGGGCTCGCTCCCTCTTCGAGCATGAACTCACACTGGCGCCGATAGGCGGCGTAGAGCCGATTGCCCACAAAGCCCCATGAATTGGCGACGACAATGGCTTTCTTTTTTAACCACCGCGCAACGCTCACGGCAGTACTCAAGGTCTGCTCGCTGGTGGTTTGGCAGCGCACGATCTCCATTAACGGCATGCGGTCGGCCGGGCTGAAAAAATGCAGCCCCAGTGCGCGCTCCGGGTGGGGAATACCCGCGGCAATCTGGTCAATATCCAAGTAGGAGGTATTGCTGGCTAGGAGCGTGCTTTCGCTCACCCACTTGGCTAATTCGGCAAACAGCGAGCGCTTGATGGCCAAATCTTCCACAATGGCCTCAATCACCAAGTCGGAACCGGCTACATCGGGTAAATGCTGAGTAGGGTTCAGGCGGGAAAGCGCTCTATCACGCTGCGCCTGGGTTAACCGCTGGCGCTTAACATCTTCATCCAGCGTCTGGGTAATCCGCGCCACACCCGCTTCAAGGGCCTTATCGTTTAGCTCTAATAGATCGACGCTATAGCCTGCTTTAAGGGCACAAAGGGCAATACCGCTACCCATGGTGCCTGCGCCCACTACCGAGATACGCGATACCGGCGCGGCCTTAACGGGCTGGGTGGGCTCAAAGGGTTTTTCACGCTCGGCAAAAAAAAGATAACGTAGCGCCTGGGCCGACTCGCTGCCGCGCAAGGCAAGAAACTGGGCCCGTTCTTCAGCTATCGCGGCGCTAAAGCTGAGCGTGGCCGCCTTCATTACAACCTCGGCAGCGACCGGTGCCGCGGGTAAGCCGCGGGCACGTGCCAGCAGCTTGTTGACCTGGGCTTGTAGTGCTTGCTCATCCGCAGGGGGCACATCGCGCTCTGCCAGTGGCTGTTTGCCACCCTGATAGCGGTTGGCGTAAGCCAGAACCTGATCGAATGCCTCGGTATCCGACGCCTCGCCCTCTGTGGCGTGGAGGAGCTCGTCGACTAATCCGACCTTATGGGCTTCAAGCGCCGTAATGGGCTTACCGGAAACGATCATCTCCAGCGCCTTGGGCAGACCCACCGCCCTTGGCAAGCGCTGGGTGCCACCGGCACCGGGTATCACGCCTACCGTCACTTCGGGCAGGCCCAACTGCGCTGTAGGGGTAGCGATGCGGCTGTCGCAGGCTAATGCCAGCTCTAGGCCACCACCCAGAGTATGACCGCAGATCACCGCAATCACCGGCAACGGAAAAGCGCTAAGCGCGGCGGTGACCTGGGGTAGCGTCGGTTCTGTCGGCTCATGCTCCAACTCGCGCAGGTCGGCCCCCGCCATTAGGTTCGAGCCTTTGCCCATCAGCACCACGGCGCGACATTGCTGGGTATCAATCTTGTCCAGCGCGGCCAAAATGCCTCGGCGCACCGCGTCGTTGCTGCTATTCACCGGTGGGTTATCCAGGGTGATAATGGCAATTTGCCCTTCCTGGCTAAGATGAACGCGGCCCATGGTGGGTGAAATGATGGGGGAATCAGCCATGAGTGCCACCCCCTTCCACGCCATCCTCGAGTACCAGTACCGCATCAGCGGCCACAACGTCTTGACCTTCCGGCATCACAAACAGCGGATTAATTTCAGCGGTGGTCAGGCGTTCGCCTAGTGCAGCGGCCAGCGCAGAAAAAGAAACAATGGCTTGGGCCAGCGCCTCAGTATCACGACGTGGCGCACCGCGATAACCGTCGAGCAGAGGCCACGTCGTCAGCTGCTGCATCATGTCTCGCGCCTGCTCCAGGGTTAAGCCGCCCTGCTCTGGCAGCAAACGGATGGCGGTGTCCTTGAACAATTCTGCCGTGACGCCGCCTGCGCCGAGCAGGATGGCCGTTCCCAACGCATCACGGTTAGCGCCGAGGATGAGCTCATGCCCGCCCGCCACCATCGCTTCGACCAGGAAGGTATCAGGGCGACGCGCAACGTGCGCTTCAACGTCACTCACCATTTGATCAAACCGCTGGCCGATGGTGTCGACATTCAAATGCAGCGCAACGCCACCAATATCACTTTTATGCAGCAGGCTGGCATCCATTACCTTGAGCACCACGGGGGCGTCCAACTCTTTGACCGCGCGCTCCGCCTCTTCGCGGGAGTGAACCACCCGGCTAGGCGGTACGCTAATGCCTGCCTCAGCGAAGAGCTGCTTGGCGGCGGCTTCGTCAATTGAACCATTAGGCAAGGCACTTAGATCAGGTAACGCTACCCGTGACGACTCACCGCCCGTCTGCAATGGCTGGCCAACAAAGTGCAGCGCTTCAAGCACCGCACTACAGCTTTCCGGTGAACTAAAGCCTGGAATCGATGCACGATTTAAGCGCTGCAGCGTATCTGGGGCATAGGGACTAACATAGGCCAGTAGTGGCTTATTATTGGTTGCCAGGCTGTCGTTGATCGCCCCCACCACAAGATCGGGCATCGCCAACCCTGACGAACCAATAATCACGATCAAGGCGTCGTAGCTGTCGCTTTCCAGCAGAATACGGATAGCTTGACGCAGCAAGTCGGGCTGCAGTCCCGCCAGGGTCACATCAATGGGGTTACGGTCTAGCGCGGTCGGTGTATCGCCCTGCAGGGCGCGCAGTTTTTCTGCGGTATCGTGATCCGGCGCAGGCGTATCAAAGCCGTTAACGCCGAGGCTATCGGCAATCAGCGTACCGGCGCCCCCGGTTGAGGTCAGTACCGCAACCCGACGCCCGGCCAGTTGGCGGCCAGCGACTAATACCGCGGGCACGTCCAAGAACTCATCAAAGGTGTTAACCCGGATAACCCCCAGCTCACGGAAGAAGGCATCGTAAACCCGATCCTCGCCCGCCAGGGCGCCGGTGTGGGAGCTTGCCGCGCTGGCACCGGCTTCGGAACGACCAATTTTGAACACCACCAGCGGCTTGCCCGCTGCCCGCGCGCGCAGGGCAACCTCTCGGAAGCGCGCCGGGTGCCGAACACTTTCCAGATACAGCGCAATCACCTTGGTATTCGGATCGTCAACCAGGTAGTCAACAAAATCGCTGACTTCCAAATCCACCTCATTACTGGTGGCAATCAGCGACGATAAACCAATGCCCCGCCCGGCGGCCCTGGACAGAAGCGCCCCCAGAATACCGCCACTTTGGGAGACCACCGCGACACTACCCTTGGGCAGTTCGCTCACTTCCAGCGCGCCGCTGGCAGAGAGCGGAATGCCCGCCGATAAATTAACCAACCCGATGGTATTGGGGCCGAGGAGCCGCATGGAACCTGCGGCTTCTTTTAACTCATCTTGTAACGCCAGGCCTTCCTCACCAGCTTCGGCATAACCACTGGCCAGCACCACCGCCGCCTGACAGCCCATTTTGGCTAAGGAGCGTACGGCGTCGATACTGCGCTTGGCATTCAGCAGCACAAGCCCTACATCGGGTGCTTCGGGTAGCGCTTCGACACTGGGGTAACAGGTCAGCCCCTGGATCTCGGTTGCTTTGGGGTTAACCGGATAAATCGGCCCTTTAAAGCCATGCTTAAGCAAATAAGAAACCGGCAGCCCTGAGGTTTTTTTGGGGTCTGCGGAGGCACCGATGACCGCAATGCTTTTAGGATTCAGGAGGGCGTTAATTTGACTCATTGTTGAGCCTCCTTCATGCGGTCAAGGAATGCCTGCACCGAGGTACGGTGCTCTTCAGAGGTGTAACAGATGCCCTGGGCTTTGCTGCCTTCAGCAAACACCTGCTGTTCGGACATTTCGTAGCTTTTATTGATAATTGATTTAGTGAGGGCCACCGCTGTGCGTGAACCGCTGCTCATCTCATCCGCCATGGCGTGGGCTGTGCTCAGCAGTGCATCAGCACTACAGCGCTGATCAGCAATGCCTAGCTGCAACGCCTCATCGGCATTGACCTGCCGACCACTGAAAATCAGTGCCTTGGCACGCGGCAGCCCGACCCGGCGTGGCAGGAAGTACATGCCACCGCCATCAGGAATCAACCCACGGGCAATATAAGCCCAGGTGAAGTGGGCATAGTCCGAGGCAATCACAAAATCGCAGGAGAGCGCTAAATCCGCGCCTAGACCAGCCGCCGCTCCATTCACCGCCGCGACGGTCGGAATGGGCAAGTTAAGCAACAGGCTAGCCGCATAGTGAACGCCTTGCTGGCGCTCCCAACCGTTAAAACCAACGGTGGCGGGGTCGGCTTCCATCCGGGTTTTCATACCGGCGATATCGCCGCCTGCGCAGAACCCTTTGCCGCTTCCGGTGAGTATCAAGGCACGCACCGAGCGATCCGTGCGGATATTGACTAAATGGGCGACTAACTCAGCGCGCATGGCATCGCTCATGGCGTTGCGTTTATCGGGGCGGTTTAGGGTGAGCAGGGCAATGCCATTTTCAACTGAATAAGACACTAATGATTCTTGGTTCATAACCAGATCCTCTAATACGTTATTATTTGCAGGGTTATTAGAAATAAGTCGTTAATAGCAATAATTAGCCATTAGAAATAAAGCGCTAACAGTTATTTTGACCACAATGCTTTATATCTTCCATTGACGAAAAATAAGGGTCTGACTATCAAATTGTTATAGCGAAGGTGGGGTATAGAGCTTCAATAAGTAAAGGAAAGCATTAATATGCGGCGAAGAGATTCGCCGCATTAAATCATCTAAATAACAGTGATTTTATTTGTCTAGCTCTTCCTGAGCGACTTCACTAATTCGATAAGCAAACTCGGTATATTCTTCAGGGCCCATCCAAGAGTCTGTTACCCCAGCGCTACGCGCATAAGCTTGGTAGTGGTCGGTTTTCATCGCCTCATGGAAAGCATCGGCAATTTGCTGCTGCAGCTCCATGGGCATACCGGCTGGGCCAAAGATGCCCCTTACCTGTACCCAGCTTGAATCAACCTCGTAGCCTTGCTCTTCAAAAGTAGCCACATCGGGAAGACTCTCTAGCCGATCCTCGCCATGTACCCCAAGCCCTTTCAAACGGCCCGCGTCGAAATACGCCTGAGCACCGCTTAAGTTGGACATCCCCACATCTATATGGCCACCTAACACAGCGGCAACAATGTCGGGCGTGGAGTTAAAAGGCACCCACTCAAACTCCACATCGGCGACATTTTCAAGCATGCTAAGACCGATATGCTGCGTAGAACCCTGCGGCCCAAACCCGCCAACCGTCACTTTTCCATCGCGCTGTCTAGCTTCGTTAATCAAATCATCCAGATCACCTATCGGTGAGTCGGTTTGTGTCCAGATCAAGTTGGGATCAGACTGCGCCGTCGCAATCCAGCTAAAGTCATCAATGGCAAACACGCCTTTCAAATTCGTGAGCATGCCGGTGAAGTGGGAAAGAGTATTAACCGCCAGCGTCAGTCCGTCAGGCTCTGCAGAGCGTACCCGCGACATTTGACTAGCACCACCGCCGCCTGGGGAATTTATAATCGCAATAGATTGGCCGATCTGAGGCTCCAACGACTCAGCAAGCGTTCGCATAAACACATCGGCGGAACCACCCGCTTTAGTGTGCATAATGATGCGGACGGTATCTTGCGGCCATTCGCTGTCATCAGCAGTGACCGGGGCACTAGCGATTACCGCTGATATAACGGCAACGCTTACCAGCATCTTGGTCATTAGGTTTCTTTTTTTAGCAAACATGGGCATGCACCTCTTTTTATAGCTCTTTTATAGCTATTGTTATTGCGTCATTAAAAAGCAGTTGAAATTTTATTTTCACCAACTTATTTTCACCAACTAAGAGCTGTTAATTAATCACTCCCAGTTAGCAAAACTAAAGACCACTAACGTTCAAAACCTACTGGTCTAATTCAGCGCTAGCCACCTCGCTAATGCGATACGCAAACTCGGTGTACGCTTCCGGCCCCATCCAAGAGTCGGTAATTCCCGCATTACGGGCATAGGTTTGATAATGCTCGCTCTTCATGGCTTCATGAAACGCATCAGCGATTTGTTGCTGCGTTTCTACAGGAATGCCTGCTGGCCCAAATACACCCCGAACCTGTACCCAACTGGTATCCACATCAACGCCTTGCTCAGAAAAAGTCGGCACGTCGGGAAGAGCCGCTAGGCGCTCATCAGCGATGACGCCAAGCCCCTGGATTCTTTCGGCATCAAAAAATGTTTTTAACGCACTAAGATTAGAAACCCCAACATCTACATGTCCGCCCATAACGGCGGCTACAATGTCAGGGGTGCCGTTGTATGCAATCCATTCAAACTCGACATCAGCCGCATTCTCAAGCATCGAAATAGCGATATTTTGTGTGGATCCTTGAGGACCAAACCCGCCCACACTGACTTTACCGCCACCCTCTTTGGCTTTATCAATCAGCGAGTCAATGCTATCTATTTCTGATGTTTGGTTTGCAAAAACAATATGAACATCCTCTTGGGTAGAGGCTATCCAGGAAAAATCATCTAGTGCAAAAACACCCTTTAAGTTGGTCAACATCCCAGTAAAGTGGGATAGCGTATTAATACCCAGCGTTAAACCATCGGGATTTGCACTCTTAAGGCGCGACATCTGGGTTGCACCCGCACCTCCTGGAGAGTTGATCACCACAATAGGCTGGCCAATTTGTGGTTCTAATGACTCGGCTAGCGTCCTTATAAATACATCTGCCGACCCACCTGCCTGGGTATGCATAACAAAGCTAACAGGGCCTTGTGGCCAACTGTCATCACTCGCGTTTGCAGCGGTTAATGGGAGTGCCAATGATATAAATACAGCGCCAGCTATTAACTTACGCAAAGGAGTTGTCTTATTAACCACGTTAAATACCTCAATCGTTATAATTGTGATAACCACTTTATCGATACTGGCACAGCCTCAAATTACCCACCACCAACGATAAATTGGGGTTTGGTTAACTTATTGTCTGCCACTTATGTATTAACTAACTCAATAGAGCCTGGCAGTTGGTTGCTCGACATCACGACCTCTTGCAGTGACTGACTCGCAGCAGGTGAAAGCGAGCCATTTACCAACTCTTGATACTTTTCAAACAGCTCAGTATCGGTCATGGGATTCTCAGGATCTCCTTTACGGGTCTCCTGTAGATGCTGATAGGTGTTTCCATCTGTGGAAGTGACAATGATATTGGCCATCCGCTGGCGCGGGTAACGAGCTGCAATATCGGCGCGTTCCACGACACTCACCTTGGGCATTAACGCACGGATGCGGTCATCCTCCAGCGCCGGCGGCTCAAAGGCTTGCAGCCTGACCTTGCCCAATACCAAGTAAGCGGCAATACAGTACTGGATACTGAAGCGCGCCTCTTGAGCCGATGAAGGAGTCGGACGATTGCACATCGAATAGGTCGCGCCGTAGCCTTCGATATGGATGGATTCAATACTCTCCGCTGTAATGGGCGCAGAGACTTGCAGCGCTTTCAAGCCATCCAGGGCGGGAAAAATATGCCCGCAGCAGCCATGGTTTTTCACCGTCATGCGGGTAATCGGCGTCCACTCATCAAGCCCTTCAAGCGCCGTACCCCAATTACCCGTGGAGTCGCTGGTGGCAGCCGCAAATCCATGGCTGGCATGCAGGCTGTCCAGCGATGCGGTGACTCCTTTTGCCGCTGCCATGCCCGCCATTAACCCTGCATCGGCGGCGTGGCCTGCGTGTAGCGGTTTGGCCATGCCCTCGCCCTGTAAGTTCTGCTGATGCCCCCCGGCAAAGCTACTGGCCAACGCTATGGCGTGACCAATTTGCTCAGACGTGGCGCCGAGCAGCATCGCGGTTGCAACCGCCGCCCCTATGGTGCCCACCGTGGCGGAGGTGTGCCAAAAGCGGTAGTGGCTGGGCTGGATAGCAAGGGCAATACGGCAGCCCACTTCATAGCCACCAATAATGGCGCGATGAAGCTGCTCACGCGTGGCCTGGATGTCCTGCGCAACCGCGAGAGCCGCCGCTATCGTTGAGCTACCGGGGTGGTAGCCGCCGTCTTTAAAGATATCGTCAAACTCAACGGTGTGGCTCGCCGTGGCATTGAGCAAAGCGGCATAACGCGGCGACCCCAGGTGGCCATCCACATAGCACACCGCTCTGCCCTCGCCTCGGGTGGCGGCAAAGGCATCTGCTAGCAGCGTGGCGGGCGCTTGGCTGCACCCCGGGAGCGTGGTGGCAAACCAGTCCAGCAGTGCCCGGCGAGCGGCCCAATCAGTCTCCGCGTCCAGCGGGCGAGTGTTCCAGCGATAAGCAGCCTGGGCCAGGCGTTCAAGCGGGTTGGGCGTAGTGTTATTCACGGCCGATCTCCTAAGCGGCTATCGATATCAACGCTGCTTTCTAAAGGCCCGCTGATTGCACCATCAGCGATAAGTGCCGCCAAATCCTGCTTTGAATAGCCCAGACTCATCAGTACCTCAGCAGTTTGCGCGCCCACTTTTTGCGGTGGCGACGTAATGCCACGGGTACCTTCAGACATACAAAAAGCTGATACAGGCACAGTGAGCGCTTGTTCAACGTCTGGGCTTAATGGCTGGGCGTGCAAAACGCCTCGTGATTGCACATGGGGATCGGCCAGGGTTTCCTCTAATCGTCTAATCCGTGAGGCAGGAATCCGACGTTTCTGCAGAAAGGTTTCCCAGTAGTCGGCAGTCATCGTGCTAATAATCTCGGCGATTACCTTGGCCTCTTCAGCGTGGCTATCAAGACGTTGATTATTGTTCTGTTTGATCATGTCCTCCCGACCCAGAGCCGTCCACAAACGCTTTTGCTGGGTCAAGTTAGAGGCGGCGATCATTAACGGCTGATCCGAGGCTTGGTAGCAGCCGATGGTGGCAAAGGGAAAGGTATTACCTTTGGGTTCCGGTTTTTTGCCGTTCCACAGCAACGCTGTTAAATAGGGGCTTGAGAGCATCAGCGCTGTATCTGACATGGAGACATCTACAAACTGCCCTCTGCCACCATTGCGCTCACGCTGGAATAGGGCTGTTGAGATGGCAAACGCCGCCGTGGTACCGGTGGCATAATCCACCACCGGTGCGCCGCTTTTTAGCGGGCCGGTATGCCGGTCGCCGGTCATTGCCATCATCCCCGAATAGGCTTGGATAACATTATCGTAGGCAGTGAGCTCCCGGCGTGGGCCGGAGCTGCCAAAGGCTGAAATGGAGCAGTAGATCAGCTTAGGGTTGAGCTCTTTAAGGGCTTCATAGCCCAGCCCGAGTCTGTCTAATGCCCCAGGCCGATAGTTTTCGACAAACACATCCGCAGTGGCGAGTAGCTTCTTTAACGCCTCACGCCCTTGGGGATGTTTAAAGTCGATCGCCACGGCTTTTTTATTGCTAGCTTGGGACATAAAGGCAGTGCCCAGCCCCTGATCATTAAGCGCACGATCAGACCCTTGCATGCGCGCTTGATCCGGGTCGCTGGGGGACTCAACCTTGATCACATCAGCACCCAGCACGGCCATTTGGTAGGTAGCGAAAGGCCCCGCCAATACGTGGGTAGCATCCACAACACGGATATTTTCAAACGGGGAAGACATAACGACCTCAGCGCACTTATAGATTGTTGTTGCTCTTCATTGTTGACCGGCAGCCATATTTCGCCGATCTGTCGTTAATTAACAATGCAGAAATAAACTCACTATGTGCACTGATAAAACGTCAGGGGATGGTTAACAAATGGTTCTAATAGGATCCCAGGCTCCTCGCCTCCCGAGATCCTATCGAGCGCCTAGCGCTATAGCCACTACTCCCTAGAAGGCCCCAGAAAACGTGTTTCACTGACGCTTACTATCGAGGGGTCGTCTAATGCAATGAAGCGCAGTTCAATGGAATGGCTGGGCCGTGACAGATCACCAGCATCGGCGGTGAGGGCTAGACGTAGGCTGCGTGTCTCGTTAGCCGCTACTTCTAACGTATCCACACCCTGCAGACGAAGCCCTGGTAGCCCCATGGCGGATATCACGTAATGATGGGGTTGGTTATCTTGATTGCGCAGCGTCACGTTGTAGTAATTGATAATGCGGCCCTCGACCGTGCTTTCAAACAGCGCCTGGCGATCGCGGGCAATCTCTACATCAATAGGCACCCGGGCGTTCAAGAAACCGACTAACAGCACCACCATGGAGAGTAACGCCGCCGTATAAGCCAATAGCTGAGGGCGCCAAAAGCGGGTCGGTTTACCCTCCAGCGCGCGTTCGGTGGTGTACCGAATCAGGCCAAGCGGCTTATCGATCCGCGCCATCACGCTATCGCAGGCATCGATGCACGCCGCACAACCAATGCACTCGTACTGCAGCCCGTCACGAATATCGATGCCGGTGGGGCATACCTGAACGCACAGCTCGCAGTCGATGCAGTCGCCAGCGCGAGTGGCCTCAACGCCCTTTTGAGGATGGTTGCGGCGCGGCTCACCGCGGGCGGCATCGTAGGAAACAATCAGCGTATCGGCGTCGAACATCGCCGACTGGAAGCGCGCATAGGGGCACATATGCAGACACACCTGATGGCGAAGCCAACCGGCATTCAAGTAGGTGAACAGGGTAAAAAAGCCAATCCAGAACAACGCCAATGGGTGTGCATCCAAGGTAAACGTATCCACCACTAACGCTCTGATGGGCGTGAAGTAGCCGACAAAAGCTATCCCCGTTGCCAGAGCAATCAGTAGCCAAGCTGTATGTTTAGCGGTCTTTCGCCAAAGCGTGTCAATGTTCCTAGGTGCTTTATCACGTCGAATGCGACGGTGCCGAGGCCCCTCCAGGCGATGCTCAAACCAGATAAACAGAAACGTCCACACGCTTTGCGGGCAGCTATAGCCACACCACACGCGCCCTGCCACCACCGTGATCAAAAACAGACCAAAGGCGCAGAGCACCAGAATCCAGGTGAGTAAGATAAAGTCCTGTGGATAAAACGTCGCCGCAAACAGGTGGAATTCCTGGGCAGAGAGGTCAAACCACACCAGCGGCCGATCGCCCCAATTGATCCACGGCAAGCCGAAATAGAGCGCCATCAGCAGCCAGTTAGAGTGGCGCCGAATACGCTGAAAAAAACCGCCTATTTCGCGCACATAAATATGCCCAGGTTTGGGAGGCCGATGGGATTTATGAGGCGGAGGCGTATGGTGTTCAACCGCGGCCTCGGTGGTCAGGTCTTGCAGTGGGATGCGTTGCGTCATACCGATATCCAAAAAAGAGGGAATGGAGTTTTATGCGGTCGAGGGGCGTCGCGGGTAGATGATTAACCATTTGTTAGCAGGCGCGACTTTTAAGTTAGCCGCTACTTTGCCTGTACAGAGGAGACACAAACAGACGCAGCTGCAGATAAATAAAGCGTATCAGTTAGCATCAGCGCACCCATATCCCTGCTTTCTGATATGCTGTTTATTAATATATTTGAGCCTGTTTTATACTTTTCACGTGCGACACAGTGGTGTTTTCCATACGCAGAGAGCCGCGCTGTGCCTGCTAACACTGTGATCGAGTATTCGGGCGTTTTACTCAATGCACCGACGGTTTATCCCATGAAACGCTACGAACAGTTTGCCGATGAGATAGCCACGCTGATTCGCCAGGGCGTGCTTGGCCCTGGGGAGCGCATTCCTTCAGTGCGCCAGGCCAGCCGACATCATGGCATCAGCCCTTCTACGGTATTCCAAGCTTATTACTTACTGGAAAACCAAGGGCTTATCACAGCACGGGCGCGCTCGGGGTATTTTGTTCGTGAACACGCCCGGCGTTTGCTGGAAGAACCACGCGTGACACTGCAGCCCACCGACCCGGCGGAGGTAGAAGTCAGCGAGCTGGTGTTCTCGGTGCTTGGCTCGCTGCAAGATGACCGAACGGTGCCCTTCGGCTCGGCTTTTCCCAGCCCCGAGCTGTTTCCGCTTTCTCGCCTGGCCACTAGCATGACACGGGGGTTGCGCGAGCTTTCGCCCCAACAGGTGGTGGCTGATATGACCACCGGGCACACCGATCTGTGTCGGCAGATTGCCCTGCGCTACATGCTGGGCGGTATTCAACTGCCGATGGATGAGCTGGTGATTACCAATGGCGCCATGGAGGGGCTTAATCTCGCCCTTCAGTGTGTGACTCAGCCGGGTGATCTGGTGGCAATAGAGTCCCCAGCGTTTTATGCCAGCCTGCAGGTATTGGAGCGGCTAAAACTTCGCGCCGTGGAGATACCGGTTCACCCACGGGAGGGAATCGACCTCGACGTTTTGGCAGAGCGGCTAGAGACGCTGCCGATCAAAGCCTGCTGGTTTATGAGCCATCTGCAGAACCCCATCGGCGCCAGCCTGAGTAAAGAACGTAAACAAGCCCTTTATCAGCTGTTAAAACAGCACCAGATACCCATGCTAGAGGATGATGTGTATGCCGAATTGTACTTTGGCAGCACGCCGCCTGCGCCCGTAAAAGCCCTCGATGATGAGGGCTTGGTGATTCACTGCAGCTCTTTCTCAAAGTGCTTGGCACCTGGCTACCGGGTTGGCTGGGTTGCGGGTGGCCGCTATGCCCAGGCTATTTCGCGGCTAAAACTGATGACCACCATCTCGCCTTCGGTGCCCGCCCAGGCGGCGATTGCCGACTACTTGCAGCACGGCGGTTATGACCGCCACTTGCGCAAGCTCCGTCACGCTCTGGAAGCCCAACAAAACAGCATGCTGGCGGCCGCCGATCGCTACTTCCCTACCCATACCCGCATCACCCGCCCGGCAGGCGGCTACTTTTTATGGGTGGAGTTTCCCGAAGAAGTGGATTCGCTGCGGTTGTTTAATTTGGCATTGGATCAGGGTGTTAGCCTAGCTCCAGGCCCCATCTTTTCCGCAACCCAGCAGTTCCGCCATTGCATACGTCTGAGCTACGGATCTCCCTGGACGCCTAGCAGCGAACGAGGCATGGAAACCCTCGGGCGGCTATTAAGCCTTTTCTAACGCTGTTTTACCGATATCCGTTTGAATAAACCACTACGTGCCAAGCCACGCGTTGCAAAAATTAAACTTCGTATAAGCCATTGAATACCATCAGCGGAACGCAAAAAACCCCGCTCTTGGCGAGGTTTTTTAAGCTTACCGATCTAATCGATATTCAACATTTTGGTATGGCGCTTAGCCTATAACCTTAATATTGGAAGCCTGAAGGCCTTTCTGACCCTGAGTCACATCAAAAGAGACCTTTTGACCGTCTTCCAGGGACTTGAAACCTTCAGCTTGAATTTCAGAGAAGTGGGCAAACACATCGTCGCCGCTATCTTCTGGAGAGATGAAACCAAAACCTTTGGCGTCGTTAAACCACTTTACAGTACCAGTTGCCATGATCGAAATCCTCGATTTTGTGAAATATTGCCGGGGGAAATACCCGAACTGCAGTGGGTATAACAAGAGACTTTCACCAGACTCAAACACTGAAGATGCTTCGATACTGCTGACAACGTTCGACTTGCTAACCACTGCCCATACCGTGAACCCTTAAGCGCTACACGTCAACACCTGAGGCTCAAGCAAACTGACTGACGCGCTAATGGGCTCAGCCATGGTGTTATCCCTGCCTACTATTGAGGGTTATCAAATAACCGATGGCGTTGGCTAACTGTCAGCGAATGCAACACTTAGCGATGCTTCAGTGTCGTAAGCGAAGCATTATCTCAATAAATAGCGCAGTAAATCAGCGGATAGAATTGCCACGCGGCAATACAGAGCTTACAACTATATGGCGAGATTTAATTAATAATTCAACAACAGGCAGATTAACGCTATGTCGATTGAGCTCTGGCTATCGTTTGTATTGGCTTCGTTTTTGGTGATCGCTTCCCCTGGCCCTGCCGTTGCCCTGCTGGTCATGACCGGCATCAATCAAGGCCGCAGAGCCGCGCTGGCGATGCTGCCCGGCTTTTTTATGGGCGATTTGGTGGCTATGTCGCTTTCCTTTGCCGGCGTAGGCGCCCTGCTGATGGCGTCGGCGGAGCTATTCGCCATCGTCAAATGGCTAGGGGTTGTCTATCTACTTTATCTTGGCATCAAGATGTGGCGTGAGTCCGGCCAATTGAACGACCTGGAAGCCTCTGGGGCTAACGTTAAACAAGGCACCGCAAAGGCATTTTGGGTGACACTCCTGAACCCCAAAAGCATTCTATTCTTTATGGCCTTTATGCCGCAGTTTATTAACCAGACCCAACCGTTGGCGCCCCAGTTGGCGATCCTGTTTACCACCTTTCTGGTGATAGGAGTCATCTCAGATCTCAGCTATACACTGCTGTCGACCACTAGCCGACAACTCATGTCCGCCAGGTTTCGCCGCCTGTTGCACCGCTGCGGTGCTGGTAGCTTGATCGGCGCGGGAGTGTTGATGACCGTGATGCGCCGTCCTGCTGGGTAGTACCGTTTGGTGTTAGTCCTGCGACAACGCACGCTCTTTGTCATCGCAGGGAGAACGGTGTTACAGCGTGAGGCCAAGCAACAGGTACATCGCCAGGGAAAGCATAGCGACGGCTAGCGCGAAGGGAATCTGCGTTTTGATATGATCGATATGATCAGAAGCAGCCCCTGTTGAGGCCAGCACTGAGGTATCCGACAGGGGCGAACAGTGATCCCCAAAGACCCCACCACCCGCCACAGCGGCCACTGTGGCATACACCAGCGGTGTAACCATATCGCCGCTAAAGTTGAACGCGAGCGGCACAGCCAGCGGCATCATGATAGCGAAGGTGCCCCAAGAGGTGCCGGTTGAAAAAGCGATAACAGCGGCAATCAGGAACGTCATGGCCGGGAGCAGAGCCGGTGTTAGCCAGCCAGCGGTGGCTTCGACGATATAGTTAGCCGTGCCCATGTCTTTGGAGAGCTGATTCAACGAGTAGGCTAACGCCAGAATGATAATGGCGGGCATTACCCCCTTCATCCCTGCCATTGAGGTTTTCATAATATCGCTGAAGGGAATGCCCTGAAGGCGCATAACGATACCGAGAAACACGGAAGCCGCCAGAAATGCCTCCATGGTCTTGGCCGAGTCCATCACGATAAAGGTGCCCACCGCAACGCCAACCACTACCAGAACCGGGGCGAAAAAATTCCAGAACAGGCTGGTGCGTGCCCCTTCATAAGGCGGAATTTCCGTCAGTTCCTCACCCACCAGCGGTTCTGCCCCATCACGCAGCACTTTGCCCTCCTCCTGAGCCCGGCGCTCGGCTTCGCGCATCGGCCCAAAGAGCGGAATGACGCCCACGATCACCAGCCCGACCACCAACACCGATAGCCATGCATAGAGGTTGAAAGGTATCGCATGCAGAAAGACTCCCATCGCCTGAGCAGCATTTTCGATGGGGCCCATACCGATCAACAGGCCGGAGATAAACACTGCCCAACCAGTGATGGGCACCATGACACTTACCGGCGCCGAGGTAGAGTCGGCGATGTAGGCCAGTTTTTCCCGCGAAACCCGGTACCGATCCGTTAGGCCACGCATGGTGCTACCGACAAACAGAGGGCTGAAGTAGTCGCTGAAAAAAACGAACATGCCCATCACCCAGGCAACCAACTGAACCCGTACCCGCGATAAAGCACGGCGTTCCACCCAGGCGGTAAAGTTCTGAATCGCCCCGGTGCGTTGGAAAAACGCGATCACTGTGCCAATGAATAGCTCCAACAGCAGTATCCAGGAGAAGCTGGTGGTGCCCAGAGTTTCCTTTAACAGCGTCGGAAACCCCATCAGCCCATTGCCCAGGGTAATCACCCCAACGAAACAGGCAACAGCCAGCGAAAAAACCGTATTACGGGTGACAAATGCCAGCACGATGGCCAATGCCGCCGGCATAATGGACAGCAGCCCGATATGATCTTGAGGATCCATTGTCATCTCTCTTTTTTTATAGTGGTGGGTGGAGTCAGGTTTCGTTTTTTGCCTTACGGCGCTCCATTTCACTGGTCAGGTAGAAACCCAACCGACGAACGGGGTCAGGGGGCATCCAGCTCGCCTTGCCGAACAGCGGCGCAATATCCTCAACCGGCTGTCCGAGCGCGTATCGGGCCAAGGCATCGCCCAGGAAGGTACCTTTGACGATACCGCCGCCATTACACCCCGCCGAAACATACAACCCGGGCTGGATCTCGCCCCAAAGTGGTGCACCGTTATAGGTCAGCCCGGTGGTACCTCCCCAGACCTTGTCGAAGTGCACGGGGGTGAGCTCCGGGTAGCGGGCCTCAAGGCTCGCTTTCAGTTCGGCCTCGATACGGGCGTTATCGGCTTCGCGCTCATAGCTGTAACGCGAGCGGATCATCAAGCGGCCATCAACGGTAGTGCGCAGCGTACAGCCTAAGCGGTGTGCGGGGAGCAGCCCCCAGGTCGTTGCGGCGATGCGTTGGCGCTCTGGTTCCGGTAAAGGCGCGGTAATAGCGGCGTAGGTATAAATAGCGGTTAGCCGCGAAGGGTCGGCACCCAAGGCCCTGGAAAAAGCGTTATTAGCCAGAATCACCTGCCCAGTCGTAACGTCGCCTTCGGGTGTCGTAACGCGCCATTTCTTCCCATCAGGTACTATTTGAGTCGCTGGCGAGCGCTCATGCAGCTCGATACCGGCTTCCAATGAATCCGCTAAACCCACAATCAATGCGGCGGGCTGGACGAGATAGCAGTCCGGCGAATAAATCCCCTGGGTATAGTAGTGCGTACCGATTCGCTCAGCGAGTTGGCTACCGTTCAACGTTTGGTAGGGAAGCCCAGCAGCCTTCAGAAACGCTTCATACTGGTTCAAAGCGCGCTGGCCTATCGCGCTACGGGCAGCGCGATAGGTGCCACTACGCTCGAGTTGGCAGTCAATACCCAAACGTTCGACACGCGCGCGCAGTAGCGCCATGGTTTGTCGGCTTAACGCGTTCAGCTTCTCCATGCGCTCAAGCTCTTCGGGGCGAGCATCGTTAGCCAGGGCAATTTCCAGCATAAAGCCGGAGTTGCGCCCTGGGCTTCCTTCGCCTATCAGATCAGCTTCGAGGATCTTGATACGGTCTCCAGGGCGCGCCTGGTGCCAGGCAGAGGCTGCCGCAAAACCGGTATAACCGGCTCCGATGATGACGACATCTGCCTCGGAGTGACCGCGTAGAGCGGGGCGCGGCTGGCGCTCGGCTAGCCAAGCGTTCCAGCCACAAGGGCGCTGATGGGATGGATGCGTAGTGTGTGGCATAGCGCGTTAATCCAGATACAGCAGGCCATGGGCCTGATTGACCATGGCGGCAACCTCTTCCTGCATGCCTTGGAGCACTTCCCACTTGTGATCTGCCGTCATACGCGATTTGAGCATCGAACAGCTCATGGCACCCAAGGGGTGGCCGCTATGGTCAAGAATAGGAATGGCCAGACCGCTGTATTCCGGGAGCAACGAACCTTCTACGCCCCGGGCGTAACCATGTTTCAGTTGGTGGGCAATTTCGGCGTCGATGTCAGCGATGGCAATCGCGTATTCGTCTATCAGCCGTTCCGCGTTATGGCTGAGTATTTCGTTTCTTTCATCCGCACCGAGATACGCGAGCAAGGCAATCGACGCTTGGCCAACGCCTAGTGGCAAACGTCCCCCCGTCGCCCTAACGAAACTCCCCACCGGATAAGCACCGTTCTGTACTTCCAGGCAGACAGCATTGACGCCATCGCGAGCGAACAGGTAGAAGCTGTCTCCCCAGCGCTGCGCCAGCGCCAGTAACCTTGGCCGGGCCAAGTCCCTCAATCCCGCGCCATTGCCCGCCTGGGCACCCAGCACTAGCAGCTCATAACCCAGCAGATAACGCCCACGGACAGGAGAAGAGCGTAAGAACCCTTGCTGCTTGAGACCTTTTAACAACCGGTAGAGCGTAGGACGGCTGAAGCTCAACGCATTCAGATAATCGTCTATACTTGCACCCCGGTAGCCACCACGCGCGGTAATCTGCAATATTTGCATGGCATGATTGAGCGTCGTAGGACCAAACGCTGTGCTGCTTTTATTTACCGGCATTGTGCTTATCGTTATTTGTTTATGTAGGCTAAAACATAGCAAGACAAATTCACGATTTCATCTCACTAAATGAGACATAGCCGCTTTAGCGCATAGAGGTGAATGCTCGTATCAAGCCATCTAATCGGAGGTCGTTAAAGCCCACGTAGCGCCTTCGGCAGATGAGGAAGAGTCGCTGCACTACCGGGGCATGGGAGAGTTCATGCTGTCAGGTAAATCTATTGATCGAACGGAACTGTTTAAGCCATCGATGCTAGTCTGAGCCGTTCTGCGCTGGAGACTTTCCATCCTTCTCTAATCGCCATAATACCCTTGGAGTTGGCCAGTTAACCGAACTCGCTTTGATTAACCGGCCATGGCGGCTAGTGCCTTGTTGGCCAAGGCCCGGGGGAAATTGGCAACGCTAAACCACTCATCGCCGTAATGAAATTCCGCGTACTCCGCCATGCGTGCATCGCTTTCATAATAAGTGCTGGAAGAAGTGACGGCGGAACGCATAGCGCGCGCTGAGGCGGGTTTCGTTGCCGCAGGAGATCCAGGAGCCGCCCTTGAAAAGCTACCAACAACTCTCCAGCGCCGTCTTTGGCGGCACGTGGAGCAGTCGAAATCGCTCGCTATTCTGTTTAATGCGACCTACAACACTCAAGGCGTACCTTTCTCTTCTGCCTCGGGTTCAATGGGTTCGTTGGCTTCGATGGGTTCACCATTTTCATCCAGCAATTGGTGGTCATAGGCTGCCTGAAGCCCGGTATCTTCCACTAGCGGCTGCTCTTCTGGTGCTTCTTCTACCGTTTCGTCTGTCCAGTCTGCCCAGTAATCGATATGGCCTGGATAGATGGGCGATAGCACCGCGACCAGGATGCCCACCACTGAGAAGATCGAAAACGCTTCTGCATAGCCAACGCCATCAACCAATATACCGACCACCGGAGAGCCCACGGCCTGCCCAAGCGCACAGGCCATAAACGGCAGTACTGGCCCCATTGATAGCCGCCCCGGCAATAGCCGGATAGCCGTCATCAGATACAGTCCCGTTAAGCTCATATAGGCAAGCCCGAAGACCATCGCGGAAAACATCGCCAGCGGTAACTGACTGGGGCTAGCGGCCAGCAATGCCAAGCTTGAAGACAGCATCATCAGCATCAATGCCTGGGTAATGGGCGGGTTATTGCGGTCGGCTAAATCACTCACCACGGCACCGCCAAGCCCAGCAATACCCACCGCAAACCACAGCCAACCGGTTTGGTTAGCGGGCAGCGCACCCAGGGTAACCGCCAAGTCGGGGGCGAAAAGCCAGTACGGTGCAGACACAAAGCCCATGGCGAAGGCAAATAACGTAAGCCGAATAAGCCGCGACCACTGCAACCGGGTGATAGGCGGCGGCGGTGCAGCGTTGGCGGGAATAACCCGTGACACGGAAGGAATGAAGTACCATGCCGCCGCTACCCCCAGACCGGTCAGAACGGCAAAGATCGTGTAAGTCAGCCGCCACGCATCCGCAAGAAACACCACCGTCGGCACTGCCACGATAATCCCCACGCTGGTGCCTGCGTTCATAATGGAACTGACGCGCCCGTGCATCGTCCGGCTCACCAGCGCCTGCATAGCGGCTGTGAGGGCGGGCATCATCAAACCGGTGCAGATACCGCAGATAAACACCCCCACACCTAGCGCAAGTGGGCCTGACGCCTGACTGATCAGTCCCAGACCACCTATCCCAAAACCACCCGACAGCATCGCCAGATTACGCGCACCGAGTCGATCAGCGGCAAGCGGAGCAACCAGTGTGGCCAACACGAAACTGATAAACGGCAGCGCCCCGATGATGCCAATGAGGTACGATGTGAGTGCCAGCTCGGCGCTAATAGAGGGTACAAACAGACCAAACGCAAAACGTGCCAGCCCGTAACTAATCGCGACCAGCGCGGCACCGAAGATAGCAAACCCAATGTTCGACAAGGTTCTCATACTGACGACTCCACGGCCGCGTGTGACATGAAAGAAAATCCCCTGTCAGCCTAGCTGTCCCATTGGCTATCTGCACATCCCAGTGTCGATATTGGATACGGACGGGGCGCTTTACGGCGATGTGGGGCAAGCTACAGGGGGTGCTGTGGCGATAACCCTCATGGCAAGCATGATACATTTATCCATTCAAACCGTTTAAGCTGATCACTACCGTGCAAAAGGTTACTTATTATGACCAGCGTTGCGATATTTGTGGATATCCAAAATGTCTATTACACCGTTAAAGAGTCGTATCGCCGCAACTTTGATTACAACAAGTTCTGGGCCCAGGCAACCGCTAACAGAAAGGTGGTAAAAGCGTTTTGCTACGCCATCGATAGAGGCGATCAAAAGCAGCGAGAGTTTCAAAACATCCTCAGAGCGATTGGTTTTGAGGTAAAGCTGAAGCCTTTTATCCAACGCTCAGATGGCTCCGCCAAAGGTGACTGGGACGTGGGCATCGCGCTCGACGCCATTGAGTATGCCGAACAGGCAGATGTGATCGTGCTGGTATCCGGCGATGGTGACTTTGATCTGCTGGCCAATAAAATCCGTGTTAAGCATGGAAAACGAGTCGAAGTTTATGGTGTCCCTCAACTTACTGCAGCGTCACTAATCAATGAGGCCAGCGAGTTTATAGCGATCGATGAAGGGCTTCTGCTAGGCTAAATTTCGTTCAGAAAAGAGTATCTGCGCGGCCTTTGATGCCTGAATTCATAAAACAACTGCAGCACTTTAGTGAAGGCTCAGGGCCAGCAGCGCCCCCTTTCCGCCTAACCAACCAAAGTGAAGCAGAGCAAGGGAAATGGGCAAAGCGACTTCCTCGTTTAATAAATGCCGTATCGTACTTCGAAAGAGTACCGACTCAGGTCAAATCACCAAAAAACGTGATACGATAATTTTCTATATTCGTAATATTTTCTGTCCTTGTTACTGACAAAATCACTGCAAAGGAAGCCAACTTTCACCATGTCGTCAGCTACAGACTGCGTCACTACGCTTATTGATGACTTTCAAAAGCGGCGACCAATCCGCGCCGGCTCACTGATTATTACCGTCTATGGCGACTCAATCGTTCCGCGGGGCGGTACCGTGTGGCTTGGTAGTCTTTCGAAGCTGGTAGAGCCCATCGGTATCAATGAGCGGCTAGTGCGTACCTCTGTTTACCGGCTGACCCATGAGACCTGGCTACGGGGTGAAAAGGTAGGTCGTCGCAGCTATTACCGATTGAGTGGCCCTGGGCGGCGGCGTTTTGAACAAGCTTTCAAACGCGTCTATCACGGCGCTCAGCCTCCTTGGTCGGGCCAGTGGACATTGGCATTGCTGACACAGCTCCCCCCAGACCGGCGTCAGCAGATTCGTGACGAACTCGAATGGCTGGGTTTTGGTAGTTTTGCACAGGGCGTGCTGGCACACCCTACGCTGTCATGCGCAGAAGCCATGGCGGCCTTGCAAGAACTGGATGCGGCAGACGATACGATCGTTATGCAAACTCAGGCTATGGAGCCCATGACCAGCAAACCGCTACGCCTCCAGGTCAGAGAGAGTTGGAACCTCGACGAATTAGCCGAGCTCTACCAACGTTTTCTGGTTAAGTTTCGCCCCCTCTGGAACGCCCTCAACACAGAGAACCATTTGGGACAGGAAGCGTGCTTCATTGCGCGAACCTTGCTTATTCACGAGTATCGCAAGGTTCAATTACGCGATCCCCTTCTGCCTGACGAACTCCTCCCCACGGCGTGGGAAGGCCGCTACGCCCATCAGCTCTGCCGCAATCTCTATCGTTTGCTCTACGAACGCGCAGAGCGCTGGCTAGATCGACACCTGGAAACCGCCGAGGGCCCATTACCCGCCCCCGGGCCCAGTTTTTACCAGCGCTTCGGCGGGCTGGAATGAACGCCTCACAAGACAACTGAATTAGTCGTCATATCGAGCATACCGCAACTTATGATTGTGACGACTGATCCAGCGTCTGCTGTTTAGGCTGAGTGTCACCGGCCAGCAAAGCTGGGCGGTCAGCATCGAGTTCTGCCAGCGGTTCACAGGCTTCCAAGCTGTCACGACAACGGGTCACTAAACGCTGATACTCTTGGGTGCCCTGTTGTTTCCAGGCAAACTCTTCATCACTCAGCGTGCGCTTGACCTTTGCAGGTGACCCCATCACCAGCGACTGGGGCTCACACTCGAAGCCTGCCTTAACGAAGGCTGCTGCCGCCACGATAGATCGCTCAGCAATGTTGGCACCATCCATCACCACGGCGTTCATCCCCACCATGGCATCACGCCCAATCACGCAGCCATGCAGTACCGCGCCATGGCCGATATGGCCATCCTTCTCAACCTTAGTGACGCAGCCCGGAAAGCCATGCATCACACAGGTATCCTGAAGGTTGGATCCCTCTTCCAGCACAAGACGGCCGAAATCGCCGCGCATCACCGCGCCAGGGCCTACATAACAGTTGGGGCCCACGATCACATCCCCGATCAACACCGCAGTAGGATGTACATAAGCCGTTGGGTGAACCACTGGCGTCACCCCTTCAAGTCGATAGTAAGGCATAACGTTCTCCGTTAGTTTGATTGGCCGTGGCGACGGCTTTGCACCACCACGAAGCGGTTGGCAACAAAGGCTTGATTACATAGGGAAGCATTCGCGGCAGGATTGTTAGACGGTGCCGCTTTAACGGCATCCTCAGGGTATTTGCGTATGCTTTCTGGATAGGGTGCCCAAAAATCACGGCCAGAGGTAGCGGCGACAGCCCAGTCAAGAATCTCACGATGAAGGTCGAACATCTGCTGCGCTGATTGCGTCATGGGGCGCTCCTGCACTCACTTATTTTTTTGATACGCTATATTCTTGAAGACTATCTTTCCCGTAACAAAACATCAAACGCTTTCCCTGCCACCACTTACTTAAGTAGTGATGTACTAACTGTCGATAAACTCGATAGATATGAGCTGGGTGTGCCTTCTTGAGCTACTTAACCGTCTTTCATACCATGGTCTAAGACCCCTCATCTCTTTGCAAAAAATACATGCAAGCTATTGTTAAAAAAGCATAAATAAACCAAAACAACCATAAGCGACACACTAAAGACAACCAGGCAATATTGATGTGTATCAAAATAAACCTATACTCGGCAGATATTCATCCTGCGCACCCCAGGCCGAACTGAGGTAAAAATGCCCTCTACTCTAAAAATAACCACACCCATGGAAGGCGTTTTATGCATCACGCTGAAGCGCCCGGAAGCACTGAATGCGCTTTGAACGCCATGCCTTCACTTTGCTGGAGGGCACCGCCGACTGCGACGAGGGTATTCGTGCCTTCCTAGAAAAACGACCCGCCACTTTTAAAGGGCACTGAGACAAGGATATTACCCATGAGCCAAGCGCCCCTGCTTTACAGCGTCGAAGACGGCGTCGCCTGTATTACGCTGAACCGCCCCGACAGCCTGAACAGCTTCAATACCGAAATGCACGCCGAGATGCGCAAGGTGCTTAAGGCCGTGCGCCAGGATCCAAGCGTTCGTGCTCTGCTGCTGACGGGTAGCGGCCGCGGCTTCTGCGCCGGTCAAGACCTTTCCGACCGTAGCGTCGCGCCCGGCGAGCAAGCGCCTGACCTCGGCGAGTCGCTGGAGAAACGCTATAACCCTATGCTGCGCGCCCTTAAAGACATGCCGTTTCCGACTATTTGTGCGGTGAACGGTGTGGCTGCAGGTGCTGGTGCCAACATCGCCCTGGCTTGCGACATCGTGTTGGCGGCTCGCTCGGCAAGCTTTATTCAGGCCTTCTGTAAGATCGGTTTAATACCAGACTCCGGCGGCACCTGGACATTGCCTAACTTAGTGGGCATGGCCCGCGCCAAGGGCTTGGCAATGCTGGGCGACAAACTTCCCGCCGAGACCGCCGAGCAGTGGGGCATGATCTGGCGCTGCGTTGACGATGAAGCGCTCCAAGAAGAAGCCATGAACATGGCTCGCCACCTAGCCACTCAACCCACACGCGGCTTGGCACTAATTAAGCGCGCCCTGCATGCCAGCAGCGATAACAGCTTCAACGAACAGCTCGACCTGGAGCGCGATCTTCAGCGGCTGGCCGGGCGCTCGGAGGATTACCGCGAAGGCGTCAGCGCTTTCATGGAGAAACGTCACCCCACCTTTAAGGGAGCGTGATATGCCAGCACTTCCTAGCACCGCCACTATTGGCGTTATCGGCGCAGGCGCCATGGGTGCCGGTATTGCTCAGGTAGCCGCCCAGGCTGGCCACTCGGTGATTCTCTATGACAATCAACCGGGCACAGCAAAAGCCGGTATCGACAACATTCGTCGCCAGTTGGAAAAGCGTGTTGCCAAGGGCAAGATGCCTCAAGGTGATGTGGATAACATCATCGCTCGCCTACAGCCTGCCGATGCCATTGATGCCCTGGCCGATAGTCGCCTGATTATCGAAGCCATCGTCGAGAACCTTGAGATTAAGCGCCAGGTGTTTGCTCAGCTCGAAGCGCTATGCTCACCGGAGACCTTGCTCGCCAGTAATACCTCATCACTGTCGATTACTTCCATTGCCGCCAATCTTGAATACCCCGAGCGCATGGCGGGGCTGCACTTCTTCAACCCCGCGCCGGTGATGAAGCTAGTGGAAGTGGTGTCTGGACTGGCGACCACCACCGAGGTCGCTGAGACTCTGTTCGATACCGCCAGCGCCTGGGGCAAGGTCGCGGTGCACGCCAGTTCCACCCCGGGCTTTATCGTGAACCGCGTGGCACGGCCCTTCTATGCTGAAGGTCTTCGCCTGCTACAGGAAGTTGCCAGCGATGCCGCCACCCTGGATGCACTGATGCGCCAGGCCGGCGGGTTCCGCATGGGGCCTTTCGAGCTGATGGACTTGATCGGTCATGACGTTAACTACGCCGTGACCCGTTCGGTGTTCGATGCCTACTACGGCGACACCCGGTTCAAACCCTCCCTGGTGCAACAGGCGCTGGTTGAAGCCGGTCGCCTGGGGCGTAAGTCTGGCCAAGGCTTCTTCGACTACCCTACTGAAGGAGAGCGTGCAAATACCGTTATGGCTCAGCCCAAGTTTGCAGCACCAGCAAACGCGGAACTGCCCGCACTTGTCGTACAGGGCGCGAATAGCACCATCGCTCCGCTGCTGGAACGCGCTCAGGAAGCCGGGCTTGATGTGGTACATCGCGAATCGCTACAACAAGACGGTACGTCTCGCTTGTACCTAGGCGACCTGGTGCTGGCCCTCAGCGATGGGCGCTGCGCCGCCGAGCGCGCGGTTAATGAAGGGCTCGAAGCCCTGGTACTGTTCGACCTGTGCCTGGACTACCGCAGCGCCAGCGCCATAGGGCTTGCTGCCAGCCATACAGCGTCGCCCGAGGCCCGCCAGCTTGCCACAGCTTTCTTCCAACGTTTGGGAATGGATGTGGCCTGGCTGACCGACACGCCAGGGCTGGTGGTATTGCGCACCGTGACCATGCTCGCCAATGAAGCCGCCGATGCCGTTTTGCAGGGCGTGTGCAGCGCCAAGGATGGCGACCTGGCCATGCAGGCCGGGGTCAACTACCCACGCGGCCCCTTGGCCTGGGCAGACTCGCTGGGACTGCCCTTCGTTCACCGTACCCTTACACACCTGCAGCAGAGCTACGGCGAAGAGCGCTATCGCAGCTCTTTCCTGCTGCGCCGCAAAGCCCTGAGTGAGGAAAGCTTTCATGAGTGACTCCCAACTGACCCCGCAACAGCTGGCGGAAGCCTGTGCCGAGGCAATGTTTTCCCGCGACCATGCCAGCCAAGGGCTGGGGATGCGCATTACGCGCATGGTACCCGGCTTCGCCGAACTGACCATGACCGTGCGTCAGGACATGGTGCAGGGGCACGGCAACTGCCATGGCGGCTTTCTGTTTGCCCTGGCCGACTCCGCCTTTGCGTTTGCCTGCAATAGCTACGATGAAGCCACAGTCGCCGCTGGCTGCAGTATCGACTATCTCGGCCCCGCCCAGTTGGGCGATGAGCTCACCGCCACCGCCGAAGAGCGCAGCCGCCGTGGGCGCACCGGCATTTACGACATCACGTTGCGCAATCAGCACGGCGATACCGTTGCCTTGTTCCGTGGACGTTCCTACAAAATCCGCGGCAGCGTACGCCGCCTGGAAGACACCGCTGCTGGAGACAACCAATGAAAGACGCCCTGATCATTGAGCGCTTATAAGCATTACTAAAACCGCTCCATAGACCATGGCGCATTTAGACACTCGTCCAATAACAACTTGCTTGACCGGAGCCCCCTGATGAATCAGCCCGCTACGCCTATCGACACTGCAACTCTCGACCCCTTGGAAACTGCCAGCGTCGACGAGCTCCGCGCCACTCAGCTCAAGCGTCTGAAGTGGAGCCTGAAGCACGCTTACGACAATGTGCCGTTCTACCGTCAGTCTTTCGACAAGGCTGGGGTGCATCCCGATGATATCCAGACACTGGCGGATCTCGCCAAACTGCCGTTCACCACCAAGGCCGATCTGCGCGACAACTACCCGTTTGGCATGTTGGCCACGCCGATGAGCGAGATCGTGCGTATCCACGCCTCCAGCGGCACCACGGGGCAACCCACGGTGGTTGGCTACACCCAGAAAGATATTGATGTGTGGTCCGATGTGATGGCGCGCTCAATCCGTGCCGCTGGCGGCAGCCGCAATGACAAGGTGCATGTGGCGTATGGCTACGGCCTGTTCACCGGTGGGCTGGGGGCGCATTACGGCGCCGAACGCCTGGGTTGCGCGGTTATCCCCATGTCAGGTGGCCAGACCGAGAAACAGGTTCAGCTGATCCGTGATTTTGAGCCGGACATCATCATGGTCACCCCTTCTTACATGCTCAACATCGCGGACGAAATGGAGCGCCAAGGCATCGACCCTCACAAGCTGCCACTGCGCACTGGCATTTTCGGCGCTGAACCCTGGACCGACAGCATGCGTACTGCCTTAGAGCAGCGTCTGGGCATCGACGCCCTCGATATTTATGGTCTCTCCGAGGTAATGGGGCCGGGCGTGGGCATGGAGTGTCTGGAAACCAAAGATGGCCCGACCATCTGGGAAGACCATTTCTACCCCGAGATCATCGACCCCACCAGCGGCGAAGTACTCCCCGATGGCGAATACGGCGAGCTGGTGTTCACCACCTTGACCAAAGAAGGCCTGCCGGTAATTCGCTACCGCACCCGCGACCTGACCCGCTTGCTGCCGGGCACTGCGCGCCCCATGCGGCGCATCGATAAGATCACTGGCCGCAGCGACGACATGCTGATCATTCGCGGCGTGAATGTATTCCCCACACAGATCGAAGAGCAACTGCTCAAGATCGCGTCGCTTTCGCCCCACTACGAGATCGAAGTCAGCCGCCAAGGCAATATGGACACGGTACTTGTACGTGTCGAAGCGAATCATCATGACATCGCCCGCGACCCCGTGGCCTGTGAACAAGCCGCGCAAGAACTTCAGCATGCCATCAAGACATACATTGGTATCAGCAGCCAAGTTGAAGTGTGCCCGGTAGAAAGCGTTATGCGTTCGATGGGTAAGGCCAGACGCGTCAAGGATCTTCGCTGATGTAATCTTCCTTGCTTAACAGGCTTTTATCGCCCTAGCGTGAAACGGAAGACGGAAAGACCGACGCCCTTGCAGGCAGCCCTGCAAGGGCTTTTTTATGCCCATACAGTCAATTTAAGCAAAAAATCCAACATATTCAGAATCACTTAGCTTTGGCTATTTTTCCTTTATATACCAAGCATCTTTGCCTCATCTGTTATCACAAAGTCTTAAAGCGACACACAAAAATACTTATTGATAAAATATTTTGTGTCACTATACTTCAAGCAAGATAAGTCACACTCCCTGACACACCGACGCCGCGGAGGTCTCTATGTACGCGCAGCTCGTGGAAACCGGTTCTAGCCAACTTAAGACACTTGACGAGATGGGCCCCGAGGAACGCCAGTTCCAGGAGCGCATCAATGACGAAATTAAAATCGAACCCAAGAATTGGATGCCGGACGCCTATCGCAAGACATTGATCCGTCAGATCTCACAACACGCTCACTCCGAGATCGTCGGTATGCTGCCGGAAGGCAACTGGCTGACACGCGCGCCGACCCTTAAGCGCAAGCTGCAGCTAATGGCCAAGATTCAGGATGAGGCGGGTCACGGGTTGTACCTGTACAGCGCCATGGAAACCTTGGGTGCCGACCGCGACGAAGAGATCGATAAGCTCCACGACGGCCGCGCCAAGTACTCCAGCATCTTCAATTACCCGACGCTCAACTGGGCTGACATGGGCACGATCGGCTGGCTGGTCGACGGCGCAGCCATCGTCAACCAGGTGCCGCTACAGCGCACCTCTTACGGCCCCTATGCCCGCGCCATGGTTCGTGTGTGCAAGGAAGAGAGCTTCCACCAGCGCCAGGGGTATCAAATCCTGCTGACCATGATGCAAGAGGGCACCGATGACCAGAAAGCCATGGTGCAGGACTCCATTAACCGCTTCTGGTGGCCCTCGCTAATGATGTTCGGGCCATCCGACGAAAACTCACCCAACAGCGCCCAGTCGATGGCCTGGAAGATCAAGCGCCACAGCAACGATGAGCTGCGCCAGCGCTTCCTCGACCAAACCGTACCGCAGCTAGAGCTGCTGGGCTGCACCGCGCCTGACCCGGATCTCAAATATAACCAAGAGACCGGCCACTATGAGTTCGGAGAAATCGATTGGCAGGAATTTTTCGACGTAGTGAAGGGCAACGGCCCCTGCAACCGCGAGCGTGTCGAGGCACGCCGTAACGCCATTGATAACGGTGCCTGGGTGCGTGAAGCCGCCGTGGCTTATGCCGCCAAGCGTCAACGCCGGGCGGCCTGATTTTTAAAACCTGTCTTTTAAAACTTGTCTTTCAAAACCTAGTTTTTAAAACCTAGCTCTTAAAACAATACAGAGCCCCGCGGCACGGGGCTCCTTTACCACAGAGGCTTTCCTCATGGCTGACTGGCCCCTCTTCGAAGTGTTTATACGCAGCAAGCACGGCCTCAATCACAAGCACGTTGGTAGCGTACACGCCGCCGATCGCCGCATGGCCATTGAAAACGCCCGCGAGCTTTATACCCGTCGCAATGAAGGGGTGAGCATCTGGGTGGTTCCGGCCAGCGAAATCACCGCCTCTTCTCCCGATGAGAAAGAGCCGCTGTTTGACCCGTCTAACGACAAGGTCTATCGCCACGCATCCTTCTACAAACTGCCGAAAGAAGTCGGCCACATGTAAGGGAGGCAGCGATGCAAAACATGGCTCATCGAAACACAGCTCAAAAAACACAAGCACCGCTGACCGATTACCTGCTGCGCCTTGGCGACAGCGCCTTGGTACTCGGCCAGCGCCACGCACAACTTTGCGGTAAGGCACCAGCGCTGGAAGAAGAACTGGCCTTGATGAACGTGGGTCTCGACCTCTTCGGTCAGGCGCGCAACTGGTTGGGCTATGCCGCTGAACTGATGGCCGCTGATCTGATGGCTGCTGAACCAGAAGGCCAGGTTCATGATGCCGACTCTTTGGCCTTTCGCCGCGATGCCCAGGACTTCCGCAACCTGTTGCTCGTCGAGCAGCCTAACGGCGACTTCGCCGACATCATGGGGCGCCAGTTCCTGTTCGATGCATGGCACGTCCACCTGCTTGACGGGCTGTCTCACTCCAGCGACCCGCGCATTGCTGAAGTGGCCGCCAAGTCGCTTAAGGAAGCAACGTACCACCTACGCCGCTCCTCTGAATGGATGATTCGCCTGGGCGATGGCACGGAAGAGAGCCACACCCGCATGCAGCGAGCGCTCGACAACCTTTGGCAGTTCACTGGTGAGCTACTGCAGGGTGACGAGATTGATCAGGCCATGTTAGCAGCCAGCATCGCGCCTGACCTGGAAACCGTTGCCTCTCGCTGGAAAGCCACCGTGGAAGAGGTGCTTGAAGAAGCCACGCTGGTGCGTCCTTCCTACGACGCCTGGATGTATACCGGCGGCAAAGTCGGACATCACACCGAGCACCTGGGCTTTCTATTGGCGGAAATGCAATATCTGCCGAGGGCATATCCCGATGCGACCGTCTGGTAACCATCCGTCTGCGCCTATCAATAACAGACCTAACGTTGACAGGCTTACCGATGACTGGCCTTCCAGCGACTTGATCGGCAGCGACCGCAGCGGGCTGCCGCCCGCCGGTGACGAAGGCGATGTCAACACCGTGCTGGCTGTACTACAGGAAGTTCCCGACCCGGAAGTGCCTGTGGTCAGTGTGGTTGAGCTGGGCATTGTGCGCGATATCGCTTGGCTTGATGGACGGCTGGTGGTCAATGTGACCCCAACCTACTCCGGCTGCCCAGCCACGGAAGTTATCGAACAGCATATCCATGAAGCGCTGGTGGCCGCTGGCTACGCAGACCCACTGATCCAGCGCCGCCTGTCACCCGCCTGGACTACCGACTGGTTGACGGACGCAGGTCGCGAAAAGCTGCGTGCTTACGGCATCGCGCCACCGGTAGGAAGTGCTAGCAAGCGCAGCCTGACCGGCCAGTCTGATCCAGTCGTGCCCTGCCCTTTATGTGGCAGCAACGCGACCGAACGCGTCAGCGAATTCGGCTCTACGGCCTGCAAGGCGCTCTACCGCTGTCGCGATTGCCTGGAGCCTTTCGATTATTTCAAGTGCCTGTAAAACGACGAGACCATTTCCCATGAGCCGATTTCACGCCTTGACCGTCAAGGATGTACGCAAGGAAACCCATGATGCCGTTTCCATTGCTTTCGACATTCCCGACGACCTGCTGGACGCTTTTCGCTTTACCCAAGGGCAGTACCTGACGCTGCGCCGCGATATCGAAGGTGAAGATATTCGCCGCTCCTACTCCATCTGCACCGGCGTCCACGAACATGAGCTAAGAGTCGCCGTCAAGCTGGTGCCGGGCGGCAGTTTTTCGACTTTTGCCAACCAGCAATTGCAGCCCGGTGACCGCCTGGAAGTAATGCCGCCCCAGGGCAAGTTCTTTGTGCCTCTCGACCCCAGCCAAGAAGGACACTACCTGGCGGTGACCGCTGGCAGTGGCGTCACCCCCATCATGTCGATTGTTTCCACCACCCTGGAAAGCGAGCCAAAGAGCCGTTTTACCGTCATCTATGGCAACCGCTCCACCACGGGCACGCTGTTTCGCGATCGCCTGCAGGATTTAAAAGATCGCTATCTGGAACGCCTTAACATCATTTATGTGTTCAGCCGTGAGCAGCAGGAAATTGATCTGTATAACGGTCGGATCGATGCCGATAAGTGCAACGCCCTATTTGACCGCTGGGTAGACGTGCCCAAGCTCGACGCCGCGTTTATCTGTGGCCCGCAAGAAATGACCGAGATCGTGCACGATGTGCTGACCCACCATGGATTGCCAAAGGAAAAAGTACACTTTGAGCTGTTCACGACAGGGCTACCGACGGCAGGCGCCAAGCGCCGCCAAACGACCAGAGCCGCTCAGCTTGAAGCTGAAACTTCGCACATCAAGGTAATCATCGACGGCCGCACTATTGAATACGACTTGCCCCGCAATACCCAGAGCATTCTGGAAGCAGGTAACGAGCATGGGGCCGATCTTCCATTCTCATGCAAGGCCGGCGTGTGCTCCACCTGCAAGTCAAAAGTCATCGAAGGCGAGGTGGAAATGGACGCCAATTTCGCCCTGGAAGATTACGAAATAGATGCTGGCTACGTACTGTCCTGCCAGTGCTATCCAATCAGCGACAAGGTGGTGCTTGACTATGACGAGGTATAAACCCTAGCCCACCTACGCCCAAGCCGGCGACTCCGTCGGCTTTGTTGATCCTGATACCAGCAGCTAATACCAACAACTGATCCCCAAAAGATGGGCGGGAGAACACTCAATGCCAGTTTTACAGAGTTACATCGCAGGCCAGTGGTTCGGAAAAACCGAGGCCAAAGCACTGATCAGCGCCATCAATGGCGAAACCATTGCGCATACCCACCAAGAAAGCATCAACTTCGCCGAAGCAGTGGCGTATGCCCGCAACACCGGCGTGAAAAACATGTTGGCGCTGGATTTCCAGCAGCGGGCAGCCATTCTCAAAGCGCTGGCCGCCTATATCCAAGAGCGTAAGCGTGAGCTCTATGCCATCTCTCATCACACTGGCTGCACCAAGGCCGACTCCTGGATCGACATTGACGGTGGCTTCGGCACCCTGTTTACCTACGCCTCCACAGGCCGCAAGGAACTGCCCTCCGGCAACGTGGCCCACGAAGGCCCGGTCACCCAATTAGGGAAAGATAACCACTTCAACGGCACCCACATCTTGGTGCCCCGCCGCGGTGTTTCTGTCCATATTAATGCGTTCAACTTTCCCATCTGGGGCATGCTGGAGAAGTTCGCCCCCGCCTTTCTGGCAGGCATGCCGTGTATTTTCAAACCAGCAACCGCCACTAGCTACCTGACCGAAGCTGCCATACGCATCATCAACGACTCTGGCCTGTTACCGGAAGGAGCCTTGCAACTGGTGATTGGTGGCGCCGGTGACTTACTAGACCAACTGGAAGAACAGGACTTTGTCACCTTTACCGGTTCAGCAAACACGGCCCTGATGCTGAAAAGTCACCCAAACATTATGGCCAAGAGCATCCCATTCAACGCCGAGGCGGACTCACTCAACAGCGCCATCATGGCCCCGGATGTCACCCCGGAAGATGAAGAGTTCGAGATCTTTGCCAAAGAAGTCGTCAAGGAGATGACCGCCAAAGCAGGCCAGAAATGTACCGCCATCCGGCGGGTGTTAGTGCCCGCCGAGCACCTGGATACATTGGCGGACATGATTAAAGAACGCCTTTCCAGCATCGTCGTCGGCGACCCTTATGAAGAAGGTGTGCGCATGGGCGCCCTCTCTTCTCGTGATCAGCTCCACGACGTCAACGAAGCCATCGAACGCCTACTGGAAACCAGTGAGTGCGCGTTCGGTAAAGATGGTAGCTTCAAGCCTGTCGGCCAGGGAGTCGAACACGGCGCGTTTATCGCTCCCCACTTGCTGATCAACCACAATCCGTTGAACGACGGTGGTGCGCACGACATTGAAGCCTTTGGCCCCGTCGCTACCCTAATGCCCTACCGCGGCATCGACGAAGCCCTGGCCATCGCTGCCAAAGGCAAGGGTAGCCTGGTCACCACACTGACCACCAAAGACCCTGCCATTGCTGCCGAGATGATTCCCGTCCTGGCCGCGCATCACGGCCGCCTGCAGATTCTGGATGCCCAAGCCTCAAAGGAATCCACTGGCCACGGCTCGCCGTTACCGATGCTCAAACATGGCGGGCCCGGCCGCGCAGGCGGTGGCGAAGAGCTGGGTGGCATTCGTGCGGTTCATCACTATTTACAGCGCACCGCTATTCAGGGGTCGCCCACCATGGTCGCGGCAGTGACAAGGCAATATGTGCGTGGCGCGAAGGTGATCGAGACTGACGTCCACCCGTTCCGCCGCCACTTTGACGACCTACAGGTTGGGGAATCATTGTTAACCCACCGCCGCACCGTCACCGAAGCCGACATCGTTAATTTTGGCTGCCTTTCCGGCGACCACTTTTATATGCACTTCGACGACATTGCCGCCAAAGAGACCCAATTCGGCCAGCGTATCGCCCATGGCTACTTTGTGCTGTCGGCTGCTGCCGGTCTGTTCGTTTACCCAGGCGAAGGCCCCGTGCTGGCTAACTACGGCCTGGATACCCTGCGCTTTATTACGCCCGTGCTGGTCGGCGACACTATTCGCGCCCGCCTCACTTGCAAGCGCAAGATTGACCAGGGCCGGGCGTCACCTGATGGTCATCCGCAAGGCGTGGTGATGTGGGACGTGGCGGTGACCAATCAACATGATGAGCTGGTCGCCAGTTACGACATCCTAACGCTGGTCGCGAAGCGGCAATAACGGTTCAGCCGGTAAAGCCAGACACAAAAGTAAGGCCACAAAAGTAAGGCAAAAAGCAAAACGGATGACAGGGCATACGCTCTGTCATCCGTTTGTTTAGCAAGGACGTTTTTAATACAGTAACTGCGGCAGGAAAAGCACAATAGCGGGGAAGATAAGCACGAGCAGTGCGCGTAGGGTACCCGCGACCCAGAAGGGGGTGACACCACGGAAGATAGTGCCGGTTGATACATCCGGCAATACGGCTCGCAATACGAACACGTTCATACCGACAGGGGGCGTTATCAAACTGATCTCGATCACGATCACTACCAATATGCCGAACCACACCAAATCATAGCCAAGTCCCGCCACGACCGGGAAGAAGACCGGCACGGTCAGCAGCATCATCGACATACTTTCGAATACACAGCCGAGCAGTACGTAAATGGCCAGGATGGCGAGAATAACCACGAAGGGCGCTACGTTCAGCCCGGTGACCAACGCCAAGAGATCATCGGGAAGCCCCGCACGGTTAATAAAATTAGCAAAGATGAGCGCCGTCAACACCACCGCAAATAGCATCGCTGTTGTACGCACAGTGTCCATAAGGACATTCATGAGTATAGTCGGCGTCAAAGCACGCTTGAGTAGCGCAATCACAAAGGCTCCCATGGCGCCAATACCCGCTGCTTCAGTTGGGGTGAATATACCCAAATAGATGCCGCCGATAACCAATACGAACAGCGCCAGGGTACTCCCCACATTTTTTAGCGCTGAAAAGCGCTCATTCCAGGGGACTTTTTCGGCCGCTGGCCCAGCGCTGGGATCACGCCACAGAACCCACTTAACCGCGCCAAGATACATCACAATGCCCAGCATGCCGGGGATAAAACCCGCTGCAAACAGTTCACGAATGCTGGTCTCGGTAATGATGCCGTAGATCACCAGCATCACGCTGGGAGGAATCAGTATCCCAAGGGTTCCGCCCGCGGCAATGGAAGCCGCCGCCAGTGAATCCTTGTAGCCGTACTTGCGCATCTGGGGCATGGCTACCCGCCCCATAGTGGCACAGGTCGCAAGGCTCGACCCACAAATAGCACTAAATCCTCCACAAGCCACAATGGTTGCCATCGCCTGACCGCCCTTACGGTGACCAAGGAAACCGTTAGAGGCTCGGAATAGCGCATCTGAGAGCCCAGCATGGGACACCAAATTACCCATCAAGATAAACAGGGGTATCACCGATAGACCGTAGTCCCTAGCGGTGTCTACCACCCGCCGCGACGCCATGGCTTCAGCCGCGTTCCAGTTACCCGTCAGGTAGTAGAAGCCCACAAAGCCCACGATCCCCATGGCAAACGCCAGAGGCATGCGCAGGAATACCAATATCAACAACGCCGCAAACCCATAAAGTGCTTCAGTCATGCTTATCTCCCTGGCTGACGGGGCCACCACACTTAATCACACCCACGCCTTCTAGCAGGTAACTCACCGCTCGACCTAGGGTGAGCAGAGCGGAAAGAAACAACATGATGGCAATCAGGTAGATAAGGTAACCATCGGGAATACGTAGAAACTCAGTGACATCGCCCCACTCAAAAGCACGCACGCCCAGCGCCCAAACCCGTGTAGCGATCACCCATAAAGCCACTGCGATAATTAGGTTGACGATCATCTGGCGCAGCCATATCCAGCGCGCAGGGAATACGGCGTCCAAGAGATCCACGCTAACGTGCTCTTCACGCCAGCATGCTACTGGCAGTGACAGGAACACCACAGCGGCCAGCATCTGCTGAGTCAACTCGACGGTTCCAAGGATAGGTAGATTAAAGAAATAACGGCCTACTACGTCAGCAGTCGTCAGCAGCATTAAGGCAAATAGGGTGGCACCCGCCACCCCCTCCAGCGCCAGCTGCATGACCCTACCGACATTTGACCAGCGAGTCGTCAGGATCGGCATAGTCGCCCTCCACTTGGCGAAGGGTAATTATGATTGTGGCACTAAGGATGCCACGCTCTCTTGTGTAGCAGCTTCTTCAAGCTGTTGGTGGAAATACTCAAGCGCCGCTTGCGCATCGATACCACGCTCACTGACGTTCTCAGACCAAGTGTCAACGAGGTCATTACTGATACCACGCAGCGTTTCAAGATCTTCGTCGCCAAGGGCCGTAAAGGTATGGCCCTGCTCTTTGGCGAACTCGACGCCTCGCTCATCGGATACATCCATCATGTAGCCGAATAGTCGCGACAGCCGCTCACCCGAGACTTCTTCCACAGCGGCACGATCCTCTGCAGACATCTCATCCCAAATACTCGGATTAACCACGATGGTGAAGCTGCCTCGATAGAAGCCCCCATCCACCGTCAAGGTATAGGGAAATATCTCGGCTACCCGAAAGCTTCTAAGACCTTCCGGCACCAGCATAGCGCCATCAATAACGCCCTGAGAGCCAGCTTCATAGACCCCGGTTGGCGGCAGAGCCACACCGGTCAGGTTCAGGGCATTAGAGAGGTCTCCCATCACCCCGCCACCGACGCGAATGCGCTCGCTCTCCAGATCGGCAAGGGTTTGGTACTGCTCACGACTAAAGATCCAACCTGGGCCGTGCACGCCCGCAGCCACCACATCAACGCCACGATGCTCATCAGCTTGCGCTAAGTGCTCCTGGTGCGTATGCCAGTATGCCGCAGAGGCGTTCTCCGACGAGAAGTCTTCGAAGGTAGGGAACTCAGGTAACTGAGTGGCCAGAAAGCGCCCAGCGTTATAGCCATGGAACACCCAGGTAGCGTCTGCGATACCATCGGCAACCATTTCCATCTGGGAAGCTGGAGGCCCCATATCATGTATCACATCTACGGTTACGCGACCTTCCGTCGCCTCTTCAATCCACGCTTTCCACGTTGGCCATACCATGGTGTTGATGCCGTGATTAGGGCCAGCCCAGGTGCTCACGGTGATAGTGGTTTGCGCTAGAGCGGTGGTACTCAGCGTCGCAGCGGCGATAGCGCCGATCATCAGGTTTGTTGTTTTATTCATTTTTCTTTCCTCTGGTCGTCACGAACGGGGAGCGTCAAACGTGATACTTTATTATTGCTATAAGAAAAATATCTGAATCACGTTAGTTATCACAATGCCTGCAGATGCGTGGATCGTGCAACGATCCATCGACTAAAAGATGCTAATACTTAAGTAGTAATTTATATTTTTTGTTAAATTACAAACGGTTAATCTAAAAAATAGATTCTTAGAGTTATTCCCAATGACCACAGGGAAATAATTTTTCGCCAATTTTTTTGTTACATAAATCACATCACCCGAGACACTAATGACGCGCCATTGATCAGGTAAGGCTTAACATCGGCTACCAGAGGACGAGTCACCTGTATCGAGCCTTTAGCCAATTCTCTCCAACTGCCGTTCAAGCTTGCGCATGGTATTGAGCAAATCACGATATTCACCAACGCTTAGGGTCGACACCAGATTGGCTTCCCACGCCTGTGCTTCGGGTACTAACTTATTAAGTAGCGCTTGCCCGGCCTCTGTCAGCTGTAAGTCATGTAGTCGCTGATCTTGCTGTGATGGCGTGCGGTTTATCAGCCCACGGTCTTCCAGCGACTGAATAGCTCGAGACACGCGAGCCTTATCCATATTGGTGTAGGCGCAGACTTTTTTAGCGGTTAAATCATCACAGTGGCTGAGCCACGCAAGCACACGCCACTGGGCGATGTTGAGTTGATAGGAGTCGGCATAAAGCTTTTCTAGCGCCTGACTGATCCGATCAGCCAGACGGTTAAGCTGATAGGGTAAAAATTGATTGAGGTCGAGCTCTGCCCTGGCCGAAGACTCCAGAGATGCATCGCCGCCGACTTTATCCATCGTCATTATATTTCTCCTAGAGCCGCCATTTATCTGGGTGGTAATGAAAAATCAGCACGATAGCTGGGAATGTGGGCACCAGCAACGCGCCTATCGTACTGACCACATCATACTGACCACCTAGCGCAAGAGAGTCATCCTCGCTCCATCCAATAACACTCTTAGCTTCCCCCAATAGCACCTCGTCACTTACTGCTCCTCAACATATATGGGCGTCATCAAGCGTAGTTTCACCCTATCAGAACAAGGTGAAACAGTGCCGACAGGTACTCTCTCTTGCAACCAATTTATCGATTTTAATTATTATACTTAAGTATAGGCTTGCAATAATCATCTGATTTATTGGGCATTATCGCTAATCCCGTGCAGAAATAAGACTGATTTATCTGTAGACCACTGGACATTTAGTTTCATTAGAAACTATCCTCCTGGCATACAACAATCCAATAAATACCTGAACCACCCTGATAGCACCGGAGAAATCATGAGCAAGAAATTCGCGTCCCATGCCGACACCCAAGAGAAGCAGATCAGCTTCACCAAGCTGGCAGAAGGGCTCTATGCTTACACGGCTGAAGGCGACCCTAATACGGGCATAGTGATTGGTGATGACAGCGTAATGGTCATCGATACCCAAGCAACGCCTATCATGGCTCAGGACGTCATCCGCCGTATCCGCGAGGTAACCGACCTACCGATTAAGCATGTCGTGATGACCCACTACCATGCCGTACGTGTTCTCGGTGCTTCCGCCTACGATGCGGAGAATATCTACGCCAGCCAGAGCACCTATGACCTGATTGTCGAGCGTGGCCAGCAGGACTATGAATCTGAAGTCGGCCGTTTCCCTCGCCTGTTCAAGGGAGTGGACTCTGTACCTGGACTAACCTGGCCAAACATCGTCTTCCAGGAAAAGCTGACGGTGTACATGGGTGAGCGTGAAGTACAGATCATTCACCTGGGCCGCGGGCATACCAAGGGAGATACCATCGTCTGGTTGCCGAAGGAAAAAATCATGTTTTCCGGTGACCTCGTTGAGTATGGCGCCACCCCTTACACCGGTGACGCTTACCACGAGGACTGGCCTTCCACGCTGGATCGCCTACAGGCCATGCAGCCCCAAAAGCTGGTACCCGGCCGTGGCGATGCACTGCAAACGGTCGAACAGTGCCAGGAGGCCATTCAAGGCACCCGCGACTTTTTGAATGATATGTATGGCAGTGTCAAAGCGGGCAAAGCGGCGGGCAAGTCTCTCTCCGAGTGTTACGCCGAAACCTACGCGGTACTCAAGCCAAAGTATGGTCACTGGGTCATCTTCGATCACTGTGTGCCTTTCGATATCACTCGCTGCTACGACGAAGCAGGCGGCGAATACCCGGATCCCCGCATCTGGACGGCAGAGCGCGATACCGCTATGTGGCACTCGCTGCAGGATGCCGTCGAAAATCAGTAAGTGCCACTAGTGACACCCACTGATCATGCCCAGCAGTCGGGTGTAACGCACCCGACGCTGAAGGGGAGCAATAGATGCCAACAACCTATAAAAATCCTGTCTATCCTTACCGGCGCCCGCCTGAACTCGATGTACAAGAAGTTCGCCACTATCCGGTAGTGATTGTCGGAGCGGGGCCTAGCGGCCTCGCCGCCGCCATTGATTTGGCTCAGCAAGGCGTTAATTCGATCGTTCTGGACGATAACAACACCGTTAGCGTGGGTTCACGAGCGCTGTGCTTTGCCAAGCGCTCGCTGGAAATTGTCGACCGCCTGGGCTGTGTTGACCTGATGCTCGAAAAAGGCGTCACCTGGCAGCGTGGCCGCGTTTTCTTTCAGGAGCGCGAAGTCTATGACTTCAACCTACTGCCGGAAGATGGCCACCGCATTCCCGCCTTCATTAACTTACAGCAGTACTACTTTGAAGAGTTTCTGGTCAACCGCACTCACGACTTTCCAGAGCAAATTGACCTTCGTTGGCAACATAAGGTCATCGACGTTGATGCTCAGCCTGACAGCACCGCCATCAAGGTCTCGACCCAGGATGGTGATTACCAGCTGACCTGTGACTATCTCCTCGTTTCCGATGGCGCTAACAGCCAAATTCGCGACATGCTGGGCCTTGAGTGCAAAGGCCAGGTATTTCAGGATCGCTTCCTGATTGCTGATGTGGTGATGAAGGCAGACTTCCCAACAGAGCGCTGGTTCTGGTTTGACCCACCCTTCCATCCTAACCAGTCAGTGCTGCTGCACAAAGAGCCCGATAATGTTTGGCGTATCGACTTTCAGTTAGGCTGGGATGCTGACCCGGAAGAAGAAAAGAAAGAAGAGAACATTCGGCCACGCGTGCAGGCAATGCTGGGCAAAGACGTGGAGTTTGAGCTTGAGTGGGCCAGTGTCTACACCTTCCGCTGCCGCAAGATGGATAATTTCATTCATAACAGCGTGATATTTATGGGCGACGCAGCGCATCAGGTATCACCCTTTGGTGCCAGGGGCGCCAACGGTGCCCTGCAGGGCGTCGACAACTTAGTCTGGAAACTGGCTCGGGTTCTCAAACAGCAGGCGCCCAAGACGCTTTTGTCCACCTACAACACCGAGCGCCAACATGGCGCGGCAGAAAACCTCCTTAACTCTACCCGCGCCACTGATTTTATTACCCCGAAGAGCCATATCAGCCAAGTGTTCCGAGATGTGACGCTGGAGCTGGCTGAGCAACATGCCTTTGCGCGTAGTTTGGTCAACAGTGGTCGCCTCTCCATGCCTTGCCGCTATGACACCTCACCGCTCAATACGCCCGATGTTAATGGTGGCCCGAGCGAACTGCGCCCCGGCAGCCCGGCCAAGGACGCTCCCATTCGATTGAGAGAAGAGAACGCCTGGCTACTCAATCAATTTGGCGATGGCTTTGTGTTGTTACTCGACGGACGAATTGATGGTGTGCACGCCGACACGCTTGCCACATCGTTTAAAGCGCTATTAGGCCGTTGCACTGATTTAAGCATGGTGGTCGTGGGCCCTGCACCGGATGTGCTTAGCGCTCTACCGCGCACAACCATGGTGGACGACGCTGAGGGGCTAGTGACGCAACGATATGGCCTGAAAGCAGGTGGCGGGTACCTTATTCGCCCTGATCAACACGTTGCTGCGCGCTGGCACGCTATCACTGCCCGCAAGGTTGAAGACGCATTAGACCGCGCGCTGGGCGTTTATCTTGCGGGTGCCTCTGACACGACAGTCCAGGAAAGTTGCTATGCCAAGGCTTGAATTGAATCCGAATTTCACTGATCCGGACGCCTTTTACGCCGCGCTCACGGCGCTACATCGCGACCGTAGCGAGGCAGAGAGCGAGCGCATCAATGCACGCCTAATCCTGTTGCTTGCTAACCACATTGGCGATCAACGGGTGCTTGAAGAGGCAATTTCCCATGCAGGGTTAGTGGGCGACAGTTAGTGGGCGATAAGTAGCCGACATACATTGTTCACTATAACGTTCAAATAACGCAGGACTTAACAATGACTGAACAGTTGCACTATCAGAGCGGTTTTCATAATCACTTTTCAACCGAAGCACTTCCAGGGGCATTGCCGATTGGGCAAAACTCCCCTCAGAAGTGCGCTTATGGGTTATATGCAGAGCAACTAACCGGCTCCGCATTTACAGCGCCACGTCATCAAAATTTCCGTAGCTGGCTTTACCGTATTCGCCCTTCTGTCGTTCAGAGCGCGTATCAGCCACTCGAAAATCACAAGGTACACACCGCTCCATTAGATAAACCAGCGGCTGATCCCAATCAAATGCGCTGGGATCCCGTTTCTCTACCGAGCGAGCCGACTGATTTTATCGACGGCTTATTTACCATTGCCGTCAACGGCGATGCGGGTACCCAGGCTGGCGTAGGCGTGCATGTCTACACCTTTAATACAGACATGACCGAGCGTTTTTTCTACAACGCTGACGGAGAACTGCTGTTTGTTCCCCAACTGGGCGCCATTCGTCTACGTACCGAATTTGGTGACATCGAGATCGATAATGGTGAGATTGCCGTTATTCCACGCGGTGTGAAATTCCAAGTGCGCAGAGCTCAGGGTGTTGATGCTGCGCGGGGATATATATGCGAGAACTATGGCAGCCCTTTAGAGCTTCCAGGCCTCGGCCCCATCGGGTCTAACGGTTTAGCAAACCCGCGTGACTTCCAAAGCCCCGTGGCAGCCTATGAAGATCTAGAAGGCGACTACCGTTTAGTGGCTAAGTTCTCTGGTCGTTTCTGGGAGAGCAAACTCGACCATTCGCCGTTAGATGTCGTGGCGTGGCACGGCAACTGCGCGCCTTATAAATATAATCTGGCTAATTTTAACACCATCAATACGGTTAGCTTCGATCATCCGGATCCGTCAATCTTCACCGTATTGTCGTCCCCCTCCGATACGCCGGGAATGGCGAATCTTGATTTTGTCATTTTCCCACCGCGCTGGATGGTTGCCGAGAATACCTTTAGGCCACCCTGGTTCCATCGCAACCTAATGAGCGAGTTTATGGGGCTGATACACGGCGAGTACGATGCCAAAGCTGAAGGCTTCACGCCTGGCGGCGCCAGCCTACATAACTCAATGTCGCCCCATGGCCCCGATGCTGAGACATTTGAGAAAGCCTCCAACGCGGAGCTCAAGCCCCATTTCATAGGCGACACACTGGCCTTCATGTTTGAGAGCCGCTACTTCTTTCACCCGACCCCTGCGGCTCTGAATGCTGACTTCCGTCAACGTGACTATGTGGATGTTTGGTCGACGCTGCGCTCCCACTTCAACCCAAGCCAGCCCTGAACCCGCCCCCCCTGACGACAAGGATTGATTCACCATGAAACTTGCAACACTTAAGCAGGGCCGCGACGGAGAACTTATCATTGTCTCTCGTGACCTTTCCCGTGCAGTGAGCGCTGTTGATATTGCGCCCACACTTCAGGCAGCTATTGAGGAGTGGGCGACGGTTAGCCCCAAGTTGGAAGAGCGCTATGCACAACTTAACAGTGGCCGTGCTGAAGGTGCTTTTGCGCTGGACCAGAGTACGCTGCACTCCCCTTTACCACGTGCCTATCAATGGGCTGACGGCTCCGCCTACCTGAACCATGTCAAGCTGGTACGCCAGGCACGTAATGCCGAGATGCCCGACACCTTCTGGACTGACCCGCTAATGTACCAGGGCGGTAGCGACCGTTTCCTGGCCCCCACCGAGGATATCGAAGCGGTGAGTGAAGAGCATGGCATCGATTTTGAAGGTGAGATCGCCGTTATTACTGACGACGTGCCGATGGCAGTGACCCCCGAGCAAGCAGCCAAGCACATTAAGCTAGTGATGCTGGTCAACGATGTGAGCCTGCGTGGCCTTATTCCCGGCGAGCTAGCGAAGGGCTTCGGCTTTTTCCAAGCCAAGCCCGCCTCTTCTTTTTCGCCTATTGCGGTGACCCCCGATGAGCTGGGCGATGCCTGGCAGGATGGCAAGGTACACCTGCCGCTGACCGTGCACCTCAATGGAGAGAAGTTTGGCGAGCCAGAAGCCGGCCCAGATATGATTTTCAGCTTCCCACAGCTGGTTGCCCATGCGGCCAAGACCCGCTATCTAGGCGCGGGTGCTGTTATTGGCTCGGGCACTGTTTCCAATCCCGACCCCGATGGCGGCCCTGGAAAGCCAGTGGCTGATGGCGGAGTGGGCTATAGCTGTCTAGCCGAAGTGCGCATGGTGGAGCAGATACTCTACGGCCAAGTAAAAACGCCCTTTATGCGCTTTGGCGACCGGGTTCGCATCGAGATGTTCGACCGCGATGGCAACAACATCTTTGGTACGATCGATCAACAAGTCGTGAAGTACCAGCCAAAATGACGCGAGGCAACATAAGGAAAGCAACATGACGACACTTTACGGCTATTTCCGTTCGTCGGCTGCTTATCGGGTACGTATCGCCTTAAACCTGAAGGGCCTGGACTACGACCAGGTGCCGATCAATCTGGTCAAAGGTGAACAGCGCAGTGGCGATCATCTAGCGCGCAACTCTCAGGGGTTGGTGCCCAGCCTAGTGCTAGATGATAGCTGCGTGATTAACCAGTCGCTGGCTATCTGTGAGTATCTCGACGAAGAGCACCCCGAACCCGCGCTGCTACCGTCGAATGCGTTAGCCCGCGCTCAGGTTCGCGCCCTCGCGCAGATGGTGGCTTGCGAAGTTCACCCACTTAACAACCTGCGGGTACTCAAGTATCTCACCGGTGAGCTGGGGGCAGATGAGGCGGCTAAGCTAGCCTGGTATCGCCATTGGATTGCCGAGGGCTTCACAGCCATGGAAGCAACACTTTCGACTGCCCCCAGCAGCGGCGACTTTTGCCATGGCGACACCCCGACACTTGCGGATATCTGCCTAGTTCCCCAGGTGTATAACGCAGAACGCTTCGAGTGCGACTTATCAGCGTACCCGACACTCCAGCGCATCGCTGCCCACTGCCGGACACTGACAGCCTTCCAAAAGGCAGCACCCGAGGCGCAGCCTGACGCCAGCTAAACCCTCCTGAACAGGCCGCGCATTGCGCGGCCTGCCTTTCGCTTGGCGGGCAGCCTCAGGCGGCTTCGACAGCGATGGCTTTCGAACGACCTTGGCGTAATTCGATCAGCAGCTTCTCGCGGCGCGCATTCGCCTTCTCGGCGGCAGCTTCGCGAACTGGCCCGTAGCCACGAATCTCTTCCGGCAGCTTGGACAGTGCCAAAGCAGTGGCATGATTAGTGCCATCAAGACGCGCCACTAGCTCGTCAATCAGCTGCTCGTAGTCCGCCAGTAAGGCACGGTCGAGCTTCCGGTCTGCGCTGAAGCGGAAAGGGTCGAGGGCCGTGTTGCGCAAACCGCGCATCTTGGCCAACGCGCCCATTGCCTTCAACATCCAGGGGCCGAAGCGACGCTTCACGGGCCGCCCTTGCGTATCCTTACGGCCACTCAACAGCGGTGGCGCCAAGTGGAAGGTTAGCTGGTAATCACCCGAGAACGTTGCTTTCACTTCATCCAGGAAATCGCTCTGGGTGTAGAGCCGCGCCACTTCGTACTCATCTTTATACGCCATCAAGCGATAGAGCTGATGGGCGACGGCTTCACTCAATGCTTGGCCACCGTTTAACGCTGTTTCTGCTTCGCGCACTTTTGTCACCTGGGCGACGTAACGTTCAGCCCAGGCACGGTTCTGATAGCGCTCCAGGTGGCGACGATTGCGCGCGACCACGTCGTCCAGGGAGGCATTCGTGGGCAGTGGCATCGTATCCAGGTGCTGCTGGAGATAGTCGGGTTCCACCGCTGCCAAGCGCCCCCAGGCAAATGCCTGACGGTTCTTTTCCACGGCGACGCCGTTAAGCTCCAGGGCGCGCTGCAGCGCAGGTTCAGAAAGCGGCACCAATCCTTGTTGCCAGGCAAACCCAAGCATCATCATATTGGAAAATACCGTATCCCCTAGCAGTTGTTCAGCCAGGTGGTTGGCATCCAGCGATGCAAAGCGTTCGTCTCCTACCGCTTCACGCAACAGATTAAGGCGTTTGCTGGGCTGCATATCCGCGTCGCGGTACAGGACATAGTCCGCGGTGGCTAGCTCCGCCAGGTTGGCAACAATACGGGTAGTCGGCTGGAGCACATTCAGCGCTTTCTGCGAACTGGCCACGACCATGTCACAAGCAATGACAGCATCGGCCTGCCCCGCTTCGATGCGTACCTGATTCAGCTCGTTGGGCTGCGCTGCCAAGCGAACATAGCTAAGTACCGCCCCGCCTTTTTGAGCGAACCCCATAAAGTCGAGCACGCTGGAGCCCTTGCCTTCCAGGTGTGCCGTCATCGTGATCAACTGACCGACGGTCACCACGCCCGTGCCACCAACGCCCCCCACCAGTAGGTCATAAGGGGCCTTCAGAGGCGCGATTGCAGGATTAGGCAAATGCGCTATACGCTGCCAAAAGGCGTTATCCGCCGCAACACCCTGGCCTTTACGCAGTTGGCCACCTTCAACAGTGACAAAACTGGGGCAAAAACCACTGACGCAGGACATATCCTTGTTGCAGGAGGACTGGTCTATTTTGCGCTTGCGGCCTAGCTCGGTCTCCCGCGGCACCACCGATAAACAGTTGGACTGTACGGAGCAATCACCACAGCCTTCGCAAACATGATGATTGATAAACACCCGGCGGGCGGGATCTTCCATCAAACCACGCTTGCGGCGACGACGTTTCTCCGCCGCGCATACCTGGTCATAAATCAACACGGTGCAGCCGGGAATCTCGCGCAGTTCACGTTGCAGCGTATCCATCTCTTCGCGGCCATGGAAGGTCACCTCTTTAGGAAACTCTTTTTCATGCCCTCGATACTTTTCGGGTTCATCGCTGACTACCATGACCCTGCGCACGCCTTCATCCAACGATTGCCGGGCAATCATGGGGACATTGATTTGCCCATCGACCGGTTGACCACCCGTCATCGCAACTGCGTCGTTAAACAGAATCTTGTAGGTAATATTGACGTTGGCTGCCACCGCCTGGCGAACGGCCATGGAGCCCGAATGAAACCAGGTGCCTTCTCCCAAGTTCTGGAAAATATGGCCATTTCCGGTAAAGCGGCTTTTACCTACCCAGTTAACACCCTCGCCACCCATCTGAATTAACGATTCGGTGCTGCGATCCATCCACGAAGCCATAAAGTGGCAACCAATACCCGCCAGGGCTTTGCTGCCTTCAGGCACCTTGGTGGAGCTGTTGTGTGGGCAACCCGAGCAGAAATACGGCATGCGGCGTACACCGCCAAGTTCCTTAACACCTGCTTGGCAAGCATCAACGATTGCCAGCTTGTCGCTAAAATCAATCTCGAAAAAGCGCGTAAGGCGCTCTGCCACGAAACCTGCCAAGAGACGCGGGCTAAGCTCGCCAACATAGGGAATCAGCGGTTTGCCGGTTTCATCCTGCTTGCCGGTAACGATTACCTCGCCGGGATGGTCGGGTTCCGACATGTACTCCTTCAACTGACTTTCGATAATGCCGCGTTTCTCTTCAATGACCAGCACCTCACGCTTGCCATGAATAAACTCAAGGATGCCGGGGCGATGGAGTGGCCATACCATCCCAACCTTATATATTTCTATCCCGAGATCACGCAGTTTGGCTTCATCCAGCCCCAGTAAACGCAGCGCCTCAAGCAAGTCCAAATGCCCCTTACCTGTGGTAACCAGCCCAAAGCTCGCCTGCTCTTGGCGAAATAGATACTGATCAATCGGATTAGCCGTGGCAAACGCCTGTACGGCGGCTAGCTTGTGCTCAATGCGGGTCTCGAGCTGTGGCCCCGGCAAATCGGGCCAGCGATAGTGCAGCCCGCCCTCCGGCATCTCGAAGTCGGGCGTTACGTAGTCGGGCAAGGGAGGCACCTCGACTGAGGCACCACTCTCTACGGTTTCAGACACGGCTTTAAAACCCACCCAACAACCCGAAAAGCGTGAAAGGGCATAGCCCCATAGCCCAAAGCGTTCATACTCCGCCAATGACGCAGGGCTTACCACCGGCATAAACCACGCCATAAAGGCGACATCAGACTGGTGCGGCATGGAGGACGACACACAGCCATGGTCATCCCCCGCAACCACCAGCACACCACCCGTCGGCGAGCTGCCGTAAGCATTACCGTGCTTCAGGGCGTCACCCGCACGGTCAACGCCCGGCCCTTTGCCGTACCACATGCCGAAAACACCCTCGACTTGCCGGTCAGGATCCGTTTCTACCTGCTGGCAACCCAGCATCATGGTGGCGGCCAGATCTTCGTTGATAGCAGGGACAAAGTCGATGTGGTGCTCTTCCATGGCGGCTTTCGCCCGCCAAATCTCTTGGTCTACACCGCCCAGGGGCGAACCACGATAGCCGCTGATGAGCCCTGCCGTATGGCGACCATTGCGGCGATCAAGCTCGGCCTGACGTAAGGCGATGCGTACCAAGGCTTGGGTGCCAGTGAGAAAAATACGGCCTTCGCCACGGCTATAGCGGTCGGCCAGCTGATAGTCATCGAGGGCAATATCGAGAGGCTGGGTAAGAGAACCCGCCTGCTCAGCGATTGAGGGGGTGGTCATGAGCGTTCACCAGTACGGTTGAAGAGTTATGGTTGTAATACGCTTGAGTCTAGCCAAGAGCGCACTAAAGGTGCTTGCTAATTCACCCTTCAAAACCCTGGTTCTCAATCATTACTTTCATTTTTAGCGTTTTTTCGCAATGATATTCAACAAATCACAAATAAATGAAATAGCTCTATGAAAGAAGCAACCAAAGAAATCACCTTAGACAGGCATGATCAGCGCATTCTTACCCTGCTTCAGCAACAGGGGCGCATTACCAACAATGAGCTTGCCGAACAGATAGGCCTTTCCCCTGCCGCCTGCTGGCGACGCGTAAAGGCGCTGGAAGAGAGTGGCGTCATTCGTCGCTTTGCGGCGCTGGTGGAGCCCAGCCTAGTGGGCCAGCCACTATCAGCCCTGGTTATGGTGACGTTGGTTCGCCACCACATCGACAATACCGTTGAGTTCGAAAACCGCATCCTGCAATACCCAGAAGTTCTGCAGTGCTATGCCACCACCGGCAACGCCGATTTCGTGCTGCGGGTGGTGATTGAAGACATGGCAGCTTATGACCGGTTTCTGAATGAAAAACTCTTCACTCTGGATGGCATTTCCCAGGTCAATTCCAATTTCGTGCTACGCAATATCAAAGAAGAGACCGCTATCCCGATTCGCTGAACCCACCGACTGCCACAGCTCTGGAGGCTCACCGCTAACATGGCTCTTCACCGTTGAGGGTATAGATGCGGTCTGAAGCCGCCTCCATCGATTAGCGGTCAGCACTACCGTGAGACCTTCTCGCAGGTCCCTGACGAAATACTCGGAGACCTCCAGCGGTGCATCTGGGCTCTCTTCTCCACCGACTCTGGAATAAAAGATATTTTTCGGCTAGGTAGAGCTGGATCGCGGGTGATTCGGTTATCGCACGGCCTTCATCGACCAGCGTGAGAACCTTGGCGGCGGGGTTGAGAGTAAGGAAGCCTTGTTGGAGGTGCTCTCCTTTCATGAGCTCCACCGCAACCTGCTCGTAGTCCAGGCTTGCGGGAGGTCAGGCGGCAAAGCGAGGCGCCATGCCTCGCGAGGCATGGCGGTGATGGGCGGCACGGGGCTTTACACCTGCGGCAGCACCTCGGCCAGCGCCGCCAGGCAGGCGTCGACCTCGTCGGCACTATTGTAGTGCGCCAGCGAGACTCGGGTGACCGCCTTCAGCCCGAGCGGGCGCAGGATATTGCCGGAAAATACGTCGTCGCTTCGCGCATGGACGCGTATCCCCCGCGCCCCAAGTTCGGCGACCACATGCTTGGCCTCGACCCCTTCGACGGCGAACGACACCACCCCCTCACGGTACGGAGAATCCTCGGGGCCAATCAAATGCAGTCCGGGATAGCCACACAGCCCCGGCAGGTCCGCGCCGCCGAACAGCAACCGATGCACCAGGGCACGCTCATGGGAGCGCATCGCCTGGCCAGCGGCGACCAAGCAAGCGCGGCGCGACGAATCATCGGTGAAGTGACCGCCCAGCCAGGCGAGGTAGTTGATCATCTCGCTGACCCCGGCAAGGGCCGAAGGGTCACGACTGCCCAACTCCCAGGCATCGGCGGGCTTGCCCGAGAGCCGGTCATGATCGACCACGCTCATGCGATCGGAGAGCCAGGTATAACCGTTATTGAAACGGCAGTACGCCTTGTAGGGCGAGACGACATAGGCATCGACACCGTAGTCATCGACAGCCAGGAACCCGTGCGGCGCATGCTGAATACCATCGACGATGATCATACATTCCGGGGCCACGGCACGGATTGTGCGCGCAATCTCGGCAACGTCCATGCTCATGCCGGTGACCGGGCTAGTATGCAGGATGGTCGCGATGCGGGTGTCCGGACGCACGCAGTCGGCGTAGAGCGCCGCCGTCACACGGCCTGTAGCGACATCGAAGGGCACCTCGATCCAGTCTCGGCCGGTGCGACGTGCCCACTGTGCAGTAGCGTCATAGGTCGCGGGGTGCTCCACCGAGCTCGCGAGAATGCTGCCGCCCGCCTCGGCGGTGAGCGCTGCTGCGCGGATCACACGAAATAGGCATTCGGTACCGGTCTCACCGCCAAAGATGACCCCACCGCTGGCGCCAAAGAAGGTGACTAGGTCGTCACGCCCAGAAGAAACGATCTGCGACACGGCATGGGAGGCGGGATTGTCTCGATGCTCGTTGTCGGGAATACCGGCAACTTCGGTGCTTCGCGTCACCACCGACTCGAGCGTTAATGACCCACCTGCATTCTCGAAAAAGACCCGCTTGCCGCTAAAAGGGCAGGTATCGACGTGCAGGAAGCGCTCCCGCACCTGGGTTAGCAGCTCACCAGGAAGGAAGGTACCGTCCGCCGCGAGGGGCTGGCGCAAAGTCGCAATGGGAGTTGGTGTTGTCGTCATGGTTTATATCTCCATCGGTCAGGCACAGGCGTTACCTGACCTTCATAAAAAAAGCCGTGGGAATTAGTGCTGGACGCTGCTGCGGCGTCGACGCCACTGACTCCAGAGCGGATACGCCAGCGCCAGCACCACGAGCAGGCAAAGCGTCAACGACAGTGGCCGGGTGAAGAAGGTGGTCAGATCCCAGTGAGAAATCTGCATTGAGCGCCTGAAGTTGACCTCGAGGATGGGCCCGAGAATCAGAGCTATCACCAGAGGCGCAGCTGGGTAGCGCCAGCGCTCCATGAAGAAACCCACCACGCCGAAGACCACCGCGAGCCAGACGTCAAAGATCTCGTTGCGCAGCGCATAGGTGCCGATCACGCTGAACACCAGGATCATCGGTCCTAAAACCGAGCCCGGCACCTTGGTCACCACCACTAGGTAGCGGCACAGCCACAGTCCCAGCACCGCGAACAGCACATTGGCCAGCAGTAGTGAGAGAATTAGGGTGTAGGTCGTCTCGGCGTGGTCGGTAAACAGACTTGGCCCCGGGATCATCCCGTGGATGGTCAACCCGCCGACGAAGACGGCTGTCACCGCATTGCCAGGAATGCCCAGTGTTAGAGTGGGAATCAGCGTGCCACCGGTCACGGCGTTGTTGGCCGATTCCGAGGCCGCCACCCCTTCCAGTTCCCCTTTACCGAAACGCTCGGGCGTCAGGGAATGACGGCGCGCCTCGTTGTAGGAGATAAAGGAAGCGATGCTGGTACCGGCCCCGGGAAGAATGCCCACCACCGAGCCGATCACCGAGGAACGCAACAAGGTACGCAGACAACGCCGAATGTCGAGCCACAGAGGGAGTCGGCGTCCCTTGAGTTGCTGCTCTCTACCAGTCAGCACGCCACCGCCTATAGGTACGCAGAGGTTGAAAGCCTGGGAGACCGAGAACAACCCAATCAATACCGGCAGCAGCGGTACCCCATCGAATAGCTCGCTGTAGCCGAAGGTGAAACGCTGCATGCCGGTGAAGGCGTCCAACCCCACGCAGGCCAGAACCAGTCCCACCGCCGCTGAAAGAACGCCCTTGAGCGGACAGTCCGACACCACACCGACGATAGTCACCAGCCCGAAGATCGCCAGCACGGTGTATTCCTGGGGGCCGAAGGCCAGCGCGACCGTGGACAGCGGCGGGGCGATGGCGATCAGCACGACCACGCTGAATAGCCCGCCGAACAGCGAGGCGAGGGTCGCCATGCCCAGCGCCTCGCCGCCCCGTCCAGCCTCCGCCAGTGGGTAGCCGTCGAGCGCGGTGGCGATGGAGGCATCCGTGCCCGGGGTGCGCAACAGGATCGCCGTCACCGACCCACCATAGACCGAGCTGACGTAGACTGCACCGAGCAGGATCAGCGCCAGATCCGGCGGCATGCCGAAGGTAATGGGGATACATAGCGCCACGCCCATCGTCGAGGAGAGCCCCGGAAGCGAGCCGATCGTCATGCCGGCCAGGGTGCCGAGAAACATCGTCAGCAGGGCCATTGGCGTCAGCACATTACCAAGGGCAGGAAGCAATACATCCATGGAGAGTCTCTTGAGTGAGGTCGCTGGCCGTCGCTAGCTTGCCAGCCAGCCGACGGGCAGAGGAACGGACAGCAGGTATACGAAGACCACGAAGATCACGGCGGAGAAGGTCATAGCGATCATTAAAGCCGCCGGCCAACGCAAGTGGCCCAACAACCGCAGGCTGGCCAGCAAGAACAGTGGCAGCGCGATGAAGGTGCCGGCGGTCACCATCAGGCCGAGCAGTCCCAGCACGCACAGGCACAACACGGCAAAGCGCGGCCATGCCAGCGGCGGAGGTAGCTCGTCAGGGGCGCGACGGCAAAGGGTGCAAAGAGCAATCCCTATGCAGACCATCCCTCCCAGCGTGCCAGCGATCACAGGAAAGACTCCCGCGTCGCCGCGCATATCCAGACCCGTAATCACCACAGCGGCACTGACCGCACCCATCAGCAAGGCTACAGCACGATCGATAGTGTCGAGAGTCATGGGGCTATCCCTCCAGGCGTCCGTTTACTGCTCGGTCCAGGGATTCTGTTCCCAGAGCGCCTTCATCCGGTCGTGACTATCGTGGATAAAGTCGACATACTCCTGCCCGTAAATGGGATTGACCGGCATGTTGAGTCGGCCCATCTCGGCGCGGAATTCGGGGTTCTCGACGACTTTGCGAGTCACGTCCAGCAAGGTGTCATAGATCTCCTGAGGCACGTCCGCCGGAACAGCAAATCCGCGTGATGCCGCGGCCAAAACGTCATATCCCTGCTCATGCCCAGTAGGCACATCAGGAATCGGCTCGCCCCGCTCTTCAGACCATATCGCTAGGCCGCGCGCCTTGCCTTCCTGAATCTGGATAACTGCTTCCGACATATTGCCTGCGAAGGCTGTGATATGGCCCCCCAACAGCGAGGCGGTTGCCTCGGCATTGCCGTTGTAGGCGACGAAGTTGAGGTCGATATCCGCTTCGGCGGCGAAGTTGAGGGCCGCAAGGTGATCGTCACCACCGACACCCTCGTGGGAGACAATAATCGACTTAGGGTCGTCCTTCACCGCTGCGACAAAGTCACCCAGGGTCTGGTAGGGACTGTTTGTGGCGACCACGAGCATGCCCGGGTCGGTGATCACGTTGGCCAACGGGCGGATGTCTTCGAGGGAGTAGCCAACGGTCTCCTCACGCGTGAACGGGTAGACTTCCACCACCGGTGAGTTGATTAAACCGATCGTATAGCCGTCCGGGGCAGCATTGGCTAAGTGCACCCAGCCCAGTTCGCCGCCGGCACCTGGCCGGTTGACTACTACCAGACGCTCGCCAAGCTCCTCCTCGGCGTACTTGGCGAAGATGCGCGCCATGGTATCGGTGCTGCCTCCAGCGCCGAACGCAACAATCATCTGGATCGGCTTGCTGGGGTAGTCTGCCGCCAGAGTCGACGTACTCAGACCATTCACTAACAGCGTCGCCATCGCGCCTAAGACCGCCTTCCGTACCGATATAGGGTGAGTCTTCATCGTCTTACTCCTTGTTACTATTATGTTTTGAGAGCCATGCAGGTTGTTCACCCGGGTACTACACCCCTAGCCTGATGCTGCTGAGCACTCACCCACTACATTAAAAGCACTCCACACTTTCAAAAAAGCGAATAAATTGCATATATTAAGAGTCTTAATTTTCATCATTCGGTAATGCCATGTTGACCCTCAAGCAGCTCGAAACTTTCGTCCAAGTGGTCGAGCTCGGCACGTTCGAGCGCGCCTCCCAGCGCCTCAACGCGACGCAGTCCACCGTTTCAAAGCGCATCTCCGAGCTGGAGCAGGCCACCGGCCTGCGTCTCTTCGATCGGTCCCGCCGCAACGCACAACTGACCGAGGAGGGTGAACGGCTGCTGGAGCTGGCCTACACGACGCTCGACGGTGCAAAGCACATCCTTGAGCTCAATGAGCAACCCGAGCGCACGCTGCATCGTGTGCGTATCGGCTTCACCGATCTGGCCGTCCTTACCTGGCTCCCGGGCTTTCTTCGGGATTACACAATCGAGCGACCCGATATACGGTTAGATGTCACCATCGATATGAGCCGTACCCTGTACCAGCAGTTTCAGGATGGAGAGTTGGATCTGGTGGTGATACCCCAGGCCCCTGAGGCCTTCGCCCAGCCGGGTGTGGAAGCCCGGCTGTTGGAGGAAGTGGAGATGGCCTTCATGGCCAGAGAGGGCCTGGTGGACGGCTACCGCCCCATTACCATAGGGGCGCTCGAACGCTACACCCTGATCAGCCAGGGCAAGCGCTCCGGATTCGCACAGGACGTAAACCGCTGGCTCTCCCACCAGGGTGTGGCCGCCGCCAACCTGACTGCCGATAATTTGCTGGCGCTGGTTGGCCTAGTGGCAGCAGGGCGTGGCATTAGCGTATTACCTAAACTCTGTGTCCAGCGTTTTGCCCGCGAGCAGGGACTGGAGATCCTCGAGACCACCCCCCCTCTGCCTGCGATCGGTTACTACGCGCTGTACCATGGTGGGGTACGTATTCAGCTGCTTGATGAACTCACCCACCGCCTCAGCGACGCAGCCGACTTCACTCGCCCCTTCTTCTTGCCCGAGAATCGTCCTGATCGTGATTGACAGGGAGCATGGGAAGCAACGATAAGAGCCATCGGACGATCTGTCGGTACCGCTCCCGTGCCCAGGGGCGCGGACACTTCTCTATATCTCGGGGATATATCGTAATGGCTGGTGACACATCGACGCGAAGCTCAGGGTCGAGCGCGCTAACACCACCGTGGCTTTCGGAGTAAATGCGGGCCGATGATGCGCCGGTCAGCTCCAGTTGCGTGGGCTTCAAATGCTTGTATGTCGCTGGTTAGACAGTTCATGAGTCCTCCTAGGAATCGTGGGACCGGCTTGAGTCGGATTGCGTAGTAGCTGTCCTAAGCATAATCGCCACCGATGACCGTCACACCATTAACTGCGAAGAGCTGCTGAGATTTCGAGAACCAAGCATAACATCAGAAAAATAGACTTAAGTATGACGGCCAACATTCTCAAATTGGTTGCAATTGAAACTATCTAGAGGCAAGGTAGGCGATGTGATTTACGCCACCTGAGAAGGCGCCACTTGCTCAGTGTTAGGCGTTACCAATAACAACACAGACGTTAATAACGTCGTTTTGGAGTTTCCGCATGAAACAACCAGCTCGCTTACTCATGGGTGCTATCGCGCTTTCAAGCATGGCGTTCAGTATGTCTGCACTTGCGCAGGCAACGATCACCGTTAGCACGTGGGGTGGGCCGAATCACGGTATTAATACCATTGTTTGGCCGACCTGGAAGGCGTGGATTGAAGAAGCCACTGATGACCGTGTCACGGTAGAAGTAGTGCACGATATGGGGCCTCCACCGGCACAAATGGAGATCGTTGCGGATGGTATTGCGGATGCCAGCTGGATTTTTCACGCCCATATGGCGGGCCGCTTTCTAGCAACGCAGTTGCCTGAATTCCCTACGTTTGAGGAATTTTCCTCAGAAGATGCTTCCGCTGCGTATTGGCATACCCATCAAGAATATCTGCAGCAAGCCAATGAGCATCGCGGCGTCGATGTGGTTGCGATGGGTGTACATGGCCCTGGCCAAATATTTACCCGTGATCAAATTAGCTCAATTGATGAGCTTGCGGGCAAACGGCTGCGCGTGGGCGGCGGGGTGATGAGTGGTTTAGCCGAGGCAATGTCCGTGACCGGTGTCGCCATTCCTCCCACTGGCACCTACGAGGCCGCCTCTCAGGGGGTTGTTGACGGAGCCATGCTAACGCTTGAAAGCTTGCGTAGCTTTCGTGTCGCTGAAGTAGCCCCGCATACCCTTACCGTAGATGGCGGCTTCTACCGCGGCAGCTTTGCAATTGTCATGAATCCCATGTTTTGGGATCAAGTATCAGACGAAGACCGCGCGGCGATTGAAAGCGTATCGGGTGAGCGACTTTCACGCTTGTTTGGCTACATGATGGATGTATCCGACCAGCGCGGTGTTGAGTTTGGTGAGGAAAATGGCGCGACTTTTACCCAGGCATCGGAACAAGACATTGACTACCTGCGGGGCGTCGCTAGCAATTTGCAGGATGCCTGGAGTGAGTCAGTAAAAAGTCGTGATGTTGACACGCCAGCAGCGCTTGCCTTCTTTCATGAACAGTTAGCCAATGAGGCGACTGAAGAAAGTATCGCAGCGGATGTTGTTAGCCACTGAAGTGGAAATTAAATGTTCTCGCCGCTGCGCATGCTGGACGGCGAGAGCAGCCCTCACAGACTGATGACGCCATACAAGCAACCACCTTCATCTACCTCTCTCTTCCCATAGTTAACCTGCCCCTTTAAGTTTCAATTAAAACCATCCCCCCCCCATCAAGATCATTCATCTCTTACCGGTTGGTACTGATATCATCAAGAACACCTGAGGAAGAACTATCATGGTTACTGCGCCGCGTTTGATAAGTGCCATCGCTTATTGCCCTAACGCCAAAGCCTTTGATGCCTTAGCGGCACAGTGAAGCGAGTTGATTAACCCCCCAAGCAACGTATCCCTCTAACGCAAAGCGCCCCCACCGACTATAGATGAGAGCGCTTTGATGGCTCTTCTTAATTACTTATCTGATGGCTTACGAAGCTTGGTGACGCAGCCGCGGGCTAGCGAACTCTCCCACCACGGTGATAAGCACCAACAGGGCCAACAGCCACGGCCACTGAGTGCCTACTTGGAGGGTCGCAAGGCCCAGCGCATCGATGAAAATTAGCACGATGCCTAACGGGCTAACGTAACGCACCATAAACAGCCACAGCGTGTGCTGGGTACGGGAGAGCCCTAGTTCCTGCCTGAATATTTCAGTACGCAGCAGGAAGCCTGCCATGAGTGCCGTACCTAAACCGCCTAACGGCATCATCCAGCGGGAGGTTAGGTAGTCCAGCCAGTCGAAGAAAGTCCGGCCTGCTAGCGTCCAATCCGCGCCCATGTTGAATGACAGCATGGCCAAAGTACTCACCAACCACAGCACAATACCCACACCCCAGGATGCCCGTTTACGCGTCATTCCTTTGCTTGCCACGAGCCAGGCCACGGTCGCTTCGATCATCGAGATCGACGATGTCAGCGCGGCCATCGATAGCATCACAAAGAACAGGACGCCAAACAGCGTACCAAACGGCATCGCTTGGAAGGCCAATGGCAAGCTCATGAAGATCAACCCTGGCCCTTGGCCGGGATTCATGCCGTTAGCGAAAATAATCGGGAAAATAGCCAAGCCTGCCATTAGTGCGACAACGGTATCGGCAATGGCCACGCTGAATGTCGTGCGCGCGATGGAGTGACCTTCTGGCAGGTAAGAGCCGTAGGTAAGAATCGCGCCAGAGGCGAGCGACAAGGTAAAGAAGGCATGCCCCAGTGCCGCTAACAACCCTTCACTGCTTAACCCTTCCGTATTGAAAGAGAACAGAAAAGACCATGCTTCAGCAAAACCACCGGAAAAGGCGCCATAACCGATCAGTATACCCAGCATGATCACCATGCCTGGCATCATCCAACTGACGCTCTTTTCAATGCCGGCTTGTACGCCTTTGCCCACGATGAACATGGTCAGGACTGTTACCAGCGTGCTCCAAGCGCCTAGCGTGAAAGGGTTGGCATTATTGGCGGCAAAAATTGCCGCCATGTCATCGACGCTATTACCCGCCAGCCCTCCGCTCAGCATCTTCCACAGATAGGAAAATGACCAGCCCGCGACCACGACGTAGAACGACAGAATCATGAAGCCACATATCATGGCCATCCAACCGAAGATCGACCAGAAGCTACCATGGCCCGACTCATGCACCACCCGGCGGATAGCGTCGACCGGGCTGCCTCGCCCACGGCGACCGAAGCTGATTTCAGCCATCATGATAGGGACGCCGACCGCCAATATACAGGCCAGGTAGACCAGCACGAAAGCACCACCCCCGAACTCGCCAGTGATGTAAGGAAACTTCCAGATATTACCCAGTCCCACTGCAGAACCAGTGGCTGCCAGTACAAATCCCCAGCGGCCCAGCCACAGCGTCTTGGGAGGCGTATTTTTCGTTGTCATTGGAAAACCTTATGCATTTATATTGTTTTTTAGGCTATTTATTATGAGCAGCTAGAACAGCTACTTAAGGGCGATCAGCTGCATATAAAAGCCAACCAACTGCAGTCAACCAGTCATAAAGAGCAATCTATAAAGAGTCTATGGGGATAGTTATAGGGCAGGAATGGCCTTAAATCGCATTCGTCGAGGCGCTGCTCGCATAAGCGGGATACAACTGTAAACTAATCGTTACACTTGAAAGGAAATGCCGATGGGCGGGGGCCAGCCGTTGTATTTTTCTGACACCCCGTAAAGAAATCGTGACAGTTAATTCACCTGTCATGGGACTTTTTAAGAGTCTTCTTGAGTACCAATGCCGTAACGTTTGAGTTTATTGGCAACGGTTGTATGCGAAACGCCCAATCGTTTTCCCAACTGGCGGCTAGAAGGGTACTGTTGATACAGCGTAGTTAAGATGCTTCTTTCCACCTCTCCCAGCATGTCGCTCAAGCTTCCCTCTAATGGAATGCCAGCCAACTCAGACGACTCCTCTCTGTGAGGAAGGCGCAAGTGCACCGGCTGGATGGCCTTCTCTTCACACAGCGATACTGCCTGGAACAGCACATTTTCTAGCTGTCGAACATTGCCCGGCCAGTCGTAGCGCATGATTTTTTCCAACGCAGCAGGCGAAAGCTCGGGCAAAGGACAGCCTATCTGACGCGCCGCACGATCCAGCACATAGGCCGCTAATTCCTCAATTCCATCCAAGCATTCGCGTAAGGGCGGTACCTGCAGCAAAAGCACATTGAGCCGGTGATAAAGATCGAGACGAAACAGCCCTTCGTTACACAGCTGAGTCAGATTCTGTTGTGTGGCGCAGATCACTCTGACATCCAGGAAGGTTTCCTCGTCGCTCCCCACGCGTCGGAAGCCGCCATCTTGAAGAAAACGTAACAGTTTCGTCTGCAGCCGGGGGCTCATTTCACCGACTTCATCAAGAAACACCGTGCCACCTTCGTTAAGCTCCAGAAGGCCAAGCTTACCTTCCGGCCGAGCGCCTTCGAAGGCACCGGGGGCGTAACCGAAAAGCTCTGTCTCGGCCATTGATTCAGGCAGCCCGGCACAGTTAAGCACCACAAACGGCGCTTTCCCACGGGAGCTTGCCAAATGACAGGCTCTAGCCACCAGCTCTTTCCCGGTTCCCGTTTCACCCACAATCAACAACGGTGCCTCTAAGGGCGCCATACGCCGCGCCTCGTTGAGCACAGTTTCCAATCGCGCACTCGACTGAAAGATGGCCTCAAAGCCACGCAGTTCTTGACGCTGCACTTGATAAATACGAGCACCGATACGGTCGGCACGATGTAACGTCACGACCGCCCCCGCGAGTGAATCAACCTTAGTATCTTCCGTGTGCAGTGGCGCGATATCAGCCAGATAGGTATCCCCTTTCAGTTTGATCCGCAATCCATTGATGCGTGAGTTGTTCCGGCGAATCAAATCGGGCAAATCCACCTCATCAAGGTAACGATCCAGTGAGAGCCCCGGTACTTCTTGAACGCGCACGCCTAAAACCTGAACAGCAATACGATTGGCCGCCACAATTCGGCCCTGCATATCTATCGACATCACTGGATCAGAAAGCGAGGACAGCAGCGCATCCAACTCCAAATGACGCCGCTCGCTGGGCATCAAGCTGGCGCGCTTAACACCAAACACGCCAGGGATGGCTTCCAATACCGGTTTCAGCGTCTGTAGCTGCGCATTGAGTAATTTTGGAACATATAAATAGATGGTACTGCCCTGATCACCCCCTACCTCGCCCCGAGCGACATTAATTCGGTAGTCAGCAAACTGGGCCACTATATCGCGAAGAATACCGATTCGATTCTGGCAGTAAAATTTAAGACGCATAGAGCCCTCACGGCACAAAACCAACTCAGCTACTTAGCCACCACTCACTGGCAGCCCCTGCTCTTCTTTCATACTACGCAGTATTATTTCTGAGCGAACCTGGGTGACATTAGGATGAGGTAATAAATGGTGATGAATAAAGTCCGAAAACGCTGTTAGATCCTTGGCGATGATATGTAACACATAGTCTGCGTCTCCCGACACAGAATAGGCCTCACGAACCATGGCATGCTTCGTCAGTAACGTCACAAAATCATCATCCATGCTTTCACCATGAGCTTTGAGATTAACTCTGGTGATGGCACGCAACCCAAACCCCAGGCTGGAAGCATCAAGCCTAGCCGAATACCCCTTAATGACACCTTCGGCTTCTAACCGTGCTTTGCGCCGGGAGCACTGCGAGGGAGACAGGCTGACGCGCTCTCCCAATTCTGAATTGGTGAGGGCTGAATTCTTTTGTAACTCTGCCAAAATTGCAAGATCATAACGATCTAAAGAAATTTCGTGCATATAACACTCCAATTGCGCACATACCGTGCACTATTTGGCTGCATCTTAGGTTAGTTTGCAACCTAATTGTACCGGCTCTTCCCTATACTGAACTTGTCACCCAACAAGACAATAAAGGAGAGATATCGATGGGCCCCTTCCCTCATGACGCACCCAAAGCAACCATAAATGATGCAAACCCAGCGGGCACAGATGGCTTCGAGTTTGTTGAATTTGCACACCCCGAGCCGGAAAAATTAGATAGCTTATTTCGGCAAATGGGCTTCGTTCCCGTTGCAAAACATCGTGACAAGTCGATCACCGTTTATCGTCAAGGCGATATCAACTACCTTCTTAACAGTGAGCCTAACTCGCATGCGTCAGCGTTTATTGAGGCGCACGGCCCCTGTGCTCCAGCAATGGCTTGGCGCGTTGTTGATGCTCAGCACGCCCTAAAACGTGCCGTTGAGTTAGGGGCTGAAGAGTTCACTGGCAATAAATCCATCGATGCACCTGCAGTTGTTGGTATTGGCGGCTCGCTGCTTTACTTTATTGATACGTATGGCGAAAAAGGCAGCTGTTATTCAAACGAATTTGAGTGGTTCGATGAGGCAGACCCTAATCCTAAAGGGTCTGGTTTTTACTATCTTGACCACCTCACTCATAACGTTATTCGCGGCAATATGGACACGTGGTATAAGTTTTACCACGACACCTTTAACTTCCGCGAAATACGCTACTTTGATATCACCGGTAAAATGACAGGCCTTACCAGCCGTGCATTGACTTCTCCCGATGGTAAAATTCGCATACCCATTAACGAAAGTGCCGATGATCACAGCCAGATCGAAGAGTACTTGCGCGAATATAACGGCGAAGGCATTCAGCATATCGCCATTGCAACGAACGATATCTACTCCGGCACTGACTTAATCGCTGATACGGGGCTCGAATTTATGCCTGGCCCGCCGGGCATCTATTACGAAAAGTCGTTAGAGCGTGTTAAAGACCACCAGGAGCCTCTCGATAAACTGCGTAGCCGTGGCATTTTGATTGACGGCGAAGGTGTCGTGGGCGGCGGCGAAACCCGAATTTTGCTACAAATTTTCTCAAAAACGGTCATTGGGCCTATCTTCTTCGAGTTTATCCAGCGTAAAGGCGATGATGGTTTTGGAGAGGGCAATTTTAAAGCACTTTTCGAGTCCATCGAAGAGGATCAAATTAACCGCGGCGTGTTGCACAGTACCGCTGAATAGTAAAAGGGCACACCGTGCATGACGCTTGGCGTAACTATGAAAATGCCCCCCAAGAGGGGGCTATTATTTGCCCTTCCAGCGCTATACCAGAAGGCAAAGCACGCTGCATGGAAATAATGAGCAGCAATGGATCTTTCCCAGTCATTGCAGCACGTATAAATGGCACGATTTATTGCTACGTCAATGCCTGTCCTCACCAATATTTACCTTTAAACTATCGATCGGACAGTATCGTTTCATCAGATGGGCACCGTTTTCTATGCAGTGCGCATGGGGCAGCGTTTGACATTAAAACGGGAGACTGCTTAACAGGCGGCTGTGATAAACTTGACGCCATACCTGTATTTGAAGATCTAGCAGGCAACTTATGTGTCACCATAGAAAACCTTAAAAACATTCACCAATAAGTTATAACTTACCCTCATATCTCTAGCTAAACATCTGACAATCTTAATAGAGGCGAATAAAAAATCCACAACTATCTCAGCCGAATATCGAGCAGGGTGAAGCGTTACCGCCTCAGGATGCTGTCGAACCCCACCTTTTGGGGGATGGGTTTCAAAACTGCCACAAACGGCACACAGATTAGCTTGCCATTCATCATATGATGGTTTTGCAAAAGGGCTCATGGGTAGACACCTCTTGTTATAGCACTTTCGCCAACCGCTATATCAGTTTGTTGGGTTTAGCACCTGCTTACATCGAAACTCAAAGATGTCAACCCTGCAAACCAAACATAGCGACGTTAATGAGCAAGTGCAATAAATGAAGCCAGTGAGTTTATTGCGATAGATAAAAAGCTGTTAATGGATTCATTTAACCTAAATATATAAGTAAGCAGCTTAATGATAGTTCTTCTCCCGCTCTACGAATAAACTATATGAGGAAACACTGCTTTTACTTCCGATTAGTGGAGGCAATAATTAATCCACAAGCAATAGCAAAACTTCTACAGTTATTCAACAGTAATTCTACAGTTTAATTGCCATTTGTAACCGCATCGACTAGTTTAGTTACACGGGTGCGCAAAAACTTTTCTACTGGTGGTTGGCCCAAACGCTCCTGAACAAAATGACTACGACTTAGCTCACTTGGTGCGCTCCGACCTCTACGTAGTTAATTTGGGTCAACCGGCAAGGAGGACATTGAATGTCGATTACATCAGAAAAGCAATTACCCGAAGCAGTCGCGGCCTGGCGCGATCCGGAAATGGACTCGGTCAAAGGCACCGAGACCCCCAAAGATCCGAACAAAGGTTATATCGCCCTGCTCGGCTGGAGCGTCAACGCGATCAAGGCAGCGCAAAAATTTGACCGCCGCTACATCGTGGTTGCTCCGGAGTGGGCCGCTGATTTCTGTACGGCGAACAACATTCCTTTCATGCCATGGGACTTTATCCGCTTGAACGACCGATCCATTGAGATCGCCGTACAGCTGAAAGAAGAAGGCGTGGATGTCGCCATCCCGCTGTTCGAAGAAACCGTTGAGTGGTCCGGTGCGATCAACTCCGTTCTCCTCGACAGCCCGCGCATGTACGGACAGTCCATTCTTTTCCGCGACAAAGCCCTGATGAAGCGCCGCGCACAGCTTGGCGGCATTCGCGTCGGGATTTTTGAAGAAGCCCACGAAAAAGAAGACATCGTTCGCTTCATGAAGCGCGTCAACCAAACGCTGCTCAAACTTGATGGCGACCCGGACGACCCGATTCACGTCAAGGCATTCGACAAAGCCGGTTGCCTCGGTCACCGCATGATCCGCACGGTCGAAGAAATCGACCATATTCCGGACGAAGAATACCCACTGCTGATGGAAAGCCACCTGAGCGGCTGGGAGTTTGCCGTTGAAGCCTGGATCCATGATGGCAAAATTCAGTTCCTGAATATTTCGGAATACGTGACGCTGGGCTATTCGGTCTTCGTACCCGCCACGGCAGAACTTGAGAGCTGGCGCAACGCGATTACCAAGCAGATCGAACTGTTGGTCAAAACGTTCGATATCAAATTCGGTTTGATTCACCCCGAATACTTCGTCACGGCGGATGGTGAGATGTACTTTGGCGAGGTTGCCTACCGCCCACCCGGCTTTAAAGCGTTTGAGCTGATCGAAAAAGCCTATGGTTTTAACGCCTATCAAGCGTCAATGCTGGTGTTCGATCCGAAAAGCACGAAAGAGGAAGTCGCCGCCTTCTTCCCCCGCGAAGTGGTCGATGCGAAAGGCTACGCCGGTTGCTTTGGGGTTTATCCTCGCCGTCGTGTGGTTAGCAAGCTGGAAATGCCCAAAGAAACGATTGAGCACCCTTACTTCGAGTCGCATGAACTTGTGGCGCCAACGGAAGAGACGGTGCCTGACCGCTCGGCCTTCGGTACTCACTGGGGCTTACTCTTCTTCTTCGGTGACGACCCCATCGTTATGCGCGATCTGTTGAAAGCGCAAGAGGATCTGGATTTCTACGTCTAGAGGTTCATGAGCGTAATACGCTGCACTGTGGGCGCGTCTATCAGTATCTGGGGGCCTCAACCCCCTAAGCTAATAGACGCGCCCTTTTATTTGTCAGTACGTAATCTGCCAGCCTGATGGGCTTAGCGATCCTGGCGCAGACTGGGTTCGACCCGCCACAGAGCATAGCCCTGTGGCGCTAAATGGCAGCAGGGGATGGAGGAATCCGTTGCAAAAGCTTGAACAGCTCCTTGATCGAGTTGGCGATCTGGCACATCAAAACGAACGCGTCTCTATCGAGATGGTCATCGATTCTATCGGCAGCCGTTCTTTTGGGCCGCTATTGATGCTGATCGGTATCACGCTATTTTCACCGCTTAGCGGCATACCTGGCATGTCGTTCTTTATGGGGTCGTTCGTATTGTTAGTAGCCGTACAAATGCTGATCGGTCGCAAAAACTTATGGTTGCCCCACTTCATCCTCAACCGCTCGATTGAGCATAGTAAACTCCAAAAAGCACTCGCTTGGCTTAGTAAGCCTGCGCGGGGCATAGACCGAATTCTTAAACCAAGATTAACCTTCCTAGTGCATAGGGGCGGCAGCTATGCAATTGCCGCGCTGTGTGTCGTCGTCGGCTTTTTTATGCCGTTTATGGAACTGGTGCCTTTCTCTTCGTCAGCCGCCGGGCTGTCTTTACTGATACTAGGACTTTCGCTGATGGCCCATGACGGGTTACTCGCCCTATTGGCGATTATTATCTTCAGCGCCACCTTCTCGCTTATCGCCGTCAACTTACTGTGATGAGCAGGCCCTTATCTCTGTTTCTTACCCCTGTTTTTTACCTCTGTTTTTTACAGAAAGACTATCGTTAATCAGCTGCGTGATCGACGTTACGCCACGATATACGAAAAATCTGACGTCATTTCTCGCGTCTCCGCAAACTGCCTAGCCGAAACAGATCCGGCCAGAACATCCTGCTCGGTGGCGGTGCCTACCCAGGAACCGTCTAATCGAGAACCTTCTAATCGATTGAGGCGCAATTAACCGTTGGGCAGCGTAATGGCTATCCTCCCCGAGTGCGCCGCTGGGCGGGCGCTGCACAGCAGGATTTTACCCTCTGGCGCTGATATTCCATCTGGGTAGGAAACCTCCCCCTGCGCCAGCGTGCAGGCGCACTCGCCACAGCTGCCGCTGCGGCATCCATAGGCAGGCTGAAGCCCAGCTTTCTCGGCGGTTTCTAACAGGCTTTCGCCCGGCTGCCAGTGGGTGGCGACGTTTGAATTGGCAAAGCTAACTTCTACCGCCTGTTCTGCGGCGGGCACTGTAAACGCTTGTGCCAGCGCTGAAGGGCCAAACGCTTCCGTGTGTATCTGCGCGGCTGATAGCCCGAGCTCTAACGCCTCCTGATGGTAGCGCTGAACAAAAGCTGCGGGGCCACACAGGTAGAGCTGCACCTCGGCAAGCGCCTGCTCGCTGAAGACCTGTTCACTAAGAACACGTGCCAGCGACACCCGACCAGCCATCCACTCTTTTCGAGCAGTCGCAGCACCCGTTACGTGGCGCCGTAAACGCAGCCCCCTCCGCTCAAGGTCGAGCAGTTCCTCACCGAAAGGCGCCTCAGCCATAGCGCGAACGCTCTGAACTAACGTCACCGGGCCACGGCCTGCAGCGGTTAACTCATGGGCCAGGCTGACTAACGGCGTAATACCGATGCCGCCGCCCAGTAGCACCCAGTGGGCGCGCTCCCCCCCGCTGGCCGCCGCTGTAAACGAACCCGTTGGTTGGCTGACGGCTAGCTCTGAGCCCACCTTCAACGCCTTGTGCAAGTAACGCGAGCCTTCGCCGTCTGCCTTGATACTGATGCGGTAGCTCTTTTCGCGGCGACTGCCGGATAGCGTATAGCTGCGCACCAGCGACGTGCCATCCAGACGCGGCACACGCAGCGTGATGAACTGCCCAGCTTCAAAAGGAGCCAGCGCTATGCCCTGCTGACAACTCTGCAAGTAGAAAGAGCGAATCTCGGGTGTCTCCTCCACCACGGCGGTCACCTGAACACGCTGTAGAGCGGAAGGCGCAAGCGCCTGCCAGGGCCCATGGGGTTCAGCCTCAACGGCTACTGCACCTGCATGACTACGCCAGCGCAAGGCCCCCGGTCGCCACACGATATGCCGCGGCGTTAAACACCAGTAGCGTTCAGCGCCGGGATAACGCGCCCCAGCGCTCTCCTCGTCCACCAGCCGCGCTTCACCGGAGAGGTGCAGCACATCGCCGCTGACAAAATCAGGTATTACCAATGCAGCGCGACCGCTGGCCAGCACGTTGCCCAGGGTGTTGAAGAACTGATTGCCTGCAAAATCAGGCAGGATCAGATCAGCCCCCTGGCGGCGAATAAACCCAGCTTGCCCACCGCGATGGGAGGCGTCCACCTGCACACCCTGGTCGGTACGCGCATAACTGCCCACAAAAGCCGTTAACGCCCGATCAATATGCGCCAGCAACGGCTCTGGCAACTGATCGAGGGTCGCATCGCGCAGGGTTAGCACGGGGCCCGGCTGGGGCTGCACCGACCTCATTGCCGACCAGTCATGAATGTACTGCGGGCAGTTGCCGAAGGCGTGAACGACTTCTAGCTGCCATTGACCTGCTGAACCCCGCAACACGCCATTGACCCGATTACGCCGGCGCGTGGGTAGCTCGATACCCAGCAGCCCCAGGCTAGCACCGCTGGTAAGCAGCGGTATAAGGGGGTCATCTGCAGGCGGCGTTACGGCGAGATCAAGCCGTGTTTCGTCAGAAGCCTGAACGAACCCCGGCGCCCCCTCCAGCAGCGTGATCCACGGCCAGCCGTCACTGTCCTCCGCGGCCGCAGCCACAAACGGCAGTTGAGGAAAAAAGTGCTGCAGCTGAGGCGTTAGAAAGGGCCGCATCACCTTGCTGCCAATCTGCGCCATCTGTTGCTCCACCCCGACCACGCGCTGTAGGGCAAGCTCGCCCGCGTGCCACGGGCTGATAGTGACGGCGTTTTCCACTCTCGACTCCTGGCGGGCAGATCGCCCGCTCCGTGTTAAGGCGTTGTGTCAGTCAGCTCAGTTCACCAGGCCTACTTGGGTAACCGCCATAGGCACAAAGCCTGCCAGCGCTTCGATACGCTGCAGCCATGCACGGATATGCGGGTAGGGTTCCAGCGACACATTGCCTTCGGGGGCGTGAGCGATATAGCTGTAGAGCGAAACCTCCGCCAGCGTGGCCTGCTCTCCCGCCAGGAAGGGCTGATCAGCCAAGTGAGCATCGATAATTTCAAACAGCGCGTGAGCATCGGCAATCAGCGGTTCAGGTTCGAACGGAGCATTAAAGACCGTCACCAAGCGCGCCTTCATAGCGGAGTTCGCCAAAGGCCCTGCCGCCACGGAAAGCCAGCGCTGCACCTGGGCTTGAATCAGCGGATCGTCCGGCAGCCAGCGGCCAGCGCCCTGCCCAGAACCATAGCGGCGCTCCAGATAGACCAGAATGGCATTGGAATCCGCCAGGATTACCCCCTGATCATCGAGCACCGGCACCTGTGCGAAGGCGTTCAAATTCAGGAAAGGCGGCGCTTTGTGCTCGCCCGCAGCGAGATCGACTTCAATAAAAGTGGCGGGCAAGCCAAGCAGCGAAAGCATCAGCTCGATACGGTGGCAATGACCGGAAAGCGGGTGGCGATAAACCTTGATAGCGTTGGACATGGGTTGGCTCCCTGAATTAGCTGTTTAAGGACCGGCGAACGTCAAAGCCGTTTAGTGACGTTGCCTATCCTGAGCGAAAACAAGAAGCGCAAGAATAGTGATTTTGAACAACAGAAAATTGCGCTGAATGAAATAATCAGTCGGCTAACTGCTGCCGCAGCCAGGGGGTCGCGAGTTCCAAAAATGCCATAACGCTGGCAGGTGCCCGTATGCCAAGGGCGTAGGTCAACGCCAGGGAGTGCGCCGCTGGCCAGAGTGATTCAGCGACAGGTTCGAGCAGCCCCTGCTGGCAAGCCCGGCGCGCCTCTAGCTGATAGCAGCATACGATACCCGCCCCCTCAATGGCGGCCCGCAGCGCGGCACTAGATGTGCTAATGGTCAGCCTCGGTTCAAAGCGCAGGGATTGGCCTCCAGCCAACCGCCAAACGGGCGCCAGCCCCTCCTGTGAGCAGTGAATAAGCGCGTGGCGGGCCAGGCTACTCAGGCTATCCGGCCGCCCTGCCTTATTTAGATAGCGGGGGCTGGCAAATAAGCCAATGCGCAAATCGCCCAGCTGCCTGGCGTAAACGGCGGCAGGCAGTGGCCCGCGCATCAGGTGAAGGTGCGGCGGTGCTTGCGTTCCAACTCGATGGGGGTGCTCATCGGCCAGCAGGCAGACCTTCAATACGGGGTGCTGCGCTTGCAACCGCAGCAACAGCGGCAGCAGGAGGGGTTCTATCAACGTCTGGGGCGCCTGCAAGCGTAGCGTGCCGTTAAGCTCGCGGTGCTCCTGACGCGCGCTGGTTTCGGCGTCGGTTACCGCGTGGATCAGCGGGGCGGCGTGTTCGCGCAAACGCTCGCCCGCCGCCGTCAATGTACTCCCCCTGGCCGAGGTAGTGATCAATGCGACACCCAGGCGCTGCTCCTGAGCTCGCAGCAGGCGATGGAGCTTGGGCGCTGACACGCTACTCGCTTCAGCCGCAGCTTGCACGCTGCCGTGCCTGGCGACGGCAGATAGCGCCATTATGGCCTCAAAGTGCAGCGGCGATTCAGGGGAGAGCGCCATGGTCAGCTGCGGTAGGCGAGCGCCGGGTCGGCACGCAGCCGCTCGGCAAGAAAATCAACGAAGGTGCGCACGCTGGCAGCGCGCCCACGGCCTGCCGTTACCCAAATATTGATAGGAATGGCCACTGGCTCGAAGCGCGTTAACACTCGCTGTACCCTACCTTCAGCTTCACTGGCAGCCACCTGGTAAGACAATAGCCGCGTAAGCCCGGCACCCGCCTCGGCCGCCGTTAACGCCGCGTGAATAGCGCTGATGCGCAGCCGTGGCGAGGGCGTTACCTCAATGCGCTTGCCCTCCTCCTCAAACCACCAGTGGCCACTCAAGTTGCCGCCTTCAGCTACCACCGTGGGCAGCGTTTCCAGTTCAAGGGGATGTGTTGGTTCACCGTATTGGGCTAACCACTCGGGGCTGGCGCAAACCACTTGGCGCACTTCACCAACCGGCACGGTCAAGTGTTGGCAATCCTCAGGCACATGCCCGATGCGCACCGCCACATCGACGCCCTCCTCCTGCAGGTTAACCGGCCGATCGATCAATTCGGCGCGCACCTGCACCTCCGGGTATTGATCCAGATAAGCGACGATTTGCGGGGTAACGAAGTACTCACCAAACAGCACCGGCGCGGTCACGTTTAAAAGACCACGTGGGGTGAGATAGCTACCGGACGCGGCGGCCTCGGCCTCGGAAAGCTGCGCAAGCACCTGCTGAGCATCCTCCAGATAACGACGCCCCGCCTCCGTCACGTGTACCTGCCGCGTAGTGCGCTGTAACAACGCAACGCCCAGGCGTGCTTCAAGCGCCGCCACCGCCCGAGTCACCCGAGGAGGCGACAGTTCAAGCTGCCGCGCGGCAACCGAAAAACTCTCTAGCTGAGCCACCGCCGCAAACACACGCATCTCTTCGAATCTATCCAAGGCAGCTCCAGGAGTAGTTATAAAAATAGCTATAAGAATAGTTATGAGAATAGCTATAGGGAGCACTAACGATATTCTACACAGCCGCTAAGAGGTTACATATCGTAGAGCTTTATCATGCTTTAGTTTGAGCTAGAACGTTGAAAAGGAGCGCATACAGACATCAGCTCACTTAGGCCGCCTATGCTAGGCTAAACGAATCAACAAGATTGTTCAGCACGTCATCTCAGGTGCTTTTGGCTAACAGGGTTCCCAGCGTTTTCAGTGTGTTTATTACCGGATGACTCCCGCCTATGGCCGTTGACCTGCAAGCGCTCTACCCTAAGCTGATTCACCTGATGCTGGACACCGTCTTCGTGGTCGATGTAGACGACCAAATCCTCTTTGTGAGCGATGCCTGTGAGTCACTGCTCGGTTATGTATCCTGCGAGTTGATTGGCACCCAGATCACCCAGTACATGCATCCTGACGATTTAGCAGCCACTCGGGACTCCATTGTCCGCGTAATGGACGGCAAGCCCCACGTCGATTTCCGCAACCGCTACATCCGCAAGGACGGTGGTATCGTGCATATCCTGTGGTCTGCCCGCTGGTACGAGGACGAGGGCGTACGGATCGGTGTCGCGCGAAACGTCACGGCGCTTATGCAGGCCGAGGAGGAATTACGCTATCTCGCCCACCATGATCCACTGACAAAACTGCCCAACCGAGCGCTATTCTATAATCGGCTGATTTCTGGCCTGAGTGTGGCCCATCGCTACCAGAGCAACCTGGCGTTGCTGTTTCTGGACATTAATGACTTTAAAGACATCAATGATGTTCATGGGCATGCTGCAGGTGACCGAGTACTCTGCACGGTGGCACGACGGCTGGAAGGCTGTGTACGAGAAGCAGACACGGTGGCCCGGATGGGCGGAGATGAATTCACGGTTCTATTGACGGATATCAAGTCGGCAAATGCCGTTGCGGAAAAGGTAGCGCAAATAATGATGGTTATCAGCGCGCCGCTGGGCCCTGAATTTGGCGATGTGCACATGCCATCCTGCAGTATCGGTGTGGCCTGTTACCCCGCAGATGGAAAAGACGCCGATTCCCTGCTAAGCCACGCCGATAGCCATATGTATCAGATCAAAAGACACAGCCGTTAAGGTAGCCAGCTTGCGGAAAACCACTATTGATCCGCAGCCCACTTAAGCAGCCTGTGCTAGTCTAAATTAATGGGAAAATAATCAGGTATACGAACGAATATGACAAAGCATCGATGTTGGGTGTAAATGCCGCTAACGCCCCTTAGCTGAAGTGCCGAATAATGCAGCAGGCGCGCGAAATTTTGATATACAGCCTATTTTAAATTACAAACCATTAATATCAATGACTTAGATCATATTTCGCAGACTGCATTTGTCGGATGAACGTGCCGCCAAGTTCATCCAATCATAAGATGGGCAGTCTAATACCTGTTGGGCATGCAGAGATTCACTATGGATATTCGCCAGGTTGAGCAGAAAGAAATTGGAGGCGTTCTAGACCTGATCGATGAATATGATCGACCTCGTTCGCCAAGGCCATCGGATGAAGACATGCGCAGCATTTACAACGCTATACTGGAAAGCGGCGGGTGTGTAGTCGGTGCTTTTTCCACCAGGGATATGGTCGGCACTTGTACCGTAAACGTTTGCGCAAACCTGAGTTGGTGTGGCCGCCCATACGCGATCATAGAAAACGTAATTGTTTCCAAGAGTCACCGAAATCAGGGTATAGGAAAAGCTGTCCTTGAGTATGCAATGGAATTCGCACAGCAAGCTGGTTGCTATAAAGCGGCGCTCATGACTGGCTCCAAAGACCCTGCAACCCATAGTTTCTACGAGTCAGCAGGCTTTAGCGCGAGCAAGCAAGGATATCAGGTACGGTTCAATGCTTAACAAAGCCATCAAATATGCTCCCTGCGATCGCCGGACCTCGTTTCACTCGGCCGTTTATTCCGGGCGTTAAACTTTCAATTGGGTTTAGTGATGAATATTGAGATCGTAGAAAAAGCAGATCACCTTAAGCTGATAGAAATCTGGGAGGCATCGGTCAGAGCAACCCACGACTTCTTAGCTGAAGATTATCTACAAGAATTAAAGCCGTTAATTCTGAAGCAGTACTTTGACGCTGTTGATTTAAGGTGCGCTAAAAACAGCAATGGTGAAATACAGGGATTCTGCGGCGTGCATGACGGTAATATTGAAATGTTGTTTATTTCACCTGATGTTCGCGGAAAAGGCATTGGTGCAATGTTGGCGGCCCCTGCTCTCAAAGAGCAGGGGGCGACAAAAGTCGATGTAAACGAACAAAATGAGCAGGCGCTAGGTTTTTACCAGCATATTGGTTTTAAAGTGACGGGGCGCTCCCCAGTCGATGGGCAGGGTAAAGCCTATCCGCTGTTGCATATGGCGTTATAAAAATTTAACAAGGCCAGCCAAGGCAACGTCTTTTTCGCTGCGGCTTCACTACAAAGCCGCGCATTCTGGCGGCTTTAAAGCGCTATATCAGTGACACCTAAAAGACCGTTCTTGGCCGATACCGGCATTCACACCGGAATGCCGCCTGACTGCTATCCACCATTAACCCTGACGACCTTTCCTTAGCTTTTTCCAAACCTGTGAAAATACGACCAACAACAGTAGCGCGATAATTCCCTGCGAGATAGGTCGAACGAATAGGGAGCTCACGTCGTCTTGAGAGAGCAGCATTGCCAAGCGTAGATTTTGTTCCGCCATTGGCCCTAACAGCACTCCCAGCACTACGGGAGCAAGGGGGAAGGCGAGGCGATGGAGTAGATAGCCGAGCAGCCCAAAGCCTAACATGACATACAGATCCGTCATGTTGCCTTTGACGGTATACACCCCCACCGCCATTAGCACCAAGGTTGTGGGAACCAACAGGGCGGTCGGCATACGCAACACCTGGGCGAACAGGCGGGTAGCGACCATGCCGCCCAGTAGCAGAAGTAGCATCGCTGTTAGCAGCATCTGCCACATAAAGCCGAAGACCACATCAGGCGACTTCGTAAACAGTTGTGGTCCGGGCTGGAGTCCATGAATCATCAGCGCACCGAGTACCAGTGCAGCGACTAAATTACCCGGAATCCCTAGCGTTAAGGAAGGAATCATCGCCGAAGCATTGTCGGCACTGTTGCCTGATTCCGCTGCGGCAACCCCCACCGGGTTGCCAGTACCGAAAGAGTCAGGGTTAGCGGACTTGCGCTTCGCTTCGTTATAACTCAGCAAGGCTGCTAGGTTACCGCCAGCACCTGGCAAAATGCCCACACTGACGCCTATCAGCGATGAGCGCGTCCAAGTGCGCCAGTGCTGACGTATCAATGTCAGTGCATTCCCAGTCGCATCGACTTTGAAGCTACCTTCATCGTAGTAGGTGGCGTTGCGTTTCTCGGCCATTTCCAGCACTGGCGGAATCGCGTAGAGGCCAATCAGCACAATGATCAGGTCGAACCCACCGCTGAGGTAGAGCGATCCGAAAGTGTAACGCTCCATGCCGCTGATGGTGTCGACCCCCACCAGTCCGATGATAATGCCAAACAGAGCGCTGAGCATGCCCTTGCTGATATCACTGCCCACCAACACGGCGATGCTTACCAGACCAAACACGGCCACCCAAAAATACTCGGTGGGCCCAAAAGCGAGGGTGACCTGTGCCAACAGAGGAGCTAGCGTCATTAGCGCTATGGCGCTGACAATTCCCCCAACGGCTGACGACCAGCACGCCGTCTTGAGGGCCAGCCCGCCCTGCCCGTTGCGTGTCATGGGGTAACCATCGAAGGTCGTCGCGATGGCCGCTGGCGTTCCCGGGATTTTTAGTAAGATGGCCGGAATGGCGCCACCGTACATCGAGCCATTGTAGATACCTGCTACCAACCCTAAAGCGATCACAGGATCAAAGCCATAGGTCAGGGGAAGCATAAGAGCGATGGCCATCACCGGATTGAGCCCCGGTAGGGCGCCGATCAAAATGCCCACCAGCGTACCCACTAACAGACTGACCAGGGAGCCAAGCTGCAGGACTACGGGGAGAGCGTTGAACAGGGAATCAAACATAGCGTGTCACCCTATTTAGGAAACCAGGAAAAATTCGACGGGCAAGGGCCGTTTCAGCACGATCGCAAACAGCCCATATAACAGGATGATGAAGCCCACCGTAATACCTAGAACCACGCTGGGGCGCCTTTCACCGAGCACCAGCGCCAGTAGCATGATGAACAGCGTGCTAGTGGAGTAGAAACCCACCGTTGGCATGGCCAGGTAATAGATCAGGCAACAGGCGACTGTCGCCATAAACCGTCCAGGGTGATCAATTAAGGGGGTCGCGATACTGCTCGATTCACTTGCTCCCAGCGTCTGCCTAACGCCTTTAAAGATTAAAGGAAGTGAGAAAAGGCACATCAGCATGCCTACCCCCATAGGTACGTAAGCTGCGCCGGCATCAAAGCCATTCCCCACCCAGACCACCGTACAGCCGAGGATGAGGAAGGCGACGCCAGAGATAATATCTCTGAAGTTCATGAGCAAATTACCGTCCAGTCAGCATGGATTAGTTTTTCTTAAGACCAAGCTTGTCGAGTGTCTCGCCAATCGCTTCGGTTTCCAGTTGCAGACGCTCACGAAGCGTTTCACCACGGACAAGGTTGAGTGTTTCACCTTGAGCAGCCAGGAACGCTTGGAACTCGGGATGCTCTACAGCCCTTTCGACGGCGTCGGCGATGACATTAACGCGGTGCTCATCCATGCCCTCAGGTGCCAGCATCATGCGCCACAATACGGTTTCCAGCTCAGGATGGCCGAGTGCCGTAAGGCCTGATGCTTGAGGGAGGGCCTCGTTATCGTCGGCGGAGGTCACGAGCAGACACTTGGCCTTGCCGTCCTCTACATAGGGGAGCACCGGCGTGATAGAGCCACCGTAGATGTCCACATGCCCCCCAAGGAAGTTTTGCAGCGTCTCACCGGCGCCGCCGAACGGAATGGGGCGTGCTTCAATATCCGTGGCTTCGAAAATACGCTCTGCCGCCAAGCGCATGGTTCCTCCAACACCGTCGTTACCATAGGTGTACTGACCGGGGCTGCTCTGTAGCTCCGCAAGGAACTCCTCACCCGTTTCAGCTGGGAAGTCTGGGGCTACACACATGGTGTAGGCACTCTGAGAAGTGCTGGTGATGGGGGTCAATGTTTCGTACGAGTACTGAACACGCTGCATGTGCGGCACGGTGGTAATAGGGCTATTCCAGGTAGAGAGCAGTGTGTAGCCATCGGGCCTGGCACGGGCAATCTGGTTCACCCCAATAGCGCCACCTCCCCCGGCGACATTCAGCACAGCCAGTGACGCTCCCAACTCCTCCTGAAGGTACTGGTTAAGCATGCGTGCCACGTTGTCAGTGCCGCCGCCAGCGGGTGCCGGTACGATAATTTCAATGGGGCGATCCGGATAGTCGTCAGCCATGACAAGCATAGCGGTCAACGCTGACAGTGCAACAACAGACGTAAGCTGTAATGTTTTCATTGTTAGATACCTTTCTTTGGAAGTGCAGGGTGTTAAGGCGTGCATCAGGAGTGATCTCATGCGGGTTGATCGCCGAGGGTGACACGGTAGCGGAACCGCTCAGGCCGTCCGTGTACGCGGCGAAACTCGATGACTCTGCCTGCGGGATTGCGGGCAATGCGCTGGATGACAGCGACCGGTGCTTCTGGCGCTAGTTCCAATTGCTTGGCACTGATCTCGGTAGCAATCCCGAACGAAAGCTCGTCTGTGGCCGACGAGATTAAAATCCCGAATTTCTCCAGAAATACGGGATATAACAAAGGGCCCACCGCTTTTAGATTTAGCGACAAGAGCTCTTCGAAATCGGGCAGGCGTAGGTAAACCTCTTCAAACAGCATCGGTTCGCCTGACCAGAGGCGAACGCGCTCCAGTTTTATGCAATGTCTGGCCGAGTCTGCCCCAAAGGCTTTCTGTACCTCAGGAGGAAGGGGGACTTCCTGGCAGTTAAGAATTCGGCTTTCTGGAATGACGGGGATATCGGAGTCGTCCACGTCATGAACATGGAAGAAGCGAAACAGGTCGGCTCGGAAAGCAGGTTGCTTAACGAAAGTGCCAGTGCCGCGCCGACGATCCAACAGCCCCTCATCGACCAACTGCTTCAGAGCCATCCGCATGGTGGCCAAAGCAACGCCATACTCTTCGGCCAAACGGTTCTCCGAGGGAATCATGTCGCCTGGTTTCCACTCCCCATTGGCGATCCTTGACCCTAATTGATCGCGGAGTTTGGCATACAGAGGTAATCTTCCGTCCGTATCAGCAGTGAATCTGGATTGCATAGGGTCACCCAATGGTTATCTTTGATTTCTTGAGGTCATTGAAGACCCGTGTATACTTCTAGTCAACCAGTTCTCTAGAGAACTAGACTTATGTATAACAAGCTAGCCGATGCGAAATCTCCAGGTATAACGTTATGAGGTGCCAAAAGTGAAAGCAGGTTTTGATTGTCATGCTCATGTTTACGGGCCTGTTAACAACGTCCAAGGGTCAAACTACAGCCCCGCCCGTCCTGCGCCGCTTGTGGATTGGCAAGAACATCTCGTCAGCTGCCAATTAAGCGGTGGCGTATTGGTGCAACCGAGCTTTCTGGGCAATGACAATCGGCAACTGCTTGAAATTCTTTCCAAGCTGGATCACTCATATCGTGGCGTCGTTCAGCTAGCCAAGGAGACAACGCTTAAGGAAATAGCCGCGCTTGATGCTGCTGGTATTGTGGGGGTGAGGTGGAATCTCATCGAGGGGCGAAGCGAATTGCCCAACCTCAAGGATCCTCAATGGATAGACTTTCTGGATCATCTTAAAGCCATGGACTGGCATCTTGAGCTGCACCTGGAAGGCAACCGGCTGCCTGAAATTTTTCCAGCGTTACATGAGCATGGCGTGAAGTTAGTCATCGATCATATTGGCCTACCCGTTGAGGCCGTGCCAATGCAAGACCCAGGCTGTCGTCTGATACTTGAGGCCGGGCAGGCAGAACGAACCTGGGTGAAGCTCTCGGCCCCCTATCGCTCACCGGTGGCCGACCTAAAGCCGCATGTTCAAGCTCTATTACATCATCTTGGGCGCGATAAATTGGTGTGGGGCAGCGACTGGCCGTGGACGCGGCATGAGGATAAACATACTTACCGCGATACTTACGGTTGGCTCAATCACTGGATTAGCGATGCTGATGATCGCCAGCACATTCTTGATACGAGCCCTCGCTCCTTGTTTCGGCTAGGTTCTTTGTATAGCAAGCGCTAAAGAAAGCTGAAATAGCGCTATATTCGTAGCAGAAAACCGCAGCTGCCAACTGCTACTCTCCTTTTTCCATTACGTCCTCGCCCTACTCCATTCAGGGCTCAGTCAGGCATTGGCCGAGCTGCAGTGTATCCCTGCCCGCTAAGGCTGCCCCTAAAGATTTGCATTCAATTTGTCTGCGCCCAGCTTGGCGTAATCGGCCTATAACTCCTACGTTGTTATAGAAGCTGTTTAAAGACGGGACGTGAAAAAAACAACGGGAGACGTAACGATGGATGCACTTGCGCGCAAGCTGGGCCTCAAGACGGATCCCACCATATTTTTCACCTCTGCTGGGATTATGATCCTTTTTTTAGTGGCGCTGTTGATTGCGCCGGGCCCCATAGGCGAAGCCTTCGGGGCGGGGCGGCAATGGATCGTTACTAACCTTGGCTGGTTTTTTATTTTCGGGGTAACAAGCTGGGTAGCGTTTCTGCTGTGGGTGGCGATTAGCCGTTTTGGGTCGATTCGACTGGGGGGCAATGATGCCAAACCGGCGTATACCAACGCCTCCTGGTTCGCCATGCTATTCGCTGGCGGTATCGGCACGGTGTTGATGTTCTGGGGGGTCGCCGAGCCGATTTCCCACTTTGCAGCTCCCCCGCGGCCAGATGTGGAGCCCTTCTCTGTAGACGCCGCTGACGATGCTATGAGCTTTTCGATCTACCACCTGGGGCTGCATACCTGGGCGATTTTCGCTATGCCGGGGCTGGCGTTTGCGTACTTTATCTATCGTTACAAACTGCCGATGCGTTTTAGCTCGGTATTCTTCCCATTTTTAGGCGATCGCATTTACGGCCCCATCGGCAAAACCCTGGATATCTTTGCCATTCTCGGCACCCTGTTTGGCGTGGCGGTTTCTATCGGTTTGGGCACCCAACAAATCAATGCGGGTCTAACAGAGCTGTTTGGTGTTCCGGATGCCGTCATAACGAAGGTGCTGATCATCGCCGTACTGACCACCGTCGCCGTGGGATCTATCGTGGCGGGGCTGGATTCAGGCGTGAAACTGCTCTCCAATATCAATATCGGCATGGCTGTTGGCCTGCTGTTTTTCGTGCTGTTTACCGGCTCTACCGTTTTCCTTTTACGCGCCGTTGTCGAAACCTTTGGGCTGTATATTACCAATCTGCTGCCCATGGCTTTCTGGAATGACACCCTGGCACGCTACTCCAGCGAAGGAGGCGCCTGGGGGTGGCAAGGTAGTTGGACGGTGTTCTACTGGGCCTGGACCGTCACTTGGTCACCGTTCATCGGCATCTTTGTAGCGCGGATTTCTCGCGGTCGCACCATTCGCGAGTTTGTGCTGGGCGTGCTGTTCGCCCCTTCCATTTTTACCCTGATCTGGTTTGCGATCTTCGGCTGGTCGGCGATGGAAATTGACGGCATTGGAGCCGGTGCCCGGGCAGCCATGGGCGAGCAAGCCGGTACCATATCCGCAGCCGTCGCCGAAAGCATTCCGCTCGCCATGTTTGCGTTTTTTGAGAACTTCCCCGCCGCTACCTTGATTCAGGGCCTGGCGGTGGTGATCGTCGCCATCTTCTTTGCCACCTCATCAGACTCCGCCTCGCTGGTCGTCGATATGCTGTGTACCGGAAGCGAAGACCCCGGCCCATGGCACCAGCGGGTATTCTGGGGTGTCTCTGAGGGCATGTTGGCCGCCATGCTGATCGTGCTAGCAGGCGAGGCCGGGCTTACCGCACTACAGGAGGTCATCACCGTTATCGGCCTGCCGATGTTTATTTTGGTGTTTATCATGATGTTCGCACTGTACCGCGGCCTCTCCCAAGAGGAGCTCGGTGAAGTGCAGGTAGGCCGCCCACCCAAACAGGAAGAGCTAAGGCCGGGAGACTAGATGAAAAAAAACAGGGGCCTGCGAGAAATCGCAGGCCCCTGTTTTCATTTTCAGCTGGAGCATTAGGCAGTTTGAGCCTGTGACAAGCTGGACAAACGGGGTCGTATGGTATGGCTATCTATTAATCACCAAGCTCTGCTAATAGATCTGCCTGGATCACTTCAATCCAGTAACCATCCGCGTCTTTCACAAAAATAACGTTTTTCATTTTTCCTTGGTCTGAGCGCTTAATAAAGGTGACGTTGTTTGTATCAAACCATTTTTCTGCAACCTCCAGGTTCGGCACACTGAAGCAGATATGGCCGAAACCTTGAGGCTCAGCGTTACCATCATGGTAGTTAAAATCTTCCTGCTGCTCGGTTCCCCAGTTATGGGTTAGCTCAAGTAGCCCACGCTGTTGAAAGGTCCATACGGTGCGCTCGCCCTTGTCCTCAGGGACTGCCTCATCACCTTGTAGATTGGCCAGAAAATAAAGCGAAAACTGCATCTCTTCAAAATCGAGCCGCCTCAGCAATTGCATGCCAAATACCCGCGAATAAAACGCAAGTGCTATGTCAGGATTTCTTGTGCGTAGCATCGTATGGTTAAGACAAAAGCCTGCTGAGTCGGCAGTTGGAGACTCTACACTGGGATGTTTTTCGCCCTTCAAATCCATAAATCACTCCTTTTAATCATAAATATAACGGCAGTGCTAAGTAGCTATACGCAGCAACCAAGTACTACAACCAAGCACTACAACCAAGTACTACAACCAAGTACTACAACTACAAACCAATCAAATCACGCCGTCTTTCATCAGTTGCCCAATATGCTCCGCCTGACGGATGGCCAGCGAGACGATAGTTAATGTTGGGTTCTCTGCTGCTGAGGTCGTGAACTGGCTGCCGTCAGAAATAAATAAGTTCGGAATTTCATGCGCGCGACCATAACCATCGCAGACACCGTCATCAGGGTTTTTACTCATTCGACAGGTGCCAAGATTGTGAGTCGAGGGGTAGGGCGGCACCTCATAAATGTCTTTTGCCCCTACTGAGCGGTAGAGCTCAGCACCTTGGCGATAGCCATGGTCACGCATAGCGATATCATTGAGGTGATCGTCATAGTGCACATTGGCGACGGGAAGACCAAAGTGATCCTTAACGTCATCATTTAGCGTTATTCTATTCGTTGCTTGGGGCAAGTCTTCACCTACTATCCACATACCAGCCATATGATCATACTGATCTAACGCGCCTGCAAATCGCGGCCCCCAGGCGCCCGGATCAAGAAAAGCGGCCATAAAGGGCAGACCCAGCGAAACAGTTTCCATTTCGTAGCCGCCGACAAATCCCCTAGAAGGGTCGTGACGCGCTTCGTCAGCGATGATGCCCGCCATGGTAGTCCCCTTGTACATATGCACAGGCTCTTCGAACGTGGCATATACTGATCCGGTGGTGTGACGCATATAGTTTCGCCCCACTTGATCGGAGCCGTTAGCCAGTCCATTTGGGAACATATTGCTTGCCGAGTTAAGCAGTAGTCGAGGGGTTTCAATTGAATTCCCTGCAACGGCTACCATGCGTGCTTTTTGGCGTTGTTCATTACCGTCAGCATCAAAGTACACGACTTCAGTTACTTTGCCCGTGTCGTCGTGCTCTATACGCGTAACGTGACTTTCAGGGCGTAATTCAAGGTGCCCGGTTGCGATTCCTTCAGGTAACTCGGTATACAGCGTTGACCATTTAGCACCCATTTTACAGCCTTGGAAACAAAACCCTCGTTGCTGACATGCCGCCCGCCCATCACGATTTTCACTATTAATCGCCATATGGCCTGTATTACAGGAGTACCCCAAATTCTTAGCGCCAGCGTTCATAACCTTAAAGTTATTGTTGCCAGGAAGACCTTTATTATCGTTCGTACGAGTGACCCCCATGCGTCGCTCGGCCTTATCATAGTATGGGGCAAGTTCATCATAGCTTACCGGCCAGTCGAGTAAGTTCGCCCCTGGTATCTCTCCATAGGTGCTTAACGCGGCAAATTCATGCGGCTGAATACGTAAGCTGGCACCCGCCCAATGTACGGTGGTACCGCCTACTGATTTTACGATCCAAGCGGGCAGGTTTGGAAAATCACGGGCTATACGCCAACTCCCTGAGGTTGTGCGATTATCTAGCCAGGAAAGCTGTGAAAAAGCAGCCCACTCATCGGCTAAAAAATCGGCGCGGGTATGCAGAGCACCTGCTTCCAAAACCACTACATCAATACCTTGTTGAGCTAACTCATTGGCCAGAGTGCCTCCGCCAGCTCCCGAACCAATGACCACAGCCACGCTGTTGTCGTCATAAGAAAACGTTTGTTGCTTGTCTGTCATGGTCATCTGGGTGTCTCCGAAAAATTATTATTGTTGTGCTGCTTTGGCATTTTCTAGCCGGCCGCCTCATTCGGTAAGTAGCCACCTTCAGGCTTTTGAGGCTCGGGTAGCCAGGTCAGGTTGCTGAAACCATTGTGGAGGTAGCCGACATCACCTTCGGTTCCGCCATAACCGAAATGGGCATATGCCAAAGGGTTGTCGTAAAGTGATACGACGGCATCAGACCGGATTGCCTGGAAAAAGGGGGTGTTGGACATCAACGTTAGCTGTTCTAGCTGCTTAGCTTTGTCGAGAGCTAACCAGTCACCTTCGGAGCCATCGTTTAGAGCGTTGATTCCATCATGCAATAGCTTGTGAAACTCGCTATTTGCGGATTTTTTATCCAAGCTTTCTACAACATGGGCATAGACAGCATCTTCCAGATCAGGGTGAGGAAAAATGTGTTTCACTGCCGCAAGCAAGACGTCACCCTGCCGAGTGCTTAAAGAATCAAGCGGCATTGCCCAACTGGTTGACGGTGCAAGTAGAGCGATAGGCCCACTGGTGAAAGCCAGGGTGCCTGCCAGTACGCCACCGCTTCCTTTAAGGAAAACGCGACGCGAGATAGCGGTTGAACTCATCGCTAGTTTCTCCTGTGTGCCTGGCAGTTAATTAACCTCCAGGCATTAATTATTGTTGTGGTTTGGATGCTTAATGTGCGCGAGCATCTGACTTTGATACTAAACTCATTCTAAGAACGGTGGGTAACAGTGGATTACTACGTCGACTATGGTCTAGTGTGAATGGAAAGCGTATGCACACAACGAAGGGTATTCTTGTTAGTACTTTAATAGGTCAGCATGGCTTCGCCTAAGCTAATGGAGATTTGATATGTGTCATATTTACGCTTCAACCAATCCAGAGCGCTATGAATGCGTAACAAAATCTGTGCGCTTAGAGGGCAAAGTCACCAGCGTCAGATTAGAAAATGAGTTTTGGGAAGTGCTAGACCAGCTCGCTTATGATCAGCATCTCTCGACAGGACAGTTTATTTCCAAGCTCTATAACGAAGTTTTGTTATCAAAAGGAGAGGTGACTAATCTGACATCACTATTAAGAGTGGCTTGTATTGTGCATCTTCAGCTCTGCGCTAAACCTGCCGCGCGATTTGCTTAATTCAGCCTCATCGTGAAAGCAACTAGCGCCCAACGGCTCCTTTCCGTCCATTAAATCGATGGGGAGTGGTGAATTCTCGCCCCTAGCCCCCTGACCGAGCGAAATGAACGGATCTCTTCGCTCATAGCCAGGAAGAGCTAGATGCTATTGCCTTCGAGCGGAGCATCCTCCCTCAAAACGCTTTGTCTTTAAATGTCCGATAGAAGTGATAAGCGAACTGATGGCTAAGCATTTAGATTGTTAAAATTAGAAATGCCATTCGATATTCAGCGTCATAGCGTCGGTATCAACTCCTGGCTTATTGTGATTGCCAAATTTATTGCGCCAATACTCGTAGCCAACACCTGCCCATAGTGAGTTTTCCGTCCCCCACGCAACCTGCCCTACATCCAGCATAAGCGAGGTGCGCATTAACTGCTCAGGCTTGGTCGACACACCAAAGTAATCATCTCCTTTGGCACCGTTATAGTTATAGAAGCCTTGGAATTTTAGCGGTAATGCGGCAGCTTCAAAGGGTAATCCCCAGGCCAAGTTAATTTGGTAATAGGGATCAAACGAAATGCTGTTCTGATTTTCTGGCAGCCCACAAGGGGGCAGGCCACAGTGGTTCCACTCGCGGCTATAAAGCAGGCTGAGATCGACAAAGCCACGTGGCACATCAAATTTAAACGTTGGCCCCACCAAAAGTTGACGCTTGCGCGGCGCAAAGCCAGTGTTTTTAGTATTGAGGTCAAACCCAAACGTCAGCGCCATATCACGAACGGGCCCGAAAGCGACCGGCGCATCAAATACGCCCCCGGCATGCAGCTGATGACGGTATGCCAAATACGCTTCTGTTGCCCCCGTATCGCTGTTATTGGCAGGATCCGCACTGCTGGACTGCAACACATCCAGATTGAAAAAATTCTGGCCCCGGGAGTAACCGCTGACATGGGCGAACTGGAGAATATGCTTTTCCACATTTTCGGGGTTATTAGGCTCTGTAAACTGTGTTCCGTAGCGATAACCTACGAACGTATCACTCCATGTCGCCGCATGGGCTCCTGTCGACATACAGCCAATAAACGTAGCCGCTGACAAATACTTAGCCACTGACAAATTCTGAGCCACTACTCGGTTTCTCTTCCACATGCGAAAACCCCTTTCGTTAGATTTTGTTTTTGTGCACATTTTTGAGCGCTTGCATACTTTTTCTGGTATGAAAAAACGTTTTTTTGCGATAACAGCATTTCTCAGAGTACATTTAGCACTATTTTTTGTATACAATAAAAAAGATAATAATATACACAAGGAGATGTTAATGTCGTACATTCTAAACGCCGCCCGTCCTAGCACTCTTGGCTTAGAAGACTTTCTAATCCATTACGGCGATATATTTGAACACTCGCCATGGGTAGCAGAAACAGCTTGGAAACAAGGTCTTACTGCCCAGCATGATGATGCCGATGTATTGGCAGACTGCATGGGAGCAGTGCTTTGGAACGCAGATATCAATGAGCAAATTGCCGTTATCCGCGCTCACCCCGATCTAGCAGGAAAAGCCGCCTTGGCAGGCGATTTAACCCATGACTCTAGCCGTGAACAGGCGGGTGCAGGACTAGATCAGTGCACCGCTGCTGAGTTTGAGCGCTTCCAACAAATGAATCTGGCTTATCAAAATAAGTTCGGCTTTCCCTTCGTTATTGCCGTTAAAGGGCTCGATCGGCACGCCATCCTTTATGCGTTCGAAAAGCGTCTTGAAAACGACGCCGCTACCGAGCGTCAAACCGCTATCGAACAAATCATCCAGATAGCGCGCTTTCGCCTGCACATGCGTGCGGCCGAGTCCGCGTAAATCCTCACGCGCTTAGCGCTTGTATTTCCCTTTCAGCCTGACCTGTGGTGCTCGGCCCTTCAGGCTGCAAGGCTTACTCTTTTTCGTCATTCGGAGAGACCTCTATGAGTCTGGAGACAAGAGAAGATCTCGATCCGCTCGAAACCACGGAGTGGCTGGAATCCCTGGAATCAGTGCTGGATCGTGAGGGCGAAGATCGTGCACGCTACCTGATGACCCGCCTGGCGGATCGCCTGCGTCGGGACGGTATGAAGGTGCCCTTCTCGGTGACAACCCCGCACCGAAACACAATTCCGGTGCATCGGGAAGCACCGATGCCCGGCGATCTGTTTATGGAGCGCCGGATTCGGTCGTTGATCCGTTACAACGCGATTGCCCAGGTGATTCGTAACAACCGCGCCAACCCAGGGCTGGGCGGCCACATCGCCAGCTTTATGTCATCCGCTACGTTATACGATGTGGGCTTTAACCACTTCTTCCGCGCCCCCAAAGGTGACTTTGAAGGCGATCTGATTTATATCCAGGGCCACGTCGCTCCAGGTATTTACGCGCGCTCCTACTTGGAAGGCCGTCTGTCAGAAGAGCAGATGGACAGGTTCCGTCGTGAAGTCGACGGCGATGGGCTATCTTCTTATCCGCATCCGTGGCTGATGCCGGACTACTGGCAGTTCCCCACGGTATCCATGGGGCTTGGCCCGATTCAGGCCATTTATCAAGCCCACGTGATGAAGTACCTGCATCACCGTGAGCTGAAGGATATGTACGACCGCAAAATCTGGTGCTTCATGGGTGACGGCGAGTGTGATGAGCCGGAATCCCTGGGTGCCATTTCGCTGGCCGGTCGCGAGAACCTCGACAACCTGATCTTCGTTATCAACTGTAATCTGCAGCGCCTTGATGGCCCTGTGCGCGGCAACTCGCGCGTTATGGACGAGTTCGAAGGCGTCTTCCGCGGCGCTGGCTGGAACGTGATTAAGGTCGTTTGGGGCCGTCACTGGGATCCGCTGTTCGAAAAGGACAAGAAAGGCATCCTGCAAAACCGCATGGACGAAGCGGTTGACGGCGAGTACCAGAACTACAAGGCCAACGGCGGTTCGTACACCCGTGAGCACTTCTTCGGTAAGTACCCCGAAACCGAAGCGATGGTCAACGACCTGTCTGATGAAGATATCTGGAAGCTCAACCGCGGTGGCCACGACCCGTTCAAGGTCTACGCCGCCTACCATGAAGCAGTCAACCAAACCAACGGCAAGCCCACGGTGATTCTGGCGCATACCGTCAAAGGCTACGGCATGGGCAGCGGCGATGGCGAAGCGGCCAACGAGTCCCACCAGGTCAAGAGTATGGAGTACGAAGCGCTGCGTAAATTCCGCGACCGCTTTGGCATTCCGCTCACCGACGAGCAGCTCAAAGACGTGCCCTACTACAAGCCGGAAGAAGACTCTCCCGAGCTGAAATACATGCACCTGCAGCGCGAACGCTTAAACGGCTACCTGCCGAGCCGTCGCAGTGACTTTGAGGCGCTGGAAATCCCCAGCCTTGAGGACAAAACCTTTGCCTCGCAAATGGTCGGCTCCAAAGGCCGTGAGGTCTCCACCACTATGGCCTTTGTGCGCGTACTCAACGGCCTGGTAAAGGATAAGAAGCTCGGTAAGCACGTGGTGCCGATTATTCCCGACGAAGCGCGTACCTTCGGCATGGAAGGCATGTTCCGCCAGCTCGGCATCTACACCTCAGAAGGTCAGAAGTACGAGCCGGTCGATAAAGGCCAGATCATGTTCTATCGCGAGGATCAGAAAGGCCAGATTCTCGAAGAAGGGATTTCCGAAGCGGGCGCCATGTCCGCGTGGATTGCCGCCGCGACCTCCTACAGCAACAACAACGTCACCCTGCTGCCATTCTACGTTTACTACTCGATGTTCGGCTTCCAGCGCATTGGTGACTTGGCCTGGGCGGCTGGCGACCTGCAAGCCCGCGGCTTTATGGTCGGCGGCACCGCCGGGCGCACCACGCTCAACGGTGAAGGCCTGCAGCACCAAGATGGTCACAGCTTGATTCAAGCTTCCACCATTCCCAACTGCCGTAGCTACGACCCCACCTATGCCCACGAAGTGGCGGTCATCCTCCAGGATGGTTTGAAGCGCATGTTCTCCGACAAAGAGAACTGCTTCTACTACCTGACGGTGATGAACGAAAACTACGAGCACCCGGCAATCGACAACGTGCCCACCGACGATATTGTCAAAGGCATGTACTTGCTCAACGAAACGCAAGGCGACAAAGGCCGCGTGCAACTGATGGGCTCAGGCACCATCCTGCGCGAAGTTGAAGCGGCTGCGGAGCTGCTGGCCAACGACTGGGGCATTGGCGCAGATATCTGGAGCGTGACCAGCTTTAACGAACTGCGCCGCGAAGCGCTGCTGTTGGAGCGTGAAGGCTTCTTGAACCCAGATGCCAAGGGCAACAAGCCCCACGTCACGAAATGCCTGGAAGGACGTGACGGCCCGGTGATTGCCTCTACCGACTACATGAAGCTCTACGCCGACCAGGTGCGTGCCTGGGTGCCGAGTGACTACACCGTGCTGGGCACGGACGGCTTTGGCCGTTCCGACACCCGCGAGAAGCTGCGCTACTTCTTTGAAGTAGACCGCTACTTCGTCACCGTGGCGGCGCTGAAGGCGCTTGCTGACCGCGGTGAGCTTGATCGCAAGCATGTCGGCGAAGCGCTGCAGAAGTACGGCATCGACGCCAACAAGCCGAACCCGCTGACCAGTTGACCCGCTGCCCGGCGGGCAGATGCCCGCCGGCTCGACCCGATCTTAAAGGAGCGCAACCTTGAGTAGCGAAATCATCAAAGTTCCCGATATCGGTGGCGATACCGATGTCGAAATTATCGAGATTGCGGTGTCAGAAGGCGACGTCATTGAAGCGGAAGACACCCTAATCACCCTGGAATCCGACAAAGCCAGCATGGATGTACCGGCCCCGAAAGGCGGCAAGGTGCTTAAAGTGTTGGTCAAAGAAGGCGATACGGTCTCGGAAGGCGATGGCATCGTTGAGCTGGACGTCGAAGGCAGCGAAGACAGCGGCGATACATCGGCTGAAGCAGACACACCGCAAGAGCAAGCCGCTAGCCAGACCAGCGGTGAGCCGGAAGAAGCGCCCGCTGAAGAGTCCGTCGTTAAAGAACCCGTCGTTGAAGAACCGGAAAAACAAGCTCCTTCTCCTGTAGGCACGCCAAGTCCGGAAGCGCAAATGGCTGCCCATAAGCCCCGCGATGGCAAGCTGATACATGCAGGCCCTGCCGTACGTATGTTGGCCCGTGAGCTTGGCGTAGACCTGGATCTTATTAAGCCGAGCGGTCCGAAAGAGCGGGTGCTGAAAGAAGATGTGCAAGCCTACGTGAAGCAGGCGATTGCCAACCAAGGTAGCACCCAGGCAGCAGTACCGGCGGCGAGCAGTGATGTAGGTATTCCCGCCATCCCAGAGGTCGACTTCAGCCAGTTTGGCGACGTGGAAGAGAAACCGATGGGCCGCCTGCTTAAAGCAGGGGCTACTAACCTGCACCGCAGCTGGCTCAACGTACCCCACGTGACGCAGTTCGATGAGGCCGATATCACCGAGCTTGAGAGCTTCCGCAAAGCGATGAAGGCCGAGGCCGAAGCCCAAGGTGCCAAGCTGACCCCGCTGCCGTTCATGGTTAAAGCCTGTGCCTTTGCGCTGCGTAAACTCCCCCAGTTCAACGTCAGCTTGAAGGGCGACGGTGAGACCTTGGTATGGAAGAACTATGTTCATATCGGGATTGCCGTGGATACGCCCGATGGCCTGATGGTGCCGGTGGTACGCAACGCCGATAAAAAATCCTTGATCGAGATTGCCAAGGAGATGGCCGAGCTAGGCAAGAAAGCGCAGACCAAAAAGCTCAAGCGCGACGAGATGACCGGCGGCTGCTTCACTATCTCGAGCCTTGGCTCAATTGGTGGCACGGCGTTTACACCGATCGTCAACGCCCCGGAAGTGGCAATTTTGGGGGTCTCTAAAGCGCAGATGAAGCCGGTATGGGACGGTAGCGCCTTCCAGCCGCGTCTGATGATGCCGCTGTCGCTCTCCTACGATCACCGTGCGATCAACGGCGCCGACGCGGCACGCTTTACCGCCTTCCTGGCCGATGCATTGACCGATATTCGTCGCTTACTGCTGTAATGAGTCGCGATAAAAATGCGACGTACAAACGGCGCCTTTAATAGGCGCCGTTTATTTATTTAAATAAAGCATGAGCAAAATAAGTGATTTAAACTCTAATAGCATTAATAAAGAATAAAATCCGCTTGATTAACCAATAGATTAACTCCCCCCCAAAATGGCCATAAGATCCGTATCGGGCTCCCTCGAGGTGAGCACAAGTAAAGATTCTAAGCTATTCAGATGGGTATGTACGGCATTTCGAGCTGCTTCCGCATCGCCATTTACAAGATGCAGAAGTAGTTGCGCATGATCACCCTCTAAGTAACAAGACAATAAACTTGGAGGTTTATAAAGTGCAATAACGATAGACGTACGCAATACTAGATCGGTAAGCATCGCACCCAAGATACTGTTAGGGGCACGTTCCGCAAAGAGGTGATGAATATTCAGTGAGTGTTCAATGCGTGAAGGTTCGTTATTATTTTCATAAGCCTGCTTTTCAAGCTCGACTTGCTGTTGCAGTGCCTTCTTAGTGCCAGTATCAAGTTTGCCTGCAAGTAGTGCAACAATTTCACCTTCGACTAACCTGCGTGCAGAAAAGGTCTCTCGAGTTTCTTCGATTGAAGGCGCACGCACGCGAGCGACCTGATTGGGACGTTGATCAATAACATGCTCGGCATCAAGTCGAGTTAGTGCCTTACGCACCACCGAGCGACTGACGCCAAATACTTCACCTAGCGTTACTTCAGGTAATTTAGTATTGGGCGTCAAGCGTTGCATCAGTACAGCCGAGCGGATGTGGTCAACGATATCCTGGTCGCCAACGCGACCTTCTGTTGGTTTATTAAAGCGATCTTTATGCCAGCCGAGGTTCATATTATTTATCTCTAACGATTCTCGCTGGAACTTAACATGTATTCCCCAACACAACCAACATAAGATCAATGCTTTATCGTTGAAGCAAGTGATTTTTCAAGAGCTAACTCAGCCATTTCTTATAGCGTCCCATTTCATCTTACATGCTGGTTTACAGCATGAATTTGCAGGGTATTAGTGCGACGGATGGGAGTATGAGCGGTTGGTTTCATGCTGGCCTAGGGAGAACGAGAATGGCTCTAAAATCATTGACATTAGTTCTGGTTGGACCGGTCACAACCAGATCGTTAATAGCAGCGAAAAAGCTGTAAGCATCATTGCGGTTCAGATAGTCCTTTGCTGATAACTGCAAGGCTTTTGCACGTTCCCAGCTCTCGGGGCCGAATACGGCACCGGCGTTGTCCTCAGAACCATCAATACCATCGGTATCGACTGCCAGGGCGTAAATGCCTTCTGCACCCTGAAGGGTGTCGAAAAGCCCCAACAGATATTCGACATTGCGCCCACCGCGTCCATTGCCTCGTACAGTGACACTGGTCTCGCCACCGGAAAGCACCAGCAGTGGACGTGTAATTTCACCCTGCAGCTTATGCACCATACGCGCTTGAGCTGTACCAAGGTCACGAGCTTCACCTTCCAAATTGTCGCCCAGTATTCTGACGTCAACCGTACTTTCTTCGGCCCTGAGCCGGGCTGCCTGAAGGGCATCACTAGCTCGCGCCAGGATCATAGTCTGGTCGCGTGCAAACTCAGAACTACTGGCTTGAGGCGCATCGTGATTACCCATTAGATGTTGACGCACGTTATCAGGAACCTCGATGGTGTGGCGTTCGAGAACCTCCAATGCATCAAGCGGTTTTGAGTTATCGGGTAGGGTCGGACCTGAGGCAATGAGCGTCGGATCATCACCCGGCACATCAGAAATAAGATATGTCACCACCCGAGCCGGGTGAGCGTGAGCAGCCAAACGGCCGCCCTTGATTGCCGACAAATGGCGACGCACCAAATTGATTTCGCTTATTGGAGCACCACACTGCAACATCGCTTTGTTAAGAGCCTGTTTGTCTTTCAGACTGATACCCACAGCGGGGAGTGTCATCAACGCAGAGCCACCCCCCGAGATCAAAGCGATCACTTGATCGTCTTCGCCGAGGCTTTCCACCGCTTCAAGCATACGCTTGGCGGCTTGCTCACCAAGCGCATCGGGCATGGGGTGGGATGCTTCTAACACCTCAATGTATTGACAGGCAGCGCCGTGTTTATAGCGGGTCACCACCACGCCTTCCAAGTCAATTGATTCACCGGTGTTACTGGCACGCTCAATCCATGCTGACTCTAATGCACTCGCCATAGCAGCAGAGGCCTTCCCAGCACCGACGACGAGGGTTCGACCAGCGGTTTTTTCTGGCAATTGATCGGGTAATAAATTGCAAGGATGCACCGCAGCGATAGCCGTTTCCGCCAAGTGTACTAACCACTGGCGTGAGGCCTCTTCACTAGTAAAGGGTGCTAAGCGAAAAAGGGCATTCATCGGTAGACTCCACAGACAAGGGCCGGAGGTAATTGAAGAAAGGGGGACAAAAAAACCGGTGAAAGACACATAGCAGGACAGCGGTCTTGCACCGGGAAATGGCAACGAGTCACATGCAATAACGAGGGCGGGCACTAGAACGATGCCCGCCGTAAAACCCTACTGAAACCTACGCCAATCCGTCAGCTGCGCCATGAAAGGAATCACTGGCCGATTTCATGATTCGCCAGTTTTTCCAGGGCACGCAGAATTCCCGCATGATCCCAATCGGCACCGTCATTAGCGACACATGCCTGGAACAGCTGCTGGGCATTGGCGGTACCCGGTAATGAGAGGTTAAGGCTACGAGCGCCTTCCAATGCCAGGTTGAGATCTTTCTGATGCAGACGAATGCGAAAGCCAGGGTCAAAGGTACGATTAATCATGCGCTCGCCATGCACATCCAGAATTTTCGACTGAGCGAGGCCACCCAAAAGAGATTCACGCACCTTGGCAACATCAGCACCTGCCTTAGAAGCAAACAGCAGCCCTTCCGCAACGGCTTCGATCGTCAGTGCAACGACGATCTGGTTGGCAACCTTGCAGGTCTGGCCCGCACCGTGGCCACCAATGTGTGTAATGGTCTTGCCGACGATTTCAAGCAACGGCTTGGCGCTTTCAAAGCCTTTATCCGTCGCTCCTACCATAATGGTCAGCGCGGCATTGATCGCACCGCCTTCACCACCGGAAACCGGGGCATCGACAAACTCACCACCGGCCTCGGTAATGCGCTTGGCGAATGCCTGGGTCTGCATTGGGGCGATGGAACTCATGTCGATGACAAGTGTGCCGGGCTTGAGACCTTCGATCACACCGTTTTCACCAAACAGTACACTCTCTACATCTGGCGTATCTGGCACCATGGTGATAATGATATCGGACGCTTGGGCAACCGCTTTTGGATTGGCCGCCTCTTGCATGCCTTTTTCGGCAAGCGTTGCATCCAAGGCGCCGCGTTTGACGGTCACCAACGAGTGGCCCGCGTCGAGCAGGTGACCTGCCATTGGGCGTCCCATTATGCCTAAACCGATAAAACCAATCTTGCTCATGCTCTTTCTCCTTCAAGATAACGCAATTCGCACTTATTCATAGTTCGTACTTGTTCATAATTCGCACTTATTCATAACTCGTACTTATTCATACTTGGGATGTTCAGCGCACCGCCTCTAGCCAAACCAGCCCTTCCGACGTCGACGTTTTGGGCTTGTATTCGCAGCCGATCCAACCGTCGTAACCTAGGCGCTCAAGATGTGCGAACAGAAAAGAGTAGTTGATCTCACCGGTACCCGGCTCATGACGACCCGGGTTATCCGCCAGTTGCACATGCGCGATACACCCCAGATGCTTTTCTATCGTAGGTGCTAGATCCCCCTCCATGATTTGCATGTGGTAGATGTCGTATTGCAGCTTTAGATTGCCACTACCGACCTCGTCGAACAGTGCCAGAGCCTGCTCGGTGCGGTTGAGGAAAAAGCCTGGGATATCGCGAGTGTTGATCGGCTCCGCCAATAGTAAAATGCCAGCCGACTTGAGTTTTTCAGCGGCATAACGCAGATTTTCAATCAGCGTGCTGCGTGCCTCGTCATCACTTACCCCTTGAGGCTGAATACCCGCTAGGCAGTTCACCTGTTTGCACCCCAACGCAGTGGCATATTCGATGGCACGATCAACACCGACCCGGAACTCTTCCACCCGATCCGGGTGGCAAGCGATGCCGCGCTCACCCGCAGCCCAATCGCCAGCAGGCAAATTGTGCAATACCTGGGTAAGGCCGTTGGCTACTAAACGCTCTTTGATTTCCGCAGCCGTATAATCGTAGGGAAATAGGTATTCAACCCCCTCGAACCCAGCCCCGGCGGCGGCCTGAAAACGATCGAGAAAGTCTACTTCGGTGAACATCATGCTGAGATTCGCGGCAAATTTAGGCATGCAAGTCTCCTTGTTTTTATCCTAGTGATAATAATTGCCCTGGTACCGAACCTCTGTGGTCACCAGGGCTAGGCTTAGGTCAAACTGGCGATGGAACTAGGTGCATCCGTCAAGTTTTCAGCCAGCTCTTCGAATTCATTGACGCCATCAAGGTCAGTACCCATTGAGATATTGGTGATGCGCTCAAGAATGATCTCAACGACTACAGGTACGCGATGTTCACGCATCAGTTCGCGAGCCTTTTCAAATGCCGGAGCGATATCCTCAGGCTTTATGACGCGCAGCGCTTTACAACCCAAGCCTTCGGCAACAGATACATGGTCTACACCGTACTCAGCTAATTCAGCCTCTTCGTCGGTGTAGTTAATGTTTTTGAAAGAGAGTTGCACGCAGTAATCCATGTCAAAACCGCGCTGGGCCTGACGAATCAACCCGAGATAGGAGTTGTTCACCAGCACATGGATATAGGGCAGGTTGAATTGCGCCCCGACCGCCAGTTCTTCGACCATAAACTGAAAATCGTAGTCACCGGAGAGTGCCACCACTTCGGCTTCAGGATCAGCACGGCACACGCCCAACGCCGCTGGAATGGTCCAGCCTAACGGTCCTGCCTGGCCACAGTTGATCCAGTGACGCGGCTTGTAAACGTGCAGGAACTGAGCGCCCGCAATCTGTGACAGACCGATAGTGCTGATATAACGGGCATTCTTGCCGAACACCTTGTTCATTTCTTCGTAAACACGCTGGGGTTTGACCGGCACGTTATCGAAGTGCGTTTTACGCAGCATAGTGCGTTTACGCTCTTGGCAGTCGCCCACCCAGTCACTACGGTCTTTCAGTTTGCCGTCCGCTTTCATTTCACGAGCAACTTCAAGGAAAAGCTCCAGCGCTAACTTGGCATCAGAAACGATGCCGTAATCGGGACCGAAGATGCGCCCGATCTGTGTCGGCTCGATGTCGACGTGAACAAATTTACGGTCTTTGGTATATGTTTCGACGTTACCGGTGTGGCGATTAGCCCAGCGGTTGCCGATACCCATCACGAAATCCGAGGCAAGCATGGTTGCATTGCCGTACCGGTGGGATGTCTGCAAGCCCACCATGCCAGCCATCAGCGGGTGGTCGTCGGGAATCGTACCCCAGCCCATCAGCGTCGGAATTACCGGCACGCCGGTAAGTTCAGCAAACTCGACAAGCTGCTCTGCGGCATCTGCGTTGATGATCCCGCCCCCCGCGACCAACAGCGGCTTTTCGGATTCGTTGAGCATGGTCAACGCTTTTTCAATCTGGGCACGCGAAGCAGACGGCTTATAGGCCGGAAGTGATTCGTAGGTATCCGAATCAAATTCGATTTCGCTCATCTGGACGTCGATCGGCAGATCAATCAACACCGGGCCAGGGCGGCTCGAGCGCATTAGTTGAAAGGCTTTCTGGAAGGCTCGCGGCACTTGGGCCGGCTCCATCACTGTAATCGCCCATTTTGTGACCGGCCCGGCAATGGTCTGAATATCCACTGCCTGGAAGTCTTCTTTGTGCAACTTGGCCCGTGGCGCTTGACCGGTGATGCACAGAATCGGGATGGAGTCGGCGCTGGCGGAATACAGCCCGGTGATCATGTCGGTGCCGGCGGGACCAGAAGTACCGATACATACGCCGATGTTCCCCGCTTTTGTCCGGGTATAACCCTCGGCCATGTGCGATGCCCCTTCAACATGGCGTGCCAGAATGTGATCAACCCCCCCCACCTTGCGCATGGCAGCGTAAAAAGGATTGATTGCGGCTCCCGGCAACCCAAAGGCTACGTCGATACCTTCTTTCTTCAGAACGTGAATGGCGGCTTCCGCAGCGGTCATTTTAGCCATGACAATTTCTCCTCAACAATTGAATACAATTAATGTATTCACTTTAGATTTGTTCTTGTATTCAAAATAGGCGTCCACTCAACTAGTGTCAATATTTTATGGAAATATTTTCCATAAAATATTCTATTAAAATATATTCCTATATTTAACAATGCCTTAAAGGTGATATTTCAGAAATTAGCAGACTAGAATATAGCGCTAATGAGTCAAAAATCAGGCAGGGCTAATGGACTGACAGTCTCGACTGTCAGCCTATTAATTAGCTAATTTAAATTAAATAATGGTCTAAGAAATTCACCCGTAACCTAACATGGCGGAAATAGTGGCAGCAGCTTCCGCTACTTGGCTCTGTAATCGGTCACGACTTTCGGCAGGGACTTCATGTACTGGCACCATAATGCTGATAACGCCTTCCATAGAGCCGTCATGGTTATAGAGAGGATAGACAACCGAAGAGATACCAAAGTGATAATAGGAGTCCGCAATAACATATCCACGCTGCCGATCTTCCTGCACTAAACGCCAGAGATCATCGCTGTTGGCAGGAGAGCCCGGCTCCTTATCTAAACGGCAATCTGATGGATAAAGTGTTTCGAATTCCTCCCGTGACAGATCGGCAAGCAGCATTCGCCCCAAAGAAGTGCAGTGCAACGGTAAACGGGTTCCCACACTGACACGGCGAATAGTCGCGTTCGATGCTCCGACCCTTGCCACGTAGACGGCATCACGCCCATCTCGAATAGCGATATGGCTTGAACAACCGGTCTGCTCACACAACGACTCAATAACGGGCTGCCCAACCTGCACGACGTCCAGCGAAGCGACGTATTCAAAACCTAGACGTAATACATTGACGCCCAGTGAATATAAACCAGTGACGGGATGGTGACGCAAAAAACCCATGTGTTCTAAGGTCTGTACCGCTCGGTGTGAAGTTGCTTGCGGATAACCAACTCGCTTAACAAGCTCAGAAAAACTCATCTCTCGATGATGACGATTGAGCTCCATTAAGATCATTAGTCCTCGTTCAAGCGCGGGTACAAGATGTTTTTTGTTATCCTTATCACTCATAGCTCGTTCACTCGCTTCAGGGTTATCGTTTTAGGCGAACAAAAAAGAGACCTTGTAAGTAAGCAGCTGCTAATAATTTTCCTTCAGAACTGCATTAACGGTCTCAGTTGGCGGGGTTGTGCTCTACCCAATGTCGGGCAATATCAACTCGTCGAGTCACCCAGACACGGTCATGCGCTTCAATATGATCAAGAAAACGCTGGAGCGCCATAAAGCGACCAGGGCGCCCTATCAATCGGCAATGCAAACCGATAGAGAGCATTTTGGGTATTTCATCTCCCTCCGCATATAACACGTCAAAAGCATCGCGCAGATAGCTAAAGAAGTGATCAGCGGTATTGAAACCCTGTGGCGAAGCAAAGCGCATATCATTAGTGTCCAGCGTATAAGGCACCACTAGATGGGAGTGCGTATGGCCCTGGCTGTCCTGCTCGCGTGTCCAGAACGGTAAGTCATCGCCGTAGTAGTCGCTGTCGTATAAAAAATCGCCTTGATCCAATAACAAACGACGGGTATTAGGGCTATCGCGGCCGGTATACCAACCCAACGGCTTCGCGCCGTAAAGGTTCTGGAACACCTCAATAGCATGCTCCATGTGCCGGCGTTCCAGTGCTTCTGGCACTTCCTGATAGTTGATCCAACGATAGCCGTGACACGCAATCTCATGACCCAACTCCTGAAAGGCATGAGCCACCTCGGGGTTCCGCTCCAGCGCCATGGCCACACCGAAAATGGTCAACGGCAAGCCGCGTCGTTCAAATTCACGCAAGATGCGCCATACCCCGGCTCGCGAGCCATACTCATAAATGGATTCCATGCTCAGGTGGCGATTGGGGAACGCCGGTGCACCCAAAATTTCGGAAAGGAATTGCTCAGAGCCGATATCACCGTGTAGTACCGAGTTCTCCGCACCCTCTTCATAGTTCAGCACGAATTGCACAGCAATTTTGGCCTTGCCAGGCCAATTGGCCTGAGGAGGATTACAGCCATAGCCGACCAGGTCACGAGGATAATTGGGCGAATGCATGATGTAAGTTCCTTGTTATAAAACAGCGTTCTAATGAGTGTTTAAAAATAATAAAAATGTATATAGCAAACGGTACAGCCCACCATAAGGCAGGCTTTAAATTGCACTGACTTTGAATTGCACTGACTTTGAATGCGTATAAATTATTGAGACGATTACTCTTCCCATTCCTCAATCAATGCACGTTCTTCGTCCGTCATATTCGTCATATTGCCAAGCGGCATATAGCTACTCGCGACGACTTTCTTAATGCTCTCTTGCTGTTTGATGATTTGATCGATTTCGTCATATGCAAAACCAGCAGGAGGAGCAGAAAAGCCTGGCTGAGTCGGCGATTGCGAGTGGCAAGCGACACAACGCTGCTCTATTACGGCACCGATCTCGGTGATATCAGGCCCCTTTTCTGCTGCCTGAGCGCCAGATTGATTCGAGATTTGCGCAGGCATAGCCATCCAGAAAGCGATTAAGATAAGAACAACACCAGCAATGGGATAGATTGGCTGAATTTTACCCGCATGCATTAAAACAAAGTATTGACGAATCAATGCACCTGCAAAGATAAAGAGTGTCATCAGCACCCATGCATGCTCATGAGTGTAAGCAAAAGAGTAGTGATTGCTGATCATCAGCAATACAACGGGCAGGGTGAAATAGGTGTTATGAACCGAGCGCTGTTTACCACGCTTACCATCAAGGGGATTGGGCGCTTCGCCAGCCTTCATCGCTTTTACCATGCGACGTTGACCCGGGATAATCCAAAAAAACACGTTCGCCGACATCGCAGTCGCCATCACCGCCCCGGTGAGGAGGAAAGCGGCGCGACCCGAAAACATGTGAGTACTCAAGTAGGCAACGACGATCATCATGATGGCCACGCCGATACTCAAGAGACCATCACGCTCCATGTTCGGACTAATGCGCTTACACATTTCGTTATAAACGACCCAACCGAACAGCAAGAAGGCTAGAGCTAATATGTTTGCCTGCCACCCTGTCATATTGGCAGCCCACTCCCATGAACTATTAGCATTCACTAGATAGAAACCCGGGTTCACCATGTACAAAATAATGAACAGTGCAAAACCGGATAACCATGTCGTGTAGGATTTCCAAAATGACCAATGCAGATCATCAGGGAGCTTTTCTGGGCTAGTTGCATATTTTTGATTGTGATAGAACCCCCCACCATGGACGGCCCACATTTCACCAAACACGCCCTTCTTGCGGCAGTTCTCATCTTTGGGGGTTTTGAGTCCATTATCTAGCATCACAAAATAAATGGACTCTCCAATCCAGGCGATTGCCGCAATAACGTGCAGCCATCGAAAAATCAAATTAAGAAATTCAATAATATAAGAAAGCATGAGGATAAACCTCGTTTGGTTAGATTGTTGTTAAATAAAGGGATTACGTGTTGTTTTCGGTAGACGCGGGCCTCTAGCTACCCCGATAGGTTGAATAACCGTACGGTGATAGCAATAAAGGCACATGGTAATGCTGCGAGGCATCATTGACCCCGAAGCGAAGGGGTATAACGTTCAGAAAAAGTGGCTCATCCGTTTTCACCCCTTGGCGCACCAAGTACTCGCCCGCATAAAACACCAGTTCGTATTCACCCGTTACTAACTCTTCCCCTGCAAGTATTGGGGCATCGCAACGCCCGTCGTCATTGGTCTTCACTACCTTTAGACGTTGGCGCAGACCTTCCTCTATACGGTAAACCTCGATTTTTATTGCCTCGCCAGGGCACCCCAGGGCTGTATCCAGTACGTGAGTGGTAAGTTTTCCCATCACCTTTCTCCTATGCATCTCTCAAGAAGCCACCAGTGGACGGCTCATCATTAGTAAATCAGCATGAGCAAATGCCAAAAATAGCAAACCATCACATGTCATCATTTTTAACTCTTAACAGAGTACATTTCAAAGATTTTTTGTATACATTTTTCTCAAATCGCACGACAAGTGGCAGTGCCTACGACTTTAGTAGCCACTGACTGATGGGTGAAATTTTCTAATTCCTCATTTTTCAATCAATATAACTAAAAACTTATTTCTATATAAGTTACTGTAAAATATATATTTTATTCTATTTTTTAGTCGCCTACTTTCAAAACGCCACTCTTACTTTAATTAGATAGATATCCAAGATATTTTTTACGTGATTAGCCTTAAGCATAAAGGGGTACTGCAAATTCATTTATTTTCTGATAATTTTTTGTGTACAGTAAATGAAATCAATATCAATAAATTTTGAATACAATAAAAATGGAGCGCCGTTCATGAATGATCCTCTAGCCTCTTCCGAGCATCGGAAACGCCTGAACGAGAAAAACACCTCGCTTTTTGATTTCTATGGAAAACCGCGGTTTTCAAAGGCTTTGCCACTTTCTCTTCAGCATTTACTGGCCATGATCGCTGGCGTGATTACTCCCCCTATCATCGTTGCCGGCGTTGTGGGTGCGAGCATAGAAGAGAAACTCCTGCTTATTCAGATTGCCGTGTTGGCATCAGGGATATGTACCGTTTTTCACCTGTACGGCGTTTGGAAATTTGGCGCCCGCCTGCCTGCCATCTTTGGTGTAGGCTTTGCCTATGTACCTACGTTGGTCGCAGTAGGAGCCCAATATGGTATTGAAGGGATTCTTGGTGCCCAGTTGATCGGGGGTATCACCATGATGGTAGTGGGCTATTTCATTCAGTATATCCGCCACCTCTTTCCGCCTGTTGTTGCCGGCACAGTGGTGTTGGTCATTGGTTTATCACTCTACGATATTGCTATCCGCTACATGGCGGGCAGTGGCAATGTAAACGCTGCCAATTTTGGCGATCCAATTAATTGGATCATAGCAATGGTAACGCTACTCACGGTATTGATCGCCGCTCAGTTCGGTAAAGGTGTGGTTAAGCTGTCCGCAATCATAGTGGGCATCGTCGTCGGCTACTTGCTTTCACTCTCCCTTGGTATGATCAGCTTCGATAGCGTAACGAATGCTTCTTGGGTAGCCATCCCCAAAGTAATGCCTTTCGAAATGGAATTTCACGCAGCCGCTATCGCTTCTATGGTCATTATCTGCGTCATCAATTCGGTACAAACGATTGGCGATTTATCCGCAACCACCGTAGGCGGCATGAACCGTGAGCTAAAAACTAAGGAGCTTACGGGAGGCTTATTAGGCAATGGCTTGTCCACCACTATTAGCGCTTTCTTTGGCGCATTGCCTACATCCACTTTCAGCCAGAATGTTGGCATTGTTGCTATGACGAAAGTCATTAGCCGTTATGTTCTGGCGCTGGCAGGGATCTTGATGGTTCTGGCAGGCCTAAGTCCGAAGTTCGGGGCCATAATGACGACCATCCCCTACCCTGTATTGGGTGGTGCAACCATCACCGTATTCGGCATGATCACCATGACAGGCATTCAGCTGTTGGTAAAAGATGAAATGTCCGCCCGAAACATGACGATCGTGGGGCTCTCTTTAGCGCTGAGTCTAGGCATCGCTTCTGTTCCCTCTGCCATTGAGCAGTTTCCGGCCGTGGTGAGAGATTTAATTGGAGGCGCGCCTATTGTGGTCGCTGCGATCACGGCTTTTACACTTAATATTGTACTCCCTAAAAAGTCGCTCTCTGATGAGGCAAAAGAGCGAGAGGCGATTGCCAAAGCAGATGCCGAGGCGGCCAAGGCCGACAGCGACAAAGTAAGTCAGAACATCTCACAAAATAGCACCCACTCTAATTAAGAAAATTTTTATGTGCACCTAATTAGAAGCCATTTAGCCACAAGCATCTGCAAGTAACTGCAAGTAGTTGCAAGTAACTGCATTGCCCCAAGGCGATGCATATTAACAACGAGCTAAAAGCACAACACCACTAAAACCAAAGCTGCGTGACCGAGCACGAGGCTTTATTAAAACTAAATGTCTGGAGCAAGTTAGCATGATCCTGGGTCTTACATTGCTATATGTGGGCGCTGCTTTGTTTATAAATGGTATCTGGCTCCTGGGAAAAATCAGCAACCAAGAAGTCTCAATCATCAACGTCCTGGTTGGGTTGCTCAGCTTCATTATAGCCATGCACTTAATTTTCAAAGATCCTAGTAACTCGATTGAAATTAGCGCAGGGGCTTTCACACTTTTATTTTCAATAACGTATCTCTGGGTAGGTGCCAATCAGTGGCTAAAATCGGATGGCAAAGGATTAGGCTGGTTCTGTCTTTTTGTAAGCATCACCGCCGCGGTTATTGGGGTGCACTCAATTTCCAGCTACGCGGAAAGTTTCAAACTATGGAATACGGCTAACTGGTTTGCATGGTCTCTTTTATGGCTTTGCTTCTTTTATCTGTTAGCGCTGGTAAAACCCATTCAGCGACTTGTAGCAACCTATACCATTTTTTGCGCGATCTTTACCGGTTGGATTCCCGGGGTAATGATACTGTTAGGCGTGATTAGCGCTTGAGGCGACGAATTAGAAAACCTGGATTCATAGAACAGCTGCATTTCTTTGAAAAACGTCTAACTAGTAATAAAAACAGGGCGGGCCATTAATGGCTCGCCCTATTTTATTTAACAATGCTAAAAAGCGTGATCAGTTGCCACGGTAAGTGGAGTAGCCATAAGGGCTTAATAACAGCGGAATGTGGTAGTGCTGCTCGGTGTCTTCCACTTGGAAAGGCACGGGAACATCCGGAAAGAACGTGGCGATATCACGCTCTTCAAACCAGTCGCCGGTTTCGAAGGTCACACGGTAGACTCCCGGCTGAAAGTCTTCATTGGTCGGATAAAGGGCAGAAACACGACCTGCCTCATCCGTTATGCCCGTCGCTAAGGACTCCCAGCCAGCATCGGTACGGCGCTCAAGCTCGACTTCAACGCCAGGCGATGGCAAACCGTTCTGAATGTTGAGTACATGAACGCTGAGCGGGTTATCGCCTGCCTGTGCAATAGCCGCAACGCTGCTGAAGACAATACCGGTAACCAGTGCAGATAAGGTTTTCATAAAAAACACCTGTGATAGTGGTGCCATAAAGGCGAATGTATGTTTGCTAGCGTCAACAATCGGTGGCTTAACAGCCGGTGTTTTATTGCGGTAAGACGCGTTCGATGGCAGTAATGGCACAGCCCTCATCGATGGCAGAGCCACCCGCCCCGGCCACGCCAAGTGCGCCAATAACGTCGCTGCCAGACCTTAGCGGAACGCCTCCACCTAACAGCAGTAATTCATCTAGCGTATTTAGGTTTGCCGACTCAGGGTCTTGGCGGGCACGCTCGGCCAGCTCACGACTGGCGGTGCCCGTCGACAGTGAAGTAAAAGCCTTGCGCTGCGCTGCTACAGTGTTATGAGGACCAATGTTGTCATCGCGCTGCAGAGCAACCAAGTTGCCGCCACGATCGACGGCCGCCACAACGGCCGTTCGTCCGTCGGTATGACACGCCTCAAGGGTGGCGCTTACTAGACGATTCGCCAGTTCCAGCGACAGCTTCTGCTGTTGAACAGGGCCAATATCGGCGAGTGCGCTACCGGCGAGTAAAACAGCGCCGAGCATCGGCAGGCGAGCGAGTCGTAATGTCATGGAAACCTCCTTATGAATTGATGGGGCCATCCTGACATGCCGACCTCGTCAATCACCTGACGGCAACATTACAGATTTGTAATGTGAAAGACCGGCAGATCCGGCTACTCTGTTCCGATTTAGCGGGGTGACGGCATGCGTATCCTGGTAGTAGAAGATGAGCACAAAACCGCCGACTACCTATGCAAAGGGCTGGGGGAGTCGGGATACAGTGTCGAGGTAGCCCGCGATGGGTTTGATGCCCAGCATCTGATCAACGAAAGCGAGTTCGACTTGGTTATTCTCGATGTCATGCTCCCGGGCCTAAATGGTTGGCAGTTGCTAGAGTTGATCCGCCGTCGCAGCCAAGTGCCGGTACTCTTTCTCACCGCCAAGGACGCAGTAGAAGACCGTGTGAAGGGGCTGGAACTCGGTGCCGACGACTATCTCGTTAAACCGTTCTCTTTTGTGGAGCTTCTGGCCAGGGTACGAACGTTATTGCGCCGCAGCCCGCCCCGCGAGAGAGAGCACTTTCGCGTAGCGGATTTGGAAATGGACGTGTTGCGCCGGCGGGTAACGCGTAAAGGCGAGCGTATCGCGCTCACCAATAAAGAGTTTGCCCTTTTAGAACTATTGCTTGATCGGGAAAGCGAAGTCCTGTCGCGCACCTATATTGCCTCCCGGGTATGGCAGATGAATTTCGACAGCGACACCAACGTGGTAGAAGTCGCCGTGCGGCGGCTTCGTGCCAAGGTAGACGACCCCTTCACTCAGAAGCTAATACACACCGAACGCGGCATGGGCTACGTGCTTGAGGATCGCTCCTAATGCTGGCCATCAACTCCCTAGCGACTCGTCTTTCGTTACTGTTTGCCCTGGTCAGCATGCTGCTTTTAGGCAGTATCGGCACCTACCTCTACCACTCATTAACGCGCGAAATAGCCTGGCGTGATGACCAGATGCTGCAAGGTCGACTGGAGCGCTTAGAAGCAATACTCAGCAATGGCGAGAGCGTTGATATGCTTCAGCATCGTTCCCATCTCTATGCCAACATGATGGGAAACCGCGACAACCTGCTGTGGATACTAGATAACACCGGCCAAACACTGATTGAAGTCAACCCTAGCGATTTGCCAGTACCTAACCTCCCGACGACTAACACCGTCCGTTTGATGGAGACGGCTGGGCCCGTTCAGGCGAGATTGGCATGGCATACATTTGAGCAAGAGGGTCGACCTTTAACGCTGATCGCCGGAAAGCTACTTGATGAACGCAACCAGATGCTGAGGGCGTATCGATTAAGGCTGTGGTTTGCGCTGGCTATCGGTGCCCTTCTCGCCTTTTTGCTCGGATGGGGCGTAAGTCGGCATGGGCTTCAACCTTTACGTCGCTTGATTGAGCAAGCTAATCGCATCAATATCCGCCAGTTAGACCGACGCTTAGATGTCACAGGCGAAGCCCAAGAGATCAGCAACCTCAGCCATGGGCTGAATCGGATGTTAGATCGTCTAGAGGACGGGTTTTCACAGCTCTCCCGCTACTCCGCCGACATGGCCCATGAGCTGCGGACGCCATTAACCAACCTGCTTGGACAAACGCAGCATGCCCTGCGGCGGGAAAGGAGCGACGCGGAGTATCGGCAGGTGCTTGAATCAAATATCGAAGAGTATGAACGCCTATCGAGAATGATTGATAGCATGCTATTTCTAGCACGAACTGAGAGCCCTTCAAGAAAACTTATCTGTGACAGCGTCGACCTCGGTGAAATGGTTTTACAGTTATGCGAATATTTCGAAGGCATGGCAGAAGATGGCGCGCGTGCGCTCATTAATGAAGCGAGTGGAACCGTCGTCGCTAACCACGACCTGATACGCACGGCGCTGGCCAATCTGATCGCTAATGCACTACGTCACGGCAGCCCTGGAACACCGATCCATATCAGCACGATGGACCTTGGGGAACGCATCAAGCTGTGCGTTCATAATCATGGCCCCATCATTTCACCTGACGACCTGACTAAGGTTTTTGAACGGTTTTATCGCGGCGACCCCGCTCGGAGCGGTGTCGTAGATTCAGGCGGGCTAGGGCTGGCTATAGTCCACTCAATTGCCCAATGGCACGATGGCGAAGTTCAGGTAGAAAGTAATGCCGAAGACGGCACCACATTTTCGCTGACGCTACTACGCGCTTAAGCGTCAGCAACACTTCCACGCCTTCTGGAGCAACCAGGATCAAGCCTCTTCCGTTATGGTGCGCGGCTGGGCCGGCATCGATGCCTCTGGTCCCCCGCCAAAAGCCTTCCAGGCCACGATGGCAGCTCTGATCTGATTCACCGAGGCGAAATCCGCGACGGTGGAGACGACCAGACAAGAAGGCAGCGCGCCAAAACTCCATATCGGCGGTAAGCGCAATAGATTGGCGTTTTTAACACTGGGTAAATGTTGCCATAAACCACTTTTCGCCAGCGTGTCTTCGACCCCAGGCGGGCACCGGCTCGACAACGACCAGCGTGACCTCAGGATAGTCGTAGAGCGCTTCGATACCCACGAGTGAAAACCCCCATTCGCAGATGTCAATACATCTCATTTTGTTTATCATATACATCCATACTGGAAAGGTAATCATGGCACGATAGCCAAACCCTCCACTTCCTTACATCGGCTTCATAAAAACGCAGCGGCTGTGTGCTGCTGTAAAAACGATAGGATCGACACTATGCCTCTTGGGAACACCTCCAACACAGCGCACAAAGCACGGCTCCTGCGCGCGCTGGCGCTGATCGCGATGGGCATCACACCCGCGACCGCCTGGGCGCAGACAAGTGCTGCCAATCAGTCCCTGGACACCGTCACCGTAACGGGCTCCATACCGACCTATGGAGATACGCCACCTCCAGCCTTCGCCGGTGGCCAAATCGCAGCGGGTGGCCGCGTAGGACTGATCGGTGAAAAAGACGCGATGGATGTGCCCTTCAACGTCATCAGTTATACCAGTGAGCTGATGGAGAATCAGCAATCTCAGACACTGGGCGATACCCTGCAAAACGATGCCTCGGTATCGGTAGGGCTGGGCTTTGGCATCTATGGCGAAGCGTACAAGGTACGCGGCTTTAGCCTGACCGGTGACGACGTGGCTTATGGCGGCCTCTACGGTGTATTGCCGCGACAAATCATCAACAGCGACCTTGCCGAGCGCGTCGAAGTCTTCAAAGGCGCCAGCGCCTTTACGTCGGGCATTCCCATCGGCGGGAGCGGCGGAATTGGTGGCACCATCAACATCGAGCCCAAGCATGCGGGGGATGACCCGATGCTCAATCTATCCAGCGGTTATCGCTCCGATGGCTACGGCGAAGTGGGCGTCGATGCTAGCCAGCGTTATGGGGATCAGCAGCAATGGGGAGCACGCGTAAGTGCCACCCGCGGCCGGGGTGATACCGCCATTGATGACGAAACCCAGCGCGATACCTCCTTCGTCGTTGGGCTCGACTACCGTGGGGATCAAGGCCGAATATTGTTCGATGTCGGTCATCAAAAGTTCACCCTGGATGGTGGCCGTTCAAGCGTCAACACCGGCGCGGCCACTCGGGTGCCCGCTGCGCCGGATTCCTCGTTGAACTACACCCCCTCTTTCGGTGGAACCGAGCTAGAAACCAATTTCGGCATGGTCAGGGGCGAATATGACCTCACCAACTCCTGGACCGCATTCGCAGCCTTGGGGGGTAACCGCACGCTTGAAGGCATCGTGTCGGCGACGCCGCGCCTTACCGATGACGCGGGTAACGCCAGGGTCAACGACTTCGAGACCGACAACCATATCGACAACGTCGCCAGCCAAGCGGGGCTGCGTGGCTACGTGCTGACCGGCCCGGTTAGCCATGACATCACCTTTGGCTACTCTAGCGCCTATCGCAAGTTCGACACGGACTGGAGTTTCCTCGCGGCTGGCACGACCAACATCTATGATCCCGTCGATTTATCTCGCCCAGATGGCACGCCTTTCGTGGGGGGTAGCGTGACGCGCACACGCTCCCAAGGGGTCACGCTGAGCGACACACTTGGATTCATCGATGACCGACTGTTGCTGACGCTGGGCGCACGCTATCAGGAACTCGAGATCGACGAACGTCCTAACGACGGCAGTGGCAATCGCTATGCTGATCGTCGGGTAACCCCCGCCGTCGGCGCGGTGTTCAAGACCACGGATAATATCTCGCTCTACGCCAACTACGTCGAAGCATTGCAGGATGGCGGCACGGTCACCGATACCACAGCGCTGAACTTTGGGCAGCACTTGGGCATTGCCCATGCCGAGCAGCACGAGGTGGGCGCTAAGTTCGACTACGGCAATCTAGGCGGTGGCATTAGCCTGTTTCAGATTGAGCTACCCTCTGCTGCGGTCGTCGATGGCACCGGCAACCTGGATAACGAGCAGCGTAATCGCGGCCTGGAGCTAAGCCTTTACGGTGAGCCTACGACAGGAGTGCGCCTGTTCAGCAGCGCGACCTGGATAGATGCCGAACTCACCAAAGCACAGGATGGCAACGAAGGAAATGACGCCACGGGCGTTCCTGAGTATCGTTTTGTGCTCGGTGGCGAATGGGACACGCCCTTCATCGAGCGTTTCACTGCCACTGGTCGCGTCCTGCACACGGGCTCGCAGTACGCCGATGTAGCCAACGACTTGGAGCTGGATTCCTGGACACGCCTCGATCTTGGCCTGCGCTACACCACACCGGTCGGTGGCGCTGATTGGATCTGGCGCGCAGGCATCGACAACGTTACCGACGAAGATTACTGGTCAGGCGCCTCGACGTCCTTTGCAAATTATTTGATTCAAGGCGAACCGCGCACCTTCAAGCTTTCGGCGACCGTCGAGTTTTAAGTAACGTATCCTCTTTACCGTTACCATGAGGGCGCTTTCTATGAAGCGCCCTCACTGTTTGCGGCACGCTTACTGTTGTTTTAATAGCTGCCTAAAAGCAGTGGGCCGCATATTGACCACTACAGGTGCAGGATGAACCGGACTGTGCCTTCTAGATAATTTTAGTTAGCAATTCGATTAATTAACTAACACTCTTTTGACCTATAAGAAAACCACCAACATTCATAATTGAGCTTTTAGGTGAAGGGAGCTTCAGGCTCCTCACCTGATAAAGCTCTAACCAAGTTAACTAATATCGCTAAGTGTTTTACGCTTTTTAAAAACATCCGTTGGAATACCAAAGCGGTCGGAAAGCCCACAAATTTGGCGCCAGTTAAGATTACGTTTGCCTGACAAAATGGACGAAACAACAGACTGAGCGCCGATTTCCGGCAAATCATTTTGGGTAATGCCGTGTTCTTCCATAAGATAACGAAGCACATCAGTATCCCCCGCGACAGGCATGGGGCGTACATGCTCATCATATGCCTCAAGAAGATCACCAAGGCGCGCCGCAAGGCTGGATAAGTAATGATTTTCATCATCGCCAACCAAATTTAGAATTTCATCAAGCGCTTCTACTTTCTCGTCATACTCATCCTCTGATTCTGGCGCAGAGAGAAGAGGTGCAATGTACTGCCAGTGAGTAGCGGCTTGATCAAGAACGGCATTCATATCTTCACTCCTTCCACTTACCCTTGTCATATTCGGGATGATCGAGAATATGGCGGATAAAAACGCGCTTAGCGCGATAATGCACAGTTGCTATCAGTCGAATCTTATTGCCACCAATGTCAAAAACATGGTGGCTTCCTACCTTATCCGTTGCCGGAAAAATTTCTTTCATCTCAGCAAAGCTCTGGGGCTCGCTACCCTTCATGATGCGAAACCATGCATCTAAGGAAGTGGCCGACTGCGGCCATTTCTCCTTTGCTTCCCAAATACGTTTTTGTGTGACCACATGCATATGTAACCCCTTTCGCTGGCTACACTATAATAGCAGTTTGCTATATATAGCAAACTGCTATTATAACTTTCGTAACAATCAAGCTGAACTTCGTGTGGCCCGCCAATGCGATTCAACCCATTCAGGTGGATCGCATTAAACACTGGGATATGATCAATGACCTGCCCAAGACAGGAAAATTAACGCCCCACGCGCCCCTGGGAGCAGGCAGTAACCCGGTCGATCTTCTCTATATGGCTGTTACGGCTCTCGCCCAAGCGGGCATATCACCATGCTCCCGGTTAGCCACAATGTGGACAGCTTCGGTTATCGCATGGACATGCTCCCTAAAGGGCTGGATATCAACCAAGAGAGCTGGAGCTGGTTGTTGGACAAGCGCTGGAAAGGCACCCTAGATGCGGCCTATAACTACCTCAACTGGTGGATTTCTGGATGGCCCAGCTCCGTCATGACCCGCCAAGGCTATTACATTTCCACCCCAGAACTGACCCGCCCTCACCTATCCGCTGCGGAGCGGGACTTTTGGTATGGCGGCAAACCTGCCGCCAAAAGCCTTCAAGGCCCTGATGACACTTCTGACCTGTTTCATTGAGGCGAAATCCGCGACGGCGGAGACTACCAGACAAGAATGAGCCGCATCGCGGTGTGAAATACCGTTATGGATAAGCACAACTATTGGGTAAGGCGCTGGAACGACTTTATGTCGGCTTAAGCCTTGTGCTTGATCTAGGATTTAGCCTCTTCTCATCCTCCACCCTCGCACTGGCAGCTAACAGTGTGATGACCATTAGCGCATACCCCCCACCTATTGGCTTCCACAAGCTTATGCGGGGTTCTTGTTTGCTACCCATTTTGGCTCACCCCATCAGCTCTCATCTCATTAAGACTCCGCCTGCTACACACCCGCCATCACTGGAAAATATTATGGGGCCTAGCCAGCAGGTCACGAAGAAGCGTTGAAAAGAAAAGCCTACTAGCCTCAGCCTACTTAACCAGCTTATGCTAGTCTCATTTCAGGGGAAAATTGAGCAAGTGCCCAAAAGCTGAAAGCTGGCGTATGGCTATTTAGCATGAGGCCGAGAAGGTGCCATAGCGGCCATTTCGGGAAATGCAGCAGACGCGCGAAATCTGGATATTCAGCCCAATTATAAATTATTAAAATCAACAGATTATAGATAATTATGCAGACTACATTTGTCGAATAAACGTGAAGGCAAACTCATCCAATTATAGGATGGGTGGCTTAATACCTGTTGATTGGCTAGGGAGGTTATGCGTGGAAGTAGATAACATAAAGCTATACATAGATGGCCGCTGGGAATTAACAGACCTTAATACACTCACCCGCGTGTATATCCAGCTTTATGGGTTGCTTTATTCTTTAGATGTTGCGGAAGATTATATAGATGCCGAAATTCAGTACATCTATGGTAAATATCCATGGCGTGGTGGCTTTAGTGCAGTAAATTTCTACCAAAACTTGTTCTCTAAAATGCCAAAGAATTATAAGCCAAATATTAAGTCGATTCAGTATGCATCCCCAGGATACATAGAGCTCTCGCAGATTGTTGAGGTTGCGAAAGACGTTGCTCAAATCGTGGGCTACGTTTCTGCAGCACTACTAGCAGGAAACAAAACTTACAGTATTATTCACAAAGGAATGAGTGAGCGTAAACTCATGAGGCTAAATCTTAGAGGTGAAGAGTTGAGCCTTTTAGAGAAAGAAAAACATTTCATCCATAACTCGGTTGTAGAAATATCCCAGCTAATGGGCGTAAATAAAGAGACGCTAGCTAAGTTGTATTTCCGCAACGAAAACAATGAGCTTGCAGTGTTAAAAATATTGGCTTCGGTTTATCGTCGAGCAAGAGATTTGGCTAAGTTGCAAAACAGTCAGAAACTAGACCTACAGCGTGCGCATCGTGAGCGGTCGTCAACTAACAATCAAAATCCGCAGGACTAGTGGACTCGCCGCTGCTTTGGGCATTAAAGCGACCCGTACCGCACAAGATAATATGAAAGGAGATAATATGAGTAGTTGGAAAGAGGCTTATGTAGCTAGAGATGATTTAGTTGAATATGGAGATAATGGTTTAGCTCTATTTTCGCTAGCTTTGCGGTTCGGCATTGACGATCTTGATACTGTTGCCGCAGACGCTATTACAGATGGTAGCGATGATAAGAAATGCGATATGGTGTATTTGAATATCGAAGAAGAACATGCAGTTATTGCACAGTGTTACTTTTCGACTAAAGAAAAAGCGTGCGCTCCAGCTAATAAGGCCAGCGACTTGAACACTGGTGTTGGGTGGTTACTACAACGAAACATAGAAGAAGTTCCCGAGCGAATAAAGTCAGCAGCATCCGAAATCAGGAGTTCAATAAAGTCAGGTCAAATAAAAACATTATATATTTGGTATGTGCATAATTTACCTGAATCTCAGAATGTAGAAACTGAGCTAGTTACGGTTCAGGAAACGGCCAAGACTGCGATTTCAAATCAATTCCCCGAAGCGAAAGTCGATGTTCATTTTGTTGAGGTGGGTGATGGAACATTAACAAGTTGGTATGAAGAGTCATTGTCTCCGATTCTCGTAAATGATGAGTTTGAAGTTAAAATTGAGGGGGGCTATTCTATTGATGGCCCGGCTTGGAAATCGTACTCAACGGCAATACCTGCCCAGTTTCTATATAGGCAGTATAAAAAACATAAAACTAAAATATTTTCTGCAAACATAAGGGATTACTTGGGTTCTAGATCTGCTGATTCAAATATTAACAATGGAATTAGGCGAACTATTGAGAGTGATCCGAGAAATTTCTGGGTATTTAATAATGGACTCACTATATTGACTCATTCGTTCAATGTGGACGATGGTAACAAGCTGCTTTTCAATGGTTTGTCTATAGTAAATGGTGCTCAAACAACTGGTGCAATTGGTTCTTTAAATAAACTCCCCGATAAAGACGCAAAAGTTCAGGCTCGCTTTGTCGCAATGACTAACGGTGATCAAGAATTAATACATAAAGTAATTCAGTTTAACAATAGTCAGAATAAGGTAGAGGCATCTGATTTTCGCAGCACTGACAAGTTCCAGAAGCGGTTAAAGGAAGAATTTTCCTTAATTCCTGAAGCAGAGTATGAAGGTGGTCGAAGAGGCGGTTCTGGCGATGCCATAAGGCGTAGACCAAACATGTTGCCATCTTACACAGTTGGTCAGGCTTTAGCTTGCTTTCAGCAAGATCCAATCATTGCTTACAATCAAAAAACAGCCATTTGGGTAAGCGATAGATTGTATTCGAAATACTTCAATGAAAATACTAAGGCAGCCCACATAGTGTGTGCATATGCATTGGTTAGAGCTGTAGAATCGAGGAAAAAACAACTACTGGACAAGTCGAAAAAAAGCACACTTCCATCACATGAAGAAGAGTACCTTGACTACTTTAGGCAGCGTGGGTCAATATTTTTACTTGCTACTGCAATTGTAAGTTGCTTGGAAATTATGTTGGGAAGAAAAGTGCCAAATATCTATAGAATTTCCTTTGGGAATACCACTTCTCCTAAGCAGGCGGAAGAAAACTGGGATAACATCCTCGATGCAACTCTACCATTTTGTACGCAGCTCAATAAAGGTTTAGTAGGGGGATTGAAGAATACTAATACAGTGAAAGAGGTTGTAAATACTTTTCGTTCCTTAGTTCAAGCAACCACAGCGTCTAATAAGTCAATATACGACGAATTCGCTACAAAGATTACTGCTCCGTAGGCCTTAACACGGCCAGTCACAGCGACGGTTTTTTCATTGCGGCTAAGCCTTAACTACAGAACCGCGCGTGATGCAATCGTTACATCAGAATCACCTAAAATACCATTCTTGGCCGATAGCAGCAAAACCAAAAAAGGGAACCTGCGATTTCTCGCAGGCCCCCTTTTTACAATTTGGCGCGCCCGGCAGGATTTGAACCTGCGACCCTCGGCTTCGGAGGCCGATACTCTATCCAACTGAGCTACGGGCGCTTGTGGGTGCGTATCGTAACTGTGCGGGGGCGCTGTGTCCAGCCGTATGGCGCTTGAGTCCTTTGGTCAATTGACCGTTTTCCCCGCGGTGGTGCATGCTTTGGGAGCACTTCTGCACCTTCATCGATTGGGAACATAATAATATGAAAACATTTGCACGTAGCACGCTCGCACTGGGTGTCTCACTGGCGCTGGTGAGCGCCGCGAACGCCGCTGATTTTGCGGATATGGACCCCGTCACCCTGCGCTTGGCCCACGTGGTCAATGAGCAGGATGGCTTCCACATCGCCGCCACCAAGTTTGAAGAGCTGGTGGAAGAACGTACCGACGGCAAGGTGGATATCGAGATCTACCCCAACGCCTCACTAGGTGACGAACGCACGCTGCTGGAAGGCATGCAGATCGGCACGGTGGATATGGGCGTGATTACCAACGGCCCGGTGGCCAACTTTGTGGAAGAGATGGCGGTATTTGAACTGCCGTTCCTGTTCCCCTCCCCGGAAGCCGCTTACGCAGTGCTCGATGGCCCGATTGGCCAGGAGCTGCTCGATAAGCTTTCCGAGGTGAACCTGAAAGGCATGGCCTACGCCGAGCGCGGTTTTCGCAACCTGACCAACAGCGAGCGGGCGGTGAACTCGCCGGAAGACCTGGACGGCCTGCGTATCCGCGTGATGGAGAACCCGGTTTACACCGATACCTTCCGCGAGCTGGGCGCCAACGCGGTTCCCATGGCGTGGACAGAAGCGCTTACCGCCATGCAGCAGGGCACCATCGACGGCCAGGAAAACCCGGTGAACGTGATCCACTCGTTCAACCTGGATGAAACCCAGAACTACATGACCCTCTCCCGCCACACTTACGCCCCGGCGATTTTTGTTATGGGCATGCCCGCCTGGAACCAACTGCCTGAAAACGCCCAGGAAGTATTACTGGCAGCAGCCCAGGAAGCGGCCGAGCATGAGCGCCAGATGAACGCAGAGATGGAGAGCGAACAGCTACAAGCGCTGCGCGATGCGGGCATGGAGATCAACGATACCCCGGATATGGAAGCCTTCCAGGCCGCCGTGGCGCCGGTGTATGAGAAGTACGGCGAGCAGTTTGGTGATTACCTGCCGCGCATTCAGGAAGCGCTTAAGTAACTCGCCTGCTGATTAAGAGACACGCCTGATGGCTGACACCCCCCATATGAAGCTGGCGAGCAGACTCAATAAGATAAATCTCAATTTACTATTGGTCTTTCACACGCTTTATGGGAAACGGAGTTTGACGCTGACCGCAGAGGCGCTCTGCCTGACGCAACCGGCGGTCAGCCACTCGCTGAAAAAGCTGCGCCTGTTAATGGACGACCCGCTGTTCATCAAGACGCTGGACGGCATGCAGCCCACCCCGCTTGCCCGGCAGATGGACGCCGCGGTGGCCAAAGGGCTGTTCTACCTTGATCAGGCGGTTCACAGCAACAGCGAGTTTTCTCCCGCGACATCGAAGCGGGAGTTTCGTGTCAGCCTGGTGGACTATGTCAGCCAGCAGCTGCAACCCAAGCTGATTCAGCACTGTTTGGAGCACGCCCCAGAGGTGTGCTTCAACATGCTCTCCACGCGCATCGCCAGCGCGGAAGGCGCCCAGCACGTTCTGCAAGAGCACGATATTGACCTGGCAGTGGTGCAGCTCGAAACCTTGCCGCTCACCTCGCACCACGAGTACTTGTTTGATGATGTGATTGGCTGTGTGGGCGATGCCACCTTTCATGGCGAGGGCAGCGCCATCACCCTTGAGGCGTTTTTAAACTCCCCGCAGGTGGCTTTATCCCATCGCGAGGACAGCCCGCTATTAATCAATGAAAAACTGCGGGAGCTGGGGTTGGAGCGCAAAATCGTCGCAAAGACGCCCTACATCAACCCGTTACAGGAAATATTGGTATCCACAACGCTGCTCTGCGTGGTGACGGAGAGCGCCGCCAGGGTCATTTGCCGCCACAATAGCCTGAAGTTCTACGCCCTGCCCCTGGATGTCCCCGCGTTCAAGGTCTGCCTGTGTTGGGATGAACGCAAGGATCACGATTCGGGCATCCACTGGTTGCGGCAACTCACCAGGGAGCTGATAACACCAGGCCCCTCCGCCCTGGGCGGCCGATAGTCAAACCGCCAAACTCACTCCACTGCCACGACTTTGCCGCGGTTCAACAGCAGCTTGGGATCCAGGGCGATTTTCATGCGCTTCATTAACGCGATCTCTTCGCTGGAGCGGGAAATACTCAAGTAGTCGCGCTTTTCGAGCCCGATGCCGTGTTCGGCAGAGATCGAGCCGCCGTACTCTTGTAGGGGGAAGTACACCAACTGCTCAACCTGGCGGCGGCTTTGCGGGCTGTCATCGCGCACCGTGATCATAATGTGCAGATTGCCATCGCCGAGATGGCCGAACACGATCATTTTACCTGTTTGGGGAAACTGCGCTTTGAGGCTTTGCTCCAGGGTATCGACGTAGGCGTCCATATGCGGAATCGGCAGGCTGATATCGTAGGAGAACATCGGCTTCAGCTCTTTCACCAGCACTTCGATATCTTCCCGAATCGCCCAAATGCTCTGGCGCTGGGCACCGGAATTGGCTAGCACGGCGTCGCTGACCAAGCCGTCTTCCATGGCCTGTTGCAGTATCTCGGTGAAGTGCTCCGCATCCTGGGTGTCATCCAGGCCCAGGGTTTCGATGATGGCGTAGAAAGGCGAGTCGTCGGCCATCGGGGGCGCGTGCTTGCCGCTTTCGGTGGTGACCAGCTTGTAGTGGCTATTCCACAGCGCCTCGAAGGCGCTAAGGCTGTTGGCGAGTTGTTGGGAGACCCTGCGTAACAGCTGGGTCAAAGCATCGAAGGAGGGCACCGCGACCAGCGCGGTTTGCTCGCTGGGCATATGCGGCTGCAGCCGCAGCACGGCGCGGGTGACGATGCCCAGAGTGCCTTCGCTTCCGATAAATAGCTGTTTGAGGTCGTAGCCCGCGTTGTTCTTGAGCATTTTGTTGAGCGAGCTGACCACGGTGCCGTCGCTGAGCACGGCTTCTAGCCCCAGCACTTGCTGGCGCATCATGCCGTAGCGAATGACCCGTATTCCGCCCGCATTGGTGGCGATATTGCCGCCGATGGTGCACGAACCCCGGGCGCCGAGATCGAGGGGGAACTGCATATCGACCTCCGCCGCGGCTTCCTGTACCCGCTGGAGCGTCACCCCGGCCTGAACCTGAATCGTAGAGCCAACCAGGTCGACCTCTTCGATCTGGTTCATCAGTTCCAGAGACACCACCAGTTCCTCCGGGCTGGCTTCACCGCCGTGCACGATGCCGGTCATGCCGCCATGGGTCACCACCAGTTGGTCGGCCTGGTAGCACAGGGCCATCACTTGGCTGAGCTGTTCGGTGTTGCGGGGCCTGACAATGGCCTTGGCACGACAGGGCGCTCCGGTAAACCAGTCGACGCTACGCTGGGAGACATCGTCACCGAGCAACACGTTTTCTGGGCCGACTACCGCCACTAGGTCGTTAAGCAACTTATCCATTGGTTATTCCTGTTTTAGCTGGCGTCGCCATGGTTATTGGTTAGTAAGAACATGGTTAGCAAGACTCACCACCGGCCAAGCCTTACCATCGCTTTCCAAGGCAGTTAATCAATCGTTAATGCTTGCAGGCTAGCGCTAACCTTCAAACCACTCAAGCCCAAGATCTATAAAGATTTTTTGGATTATTATCGCGAATAGTGGAATAAAAATAAGTAATTTGCCCTGTTAGTTCGATGTGGTATAGATGAAACCCACCAAGATAATAAGAACAGCCACCACTAGGAGATAATGTGAATAATCGCGCCCGTTTTACCGCTCACGCCGCATCCTGTTATACAAGTAAATTCAAACAGTTAAACCTAACCTTGCTGTGCGCTGGCCTGTTGGGTTTGCCGCTAATGGCCCAGGCCGAGGAAATTACCCCTATTAACCTGCGCTTAGCAACCGTGGTAAATACAGAAGATACTTACCATATCGCCGCCGAACGCTTTCAGCAGTTGGTCAGCGAACAGACCGACGGCGCGGTCTCGGTAGAGATATTCCCCAACGCCTCACTGGGCGACGAGCGCACCCTTCTGGAAGGCATGCAGATCGGCACCGTCGATATGGGCGTGATCACCAACGGGCCGGTGGCCAACTTCGTTGATGAGTTCTCGGTGTTTGAACTGCCGTTCCTGTTTCCAAGCGCTGAATCCGCTTACGCCGTGCTGGATGGCGAGATCGGCCAGGAAATACTGGCCAAGTTAGAGAATGTGAACCTTAAGGGGCTGGCCTTTGCTGAACGTGGCTTTCGCAATATCACCAATAGTCAGAACGCCATCAATGCGCCCGAAGATCTCGACGGCCTGACACTGCGCGTGATCCAGAACGAGGTCTACGTGGATACGTTCCGCGAGCTCGGTGCCAATGCCGTGCCCATGGCCTGGACAGAAGCGCTGACCGCGCTGCAACAGGGCACGATTGATGGTCAGGAGAACCCGGTTAACGCCATCCATGCCTTTAACCTGGCGGAAACTCAGGACTACCTCACCATGACGCGGCATATCTATGCGCCCGCAATTTTCATTATGAGCTTACCCGCCTGGAACGGCCTGCAAGAGGAAGTTCAGGAGATTGTGCTTGATGCCGCCAGCGAAGCCTCTGCCTATGCCAGGGAACAGAACGCCATCATGGAAGCCGAGCAGTTAGCCGAATTGGCCGAGGCGGGCATGGAAATTAACGAGTCACCGGATATCGCCGCCTTCCAGGAAGCCGTTGCCCCGGTGTATGAGCAGTACGGTGATCAGTTCGGCGACTACCTGCAACGCATCCAGGAGGCAGTGAAGTAAGTGCCCACTCACACGCACCCATTGGTAACCTTGCTACAGCGTACTGAACGTTTTCTGGACGCCATCCTGCAGCCCGTGGTCTTTGCGGGCATGGCGGCGCTGATTGGGGTGATTACCCTGCAGATTGTCTCACGGGTGCTGTTCACCGCGGTGGGCTGGACGGAAGAAGTCGCCCGCTTTCTGCTGGTTTGGATCACCTTTTTAGCGGGCACTTTGGCATTCCAGCGCGGGCGGCACATCGCCGTAACCTTTGTGGTCGATGCCCTGCCCGGCCGCCTGCGCCAGATCGCGCGGATTGCCGCTCTGCTGATTGTGCTGGCGTTTATGATCACGCTGATCGTGATTGGCTACCGCTATATGCAGGTGCAGAGCTTTCAGAAATCCGCCTCGCTGCGGCTGTCGATGACCTACGTCTACGCGGTGATGCCGATCTGCGCGGCGATGATGGCCTGGTATGCGCTGGTCGATATTGTTGAGCTGCTGATGAACGGCGAGACGTCCCAGCCCCAGGAGGAGTCGCTATGACCCTGCTGCTGTTTGGGCTGTTCTTGCTGTTTATGCTGCTGGGCGTGCCGATCGCCTTTGCGATTGGCGCCAGCACACTCTACGCGCTGTATCAGTCCGGCGTGCCGCTGATGGTGGTCACCCAGCAGATGTTCCAGGGCATTAACTCCTTTGCTTTGGTGGCGATCCCAATGTTTATCCTCGCCGGGGATTTAATGGCCCAGGGCAAGGTCAGCGAAAAGCTGGTTAGCTTTGCCGATTCGCTGGTCGGCTTTATGCGCGGCGGGCTTTCGGTAGTCTCGGTGATGGCGGGCATGTTCTTTGCGGCGATCTCCGGCTCCGGTGCGGCGACGACCGCGGCGGTGGGTTCAAGCCTGGTGCCGGAGCTTAAGCGTAAAGGCTACGACCCGGCTTCAGCGGCCAGCTTAATCGCTGCCAGCGGAACGATAGGAGTGGTGATTCCGCCCTCGGTGCCGATGATTATTTACGCGGTGATCGCCCAGCAGTCCGTCTCCAAGCTGTTTCTCAACGGCTTTTTGCCGGGGCTGGCGATGGGGCTGGGGTTAATGGCTATTGCGATTGCTCAGGCCTATAAGCGCCAGTACCCCAAGGGTACGCCGCTGTCGCTTGCGACCATCTGGACGACCTTTAAAGACGCCAGTTGGGGCCTGATGACGCCGGTGATTATCCTCGGCGGCATCTTCTCGGGGATTTTCACACCTTCAGAGGCGGCGGTGGTGGCGGTGAACTACGCCATGCTGGTGTCGCTGTTTGTTTATCGTGACCTGAACCTGGCCCAGATTTACAAGCTACTGATCCGCTCGGCGATGACCACGGCGGTGATCATGCTGGTAATTGCCATGTCGGCGGTGCTGAGTTGGACGCTGTCGAGCTGGCAGGTGCCGGGGGCAATTGCCCAGGCGGTGCTGTCGCTCTCCACCAATCCTTACGTGATTATGCTGCTGATTGTGGGGATTATTCTGCTCACCGGGGTGTTTATCGAAACCGCCAGTGCGCTGATTATTCTTACGCCAGTGCTGCTGCCGCTGGTGCTGCAGCTGGGGATTGACCCGATCCACTTTGGTTTGATTATCGTGGTGGGGCTCTCCATTGGCATGATTACCCCGCCGGTGGCGATTAACCTCTATGTGGCCTCTTCGATCACGCAACTGCCGCTGGAGCGCATTACCCGAGCGATCATCCCTTACCTGCTGGGGTTGATCGGGGTGCTGCTATTGGTGGTCTATGTGCCGATTTGGATGGGCTGGTCGGGGGGTTAAACCAACGACAGCCCCCCCCGCATAGGCTTTCCAGATTGTCGTAACCGCTACCGTGCACGCGTTAGTCGAGAAGCTCACGATATCCAGTCAGTGTGAAAGCACTGGGGTTTATTAAGCGCCCTTCGGCCTCCACCCGGCCATCGTCGTGGAACAGCACTCGACCGTAATCAGGGTCTTCGACGACCCAGGCCTGCTGCTCGCGCACGGGATCGATCTGGTGGCGCGCCAGGAAGTCTTCCGCAGAGGAGCCGCGCCCCAGCCGCACGACCCACCAGCTGCGCTGCCCGGGGACACGTATTTCGTGATGGGCGGAAGCGCCGCGCTGCATCAGCCGCGGGGCTCCGCTGGTGGTCAGCGCCAGCACGCCGCGTCCCGAACGGGCCACCGCGCCGCGCTCGTTGAGCTGCCACTCGTCGAACACCGGAGTGGGGAACCAGCAGTGGGTGAAATTCGGCTGGCTGTCGTGGCCTTCGAACACCACAATGGCCAGGTTGCGGTACTGCTGGACGCGGGGAATACTGGCCGAGCCACCCCAGAACGAGGGGCGACCGAAGCCCGCCTGCACCCGTTCACCAGGATGATTGATCCAGGTCTGGGCGTGCGGATCAGTACCGATACGTGCATGAATCAGCGTCTCCTGATAGCCCCACTCGAACCAGCGGTAGCGGGCGGCGCTGCCCATGGCAGTGTCGCGGGTCTTGTAGTGATAGAGCCGGGAGAAGCCGTTCTCGCCCTGCTGATAGATCCACTCTTGGCCCTCGTCGGCCTGCCAACAGGCTCGCTGGCCCAGTGTCTCGGGCAGCGTTAGACCGTGATCGCGCAGGCACAGCGCCAGTTGCGCCAGGCAATGGACATGGGAGCCGAAACTACCTTTGCGCCACAGCAAACGCGCCAATCCGGTCAGTTCCAGGGTATCGGCGACGCACAGCGAGTGCTGATAGCTGCGTCCCTGAGCACCGGTGAGAAAACCCTGGTGGGCGGAGTTGGCGACGATCGTGACCAGCCGTTCGATGGCACGCGCGGCACGCTCGCGCAGGATATCGTCGGGGCTGAGGGCGTGGATGGCGGTAAAACCCTTGAGGTCGATCGGGAAGTAGGGGGCAGAGTTAAACTCGGCCATCTCCGCACTCTCGAAATGGTCGAACCACGCCATTAGCCTCTGTCGCCCCGTCTCGCGCTGCTCGGCACCGATTCGCCCCGAGCGCCGGAAACGAGATTCCGAATGCAGATGACCGGCGAGATAACAGGCGGTGTGGAAAAGCAGCGCGTGGTTCTCGGAGAAGTACCACTGCACATCGTTGCCCGGCTCGTCCATCCAGTAGCGGTAGTCAAGGATGGCGGCATCGATACGTGCTAACAGCGTTGGCGACAGCCGGTGACCGTGATTGATACGCGACCAGAGCAGCGGCACCAGCGAGAAGTCGGCGCAGTCATGGCACTGCTCGATGGCCGGCAGCTCCGCCTCGATGATTCCTTCAGCGGTGGCGTGCATCGCCTCGCTGCCCTCGTCGAGACAGGCCAGCGCCCGCTCGGTATCCGACTCGGCGTTGGCGGCGATCCAGCCGAGCGCCTCTTCGATTCGGCCGGTCAACGTTTCGGCGGGGATGCCGAGCGCGGAGCGGTGAGTGATCTCGGCACCCAACCGCAGCGTGGTGGTGAAGCCTCCGTGGTTGACGGTGATATCGAAATAGCGATAGTCGGCCGGTAGCTCGCGGGATGGGCATAGACGCACCCGCTCGGCGCCAGCAGGAATCTCGAAAGCTATCTGCCGTTTTCCGTGAGACATGAAGTGCCCGGCAATTTCCGCCCTGGCCGCCACGCTTCGCGTAAACGGGTGGGGACAGACCAGCTCGATCTCCTCGCCATCGTAGACGGCGCGATCAAGGTGCATTGCCTCCAGGGCGCGCTCTACCTCGCGCACCGTCTCGGCTTCGGTCTCGAAGGGATAGCCAACCTGGGCGGCGGGCCCGGAAAGCCAGATGAGGGAGAGGCGAATCACCGCGTCGCGTTCGCAGAGATCCTCGAACTGAAAGACAATATCATTGTTGCCGACCTGCAACTCGGCCTTGATCTCAGTCTCGGCCATCGCGTTGCGGGTCGCTGGCGAGAGCCAGCCGGCGCTCCGGCCATTGACGTAAATGCGGGCTGTGCCACAGATCCCCGCGCGCAGATGGGCCGTGCCCGCCTGTTCGGCTTTAATGGCGGTCCGCGCCCAGCCACGGATGCGTGTAGGGCGGAACCAGAACCCCGACAAGTCCAGCCATGGCGAACCCATTGGCAGCACGTTGCGTGCTCCCTGCCAGTCAGGTAACGGTTGCGGTTCGGGTGGTCGATCGCGCCGCTCGGCTATATAGGCAGTACGGCAGGGATAGGTGTGCGGAATCCAGTTCTTCTCCTTGGTCAGGAAGAAGGTGGAATCCATCTCGCCTTCCATGGTGGTGTCGGCCACATCGTAGGCCTCTTCCACCAGCGGTAGCACCTGCCAGTAGGTGAGCGACTCTCCGGATTGAAGATTCATTAGCGCAGACTCGCAATGGATACGGGATCGACATCTTCGTAGGCCTGGTTTTCTCCGGTCATGCCCCAGACAAAGGCGTAGGGGCCGGTGCCGGCACCCATGTGAATCGACCAGGCCGGCGACAGCACGATATCGCCATTGGCGACCACCAGATGGCGGGTGTTATCGGGGCGCCCCATGAAGTGCATGACGCGATCCTCTTCGGCTAGATCGAAGTAGCAATAGGCCTCCATGCGGCGCTCATGCAGATGTGGCGGCATGGTGTTCCAGATCGATTGAGGGGCGGGGTCAGTAATGCCCATCAGCAACAGGCACGAGGGTGCCACTTTCGGGTGGATATACATTGCCAGCGAGCGGACGTTGCTTTTGGCACTGTCGCCCATGGTGATGACTTTCGCTTCCGACTTCGGAATCAGCCGATGGGGAACATCCGCGCCGGCGGGCACTGAGTTCATGTAGAAGCGGGCCGGTCTGGCGGCATCATCGCTGCCCAGTTTGATCTCTTTCGCCCCGCGACCGACGTAGAGCACATCGCGGTTGGCCAACGCATGGCGCTCCCCGTCGATCTCGATCCAGCCCGGCTGCCCCAGGTTGGCGATGCCCATCTCGCGCGCATCGAAGAAATAGGGGGTGCCGACATCGCTGCCGTCGCCGAAAGTCAGCGGCGACTGAAGAGGCACGGCGCCGCCCACGATCATGCGATCCAGATGGGTATAGGTGAAGGCGATCTCACCGGGGGTGAAAAGGCCCTCGACCATGAAGGTTTCACGTAGCGCTGCGGTATCCATGGAATCGATCTGATTGGGACCGGCGCCGTATCGTGTTGTCATGCTCATGATGTTGCTCCCTGATGGATGGAAAAATAAGAAATCAACGCGCCAGCCAGCCGCCATCCACGTTCAATACGGTGCCGTGGATGTAGTTGGCGGCCGGCGATGCCAGAAAGACGGCGCTGTCAGCGATATCACGGGGTTCGCCCCAGCGGCCGGCGGGAATACGGGCGAGGATCGCCTCCGAACGCTCGGGATCATTGCGCAGCGCCTCGGTGTTGTTGGTGGCGATATAGCCCGGCGCGATCGCATTGACGTTGATACCGTGGGCCGCCCACTCGTTGGCGAGCATTTTGGTCAGTCCCGCCACGCCGTGCTTGGAGGCAGTGTAGGAAGCCACGCGAATACCGCCCTGGAAGCTCAGAAGAGAAGCGATATTGACGATCTTGCCTGTGGCCTCGCGCTCCAGCAGCGCTTTGGCGAACGCCTGAGAGGTGAAAAAGAGCGCCTTGAGGTTGACGTCTATCACCTCGTCCCAGTCCCGTTCGGAGAAGTCGGTGGCATCGGCGCGGCGAATCATGCCGGCGTTATTGACCAGCACATCGATCCGCCGTGATTGGAAGAGATCGGTGGCCGCCATGGGGTCGGCGAAGTCGATGATCATCGGCTCGGCGTTACCGCCATTCGCGGTGATGGTGTCGACGGTCTCCTGCGTCGAGCGACGCCCGGCGCAGATGACGCTGGCACCCGCCTCGGCCATGGCGATGGCGATGGCACGGCCAATACCGGTGTTGGCGCCGGTGACCAGTGCCGTGTGTCCTGTGAGTGAAAATCGTGACATGGGAACTCCTCTACTTTGTCTGTCTCTTCATTGGATCGGGTCGTCCATTCAAGCGCGTTACATCAGGCCGAAAAGGCGCGGCAGCCCCAGCGACAGCCAGGGAATGTAGGTGACCATCAGCAGAGCGATCACCAGCGCGAAAAAGAACGGCAGAATCGGTCTCACGACCTGATCGATACGCAGCCCGGCGATCGAGCAGCCTACGAACAGCACACTGCCCACCGGTGGTGTCATCGAGCCGACCCCGAGATTGAAGATCAGCATGATGCCGAACTGCACCGGGTCCATGCCCATTTGCTGGGCGATAGGCAGAAAGATGGGCGTGAAGATGAGCACGGCAGGGGTCAGATCGATGAAAAAGCCGATGACCAAAAGACACAGGTTCATGATCAGAAAAACGATAATCAGGTTGTCGAACTGAAGGATCGTATCGGCAATCATGTCGGGGATGCCCGCGATCGTCATGACATAGGACATAACGCCCGACGCTGCGATAAGAAACAGAATGGAGGCGGTCAGGATCGCCGAGCGACAGAGAATTCGCAGATATTCCCGGGGCGTGGTCATGCGGTAGGCCAGCGAGAGAATCAACGCATAGAGTACGGCCACCGCCGCCGCCTCGGTCGCGGTGAAAACACCAATGACGATACCGCCGATGATCACCACGATCATTCCCAGTGCCGGTAAGGCGCGAAGAACGATCTGTAGCGCTTCGTCAGGCGTGCTGCGAACGCTGCTCCGGTAGCCGCGCTTCCTGGCGATAATGCCCGCCACGATCATGACGGTCAGGCCCATCAGCATGCCCGGGATGTAGCCAGCAATGAACAGTGCCGAGATCGAGGTTCCGCCAGAGACCAGAGAAAACAGAATCAGCGGACCACTGGGGGGAATCAGAATGCCGGTCGGTGCGGAGGCGATATTGACGGCGGCGGAGTAGTTGGTCGCGTAGCCCTCCTTGCGCTGCAGTGGCCCCATGGTGCCGCCAACTGCCGCTGCGGCGGCAATCGACGAGCCGGAAATCGCCCCAAAGAGCATATTGGCAATGACATTGGTATGCGCGAGGGAGCCCGGCAACCGCCCTCCCACCAGGCGAGCCAGGTCGATCAGCCGGATGGCGATACCGCCCTTGTTCATGATGTCACCGGCCAGAATGAAGAAAGGGATGGCGAGCAGGGTGAAGCTGTCCAGCCCGGAAAACATCTTCTGGGTCGAGATGAAAAGCGCGGTTTCTGGAGGAAGGTAGGCGATACCCACCAGCAGCGATGAAAAGACGATCGCTACCGATATCGGCGACCCCATGAAAAGCAGCAGGAAGAAAACACCGAAGAGGACAAAGGCGGCGTTAAGCGGATCCGCCATGAAGTTCATAAAGGCCATCATGTCAGAACCCCTCAGCACTAGATTTGGCGTAAGGCAAGCGCAGGCGACCTGTCATGATCAGAAAGACGTTGATGAGCTGCAGAACAGAGATGAGCAGCGCCGATATCGGCAAGATTAAATAAACGTATCCCATTGAAAGCTGCATGATGGGCGACACCTGATTCAGCGCCGACATGCTGGCTTGCCACCCTCCCCACAGCAGAACAAGCCCGGCAAACGCCAACACCACGAGGGCGTTGATGAGATACAGAATTCGACCGGCCTTTTCTGGTAAGAGAGAAGGAATCAGATCCAGGGAGAGGTGTTTGTTGGCGCCAAAACAGTAAGCCGAACCTGTCAGCGCCATCCAGATCATCAGAAAGCGCAGACTCTCCTCAGTGTAAAGAGCAGGAACCCCCAACAAGTATCGTGCCGCTACCTGCCAGAGCATCAAGCAGACCATGGCGATCAACATCATCGCCATCAAAACCAAAAGAACTCTTTCCAACCATCTTTTGAACGAAAGCATGAGATCACTCCGGGATCGAACCACGGAAATAGAAGGGTGCTGTTTGTTGAATAACAATTTTATTGGACCAGCATCCAAATACTGAATACCAGAACTTAAATTTGCAATATGAAAAAAAATTTCATTTCTTATACAATAGTCCTGAATGTCTTGGCCGATCCACAGGGGGCGGTGCGATGAGTAAAAAGGGAAGACGACTGAAACTTGCCGATGTGGCAGCTCACTGCAATGTTTCGCTCAGCACCGCATCGCGGGCGCTATCGGGTACGCCGGGAGTGCGTGCCGACCTGCGCGAGCGCATTCTCGCCACGGCACGTGAACTGAACTATCAACAGCCCAGCTCACTGGCCGGTATGCGCATCGTGGTGCTGGCCAGCGCCAGGGCGCTGGTGGACTACCAGCGCAATCAATTCACGACTCATGTGCTATACGGCATCAAGGCCCAGGCCAAGCTGTTGGACATGGAGCTCGACATGCAGAGCGCGCCCGACCGCGAGAGCGAGCTGGCATTACTGAAAGAGGCCGAAGCATCGAAGGAAGTGGCCGGGCTGCTGTTCCTGGCGGTGGACGACGAAGTCGTGCTGGCACAGGCGCGAACGCTGGCCAAGCCCATCGTATTGGTCAATGGCGACGATCCGTTGATGCAGCTCTCAAGTGTGGCGCCGCACAACCGGGCAGCGGCGGCCGCCGCCACCCAGTATCTCGTCGATCTGGGGCATCAGCGTATTCTGTTCTGCACCAACCCGGGGCGTCGCACCATCGAGCGGCGCCGCGAGGGCTGGCTCGAATCGCTGCCCATCGAGGTACAGGCAGATCGGGATGAACTCGTCGTTGAGGTCGATGAGTGGACGCCGGAAGCAGCGAGGGCAGGAATCGCGGCAAGGCTCGATCAGGGCGACGATTTCACCGCCGTGCTGTGCGCCGGCGACAGCCTGGCCATCGGTGTGGTGCTGGAACTCCGCGCCCGAGGGCTGCGGGTTCCGCAGGATATCTCGGTGGTCGGTATCGATGGCCTCCCGCAGGGAGAATTTCTGATACCCGCGCTGACCTCGGTGCATATTCCCATGCACAGCATCGGGCAGGCTGCGATCAATCTGATGCGCGATCATGTGCTCGACGAAAACTTCACTGCCCGGCGCGTCGAACTTGCCTGTGAACTCGTCGTGCGCTCCTCATCAGGACTAAAGCGCTAGATATGAAATTTTTTTTCATATAGATATTACTTTTCATCCCGGGCAGAATCGATCCGAACCTTGCAGAAACGGGGTTGTAAACAATTGAGTCTGCAAATGGATTTACGGGAGAAAAGCATGAAAATATTAACAACAGCTCTCACAGCACTCTCGGTGGTAACGCTAAGTATCGCCAGCGCCAATGCTGATGTACGCATGAGGCTAGCCAATACACTATCAAACGATCACCCGAGTAGCGTTGTGCTTCAGCAGTTCGCCGACGAAGTCCATGAAAAAACGGATGGCGAGGTGTCGATCCGTCTTTTCGTCAATGCTGTATTGGGCTCCGAACGAGAAGTCCTTGAGCAGCTTCAAAACGGCGCCGTTGATATCACCCGCGTAAGCGCAGCAAGCCTGGAAAACTTCGCGCCTATTTTTCGCGTCTTCTCACTTCCTTACATTTTCAAGGATGAGGATGATTTCTACGCAAAAATGAGAGGGCCTGTCGCCTCTACTGTGTATGAAGCGACTGAGGACGATGGTTTTCAGGGGCTGACATTTTTCGATAGCGGTGCCCGCTCTTTTTACAACATCTCCAAGCCGATCGAGACCCCCGAGGATCTTCAGGGACTCAAGCTCCGGGTCATCAATTCCAATACGTCCATCCGCATGATGGAGTTAATGGGTGGGACACCGACGCCGATTCCCTACGGAGAAGTCTATACCGCGCTGCAGTCGGGCGTTATCGATGGCGCTGAAAACAACCCCACCGCTCTCACCATCGGCCGCCACGGTGAGGTGGCGAAATACTACTCCCTCGATCAGCATCAGCGTATTCCCGACTTTCTGGTGATCTCCAACCGTGCCATGGAGAAGCTGAGCGACGATCAGCAGAATATCGTCCGTGAGGCGGCTGCCCATGCCACGCAAGCCTATCGCGACCTGTGGGGCGAAGCGGTGCGCAAGGCCCTTGCCGATGCCCGCGAGATGGGAGTGGAGATTAACCGGCCTGACCAGGAGCCGTTTCGTCGCGCCGTTCAACCGCTTATTGATGAGTATCACCAAGACGACCTGATCGGCCCTCTACTGGAGCAAATCATTTCGGATTGACCCCGCCTAACCGGAGTGAGCTGTTGAAGCGATGTCATCCCCTTGACTCCTTGAAGGGTGGAGGCATCTCACCCAGCGGCTTACTCCTCTTGTTCAGCTCAACGTGTTCTCGGTTACATGGAGATGGTTTTGTCATGGGCGCTCTGCCAGAAATTTCGAAAGATGAACTTACACGCCATATCGCGCTCGTTATCAAAGGAATGACCGAACTGCGTCACGACGGTCGCTTTCACGAGCCAAACCTTGATGGCACCGCAGGCGATTACGTCAGTTTCAACAGTTGGGAGTGGCCACAGGGCGTCGGGCTCTACGGGATCGCCAGACTCTGGCAGCATACCGGCGATGAAGAGGCGAAAAAGCTGCTGGACAACTGGTACCAGGCCCAGTTGTCCTCCGGACTGCCTCCCCTCAACGTCAATACCACTGCGCCCATGCTGGCTCTGTCGATTCTGTGGTCAGAGACCGGCGATCCCCGCTGGGAGAGCACCCTGGCCAGTTGGGCCGAGCAGTTGATGACGGAGATGCCACGCACACACTGCGGAGGGTTTCAGCACAACGTCTCGGACAAGATCAACGACGATGAGCTGTGGGACGACACCCTGTTCATGGTGGCGCTTTTCCTGGCCAACTATGGTCGGGCCGCCGATCGTCCGGAGCTATCCGAAGAGGCCTGCCTTCAGTTCCTGGTGCATACCCACTACTTGAGCGAGCGCGAAACCGGCCTCTGGTTCCACGGCTGGACGTTCGATGGCCATCATAACTTCGCGCGGGCGCGCTGGGCACGGGGCAATTCCTGGATTTCCGCCGGTCTGCTGGACTTTCTCGAAACGGCCGACCTGACGCCGTCGCTTGAGCGTTATTTTGCCTGGGTGCTGCGCGCCCAGATGGAAGCGCTGATCGACTACCAGTGCTCCAGTGGCGCTTGGCGAACGCTGGTAGACGACGAAACCTCCTATGAAGAGATCTCCGCCACGGCGGCGTTCGGCTACGCCTTTCTGAAAGGGGCACGGCTCGGTTATGGTGACGAGCGTTGGGAGCGGGCCGGCAGATTGGCGCTGCAAGCAGTGATCGATAACATCAAGGAAGATGGCACGGTTGCCAACGTTTCCTACGGCACGAGGATGGGGCACACGCTGCAGTTTTATCGGGATATTCCGATTCATCCCACTGCCTATGGTCAGTCTATGTCGCTTTTGTGCCTGGTGGAGGCGCTTCAGCACTGAGTTGCCTTAGATAAGAGCTGCTACCGCTGGAGCGCATTACCCGGGCGATCATCCCTTATCTGCTAGGGTTGATCGGGGTGCTGCTATTGGTGGTCTATGTGCCGATTTGGATGGGCTGGTCGGGGGGTTAATTCAGCCCCCTGTCGGTTACTATGCAAAGGGAGCGTTCGCGCTCTTTTTGTTTTTCATTTAGGCCGATTCACCCTTTATTCATACGTGCCTCCAGCTTGGTACAACTTTCTAAACTGAGTCGGTGACATTTCGAACAGCTGATAAAAACAGTTCCTGAAGTGAGAAATGCTGACAAAGCCTGTTGCGACAGCCACCTCGGCGATAGGTTTGTTGGACTGCTGTAGCAGCTGCCGAGCACGCGTTAAACGCAACTCCATATAGTACCGAGACGGGCTGGCATTCACATGATGACAAAATAATCGCTCAAGTTGGCGCCTCGATATATTTACCCACTTAGCAATCTCAGACATCAATAAGGGCTCTTCGATATTATTTTTCATGAGCTGCAAAGCCGTTTGTAGCGCTTCAGGTAGCGTGCCGTTTTGATCAACGCTGATCGTTGAAATATCCGGGGCCTCTATGGATTTATCACAACTCAACATCTCTTCAACGGCACAGGCCACATCATTGCCACAATCACTTCTCACAATTTCAACCATCATGCTTAGAGAGCTACTAGCACCCGCACAACTTAAGCGATTACGGTCAACGATGAAACTACGCTTAGAGACCGATACATCTAAAAACTCCTCTGCCATCATTGCCCTTCCATCGGGATGGTAGGCACACTGATAGCCACTCAATAGTCCTGCTTCCGCAAGAAAATAGGCACCATTCCATAGCCCCCCTAGCACCACGCCCTTACTATCCGCCTGCTTGAGCTTCGTTCGCAGTATAGGCGTGAGCTGAGGCTGTACACGCAATCCCCCGCATACAATAAGCGTATCAACTTGATACTTATTAAGATCAAACGCCGATAGCGCTATATCTGCTTCAATCCCAATGCCTAAATCTGACAGCATACTTCTATCTCTAGCCCCAACGACTAACACTTCATAAACAGTATTCGACTTCATCAAGTTTGTGGTAACTAAGGCATCGACTGCTCCAGTAAAGGACATCATGGAGAAATGATCGAGCAGTATGAAGGCCACCCGCTTAACTCTGACAGAAGACTCCCTCGAAACCTCTGGACGAAGATAAACCATGTTTTTATTCTTTAATGAACTAATAAACCTCTCTCTCATATCACCCCCCATCCAAGGATGTCACTTCGCTATTATTTAAACCTTATGGAAATAAAACAATACCCTCACCCACTTAAAACAGAGCAATAAATGTGCCAAAAGACCACTTATCCAGAAAACATTTTTTGCCGATGCTTGGCTTGTCGAGCCCTCGCCCACCAGCATTGCTTACACAGCTTAGGCTGCTGCCCAATATGTGAAATCTAACCGTGCCGGCAATCACTATCGCCGTGCCACGTAAATTAAATCGACATTGACTTAATATTTGGCTAATAAAACTAGAAATCACTCAAAACCGCTACTAACAAAAGTTCATTAATTATTTTTCAATGTCGCTTATTAGGTGAGAAATGTCGCAAAAATAGCGCTTTTAGCAAGACTCCTGCCGCAAGATGAAATAACCCTCTACCCCAACGAGACATCCACATATGAATAACTTTAAAACCAAAAAAATGGTGTTTGGAATTTCTCTTCTCGGCTCCCTCGCTATCATTCAAAATGTACAAGCAGATGATATCACCTTAACTTTTCATAGCGGCTTATCTCAGTCTAGACCTGAAGCGGAGCAGATCGATAGATTTGCTCAGTTGGTTAAAGAAAAATCAGATGGAGAACTGGAAGTCGAGGTCTATCATGCAGGCGCTTTAGGATTAAAAGAAGCCGACATGCTAAGAATACTCCAGCAGGGCATGGTCGATATGGCATTGCTATATGGAGAGTATTATACCCGCGATGCACCTGCCCTGGCGTCAGTTTATGCTCAAGGCGCTATTACCGAGCCATCACAGCACACTGAGATTCTAAGCGTTATTAGAGAACTCTATAATGAAGGCTTTGCGAACTGGGATATTCAAATAGTAGGCGGTGTGGTTGCTCCTATATTTGACGTCGGTTTGCACTGCAAAGAGCCGGTCCACACGCTTGAAGAACTACAGGATAAAAAAGTGCGTGTTTGGTCGAGACATTTGGTCGACACCTTTGATTTACTAGGGATTTCTGCTCAGGTCATTCCGCAAAATGATATGTATATGGCACTCCAGACAGGCGTTGTAGATTGTGCCTACTACCTATCAACCGTTGCGCCCACCGTATCGCTACAAGAAGTGACTGAATACGAATCGTACTTGCACCCTTGGGCAGCCTCACCATGGTTATTTGGCATTAGCGAAAAAGCGCTTTCAAGCTTAAATGATAACCAGCGTCAGGCATTAGAGGAAGCGGGCCAAGAAATTTGGGAAGCAACCAGTGAATCTGCCGTCGACCCAGAGCGCGAAGCACAAGCGCGCCAAGAGCGTGCGGCCCTTGGCATTACCATGCTACCGGCATTTTCTGATGAGGATCTTGACACCTTTGTAACGGCCGCTTGGAGTGCATGGCAAACCATGGCTGAAGAGTCGGGCGAAGACGGCGCACGTTACTACAATACGGTTACTCAAGCTCTTTCAGATAATCAATAATTAGATAGCTAGAAAAAGAGCCAATTTTTACATTGGCTCTTTTTTGGAGCATAAAAAAATGATTGAAAAAATGAATAGGGTTATTCATAAAGCGGCCTATGGTTCTTTTCTTCTTGGCGTTCTCAGCGGTGTTAGCATGACGGCACTGATATTCATCAGTACATTAATGCGTTACCTGGGCGGCCGCCCCCTACGCTTTTCGGATGAACTCGCTGGCCTTCTCTTCTTATCATTAACCTTTCTTTGTCTGCCTCATGTACTTAATAAAGGACGCCATATACGAATTGAAATACTCATCAATTTAGTACCGTTAGGTATCGCCAAAGTAATGGATTTTATTGGTGTTATAACACTGCTTACCTTCTGCTCTATTTTTGCCTATGAGTCCTGGAATTTCATGAATTTCTCGTTTTCGCTTAATTCACGCACGGATATCAGCAGCATTCTACTCTGGCCGTGGATGGCGATTATGCCGTTTTCGATGGTGCTCTGTATGCTAGTTCAGATCACCCATGGCCTGAAGCAGCCAGCGACTGATGCCAACTTAACAGAGGATGCGATTTAATGAGCTGGCTACTATTAAGTGCAAGCTTGGTTGTATTTCTGACGAGTGGGGCCATCTTAGGTGCGGCGCTAGGATTGACAGGCTTATTACTACTCTATTTCCAGGCGAATGGTGCAACTCCTTTAGCCATTAATGCCACGTGGAATATGCTGACAGATTTCACCTTAAGCGCTGTACCGTTATTTATATTTTTGGGTGAAATACTGCTGGCAAGCGGCGTATCCAAACGCGTCTATAATGGCCTCACACCTCTATTTGCCCGCGTCCCAGGCCAGTTACTGCATACCAATATTGCCGTTTGCACGCTGTTTGGTGCAGTGAGTGGCTCTAGCACCTCCACGGCAGCCGCCATAGGGGCGGTTGGCTATCCAGAGCTTAAAAACAGAGGGTACAATCCAAGCGTTGTGGTCGGCACGCTCGCAGCTGGAGGGACACTTGGTCTGTTAATTCCTCCAAGCTTAGCCCTTATTATTTATGGCGCAACGCAAAATGTATCCATCGGGAAGCTCTTTATCGCGGGTATGTTGCCGGGATTACTGATTGCTTTCGCCTTCTCCATATGGATTATTATACGCTCCAAAATCGGTGAACCTGTCACCCCAACGAGCAAAGAAGAAATAACCCGCTCGCATATTTTAAACGGGTTAAAAGAGATTTGGCCTCTTCCCGTATTAATCTTCTTCGTGCTGGGTACGATTTACATGGGCATAGCAACGCCGACAGAGTCGGCAGCGCTTGGGGTGGTTGCCAGCATCGTACTTGGTTTGACGTGGGGAGATTTAACGTTAAAGCGTCTTTGGCTAGCGTTTAAACATGCCTCTATCATGTTTACGGCGATTGGCATGATTCTGATTGGAACGGTTATCCTTTCTCAAGCGGTGAGCTTATTAGGCATTCCACGCGCAGCGGTAGAAACCATCGGCAACTTTGGCTTAGGCCCTTATGGTGTATTGTTGATGATTGTTATCATCTATATTGTTTTAGGGTGTTTTTTCGATGGCATATCGCTACTGCTGATGACACTTCCTATAACCTTCCCGATGATCACGAGTTTAGGATTTGACCCCATTTGGTTTGGTATTATTGTCACTCTGCTAATAGAGATAGGAATGATCACTCCCCCTGTAGGACTCAACCTTTTCGTCTTATCTTCTATCTCAAAAAATGAGGTGGATTTAACCGCCGCTGCGAAAGCGTCGCTGCCTTATTGGCTGATCCTATTAGGTGCAGTGGGGCTGTTCACTCTATTCCCCAACATCATCTTGTGGTTCACTAATTACTGAAGAGCCCGAAAGCCAAAGCCACTTCTCCTTGAAAAACGACCCACTCTTTAGTTAAAGAGTGGGCCGTTTACGTTATCGACAGACTTATTACGTTAATTCATGTAGCCCTATAAAAAGCTAGCAATATCGATAACGCTGCCACACTGGCTGGGACTATAACCCGGCAGCCGCTGCACCGCCTCTTGAAAGGCAGCGCCGCGCAATGCCTGCAAGAAGTCGTCAAGTTTGGGCTCTTTCAGAGAGCGGTTGTGGCAGGCCAAAAAATAGTCTTCGGTGGCCAGCGGCACAAAATCAAGTCCAAACCGCTGCGCGGCCGCCTCGACACCAAAGCCTGCATCCGCCATTCCTGCCGCCACATAGGCTGCTACTGCCGAGTGAGTGTACTCCTCAATCTCGTAACCGTTGACGTTGGCTGCTGCAATACCGGCCTCGGCCAGCAGGCTGTCCAGCAGTTCCCGGGTTCCCGACGATGCCTGACGGTTGATAAACGTCACCGGCCTATTGGTCAGCGCCGCCACACCATCAATGCCCAACGGGTTACCCGGCGCCACCATTAGCCCCTGCTGACGAGCGATAAATCCTATCAACCGATGATAACGGGGCTTAAGCAAGCGGCGGTATTTACGCCGTGCCTTTTCACCTACGGCGCCCCTGGGTAGATGACAGCCCGCCAGGTCGCAGCCATTGCGGTTAAGGGCCGCCAGTGCCTCCATAGAACTACAGTACTGCAGGTAAAGCGGTAGCTCGCCCAGGTGCTGTGGCAGCAGCTCTATCGCAAAACCGTGGCTGGCGTGGAGGCGCAGTACCGGGTGCACGCCTTCCTGGTGCTGCTGAATGGCAAGGTTCAGCTCTGAGCTCAGGCTATCAAGCTGCGGGCTTAACCGGGCGGTGGCACGTTGTTCAGCCCACAGCAGCTTTTCACCCAGCGGTGATAATTGCGCCCCTCGCCCACGCGCCATGGCGACCAGGGAAACACCAAAAAACTCCCCGCCCTGGTGCAGTAAATTCCACGCATGGCGGTAGGAAATACCCACCTCCTCGGCGGCATGGGTCAACTTGCCATGACGATGCACCGCCCCCAGCAGGCGCAGAAGGTGGGTATCGAGACGGTGCCCCTCTTCATCGCTAAAGCACCAGGTGGGCGTTACCTTGATTCTTTTCATAGGCACACTATTTCATATTTTTAAGTCGATAACTTGATGCTAGCGTTGTCTTAACCGTGATGCACGTCTTTTTAAATATGAAAAGCAGTGCATATTTAAAACATAATAAGCAGTCGTGAGGAGGGCATCATGAACCATTCCCAGGAGTGGGCGCCGCAGGCGATTCAGGCCGAGATCGACGCCCTGAAGCACAAGCCCGGCGCTCTGCTGCCGATACTTCACGCCCTTCAGGATCGCTTCGGCTTCATCCCCGAGGCAGCGGTGCCGCTCATCGCTGAAGCCTTGAACCAGACTCGCACCGAAGTGCATGGGGTGATCAGCTTCTACCACCATTTTCGCACCGCGCCTCCTGGCCGCCACGTGGTACAGATCTGCCGCGCCGAGGCCTGCCAGGCGGTGGGTGGCCGCGCCCTGGAAGCCCACGCCAAAGCGCATCTAGGCGTGGATTACCACCAGACCACGCAGGATCGCGAAATCACCCTCGAAGCCGTTTACTGCCTGGGCAACTGCGCCTGCGGCCCGTCCATTCGCGTTGACGACAGCGTGCGCGGGCGGGTTACCCCGGACGCCTTCGATGCATTGATGGATGAGCTACAAATCCGGCCGCTGGAGGTGATGGGATGAGCATTCGCGTTTTTGTGCCCCGCGATACCACCGCGCTTTCGCTGGGTGCCGACATGATCGCCAGCCGACTGAGAAGAGAAACCGCCGCACGCGGCCAATCGATCACGCTGGTACGCAACGGCTCCCGCGGCCTTGCCTGGCTCGAGCCGCTGGTGGAAGTCGAAACCCCCATCGGGCGGTTCGCCTACGGCCCGGTAACGCCGGGGGATGTAACGGCGCTGCTCGACAGCGGCCTGCTCGAAGGCAGCGTCAGCCACCCCCTGGCGCTGGGTCCCACGGAGGAGATTGACTACCTCGCGCGTCAGCAGCGCCTGACCTTTGCGCGTATCGGCATCACCGACCCGTTGTCGATTGACGACTATCGCGCCCACAGCGGTTTTTGCGGCCTGGAGGCAGCGCTGCAGCGCGAGCCCCAGGACATCGTCGAGGAAGTCAAAGCCTCCGGCCTGCGTGGGCGTGGCGGAGCCGCCTTCCCTACCGGCATCAAGTGGCAAACCGTACTCGACACGCCTGCCGATCAGAAATACATCGTCTGCAATGCCGACGAAGGCGATTCCGGCACTTTCGCCGATCGCCTGGCGATGGAGTGCGACCCTTACATGCTGATTGAGGGGATGACCATCGCCGGGCTTGCCGTTGAGGCAACCCAGGGCTATATCTACCTGCGTTCCGAATACCCACTGGCCAAGCAGGTGCTCGACGAAGCCATTGCCCGCGCCGAGCAGGCCGGTTACCTGGGCGACAACCTTTGCGGCAGTGGCCGTACCTTCCATCTGGAAGTACGCCTCGGCGCCGGGGCCTATATCTGCGGTGAGGAAACCTCGCTACTCGAAAGCCTGGAAGGCAAGCGCGGCATGGTGCGCTTCAAGCCACCGCTGCCCGCCATCGAAGGGTTGTTTGGCCGCCCCACGGTTGTCAATAACGTGCTCTCGCTGGCCGCCGTACCGTTCATTCTGGCCGAAGGCGCCGAGGCCTACGCCACTCACGGCATGGGCCGCTCGCGGGGCACCCTGGCCCTCCAACTGGCGGGCAACGTCAAGCGTGGTGGTCTGGTGGAACTCGCCTTTGGCACCACCCTGCGCACGCTGATGGAGGATTTCGGCGGCGGCACATTAACCGACAGGCCCTTGCGCGCCGTCCAGGTGGGCGGGCCGCTGTGCGCCTACCTGCCTGAGAGCCAGTGGGACATGCCGCTGGATTACGAGACCTTCGCCGAGGTCGGCGCAGGCGTCGGCCACGGCGGCGTGGTGATGTTCGACGACAGCGTCGACATGGCCGAACAGGCACGCTTTTCGATGGAGTTCTGCAAAGAGGAGTCCTGCGGCAAGTGTACGCCCTGCCGGATTGGCTCGACCCGGGGCGTGGAGGTGATTGACCGCATTCGCGCCAACGACAATCGCGAGGCCAACCTCGCCCTGCTGAGCGACCTTTGCGAAACGATGGTAGACGGCTCGCTCTGCGCCATGGGCGGCATGACCCCCTTCCCGGTACAAAGCGCGCTGAAACACTTCCCCAGCGACTTCCAGCGTTCGGCGAATGGAGAGCAATCATGATCCAACATTTCGATCCACAGCGTCAGGCAAACAGCGTCGACTTCAGCCGCGACTGCGGCACGCCCGCTCCAGCCGCCAGCGCGGCCACCGTCAACCTCGAGATCGACGGTGTCACGCTCAGCGTGCCGGTAGGAACCTCGGTACTGCGCGCGGCGGCGCTGGCGGATATCAACATTCCAAAGCTGTGCGCCACCGACAGTCTGGAGCCTTTTGGCTCCTGCCGACTCTGCGCCGTGCAGGTGGAGGGGCGCCGCGGCCTGCCTGCGGCCTGCACCACGCCGGTCGTAGAAGGCATGAAGGTGACCACCCAGAACGAGCGACTGGCCAAGCTGCGTCGCAACGTGATGGAGCTGTACATCTCCGACCACCCGCTGGACTGCCTGACCTGCCCCGCCAACGGTGACTGCGAACTGCAGGACATGGCTGGCAGCGTGGGGCTACGCGAAGTGCGTTACGGGTTCCAGGGCGAGAACCACCTCCAGGCCAGCAAGGACGAATCCAACCCCTACTTCAGCTTCGACCCCAGTAAGTGCATTGTCTGCTCGCGCTGCGTACGCGCCTGCGAAGAAGTGCAGGGCACCTTTGCGCTGACCATTGATGGCCGCGGATTCGAATCCAAGGTGGCGGCGGGCCAGAACGATGCGTTCATGGACTCGGACTGCGTTTCGTGTGGAGCCTGTGTGCAGGCCTGCCCCACCGCCACACTGATGGAAAAAAGCGTCATCGAACACGGCGTGCCCGAGCACAGCGTGGTAACCACCTGTGCTTACTGCGGCGTGGGCTGTTCGTTCGAGGCCCAGATGAAGGGTGACCAGCTGGTACGCATGGTGCCCTACAAGGGCGGCGACGCTAACCACGGCCACTCCTGCGTCAAGGGGCGCTTTGCCTTCGGCTACGCCACCCACCCGGACCGCCTGACCACGCCGATGATTCGCGACAGCATCGACCAGCCCTGGCGTGAAGCAAGCTGGGAAGAGGCGATCACCTTTGCCGCCAGCCGCCTTAAAGCAATTCAGGCCGAGCACGGCCGTGAGAGCATTGGCGGGATTACCTCATCGCGCTGCACCAACGAAGAGACCTACCTGGTGCAGAAACTGATCCGCGCGGCGTTTGGCAACAACAACACCGACACCTGCGCGCGGGTCTGCCACTCGCCCACCGGCTACGGCCTGAAAACCACGCTGGGCGAATCCGCGGGTACCCAAACCTTCGACTCGGTAATGAAGGCCGACGCCATTATCGTGATTGGCGCCAACCCCACCGACGCCCACCCGGTATTCGGCTCAATGATGCGCAAGCGCCTGCGCCAGGGCGCCAAGCTGATCGTCGCCGACCCGCGCCGCATCGATCTGTTGAAAACGCCGCACCTGAATGAAGCGCAGCACCTGCCGCTGCGCCCGGGCACCAACGTGGCGCTGGTCAACGCGCTGGGTCACGTGGTGGTGACGGAGGGTCTGGAAGACAAGGCGTTTGTCGCCAAGCGCTGCGACACCGATGCCTATAACCGCTGGCGTGAGTTTATTGCTGAGCCGCGCCACTCCCCGGAGGCCAGCGAGGCAACCACCGGCGTGCCCGCCGAGGCCGTGCGTCAAGCGGCTCGCACCTACGCTACGGCAGGCAACGGTGCCATCTACTACGGGCTGGGCGTTACCGAGCATAGCCAGGGCTCCACCATGGTGATGGGGATTGCCAACCTGGCCATGGCCACCGGCAATATTGGCCGCGAGGGCGTGGGCGTGAACCCGCTGCGCGGTCAGAACAACGTGCAGGGCGCCTGCGATATGGGCTCCTTCCCCCACGAACTGCCAGGCTACCAGCACGTATCTGACGCCACCGCCCGTGGCCGCTTCGAGGCCGCCTGGGGCGTCCCCCTGGATGACGAGCCGGGGCTGCGCATCCCCAATATGTTCGACGCTGCCATTGAGGGCAGTTTCAAGGCGCTTTATGTACAGGGCGAAGATATCGCCCAGTCCGACCCCAATACCCAACACGTTGAAACGGCGCTGCGCTCGCTGGACTGCTTGATCGTTCAGGATATCTTCCTCAACGAAACGGCCAAGTTCGCCCACGTGCTGCTGCCGGGTTCAAGTTTCCTTGAGAAGAACGGCACCTTCACCAACGCCGAGCGGCGCATCAACCGGGTGCGCAAGGTAATGCCCCCGGTAGCAGGCAAGGAAGATTGGGAAGTTACCCAGGACCTGGCCAATGCGCTGGGCTACCCGATGCACTACACCCACCCGTCCGAGATCATGGACGAGGTCGCTCAGTTGACGCCAAGCTTCGCAGGCGTCAGCTACGCCAAGCTCGAAGAGTGCGGTAGCCTGCAGTGGCCTTGCAACGCCGAGTACCCGCTGGGCATGCCGACCATGCACGAGACGGATTTCCCCATCGGCCTGGGGCGCTTTGCGATTACCGAGTACGTGGCCACTGAAGAGCGCGCTAACCGCCGCTTCCCGCTACTGCTCACCACCGGGCGGATTCTCAGCCAGTACAACGTGGGCGCCCAGACCCGGCGTACCGATAACCAGCGCTGGCACGATGAAGACGTGTTGGAACTGCACCCGTCAGATGCCGAACTGCGCGGCGTACGTGACGGTGACTGGCTGGGCATCACCAGCCGCGCCGGGCAAACGGTGCTGCGCGCTCGGCTCAGCGAGCGCATGCAGCCGGGGGTGGTGTACACCACGTTCCACCACCCGGGAAGCGGGGCTAACGTCATCACCACCGACAATTCTGACTGGGCCACCAACTGTCCGGAATACAAGGTCACGGCGGTGCAGGTGGAGAAAGTCAGCCAACCCTCCGCCTGGCAGCAGCGCTTTAGCGCGTTCGACCTGGCCCAGCGTGACTACCTGACCAAGGCCCACCAGGAGACTCCATGAACACCGAGTACACAAGCGACGCGGTGGTGTCAGCAGCTCTGACACGACAGCCGGTGGAGGTGCGCCGCGGTACCACCGGCTGGCACACCGATGCCGAGGAGGACTTTTTGGCGCTGGAAATACCGGTAGCGCTGGTCTACAACGGCATCTCCCATGCGGTGATGATGGCAAGCCCCGCCGACCTTGAGGATTTTGCCCTCGGCTTCAGCCTTTCCGAAGGAATCCTGGCAAATACCGATGAGTGCTACGACCTCGATATCCACGAAGAGCCTCAAGGTCTCAGCGTTCAGCTCACCATTGCCAGCCAACGGATGGCCGAACTCAAACAGCGGCGGCGCAGCCTGACAGGACGCACCGGCTGCGGCTTATGCGGCACCGAAGCCCTGGAACAGGCCATTCGCCCGATCCCCTCTGTCATAGCGCCGTCGCTTAGCGATGCCGCTATACAGCGCTCACTGCGGGAGTTAGTCGCCCATCAGCCACTCCAGGCGGCCACAGGTGCCAGCCACGGCGCCGCCTGGTGCGATGCTCGGGGGAACATTAAACGGCTGCGCGAGGATGTGGGCCGCCACAATGCCCTGGACAAACTGATCGGTGCCCTCGCCCGCGAGGCCGCTCCCCTCGGCGAAGGGTTCGCGCTGGTCACCAGCCGCGCCAGCTACGAGATGGTTCACAAATGTGCCAGTGCCAGTATCGGTGCCCTGGTGGCGGTATCAGCGGCTACCGCCCTGGCCGTGGAGCAGGCCCAGGCATCGGGGCTGCTGCTGGCAGGCTTTGCGCGACCCGGTCGCCACTTGATTTACCACCGCCCCTTCACGGCGGCTATTGCCCACGGCTGAGGAGACATGCAATGTCGGCGCAAAACGATACCCACCTGATTCACATGACTAACCAGATTGCCGCTAACCTGGGCGGTGGTCGCGATGCGGAAACGGCGGCAGCGGCCACCTGTCGCCACCTGGAAACCTTCTGGGCACGCTCAATGAAGCATCGTCTGGTCGCAGCCCTGGAACACGAGGATGGCGAGCTGTCACCTCTAGCGCGGCGGGCCGTCATCCTGCTGGCGGAAAGGGTTGCAAAACGTCATGCCGGATGAGCATTGAACATCTTCCAAAATCAATCTTGATAGGCGAGTTTTGGCGTATAGATTGATTATTTATCGACCTGCCATGTGCCAGCTTTAACCACTTTTTTTATTTTTTCTGCTTTATACGCAGTAATTTAGCAATTACTAGCTAATTTCATAACCTAGGTTAATGTTATATCGAGCTTAAGCGTTCATGGTTAAGGGGTGGTGGCCAAGGATGGCCCGTTTTTAAGCAAGTCGCTTAGCCACTCTCTTCGGTTGCCCTGACCTTTCTACCGCCTGGTCAGGGCGACCTTTTTGTTTTCGGCTAGACAATGATTGGTCTTCCTTGCTCTTTGCGATTGCTGTTTGCGATTGTTCCCAGCGTTTGCTATTTGCCATGCCCATGAGCGTATGATGGCACTAGTGAACAAGGAGAATGGCAAGTATGGTTCGAAACCACGCATTTTTTAGCGCTGTCTTGCTCCTGCTCCCTCGGCTGGCTCACTTTACCTGGCGTGTATTACGCAATTTCCTAAAAAATCACGGTATCCTGCTTGCCGGTGGCGTGGGCTACAATATCCTGCTCTCTATCGTGCCGCTTTTTGCCGTGCTGGTGGTGCTATTAACCCATGTGGTGGATCAGCAGCACCTGCTTAATGTGCTGTCGATACAAGCACGCCATATGGCTCCCGCCCATGCCGAGGTCTTGGTTGAGGCCGTGCGCAGCCTGCTGGACTCCCGCGATGTCATCGGCATTCTGAGCTTTCCCATTCTGCTACTGTTCAGCTCATTCGCCTTTCGTATGCTCGAAGATGCTTTAGCGATTATTTTCCATGCGCCGGATAGCCCGCATATCAAGCGCAGCGCCTGGGTGTCGGTCATGCTGCCTTACGCTTTTATGGTGGTACTCGGGGCGGCGCTGATGATGCTGACCCTGGTGGTCACCCTGGCCAGTTCGCTGAATGCGCTGGTCATGGCCATTTTCGACCGAGAACTGCCATTGGCGGGATTGTCAGAACCGGTGCTTAACCTAACCAGCTTCATCGGCGTTTTTCTACTTTTCAGCGCTATCTACAAAGTACTGCCGGTGGTGCGCATCGCTTTACGCCGGGCAATCGTAGGCGGCTTCGTCGCAGCATTGATGTGGGAGGGAGTTCGGCTGTTACTGGTTTACTATTTCGCCAATCTGTCGTTCGTAAACGCCGTCTACGGTTCGCTGGCCACGCTGGTAATCGTGCTGATTAGCCTGGAAGTGGGCGCCATCATTTTACTGCTGGGCGCCCAGGTGATTGCCGAACTGGAACGCAATACCCGCCTTGGCATGCCATGGCATGTCGACCCGAGCCGTCAGCCGATCACCCGGGTCAATTGAGCATAGGGGTTACACCCTCAATTAGCGGTCGCTGCAGCCTGCGGGCGCCGCTCGTCCAACATCCCTTTATCGAGAATAAAGCGGATGATCTCTTCAAGCCCCACCCCGTCATAGAGATTGGTAAACACAAAGGGCCGCTCGCCGCGCATTTTCTTGGAATCGCGCTCCATGATGTCTAACGACGCATGTACCTGCTCGGCGATATCGATCTTGTTGATGATCAGCAGGTCAGATTTGGTGATACCGGGGCCACCTTTGCGGGGGATTTTGTCACCGGCGGAGACGTCGATCACGTAGAGCGTGAGATCGGAAAGCTCAGGGCTAAAGGTCGCCGAGAGGTTATCGCCGCCGGACTCGACCATTACCAGTTCCAACTTGGGATGCCGCCCCTGCAGTTCGTCAATGGCCGCCAGGTTCATGGAGGCGTCTTCACGAATCGCGGTATGCGGGCAGCCGCCGGTCTCTACGCCCAGGATACGGTCCGCCGGCAGCGCATCGTGCTTGAGCAAAAAGTCGGCGTCTTCGCGAGTGTAGATGTCATTGGTGACCACGGCGATATCGTAGTAATCCCGCAGCGCCAAACAGAGTTGCTTGAGTAGCGCGGTTTTGCCAGACCCTACCGGGCCACCCACACCAACGCGTAAACAGTGAGTCATCATTATCTCCTTAAATTAACTTTACATCTATTTAACTTCTAAACAGGCGTGAATACTGGGTTTCGTGCAACGCACTGGCCAAGGCCAAGCCGGGCAGCACGGGGCCAAGCTCGTCGTCATCCAGCGTTAGCGCTTGGTCAACGGCAATCACTAACGCTGGTCGCAGCTGCTCAATCACGCGCTGAGCCGCCGTGTGGCCTAGCGGCAAGGCCTTACAGGCTACCGCCAGTTGATTTTCCAACCACGCCCAGGCAAAGCCCAGCAGCGTTTGGCGAACGGACACGCCGCGAGCATGCGCCGTGTAGGCGAATAGCGTCACGTAGCCTGGCTGGGGCGGCAACAAGGGCGTTAGTAAGTCCTCACTTGGCAGCGATTCTTCTCTTGGCAATAAGTCCAAGCTGCCCAGCAGGCGTTTAAGCGAAGCACCCAGGCGGCTATCTTCCGCGGCTAACTCAGCGGTTTCCCGGGTGGCGGCCAGCCACTCATCCCAGGTTGCAATTGATTGACTGTCCGCCTGATCAAACGCTTCGTGCAGTCGCGCTAACACCGGCAGTTCGCAGCGGGTTAGGCCATCTTCCAATACCCCGCTGAGCCACTCGGCAAGGCTCGCTTCATCGCGCACCCAGTCCAGCTCAAAGGCGCTCTCTAGGCCTTGGGAGAAGGCAAAAGCACCGATGGGCAGCGCGGGGCTGACCAGTTGCATTAAGCCTAGCAGCGCCAGCTCACCGCTTTGGCTTGCTAGCGCGGCTGAATCAGTGGGCATGGTGGTGCTCATGTGCGTGGTCGTGGTCGTGGTCGTGAGAATGGCCATGACCGTGTGAATGGGAATGCCCGCCGCCCACTTGGTTATAGGCGCCGGGCTCTGGGTCGAAGGTGTCGTTGTGGTGCTCTAGTTCAGCACCCAGCAGTTCGGCAAGCTCTTCCAGCACGTGGTCTGGCGGAAAGCGCACCCAAGCGCCCTTTTCGTCTTCACCCAGCGCCAGTTGTACATGACGATTGCCCAGGTGGTAAGCAAGCCGCGCCAGCGGTAAGCCAGCACTCACTCGCGCGGTCACCACCGGCTCTACGGCGGCGCAGATGCGCACGACTTCGCCACTTTCAGCTTTCAGGCCTTCTCCGCTGCGCAGCACCGGGCCGCGATCCAGAAACAGTCCCAGTTCACGGCCGCTATCGCTTTGCGTTTTTAAGCGCCCGCGGATGCGTAGCTCAAAGGGCAGCGTGAGTGTGTCGCTCGCCGCGCTTTCCTCTATCAGCCCTAAACGTTCTATCAGTTTCAGCATGACGGCTCCTTAAAACAAATGATAACGCTGAGCCAGCGGCAGCTCGGTGGCGGGCTCGCAGGTTAATATTTCGCCATCGCAGCGCACTTCATAGGTTTGCGGGTCGACGGTTAAATCGGGGCAGGCGTCGTTGAGCTTCATATCCTGCTTGCGCACCTGGCGCACGTTTTTACACGCCGCCAGTTGGCTATTAAGGCCCAGTGTCTCTTTAATGCCAGCGTCTAACGCAGCTTGGCTAACGAAGCTGAGCCGGGTCTGGCTAGCCGCTCGGCCTAATGCACCAAACATATAGCGGTAGTGCACCGGCTGGGGCGTGGGAATCGAGGCGTTGGGGTCGCCCATGGGCGCCGCCGCAATCATGCCGCCTTTAATCATCATCGCCGGTTTTACGCCGAAGAAGGCCGGTTTCCACAGCACCAGATCCGCCAGTTTGCCCACTTCGATAGAGCCTACTTCATGGGCAATGCCGTGGGTGATCGCTGGGTTAATGGTGTACTTGGCGATATAGCGCTTGGCACGGAAGTTATCGGCACCCAGGGCTTCATCTTCTGGCAGCAGGCCGCGCTGTACCTTCATTTTATGCGCGGTTTGCCAGGTTCGGCAGACCACTTCGCCCACGCGACCCATGGCTTGAGAGTCTGAGGCGATCATCGAGATTACGCCCAGATCGTGCAGGATATCTTCCGCGGCGATGGTTTCGCGGCGAATGCGCGAATCAGCGAAAGCTACGTCTTCGGGGATATTGGGGTCGAGGTGGTGGCATACCATCAGCATGTCGAGGTGTTCGTCGATGGTGTTGACCGTGTAGGGCCGTGTTGGGTTGGTGGATGACGGCAGCACATAGGCTTTCGAGCAGGCGGTGAGGATATCCGGGGCGTGCCCGCCACCCGCGCCTTCGGTGTGGTAGGTGTGAATGCAGCGCTCATTAAACGCCGCCAAGGTGTCTTCCACAAAGCCCGATTCGTTTAGGGTGTCGGTGTGGATCGCTACCTGCACATCGTAAGCATCAGCGACGTTGAGGCAGTTATTAATCGAGGCAGGCGTGGTACCCCAGTCTTCGTGGAGCTTGAGGCCCATGGCGCCCGCTTGAAGCTGTAGCTCCAGGGACTCGGGCAGGCTGGCGTTGCCTTTGCCCAGAAAGCCGATGTTCATGGGCATATCGTCCACCGATTGCAGCATCTTACCGATGTGCCAGGCGCCGGGAGTGCAGGTGGTGGCGTTGGTGCCGGTGGCCGGGCCGGTGCCGCCGCCGAGCATGGTGGTAATGCCGCTCATCAGCGCTTCTTCCACCAGCTGCGGGCAGACAAAATGGATGTGGGCATCCAGAGCGCCCGCGGTGAGAATTTTGCCTTCTCCGGCGATGATTTCGGTGCCGGGGCCAATGATGATCTCTACATCCGGCTGGGTATCGGGGTTGCCCGCTTTGCCAATCGCGGCGATGCGGCCATTTTGAATGCCAACATCGGCTTTGACGATGCCCCACCAGTCTAAAATCAGCGCGTTGGTGATCACCGTATCCATCACGGTGTCATCAGCGCGCTGGCTTTGACCCATGCCGTCGCGGATGACTTTGCCGCCGCCGAACTTCACTTCATCGCCGTAGTGAGTGGCGTCTTTTTCGACTTCAATCCACAGCTCGGTATCGCCCAGGCGTACACGGTCGCCTACCGTGGGGCCGTACATATCGGCGTAGGCTTGCCGACTGATCTTGTTAACCGGTTTCATTGCTTACCTCCATCCAGCGCACCCATCACATCGCCACGGAAGCCGTAAATTTCCCGCTTGCCGACATAGGGAATTAGCGTGACTTCACGGGTTTGGCCGGGTTCAAAGCGAATCGCCGTGCCTGCGGCCACATCCAAGCGGTAGCCCCGCGCCTTGGCGCGATCAAAGGTCAGTGCGGGATTGGCTTCGGCAAAGTGGTAGTGGGAGCCGATCTGAATCGGCCGGTCGCCGGTATTGGCCACTTCAATGCTGATCCGCTCACGGCCCAAGCACAGCTCGATATCACCGTTTTTTAACTTGTACTCACCGGGAATCATTTGATTGCTCCTTCGTTTTGTTGTGAGGTGTAAGGAGTAAGATGTGAGGAGTAAAACCACTCACCCCTAACCATTCACCCCTCACCCTTAACCCCTCACTCCTCACAATTAATCCCTCACACAATCGGCGTATGGACGGTGACCAGCTTGGTGCCGTCGGGGAAAGTGGCTTCAACCTGCACGTCGTCGATCATTTCGGCGACGCCTTCCATCACATCGTCGCGGCTAAGGATCTCGCGGCCATAGCTCATTAAATCGGCTACGCTGCGGCCATCACGGGCGCCTTCCATAATCTCAAAGCTGATTAGCGCCACCGCCTCGGGGTAGTTGAGCTTTAAACCGCGTGCTTTGCGGCGCTCGGCCAGTTGGGCGGCGGAGAACAGCAGCAGCTTGTCTTTGTCTCTCGGGGTTAATTCCATGGCATATGTCTCCAGCAGTGCATCACAGGGGTACGGATTAGGTTAGCCAAATTCGCGGCGTATGCGCTTCACGCGCTATCCAAAGGGGGCGAAGTAAGTACCAGGCTTGCTCACACAGCGCCCAGGCTTCGTTACGCGAGCTGCCCAAATAGCGCAGCAGCAATACATCTTGGCGCACAGTCACTGCCCAGCGTGGGTTATCCGGCAGCGCTTCACGCAGGGCATCAATCGCCGCAGGCGCATCAGGAATGCCCACCGCCCATAGCGTCGCTTGCACCGTTGCACCGCCTTGGCCCCAGCGGCCCTTAAAGCGTGGGTGAAGCGGATCTAGCGGCTGGCGTTCTAGCCACAGCGGCTTGCCGTCCAGGGTTAAGCGAAAGTGCTGCTCAATGCGCCCGGAAATGTAAGGTAACTCGCTGGCCGGCCGGCCTAGCGCCATCACTTCCCAGCCTAGGCAACGGGCGCTGCCGTGCAAATCAATCGTGGTGCGTTGCTCGCCTTTGGAGCCATCAAAGGCGATGGTCTCCTGGGGAAGCCACTCAAGGGTGCCGCCATCTTCAACGCTCAAACGGGTGTGCTGGGTCCAGGCAACGCCCTGACTGTCAGCTTTATAGAGTTTATTAGCGGCCGGGGTCGTGAGTAGCGCATGGGCACCATGCTCTACATGGGCGCTGATGGTGAGTGCATCGCCGCTGACCAATCCGCCCGGCGGGTGCAGGACATAGATATGACACGCCTCATCACTGCCTTCCGGGTAAAACGGGCGCTGCACCCGTAGCGGCCCGGCGTGGCGAGCTTGCACCATGCGGGTGACACCGTTGCAGTTGGCAAAGCGTAACGCCAACGAAGCCGCCCAGTGGCGGCCTTCGTCGAAGCGGTGGCCGGAGGCAACGTGTGGTTTTGCGAGGTCGCACAGAATCATGGGTAGCTATCGCTTCCTTTTCACTAAGCCTTGGGCAGACAGATATTCACTGTGCCTTTAACTTAATAGAAGCAATTAATGCGCCAAAATGGTGAAAACCTCTATTGGGTGCTCAATGCGGGGATATAAGCCTAACGACATGGCGAAACCCTTGTCTTTTTCGCACCAAAAAAGATCGAATGCAGCACAAAAAGCACCAAATAAGTGCACTAAAATGGGTGATAGTCAGGATGACCGTCGTAGAGCATAACGCCCACGCTAATCGTCACGTTAAAAGCATATCGGCGGCGGCAAGCTGATGCTTATCTTTATAGTACATATCCTAATGACTTCTTATTGATCAACAACTGGCAAGACACTCCAAGCAGTGCTGTCAACAGAACTTAGTCGCTAAAACAGGTTTTTAGCGACTAAATCCACAAACGACTCACATTGAGGGGGATGGATAACGTAAAGTTAAAGGCTTATTAAGCGATTAAGATCTGCAACGATCGACTTCAGCGTGTCTCCTTCGCGAATCATGAACGCTGCTTGACCCTGCTGATCAAACGCAAAAACTGCGCTGGTATGTGTGACGTTATAGTTGCCACTCGCATCCTCATCACCATAGCCATAGGTAACACGATAGCGGTTAGCAACGGCATCTATATCGGCATTGCTCCCCGTCAATCCTACGAACTCAGGCCCAAATGCGTCCGTATATTGCCGCAAAACATCGATAGTATCCCGACGGGGATCAACGGAAATAAACAGCACCTGTATGTGCTCGCGTGCATCTGTATCAAGCTGTCTTATGGCAGAGGCCATTTTAGCTAGCGTGATGGGGCAAATATCAGGACAGTGTGTGTACCCAAAGTAAAGCAGCGTTGCTTTATCTTCATATAGCGTTTCATCGACTTCCACACCGTCTTCATTGACTAAATCAAAGTCGAGTGCCGGCATTATTTCGGAGATGTCGGTCGTACGCCACTGCTGATCGCTACATCCCACCAGCAACAGCAACGCCAGAACAAAAAGCAACCTGTTACACATAGGCAATATTCACCGCAACAGTTATTAGTGGGCGCCAGGCGCCACCACATTAAAGGGGACCTGAAGCTCTTGCTGATCTTTAAAGTGCAGCACAACCTCTACACTATCACCCTCTTCTAGCACCTGAGTGCGATGCATAAACATGAGATGATAACCCATGGGGGCGAAGATAAAGCTTTCACCCGGCGCAACTTCAATTTCTTCAACCGCATGCATCTGCGCAACATCATCTTCATTAGTGCTGACATGCAGTTCTGTCATATGAAACGAAGCGCTTTCTGCACCCACTAACACTAACGGCGCATCACTGGTATTGGTAAGATTAAAATAACCTGCACTAGGTAAATCACCCGGTAGCAGACTTAACTTAGCGTCGGTTACTTCAACCTCAGCTGCGTGCACACTTCCTGCGCAGAGTGTCAGTATAAATAACCTCAGCGCTGCATTTGCCACTACTTTTAACATATAAGCACTCCACTTCATTGATTATTAACAAATAGATGACAGCCCACAGTTTGACTGATACCGGCGAGAGTTAATATCGAGGATGAGATGATCATTAACCATGTCATAGAAAAATGGCTTGAAGCCTTTTCCAGCAAAAGATGCTTTGTATAGGCCACACACACCGTAGCCATAGTTAACACTTTGAAGATGCTGTAGCTCTATGTTACTTGAGGTTTGCAGCGCTGCCGCCAGCGCTCGTTGGACATCATCATTTTCCTGCTGATCAGTCATGGCCTGATCAGCAAACAGTAACCCACCCACTACCAGCATTGCAGCAATGGGAAATACAATTAACAGTATAAAGGAACGTTTCTGGCGCATAACGATGCTTCTCGGCAATATCTCGCAATAATATTTAGGCAAGCAAGTTACTTTAACGAGTATCATTCTGTTTAGCTAATGAAAGAGGCTTTTTGCGCCAATCTGCCGCACCCATTGGCTTTCCAAACAGCCGGGAGAACTGCCGACGACATTGACTTTATCGAGCGGGTTGGCATGTGCAATGTTTGCCCACGCGCATGCCCAGTCGCCTCAGCTACTGTTGCTTGATGAACCGACCAACCATCTCGATATTCACCACCAGTTAGCCATGCTGGATCTTGTAAACGAGCTGTCGGTAACGGCCGTGATTGCCCTGCACGACATACATCACGCCTTGCGCTTCTTCCCGCCTTATTTTGGCCATTAATCTGGTTCATATTGCTGCTCCACTCAGCACTTTTATCCGCTTGACATCGGATTAATCGCGCCACAAACTTAGCCAAGGCTATACTTGTTTCCTTAAGACAAAAAGTTTGCACGGAGCAACTCCGCTTCCTCTCCTACCTACCTCATGTCGAGTCTGGAGCTTAATAATGGCAACAAAACATGCTGTGATTCTATTGGGAATGCTTTCTTTCAGTACGTTGGCAGCCGCTGATGAAACGCCCTTAAACGTGGTGGCAACGATTGGGATGATTGCCGATGTGGGGCAGGAAGTAGGCGGCGAATGCGTTAATGTGGAAGCGATGATGGGCCCAGGCGTTGACCCCCATCTATATCAGGCAAGCGCTAGCGACGTGGCCTTGCTACGGGGCGCCGAGTACATTCTCTATTCGGGCTACTCCCTGGAAGGACAGTTGGGGAGCGTGCTGGAAAATTTCTCGGCGCGGACACCTACACTTGCCGTGGCCCCCGCCTCCATTGATCCCGCGTCTTTGATCACCGCTCAGGATGTCTACGGGGTTGACCCTCACCTGTGGATGGATGTCTCTTTATGGGCGCAAACGCTGCCCACCTTGAGCGATGCCTTTAGCGAAGCACGCCCTGAGTGCGCCAGGACGATTGAAGCCAATACCGAGCGCTATCAGGCTCAGCTACAAGCACTGCATGAGTGGGTCAAAGAGAGTATCGCCAGCATCCCCGAAGAGCAGCGCGTACTGGTCACCGCCCACGACGCGTTTAGCTATTTTGGCCGTGCCTACGACATTAAGGTTGAAGGTATCCAAGGGATCAGTACCGAAACCGAAACCGGGATCGCCGATATTCGTAACATGGCGGATAGCGTTGTGGCGCGTAACGTGCCCGCAATATTTGTCGAGAGCACGATCAACCCGCGCACCATTCAGGCAGTGATTGATGCTGCCAAGCAGCGCGACCATGATGTCGTGATCGGTGGTGAGCTATACTCCGACGCCATGGGCGATGAAGGCACGGTCGACGGCACCTACATGGGGATGGTCTACCGTAACACCCAGCACATTGTCAAAGCATTAGGCGGTTCGCTGGCGCCGCTACCAAGCGCACTAGACGACTGGGCCAGCGAGTGGCAACTCGCTCAATAAGCATTCGATAAGGCAGCGTATCCATGGCGACATCCGTCCCTACAGAATCCGCTCTGAGCATTAAAAACCTGACGGTGAGCTACCATAACCAGCCAGTGCTTTGGGATATCGCCCTGGATATTCCCGCCGGTGTGATGGCGGGTATTGTCGGCCCTAACGGCGCCGGTAAGAGCACGCTGATCAAAAGCCTGCTAGGGCTGGTGCCTTCACTATCCGGTGAAGTGCTGGTGCATGGGCGCCCCTACGCCGCCCAGCGAAAACGGGTAGGCTACGTGCCCCAGCGCTCAAGCGTTGACTGGGATTTTCCCACCACTGCGCTGGATGTGGTCACCATGGGACTTTACGGGCGCTTGGGCTGGCTCAGACGGCCGGGTCGAAAAGAGCGTAACGAAGCGCAGGAAGCCCTTGAGATGGTCGGCATGAGCGCCTTTGCCAATCGCCAGATTAGCCAACTCTCGGGCGGCCAGCAGCAGCGGGTGTTTCTCGCCCGCGCGCTGGTTCAACAAGCCGATGTGTACTTTCTCGACGAGCCCATGGCTGGCGTAGACGCCACCACGGAGCGGGCGATTATCGATATTCTGCGCCGCCTGCGCGATGCGGGGAAAACCCTGATTGTGGTCCACCATGACCTGCAAACCGTGCGTGCCTACTTCGACTGGCTACTGCTGCTTAATGTGCGTGTGATTGCCAGCGGCGATGCCGACGATGTGTTTAAGATCGACCATCTTCGCCAGGCCTACGGCGGCCAAATAGCCCTGCTGGGCGATAGCGAATCGCAGATATTCGCCGCCCCGAAGGGGAAATAACCCATGCAGTGGCTCGACCTTCTGTCGGATTATACTTTTCAAAATGTCGTGATAGGGGCTTCGCTGCTGGGGCTGATCAGTGGCCCCTTGGGCTGCTTTGCGATGCTGCGCCGCCAGAGCCTGCTGGGCGACGCGCTGTCCCACGCAGCGCTCCCCGGGGTGTGCCTTAGCTTCATTATCACCGGCAGCCGCGATATCGGTGGGATTATTATTGGCGCACTGGCCACCGGCTCGCTTGCCGCGCTGACAATGCTGCTTTTGACCCGTCATAGCCGCCTCAAAACAGATGCGGCCATTGGCGTTTGTCTGAGCATCTTTTTCGCCCTGGGCATTGTGCTGTTGACCTATATTCAGGGCACCAACAACGCCTCCCAGGGCGGTTTGGAGGCATTTCTGTTCGGTCAGGCTGCCGCAACGCTGCGCTCGGATCTATGGATAATGGGTGCGATTACGTTGGCTACCCTCGCGCTACTGGGCATATTCTGGAAACAGGCCAAGCTGGTGACGTTCGATGCCGAATACGCGCGCACGCTTGGCATGCCCACCACCGCCATCGAGGCAACGCTAACCGCGATGGTGGCGTTGGCCGTGGTGGTCGGTCTGCAAATGGTCGGGGTGATATTGATGGCGGCAATGATCGTAGCGCCAGCTGCTGCCGCGCGCCAGTGGAGCCGCCACCTTGGCAGCATGCTCGCCATTGCTGCGGGAGTCGGGATTGTGAGCGGTGTGTCAGGCGCCACTATCAGCACCCTTTCGCGCGGTTTGGCGACCGGTCCGCTGATTATTCTCACCGCGACGGCGATCGTGCTCATCTCGCTGGCGCTAGCCCCTGGCCGGGGCCTACTCTGGGGCGCCATCAAGCACTACCGCCAAAAAGAGGCGCTCCAAAGACAGCAACTGCTCTACACCTTTTATAAGCACCCCCGCGCCGCCCAGCGCTACCGGACGACGTTTGGCTCGCGCCGAGTGCTGGGCAAACTCAACCGCCAAGGCTACCTCGCCCGTTCCCCTGACGATGGCATCGAGTGGTCACTGACGCCCCAAGGCCAAGCGGCGGCCAAACGCGTGGTGGCGACGTTTGAGGAGGTCGCGCCATGATCGCGGAGCTACTGACCAACACGGCCCTCCCTATTATCCTGGTCGGTGCCATGGTGGGCATCGCCTCGTCGGCGGTAGGTACCTTTCTGGTGCTGCGCGGCAACAGTATGCTATCCGATGCCATTAGCCACTCGATCGTCTTTGGCATCGTAATTGTCTGGCTTTTGACCCAGCAGCAGAGCGGGCCCATCCAACTGGTCGGCGCGGCATTAACCGGTCTTTTAACGGTACTGCTGACCGAGGCGCTGGCCAATACCAAGCGCGTCAAACAGGACGCGGCCATCGGCCTGGTATTTCCTGCGCTCTTCTCGATTGGCGTGCTATTGCTCAATGTCTACGCCCACGATGTGCATATCGATACCCACACCGTGCTACTGGGCGAGATTGGTTTTGTCTGGCTGGATACGATCGACCTGTGGGGCTTGCCCGTGCCCCAGGCGCTAGTTTCAATGAGCGTCATGACGCTTCTCAACTACGGCTTTATCGGGCTATTTTACAAAGAACTGAAGCTGGCAACGTTTGATCCGGCGCTGGCCAAGACCTTTGGCTTTATGCCGACGATTCTCTTCTATGGGCTGTTAATGCTGACCAGTTCCACCGCCGTAGCGGCCTTTGACGCGGTCGGTGCAGTGCTGTTTATCGCCTTTGCCATCGTCCCCGCCTCGGCGGCTTACCTGCTCACCGACCGTCTGTGGATGATGTTTATCATCGGCGCACTGATCTCGATAGCCTCAAGCCTTTCCGGCTACTACCTCGCTATCCACCTGAACGTCTCTATTGGCGGCATGATGGCGGTGATGACCGGCGTTTTTCTCATGCTCGCCTTTTTGGCGGGGCCCCGCTACGGCGTGCTTACCCAGTTGGCCAAGCGCCGCCATGCCCGTAAGGCCCCAGTAGAGCCACCCACCTCGCCTTAACCGCGCAGCAGCTACCCACTTGGCGGGAAGCACGCACCCACTGCTAAAAGGGCTTGGCGAACTCGCGTCAAACCGGGTGTGGATAACTTAAACCGTCAAGGCTCCTGTCTGTCAGCACGTGGCAATTGACCGCACAAATTTTACTTATCAATAAAGCGCTTTCCGCTAAGATTACGAGGACGTTTGTGTAACAACATAAAACCCTGTCCATAAAGCGTATCGAGTAGATGCAACTATCACGTTCAGCAGGCTCTGTTTGGTATCGCACTGCGCTTTTCATGGCGCTGGTGGCGATGTATCTGCTGCTTGTGGGCCCCCTCTTTTCACAGCTGCAGGCAGCGAAGCAAGCGCACCACGCCGCCTATGATGCTGAGCTTTGCGGAACGCTTCCAGAACCTTCCAGCTCTTCAGGTTCTCACGCACACTGGCACCATCAGTGTGAATACTGCGTGGTGTGGCAGCACTCCCCCACCTCTCATACCTATTTACCTGCCATCGGCATACGCGCGTTTATCACGCCTATGCAGCTACCGACGGTGTTCGTGCAGGGCATTGCCGCCTTGCACAACTATCCCCACGCGTTAACCCGAGCACCGCCTTTGCTGAGTACCGTTTAATACCACACAACTCAGCCAGCCCGACCGCCTTTTATGGCTGTCAGGCGCTATTACAGATGCCTGCTGTTGATGCATTGGGCTGCTCCGCGCCGTGGGGCTCCCAAACATCTTCGGCCATGGTCGCATAACGGCCTGGAGCTTCTCCTATGTCTAAACCTTTCGATTTATACCGCGCGGTATGGCGGTGGCACTTTTATGCGGGCCTGCTAGTCCTACCGTTCTTAATCACGCTTTCGATCACCGGAGCGCTTTATCTCTTTCATGACGAGCTGGATGCGCTGATCCATGCTGATCTCAAACGTGTGGCTGTTCAAGAAGTTACCCAACCGCCGGCTTCCTTGGTGAGCGCCGCGTTAGATACCCACCCCGGCACGGCGGTGAAATACACCTCGCCGCCGACACCGGAGAGCTCGGCGGAAATTACCGTCACGACCCCAGAGGGAGAGCGATTAGCTGTTTATGTAAACCCCTACACCGCCGAAGTGCTCGGCTCGCTGGATGACCGGGGCACCGTAATGTGGACCGTGCGCTATCTGCATAGCTTTAAATATTTCGGTTCCACGGCTCGGAAAGTCATCGAAATCGCCGCAGGCTGGTCGATCCTGCTGGTGCTCACCGGCATTTATCTTTGGTGGCCACGTGGCAAGGGCAATGGCGGCGTGGTTAGCGTGCGCGGCAAACCGAAAAGCCGGGTGTTTTGGCGCGACCTTCATGCCGTACTGGGTGTTTTTGTCGGCGGCTTTCTAGTCTTTCTGGCGATTACAGGCATGCCTTGGTCGGGTGTATGGGGCGCGCAGGTGAACGAGTGGGCCAACGGGAACAACTTTGGCTATCCCTCTGGCGTTCGCGTTGAAGTCCCGATGTCCAACGCCTATCTCAGCGACCAAGGCACGACCAGCTGGTCTCTGGAGCAGGCCCAAATGCCGGAGTCCACGCCGCCCCCTACACCAACACCGCGTATCGGCTTGAACAATGCCGTGGCCGCGTTCGAGCAGTTGGGCTTACAGCAGGGTTACGCAGTGAACCTGCCGAATTCCGCTGCCGGCGTTTATACCGGCTCGATCTACCCAGACGACCTCAGCCAGCAGCGCGTTATTCATCTCGACCCGTACAGCGGCGAGCCGCTGGTAGACATGAGCTACGCTGATTACGGCCCACTGGGCAGATGGTTGGAGTTTGGGATCAATGTGCATATGGGACAGGAGTTTGGCTTGGTGAACCAGCTGTTCCTGCTGGCGGTCTGCTTGGCGATCATTCTGCTGGCTGTATCGGCAGCGGTAATGTGGTGGAAGCGACGCCCCAGCGGTGCAATGGGCGTACCGCCCCTACCGACGGATAAGCGCGTTTTCCGCGGCCTGATTGCGATTTTGGTGGTCGGGGGGATTATTTTCCCGCTAGTCGGCGCTTCATTGATCGTGATGCTATTGATTGATTGGCTACTCGTTCAGCGTCTTCAGGAAAGACGATTAGCTAAGCAAGCCGCCTAATTGTTACTTAGCCCCTTATTCATCAACGCCAACTATTCCTCGGCGTTGATGAAAAGAAGCAGAGTATCGCGCCGCTGAATTAATGTGCCATTTCTCCATGCGCTTCATGGTGGTGATCGCCATGGTCACCATCTTCTCCCTCGGGTGAAGCGCCTACCGGAACTACCTGCAGTTCAGCCTCAATACTCCCAGCGTGCTGAAACTCCAGCGTCACAGCGATAGGCTGACCTTCCTCAATTGGTGAAGATAGCCCCATAAACATTAGGTGCAGGCCACCAGGCGCTAGGGTCACCGTTTCACCGGCGGGGATCTCAACCCCACCAGGGAGATGCTGCATACGCATGACGTCACCATCCATCTCCATGGTATGGATCTCAACCCGATCAGTGAGTGAGCTAGTCGCGCCTACTAAGGTGTCACTCCCCTCACCACTGTTAGTGATCGTCACGAAACCGCCGCCCGTCGCGGCTCCTGGCGGCGTGGCTCGGGCCCAGGGTTGCGCTATCTCCATATGCGAGGTCTGCCCTGGCATGGCGTCGTTGTGGTCGTCGCCGTGGTGGGCAGCCAACAGTGGAGAACTGATTAAGAGAAGAGTCGTTAACAGCGTTGCGCAGCGCATGAGCATAGTAATCTCCGTTCGTAAGGCAGCAAGAAATATAAATCCTACAGCTATTGGCCCTCTACAGCGATCGCCATAACGAACCTTAAGCAGGCTCTCGATCCTCCGCCTGGGCACGCATCCCCTTAACCGCGATGAGGTTCTTCATGCATTTACCTACTGCTGATTGTTATTGAGCGCTAATTCCATCTCATGGAATTGACGCGAAACTGACGCTAACGGCGCTGCCGTGCTCAATGAAACACCCACTATCGTGACAAGCGAGAAAACGAAGCCAGGGACGATTTCATACAGATCGAATAGCCCACCCGATAGCCGAGACCAGACAATGACGGTAATACCACCCACCACAATGCCGGCAAGCGCGCCCCACTGATTCATGCGCTTCCAGTACAGACTTAAAATAAGAGTGGGGCCAAAGCAAGCGCCAAACCCAGCCCAAGCGTAAGAGACCAGCCCGAGCACTTCAGAACCCGGTGCCAGTGCGAGCAGTAGCGCAACAATAGAAACACCCAACACGGCTAGTCGGCCCACCCCCAGCAACTCTTTTTGAGTAGCATTCTTACGAAAGACAGCCTTGTAGATATCATCAGCAATGGTGGAGGAGCAGATAAGCAGCTGCGAATCAGCGGTCGACATAACGGCGGCTAAAATTGCAGTGAGCAAAACGCCAGAGACTACAAGGTTAAACAGTATATCTATCATAAACATAAAGATACGCTCTTGGTCATCAAGGCCGTCAGGGAAAAAGCCGTGACCTAAAACGCCGATTAGCAGAGCGCACACTAGCCCAATAGCCGTCCAAGAGACCGCGACACGCCGCGCAAAAGGAATATTGCGGTGGTCATTGATACCCGCAAACCTTGCCAAAGAGTGGGGCTGGCCGAAGTAACCCAAACCCCAGGCGAGCGAGCTTGCAATAGCGATCCAAGTTAAGTTTTCACCGCTGGCAGCATTCGTTAGCCATTGAAGCACGAGGGGCGAGGCTTCCTGCACGGATGCTAGAGAAGCGTTAATGCCACCTAGCTCCATCACGGCAGCGACGGGAACAGCCACGAGGGCAAAAATCATCATGATGCCCTGTAAAACGTCAGTCCAAGAGACGGCTAGGTAACCACCGAAGAAGGTGTAAGAGATAATCGCCAGCACCCCGAGAATAACAGCAAGTGAGTAGCTCATACCAAAAGCGGTATTAAGCAGTTTGCCACCGGCTACTAACCCTGAGCTGGTATAAAACAAATAAAAAACAATAATAAACAGCGAGGCAATAACGCGTAACACCTTGGTGTTCTGTTGAAAGCGCTCGGCAAGAAACTCTGGAATCGTCAGTGAGTTATTCGCAACAAAGCTATAAACCCGCAACCGCTGGGCAACGATTAGCCAGTTTAAAATTGTGCCCATCAATAAACCACCGGCAACCCAGAATGAAGATAATCCCGATAGGTAGGCAGCCCCAGGCATCGCGACCATCAACCAGCCCGACATTTCAGATGCCCCCGACGAAATGGCCGTCGCAAATGGACCCAGTGTGCGCCCGCCTAAAGCATAATCAGAAAAGTCCGATGACCGCCTCCAGGCGACAACACCAATGACAAACATTACAACGAAATATAGGGCAAAGGTGATAATCACTATCGCGTTATTATTATCCAGCATAAAACTGGCTCCTTTTTAGACACAAAGTAGGCCTAACAGCACGGCATAGCGCTGCGCTTTACTATTAATGGCAAGTCGTTGTCCGGCAGTAGCGCTGCCGGTAAACAAATACGCGAGTTATCTTCGTATCGGTCGCCAACCAGCGAGAGGCGCCGTTATGGGGAGTTCGTACATATTGTTGAGGTTCATACTCGTTCCTTTTTGTAGCACGCTGAGAGCGTTGTATTGTTGGACGTTCGGTAAAGCATGACGGCGGTATATGCGATTAATTCGGTTTTGAGGTTGCGGCGCGATGGGCGGCATCTACACCGCTATAAACGGCTTCGCGAAAACCATGCTGGAGCATTGTGTTTAAGCCTTCAGTCGTTGTACCACCGTAATCCTGAAAGCGGGCGATCATATCGGATGGCGAGGCGCGCTCCTCAAGCATTAGCTGGCTACCGCCTAACAATGTTTGCAGCACGCTGCGCTGCGCCATCTCTGGGGTAATGCCTCGAGAAACGGCATGACGGATTAACGCATCCGCCAATAATGCGGGGAATGCGGGGCCGCTACCTGAGAGCGCCGTCAGGTAATCAATTTGCGATTCAGCATTTACCTCATCACTAACGCCACAGGCAGAAAACAGGCGCTGAACGAAATCGCGCTCGTCCTGGCTGACCGTCTGAGACGCGCACCAGGGTGTATAGGATTGGCCTATAGCGGCCGCCGCATTGGGCATGGCGCGCACGACTCGATCACTACCCGTTGCCTGTGCAAGTGCTGCTATCGGCACTTTAGCCATTAACGAAATGACTAATCGATTTTCAAGCGACAGTGTAAGTAGACTGAACTGATCAGGTCTCACTGACACCACGACGATATCGGCAACCTCTTGCAGTGCATCAGCGCTCTCGACACAGGTCACGCCGGGCCAATCCTGGTAGCGGTTATGCTGACGACTGGCGGTTACCACCAGCTGGTTTGGCGCGATAAGCCTACTGGTCAACACAGAACGTCCCAGCGCGCTACCCAGCCAGCCATTACCGCCGATAATGCCGAGCGTTAATGTCGGTTTCATCCGTTACCTCCTGTTGCGCCGCCATCTCTTCGGTCGTAAACCGCGCTTTATGCCGTGCAGCAAACCGCTCAAGATCAGCATGGGTACACAGCTGCCCGGTGAAAATATTGATGTACTGAGCCACTCGGCCAATCCGCGTATCCTTGGTCTCTTGCGTATGCATCGAGATATAGCCGATTTGAATCAAATACACTGTGCGAGCACGGGTATCGGCTTCCGATGGGTCATAGCCATAGCGGATAAACATGTTTTTCAGCGCTTGCAATCGCAGGTTATCGGCTTGGCTAACTCGCTTGGCAACCGCTTGATCTTGCAGACTCCAGCTTCTAATGGCGTACTCAAATTCAGAATCAAATACCGCCGGGTCAAACCAACAGTCAAAGATATTGAGCGTGGCTTCCACAATCGAAGACGCATATTTCTCCGATTGCTCAATGACTGCCTGTGTATTTTGACGCTCCCACCTCTCCAGTAGTGCGGTAAGCACCTCTTCGCGGTCTTTAAATAGCCAGTAAAAGCTGGTTCGCGATGTCTTTAACTTCTTTGCTAACGGTACGATCTTGACGGCACTGACTCCCGAGGCAATCAGCAGCTCGTAAGCAGCATCAATCCAAGCCGTTTGGTTAATCGTGTCGCGTCCGTTTTTCACGTATCTCTCTCTTTGCCATGGTGATGCAGTCGATCATACCAGGAAGCCTGTCATCTCAATGTACATTACTGTCAATTATATTGACAAGTATGTACAGGCAAGACTAGCGTGTGTCAACCATCAAAACAACAAGGGAAGACGACCGTGAACAACGACCCTTTGCTACAGCCGTTACAACTAAAACATTTAACTCTGAAAAACCGGGTTATGCTGACGTCTCATGAACCCGCCTACCCCGAAGACGGAATGCCTAAAGAGCTTTACCGGGCTTACCACGTTGAGCGCGCCAAGGCGGGCATTGCCCTGACGATGACCGCCGGTTCGGCGGCGGTTTCCCGGGATAGTCCGCCAGTGTTTAACAATATCCTGGCTTACAAAGATGAAGTGGTACCGTGGATGCGCGATCTCACTGAGGCATGTCACGAGCACGGTACGGCCGTTATGATTCAGCTAACGCACTTGGGCCGCCGTACCCGCTGGGATAAAGGCGACTGGCTACCGACAGTTTCAGCATCCAACCATCGGGAAGCCTCCCACCGCGCCTACCCGAAAAAAGCTGAGCTTTGGGATATTGAGCGGTTGATCAAGGATTACACCGATGCCGCCGAGCGCATGTACGTTGCGGGCCTGGATGGCATGGAAATCCAAGCGTACGGTCACCTGATGGATCAGTTCTGGTCGCCATTGACCAACGAGCTGGATGCGCCTTACGGCGGCAGCCTTGAAAACCGGCTCCGGTTTACCTTTGAAGTGCTTCAGAGCATTCGCGAGCGTGTTGGCGAGAAGTTCTTACTTGGCGTGCGCTACACCGGAGATGAATGCCTCCCCGGCGGCTTCGATGCCCGGGATGGCATGGCCATTTCCCACCAGTTGAAAAACAGCGGCTTGGTAGATTTCCTCAATGTCGTCAAAGGGCACATCGATACCGATCCGGGTCTGACAGACGTCATTCCTATCCAAGGGATGCCTAGCGCACCACACCTGGATTTTGCGGGAGATATTAAGCGCGAGGTCGACTTCCCCACCTTCCATGGGGCTAAAATTCAAGATGTTGCGACGGCTCGTTATGCGATTGCATCCGGCAAGGTCGATATGATCGGAATGACCCGCGCCCATATGGCCGACCCTCACCTGATGAAAAAAGTCATCGAAGGTCGTGAAGAAGAGATCCGCCCCTGCGTGGGCGCCAACTACTGCCTGGATCGCATTTATCAGGGCGGCGCTGCGTACTGTATTCACAACGCCGCGACCGGTCGCGAAACTACCATGCCGCATACCATTCAGCCCGCTGATACCAAACGCAAGGTGGTGGTGGTTGGCACAGGCCCCGGCGGGCTGGAAGCCGCCCGCGTGGCGGCCGAACGCGGACACGAAGTCGTCGTATTTGAAGCAGCAGATGCCCCTGGCGGGCAGATTCGTTTAACGGCGCAAAGCGAGCGTCGTCGAGAAATGATGGGAATCATCGACTGGCGCTTTGAGCGATGCCAAGCCATGGGGGTAACGTTTCACTTCAATGTCTTTGCTGAGCAGGATGAAGTGCTCGCCGAGTCGCCAGACGTGGTCATTGTGGCCACGGGCGGGCAACCTAACGAAGAGGCGCTACAAGAGGGTAATGAGCTGGCAGTCACGGGTTGGGATCTGCTCTCAGGCCATGTAGCGCCGGGCAGAAACGCGTTGGTCTATGACGATGCGGGCGACCACACCGCCCTGCAAGCCGCTGAGATGATTGCCAAAGCAGGCGGCAAGGTCGAATACATGACGGCCGACCGCGCCCTGGCGCCAGAAGTCATGGCAATGAATCTAGTGCCCTACATGCGCACGTTACAGGTGCTGGACACGACGTTCACTCCGACGTTCCGCTTGACCGGCATCAAGCGTGATGGCAATGAGCTGGTTGCCTTAGTCAGCAGTGATTATACCAATGTTGCCAAAGAGCGGCGCGTGGATCAGGTCGTTGTCAACTTTGGCACTTTACCGATGGAAGATCTTTACGAAGAGCTGAAGCCGCTGTCCAGCAATCAAGGGGCCGTAGACTATGACAACCTGATTGCCGGCATACCACAGCCGCTGTCTACCGAGACCGAGAGGAAATTTCAGCTGTTCAGGATCGGGGATGCGATCTCGCACCGAAATACCCATGCAGCGATTTATGATGCCCTGCGTATCGTCAAAGATCTGTAAGATTTTGAGTTAATTCTTATGTAGAACACAAAGTCGATACGCTTATCAATGACGCAGAGTGTCAGTGGCACATTACTTTGGATTAGTGCCCTTCGCTAGCACCGATCCCGGCTTATCAGGCCAGGATCGGTCGAGGTATAGAAAACAGATATTGTTTTTGGTGCGACTCAACCAGCTGTGGATAACTTAAACCGTCAGATGCTGCTTGATTAGTTCGTTTATCTCGGCTTTTTGGCTCGGCAATTGGGTGTCAGATACGATGCTGTTTGAAGTTTTCTGCCTGCTCAAATACATCTCGATAGACCTCAGCATGGGTCACTGGCGGGTAGCCGTTCTTGGATAACAGCATGATCAACTCAACGCGAAGCGCTGCTTTGATATCCTGGCGATTGTTCCAATCTGGGTATTTGGTCTTGTCATCAACAACCGCCTTAACGCCTGCTGCCAGCGCCAGCAGCCGCTCTTCTTCATAGGCAAACTGATACTTTACCGCTACTGCTTTGAGAATGTCGTAAAACGCCTTCTCCTCAACGGTGATACCCAGTTCTTCAAATGAGCCCATTTCCTGCTTGAGTTGTGTCATCAGTTCCAAAAAACTATCGACAGCTTCCTGGTGAACCTCGCTGGTGAAGGCGTCTTCCTCCTTGCGCTCGTTATAGAGCTCAACAAGAGAACGAAATTTCTTCGAGAATTCAATCGCCTTGTGCTGGTTGGTTTTTTTCAGTTCATTCAGCGCTTTAGCCAGCAGCTGTTTTAACAGTTCAATTTTGGTGTTAGGCAGCTTGATCTTCTCAAGGCGCGCCAAGTAGTCCTCATCAAAGATATCGATAGTATCTGCGCTCTCCTCGCCCAGCGCAAATACCGCCTCCACGCCATCGGCTCGCAGCGCCTCGCTGATCATCTCCCGCACCTTGGCATTCATCTGAGCGGTATCGGGCGCATCGCCTTTGGTCAGTTTGTAGACAATTGAACGTACAGCGAGATAGAAGTGCACACGGTCACGCTCGCCCTGACACAGCTTTTCGCTACCACAGCAAACGTCATAAGCTGCTTTGAGCCGTTTCACCAATGCCATGAAGCGCTTCTCACGCTTGCCTACGCTCAGTACGAATTCGGCCGCGCGGTTGAGACAGTCAAGCTGCGCCAGCGGCTCACCTTTGAAGTAAGCGCTATCATCAAAGCCGTGCATCAACTTGGCCAACAGATCCAGATCGTTCTTCACCGCAATCAGTGACGTCTGGATATCCTCGAAGCTGGTTTCATCGGCTTTCGAAAACTGAGCGAGCGCCTGGTTCATTTGGCGCTTAATGCCGATGTAATCAACGACCAGCCCCTTATCCTTGCCCGCATAGTTGCGATTGACTCGGGAAATGGTCTGAATCAGGTTGTGGCGCTGCACAGGTTTGTCGATATAGAGCGTGTCCAGGCTTGGCACATCAAAGCCGGTTAGCCACATATCCACTACAATAGCGATCTTGAAATTGGATTTATCCCTCTTGAACTGCTGGTCTAGCGTCTTGCGGTACTCCTTGCTGCCCAGCAAATCGTAAAGCACTTTTTCATCATCCTTGCCGCGTGTCATCACCATATTGACCCGCGCCATCGGCTTGAGCTTCTCGCGCTCGGCCGTAGTCGGTTCGCTGCCTTCCTCGAATGCCTTAATCTCGAACCAGCCGGGCCGTATCGCTTTGATGGCCTGATAGAGCTGCCATGCGATCTCACGGCTGCTAGAGACAAACATCGCCTTGCCACACACGGTCGAGCCTTCTTCCAAGCGGCGTTCGTAGTGGGCGACGAAATCCTCAGCAAGTACTCGAATACGGTCAGGATCGCCCAGAATCGAGTTCATCGAGGCCATTACCTTCTTGCTCTCTTCGATCTGGTGTTCGTTGCTACCCGCCTTGGCGCACTCATCGTAGTAGTTCTCGATCTCGCGAAGCCGGGCATCGTCCAGTGTCACCTTAGCGGCGCGGCCCTCGTAGACGATACGCACGGTGATCTCGTCGTTGACCGATTCGCTCATGGTGTAGCTGTCGACCACCTCACCGAACACATCGAGCGTGGCGTCGATCGGCGTGCCGGTAAAACCCACGTAAGTGGCGTTGGGCAGCGAACGGTGCAGGTAAAAGGCAAACCCGTAGGCCTTGCGCACACCCTTTTCAGTGATCTGTACCTTCTGATCCAAATTGATCTGGCTACGGTGCGCTTCATCCGAGATACAGACAACATTGCTGCGTTCGGTGAGCAGTTGGGTGTCTTCGGTGAACTTGTGAATCGTGGTGAGAAAGACACCGCCACTGCGTCGACCGGCCAGCAGCTCGCGCAGGTGCGTACGGCTCTCCACTTCGACAATGGTGTTGTCACCGATATAACCGCGTGCATTGGTAAACTGCCTTGAGAGCTGGTCATCCAAATCGGTGCGGTCAGTGATGAGCACAATGGTGGGGCTTTCAAATGCCAAGCTCTTCATCAAACGCCGAGCAAGAAACTGCATGGTATAGCTCTTGCCGCAGCCCGTGGCGCCAAAGTAAGTGCCGCCCTTACCATCCCCTTTGGGGCGCTGCGCCGCCATGATGCTGTGATAGAGCTTGTTGACCGCGTAGAACTGCGGGTATCGGCACACGAATTTCTCTTGCTGGGGGGACTTATCCGGAAAGAAGATAAAGTCGCGTAGCACCAGTCGCAGCCGATCCCGATCGAACAACCCTTGAATCATCGCATGCAGCGAATTGATGCCGTCCTTGTCGACAGGCTCGAAGCCCGTCACCTTGCGCCAGCTATAAAAGAACTCGTAGGCGGCAAAGAGACTGCCCATCCGCGAATTCACGCCATCGCTGATCACACAGAGCGCGTTGAAGACGAAAAGCAGGGGAATATCACGCCGGTAGCGCCGAGTCAGCTGCTTCCAGGCTTCATGAATCGAGGTTTGATGCTCCCCAATGGCGCTTTTGAACTCGAAGACGACTAGCGGCAAGCCGTTGATATAGAGAATCGCATCGGGAATGCGGATATTCTCCTTGCCCTCGATCTTCAGTTGGCTGACCAAGGCATAACGGTTGGCATCCGCTGTGTAAGACCCTAGCGGCTCAGCCACCTGAGCCAGGGGCTCGGCCGCAGGCTGAGCACCGAGCTGTTCCAACCCCGTGTCATCGAAAAGCTGAATGTGCAGGTCTTTCTCGGCGGGGTCTTCACGCTTGAGCAAAAAGCCATCCGCCAGCCATCCGCAGAAGGTTTTATTACTTTCGTAAAGATCACCTGGCGAGAGACCTCGAAGGCGCACGATGATCGAATCGATCTCGCTTTTAGTAATGCCGAGATCGCCGTAGCGAAGCTGTAGAAAAGCACGCAGATCGGCTTCGATCATCACGTCATGCGGTGCACGCTCGATAGTCGCGCCTAGCCGATGGGGGTACCCCTGCTCGCTAAGCAGGGCAATAATGGCAGCTTCTAGCTTCGCTTCGGTAAACTTCATGCGGTGACGCCGTCGTTATTTTAATTCAACATATCATGATCGGCTGATAGACGCCTGACTTGAAGCCTGTCTTTAAACTAAGCGCACGCGACTACTTGTTCCAAGCACTCTTGGTCAGCTTACCAGTCTGCTGATAGATGCCCACTTGCTCAATAAAGTGATGGAAATCACGATTTTCCTCAACGATACGATTAACAGACTGCCAGTCGACGGCGAGCTTTTCGCGCGCAGGAATGAGAATCTGGCTATCAAACAACGAATCCGTATTGAGTAGCAGCACGCCAATACCGTGCAACGCACAGAGCATCTGTATCTCTTCTTCAACATTACCCAGTTCGGTGGCTACCAAATAGCCGAAGTGCGCCCAACTGGAGTTTGAGACTGCCTGGAAGAAGCACTGGCGCACGTTGCCGGGCTGTAGCGTTTTCTTAACCTCGAATGACCATAATCGCACCGTGCTGTCGTTACCGTGGCGCACGCAGTCGCGCACCGCCTCGTTCCACCCTTTATCTAGCGGTTGCAGCGCAACGATATCCGGATGCAGCCACTGGTTGCCGCCCTTGCCCTTGCTGTTTTTTGAGGTTTTCTCGTTGATGCGCTGGCACTGCAACCCCAGCTCTTCGTTTAAAAACTCAATCAGCAGCGGATAAAGCGCTTGTTCGCTCAGTGCTTCTTCGTGGTTTGGCGCAAGCGATGCCACCGGTGGGGCCTCGGGAACAGGTGCCTCGGCAATGGCGTCTGCCTTAGCCGGGTTGGGCTCCCAGTAGTAGAGGCGAGGCCGGGGCTTATCGCGGGTCGCGACATTAGAGCAAGTTTTCTTGGCCTTTACAGTGCGCTCGCCGCCAATTTCCGCTGCAACCTGGGCAATTAGCTTCTCTTCGGTGCCATAGTTGGGATTCTGCTGCTTCTCCGCCATCGCTTCTGGGTAGCGCTCCAGAAACATTTGCGCCAGCTCCCGCGCCGTTAACTTCTGACCAGGGCAGGCTTCAAGGGTCTCGATGATCATCTGAACGCGGGTGGGCTGACTCATGCTAGTTCGGCCTCCAGTACTTTGTCGACGGCGGCTTCGATGTTTGGGGGTTGGAGTTCGCCGGAGAGCAGTTTGGGGAGCAGGGTGTCGCGGAGCTGGGTTAACTCTTCGCTTTCCAAACGGCTACTCAACATTTTCTCAACCAGGGGCTTTATTAATTCGCCTGCTTTATCTATTAACTTAGCCTCTGGAACCAGACAGAACGCTTCTGTGAGATGCTGACGTTTTATATGGCCCATGGTCACTGCCTTGTCCGCAGCGATACGTTGAAAAATTTCCAAATGACGTTGAGTCCAAAGAAAATAAAACCATTTTGGATATTTCTCAGAGGTCACCTTAAACAGATGTTGATTGAGCGCGGCTTTACCACCACTCCATATGTCAATCATCAAGGTTCCTGACCAAGAAAAAACAACATCACCATTATGAACAATGCATTCAGGTTTTATGTTCACTGAGGCTTTTTCAACACCATCTGCTTTTCTTGCTCTCAACTGTGCAATTTTTAGGACAGGTAAGAAGTCTTCTCCTTCATTGGGCCGGAATTTTTGCAAAGCTAAACCGTTCTGGTAACGTGCGATCTGATCCAATGACTGTACTGCCCAACTCTCCGGCACCCACCCCAGCACTTCATCTTCCTCAAACCGATCAGGAAACAGTCGCAGTGTCTCGGCAGGCAGACGCGCGGGCGCTGCTTCATTGTCTGCGGCCCACATCGCCTGCCGACGCGCGGCGCGCTCGGCCAGTGGCTCGGGGATGGGGTTGCCGGCTCCCAGCGCGTTATCGATCACCGGATCGAAGTCAACAAACCAGCTTTTGAACAGCGCCTGGGCCATCTGTTCAAGGGTTTGGTTGATTTGTGTGTTGAGGGTTATTTTCTCATCCAGACGACATAAGATCCCAGCTATTTTTTGCTGTTCGGGTAGTGTTGGGATAGGGAACCTTAAGCGTTCAAGAGTCTGAAGATTTATATTGTCTTGAACACTACCCGTAGCTTGCCGCTGAATATCTTTTCTTAATATTCGAAAGCAATACTCTATAAAATGAACATTGCATTTTTCAGGGTCAGCAATAAACCCAATTACGCTATCAGGAAAACAAGCAGGAAAAGTTAAGATGCTTGTTTCAGCAATATTGGCAGCTATTGTGATACATAATGTTCCTTCTGGCCAAAGCCTGCTTTGCTTCAAACCATCTTCGCTATAGGTTTGAGAGTAACAAGTAATTCTTCCACCAGATGCTTTTATGTCACCTGTTTGGACAAATGGATAAGGCCCACCGTAAAGGTGCTCCGCATATCTTGGACGGTGTCTTGATCGGCCTCTGTTGACCTCACCAAGATCACTCAGCTTTACGGATGCCCAACCGTAAGGAATGAAAATATCAGAGTGCATAACCCAACCCCGCCAGACTCTCTCTGATCTGCTTTTCCAGCGTTGCCGATTCAGACAACTGCTCACTTAGCTTAGCCGTCAGCTCGCTCATCTTGGTCTCAAACGGAATACCGTCGTCCTCGACTTCAGCAGCGCCGACGTAGCGCCCAGGAGTAAGCACGAAATCGTGGCTTTTGATCTCGTCGAAACTCGCGCTTTTGCAGAAACCGGCGATATTTTCATAAGCACCGGCTTCCGGCTGGCCTCGCCAGGCGTGGAAGGTGCGGGCGATGGTGGCGATATCGTCGTCGGTAAGGTCTTTCTGCTTACGGCTGATCATGGTGCCCATCTGGCGGGCATCGATAAACAGCGTTTCATCCTCGCGGTCGCGGTAGCCTTTCGTTGCGTTGGCCTTCTTGCTGTTGGTGAGAAACCACAGGCAGACCGGAATCTGGGTAGTAAAGAAGAGCTGGCCCGGCAGCGCGATCATGCACTCGACCAAGTCATCTTCGATCAGCTGTTGGCGAATCTTGCCCTCACCGCTGGCTGAGGAACTCATCGAGCCGTTAGCCATTACGAAGCCCGCCGCGCCCTGGTGGCTAAGCTTGGAGAGCATGTGCAGAATCCAGGCGTAGTTAGCGTTACCGGTGGGCGGCACGTCATAGTCGGCCCAGCGCGGGTCGTCGGTTAACTCGGCGGGCGCGCGCCATTGGCTCTGGTTGAAGGGCGGGTTGGCCATGATGAAATCAGCCTTGAGATCTGGGTGCTGGTCGCGAAAAAAGCTGTCTGCCGCGGCTTCGCCCAAGTTGCCCGAAATACCGCGAATCGCGAGATTCATCTTGGCGAGCTTGCGGGTGGTGTTGGCATACTCCTGCCCATAGATCGAGACTTCCCGGCGGCTACCTTCGTGGGCCTCGATAAACTTGAGCGACTGCACAAACATCCCGCCCGAGCCACAACAGGGGTCATAAATCTTGCCCTGATAGGGTTCGAGCATTTCCACCAAAAGCGTCACCACGCTCTTGGGAGTATAGTACTCGCCGCCGCGCTGACCCTCGTTGGACGCAAACTTGCCCAGGAAATACTCGTAGACCCGCCCAACGATATCTTCCTCGCTCTGGTGCTGCTCCTTCGCGATGGTCTCGATATTGTCGATGGTGTCGATCAACGAACCGAGCTTGCTGGCACTGAGATCGAGCCGCGAGAAGTAGTTATCCGGTAGTGCACCTGCCAGCGAGGCGTTATTCTTCTCCACCGTGCTCATGGCGGTGTCGATCACCAATGCCAAGTTGTCCTGCTTGGCGTGTTTCTGTATGTATCCCCACCGCGCCTCTTCCGGCAGGTAGAAGACGTTATCCATAGCGTAAAAATCCACCATATCAACGTAGTCGGTGCCGTACTCTTTCTCGACCTTTTTTCTACGCTGCTCGAACTTGTCGCTGATAAATTTCAGGAAGATCAGGCTCAGCACCACGTGCTTGTATTCCGCCGACTCCACACTGCCGCGCAGCTTGTTGGCGCTGTCCCACAGGGACTCCTCGAAGCCTTTGACGACTCCTTTTTTTGCCTGCGCTTTTGCCATTCTGGTGACTGCCTTGCTGAATATGAAATCCGGCGCAAGCGCCGGGAAAAATGTGTAGGAGTATAGCGAACAGTGACGGCCTCTCGGTAGGGCAATTCCTAAATGGTTTCTTTATCACGCCTCTCTCTTGACTCACAAGCCATCGCGATATATACCATTTGATATAACATCGAAATATCAAATGAGAAAATCATCATGGATATCCACTTTACTCAATACCAGCCACCAAAAGCGTTAGCTACTGGCTTCTGGCAAGAGATTGGCTTGCCAGCCAGAGGCCGCAAGCTGCATGAGCTTTTGCATGAAGGCGTGGAATACCGGGTCTATCCCAGGCTGGCGAAGGTGTCAGGTATCGAGCAGAAAGCACTGGCAGGCTACGTCGACATACCCTCTGCCACGTTGAGCCGTCGCGCCAAATCAGGACGTTTCAAGATGGCGGAAAGCGACCGTCTGTATCGCTTTGCCGAGCTCTTCAAATCGGCGCTAGATCTTTTCGAGGGCGATGCCGAGGGCGCCCGCGCCTGGCTACTTAAACCCAACATCGGCCTGGGCGGACGGCGCCCCGTTGAAATGAGCGCTACATCGGCAGAGTACCAAACGGTGTTGAACCTGATTGGCCGGCTGGAGCACGGGGTCACTGCATGAGCGAGGTTTTTGCCTACCGGCTGGTCAAACGGAAATATCAAGACACCGCCTTTGATGGCGAGGGGGCTCGCCTTTACGGTGGTCGCTGGAACAGCCCAGGCAATGCCTGTGTATATGTGGCAAGCTCTGAATCACTGGCACTGCTCGAAATCATGGTGCATTTAGAAAGCTATCGATTGCTCAATGCGTATGCGCTGTTGCGTCTGACGCTGCCAGCCGAAAGTATTATGGGCGTTGGCACAGAAGATCTTCCGGAGAATTGGCAGGAAGCGCCCGCGCCAGCAGAGACCGCAGAGTTAGGCGATGGCTGGCTGGCATCAAACCAGAGTCTAGCGCTGGCACTGCCAAGCGTGGTGGTGCCAAGAGAGCTCAACTATATGCTCAACCCGGCACACCCCCTGTTTGACCAAATCATCGCCACGGCCGAGGCGCTGCCTTTCCAACCCGATCCAAGGTTTTGAACCGGGTGTGGATAACTTAAACCGTCAGATGCTGCTTGATTAGTTCATTGGAAAGCTCGCTGATCTCGCCCTTAGCGACCGGGCGGCCGCGATCCATAATCACAAAGCGGTCGGCGTACTTGCGGGCAAAAGGTAATTTTTGCTCTACCAGCAGCACCGTTAGACCGTCTTCGTTGATCAACCGGCGGATCACCTGGCCGATTTGGGCGACGATATTAGGCTGAATGCCCTCCCCCGGTTCGTCCAGAATCAGCATTTTTGGCTCGATCACCAGCGCGCGGCCAATGGCCAGCTGCTGCTGTTGCCCGCCGGAGAGATCACCGCCACGGCGATTTTTCATCTCCTTAAGCACCGGGAACAGCTCGTAGACTCGCTCGGGGATTTTTTTCAGCCCATCGCTGCGGGCGGCAAGGCCGGTACGCAGATTATCTTCCACGGTGAGCAGCGGAAATATCTGCCGTCCCTGGGGCACATAGCCGATGCCCAGTCGCGAGCGCTCCTCCACCGCTTTTTTGGTTAGCTCGATCTCGCCCGTCTCAGTGGTGTAACGCAACTTGCCGTTTTTCACCGCGACTTCACCCATCACGGCTTTTAATAGCGTGGTTTTGCCTACGCCGTTACGCCCCATCACGCAGGTGCACTGGCCTTTGGGTACATCAAGATCCAGATTCCAAAGTGTGTGGCTTTCGTCGTAAAACTGGTTGAGTTTTTCGATCGCAAGCATCAGGCGGCCTCCTCGTCGTCCTCTGAGCCGAGGTACACCTCAACCACTTTGGGATCCATTGAAACTTGGTTCATGGTGCCTTCCGCCAGTACGCTGCCTTGGTGCAGTACGGTCACCTGTCGAGCGATTGAGCGAACAAAGCCCATATCGTGCTCCACCACGACTACCGACTGCTTTCCAGCCAGCCCCGTTAGCAGCTCGGCGGTGCGCTCCATCTCCTGCTCGGTCATGCCTGCCACCGGCTCATCCACCAGCAGTAACCTTGGGCGCTGCATTAGCAGCATGCCGATCTCCAGCCACTGCTTCTGACCGTGGGAAAGAATCCCCGCGGGCTGATGGCGAAGCTCTGTTAAGCCGATGGTTTCCAACACTTCATCGATACGGTCTTTAATTTCGCCGGTCATACGCGCGGTAAGCGTAGGAAAAATCCGCTTATCCGCCGCCATGGCCAGCTCCAGATTTTCAAACACCGACAGCGCTTCGAACACCGTGGGCTTTTGAAACTTACGGCCAATGCCCAGGCTGGCGATATCGGGCTCGTTCATATTCAACAGGTTATGACGGCTGCCGAACCAAACGCTGCCACTAGTGGGTCGCGTTTTGCCGGTGATGATATCCATCATGGTGGTTTTACCCGCCCCGTTGGGGCCGATAATGCAGCGCAGCTCGCCGTCGTTGATCGTCAGGTTGAGGTTATTGATGGCTTTAAAACCATCGAAGCTCACGGTGACGTCTTCCAGGTAAAGAATCGGGCCATGGCGAACGTCCACCGGCGATGCCTGGGGCGCCATAAAATCGAACACCCGGTCACGCTGGGTCAGCGATTGCAGCAGACTCATGCGGAAGCCTCCTCGGGCGTGCTATGGGAATTATTAGGGTCAGAATTCGCTGTATCATCGCGCTTACGACGCTTGAGATAGAGAAACAGACCCGCCACGCCTTTAGGCAGAAACACGGTGACCAGTACGAACAGCGCCCCTAGCGCAAACAGCCAAGCATCGGGCATTACGCCAGTAAAGATGGTTTTGGCGTAGTTGACCAAAATGGCGCCAATCACCGCACCATACAGCGTGGCGCGGCCGCCTAGCGCTACCCACAGCACAATCTCAATGGAGAAAATCGGCGAGAACTCGCTGGGGTTAATAATCCCCACTTGAGGCACGTAGAGCGCCCCCGCCAAACCGGCCAGCATGGCGGAAACCACAAACACAAACAGCTGAAAGCGTTCGACCCGGTAGCCGAGAAAGCGCGTGCGCGCCTCGGCGTCCCGAGTAGCCACGCTGACCCGACCCAACTTGCTGGTGACAATGGCGCGGCAGAGAATAAACCCTAGCGCCAGGGCAACGCCGGTGGCCAGAAAAAGCCCCAAACGGGTGGCGTCACTGCGTAAGTCAAAGCCGACAATTTCGCGGAAATCGGTCAGGCCGTTATTACCGCCAAAGCCCATTTCGTTGCGGAAAAACGCCAGCATTAAGGCAAAGGTCAGCGCCTGGGTAATGATCGATAGATACACCCCGGTGACCCGGGAGCGGAACGCTAGAAAGCCGAACACCAGCGCCAGCAGCCCCGGCGCCAACAGCACCATGGCAAAGGCAAACCAGGCCATATCAAAGCCTTGCCAGAACCACGGCAGGCTGTCCCAGTTCAGGAACACCATAAAGTCCGGCAGTACCGGGTGGCCGTAGGTGCCGCGATCGCCAATTTGGCGCATCAAATACATGCCCATGGCGTAGCCGCCAATGGCAAAAAAGGCGCCGTGGCCGAGGCTTAAAATACCCAGATAGCCCCACACCAGATCCACCGCCACGGCCAGCAGCGCGTAGCTTAGGTATTTACCGAACAGATTGACCGTATAGGCGCCAATATGCAGCGGGTTTTCCGGCGGCACCGCCACGTGTAGCAGCGTCACCAGTGCCAGCGCGGCGACTAAAACGCCGAGAAAGATCTGCGTCGAGCGTTCGCTGAACGGGCGTGTTAGCCAAAAGTTTGTCGATGATTCGGTCGTTAATGACATCGTTTAGCCCTCCGCAGCCCGGCCCTTCTGCGGGAAGAGTCCACGCGGGCGTTTTTGAATGAATAGGATGATAAAGACCAGCACGATAATTTTGGCCAGTACCGCGCCTGCCCAGGGTTCCAGCACCTGGTTGATAACCCCCAGCGAGAGCCCGGCGACCAACGTGCCCCACAGGTTGCCCACACCGCCGAACACCACCACCATGAACGAGTCGATGATGTAGTTCTGCCCCAGGTTGGGGCCAACATTAGTCAGTTGGGAGAGCGCAACACCGGCAAGACCGGCCACGCCGGAGCCCAGCGCAAAGGTCATGATATCCACGCGGGTGGCGCGAATACCCATGGAGCGAGCCATGGCGCGGTTCTGGGTCACGGCACGTACCTCCAGCCCCAGCCGGGTGCGGCGCATAATCAGCATTAGGCACGCGAACACCACCAGCGCAAAGCCAAGCACGACCATACGGTTGAGCGTGAGCGACAGCGCATCGTTGACCACCAGAGAGCCGCTCATCCACTCCGGGGTGATCACGGTACGGTTAAGCGGTGAAATCACCGTGCGCACCAGCTGCTGGAGAATCAAACTGATACCGAAGGTCGCCAGCAGGGTTTCCAGCGGGCGGCCCTTGAGGAACTGGATAACGCCGCGTTCGATCGCCACACCGGCTAGCGCGGCGACCATAAAGCCTGCAGGAATCGACAGAATCAGCGCCAACCCTGGTTGGCCAGGCAGCAGTTGCTGCATCGCCCAGGTGGTATAGGCACCCAGCATCATCAGCTCGCCGTGGGCCATATTGATCACGCCCATCACACCAAAGGTGATCGCCAGGCCAATCGCCGCGAGCACCAGCACCGAACCCAGGCTCAAACCGAAATAGAGGGTTTCCAGACCGCGGTTGATTTTGAGCTGCTGCTCGATGCTTGCCAGCGAGGCGGCAGCGGCGTTGGCCACCACCGGATCATCGCTATTCACCGCTCGGCTTAACGCTACGCGAGAGCGCGGATGCAGGCTGCCATCCAGCGCCTCAATGCCCGCCATTTCACCCGCCTCAGCGCGATAAATTGCCACCGCCTGGGTCAGGCGATAGCGCACTTGATCGTCTTCTTCCTGCTCGATTAGCTCGTTAATGGGCTGCACTAGCTCACCGTCTACCTCGCCCAATAAGCGCTCTGCCGATGTGCGGCGGCGCTCAACGTTGGGCGAGTAGAGGTCAACCACCGCAATGGCGCTGCGCAGTTGATTGCGCAAATTGTTGTTGATACCAACACGCTCCAGGTCACGGCGGGACATCTCGCCCAGCGCTTCGCCAGTCAATACATCGGCCACCGGCCAGTCGCGGCCGCGGTTCTCCAGTACCAGCACAAAACGGCCGTCGTCGGTGCGCTGTAAGCGCCCATCCAATAAGGCCTGCAGCCAGTCACGGGCGCGCTCGTCGTCGCTTTGCAAGATAGCGGTGATGGCTTCGCCTTTGGCGGTGTAGGATTCAACGTCCAGCGCTTCTAGCAATTCAAGCGCGGCACTGTCACTGTTAGCGCCTGAGCTTTCAGCGCTAGTGGCGGCGTCTGTTTGCGCCTGCGCGGTGAGGGTGGCCCCCACCAGTAGGAAACAGAGCAGCGCCAAGGAAAGGAAACGCCTCATGGGGTTCTTCCTTTGGTTAACTAAGAGGGAAAGATAGCGTGCTCCTTGCCGCGCCCACCATCGAAACACGGCGCGGCAAGGGGATGTTATGCGTTACTCAGCGAGGGCCGCTTCGGCTTCTTCTGCTGCGGTGCTGCCACCGCATGAACCGTTAACGACGTTAAAGTTGCCGCACTCCATCGGCTTGCGCCAATCGGCAATCAGGTCACGGGAGCCAGGCAGGTAGTCAGACCACGCATCTCCCGCCACGGTAGACGGCGTCTGCCAAACGATATCGAACTGGCCGTTGTCCTGAATTTCACCAATCAGCACCGGTTTGGTGATGTGGTGGTTGGGCATCATCGCGGCATAGCCGCCGGACAGGTTAGGCACGGTGACACCGATAATGGCGTCTTTTACCGTATCAACGTCCGTAGTACCTGCTTTACGCACCGCTTCGGCCCACATATTGAAACCAATGTAGTGCGCTTCCATTGGGTCGTTGGTGACGGCCATATCGTCGCCGGTGTACTCAATCCAGGCGTCGATAAAGTCGTAGTTGTCGTCGTTATCGACGCTCATAAAGTAGTTCCAGGCAGCCAGGTGACCAACCAGCGGGCCGGTATCAATACCAGTCAGTTCCTGTTCGCCCACCGAGAAGGCGACGACCGGAATATCGGCAGCGTCGATGCCCTGGTTAGAGAGCTCGGTATAGAACGGCACGTTGGCGTCGCCGTTAACCGTGGAGATCACCGCGGTGGGTTTGCCCTCTTCGCCGAAGCGACGAATTTCGGCCACGATGTTCTGCCAATCCGAGTGGCCGAACGGCGTGTAGTTGACCATGATGTCTTCTTCCGCGATGCCGTGCTCATCCTTAAGGAACGCTTCGAGGATGCGGTTGGTGGTGCGCGGATAGACATAGTCAGTACCGACCAGCGCAAAGCGCTCGATACCCACTTCGTTAATCAGGTACTCAACCGCAGGAATCGCCTGCTGGTTAGGCGCCGCGCCGGTGTAGAAGACGTTTTCCGAGGACTCTTCGCCTTCATACTGTACCGGGTAGAACAGCAGCCCGTTGAGCTCTTCGACCACTGGCAGCACCGCTTTACGGGAAACCGAGGTCCAATTGCCGAAAATCACGTCGACTTCTTCTTGGGCCAGCAACTCACGGGCGCGTTCGGCGAATAGCGGCCAGTTAGACGCGGGGTCAACCACCACGGCTTCTAGCTGGCGACCCAGCAAGCCGCCGGCTTCGTTCTGCTGTTCAATCAACATTTCGACGGTATCTTTAAGAACCGTTTCACTGATCGCCATAGTGCCCGAGAGGGAGTGCAGGATACCGACTTTGATGGGGTCTTCGTCTTGGGCGATGGCCTGGGTGCTGGCCCCCATAACAGCGGCGGTCAGTAGAGCGGTCGCGAAACGGCCACATAAAAGGAATGGGTGCGGATGTGTCGAGCGCTTGAGAGTGTTCATTGTTAATCTCCTTGCACCCCTTATGGCTGGGGTTTGTTATGACCGGGGCTTGATGATTGGCTTCGCACTTGGGGTTGTTGTGTTAGCTCCCTAATACGTTTACTAGCCAATACGTTTACTAGCCATTAACACTTGCAAGGGGTGCGCCAGTTTGGCACAACGTTAAATTATGGTTATTTAATCAAACACTTAATAATGTTACAAAAACCCAGGCGCTCATCAAGCGCACCAAAACGAAGCATCAATCTCTTTTAAAGCACTCTCTAAATGCACCGTTAAGATGCAGTGCACCAGCTAGAGAGTCACTACTCCAATGAGCAATCCTAGCTTTTCGATCGAGTAGGAAGGGGAGTCGCCTCCCCTGTCCTCTCACACCACCGGGCATACGGTTCCGTACCACGGCGGTTCATGAAGAACGCTTGAGCCATCTTACCGCGTCCAGTATCGAGATCAGTCCCTGG
>NZ_JAUAMC010000005.1 GCF_031010195.1 Halomonas sp. SpR8 | reverse complement strand
GGCGATGATCGTTTGGAGTTGGGCCGTTACGGCAACGTCATCGAGTTTGACCTAGGCGATGGCCACGACACCGTCGTTCAGCCTAGTTATGTTTATACGTCTAGTCGCTACGGTGACACGCTGAAGTTAGGCGCGGGGATCACGGCCGATGATCTGTGGATGAGTCGCGATGGGAGCGATTTGATTTTAAATATAGGAAGCGGCGACGACAGCCTGCGTTTGAAAGACGTGCTGTCGTCTCCGGATGGCCTAAACGATACGGCATCTAATTACCAGTTGTTCAGTACGGTCCGTTTTGCCGAAGGTAGTACGCAAATGTGGAGTGACTTGGCCGAACAGCTCTATACGCGCCACGGTAGCGAGGCGACGGATGAGCTGATTGGCTGGGGCGAGCGCGATATCCTAAACGGTCACGAAGGAGATGACCGTTTGTTGGGTGGCGGTGGCAATGACCACCTGTTGGGTGGTGAAGGGAACGATCTCCTTGATGGTGGCAGTGGCACCAACCGGCTGGAAGGGGGCGCGGGCGACGATACGTTACGAGTTTCAGCAAGCTCCCGTGACAGCATCTTCAACGGCGGCGCCGGCGATGATCGTTTGGAGTTGGGCCGTTACGGCAACGTCATCGAGTTTGACCTAGGCGATGGCCACGACACCGTCGTTCAGCCTAGTTATGTTTATACGTCTAGTCGCTACGGTGACACGCTGAAGTTAGGCGCGGGGGTCACGGCCGATGATCTGTGGATGAGTCGCGATGGGAGCGATCTTATCTTGCATGTAAGTGGCGATGATACGCTTACTTTTGTTGGTGCTATCAGTAGTAATGACTCGCTGATTAACAGCCGTATGGTCAGCCGTGCCCAACTCGATGGCGGCAGCGAGTTGAGCGGGAGCCAGCTCGAGGCCATGGGATTGGTGCTTCGTGGTACCGAGGGAGATGATGTCTTAAAAGGTGGAAAAGGAGAGGACAGCTTGCAAGGCTTATCGGGTGATGACTACCTGGCTGGCGGCGATGGCGCCGACCGCTACGTCTTCGGTGCTGGCGATGGTCACGATACCATCAATGATATCTCCTTCGATGATGAGCCCGATATGCTTTCTTTCGAAAACATTGACCTGCAGGCGCTACGCTTTTCTCGAGCGGGGGATGACCTTTCGATTGCTGTCGCGGGGGGAGAGGATAGTGTCACCGTCTTCAACTGGTATGTCGATGAGGGGTATCGCCTGGATCGTATCGAGACAGAGGAGGATGGTCTCGAAGGTGATGCGTTGCTTCCGCTGAATGCACTCGAACCCGGTGCAGATACGTTGGGCGTTAACACCACGCAAGAGTTAACGCTGGTATAGCGACCTTGCTGGCGCATGGTCGGCTTGCAGTAAGCGTAACCCCAGCGACTGTCCTGAGTCGCTGGGGTTGGAAGCGATATTTGAAAAGTGTGTAAAGGTCGTTGCCTCTTGGCAGTGACATCCTTCTAAAGTGATCGGTGATCAGCCTTTACCAACTCTCTGGTCAGGTCTCTTGTAAAGAATAGCGAGCCTCTTGATGTCTTTTAAACAGCAACGGTCGCCTACCGATCTTGGTCGGGCTCTGAAGGCGTGTAAGCACTCCTTCTTTTGCGTTGCAGTGTTCAGCATGTTTATTAATCTGTTGATGCTGGTGCCACCGCTCTATATGTTACAGGTTTACGATAGGGTCATTACTACCCGCAGTTCGGATACGCTGTTGATGCTGACCCTCATCGTAGTTTTTCTGTTTCTGGTGATGGGGGGGCTCGAAATAGTTCGCTCACGGGTGCTGGTACGCGTCGGCAATCGAATCGATACTCTAGTCAGTGAGCGTCTCTATGGGGCCATGTTTCGAAAGAGCCTACTTCTTGCGGGAACCCAGACTGCCCAGCCGCTGAGTGACCTCACAAGCCTTCGCCAGTTCATGGCCGGTAACGGACTGTTCGCCTTCTTCGATGCGCCCTGGATTCCTATCTATATCGCGGTTTTGTTCTTATTCAACGTTTGGTTTGGCGTTTTCGCGATCATTGCTGCTGTGATGTTGCTTTCACTGGCGATCGCTAACGAATATGCCACCCGTGGCTTGCTGTCGGAGGCTAACAGCGAGCATATCAAGTCGCAGGAGCTAGCCAACGCTAATTTGCGCAATGCGGAAGTCATGCAGGCCATGGGTATTCTTTCAGGCATTCGCAGCCGTTGGCAGGTACGTCACCGTGAATTTTTACTCAAGCAGTCCTGGGCCAGTGATCGCGCAGGCACCCTCTCTAACGTCTCCAAGGTGCTGCGGCTAATGTTCCAGTCACTCATTCTAGGGCTTGGAGCGATGCTGGTTCTTCAGGGTAGCGTTACTCCTGGCATGATGATCGCTGGTTCCATCTTGATGGGCCGAGCCTTGGCACCTCTCGACCAAATGATCGGGGCTTGGAAGGGGTTTGTTAGCGCGCGTAGCGCCCACGGACGTTTGGAGCAACTACTCAGTGAGGTTCCTGCCGAATGCGAGCGCATGTCGTTGCCCGCACCGGAAGGCAGAATAAGCATTGAAGGCATCGCTGCTGGCCCGCCAGGTGCACGTATGATGACTATTCGCGGTATTAACCTCGAGGTCGACAAGGGGGAGCACATTGGAATCATAGGCCCTAGCGCGTCGGGCAAGTCTACCTTTGCTCGCGTGTTGCTGGGTATCTGGTCTGCTCAGGTGGGTAAAGTACGTCTTGATGGTGCTGATATCTCACAATGGAACCGCCACGAACTTGGGCCCCATATTGGCTACTTACCGCAAGATATCGAGCTTTTTGACGGTACTATCAGCGAGAATATTGCACGCTTTGGCAAGGTAGATCCACATAAGGTGGTCGAGGCTGCCAAACGTGCTGGTGTACATGAAATGGTGCTGCAGCAGCCAGAGGGCTATGACACCTTTATTTCCACTGCCAGTGGCGTGTTATCCGGTGGCCAGCGCCAGCGTGTCGGTCTTGCCCGCGCACTCTACAGCAACCCTCAGTTGGTGGTGCTTGACGAACCCAACTCGAACCTTGACGACCAAGGAGAGAAAGCACTATCCCAAGCGATAACATCGCTCAAGGCGGAAGGAGTCACGCTCTTCGTTATTTCCCACCGCACCAGCGTACTGCGCGGTATGGACAAGCTGCTTGTTCTCAAGGATGGCCAAGTAGGCATGTTTGGCCCACGTGAGGAGGTACTCCATCGCTTCGTACAACGGAGTACGACCGGTGCAAAGGTCGAGAAGGCACCCGCTGCGCATAGTCGCAATACGGCGCTTGGCAACGGTTAAACACTCCTCTCCCCATATTTACGCGCCCCGAGGCTTGGTTGGCTTCCGGGGCCTGGAGTTTCAGCTTATGTCGAGCAGTAAAAGAGCCTCGAGTAATAAGACATTACTGCAAGAGAACTCAATTCAGAAAAGTCAGATAACATACAGTAGCGCTAGCTCTGAACTGCCCATCGGTGACCGCGGTGTCACATGGGTGGGCATGATTATTCTACTGGTGGCTTTTGGCGGCTTCGGTACTTGGGCTGCCTTGGCCCAGTTGTCGGTGTCGGTTATTGCCAGCGGTACCGTTTCGGTGGAAAGCTTCAAACGTACCGTGCAACATCTTGAAGGTGGTATCGTGTCACAGATCAACGTCGAAGACGGTGATCATGTTCAGGTTGGAGATGTCTTGCTAGTGCTCGACGGCACCCAGTCTCAGTCGCAGCTCGATATTGCTCGTTCAAATTGGTTCATTGCCAGCGCTCAGGAAGCGCGGCTGCTGGCCGAACAACAGGGTGCCGATAGCATTAGTTTCTATGACGAACTGCAGAACATGGCACAGGGTAATCAGCGCCTGAGCGAGATCCTTGACGTTCAGAGTAGTCTCTTTCTCTCTCGACGCAGCTCACTGCAGAGTGAAATCAGTGCCCTTGACGCACAAATTCAGCAGTTTCGTGAACAGATCGATGGTTTACAGCAGGCCATCGATATTAACCAGCAGCGGATTCAATCACTTAACGGCGAGATCGACGACTACCAATCCCTATTTCGTGAAGGATTGGGCAATAACCAACGCATTCGGGAATTGGAGCGCCAGGTGCTATCTTTCGCATCCGAGCTCGCTAATGCCCGTGCTCAGATCGCCCAGCTTTACTCGCGTATCAGCGAAAATCGTTCGCGCATCGAAGCACAGCGCCAGAATTACCAGCAGGAAATCGGAGAACAATTGCGTCAGGTGCAGTCGCAGATTTCCGAATCTCGCGAGCGTATCGTCGCGCTACATGACTTGGTAGGACGTACCGAACTCATCGCGCCGGTTAGTGGTACGGTGGTTGGGCTCGATATTCATACTGTCGGAGCCGTGATTCGTGGCGGCGAACCCATCATGAGCGTCGTGCCTGACAACGAAGGTTTTATCGTCGAGGCGCGTATTCCTGCTCAAGATATCGATAACATCTACCCTGGGCAGACCTCTGAAATTCGTTTCAGTGCCTTCAACCAGCGTACAGTCCCTGTTTTCGAGGGGGTCATCAACCATGTGAGTGCTGATAGCTTCCAGGATGAGAATACGGGGGTGCGCTACTATCGTGCGCTGCTTCAAGTCTCGGAGAGGAGCCGCGAGAGGATGACCGATAGTATACAGCTACTCTCTGGTATGCCTGCCGAAGTGATGATCCACACTGGCGAAAAAACCCTGTTTGCCTATCTCACCCAGCCGGTGACTGACATGCTCAAGCGTGCTATTCGTCAGGATTAAGGAGGTATCGTGGCCGAATCAATTTCCCCTTCGCGAGCGGCTGGACGGTTGCTGTTGGGCGGCCTTTTTATGGCGGCGTTACCAGCCTGTGCTTGGAGTGCCGATTTTAGCGTGGCATTGCGGCCTGATGTCTTGCCATCCATGCCGCTAGATCAGCCGGATAACGCCACCAACAGCCTGCCTTCGCTGCCGAGAATGTTTGACCGCGCGCTGGAGTACAACGCTGCGCTCGCCAGCCAGCGTTTGCAGGCCGAGGCGCGTGGCCTGGAAGTGCCGCTGGCCTGGTCTCGGTTACAGCCGCAGGTTGACCTCAGTTTTCAGCGTGGCTATAGCGGGAGCGATAACATTTACACTGGTGGTGATATAAGCAGTTGTGTCAACAACCCAGAGACAGGTGAGTTGATCGGCGGCGAAGAGTTTGAGCGTCGCTGTCAGGGTGAGTCTACTGATACGATCGGTCAGATATCGCTCTCGCAGCCGCTCTTTTCCATTGAGCGCTTTCGTCAGGTAGAGAAAGCTAACCGACAGAGTGATACTGCTCAACTGCAGTTAGCGGTAAGTGAGCGCAACTTGGCGCTGCAGACTGCTGAGGCTTGGCTCAATGCTTTCTACCTATCACGCCAGGTAGACTTATTGGATAGTAAACGCCACTCTCTCGATTTGCAGGTCGTCCAGGCGCAGCGGGCATATGATCTCGGTATAGGTGACCGCATCGACCTGCTGGCGGCGCACTCCGAGTTTGATCGGACTTTGGCTGATATTGCCGCCGCTCGCAACGACTACGACAACGCGCTCTCGACATTGGAGCGGTTGACTGGAACTTTTCCCGACTTCAACAGCTTTACTCTGCTGGAGCTGCCCGAAGACGACTTCGACTCCCCGCCCCCACTGTCAACTCTTGAAGATGCTATTGTCAACAACGCCGAAGTACTATTAGCTGTGGCACAGAGGGATGTCGCACGAGCCGATATCGAGGTGCGCCGTGCTGGTTACTATCCAGAAGTAAGTCTTAACCTGTCGTACTCTGACCGTCATAGCAACGATCCTTACCGAGACAGTGAGGATAAACGTGTGGTCCTTCAGGCCAGTATGAACCTTTATGCCGGAGGCCGTACTCGTAATAGCGTTGCTCAAGGTATTCTAGTTCAGAATGCTGCCATGGCCGATATCAATAATGCACGTCGCTTGGCACTGGAGCAACTGCGCCAGTACCACCGGAGTATTCGCGGCGATATTACTCGGTTGCAGGCGTTGGCACAGTCCATCCGCTCAGGTGAGCTTTATCTTGAAGCCGCTGACAAAGGCGCAGCGCTTGGTCTACGTGATTTAGTCGATGTACTCAATGCCCGCGCCGATCTTTACTCCCAACGTATTCAGTACGTTGACGCTTTTCGTCGGTTACTGATGAACCGTCTAAACATGCGGGCAGCTATCGGTGAGCTTGGCACCGATGATTTGGTCGGCATTATGCATCAGGTCAACGCCATCATTGCCCCATCGCACTTAACAAAATATGACTTATCATCAAGCTCAAGCTGACCCTACACGCTGGATAGTGTGACTTAAAACATGAAACTCGCTTTGGTTGGCGAGCGTGGACGTTTGAACCAGTAGCGAGCGTTTGCAGACCGTTGGGATATTTATTCTAGGGTCGTCATCATTTTGTCAAGTAGGGTATAGTAATAATTGAAGTGCCGCACTGCATCATAACAGTCGTCACCGATGCAGGTGGACGCAGGCATATTCATCTGGAGGAACGTCGATTATGAGAAATGTCGAACGAATCACCTCGGTTAAAAGCGAACTGCTCGACATCTTTATGAGTTTGCAAGTAGATGAGCACACTCAGCGTCAGCGTAGCGCTGCTCAGCGCAGCCTAAGAGCGCGTCGGGGTATTGAACTGCATCGGGAGTTTAAGAAGTTATCACGAGATATCGCTCCCTTGCCCGATGAAGATCGGCAAGAGAGCGAGTTGCACTGAAAAAGTTGCCAAACGGCAGTGCCTGATGGCAGGCCTAGCCGTTTTTAAAGCTTGCTGATAGGCGCTTGGCTCTGCGAATCACAGAGCCGAGCAGACCTGTGTTAAAGAATGCCAGCCAGGAACACCACGATAACGCCGATCGGCGCGATAAAGCGTGCAACAACGTTCCACACGCTGAGCCCTGTTGCAGACAGCGCGAGCTCCTCCTCTACGCTCTTGCGATCCAGACACCACGCGACAAATACGACGGCCCCCAGTCCGGTAAGCGGCAGTAGAATTTTCGCCGTGAAGGTATCCAGCAAGTCAAAGATATTCAGCCCGAAGAATAAGACGTCAGACCACAGGTTGAACGACAGCAGCGCTGCAACACCCAACAGCCACACGAAAATACCGCTAACCAGGGTTGCTGGAATGCGCGACAGCGGAGTGCGCTCTTCAAGCATCGCAACGGTGGGTTCCAGCAATGAAATCGCGGAGGTTAGTGCGGCAAAGGTCAGTAGCAGAAAGAACATCAGTCCCAGAATGGCGCCGCCAGTTATATTGCCAAACGCGATAGGCAGGGTGACGAAGATCAGCCCCGGGCCTTCGCCTGCGCTCAAGCCATTGGCAAAGACGATGGGGAAAATAGCCAAACCGGCAAGCAGCGCAATGGCGGTATCAATGATGATAACTGTACGCGCTGTGCTCAGCAGGTTGACGTCTTCGCCCAGGTACGAGCCGTAGGCCATCATGATGCCCATACCAAGAGACAGCGTAAAAAACGCTTGGCCCATGGCCGCAAGCACCACGCCGCCATTCAGCGCGCCCCAGTCAGGGCTGAACATAAACGATAAGGTTTCACCGAAGTGGCCGGTGGTCATTCCGTAACCCACCAAAATCAGCATCAAAATGACCAGCGCAGGCATCAACGAGCGCGCGGCGCTCTCAAGACCCTTGGTCACGCCGCGGGCCACGATGCCGATAACCAATAGCATAAAGGCGCTGTGCCAGAGAAGCAGTGTGCCGGGGCTGGCCAGCATTCCGCTAAAGATCTCGCCAATACTGTCGGCATTTTGGCCGCTGAAGGTGCCAATGACCGAGCTCAGCGTATAGTTGAGTGACCAGCCGCCAATCACACTGTAGAAAGACAGGATCAGAAAGCCAGCGAGTACGCCGCTGATACCGATCAGCGCCCATCCCTTGGACTTACCGCTTTGATGAGCGAGATATTTCATGCTGTCGATGGGGTTTTTCTGCCCACGACGACCGATCATCCACTCTGAAAGCAAAATGGGCACGCCGACCAATGCCACGCAGGCAAGATAGACCAGCACGAATGCAGCGCCTCCGCTTTCCCCGACTAAATAAGAGAAGCGCCAAATATTGCCTAAACCTACCGCAGAGCCTGCAGCAGCTAACACAAAAGCCATTTTTGATGACCACTGCGCATGCGCCAGTTTCGCCATATATCACCCATTAAGTTGATTGTTGTGTAAGTCAAAGCGTGTCTTGAACGCTAGTTCTCGAAAAATAGCCTTATTGTCAGCTTCTTTTCCGAAAGTAAGCGCAATTTATCTGATCAATCGCAAGCATGCCAGTGAGGTCAGCTAAAAAGGCGGGCTAAAACAGCTGGCTTTGCTTTTCACTGGCAAAGGGGCCAAGTAGGGGGAGCGGCGTTATTTCGCTTAATGCGTTATAGAGCAAACGAGCCATGTGCGGAGACTCACGGTTATCCGCTGTATGCACAAATAAGAAAGGGGTTTTCCCCTGACTTATCCACAGCTTTAGGCGTGCCTTCCAAGCGTTGAAGTAGTCGCTGTTAATCGTTTTGTCAATATGACCAATAAAGCGAATCACCGGATAATTTGCCGTGGAAAGCACGTGTAGTGGGAGTTTCGGCTTTTCCTGCTGTGCATGAGCAAGGCCTAAATGATCATTTGCGGGGGTTGAGAAGAGCGGGCGGACATCGAGCATCACCCGATTGGCCGAATAAGTTATCAACAGACGGTTAAGAGCCGTTTCAGCAGCTCCTTTGTGGAAAAACTCAGGGTGGCGTACCTCTACTGCGCAGGGCAAATGGGCAGGCCAAGCAGCGAGTAGCGCTCCAAGCTGGGGAAGCTCTTGGGGACCAAAATCTCGCGGCAGCTGCACCATCGTCGGCCCTAGGCGATCGTGTAATGGTTCAAGCGCGGCTAAAAATGCCCACGCGTCTTCCAAGCGGGTTAGCCGTTGATCATGGGTTACGCTGGCCGGTAATTTAAAACAGAAACGGAAATGAGGCGGCGCCTGACGCGACCAGGCGGCTACTGTTTCCGGCTTGGGGATGCCGCTATAAAAGGTAGTATTGCCCTCAACGCTCGAAAAAACCGCCGCATAATCGCTTAATAGCTCTGTTTTGGCATGACGCGGATAAAGGCTGCCGAGCCAATCTTGATTGGCCCACATGGGCAAGCCGAGGTAAAGAGGAAGCGTCATGGATGCAATGCCTACGTCAACAGAATCAGGCGCTAATGTAACAGGTCCATAGCGCCGCTCGCTAAAGGCACCCGGCTGCATTGATAGGGCCTTATGATGGCTTTTATTTATAGCAAGGCGCGGAAAAAGTGAAATTGTTAAGGCGTCGTTAGCGCTACCATGTAGGTATAACCTTTTACGGACAGGTAGCGCCGTTTACATATAGGACAGTTCAATGAGTTCAGCTTACGTTAGCAGTGATGACATTCGTGACCAGTTTTCCAGCGCAATGTCGGCGATGTATCAGCAGGAAGTGCCGCAATACGGTACTTTGCTGTCGTTGGTAGAGACGGTTAATCAAGAGGTATTAACCGCTAATCCGGCGCTAAACAGCGAGCTGCAGCATAGCGATGAGCTGGCGCGTATCAACGTTGAACGCCATGGCGCGATTCGTGTTGGCAGCGCAGAGGAGCTTGCCATATTGCGGCGTATGTTTGCGGTCATGGGGATGGCGCCAGTAGGCTATTACGACTTGTCGGCAGCCGGCGTACCGGTTCACTCTACGGCTTTTCGCCCGATAGCGGATGAGGCGCTTAAGCGTAATCCCTTTCGTGTGTTTACCTCGCTGCTGCGCCTTGAGCTGATTGAGAAGGCCGAATTTAGAGAGCAGGCGAGCGCTATTTTACGCGCGAGGAACATTTTTACGCCTAACGTCAAAGCACTCATAGAGCGCTTTGAGCAACAGGGTGGGCTCAGCGCCGCTGATGCAGAGCAATTTGTCAATGAAGCGTTGGAAACGTTCCGCTGGCACGATAACGCCACCGTCGACTTGGCGACCTATGAGCGTTTGCATAACGAGCACCGGTTAATCGCCGACGTGGTCTGCTTCCGCGGGCCGCACATTAACCACCTGACCCCGCGTACGCTCGATATCGATGAGGTTCAACGGCGTATGCCCAGCGTGGGCATTGACCCCAAGGCGACTATTGAAGGCCCGCCGCGCCGCGATTGCCCGATACTGTTGCGCCAAACCAGTTTTAAAGCACTGGAAGAGACCATTGCATTTGCGGACGCGGCCGAGGGCAAGCACACCGCCCGCTTTGGCGAAATCGAGCAGCGCGGTATTGCGTTAACCGCTAAAGGACGCGAGCTTTATGACCGCCTGCTAGCCTCCGCCAAGCAAAATGCACCCATGGCGGCGGATAATGACGCCCATCAAGCGCATTTAGCGAAAGTATTTAAGGCTTTCCCCGATGATTACTCAACGCTACGGCGTGAAGCGCTAGCGTTTTTCCACTACCAGGCGGTATCGGGTGCCCGTACCGAGGGGCCAGTGACACCCGAACAAGTGGATAACCTGATCGAACAAGGCGCCATCGCAGTGACGCCGATGATTTATGAAGATTTCTTGCCCGTAAGCGCGGCCGGTATCTTTCAGTCTAATTTAGGTGGAAACAGCCACGATCATTATGCCAGCAACGCCAGCCAAGACCAGTTTGAGCAAGCATTAGGCGTAGCCGTTATCGATGAAATCGAGCTATATACCCAGCGCCAGCAAGCATCACTTGAACGGGCGCTGGTGAAGTTGGCGGGTTAAGTGATAGAAAAGGGTGTGTCTACGATTGACCACTAACGCATAAGGTTGAAGAGAATTATGAGTCAGGGAAAGGTATTGGTCTTACATGGCCCCAATTTAAACTTACTGGGCAGTCGTCAGCCAGATATATACGGTTATGAAACGTTAGACGACGTAAATAACATGTTGCGAGAGAAAGCGATAATGACCGACTGGGACATTAATTGTCTGCAGAGTAACCACGAAGGCGAGCTAATTGATGCCATCCACGCTGCGCGTCTTGATGGCACCCAAGCAATTATTATCAATCCCGCAGCCTATACGCATACCTCCGTGGCCATTCTTGATGCGCTCAATGCTTTTGACGGTAAGGTGATCGAGGTGCATTTATCTAACGTCCACAAGAGGGAGTCATTTCGCCATCACTCCTATGTCTCATTACGCGCCGACGGCGTGATTGCTGGATTAGGTGTTCAAGGGTATAAAGCTGCGCTAGAGGCGGTGATGGTTGCAACTAATTAATATGAGGCTTTATTTGCTCGATTTTGTTTTTTAAAACAGGCAAGTACACATTAATTAACGTATCAAGATCGACCCGAGCAGCATTAGTGCTGATATTGATAGCGCCCATTAAATGCTGCTTGGCGTCATGCACAGGTACAGCGATGGAACGTAAACCAGAGTCCAGTTCTTGGTCAGAGATAGCATAGCCCTGCTGCCGCGCTTTCATTATCTCATTGCGTAGTTTATCGATATCGGTCACTGTTTTTTCGGTGTAAGGCTCTAGTGTCACTGACGAGAGGAAGTTATCAAGATCCGACTCACAGAGCTGAGCGAGTAGTATACGCCCCATAGAAGTATGAGCCGCTGGCAGACGGGTGCCCACAGAAAGCGTGATCGCCATTAAGCGATGTTTTGCTGCCGAGCGAGCTACATAGATAACATCATTGCCATCTAGCACGCCAAGCGATGATGACTCCCCTGTTTCAGCGGTAATGTCTTCTAAATGTTGCTGAATAACGTCCCGATAGTTATTAGCCGATAAAAAGGCATAGCCAAGCTGCAGCACCCGGGGCGCCAGCTCAAAGTAGCGTTGTTGTTTTCGGACGTATCCCAAGGCATGTAGAGTGAGTAAAAAGCGCCTAGCCTTTGCTCTGTTCATTCCCGTCCGCGTAGCAACTTCGCTTAGCGTCATACGCGGGTGCTCATGATCGAATGCTTGTATAACCTCTAAGCCACTAGCAAGTGCGGTTACAAAATCACGGCTATCTTCACTCAGTATCTCATCTTGCATTTTTACCACCCTTATACCTAAAAGCCAGACAGAAAAGAGTAACACAGAAGTTCGCAATGCGAACTTCTGTGTTTGGGAAAAACTAGTCACCGATAGACGGAGGGCTCCGTTATCGATGCATCAGCTTTTACTGCTACTAAAGTCGTGTTTTTTAATCGGTTAACAACAAAGTAATCTCAATGATTAAATTACGAATATGTGTACGCATTGCGAACAATAATTAACATAATAATGACTAAATAACGTATAGGAAGAAAAAATGAACAAAATTCTTAGCTCTGCATACCTAGCTGCCTGTGGCAGCGCCCTGGCTCTTGGTCTCACCGTTTCCTCAGCTAATGCCAACGATTGGCCGACTGACGATGTTCGCTTGGTCGTTCCCTACGCACCGGGCGGTACTACTGATGTTTTGTCCCGCCGTGTTGCTGACCTTCTACAGCAAGAACTCGATGCTAATGTGGTTGTGGAGAACCGTCCAGGCGCTGGTTCCACTGTGGGCACCGGTCGTCTCGCTCGAGGTGGCCGCGGTGTCGATCACACTATTTTGATGGCGTCTCCAGGGCACACCATTGGCGCTGCCATCTATCCTGACCTGGGCTATGATCCGGTTGAGGATTTTGTCTTCCTGCAAAATATGATCGATATCCCCAATGTCATGGTGGTCCCCGCCGATAGCCCTTATGAAAGTGTGATTGAGTTTGTTGAAGCGGCAAAAGAAGAGAACATGACGTTCAGCCACAGTGGCGTGGGCAGCTCCATCCATATGTCCGGTGAGTTATTCAAGACGCTGACTGAAACCAACATGACGGCAGTGCCTTTTGCCGGCAGCGGTGCGGCTCTTCCTGCGCTATTAGGCGGCGATGTCGATGTCTCTTTCGAGAACATGCCGACCGTCCTTTCGCATATTCGCTCGGGTGATTTGCGCGCTCTGGCGGTTACCTCCGCTGAGCGGTCAGAGTACCTGCCGGATGTGCCCACACTGTCGGAAGTGGGCGAGTATAACCTTGACCAGTTCGTCACGACGGCATGGTTTGGCCTGGTGGCACACAGCTCTTTCCCTGAAGAAGCGCAAAGCGTTATGCAGGACGCCCTTTCCAAGGTGATGGAACGTGAGGAGTTTTTGGACTTTGCTGATCAGCTGGGCGCGGAACCGGGTCAGGTGTCTGGCGAAGAGTTCAAGCAGTTCATTGCCGATGAAGTCGAGCGTTGGGAAGGCGTTGCACAGCAGGCTGGCATTAGCCAGTAACTAAGTAGTCTTCCGTCCTAACACTGAGGCGAGGGCTGCTACCCTCGCCTCTCTTGTTTCCCAGGAGAAGGCCGCGATGACACCTTCGGGTTCCAAGCGCAGAGTAAAAGTAAAAGATACTAACGACCTCATCACCGGCATCGTCTTGCTGGGGTTTGCCATTGTGTTGGTCTTTTATCTGGTGCCCAACTATATAAACGAACCGCCGATCCTACAAAACCCAATGATGTCGCCGCGCTGGCTGCCAGCGATCATCGGCTGGTTGATCCTGCTGTTTTCGATTCTGCTCATTCTTCAGGCCTTCATTTTGGAAGGGAAAACCGAGGAGGATGAGAGAGCGATTGAGAAAGGCTCCACGCGGCGTTTCGTGCTAATGGTGCTGTCGCTGGTGATATATGTTGCCTTGTTTGAGGCGATGGGCGCCGTGTTCTGTGGCATTTTGGCAACATTAGTTCTTTTCATAGCGCACCCGGTACGCACCTGGTGGGTATATAGCCTGGCATTTCTGTTTCCTATTATCGTGGCGCTCTTATTCGTAGAAGTAATGAACGTGCCGCTACCGATAATGCCGTTCGGTTTCTGATTCGCTACTTATTTTTTCTGGGTGCCCTATGGAAAACTTTTCGGAAGTCGTTGGTATATTCTTTAGTCTGGACAACTTTCTGGCCATAGCCGTAGGCGTGGTTATCGGCGTGGTGGTTGGTTCCATCCCCGGTTTAACCGCCACCATGGCGGTGGCATTGGCACTCCCCTTCACCTTCTCTATGCAGCCGGTTGCCGCTATCCTGCTGCTAGTAGGTATCTATAAAGGGGGGATGTACGGCGGCTCGATTACCGCGATTCTAATCAGAACCCCGGGCTCACCCGCTTCGGCCTGTACTTTGCTAGACGGCTATCCAATGGCCCAGCAGGGGCATGCCAAAAAAGCACTAAAGGCTGCGCTTTACTCGTCAGTCATTGCCGATTTTATCTCCAATATTGCGTTGATCTTTTTTGCCGCCTACTTGGCCAAAATTGCGCTGAACTTCGGTGCACCAGAATTTTTCTGGCTGATCTGTTTTTCTCTCACCATTATCATCTCTCTGGCCAGCGGCTCCATGATCAAGGGCTTGATGGCAGCGCTGCTAGGTATTTTGTTATCCATGGTAGGGCTGGATGAGGTCTTTGGTTCACAGCGGCTGACCTTCGGCAACTACAACTTGATGGACAGCATCTCCTTTATTCCCCTGTTGATTGGGCTTTTTGCTATTCCAGAGATTATCGAGTTTTATCGTAAGAAAGCCATTCCTCATATTAAGGCTAAGGCGAGTGGTGCTGGTTTGGCCTTCTCTGAGCTCAAGCGTTGTATGAAAAGCATTGTGCGGGGCAGCTTAATTGGCGTCATTATTGGCGCTATTCCCGGCACTGGGGCAACGGCGGCAGCGTTCATTTCCTACAGCGATGCACGCAGGCGCTCTCCCAACAAAGCCAATTTCGGCAAGGGCGAGGTAGAAGGGGTGGCCGCGGCTGAGGCCGGTAACAATGGCGTTGCCGGGGCGACATTAATCCCGCTGTTATCGCTAGGGATTCCTGGGGATGTCATCACCGCCATTATCCTGGGTGCTTTTATGGTGCATGGATTAACCCCTGGCCCGCTTATGTTCCAGGAAAATCTGTCGCTGATCTATGCACTGTTCCTGGGTATTATGTGCAGTTCGGTCATCCTGTTGGTGGTGGGTAACGTTGCCATCAAGTACTTCTCGTTAATTGCTGATATCCCCAAGTCAATCCTCTTTCCCATCGTCTTGATGTTCTGTGTCTACGGCGCTTATGCAGTCAATAACGCCACTTTCGACGTGGGGCTGATGTTGGCTTTTGGGGTTTTGGGATACATCTTCAATCGTACCGCCATACCCGCAGCGCCGTTTCTGATCGGTTTCATTCTGGGGCCGATGTTCGAAGACAACCTGCGTCGTTCTCTGCTCATCGGCTCCAACGACTTGTCGATCTTCGTGCGTGGGCCTATCACCTGGGTCTTCATCGTGCTGACGGTGGGCTCTATTGCCTTGGCACTTTACCGTTTTATTTCATCGCGTCGTGACGTACGCCACGCCACCACTACCCCCCCAGAGCTATGATGATGAATGGAGTGTTGCTATGGCGGGGCCACTAACAGGCTTAAGGGTGCTGGATTTAAGCCGTGTAATGGCGGGCCCCTGGTGTACGCAGATCTTGGCCGATATGGGGGCTGAAGTCATCAAGGTCGAGCATCCGATACTCGGGGATGATACGCGCCACTGGGGGCCTCCATGGCTAAAGGATAGCAAAGGTAAAGATACGACTGAGTCTGCTTACTATCTTTCCGCCAATCGCGGCAAACATTCGCTGACGGTCGATATAGGCCAACCCGAAGGGCAGGCGCTTATTCGCGAGCTGGCGGCTGAAAGCGATATCTTGGTTGAGAACTTTAAGAGCGGCGGCCTAGCACGCAAAGGGCTCGACTACGTCACACTAGAGGCGCTTAATCCTGGGTTGATCTACTGCTCAATCACTGGTTTCGGCCAGACAGGGCCAATGGCCTCTATGGCGGGTTACGACTATCTGATCCAAGCGCAGGCGGGATTAATGAGTATTACTGGCGCGGCAGACGGCGAGCCTGGTGCTGGTCCGCAGCGGGTGGGGATGGCGGTCTCCGACCTGACGACCGGCATGAACGCCACCATTGCCATCCTCGGCGCGCTGCACCACCGGCATCGTACTGGCGAAGGGCAGTATATTGATATGGCGCTACTGGATGTACAGGTCAGTTGGCTTGCCAATCAGGCGCTGAACTACTTTTGTAGCGGCACCCCTCCTAAACGTACCGGTGAATACCATCCCAATCTTGTGCCTTATCAGCCGTTCCCAACAGCGGACGGCGAAAAAGTGATTATCGCCATTGGCAACGATGGGCAGTTCAAGCGTTTCTGTGAGGCGGTGGGGCGTCCAGAGCTGGCAGTTGATCCTCGATTCAGTACTAATCCTGAACGCGTTAAACATCGCCTAGAGCTGATTCCACTGATGGTGGAGATTACACGCAACCGCGCCAGTGATGAATGGATCGAGATGCTGGGGGCCATTAGTGTTCCCTGTGGACCGATTCAGAATATTGCCCAGGTTTTCGACGACCCGCAGGTTCGGGCGCGTGGCATGCAGGTAGAACTGACTTCTGAAACAGGTTCAGTTCCTGGTGTGGCGAGCCCTATCAAGTACTCCAAAACGCCTCTGGAGTACCGTAAGCCACCCCCTCGGTTGGGCGAGGATACGGATAGCGTATTAGAGCGCCTGTTACACAAGCGCCCTTCGGAAATTAGCGCACTACGCCAAAAAGGCGTGGTGAAATAAACCTGCGATCAGTTTGCCTAGCCCACTGTAACGCCGCCGCAAACGAATAGCGTTTGGCCAGTGACGAAACCGCTACGCTCATCACAGAAGAAGCTAACCGCATGGGCCACGTCTTCGGGCTGGCCCATGCGCTGTAGTGGAATGTTGTCGATGATGCGGCGAGCACGCTCAGAGTCAGGCGGGTTATTCTGCCAAAAAGCGCTCGTAGCGATAGGGCCTGGGGCGACGCAGTTGACCGTAATGCCGTGCTCAGCAAGCTCCAGCGCCCAGGTTCTGGCCATGGATTGCAGCGCGCCTTTCGTGGCGCTGTAAATGGTGCGCGCCTCTTTACCGAGTACCACGCGGCTGGCATTCATTACGATGCGCCCCTTGCCCTGTGCCTTCATTGCGGGCAACAGTGCCTGCGTGCAGATCAGCGCCGAGCGCACATTCAGATGCATTAATTTGTCGAAGTCTTCAAGCCGTGCCTCTTCAAGCAGCGCTGGAGCGACAATGCCCACGTTATTGATCAGCCGGGTCACCAAATAACGTGTTCCAATGTCAGTCATCACTAATCGAGTAACATCGGCATCGGCAAGATCGACCTGTCGCGCGTCTGCTTGCAAAGATTTCGCTTCGGGCTTGACGATATCCACCACAATGACTTGATAGCCATCTTGCTGAAGACGTAAGGCGATCGCTTGGCCGATGTTCCTAGCTCCGCCGGTAACAACAGCAACTTGTTTTTGAGTATTGGGGCATTGAGCAGCATCTTGACTCATTCAGTTATCCTTAGCGCGTTTAGGCCGAGTGGGCATTCACTTCGGTAGGGCAGCACTTAGCCAAACAAGTACCGTGAAGCGCTAGCAAGGCCTTCTATTAAGCGTCATTCTTGCGTATTGAAGAGGGGTGATAGCAGAGAGGTTTTACCTGGATATCCATGTAAGGAAATAGAGGTAAGGCGCTAATAAGGTCTTGAAGCTCGGCGTTATCACTGACGTCGAATATGCTGACATTGGCGTAACTGCCAGCGACTCGCCATAGGTGGCGCCATTTGCCCTGCCGCTGTAGTTCCTGAGCGTAGACTTTCTCCTTCGCCTTGATGTCAGTTGCTTGCTCGGTCGGCATATCTGGTGGCAGTTTCACTACCATTTCCACTTGGAACAGCATTGCATTGCTCCTATCTGATGACGTTATAAAGTGTTTTGCCGATTTAGGTAGGCCTGTCGCCAGCGCACAACGTGGACCTCGGCGAATAGCTTTGCCTGATGAAATGGGTCGGCTTGAATAAAGCGTTCGGCCTCTTCGCGGCTCTCAAGGTCGACCAAGTAAATGCCGCCTGACGCCGTGGCGCCGTCGTCGGACAGCTTGGCGCCACAAGCCAATAAGAGATTTGCGTTAGCGTCCAGGTAATCCAGATGAGCGGGGCGTACCTCCTGGCGCAGAGCTTGGTGGTCGGGCTTGTCGAACGTTTCGATCAGAAAAGGCATGCAAAAATCCTGTGTTGATATGCGTGTTTAGGCACCGAGGTAGCCCCAGATCAGCATGGCACTGCCGTAGATAATTCCCAGATATATCAGGATGAGGACCATATAGCCCATCACATCGCGCAACTTCAGGCCGGAGATGGCGAGTACCGGGAGGATCCAGAACGGCTGAACCATGTTGGTCCACTGGTCACCAATCTGCACTGCTAGCGCTGTGGCTGCCTGGGAGGCGCCCAGCTCTGCGGCAGCTTGCACCATGACAGGGCCTTGAACTGCCCACTGGCCGCCACCGGAGGGGGCTAACAGGTTGATGATGCCACCGCTAATGAACGACCAGATTGGTAGCGTTTGCGCGCTGGATATATCAACAAAGATATTGGCGAATGACACCACCAAACCCGAACTCACCAGAATCCCCATGATTCCTGCGTAGAAGGGGTATTGCACGACGATACCGGAAACAATACGAATCCCATCTGCCAAGGCGGCCAAGTAATGGGAGGGCGAGGCAAATAGCAAGATACCCAGGAACAGGAAGGCGAAATTAACGGTATTAAGGTTCAGTGAGCCACCGTCCAACGCGTATAGCACGATGTACAGCATGCCGAGCAAGCCAATAGCGATGCCCACCAACCGGCTACGATTCAAACGCTCGGCAATGGTAATTTTTTCGCCGCTGGAAAGAGGAGCTTCGGTAGGCACCGCTACCAAGGCCGGATCGATTTCGACGATATCCTCGGCTTTCTTAGGGTGAAGCCAAGCATTGAAAAGTGGCAAGGTGAGAAGAATGAGGGCACTGGTGATTAAGAGAATAGGGGAAAAAATGGTGTCACTTAGCGGTATCAGTCCGATCGCATCTTGCAGGAAGTGCCCTTCGGTAGCGATCAATAGCGGCACACTGCCCGACAGGCCAATGCCGTAAAGAGCAAAGCCCGAATATGCAGCGGCGATTACTAGAGGGTAATGCAATCCTTTCACGTTGAGTGCCAGCTTCTGGGCGACGATCCCACCTATGACGAGGCCAAAACCCCAATTTAACCAGCTGCCAATCCCCCCCACTAGGGTAGCAACCACAATAGCGACGAAGGGAGTTTTTACACGTGCAGCGATACGGTTGAGAGCACCATCTACCAAGGGGGTCTTCGCCAGGATGTAGCCCGCCAGAAGGATGACCGTCATCTGCATGCTGAACGCCAACAAGTTCCAGAATCCGTCGCCCCAATAACGTACCGTATTCAGCGGGCTGGTACCCTGCATGAGCACCGCTAAAATCATGGTGAGAATGGTCAGGAAGATGGCAATGACCAATGGGTCGGGCATATAACGATTGACGAGCCGAGTGAAGAAATTTGCCAGCGCATTCATTAGAAGCAGCCTCATATTGTCGGCGGGGTTGCCATTGTCTATTATGTACGCATGGCGCACATAAGTTCGTTTGTTGTAGTGATAGTTAACCCACGAATGATTTTATTCAATGCGACATTTGTCTAGGGCTGACGTAGATACGGCTTGAGGCAGGTGAAATAGGAAGGAAAGCTGATGCAGGACGATGCATTACACGCCGTAGTGGTGGGCGCTGGTACCATGGGCACCACCTTGGCTAAGTTGATGGCGACGCAGGGTGTAAACGTCATCGTGGTCGATACCAACCCGCGCGTGTTGGAAACCAGTCGCCTGAGCATGAGAGAGAGCGCTGCCGCTGTTGGCTTTGTCTCAGAATTAACGGCCGGTAAGAGCCCCGATTTTGTGATCGAGAGCGTGACCGAAGACGTCGCGGTCAAGCAGAAGGTCATAGCTCAAATTGAGACCAGCGTGGCCGATAGCACCATCATCATGACGAATACTTCGGGTATCCCGATCGATGAGCTTGCCGCCAACATGCGCCTACCTCAACGGTTTTTAGGCACTCATTTCTTCAACCCAGCAGACATCGTTCCCACAGTCGAGGTGGTTCCCGGCAGCCATACCAAGGCGTCGGTAGTAGACATGGCATGCCGTTGGCTGAAGCAGTTGGGAAAACGTCCTGCAATTCTAAATACCTGTGTGCCCGGTTTCGTCGCCAACCGAATTCAGCATGCGGTGATGCGTGAGTGTCTCGCCCTGCTAGAGAGAGGTGTTGTAGAGCCCGAGGCACTGGATGACATCGTGCAGTACTCCATCGGTGTACGCATGGCGTTAAACGGCCCACTGTGTCAGCGCGATCTTAACGGGCTAGATACCCACCTCAATATCGCTCGTTACCTCTACCCGGATCTCGATGCGCGCGACAAGCCTGCGGCACTTCTTGAAGACTACGTTGTTCAAGGACGTCTAGGTGCCAAGGCAGGGCGAGGTTTCTACCGCTGGAGCGACGAGTCGCGCGCGCAACAACAAGCCCAGGAACGGGAAAGTCTGCAACGCATCATTGATATTGCCACCCAGCATGCTAAGGGAAACGCGTCATGAATCAGCCACGTTGGAAGAAGCGACCTGAAGGGAGCAACTGGGGAGATTTCGGACCCGACGATCAACTTGGGCGGGTCAATCTTATAGGGCCAGAGCAGGTACTCAAAGGCGTCAAGGAAGTCCACGAAGGCATTACGTTCTGCTTATCACTGCCATTGGATATCCCCGGTGGCAAGGTGTTGAATCCTCGCCGTTCACCACCGAAGCTGTCCCCAACGGCTCTTGGTGATGACCAATACATCAACTTTCCTCTCGCCATCCATAACCCCGCCCTGCAGGATGTTATAAGCGACGATCAGGTTCAGCTCTCGCTGCAGTATTCTACTCAGTGGGACTCCCTTGCCCATGTGGGCGCTCTATTTGATGGTGATGCTGACGGCAAGCCGGAACGCCGCTATTACAATGGCTATTTGGCAGACAAGGATGTGCTTAATTTGAGCCAGGAGCCCACACATCAACACAGCTCTTATGCGCAGCGGTTGGGCATTGAAAATATGGCGGTGCATGGCATGCAGGGGCGGGCCGTATTGGTTGATTTGGTAAGGGCTTTCGGCATAGGAAGAACGCTGGTAGGGCATGCAGAATTAATGGTGGCACTGAAGCAACTGAATGTTGTGGTTGAGCGCGGCGATATGCTGGTGTTGCGTACAGGCTTCGCGGAGACGTTGCTAGAAATGCAGGGATCCCCGCAGCCTGATGTGCTGAAAAACACTGGAGCGGTGCTTGACGGCAGGGATCAAGCTCTTCTGGACTGGATCACTGAGAGTGGAATATCAGCAATCTGTGCTGATAATTACGCGGTAGAGAACCTGGATCAGGAAATAGAACCAGACTGTTGCTCTAAGCTTCCATTACATCATCATTGCTTATTCAAGCTTGGGTTACCGCTGGCCGAGCTTTGGTACCTGAAAGACTTGGCGGAGTGGTTGCATAGTCGCGAGCGCAATCGATTCCTACTTACCGCACCACCTTTGCGCTTGCCGGGCGCAATTGGCTCGCCGGTGACTCCGGTGGCAAGCGTATAGTTAAAGAATAATGTGGTTGGCTTAATATCAAACTTAAATGGCTTTAAAACCCTTTCTTTTAAAGTGGGGGGATCTATTATTCTACTTGCCTATAACTATTAGCGCTTAAAAGGCCAGCAAATCCATCAGCGTCATCAACCCAATAATCAGGCTAAGCGTAAGAGCCTGGCGCTGTCGTTTTAAACAGAGCAGTAACCCCCCCCCACAGAACACGACGATAGATCCCAGGCCGTATGCTACCAGGTAGTTGAGCTTGAGAATTTCTTCCAGAGGCTGCTGGGTTAACGCACGAATCACTAGCGCGGGCAGCGCGCAGTAGAGCACGAATACCCCCACCCCTTGCACCTGCTCGCGCTGGATAATGCCGCTCCATCTAGCCACATACCCAGCACTGATTAGCAGAAAAATTGGGGTCGTAATGGCGAGAATCGCGAGCATAAAGACTCTGTTTGATCGATGATGGGTAGCAGGAATTGCCTCTTATATCAGACCAATTTAGCATGGCGTTCGAATCACGAACAATTGTACGTTTTTTTAGTGCGGTACAGCCACTGCACCAATTATTGAGGTTTATTTATGCCCGCCGCATTTTTAAAACACCCCTTTATGAGCCAGCGCGCCATCGCCGAGTGTGACGATGACGCCATGGTGCGTGCCATGCTGGCCTTTGAGTTGGCCTTGGCTGAAGTTCAGGAAGCCAGCGGCGCGGTGCCTGATGGCATTAGCCAGCAAATGCGCGAACAGTTGGAGAATGCGGAATTCAATAGCGAAGAGATCGCGGCGGGTATTGCCAGCGGTGGCAATGTGGCGATTCCGTTTGTAAAGCAGAGCCGCGCGCTGCTCGCCGATGAGGTCAAGCGCTACTGGCATCAGGGGGCGACGAGCCAGGACGTGGTCGACTCCGCGCTGATGCTGCTGCTGAAACCACGCTTAGCGGCGTTAGATGAATTGCTGATGCGCTGCCGAACGGCGGCGTTAGTGCTTATGGATGCCCATATCGACACGCCGATGGTGGGGCGTACGCTGATGCAGCAGGCGCTGCCGATCACCTTTGGAGTAAAGGTGGCCCACTGGGCAATCGGCTTGGAGCAGAGCCGCCGCCGCTTGGGTGAGGTGGCACTGCCCGTGCAGTTTGGTGGTGCGGTGGGCGTGCACTCGGGCTGGGACGCGCTGGGGCTTGAGTGGATGGATGCTTTGGCCGAGCGACTAGGTTTGGCTACGCCGACCCTGCCCTGGCATACCGACCGCTACCCGATTCATGTTCTTGGCACGGCATTAGATGCGGTAGCCGGAGCCGCTGAAAAAGTCGCCCTGGATGTATCGCTTCTGACCCAGACTGAAGTCGGCGAAGTGGCGGAACCTTCGGCGCCGGGGATGGGCGAGTCCTCCTCCATGCCCCATAAGCGTAACCCGGTACGCAGCGCGCTGATCCGTGGCGCGGCGCGTCAAGTGCATGGCCATACCAGTGTGTTGATCAACGCTGCTGCCCAGCCTCTTGAACGCGGGTTGGGTGAATGGCACGCGGAGTGGGCGCCGTTAATGGAGAGCGCTCTGCTGGTAGAGGGGGCGCTGGAGCAAGTGGCCGTGCTTTTGGAAGGGCTAGAGGTCTACCCCGATAACATGTGGCGAAATCTGGCGGCCACTGGCGGCGGCATTATGGCAGAGCCCGTCGCACGTTTGCTGGCACCTACGCTAGGCGTGGAGAAAGCCAAAACGGTTAGCGCGGAAGCGGCAGAAGTTGCGCGTCACCAATCACGCGCCTATTCAGCCGTGCTTGCCGACCATCCTGATGTGAAAGGGGACGTTGATGACGAGGCGTTGCGCAATGCCTGCGACCCTGCTTTATACCTTGGTAGCAGCGCGGCCCAGGTCATACGCGCCAAAAAATGGTTAGAAGCGCAATAAGCACATTTAAAAACAAAGCGTTATGTTTATCTATGGAGTAACTGGTGGGTTTGGCAGGGCCATTAGGCGGGCGCCGTTGGGTTTGACCCCATTAGCGTTCAGCAGTAGATTGTTCGTATAGAGGATCTATGTTCGCTTAGCGAACACTCTGCTAACCGTTAAGAGGCACCCATCATGGCCGAGTTTCTCAGCTTGCATGACGCGGTAGCGCGCTACGTCCAAGACGGCGCTACCGTGGCCATGGAAGGCTTCACCCACCTGATTCCATTTGCCGCCGGTCACGAAGTGATCCGCCAGAAAAAGCGTGATCTGACGCTGATCCGCATGACCCCGGATATCATCTACGACCAGATGATTGGCGCGGGCTGCGCTAAAAAGGTGATCTTCTCCTGGGGTGGCAACCCCGGCGTGGGCTCCCTGCATCGCCTGCGCGATGCGGTGGAGAAAGGCTGGCCGTGCAAGATCGAGATTCTGGAGCATAGCCACGCGGCCATGGCCTGCGCTTTTGAAGCGGGTGCTGCCGGTCTGCCGCTGGCGGTTTTCCGCGGTTACATCGGTAGCGAACTGCCCAGCGTTAACGATCAAATTAAATTCATCGAGTGCCCGTTTACCGGCGAACGCTTAGCCGCCGTGCCGTCGGTACGCCCGGATGTCTCGATCATCCACGCCCAGCGGGCGGATCGCCAGGGCAACGTGCTGGTAGAAGGCATTGTTGGTGTACAGAAGGAAGCGGTACTCGCCGCCAAACACAGCATCGTCACGGTGGAAGAGATCGTCGATGACCTCAACGCACACCCCAATGCCTGCGTGATTCCCAGTTGGGCCGTCAGCGCTATTGCGGTGGCCGAGAAAGGCGCGCTGCCTTCCTACACCCACGGCTACTACGGCCGCAGCAACCGCTTCTATAAAGAGTGGGATGCCATCGCCCGTGATCGCGACGCCTTCACCCAGTGGCTCGACGACAACGTTTTTAATGCAGGAGGCCAAGCCTGATGAGTCTGGAATATACCTCTTCTGAAATGATGTCGGTCACCGCTGCGCGGGCGCTGGAAAACGGCATGACCTGCTTTGTGGGCATTGGTTTGCCCTCGGAAGCCGCCAACCTGGCGCGGTTGACTCACGCACCAGACGTCGTGCTGATTTACGAGTCCGGCACCCTGCAAACCAAGCCCGATATTCTGCCGCTCTCCATCGGCGATGGCGAACTGTGCGAGTCGGCGTTGACCACTGTGGCGGTGCCAGAGATGTTCCGCTATTGGCTACAGGGCGGCAAAGTTGACGTAGGCTTTTTAGGCACCGCGCAAATCGACCGCTTTGCTAACTTGAATACCACCTTAATCGGCGATTACAAAGCACCCAAGGTGCGCCTGCCGGGCGGCGGCGGGGCGCCGGAAATTGCCACCAACGCGGGTGAGGTGTTTATCACCCTTAAACACTCCAAGCGTGCCTTTGTAAAAGATGTCGACTTCGTCACCACGTTAGGTTTTGGCCGCGACGGCAAAGGCCGCGATAACGTGCCCAATATCGGCAAAGGCCCCACTCGGGTGATTACCGACCTATGCGTGATGAAGCCAGACCCGGAGACCAAAGAGCTGGTGGTGGTTTCGCTACACCCCGGCGTTAGCCGCGAGGACGTGATTGAAGCCACCGGCTGGGAAATCCGCTTTGCCGAACAGCTTGAGAGTACTCCCGAGCCCAGCGAAAACGAGTTAACGATTTTGCGTGAGCTAAAAGCCCGCACCGAGCGAGCCCACGCGGACGCATAAAGGAGTTTGCTATGAGTGACGTTTATCTATGTCATCCCCGCCGCACAGCGGTAGGTCGTTTTGGCGGCACCCTGGCCAGCGTGCGCCCGGACGATTTCGCCGCGACCATCTTCAAAGCCGTGCTGGCGGAAGCACCGGATCTTGACCCTGCCGCCATCGAAGAAGTGTTTATGGGCTGTGCCAACCAGGCCGGTGAAGACAATCGCAACGTGGCGCGCATGTCGTCGCTGCTGGCGGGAATCCCGACCTCGGTACCCGGCACCACCATGAACCGACTGTGTGGCTCGGGTATGGACGCCGTTGGCACGGCGTTTCGCGCCATCAAAGCCGGTGAGATGGAGCTGGCGCTGGCGGGTGGCGTGGAGTCCATGTCCCGGGCGCCCTACGTGATGGGCAAGGCCGATAGCGCCTTCGCTCGTACTCAAAAAATCGAAGACACTACCATCGGTTGGCGCTTGGTCAACCCGCTGATGAAGAAAGCTTATGGCATAGACTCCATGCCGGAAACGGCAGAAAACGTCGCCGAGCAGTTCAACATCTCCCGTGAAGATCAGGACGCCTTTGCGCTACGCTCCCAGCAGAAAGCCGCTGCTGCTCAAAAGGCCGGGCGTTTTGCCCAAGAAATTACCGCCATTGAGATTCCCCGTCGCAAGCAGGAACCGCTGATCTTTGATCAGGATGAACACCTGCGGGAGACCACTCTCGATAAGCTGGCAGGTTTACCTACTCCCTTCCGTGAAGACGGCAGCGTGACCGCTGGCAACGCCTCTGGCGTTAACGATGGTGCGGCGGCGATGCTGGTGGCCAGCGAAGCAGCGGTTAAACAGCATGGCCTGACGCCTATGGCGAAGATTATCGGCATGGCCACGGCGGGTGTAGAGCCGCGCATTATGGGTTATGGCCCGGTACCTGCCGTACAGAAACTGCTCAAGCGCACCGGTATCTCGATGGACGATATCGATGTGTTTGAGTTTAACGAGGCGTTCGCCGCTCAGGCGTTGGCCTGCATGCGCGATCTTGGTCTTAAAGACGACGACCCCCGGGTCAACCCCAACGGCGGCGCGATTGCCCTGGGTCACCCGTTAGGCATGTCCGGTGCGCGCCTGTTAATGACCGCCGCCCATGAGTTGCAAAACAGCGGCAAACGTTATGCGCTGTGCACCATGTGTGTGGGCGTTGGCCAAGGCATCGCCACGTTGATTGAACGGGTTTAACGGAGGTAATCATGGCATTTCATACCATCAACGGTCGCAGCGTGGCGTATCGGCTGCTCGGTGCACAAGTAAACCCACTGGTCGTACTGGCGCACCCTTTGGGCATGAGCCAAGCGGTATGGGATGACGTGATTCCTGCGCTGCTGCCCCGCTACCGGGTGCTGACCTGGGATCTGCCCGGCCACGGTGCCAGTCAGGCAGTCAGCGGCGAGCAAATCACCCCCGCAGACTTAGCTGCAGAGGCTCTCGTGCTTGTAGAGCTGGCGGGCGCGTCGCGCTTTCATTTCGCGGGCACATCGATTGGTGGCGTTGTTGGCCAGCAGCTGATTGCCGCGCATAGCGAGCGCCTGCTCTCCGTCACGTTGACCAATACTGGCGCGGTGATTGGCAATCCGGATCTCTGGAATACTCGCGCGGGTCGCGTACGCCAGGAAGGCTTGGTGGCGATGTCCCAAGAGATCGTACCGCGCTGGTTTGCACCACAGGCCTTTGAGGCAAGCCCGGCGCTGAAAGCGGGCTGGTGCACCCAAATGGGCCGTGGTGACGATGAGTCCTACGCCCAGCTGTGCGAAATGCTTGGCCGCGATACCTTTACTGGCAAGCTCGCAGGTAAGAACACGAAAGTGCAGCTATTCGGCGGCAGCGAAGATCTGGCCACCCCGCCCGAGACGCTGGAAGTGTTGGCAGCAGAACTCGATAACGCACCGCTGGAAATTTTTGATGGTGTAGGACACGTGCCTGCGGTAGAAGCCCCGGCGCACTTTGCTAAGAAACTACTCGCGGTACTGGCTGCTGATCTGGGCGATGTGGCGAACCACGGCGTGGCGTACGCCACCGGCCTTGAGACCCGTAAGCAGGTGTTGGGCGAAGAGCACGTAGCGCGCTCTACTGCCAACGCCAACAGCCTGGACGCCCCCTTCCAGCAGATGATTACCCGCCTGGCCTGGGGCGAGCTGTGGAGTAACGACGACTTAACTCGCCGCGAGCGCAGCATGATCACCACCGGAATTCTCGCCGCGCTTGGCCGCGAAGAGCTAACGCTGCATTTAAAAACCGCCAAACGGATTGGGCTGTCTGAGGCCGAACTGCGCCAGGTGCTGATGCATGTAGCGATTTACGGCGGTGTCCCGGCAGCCAATCACGCCTTTGCCCTCGCTAAAGAGCTGGGCTGGGGCGAGTAGCGAGTCAACATAATCGATGAGAGGTAAGGGTGATGACCCACGATAACAAACGCTTTGTGGCCCGCGACCGTAACTGGCATCCGCCCGCCTATGCCCCGGGCTATAAAACCTCTGTAGCGCGCTCGCCTCAGCAGGCGCTGATGAGCATGCAGCAGCCGACTGTCTCTGAGTTGACCGGCCCGGATTTTAGCCATCTACGCCTAGGCCCCTATGACAACGATCTGCTGATGAATTTTACGCAAGGAGAGGGGCTGCCTCAGGGTGAACGAATCATCATGTTTGGCCGCGTGATGGATCAGTTTGGCAAGCCGGTACCCCATACGCTGGTAGAGATGTGGCAGGCCAATGCGGGCGGACGCTATCGCCACAAAAAAGATGCTTACCTGGCACCGCTGGATCCTCATTTTGGTGGAGTGGGTCGGTGCTTAACCGATGATCAGGGCTTTTACCGTTTTCGTACCATCAAGCCAGGACCCTACCCCTGGCCCAATGATGTGAACAGCTGGCGCCCGGCGCATATTCACGTCTCGGTGACTGGCCCTTCAACCTCTACCCGGCTGATCACCCAGATGTACTTTGAGGGGGACCCGCTGATACCCCTGTGCCCGATCGTGCATACACTGAAAGACCCCGAGGCCGTGGAGACGATGGTCGGCCGTTTAGATATGGCCAATAGTAGGCCGATGGATTGCCTCGCGTATCGTTTCGATATCGTGGTACGAGGTGAGCTACAAACCTATTTCGAAAATCAGTGAGGCAGGGGATTGATCATGAAACAGCCTAACACCCAGCCGATGACTGAGCTGATGCTGCGCGAAACCGCTTCGCAAACCGCCGGGCCTTACGTACACATTGGACTGGCTCCCGCTGCCGCCGGTAACCCGGAACGGGACGAAGAGGTCTGGAACGAGATGGCCAAACCCGAGGCGGAAGGCGAGCATATCGAGATTGTCGGCACCGTGATTGATGGTAATGGTGACTTGGTGCGCGATGCCTTTCTGGAAGCATGGCAGGCCGATGCTAACGGCGATTATCAGGCCGATTATGATCTAAAAAAGCCGTTTAATAGCTTTGGCCGAACCGCTACCACCTTCGATCACGGCAGCGAGTGGTCATTAACCACCATCAAACCCGGCGCAGTGAAGCACCCCAGCGGCCAGCTCATGGCGCCGCATATTAATCTCACGCTGTTTGCCCGGGGAGTGAACATCCATTTGCAAACGCGGCTCTATTTTGACGACGAGGCAGAAGCCAACGCCCAGTGCCCGGTACTATCACGCATCGAATCACCGGCGCGCCGCCAAACCCTGATTGCCAAGCGCGAAGAAGTGGATGGCAAAGTGCGTTATCGTTTGAATATCCGTTTGCAGGGCGAGGGCGAGACGGTGTTTTTTGATTTTTGAAGCTATGCATGCGGGCATTACTACAAGGATAAGGGCGGCCAATTGGCTGCCCTGCAACTAGTGTCGCGATTTATAAATGCCAGTCAATATGCCTGACAAGCCCTAGAATAGTGCGGGTAACAGGCACTGGGATGTTGTGTTCTTCCGCACGACGTACCGCAGCACCACAAATGGCTTCAATTTCGGTAGGCCTTTCTGCAAGCACGTCCTGGAGCATCGAGGGTTTATGAGAAGTGTGTTGTTCCAATGCTTCGCTCACGGTTTTCTCTATACGCTCGCCCTGAACAGCAAACCCGCAGGCATGCGCGGTAGCACAAAGTTCTCCGATAATTTGAAATGCTAGTTCTCTAGTATCCGCATGAGCGCCTATTTGGCCTACGGTTGATCTAGTGACTGCGCAAAGGCCATTTAAAGCCGCGTTAAATATCACTTTTTCCCAAATCGCCACCTCTACCTGTGGATCAATAATCGCTTTTATATCACCACGTGCGAAGAGTTCAGGCATGTAATCAAGTAGGGGTGGTGCAGTCGAGGATGAGGCGGATGCTAGCCTGACAATTCCTTCGCCATGAGATTCCACACACCCTGGCCCCTTCATGTCAGCAGGATAAGTGGTAATACCCACCATAATATTCTCTTGATCTACGAACTCCATAAGAGAAAGTTTGTTATCGAGTCCATTTTGCAGGCTTAAGAGGACAGTATTAGCGTCTATTGCTGAACGTATTGCTGTTATTGCCGACTTTGTGTGCATTGTTTTAGTGAAAACAATAATAAGGTCATAATTTGTACTCACTTCCCAAGGAAAAAGCACCGGGACAGGGATGTATCGCTCACCTTTATCTGTCTTGAGCTTGAGACCACTCTGGCGCAAAGCATCAACATGCTCCGCATTAACGTCAATCAAAGTAACGTTCGCGCCGCCTTCGGAAAGGCTCCCTCCTATTAGTCCACCCATTGCTCCTGCACCAAGGATAGCGATACTAGGTTCTTGCCTGGTTTGATTATTCACTATTTTATCCCCTTAAAAATTCTGCTTTTAAAAATCGATACCATTTAATTTGGCTGAGTTTTTTAAAAGGTGATCGAACATATTAAGTGGTGAAAACCGTGCTAATATTTCCTCATATGCACGTTTCTGATTCATTACTTATACTGGATTGCTTCTCCATGAATCAAATAAATAAAATATAGATTGTTCATAAATAATATCTATATAAATTGATCGTCATCATCTATGGGTTATGCCAAAAAGCTAACCATAAAAAGTGCAAAAAAATTAATATATCAGTGATTCTTTTTTAAAACATTGATTGTGAAAGAAAAATAAATTTATGAGAGATGACCGGACAGCGGTGCCACTTACAGCTGAATGTTCGAGAGTTGGCTTTATGTACCACACGATTTATATCAAAATAGCCTGCCAAAAAATCAATTTTCTGCGCTAATAGCGTTAATGATGCTTTTACAAAACCAACGTTGAGCGGGCGAACGCGAAGTGTGTGCCTGCCAATAAAGTGTCACATCGAATGGAGGCACTTCGAATGGTAATTCAAGTGCTTTTAGTGGTGCTTCATTCACAAAGGCAGAAGCAATTTGCTGAGGCAAAATTACCACCAAATCGCTCCTTTGCAGGACTCTCGGTAAAATAGAGAAGTGGGGCACCACGAGGCTAACCTTGCGCTTCAACCCTAGCCTTGCCAGCACATCTTCAGCCAGGCCATGCCCTGACGAAGCAGCAACCACAGCATGCTTAGCATCCATAAATTGCTCCAAGCTGAGGTGATCATCAATACTTGGATGATGACGACTCAACAGGCAAACGTATCGCTCCTTGAGAATGATTTGGCGCTCTACGCCAGAGGCAGTAATAGGCCTACTACAGATGACCGCATTAACCTTCCCTGCTGCCAACCACTCTTCGACCTTATCGATTTCCAGAGCAATGACTTCAAGCTCAACATTTGGCGCCTCGGTATGCATATGAGAGAGAATGCGTGGCAATAGTGCCAGCTCGCCGAGGTCAGTAAGGGCTAGTCGAAATCGTCTATGTGAAGAGCGCGGGACAAAATCGCGATTTTCCTCCAGCGTACTGTCGATCTGGGCTAGCGAGTCGCGCAGTGTTGGGTAGAGCTGAATCGCAGTGAAGGTCGGTTCCATGCCGTCGCGAGAACGTACAAAAAGGCGGTCATCAAACAGCTCGCGCAATCTCGATAGCGCGTAGCTTACTGACGGCTGAGTGACGTTCAAACGATCTGCTGCCACCGTTACGCTACGGGCATCAAAGAGAGTGACAAATACCCTGACTAGATTTAGATCAATAGCGGACATGTTATAGATACCATTTATATTTTATAGATCATATATTTATTTGATAGATGTTTAAAGGCCAATTAGTGTGAAACAAACGTCTTCACACTAGAGCCAAGCATGCCAACCGTACACTCTATTACTTACCAGCTTCTCCGCCGACAGGGACTCAACACTGTTTTCGGTAACCCCGGCTCCAATGAACTGCCGTTCCTCAAGCGCTTTCCTGAAGATTTCCGTTATGTCCTTGGCCTTCATGAAGGTGTGGTCGTTGGCATGGCTGACGGTTACTCCCTGGCCACCGGCCTGCCGGCGCTGGTCAACTTACATGCAGCCGCGGGTACCGGCAATGCGATGGGAGCACTGACCAATGCTTGGTACTCTCATTCACCGCTGGTCATTACGGCAGGCCAACAGGCGCGTTCGATGATCGGTGTTGAGGCCATGCTGGCTAATGTTGATGCATCAACACTTCCACGCCCGTTGGTTAAATGGAGTTACGAGCCTGCCTGTGCAGAGGATGTGCCGCGTACGTTGAGCCAGGCAATTCACATGGCTAATCTGCCAGCCCGGGGGCCGGTTTATGTCTCGATTCCTTATGACGACTGGGATCATGAACTGGAAGGTGACGCAGCCCAAGTCGTTGAACGCGGCGTTAGCCATGCCGGTTTACCTTCAGCCGCCCAACTGGAAGCTTTGGCAGAAAACCTCAAACAAGCACACAGCCCTGTGTTGGTATTAGGGCCTGAGGTTGATGCTGTGCGTGCCAATTCACTGGCCGTGGAACTGAGCGAACGACTCTGTATGCCGGTGTGGGTGGCACCGTCTGCTTCGCGCTGTCCGTTTCCGACACGCCATGCTTGTTTCCGCGGTGTGTTACCGGCGGCTATTTCGGGAATTTCGGATAAGCTGGATGGCCATGATTTGATACTGGTGATCGGTGCCCCGGTGTTTCGCTATCACCAATATTCGCCGGGCCGTTACTTACCCCAAGGCGCGAAACTGTTGCACTTGACCGGCGACGTGCAGGAGGCCGCACGCGCCCCGGTGGGCGATGCTCTGGTTGGCGACATTCATGCCACTCTGGAGGCTCTGTTGCCACTATTGGCACAAAGTGACCGTGTTCTGCCCAACCCCCTTCCTTTGCCACCACCTCAGGCGGTTTCCTCGGGACGTCTAGCCCCGGAGAGTGTCTTTGACTCCCTTAATGCCCTAGCGCCAGAGGATGCGATCTACGTTAAAGAGTCGACGTCGACAGTGACTGCTTTCTGGCAACGCGTTGAAATGCGCCACCCTGGAAGCTACTTCTTCCCGGCGGCAGGGGGACTCGGGTTTGGCTTGCCTGCTGCAGTGGGCGTGCAACTAGCTCAACCCGATCGGCAGGTGATTGCAGTCATTGGTGACGGTTCAGCGAACTATGCTATCAGCGCTTTGTGGAGCGCCGCTCAGTACAACGTTCCGGTGGTATTTATCATTCTCAAGAACGACACCTATGGAGCGCTACGCTGGTTCTCGCGGCTGCTGGATGCAGAAGACGCTCCGGGGCTCGACGTGCCAGGGCTGGATTTTTGTGAATTGGCTCGGGGGTACGGTGTTGAGGCGGTTCGTACTGAGACGCTTGAGTCCTTTGAGGACGCGCTATGCCGGGCGCTGGATGCTTCCCGCCCGATATTACTGGAGGTGCCGACAACAACGATAGAACCTTGATACGAAGCTACACCCAGAGGGCGTGGTGATCACGCCAAACAATGAAGGTAATAACAATGACAGAGAGAACTCTCATGAAAAAAACACTATCGCCACTGTTACTCAGCCTATCAACTGTAGGTCTTTGTGCTTCGGTTAATGCTGATACAACACTGCGGATGTCTCACCTGTGGCCTGCTGGCTCGACGGTTAACCAGGAGGTTTATCAAGCCTGGGCACAAAAAGTAGAGCAGGAGTCTGACGGCCAGTTAAAAGTAGAAATCTATCCTTCCCAGACTTTGAGCAAGGCTGACCACGCTTACGAATCGGCGGTTAATGGCGTGGCTGACATTGCCATCGCTGTACAAGGCTATACCTCCGGTCGCTTCCCTCTCTCCGAGATCGTGCAACTTCCTGGCGTATCCACTAGCGCATCGCAAGGGGCCTGTATTTTACAAACGCTCTATGATGAAGGTGACATAGCGGAGGAGTACGAAGATGCCCATACGCTATTTTTATTCACCACTGGGCCAGCCTATTTACATACACAAGATTCCGAAATTAAAACGCCCGCTGATTTAGAAGGTCTTAGGATGCGGCACCCCAGCGAGGTAGCAGGAGAAATGCTCACAAGTATGGGCGCGCACCCAGTGGGTATTCCTGCACCAGATATTTATACGTCACTGCAGCGTGGCGTGATAGATGGATTAAGTTTCCCTTGGGAAGCCATGACGGTGTTTCGTATCAATGAGTTAGTGAATCATCACTTGGAGTTGCCATATTATACAGGCACGTTCGTAGCCACTATGAATAAAGCCTCTTATGATCGCCTCTCTCCCGACCTAAAAGCAGTGATTGATAATAATAGTGGTATGACATGGGCTAGTAAGGCCGGTCAAGTATTTGATGGTATTGATAAAACTGGGCGTGAAGAGGCTATGGCTCAAGGTGACACCCTCTATGCAGTGGAAGATCCACTCAATGACCCCGCCTGGGCTCCCCCTCTTAAGCAAGGCACTGAGAACTACCTTGAGCGACTTGAGCAAAGGGGCTTGGATAGCGCTCGTTCTGTCTACGAGAAAGCTCTGACGTTACGCGATCAGTGTGAAAAATAAGTATTGGCGCAACGGTGGTCAGCCTTACCATTTACATTATAGGAATACGCCATGAACACTCTCGATCTGCTTATAGGTGGCCATCCACGCTCAGCTCATGAGTCCGCCACCTTCAAGCACACCAACCCGCTTACCGGTGATGTCGTCACCCAGGCCGCGGCGGCATCTGCTAGCGATGCTCAGGCCGCCGCCGAGGCTGCAGCCCGTGCCTTCCCGGCTTGGTCTGCGACCGGCCCCGGCGAAAAGCGCGCCAAGTTGCTCAAAGCAGCAGAGGTCATGGAAGCGCGGCAAGCCGACTTTATCGAACGCATGGTCGATGAAACCGGCGCTACGCCAGGCTGGGCAGGCTTTAACGTCATGGTCGCCGCCAGCATTCTGCGCGAAGCGGCGTCGCTGACCACCCAGGTAGGCGGCGAGGTAATACCCTCTAACGTGCCCGGCAGTTTGGCGATGGGCGTGCGGGTACCCTGTGGCGTAGTGGTGGGGATTGCCCCCTGGAACGCGCCGATTATTCTCGGCACCCGTGCCATTGCCACGCCGCTGGCGTGTGGCAACACGGTGATTCTGAAGGCCTCGGAACAGTGCCCCGCCACGCATCATCTGATCGGGGAGGTGCTGATTGAGGCTGGCCTGGGCGATGGCATCGTGAACGTGGTGACCAATGCGCCGCCACAGGCCGCCGAGGTCGTCGAGGCGCTGATCGAGCATCAAGCCGTACGGCGTATCAACTTCACCGGCTCTACCCAAGTGGGGCGCATCATTGCCGAAAAAGCGGCGCGTCATCTTAAGCCGGTCTTACTGGAGCTGGGCGGCAAGGCGCCGTTCGTGGTGCTTGACGATGCCGACCTGGACGCCGCCGTTGAGGCCGCCGCCTTTGGCGCCTTCTTCAACCAGGGCCAGATCTGTATGTCCACCGAGCGACTGATTGTGGTGGATGCGGTCGCCGACGCCTTCGTCGAAAAGCTGGCCCGCAAGGCACAAACGCTACGCGCGGGTGATCCCCGCGGCGAAGGCAATGCGCTGGGCACGCTGATCAATCGCGAATCGGGTGAAAAGCTTAACGCCCTGCTTGACGACGCCCAGCAGCATGGCGCTCGCCTAGCCTGTGGTGGTAAGGCCGAAGGCGTCGTCATGCAGCCCACCGTGGTGGATGGGGTTACCCAGGCAATGCGTCTGTATGGCGAAGAGTCGTTCGGCCCGGTAGTCGCAATGATGCGCGTCAAGGATGAAGAAGAAGCCCTGCGCGTGGCGAACGATAGCGAATATGGCCTTTCGGCCGCCGTATTCAGCCGCGACACCGCCCGCGCGATGCAGTTTGCCCAGCGCATTGAGTCGGGTATATGCCATATCAACGCCCCCACCGTGCACGACGAGCCACAAATGCCGTTTGGCGGCGTTAAGTCGAGTGGCTATGGGCGCTTTGGCGGTAAAGCCGGAATTGAGGAGTTCACCGACCTGCGCTGGATGACCATGCAGCTGGGCCCGCGCCATTACCCCATTTAGCTAGTGTAAGCAGGATGTCTGGTAAGAAAGCGACGTCAATAAGAAATCCTTATGGTGGGGCGACTTGCTCGGTAGAGAAGTATACCGAGCTGACAAGGTAATCGTATTTTTCACACTGAAGCCGCCTTGGTGTGTTTGAAGGTGGCTTTTTTTTGGTACTTCAGGCGATCGTTAAGTGCGCTACTGGTCGCTACTTCGACCATAGTGGCGAGCGAATATTGGAAAAGTCCAATTATATAATGCCATTGTACCTTTTATAGCAAGCCTTCTAGCCAGCAGCACTGGAGACTCTAAGCACTCGGCTAGAACGACGCGTTGCTATACCTGAGCATAGACGAATGTCGATTAGCTCTACGCCTCGTAGTGGACTAATGTGATGGCTTAAAGCGAACTAGTATTCGCTATGCGAACTTGAAATAATCCAAGAAAGTCCCGGAGGCTCCCATGAAAATGTCCCTATCCCAATGCATTTTGGCAGCGGCAATTGCTGGCTTGGCCGTTAGCTCTGCACAGGCAGAGACCACCCTGCGTATGGCCCACTTTTGGCCTGGCCCTTCCGGCGTTAATCAAGATGTTTTGCAAGCATGGGCCGATACCATTGCCGAAGAGTCCAATGGCGATCTAACCATTCAAATGTTTCCCGCCGGTACCTTAGCCAAACCAGATTCTATTTATGAGGCAGCCGCCAACGGCATTGCCGATATTGGTGCCACTGCGCAGGGGTATACGGCAGGCCGGTTCCCGCTCTCACAGATCGTTGAACTCCCCGGGGTAGCGGGCACGGCAACGCAAGGTGCTTGCGTACTACAAACGCTTTTTGATGATGGCCATTTGGACAGCGAATACGAAGATACACGCCCGCTGTTTATGTTCACCACCGGGCCTGGCGGTATTCATACCATCGACACCGATGTGCAAACGCCTGCTGATCTCGAAGGGCTGCGCATTCGTCGTCCCACTGCGGTCGCGGGTGAAATGCTGGAAAATATGGGCGCAAGCCCGGTGGGTATGCCAGCGCCCGATATTTATACCTCTATGCAGCGCGGCGTTATTGATGGCCTGAGTTTCCCCTGGGAAGGCCTAAAAGGCTTCCGTATCAACGAACTCGTCAACTATCACACCGAAGTGCCGTTCTACACGTTGATCTTTGTGGCCACCATGAATCAGCGTAGCTATGACAGCCTGACCCCCGAGCAGCAGGCGGTGATCGATAATAACTCCGGTATGAAATGGGCTGAAAACGCCGGTGCGGTGTTTGATCGGCTCGACGTAGAAGGCAAGCAAGAGGCGGCCGACGCTGGCCATACCATTCGTGAAATCGAAAATCCGCTGGCGCATCCAGACTGGCAGGAACCGCTTGAAACAGGCATCGAAAACTACCTGACGCAGTTGGAAGAGCGCGGTTTGGATCAAGCGCGCGATGTCTATCAGGCGGCGTTGGCAGCCAGTGAGTCTTGCAGCACCCAATAGGGGTAATGTGTCATGCAGTCTACTCTTTACCGGGCCAGCCACTGGCTGGCCCTTATTTGTCGCTTGGTGGCCGGGGTCGCTTTGATTGGCCTGCTGGCGGTTACCATTGCTGATGTCAGCACACGCTACCTTTCCCGGTTGACGGAGGGCGCGATTGCGCTGCGCGTATCGGGGAGCGTGGAGTTGGTTAGCTATTTGATGCTGTTCGCGCTATTAGCAGCGATGGCGGCTAATGTCGAAAAAAGCCAAGTGGTGGTGGAAGCGTTCTCACATCGCTTACCACAAGCAATCAAAAATCGCGTGCAAGGCGTCTTTTTGCTCGGTTTTATGGCGCTGGGGCTAATCCTGTTTGTGGGGTTACTGGATTCTGCTGCTGCCGCTACGCGGCACGGGGAAATAACCCAAGACCTGCGATTGCCCATGGGGCCGATTTATCGATTGGCAGCGGTGCTTAGTTTGCTATTGGGGATACGCAGCTTTATTCACGCCTTGCTAGGCATGATTTATGCGGCGGGTGAGGAGGCGGCTCATGGGGAGTGAAGCGATTGGTGCCATGGGGCTAGGGCTTTTATTGGTACTGATGATTCTGCGTGTGCCAGTAGCGCTGACGATGCTGATCGTTGGTGTAGTGGGATTCGCCCAAATCATTAGCTGGGATGCGGCGGTTGCCCAGTTAAAAACCGTTCCTGTCGAAGTGCTCTCTAACTACAGCTTCAGCGCCGTGCCCATGTTTATTTTAATGGGCGTACTGGCTGCCCACTCGGGGATGGCCGGTAAGCTGTTTGATTCTACCCGTATTATTTGCGGTGGCTGGAAGGGCGGCCTGGCAATTGCGGCGGTGGGCTCTTGCGGTATTTTCTCCGCTATCTCCGGTTCTTCTTTAGCAACGGCGAGCACCATGACCCGTGTGGCGTTACCCGAGATGGAGCGTTACGGCTACAACCGTGGTTTAGCCACCGGCGCGCTGGCTGCTGGCGGCACGCTGGGCATTATGATCCCGCCCAGTATCGCGCTGCTTATCTACGCCATTCTTACGGAACAGTCCGTTGGCGATATGTTTATGGCGGGGCTGATTCCCGGCCTGCTAGGGCTGGTAATGTACTCCCTGACCATTACCGTGGTGATGTATCTACGCCCCTCCCTGGCGGTAGCGGGCGAACCCACTGCCTGGAAAGAGAAGCTGCTCTCGCTGACCGGTTTAGTGCCGTTCTTTGGCGTTTTCCTGGTGATGATTTTAGGTATCTATTTTGGTGCCTTTACACCCACCGAGGGGGCCAGTGTCGGTGCATTCGCCACGCTGCTCTATGCTCTGGTAAAAGGCATGCGCGGTGCCCAGTTATGGCACAGCGTACAAGAGACATTGGCGCTTTCCGCGGTAGTGTTCTTTATGCTGGTAGGGGCAGAAACGCTGGGGTATTTCATCTCGGTGTCGCGCATTTCGTTCTCCATCACTGACCTGCTCTACGGTATGGATCTAACGCCCATCGTCGTAGTGCTGTGCATCTTGGCGCTCTACTTTGTGCTGGGTATGTTTATGGACTCCATCGCCATGCTGGTAATCACCGTGCCGGTGGTGTACCCGATTATTCAGGCCATGGGTATCGACCCGGTATGGTTCGGTATTTTGACCGTACTGACTGTTGAGCTGGGGCTGATGACCCCGCCGGTGGGGATGAATGTGTTCGTGATTAAAGCGATGGCGCCGCATGTCGGGCTGGGGGAGATTTTTAAAGGGGTAGCTCCCTTTGTGGTGTCTGACTTAATACGACTGGCGCTGTTAATTCTCTTCCCGATACTATCGACTTTCTTTTTACTCTAAGCGGGGTTAACTCCTTTGTGACTGCCGAAGCCGGAAATCCCGCGGCGAAAGCGCTGTATTACGCTTAAAAAAGCGCGTGAAGTAAGCCGGTTCAGAGAAGCCTAAGCTGTCGGAGACCTGGCCAATGGTCATATTGGTATAGGTGAGCTGGCGCTTGGCTTCTAGCAGCAGGCGTTCGTGTAGCAACTGCAGGGCGCTGCGCCCGGCGAGTTGGCGGCAGAGCAGGTTCAGGTGCGCGCTACTCACCCCAATCTGTTCGGCTAACTTTTCAATACTCGGCTGCTCGCGATATTGCGCTTCAATTAACGCTTGATAGTGTTCTAAATGCTGTCGTCCTTTGTCACTTTGGCGGGGACCATAGCGTTTTGCCGTGCTGCCTGTATAAGCATAAAGACGCGATAGCTCTACCACCAAGGCTTGGATAAGTGCTTCGAGTAGGCGGTTGCGTCCGGGGGCCGGTTGGCGGTACTCCTGGTCGATCTGGGCCACCAGCGTGGCAATTTTGTCGGTCTGGTTTGGCTGGAGCAGCGGATAGAAGTCGGCTTTTTTTAGCGTACTGCTCTCACCCATGAGTGCATGTAAGTGGTCGGCCAGCGGTTTGGCCAGGGTGATAATGTGTCCTTCCACATCCGGTGAAAAGAGAAAGCCGTGAATAGCCATTGCGGGCACAACGATAGCGCTGGGGCTCTGAAGCTGATGGCCTGTTCCCTCCAGTTCCAGCTCAACGCTACCGTGAGAAATAAACAGAATATGCACGAGATCAGCGTGGCGGTGCGGCCGGATACGCCAGTCATGTAGCTGGCTGCGCTCGGGGATGGACTCGCAGTGGAGCAAGTCGGGCGTGGGCCAGTGCTGCGTCTCGCCATACAGCTTAAAGACCGGAACGGACGTTGCCGATGAGGCTGGCATCACCTGCTTCTCCTATACGACTAAGGTGGGGTAATAAAGTGCTAAATGTCCAATAATTGATCTAGATCATGCCTTATTATGCGGCGTGTTTCATTGAAAAATACAAGTCATACGTTTTAGATAATGACAATGATGAGGCATCCCCTATGAAAACACAGGTCGCGATTATTGGCGCAGGGCCTTCAGGCCTATTGCTGGGTCAGCTACTGCATCGCCAAGGCATTGATAACGTGATTGTTGAGCGGCGTAGCGGTGAGTATGTATTGAGCCGTATCCGCGCCGGTGTACTTGAGCAGGGCATGGTGGACTTGCTGCGCGAAGCGGGGGTTGACCAGCGCATGGATGAAGAGGGCCTGCCCCACGACGGTTTTGAGCTGGTTTTTGATAACCGCCGCGTGCGGGTTGCGCTGGACGAGCTGACCGGCGGCAGCAAAGTGATGGTATACGGCCAAACCGAGGTCACGCGGGATCTGATGGAGGCCCGCGCCGCCGCTGGCGCGACAACGCTTTACGAGGCGGAAAACGTTCAGCCCCACGACCTGGAGAGTGACAGCCCCTACCTCACCTTTGAACATAACGGTGAAACGGTCAGGCTTGAGTGCGACTACATCGCCGGATGCGATGGCTATCATGGTGTCTCCCGCCAATCGATCCCTCAAGAGCGCATTAAAGAGTTTGAAAAGGTCTACCCGTTTGGCTGGTTGGGGATGCTCTCGGACACGCCTCCGGTCTCTGATGAGCTGATTTACGCAAGCCACGAGCGCGGCTTCAGTCTGTGCAGCATGCGCTCCGCCACCCGAAGCCGTTACTACCTTCAGGTACCCTTGGATGAAAAGGTAGAAGATTGGTCGGATGAGCGCTTTTGGCAAGAGCTGAAGCGCCGCCTGCCTGACGACGTTGCCGCAAAGCTGGTGACTGGGCCTTCGATTGAGAAGAGCATCGCACCGCTGCGCAGCTATGTGGTCGAACCCATGCAGTACGGGCGGCTGTTCCTGGTCGGTGATGCGGCGCATATTGTTCCGCCCACCGGTGCCAAAGGGCTTAACCTGGCGGCCAGCGACGTCAATACGCTCTATCGGCTAATGGTGAAGGTCTATCAAGAGGGCCGCACGGATTTGATCGAACGCTACTCGCAAACCTGCCTGAAGCGCATCTGGAAGGCGGAGCGTTTCTCTTGGTGGATGACCTCCATGCTGCACAACTTCTCTTTAGACAAGAGCTCTGATGAGGAAGATTTCAACAGCCGCATGCAGTTAGCCGAACTGGACTACGTCACCAGCTCTAAGGCAGGGATGACCACCATCGCGGAAAACTATGTGGGTCTGCCCTACGAATCACTGGAATAGCGCCTACCTCTTCTGCATTTATCCTCCTTGCCCAGGCGTCAGCTTGGGCTTTTATTATCCTGCCATGCCTGAACAGGCTCCAACGTCGGACCTAGCACGGTTGCTGGTGGGCGGTTTCCGTGGTGGGCTTGGTGCAGGAGTACCCAAAGGGTGAATGGCTGGGTCAAGAGGCGATGAAAGCCCTGAAGATGGGACATGACTGGAGTGTCTCTCATGCGTATTTTCCGAGCGCTGCTGCCTTACCTGTTAGCAAGTCTTGGAACATTAGTGTTGCTAGCTTGGCTACTGTGGCTGACGTTAGCGCTGCTATAGATAAGCTATATATGGCATTCACTGGTGGGGGGGCAAGGACTCACCTTGAGAGGCCCTCCCACCTTTAAGCTATTCATGGCTATCTGGCTCGCAATATCCCGGATTCCTTTTATCGGACTGACGGTGGAGGAAAGGAAATGAGATAGCTCGGCGAGGTCTGCGACGACTACCTTCAGAATGAAGTCATAGCTGCCGGTAACTGCGTAGCAGTCAACCACTTCATCTCGGGATAGCAAAGCTGCTACGGCATCTTTCGGCGAGATCAAACGCCCTTTGTCAATCGAGAGAGAAATAAAAGCAGTGACCTTGAGGCCTAATGCCTCTGGGTCGAGGCTCAGGGCATGGCCTTGGATGACACCACTTTCTTCCAGTCGAGCGATACGTCGAGAGCACTGGCTTGGCGATAAGCTTACTGTCTCCGCAAGGGCAGCCAATGTTAGGCGAGCATCTCGCTGCAGCGCATGAAGAATCCAACGGTCAAAGCGGTCAAGTGGTTCCATCTTTAAATATGGCCCTTATATGCAAACTATTTGCATAAAATGCCCCTTTTTCGATTAATAACGCAAGTTTTTCCCGCGCTATCCCTTCTAAAATCACAAGTAGGTTCATTATAAGACTAACTAGAGGCCGCTATGACTTCGACTCTTAAACGCGTGAACGACCTGGATTGCCGCGACCCACTAGCGGCATTTAAGGCTCGCTTTGCTTTGCCCAAAGGGGTGCTTTACCTGGATGGTAACTCCCTAGGGGCTCAACCTTTGGTTGCTCGAGATGCCCTTGACGCAACGCGTGATCAATGGCGAGATGAACTGATTAAGGGATGGAACCAAGGTTGGTTTGATGCACCTGAGCGCCTGGGGGATCTTCTGGCGCCGCTGGTAGGTGCTGGCGCTGGCGAGGTGATCGTCACCGATAACATCACACTTAATATTTTTAAACTTTTAGGCTATATCACTGAATCGCAAGGCCGTTCGCGCTCAGTCATTTTGAGCGAAGGCGGCAACTTTCCCACTGATGGTTACATCGCTCAAGGGCTGTGCCGCTTTGCAGGATTTGAGCATCGAGTACTTCCAGAAGGGGCAGTGCTAGCTGACCATCTCAGTGATGACGTGGCCGCTGTCGTGTTAAGCCAAGTTAATTACCGCACTGGGCGACTACGGGATATGTCTGAGACGACTGCCCTGGTACATGCGCAGGGTGCAGAGGTGGTTTGGGATCTGGCGCACTCTGCTGGCGCACTTCCGGTGAATCTGCATGATTGCGGCGCCCGCTATGCGGTCGGTTGTACCTATAAATACCTCAACGGTGGCCCCGGGGCACCCGCATTTCTTTATGTGCATAAAGATTATCAGGACAAAGGTTGGCAGCCGCTTTCGGGCTGGCATGGTCATGCAACTCCCTTTGCTTTCAACTGCGACTACGCTCCCGCTTCCGGCATCACTCGTTTTCGCACGGGCACTCATTCGGCGCTGATTTATGCTCCCTTGGAAGCCACTCTGCGGCTTTGGCAGGAAGTGGATATGGTCGCGTTAAGAGAAAAAAGTCTAGCGCTGAGTGAGCTGTTCCGCGACTGTCTGGCTGACTTGCTGAAATCTGAGGGTATTGAGGACATTACTCTGCCTCAGGCGGAGCGTGGCAGCCAAGTAGCATTTACTCATCGCAAGCATGGTTATGCCATTGTGCAGGCACTGATTGAACGTGGCGTGATAGGTGACTATCGGGAGCCTGGGCTAATGCGTTTTGGTTTCACACCTCTTTATCTTAGCTATGAGGATGTATGGCAGGCAGCCCAACACTTCCGGGAGGTGATAGAAAATCGCGAATACTTGGAAGCTCGTTTCCAGACTCGCTCAGAGGTGACCTGAGATGTTACGCGATGCGGAGTTTGCAGCGCGTGAACACGCTTATTCCCCAAGTCGTTGGGCGCGAAATCATGAAGCAACGCTTGCTCGTCAAGCAAGATTGGGTGAGCAATTAAGAACATCCCATTCGCCTGAACGACTTGCTTATGGTTCGGCGCCATCAGAGGGAGTTAATCTTTTTCTCCCGGAAGGAGAAGGGCCCTGGCCCCTCATGGCATTTCTACATGGTGGTTATTGGCAGGAGTTAACTGCCTCGGCGACGGACTTTATGGCACTTCATTGGTTGAAACAGGGGTGGGCTTTTGCATCTTTGGATTACCCGCTGGCACCGGAAGCTTCCATTGAGACGATGGTGGCTTCTTGCCAGCAGGGGGTAGATGTCTTGCGCCGGAAAGCGAGTGGTTACGGGTTAAGTGGCCGTATTCATTTAGGTGGCCACAGTGCCGGGGCTCAGTTAGCACTAATGAGCTGTTTGGGAAAGACAGCATTATGTGACATCGAGTCACTTTTACTGGCCAGCGGTATTTATGACCTTCGGCCTCTAGTAGGCACTTACATTGATGCTCCACTGGGGTTGGATGCCGAGCAAGCTGAGCATCTTAGCCCATTGTGCCAGGCATTGCAGGGGCTGCCGCCATTACAGTTGGTGCATGGTGAGCTTGACCCTCCAGCTTTCCGCACCCAAGGCGAAGCAATGAAAGTATTAGCGCAGGCCTCAGGAGTAGAAGTAGGGCTATCTAGTCGAGCAGGCTGTGATCACTTCGACATTATTGAGTCACTACATCAGGAGTTCATGTTTTTTAATGGCTAGTGGTGTGATGTCTTTAACAAACCCTGCGGTGATTAGATAAGAGCTATATATATCTTAAATGGAGTAACTATGAACAATTATGATAAGAAAAGTGCTAGCCAAAGCACGTTAAACTTGAAAGATGAAAAAAATGTTCATTGGGACCAGGATATCAGTTATGGGCAGTACCTAGAACTAGAGCCCCTCCTGTCGTGTCAGCGGCCGCGCTCAGATGTGCACGATGAAATGCTATTTGTAATCATTCATCAAGTTTCAGAGCTATGGCTTAAACAGTGTCTTCATGAAGCTCATGCAGCTGCTAATCATGTAATGGCTGATGAACTTCAACCTGCTTTAAAAATGCTAACGCGGGTCGCGCGGATACAGGAGCAAATGATTCAGGCCTGGGAGGTGCTGGTTACTATGACACCAGCAGATTATATTTCCTTCCGCGACAGTCTTGGGCAAAGCTCTGGATTCCAGTCATACCAATATCGGGAGTTGGAGTTCCTTCTAGGAAATAAACACCCAGGATTGATTGAAGCGCACCGTTCGCATCCTAAGAATTATCAACATTTGATTAATGTGTTAAATGCTCCAAGTCTTTATGATTCATGCCTTAAGTTGTTGAGTCAGCGTGGCTTCTCTCTTCCTGAAGATGTGACTGATCGAGACTTCTCGGAGCCGTATGTTGCTTCCTCTGAAGTTGAAGCCGTTTGGGCTGATATCTATCGAGATACTACCAAGTATTGGGATCTTTATGAGTTGGCTGAGAAATTGATTGATACAGAGTATAATTTTCAAAAATGGCGCTTTAGTCATATGAAAACGGTGGAAAGAATTATTGGATTTAAAGCAGGTACCGGAGGAACCGCTGGTGTTAGCTATCTTAAAAAAGCGCTTGACTTGAAATTCTTTCCAGAGCTTTGGTCTGTTCGTACATTGATGTAGATACAAGCTTCAAGTCTCAAGAGATTTTCCATATTGTCTGTGAAGGCGGCCAGAATGCCGTCTTTATACCCACTTTCGTGTGTTGAGAAACACCATCCTATTAACAAGCGCCTTGATAATAAAATTTAAAAAATTGGTGAATTTTACCTTCTTTAAGGGTGAATACTATGACAAAAAAACCATCTGTTTTCGGCGGCGTCTGTATCGTCGCGTGTGTCTGCGTTGGTGCTGGAATGCTTGGTTTGCCTACGGCGGGGGCAGGTGCTTGGATGATGTGGTCTACGCTTGCACTGCTTGCCACCATGCTTATCATGACGCTGTCTGGTTGGATGCTGCTGGAGGCGCTAAAGCACTACGATCATCGAGCGTCATTCAGTACCGTTACTAAAGATTTATTAGGAAAAAAGGCTAGTTATTTTAATAACTTGATGGCCTACTTTGTTGGAGGGATTTTGCTGTATGCCTATATAACATCAGCAGGTCTTATGATTTCAGGCGTTGTTAGTATTAGCAATGAGGTGGCTGCAGTAATCTTTGTAGCTATATTTTCATCATTTGTGCTTTATTCTACTAAAGCGGTTGATAAAATTTCTGTTGTTTTGATTTTGTTCATGGTGTTGAGCTTTGTTTTTGGCGTTTTTGGTCTGACTTTCAATGTTAAACCATTTAATATTTTTAGTAACCTATCTCAAGAGTTCCGCTATTTTCCATATGTGCTGGCAATGTTTCCTGCTGCGCTAACATCTTTCGGGTACCATCACACTGTGGCTTCGTTAAGGTCGTACTATAAAAGCGAGGCGTTAGCAAAGAAAGCCATATTGGGAGGCACCCTAATAGCGTTATGCTTATATCTGGTATGGATTTTCAGTGTGTATGGGAATTTGCCGCGTTATCAGTTTGGAGCAGTGATTGCTAAAGGGGGCAATGTTGATGTGCTTTTAGCGAGCTTGGGTGGTGCGATAGAGTCTGAGCGAGTTGCTAATGTTATTAGTATTTTTTCTGCAGCAGCAATTTTCTCATCATTTGTCGGTGTTGGTCTGGGGGTGTTTGACTTTCTAGCCGATTTGTGTGGTTTTGAAAATAATCGAAAGGGGCGGATGAAAACGTGGATACTTACGTTTTTTCCGCCTCTTGTTTTATCTCTTTTCTTCCCTTTTGGTTTTTTGATAGCGATTGGTTATGCTGGAGCGGCGGCTACGGTTTGGACATGCATTGTTCCCGCATTGTTGGCGAGAAAATCGCGATCTCTCCCCAAGCGTGAAAGTGACTTTGTAGCCCCAGGTGGGAATAAGATGATTTACTTGGTCGTATTTTATGTTGCTGCTGTAGCAGTAATACATTTTATGGGCGTTCTAGATTTATTGCCTAGCCCAGGCCTATGAAATAGCAATTTGCAAGTAATGCTTGGCGCATGATGAGTGAAAGTATCGATGAAAATCTACAGCCGCGCGATATACTCTTAATAAAGACGTTTGCGATACGGCGTTTATTGTTTAATCACACGGCACGGCCTTGTTTCAGTATTGGCTTGCTGCATTGTAGCGGAGGCTATATGGCTAAATTCTTTCAGGAATTTCGTGAGTTTGCGGTAAAAGGCAATGTTGTCGATATGGCAGTGGGTATCATTATTGGCGGAGCGTTCACGCTGATTGTACAAAGCCTGGTAGCCGATGTGATGAACCCGTTAATTGGCTTGCTGGTCGGCGGGGTCGACTTTTCGAATCTGTTTGTCGTGTTGCGCCAAGGGGCGGTTGAAGGGCCTTATGCAACGCTGGCGGATGCTCAGGCGGCCGGGGCGGTAACGCTGAACGTGGGGCTGTTTATCAATGCGGTGGTGAGCTTTACGATTGTCGCCTTTGTGGTGTTTCTTTTGGTGCGCACGATCAATCGGTTAAAGCGGGAAGAAGCGGTGGCGCCGACAAGCCCCACTGAGCAGCCTTGCCCTTACTGTTTGATGGTCGTGCCTATTAAAGCGACACGGTGTGGCCACTGCACGGCGACGTTACCGTCATCAGCGGTAGCAGAGCCGCTGCCTGAAGCCACCGCTACAGCCCCGCCCCACACGCCTCCCGCCAAGTAATCACTCAATGCAATAAGGTGCCCATTCAGGCACCTTATTACGTCTTTTAAAACAGAAACTACGCTCGTTTCTTGAGTGTTTTGCTGTCTGGTTTTTGACTATCACTAGCATCGCTGGGTTGTGGCAGCGAGGGTAGCGATTTAGCCAGCATTTCGACACTGTGACGGTAATAGAGCTGGCTCTTGTTATGTTCGCCTAGGCTTGCATAAAGGCGGGCAAGCTCAGCGCATACTTCACCGTTGGGGCGCTGGCGCTGGCTGGCTTCAAAGTATTCCAACGCTTTTTCCCATTTGCCGGTGCGCAGCGAGAGACGACCGCAGGCTAACAGCAGCTCGGGGTCGTTGGGGCGTTCTTGCAGCCACTTTTCGGCTTTCACCAGTTGGCGTCCTGCGTCTACATTCAGCAGGCCGTAGCGTTTCACTAGCCGTGCGTCCCAGTGATGATCCAGCGAGTGGTTAAGCAAGCGTTCGGCGATCGGCTCTTCGTTGGCTTGAATCAGCGCTTCGGTGTAAAGCACGATCAGTTCCGTATTGCCCCGCAAGTAGTCAGGCATGTCGGCCCACAGCCCACGCACACGCTCGATATTGGTGGGATTTTGCGATTCAAATACGATGAGTTCGCGGTAGGCTTTAAACTCGAGCTGCTCGCGTTCCTGCTGAGTAATCAGCTTCTGGGCTGCCAAGCGGGGAATCAAGCGCCGTAGGCCTTCCCAGTCGTTAACGCTCAGGTGCACCTGTTTAAGCAGCTTGAGCACCTGGGGATGGTTCGAGAGCTTTTTATCCAGACGATTGAGGATCGCCAATGCTTCTTCCGGCTGCTGGCGCTCAATCATCATTTGCGCTTGCATCAAGCCTACGGCCGTATCGGCGCCTTCAGTCGTTAGCTGCGCCTGATTAAGGTGCTCCTGGGACTTGGTGTGATTGCCCTGGTAGTGGGCTGCCAGTGCCGCCGATAGGTAGTTAACCAGCGGTGTGCTGGAGTCATCGGCGGCGTTAACCAGGGTTCTTTCGGCTTTTTTCCAGCGACCTTCTGTGAGCGCTACCAGCCCCCGTACGGTGCGCTGCATGGCGCGCCGGTTACGGGCGCGGCTGTTCCAGCTACGAAAGCGTCCCATGGGACGAATAATGCCGCTCAGCAGGCGGAGTACGAAGTGCAGCACAATAAACGCGGCGAACAGCAGCACCAAGCCAAACCAAAACGAGGTTTGCATGGAGGTGTCACCAACGCGGATCAGCCAGTAGCCAGGCACCGACATCATCAGATGCCCAAACAGGGCCCCGACGGCAAGGCCTGCGACGATCAGGAGAATAAGCTTTCTCATGCATCACCTCCGCTTTCACCGCGCGACTCGTAGCGGTTTTCAATAAAGCGAGCAAGCTCCTGCTGTGAGGCGCTTATATCGGGCAGTTCCGGTTTTACCTCAGCCTGCTTAAGCTCTTCAAGGCGCGCAATAACGCTTTGTGTTGCTTCGCGAGTCGTATCGTAATAGCCGTTCAGCAGCTCTAGCGCTTTATCGATACTCGCGTCATAAAGCTCTTTCTCTTCGTTGAGCAGGGCCAGTTGAGTCTGCTCAAGTACCAGGCGCAGGCTTTGACGCAGGTACGACTCTTGCTCCGGTGTTACCAGGGCTTCCAGCGCTTCGTCGTGATGGCGAATCGCCACTAGGTCTTTTAGCTCTTCACCGAAGCGAGCCAACTGGCGCTGGAACGTGCCGGTGGGTGGCTGTTCGATGCTAGAGGTCACCGCGCGCTCTTCGATTTCTTGCGAAAGGCGCAAGCTTGAAATGCGCTCCTGCTGGGCATTTAACGCTAAGTAGAGGCCGGTGCGGTCAACCTGGGGCACTGCATCGAGTGCCGCTAGCTCATTGGCAATTTCACGGCGAACGGTGGTTAGCGCGGGGTTGTCAGCATCGACCAGGCGGGCGTCGGCGGTGCGCAGCAGCGCGGCCGCGCCTTCAACATCGCCTTCTAACTGCAGGCGCTGATTGGCTAGGCGGAGAAGGTAAGCAGCTTCGGCATGTAGCCAGTCTCGGTCATCGGTCTCTTGCTCTTGAGACAGCTGGTCAAGCACTTGGCCCAGGGTTTCGTCGACGTCGCTGCGGTAGCTGTCAAACTCCTCGCGCAGCTCGCCCATGGTGCCTTGCAGCGCTTCATCGCGCTCAGCTTCGCCGCTATCTATGCGTGACTCTAGGTCGCTTACCGCCTGTTGCGAGGCGCTGCTCTCAGCCTGTTGCGCCAGCTCGTTGAGTCGTTGCTGTTGGCTTTCCAGGCGCTGCCAGCCTTGCCAAGCAACCAACGCCAAGGCGATTGCCAGAATAATGACTAGGGCAATAGCAAAGCCACTGCCTTTGCCGCCACCGCTACCATTACGGCTGCTCGGTGGTGGTGTGGTGCCGGTTGTTCCACCGTTAGCTGGTTTTGCCACATCTGCATTGGAGCTTGAGGTGGAGCCAGAGCTGGAAGAAGGCGAGTTCGAAGACGAAGAGGGCGCAGACTTAGTCTCTGAAGGTTTAGTCTCTGAAGATTTAGTCTCTGAAGATTTAGTATCGGAAGGCTTAGTGCTTGAAGGCGTCGATGCAGCGGCGCTCGGCGTCGAGGAAACTACACTGCTATTTGCGTTACTTGCGTTGTCGCTAGGCTTATCTGCGCTAGTGGAGGCGGTATCCGCAGGGGAAGTACTCGTCTGAGGAGACACAGCCTCTGCACCGCTGGGCGAGGTGGTACTGGCAGTCGACGATCCTTTGCCGCGCCGCTGCGAACGACTATTTTTAGCACCACTTTGAGGCGATGCTGTTGAGCTGGGTGGCGTGGCCGGCACGCTCGTGTCGGAAGTGGCAGCCTGGTCACTTGTTTTAGAGACGCCTTGAGAGGCATCAGTGGACGTCGGTTTTACATCGCCCTGATCGTTTACTTGTTTGCTCATCTGTCGCTAGCCCTTAGTAAGTTCCTTGATCGACATCGGCACCCTGTGGGTCGCAGGTCTCCAACGCCGCTATCAACGCAGCTGGCGTTGCTCCCGACGCCACCTTGAGGTCACTAAAACCCAGTATGCCTGCCAGTGTAGCCAAACGGCGACTGGAAACGATTAGCGGTTGGTTCAAGGCCGCCTGATTACACCATTTTGCCAGATGTTCCAGTAGTTCGCTGCTGGTGACGATCAACGCCCGGTAATTAGCTGAAAAAATGCGCGTTTGCAGAGCAGGGGAAAGAGGTTGCAGCGTGCGCCGGTAGACGGCTGCGCGCGTTACCTGAGCCCCTCGCTGAGCAAGCGTTTCTGCGAGTAGTGGGCGGCCCCCTTCGCCCGCCACCAGTAGAACTCGCTGATGGTCTAACTGCTGCAGCGAGGCAAGCGCAAGCAGTGCTTCACTGGTATCTTCGCCCGCCGCAGGTAACGGTAAATGTACGCGGACACCCAACTGCTCATAAAGTGTGCTCGCGGTGGCGCTGCCAACGCTGTAATAGTCAATGCCGATGGGGAGTTGTGGCCAGTAGCGATCCAGCGCTTCGCTTAAGCACATGGCGGCAAAGGGGCTGATGACGATTATCTTATGGTACTGATCAATATCCAGCCAGATTCGACGTAACTCGGGGGCTTCTGGCAACGCTTCAAGTTGCATTACGTTTAGCGATTCAACGCTTTCGCCTTGGGCGCGTAAGGCAGCGGCTAATGCTTCACCGCGCTCACCGGGGCGGCAGATCAGTACCGGTTGGCTCATAGTTCTCGGCCGTAAACCTCTGCCAAAATATCGCCTGCACCTTGATCGAGTAGATCTTCAGCAATGCGAATGCCCAACGCTTCAGGTTCGTGCATTGAACCTCGGCCTTCGGCACGAATAACGTCGGTACCTTCTGGGTTGCCGACAAGGCCGCGTAACCAAATGGTTTCATTATCAATGTCGAGTACTGCATGGCCAGCGATGGGGACTTGGCAGCCGCCTTCCAGGCGGGTGTTCATGGCCCGCTCGGCGCGCACCCGCGTGGCGGTATCCGCATCATCAAGCGGGGTTAATAGGGCGATAAGCTCGGGGTCGTGCAGGCGGCACTCAATGCCAAGCGCTCCTTGGCCACAGGCGGGCAGGCACACTTCAGGCGGTAGCGCTTGGGCAATTCGCGCATCCAAGCCCAAGCGTTTGAGTCCAGAGGTGGCAAGGATGATGGCGTCGAACTCGCCAGCGTCGAGTTTGGCGAGACGTGTTTGCACGTTACCGCGCAGGTTAAGAATTTGCAGGTCGGGACGGGCTTCGCGCATTTGCAGGCCGCGGCGCAAACTGGCGGTGCCAATGCAAGCACCTTCTGGAAGCTCCTCCAAGCTAGAATAGTGGTTAGACACAAAAGCATCGGTAGGGTCAGCGCCCTCCAAGATGACCGAAAGACCTAGCCCCTCAGGAAAGTGCATCGGCACATCCTTCATGGAATGAACTGCTATATCGGCTCGGCCGTCTAGCATGGCGTCTTCCAATTCTTTAACGAATAGTCCTTTACCGCCAATCTTGGAAAGAGGCGTATCGAGAATTTTGTCACCCTTGGTAGAAAGTGCCACAAGCTCGACCTCGAGCCCGCTGTGTTCCGCCATCAAACGGTCACGAACGTACTCGGCCTGCCACATGGCCAGTTGGCTTTTACGTGTGGCAATGCGCAGTTTTGTGATAGATAGCACGTTGTTCTCCCTATACCGCAGACACGGCGAGTCAAACTATGATAAACCTCATCATAAAGCACCGAGCGACACAGTAAAAATAACAGCGCTAATTATCGCCTCCGTAACGGTTTTTTACCCATCCTAGGATTTCTCATGTCCTCAGTTGTGACCAATGGTCAGCTTGATCAGTTTTTCCTGCTTTCGCGGGATCTGTTCTGCTGTATCGACTTTGAAGGCACATTGTTGCAAGTCAATCCTGCCTTCGAGACGCTGTTGGGGTATCCGTCTGAAAAATTGATTGGTCGTGCCTGTAGCGTCGTTATAGATCCCCTTGATCATCCTGTCATTGAGCGGGGGTTAAAGCGTATGCATCAAGGTGAAAAGGCGCTTCCCTTTGAAGTGCGCGCCGTTTCCGCAACCGGCAAGCAGCACTGGTTAGAAGTTGCCGCTTCATTGGGGGAGGGCGTGATTTACGTTATCGCCCGGGTGGCTGCGCGGCGTAAGGCTAGCGAGCATCATCTGAAGCTATTAGAGCGTGGCGTTGAGTCGAGTACCAACGGGATTATTATTACGGACGCCCAGTGCAGCGACCTGCCTATTGTTTATGTAAATGCGGCTTTTGAGCGCATTACTGGCTATTCACGTCACGAAGTATTAGGGCATAACTGTCGCTTTTTGCAGGGTGAAGAGTCGGTCCCTGCCACCATCAAGCAACTGCGGGATGGGATTGCCGCACAACGTGAAGTACACGTAGTCATCCGTAACTATCGGCGGGATGGCACGGTTTTTTGGAACGATCTGTACATTTCGCCCGTTCTTGATGAGAACGGCCAAGTAACCCACTTTATTGGTGTTCAAAACGATATTTCTGAACAGCGCGAATATCAGGCCCAGCTAGCTCATAACGCCCACCATGATTCCCTGACGGGATTGCCCAACCAACTGCTACTGGGGCGGCGTTTAGAGCAAGGATGCGTGGTGGCGCGCCGCCACCAGCGCTACATAGCTGTGCTGTTTATTGATTTGGATGATTTCAAACCGATCAACGATACGCTTGGCCATGAGGTGGGCGACTTTATTCTGGTCGAGGTTGCCAAGCGGCTGGAAAATGAACTGCGTCCCTGGGATACCGTTGCGCGTTTTGGCAGCGACGAATTTGTCGTACTACTGTCGGACCTGGCCCACCAAGATGATGTGATACAAGTGGTCGAGCGGGTTCTCCAGGGGCTTTCGCCACCTTACTGGTATCGCGGCAGCGAGCTGCGCATTACCGCTAGTATTGGCATTGCGATCAACGATGGCAGCATAAAAAAACCACGCCAGCTTATCCAGCAGGCGGATTTGGCGATGTACAAGGCAAAGCGGCGCGGACGCAATACCTATCACTGGTATACCGAAGACTTAAATCGCAAGGTTAGCGAGCGGGTCAGCTTACGCAGTGCACTACAGCAAGCCATTGAGCAGCAGCAGTTTGAACTTCATTATCAGCCGCAAATCCACGCACCTAGCGGTCGCGTGGTAGGCGTTGAAGCGCTGATCCGCTGGCAGCACCCTGAGCGCGGTAATATTCCACCGTCGGATTTTATTAGCCTTGCCGAGGATACCGGCCAGATCATTCCCATCAGCGAATGGGTGCTGGCCACCGCCTGCCGTAATGCCCAGCAGCTTAACGGCCTGGGGCTGGGTGAGATCTCCATGGCGGTCAATATCTCGCCTATGCAGTTTCAACGCCCCGGTTTTATCGCCTCAATTGAGCAGGTGCTGACTAGCAGCGGCCTTATGTCATCGCTGTTAGAGCTTGAACTGACCGAGAGCGTTCTGATGGACAGCGCCGAGCAAGCGATCCAGGCGTTAACGAACTTGCGTGCGCTGGGGGTTCAGATTGCGCTAGATGACTTTGGCACTGGATTCTCTAGCCTAAGCTACTTAAAACGCCTGCCGATTAACCGCATCAAGATAGACCGCTCGTTTGTACGCGATGTTATCTCCGACCGCCGCGACGCGGCTATTATCGACGGCGTGGTCGCTATGGCGGGGAAGATGGGGCTAGAGGTATTGGTCGAAGGGATCGAGACGTCAGAGCAGTTTAGCTATCTGCGGCAGCGCCACTGCGACTATTTCCAGGGCTACTACTTTGCCCGCCCTATGCCCCTCGACGCCCTCCTTAGGTTTTTGCGCAGGCCTCCCGCAGTCATCGCGTCGGGCACTCTGCTAGCGCAGAAATAAAAACGGCGTGCCGCTGACCGGGGCGACTCTGGTACACTTTCCGTAACGACTCCCACTTTCCGTAACGACTTTTACGTTTTGTCAGCAGGATATACCTTCGATGAGCCAAGCTACGAATCAGTCATGGGGCGGTCGCTTTAGCGAGCCCACCGATGCCTTTGTTGCACGCTTCACCGCGTCTGTTAATTTCGATCAGCGCCTGGCCCCCCAGGACATCCAGGGCTCCATCGCCCACGCCACCATGCTGGCCAGAGTGGGCGTACTGACCGATGACGAGCGTGATGCGATTATTAACGGTCTGAACGAGATTCAGGGCGAGATCGAGCGCGGCGAATTTAACTGGTCTGTGCCGCTTGAAGACGTGCATATGAACATCGAAGCGCGGCTAACTGAAAAGATCGGTATTACCGGCAAAAAGCTCCACACCGGGCGTTCGCGTAACGACCAGGTCGCCACCGATATCCGCCTGTTTATGCGCGATGAGATCGATGTGATCGAAGTGGAGTTGAAGCGCCTGCGCGAAGGCATGATCGAACTGGCGGATCGTGAAGCCGAGACCATTATGCCGGGCTTTACCCACCTGCAGACTGCCCAGCCGGTCACCTTTGGTCACCATATTCTAGCCTGGCAAGAGATGCTGGCCCGGGACCACGAGCGCCTGTTGGACTGCCGCAAGCGCGTCAACGTAATGCCGCTGGGCGCCGCTGCACTGGCTGGCACTACTTATCCCATCGACCGCCACGTGACGGCGGAACTGTTAGGCTTTGACCGCCCGACGGAAAACTCCCTGGACGCGGTCTCGGATCGTGACTTCGCCATTGAATTCACCAGCTTTGCCAGCATCCTGTTAATGCACCTGTCGCGCATGAGCGAAGAGCTGGTGCTGTGGACCAGCGCGCAGTTCAACTTTATCGACCTGCCCGACCGCTTCTGCACCGGCTCATCCATCATGCCGCAGAAGAAAAACCCCGACGTGCCTGAACTGGTGCGCGGCAAAACCGGCCGAGTATATGGTCACCTGATGTCGCTATTAACGCTGATGAAATCGCAGCCGCTGGCTTACAACAAAGACAACCAGGAAGATAAAGAGCCGCTGTTTGACGCGGTGGATACCGTGCGCGACTGCTTAAAAGCCTTCGCCGATATGGTGCCCGCCATTGAGCCCAAAAAAGCCAGCATGTATGAAGCGGCGCGGCGTGGTTTCTCCACCGCAACCGACTTGGCCGACTATCTGGTGCGCAAAGGCGTGGCCTTCCGTGACGCCCATGAAATTGTCGGCCAATCGGTAGCCTACGGCCTTAAAAGCGAAAAAGATTTGTCTGAAATGAGCCTGGAAGAGCTCCAGCAATTCTCCGCTACCATTGAGCAGGATGTGTTCGAGGTATTAACCCTGGAAGGCTCGGTCGCCGCCCGGAACCATATTGGTGGCACTGCGCCCAATCAGGTGCGGGCAGCCGCGCAGCGAGCGCGTGAGGCGTTGAGTGCGCTCAAGGCGGGCGCATGAAAACGCTAGCAATCATCGCCCTTGCGGCGTTGCTGTTAACCGCGGTTACTGCCTGTGGGCAAAAAGGGCCGTTATATCTACCGGACGATGCGCCTGCTAGCGAGCAGTCTGGCCAGCCATCTGACCAGCCCTCTGAATAAAGAGTCGCAGGAGAAGGGGAGAGTCATATGGATTATTTTAATTACCGTGATGGCGTGCTGTATGCCGAAGATGTGCCGCTGTCACGGATTGCCGACGAGTACGGCACGCCCTGCTACGTCTACTCAAAAGCGACCTTTGAACGTCACTTTCGCGCCTATACCGAAGCGTTGGGTGGCCATCCGCACTTGATTTGTTACGCGGTGAAGTCCAACTCCAATCTGGCCGTGCTGGGGCTACTTGCCCAGTTGGGGGCGGGGTTTGATATCGTCTCCATTGGCGAGCTTGAGCGCGTGCTCAAGGCAGGTGGCGACCCGGCAAAAGTAGTGTTTTCAGGGGTTGCCAAGCAGCCCCATGAAATGACCCGTGCGCTGGAAGTGGGCATTAAGTGCTTTAACGTTGAGTCGCGCCCGGAGCTTGAGCGCTTGAATCGGGTCGCCGGTGAGCTAGGCAAGATTGCCCCGGTTTCGCTGCGGGTAAACCCGGATGTGGATGCGGGTACCCATCCGTATATCTCTACCGGTTTGAAGGATAATAAGTTCGGTATTCCGGTCGATGAAGCGCTGTCGGTTTATGAACTGGCTGCAAGCCTGCCCAATCTGCAGGTAAAAGGCCTTGATTGCCACATTGGTTCACAGCTTACCGAGACGGCACCTTTTTTGGATGCGCTGGATCGTTTGCTGATGCTGATGGAGCGGCTGCGTGAGCGCGGTATCGAAATCGAGCACCTCGATCTAGGCGGTGGTTTAGGCGTGCCTTACCGCGATGAAAAACCGCCCCAGCCGTTTGATTACGCCAGCCAACTGCTGGCGCGACTTTCACGCTGGGAAGGTGGTGAACAGCTGACACTGCTGTTTGAGCCAGGCCGTTCGATTGCTGCCAATGCCGGGGTGATGTTAACCCGGGTGGAGTTTTTAAAGCCCGGAGAGACCAAGAACTTCGCGATTGTCGATGCGGCCATGAACGACTTGATTCGCCCGGCTCTGTACCAAGCGTGGCAGGCGATTGTGCCGGTGGATACTCGCCAACCGAGGGAAAGCGCCCTTTACGATGTGGTCGGCCCCGTTTGCGAAACCGGTGATTTTCTTGGCAAGGAGCGCGAGCTGGCGATTGCCGAAGGTGATCTGCTCGCGGTGCGCTCGGCGGGGGCCTACGGGTTTGTGATGGCGTCGAACTACAACAGCCGCCCGCGCGCCGCCGAACTAATGGTCGATGGCGATAGTTGCCACGTGGTGCGCGCGCGGGAAACTGTGGCTAGCCTATGGGCGGGCGAAGCGCTGTTGCCCGAAGGGGGGCGCTAATGCTGTTACATTTCACCAAAATGCATGGTCTGGGCAATGACTTTGTCATGGTCGATCTCGTCACTCAGCGCGCGCGGTTGGATGAAGCACAGATTCGCGCGCTGGCAGACCGGCGTTTCGGTATTGGCTTTGATCAGTTGTTAGTGGTCGAGCCACCTCGAGATCCGGAGATGGATTTTCGCTACCGCATTTACAATGCCGACGGTAGTGAAGTGGAAAACTGCGGCAACGGCGCGCGCTGCTTTGCCCGCTTTGTGCGCGACCAGCGGCTTACCCATAAACATGAAATCCATGTGGAAACCGCCGGTGGCCCGCTGGTGCTCGCCGTTCAGCACGATGGCATGGTGCGGGTGGATATGGGGCGTCCGCGGTTTAGCCCCTTGGCGCTGCCGTTTGAGGCCCCTGGCGATCAACCGCTGCATCAGCTAGCTGTGGGCGATGAAACGCTGCAGATCGGCGTAGTCTCAATGGGCAACCCCCATGCGGTCATTCAGGTCGATAGCGTGGACGACGCCCCGGTCGAGCGGCTGGGGCCGTTGGTTGAAGCGCACCCGCGTTTTCCAAAGCGTGTTAACGTGGGCTTTATGCAGGTGCTCTCGCCTAGTGAAATACGTCTGCGCGTGTATGAGCGCGGCAGTGGCGAAACGCTGGCCTGCGGTACAGGCGCCTGTGCGGCAGTGGCCAGCGGTATTCGTCAGGGGCTGTTAAAAAGCCCCGTGAAAGTCCACTTACCCGGTGGGGAGCTCAGCATTGAGTGGCCTGACCCTGAAGGGGCATTAACAATGGTGGGTCCGGCCACACGCGTCTTCGATGGCCGCGTAGCGCTTAGTTAAGCAGTACTTAAGTTAATTAGTACTTAAGTTAATTAGTACTTAGGTTAATTAGTACTTAGTTTAAGCAGTACTTAGGTTAAGCAGCACTCAATTAATTCGAGGAGAACGGCGATGTCACAAGCCCCTGAACCCCGCAAAACGCTCGATCCTGATCAAGTGGCGTTCTGGCTGGCGCGTCATCCCGATTTTTTCGTTGGTCGTGAAGGGTTGTTGCAACAACTACAGGTGCCCCACCCGAATATCGACGGGGCGGTATCACTGCTGGAGCGCCTGGTGTTAGACCTGCGTCAGCGTGCTGAAACAGCCGAAGGCCGTCTGGAGCACCTGCTGGAAACCGCTCGTCACAACGAGTCCCAGTACCGTCGGCTGCGCGAAACGTTGATCGCGCTGGTGGAAGCGCCGGATCGCGATGCGTTGGCTCAAGCGTTGGCGACCCAGCTTAGCGAACGCTTTGAAACCCCAGCCATGGCGCTGTGGTGCCCGGCGACGCTAAGCGATAGTGAGCCAACGCCTCCGCAGCCGCCGCGCCACGTACTCGATCAGCACGCCAGCACGCGCTTAGCGGCGCTGCTGGATGGCCGCACCAGCCGCTGCGTTAAGCTTAGCGTCAGCGATTGGAAGTGCCTGCTGCCGCACGTCAAAGCGCCCCGTAAAGCGGGTTCTTGCGCTATTTCGCGCCTCTCGGCGGGTGATCCATTGGGCTATCTGCTGCTGGCTAGCCCCAGCCCTGATGCCTATCGGGCCAGTATGGACACGCTCTTCACCGAGTACCTGGGCGATATCGTCGCGCGCTTGCTGTTGCGCCTGGGCGATTATGGCTGAGACAGCCAAGGCTGAAACGCCAATAGCCAAGCGCGTTGAAGCCTTCCTAATCGTGCTGGCAGCTCACGCCAGCCCTGCTACCGTTGAGGCTTATCGGCATGATCTGGGCGCACTATGCAAATTTACTGAGCGCCGTGAGGTGACCGACCCCGCGGCGCTAGATACTGCGCTGCTGCGGGCATTTCTGGGCGCCGAGCGTAGCCGAGGCCTAGCGCCGAGAAGCCTCGCCCGGCGCCGAGCGGCGCTTTCCAGTTTCGCCGATTATCTGGTCAAGCAGGGTGTGCTGGCCGATAACCCAGTGGGTCTATTGCGTACACCCAAACAGCCCAGCCACCTGCCGCGCCCGGTCGATGTCGACGCGCTGGCACGCTTTCTCGATACTCCCCACGACGATTCGCCATTAGGCATCCGGGATCAAGCCATTCTCGAGCTGTTTTACTCCAGTGGCCTGCGTTTAGCGGAGCTGGCGGCGCTAGACCTAGGAGATTTGCAAAACAGCCGAGTCAGAGTGATAGGCAAAGGCAGTAAGCCGCGCCAGGTACCGGTAGGGCGGCGTGCGCAGCAGGCGTTGGCCGAGTGGCTGGGCTGTCGCTCAGCGCTTGCGCCCATCAATGAGACGGCGCTGTTTGTGGGTCAACGCGGTACCCGCTTGGGCCATCGCGCCATTCAAAAACGCCTAGCGCAGCTATCGCTTGCCCGCGGCTTGCCGGAGCATTTGCACCCGCACCGGTTACGCCACTCTTTTGCCAGCCATATGTTGGAATCGAGCCAAGACCTGCGAGCGGTACAAGAGCTGCTGGGGCACGCTAATCTTTCGACCACGCAAATCTATACCCGGCTGGATTGGCAGCATCTCGCGACCAGCTACGACGCGGCGCATCCCCGGGCTAAAAGAAGTCCCAGTCCAGGAAAAAAATAGCCCAGGAGCACAAACCATGACCACGCTGCAGGCGATTACCTTCGATCTTGATGACACGCTATGGGATAACCACGGGGTGATGGCGCGCACCGAAGAGGGCCATTACCGTTGGCTGTTGGAGGCACTTGAGGCTTGGCGAGCGGCGCGCCAGGAAGAAGCGCTGGGATTAACCCACGAGGGTGGCGGACAGGATTATCTGCAGCGTCGTCAACAGCTGGCTAAACAGGTGCCTGAACGGCGTGGCGACTTCACCTGGCTGCGACTGCGCGCGCTAGAGTCCCAGTTAGAAGCCGAAGGTTTGCCCCGCAGTGCGGCCTTGATGTGGGCGGCAGCGGCGATGAATGAGTTTCACCGTCTGCGCGTACAGGTTACGCCCCACCCAGAAGCGGCCGGTTTGCTAGCCGCCTTGGCGGAGCGCTATCAACTGGCGGCCATCACCAACGGTAATATCCATTTAGCGCGCCAGCCGCTGGCCAGCTACTTTCCGGTGGCGATTGCCGCAGGCGAGCTGCTTACGCCGAAGCCTGATCCAGCGCCGTTTCTCACCGCGCTCTCACGTTTAAACGTAGCGCCTGAATGCGCCATGCACGTAGGCGACTCGTGGCAAGAAGACATACTGCCCGCACAGCAGTTGGGCATGCATGCGGTTTGGATTTCTGACACGGGTGAGCAAGCGCTGCCTCCGCGCGTGCACCGCATTGCCCATATTAAAGAGCTGCCCAGCGTGCTTGAGACGTTAGAAAAAAGTGACTAGATGGCGTCTTCAGGCGGCGTGTGCAACCACTGATCCAGCTTCTGGGACAGCGTATCGACGCCGTCGCGCTTGAGCGACGAGAATAACTGTACGGAGACTAAGTCTTCCCACTCCTTCAAGCGCGAACGTACTTTTTGCAAAGAGGCGCTGGCGGGGCCTTTTTTGAGTTTGTCGGCCTTCGTCAGCAGAATATGCACCGGCATTTCGCGCTGGTCGGCGTAGTCGAGCATCATCTGATCAAACTCGGTAAGCGGGTGGCGCACGTCCATTAGCAGTACTAAACCGCGTAAACTAAAGCGATTGCGCAGGTACTCGGCTAAGTGCTTTTGCCACTCTAGCTTGACCGATTCCGGCACCTTGGCGTAGCCATAACCGGGCAAATCGACCAAGCGTCGCGATTCATCATTCATGACGCTAAAAAAGTTAATAAGCTGGGTGCGGCCCGGCGTACGTGAGGTGCGCGCCAAGGCGTTTTGTTGGGTCAGTGCGTTGATAGCACTTGATTTTCCCGCGTTTGAGCGACCGGCAAAGGCCACTTCAGCGCCAGTATCATCCGGGCACAGTGCCAAGGTGGGGGCGCTGATAATAAAATTTGCCGTCGGGTAGTTCAGCCGAGCGACAGGGCTATCATGGAAGGTAGACATGGACTTGATCCTGAAAAACGAACATAAGAGCGGCCTGCTCAACGCGCAATGACATCACCTCACCATCACGTAAAGTAGCGCCCATGGCGGCGAATCATGATAAAAAGCAGAGAGCAGTACTGCGACGAACCACCCCTAAAGCAGGCCAGGACTTGCATTCCCGCCGCTGGGGTGATTCGTTATAATGCAAGCGGTTTATATCTGCGACCTGGGGCGCTAGTGTACCATCGCGCTCTAGCCGACAGCGACTAATGCAATGCGTTGTTCGTTTTGGCGGAGCTAACCCTGGTAACTTGTGGAGCCTGGGAAGCGCCCAGGGTGCGTACCAGTCAAACATAAAACGGCATAGTGGAATAGCAATGAGAAAGTTACTGGCAAGCCTGGCAATTACCATGGGCGCCGTTGGCACCGCCCACGCTCAAACGGACTACCAAGCCGATGCAGATGCATCTGCTGGCCAGGAAATGGCCCAAACCTGCGCCGCCTGCCATGGGCAGCAGGGCATTAGCCCATCGGGCGCTTTCCCTAACCTAGCGGGCCAGCAGATGTCTTATCTGGCCAAACAGATCATGGATATCCGCGACGGCAATCGTGTGGTTGCCCAAATGGCCGGTCAGGTGGACGACTACTCTGATCAAGACGCTTGGGATGTGGCAGCCCACTTTGCACGCCAGGACGCCAACCTGGGGCAAACCAGCGACGAAGATGCTGAATTATTGGCTCGCGGTGAAGAGCTGTACCGCGCTGGTGATATCTCGAAAGGCATCCCCGCCTGTGCTGCCTGCCACACGCCAACGGGCGTTGGTATCGGTAGCGCCGTATACCCGGGCCTTTCCGGGCAGCACGCTCAGTACACGGTCTCAACGCTGCAGGATTTCGCGGCAGGCGAGCGTAATAACAGCCCCAACAACATCATGGGCGATATCGCTTCAAAAATGAGTGATAGCGATATGGAAGCAGTGGCTAACTATCTCTTAGGCCTGAACTGATTTTATAAATTAATTTTATAAAGTAGTTTACGAATTAAGCTTTGAAAGCTTGCCCGCGTCGCTATGCCGTTTGCGGGTTCTCGTTTGCGATGCCAATGTGCTAGCTAAGGGAACCCGCTAATGTATTCACGGTCATACTCCTCGCTTACCCATGGAGAATTTATACAATGCTTAAAACGCTAATGGTCGCGATGGCCGGTTTGGGACTTTCTGCCGCAGTAAGTGCCCAGGATATAGTTGAAGGCCAAGACTATGAGGTGCTTGAGTCACCGGTAGAGACCCACGTCGAAGACGGCCAAATTGAAGTCACCGAAGTATTCTGGTTTGGTTGCCCACACTGTTACCGGCTGCAAACCCCGGTTAACGAGTGGTACGAGACGCTGGACGACGACGTTAGCGTAGAGCATATGCCTGCCACCATGGGCGGCGATTGGAACACTCACGCCACCGCTTTTTACGCGGCTGAGTCGTTGGGCATTGAAGACGAGCTACATGCCGATTTCTTTAATGCCATCCATCAGGAGAAGCAGTCGCTTACTGAGCCCGATGAAATTGCCGCTTTCTTCGCTAACTATGGCGTCAGTGAAGAGGAAGCCAAACAAGCGCTGACCGATTTTAGCGTGCGCAGCGAAGTGAATAAGGCTAACAGCCGGATGCGCCAAATGAAGCTGATGGGCGTACCGGCACTGGTCATTGATGGCCGTTATGTGGTAACGCCTAGCACTGCTGGTAGTCTGGAAAATATGCCGCAGATAGCTGATGCGCTGGTTGAGCAGGTGCGTGCCGAGCGCGCTGAATAACCGTGTTGCGTGAAGCTAGGGAGCGTGAGGAGACCGCATTGAGCGGCCCTCGCTCTACGCTGCTTGAAGATGGCCACCTGCGCTTGCTGACATTCAACTTGCAGGTGGGCATTCAAACGTCGGCGTATCATCACTATCTTACGCGCAGTTGGCAGCACCTATTGCCGCATCCGCGCCGTCAGCAGCGTTTGGATATGATGGGCGAAGTGTTAAGTAAGTTCGACGTAGTGGGGCTGCAAGAGGTCGATGGCGGCAGCTTTCGTTCAAGCCGTGTCAATCAAGTGGAGTATCTTGCTGCCAAAGCGGGGTTTCCCCACCATGTTCAGCAGCTCAACCGCAATTTGGGGCGCATCGCCCAGCACAGCAACGGTTTGCTTTCGCGTCTGGTGCCTAGCCAAATAGAGGAGCACCGCTTGCCGGGCGCGATGCCGGGGCGCGGAGCCATCCACGCACGCTTTGGAGACGGCCCGGATGCGCTGCACGTATTCGTTGCCCACTTGGCCCTCAGCCATCGTGGTCGGGTGCGCCAACTCAACTATTTAAGTGAGATTATTCAACCGCTGCGCCACGTTGTGGTGATGGGAGATCTCAACTGTACCCCTGACCAGCTGCATGCCCATGAGCGTTTTAGTGCGTCGCTACCACTGCATCCGGTTAAACCCCTGCTAAGTTACCCCTCTTGGCAGCCGCGCCACGCGCTGGATCATATTCTGTTGTCGCAGTCGTTAGAGGTCGCCGAGGTGCACGTGCTTGATCACCTGTTCTCCGATCACCTGCCGATCGCTGTCGATCTCCCCTTGCCCGAGGCCTGTTTAGCGGCAATTCGCCCAAGCATTTAATAATAAGCACGCTGTGCAGCGCGAGGGCGCTGCATTGTAAGCGTATATGCGCTATTGTCTGGAGCGCTGACTCCTCTTAGCCGTTTTACGCGAGACACTCCCATGTCGGACACAACACAACTACCTGCGTTTATTGGTGCGCTGGACCGCGCTTCAGAGTGGTTCGGGCGTACCCTTGCGTGGCTGATCATCATTATGATGTTGATTCAGTTCGCGATTGTACTACTGCGTTACGCCTTCAGTGTGAACAGCATCTTTATGCAAGAGCTCGTGATGTATATGCACGCCAGTGTCTTTATGCTGGCGGCCGCTTATACCTTTCGCCATGACGGCCACGTGCGGGTGGATATCTTCTACCGAGGGATGACGCCGCGCCGCCAGGCATTAATCAATGTCGTAGGTATTATCACGCTGTTGATTCCAGTGATGATCTTCATTATCGCTTCCAGCCTGGGTTACGTTGCCAACTCCTGGCGTATTCTGGAAACCTCCTCCGATTACGGCGGTATTCCGGCCGTCTACGCACTGAAAACCTTAATACCGCTGTTTGCCGTGCTGATGATCGTGCAAGGCGTGATTGAGATTGTGCGCAACGGCTACGTGATGGCCGGGCGGATAGTGCCGTCCGCTGCCGGTGGCAATCACCTTGAGGAGCGTGTTTGATGCTGGAATTCATGCCGATTATTTTATTTGCCGTTATATGCATTGTGCTGATGTTCGGCTTTCCCGTCGCCCTCTCGCTGGCGGGTACGGCGCTGCTGTTTGCCGGTATGGGGCTGGGGCTTGAAGCGATAGGTATCGACGCCAACTTTGATAGTGGCTATCTCGCCGCTTTGCCCAACCGGCTCTACGGCATAATGACCAACCAAACGCTGTTGGCGGTACCGCTGTTTGTGTTGATGGGCGTGTTGCTGGAAAAGTCTAAAGTGGCTGAGACGCTGCTGGATGCCATGGCCCTGCTGTTTGGCTCATTGCGCGGTGGTTTGGGTATTTCGGTGACGCTGGTGGGTATGCTGATGGCGGCCTCAACCGGTATTGTGGGGGCCACCGTGGTCACCATGGGGCTGATGTCGCTGCCGACGATGCTCAAGCGTGGCTACAGCACATCGTTGGCCACCGGCACCATTTGCGCGACCGGCACCTTGGGCCAAATCATTCCACCCTCCATTGCCCTGGTACTGCTGGGTGACGTGCTGTCATCAGCGTATCAGCAAGCGCAGCTGGATATGGGCATTTTTAGCCCTAAAACCGTCTCGGTGGGCGACCTGTTTATGGGCGCGCTAGTGCCTGGGTTGTTGCTGGTCGTGATGTATATGATTTACGTCGCTCTGGTGGCATGGTTGCGCCCGCATATGGCGCCTGCGGCTGATCGTGAAGAGTTAATGGCCGAACTTGGCCATACCTCGGGGATTGGCATGCTGCTGCTCAAAGGGCTGGTGCCCCCTGTGGTGCTGATTGTGGCGGTACTGGGCTCAATCTTAAGCGGTTTTGCCACGCCCACGGAGGCCTCTGCGGTAGGCGCCTTTGGCGCTCTAGTATTGGCGCTGGCTTATCGTCAGCTCGACATGAAGACGCTGAAAGACGTGCTGCGCTCGACGACTCACGTCACCACCATGGTATTTTTGATCTTGATCGGTGCGGCGCTGTTTTCGCTGGTGTTTCGTGCCTACGGCGGCGAACACATGGTGACCGAGCTGTTCGAGGGTATGCCCGGCGGCGTGGTCGGCGCGACACTCATCGTTATGTTGGTGATCTTCCTGCTCGGCTTTATTCTCGACTTTATCGAAATCACCTTTGTGGTGGTGCCGATTGTCGGGCCGATTCTGCTCGCCATGGGGCTTGACCCAATTTGGCTGGGCATCATGATCGCGATCAACCTGCAAACGTCTTTCTTAACGCCACCGTTTGGCTTCGCGCTGTTCTATCTGCGCGGGGTGGCGCCGCCGTCTGTGTCTACATCGGCGATTTACCGTGGGGTTATCCCGTTTATCCTGATGCAGCTGGGGATGTTGCTCATGCTGAGCTTCTTCCCGCAGCTAGCCACGTGGCTGCCTGATCAGTTTTAGTTAATGGGCAAGGAGTTTACATCTGGTTAGTTGAATAACATCGCAGCTATCAACGGATATATGTGGCAACCTAATTAAAAGCAGTCAATAGCTATTGATGGCCTGTAGCAAACCGTCTGGCGTTCTACGCTAGGCGGGGTATTCCCTACTCAATAATAGTAATAATAGACAGTAAGAGGGTTATTGTATGAAAGCCAAAACACTCCCCGTCGCCATTGCCATGACGACCGCGTTTTCCGCCAGTTTGCTGGTGGTCTCAAGCGTTGATAATCACGCCCAGGCACAAGAAGACGAGTTTCGGTGGAAAATGGTCACCTCCTGGCCGAAGAATTTCCCGGGGGTAGGCCAAGGCCCTGAGCGCCTATCGCAGTTGGTCGATGAAATGTCGAATGGTCGTTTGACCATTGAAGTCTTCGGGGCTGGCCAATTGGTGCCAGGTTTTGAGGTGTTTGACGCCGTTTCCGATGGCACCGCTGAACTTGGCCACTCTGCCTCCTATTACTGGAAGGGCAAAGCACCTGCCGCACAGTTCTTTGCCGCTGTGCCGTTTGGGATGAACGCCCAAGAGATGAACGCCTGGCTAAGCTATGGCGGTGGCATGGAGCTGTGGAACGAGCTTTACGATGACTTTGGCGTTGACGTAATGGTCGCGGGTGCCTCAGGCGTGCAGATGGGCGGCTGGTACAACAAAGAGATCAACTCGGTTGACGATCTGAACGGCCTGAAAATGCGCATGCCCGGCCTGGGGGGCGAAGTCATGAGCCGCATGGGCGTGGCCATTGTCAACATGCCGGGCGGCGAGATCTTTACCTCGCTGCAGTCGGGTGCGATTGACGCAACAGAGTGGATTGGTCCCTACAACGACCTGGCGTTTGGTCTGCATCAAGCCGCCGACTATTACTACTATCCAGGTTGGCACGAGCCGACGGTGATGTTCGAGGCGATCGTCAACGAAGAGGCTTACGCGGAGCTGCCCGCGGATCTACAGGCGATCCTGCGTAGCGCGATTAGCGACATCAACCAAAGCGTCCTGGATGAGTACACTGCGCGTAACAACGATGCGTTGGAAACGCTGGTCAACGAGCATGACGTTGAATTGCGCCGTATCCCTGACGACGTACTGGCCCAGGCGCGTGAGCACTCTCAAGATGTGGTCGCTGAACTGGCAGAATCCAGCGAGTTGGCGACACGAATCTACGACTCCTACAGTGCTTTCCAGGACAAGGTTGAGGATTACCACGCCATCTCCGAGCAGGCGTACTACAACGCCCGCAATCCGGAAGGCGACACCGCTCAATAGTTTGCCCCGCTCACGCACGCAATAGCCGCCTTCGGGCGGCTTTTGTGTGGCTGGCAGGTACGTTTTCAGCAGCATAAGGCGCGCAGCTTGGGTATCCTAGTGGATATCTTAAAAGCAGGCGCACAGTGGCGTTTGTTGCCAATTTTGCCGTGAAGGAGCCCCATGTCTATCCATTCCCGTCTTCGCAATGTGCTTACCATCGCGGGTTCCGACCCTTCCGGTGGTGCTGGTCTACAGGGCGATTTGAAAACCTTTTCAGCCCTCGGCGTTTACGGCACCAACGTGATTACCGCGGTGATTGCCCAAAACACCTGCGGCGTGGCCTCGGTGTACCCTGTCGCTCCCCAGGCCATTCGCGAGCAGTTGGAACACCTGCTGGACGATGTGGCGATAGATGCGGTCAAAATTGGCATGGTCACTAGCCGTGAAGTCGCGGAGATCATCGCCGATGTGCTGCGTCAGCGCCGCCCACGCTGGATTGTGCTCGACCCAGTGATGGTCGCTAAGAGTGGCGACATTCTAGTCGACGATGAAGGCATTCGCGCCGTACGCGATATTCTCGTGCCGCTCGCCGATGTGATTACCCCTAACCTGCCGGAGGCCGCGGTACTGCTCGGCACGGCCTCGCCTACCAGTTTAGACGCCATGGAGGCGATGCTGCCGGGCTTGGCGCAGTTGGGCGCACCCTATGTGGTGCTGAAAGGTGGCCATCTGCGTGGTGCCACCTGCCCGGATCTGCTGGCAACCCCCAATACCCATGAGTGGTTGCCCGCCTCGCGTATTGATACCGACAATTTACACGGCACCGGCTGCGCGCTCTCCTCGGCAATTGCTGCCTGCCTGGCGAAGCTACCCGTGGATGCCGGGACGGATGCCCCGATAGCCGCCATCAGCGATGCCAAGCAGTGGCTGCACGCGGCGCTAGAGGCGAGCGTGCGCTTAAGCGTAGGTAAAGGCCGCGGACCGGTGCACCATTTTCACGCCTGGTGGTGATTGGGTGTAGTGCTTTAATCGGTTTTGGTCATAGGTTGCTTGCGAGAAAGCGCATTGCACACCATGCTAAGGAGTGTTTGCTTAACGACTTGTAAGGCTGGGCTGCTCAGCCGAGGAGCGTTTCGCCATGCCTCGTTCGATCTCAAGTACGATCCCAAGTACGATCCTATTCGCTACCGATCTTTCCGCTGACAATCGCGCTGCGTTTGCCCGGGCTTTACGTCTGGCCTATGCCCATGGGGTTCAGCTAGACGTGCTGCATGTGTTGGATCCCTATCTCCCGCGGCGTGTGCTGCTGGATGTCGAGAGCGCGGTGGTAGAAGACATCACCACGACGTTAACCGATCTACGCGAAGACTACGCCCTTGAAGCGCCGAAAACGCTGATCCAAACCGTGACCGGTTCGCCCCACGTCGAGATCGTCCGCGAAGCCCATGAACGTAACGCCGAGCTTATTGTGCTGGGCATGCACCGTAAGCGGGGGCAGAAAGACCTGCTGGCAGGCACGACGGTGATGCGAGTGCTCCGCAGCGCTCCCTGCCCGGTGGTAGTGGCTTCCTACCAGCCAACGCAGCCCTGGCAGCATATTCTGGTACCTATCGATTTTTCTCTTACCGCAAGGCATACCTTAAAAGAGGCGCTGATCCGCTTCCCCGAAGCCACGCTTACCTTGCTTCACGCCTGGTCGTTGCCCGGCGAGCGCGAACTCGGTTCGCAAGCCTATTATGCTCACTGGCGTGATCATGAGTTGCAGCGCCTACGAGAGCAGTTAACCAGCGAAGTGGAGAGCCTGATGCGTGAGTTAGAGGGAGTGCCCGATGTTGAGCTAGTGCTGGAGCAAGGCGCGCCCTGTGATGTGCTGCAAGCGTATATGAAGCGCCACTCGCCAGATTTGGTCATGATCGGCAGCCGTGGGCAGCCCCACCACGTAAGCCAGGTGACGGAAATGCTGTTAAATGAGCCCCACTGTGATCTGATGCTCTGCCGTGCGTGGTAATTGCTGTCTTACTAAAAGTGACAGCAGGGGTAAAGCCTGCGTTAAGCATTTACACTGACGCCTTTGATTAGCCTGATAATGAGGAGTAGGTGTGAAGGCACTGATTCAGCGCGTAAAGCGCGCAAGCGTAGAAGTAGAAGGTGAGATTGTCGGCAGTATCGATCACGGACTGTTGGCGCTGGTGGGGGTGGAGAAGCATGATGATGTGGCCGCTGTAGAAAAGCTGTTGCATAAACTGCTCCACTACCGGGTTTTCAGCGACGCCGAGGGCAAAATGAATCAAAACCTGCAACAGGTGAACGGCGGTTTGCTGCTCGTGTCACAATTCACCCTGGCAGCAGATACCCACAAAGGTCTGCGGCCCAGCTTCTCCAGCGCCGCATCTCCTGCCCAGGGCGAAGCGCTGTTCAATCTGCTGGTTAGCCAAGCGCAAACTGCTTGGCCAAACGTGGCCACCGGTGAATTTGGCGCCGATATGCAGGTAGCGCTCATCAACGATGGCCCGGTAACGTTTTTGCTGGAAAACTAGTTTGGTTTTCTAGCGCTAGCTTTCCGCACCTTCGCTGGCGAGCAGCTCTGCTTCCATCGCCTCCAACGCCTCTTCGGCGCTAAGCCACTGCCGTTCTGACTCATCTAAACGCGCTTTAATCTCCGCTTGCTGGCTAAGCGTCTTGGTTAGTTCGGCTTTGCGAGCGCTGTCGGTGTAAAGCTCTGGGTCTGCCAGGACTTGCTCTACTGTATCGAGCTCCTGCTGGGCTTTTTCCATGGCTTTTTCCGACTGATCGCGCTGTTTTTTCAGCGGGCGCAGCTTTTCGCGTAGCTCGGCGGCCGCTTTGCGCGACGCCTTGCGCGCTTCACGGCTATCGCCGCTGGGCTGCTGGTTCTGGCGCTCGGCTTTTTCACTGCGGGAATCCCGGCGACTCTCTTCCAGGCGCGCTTTGAGCCAAACCCGGTAGTCTTCCAAATCGCCATCGAAGGGCTCGACGCGGTTATCCGCCACCTTCCAAAACTCATCGACCGTGGCACGCAGTAAATGGCGGTCGTGGGAGACCAGAATAACCGTGCCTTCGAAGCTGGCCAGCGCCTGGGTCAGCGCCTCGCGCATCTCTAAATCCAGGTGGTTGGTGGGCTCATCGAGCAGCAGTAGGTTAGGCTTTTGCCAAGCGACGAGCGCCAGCGCCAGGCGGGCTTTCTCACCGCCGGAGTAGTTGGCGACTGTGCCGAAGGCGTCATCGCCTTTAAAGCCAAAGCCGCCCAGGAAGTTGCGAATCTCCTGGTCGCTGGCGGTGGGCGAGAGGCGCTGCACGTGAACGAAGGGCGTCGAGGTGACATCCAGCCCTTCAAGCTGATGCTGAGCGAAGTAACCAATCGCCAAGTGCTCGCCGGGTACACGCTTGCCATTAAGCAGCGCCAGCTCCCCGGTGAGCGACTTAATCAGCGTTGATTTACCCGCGCCGTTGGGGCCAAGCAGGCCAATGCGGCTGCCGGGCAGTAAGGTAACGTTGACCTTATCCAACTGCACATTTCCCTCACCCCCGTTTTCGCCGGGATAACCCAACTGCGCCTGATCCAGCACCAGCAGTGGATGGGAGGTTTTATCGGCAGCGGGTAGCGTAAAGTGGAAGGGGGAATCAACGTGGGCAACGGCGATATCTTCCATCCGCTCGAGCATTTTGACCCGGCTTTGCGCTTGCTTCGCCTTGGTCGCCTGGGCGCGGAAGCGGGCGATAAACCGTTCGATCTCCTCTCGGCGCGCCTGCTGCTTGGCCGCTTCCGCTTGCTGCAGGGCAAGCTTTTCGGCGCGGGTGCGCTCAAACTGGGAGTAATTGCCGCGGTAAAGCTCCAGAGTCTGGTGATGCATATGCACGATGTGGTCGCACACCGCATCCAGGAAGTCGCGGTCGTGGGAAATCAGCAGCAGGGTGCCGGGGTAGCGGGTCAGCCACTGCTCCAGCCACAGCAGGGCATCCAGATCCAGGTGGTTGGTGGGCTCATCCAGCAGCAGCAGGTCGGAAGGCATAAACAGGGTGCGGGCGAGGTTGACCCGCATCCGCCAGCCGCCGGAAAACGCCGAGAGCGGGCGGCTAAGGTCTGACTGGACAAAACCCAGCCCCACCAAGAGCTGCGCCGCGCGAGACTCGGCCCGATAGCCATCCAGGGTTTCAATTAATCCATGCAGTTCAGCTTCCCGGTGCGCCTCCCCGGCTTCCTGAGCGGCCCGTAAGTCAGCTTCTGCTTGGCGTAGCGCCAAGTCGCCATCGAGTACATACTCAATAATCGGGCGGTCGAGGGCGTCTACTTCCTGGGCCATATGCGCGATGCGCTGGCCGCCGCTCATTTCGATCTCGCCTTGATCGGGCGCAAGCTCGCCGAGCAGGAGTTTGAACAGGCTCGATTTACCGGCGCCGTTTGCCCCGATAATCCCGGTCTTTACCCCGTTATGAAGGGTAACGTCCGCGTTGTCGAGTAGCGTTTGCGTGCCGCGTTGCAGGGCGACTTGGCGCAGTGCGATCATGCCTTCTCCCGAAGAAAGTGGGTCATTTGATGCGAAATTCTACTGCGCTTGATTCTACCCGATTGCAACGCTTACAGCAGGCACCGTTATGGGATTTTGCACTGGCGCTGTATGCCAAGCCCGGCGTTGAGGCCGCTTGTCTGACACTTCAAGATGATGCCGGGCTGGACATTTGCGAGGTGCTGTTTCATTGCTGGCTCTATTCGTTCGGTTTAGAAGCCCTACCTGCTGCACTGGAACCAGAACGTGAGCAGCGTCGCTTGTGGCAGTGCGATGTGACGGAGGTTTTGCGTGGATTACGCCGCGATTTAAAAGTCTCGGCAGTCTCTAGCGAATCCATAACAGCGCTGCGAGAAACTGTTAAGCAGGCGGAGCTAATGGCCGAGCGTGAGAACCTTCAACGTTGGCAATCGTGGGTTATTACGGCACCGCTCCATGAGCAGCGTGTCGCGAACATCGCAGAAAAAACGCTAGATGCGGCGCAATGGCTGCGAAAACAGCTTTTAATAGTTGAAATTGACTTCAAGCCTGCTGCGGGCGAAAAACGTCACACAGCGCTGCTTCCAGCGCTACAAACGCTTGCCTGCCAGCTTGACCCTCTACAAGGAGCGCGCTAGCCTGAATTTAAGATGATTTTTAAATACCTAGCGTTATTCGACCGCTAGCACACAATAAAAGCAGCAGCATTGTGGTTGGCAAATACCGAATAACGGAAAAGTGTCGTGTTGAGATACGCGAGGATTAACTAGGTTCTTGCGCACTTTTACAGCGCGCTTACCACTGCAAGGGGAACATCGCATGAAGGCAAGCAAACCAGTATTTAATCGTTCAGTAACGACCAAGTTAGTGACCTCAGCGAGCGTTGCGGCACTGTTGATGGGTATGACAGCTGTCGCCCAAGCAGATAACTGGCGTTATGCCCACGAAGAGTACGAAGGCGACGTTCAAGACGTTTTCGCTTACGCCTTTAAAGAGCATATCGAAGAGAACTCCGACCACACCGTTCAGGTTTACCGCTTTGGTGAGCTGGGTGAGTCTGATGACATCATGGAGCAGACGCAGAATGGTATTCTTCAGTTTGTGAACCAGTCGCCTGGCTTTACCGGTTCACTGATCCCTGAAGCGCAAATTTTCTTCATTCCTTACCTGCTGCCTACCGACGAAGAAACCGTTTTGGAGTTTTTCGACGAAAGTAAGGCTATCAACGAGATGTTTCCTGAGCTTTACGCCGAGCAAGGTTTAGAGCTGCTGAAGATGTATCCAGAAGGCGAAATGGTTGTGACCACCAATGAGCCGTTCTCCTCACCGGAGGGGCTGGATAACAAGAAAATTCGTACCATGACCAACCCGCTGCTGACGGAAACCTACGACGCTTTTGGTGCAACGCCGACGCCGCTGCCGTGGGGCGAAGTTTATGGTGGTCTCCAGACCGGCATTATCGATGGTCAAGAGAATCCGATCTTTTGGATCGAATCCGGTGGCCTATACGAGGTGTCTCCGCACCTAACGTTTACCGGTCACGGTTGGTTCACGACCGCGATGATGGCTAACCAGGACTTCTATGATGGTCTTTCAGAAGAAGACCAGGAACTGGTACAAGAAGCCTCACAGGCGGCTTATGACCACACTATCGAACATATCCAAGGCTTAGCCGAGGAGTCGCTCGAGAAGATTCAGGAAGCGTCGGACGAAGTCACCGTGACGCGTTTGGATGAAGAGCAAATCCAGGCTTTCCGTGACCGTGCCCCGCAGGTTGAAGAAGCCTTTTTGGAAATGACCGGCGATAAAGGTCAAGAGCTGCTTGAGCAGTTTAAAGCTGACCTTGAAGCCGTAAGCAACGAGTAATCATTCTTTAAGCCCTACAGGCTAGATGGGGATTACCCAAGGGGCAGCTAAGGCTGCCCCTTTTTTTATACTGTGGTACTCAAGATCATTTGTTCAAGGCTTTAACACCGTTACTGTTGGGTTACGTACATCTAGCGTTGAAACATCCGCGGCGGCATGCCGTTACGCTACGTTAAACGTTTCTTCAGTGCATATTTGATGCTGTTAGAGCTGCCACAAAGGAGTCCGGCCATGACCGATGAAGAGATGGAAAAGGGTTATCGCTCCGGCTTGCCGGGGATATTAGGTGTGATCGACACTGCAATTAGCAAAATGGAAGCCGTGATCCTCGCGATGGGCGTTTTGCTAATGGCGCTGAATACGGTCACCAACGTGGTTGCTCGTTTTGTATTTGGTAACAGCATTATGTTTTCCGGCGAGCTAAACCGCATTTTGATTATCATGATCACCTTTGCGGGGGTTGGCTATGCCGCGCGCCATGGCCGCCATATACGCATGTCGGCTATCTACGATGCATTGCCGGTAGGCGGGCGCAAAGTGCTGATGATCTGCATTGCACTGTTTACCTCGCTGGTGATGTTTTTCCTCCTCTATTATTCGATTGTTTATATCCTTGATCTGCAGAGCAAAGGCCGCGTGTTGCCCTCCTTGGGTTTACCGGTGTGGATCATCTACCTATGGGTGCCGATGGGGTTTTTAATTACCGGTATTCAATACTTGCTGACCGCCGTTAAAAACTTAACGTCCCGGGATGTCTATCTCTCGACGGGCGTGGTGGATGGTTATAAAGATACGGAAACGGAAGTTTAACGCGGGGCACTGCACCCTAGGGGAACAGCTATGACGACAATAATGGTCACAACCATGATTGCCCTGCTGCTGCTGGGCTTTCCGATGATGATTCCGCTGATTACTGCTGCGGTAATCGGCTTCTATATGATGTTTAACGGCTTCGGCCAGATGGATACGCTGATCCAGCAGATGATGGCGGGCATACGACCAGCCTCGCTAATCGCTGTGCCGATGTTTATTCTTGCCGCTGACATCATGACCCGCGGCCAGTCCGCTAACCGCTTGATAGATATGGTAATGGCGTTTATAGGTCATATTAAAGGCGGTTTGGCGGTAAGTACGGCGGCCTCGTGCACGCTATTTGGTGCTGTATCCGGTTCTACTCAGGCGACCGTGGTTGCCGTTGGGTCGCCATTGCGCCCAAAGATGCTTAAAGCGGGCTACTCGGACTCTTTCACGCTGGCACTGATTATCAATGCCAGCGACATCGCGTTTTTGATCCCTCCCAGTATCGGCATGATTATTTACGGGGTTATATCGGGGACTTCCATCGGTGAGCTATTTATTGCCGGGATTGGGCCAGGGTTAATGATCCTGCTTATGTTTTCGATTTACTGCATTATCTACGCCATCGTTAAAGATGTACCCACAGAAGCAAAATCGAGCTGGAAAGAGCGCGCAGTAGCGGTTCAGCAGGCACTGTGGCCGCTTGGTTTTCCGGTGATTATTGTCGGTGGTATCTACGGCGGTATTTTTAGTCCGACTGAAGCCGCAGCGGCTTGTGTGCTATATGCCATTTTGCTCGAGTTTGTGGTCTTCCGCTCGCTCAAGATGAACGACATTTATGCCATCGCCAAGTCAACCGGTTTGATTACCGCAGTAGTGTTTATACTTGTGGCGGTGGGTAATGGCTTCTCGTGGATCATATCTTTTGCCCAGATCCCACAGATGATCTTGGAGGCGGTGGGGGTTAACGAAGCAGGCCCCACGGGCGTGCTGATTGCCATCTGTATCGCCTTCTTCGTTGCCTGTATGTTTGTCGATCCCATTGTGGTCATTCTGGTATTGACGCCTATCTTTACCCCTGCCATTGAGGCCACTGGACTCGACCCGGTACTGGTGGGTATTTTGATCACGCTGCAGGTGGCAATAGGTTCGGCTACCCCGCCCTTTGGGTGTGATATTTTCACCGCGATTGCGATTTTCAAGCGCCCCTATTGGGATGTGATCAAAGGCACTCCGCCGTTTATTTTCATGCTGATTTTAGCCGCCGCTCTGCTGATCATGTTCCCGCAAATTGCGCTGTTCCTGCGCGATGTTGCCTTCCGTTAAACAGCCACAAGGAGTACGCGAATGTTTAATCGCATTTTAGTCCCGGTGGATGGTTCTAAAGGCGCTTTAAGGGCGCTGGAAAAAGCGGTGGGCTTGCATATGCTGACCGGCGCCGAGCTTTATCTGCTGTGCGTGTTTAAACACCATAGTCTGCTGGAAGCCTCGCTCTCGATGGTGCGGCCTAACCAACTGGATATCCCGGATGATGCGCTAAAAGAGTACGCCACCGAGATTGCCGTTCATGCCAAGTCCCACGCTATTGAGTTGGGCGCGGACAGCACTCGCGTGCGTGCATTTGTAAAAGGCGGCCGACCATCGCGTATCATCGTGCGCTTTGCCCGCAAGCGGGAGTGCGATCTGATTGTGATAGGCGCCCAGGGCACCAACGGCGAGAAAAATCCGCTGTTGGGGAGTGTGTCTCAACGGGTGGCAGGGGCAGCTCATTGCCCCACGCTGGTCGTTTAAATAGCCTAAACCTCTCGCTCATTTTGTGGTCTTATTGGCACCCACCACCCGAAGATGCAGCTTGGGTCGGTGGGTGTTAGTCTTTGCGTAACACCGATTGGCGTTTGGCGCCGCTATATACAAGATAAAAGGATCTTTCATGAAACTACTGCTCTCTACAACGGCTTTGACAGGTTTGCTCTTGGTTGCCCCTTTTGCAGCGGCAGCGCCAGAAACAGATGAACAGCGATTGGCCTATAGCCTGGGTGTTACCCTCGGTGAAAGTATGCAGGCGGACATTGAAGACCTCGATCTAGACGCGTTTAACGACGGTATGAGCGATGTGTTTGAAGACAATGACTTAGCGCTCAGTGAAGAAGAGATGACTGAAGCGCTAATGGCGTTCCAAGAGCAGTCAATGCAAGCGCGCGAAGCGGAAGCCGAAGAGATGGCACAGAACAATCTCGAAGAGGGTGAAGCTTTTCTGGCCGAGAACGCTGAGCGTGATGAGGTCACGGTGACGGACTCTGGTCTTCAATATGAAGTGCTTGAATCGGGCGACGGCGCTACTCCTGGCCCTGAAGATACCGTCGAAGTGAACTATGAAGGCATGTTGCTAGACGGCACTGTATTTGACAGCTCATTTGAGCGCGGCGAATCCGTCAGCTTCCAAACCAATCAGGTGATCGAAGGCTGGCAGGAAGCGCTGCAGATGATGAGCGTCGGCGATAGCTGGATGCTGTATATCCCTGCCGATATTGCTTACGGCGAGAATGGCCAAGGGCCGATTGGACCCAACGAAGTGCTGACCTTCCGCGTTGAACTGTTAGGCGTCGAATAAGCGATGCTCTCAGCCCCTCTCGTCACGCCGCACCCGATCGCTTACGTGCTGCTTTGTATCGGCCTGGGGTTGCCACTCATCGCCGAGGCCGAGACAGTGAACGAGCCGGATGATTTGTCCGCCTTAGGTGCTGCTGCCGATCAAGCAAGCGTGGTGGGGGTGTCATCGGGCGGCTATATGGCGACCCAGCTAGCGGTCGCTTGGCCGGAGCGGTTTAGTGGCCTGGGTGTGCTGGCGGCGGGACCCTGGAGCTGTGCGCAGGGCTCGCTGAGTTTGGCGTTAAATCAGTGCATGATGACCCGCCGCGGCGCCCCTTCATTAGATGAACTGGAGAGCCGTTACCAACGCTACCTCGAGCTTGAGCAAGTAGGTAGTGCCGAAGAGCTTAGCCAGCTTCGCGCCTATTTATGGCATGGCGAAGAGGATGAGGTGGTAGAGCCTGCACTAGGTGATTTGCTGGCTGAGCAATGGGAGCAGTGGCTTGCCTCTTCTGATCAGTTGCGCGTTGCGCGCAGTGAAGATGCGGGCCACGGTTGGCCGGTGCGTTTGCCTAACAACTCATCACCCGGCCCCTATGAGTGGGGTGATTGTCGGCAAGGGGGCGGTAGTTATGTTTTATCCTGCGATGAAGATATTGCCGGTGACATGCTCGATTGGCTTTACCCCGAACGAGAAGCTTTTGTCACTGATAATCAGGGCGAGCAGGGTGGTGAATTAGTCACATTCGACCAATCGGAGTTTGCCGTAAAAGGCTTCGCCGATACTGGCTATGTATTTATCCCCGAAGGCTGTGACGGCGGTAACTGCCCGGTAACGCTGGCGCTGCACGGTTGTCAAATGAACGCAGATTCGATTGGCGATACGTTCGTTCGCTACACCGGGCTAAACGCCTGGGCGGCAACACATCAGCAAATCGTCCTCTATCCTCAAACAGAGAGCAGTATGGCCAATCCGCAGGGCTGCTGGGACTGGTGGGGGTTTGCCGAAAGTACCTGGCAGCTAAGCCCGCAGCACGATACCCGTAGCGGCACCCAAATTGGCGCCTTAATGGCTATGCTTGATCGTTTACAAGCCACACCTGAACAAACCGATTAACCGTTTAGTTCGCGCTCTAATGCTGAGACTAAGCCTTGTGGAGTTGGTGAGTAGAGTACTCGCTGAAGAATATCGCCATCACGGTTGACTAAAAAAAGCGAGGCGCTGTGATCGATGGTGTAAGCCATTGCTGAATCCGGCGCCTCGACTTTTCGCCATATCACGCCATAGCGTGACGCCACATCCTCAAGTTGTTCCTGGCTGCCTACCGCGCCAATAAAATCCTCGCCGAAAAAACCCATGTACTCCTGCATGCGCTCAATCGTGTCGCGTTCGGGATCGACGGTAATCATTACGGGCACCACGCGCTCGCGCTGCGCTTCAGTGAGTTGGGCTAACGCTTGGCGCTTTACCGACTGCGTCATCGGGCATATATCAGGGCAGTAAGTGTAGCCAAACGAAAGGATGGCCAACTGATCGTCGTCCATCTGGGACAATGAAAAATCACCCTGGGTGGACGGCATTTCTACCGGCCCTCCCACAGGTTCATCACTGTTAGGGGCGAAAGCGTATTGGTAAAGACCGATGCTGCTAGCGACGATTAATACTGCGGCTACCCCGGCGCCAATCCATAATGGTTTACTTGCCATGTGTTAACTCCGTATCACGTCAAAATCGAACCAACTGCCCACTTTGCCTTCTGCGGTTTCCAGTATGACACGTGCACGCCAGGGCATAACGGCTTGGGTACAAATCCCCACTTGGCCTTGACCCTGAAAGTGGCCGGGTGAACGGGCATTAAGGGTAAACCGGTGTAGCCCCAAATCCATATCACGGCCGACAAAGTCGACGTCTACCTGAGTAGCTTTGACGCCATCTACCTCGACTTCCAATGGTAGTATTTCCAATGCATCTATCCGCCCACTAGCCTGAACATGAAGCGTTACACGTCCTATATCGCCTAACGTGGCGGAACAGGGGGATGCATGCAAGTTACAGCTTGAGGACGGCGGGAACCATGTCACATCGTTGTCTCGATGCAGCCAATACGTAAAGGCATACCACGCGCACGCCGCAAGCGCCAAGCCAGTGACCAGTATCAGTACCCTTAAGACGGGCGAGCCCGTCGGGGGGGCAGGTTTTGATATCATCTTCATGGCAAAATAATCGCTACGCGAGCCGTGAGGCGGGGAATTGTCGCCATGGTAACAGTAATTGTGCCGATATCGCTGTGCTGGGATGTCGCAGGCAAAAGGGATGTAAATGGAGAGCATCACGGGTGCTTTAGGCCCACTGTTTTTATTGATTTTACTGGGCACTGTGCTTGGCTATTGGCGTTGGCCTAGCGACACTTTTTGGCCGCAGATGGAGCGGCTGATCTATTTTGTGCTGTTTCCCGCCATGTTAGTTAGCACCTTGGCGACGGCCGATGTGAGCCAAGTCCCGGTAGGCCGCCTCGCCATGGTATTACTCGGCGCGATGGCGCTGTTTGGCTTGCTACTATGGCGTTTGCGCGGCTGGCTAAGGCTAACACCTGCGGCGTTTACCTCGGTTTTTCAAGGCGCGGTGCGCTTTAACACTTATGTGGGTGTGGCAGGGGCTGCCGCCTTACACGGTAACCTAGGAGCGACCACTGCGGCGGTGGCGGTAGCGTTGATGGTACCAGTGGTGAACGTGATGTGTGTGGCAAGCTTTGTCAGCGCGGGTACCTTGGGCGGGGCAAGCGTGGGTAAAAGCGCCATGGCGCTGATTAAAAATCCGCTGATTCTAGCCTGCCTGGCGGGCATTGGTCTGAATCTTTCGGGCATTGGTTTGCCAGGCTGGAGTCAAGATACGGTGGCGCTGCTGGGGCGAGCGGCGTTGCCATTGGGCCTGGTGGCCGTCGGCGTAGCGCTGCGCCCGGCGGCGTTGCTGCGCCTTGATCGCGGCGTACTGGCCACCAATAGCGTTAAACTGCTGCTTATGCCCGCGCTGGTATTAGCGTTAACCTGGATACTACAGCTGGATCCGGTCAGCCGCGATGTAGCGCTGCTGTTTGCAGCTCTCCCCACCGCCACCTCTGCGTATATCCTAGCCCGCCAACTGGGCGGCGATGCCGAACTCATGGCCGCGATCATTACCGGGCAAACCCTGTTAGCCATGCTCACCCTGCCGTTTTGGCTGCAGCTTGTTAGCTGACGGGGAAAAGCTAAATAAAAAAGATTCGTATTTTTGTTGACGTGGTAAATGAGAACTATTACATTGTGATTGTGGCGTTTGATGAGACGCCACAGACCAAGACAGAAACCGCCAGTTTCCTGTCATGGTTTCTCCCTCTCATTGCTAGTCACGGTCTTTTGCCGCTCCATTGGAGCGGCTTTCTTTTTTTATGCGTGCCAATTTTTTATTCATCTTCTGTGGGGGCGATTGCAATCTTCGCCGTCGACAAGTGGTAATAAAAAATATTCGTATTTGTATTGACGGGGTAAATGAGAACTATTACAGTGTGATTGTCAGCGTTTGATGAGACGCTGGCAACCACGACAGTTGTTGATTTAAGAATCAGCGCCAGTTTCCTGTCATGGTTTCTCCCTCTCATTGCTAGTCACGGTCTTTTTGCCGCTCCACTGGAGCGGCTTTCTTTTTTCTGCGTAGGCCAACTTGCCAGAACATCATTCATTGAACGCAGAACTTCATCCATGCGCTCAATTTATCGAAGAACGCTAGACACTGATTGAGCTGATCAGTCTCAATAAACTCATCGGGCTTGTGGGCTTGGCGAATAGAGCCGGGCCCAATAATCACCGAGGGTATGCCGCCATCGATCTCGAACACGCCGCCTTCAGACCCATAAGAGACCTTACCACCACGCTCGGGAAGAAAGGGTTCAAGCTTTTTGAACATATCGCTGTTGGTAGCGTCCCCCATGGCGGGGTAGGCGAATAACTGTTGCCACTCAATGGCGGCATCGGCTGATTGGCGCTGCATTTCGGGGAGCAGGGCAGCCTCAATGTCGCTGATCAGCGCTTGAATATCCGTGGCGGCTGCTTCCTGATCAATACTGCGTAGCTCAAAGATAAAGCTGCAGGTGTCGGGGGTAACGTTGGTTGCCACACCTCCTTCTATCATGGTGGTCAGCGTTGTAGCGTGGGGAACGGTAAAGTCGTGGTCGAAGGGGCCGTCTTGCTCATATCGTCGTGATCGTTCGGCGATCATGGTGATAATACGCGAGGCATACTCCACCGCGTTGACATGCTGGGGGGAAAACGATGAGTGGCCCCCTTCACCGCGCACCGTTACCCGCATAGCGATCTTGCCTTTCTGACCGTTAATCAGCTTCATTTCGCTGGGTTCGCCGATAATCGCCAGAGCCGGTGGCACCTTGAGCTCTGCCAAGTAGCGGGCGATGGCGGGCGCTCCCAGGCAGCCCACTTCTTCATCGTGAGAGAAGCAGAAATAGAACGGGCGCTGCAGATCGCCACTGGCAAAAGCCGGCGCCGCCGCCATAACGCACGCTGCAAAACCTTTCATATCACAAGTGCCTCGCCCAAATAAGCGACTGCCGCGCTGCTCCAGTTTGAATGGGGCGCTTTGCCAATTTTTTGGGTTGGCCGGCACCACATCCGTATGACCAGAGAGAACGATGCCAGCCACGTCGGCCGGGCCCAGGCGGGCGACCAAATTGGCTTTTTCACCGCTCTCATGGGGTAACACCTTCACCTCCGCGCCCAGACGGGCGAAGAACTCCTCCATGTGATGAATAAGTTCGAGATTGGAGTAAGCACTGGTTGTGTCGTAAGCGATCAGGTCAGCGAGGTGTGATACCGCGGCTTCCAACTGCGGGTGAGCGTTAGGCGTAGCACTAGCTTGCATAGCGTTAAATCCTTGGCAATAAGGGAAACTTTGGCTCAGGTCTTGGCTTTTTTAAGCTGCTGGCGAATCGTCACGACCACCACAAATATCGCCAGCGAGGCGAATAGCCAGGTGATAGGCGACGAGACCAGAATGCTTGGATCACCACGAGAGAGCGCAAGGGCACGACGCAGGTTCTCTTCCAGCATCGGGCCGAGAATGAAGGCGATTAAAAAGGGAGCGGCGGGTATGGCGAACAGGAACATGAAGAAGCCAAATATGCCCATCGCCAGCAGTACGATGACGTCATACATACTGTTAGAGATCGAAAAAATACCGAAGACGCACAGCGCTAGTACGATCGGTGCCATCAACCCCGGTGGAATCCGCGAGATATGCGAGAAAAAGCGCATGGTTGCTTTACCCGCACCAAACAGCAACACTGACGAGAACAGCATGCCAATAAACAGCATGTAAACCTCATTAAGGTTGTTCTCAAACAGCATGGGGCCTGGGGTCATGCCGTGAATCATAAAGGCGCCCAGCATCACGCCCGTGATCACATCGCCCGGCACGCCCAGCGCTAACAGTGGGATCATGGTGGAGCCACAGCATCCATTGTTAGCGGACTCGGATGCTGCGATCCCTTCTAGTTCGCCCTTACCAAAGTTCTCGCGGTTCTTTGAGCTGCGCTGTGCTTCGCCGTAGGAAGAGAACGCCGCTGCCGAGGGGCCAATACCGGGAATGGCCCCCATCACGACGCCAATCATGCTGCCTTTAAGCATTGCCTTTAAGGATCGGCGCAGCTCAACTCGCGTTACCCGGTTATCGCCCAACTGCATGGGTTTATGGCTTTGGTTGTGACGAAAAACAATAATCTTAAGCAGCTCAGGGATCGCAAACAGACCGATGAGCACGGGTGCCACGGCAAGCCCGCTCTGCATATCCACGGTGAGATCAAAGCGGAACGAGCCGTACATATCTTCGCCCACGGTGGCTAACAGTAGCCCTAAGCACGCCGACACTAGTCCAAGCAGCAACGAACGCCCTGACACCCCAGCCACGGTGGTGAGCGCGAAAATCATCAGCATAAAGTATTCGGGTGGCCCAATTCGCAGCGCGAGGAGCGCCAGTGGTGCGGCAATAAAAATCAGCGACAGGTTGGAAATAAAATCCCCGGTACAGGACGAGTAGAGCGCCATGTTAAGGGCTTTGCCTGCCTTGCCCTGTTGGGCCAGTGGGTAGCCGTCAAGGGTGGTACAGGCGGCCGAAGCAGTACCTGGCGTCTTGATTAATATCGCCGAGACCGACCCGCCATAGGTGGAGCCTTTGTAGAGCGCAACGAGCAATAAAATACTCGGGATCGGCTGCATATAAAACGTAAAGGGTAGCGCCAGCGTCACCGCCATGGTGCCGGTCATGCCGGGAATAGCGCCGATAATCACACCACCCCATATACCGGCGGCCATAATCAAAAAATTCTCAAGAGTGGCAACCGCCTGGAAGGCAACCAGCAGGTCGTTGAGCATAGTGGTCACTCCTATACGCGGTAAGTTAAATACCGATAGCCTTGAAAAGGCTGCCGACAGGGAAACGCGTATTGAGTGCGCTGGAGAAAAACAGGTAGAGCACCAGTGGGAGTGCGATGGCCACGATGGCTGCCACCACTTTATGGCGCCAATAACCCGTCAGTATCAGCATCGCCATTAACAGTAGGATGCTCGATAGCAAAAAACCGAGCAGCATCACTGAGCCAATAAACAGCGCAAAGGCAAGCACCGTCCAACCGAAGCGAGCGAGTAGTGTGACAAGTGGCGTGTCGCCGCGAATGGTGCTGGCATCTTCAGGGGCGGCGATGGCTTCGGTTTTACGTGAAAAAGACAGCCCAACAAGCAGTATGCCCAGCGCCATGCCTAGCATGGAAATTGTTCGTGGCCACATATCAGGCGGTGGTGCAAACCCGGGAATAAAGCGTGGGCGGGGCACATAGGCGGGTATCAGTACGAACAGAACGATACCGAACAGCACTGTAATAACTAAGCCGCGTGTTATACCCATGTCCCCTCCAGTGTTTAGCTGTTGTATGCAGTGATAATGAAGTGTTTAACGCTGGTTTATTCCAGATAGCCAAACTGTTCAGCTAAGGTGCGGTAAAACTCGTACTGTTCCTTGGCGTAGGTCTCCATATCGACGCTGCCAATAGTGGAAATTGAGCCACGATCATCAGCACGGCTGAGCCACATTTCATCTTCAGCGACCTGTTCCATCACCTCTGCCCAGGCATTCATGACGTCTTCAGGTAAGTCGGGCGGGCCATATAGAGCGCTCCAACCAATCACTTGCCCTGCTAGCTCATAACCCAGCTCTTCAGCAGTCGGCACGTCCGGCAGTGCTTCCATGCGCTCGGGTGAGAACACCATTAACGGGCGCATATCACCGCTCTCGATATGCGGCATCAGCGATGCTGCTGCGATGGCGAGAAAATCAACATGCCCGCCCAGTAGCGCCGTTGCGAGTTCACCACCCCCTCGGTAGGGAATCAGCGTTGCCGCTGTCAGCGGATCCATTTCCACGTCAGCCAGTAGTGACTGCACCGTAAAACCATCAATGGCAGTGGCACCGGAAGCGGCGTAGCTCATCGCACCAGGGTCGTTTTTGATGCCTTCCAGCAAATCCTCAACGCTTTCATAAGGAGAGTCGTCAGCCACGGCGAGGATCATTGGTGTGGCTTCAAGCGGGCTGATAAAGGTGTACTCATCCCAATCAACACTGCTGTTTTCGTTGACCGCCGGTGACAGCGCCATGCCTACGCGGGCTAAAAGCAGGGTGTAACCATCGGGGTCAGCCTGTGTCACATCGCGAGCGCCGGTCATTCCCCCAGCGCCGGCTTGATTGACGACCGTGACAGGCTGGCCTAAATATTCGCGAGCCGACTCCGCTAGCGCCCTTCCTGCTAGATCGGAGGCGCCGCCGGGTCCATAAGGGACTACCAGCGTCATGGGTTCTGAGGGGTAGCTCTGAGCATAAGCGGTGGAGGCAGCGAGCAGCGTTGCTGCCGCTAAGCTTAAGGTGAGTTTCATACTTATCTCCGCAATCGTTCGTTGTTGCATAGCTTTCATGGAGTGGATTTGTTAATAGCATTTTTGAACCCAGCGCTTTTAACATAGACAGGTATGAAATTTGTTGCAACAATTCGATTTAGTATTCGATTTTGTTCTAGTGGTGAGCCAAAGTTGCAAGCTTATTGTTTATAAACATTGTTTTTATTCGCTGCTTATTGAGTAAAAGACTTCTTGAGTGGGACTAACACCATGAAAATAAAAGAAATTGAAGCGTTTGATGCCTTTATGAAACACGGCACGACGAAGGCTGCCGCAGAAACGTTAGGTATTAGTCAGTCAATGGTAAGCCGCTTGCTAATCGGCCTGGAGGACGAGCTAGGCTTTGCGTTGTTCAAACGTGCCCGTAATCAGCTTTCGCCTACGTCGGAAGCCTTTATATATCACGCGTCCGTTTTACGACTGATGGCGAGTATTCGAGACACTCAAAAAGACGCGGATGCCATTGCTAATAACCAGTTGGGCAGCGTTGTAGTCGCTGCCCAACCCATTTTTTGCGATACCTTTTTACTCGATGTCATTAAGCGCTTTAAACAAAATCACCCTAATGTAGGCGTTCGAGTTATCGATGCAGGGTTACAAGAGTTGCTTAAAATGATCGACAACAATACCTGTGATGTGGCGCTGGGAATAACGCTTGAAGCCGACACTTATGGGGCAACGGTCAGTAGTCTTGCGCGCTGTTCTGCGCGCTGCATCATGCATCGCTCGCACCCCCTCGCTAAGCAAGACGTTGTATCGATCGCTAGCTTACAAAATCAGACATTTGTAGAGCTGATGGCGGATAGCCCTCTGCGTGCAAGGGTGGACTACATCATGCAGACCATTGATATAAAAAGGCATATTGCCGCTGAAATGCGCCATATGCGTGGGGTGTGCGCATTAGTTGATCGTGGATTGGGCGTTGCAGTGATTGACCCCATTGCAGAACTACTACTTCAGGGAACAGCCGTTGTATCAAAGCCAATGAAGCCGACCATTGAGTGGGAAATTGCCTTACTGAAATCTAAACACAGGCCGTTAAGTAACGTGGCTGAATCTTTCTGCGAAGAGATATACGCTGAAATCGACAGCTTGCATCAAATGGGTATTTTAATATCGCTTAATAATTAACAGACGCCCGCTCAGAATTGATTCCGACCGTAGCGTCTAACACTGCAATACCCTCTCACTGTCAATCTAGTTGGCAGAACGTTTACCCTTCCCGCTGATAAATCAAATCCCACACACCATGACCAAGTTTTTCGCCGCGGGCTTCAAACTTGGTTAGCGGACGGAACGCCGGGCGCGGCACGTAGGGAGCGGTTTCCGCGCTGGCGGTGTTGGCATAGCCGGGGGCCGCTTCCATTACCTCGGCCATCCACTCCGCGTAGGCTTCCCAGTCGGTGGCCATATGGAAAGTACCGCCGGGCATCAAACGGGTACGGATCAACTCAACAAAGGCGGGCTGCACGATACGCCGCTTGTGGTGCTTCTTCTTAGGCCAGGGGTCGGGGAAGAACAGCTGTAGCGTGGTCAGCGAGCCTTCGGGCAGGCACTGCTCAAGCACTGCTAGAGCATCCTCGCGGTAAACGCGTAGGTTGGTGAGACCGCGTTTATCGACTTCATCCAACAGCTTGCCAACGCCGGGAGCGTGCACTTCAATGCCGATAAAGTCGGTATCCGGGTGGGTCTCGGCCTGTTCGATCAACGAGTTGCCCATGCCAAAGCCGATTTCCACTACCCGCGGCGCCTGACGGCCGAACAGGGCGTCCAAGTCTTGACGGCCGTCGGCGATGGTCAGTCCAAAGCGTGGCCAGATATCTTCTAGTCCACGGTTTTGCGCCTGGGTCATACGACCCGCGCGAATTACGTAGCTTTTAATGCCGCGGCGATGCAGCGGTGTATCCGTACCTTCCGGCCCTGTGGTGGCGTTATTTTCGGGCGCGGCGTGACTTTCGGGTACGCTATCGTTGGTGTCAGTCATGGGGTCTCGAATCAATTAACCGTTAATACGGCCAGCGAAGGGTGAAGAAGGATCGGCGGACTGGCGGCGTGGCATACGGCCGGCTAAGAACGCATCGCGTCCGGCTTCCACGGCCAGCTTCATGGCGTTGGCCATGCGCAGCGGGTCGCGGGCGTGGGCAATGGCGGAGTTAAGTAGTACGCCATCGCAACCTAGTTCCATGGCCATGGCCGCATCGGACGCCGTACCAATGCCCGCATCCACCAGTACCGGTACGCTGCTCTGCTCGACGATCAAACGCACGTTATGCGGGTTTTGAATACCGTGGCCTGAGCCAATCAGTGAGCCCAGCGGCATGATGGCGCAGCTGCCCATGGCTTCCAGTTCGCGTGCCACAATAGGATCGTCGCTGGTGTACACCATGACGTCGAAGCCATCGGCGAGCAGCGTTTCGGCGGCTTTTAGCGTCTCGACCACGTTGGGGTAGAGCGTGTGGTCGTCGCCGAGGACTTCCAGCTTGACCAGATTATGGCCATCGAGCAGCTCCCGGGCCAAACGGCAGGTGCGCACGGCATCTTTGGCGTTGTAGCACCCGGCGGTATTGGGCAGCAGGGTATAGCGCTCTGGAGAGATAACGTCCAGCAGGTTGGGCGCATCGGCGTCCTGGCCTAAGTTAGTACGACGTACGGCAAAGGTGACGATTTCAGCGCCGCTTTGGGCGATGGCGGCGCCGGTTTCGGTAAAGTCTTTGTACTTGCCTGTGCCAACCAGTAGGCGCGAGTGAAAATCGCGTCCGGCAATAGTGAACGGGGTATCGGCTAGCGGTTCATGAGTTAACTGGGTCATAGTGTTTCCTTTAGCCGCCGCCAATGGCATGCACAACTTCTACATGGTCGCCATCGACCAGACGGGTGTCGGCGTGTTGGCTGCGGGGGACGATCTCTTCGTTAATTTCGACGGCGATACGACGACCGCTAAGGCCCAGCTGTTCAACTAAGTCGGCAGCGGTGAGGCCGGTGGACAGCGTATGGGGTTCACCGTTTAGACGTATCTGGATAGACATAAATAGGCGCGTCTCATTCGTCGTGGCAGTTCGTGCTCTAAGGTATTCTCTATTGTAGCGGTTTCGCGCCGCGCAAGGTAAGCCGTAAGTGCAATCAGCGTGATGCATGTGAACCATAACCGGAGCAGGAGAGCAGCGTGCAACGGATAGATAAAGTGTGGTGGTGTATTGCGGCGCTTTCGGGCGCCATGATGGTAATGCTCGGCGCCTACGCGGCCCACGGCCTGGCGGCGCGTACTACCGAAATTATGGTGAGTGCTGTGGAAACCGGCGTACGTTACCAAGCGTGGCACACGCTTGCCATGATGATCGTACTGGTATGGCGTCAAATACACCCGCTAGCCGGTCAGCGTTGGGTGATGGCGCTATGGACGCTTGGCGTGGCGTGCTTTTCAGGCTCGCTCTACTTAATGGCCTTGGTGGGGCTAAGCCTGGGTATTGTGACGCCGATTGGCGGCGTGTTGCTTATGCTCGGGTGGGTGGCGCTGGCCGTGGTGGTAGTGAAAACCCGCTAAAACGTTGGATAACTCCTTTGTTTCTAGCGCTTAACGCTAGAGGCTTGTTCACTGTTGCTGTTCGTTCTCGATATGCACGATATCTGCTGGCGTATCGATATCGATCAGGATGCCTGCATCCTGCACTGCATATTCGCGGTACCGGGCTGCATGACGACGAATAACCTCTTTAGCACCCTCGCTTCCGCTGATTGCCTGTAGGGCAGGCCAGATCGCGCGTCCGAAAATGACCGGATGGCCCTGCTGACCATCAAAACAGGGCCGTACGATGGTGTCTCGGGTGGCTAGCCGCTGTAACGTTAAAAGCGTCTCTAATCCAATGCCGGGCATATCGCCCAATAAAATCGCCACCGCCTCTATATTAGAGAGGCCCGCATCCTGGCTAAGCACCTTTATCGCCTCGGCTAAACTCGCCCCCAGGCCAAGGTGCGCCTGATGCAGTCGAATCAAGGGCGTACTCTCTGCAAGGCCGAGCAAGGTGGTGTCATCCTCATCGCGGATCGCCACGCGCAGCACAGGAAAAGCTTGCTCGGCATTCGTGACCGAGGTTGCTAACAGCGAGCGTCCGTCGATCAAGGGTGCGCAGCGCTTGTCATCCTCACCAAATCGGTGCGAGTAGCCAGCCGCCATTACCAAGGCGACGATAGTATTAGAGCTCATGGAGTGCTTTTCCGTGCTGGCCCCTTACGATATCTGTCATGATCGCGAGGGCAATTTCCGCTGGGGTCATGCTTCCTGGTGCTAAACCCATCGGCATATGCAGTCGGTAGACTTGCTCATTGGTCAGCTCATCTGAACGAATTAGCCGATCAGCGCACGCCCATGACGCCTATATAGAATGCCGCCGCAGGGCAGTACGATACGCCCGTCCTGAGGGTCGTCGCGTAAAGCCTTTGCGTTTGAGTAAATCAACCGTTTTCAAACCGAACCAAGGATAAGCCTAGTACCGGAAGCGTAGTACCTGGGGGTACCTACAAGTCAAGTATTGGTAACCGACGGTGGCGCATGAATGTTTTTTCCCTCAGCACACTGACAACGGGCAAATGATCTACTGCCATCTCCCTGTTCCCTTTGGATGGCAAAGCTTGACCTTAAGGTAGCCCCTGGGTTTTAAACTTAAAGCGTAAAATTTTACTGTTGATAGGCTAAATATCGCCTTGATGGCCAAGTATTTGTCTAGCCACACACCTCAAGGAGACCGCTCATGAGACGTTTTACCGCCACGGTGTTATCTAGTGCCTTACTCCTAGGAACTGCCTCGGCTCAGGCGGCGTTGCCGGATGAAGCCACGCTGTACAAAAATCCCCAGTGCGGCTGCTGTGACGAATATGCGCGCCATCTTGAAGAGCTTGGCGTAGAAGTTACGATTATTGATGACGTCGAGCTGGGCGATATCAAACAGCAGGCAGGCGTCCCCTATGGTTTGGGGTCGTGCCATACCATCGAAATAGGCGAGTACTGGATTGAAGGCCATGTGCCGATGGAGGCCGTCACCAAGCTGTTTGCAGAACAGCCTGACGTCGATGGCATTGGCCTGGCAGGTATGCCCATCGGTACGCCGGGTATGCCGGGGCCACAGAGTGAACCCTATAACGTTTACGCCTTTAGCGACCAGCAAGATGAGCCGTTTATGACGCTGGCACCGTGATTGACGCTCGCCTTAAGTCTGAGCTGGCAGCGCATAGCTGGCGGTGACATGCACCACCGGGCGCGTTTCGTCACTGGCTGAGAATAGCTGTACTTCGCCCACTGCTAGACGGCGGCCAAGCTTGATCAGCTTGGCGTGGGCGATAATGTCGTGATCGCCGGAGGCTGCGCGGAGGAAGTGGCAGTTTAAATCGCTGGTCACGGCCATGGCCTCTGGGCCAATTTGCGCCAAAATAGCCACGTACATGGCCACATCCGCAAAGCCCATCATGGTAGGCCCGGAAACCCGCGGGCCGGGGCGCAAATGCTCGTTGCCGATTTTCAAACGCATGGTGGCCGTCATTTCGCCCACACTCTCTATTTTGCCCATGCGCTGGGGAAACACTTCATCGAGAAAGTGCTCAATCTGCTCGGCGGTCATTACGGTCATTGTTGTTATTCCTTTTATAAAAAAGCCCCGAGGCATAAGCCTCGAGGCTGATTAAACCATAAAACGAATTTGCTACGCCTTATGCACCTTGGCCTTATGCACCTGACGCCACTCGTGCAGTAGCGGCTCGGTGTAACCAGAAGGCTGTACGCGGCCTTTGAAGATCAGGTCGGAGGCGGCTTTGAAAGCGGTGGAGCCTTCAAAATCGGCGCTCATGGCGGTGTAGGTGGGGTCGCCTGCGTTCTGCTCGTCGACCACTTTGGCCATGCGCTTAAGGGTCTCTTCCACTCGTGGCGCATCGACAATGCCGTGGTGCAGCCAGTTGGCAATGTGTTGGCTGGAGATACGCAACGTGGCGCGGTCTTCCATCAATCCCACATTGTGGATATCCGGCACTTTTGAGCAACCTACGCCATGCTCTACCCAGCGTACTACGTAGCCCAGAATGCCCTGGCAGTTGTTATCCAGTTCCTGCTGTTTCTCCTCATCGGACCAGTTGGCATTTTCTGCCACCGGCACGCTGAGGAGCTCATCCAGGTAGTCGGGCTCGCCCAGGCCTTCCAGCTCGCGCTGAACGTCAGTGACATTAACCTGATGATAGTGCAGGGCGTGCAGCGCAGCCGCTGTTGGCGAAGGAACCCAAGCGGTGTTGGCACCGGCTTTCGGGTGGCCGATTTTCTGCTCCAGCATACTGTGCATCAGGTCCGGCATGGCCCACATACCTTTACCGATTTGCGCGCGACCGCGCAGACCGCAGGCAAGGCCCACCTGCACGTTGCTCTTCTCGTAGGCCTGAATCCAAGCGGCACCTTTCATGTCGCCCTTGCGAACCATGGGGCCCGCTTCCATCGCGGTATGCATTTCATCGCCAGTACGGTCGAGGAAGCCGGTATTGATAAACGCCACCCGTGAAGCGGCCTCGGCAATACACGCCTTGAGATTGACGGTAGTGCGGCGCTCTTCGTCCATGATGCCCATTTTTAGGGTGTCACGCTTCATCCCCAGCATATCTTCTACGCGCCCGAACAGTTCATCGGCAAACGCGACTTCTTTGGGGCCGTGCATTTTCGGCTTGACGATATAAACAGAGCCGGTGCGCGAGTTGCGCGGTTGACTAGCGTCTTTTTTGAGGTCGTGCAGTGCCAGCAGCGAGGTAACCACGGCATCTAAGATACCTTCTGGCAGCTCATTACCGTTCTCATCCAAAATCGCCGGTGTGGTCATTAGGTGGCCCACATTGCGCACAAACATCAGCGAACGGCCGGGCAGTGTGACGCTACCGCCGTCGGTGGTTTGCCAGGTGCGGTCAGCGTTGAGCTTACGGGTAAAGGTTTTGTCGCCTTTCTCGATCTTCTCTTCCAGGTCGCCCTTCATCAGGCCGAGCCAGTTGCGGTAAACACCCACCTTATCTTCTGAATCTACGGCTGCCACGGAGTCTTCGCAGTCCATGATCGCCGTCAACGCTGCCTCTACCACGACATCCTTAACGCCAGCCGGGTCGGTTTTACCGATGGAGTCGCTGGGGTCGATCTGGATTTCCAGGTGCAGGCCGTTGTTACCCAGTAAGATCGCGTCTGGTTTGGCTGCTTCACCAGTAAAGCCAATCAGCTTGCCGGAATCCTTAAGGCCTGTTTCACGGCCGCCTTCCAGCGTGACCACCAAGTGCTCATCACGAATGGCATAGTTCACCGCATCACGGTGGGAGCCAGTGGCCAGTGGCGCTGCGCGGTCAAGTACGCCGCGGGCGTAGGCAATCACTTTGGCGCCGCGTTTCGGATTGAAGCTGGAGCCTTTCTCGGCGCCATCGTCTTCGGAAATCGCGTCGGTACCGTAAAGAGCGTCGTACAGGCTGCCCCAGCGTGCGTTGGCCGCATTCAGGGAGTAACGTGCATTGCTCACCGGTACTACGAGCTGAGGTCCTGCCTGAACGGCTACTTCACGGTCAACGTCAGCAGTGGTTGCTTCGACGTTTGCCGGAGCTTCCGCCAGATAACCCACTTCTTTCAAGAAGCGTCGATACCCAGGCATGTCGGTGACGGGACCAGGGTTTCCCCGGTGCCACTCATCGAGTTTCTCTTGCAGGTTGTCGCGTTCTTCGAGCAATTGACGATTTTTCGGGGTCAAATCATGGAACAGCGCATCAACATCGGACCAAAAGGCTTTTTCATCAATGCCTGTTCCAGGTAGCGCCTGCTCATTGATAAAACGATCTAGATCGCTTGCCACCTGTAAACGGTGGCGCGTGATACGCTCATTCATGGGGGTTCTCCTGTGAGGATGCCCGTGGACACTCTGTTTTTTAGAACATGGTTCGCGATGGGCAGAGTAAAAGTATTTATGGAAAATGATTCCACATTTGCTTAAGCATGTAAACAACGTAAGCCCTAATGCGCTAAAATGCTCGACCAAATGACTAGGACTTACGTTTTGGAAGCGCGACTCAACTGCCGCGACTAAGCCAACGGAAAATGGTGTTATGGAGAAACAACGATGCGTGATTTCCAACATCTGGAAGGTTTGTTTCGCCACGCCTTGGGCGAGACCGCCCTGACACGACTACTGCCTGGTGAAACACTTTCAGAGGCTATGCAGGGTTATTTTCACCACTATGGCTTAGAAGCACTGCTATCAGATACTAGCGAAGTGCACGCAGGATTTATCGATACTGGACGCTTTGCGCTGTGGTGCCAAGTGTGGAGTCCGCCGCAGCCAGTGGGCACCGCTTTTGTAGTGCATGGTTACTTTGACCATATGGGCCTTTATCGCCATTTACTTAAGCGTTTGCTGGCAAAAGGCTGGCGGGTAGTGATGTGGGATTTACCAGGCCATGGCCTTTCCAGTGGGGCGCGGGCAGAGATAGAGGATTTTGAAGATTACCAGCACTGCCTTACTCATTTGCAGACGACGTTAAAGAGCCAGGGTATGGCGCCTACGCCTTGGCTGGGAGTGGGCCAAAGCACGGGGGCGGCGATTCTGGCAACCGATGCGCTAACCCGCCGGGAAGCCGCCGAGTGGTCCGGGCTGGTATTGCTAGCGCCTTTGGTGCGCCCGTGGAAGTGGAGTCAAACAAGCTGGCTGCACCTGATTGCCAGCCCGTTCTTAAAAGAGTTGCCGCGTAAATATCGACCTAACTCTACCGACGAGCAGTTCACCGAGTTTCTGCGCGATCAAGACCCTTTGCAGCCTGAGCGCCTAAGCGTTGCCTGGGTTAGTGCCATGCGCCGCTGGATGCCGCGCCTGCTGGCGCAAGAGCCCAACCCACTGCCCGCACTGATACTGCAAGGCGAGCAAGACCTGACAGTCGATTGGGAGTGGAATTTAGCAATTCTGGCGGAAAAATTTCCCAATGCAGATATTCATCGACACCCGGAAGCACGCCATCATTTGGTCAATGAAGCTGAGCCGATCCGACGTGCCTTATTTGAAGCTTTGGATGGGTTTTTGGATAGTTTTGCAGATAACATTGGCGAGAATATTTCCTGAACAGCAGCACCACTGAATAAAACCAGTGACAGATTTATTTCAGTGGCGGCACATTTCTTATGTTCACGCTCACTCGTATTACTGGGCGTTCAAAAATTCTTCCACATCGAGCAGTATCAGCTCATTATCATCGGCTTGCCCCTGTTGGCGGCCAATCGAGAAAGGGTAGTTATTGTCGTTGGCGACCACGATAGTGCGCTCATCGACTCGATCCACGTTCTCAATGGTCACAAAGGGAAAGTTAAAGGTGCCATTGTGTGTGCCACGCGGTGCAATGCCGTCGGGATCCTGGATATCCATAAGGTCGATATAGGCGATTTTCTCAAGTACACCCTGCTCGTTCGTACGCTCGAGGTCGATGAGATAGATGCGTTTGAACTCGGCGGGATTATCTGCCCACTCTTCTCGTGGATCGCCCTGACGGCTATCTCGCTCGATGATCAGGCCGCGGGTACCGCCGATGAGATTAAAATCGCCAATAGCATGGTCTGCTGATTCCAACGGGTAGTAGCGTGTTGTATCGCCCCATTCGCCGGTTTCAGCATTGAGCTCGAACATTCTTAACACGGGGGCGTCATCAATGGTTTCTGGGGCATTGGTGTTGCTGTCCCAGATCGGTTTTTCCAGCAAGGGGTAGAGAGTCGTTTGGTCTTCGGAGAGCGCCATGCCTTCATAACCGCCGGAGCGAAACACCACCACATCATCAGCGAGAGGGGCGCCGGGATTCGGGGTGAGGGCAAAGGCATTGTCGGGGGTGCGCATCGGCGTGCCGCCTGGGTTTGTGGCCAACACTTGCAGCACTTCGCCCTCACTATCGACCTGGATAATCCAGGGGCCAAACTCATCGCCAATCCAGTAGCTATCGCCCACCGGCTGTATCGATTCAATATCGAAATCGGCACCGGTTAAGAATCGGCCAGGGGTAGCTTCATTCATAATCGGGAAGGGCACCTTGCGGTTTGGATCCGAGAGTTGAACGGTCTTTTCGATGGCAACGCGGCCGGTGTCCCAGTTGGGCTGAATGATGTTAAACATCAGTATGACGTCAGAGGAGTTTGCCTTGGAGCCAAAGCCGTTATCGGTCAACACCAGGAAGCGCCCATCGCCCAGCGAGCGAATGCCGGAGAACCCCTGCAGCGGCTGACTGGGAAAGGGTAGCGCTAAGCCAGTGGCTTGCACGTTGGTGTAGAGCTGCTCAACGCGCCCCTCTTTGCCGATAAAACGACCTGAGACGTTGTAGTGCTCAGCGGCACCGGCAGGGGCCGCCACAAAAGTGCCGCCGGGTAACTGGGCATGGCCGGTCAAGGTAGCTGGAAAGAGCTGCTGGGCGTGTGCCGTACCGGTAAGCGCAAAGAGAGTTAGAGCAGTGGCTAGTATTGGTTTTATCATCGCTATTTCACCATTTAAGCAGGGAAGTGATTAGAGCTGATTCAGCTTTCGCTAATTCTCCCCGGCGAAGGTGATAATTGAATGACAATGCGCAGACGTTTTAATGGCAGTCAGTTTTTAGGCCGAGCTTGGCCACTAATGAGCAAAAAACCTTGTTCAACAGGCATAAATGTTAAAAGGTGAAGTTGTTCTAATACGTTATGAGAGGAAAGAGTAATGGCGTCATCGGTAGCAAAAGTGCTTGTGTTGGCAGGCAGCGCCCGTGAAGGCTCGCTTAACAAACAGCTAGCCAAGTTCGCCGCCAAGCGGATTGAAGCGCTTGGTGGGGAAGCAACCTTTATCGATTTAAAGGACTACCCCTGCCCACTGTTCGATGAGGATATCGAAACCCAAGGCATGCCCGATAACGTACTGAAACTGCGCGATCTATTGGCAGATCACCAAGCACTGCTAATCGCCTCGCCGGAGTACAACGGCTTTATTACGCCGTTGCTGAAAAACACCCTGGATTGGCTCTCCAGGCCTTACCAAGAGACGCCAGGACTTGGCCTATTCGCCGGTAAGTGGGCAGCGCTAGTGGCCGCATCACCCGGTGGACTGGGCGGTATCCGCGCACTGCCGCTGGGCCAGCAGTTGCTTGCCAACCTTGGGCTGATTGTATTGCCGCAACCGTTATCGCTACCCAAGGCAGGCAGCGCGTTTAACGATGCAGGCGCGTTAAATGACGCTGCTACCGGCGAGAAGCTCGATGCCCTATGTCAGCGGCTTGTCGATGTAATGGCCAATAACTACCGTTAGGCGCCCTTCAGCAGCCGATCCAGTTGGCGGTAGCCAATTGCTTCAATTAAGTGCGGTTGGTTGAGTCGTCAAAATAGTGACTTGGTCACGCCACTTGGTGGCGGCGGGCCTCTTCTAGGTCGTAGGCATTCTGCAAGCGTAACCAGTAACCTTCGCTTGTGCCGAAGACCTTGGCTAAACGTAAGTCAGTATCTGCGGTAATCGCTCGGCGACCCAGGGTGATTTCACCAATGCGGGTCGCTGGGACGCCCATCTGCTTGGCCAGCGCATTTTTACTCAGCGCCATTGGTTGCATGAAATCTTCATACAAAATTTCACCGGGGTGGATGTTCGGAAGTTTGGCCATTTTGTCACCTCTCTTTATGAGTGGTAATCGACTATTTCGACATCGAAAGCGTCGCCATTGTGGAAGCGAAAACACAGACGCCATTGATCATTAATGCGTATGCTGTGCTGGCCTTCGCGGTCGCCTCGCAACGCTTCCAAACGATTACCTGGCGGAATACGTAAGTCATCGAGTGTGGCGGCGGCATCAAGCTGACGTAATTTCTTGAGCGCATTACGCTGCATATCTTGCGGCAGCTTGCGCGATGAGTTGCCTCCCGAAATCAAAGCGGTTTGTCGATTTTTGAAGCTTTTTATCATGCCCAATACCCTGCTGGCATTTGTATTTAGTATAACGCATCGCGTTATATTTTCCAGCGCTAGGCCCCCTTCAGCATCCGATCCAACTGGCGGTAGCCAATCGCCTCAATTAAGTGCGGTTGGGTGGGCTTGGGTTCACCTTGTAGGTCGGCGAGCGTTAGTGCTACCCGCAGCACACGGTGGTAGGCGCGGGCGGAGAGCTTGAGCTTTTCCAGCACCCCCGCGAGCCAGGTGCGCTCTTCTTCATTAAGCGCGCAGGCGGCTTCCAGGGCTTTGCCGCTTAACTGGCTGTTCAGCGCGCCACGTTCCATTTGCCGCTCCCGGGCAGCCATTACCCGCTCACGCACGGCTTCTGATGATTCGCCCTGGGTTTGCGCGGTCAACTGTTCTGGCGGTAGCGCGGGCACTTCTACCTGAAGATCGATACGGTCTAGCAGCGGCCCTGAGAGCCGCGCCTGATAACGCTGGATTTGGCTGGCGGTGCACTGGCAGCGCTGGCGCGGGTCGCCCAAGTGACCGCAGGGGCAAGGGTTCATGGCGGCTACCAGTTGAAACTGGGCTGGGTAACGGCGTTCATGGCTGGCGCGGGCTAAATGGATTTCTCCCGTCTCTAGTGGTTGTCGAAGTACCTCTAGCACATGGCGGGAAAACTCCGGCAGTTCGTCTAAGAACAGCACGCCGTGGTGCGCGAGGGAAATTTCACCGGGTTTGGGTTTTGAGCCACCGCCCACCAGGGCGGCGCCGCTGGCGCTGTGATGGGGCTGCCTAAACGGCCGTTTCCCCCAGTCGGCTTCCAGCGGTAGCCCGCAGACCGAGCGCACGGCGGCGACTTCCAGGGCATCTTCTTCGGAAAGCGGCGGCAGAATACCGGGTAGCCGACTGGCCAGCATGGTTTTACCCGTGCCGGGTGGGCCTGCAAATAGCAGGTTATGCCCCCCGGCGGCAGCGACTTCCAGCGCGCGGCGAGCCTGCTGCTGACCGCGTACATCGGCAAGATCATCTATCGGAGCGGTGGTTTTTACCGAGGCGCTTAGCTTGTGCGGTGGGATCTTCTCTTGGTCGAGTAGGTGGGCGACGACCTGCCAGAGAGTGTCGGCGGGCAGCACCGGCAAATCGCCTGCCAACGCCGCTTCATCGGCGCAGGCGCGGGGAATAATCAGCGCTTTCTTTGCTCGCCGTGTGGCCAGGGCAAAGGGCAGTATGCCCGGCACGGCACGCAGTTTGCCATCCAGGGCTAACTCGCCTGCACACTCCATGCTTTCTAACGCCTCCACGGGAATTTGGCCGGAGGCGGCGAGAATACCAAGCGCGATGGGAAGGTCGAAGCGGCCGCCCTCTTTGGGCAGATCGGCAGGGGCAAGGTTAAGCGTAATACGTCGCGTATTGGGGAAATCAAAGCCTGCATTGACGAGCGCGCTACGCACCCGTTCGCGGCTCTCTTTCACCGCCGTTTCCGGCAAACCCACCAATGTTAGACCCGGCAAGCCGTTAGCCAGATGCACCTCAACATGCACCGCCGGTGCGTCTAATCCCACGCCTGCGCGCGTGGCAACAATGGCTAGTGTCATCGCATTCCCTCGCTGATGTTTGGTAAGAGTTCTAACCTCTATGTAAGCGAAATCTACTTTATCTTAAGTGCCTAACCTAGCGTAATTAAGAACGCTTTGGTAGCGTCACGATTTCTACCTAGCTAGAGATTAACCGCAGGAGCTTTTTCCAACGCCGTGGTTAGTTCTCGGGCAAAGCGCTGAGAGGAAGGCAGTGCGCCGAAGCTCCAGGCGGGCGGCAGGTGCACCAGCTTGTCCTGTTTAACGCTGGGGAGCTGCTGCCACAGGCCGCTTTTTGCCAGTTGCTCTTCGACCCCGGCGGGCAGCGGGTCGATGATTACTAGCGTTGCCTCGGGGTAGCGTGCCAGCGCTTCAACTCCCACCAGCGCAAACCCCCAGGCATTCGTGGCTTGATCCCAGGCATTGGGCAACTCGAGCTGCTCCAGCACGGCGTTGTACAAGCTGTTTTCCCCAAACACCCGCACGTGGCGGGCATCCATAAACTGGACCATCAGCAGCGGCCCGATGTCGGCCTGTGAGAGAGGGCGGGACTCGCGCAGGTTGGCCATCAAGGCGTGGGTTTCTGCGATCAGCGCTTCTGCCTGGGGTTGGTGCTCGGTTAACTCGCCTAGCTGGCGGGTCAGTTTTTGCATCTCTTGCCAGGTATCGGTACCAGGGGCGTAGAGCGAGAACAGAGTGACTGGCGCAATTTTCTCCAGGCGCGGCGTTAAACCAACAAACATGGGCGAAATCAGCGTTTGCTCTGGCGGCTCCTGGGCTAGCAGTTCCAGGTTGGGTTGAGAGCGTAGCCCCATATCGCTAACGTTATCAGGAATGCGCGGCTCGCCTACCCAATCGTGGTAGTCACTCTGCTGGGCGACGCTGCTAACTGGGGCGTCAATGGCCAGCAAGGTTTCGGCGATCGTCCAGTCCACCGTGGCCCATTGGGCCTGGGCGCTGGAAACGCTCAGTAGGCAAGCGGCGAACAGACCGCAGCGTGCGAGCAAAGACAGTAGGAAGGTGTGGCGCATGGTGGTGAGAGGCCATCCGGAAAAAATAGATGATACATTTAAACGATAATATTTATTGTTTGCAAACTGGCATTGACGTAAAAAATGCCCAGACACGCTGGCCTGGGCAGATGAGATCACGATTACTTAACGATGCTTAGATAAGGAGCTATGTAAAAGCTTGGAACGGGTTCTTGGAATCGGCGCTTAGAAACGGTAGTGAACGCTGGCGGTCACGCCGCGCTCGGCGCCGAAGTAGCAGTATTCAAGCGAGTTACAGGAAGCGACATACTCCTTATCGAGCAGATTGCTCACGTTTAAGCGTGTTTCGACCCCTTCAACGCCGACATGGCTCAGATCGTAGCCAATAGTGGCATCGACCAGGGTGTAGTCGGGCACGGTTTCGGTATTGGCCCGGTCAGCGGCGATATCCGCGTAGTGGCGGACGCCGACCCCCATATCCACGCCGTTTAGCCAGCCGTCGTTGGCCTTGTAGTGGCCCCATAGCTGCACCTGGTGGCGGGGTGAATAAATGGCGTTATTGCCCTGGTTGCCATCGTCGCTTTTGGCGTAGGTGATATCGGTGAAACTGTAGCCCGCCTGAAGTGAGAGGGTATCCGTTAGCTGGGTTTGCGCTTCCAGTTCCAGCCCTTGGGATTCGATCTCCCCCACAGCGCGGTATGGGTCGTTGGGCTGCTCTTTGGTCGCCACGTTCTCCTGGCTGATATGGAACAGTGCCGCGCTGTAATGGCTGGCGCTGCCGTGGGGCTGAACCTTCAAGCCCGCTTCCCACTGTTTGCCTTCCATTGGGGAGAGCAGATCGCCGCTCTCATCCACGAAACTAGTGGGGGTGAAGGCAGTGGAGTAGCTCAGGTAGGGCGCCACGCCATTATCAAATAGGTAAACCACCCCGGCGCGACCGCTGAACTGGGTATCGCTAAGTGAGCTGGTATCGCCGCTATCGCGGTTGGTGTTGTCGATATTCACCCAGTCGTAGCGGCCGCCCAAAGTGAAGCGCCAGTTGTCCATGGCTATCTGGTCTTGCAGGTAGACACCGGTCTGGTCGATCTCATGGCGTTCGCGGATAGGAGCGTAAAATTCAATGGGACCACTGCCATAGATGGGATTAAAGGCATTGAGGGGTTGGAAGTACCCAGAAGGCCATGACACGTCGTTTTCCCGCTGTTGATAATCAACCCCAGCGAGCAAGGTGTGATCCATAAAGCCGCTGCTAATGTTGGCTTCAAGCTGGTTGTCGAGCGTCCAGGCTTCCAGCGATTCATTGCTACCGGAGTAGTAGCGGGTGAGTTCATCAGACGTAGGGGATGTCCAGCCATAGCCGTAGACTTGATTGAGCACGACGTCTGAATTGAGGTAGCGCATCAACTGGCGGCCGGTCACCTGGTCGTTAAAGCGGTGCTCCAGGGTGTAGCCGAACATACGCTGGGTGCGCTCGTAGGTGTCGTAATCCTCTTCACCATCATAAAAGTTATTGCTGATCTTGCGGCCATTGTGGGCAACTACGGCCCCTTCATAGGGGACACCGGAGTGGTAGCCGCCCTCCGGTTCATCCTGCAGATACGCCTCCACGGTGAGGCTGGTGTCGTCGGTCATATCCCAGGTGAGGCGCGGCGCAATGGCGTAGCGTTCTTCCTCCGCCGGGCCGAACTGGGTATCCGCGGCACTGGCAATCCCGGTCAGCCGAAAGGCCACCCGCTGCTCTGCGCCAATCGGCCCGGTGAGGTCAAAAGCGGCGCTGCGCTGATGGTTATTGCCCACCCGGAAGCGCAGCTCACCGCTCTGTTCAAATTCTGGCCGCTTACTGTTCAGAGCGACCACCCCGCCTGGGGAAGCGCGCCCATAAAGTACCGAGGCGGGCCCGCGGACGACTTCTATGCTTTCCAAAAACCACGGATCGATGCGCATACTGCTGTGGGAGTTGGCATCGCCCATGACTTTTAGGCCATCCAGGAAGGTATTGCTCAAGCTGCCGTCAGAAAACCCGCGTAGCACCAGATAATCGAAACGATTGGAGGCGCCGACCTGATTGCTGTACACGCCCGGCGTGTAGTCGGTGGCGCGCTGTACGGTGCTTACACCGCGGTTATCCATCTGCTCCCGGGTAATGGTGGAAACGCTCTGGGGGATTTCGATGGTCGGGGTTTCTACCTTGGTGGCGGCCTGCTGGGCGGTGACCGTGACCGTTTTCAGCTCGGTGCTCTCCTGAGCGTACAGCGGGGAAACGGCCAGGGCGGCGATAACGGCAGCACTGATGGGTGAGCGTAAAAAGTGCGCAGAGCGAAGTAAGCGGTGATGGGGGATGAACATGGGGAGTACCTGCAATAAGAATCAATTAACCAATGTGTTAATGAGAATTATTGCGCTTATTTGCTTGTGAAAGGTATGTGCAATGACAAAAGGCGTATGCGCGCTGCCAAAAAACATCGAACAGAGGAACTTACCGCTAATACAACAACCCAGCCAGCTTAGTGGCGGTTGAGCACTTCATGGGGCGCGATGCCAAAGGCGCGCTTGAAAGCAGTGGCAAAATTGGTGGCATGGCGGTAGCCACAGGCGTGAGCGGTTTGCTGCACGCTATAGCCTTTGCGTAAGTACGCCTGAGCTTGGGCCAGGCGGCAGCGGCGTAGATAGTCGAAGATCGAGCAGCCATAACAGCGCAGAAACTTGCTGCGCAGGCTACTGGGGCTCATGGCGGCGTTGCTGGCCAACTGCTCCAGCCGATAATCCTGATGGGGATACTGCTCGAGCTGCTGGCGCAAACGTTCAAGGCGCTGATGGTCGCTATGGGTAAGACCCGCTGGAAAACTGACGGCTTTCCCTGCATCGCTGGTTTCAAGGCAAGTGGCAGGCAGCCCATACGCTAACAGCTGGAGCGCTAGACCCTGCCATAGCAGGCGCTGCCGTTCTGCTGGCCAATTCGAGGTCAGGGCCGTTTCCAGGCTATGGTGAAGGAGCTGCGGTACTTGCCAGGTATGCAGCACGGGCGTTGCCGGAGGGGCAACGTTGATAGGCAAGGAAGAGAACGGCCCACTGGAAGCGAGCACTGATATGTTCAGGATACGCAAACGTTGTGGCGCGGGCTGGAAGACTTCAAGCCCGGTCTGCTCGTTGAAATGCGCACTAAAGGCATCACCGGCCTGCAACTGAAACGACTGATGACCGAGCCCCACTTGGATACGCCCCTCAAGGACGACACTGAGAAACCACGCAGCGGAACGCCGGGAGGTGGAGGCGTAGGCGTGCAGGACGTCAAGGTCCGAGTGCGTCACCCGCAGTGTGGGCGTTATCTCGACATCCATTACCCGCCCGCGGGCTACGCACGATCCTGACTGGGCGCGCTCGGGCGCTTCGGGAAAGCGGTAGTCGATCCCGAAGCGCTGACCAAGCGCCAGCAGGTCATGGGTGGTGAGTGGCGTGCCAGATGGCGTTATCGAGTCTAGTGCCGCCATTTCCACTTCCATGACCATTATCTCGCCCTTGATCGGTTATCAGCGTTTAGCGAACCAGCGCTCAGTAAGCCATCGACCAGCTCAGAGTGTAAGTGCGCCCACGGCCCTGGTAGTCATAGAGGTACTCTGGGCCGTAGTAGGGCGAATAGAACATCGCGGCGCGCTGACCCCAAACGGTGGAGTACTGGTCATCCAGCAGGTTCTGCACGCCCAGGCTGACGGTGCCTAAGTCGGTGTCCTGGCTAAGCGATAAGTCGAGGGTGGTATTGCCTTCGATCTCGCGGTCGGCAGCGTCCTTCAGGTCGAAGTTATGATTGGCTTGCAGGCGTGCTGAGCGTACATAGTCGGTCCAGCCGATAAAGGCGGTGGCGGAAGAGAGCGATGCATAGCGGGCGTCACGCTTCTCCCAGTCGCCCTGGTCGTTCTCCTGCTCAGAGCGTACCAGGTGGAGCGTGCCCCCGAGCTCTACGCCACTGTCGAAGTAGCGAGTCACGGCGGTTTCCAGGCCGAAGTCGCGTTTCTTTTCGTCCACTACGCTGACGCTTAAATCTTCGGCGTTTTCCACTGCCTTATCTGACCAAGCGTAGTAAAGCGCCGTTTGGGCCGTCCAGTTGCTCCCCTGGTAGCGCCAGCCTAGCTCGACCTGATCCGTCTCAATGGCAGACAGGGGGTTATTAGCGACACTCACGTCGGGGCTCTTGCCGTAGTACTTGGCGGGATCCGGCAGCTCGAAGCCCTGGCTGAACTGCAGCCAGTTTTGATGACCGTTGCGGTAATCATAGAGGGCGCTGGCATTGAACAGGGTCGCTTCGTAGTCATTTTCGCCGCCAGGGATCCCCTGGAACTCATCCACTTCGACGTCCATATGCTGCTGGCGCACACCGGCGGAAAGCTTGAGCGCTTGAGTGGCCTGCCAGTCGCCCTGAACAAAGCCGGACAGCCCATCCACTTGATAACCGGGGTAGCGGGGCTCAACCCCCGAGGCTTGCTGAACCAGACCGCCGGAGGCGTCCGATATATCTTTATCGAACAGCATCTGACTGGCATCGAAGGTTTCTCGATCCATATCGAGGCCGTAGGTCAGCGAAACGTCGTCACCCAGGCGCGACTCGAAGAGCGCCTTGATGCCACTTAAATCAGTATTTTGTTGCGAGGCGCGAAATTGCAGGCCGTCGGCGACAGGGTAGGGGAAGGCCTGGAAGCTGGACTCCTCCTCGCGGTGAAACGCCTGCAGGTAGAAGTTCTGCCCCCACAGGTTCGCGTGGTGATAGTTGACGTTAATCAGCTTGCGGTCGGTTTCCGGATCGCGCTCTGAGCGGTAACCGTCGCGAATCTCGGCATCATTCAAGTTGGGTGTCGCCGCGTCGAGGTTGGGAAAGTAAACGCCGCGATCACCTTCGTAGCCGGAACGATATAGCTGAGCACCCAGCTCCAGGCTCTGTTCATCGCTCAATTGGAAGGAGAGGTTACCCAGTACATCAATGCTGCGATTGTCCTGCAGGTCGGTTTGGGCGATATCCGGGAAGATTTCTTGGCCGCTGCCGTCATAGTGGCGGCCGTTATCTCCAATGGCGGTGCCCAGGTAGCCTTGAACCCGCTCGTTACCGCCGCTAATCGATTGCGACAAGCGCCGATCCATATCGTCACTGTTGTTGAAGCCGGTGGTGATACCTGCTTCTGTGCGCCAGTTGAGGCCTTCCTCACCCTTGCGGGTAATGATGTTGATCAAGCCCCCGGTAGCGCCGCCACCATACAGGCTGCTGGCGCCGGAGAGGACTTCAACACGCTCGATATTAAACGGATCAATGGCGTCGAATTGACGTGAAAGCCCGCGGGAACTGTTTAGCGATACGCCGTCGATAAGCACCTGCACGCCACGGCCGCGCATATTTTGCCCATAATTGGTGCGTCCTTGCGGCGCCAGATCCAGCCCCGGCACCAGACGCCCCAATGCCGTCTTGAGGTCTGCACCATTGCGGGTCTGTTGTTGCAGCATTTGCTGGTCAATTACCCATACTGCACCAGGGATTTGGCTGATCTGAGTAGGCGTACGGGACCCCACGACCACCATGGTGTCGCCTGCGTCCGCCCCAGAGGAGGCGTTTTGGGCGAAGATGCTGTTGGAGAAGCCTAGTAACAGACCGGTGCCAATAAGCGCAGCAGTTGAAGGCGACTTGGGAAAAGGCGATGTTGAAAAGGGCAGCGCGTACATGGTGAACAATCCGCGAACAGTGAGGAGTTAGGAGGCGGAGAGTATCACCAGGAAACACAAAGTCAACGATAGTGATTCGTGTTTATGCGAAGGTCAATGTTTGCTGATAATTGCAGCAATAGGCCATTGCTCTATTGCTGCTTATGTAGCCAAAGCGTTAAGCAGGCTTATTCTTTTGCTCTGTATCTGTATCTGTATCTGTGTCCGGTTCGGGGGTAGGCACCGGCGGTACTTCTGCTTCCACCGGTGTGGCAGTGGAGGCCGTTGACGCTTCAACGGCGGCTTCAAGGTTGGCGACCTGGCGCTCTAACGCCTCTACCCGAGAACGAGTGCGCTGCAGTACGTCCATTAAAATGTCGAAGTCTTCCCGCGACACAAGTTCCAGGCGGTCAAAGGCGCCACGGACGACTTGCTGCACGCCCTTTTGAATATCTTCCGGTGCCTGGGAGGCGTTTTGTAAACGGTCGCCAATCTGTTGGGCCAGTCGGCTAATACGGTCTTGAGGCGCCATTGCTCTCTCCTGAACGAATAAACGTATAAATAAAATGGTTACTGGTAAGGATACGCAACAGTGGGCAAATACGCATGTTTAGCGTGCTTTTACGCAGAAAGACATGCCTTGCATCAAAATAAAGCAGGCAACTTTTACTTACGATCTATTTTGGTGCAATAGCCTCCCTTCGAGAGTGAATTTATCCTGACGGAGCATGGATGCGTCATCTAGGTGTTGTTTAATAGATTGACTTATAAGTAAAAAAACCAAGCTGGCACAGTATGCGCATTATCGGTTCAGGTGCTTATTCTGGCGGCTGTGCCGCTACCAATCTAGCAGGACTTATCCAGCAGGGGAGATCCGGGATGAAACTCATCACCGCTATCATCAAGCCATTTAAGCTCGACGACGTTCGTGAAGCGCTAGCCGATAACGGCGTTCAGGGCATTACGGTCACCGAAGTAAAAGGTTTTGGCCGCCAGAAAGGCCATACCGAACTGTATCGCGGCGCAGAGTACGTCGTTGATTTTCTGCCCAAGGTGAAGGTTGAAGTGGCCGTGGACGATGCTCGCCTAGAGAGCGTGCTAGATGCTATTTGCAGTGCGGCTAATAGCGGCAAGATCGGTGACGGCAAGGTGTTTGTGACACCGCTTGAAGACGTTATTCGGATTCGGACAGGCGAACGCGGTGCAGACGCCGTTTAAAGCTGTTTTTTCGGATCATTTCTATAGTTCAACGGGGAACTTACAATGAATGAGTTGACTGATCTGAGCTACGCGCTCGATACGTTCTACTTTCTAATATGTGGTGTGCTCGTCATGTGGATGGCCGCTGGCTTCTCCATGCTAGAAGCGGGCTTAGTACGCTCCAAGAACACCGCTGAAATCCTCACCAAAAACGTCGCGCTGTTTGCGATTGCCTGCACCATGTATCTATTGGTGGGCTACTACATCATGTACTCCAGCAGCGCGGGCGGCTTCCTGCCCAATCTTGGCTTCCTGATTGGCGCTGAAAACAGTGTGGATGCGGTGACTGCTGGCGGTGATGACGCGCCCTACTACTCCATGCGCTCTGACTTCTTCTTCCAAGTTGTGTTCGTTGCGACCGCCATGTCGATTGTATCGGGTGCTGTCGCCGAGCGTATGAAGCTGTGGGCCTTCCTGGCTTTCGCTGTGGTCATGACCGCGGTTATCTATCCGGTGTCTGGCTACTGGACCTGGGGCGGCGGCTGGTTGTCTGAAGTTGGTTACTCTGATTACGCGGGGTCAGGCATCGTTCATATGGCCGGTGCGGCTGCAGCGCTAGCCGGTGTAATCGTGCTGGGTCCACGTAAAGGCAAATACGGTAAAGATGGCTCTATCCATGCGATTCCGGGTGCCAACATGCCGCTGGCGACGTTGGGTACGTTCATTCTATGGATGGGCTGGTTCGGCTTTAACGGTGGCTCTGAATTAAAACTTGCGGCAATTGACTCAGCCAACAACGTAGCGCAAGTATTTGTGAACACAAACGCGGCGGCGGCCGGTGGTGTTATTACAGCACTGATTCTGGCCAAACTGTGGTTCCGTAAAGCGGACCTGACTATGGCGCTAAACGGCGCGCTGGCCGGTCTGGTAGCTATTACCGCTGATCCACTCTCTCCGTCTGCTCTGGGCGCTACCATTATTGGCGCGATTGGCGGCATTATCGTAGTCGCTGCCATCGTGACTCTCGATAAAGCGAAGCTGGATGATCCAGTGGGTGCGATCTCGGTACACGGTGTGGTGGGTATCTGGGGTGTGTTGGCGGTGCCATTGAACAACGACGGCGCGTCATTCGGCGCTCAAATCATCGGTATCGTAGGCATCTTCGCTTGGGTCTTCCTGGCCAGCCTGGTGGTATGGCTGATCTTGAAAGCCATCATGGGTATCCGCGTTAGCGAAGAAGAAGAGTATGAAGGCGTTGATATTGCTGAGTGCGGCCTTGAGGCCTATCCCGAATTCGGTATCAAAAAGTAATGTAGAACGTAATTTGATGCTGAATTAGTGAGCTGGTGTGCTCCTTGTAGCCTTCCCTTAGGGGGAGGCTTTTTTATTCTCTGACGGTAGCGGTGTATGCTTGTTACTAGCAGGTTACTGGTGCCCATCGGGTTGCCAGGGATACCCGTCATTCAATGGCCACCAAGCTAGAGGATATCGCAATGAAATTGATCACAGCTATTATCAAGCCGTTTAAGCTGGACGACGTGCGCGAGTCGCTTTCTGATATCGGCGTGCAGGGCATTACGGTAACAGAAGTGAAGGGCTTTGGCCGCCAGAAAGGGCATACCGAGCTATATCGCGGCGCTGAGTATGTCGTGGACTTCTTACCCAAGGTCAAGCTGGAAGTTGCCGTAGACGACGACATGACTGAGCAGGTGATTGATGCCATCACCCAGGTCGCTAATACGGGTAAAATCGGCGATGGGAAAATCTTTGTCATGCCGCTGGAGCAAGTGATTCGTATCCGTACCGGCGAAACGGGCAAAGATGCCGTTTAGGTTTGTGAATGGTGAATGGTAAGAAAAAAACAGTAAGTTGTTGAATTGTAGGTAGTCAGCAGCACAAAGCCCCTGTGGAGTATCTCCAGCAGGGGCTTTGTATGAGTGATACGAACATTCTAGCGGCTAAAGTTTTTTCTATTCACCACTCACTCATTACGATTCACTATTTATGCCTCACTTCTCAACAAACGCACGCTCAATGACATAGTCGCCAGGTTCACCCATACGCGGCGAAATGTTCAGGCCCAGCTCATCCAGCAAGGCGCTGGTGTCGTCCAGCATAGCAGGGCTGCCACAGATCATGGCGCGATCCTGACGCGGGTCGATAGGCGGCAGGCCGGTGTCTTCAAACAATTTGCCCGTACGAATATGGTCGGTCAGGCGTCCCATGGTGTGGAACTCTTCCCGGGTAACGGTGGGGTAGTAGACCAGCTTTTCAGCGATATCGTCACCCAGGTACTCATGGGCCGGCAGCTCTTTGGTGATAAAGTCGGCGTAGGCCAACTCGGAGACTTCGCGCACGCCGTGTACCAGCACGATTTTCTCGTAGCGCTCGTAAACGTCAGGATCCTGGATCAGGCTCATAAAGGGGGCTAAGCCAGTACCGGTTGAGAGCATGTACAGGTTGCGGCCCGGCAGCAGGTCGTCGGTTACCAGCGTGCCTGTCGGCTTGCGGCTGACCATAATCTGATCGCCCACTTTTAAATGCTGAAGGCGCGAGGTGAGCGGGCCGTCTGGCACCTTAATGCTGAAGAACTCAAGGTGATCTTCGTAATTAGGGCTAGCGATTGAGTAAGCACGCATCAACGGTTTGCCATTGACTTCCAAACCAATCATCACAAACTGACCGGTTTTGAAGCGCAGACTACGCTCGCGGGTGGTGCGGAAGCTGAATAGGGTATCGTTCCAGTGGTGAACGCTGAGCACTTCTTCCAGAGCAAACTTACTCATACCGTTTTCTCCATTAGTCGATGCTGGCGCTAGTCCGCATCGATCATATTCTTAAAAAGAATAAAAATGATTAAATATGTTGCCAGCAAGTCTAAGCAAAGGGTGGTATATCTGTTAAGCGAATTATATTGATAACGGTTATCTTAAAAATAGATATAGATCAAATAAAGGTCAGACTCTATGCATTACACTCTGCGGCAGTTGGAAGTCTTTGTGGCGGTTGCCCAGCATGAGAGCGTCTCCCATGCGGCGCGGGCGCTGGCAATGTCGCAATCGGCGACCAGCACGGCGCTTGCGGAGCTAGAGCGGCAGTTCGACTGCCAACTGCTGGATCGGATCGGCAAACGCTTGAAACTCAACGCGCTGGGCTTTCAGCTGTTGCCCAAAGCGGTAGCGCTGCTTGATCGGGGTGAAGAGATCGAAGAGCTTCTACGGGGGCAGAAGGGGGTTGGGTCGCTGGATGTGGGGGCCACGCTGACCATTGGTAACTACCTGGCCACGCTGCTTATCAGTGACTTTATGCAGCGTCACCCCGGCAGCCGGGTGCGTTTAGCGGTGCGCAATACGCGGCATATTATTGAAGGCGTGCGTCAGCACTCGCTGGATTTAGGGCTGATCGAAGGGCAGTGCGATGACGACATGATCATCAGCCAGCCTTGGGTCGAAGATGAGCTGTGCGTGTTTTGCTCGCCGCGCCACCCACTGGCAGGCCGTGAACATCTGGAGCTTGAACAGTTGCTGCGCGAGGACTGGATAATGCGCGAAGAGGGATCCGGTACGCGCATGACCCTGGAGCACGCCGCCCGCCACCGTCGCAGCCGATTTAATACCCTGCTGGAGCTAGAGCATACCGAAGGCATTAAGCGCGCCGTGGAGTCAGGCCTGGGGATTGGCTGCGTCTCGCGCTTGGCGCTACGCGATGCCTTCCGGCGCGGCAGCTTGGTACCGCTGCCCACACCTGAGTTGGATCTAAAGCGTCAATTCACGTTTATCTGGCACCGGCATAAATATCTCACCACCGGCGTGCGCGAATTCCTACGCCTATGCCGTGAGATGACTGCCGGCGCCAAACGCAGCGACGATATTCCGCTGCCACCGATTCCTTAACTGTTTTTCAAGTGCTGTTGTTCAAGAACTGTTGTTCAAGAACTGTTGTTCAAGAACTGCTGTTCAAGAACTGTTGCTCAAGAACTGTTGCTCAAGAACTGTTGCTCAAGAAAATTTCTGGATTCGGTAACAAACTGCCTGTCGTTAACGTAAATCGCTTACGGCAGTCTGAATATCTGCCAGCGAAGCTTTACTGAGGTCTTTTGAAAGGGAGTGAATGACTAACTTTTGTGTGGGGCCGTCGAGTTTATCGCGTAGCAGGCCCAAAAACTTGGGCGGTGCGACCATGATGAGCTTTTCCATGCTGTTACCGACTCGGGCGCTATATAGACGTTGAGCGACCTCTTTCGCGAACAGCTCATTTTCGTGTTTAGTGGCCGTTCCTTCTTCGCCTGCCGAGCGTGCTGTGCTGGACATCGACTCGTGCACATCGCCTCGGCCGTCGGTGACCAAGTCACCTTCATGGAGACGTCCTTCCGCGTGAACCAAGCTTTCCTGCTCCGCTAGCGTTAGAGCATCACGGGTAAAAATACGCGCGCGAGCGGCGTCGGCGACCACGATATAAGTTGTCATCGCTGTGCATACTCCATGTCGTTGATGGTCATCTAACCATGGCAAGCGTTTGGCATTAGGTCAAACGCTTACCTGGCTTAAGCAACCGGGTCTAAACAACTGGGCTTACAGCACCTTGCTGCGCAGCAGGCTGGTAATGGCTTCGCCAATCAGCACCAGCACGATAATGGCAATCAAAATGGTCGCCACGGTCGGCCACGCGAAGGTGTCAATCGCGCCTTGCAAGATGACCCCAATACCGCCCGCACCGACTAAGCCAAGCACCGTCGACTCGCGGATATTGATGTCCCAGCGGAGGATCACGATGGCAAAAAAGGCCGGCATCACTTGGGGCACAATGGCGTAGGCGACCACCTTGGCCTTGGAGGCACCGGTGGCTTCCATGGCTTCTACTGGGTTGCGGTCAATCTCCTCAATGGCCTCACCCATCAACTTGCCGATAAAGCCGATAGAGCGAAATACGATAGCGAGAATGCCAGCGAGAACCCCTGGGCCAAAAATCGCCACGAAAAGCAGCGCCCAGATAATCGTGTTCACCGAACGGCTAGAGACCAGAATAAAGCGTCCCAACCACAAGCACGCACGGTTTGGTGTGGTGTTCTGAGCGGCAATGTAGGCGACCGGTAGCGCCAAGAAAATCGTCAGGAAGGTGGCCAGAGTGGCGATATGCACGGTCTCAATCAGGGCGGCGATAATGCCGTTGAGCCCTGCCGCACTAGGCGGCCACATGCGGCCCCCAAGCCCTGAGATTTGATTGGGTGCATCCCACACCCAGGGCCAGAAGATATCAATATCGCGCACCGCCCAAAACACCACCATTAGGGTGGCGAAGAGCACGGCGTAGCGGATGAGCCGCTGTTTGCGGTCGTAGCGTTGCCAGACCCGATCGGCAAGCTGCTGTGCGTGATCTACCATATTTTTTTCCTTACCCAGCCGCTGACACCTTCGCTGAGCAAAATGACCGCGATGATAATAAGCAGAATCGCAAAGGCGAAATCGTAGTCGTAGCGGCCAAAGGCGTTCATCAGCGTGCCGCCAATGCCGCCCGCGCCGACAATCCCGACCACTGCGGAAGCGCGCAGGTTGCTGTCCAGTTGGTACATGGAAAGCCCCACTTGGCGCGGCAGGATCTGCGGAAACACTGCGTAGTAGAGAATAGCCACATAACCTGCGCCTGCGGCTTTCATGGCTTCTACTTGCCCCCAGTTGATCTCTTCAATCTCTTCGGCAAGCAGTTTGCCGACGAAGCCGATCGAGTAAAGCGTCAGGGTAAGAATGCCGGCTAGCGGGCCAAACCCCACGGCAGCCACAAACAGAATCGCCACGATCACCGGGTGGAAGCTACGCGATATAATAATTACCGCTCGGCCAATAATATAAATCGGCATCGGCGCAATATTACGCGCAGCCATCACGGCAAACGGAATCGACAGAAAGACGCCCAGTAGCGTTGCCAAAATGGCGATTTGAAAGCTCTCTTTAAACCCGGTTAGCAGTAGCTCATAGCGCTCAAGGTTAGGCGGGAAGCCGCCGCCAAAAATGCGCGCTGCGCGGGGCAAGCCTTCAGAGATACGTGCCCAGTTGAACGGCAATGAACCAAAGGCCCAGACGAGATAAACCACGGCAATCACGATTAACCCGTAGCGCACCAGGGGGTTGGCGATAAACGGTGGTTTTTTCCAGGTTCTTGGCACAGAGGAAAGGGCGTCAGGCGGAGTCATGGGAGCGCTCCTCCGCAGGCGTATCGGTAATGGCATCGTCCGGTGCATCAATGCCGCCGTAAATAGCGTCTAACGCGTCTTTATTAAAGTCGGCAGGCACACCATCAAAGATCATCTTGCCGTGGCGTAGGCCCACAATGCGCTCGGTATAGGTTTTGGCCTGAGCGACGTTGTGGATATTAATCAGCACCGGCAGTGAAAGCTCGCTGGCCAGGCTTTGCAGCAGAATCATGATCTGCTCAGACGTTCGCGGGTCAAGCGAGGCGGTGGGCTCATCGGCGAGCAGCACTTCCGGCTCCTGCATCAAGGCGCGCACCACGCCTACTCGCTGGCGCTCGCCACCGGAGAGCTCATCGGCACGCTTGTTGGCGTAATGAGCAATGCCGACACGCTCCATCAGCACGAACGCACGCTCTATATCGGCCTGAGGGTAGCGACGCGAAATCGCCTGATAGAGATTCACATAGCCTAAACGTCCAGCCAGTACGTTTTCCATCACCGTTAAGCGATCCAGCAGATTAAAGCCTTGGAATACCATGCCGATTTTGCGCCGCGCGCGGCGTAACTCTGCGCCTTTCAGGTTGACCAGCTCATTGCCATTGAGTTTGATAGAGCCGGACGTTGGCTCGACCAAGCGGTTAATACACCTCAGCATGGTGCTTTTGCCGGCGCCTGAAGCGCCTACGATAGACACAACGCTGTTTCCCTCTACCCTGAGATCAAGCCCTTTTAGCACGGCTTCATCGTGGCCATAGCGTTTGACCAGATTGGTAATTTCCAGCATGTGTTCGCTTCCATCGTCGAGAAAATAGCCGCACCGCCGGTAGCGGTGCTGCACTTATTACTTGAGCTCAGGTTTTACTCTTCCAGGTTTTCGGGCGTATAGCTCACGTTATTGGCCGCCTGGATGGTACGAATCACCTGCCAGTTGTCTTTGTAATTGATAGGAATGAATTTCTCGACGCCTGCAAACTCTTCACCTAGCTCAGTGCCAACAAAATCGAAGCTGAAGAAGGCTTCTTCGATTTTCTCGACTAAGTCGGGATGCAGGTTGTGCGCGTAGTTGTAAGAGGTGGTGGGGAAGCGGTCGGATTCGTAGATCAGGCGCACGTCTTCTTCATCGTAAAGACCGCGTGCAGCCATCCGCTCAACGACTTCAGAAGCTACCGGAGCGGCGTCATAGTCTTGAGCCACGACGCCGAGCATGGATTGGTCATGGCTACCTGAGTAGACCACTTCGTAATCTTCGTCGGGGGTGATGCCCAGTTCTGGTAGCAGTGCGCGAGGTGCTAAGTTGCCCGAGTTAGAGGTAGGGGAAGTGTGGGCAACGCGTTTGTCTTTGAGATCTTCGACCTCGTGAATATTAGAATCGACGTGGGTGAACAGCTGCAGAGTATAGCCAAACTGACCGTCGTCCGAACCCATCAAGGCAAACGGCACCGCCCCGGCGAGGTTCACTGCGAAAGGCGTGGGGCCAGTGGAGAACCCGGCGATATGCAGCCGCCCGCTGCGCATAGCTTCGACTTGGGCCGCGTTGGACTGCACCGCAAAGAAGCGAACATCGCGCTCGGTTACTGCGGACAAGTGATCGATAAAGGGTTGCCAGATATCTGAATAGATCGCCGGATCTTCAACCGGGGTATAAGCAAAGATAAGCGTATCGGGGTTGTCCCACTCGGATTCATCCGCGGGGCGGTCAGCGACCATGTCGCCATCTTCGTCACAGTAGATATCTGCCAGGTCGCCGCGCTCACATTCTGCGTAGGCGTGTGTCGATAGCAGAGCGAACGGTAACAGGGATGCAGCAGTAAGCATTGCAAGCGGGCGCTTGCGAAAGAGCGAAGTTGTCATGTTGAGCCTCATGTGTGCGTTATTTTTGTGGTGTTGCTATGAATAAAGCTTTGTTCTCTTTATCGCGCTTTGCCATTGCTGGAAAGGGGCAATGTTTCGGAAGTGGACATTCCGCGCGAAGAATGGTTATTTTCGAAAGCAGACACTTCAATCTAGGGTTTATGACGAACATATGTCAAATACTTTACAGGCACTCTCAGACCATTGGCGCAATCGCTATCTACTAATGCGCCACGGCCATAGTCAGGCCAATCAGCAAGGAGTGATCGTTAGTTCACCGGAGCGGGGGGTGGAAAACTTCGGCCTTTCGGAAGTGGGGGAGCAACAACTTGCTCGACTCGTTGCTGACTGGCAGTGGCCAGCACCCATCCACGTGGTGCATTCGGATTTTTTGCGAACTACTCAGACCGCTGCTCACGTGTCTGCCAGATTTAATTTGTTGCCGAGGGTGGATACGCGCCTGCGCGAGCGCTACTTTGGCGAGCTGGAGGGGCAGGGTGATGATCGCTATCCAATCATCTGGGCGTTAGACGCTGAAGATGCCGAACACACTCAGCATCAGGTCGAAGCAGTAAGCGCGGTGGCAAACCGCATGCGGGCGGTGATCGAAGAGTGGGAGCGAAAGGCCAGCGGTGAAACGATTGTGCTGGTTAGTCATGGTGATCCACTGCAAATCCTGCTGACAGCGCTGGCTAACAAGCCGCTCACCCAACACCGCGAACAGTCGGCGTTACTGCCGGCCAGTATTACCCAGGTGGGCGCTTAGTCCTTGCTAGGCGGTATCCAGGCAATCATATCGACTTCCACATCGGCACCGCCCGCTAGGCCAGTCACGCCAATGCAGGTGCGGGTAGGCAGTGGCTGAGGGAAGTAGCTGGCGTAGACCTTATTCACTTCGTCGAAGTGGCCCATATTGGTAATAAATACCCGCGACTGCACTACGTACTCAAAGGCACTGCCGACTTCTTCCAATACAATCGCCAGGTTCTGCATCACCCGGTGGGTCTGCTCGGTGAAGGTGCCCAGTAGCATTTCATTGGTCTCGGGCACTGTTGGCATTTGCCCGGTGATAAACACCAGGTCACCAACGCGGCAGGCGTGGGAAAAGGGCGCAATAGGCTGGGGTGCGCGGTCAATAAACAGTTTTTCAATCATGCTGTTATCCTTCTTTAACTGTTTTAATAACTGTCCTATCGAGCGTTCTTTAGCCAACCCAAGGACATTCCACGTGATACTAGGAATAGACTAGCTAGCGCGTACAGCAGACATTAGCCGATAGTGGCTCTAAACATGACAATGCCCGACTATTCCCAGCCGGGCATTTTTTATAGGTCAACGCTTTTCGCGCATCAGCTGTGGCTTTTGATCTTCTCGGGCAGCAGGCCTTTAGGGGCAAAGCGCAGCACCATGGTGATCAGCAGGCCGATGACCAGCACACGGGCCTGCAGGGCGCGGCTATCCATATTGCCCGGGACGTCCCAACCGAAAACGCCTTCGCCAAACGCCACGGCTAATTGCATCAAAAACAGCGCCAGCGGCTCAGACATAATCCAGATGATATACACCGCCACGGCGCCGAAAATGGTGCCCAGGTTGTTGCCCGGCCCGCCCAGAATGACCATCACCAGCACCAGAAAGGTATGGTTGAGGGGCAAGTAGCCTTGAGGATCGAAGAGGCTGTTGAAAGTACCCAGGATGCCGCCGCCCAAGCCCATCAAAATGCAGCCGAGCACGAAGATCTCCAGGCGCCGTTTGTTGATATCTTTACCCATTGCGGCAGCGGAGACTTCGTTATCGCGAATCGCCCGTATCATCCGTCCCCAGGGGGCGTTGTAGGCACGGTTGAGCAGAAAGAAGATCATCGCAATGATCACCGCGGTAAACGAGAGGTAGATGGCGCGGGAGAGGGTGAATCCCAGTTCGGCAGGCCCCGGTGTTGGCCAGGGTAATGGGGAAACCGTGGCGGTGCCGCGGGTAAGCCAGTCAGAATTTTTCAAGAACGCTTTGATGATTTCGGCAATGCCCAGGGTGGCAATGGCTAGGTAGTCGCTGCGTAAACCGAGGCAGATATGACCGATAAAGTAGCCCACGCCCCCCGCCAACGCGCCCCCGACAATCCAGCCCGTCCAGGGCGGTAAGCCTAGCCCACCGACAAAGCCCGCCTGGCTTTCAATCGCATCAGTGACCTCTCGTAACTGGCTAATCACCACCAGGTAAAGCACGACGCCCAGCACCACCGCGATAAACGTCCGCAGGGGCTTGGGCACGCCCAGGCGATCCAGCTTGCTGGCGCCCACGATCAGCAGGATGGCGGCGGCACCGTATAGCAGCACGCGGCCAAATTCGCCGGGTAGCGCAGTGCCCCAAAAGGCATCATTAACCGGCACGCTGAAAAACATGGCGCAGAAGCCGCCCAGAGCAACAAAGCCCATCACACCGGCGTTAAACTGCCCGGCGTAGCCCCACTGAATGGTTAATCCCAGCGCCAGAATGGCGTAACAAGCTGCTTCTACCAGCATGCGCGTGCTGTAGGCGGCGCCCATGATGGCATAGACCGCTAACACCGCGACCAGCAGTACCCCGAACAGGATCAGTTCGCGCAGTGGAAAGCGGCGTTGTTGGGTGGCATCTTGGGGCGTGTAGGCAGGGTTGCGGGTATTTTCTGAGTTACTCATTAGATCACCTTGCCCTTGAATAGTCCGGTGGGGCGCCACACCAGAATGGCCACCAGAATGAAAAACGGCACCACAATTTTGTACTCGGTGCCCACAAAGGCCAGATTTGAGGGTAGCTCTAACCAGGTAGGCAGGCTGTCGCGGAAGGGGCGCAGTAGCACGTTCCAGTTAAACACCGCCAGTGTCTCGGCAAAGCCAACCACAAAACCACCGACAATGGCCCCGTAAGGGTGGCCAACGCCGCCGACAATGGCGGCAGCGAAGATAGGCAGTAGCAGGAAGAAGCTTAAGTCGGGCTTGAAAGTGACATCCAGGGAGAGCAGTGTGCCAGCAATGGCGGCCAACGCCCCGGCAATTATCCAGGTGACCGCCACAATGGTATTGGTATTGATCCCCGAAGCCTGGGCAAGCTCAGGATTATCCGACATGGCGCGCATCGCCTTGCCTAACCGTGAACGGTTAAGGAAAAGGTGCAGCGCCACCACGGCGACGAGGGTAATCACAAACAGGTAGATCTGCGGTTCGGTCACCACGATAGGTGCCCGTACGCCCTCAAGGGGCAGCGCCAGGCGAAAAATCTCTTTGCGGTCATCCACGTAGAGGCTCTGCCCGCCGGTGCCGGAAAACAGCCGGATCAGCCCCTGCAGGATCAAGGTGACACCCAGCGAACCAATCACCAACACGATGGGTTTTACCCCATGAGCGCGTAGCGGCTTATAGAAGGTTTTGTCGATACCCACCGCCAAGGCGGCGGTGAGCAGCATCGCCAGCGGCAGCATTAACACCGCCGTTGGCACGCCAATGCTGGCGCCCGCTGCTGGGAACAGCGTGGTCAGCAGCAGCACCATAAAGGCACCGAAGGTCATCATGTCAGCGTGGGCGAAGTGGGCAAAGCGCATTATGCTGAAAATCAGCGTCACCCCGATTGCCCCGATGGCATAAATGGAGCCACTCACGCTGCCCGAAATCACCACATTATTGATGAAAAAAACCAGTTCGTTCACGTCTATCTCCCTGGGGCTAGCCGCCCAAAAAGCTTTTGGCGACATCGGGGTCGGCAAGTAATGCCGCCCCGGTGTCGGTAAAGCGGTTTTGGCCAGCGGCCAGTACAAAGCCTTTATCGGCGATCGCTAGCGCCTGCTTGGCGTTCTGTTCCACCATCAAAATACCCACGCCAGCGGCGTTGATCTGTTTGACGCGGTCAAAGATTTCATTCATGTACAGCGGAGAAAGCCCCGCAGTGGGCTCATCAAGCAGTAGCAGGCTTGGCTCGGCCATCAAGGCGCGCCCCATGGCGACCATCTGGCGCTGTCCACCGGAAAGCTCACCCGCTGGCTGGCGGCGCTTCTCATACAGCGGTGGAAAAAACTCATATACCTGAGTGAGCATGCGCTTAACGTTCTGCGGCTTTAAAAACGCGCCCATCTCCAGGTTCTCTTGCACTGAAAGGCTGGGAAAAACGTTCTTTTCCTGGGGGACAAAGCCCATGCCGCGCTGCACCAGCTGGTTAGGCGGCAAGTTTTGGATCGGCTGGCCGTTAAGCAGTATGTCGCCCTGATTGACGTGCAGCAGGCCGAAGATTGCTTTCAACATGGTGGATTTGCCCGCCCCGTTAGGGCCGACGATAACCCCGACCTCGTCGGCTTCCAGCGTCATGTTTACCCCGTTAAGGATATTCATGCCGCCATAGCCGCCGTGCACATCCCGTGCCTCGATTAATGGCCTGGTGGTTGATGACATAAGCAAAGAGTCTCAGCAAGGTCGCTTTACAGCGATATCATTATAGTAATTGGCTAATGGGAGAAAATGTCGCGCTTAAGCAGCATCGTTACCAAAGTAGGCCTCAATGACCTCAGGATTGTTCTGAATCTCGTCAATATGGCCCTCGACCATGACGCTGCCTTGGGCCAGTACGATCACCGGGTCGCACAGACGGGCAATCATCTCCATATCGTGCTCAATGACCAGGAAGGTGTAGCCCATCTCGCGGTTGAGGCGCTCAATATTGCCGATCAAGTCGCCCAGTAGAGTGCGGTTAACCCCGGCGGCGATCTCATCAAGAAGCACTACCTTGGCGTCGGTCATCATGGTGCGGCCAAGTTCCAGTAGTTTCTTTTGCCCCCCAGACAAATTGCCTGCCAGCTCGTTGCGCACATGGTGCAGGCCGACAAAGTCGATCACCTCCAGGGCGCGGCGGCGTACCTCGGCCTCTTCCCGGTGCACCTTGCCGGGCTTTAACCAGGCGCTGAAAAGGTCTTCACCGGCTTGCTTGGGCGGCACCATCATCAGATTTTCCAACGCGCTCATCTGGCTGAACTCGTGGGCGATCTGAAAGGTGCGCAGTAACCCGCGATGAAAGCGCTGGTCGGCGCTGAGCGAGGTGATGTCTTCACCGTCGAGTAGCACGCGACCGCTATCCGGGGCTAAAGCACCGGCAATCAGATTAAATAGAGTGGACTTACCCGCGCCGTTAGGGCCAATCATGCCGGTAATGGAGCCCTTCTCCACCTGTATGGAGCAGTCGTTAATCACCTTTAGGCCGCCGAACGCTTTGTTGATTCGCTGTACATCAATAAGAGGGGTCATGGTGTCTCCACGCGATACAGGCGGCTAAAAGCCGCCTGCGCACTATTTATTAAGTTGTTTGTCGCGGTTTTTTTAGCCACCGTTGGCTGGCGGCAAAGGCACCGATAATGAGCAGTGCGCCGAGGGTGGGAATAAGGTAGCCCTCTACCAGCGGAATGGTGCGTAAAAATACAAAGGCCACGGCGGCGGGGGCCACAAAGCGTACTAGAAAACGCCAGAATTTAAACCAGGTGATGTTAGTGCCTAGCTCTTTCATCGCTTCGTTCTGGGTCAATGCCCAGCCTGCGAATAGGGCGATCAGTAGGCCGCCCACCGGCATAAAGATATTGGTCAGGAGCTCGATAAAGTCAAAGGCGCTGCGTCCAAATAGGGTGTGGAAAATCGTTCCCTCCGCCCAGATGTTAAAGCTAACCACGGTGAGTAAGCCCATCGCCCAGGCAGCGACGACCATCAACATGACCGCCTGTGGCCGGGTCATATCAAAGCGTTCCACTAGGTAAGCAGCAACGGGCTCGATTAGCGAAATGGAGGAACTGATTGCGGCGCCGAGCACCAGGATAAAGAACACGCCGCCGACCAAAGCGCCAAACGGCATCTCGGCAAATGCCAGCGGCAGGGTGACAAACATCAACCCAGGCCCTTGCCCGGTTTCCAACCCCGCTCCAAACACCAGTGCAAAAATGGCCAGCCCCGCCACCATGGCAACGGCGGTATCGACAATGGCCACAGCAAAGGCCGTGCGGGTCAGCGACACATCGCTGGGCATATAGGCGCCGTAAGCCATGATGGCCCCCATGCCCAGACTAAGGGTAAAGAATGACTGGCCCATGGCCTGCAGCCAGCCTTCGAGGCTGAGGTCGGCGATATTAAAGGTAAACAGGAAGCTGGCGGCGGCGCCTATATCGCCATTCATCACGCCGTAGGCCAGCACCACCAGCAGGATCACAAACAGCGCGGGCATCATAATGCGCAGGCCCGACTCGATGCCTTTGTGAATACCCATGCCGACTATTAGCGCGGACGCGGCAATGAAAAGGGTGTGATAGAGCGTCATCAGAGCGGGGGATGCCAGCAGAGCGTCAAAGCCGGTGCTAATGGTCTGTGCATCGGCGCCCACCAGCGAGCCGGTCAGCATTAGCCAGGTGTAGTGAATCGCCCAGCCGGCGATCACCGAGTAGAAGCTTAAAATCAAAAACGCCGAGGCGGCGCCCAGCCAGCCGATGGTTTCCCAAGCCCGTGAGGTGCCATGGGTTTTGGTCAGGTGGCGCATACCCATAATCGGGCTCTGGCGACTGGTGCGCCCCAGCATGATCTCGGCAATCAGGATCGGGATGCCGACGGCAAAGATCGTCAGTGCGTAGACCAGTATAAAGGCACCGCCGCCGTTTTCACCGGTGAGGTAGGGGAAGCGCCAAAGGTTACCCAGACCAACGGCTGAGCCAACCGCAGCGAGAAGAAAAGTGCCTTTATGCGTCCATACGTTATGACCGCTCATGGGTAAGAGTGCCCGTATTGGGGTGTCAGAATGGGGGTGGTATCCAAACACCTGTATGAATATAGCGATGTCAGCGTGCTCTGGACGCGCTGAAGTTAGCGTTACTGTGCGATAGAACGCGACTCCTTTCCAGCGTATTAGCGTTTAGGCTGCGTTTAGGGAGCTATCTTGGCAAAGATCATGGCAGAGGGATGAACGCAGAAGGCTGCTGTTAGCGCAGAAGCGGGAGGGCATAAAAAAACCCGCTTGCGCGGGTTTTCAGACAGCTAACTGCTTGGAGCGGTTTACTTCTTGCTGAAACGCTTACGCTCGGTCTCTTTCAGCAGCTTTTTGCGCAGACGGATATGCGCTGGCGTCACTTCGACGAGCTCGTCAGAGTCGAGGAACTCGATGGCCTGCTCCAGAGAGAACTTAATCGGCGGGGTTAAGACGATGTTCTCATCGTTACCGGTGGAGCGCATGTTGTCGAGCTTCTTGCCTTTAGTGGGGTTAACCACCATGTCATTGGCGCGGTTGTTGATACCGATCAGCATGCCTTCGTAAACTTCCGTGGCGTGATCGATAATCAGCTTGCCGCGCTCTTGCAGCGCATACAGCGCATAGGCAAGGGCTTTACCGTCAACCATTGAAACCAGTACGCCGTTGCGACGCTCAATGGAGGCGTCAGGCTTCAGCGGGCCGTAGTGATCAAAACGGCTTGTCAGGATGCCGGTGCCAGAAGTCAGGGTCAAAAACTGACCACGGAAACCGATCAAGCCACGGGCAGGAATGATGAAGTCCAGGCGAACCCGGCCTTTACCGTCCGGCAGCATGTTAGTCATCTCGCCTTTACGGTAGCCCAGCTCTTCCATGATCGAGCCCTGGTGCTGCTCTTCACAGTCGATGATGACTTCTTCGTAGGGCTCCTGCTTCTCACCGTCGATCTCTTTGATGATAACTTCCGGACGACCTACGGCTAGCTCAAAGCCTTCACGACGCATGGTCTCGATCAGCACCGAGAGGTGCAGTTCGCCACGGCCAGACACCTTGAACTTCTCGGGGGTTTCACCCTGTTCAACGCGCAGTGCCACGTTGTGAATCAGCTCTTGATCAAGGCGGTCCTTGATATTACGGCTGGTCACAAACTTGCCATCTTTACCGGCGAACGGCGAATCGTTGACCTGGAAGGTCATTGAAACAGTCGGTTCGTCAACGGACAGAGGCGGCAATGCTTCGACCTTGACCGGGTCGCATAACGTATCGGAAATCGCCAGATCGTCGATGCCGGTGACACAGACGATATCGCCCGCGGTGGCTTCGGTGGTCTGCACGCGCTCAAGACCCATATGGGTCATGACCTGGCCGATTTTGCCCTTACGCACATTGCCGTCAACGCCGATGATCGATACTTGCTGGTTCGGTTTCACCGCGCCGCGCTTGATGCGACCCAGGCCGATAACCCCGACGTAGCTGTTGTAGTCCAGTGCGGAGATCTGCATCTGGAAGGGGCCGTTGAGCTCAACCTGGGGCGGGTCAACGATATCGACGATGGCCTGGAACATGGGATCCATGTTATCTGCCAGCTCTTCTGGATCCATACCGGCAATGCCGTTTAGGGCAGAGCAGTAGATGATCGGGAAATCGAGCTGTTCATCAGACGCGCCCAGGTTGTCGAACAGATCAAAAATCTGGTCGATAACCCAGTCAGGGCGTGCGCCGGGACGGTCAATTTTGTTGACGACCACAATCGGCTTTAGACCCTGGGCGAAGGCTTTTTGAGTCACGAAGCGAGTTTGCGGCATCGGGCCATCAACGGCATCTACTAACAGTAGTACCGAGTCGACCATCGACATGACGCGCTCAACTTCACCGCCGAAATCGGCGTGCCCAGGCGTATCCACGATGTTGATGTGGTAGCCGTTACCTTGGCTGTCTTGCCATTGAATGGCCGTATTCTTGGCCAAAATGGTAATGCCACGCTCTTTCTCCTGGTCGTTTGAGTCCATGATGCGCTCTTGACCTTCTGCTTTACGGTCAAGGGTGCCGGACTGGCTCAGGAGTTTGTCGACCAGTGTGGTTTTACCATGGTCAACGTGGGCAATGATCGCTACGTTGCGCAGGTTATTAACCGCGCTGGAGTTTTGCTGGTTTTGCATGCTGAGAGAGAACTCTTGTGAACACCCGTTTGTCCACGGGTCGGAAAATGCGGGTCGCAAGGGCTGGCAATTGCCGACCATCTTGGCTCAGGGCTTGCGTCCAACGGCTATTCTAGCATGTCAAAGGCGTCGCTGATATTACTGGCGCGTATATCGACCTTAGTCGCCCCCAGGAAAGTTTTCCGAGCGCTCCCCCATCCGCTAGAATAGCCCTTTTCCCATTGGGGCAGGAGCATGACCATCGGCAACCTGATGCGTTTGTTAAGCGATGGCGAGGTTCACTCTGGCGAGCAGCTAGGTGAAACGCTGGGTATTTCTCGTGCTGCGGTGTGGAAGCAGTTAAAAAAACTAGAAGCGCTCGGGGTCGAGCTGGTCGCCGTAAAAGGGCGTGGCTACCGATTGGCGCGGCGGCTGGAGCCGCTGGAAGGGGCCAAGATCGTCGAGCGGTTGCCCGCCTCGGCGCGTCATCACCTTGCCCGGCTATTCGTTGAAGATCAGTTACCCTCCAGTAACGAATATCTGCGTCAACGCTTTGAGCAGGGTGCGGGGCATGGCGAAGTGTGCCTGGTTGAGCTGCAGACGGCGGGGCGTGGACGGCGTGGTCGTGTCTGGTCGACACCCTGGGGGCAAAGCCTCATGCTCTCGGTGGGCTGGCGCTTTGAGTCGGGTATCGCGGTGTTGGAAGGCTTGAGTTTGGCGGCGGGCGTTGTCGTTGCCCAGGTGCTCGAAAAGCATGGTGTGATGCCTAAGCTTAAGTGGCCTAACGATATCCTGCTCTCTGAGCAGGGGGATCGGCCGGGTGATGAGCTAGGCAAGCTGGCCGGCATTCTTATTGAAGTCACCGGGGACGCGGCAGGCCCCTGTGAGGTAGTCATCGGCATTGGCATGAATCTCTGGCTGCCCGAGGCGCAGCGAGCCGCCATCGACCAGCCTGTGGCAGCGCTTTTCGAGCGGCTGCCCAATGTCTCACGCAACCAGTTAGCCTCGGAGGAGGTGGCAGGGCTATTGGCTATGCTGGCTAATTTTGAGCAGGATGGCTTTAGCGCTTGGCGTGATGCTTGGAATCAACGTCACGCCTATGCTGGGCTGCCTATTCGGGTGATCCAGGGGCAGCAGACCAGCGATGCCGTCGCGGGGGATGTGGATGAGAGTGGCAACCTGTGGGTTGCCGAAAATGGTCACTCGCGACGCCTAGCTGGCGGTGAGATTAGCGTACGCAGGCGTTTATGATTCTGGATCTTGATATCGGCAACACCCTGTCTAAGTGGCGGCTCAAGGACGCCGAAAGTAGCGAGATACGTTCCCGTGGAGCGGTGTGGACCCGGGAGGAGTGGCGTCCCGGGGCCGATATTCCCGATCTTGATGTGGTTGAGGCGGTGCGTATATCCAGCGTCGCCAGGGCGGCCGTACTGGAAGAGACGGTCGCCTTGTTGCGTCGTCGGGTGCGTCATGTGTACGTGGCGCGCTCTACCCAGGAGGCCCTAGGCGTCGTTAACGGCTACGAAGAGCCGGGGCGTTTAGGTGTTGATCGCTGGATGGGGGCGCTGGCGGGCTATCAATTGGCGGGCGGTTGCTGCGCGGTGGATTGCGGCAGCGCGATTACCATCGACTTTGTGTTGCCGGGGGGTAGCCACCTGGGTGGCTTTATTGTTCCCGGCCTGCGCTTGATGAAAGAGAGCTTGAAGCTCGGCACCCGCAATGTGGCCATCGATCCTGAAAGTGAAGCCGATGAGCTTTTGGAGCCTGGTCGGCGTACCGTTGATGCTGTCAATCACGGTATCTACATGGCGGCCGTCAGTGCCATTAATCGCATCTATAGTGAAGTATGTGACCAAGAGGGCGTGGCGCTGCCGATGCTGTTAACCGGGGGCGATGCGCGGGTTGTCTCGAGGGGGGTGCAGGTTCCCCATGCGGTATGGCCCGATATGGTTTACGGTGGCTTGGAGGCGTGCTTTCCGATGACCCTCGCCGAGCGAGCGGGCAAAATGTCGGGCGCGCCGCGGGTGCCTGAGCCTGTGGCGCTAGAAAAGATTCGTGCAGGACTTGCTTTCTCTATGCTGCTTTGACAGAATGCAGCGCGTTCCAAGGCAGTCATTTGATGCGCTAGCATCGCAAGCTACGATAAATTAAGTAAATATCTCGCTTGACACTGTTTTGAAGGCTGGCATAATGTGCCGCCACAGTTGGAGAGGTTCCCGAGTGGCCAAAGGGAGCAGACTGTAAATCTGCCGCGAAAGCTTCGAAGGTTCGAATCCTTCCCTCTCCACCAAATTAAGTAGCATCGATTGAGTCGGTGCTGCTGAATGAAAAGCCGGTAGCGGGCATGGTCTACACTTTATAGCTTTTCTACTTATCGTTTCTTGTGAGTTGAAGTTATAAGGCGGCGCGCAGCGGATCGTCATTCTAAGACAGGTTCTGCGGGCGTAGTTCAATGGTAGAACCTCAGCCTTCCAAGCTGATGGTGCGGGTTCGATTCCCGCCGCCCGCTCCAGTTGATGTGTTTAGCTCATGTAGCTCAGGGGTAGAGCACACCCTTGGTAAGGGTGAGGTCGACGGTTCAATTCCGTCCATGAGCTCCATATTGCAGATCAAGCGAGCAAAGCTCGCTTTTTTTGTCTCTGCGTTTAGGTGAGGATTGCAATGCCTAGGCGTAAAGAAGGGGTTGCCAGGGGTGGGTTTCTTCGCTACCATGGCGCCCGCTGTTGTATAGGCGATTGAAAACGCTTGTCGACAGAAGTAAAAGCAAAAGTGGTAGCAAAGAAAGTAGTAGTAAAGAAAGTAGTAGCAAAAATAGAAAGTCAGTACGACGATACAGGCCAGTAGCTCAATTGGCAGAGCAGCGGTCTCCAAAACCGCAGGTTGGGGGTTCGATTCCCTCCTGGCCTGCCAGCCTTCCCCAGGTTGGTATGTCTTTTTCCAAATTCTTTTATCGTTCGCCGTACCCTGAGGAGTCTCGTTTTTATGAAGCCTGGTTCTGTAAAACATGGCGCCGAGGTGCAACAGACGCGCCATGACGGGCTCAAGTGGGCGGCGGTCGTAGCGCTGCTTGTCATTGCTGTTGTTGGTAATACCTATTTCGCCGATATTGGCCTGCTCTACCGCGTGCTCGGTGTAGTGGTGTTGTGTGCGATTGCAGGTTTGATCGCGCTAACCACTACCAAGGGTCGCGATTTAGTAGAGCTTGCCAGAAGCGCCAAGAAAGAGATTCAGCGCGTTGTATGGCCGACCCGTGCCGAAACCATTCAAACCACAGCCATTGTGCTGGTGGCTGTTATGGTGGTGGGGTTGATGCTGTGGTTGATCGATACTCTTCTTGGCTGGGCGATGTCCGGCGTCATTGGTTAGGAGTTTTCATGTCCAAACGTTGGTACGTCGTTCACGCTTATTCTGGGTTTGAAAAGCATGTCATGCGTTCACTGATTGAGCGTGTGAAAATGTATGGTATGGAAGATCGTTTCGGCGAGATTCTGGTGCCGACAGAAGAAGTCGTTGAAATGCGTGACGGCAAGCGCCGCAAGAGTGAGCGTAAATTTTATCCTGGCTACGTGTTAGTCGAGATGGAAATGGCTGATGAAACATGGCACCTTGTCAATGAGACGCCACGTGTTATGGGTTTTATTGGTGGGACGAAAGAGAAGCCGGCAGCCATTACCTCGCGGGAAGCAGATGCTATTCTGGCGCGTGTCAAAGATGGTACCGATAAGCCGCGGCCCAAAACGATGTTTGAGCCGGGTCAGTCAGTACGTGTTGTCGACGGCCCGTTTGCCGATTTCAACGGCGTTGTTGAAGAAGTTAACTATGAAAAGAGTCGCCTGCACGTCAGCGTGCTGATTTTTGGGCGCTCTACACCTGTTGAGTTAGAGTTTTCTCAGGTTGAGAAAGAGTAACGGGTGAGTAGTAAATAGTTAGTAGTAAATAGTTAGTAGCAAATAGTTAGTAGTGAATAGTAGGTAAGCGGTAAGTTTTAATTCGTGTGAAATGGCGAGTCAGCTGTTTCGCTGGTACCGGGGAGCCTTCGGGCGCTATTACCCAACTGGAGTGTTAAAGATGGCCAAGAAAGTACAGGCTTATATCAAACTGCAGGTTGCTGCAGGTAAAGCCAATCCAAGTCCGCCGGTAGGCCCCGCACTGGGTCAGCACGGCGTGAACATCATGGAATTCTGTAAGGCGTTTAACGCCTCGACTCAAGAAATTGAGCCGGGTCTACCAACGCCAGTCGTGATCACTGTCTACTCTGATCGTGGCTTCACGTTTGTCACCAAAACAGCACCTGCTGCCGTGCTGCTGAAAAAAGCCGCCGGTATCAAGTCCGGTTCTGGTGAGCCGAACAAGAAGAAGGTCGGCACCGTGACTCGTGAGCAGCTTGAAGAGATTGCCAAGACCAAAGAGCCTGACTTGACGGCTGCCAATCTTGATGCCGCAGTGCGCACCATTGCTGGTAGCGCTCGCAGCATGGGCCTAAACGTGGAGGGTCTCTGATCATGGCTAAACTGTCTAAGCGTGCGAAAATCATTCGCGAAAAAGTAGATACCACCAAAGCCTACTCTATTGAAGAAGCGGTAGCACTGCTCTCCGAGCTGTCGACTGTTAAATTCAAAGAGTCCGTTGATGTCGCTATCAACCTGGGCGTTGACCCGCGTAAATCCGACCAAGTTGTGCGTGGCGCTACCGTCATGCCTAACGGTACTGGTAAAGATGTGCGCGTTGCTGTCTTTACTCAGGGTGCTAATGCCGATGCCGCTAAAGAAGCTGGCGCCGACATCGTGGGCATGGACGACTTGGCTGAGCAAGTAAAAAAAGGCGTTATGGATTTTGACGTCGTTATCGCTTCGCCAGACGCCATGCGCGTTGTTGGTCAGTTAGGTCAAATTCTAGGTCCGCGCGGCCTGATGCCTAACCCGAAAGTTGGTACCGTAACGCCTGATGTGGCGACTGCGGTTAAAAACGCTAAAGCGGGTCAGGTGCGTTTCCGCACCGACAAAAACGGCATTATCCACACTACGCTGGGTAAAGTGGATTTTGACGCTACAGCGATTAACGGCAACCTGGAAGCACTGGTTGCTGACCTGAAGCGCCTCAAGCCGAGTTCGTCTAAAGGCATTTACTTCAAAAAAATGACCCTGTCTACTACTATGGGCCCGGGCCTAACAATCGATCACTCTGCTTTCGTATAAGCGAGTAATCGTTGGTTTTTTTGAAAGAACCGAGCAAGAACTTTGCGGTCCCCCGTTAGGTTGATATTCACCACCGGGGCATCGTCAAAGACCGCAGGTGCCGCGTTTGACGAGTACGTATTTTTGCGTATACCCAAGCGCGGCTTAATTGCCCTATAAGCGCCTGCGCAGATGGTGTGGCCGCCAGTTGGTTAAAGCTTAAACGGCTTTCTGGTGAGCACCATCCCAAGGCTTTCCGTCTTGCACTGCTGTTAAAACAACTGATTTTACAGTAAGGCGCGGAAAGAGATGGTAACCACCGGAACCTTCCTGGGTTCCGGCACGAAGGAGTGATCACTGTGCCACTAGCACTTGAAGGCAAGAAAGCGATTGTTGCCGAGGTCAGTGAAGCGGCCAAGGGCGCACTCTCCGTCGTAGTTGCTGATTCTCGCGGCGTCACGGTCGGTAAAATGACCGATCTGCGTAAGCAGGCGCGTGAGAATGGTGTAGAGCTGCGTGTTGTACGTAACACGCTGGCTCGCCGCGCTCTCGAGGGCACTCAGTGGGAGTGCTTGAACGATAGCTTCGTTGGTCCTACGTTGTTGGCCTTCTCTACTGATCATCCGGGCGCTGCTGCTCGTCTGTTCAAAGAGTTTGCTAAAGCGGACAAGAACTTCGAAGTAAAAGCGTTGGCCTACGAAGGTGAGCTGATTCCGGCTGCTGACATCGACCGTCTGGCAACCCTACCGACCCACGACGAGGCTATCGCTAAGTTGATGTCGGTAATGAAAGAAGCCTCCGCTGGCAAGCTGGTTCGTACTCTGGCCGCTCTGCGCGACCAGAAGCAAGAAGCAGAAGCTGCCTAAGCAGCGTTTCTTGCAGGTGGCGTGACGTGTATGACGGTATAAATCATAAACGGCGCGATGCCTGAACCGAGCAATGAATCCTGAGTCCTCGGTCGACCGAGACTCCCGCAAAGTTAGGAATGAAAAATGGCACTGTCTAAAGACGATATCATCAATGCTGTAGCCGACATGTCCGTTATGGAAGTTGTCGAGCTGATCGAAGCAATGGAAGAGAAATTCGGCGTATCTGCAGCGGCTGCTGTTATGGCTGGTCCTGCGGGCGGCGGCGAAGCCGCTGCTGAAGAGCAGACTGAGTTTGACGTAGTTCTGACTGCTGCTGGCGACAAGAAAGTTAACGTGATCAAAGCAGTTCGTGAGATCACCGGCCTTGGCTTGAAAGAAGCTAAAGGTGCTGTTGACGGCGCTCCGGCGACCATCAAAGAAGGTCTGTCTAAGGACGACGCTGAAGCAGCTAAAGCTAAGCTGGAAGAAGCGGGCGCAACCGTCGAGCTCAAGTAATTTTTGTGCGGACGGCTTTACGCGCTGCGTAAGCTTCCACGGCTGGCGGCGGGATATCCCGCTGCCGGCCTTTTTCTGTTGTAACTGATGTTTAATCGCAGCAGTGCGGTTGGTAAATAGCAGAGACGATAGAAGCTTAAAAGCGTTATAGAAGATCGTTATTGCAGATTGTGTTATCGAATACAGTGTTACCGACGACTGAGTTATCGACGACTGAGTTATCGAACTAGATTTTCGACGGCGAGCTACCGATTTAGGAGCTTGCTGTTTGTGTCTGACACGCCCGCAGGGCAGATGACCACGCATCGGTCACCCATGGTGAACAAGCTGGGGAATACAGATGGCTTACTCATATACTGAGAAAAAACGCATCCGCAAGGATTTCGGCAAACTGCCCCAAGTAATGGATGTGCCTTACTTGCTGGCGATCCAGCTTGATTCCTATTACGACTTCCTCCAGCAAGATCGTTCGCCCGACGAGCGTCACGAAGTTGGTCTGCACGCGGCGTTTAAGTCCGTGTTTCCAATTGAGAGCTTCTCCGGTAATGCGGCGCTTGAGTATGTCAGCTACCGTTTCGGCACGCCGGCGTTCGATGTTAAGGAGTGCCAGCTGCGTGGCGTGACTTACTCCGCTCCGCTGCGCGTCAAGGTTCGCTTGATCATTTATGATCGCGACTCCTCGAACAAAGCAATCAAAGATATCAAAGAGCAGGAAGTCTACATGGGGGAAATCCCCCTGATGACCGAAAACGGTACCTTTGTTATTAACGGTACTGAGCGGGTTATCGTTTCCCAGCTCCACCGCTCACCCGGTGTGTTCTTCGATCACGATAAAGGCAAGAGCCACTCGTCAGGCAAGCTGCTCTATTCAGCACGCGTGATTCCTTACCGTGGTTCCTGGCTCGACTTCGAGTTTGATCCCAAAGACAACGTCTTTGTGCGTATTGACCGTCGCCGCAAATTGCCGGCCTCGATACTGATGCGTGCGTTGGGGATGAGCACCGAAGAGATCCTCGCCGAGTTCTTTGAAACCAGCGTCTTCCACATCGAGAAATCCGGTTTCTCTGTGGAGCTGGTGCCGTCGCGTCTGCGCGGCGAGACCGCGACTTTCGACATCAAGGATGGCGAAGGTAATGTGATTGTTGAAGAGGGGCGCCGGATTACCCAGAAGCACATTCGCCAGCTTGAAAAAGCAGGCCTTGAGCGTCTGGATGTGCCGATGGAGTACCTCTTCGGCAAAACGCTGGCAAAAGATCAGATCGACTCCAAAACAGGCGAGCTGATCTGCCCGTGCAACACCGAGATTACTCCAGAAGTACTTGAGCGTATGGCTCAGGGCGGCATTGCGCTGATTGAAACCCTGTACACCAACGATCTTGACTGCGGCTCATTCATCTCCGATACCTTAAAGCTGGATACGACCAACTCCGCGCTTGAAGCCTTGGTTGAGATTTACCGCATGATGCGCCCCGGTGAGCCGCCCACTAAAGAGTCGGCCGAGACGCTGTTTAACAACCTGTTCTTCAGCGAAGATCGCTACGACCTCTCAGGCGTTGGTCGCATGAAGTTCAACCGTCGCCTGCGTCGTGAAACGGACTCCGGCTCCGGTGTATTGGATCGTAAGGACATTCTGGATGTGCTGCGCGAGCTGATCAGCATTCGTAACGGCTTCGGTGATGTTGACGATATCGATCACCTGGGTAACCGCCGTATTCGCTGCGTTGGCGAAATGGCTGAAAACCAGTTCCGCGTTGGCCTAGTGCGCGTCGAGCGCGCGGTGAAAGAGCGTCTTTCCATGGCGGAAAGCGAAGGCCTGATGCCCCAAGACTTGATCAACGCCAAGCCAGTTGCGGCGGCGGTGAAAGAGTTCTTCGGTTCCAGCCAGCTTTCCCAGTTTATGGATCAGAACAACCCGCTTTCGGAAGTTACCCACAAGCGTCGTGTCTCAGCACTCGGCCCCGGTGGTTTGACCCGTGAGCGCGCAGGCTTCGAAGTACGTGACGTTCACGCCACGCACTACGGGCGCCTTTGCCCGATCGAAACGCCAGAAGGCCCGAACATCGGTCTGATTAACTCGCTGGCGACCTACAGCCACACTAATAGCTACGGTTTCTTAGAAACGCCGTACCGCAAAGTGGTGGATCGTCAGTTGACCGACGACATTGTGCACCTCTCGGCGATCGAAGAGGGCGATTTTGTTATCGCCCAGGCGTCAGCGGCGGTGGATGAATCCAACAAGCTGAGCGATGACCTGGTTCAGGTACGCCACCGTGGTGAGACCACCTTCATGCGTCCTGAGCAAGTGACGCTGATGGACGTTTCGCCCCGTCAGGTGGTATCGGTTGCTGCAGCATTGATTCCGTTCCTGGAGCACGATGACGCTAACCGCGCCTTGATGGGTTCCAACATGCAGCGTCAGGCGGTGCCGACCCTGCGTGCCGATAAGCCGCTCGTCGGTACCGGCATGGAGCGCTTTGTTGCCCGTGACTCCGGTGTCTGTGCGGTGGCGAATCGTGGCGGGGTGATTGACTCCGTTGACGCGCGTCGTGTGGTGGTACGGGTCAATGAAGATGAAATCATCGGCGGTGAAGCCGGGGTTGATATCTACAACCTGACCAAGTACACCCGTTCGAACCAGAACACCTGTATGAACCAGCGTCCCATCGTGCGTCCTGGCGATAGCGTGGCGCGTGGCGATATTCTCGCCGACGGCCCGTCGGTCGACATGGGCGATTTGGCACTGGGTCAGAACATGCGCATCGCGTTCATGCCCTGGAACGGTTACAACTTCGAGGACTCCATCCTGCTTTCCGAGCGGGTTGTTCAAGAAGACCGTTTCACCACGATTCATATTCAGGAACTGACCTGTGTGTCTCGTGACACCAAGTTGGGTTCGGAAGAGATTACCGCCGACATCCCCAATGTGGGCGAGTCTGCGCTCTCCAAACTGGATGAAGCGGGTGTCGTCTACATCGGTGCCGAAGTTGGCCCGGGTGATATTCTGGTCGGTAAAGTAACGCCGAAGGGTGAAACCCAGCTGACGCCTGAAGAGAAGCTGCTACGTGCCATCTTCGGTGAGAAAGCGTCGGACGTTAAAGACACCTCGCTGCGTGCCCCCACCGGCATGATCGGTACGGTCATCGACGTTCAGGTGTTTACTCGCGACGGCGTAGAGAAAGACTCTCGCGCCCTGTCTATTGAGCGCACGCAGCTTGATGAGGTTCGCAAGGATCTCCAAGAGACCTACCGTATCGCTGAAGAGGCAACGTTTGAACGCCTCAAGCGTACCCTTGAGGGTCAGGCCGTTAACGGCGGTCCTAACCTCAAGAAAGGCGATGTGCTCGACGAAGCGTACCTAGATGAGCTGCCGCGTCAGCAATGGTTCAAGCTGCGCATGCAAGATGAGTCGTTTAATGAGCTGTTGGCCCAGGCCGACGAACAGCTTGAAAACCGTCGTAAAGAGATGGACGAGCGTTTCGAAGATAAGAAACGCAAGCTGACCCAGGGCGACGATCTCGCGCCGGGCGTGCTGAAGATCGTCAAGGTCTATATGGCCGTTAAGCGGCGCATTCAGCCGGGCGATAAGATGGCTGGTCGTCACGGTAACAAAGGTGTTATCTCGGCGATTATGCCGATCGAAGATATGCCGTTTGATGAGAAGGGCGAGTCGGTCGACGTGGTGCTAAACCCATTGGGCGTACCGTCACGGATGAACGTTGGTCAGATTCTGGAAACCCACTTGGGCATGGCCGCGCGCGGTTTGGGCGTCAAGATCGAAGCCATGTTGCGCGATGCACGTGGCCAGCAAGTCGCTGAAATTCGCGATTTCCTGGGCCAGGTCTACAACACTCAAGGCACCCGCGTTGAAGATATTGACTCCCTGACCGATGACGAAGTCATCGCTCTGGCGAAGAATCTCAAAGGCGGTGTGCCGATGGCGACACCGGTGTTCGATGGTGCCAAAGAGCACGAAATCAAACACCTGCTGAAGCTGGCGGACATTCCCGAGTCGGGTCAGATGGCGCTATTCGATGGCCGCACCGGTGACGCTTTTGACCGTCCGGTCACCGTTGGTTACATGTACATGCTGAAGCTCAACCACTTGGTAGACGACAAGATGCACGCGCGTTCTACCGGTTCTTACTCGCTGGTTACCCAGCAGCCCTTGGGTGGTAAGGCGCAATTCGGTGGTCAGCGCTTCGGTGAGATGGAGGTGTGGGCGTTGGAAGCATACGGCGCCGCTTACACACTACAAGAGATGCTCACCGTCAAGTCGGACGACGTCGAAGGCCGCACCAAGATGTATAAAAACATCGTGGATGGCGACCACACCATGCAGGCAGGCATGCCGGAATCCTTCAACGTACTCGTGAAGGAAATCCGCTCGCTGGGCATCGATATCGAGTTAGAGAGCTAGGAGCCGTCATATGAAAGATTTGGTGAAAGTACTCAAATCGCAGTCTCAGTCCGAAGAGTTTGACGCGATCAAGATTACCCTTGCGTCGCCGGACATGATTCGCTCCTGGTCGTTTGGCGAGGTGAAGAAGCCTGAGACCATTAACTACCGTACCTTTAAACCGGAGCGGGACGGTCTGTTCTGCGCCAAAATTTTTGGCCCGGTAAAGGATTACGAGTGCCTGTGCGGCAAGTATAAGCGCATGAAGCACCGCGGTATTATCTGTGAAAAGTGTGGCGTTGAAGTCACCAAGGCCGCCGTGCGCCGTGAGCGCATGGGGCACATTGAGCTCGCCTCGCCGGTGGCGCACATTTGGTTTTTGAAGTCACTGCCTTCGCGTATCGGTATGTTCCTCGATATGACCCTGCGTGATATCGAGCGCGTGCTCTATTTTGAAAGCTTCGTCGTTATCGACCCCGGCATGACCACCCTTGAGCGTGGTCAGCTGTTGAACGACGAGCAGTATTTCGAAGCGCTGGAAGAGTTCGGTGACGACTTTGATGCCCGCATGGGTGCCGAAGCCGTTCAGGAACTGCTCAAAGACATCGATCTGGAAGAAGAGATTAATCATCTGCGCGAAGAGATTCCGCAGACCAACTCGGAAACCAAGATCAAGAAGCTGTCTAAGCGCCTTAAGCTACTGGAAGCCTTCTATCACTCTGGCAATGCGCCGGCGTGGATGGTCATGGAAGTGCTGCCTGTGCTGCCGCCGGACCTGCGTCCGCTGGTACCGCTCGACGGTGGCCGCTTCGCGACCTCTGATCTCAACGATCTTTACCGTCGTGTGATCAACCGTAACAACCGCCTCAAGCGTCTGCTTGATCTCAATGCGCCGGATATTATCGTGCGCAACGAGAAGCGCATGCTCCAGGAAGCGGTCGATGCGCTGTTGGATAACGGTCGTCGTGGCCGTGCGATCACGGGCTCCAATAAGCGCCCGCTGAAATCGCTTGCCGACATGATCAAAGGTAAGCAGGGTCGTTTTCGTCAGAACCTGCTGGGTAAGCGCGTCGACTACTCGGGCCGCTCGGTGATTACCGTCGGGCCGACGCTGCGTTTGCACCAGTGCGGCCTGCCCAAGAAAATGGCCCTTGAGCTGTTCAAGCCGTTTATCTACTCCAAGCTGCAATCCTTGGGCTACGCCTCAACGATTAAAGCCGCCAAGAAGATGGTCGAGCGCGAGCTGCCGGAAGTGTGGGACATCCTGGCCGATGTCATCCGCGAGCACCCGGTACTGCTTAACCGCGCACCGACGCTTCACCGTCTGGGCATCCAGGCGTTTGAGCCGCTGTTGATTGAAGGTAAAGCGATTCAGCTGCACCCGCTGGTCTGTGCCGCCTACAACGCCGACTTTGACGGTGACCAGATGGCGGTACACGTACCGCTAACCCTGGAAGCCCAGCTTGAAGCGCGTGCGTTGATGATGGCCACCAATAACGTGCTGTCGCCCGCTAACGGCGAGCCGATCATCGTGCCGTCGCAAGACGTTGTTCTGGGTCTTTACTACATGACCCGTGAAAAGATCAACGCCAAAGGCGAAGGCATGGTGTTCTCCGACCTCAATGAGGTAGAGCGCGCGTTTGGCACTCAGTCAGTATCGTTACACGCCCGCGTGAAAGTACGCCTGGACGAAACGGATATTCAAGAAGAGAACGGTGAGCGTAGCTTCCACCGCCGTATTTACGAGACCACTGTCGGCCGTGCATTGCTGTTCCGTATCCTGCCTGAAGGCGTGCCCTTCGAGCTGATCGATCAGCCGATGAAGAAGAAGGCGATCTCCAGTCTGATCAACGAAGTCTATCGTCGTGCCGGCCTCAAGCCGACCGTCATCTTCGCTGACCAACTGATGTATACCGGTTTCCGTCTGGCGACCTGGTCCGGCGCCTCTATCGGTGTTAACGACTTCGTTATCCCGGAAGCTAAAACCGAGATCGTTGACGCGGCAGAAGCCGAAGTTAAAGAGATCGAAGACCAGTTCTCCTCTGGCCTGGTAACAGCAGGTGAGAAGTACAACAAGGTTATCGATATCTGGTCCAAGGCCAACGATAAAGTCGCCAAAGCGATGATGGTCGGTATCTCGAAAGAGACCGTCGTCGATCGTGATGGAAACGAAGTTGAGCAGGACTCGTTTAACAGCGTCTTTATCATGGCCGACTCCGGTGCGCGTGGTTCTGCTGCCCAGATCCGTCAGCTGGCGGGTATGCGTGGTTTGATGGCCAAGCCGGATGGCTCGATCATCGAAACGCCGATCGTCGCCAACTTCCGTGAAGGCCTGAACGTACTGCAGTACTTCATCTCGACCCATGGTGCGCGTAAAGGGCTTGCGGATACGGCATTGAAAACCGCCAACTCCGGTTACCTGACCCGTCGCCTGGTCGACGTGGCGCAGGACTTGGTTATCACCGAAGTCGACTGTGGCACTGAAAACGGCTTGACGCTTCATCCGATCATCGAGGGCGGCGACATTATTGTACCGCTCTCCCAGCGCGTGCTGGGCCGAGTGGTCGCTCAGGATGTCGTGCATCCTGGCAGCGGTGAAGTGTTAATCGCTAAAGGTACCTTGCTCGATGAGAAGTGGTGTGCCGAGCTCGACACCATGGGTGTTGACGAGATCATAGTGCGCTCGACGATCACCTGTGAGACCCCGCACGGCGTGTGTGCCTCTTGTTACGGCCGCGATTTGGCCCGTGGCCATCAGGTCAATATCGGTGAAGCGGTCGGCGTCATCGCCGCACAGTCGATCGGTGAGCCGGGTACCCAGCTCACCATGCGTACCTTCCACATCGGTGGCGCGGCATCGCGTTCCTCGGCAGTGGATAGTGTACAGGTCAAGCACGGCGGTAAAGTTCGTCTGCACAACATCAAACACGTTGAGCGTGGCGACGGTAAGCTGGTGGTGGTCTCTCGTTCGAGTGCTTTGGCCGTCGCTGACGATCATGGCCGTGAACGTGAGTACTACAAGCTGCCTTACGGTGCTGAGCTCTCCGTCCGTGATGGCGATGTCGTTGATGCCGGCGCGACGGTGGCCAAGTGGGATCCGCACACTCACCCGATCGTGGCTGAAGTAGAGGGTAAAGCGCAGTTTATCGACCTCGACGAGGGTGTCACCATGCACCGTAGCGTCGATGAGATGACCGGCCTCTCCTCTATTGAAGTTATCGAGTCAGCAGCGCGTCCGATGGCTGGCCGTGACAAGCGCCCCATGGTTATGCTGCAAGACAGTGTTGGCGAATACGTTTCTGTCTCCGGCTCTAACACGCCTGTGCAGTACTTGCTGCCAGGCAACTCGATTATTTCGGTTGATGATGGTGCGACCATCGGTGTGGGTGAAGTGGTTGCCCGTATCCCGGTAGAGGCGTCGGCGAACAAAGACATCACCGGTGGTCTGCCGCGGGTAGCTGACTTGTTCGAAGCGCGTAAGCCGAAAGAGTCCTCTATCCTGGCCGAGATCAGCGGTGTGGTCAGCTTCGGTAAAGAGACCAAAGGCAAGCGTCGTCTGATGATTACCCCGGAATCAGGCGATCCGTTTGAAGCCTTGATCCCGAAGTGGCGTCAAATTGCTGTATTCGAAGGCGAAACCGTCGAGAAAGGCGAAGTGATTTCCGACGGCCCCAGCAATCCTCACGATATCCTGCGGTTATTGGGTGTTGAGGAGCTTGCTAAGTACATCACTGCCGAAGTGCAAGACGTTTATCGTCTGCAGGGCGTTGGCATTAACGATAAGCACATCGAAGTGATTGTGCGTCAGATGCTGCGCAAGGTAGAGATTACCGATTCGGGTGATTCTGACTTCATTACCGGCGACCAAGCAGAGCTGGTGCGCGTGCTGGAGCAGAATGATCGTCTTGAGAAAGAGAAGAAATTCCCAGCCAATTACCAGCGTATGCTGCTGGGTATTACCAAGGCTAGTCTGGCCACCGAATCGTTCATTTCCGCAGCCTCCTTCCAGGAGACAACGCGCGTACTGACCGAAGCAGCGGTGACCGGCAAGCGTGATTACTTGCGTGGCCTGAAAGAGAATGTGGTAGTGGGTCGTCTGATTCCGGCAGGTACCGGTTTGACTCACCACGCAGAGCGTCGTCGCAAGCGCGAAGATGTTGAGCAACTGTTCAATCCCTCGGCTACCGAGGTTGAGCAGGAGCTAGGTGCCCAGTTGACCGCTCTGGATACAGATGACGAGCTGTAAACTGGCACTGAATAATAGTTAGTACACGAATAGCTGACCTGAAAGACGGTGAGCCTTGCCGGTTAAACCGCCGGCAAGGCTTGACGTACCCTAGGGTCAGCCTTTAGAATGCGCAGCCTTTAACAGTGGGGTGGGTGCGCCCGCACCCGCTGCATGTATTTGTTAAAGGCTAAGGCAACCATTGGAGTCAGCTAAACACCATGGCAACGATTAATCAGCTAGTGCGCAAGCCACGCAAGCGCCCCGTCACTAAAAGTGATGTGCCAGCGCTGCAGGCTTGTCCGCAAAGACGTGGCGTATGTACGCGCGTTTACACCACCACACCGAAGAAGCCTAACTCGGCCCTGCGTAAGGTTTGCCGTGTACGCCTGACCAACGGCTTTGAAGTGTCTTCTTATATCGGTGGTGAAGGTCACAACCTTCAAGAACACTCGGTCGTTTTGATTCGCGGCGGACGTGTAAAGGATTTGCCAGGTGTGCGTTATCACACTGTTCGTGGCGCCCTTGACACCTCCGGCGTTCAAAATCGTCGTCAGGGTCGTTCTAAATACGGTACTAAGCGTCCTAAGTCCTAAGATCTGTTTAACAGTTCCAAGGTGCTGGGAAGCTATACAGCAAGAACTGCGTGTTGGGCTTGCTGAGTAACGATTATCACGAATTTGACGGTCTGATAAGAGTAAGGTCGGGCAGCGCTTGTGGTATTTGAAGATCGTACACAGGTTGCATGAGTTCCGGGTTTACCTGAAAGATCCTTAATTGAGGGCTTATCATGCCTAGAAGAAGAGTAGTAGCTAAACGCGAGATTCTGCCGGATCCTAAGTTCGGAAGTGAGCGTCTGGCGAAGTTCATGAACCACCTGATGGTCAGCGGCAAGAAGTCCATAGCTGAGCGTATCGTCTACGGTGCGTTGGACAAGGTTGCCGAGCGTAGTAAAGAAGATCCGCTGGAGATCTTCGACAAAGCGCTGGAAGCCATCCAGCCAATGGTCGAAGTGAAGTCGCGCCGTGTAGGTGGTGCGACCTATCAGGTTCCGGTTGAAGTACGTCCGTCTCGCCGTCAAGCGCTCGCCATGCGCTGGCTGGTGGACGCGGCGCGTCGTCGCGGTGAGAAAACCATGGTGCAGCGTCTGGCCGGCGAAATGGTGGATGCTGCTGAAGGTAAAGGCTCCGCTGTTAAGAAGCGCGAAGACGTGCATCGTATGGCGGAAGCCAACAAGGCCTTCTCGCACTATCGTTTTTAAGATCGGCGTTTCTAAGATCGGCGTTTCTAAGGGCAGCGTTTCTGAGAGCGGCGTTTCCAGGAACGCTGTTCATGAAACCGGCGTTTTTAAGTACGACCTTATGGCTTTTATATGCACGTTGTTCAGCAGGGTGAAGTGTTCGCTGAGTCGCGTCGTTGCAACACATGAGTTGCAATACCTAGCCGCTACCCTGATGGGTGGCGGAGGTCGCATAAGCCTCGCTTGCATACGCCGCTAAATTAACGAGCATCGCCAACAAACGGGAGTTTCACCGTGGCACGCAAGACTCCACTAAATCGCTACCGTAATATCGGTATCGTCGCTCACGTCGACGCGGGTAAAACCACGACGACTGAGCGTGTACTGTTCTACACCGGCCTTTCCCACAAAGTGGGTGAAGTGCACGACGGTGCTGCAACCATGGACTGGATGGAGCAGGAGCAGGAGCGTGGTATTACTATCACCTCAGCTGCGACTACCTGTTTCTGGCAGGGCATGAGCAAGCAGTTCCCTGAGCACCGTATCAACATTATCGACACCCCGGGGCACGTTGACTTCACCATTGAAGTTGAACGTTCGCTGCGTGTGCTCGATGGTGCGGTCGTTGTGCTGTGTGGCTCTTCCGGCGTTCAGCCGCAGACCGAAACAGTATGGCGCCAGGCCAATAAGTACGAAGTACCACGTATGGTTTTCGTCAATAAGATGGACCGTACCGGCGCTGACTTCTTTATGGTTGTCAACCAGTTGAAAGAGCGCTTGGGTGCTAATGCTGTGCCGATCCAGATTAACTGGGGCACAGAAGAGGACTTTAAAGGCGTTATCGACCTGATTCAGATGAAGGCTATCCTGTGGGATGAGGAAAGCCTGGGTATGAATTATGATCTCGTGGATATTCCTGCTGATCTACAAGAAACAGCAGAGAAGTACCGCGAAGAGATGGTTGAAGCTGCTGCCGAAGGCTCCGACGAGCTGATGGATAAGTACCTTGAAGGTGGCGAGCTAACGGTTGAAGAGATCAAGGCCGGACTGCGCGCGCGCACCCTGGCTAACGATATCGTCCTGGTGACCTGTGGTTCTGCCTTTAAGAATAAGGGTGTTCAAGCGGTACTGGACGGCGTTATCGAATACATGCCTTCGCCGACGGAAGTTAAAGCGATCGAAGGTGAGCTGGACGATAAAGACGGCACCGTTGATACCCGTGAAGCGGATGACAGTGCGCCGTTTGCGGCGTTGGCGTTTAAAATTGCCACCGACCCCTTCGTCGGTACGCTGACCTTTATCCGTGTCTACTCGGGCGTTCTGAAATCTGGTGACGGCGTATATAACTCCGTTAAGCAGAAAAAAGAGCGTGTTGGTCGTATCGTTCAGATGCACGCCAACTCTCGTGAAGAGATCAAAGAAGTCCTGGCGGGCGATATCGCTGCCTGTATCGGTCTGAAAGATGTCACCACCGGTGATACCCTGTGCGATATCGATAACAAGATTGTTCTCGAGCGCATGGAGTTCCCGGATCCGGTTATCTCGGTTGCCGTAGAGCCCAAGTCTAAGGCTGACCAAGAGAAGATGGGCGTTGCCCTGGGCAAGCTTGCTCAGGAAGATCCCTCCTTCCAAGTCAAGACCGACGAAGAGACCGGCCAGACGATTATTTCTGGTATGGGTGAGCTTCACCTGGATATTCTTGTTGACCGTATGCGTCGCGAGTTTAAGGTTGAGGCCAACATCGGTAAGCCGCAGGTGGCCTATCGCGAAACCATTCGCGGCAGTATCGAGCAAGAAGGCAAGTTTGTGCGTCAGTCCGGTGGTCGTGGTCAGTATGGTCACGTTTGGCTGCGTATTGAGCCGCTGACAGCAGAAGAAAAGGGTGAAGGCGAAGACGAACTGTTCTTCAAGTTCAACTCTGAAATCGTGGGTGGCACGGTTCCCAAGGAATACGTACCTGCGGTTGAGAAGGGTGCTTTTGAGCAGCTCAAAAACGGTGTCATCGCGGGCTACCCGATGATCGACGTTAAAGTAACGCTGTTCGATGGCTCCTTCCACGACGTGGACTCTAACGAGACTGCGTTTAAGATTGCTTCTTCTATGGCAGTAAAAGAAGGTGCCAGGAAGGCCAAGGCCGTGCTGCTGGAGCCGGTGATGAAGGTCGAAATCGTGACCCCCGAAGAGTTTATGGGTGACGTCATGGGTGACCTGAGCCGTCGTCGCGGCCTGGTGCAGGGTATGGATGACTCCTCTTCTGGTAAAGTCATTCGTGCGACGGTGCCGCTGGGCGAGATGTTCGGTTATGCAACCGATCTGCGCTCACAAACCCAGGGCCGTGCGAGCTACTCCATGGAGTTCTCGAAGTACGACGAGGCGCCCTCCAGCGTCGTTGAAGCCGTCATCAATCAAAACGGTTAACCGTTAGCAACGTAAAGAGGTTATAGCAGTGGCTAAGGAAAAATTTGAACGTTCCAAACCGCACGTCAACGTCGGCACCATTGGTCACGTCGACCACGGTAAAACGACTCTGACTGCGGCCCTAACTCGCGTGTCTGCTGAGGTTTTCGGCGGCGACTGGCGTGAATTTGATACCATCGATAACGCTCCTGAAGAGCGCGAGCGTGGTATCACTATCGCTACTTCACACGTGGAATATCAGTCTGAAGAGCGTCACTACGCGCACGTTGACTGCCCAGGACACGCTGACTACGTCAAGAACATGATCACCGGTGCTGCGCAGATGGACGGCGCGATCCTGGTATGTTCTGCCGCAGACGGCCCGATGCCGCAAACCCGCGAGCACATCCTGCTGTCTCGTCAGGTTGGCGTACCGTTCATCGTTGTGTTCCTGAACAAAGCGGACATGGTCGATGACGAAGAGCTGCTTGAGCTGGTAGAGATGGAAGTTCGCGAACTTCTAGACCAGTACGACTTCCCGGGCGACGACACGCCGATCATCACTGGTTCTGCGCTGATGGCACTGAACGGTGAAGATGAGAACGGTATGGGTACGACTGCCGTTGCTAATCTAATCAAAGCTCTGGATGCTTACATTCCTGAGCCGGAGCGTGCTATTGACCAGCCGTTCCTGATGCCGATCGAAGACGTGTTCTCTATCTCTGGTCGCGGTACTGTTGTTACCGGTCGTGTAGAACGCGGTATCGTCACGCCGGGTAGTGAAGTCGAAATCGTCGGTATCCGTGATACCGTTAAGACTATCGTTACCGGTGTTGAAATGTTCCGTAAACTGCTCGACGAAGGTCGTGCTGGTGAGAACGTTGGCGCCCTGCTGCGTGGTACTAAGCGTGATGACGTCGAGCGTGGCCAAGTTCTGGCCAAGCCGGGCACCATCAACCCGCACACTGTCTTCGAAGCAGAAGTTTACGTGCTGTCCAAAGAAGAGGGTGGTCGTCATACGCCTTTCTTCAAGGGCTACCGTCCGCAGTTCTACTTCCGTACCACCGACGTAACCGGTACTTGTGAACTGCCGGAAGGCGTTGAAATGGTCATGCCGGGTGACAACGTTCAGATGGTTGTTACCTTGATCGCGCCGATCGCAATGGACGAAGGTTTGCGCTTCGCTATTCGTGAAGGCGGCCGTACTGTCGGTGCTGGCGTTGTGGCCAAGATCGTCAAGTAAGCAAGATGCTCGAGTGATGAAGGGGGCTCTGATGAGCCCCCTTTTCTGCGCACCATCAGCAAATGTTTGACATGGGCTTGTGGCGTGCCTATAATGCGCATCCTTTGAATGCGTGGGTAGACGGCTCGCGCCGTCGACATCCATTGGAGTTTAGGGCAAATGCAGAACCAAAAGATTCGCATTCGGTTGAAAGCGTTCGACCATCGCCTGATCGATCAGTCCACAGCGGAAATTGTTGAAACCGCTAAGCGTACTGGTGCTCAGGTTCGTGGGCCGATTCCGCTGCCGACCAACCGCGAGCGCTATACCATTCTGATCTCACCGCACGTTAATAAAGATGCGCGTGACCAGTATGAGATTCGTACTCATAAGCGTGTGCTCGACATCGTTGAGCCAACCGAGAAAACTGTTGATGCATTGATGAAACTCGATCTCGCCGCAGGCGTTGACGTGCAAATCAAGCTCAACTAATTACACTAGTCACTTGCGGCCCAGCGCTCATCGCTTGTTTTAACAAGATTGCATGAGCAGCAGCCGCCGCGCCGTGAGGCGCTACACAATGTGCTAGTGGAATGCTCTGGAAAGGGCAGCCATAGCGGGTGATAGCCCCGTACACTATAGGAGACTGAGTATGACTATCGGTTTAGTCGGTAAAAAGGCCGGGATGACCCGTGTCTTTACCGAAGACGGCGCGTCTGTGCCCGTAACCGTTATTGAAGTTGATCCTAATCGTGTTACTCGCGTTAAATCCGTTGAATCTGACGGTTACGCGGCGATTCAGGTCACATCTGGTTCTCGTAAAGCCAAGCACCTCACCAAAGCGCAAGCTGGACAGTTTGCCAAAGCGGGTGTTGAGGCTGGTCGTGCGCTGATGGAGTTTCGTCTTGCTGAAGGCGAAGAGATTCCTGAAGTGGGCGGCGAACTCACCGTATCCCTCTTCGAAGCTGGTCAAATGGTTGACGTGACTGGCACCTCTAAGGGTAAAGGCTTCCAGGGTGCTGTTAAGCGCTGGAACTTCCGTACCCAAGACATGACTCACGGTAACTCTCTGTCGCATCGCGCGCCGGGCTCTATCGGCATGTGTCAGACTCCGGGTCGCGTTTTCAAAGGCAAAAAGATGGCCGGTCAAATGGGTAATGCCCGTTGCACCGTGCAGAGCCTTGAGATCGTCCGTGTCGACGCCGAGCGTAACCTGCTGCTGATTAAAGGCGCCGTACCGGGTGCTCCTGGTAGTGACGTTATCGTTCGCAGCGCCGTGAAAGCAGGCTGAAGGGGATAATTACCAATGAATCTGAATCTTGCTGCAGGCGCGGGTACCGTTGAAGTAGCCGACGCCACTTTTGGCAAAGAATTCAACGAAGCGCTCGTTCACCAAGTGGTTACTGCTTATTTGGCAGCTGGCCGTCAGGGAACTCGCGCACAAAAGAGTCGTTCCGACGTTCGTGGTGGTGGTAAAAAGCCTTGGCGTCAGAAGGGCACCGGTCGTGCACGTGCCGGTACTATCCGCTCTCCGCTATGGCGTAGCGGCGGCGTAACCTTCGCGGCACGTCCGCAAGACTACACCCAGAAGGTTAACCGCAAGATGTACCGCGCAGCGATGCGCTCCATCCTGTCTGAACTAGTACGTCAAGAGCGCCTAGTCGCGATTGAAGAGTTCAGCGTCGATGCGCCCAAGACCAAGCAGGTAGCTGCCAAGCTGAAAGAGCTCAACCTTGAAAAAGTGTTGATCGTCACTGAAGAGATTGACGAGAAGCTCTATTTGGCCGCACGCAACCTTCCCCACGTTGACGTGGTGGATGTCGCGGCAGCTGACCCGGTAAGCCTGGTAGCCTTTGATAAGGTCCTGATTACCGTCTCCGCCCTGCGTAAATTCGAGGAGAAGCTGGCATGAACCAGGAACGCGTATTCAAGGTTCTGCTTGGACCGCACGTGACCGAAAAAGCCGCGATGGCAGCCGAGCGCAACCAGTACGTTTTCAAGGTGGCATCTGATGCTACCAAGCCCGAGATCAAGAAGGCCGTTGAAGCACTTTTCGGCAAAAAGGTCGGCAGTGTTCAGGTACTGAACATGAAGGGTAAAACCAAGCGTACTGCAAACGGCATTGGCCTACGTAAGGGTTACCGCAAAGCATATGTAACTCTGGCTGCGGGTGAAACGCTCGAAGACTTCACAGGCGCCGAATAAGGGCAGGAGTACGGATAATGGCAATCGTCAAGACCAAACCCACTTCCGCCGGTCGTCGCCACGTCGTCAAGATCGTTGGCGAGGAACTGTTTAAAGGCCGTGCGTATGCACCGCTGTTAGAAAAACAGTCCAAGTCCGGCGGCCGTAACAACTACGGTCGTATCACCACCCGCCACGTAGGCGGTGGTCATCGTCACCACTATCGGTTGATCGACTTCAAGCGCACTAAAGATGGCATTCCTGCCACCGTTGAGCGTCTTGAGCACGATCCCAATCGCAGTGCGCACATTGCACTGCTGAAGTATGCCGATGGTGAGCGTCGTTACATCATTGCACCGAAAGGTGTCAGCGCGGGTGACGTGCTGGAATCGGGTGTTAACGCGTCAATCAAGAAAGGCAATGCCTTGCCGCTGCGTAACGTCCCGTTGGGTTCTACGGTGCACTGCATCGAACTTAAGCCGGGTAAAGGTGCGCAGATTGCTCGCAGTGCTGGTACAAGCGCCCAGTTGGTTGCGCGTGAAGGTAACTACGCCACCCTGCGTCTTCGCTCCGGCGAAATGCGTAAAGTGTTGGCCGAGTGCCGCGCGACCTTGGGTGAAGTGAGCAACTCTGAGCACAGCCTGCGTCAACTTGGCAAGGCCGGTGCGAAGCGCTGGAGAGGTGTGCGTCCGACTGTTCGCGGTGTCGCGATGAACCCGGTGGATCACCCGCACGGTGGTGGCGAAGGCCGCACCAGCGGTGGTCGTAACCCGGTCACCCCATGGGGTGTGCCGACTAAGGGCTACAAGACGCGTAAGAACAAGCGCACCGACAAGCTGATCATTCGCCGTCGTAACAAGACGCGTTGATCTAATTTGCCAAGACATTAAGAGGTAACGGCTGTGCCACGTTCACTAAAGAAAGGTCCCTTCATTGACCTTCATCTTTTGAAGAAGGTAGAGGCTGCAGTAGAGAAGAACGATCGCAAACCAATCAAGACTTGGTCGCGTCGTTCGATGATCCTGCCAAACATGGTAGGTCTCACTATCGCGGTCCATAACGGTCGCCAGCACGTCCCGGTGCACGTATCCGAGGAAATGGTTGGCCACAAATTGGGCGAATTCGCTGCTACCCGCACTTATCGTGGGCATGTGGCGGATAAGAAAGCCAAACGGTAAGCCAGAGAGGATTGAGAGATGGAAGTCACAGCTAAGCTGCTTGGCGCTCGTTTATCCGCCCAGAAGGCCCGTTTGGTGGCTGACCAGGTGCGCGGTAAACCTGTCGCCGAGGCACTCGACCTGCTGACCTTCTCACCGAAGAAGGCTGCCAAGCTGGTTAAGAAGGTGCTGCAATCCGCTATAGCAAATGCGGAAGAAAATAACGGCATGGATATTGACGAGCTGCGTGTCTCGACCATCTGCGTCGATGAGGGCATGACGCTCAAGCGTATCAAGCCGCGTGCCAAGGGGCGTGCGGATCGTATCTTGAAGCGCACGTGCCACATCACCGTCAAGGTAGCCGAGAAGTAGGAGTCGACCGATGGGTCAGAAAGTCAATCCAACAGGCATTCGACTGGGCATCGTCAAAGACCATGCTTCTGTCTGGTATGCTGAGCGCGGCGCTTACGCCGATAAGCTCAATAATGATCTCGAAGTGCGTAGCTTCCTGGAAGAGCGTCTTAAAAGCGCCTCCGTTAGCCGCATCCACATCGAGCGTCCGGCGAACAACGCCCGCATCACTATTCACACTGCCCGTCCGGGTATCGTGATTGGTAAAAAAGGTGAAGATGTCGACCGTTTGCGTCGCGATCTTACCGAGATGATGGGTGTTCCCGTGCATGTGAACATCGAAGAAGTTCGCAAGCCGGAGCTGGATGCCAAGCTAGTCGCTGCCAACGTAGCGGGTCAGCTTGAGCGTCGCGTGATGTTCCGTCGTGCCATGAAGCGCGCGGTACAGAACGCAATGCGTCTTGGCGCTGGTGGCATCAAGATTCAGCTGTCAGGTCGTCTGGGTGGCGCTGAAATCGCACGTACCGAATGGTACCGCGAGGGTCGCGTTCCGCTGCACACGTTGCGTGCGGATATCGACTACGCCACTTACGAAGCTCACACCACCTACGGCGTTATCGGCGTCAAAGTGTGGATCTTCAAGGGTGAAATCCTCGGCGGTATCGAGGAAGTACGTGCCAAGGCTAAGCAACAGCAGCCTGCCGGCAACGCGCCCAAGAAGAAAGGTTCCAGGTAAGGGGAGAGCGAGTCGATGTTACAGCCCAAGCGTATGAAATTCCGCAAGATGATGAAGGGCCGCAACCGTGGCCTGGCGCATCGCGGAAGCAAGATCAGCTTCGGGGAATATGGCCTAAAAGCTACCGGTCGCGGACGCATTACTGCGCGCCAGATCGAAGCAGGCCGTCGTGCGATCACGCGTCACGTTAAGCGTGGCGGTAAGATTTGGATCCGCGTTTTCCCTGATAAGCCGATCTCTAAAAAGCCGCTCGAAGTTCGTATGGGTAAAGGTAAAGGTTCTGTTGAGTACTGGGTTGCCCAGATCCAACCGGGTCGGGTCCTGTATGAAATCGAAGGCGTGTCGGAAGAGCTCGCACGTGAAGCGTTTGAGCTTGCCGCACAGAAAATGCCCTTATCCACCACCTTTGCGAAACGGACGGTGATGTGATGAAAGCCCAGGAAATTCGTGAAAAGTCCGCAGGAGAGCTCCAGGAGCAACTCCTCGAACTCCTCCGCGAGCAGTTTAACCTGCGCATGCAGAAGGCCACTGGCCAACTGAGCCAGACTCATCTGCTCAAGCAGGTCCGCCGGGATATTGCCCGCGTTAAGACTTTGCTCAACGAGAAGGCAGGTGATTGAGATGGCCGAAGAAAAAACAACGCGTACGCTCACTGGTAAAGTAGTGAGCGATAAGATGGACAAGTCCATCGTCGTGATGATCGAGCGGCGCGAGCGTCACCCGATCTACGGAAAATACGTTAAGCGCTCCACCAAGCTGCACGCCCATGACGAGGCGAACCAGGCTAAGGCAGGCGATACGGTTTCCATTCAGGAGTGCCGTCCGCTTTCCAAGAAGAAAGCCTGGACGCTCGTCGAGGTGGTTGAACACGTCAAGGGTTAATCCCTGGACTTGTCAATCAGTGTAGTCAGATTAGGTTTGGAGAAAACCGATGATTCAGACTCAGACAATGCTGGATGTCGCCGACAACAGCGGAGCGCGCCGGGTGCAATGCATCAAGGTGTTAGGCGGTTCACACCGTCGCTACGCTCGCGTTGGTGATATCATCAAGGTCACGGTTAAGGAAGCGATTCCGCGTGGCAAGGTCAAAAAAGGCCAGGTGCTAAAAGCGGTCGTGGTCCGGACCCGTAGTGGCGTCCGTCGTCCCGACGGTTCGCTCATCCGTTTCGATGGAAATGCGGCAGTTTTGTTGAATAACACCAACGAACAGCCCATCGGTACCCGTATTTTTGGGCCGGTGACTCGTGAACTTCGTAATGAAAAGTTCATGAAGATCATTTCCTTAGCGCCTGAAGTGCTGTAAGGAGCGAGGCGGATATGCAAAAGATCAAACGTGACGATGAAGTCATCGTCATCGCCGGGAAGGATAAAGGCAAGCGTGGCACCGTTAAGCGGGTATTAGAGAACCGTTTCTTGGTGTCCGGTGTGAACATGATTAAACGTCACACCAAGCCAAATCCCATGGCGGGTAATCAGGGCGGTATCGTCGAGCGCGAGGCTCCGATTCACGCGTCCAACGTAGCCATCTTCAATTCGGAGACCGGTAAGGCGGATCGCGTCGGCTTCCAAGTGAAGGAAGACGGTACCAAGGTACGTATCTACAAGTCGACGCAGACGCAGATCGACGCCTAACGCGAGTCGGGTAGCAAAATGGCGAACTTGAAAGAACGTTATCAAAACGAGGTAGCAGCTCAACTCAAAGAAGAGTTCAGCTATGCCAACGTTATGCAGGTACCCCGGATCACGAAAGTGACTCTGAATATGGGTATCGGCGAAGCAGTCAACGATAAAAAGTTGATTGACAATGCCATCGGTGATCTAGAGAAGCTCTCTGGTCAAAAGCCGTTGGTGACCAAGGCACGTAAGTCCATCGCGGGCTTCAAGGTGCGCGAAGGTTGGCCAATCGGCATCAAGGTTACACTGCGCGCTGAGCGTATGTGGGACTTCTTGGACCGTTTGGTTTACATCGCGATTCCCCGCGTGCGTGACTTCCGTGGTCTTAACCCGAAGTCTTTTGACGGTCGCGGCAATTACTCCATGGGTGTGCGTGAGCAGATCATCTTCCCGGAGATCGAGTATGATAAAATCGATCGTATCCGGGGGTTGGACGTCACTATCACTACTACCGCCAAAACCGACGAGGAAGGTCGCGCGCTATTAACTGCGCTGAACTTCCCCTTCAAGAAATAAGGGTTGGATCATGGCTAAGAAAAGTATGGTAGAGCGTGAGCTTAAGCGTACGCAGCTGGTGGCGAAGTATGCTGCCAAGCGCGCTGAACTCAAGAAAATCATCTCGGATGTGAACACTTCTGAGGAAGATCGCTTCGAGGCGACGCTGAAGCTGCAGCAACTGCCGCGCGACTCAAGCCCGGTACGTCAGCGTAATCGCTGCCGTATCACCGGTCGTCCGCACGGTTTTTACAACAAGTTCGGCCTCGGCCGTAACAAGCTGCGTGAAGCCGCCATGCGTGGCGACGTTCCTGGACTGAAAAAGTCCAGTTGGTAACGCCACGTAGTATCATCAGGAGCGCACATTAAATGAGCATGCAAGACACTCTGGCGGATATGTTTACTCGTATCCGCAATGCGCAGATGGCCACCAAGGAGACGGCAACCATGCCGTCCTCCAAGCTGAAAGTGCAAGTGGCCCGAGTGCTAAAGGAAGAAGGCTACATTGCCGACTTTACGGTAGCGGAAGGCGCTAAGCCTGAGCTAACCGTGACTCTCAAGTACTTTGAGGGTAAGCCGGTCATTGAGCACATTCAGCGGGTTTCCAAGCCGTCCCTGCGCCGTTACATGGGCAAGGACAACCTGCCTAAGGTCGCCGATGGTCTGGGTATCGCGATTGTCACCACATCCAATGGTGTCATGACCGATCGTGCCGCGCGCCAAGCGGGTGTCGGTGGCGAAGTCATCTGCACCGTATTCTAGGAGGCTGGAATGTCCCGCATTGCGAAATATCCGGTTAAAGTGCCTGCCGGCGTTGAAATCAAAATCAATGCTGACCAGCTGACCGCCAAAGGCGGCCAGGGCACGCTATCTATGACCATCCACTCTGATGTAGTGGTCGGTCAAGAAGATGGCCAGCTGACCTTCGCCCCGAGCGAATCTGCCAAGAGCTGGGCAATGGCCGGTACTACCCGCGCCCTCGTTCAGAACCTGGTAACGGGCGTATCCGAGGGTTTTACACGAACTCTCGAAATTGTTGGCGTCGGTTATCGTGCCCAAGCTAAGGGCCAGACGCTCAATCTTTCACTGGGCTTCTCGCACCCGGTCGACTACGAACTGCCTAAGGGTGTCTCAGCGGAAACGCCGAAAAACACCGTGATCGTGCTGAAAAGCGCGGACAAGCAGCAGCTCGGTCAGTGCGCCGCGGAAATCCGCGCTTTCCGTCCGCCCGAGCCGTATAAAGGCAAGGGTGTCCGGTACGCCGACGAGCAGGTGCGTCGCAAAGAAGCCAAGAAGAAGTAAGGCAGGGTTATGAACGCGAAGAAAGAATCTCGTCTCCGTCGTGCCCGCCGCGCTCGCGCCAAGATCCGCGAGCTGGGCGTGTATCGCCTGTGCGTCAACCGTACTCCGCGTCACATCTATGCGCAGATTATCTCGCCGGATGGTGGCAAAGTGCTAGCCAGTGCTTCTACGCTGGACAAAGCACTGCGCGAGGGTGCGACCGGCAACTCAGATGCCGCCTCTAAAGTAGGTGCTCTGATTGCCGAACGCGCTAAAGAAGCAGGCATCACCCAGGTGGCCTTCGATCGTGCTGGCTTTAAGTATCACGGCCGCGTCAAGGCGCTGGCCGACGCCGCACGTGAAGGCGGCCTGGAATTCTAAAGGGTTTTACGATGGCGAAGAACGAACAGCAAAGCGGTGATCTGCAAGAGAAGTTAGTGCAGGTCAACCGCGTCGCCAAGGTGGTCAAGGGTGGTCGTATTTTCGGCTTCACCGCACTGACCGTCGTTGGTGATGGTAAAGGTCGTGTCGGTTTCGGACGTGGCAAGGCGCGTGAAGTGCCTGTCGCAATCCAGAAAGCGATGGATCAAGCTCGTCGCAACATGGTCAAGGTCAACCTTTCAGGCCATACGCTGCAGTACCCGGTCAAAGCCCGTCACGGTGCTTCCAAGGTATATATGCAGCCGGCTTCTGAAGGTACCGGCATCATCGCCGGTGGCGCCATGCGCTCTGTATTAGAGCTTGCCGGTGTCCACGACGTACTGGCCAAGTGCTACGGTTCCACCAACCCGGTTAACGTGGTGCGAGCGACTGTTAAAGGTCTCTCCTCCATGCAAGCACCGGAAGACATTGCCGCTAAGCGCGGCCTGTCTGTCGAAGCGATCACGGGGTAAGGCACCATGGCAGCAACGATCAAGGTTACCCAGATCCGCAGCACCATCGGCATCTTGCCCAAGCACAAAGCTACTATGAAAGGCTTGGGTCTGCGTCGCATCGGTCATACGGTTGAACTGGAAGACACCCCTGCCGTACGCGGCATGATCCACAAGGTAACTTACCTTGTGCGCGTTGAGGGAGAGTAATCCATGAAGCTCAATAACCTAAGCCCGGCTCCGGGCTCCAAACACGCTGCAAAGCGCGTTGGTCGTGGCATCGGTTCCGGTCTTGGTAAGACCGGTGGCCGTGGTCACAAAGGTCAGAAAGCACGTAGTGGCGGCAGTGTTAAGCCTGGTTTCGAAGGCGGTCAGATGCCTTTGCAGCGTCGTTTGCCGAAGTTCGGCTTTACGTCTGCAAAATCTCTGGTCTCTGAGGAAGTACGCCTGGCTGAACTGGCCAAAGTTGCCGGTGGCGAAGTCACCCTAGCGTCTTTGAAAGAAGCCAACGTGCTAAAGGATTCTACGCTACACGCGAAGATCATCCTTTCTGGCGAATTGAAAACGGCGGTTACCGTTCGCGGAATCAAGGTCACCAAAGGTGCCCGTGAAGCGATCGAAGCCGCTGGCGGCAAGGTAGAGGACTAAATGGCCAAGTCAGGAAACATGCCGGCGATGGGCAGCGGTCTGAGTGAACTGTGGGCGCGTTTGCGCTTCGTGCTCCTCGCCATCGTGGTGTACCGTATTGGTGCCCACATTCCCGTACCCGGTATCAATCCTGACCAGCTTGCTGCCTTGTTTAGGGAGCAACAGGGAACCATCCTAGGCATGTTTAACATGTTCTCGGGTGGCGCTCTGGAGCGCATGAGTGTTCTCGCCCTGGGTATAATGCCCTACATTTCGGCGTCGATTATCATGCAGCTCATGACTGCGGTCTCCCCTCATCTTGAGCAGCTCAAGAAAGAGGGTGAGGCTGGCCGCCGCAAGATTAGTCAGTACACCCGCTACGGCACGGTGATACTGGCGTTTGTCCAGGCTGTCGGCATGTCCGTCGGCCTGGCCAGCCAAGGCATCGCGTACACTGCAGACCTCAGCTTCTATTTCACCGCCGTGATTACGTTTGTATCGGGCGCGGTGTTTATGATGTGGCTGGGTGAGCAGATTACCGAGAAGGGCATCGGCAACGGTATTTCGCTGCTGATCTTCGCCGGTATTGTCGCTGGACTGCCCAGTGCCGTGGGCCAAGCCTTTGAGCTTGCCCGTAATGAAGGGGCCTGGAATGTTCTGCCGCTGTTAGCGCTGTCAGTGTTAGGTGTTGCGACAGTCGCCTTCGTGGTTTTCATTGAGCGCGGCCAACGTCGCCTCAAGGTTAACTACCCCCGGCGGCAAGTGGGCAATAAGATGTATGCAGGGCAAAGTAGCTACCTGCCTTTGAAGGTCAACATGGCCGGCGTAATTCCGGCGATTTTTGCCTCCAGTATTCTGCTCTTCCCGGCCTCTATAGGTCAGTGGGTAGGTGCCGGTGAAGGTATGGAGTGGTTGCAGCGTGCATCCCAGGCATTAGGTCCAGGTCAACCGCTTTACATCTTGCTTTTCGCGGCGGCAGTGGTATTCTTCTGCTTCTTTTACACAGCGCTGGTCTTCAACCCCAAGGATGTGGCTGACAATCTTAAAAAGTCAGGCGCTTTCCTGCCGGGCATTCGCCCCGGCGAGCAGACCGCTCGCTATATCGACAAGGTCATGACACGTTTGACCCTGTTCGGTGCCTTGTATATCACTGCGGTTTCCTTGATGCCCCAGTTCTTGATTGTGGCGTGGAACGTGCCGTTTTTCTTCGGCGGTACCTCGTTGTTAATCGTAGTCGTGGTCATCATGGACTTCATGGCCCAGGTGCAGTCGCATCTCATGTCGCATCAGTATGACTCAGTGATGAAGAAGTCCAACCTGAAAGGCTACGGTAGCGGCGGTATCATGCGCTGAGGCGCCGTCCACCCCTACTACGTGAGAGGGGGCGCGCCGCGAGCCGGTTTTTGGAGAAAGATCGATGAAAGTTCGAGCTTCCGTAAAGAAAATGTGCCGTAACTGCAAGATCATTCGTCGCAATGGCGCTGTCCGCGTCATCTGTAGCGAACCACGGCACAAACAGCGTCAGGGCTAACAGCTCTGGGTTGTATTAAGCGGGTGCCAGCATACCCCTTGCCTTAGGGCACTAAAAGGGGTATGCTGTTGCGCCTTTTGTAGATGAATAAACGAGCAAGCCGCTCAAATTTCGGAGTAAGCTGATGGCCCGTATTGCAGGCGTCAATATCCCGGACAACAAGCATGCGGCGATCTCGCTGACCTATATCTTCGGGATTGGCCGTACCCGTGCTGAGCACATCTGTGCTGCAGCCGGTATCGCGCCTACTGCCAAGATCCAGGACCTGTCTTCTGAAGAAGTCGACACCCTGCGTTCTGAAGTTGGCAAGTACACCGTAGAAGGCGACCTTCGTCGTGATGTTACGCTTAACATTAAGCGTCTCATGGACTTAGGTTGCTACCGTGGTCTGCGTCATCGTCGTAGTCTTCCGCTGCGTGGTCAGCGGACTAAGACTAACGCGCGCACCCGTAAGGGCCCGCGTAAGCCGATCCGCAAATAACACGCACGTTCTGGCGTAAAGACAGGAATAGACATCAACATGGCTAACCCGCGTAGTAACCGTAAAAAGGTTAAAAAGCAGGTAGTGGATGCGATTGCACATATCCATGCCTCTTTTAACAACACGATCGTGACGATCACAGACCGCCAGGGCAATGCTCTTTCATGGGCAACTGCCGGTGGTTCGGGTTTTCGTGGTTCTCGCAAGAGCACCCCGTTCGCTGCTCAAGTGGCAAGCGAACGTGCAGCAACTGCTGCAGCCGAGTATGGTGTGAAAAACGTAGACGTACTGGTTAAAGGCCCAGGTCCCGGTCGTGAATCCGCCGTGCGCGCACTGAATGCCGCCGGCTTCCGCGTGCAAAGCATCGTAGACGCGACGCCCATTCCCCATAATGGCTGCCGTCCGCCGAAGAAACGCCGCGTTTAAGGAGACAGATTCATGGCTCGTTATATTGGACCGAAGTGCAAACTGTCTCGTCGTGAAGGCACAGACCTCTTTTTAAAGAGTGGTGTGACTCCCTTCGAGAAAAAGTGTAAATCCGAACAGATTCCGGGTGTACACGGCCAGCGTCGTCAGCGTCTTTCAGACTACGGCTTGCAGCTTCGCGAGAAGCAAAAGGTACGTCGCATGTACGGCGTACTCGAAAAACAGTTCCGTAACTACTACAAAGAAGCCGCTCGCCTGAAAGGTGCGACCGGTGAAGTTTTGTTGCAGTTGCTCGAATCCCGACTGGATAACGTCGTCTACCGTATGGGCTTCGGCTCGACTCGCTCTGAAGCGCGTCAGCTGGTCAGCCACAAGGCGATTTCCGTGAACGGCCGCACCGTTAACGTAGCTTCCTACCAAGTGAAGCCGGGTGACGTTGTTTCCATTCGCGAAAAAGCGAAAAACCAAGCACGTATTCAAAGCGCTTTGTCGATTGCGGCAAACCGTGGCGATATCGCTTGGATCGAAATCGACGCCAAGAAGATGGAAGGCACTTTCAAGGCTCTGCCTGAACGCGGTGACCTGTCTGCCGACATCAACGAAAACCTGATCGTCGAGCTGTACTCCAAGTAAGCAGTTTTCTGTTTCTTGTCGATCTGGTGCCGGTTTAACCCCAGTGCCAGGTCGTACCGAGTATCAAGTATCCGTTTGGCAGCCTGAAAGGTGTTCATATGCAGCGTTCAGTGACAGAGTTTCTCCGTCCTCGCGACATCAAGGTCGAAGAAATCAGCGCACATCACGCCAAAATCGTGCTCGAACCGTTCGAGCGTGGCTTTGGTCACACCCTGGGGAATGCACTGCGTCGCATTCTGCTTTCGTCTATGCCCGGCTGTGCCGTGGTAGAGGCTGAAATCGCCGGCGTCGAGCACGAATACAGTGCGCTCGAAGGGGTGCAGGAAGATGTCATTGAAATCCTCCTGAACTTGAAAGATGTTGCGATCAAGATGCACAGCCGCGATGAGGCGGTGCTCACGCTGAACAAGCAGGGCCCAGCCGTCGTCACCGCTGGCGACATTGCGCTTGATCATAGCGTCGAAATCGTCAACCCGGATCACGTCATTGCTCATGTCAATGAAGGTGCCGAGCTGAAAATTCAGCTTAAAGTAGCGCTGGGTCGTGGCTACGAACCGGCTGACGCACGCGGCTCTGATGAAGAGACTCGTGCTATTGGCCGCCTGCAGCTGGATGCCACCTTCAGCCCTGTCCGGCGTGTTTCCTACTCGGTTGAAGCCGCTCGTGTAGAGCAGCGCACCGACCTCGATAAGCTAATTATCGATCTGGAAACCGACGGTACCTTGGATCCGGAAGAGGCTATCCGTCGCAGTGCGACCATCCTGCAAGAGCAGCTGGCCGCCTTCGTCGACCTGGAAGCTGATAAAGAACAGGAAGTCGAAGAGGAAGAGGATCATGTCGATCCAATTCTATTGCGCCCCGTAGACGATCTTGAGTTGACCGTTCGCAGCGCGAACTGCCTAAAAGCCGAGAATATTTACTATATCGGTGATCTTATCCAGCGCACAGAAGTTGAGCTGTTGAAGACACCGAATCTCGGTAAAAAGTCTTTGAATGAAATCAAAGATGTATTGGCAGCTCGCGGCTTGTCCCTCGGCATGCGGTTGGAAAATTGGCCGCCAGCAAGCCTGAAGGACGACAAGGCCTCCGCGTGAGCGTCGACTTGAGTCCCAGTTTGGTAAGGAATTACAACCATGCGTCATCGTAAGAGTGGTCGTCATCTGAATCGCACCAGCTCGCATCGCCAGGCAATGTTTAAAAACATGTCTGTCTCGCTGGTCGAACATGAAGTCATCAAGACAACCCTGCCGAAGGCCAAGGAACTGCGTCGCGTTATCGAGCCGCTGATTACCTTGTCTAAGCAGGATAGCGTTGCAAACCGTCGTTTGGCATTTTCCCGTACGCGCTCTAAAGAAGCCGTCGGTAAACTGTTTAACGAACTAGGTCCGCGTTATGCCGAGCGTCCGGGCGGTTACGTCCGTATTCTTAAGTGCGGTTTCCGCACCGGCGACAATGCGCCTATGGCGTTCGTTGAGCTAGTTGATCGCCCGGTTGTTGAAGAAGCTGCTGCTGAAGAGTAATCCTCTGCGCTAGGCAACTTTAATAGCAAATGAAAACCGACCCCTCTGTGGGTCGGTTTTTTATATGCCTCAACTATCTTCTGTTATTTCCCATGGAACGCCCCTTTTTCTTGGCTTAACTGCGTATATACTCTATGTATCGTAAATAGCCTTAAGAGCTGTTTTAAAACCGTTTTAAGGACTATGTTAAGAACTGTGTTAAAAACTATGTTAAGAACCGTGTTAAGAACAGTTTTACCGCCACCGGAAAGCCTTGCGCTGGGCCTTGATTATGGCATGGTAGTAAAGGTGAACAGCGGGTCCTTCATCGTGGGTCGTTAACAAGCAAGGGGCAGGTATGTATGCGAGGGTAAATCACAGCGTCGATCGTGCGTCGGCGCTATGGGCGCTGTGTATGGGAGTATTGCTCACGTTAGTGCTAGCCAGCAACGTGCATGCCGACAATCCACGTTATGCCGGTATCGTGGTGGACTTAGATAATGGCGAAGTGCTCTACGCGGAAAATATTGACGATCAGCGCTATCCTGCGTCGTTAACCAAAATGATGACGCTCTATATGACCTTTGAAGCGTTGGAAGATGGCCGCTTGCGTTTGAACCAACCGTTGCCTGTTTCCCCTTATGCGGCCGCTAAACCCGCGGTTAAGCTCTGGCTATCCGCTGGCAGTACAATTCCAGTCGATACCGCGATTCGCGCGCTTGCCGTTCGCTCAGCTAACGATGTTGCTGCTGTGGTCGCCGAAGCGATTGGTGGCAGTGAGGCGCGTTTTGCGCAAATGATGACTACCCGGGCGCGTGAGCTGGGTATGCACGCTACTACTTTTCGTAATGCCTCAGGTTTGCCGGATGACGGCCAAATTACCACCGCGCGGGATATGCTGACCCTTTCAGTGCGTGTGATGCAGGATTTTCCGCAGTACTACCACTATTTCGGCCTGCAAGAGTTCACCTACCGAGGCACCCGGCACACTAGCCATAATCGTCTGGTGCGGGACTATCCCGGCGCAGATGGTTTGAAGACTGGTTTTATTCGTGCCTCTGGCTTTAACGTCGCGACGACGGCGATACGCGGCAATCGGCGTTTGGTGGGGGTTGTGATGGGTGGGTTTTCATCCCAGTCTCGAGATACCCACATGGCCAACCTACTCGATCGCAGCTTCCTGCGTGCCTCGCTGCGCGACCAGCAAAACTGGATGGGCGACACGGATTTCTCACGCGAATTTATGGCCTTTGCTTCCCCCCCCAAGCCGGCTGCCCCCCCAACGCCTGAACAGCGCCAGCCAGTCGTGGCAGTGGTAGAGACGACTTCACTGTCTCAGCAGGTGGCGTCAGCGCCTGCCTTAGATTTGGAAGAGCAGTTGGCTGATATTGTTACCGTTCAGCGCCCCGCCTCCGTTAATGAAGCTCCTCAACCTGATCCGCTGCAAGCCTTTATTGAGCGTGAGCAGAGGTTGGCTGCGGCCAATCAATCGGGCGGTACTTGGGGCATTCAAGTTGGCGCTTTTAGCCAAGAGACACAGGCTCGCCAGCTTGCACAGCAAGCTGCTCACCGCATAGGCGAAAGCGTAGGCGGACGCGTTGAGGTGGATACCGTGCAAGGCCAAACGCCTGTTTATCGTGCCCGACTGGTCGCACTGGACGAGCAGCGCGCTCGCCAGGCCTGCCGCGACCTGCACTCTCAAGGCATGGATTGCATGGTCGTTAACGCTAGCCTCTAAGGTGGTGCGTGGCTATCACCCCGCCAATGACAAGTTGGCGGGGTTTTTGCTTTTAAGCGGATAATAAAAAGAGGAGGTTGCGGTGACAACGTCACTAAAAGGCATACTCTGCATGTGTTTGGGCGTTCTGTTTTTAGCCTTGGGCGATGCTGTTTCTAAATGGTTAGGCGAGACCCATTCGCCGCTGCAGATTATTTTCTTTCGTGCGTTAGTCTCGCTACCGATGATTGCGCTGTTGGCCCACTTTGCCGGTGGATTACGCAAACTGCGAACTAAGCGCCCCGGCGTACATTTTCTGCGCGGATTGATTTATACCGCCACCATGGTGTGCTTCGTATGGGGTCTGACGCTTTTACCGCTAGCGGAAGCCACGGCAATCGCCTTTGTCGCGCCGCTATTTGTCACGCTGCTCTCCGTGCCATTACTGGGTGAGCGGATTGATCCGCCGGTGCTCATCGCATCGTTAGTGGGATTTGCTGGCGTGGTGATTGTGGTGCGCCCCGGTGGTGACGCATTTCAGGTGGGGGCATTGGTGCTCGTGGCCGCCGCGTTTTTTTATGCCCTGATGATGATTACCGCCCGCCGCTACGGTGCCCGAGAGCATCTATGGGCGATGCTCTTTTATATGACCTTTGTGCCACTAATAGTGACAGGACTAACCCTGCCATGGGTGTGGCAAACGCCGCTACTGTGGCACTGGGTGGGTTTTTTTGCATCAGGCGTGCTCGGCGTCGCGGCCACGGCCTTTATCACCTTGGCGTTTCGCTTTGCACCCGCCGCCATTGCCGCCCCGTTTGATTACACCGCGATGCTCTGGGCGGTGCTGCTGGGTTGGTGGTTCTGGGGCGAGATGCCGGATATCTGGGTGTGGGTGGGCAGCGCCTTGATTATGGTCAGCGGGTTAGCGGTGGCGTATCACGACCGCCGGACAACCCTTAAGCGCCGCCCAACGGCCTGAGTTTTAATCGCTACGCGAGACCTGAAACGACCGCGCTGCCTGATACGGGTCCGGCTGGCCACAGATGGCTGAGATCACCGCTAAGCCGTTGGCTCCTGCGCGCTGCACGGCGCTGGTATGCTCGGCTTTCAGCCCACCAATTGCCACACTGGGAAGCAGGCAAGCCTTCACCAGCGAGGCGAGGCCACCAAAGCCGATGGGCTGGGCGTGATCCTGTTTGCTTACGGTCGCAAACACGGGGCCAATTCCCACGTAATCAAGTAGCTTCACGGGGGCGACTTGAAGCTGAGCGAGGGTGTTAATCGACAGTCCGATAATCGCTTGCTCGCCTAACAGGCTGCGGGCCGCCTGCACGGCTGCGTCGCTCTGGCCAACATGCAGGCCGTCAGCCTGACTCTCCAGCGCCACACTCAAGCGGTCGTTAATAATCAGCGGCACGCCGGTTCCCGCTAGAAGCGCTTTTAGGCGTTTGGCTTGGGCCACCATCTGTTCATCGCTGGCGTGCTTATCGCGCAGTTGCACAATGGTAACGCCGCCTTTTACCGCCGCTTCAACCGTCTGCTCTAAGCCAGCATCGCCGCACAGCGCAGCGTCAGTCACCAAATAAAGCGATAGATCAAGCGGCATGACGCGCCTCCAACTGGGTATGAGTGGTGAGGTCGTCAGGGGTGAGTTGGTACAGCGCATCCAGCAGTGCCACTTGAAAGCTGCCAGGCCCCTGGGCAGCGTTGCCTGCACGCGTCCCCGCGACGGCAAAACAGGCCAGCGCGGCGGCGGTGGCTTCCAGCAGGGGGGCACGATTAGCCGCTATAAAAGCGGCCACCAGCGCGCTTAGCCCACAGCCTAAGGTGGTTACTCGAGGCATTAATGGATGGCCACCACTAATACGATAGTGTTGTGTACCGTCGGTTAGCCAGTCGCTTTCGCCGGTCATTGCGACAATACAGCTGTGCTGTTTTGCTAGCGCTATCGCGGCGTCGACAGCTTGGTCGGTGGCGGCTGTCGAATCCACACCGCGTCCTTGGTTGTCTAAGCCATTGAGAGCAAGGATTTCAGAGGCATTGCCACGAATCACGCTGGGTTTAGCGGCCAGCAGCTTTGCGCACAACGTTTGCCGATAGCGCGTTGCGCCAACGGCGACGGGGTCTAACACCCAGGGAATTGCATGCTGATGGGCGGTCGCGGTGGCGATCAGCATGGCGTCGGCCCAGTGGCTAGAAATCGTACCAATGTTAATCGACAGCCCGTCGGAAAGAGCGGTGAACTCAGCGACTTCTTCCGGTGCATGCAGCATCGCGGGTGAGGCACCTGTAGCTAGCAGCAGGTTCGCGGTGCTGTTCATGGCCACATAGTTGGTCATGCAGTGAACGAGTGGCGCCTTTGTGCGCAGCGCTGCAAGGTAATCGCCAAGCGGAGGTAAGGTCATAGCATCCTCCCGGCAGGGAGGTGGTAGGCGTTACCAGAACTCCCTACGCCGGTGTTATCCGGTTCAGGTTCAAAGGGTGCTTCTCAGCTCTCCCTTAACGGAGGGCGCCCCTGTCGAGGGGTTACTATCCTTACCTGAAGTGGCCCTGTAAAGCCCCGGATACGGATGATGGCAATCTAACGAAACGAAATGCGTGTACCGTAGGTAAGCATTTCATCAGGCGTTATGGCTTTACCTTCGACCCCAATCATCTCGTCGCCGCACTGGTCAGCGAAGGTCAGCACGCCGTGGGTCAAGCCCAGTTGGCCAAGCGTGTCGCGGATTTCGCCCGTGCCCAGAAATGTGCTGACGTGCCCTTTGCTGTCGCTAAGGTCAGACACGCCGTTAGCGTGATGAAAACGTACCTTGTAGATGCCATCCATGGATTCAACTTCAACAATCGGCGAAAAGCCGTTGTGCAGAGCATTGGAAAGTTGCTTTAGCGTCAGTTGGTCGCCCAGTGTCATATCAATCGCAGTCATAAAAACCTCCTGAAGGACGCCCTTAATGAGGGCCATCGATCATGTGGCGGGAACGTCTTTTTTGTAAACCTTATGGCTAATAAGTGTAGAGTTTTTGTTTAGGATTGCTAGTGCGCTTATCGGTATCTCAATACCACACGGCTTTGACATAGCCTACGTGTTTGTAAGGGCTAGCATTATGACGCTAAAGCCCCCATGGTAAGCGGTACGTGAGGCTCAATGAACAACTTCAGCGACAGGAGAGCGAAATCGACGTCACGTTTGTGAAACGCCCTGATCAAGGCAAAATGAAAGATGTTATCTTCGTTAAAGACCCGGACGGCTACTGGATTGAAGTGATTCAAGCAGATCTGATGGTCGGTAAATGCGACTCATGAGGCCCGCCAATGGCTAAACTACTGTTCCGGCTGCGCCACGTTACCGATGAAGAAGCGATGGAGGTGCGTGACCTGCTGGCGGCGCATGGCTTTGACACCTATGAAACCCAGGCGGGTTTTTTCCGCCTGGGGGTTGATGCTATTTGGCTGCGCAACCCGCATCAACACGACGCGGCCATCGCCGCGCTAGAGGCTTACCAAGCCGAGCGCCTGGAGCGCGCCCAGCGCGAGCACCAAGCGGCGGTTGAGCGGGGTGAGGCAGAGACGTTATGGAAGCGCCTGGCTGCCCATCCGCTGCAGGTCGTACTGGTGCTGTTGGCGGTTGGGCTGATTGCCGCCCTCACACTTCTGCCGTTCCTGGGCCTATCGCGGGCTTAAGCCGCTGGCAAGTGGCCGCGCTTGAGGTACATCATTACACCTTCATCACTTGCTGTTAATGCCGGTGCCGCACCGCTGGGGTAGCGGCACCAGGTACCCGCTGTATAGCGATGCTTACTGTCGCTCAGGGCGCCTTCCAGAATTAAAAACTCCAGACCGCCCCGCAGGGTGGGGTAGTTAATAGACGTGCCCGCCGACCAGCGTTCAAGGCTGGTGCGCTCCTGCTTATAGGTATGCAGCATCTTATAGGCGATGCGCGGGCGCCGATCAGGCTGCCAGGGCAGCCGGTGGGCAGGCACCGCCAGCTGTAGCGTGTCGTTGGGGTCGAACTGGTGCAGTTTGACAAAAATCAGCGCGCCCTCTTCGCCAATCTGCGGCGTATGGGCGGTGCCAACAGGGTTTCTTAGGTAGCTGCCCGCCGCGTAGCGGCCATGCTCATCGCCGAACACGCCTTCCAATACCAGAATCTCTTCGCCGCCACCGTGGGTATGACGCTCAAACTGGGTATTGGGGGCGTAGCGGACAAGGCTGGTTGCGCGGGCAACTTCATCGCCAATGCGGTCAAACATCATGCGTTCTACCCCCGCACTTGGGGAGTCGACCCACTGATACTCTTCCGGGGTAACGCAGGCAAAGTGGCTAAAATCGGCGTTTAAACGCATGGGAAAGGGCTCTTTGCGGTGAAGGTTGGTAACGGGGAGGGGTGTTAGTCTCCTTATCGACAGCGAAAAATGCAACCAAAAAGCCGCCCGAAGGCGGCATCAAAGTGTCTGGCTGCTTACTCAGGGCGCTTCAGTGAGCTCGGAAAGAATATGGTGGGCTGCCTCAATACGCGCCTGATTGGGATAGTTGCGGTTGGCCAGCAGCACAATGCCGGTCTGTTCGCTGGGCACAAAGGCTACATAGCCGCCAAAACCATTGGTGGAGCCGGTCTTGTTGTAGAGCGCTTCTTCTCTGGGGGCGAGCGGCTGGGTTAAGCGGTTGACGGGGTTGGGTTCCAAGATCATCTCAAGGGAGTTGCCTTCCAGCAGTTGTTCAAGCGCCACCGGATAGGCATAGCTTTCCCAGCCTAGGCCTTGCGTCATATTGCCGATCCCAAAGTATCCGGTGCGCGTGGCTGCCAAGGCCTGGCTTAGTGGCTCGTCTAGTTTGCTCCCTTCATCTCCTACCTCAAGCCCTGCGCCGTTCATATGGGCTTCCACAAACGTCAGCACGTCAGCGGCCGTCGATTTCAAGCCGTAAGCCTGAGCATCCAGCATGCCTGGATTCACCCGAATGGGCTTATCCTCTTTTGAGTAACCGTAGGCGTAGTGCGCCTGCTGAGCTTCTGGCACTTGGTAATAGCTGTGCTCAAGCCCTAGCGGGGCGAACACTACTTCTTCCATAAGCGTCTCGAACGGTTTGCCAAGGCGTTGGGCGGTTAAATAGCCCATCAGGCCTATGCTTGGGTTGGAGTAGAGACGATGGCTGCCGGGGGCAGATTCAGGCTGCCACTGGCGGTAGTAGTCGAGCATCTGCGCTTCGCTTTGTACCGCATCGGGGAACTGCAGCGGCAGCTCGCCTGCCGTATAGGTGCCCAGTTCCAGCAGCGTGATGTCATCGAAGGCGCTGCCTTCAAGGGCTGGCAGGTACTGGCTGGCCGGGTCGGAAAGCGAAAGGGCGCCGCTGGATTGCGCATAGCCTGTTAGTGCAGCCGTAAAGATCTTGCTCACTGAGCCAAGTTCAAACAGTGTCTCTTCTGTGACCGGAGCGCCGGCTTCTTGATCGGCTTCCCCATAATTAAAATAGTGCTGCTGGCCGTTGATGCTCAGCGCGACCGCCATGCCTGGAATACGATGCTCAGCCATCAATGGCGCAATAGTGTCGTTCACCAGCGCCTCGATGTCTGCGTTATCAGGCACATTAGATGCCCAGGCAGAGCTGTCGATCAGAAGAGAACCTGTCATGATGAGGACGGAGTTTGCTGCTAACATCTTACGCATACCAATATCCTGTTGTGATTAGCGCGGAGTGAAAGCTGGGGTAGTATTCCCAGCCGCGAAGAGCGTGACAGCGGTTAATTTACGGTGTGCTGTGCGAATTGACAAACAGCGATATTTTGCCCGAGTCATTAGAAAAATTTGGGGGTCAAAGTGGTGCGTCCCTACCTGCCCTTGAAGGCGCTGCGTGCTTTTGAAGCGTCGGCCAGGCATTTAAGCTTTACCCGCGCGGCAGAAGAGCTACACGTCACCCAGGCGGCGGTCAGTCATCAGGTCAAACTGCTCGAAACCCAGTTGAAGGTGCCGCTGTTCAAGCGCTTGCCCAGGGGGTTAATGCTTACCCAGGAGGGTGAGCGGCTGCTGCCGGTGCTGAAGAGTTCATTCGATCAGATCTCCCACACACTGGAACGGGTGGGCGAGAGCAACTACCGAGAAGTATTAAACGTCGGTGTGGTAGGCACCTTTGCCGTCGGCTGGCTACTGCCAAGGCTGGCAGATTTTCAGGACAAATACCCCTTTGTCGATCTACGTCTCTCTACCCATAATAATCGCGCTGAGCTAGCCGGTGAAGGGCTCGACTTTGCTATCCGCTTTGGCACTGGCGCGTGGCATGGCACCGCGGCGCAGCCGCTATTGCCGGCGTCATTGTCGGTGATGTGCATTCCGGCTATTGCGGAGCGTCTTAACACGCCGGCCGATGTGTTAGGCGAGACCTGGCTGCGCTCTTATCGCGCCGATGAATGGGCCGAGTGGCTATTAGCGGCGGGGCTGCCGAGCAGCTATCCCGTGACCAAAAGCATTGTGTTTGACTCCTCCATCGCCATGGTGGAAGCGGCATTGCAAGGCGCCGGGGTGGCCCTGGCGCCCCCGCTGATGTTCCCCCGCCAACTGAGCAGCGGCGCGCTGGTACAACCTTTCGACACCGCCGTCAGTTTAGGCGGCTACTGGCTGACTCGCCTGCAAACACGCACTGAAACCCATGCGATGGCGTGTTTTCGGGAGTGGCTGCTCAAAGCGACCAACGCCTGAGCAGCGCTTGTTTATCCGACCCGCTTAATGGCTATGCTCACTGTGGTCATGGTCATGGTCATGGTCATGGTCATGGTCATGGTCATGGTCATGGTCATGGTCATGGTCATGGTCATGGTCATGGTCATGGTCATGGTCATGGTCATGGTCTTCGTGATCGTGACTGTGCTCATGATCACCATGCCCGGGCTCTTCATGTCCGGGCTCTGCCAACGCATCGTGCAGCACCCGCGCATTGTGGCGCATCATGCCCAGGTAACTACTCGCTTCGCCTTCGCTTGCCAGCGCATCGGCGTAGAGCGTGCCCGCAATCGGCAGGCCCGTCTCTTCAGATAGCTGGGTAATGATCGACTGATTGGTCATGTTCTCGTGGAATAACGCCTGCACGTTCTCCTCCGCAATCACATCCACCAGTGCTGCCATGCTGGCGCCGCTGGGATCGGCTTCCGTCGAAAGCCCGACGGGGGAGAGGAAGTTAACCCCATAGGCGCTTGAGAAGTAGCCAAAGGAGTCGTGTCCGGTGATCACGCTGGTGGAGGCTGGGATCTCGTCAATCAGCGCACGAATCTCGGCGTCCACCTCGGCGATTTGCTGTAAATACTGCTCCGCATTGGCGCGATATTCGTCCGCGTTGTCAGCATCGGCCGCGATTAATCCATCGCGGATATTGGCCACATACACCTCGGCCTGGCGCATATCCTGCCAAGCGTGAGGATCTTGATTGCCATGGTCGTGACCGGCGTGCTCATCCGCATGTTCTGCGTGACTATGCTCATCATGGTCATGGTCATGGTCATGATCGTGGTCATCGTGGCTGTGCTCTTCGTGGGCATGCTCTTCGTGGCCATGAGCCTCATGGTCATGCCCATGCTCGTCATGCCCGGCGTAGGCGAGCGGCTCGATACCGTCGGTGGCGGTAACCAACGCACCCGAGTAGTCGCTGGCGCTAATTAAACGCTCCATCCAACCCTCAAACAGCAGGCCGTTGAAGACCACCAAATCAGCATTCGCCAGGGAGCGTGCATCGCCGGGGCTGGGGGAGTAAACGTGGGCATCGCCATCGGCAGCGACCAGAGAGGTCACATCCACATGTTCACCGCCTACATTTTCCACCATATCCGCGAGGATCGAGAAGCTGGTAACCACCTGAACGCGCTCATTCGCCATGGCCGCAGGCAGCGCCAGCAGGGCGGAAACACCGACTAACCAGCGCGACGACCGATGTGATAAATAGCCAAGCGACATACAACACTCCTTACAGTTAAGCCAAACATACAGGCTAAAAATTAAGCCCCTTGCTCAGCAGTCAGCGGCGTTGTTTTACGCCGCAGTTTAGCTGCCAAGCTGTGGTAGCGACCAAACAGGGCCGAGAAGAGATAACCAAACCCGGCCAGCAGAATAATGCTGGGGCCCGAAGGGATATCCAGATGAAACGAGAGAAGCAGGCCGCCGGTGCTTGCCACCATGGCCAGCACAATGGCAATGCCGATCAAGCCCTCTAAGCGTTTGCTCCAAAAGCGCGCCGAGGTGGCGGGCAGCATCATCAGGCCCACCGCCATCAGCGTGCCCAGGGTTTGAAAACCGGCGGTTAGGTTGAGTACCAGCAGCCCCAAAAACACGCTGTGTACCCAGCCGCTGCGACGGCTCTGGCCGCGCAAAAACAGCGGGTCCAGGCACTCCACCACCAGGGCGCGAAACACGACCGCCAGCGTCAACACAATCAGCGTGCTGATACCTGCGATCAGCAGTAGCGCGGTGGAGTTAATCGCCAAAATCGAGCCAAACAGCACGTGGGTTAGATCAACACTGCTACCGCCCAGCGAAATCAGCATCACACCGGCGGCTAGCGAGATAATAAAAAAGCTCGCCATGGCGGCGTCTTCACGCTGGCCACCCATCTTCGATACGGCCCCCGCCAGCAGCGCGACCATCAAGCCAAACAGCACTCCACCAATGCTCATAATCGGCAGCGAAAACCCTGCCAGCAAGAACCCGAGCGCAACGCCGGGAAGAATCGCGTGGGCCATGGCGTCGCCAATCAGGCTCATGCCACGCAGCACCAAAAATACCCCCAACGGCGGCGCGGCCAGCGAAAGCGCCAAACCGCCGACTACCGCGCGACGCATAAAGCCGTAATCGAACGGGCTGACAAACCACGCATTAAGCAGATCCAGCATGGCGTCCTCCCAACGTAAACGGCACCACCTGGGCAGGCGCATGTTGATGTGTCAGCGTACTAGGCGCGACCCAGCGGCCATGGCCGCCGTTGAGCATCAGCACCTCGTCGGCCAAGCGGCGCAGGTGATCCATATCGTGGAGCACGACAATAATAGTCGCGCCGTCATCGGCCATCTGGCGGAGAATACGGATCAAAATATCCACGGTTTCGCTATCCACGTTGGCAAACGGCTCATCGAGCAGTAACAGCTCGGCCTCCTGCATTAGCGTGCGACCAATCAGGGCACGCTGGCGCTGGCCGCCAGAAAGCTCGCCCAGCGGACGGTGGGCCAAATGCGAAATACCCAGCCGCGCCATAATCTCGCGACCCTTACGGTAGTGCCCTGCACAGTAGCCGGTTAGTGCGCCGTGGCTAGGCCAACTGCCGGTCATCACCAGCTCTTCCACGCTCATCGGGAAGGTCAAATCTAATGCTAATTGCTGGGGCAGCCACGCTCGGCGCTCTTTAGATACCGTGCAGACCACTTCGCCACTAATCGGCCGCAACTCACCCATAATCGCCTGAATCAGCGTGCTTTTACCGGCACCATTAGCACCGATGAGCGCGGTAATTGCCCCCGGCTTAAAGTCGCCTTCAACGTGTTCCAACACCGTGCGCCGCGCCTGGGCTAAGTGCAGGTTGTGCAGCTGTAGGCGTGATAAAGCGCGTTGACTCATCCCAGCCACCCGCCAGCCCAAACCACCAACCCCCAAAGCACCAACAACGGCACGGCAACAAATAGCAGCCGTTTAATAGCCGATAGCGACATCAAGGAGAAGTGGCAGGGGCCCTCCTTGTTATGGCGGTGCGTATGCTCACTCATCAAGTGGCCTCGTATCATATCGAATAGGTTATAACATTACGTTTAGCAAGGGTAAAAAATTGCTGATTATTTTACCCGTTCACACAGTGCTGGCAACGATAAAGCACTGGCGGCATACCGACGCCAGCGCTTTAGAGAAGTAACAACATGAGCGGTATCAGTAGCGCCAGGTAGCGCCTAGCTGCTGTGGCCCCACGTTGAGCGCATATTCACCAGGAATCATAAGCGGCCCAAGCGAAAGATTAGCGGGCTGAAAGCGGTTTATCGCCGAAGACGCCTGATTGGGCTGCGACCAAATTTGTAGCTCATTCACCAGCATCCCGGTGGCGAAGTTGATCGCACCGTCGCTTTCCCGGCCATCGGCGGCGATCACTGCCCCTGCTACGCCATTCACTACCAGTGAACTGACGCGGGCACCCCAGCCGCGCCGCTCGCGCTCCGCCTGAGCAAGCTGCAAGCCCAGCGCCTGCACACCGCTTAAATCACCGCTGGCTTTCAAACGCTCATACTCTGCTAATGCTGCCGGGTGCGGCTGGCGGTCGCTCAGCATACCGGCCACGGCCAAGGCTGATTTCACCACCCCTACCCGGGCATCAAAACGGTCATCCGGGTCGCTCGCCTCGCTGGATTGGTACACATTCACCGCCAAGCTGGTGCCGTAAATGCCAGTCCAGCCCCACTGCCAAACGTTGGCGTGGCTAGCGCCGCTCTCAAATACCTCATCGTACTCATTCCACTGCCCATCCGTTGGGGGCAGCGTTTGAGTTTGCGCCTGGGCTTGTAACGAGACAGGCAGAACGACTACCAGGGTGGTCACCAGCGCGGCGAGAAGACGAAAAGCATGCATGAAGAGGTGCCTATAAAAGGAAGCAGTAGCGCTAAGCGTAGCACGGAGTTAGTCAGTCGTTAGCGTGGAATCAATGTTAGCTAAGTATGACTAAGGTCAATGGCGCAGTGGAGTAAAGGATGGTTAGATGAGCAAAACGACCATCAGGAGCGCCGCATGGATGACTTTTCGCCCAGTGATTTAAAAACCATTCTTCACTCCAAGCGCGCTAACCTCTATTACCTGCAGCATTGCCGGGTGTTGGTGAACGGTGGCCGGGTAGAGTACGTCACCGATGAGGGCAGCAAATCCCGCTATTGGAATATCCCCATTGCCAACACGACCTCGATACTGCTGGGCACCGGCACCTCGATTACCCAAGCGGCGATGCGTGAGCTAGCCAAGGCCGGTGTATTAGTCGGGTTTTGCGGTGGCGGTGGCACGCCGTTGTTTGCGGCCAACGAGGTGGATGTAGACGTTGCCTGGTTGACCCCGCAGAGCGAGTACCGGCCCACGGAGTACCTGCAATATTGGGTGCGCTTCTGGTTTGACGATGCAAAACGCCTGGATGCCGCCCGTGCCTTTCAGCAAGCCCGCCTTGCCCGCATCGAAGCGCTGTGGACAAGCCGGGTGATGAAGGACGCAGGCTTTAGTATTTCCACTGATCACCTGCACAGCGCACTGGCTCACCACCGCGAAGCGATCAAAAAAGCCCCCAGCACCGTTGATTTGCTCACCCTGGAGGCGCGGTTAACCAAAACGCTGTTCAAGCTGGCGGTGAATGCGGTCGAGTACGGTGACTTCACCCGCGCCAAACGCGGCTCGGGCACCGACCCCGCCAACCGCTTTCTCGATCACGGTAACTACCTTGCTTACGGCCTGGCGGCGACCGCCACCTGGGTGCTGGGTATTCCCCACGGGCTTGCGGTACTCCACGGCAAAACCCGCCGGGGCGGCTTGGTGTTTGATGTGGCCGACCTGGTCAAAGACGCTGTGATTCTGCCTCAGGCGTTTATTTCTGCCATGCGCGGCGATGAAGAGCAGGAGTTCCGCCAAGCCTGTATCGAGCGCTTAACCCGCACCGAATCCCTCGATTTTATGATCGATACGCTCAAGGAAGTCGCCCAGGAGCTGGGGAGCGGCGAAGCATGAACGTGCTGCTGATTTCCCAGTGCAACAAGAACGCCCTGAAACAAACCCGCCGCGTGCTTGATCAGTTTGCCGAACGCCGCGGCGACCGCACCTGGCAAACACCCATCACCCAAGCCGGGCTGGATACCTTGCGCAAACTACTGCGCAAAACCGCCCGCAAGAATACCGCCGTCGCCTGCCACTGGATTCGTGGTCACGACCACAGCGAGCTGCTGTGGGTGGTGGGGGATGCTGCTCAGTTCAATCTCAATGGCGCAGTACCGACCAATACCACTGCCCGCGATATTTTGCGCCGCCAGGATGAAAACGACTGGCACAACGGCGAAGATATTCTCCTGCTCACCGCCCTGGCTGCGTTACTGCACGACCTGGGCAAAGCCTGCAACGCCTTTCAGCAGCGGCTCAAAGGAAAGCTGGAAGGGCGCAACTTATATCGCCATGAGTGGGTATCGTTAAGGCTGTTCCAAGCCTTTGTTGGCAGTGATGACGACGCCACTTGGCTGGCGCGACTGGCTGGAGGCGACTACCAAGAGCAACACTGGCTGGAGGGTTTAGAGCGTGACGGATTAGATAGCCCCACTTCGGCGGTGTTTAGTCGTTTGCCGCCGCTGGCTGCTGCACTGGGTTGGCTAGTGCTTAGCCACCACCGCTTGCCGTTAAAACCGCTGGAAAAGGGCGGCAATACTGAAAGGCGCTGGGGCAGAGGAAAGGCGCCACTTCAGGCGGAGCAGTTGGGCGGGCTGTTTGCGTCTATTCATGCCGAGTGGAATGAGATTCCCGAAACCCAAGACCCTAAGCGTATAGCCCCGTACTGGCAATTCAGCGGTGGGTTGCCGCTGAGTACATCCCGTTGGCGTGAACGTGCTACTAAACTCGCCACTAGGCTACAGGCACGGATAAAAGCGGATCGCCACTGGCTGGAAAGCCACTACGTCATGCACTTGGCGCGGCTAAGCTTAATGCTCGCCGACCATCACTACTCAAGCCTGGAAGACCTACAGCATCGCGTTCGCGGCGAACCCAACTATCCGCTAATAGCCAATACCGTGCGCAAAACTGGCAAGCCCAATCAGCCCTTGGATGAACATATCTTGGGCGTTGAAAAACACGCCGCCGCGATAGCGCGCGCACTGCCTAGCGTCGACAGCCACCTACCGCGTTTAGCCCGCCATAAAGGCTTTCGTAAACGCAGCAGTCACCCGCGCTTTCGCTGGCAGGATAAAGCCTTTGACCTTGCACAATCATTGAGAGAGCGCAGCCAACGGCAAGGCTTTTTTGGTATCAATATGGCCTCCACCGGCTGCGGCAAGACCCTTGCGAATGGGCGCATTATGTACGCCCTGGCTGATTCTCAGCAGGGTGCACGCTTTAGCATCGCTCTTGGGCTGCGCACGTTAACGCTGCAAACCGGTCAAGCCCTTCGTGAACGCTTGCATCTGGGGGAGGATGAACTCGCTGTCCGTGTGGGTGGTAGTGCCAATAAAACGTTGTTTGAGCACTACGAACAAGAAGCCGAAGCCAGTGGCTCGGCGTCTCAGCAGGCGCTGATCGAAGAAGACGCCCACGTGGTGTTTGACGGCAATTTTGATAACCACCCGGTGCTGCGCCGCCTGAATAATGAACCGGGCACCAGCGCCCTGATCGCTGCGCCCATTTTGGTGTGTACCGTTGACCACCTGGTGCCTGCTACGGAGAGCACCCGGGGTGGGCGGCAGATCGTGCCCATGCTGCGGTTAATGAGCAGTGACTTGGTACTCGATGAAATCGACGATTTCGATATCAACGACCTGCCTGCGCTGACTCGATTAGTGAATTGGGCGGGGCTCTTGGGATCGCGGGTGCTGCTGTCATCCGCCACCTTGCCGCCCGCATTGGTCGAAGGGTTGTATGAAGCCTACCGCAGCGGCCGCGAAGCCTTTCAGCGCCACCGTGGCGAACCGGGCTTGGCGGTGGATATTTGCTGCGCATGGTTCGACGAACACGACCGTCAGCATGAAAACTGCGCCAGCAGCGAGACCTTCAAGGATGCGCATCACGCCTTCGCCAAACGCCGGTTAGAGCGCCTATCGTCTAGCCCGGTGCGCCGCCGTGGCGATATTTTAGCGTTGCCAGCGTTGGGCAAACGCCCGGAAGAGATCAGAACTGCGATTGCAGGGCTACTGCGTGAACATGCGCTAGCGCTGCACCAGCGGCACCACTCCGTTGACCCCCACACCAGCAAACGCGTCAGTTTTGGCCTTATTCGCATGGCCAATATCGACCCCTTAGTGGATGTGGCCAGGGCGCTGTTTCAGCAGGGCGCGCCGGAAGGTGTGCGCATTCACCTCTGCGTTTACCACTCCCGCCACCCACTGGTGATGCGCTCGGAAATTGAACGCCGGTTGGATAAAACGCTGCAACGGGCCGAACCCGAGCGCGTGTTTCAGCAGCCCGATATCCGCCGCCTATTGGATAGCAGTGAAGAAAACGACCACTTGTTTATTGTGCTGGGCTCGCCGGTCACCGAAGTGGGCCGCGACCACGACTACGACTGGGCGATCGTAGAGCCTTCATCTATGCGCTCGATCATCCAGCTAGCGGGCCGGGTACGCCGTCACCGTGAGCAGGCGTGTGAAGTGCCCAATATTTTGCTGTTAGAGACCAATTTGAAAGACCTTGAGCGGCCGGATGAACCCGCTTTTCATAAGCCAGGGTTTGAAACAAACGCTACCTGGCGTCTCAAAAGCCACTCACTTAACACCTTGTTAACGCCGGATGAGTACCAGGTCATTGACGCTCGCCCCCGCGTTCTGGCGAGGGAAACGCTGCATGCCACAGAAAGTCTCGTCGATCTGGAGCATGTGCGGCTGCATCAACTGATGATCGAACAACCCGCTGAACCGTTAACCAAAAAAGAGATCAGGCTTGGCAAGCAGCCCAAGCCGCCACCGCTGGGGGCCTATAGTTGGTACGCCTTACCACAGGTGCACTTAACCGGTGTATTGATTCAGCGTGATCCGTTTCGCAAACAGCTTGAACCTGAAATAACCCTAGCGCTGCTGCCCGATGAAAGCGGCGAAACCTGGACGCTACACCGCGTAGACGATGGTGCAAGGCGGGGTGAAAAGCTCTATGTGCCGGTAGAAGAGAGCCTGCTGGTGCGGGTAGACCTGGCAAAAGAGCAGGGCGAGCGGATTCAACCCTGGGGCGCCAGCGACTATTTAACGGCATTGGCTGACTTGGCAGAAGACCTGGATATTTCCCTTGATCGCGCCGCCCGAACCTTCGGCACGGTGACGGCTTCGGCTAGAAACCAGCGGTGGGGGTATCACTCGGTGTTGGGGTTTTGGCGGAGCCGCTAACTATGCGTTTGCGAGCCGGTCACTGACTAAGCGGTTGAGGCTGATATTTTCCTCTGCTGCCTTAATCGCAAGCTCACGGTGTTTTTCCGGGGGAATGCGCACATTAAAACGACCAGAGTAGTGGCGTTCAGAAAGTGGGAGCGGGGGTGTTTCTCCTTCAGCTTCCATGTCGGCCACTACGTCGGAAACTAGGGACAGAATACCTTCCAGCGCTTCTTGGTGAGTATCTGCAAGCCAAGAGAGGCTGGGTAGTTCGGTGCATAAACCAACGAATTGGTCATCTTCTTCTGACCAGCGGATGCGGTAGGTGTAATGGGTATGGTTCACCATGGTGCTACTCCCATCGTCATGCTGATGACGACAATTTATCAATGGCAGCAAGCGCTTGGCGTACTTGATAAGCCTTGGCTTCTCCATTTTTCCCCCGCTGAATATTAACGCGAGGATCGCCGGGCCAGGGCGTTTTATATACCCGATGGCTAGTTTTTTGCTGGCGAGGAGGGCCAAAGTAGTGATCGCATAAATAGGTCAGTTCGTCGAAGCTCATGCTTTTAGGCTGTCGACGTGCTTTATCCAAAAGCTTATCAAGCTTTGCCATAAGCGCTCTCAAATAGTAGTACTAATAATAGTACTGTATTGGATGGATGTCACGCTGCAATGATGAGTCTGCTGCCTGTTCGGCAGAACATTGCCAAATGAAAATATAAGGCGTGCGATAGTATTGCTGAGCTACCTTCTCGGTAGTCAGGAATGAATGTTAGGAGTGTCTGAGAATGTAGTCAAGAATTTTGATTTTATAAGTGTACGTTAGTAGGATGACTTTATGTGAATAAGGTTTCTGGCTGAGCATCAGGCGTTTCCTTAAGTGCAGTAGTCGCAAGATCGTTCAAGGCTACAGTATAAAATATGATTAGGGAGTAGAGTTATGCGGGAAAGAACCGGCAACGGGGGACAAAAACTCAATTTAGTCATCCAGCACTTTCTAAAAGAGCGCTTCGATACCAAAACGGAAAAGCTAGATCCCGATGACCCGAAATACCAGGCACTGGTTGAGCAGTTCCAGTTCGATACCTGGATCAACGATGCGGCAAGGCGCGTTGGCCAACTGCAAGTCGTAACCCACTCGCTAAAACCTATCCACCCCGATGCCAAAGGTTCCAATCTTTACGCCCCGCCTGAATCGCTAAACAACCATTATCTTGTCGGTAGTCATGTACTACCCGCTGATTTTGCGGGCGATGTGGTGGGGAACGCCGCAGCCTTGGATGTGTATAAGTTCTTGAAGCTGCAATTCGAGGGAAAATCGCTGCTTGAGCGTGCGCTAGAAAATGACAGCGAGTTTGCCAAAGCGTTAAGCGATAACCCTGAACAAGCCCAGGCGTGGATAAGCGCCTTTGCTGCGATTACCGAACCGCGTGGTGAACACGCCTCCCACACTCGTGGCAAACAGCTCTATTGGCTGGTGGGCGAAGACGCCTTGGAAGATGAAGACTTCCACCTGCTAGCCCCACTCTATGCCACCTCGCTGGCCCACCGCGTATTCCAAACCATTAACCATGACCGTTTTAGCGAAGAGGCTAAAGAGGCACGTAAAGCCAAGCGGGAAGGCAAATACGCCGAGCAACCCGTGCACAGCTACCCCAACCTGGCCGTACAAAAAATGGGTGGTACCAAGCCGCAAAATATCTCGCAACTTAACAGCGAGCGCGGCGGTAACAACTATTTGATGGCATCGCTTCCACCCAGTTGGAATGTCCGTGATATTCGCCCACCGCTAAAAGTAGCATCGGTTTTCTCCAACCCAGGAATATTTGGCAGCCGCTCAGAAGTGCGCTCCCTTGTTAAAGACCTAAAGCGCTTTCTGGAGACCAATCCCACCACCGATATGCACACCCGCGATTTACGTGATGACTTCACCGCCATGCTGATGGATGAGCTGGCACTATTTGCCATGCAAATGCATAGCCTGCCAGCGGGTTGGAGCGACGATGAAAAATGCGAACTGGTCGCCGAAGAAGCCTTTTGGCTAGACCCTGGCCGAGCCGAGGAAGATGCCGCTTTTCGTGAAGCGCGAAACAGCGTGGAATGGGCTGACGAGATTCGCCACCGTTACGCTAGCTGGCTCAATGCGGCGTTGGGTGAAAAGCTCCCGTTAGGCGATGTGGAGTTTCGCCATTGGCAGAAAACGCTGGCAAAAGATACGACTCATCAAAGCATGTTAGATCGTGACCGCCGCTGGATGGAAAGCCTAATAGAAGACCTAGCCAACCTGCCTGGAGGTGATGACGATGAGTGAAGTGAAAAACCTCCTGGTTTTACCACGCCTGCGGGTACAAAACGCCAACGCGATTTCCAGCCCAATGACCTGGGGCTTTCCTTCAATGAGCGCTTTTGTAGGCTTGATGCACGCCCTTGAGCGCAAGCTCTATGCGGCAGGTATCAACGTTTCGCTCAGTAACGTCGGCGTTATTTGCCACGACTTTGACGCCCAGGCCACTGAAGGTGGCTACATTCGGGGCTTTCATCTAACTCGTAACCCGGTGGATAAAACCGGCGGCACGGCAGCGATTGTAGAAGAAGGGCGCATCCATCTGGATATCACGGTGGTCTTCACAATTGATTCAGCGGCGGCGGAAAGTGAGCACGAGCACATTGCCGAAAAAATCGGTGAGATCGTTGCGGGTATGCGTATTGCCGGTGGCAGCGTCATCCCTAATCGCAGCTTGCCAAACCACAAAAAACGTCCGCAATGGGTCACGCTTGATGACGATGAAGAAAAACGGCAAAAGCAGTTCGCGCGCCTAAAGCGGCGCTGGTTACCGGGCTTTGCGCTCACGCTGCGCGATGACTACCTCGCCGAGCACCACCAAACGCTGCAACAGCAAAACCCGAAGGCCAATTTGCTGGATGCGTGGCTAGACCTTTCACGGCTCAATCACTACTGCACCCTGGAAAATGAAGGTGAATCCAAAGAGAAGCCCGTTTGGCAGGTGCAGCGTCCCTATCGCGGCTGGCTGGTGCCTATCCCCGTAGGTTACGGCGCTATTTCTGACCTTTTTAATTCCGGAGAAGTGGCTAACGCCCGGGATAACAAGACTAAGTTTCGCTTTGTTGAAAGCCTCTACTCCATTGGTGAATGGGTCAGCCCGCACCGCATGAAGCAACCTGAAGACCTGCTTTGGTACGTTGATAACGACGAAGAAGCGGGACTTTACCGACTCAACAACGATTACCACCTTCGCGCCTCAGCACAGTAAACAAGGAGCTTTATCATGGCTAAAAACGATACCCTTAAAACCGCTTCCGTCCTCGCCTTTGAGCGCAAGCTTGATCCCTCCGATGCCCTGCTATACGCCAGCAGCTGGGGTAAGCGCCAAGATAATCAGCAGTGGCAGCCGGTAGAAGTACGCGAAAAATCGGTGCGCGGTACCATCTCCAACCGCCTGAAAGCCAAAGACCAAGACCCCGCTAAGCTAGACGCAGCGATTGAAAATCCCAACCTGCAAACCGTCGATGTCGCCACTTTGCCCCACGATGCAGATACCTTAGTGGCGCGTTTTACGCTGCGCGTATTGGCCGGTGCGGGAACGCCCTCGGCCTGCAACAACGCCGAGTACCAAGCCAAGCTGGAACAAGCAGTCGCCGAATATAAGCAGGCGCAAGGTTTTGGCGAGCTGGCGCATCGCTATGCCAATAACCTCGCCAATGGCCGTTTTTTGTGGCGCAACCGCATGGGCGCAGAACAAGTCGAGGTCAGTGTTCGCCAATTGGCCCAGGGCAAAACAACCAAAGAGTGGACGTTTGATGCCCTGTCGCTCTCGTTGCGGGCTTTCGATGACACCGCCGAGCTTAAAGAACTCGCCGGTGTTATTGCCTCCGCATTGGCCGGTGAGCAGCACTTACTGCTAGAGGTGGTGGCCTACGTGCGCGTAGGCAGTGGCCAAGAGGTGTTCCCGTCTCAAGAGCTGATTCTAGACCGGGGCCGGGGTGATAAGAGTAAAACGCTTTATCACGTTAGCAAGATTGCCGGTATTCACTCGCAGAAACTGGGTAATGCTATTCGCACCATTGATACCTGGTACCCCAATGAGAACGATGAAGATCTTGGGCCTATTGCCGTGGAACCCTATGGCTCGGTGACTACCCAGGGCAAAGCGTACCGCCAGCCCAAACAGAAGGCCGATTTCTACTCACTGCTGGATAACTGGATGATCAAAGACCAAGTGCCTTCCAAAGAGAACCAGCACTTTGTGATGGCAACGCTGATTCGCGGTGGCGTATTCGGCGAAGCGGGGTAAGCCATGGATCACTATCTCGATATCCGATTAAGGCCCGACCCTGACTTTGCCCCGGCAATGTTAATGGGCGCGCTTTATAACAAGCTGCACCGGGCGCTGTTTGATTTACAGGCTGAGGACGTAGGTATCAGTTTCCCTGGCCATAAGCACGGTTTACGCGCCCGCACGCTGGGTGATCATCTTCGCCTACACGGCACAAAAACGCGTTTGCAGCAGCTAATGAGTGCAGACTGGCTAACCGGTATGCGTGATCACACTCAGGTGAGCGAGGTGCTTGCGGTGCCTGCGGGTGCTCAGCATATCAACGTGGCGCGTAAACAGTTCAATACGGGGAGCGAAAGCCGGGCCAAGCGCTATGCTAAACGGCACAACATCACGGATGAGGAAGCGCGGAAGATTTATGCCAAGCTGGCTGAACGGCGTATTGAGCTTCCCTTTGTGCAGATCAATAGCCGCTCCACCCAGCAGCGTTTTAGCCTTTTTATTGAACATGGCAAACCGACCGCTTCTGCCACGGAGGGCACGTACAGCCATTACGGCCTAAGCCCCAACGCAACGGTGCCCTGGTTTTGACCCTTTTTTTCAGCGATAAAATAGGCCACCAATAATCAACCACTTAGCGGTATCGCTCAAAAAAGGGTGATACCGTTTTTTTCGGCCAAAGCTCTTTAACAATCAACACATTAATTTTGATATGCTCTAGTTCGCTGCCGCCCAGGCAGCTTAGAAAATCAGGGCGACATGCAGCGCGAGGGCAGTTACGTTCGCTGCCGCCCAGGCAGCTTAGAAATCAACAAGACCCGTGGCGGCGATGAGGCCGACGTTCGCTGCCGCCCAGGCAGCTTAGAAAAACACGTATCAATATCGGTGGCAGGCGTGGCAGTTCGCTGCCGCCCAGGCAGCTTAGAAAATAATCTATCAACTCTTGATAACTGATAGCTTGTTCGCTGCCGCCCAGGCAGCTTAGAAAGATCACCATGTCTTCGTCGATCGTTAATTCATGTTCGCTGCCGCCCAGGCAGCTTAGAAAACGTTAACAAGCACGTACTGCAGGCCGGTAGGGTTCGCTGCCGCCCAGGCAGCTTAGAAATCAACGCTCACGCTACTCATCCCACTGGGGTTGTGCGCTGCCGCCCAGGCAGCTTAGAAATAACACGCCTTGCAAAATACTGGGTGGTATTCGTGCGCTGCCGCCCAGGCAGCTTAGAAAAGTTTGCGCAAGAAATGGAGGATGCAGGAACTGTGCGCTGCCGCCTAGGCAGCTTAGAAAAGTTACGCGAGCGCGGCTACTCAATCATTAACGTGCGCTGCCGCCCAGGCAGCTTAGAAAAGGCATGGGAGTTCGAGTCTCCCTATTCGCACTGTGTATGTGGCTTGGTATCACTGCGCTTGTGTGCCGCTTGGCAGTGCAACCTCAATAAAATAGCCACCGCTTGGGTGGCTATAGATGCTGAGTGTAGAAAATGCCGATGCCCTACTCTTCTTTGGGCGGCGTTTCTAGAGCGCGTTTGTCGTCGGGTACTCTGACCATGTGGCCGATTTCGAGTTTGCTGTAGTTTTTGTGGCGGTCGCCTTTTGCATCGATGATGGCGACGACTTCGCCAATGCTAACGGCGTCATCTTCCCGATAGGCTTCCACTTTCACACGCACCATGACGCCCTGGTAACGTGCGGAAATGATGTCGCCGGGGTCGGGGGCGTTGTGATCGGAGTCATTTTTAAAGTACTCGGCTACGCTGGCGCTACCTGGGTTATCCCATTCGATATGCTGGTGCATCGTCGTCTTCCTTGTCATATTGGATGTTACTTTAGTGTAGTGCGTTCAGCTGCTTACTTCCTCTGGGCTTTCGTCCACAGAGCTTTGTTCGACAGAACTCTCTTTTACCGGAATTTGTTCGACAGGCGTTTCTTCTTCAGCCGCGTCTTCCGCTGCTGCTAGGTTATCGGGCTGTCCTACGTACTGAAATAGGAAGTTCAGAGCGGCTGGTAGGCTGGCGCGCCACACTTGCCAGGTGTGGCCGCCGGGGTAGAGGTCTAGACGTACATCGTTGGGCTGAATGCGCTCCATGGCTTGGCGCATTATGCGGGCGTGAAATTCTGCATCGTAAACGTCGCTGCGCCCGGCACTGATATACAGCGGCACCGGGGAGATATCGGGCTCTTCTGTGGTGCCTCGGGGGGTGACTTGTAGGCGATACGCTTCTAAATATGCGGTGTAGTTCAGGGCCTCCCACAGCTCGCGATCGAACTGCCCCTGCTCATTGATAAAAGCCGGATGCCGCCAGGCGGAGGAGTTGCGCGGCGGAAGCGGGGCGTAGCTGGCGGGGCTTAGGGCGGCCACGGCGGCAAATAACTCCGGCCGCTCCAGAGCAAAGTTGAGCGCGCCGTAGCCGCCCGCTGAAAGCCCGGCTACGCCACGCAGGCTGCGCTCTTGGCCGACATGATAGGTCGCTTCTACATGGGGGATTAGATCGTTGAAAAACGCGCTGCGGGCGGGTTCATTGTGTCCATCGATCCACCAACTGCGGCTGCCGGGCATAATGTAAACCGCCGGTGGAATGTGGCCAGCGCGGATTAGTCTATCGGCCACCTGTTGCAAGTTGCCGCGGGAAACCCAGTCTCGGTCTGTCCCGAACGAGCCGTGCAACATATAAATCACTGGGTACGCGTCTGTCGCCTGAGCGTCATAATTGTCGGGTAAATAAACGCTATAGGGGTAATCGTAGCCTAGCGTCGGTGAAAAAAACTGATGGTGTTTGACCTCGCTGGCTAAACTATGGCCACTGAGCGTTAGCCATCCAATAAACGCGGTGAGCAGAGCGTGAAATCGGTATGAGAAGCGTGGCAGCTTATTGGTGAACACATGTCCTCCGGGAATTAATACTGCTTAATGAGGTCGGACAGCGCAACGGCATAAGTTGTTCATCTTACAAGAGTTGAGGTGGTTGCGGCGGGAGGCCTAATGCGGAAAGTTGAAGAGATCTATTGGTTCCGTGCGTACGGCTGTATAGCCGTTTTTTTGTTTCATTTGTTAGATCATGTCAATCAACGCCTCGATAACGTCGCGACCGACCTAATGCGGATTCCACTGGTATTGGGTACGCCGATCTTCCTGTTTATTTCGGTTTTTGTGTTTGCCGTTCGTTACGATAAATCGGTGCCTGACGGGTTTCTTGCCCAGCGGGTGAAGTATGTGATGGTGCCGTACTTCGTTTATGGGTTTATTTATTCGACGGCTGAATGGGTCAGCCAGCGAGCCTCGGATGAGCCGGTGGGGTTTGTTGCCAATGCCATCGAGTATTACGTTTACGCGGGCTGGCACGGCTACTTCTTGATTATTGCGATGCAGTTTTATGTGGCGTATTGGTTATTTACCCGCTTTCAGTTGTGGCGGCTGAACCCGGTGCCGTGGCTGTGGGGCGCCTGCGTGATCAGCATGGCGTATTGGGGGCTTGCTTACTGGTTCGATGTTGACTTGCCAGGCTACCTGCTGTGGATCGCGCCGCTGGGATGGATCTACGTATTTTTCTTGGCATTAGTGCTGGTGCGTTACTACCCGCTAGCCCCCGAAAGCGTGTTAGCTCAGCGGCCCAATTGGATGCAGCAGATGGCCCACCCGGCATGGCTGGCGCTGTTGGTGGCGCTGATAATAGCGGCTACCTTTGCAGGTTGGCTGGAGTTCTCTTCGAAAGAAGTGTGGGTGATTCCTCTCTTTGTGCTGTTCACGCTTTGCGCTATGCGTTATTTGGCTGGTCGACCTGCGCCTAAGTGGGTGCGCCACATCAATGCGTATTCGTTTGGCATCTACTTGGCTCACCCGATGTTCTTTGTGCTTGCCGATCTGGCAGTTGATCCCTTGTCATTGCCCATCGGGGTCTACGCATTGGTATTAATAACCGTGGGCCTGGTGGGGTCGATTATTCTAAACAGGCTGGCAAACACCTCCACGCTTGGGGCGGTGCTATTTGGTAAACGGCTTAAAGTTAGTTAAGCGGGAGATGAGACGACCAAATCGGTGATTAAGGGATAACCGTTATTGCGGTGGCGCGTAAGTCGTACTGGGTGCGCCAAGCAGTGCAGCGTTGTCTGATGTATTGACTTGGCTAAGCAAGGAACCGCTGTAATTTTTTAGGCGGGTGGGGCAGGCGTGCAAGCGCTTTAAGAAGTCGTTAATCGCACTCTCGCTGTCTAATTCAGGATCAAAACCCCCTAAACTCTCGAACCAGGCCCGCCTAACGGCAATATAAGGCGGCAGTAGCAGCGCGCTTGCCAGTATGCGGCGCAGGATGCGCTCGGAGAATGAGGGCTGAGCAATGCCAATAATCAACGCATCCAGCGTATGGGCATCCAACTGTGGGTAAAGTGAACCCCAAAGGCTGGCAGGCAGTGGCTGTTTTTGTAGCGCGATAACTAGCCACTCCGCTTGGCATGAAAGCGCCGCTTTATTAAGACGCGCGCCTAACGGCAGCTTGGGTGTGATCAAGCAGTGGGTATAGTAGCGCTGCTCGATAGAGCTCAAACGCGCATGGTTATGTGAGCCTGTTACCACAATCGGTAGTAAGTGATCGGCAACACCAGATTTGCGTATGGATCTTAAATGCCGTGGCAACATCGCACCTGTCACCATGGCATCAACGATAAAGCAGACCGAGCCCATTTATCGACCCCAATTGTAAGCGCATCTATCGAAATGTAATTTATTGTAGTATTGGGGTTATTTGGGTAGCAAGTAAAAGTTTGCGAGCCAAATGACAGCGCTCAATATAATTAATGCACTATATTGGTGCTCATCCAGTCTTTTTTGACCTTATTTGGTGCGAATGGCTCTTTTAAAGTGGCCAAAAAGTCAATACCGCGTTCTTATGCGTCATCAAGAGGCACTGATCGCCATTTTTTAATAGTTATAAAACAATTGGTTGTTGCTTTTCTATACCATATTGGTGCAGTTTTGGCATGATATGTGCTTTGACTAGATAGAATGTTTTATAACGGCTAGCGGATCGTAGGCAGAAGCCTTGTGGCGTGCTAAAACAATAGCCGGTTTAAAATGCTCGCTGAGCGATTTGTTTACCCATGTCAGGCAAACGCTGAGCGAATAAGAATGACACACGTGCGGTTTTGCACGTATTTTGTCGAACAACACTTTTATCGTTAACTTTTTGTCGTTAGCTTTAAGCCACGCTCATACCGGAGGACACTATGTCAGCCAAGACTCTCGCGCTAATCGAAGAACACGATGTTAAATGGGTAGACCTGCGTTTTACCGACACCCGCGGTAAAGAGCAGCACGTTACCGTACCTGCCCGCGATGTGGACGAAGAATTTTTCGAGAATGGCCAAATGTTCGATGGCTCTTCTATTGAAGGTTGGAAGGGTATTAACGAATCTGACATGATTCTGCGCCCGGAAGATGGCACGGGTTACCTTGATCCCTTCACCGAAGACGCCACGCTGGTGCTACGCTGCGACATCATCGAGCCGGCCACCATGCAAGGCTATGATCGTGACCCGCGCTCCATCGCTAAGCGTGCAGAAGCTTACCTGCAGTCTACTGGCCTGGGCGACACCGCCTTCTTCGGTCCTGAGCCTGAGTTCTTTATCTTTGACGAAGTGCATTGGAAGTCTGATATTCAAGGCTCCATGTACAAGATCACTTCTGACGAAGGCGCTTGGGCAACCGATAGCCAAGTAGAAGGCGGCAACCTGGGTCACCGTCCGCGCGTAAAAGGCGGCTACTTCCCGGTTCCTCCGGTGGATAGCTTCCACGATATCCGTGGTGCCATGTGTAACACCTTGGAAGCGATTGGTCAGACCGTGGAAGTTCACCACCACGAAGTTTCCAACGCAGGTCAGAACGAAATCGGTGTGAAATTCAACACGCTGGTGAAGAAAGCTGACGAAGTGCAGGAAATGAAGTACGTGATCCACAACGTGGCCCACGCGTACGGCAAAACCGCTACCTTTATGCCGAAGCCGCTGGTCGGTGACAACGGTTCGGGTATGCACGTACACCAGTCGTTCTGGAAAGGCGGTGAGAACCAGTTCGCCGGTGACGAGTATGCGGGCCTGTCCGAAATGGCGCTGTTCTACATCGGCGGTATCATCAAGCACGCCCGTGCTCTGAATGCCTTTACCAACGCCTCTACCAACTCGTACAAGCGTCTGGTGCCTGGCTTTGAAGCGCCGGTTATGCTGGCTTACAGTGCGCGTAACCGCTCTGCATCCATCCGTATTCCGTACACCGCTAGCCCGAAAGGCAAGCGTGTAGAAGCGCGCTTCCCTGATCCGACCGCCAACCCCTACCTAGCCTTCTCAGCTATGTTGATGGCGGGTATCGACGGCATCAAAAACAAGATTCATCCTGGCGATGCCATGGACAAAAACCTGTACGACCTGCCGCCGGAAGAGGGCAAGTTAGTACCGACCGTGGCGCATAGCCTGGATCAAGCACTGGAAGCCCTCGATGCTGACCGTACGTTCTTGACCGAAGGTGGCGTGTTCACCGACGAAATGATCGATGCCTACATCGAACTCAAAATGGAAGAAGTGGAGCGTATTCGCATGACCACGCATCCGATTGAGTTTGATATGTACTACAGCTGCTAAGATCACCCTTGCGGTGCGAATAGCGAAACCCCGCCTCGGCGGGGTTTTTTGTTTTGCGGGTGATCATCGGGATGAACAAGGCAGTGAGGAGCACTATGGGCAAAGCGACCACGCTAGCCGCAAGTGGCGTAATGGCTGTTGTGCTGGGCGCTTGGCTTACGGGCAGTGCGGCAACTGCATTCGCGCAGACGGTTTATCGGATTGCCGACGAGCATGGCAACGTCACCTTTACCGATAACCCAGGAAGTGGCGGTGAGGCGCTGGAATTGGCGCCCTTGCCGGGCTTGCCGCCTGCGTTGAGAGCCGCAACTCGCCAAGCGGCTAGCTCATCAGTTACGTCAGCAGTGACGCCGGCGGCTGAGCGACGCGGCAAACCGGGGCAGCCCTTTATGCCTTATGATCACTTTTCGATTGCGTTGCCCCACCAGGGCGCACGTCTGGAAGAGGGTATGACCGCCGTGGAAATGGCGATTGCGCCACCCCTACGCGATGACCATCAGGTAAGGCTGTTAGTGAATGGCGAAATAAGTCAGACAGCGTTGCACAGCGATGTTTTCTGGTTAACCGGGCTAGCAGCGGGGCGGCACGAGCTTCAAGCAGAGCTAGTGGATAGCAGCCAACGATTGCAGCACCGAACGCCAGCGGTGACCATTAATGTTTATTAAGAACGATTCATTAAGAACGGTTGATTAAATCTGCAATGCACTAAAATGGTGCGCATACTATAGCTGTGGGCGCTGTGAGTGCGCTAAAACGATTCACTCTCTTACGTTGTTATGCTCGCAAGCCGTGCAAATAGGCATTAAGGGTCAATTGGCGCGCTTTTTGCAGTTCCCTCAGTGATCATCCACCTGTAGGTCGGTAACGGCGATGGAAGACGCGATTTCTCAGGACACCACTATGCATCAGCGCTTGCTTGAACATCTCACCACGGCGGTCTTACTGCTCGACGGCGAATTGCGGGTGCGTTGGATGAACCCAGCTGCTGAGGCCTTATTAGCGGTCAGCCTTACCCGTGTACACGGGATTAGTTTGGATACGTTACTCGGTGGTGATGAAAGCATTGACGATGTATTGGCCAAGGCGCGCGATGCGTTCCACCCATACACCCAACGTGAAGCGCGCATTACACCGATGAACAGCGAGCAGCTCACGGTGGATTACACCGTTACGCCGTTATCGGACGATGAGTTGCTGTTAGAAGTGGAGCCGCGGGATCGGTTGATGCAAATCTCCCGGGAAGAGGCACTAACCACACGCCAAGAGACCATCAAGGTGCTCGCCCGTGGGCTGGCGCATGAGGTGAAGAACCCCCTTGGCGGTATTCGCGGTGCGGCGCAGCTATTAGAGCGCGACTTAGATGACCCGGCGTTGCGCGAATATACCCATATTATTGTTGAAGAGGTGGACAGGCTGCGCGATCTGGTCGACTCCATGCTTGGCCCTAACCGTATTCTGAAACACGAGCCGGTCAATATTCACAAAGTGCTCGAGCGCGTGCGGGCACTGCTGATTGCCGAGCACCCCCGCGTGACGATCAGCCGTGATTACGACCCCAGTCTGCCCGACCTTTCCGGCGATGAATCGCAAATGATTCAGGCGGTGCTCAATGTGGCGCGTAACGCCGTCCAGGCTATGAGTGATGCGCAAACCTCAGCGCCTACGCTAATACTGCGTACCCGCGCCCGCCGCCAATTTACGCTCGGTGCTGAGCGCCACCGTCTAGTCAGTGAAGTCGCGGTTATCGATAACGGCCCCGGCATTCCCGATGCGCTGCAGGAAACGCTTTTTTACCCGATGGTGTCAGGGCGCGCGGAAGGCAGCGGCCTGGGGCTATCCATTGCCCAGTCGATTTTGCACCAACATCAAGGGTTGATCGAATGCGACTCACGAGCCGGACACACCGAATTTCGTTTACTGATTCCAATGATTATTAATTTCACCGGAGAAGCGTCATGACAGAGGCTGCACGTAATGATGTGGCGCGGGTGGTCATTGTCGATGATGACCGTGCTATCCGCTGGGTACTGGAGCGCGCCTTAGCGCAACCTGATCTTGACGTTGAGTGCATTGAGCGCGCCGATGTCGCCCTGTCACGGTTGCTGGAAACCCCTCCAGATGTGCTGGTCACCGATATTCGTATGCCCGGCATCGACGGGCTGGATTTAATGGCCAGAGTGCGCGAGGCGCATCCTGACCTGCCCGTGATTGTAATGACGGCGCACTCTGACTTAGACAGCGCCGTAGCCTCGTATCAGGGGGGCGCCTTTGAGTATCTGCCCAAACCGTTTGATGTTGATGAGGCGCTGGCGTTAGTTCGCCGTGCCGTGGCTCACGCCCGAGAGCGCCAGCGCCCGGTCGCTGTGCCAGAAGGCCTAAATGCCGAAATTATCGGTGAAGCGCCCGCCATGCAGGAGGTGTTTCGTGCCATTGGACGCCTTTCTCACTCTCACATTACGGTATTGATTAACGGTGAGTCGGGAACCGGTAAGGAGCGTGTAGCCCAGGCGCTTCACCAACATAGCCCGCGGGAGGGCAAGCCGTTTATTGCGCTGAACATGGCGGCGATTCCCCGTGACTTGATTGAGTCGGAGCTATTTGGTCATGAGAAGGGGGCGTTTACGGGGGCGGCCCAGCAGCGCCAAGGGCGCTTTGAGCAGGCTAACGGCGGCACGCTGTTTTTAGACGAAATAGGCGATATGCCAGCGGAAACCCAAACGCGGCTACTGCGTGTGCTCGCCGATGGTGAGTTCTATCGTGTTGGTGGGCATACGCCGGTCAAAGTGGACGTGCGTATCATCGCCGCAACCCACCAAAATCTGGAAGTGTTGGTGGACGACGGCCGCTTCCGTGAGGATCTGTTCCACCGTTTGAACGTGATCCGTATTCATCTGCCCAAGCTCGCCGAGCGGCGCGAAGATATCCCTCGTTTGACGCGGCACTTCTTAGCCGAAGCGGCGAAAGAGCTGACCACCGATATTAAGGTGTTGACCAGCGAAGCAGAAGCTCATCTAACGCGTTTGCCGTGGCCCGGTAACGTCCGGCAGTTAGAGAATATCTGCCGTTGGCTGACCGTCATGGCCTCCGGGCGCGAAATCCTGGTTGAGGATCTGCCACCTGAACTGCGCTCGCCCAGTGCGTCAGAAAGCAGTGCCCACGGCGATTGGCGCACGGCGTTTCGCGACTGGGCCGACCACGCGCTGGCTGAAGGCCATACCCATTTGCTGGAAGAGGCGGTGCCCGATTTCGAGCGAATTTTGATTGAGACCGCGCTGAAACATACCGGCGGACGAAAGGGTGAAGCGGCCGAGCTGCTTGGTTGGGGGCGTAATACGCTCACCCGGAAACTAAAAACGCTGCTACCGGCACTCGCCGACGAGTAGCGGCCTATTGGTTCGCTTCGATACGTTGAATCTGCGCCAGCAGCGCCTCTGCCTCTTCGGTAAGCGTTGCATTGGCACGCATATCGCCATTGCGTGACGCCTCCATTGCGGCTTGAAGCTTACGTTCATACTCTTGCTGAAGCTTCTTTTTGGGGTCGCGCTTAAACATATCTAACATGAGTCATCTCCTGGCTATCTAGGAATCTATTTCAGTGCTTCATGTACACTATTTGTATAGGTTTTGATTGCTCATGTCGAATGTTCGTTTCAGCTAGAGCCCACTGGGTCGCTTTTAGGGTTGGCACTGCACTGCCGTAAAAACCGCTCAAAATCGATCAGAATAGTATCCAGGCTGGCGTGTAGGCGGTGGTCGTCGTCTACCATTCGCAGCGAAAGCCTCTGTAGGCGGGCATGTTCAATCACGGGACCAGGGGCAACAACATCATCCCGCCAGCCGTGAATAATGTGAGTATGGCGTGCCTGAATGGTGGGCGATGTTTCAGGGTAGTCGGCTAAACCCAGCGCAGGGGCGAGCAAAAAACAGCCCAGCACCGGCTGCTGAGCGCTTACCGCTGCGCTTAGCCATCCGCCTAAGCTTGAGCCTGCCAATACGCATCGGGCTGGGTTATCGCCACGCTCGCCCAACACCTTTAATAAATGCAAAAGCCGCTGTCGAGGCTCAGCCATGCCGCGGTAATCCATTACCACGGGTTCGCAATCATCGAGCTCTTCAGCAACGCCTTTTAGGGCTTGGGTTTTCAATGCCCCTGGCCCGCTCTCTAGGCCGTGGGATAGATAAACAGTCATCATGATGTTTAATCCGCTGAGCGTTGGATAGCTTGGCCACCCTGCTCAATGTCTTCGCCTGCGCCACGAATGGTATTGCATCCGTTTAACAGTAGTAGAGTGGTGACGATGAGTATGCCAAGGGCAACAGCACGTTTCATAGAGGCCTCCTTGAAGGTAATGGGATTAAAGCTGGGACTACACCAAACCTGTAAGTAGCAAAAATAATCCCTAGCTGAGCACTTCGCTAGGTTTTTCGTGTGCTTATGTCGCATGTGTCAGTTCTATACATCAACAAAGACGGCAGAAAGAGGGAGTTAAGAGTTTCTTTTTTATTTTAAGTTCTTGTTTTTAATTATAATTATTGTCTTTTGGCACGCTTTGGCTCAACCCCTGCAACTACTAATCAGTTGCTTAGATGTTCAGCTGTTTAGATTTAGCCGTTTAGATAATTGTCAGCAGTAACGAATTCAGCAGTAACTAAGTGAGTGGGCTGACAGGCAGAAGGAAGGCAGGGAGCCAAGTTGATAACAGGACGTTAAAGGAAAATCGGCCCACTCACTGGTTACAGCGCAGGGATGCGCTGTTCATCAAGCCATGGAGTGGAACGATGCGAAATAACCATCTCGTGAAAATGAGGTGGTTTTTTTGCGTGGATGAATTATTATAAGTGATTGATATATATCTGTTGTTTGCATCGCCATTTTATTTGCATAGCTGTTGTACAGATAAAGACTGTGTTTTGGTCTATCCTGTACTGGAAATCACAATGCAGCGGTCATAAAACGTAAACGTAACGACCGCACACTATCAGGGACAAGATTATGGCGATGGCATTGATGTTATGCATGTTTGTTTTGTTCTTAGGGTTTTCAGGCGTAGGGGTGTATATGATGTTCAAGACATCGTTCATGGCAAGGCTGGATGAATTTGATGATCTGCCACCTGATATTTAGTATTAGTTAGCCTAAAAATAAGCTACTGATTGCGTCAAAAATGCCCGCTTAGCGGGCGTTTTTGTGTTTGGGTGAATTATAAAAAAGCGTTTTAGCCCATCCAGTAAAGGCTCATCAAGGCAAAAGCGTAGCCCATTGCTGCCCCTGCCAGTACGTCGCTAATGTAGTGCAGCCCTAAACCTACGCGTGAGATCGCTATCAGTAGCGCTAATGGCAACACCATGGGTAGCAACCAAGGCGTATGGGCCGCCACTAGCACGCTAAACATCACCGCATGCATGGTGTGGCCGCTGGGAAAACTGTAACGATCTCGCGCTGGTTCGCAGCACTGAATGCCCTCACTGTAAGTGATAAAAGGTCGCTCGCGGCACAGGCGCGTTTTTACCAGTCGATAAACGGAGACGGCAAACAGGGCGATGACGCTGTATTGCATCATCCGCCAAGCGCCATTTGGCTGCAGCCACGGCTGGGCGAGAATAAGCAGCACCCAGACCGGCCAATCACCTAAGCGGCTGGCTGCTTGCAACGTGAGGCGCCAGGGGCGGTAGAGCGAAAGCCGCGAGATGCGCTGGCAGAACTGCCACTCCAGCAGATCAAGACGGTCGAATACGACAAGCGGACGCGGGCGCATGATGAGCCTCCTGGGCGTGGTGTAAATAACGCAAAAATTGCTCGGCAATACCAGCCCAGCTCTGTTCAAGCGCTCGCAAGCGCGCAACTCGACCTAAGCGAGCGTAGTCAGCCGGGTGTTGGCATAGCGCTACCGCTGCCTGTTGAAAAGCAGCGCTATTGCCAGCAGGTACCGTAATGCCGTTGTGGCCGCTATTAACCAGTTCAGCGCTGGCAGCGTGATCGTAGGCCACTACGGCTAAGCCGCTGGCCATGGCTTCTGCCACCACATTGCCCCAGGTTTCTGAAAGCGAGGGGAAAATAAATAGATCGGCGCTGGCATAGTGGCGAGCAAGGGCCTCTTGGCCCACAAAGCCGGTGAAGTGCGCATCGGGAAGTACCTTCTGCAACTGCGCCCGTGCGGGGCCATCGCCCACAATCACAAGCGCGATATCGGGACGCACTTCACGCATGGCTTGGAAACTTTCGTGCAGCAAGGTGAGGTTTTTCTCAGCCGCCAATCGGCCAACGTAAAGCGCGACCGGCTGATGCTCGCTAACGCCCCAGCGCTGGCGTAACTGAGGATCGCGATGTGCAGGAGAGAAGCGCTCACCATCCAACCCGCGTGACAGCACGTTAACGTCCCGAATACCCTGATGCCGAAGCACTTTCGCCTGTTGATGGGTAGGCACCAGCGTCAAGGCACAGCCGTTATGAAAGTAGCGTAAGTAGCGTCGAGTCGCCGACGCTAGCCACCTGACGCCATAGTCTTTGCAGTAGTGGTCAAAGTTGGTGTGCCAGCCTGCAACCAAGGGAATATTGAGCCGTCGCGCCGCTTGGCGTGCCGCCCATCCCAATGGCCCTTGGGTCGCCAAATAGATCACATCAGGTCGGTATTGACGCCAAAAGTGTCGCAGGGTCGCAGGCGTTACCAAGCCGACTTGCACATCGGTATAGCCGGGTAAGGCTAGGCGTTGCACCTGTAGCTCGTGGTTAATACGAGTGGCGTTACCCGCCACCCGCGGGCGAGGGCGAATGACATCGACCGGCACTCCCTGCCGGCCCAGTTCATAGCTTAACCGGCTCAGCGTATGGGCAACGCCATTGATGTCCGGTGACCATGTTTCACTAACGATGCAGAGCCGCATGAGCGATTCATCCCTTTATCACGTTTCCGTACAGTGTGCGTGGGGCGAATGACACTGCCGAGTCAAACAGGTGAATAAGTGATGACACGTTTAAATAAATAGGCTAAGAGATAACGTGCTACAGCTACCTATTTCGATATCAGTTCAATGTTAAATTTAGATGGCAATTTTATTTAAAATGCCCATGAAAAATAAGTTCCCTAAAAAATAAAATTTTAAAGTAAATGAAATATAACTCCTTTAAGGTTTGCTGCGTTGAGGCGTTATTCGTCCTTCATTGTGCCTTCGCAAAGCGCAAGCATTTATTCTTTTAATCCAGTGCTTCAATGGGAACGAACATGTTTAAAAAAACGACACTCGCTCTGGCCGTTAGTGGTCTTTTAGCAGCCTCTGCAGCACAAGCCGCCACTGTTTATGATCAAGATGGTACCGACCTGGAAATTTATGGCCGTATCGCCATGGGGTTTGAAGGCGGCGGTGTTGATGACGGTGTTGATAACGGCGAAGAGTTCCGTAATTTCGGCTCGCGTCTGCGGATTACCGCCGGCCATCAGATCTCCTCTGACCTGCGTGCATTCGCCCGGGTAGAGTGGCGCTTTACGGGTGATGAGCGTAATACATCTTCTGGATTCGATGAGGTGCGTAATAGCTACCTGGGTCTGGAAAGCCAGCAGTTCGGTACCTTTATGGCCGGTAATTACAACAGCTTTTATGACAACTACGTGATGACGCCGTTCGATGTCTACGTAGAGCGCGGCTATGAGTTTGCTGGTGGTGGTCTTCAGGCACGCGGCGATTCGATTGGCTATAAAACGCCTAAAATGAGTGGTTTTCAGGCGGTTATTTCTGCCAAGCACTTCTCTGAGCGTGGTTTAACTGAAGCCGAGCAGACTGCCGAAGGATCCGTTATCGCTACTCAGGGTGGTGTTGTCTACGAAACAGGCCCAGCTCGTTTAGCGCTTGGCTATGTGGAAGATACGGTACGCGGTGGCGGTAACGGTGAAGTGCGTTATGGCGCTACGGGTGAGTTTGCTATTACAGATGCTTTCGCTGCTCGTGTAGGTTATGAAACCCGCGGTGATGACGATGTTAACGGTGGCGGTTTCGATAAAATCGGCGTTGGTGCTACGTACGCTATCGATTCCTGGAAGTTCTTCGCCGATTACTACAACATCGACGTAGATGGCGCTAGCGATGAGCGTAACGCTTGGGCGTTAGGATCAATGTACAAACTGACTAGCAATTTCGATATGTTCCTCGAACTGAATGATCGTAATCTGGATGCTGTTAATGACTTCGAAGAAGATATGTACTACGCCTTAGGCGCTCGCTATCATTTCTAATTGATAAAGTGATGTTAGCGGTAGTGTTGCATTAGTTTTTTGTATTAGCTTTTTGTATTAGTTCTTTAGCGTTTAGTTAGCTCGCATGTTTCGATCTTTACCGGTGTGGATGATTCCACACCGGCTTTTGGTGTTTAGTGAAGGTGATATTTCACCATGGAGACGAAAAGCCGCTGGTAGGCTATCTTTACTGCTAAGGTGTCTGAACACTGTTATGAAAGGAGTCATTTAAATGCGTTTTCACCGCTATGGCATGGCGCTAGGGACAGCGTTATTCGTCACCGTTCCTCCCGCCTTGGCTGATAACTACACCCTGACGCTGTTTCACACCAATGATTTACACGGACGCACCGATCAGTATCCCCATTTGATCACCACGCTGAATGAGGCGCGGGAGACCTATGGCGAAGGATTATTGCTGGAAGCGGGCGATATCTTTTCCGGCACGCTCTACTTCAATGAGTTTCAGGGCCAGGATGCGTTGGAATTTATGAACTTAATGGGCTATGACGCCTTCGTGCCAGGCAACCATGAGTTTGATTTGGGTGACCCGGAAGAGGGGCATCAGGCGTTAGCAGCGTTTTTTGCAGGCGCGGAGTTTCCTATCTTAGGTGCCAATCTGGATTTTTCGGCGGGCACGGAGTTTGCCGACATGCTGGGAGAGTCGATTAGTGCAGATCCAAAAGTGGGTAAGCTTTATGACGGCATTATTGTTGAGCATAAAGGCGAGCAGATCGGCATCTTCGGCTTGAGCACTCAGGATAGCGAGACAATCTCCAGCCCTGGCCAAGTCACCATTAGCGATTATCGTCAGGCGGCAGAAGCGATGGTGGCCAATTTTAAGGCGCAGGGCGTTAACAAGATTATTGCCCTTACCCACCTTAGTTACGACAGCGACCCCAGCATCGGCAATGATCTGCTGCTGGCGGAGTACGTCGAAGGCATCGATATCATTATTGGCGGCCATAGTCATAGCCAAGTCACGCCGCCAACGCTGCACACCGAAAGCCGTTCAGGCGAGGTGCTAACGCCCACAGTGATTGGCCAGGCAGGCGAGTACGGGCAATTCCTGGGCGTGATGCAGGTGAGCTTCGATGAAGACGGCGTGGTGGTGGATGCCAGCGGCGAACTGCTGGCTGTCGATGATCGCAAGGCGGATCCTGACGCGGCTGAGCGCCTTGAACCTTACACTGCTGAGATTGAAGCACTACGGGATACCCAGGTCGGTGCCAAGGTGATTGCCGCACTGCCGAACCCTCGCCATGGCAACGGCGATGAGAGAAGCGTCCGCGCCAATGAAACCGCGCTGGGTAATCTAATTACCGATGCGCAGCTGCAAGCAGCACAGCAAGTGGCGCCCGACACCGTGATGGCCATTCAGAACAGCGGTGGCATTCGTGAAGCGATTGATACCGGCGAGGTCTCTGTGGGCGATTTGATCGCAGTACAGCCGTTTGGCAATCGCCTAACGCTGCTCGACGTCACCGGCGCCGAACTGCTGGAAACCTTTGAAATTGCCCTGACCAATGCACCCGATGAGAACGGCGGTTTTCTGCAGGTGTCAGCAGGCGTTGAGCTGGTGTACGACAGCGGCGAGCCACCAGGTGAGCGGGTGATCAGCCTCAACATTGCCCGGGAAGGCGCGATGCAGGCGGTTGACCCAGAGCGTACTTATACCATCGCCACCAATAACTTCACTGCCGCTGGTGGCGACAGCCATACGGTACTCGGAGAAGCCTACGCTGATGGCCGTAACACTATCGTCGGCAATACGGATTGGGAAATGCTGCGCGACTATATGGTAGAGAGGAAAGAAGTCTTCTACCAGGTTGAAGGGCGGATTGCGGATGTAGCTCAAGAGGCTGTAGTTCGAGAGGACGTAGCTCAAGAGAATGTAGCCCAAGAGGATGTGGCCCAGGACGATTCGGAGTAGTTTTCTGGGCCACTTACTTAATGCTTACTCGTTGATGATGCTTGCAAAGCCTCCATAAATGAGACGCTTACCATCAAATGGCATCGGGTTAACATCCATCTGTAGGCGAGGATCCTGCATGACGTTGGGCATGGCTTCATCGCGCACGGCGCGGGATGGCCACTCTATCCAGGAAAAAATAACCGTCTCGTCATCCTTGCGCTTAACCGCCATGGGGAAGGAGGTCACTTCTCCTTCGGGCACATCGTCGCCCCAGCACTCCACCACGCGGAGCGCTCCGTGCTCCTTGAACACAACGGCCGCGGCACGGGCATGTTCAATAAACTCTGCTTTATTAGCGGTGGGTACGGCCGCGACAAAACCATCGACATAGGGGTAGGCGTTATTATTCATGATTGTTCTCCTATTTCTGTTTGGGGTGCTGCTTTAGGGGGGAGTTCTCGAACAGGGCGAACTTCAATGCTGCCCAGCCGGGCCGGTGGGATGCGGCTAGCCAGCTGCAGCGCCTCATTCAAGTCGTGGGCTTCAAGCAGATAAAAGCCCGCCAGTTGCTCTTTGGTTTCGGCGAAGGGGCCATCCGAGATTAGCGTCTCACCATCGCGCACGCGCACGGTGGTCGCTGTCTCCGTCGGTTGTAACGGCTGCCCGGCCAGGTAGTGGCCGCTGGCGCTCAGGCGCTCGACCCCGGCGATGCACTCCTGATTGAGGTCGTGCCACGCCTGTTCGCTCATGGCATTGATGATTTGCTCTTGGTAATACACTAACGCAACGTACTTCATGGGGAGTCTCCTTCTGTGGCCAAGGGGCAGTTGTCTGACGGAACGTTTACCATCCAGCCGACGCCAAAACGATCTATCGTCATGCCGAACCCTGGCGACCAGAAGGTCGCTTCGAACGACATGACAATCTTTCCACCCTCTGCTAGCTGAGCAAAGGTTCGTGCTGCCTGCTCGATATCCTGATACTCCAATTGAATCTCTACCCCTTGAGGTGGTGTATAGCAGTCAACCGCCATATCGGCACCCATCAAGCGGCGTCCACGCAGGTTTAGCGAGGCATGGATGATGCGGTCATGAAGGGCGGGCGGCATGTGTTCAGCGGCGGGTGTTTCAGCGTAAGTCAGTAGGCATTCCAACTGGCCACCAGTGACGTCGGCATAAAACTGCATGGCTTCACGGCAAGTGCCGGGAAAGGCAACATGCACGTTCATAGCATCCGGCACACGAGCAAGGTTACGGTGCTGCTCAATTCCGGCACCGGGCTCAAAGTCCTCCAGCGAAAAGTAGCGCCGTAGCTCAAGGGTCACGTTGCCATCGGCATCCTGGGTGGGCCACTGCTGGGCCCACTCAATGGCCACCTGTAGGGAAGGGGCTTCCAGAACGCTGTAACCGGCAATACGCTCACTGGCTGGCGACAACGGCCCGGGGATGATGGTGGGTTCACCGTTTTCGAAACGGATCAGACACCCGTCGCTGGTTGGATGTAAGCCATCGCCGCTCAAAAACACGCCTGCCTCGGTCATGCGCTGGTTATAAGCGGCCATGTCGGCAAGCATTTCCTGGGACGGCATAGCGCCATTCTCGGTGTTGGCATCAGCACGGCGTATCAACATAAATTTCATTGAGAGTCTCCTGGTTGGTCAGGGTAGTGACTCTCTGTAGTCGTTTGGCAGCGTCTTGAATCGACACAGTCTAAGCATTTTTTTATGAAACATTTTCGAGTTCTGCCAACCGCCTGTTCAGAAAGCGTTTTTCTGGTTCCAGGGTGGCCAATTGCAGCGCTTGGTGATAAGCACTGCGCGCGGCTTCATGCTGGCCTTGGCGACGTAGCAAATCCGCTTTAGCGGCATAAAATAGATGATAGCGGGATAGTTGTGGGTGATGGGCGATGTCGTCGAGTAGCTTCAGGCCGGTATCGGGTGCACCACTCATGGCAATGGCGACCGCACGGTTTAGCGCCAGGATCGGCGATGGAAAACGTTGGCAGAGAGCATCGTAGAGCCTGACGATACGTCCCCAATCGGTCTGCTCTGCGCGGCTAGCCTGGGCGTGTACGGCGGCAATCGACGCCTGAAGGGTGTAGTACCCGGCTGGAGTGAGCGCCAGCGCTTTTTCCAACCACGCTATACCGGCGTGGATATCTTCCTGACGCCATAGGCGTCTGTCTTGCGCATCCAGGGTGACCAGCTCACCGTCGCTATCCTGGCGTGCATCCCGACGGGCATCATTAAGCAGCATCAAAGCCATCAGCCCAAATACTTCCCCCAGGGGCAGTAGTCGTGCCAGCTCATTGCCCAGCCGCATGGCCTCTTGGGTTAGGCTGATATCGACTACGCTGGCGCCCGTGCTGCGTGAGTAACCTTCATTGAAGACCAGATAGACCACCTGGAGTACATCCGGCAAGCGTTCGGGCAGCTCTTCCTGGTTAGGCACGGCATAAGGGATATGCGCATCGCGAATTTTGCGTTTGGCGCGCACGATCCGCTGTGCCAGCGTGGTAGGTTTCAACAGCAGGGCGCTGGCTACCTGCTCAGTGGTCAAGCCGCACATCTCGCGAAGCGTCAGGGCTATCCGCGCTTCCATACTCAAGCTTGGGTGGCAGCAGGTGAACAGCAGCCGCAAAGCGTCGTCTTCGATAGTGGTGGGTTCAAGATCCAGCGCCTCTGCTGTAGGTGGCAGCTCTGTGGGTAACAGTAAGTGAGCTCGACGGCGTGCAGTACTGCGCCGACGAATCTGGTCGATCCCGCAGTGGTAGCCGGTGCGAATTAGCCATGCCGTGGGGTTGTTAGGCTCGCCGTTAACAGGCCACTGCTGAACCGCTGCCACAAAGGCATCCTGCAGGGCTTCTTCGGCAAGCTCAAAATCCCCCAGCAGGCGTATCAACGTCGCCTGCACGCGCCGGGAGTGATCGCGATAAAGAGTGTCGAGTAAAGGGGGGGTAATACTCATGGTAGAAGGCCCATTTGCACCCATAAGACGGGTATACAGTAGAGAGGAGTAACGTTAACTTTCTCAAACGTAGTCCATGGCGCCTTCACCTACGTATTAATTTATACCTTATACGCTTCTCGTGACGCTGTTAAAAGGATGTAGCGCCTCTAGGGTAACTTAGAGCTACAAGTGTCGGTTAGGAGGGGTAATATAAGAATTCTCTGAATTATGAGAAATATTACCACTGAAATAGATAGTACTGACTAGAATTGACTGCAATGCGTTGACGTGGTAAATGATATACATTGCTATGTAGCAGGGCGTTTGACATGGATCTCGCGAAAATCGGTGATGAGGTGGCTTGCAGCTGTAAAGGGGGGCCTCATCGTATTGTTACTGGCGCCTCGACGGCTAAAGTCGATGGTATCCCCATCGCAAGGGTCGGTGACAATAGTTCTTGTGGTGCCACTATTATCGCTGGTGTAGCTTGGTATGTCATTGAGGGCTCGCCAGCCGCTATACATGGCAGTGCCACTTCCTGCGGAGGGCAGATACTTACAGGCTCTAGTACCGAGGTTGGTTCGCCTACTGCGTCAGCAGCCAATTTACTCAGCGAGCTTCCTAAGCGCTTTAATGAGCGCTTTCGCCTTATCAATGCAGTTGGAGAGCCCGTAGCTGGTATGGAGTATCTAATTGTAAGAGATAACGGTGAGCAGATTAGTGGTGTTAGTGATGCCCAAGGTCTTACACGTCTGGTGTCCGATCATGATAAATCCGAAAAACTTCAGGTTTACATTAAAGAGAACCGGCCCATATGAGCGAAGTGACAACCTTCCCTGAAAAAGACGGTTATACGCATCTGGGTGATTTTTTCTCCACTCCAAGCAGCAGTCTTGAGCCGCAAAATGTCGAAATACCTGCACAGAAGTATCGCGAGTTCTCCGAGCCTTACTTAAAAGTTCGGCCTGATTACATTTTGGCAGAAGGGGTAGGTGTTCACGCTTCTTATAATCTTCGAGGCCATATAGCGGTAAGCGGTAATACATTAAATGTTAGTGCTATGGGTCGAACTGCTGCCAGCAGAATAGGCTCAGTAAATTGGTTCGTTTCGGCTAAAATTCTTGATGGGGTGTTAGATATTGCTACCCAGAATCTGGGTTGGGAAGGAGTTTCAGCATGGCCTAATGACGACTTCACCCCCATTGGTCATGCTAGCTTTACGTTACCCATGCCACCTCGTCGCCTGACGCTTCAACTTGTTGGCGGCTATTTCTTTTCCAATGGGCCAGGCAATCTAGCGTCAGGTACAACAGATATCAGTTTCGATATCGAGGTTGAGCCACTGTGAAGAAAGCCCTACTTATAACGATGATCACGTTATCGCTTATGGCTTGTTCCCTGGCCAACGGTGAAGCACCTGCGGAATATCTGGAGCGTGCAAGTACAGCACTCACTGATGCACGGGGCGATAAGCGACAACTAGAAGATGTGCTCATGGTTTATAAAGAAGGCCTGGAGCAGCACCCTAATAATTCTGAATTGCTCAGTAGTCGTGCTCAGCTCCTTACAAGCCTTGGCCGATATGAGGAAGCCAAGCTTGATTTGGATGAACTCCATACTGGAGAATTAAACAAAGAGGAAATGCTTCTGCGATGTATGCTGATTGAGCGTCTGGATGGAGTCACAGACGAAGCTAGGGCCTGTTATGGAGAAGTGGAAAGTGCTTATGCTCGAGAGGCGAATAACCAACCAGACGCGAACTATATTCTTGCAGCGCATCTAGCTGAATCCCCTCAGTCTGATTCACTATTATTAGAATGGCAGACTAGCAATGATCCTATGAAGGATTCAGTGCTGGATGGAATGTTGGAATTGGAAAGAGATGTCCTCATTCAGCAGTTTTTGCCTTAAGTGTTATTTAGCTATTAGTATTTTTAAACGCTTCATCTATGCCTCTCGAGTATATGTGTGAGGGGAGCAACTACTATTAATTATTATGGCAAACGTAGTTTATCGCTCCCCTTGTAGCTGATGTTGTTATTTTCTCTAGATGCTCTCAACCTCCTGTACGTTTCCCCGTGGCGCTATTAAAAGGATGCAAAGCATCGCGGGTTACGTAGAAGCGCAGGGTTTCGCCTTCGGCGACCAGCGGTTGCCCTGATACGCGAATAACTGTGGGCTGGTCGCTATCGGCGAGGTTCACATAAAGGTGGCTTTCGGCCCCGGCGGCTTCAAACAGCGCCAGCGTGGAGTCGACGGTTAAGTGAGGCGCTTCGGGCGGCGCTAAGTGCATATCATCCGGGCGAATGCCGACGGTATCGGTGCCGTCGGGCAGGTTGTCCAGCAGGCCGTTGGCGCCTGGTGTTTTCAAGTAGTCCACCGGCAGCATGTTCATGGCGGGGGAGCCGATAAACCCGGCGACAAACATGGTCGCGGGGCGGGCGTAGATCTCCATCGGCGTGCCTACTTGCTCGATCTGCCCGGCGTTGAGCACGACCAAGCGATCGCCCAGGGTCATGGCTTCCAGCTGGTCGTGGGTCACATACAGGCTGGTGGTTTTCAAACGCCGCTGGAGCTGCTTGATCTCCACGCGCATCTGCACGCGCAGTTTGGCATCCAGGTTGGAAAGCGGCTCGTCGAACAGAAACGCTGCCGGGTCGCGCACCAGGGCGCGGCCCATGGCGACGCGCTGACGCTGACCGCCGGAGAGCTTGCGCGGTTTGCGCTCTAGGAACTCCTCGATCTCGAGCATTTTGGCAGCGACTTGAACGCGCTGATCAATCTCGTCTTTTTTAAAGCCGCGGTTTTTCAGGCCATAGGCGAGGTTGTTGTACACCGTCATATGCGGGTAAAGCGCGTAGTTCTGGAACACCATGGCGATATCGCGTTCGGCGGGTTCGAGCTTGTTCACCACCCGTTCGCCGATTTTGAGCGTCCCTTCGGTGATGGTTTCCAGCCCCGCCACCATGCGCAGCAGGGTGGATTTGCCACAGCCGGAAGGCCCGACCAGCACCACAAACTCGCCATCTTCAATCTGCAAGTCGATGCCTTTGACGGCGTGAACATCGCCGCTATAGGTTTTCTTTAGCCCTTCCAAGGTAATGCTGGCCATGCTATTTCTCCGTCTCGGTCAGGCCTTTCACAAATAGGCGTTGCATAAACAGAATCACTAATACCGGCGGCAGCGCTGCCATCACCACTGCCGCCATGACGAGTTGCCACTGGGGGTTCTCTTCCGAGGTCATGCGCTGGATACCCATCACGATGGTGTAATAGTCAGGGTCGGTGGTGATAATCAGCGGCCAGAGGTACTGGTTCCAGCCGTAGATAAACATGATCACAAACAGCGCGGCGATATTAGTCACCGACAGCGGCATTAGGATGTCTTTAAAAAACTTCAGCGGCCCCGCGCCATCGACACGGGCGGCTTCAAGCATCTCTTCGGGAATGGTCATAAAGAACTGGCGGAACAGGAACGTCGCAGTGGCCGAGGCGATCAGCGGAATCGACAGCCCGGCAAAGCTATTGAGCATATTGAGATCCGCCACCACCTGGAACGTCGGGATAATGCGCACTTCCACCGGCAGCATCAAGGTGACGAAGATGATCCAGAAAAAGAACATCCGAAAGCGGAAACGGAAGTAGACGATGGCAAAGGCGGACAGCAGCGAAATAGACAGCTTACCCACGGTGATCGCCATGGCCATGATAAAACTGTTCCACAGCATCAGGGCGGCGGGCGGTGCACCGGCATTAGAGACGCCGGATTGCCACATGCGCGTGTAGTTTTCGATCCCGTGGCCGCCGGGCAGCAGCGGCAGCGTGCCCTGCAGTAAACCCGACAGGGAGTGGGTCGAGGCGACAATCGCGACATACACCGGAAAAGCCACCAGCGCGACGCCAGAGAGCAAAACAATATGGGCTATCAGGTTAGCCCAAGGGCGGTTTTCAACCATTAACGTTCTCCCAAAGGCCAGGGCCTGTTGACGTTTCATCGCGAACCGCGTTGCCCCACAAATCGCGCCAGACAAGGCGCAAAACGCAGGGAAGGGTGGTTCCCTTTTCAAGTTTTGCAACGCCGTATGGCGCGATTTGTGGGACAACCCGTAGGGCTGGGCCCGTTTTTACCCGCGGCCGCGTTAGTCGTCGTTCATTTGGAATCACCAAACCTCTCTCCTCCTGCCTTGCCGCGAATAAAAACGGGCTCCAGCGCGGCCGTGAGTGAAACCTCAACAGGCCCTAGTAGTTGACTCGGCGCTCAATAAAGCGGAACTGAATCATGGTTAATGCCACCACAATCACCATCAGAATCACCGACTGGGCAGCAGAAGAACCCAGGTTGAGCCCTACAAAACCGTCGGCATACACTTTGTAAACCAAAATGTTGGTTGCCTGGGCTGGGCCGCCTGCGGTGGTCGCGTGAATGATCGCGAAGGTGTCGAACATGGCGTACACCACGTTAACCACCAGCAAGAAGAAGGTGGTCGGCGTGAGCAGCGGGAAAATAATCGTCCAGAATCGCTTCGTCGGGCTGGCGCCATCGATGGAGGCGGCTTCAATCAGCGATTGCGGGATGGACTGTAAGCCCGCCAGGAAAAATAGGAAGTTATAGGAGATCTGCTTCCAGGCGGCGGCAAAAATCACCAGCAGCATGGCATCATTTCCCGAGTTACGGTGGTTCCACCGATAACCCACCATTTCTAGCATGTAGGGCACAATGCCGATGGAGGGGTTGAAGATAAACCACCACAAAACGCCGGCAAGCGCGGGGGCAATGGCGTAGGGCCACACCAATAGGGTGGTGTAAGTACTGCGTGAGCGAATCATCCGGTTGACGGTGCTGGCCAATAAAAGCGCCACTGTCATTGACAGCAGTGTGGTGCCGACGGCGAATACCGCTGTCACCGATAGCGAATTGACATAGCTGCCGTCGCGGAACAGGCGAGCAAAGTTCTCAAGCCCCACAAACGTCGAGCGTAGCCCAAAGGCGTCTTCGCGCAGTAGCGACTGATACAGCGCCTGGCCCGCAGGCCAGATAAAGAAAATCAGCGTCACAATTACCTGGGGCGCCAACAGCGCGTAGGGCAAAAAGCGACCAGGGTAGGTCATGCGTTTAGTTTGCATGGGCAGCTCGCGTTCAAACGAAATCGCCGCCTACCCAATAGGGTAAGCGGCGAAGTGAGTGCTTATTTATTTGTTGGCAGCTTCAAAGTCACGGAGCAGATCATTGCCGCGGGCCACTGCGTCGTCAGCCGCTTCCTGGCCCGATTTGTCACCGGTCATCACGGCTTCCATCTCTTCGGAGATGATGTCACGAATCTGCACGAAGTTACCAAAGCGCAGGCCTTTGGAGTTCTCGGTTGGCTCGTTAAGCGTCATCTGCTTCAAAGAGATATCCGCGCCGGGGTTCTCTTCGTAGTAGCCCTGCTCTTTGCTCAGATCCCAAGCGGCTTGAGTGATGGGCAAGTAGCCGGTTTGCTGGTGCCACTGCGCCTGTACTTCGGGCTGGGAGAGGTACTCAAAGAAGGCGGCAACGGCTTCATACTCCTCGTCGCTATGGCCCTGCAGTGCCCACAGGGTAGCGCCACCGATAATCGAGTTTTGCGGTGCGCCTTCTACGTCGTCGTAGTAGGGCTGCATGCCAAAGCCGACGTCAAATTCTGAATTGGCGGCGACGTCCGCACGTGAGGCAGAAGAGCCGAAGAAAATCGCGCAGTCCTGGGAGTAGAACAGCGGCTCTGAGTCGGGGCCAGAACCGGGGCCGCCCCATTTAAAGACACCCTCTTCCTGCCAGTCGTGGAGGTTGTCCCAATGGCGAGCGACCAGCTCATTGTTGAAGGTCAGCTCGGTTTCCATGCCGCCAAAACCGTTTTCCAGCGTACCTAGCGGTACGTTATGCCAAGCGGAGAAGTTTTCCAGCATTACCCAGCTAGGCCAAGAGGTGGTAAAGCCACAGCTGGCCGCCCCAGAGTCGACGATCTGACGTGAAAAGTCGGCCACTTCTTGCCATGTTTGTGGGGGCTGCTCGGGATCCAGACCCGCTTCCTCAAACATGTCCCGGTTGTAGTACATAATCGGTGTAGAGGAGTTGAACGGGAACGACAGCATATTGCCGTTGGTGTCGGTGTAGTAACCGACAACGGCGGGCAGGAAGGCATCGTTATCGAAAGCACGGCCGTGCTCTTCCATCAGCTCGTACACCGGGTAGATGGCGCCTTTGGCATTCATCATGGTGCCCGTGCCGACCTCAAATACCTGCAGGATATGCGGCTGCTCATTGGCACGGAAGGCGGCGATCGCGCCCGTCATGGTTTCGGTATAGGTGCCGCGATAGCTGGGGGTAACGTGGTACTCATCCTGGGACGCGTTAAAGTCCTGGGTCATCTCTTCGAGAATTTCGCCCAACTGGCCGCCCATGGCGTGCCACCAGTTAATCTCAGTTGCCGCCTGGGCAGATAGGCTTAGGCTGGCAGTTGCCACCCCTACGGCAATCGCATGTAGTGTAAAACGAGACATAACAGCTCCTTGTGGGATTGAGCTTAATCAGCTGAGTAGCTCATAAGCTCACGACAATGCGTTTGTTAAGATTTTTGGATGCACTGAACAGTAAGAAGTGTAGATGACGTTTTAGTGAATGCACGATGAACCTGCCGTGACAGTCAACATTACGCTGCCAGCAGGCCTGCTGAGTAGGAAAAGGCAGAGGGCGGTGATAGGGTGATATAAAGAATCCAACTAACGAGAACAGCATGACTGACGTGACCGCGTTGCTGGCGAAGCTGGTGTCATTCGATACCACTTCCAGCGAATCCAATTTGGCGCTGATTGAGTACGTGGAAGGCTATTTGGCCGAGTACGGCGTTAGCGCCGAGCGGGTGATGAGCCCCTGCGGCACCAAAGCCAACATGATCGCAAGAATTGGCCCAGCGGCGGCGCCGGGCGGAATGATGCTTTCCGGGCATACCGATGTGGTGCCGGTAGCGGGGCAGCCGTGGTCGAGCGATCCGTTCACTCTGCGCGATGGTGGCGATGGGCGCCTTTATGGGCGTGGCACCTGTGATATGAAAGGCTTTATCGCCTGCGTATTGTCGTTGGTGCCCACTTGGACGAAAGCGCCGTTGCAGCAGCCGATTTATCTGGGGTTCTCTTATGACGAAGAGATCGGCTGCGTGGGTGCGCCAAGCCTCATTAAGCGCTTTTACGAGCACTACTCCAGCACCGCCCATGTGATTGTTGGCGAGCCCACCAGCATGCAGCCGGTGGTGGCACAGAAAGGCGCCACCAACCTACGCACCACGGTGGTTGGCCGCGAAGCTCACAGCAGCCAAGTCAATCAGGGCACCTCGGCGATTCATGTGGCCGCTCGGCTAGTGACTTTTATTGAGGACACCATGGCGGCGTTGGTGGAAGAGGGGCGTGTCGATGAGGCGTTTAATGTGCCTCACACCAGTCTTCACGTCGGTAAAATCAAAGGTGGTACGGCGATCAATATTATGGCGAGGGAGTGCCAGTTCGAGTGGGAGATCCGCCATCTGCCGACCGATACTTTTGACGAGATTTACGCGCGGTTTGAGGCCTATTGCACCCAGCTAAGCGCTGAGCTACAGGCCAAAGGCAAGCAGGTGGAAATCACCACCGAGCCGCTTAATGTAACGGTACCGGGGCTGGCGGATCGTGATAATGACCATGTGCTTCGCCTGGCTAAAGATCACTTGCCCACCCCCTGCTGCAACCACGCGGTGGCTTACGCTACGGAGGCGGGGCAGTTCCAGGGCCAAGGCCTGCAAACCATCATTCTCGGCCCTGGCAGCATTGCCCAGGCGCACCAGCCCGATGAGTATATTGAGCTGGTTCAGCTTGAAGAGTGTACGGCGTTTATGCAGCGATTAGGGCAAGCGCTAGAAACACCGTATTCGGGATGATGATCGTTCCTTATGATGGTGGCTTCGCGGGCTAGTTGTATACGTCAACAGGCGAACATTTCCGCGATCGCTTCCACAACGACGCGTACCCGAGCTGTGCGCGCTAAATCCTGGTGCAATACCAGCCATGCTTCATAAGGCTTGGCCCGGCAGCGCTCAGGCCATACGCGTATTAGCTTGGGGTCACGCTGGGCCAAGTAATCCGGTAATTCTCCCAAGGCTAGGCCTGCACGTACAAAGGTAGCCAGCATCAGGCTGGAATCCAATTCGGCGACCACACGCCCCCGTCGTCTTGATTCACCAGCCAACGTGTCATCCTGCCGTCCCGTCACCCCTCTTTGGTAGAGCGCAATATCATGGCCCGAGAAGCCTTCACCGGGCTGTGGCTCGCCATGTTGTTCCAGATAACGCTGAGTCGCGTATAAACCGACCTCCCAGCGGCCGAGTTGTCGCACGATCAACTCTGGCTGTTCCGGTCGTAACGTACGCACGGCGACATCGGCTTCGCGCCGCGCCAAGTCGAATAACCGCGTCGTAGTGCTCAAGATCACACGCACCTCGGGATGGCTGGCGCGCAGGCGTTCGATGGCTGGCACCACGAAGTCGACAGCTAGTGCGTCAGTTGTGGTCACGCGTACCTCGCCAGCAACTCGCTCGTCAGCTCCCTCGCCGCGGCGCTTGAAGGAGACGGCTAGCCGCTCCATATCCTCGGCCGTGGTTAGCACTTGCTGACCGCTGTCGGTCAGTACCAATCCGCCCGTGGAGCGCAGGAACAGCCGACTACCCAGTGCTCGTTCCAGGCTGGCCAAGCGCCGACCCACGGTAGTTTGGTCGATGGATAGCTGCTGTGCTGCCCCACGTAGAGTGCCTGCGCGATACACTGCTAGGAAAATCTGCACATCATCCCAATTCATGAATTACTCCATGCTGCAAAAATGCAGTCGATTACTGCATTTTCATGCATTTTCACATGCAAGGCGGCCTCGTACCATGGCACTCATTCCCTCTGAGTTTAAATTCCTCTTAACCCATATAATGCGCAGCAGGTTTACTACCGCTGCAGGGAGCGGCCATGCCTCGTGTATCTTTCATTCTGACCGTCGCCGTGCTCAGTGCCTTTGGTCTCATCGCCTCAGATATTTATCTACCCGCGATGCCGAGCATGACCCTTGAATTTGGTGTTGCCGATTGGCAAATGCCACAAACGGTCTCTATTTATTTACTTGCGCTGGCGAGTGCGCAACTGGTTTATGGGCCACTGTCGGACCGTTATGGCCGCAAGCCGCTGTTGTTTGCCGGGATCGCGCTGTACATCGCCGGTTCGTTAGGCTGTGTGGCCTCTGGTAGCTATATTGGATTCCTGGTATGGCGCATACTCGAAGCGGTTGGTGCGGCAGCGGGGCTGGTGATTGGACGCGCCTTGATTGCCGACACCTGTGGCAAACGGACGTCGGCCAAAGTTTACGCGATGGTTTACCCGCTAGTATCGCTATCGCCAGCGTTAGCGCCAGCCGTCGGCGGGCACTTGGCCGCTGCTTTTGGATGGCGAGCCGACTTTCTATGCGTGGCTGCCTTCGGTGCCATGGCGTTGCTGATGGTGCTAACACTGCTGCCCGAAACTCTTCCTGTCTCGGCTCGTGCCCAGACCTCGCCCTTTGCTGGATTTGGCCACGTTCTGGGTGACCGGACCTTCTGCCGCTACACGCTGGTCGTCTGTGCAATCTATTGCGCTTGGTTTGTCTATCTAACCCAGTCACCTTTTCTATTTGCGCACCTAGGGTTGAGCGAAGAGCAGAGTGGCTGGATGTACCTGCCTCTGACGGCGGGCATCATCGGCGCTAATCTACTGGCTAAACGACTGCTCGATCGCTGGTCCTATGATCACATCGTCGCGGCAGGCATTGTGTGCTTCGTGCTTGGCGGTATGGCGTTTTTAGCTGTGGTAGTACTGAAGCTGCAGGGCGCGGCCAGTGTGGTACTCCCAATGTGTCTAGTCAGCTTAGCCAATGGTTCCTCGCTATCGCTAGCGGTATCCGGTGCGATTGCCAGTGAGCACGGGCATGCTGCAACGGCATCGGGGATGGTGGGGTTCTGTCAGATCGGTAGTGCTGCGCTGATAGCGATGGGGGTAAGCGCTGTGTTCGGTACGGGTATTGGCGTACTCGCCGGTGCAGTGCTGGCGCTTGGGCTTCTTGCGCTAGCTACATGCCTGCCATGGCCTGGACGCCGGAAGAAAGCAGTGTAATGGCAGCCAAAGAGAAAATAAAAAAACACCCGCCAATGATTAAACGGGCGGGTGTTCTTCTGAAACGTTTCTTAGATACTTATTACTTACAACTAATGCTGATGTTGCTCTTCAAACAGCTCCGCTTTTGCATGGCGCATCACATCTTCGCACGCCTGCTGTTGGGCTAACTGCGTCAGCAGACGCTGAGTTACTTCGAAGCCCTTGCCTAAGCAAGTATCGACTTCTTGTGGGCTGACCGCTGGCGTCACGCGGTAATCGATTTTCACCGTGCGCCCGCCACCTTCCAGCCTATCCGCAACTCCCCTGAGCCGCCACGCGATTTTCTCTTTCCAAGTTGCTGATTCTTCCGCGCCTTCGTTTACGCTAAACGTGCACTGCCATTCCGGTTTAAAGACCTTCATAGGAGAACCTCCAGAAATTTTGGAAAGAATGATCGATCGTGATTCGTACCCCATCGTCTGAATATGTTGCCCCACTACTATATACCTAATGCAGCGTGAATATCGAAACAATACTGATACACGCCAAGCGACGCACATGGGGCGTATCGGTTAGGCTATGGATGACGTTGCTAGCGAGCTTTATATATGACCCGTACGACGGATGTAAGTTGCCCCTGTGGTAGCCAATTAATGCTGGATAGCTGCTGTGGCCGTTATCATCAAGGCGCTGTAGCATCTACCCCGGAAACACTGATGCGCTCGCGCTATTCGGCCTTTGTGCTTGGGCTCCATGACTACCTGTTAGCCACTTGGCATCCCGCTACGCAGCCGGGAGAGCTTGCGTCTGATCCTGAGACCGACTGGAAGTCGCTCTCTATCGTTGCCGCAGAACCGCCGCTCGAGAATACGGGGTATGTACACTTTAAGGCCTATTTTTATGGGCGAGGGCGAGAGCAAAAAGGTTGGCACGTATTAGAAGAGGTGTCGCGCTTCGTCAAAGAGCAGCAGCGCTGGTGGTATATTGATGGCACTCCTACGCTCAGTCGCTTAAAGCCTGGCCGCAACGACCCATGCTTATGTGGTAGCGGGCGTAAATTAAAAAGCTGTTGCGGTGGATAGACGTATGACTCAGCCGTTAAATGCCGATACTCACTGGTATCTCTATCTGCTGGAGTGTCAGCGGGGAACTTACACCGGCATTACCAACAACCTCGCGAAACGCTATCAAGCACACTGCACGGGCAAGGGGGCGCGTTACACCCGCGCTAATCCGCCCGTTGCGTTGTTGGGTGCCCAGCCGTTTGAAGACCGCGCTGCCGCTAGCCGAGCTGAGTACCAGTTAAAGCAACAAAGCGCGATCCAAAAGCGTCACTGGGCCAAGCAGTGGCCTTGTCCATTAGATACCGATTAAGGAGCCCGCATGCTGACGTTTTACTCAGAGGACAGCCGCTTACGCCAAGCGCGCACCGAGCTACATGACGGCGCGTTGGTGACGCCGTTTGAGTGTCCTGAGCGTCTCGATTTAGTGCTTAAGCAAATTCGTCAGTCAGAGCTTGGCGATATACGTGCGCCCAAGACGTATGGGTTAGCACCGGTATTGGCGGTGCACGACGAGGATTACGTGTCGTTTTTAGCCAACTGTTGGAAAGAGTGGGGGGCTGCTGGGCACGACGGCGAAGCAATTCCCAATATTTGGCCCGCGCGAACTATGCGCGGAGACCGCATTCCGCGCTCAATTAGCGGACAATTAGGCTATTACGCGCTGGCAGCAGAGACGTCGATTTCGGAAGGCACCTTTGAAGCCGCCATGGCGAGCAAGGATGTGGCGTTAGGTGCGCTAGAGCATACGCTGCAAAGCGGCGAACCCAGCTTTGGCCTATGCCGACCGCCGGGTCACCATGCCGCTTTTGACCAGTTTGGCGGCTACTGCTTTTTCAATAATGCCGCCGTTGCCGCTCAACGTGCGCTGGATGCAGGCAAGCGACGAGTGGCCATTCTTGACGTGGATTTTCACCATGGCAACGGCACCCAGCAGATCTTTTATGAACGCGATGACGTGCTGTTTATCTCGCTACACGGCGACCCCGAGGTGACCTTTCCTTATTATTTGGGCTATGCGGATGAAACGGGGCGGGGCAGTGGGGAAGGTTTCAACGTCAACTACCCGCTGCCGCCGGGTACGACGGTTGATACCTGGATGGCCACGCTGGATAACGCCCTGACCAAGATTAAGGAGGCGCAATGCGACATGCTGATCGTGTCGCTGGGTGTGGATATCTTCGAAGGCGACCCCATCAGCGCTTTTACCTTCACAAGCGGTGATTTTAGCTTGTTAGGTCAACGACTTGCACAAGCTAGCCTGCCGACGGTGCTGCTTATGGAAGGTGGCTATGCCGTGGACGACATTGGTGTCAATGTCGTCAATGTGCTACAAGGCTTTAAACAGGGTATAAGTTAAGACACCAAAAGATGACACCCGAAGCCAATTCGGGCAGTCTATCGCCCTTTATATAGGGCAGGGAGTACGCGCGTGGCCGTTTACGGCGGTATTCAAGCACATGAGCTGGAGCGTTGGTTAAATGCCTTGACCAACGCTGCCTACGATAGGCGCTGCCCGCTTTCCAAGGTGCATGGTGGCGACGCGCGCGCGCGTGCGGCACGCCAGAGCTTACTACTCCTGGCCAATGACTATCGTGCTGGCGAGCTCACCCGCGAAGAGTGTGCCGCCGATCTGGGTGGCTGGTGCGAAAGCTATCTGAGTGAGGCGGAGTGGTACGTGCTGGTCGGCACCCGTCAAGCGCCCACCCAGCCGCAAAACGAAGAAGAGCGAAGCCTTACCGTGCTCAAGCAGCATCGGGTGGGGTAAACACGCTTTCATACGCCATGGCGGCAAGACTGTCACAATGGCGTCGCACTGTTACAATGGATAAATGAACAGTGCCTTTGCGACGCCTACTGCCTCCCTCGATGACCCTTTCTACTACCTGACGAACTTCCGCTTCGTTCTGGATTGGGTAGGGGAGCGCCACGCTGATCTGCTCGCCGCAGACGAGCTAGCCTTTCTTGAGCAGTTCAAAAACTTACCGCAGGCTTCGCAAGCGCTACTGGTGCGCATGGTAATGCGCAAAGGCGAGCTGTTTCGACTCAGCAAATTAAGTTATGCAGAGGTCGGTGAAAGCTCCGCCGCGATAGTGCCATTGGTCGCGCTGGGCTGGGTCGAGAGTGACCCGGCGCTTAGCATCGATGAGTTATTTAACCAACTGCGCCTTGCCGAGCTGCGCCAGATGTTTGCCGACGAGATACGCGCCGCTGGGCTTAGCGCCTCTAGCGCCAAAACCGTGCTCTACGACACGCTGGCAAGCAGGTTTACTCAAGCGGTTCCTCTAAAGGTATGGTGGCCCAACGCGCCTGACCGGGTGGTGCGCCTCACCGTGATGAATATTTGCGACCGGCTGCGCCTGATGTTCTTTGGTAATCTGCGCCAGGATTGGGCGGAGTTCGTTTTAACCGAACTTGGCTTGCAGCGGTTCGAAGCGGTTCCCTTTACGCCGCAATCCCGCGCTTTCCAGTCGCGTCAGGAAGTCGATACCTACCTGGCACTCCATTATTTACGCCAACGTCTCGATGAGGGCGAACTTCCCGCCGAGCTTCATCCTGAAGTGCCGCCGCCGTCGGATAACCGCTGGCTAGCTACGCGGCGCGCACGGCTGTTGCTGCAGCTGGGCCGCGAGGCGGAGCGGAGTGGCGAATCGACGCTCGCGCTGACGCTCTATGGCGAAGCGGGCAGTAGTGAGGCGCGCATTCGCCAGCTGCGGGTGCTGGAGCGGTTGGGCGAGCACCAAACGGCGTTTGAGCTGGCCACCCAAGCCCTTGAGAGCCGCCCCAACGAAACCGAGCGCCAGGCGCTGGCGCGGATTCTGCCCCGTCTGCGGCGGCGGCTTAAGCTGCCTGCTGTGCCGAGTGACATGGAGCCAGCCCATGAGCGTTGGGATCTCACCCTGCCGGGGCCGCAATTTGTCGAGCGGGCTGTGGTGGAAGCCCTTAGTGATCCGCACGCGCCGGTCTACTATGTGGAAAACAGCCTGATCACCGGGCTGTTTGGCCTGCTCTGCTGGCCCGCGATATTTACGCCGTTGCCCGGTGCTTTCTTCCATCCCTTTCATCATGGCCCCGCGGATCTATACCGCGACGATTTCGTGGCGCGGCGGCGTGACATCTTCGATGCGTGCCTGGCGCAGCTGGAAGACGGCAGCTATCGCGAGGTGATTCAGGCGTCCTGGCAAGAAAAGTTTGGTCTTGTATCACCCTTTGTCCACTGGCCAATTGTCGATGAGACGCTTGTCGAGCTGGCGCTTGAGTGTATCCCCGCTGAGCATTTACGGGCCTGTTTCGAACGGCTGCTGGGGGATCTCAAGGCCAACCGGGCCGGGCTGCCGGATCTGATTCAGTTGATGCCTGACGCACCCAAAGGCGAGACCTGCTACCGGATGATCGAAGTCAAAGGCCCCGGTGACCGGCTGCAGGATAATCAGCGCCGCTGGCTAACGTTCTTTCACCGTCACGAGATCCCCGTCGCGGTATGTTATGTCCGCTGGGCGGATAGCGCCGAGCCAATGCCATGAGCGCGACCTATCGGGTGGCGGTGAGGGCGCTGTGCGATTTCACCGCCCGCGAGGGCGATCTCGACCACCGCTTTACCCCTGCGCCCAGTGCCCAGGAAGGCATACAAGGACATACGCTGGTGGCCAGCCGCCGCGGGGCAGACTATATCGCCGAGCTTCCGCTGTCAGGCATCTTTGAGGGGCTGACCGTGACGGGCCGCGCCGATGGTTTTGACCCAGCGGCCAACCGTCTGGAAGAGGTCAAAACCCACCGTGGCAGCTTGGAGCGCATGGCCGATAACCAGCGCGCGCTGCACTGGGCGCAGGTTAAAGTCTACGGCGCGCTGCTGTGTGCCGAGCGCGGCCTGGCGCGCATCACCTTGACGCTTGTGTACCTGGAGATCGCCAGCGGCAAGGAGACCCTGCTTAGCCAGGAGGCGTCCGCTACCGAGTTGCAGGCGTTTTTTAGCGACCAGTGCCAACGCTTTCTCGCCTGGGCGGAGCAGGAGGCCGACCATCGCCAGAGCCGCGACAGCCGCCTGCAGACGCTAGGTTTTCCTCACGGCACCTTTCGCCCCGGCCAGCGCGAGCTTGCCGAAGACGTCTATAAAGCCACCAGTACCGGGCGCTGCCTGCTCGCCCAGGCGCCCACGGGCATTGGCAAAACGGTGGCCACGCTGTTCCCCATGCTCTCGGCCATGCCGCGTCAGCAGCTCGACCGCATCGCCTTTCTCACCATGAAGACCCCCGGTCGCCGTTTGGCGCTGGATGCACTTGCTACGCTGCGCTCAAGCCCGGGCGAGGAAGCCCAGCCGCTGCGGGTGCTGGAACTGGTAGCGCGCGACAAAGCCTGCGAATACCCCGACCGCGCCTGCCATGGTGAGTCGTGCCCGTTGGCGGCGGGCTTCTACGACCGCCTGCCCGCCGCCCGGCAAGCGGCCGTAGAACAGGCGTGGTTGGATCGCGACGCGCTGCGGGAAGTGGCGCTGGCCCATGACGTGTGCCCGTACTATTTAGGTCAGGAACTGGCGCGTTGGACGGATGTGATTGTCGGCGACGTGAACCACTGGTTCGACAGCCACGCGCTGCTACACGGCCTGGCCCAGGCCAACGACTGGCGTACGGGCGTGCTGGTCGACGAAGCGCATAACCTGGTGGAGCGCGCCCGCGGTATGTACAGCGCCGAGCTCGACCAGCAGCGCCTTAACCGGGTGCGCCGTGCTGCGCCGCCAGCACTTGCACGGCCTTTGAACCGTTTAGCTCGCCAGTGGCAAACCGCTACTAAAGACGCGGGGCTGGATGCGGTAGGCAAACCGGGTAAGCCAAGCTATCGGCTGCTCTCGGCGCTGCCCGATAAGTTGGTGGCGGCCGCTCAGCAGGTGGGCGCTTCGCTGACCGATTACCTGGGTGAACACCCTGAAGACGCCAGTCTAGAGCTCCAGGAACTGCTGTTCGAAGCGCTGGCGTTCTGCCGCCTCGCCGAGCGTTTTGGCGAGCATTCGCTGTGCGATCTTACCCGCCACGGACGGGGGCGGGCGGTGCTGGGACTCCGCAACCTGATTCCCGCTGATTTTCTGGCCCCGCGCTTTAACGCCGCACACTCGGTGGTTCTGTTCTCGGCAACGCTCACGCCTGGTCACTACTATCGGGATCTTCTCGGCTTGCCGGAAAAGACCGTCTGGCGCGAAGTGGCGTCGCCGTTTGCCGCCCGCCAGCTTGAGGTACGCATAAGGCGCGATATTTCCACCCGGTTTCGTGATCGGGACGCCTCCATCGAGCCCATTGTCGCCACCATGGCGCAGCAGTATCAGCGCAGGCCGGGCCACTATCTGGCGTTCTTCAGCAGCTTTGCCTACCTGGCGGCAGCGCTGGCGCAGTTTCGTGAGACGCACCCGGAGGTGCCCGTGTTTAGCCAAACCCGCGGGATGCCAGAAGCCGAGCGCGAGGCGTTTCTGGCGCGCTTTACCCCCGGGGGTAAAGGTATCGGATTTGCGGTGCTGGGCGGTGCCTTCGCGGAGGGTATCGACCTGCCCGGCGACCGGCTAATCGGCGCCTTTATTGCCACCCTGGGGTTGCCGCCGTTCAACGATTTCAACGAAGCGCTGAAAGCGCGTCTGGGCGCGCGCTTTGGCCAGGGTGACGACTATACCTACCGCATACCCGGCATGATCAAAGTGGTGCAGGCCGCTGGCCGGGTGATTCGCAGTCCAGAAGATGAAGGCGTTGTGGTATTAATGGATGATCGTTTCGCACAAGCTAATGTACGTGCGCTACTCCCTTCCTGGTGGGCGGTGGAGACTCTTTCTCAATAACGATGTCCCAATAACGACGAGGGTTAGGCGAACCAATGACGGATCTACTCTGGTACCAATATGCGCTGATCGGGCTAATTTTTGCCTGGAGCGGTTTTGTGAGGACGAGCCTGGGCTTTGGCGGCGCTGTACTGGCGTTGCCCTTCTTGCTTTTAGTGACCAATCAGCCCCTGGTATTCCTGCCGATTATTGCGATTCACCTACTGATTTTCTCTAGCTGGATTGCCTGGAACGGGCATCGACAGTTGCAGCAAGAGGGGGCGGGAGGCGCCGCGCCGCAGAGTAATATCGATTGGGGCTATTTAACCAAAGCCTTGAAAATCATGATTATCCCCAAGCTGATTGGGGTGGTGGGGCTGTTAACGCTGCCCGCCCAGGTCATGACCAGCATCATTTTCGGCATTGTGTTCATCTATGCCATTGGCTATGTACTGAACAGGCCATTCAAGAGCAAGAATAAATACGTGGATTACGTGCTGCTGGCGCTGGGCGGCTATGTCAGCGGCACCTCGCTAATTGGTGCGCCGCTGATTGTGGCGGTATTTGCCACTCACGTCGCCAAAGAGCAACTGCGGGATACCATGTTTGTGCTGTGGTTTATCCTGGTAGTGATCAAAATGGTGTCGTTTGTCATCGCAGGCGTCGATCTTCAACTGATTCATCAGTTGTGGCTGCTGCCCTGCGCCTTTATTGGCCATTTGATAGGCGAAAGAGCCCACCGCTATATGTTGAAAGCGGACACTGGGCTGTTCTTTCGTGTGCTGGGCGCGGTGCTGATTCTGGTCAGCGTGGTGGGGTTGATTCACCCACCTGGGTAGCCGGGGCGGTGCCGCCACCGCCTAAAGTTGGCTGTCTGCCTGTAGCGTTGTCTTACTCAAAATAGTCAGGGTGATGGCGAACAGGCAGCAGATCACTGCCATGGCGATAAAGACGCTGCGTAGTGAGCCAAGCCAAATCATAGCGGGGGCGACCACCACTGGGGAGATAAATTGGCCGAAAAAGAAGGTCGAGGTAAAGCCGCCAAATACTCGACCGCGCACCCGTTGGGGGGTGATGCGCATCAGCCAGGTGGTGGTATTGGGCATAAAGGCGCCCAAGCCAAAGCCCGAGATCGCCGCGCCTACAATGGCCATCGCATAGCTTTGGGTGAATCCTACGATTATAAAACCGCTGGCCGCCAGCAAGAAACCTAAGATATAGATCGTCATCACCGACAAAAACGGCTTGTAGTAGCCATAGCCAAAAGCAACGATACTAGCCGTTAGGGCCGACATGGAGAGTGCAATGCCAATCGCCATACCGCTGATCTGGCCCTGCTGAGAGAGCAAAAAGGGCAGTTGAGCGGGGAACATATAAAACATCGCCATGCTGATCATAGCGATAAAGTAACCTAGCCCGGTACGCCCAATATCCACCTTAACGGGGGCATCGGTAACGCCTGCATTCGCCGTACTCTGAATGCGGGGTTCTTTAAGCATTGCCCAAGCGTAGGGCAGCAATAGCACCCCAGTTAGATAGAGTAAAAACGGTCCCCGCCAGCTCCAGTCAGAAAGTATCCCGCCAAGGTTAATAAAGATAACCCCACCCAAGGCCATGCAACTGCTCTGCAGTCCCAAAAAGCGCGCTCGCTCAGCGCTATCGAAATAATCCCCCACCAGCGTGGTGCTAATGCTAAGAATGCCTGCCACCGCTATTCCCATTAGTGCCCGTGAGCTTAGTAGCAGATCTACGCGATCTATAAAAAAGCCCGATACCCCGGCAAAACCGTAGATAAACAGCATCGTCAGCAGTAGTTTCTTGCGCCCAAACCGGTCGGCCAAATAGCCCATCAATGGGCTGAACAGGGTAATCATCAGCGCAGGAATGGTCAGAATGAGCTGGATCAGCACCTGCGGCTGGTCAGGAAAGTGGCGGCTGATACCCGGCAGCGCAGGCGCGATAATCGCCCCCGACATCACGGTCATGGTGCTGGCAAACAGCAGTACGGCCTTTATATGCGTTAACTGGCGAATGGGTCTGCTTCCACATCAAATGAAAAGGGAGAAGGTTCAAACACAGACGCTTATCGTAGCACGGTTGTTAGCAGGCTATTTTATTTTTGAACAGTGTTTTTAATGGAAAACAACGGTAAGTGCTATCCCTATGTCACCTAGCACGATGCGCAACAAAAAACGGCCACCTGCTGTATTAGCTAAGTGGCCGTTTTTCATGGTGTTCTTGGTCGGAATAGCAGGATTCGAACCTACGACCTCTGCCTCCCGAAGGCAGCGCTCTACCAAGCTGAGCTATATTCCGAAAATTGCCGAGCTGTGTTTGCCAGTGCTCAACAACGGAGATGGATCATACTTAGCCAGAGGGTTTTTTTCAAGTCCTCGTCGGTGCGATGCAGTAAGTTTTATGCTTGGCGATCAACCGCTAAGCGAGCCAGTTGGGCCATGCTATCGCGGTAGGCGCTGGGCGGCAGGGCGTCCAATTGCGCTAGGGCTTTATCGGCCATCTCTTCGGCGCGTTGGCGGGTGTAGTCGAGCGCGCCGGTGGCGTGCACGATTTCCAGCACGGCGTCGAGTTGCTCAAGGCCGCCTTTGCGAATCACTTGGCGAATCAACTTGGCCTGTTCCGGGGTGCCTTGTTCCATGGCGTGGATCAGCGGCAACGTTGGCTTGCCTTCGGCTAAATCATCGCCGACGTTTTTGCCCATGGCATCGGCGTCGCCTTGATAATCCAGAAGGTCGTCAATCAGTTGGAAGGCGAGACCCAGGTAGCGGCCGTAATACTGGAGTGCCTGCTCCTGCTCCGGCGTAGCCTCCGCCAGCACCGCGCCGCTGTGGGAAGCCGCTTCGAATAATTTGGCGGTTTTACCCAAAATGGTCTCGAAGTAATCATCTTCTGAAATACTGGGGTTGCCGATGTTGGTCAACTGCAGTACTTCGCCTTCGGCGATGACGCAGGTGGCGCCGGAAAGAATCGCCATAATGCGCATAGAGCCGACGTCGACCATCATTTGAAATGAACGCGCGTAGAGGAAGTCGCCAACGAGTACCGAAGGCGCGTTGCCCCAGGCGTCGTTGGCAGTTTGCTTGCCCCGGCGCATGTGAGACTCGTCGACCACGTCGTCGTGCAGCAGCGTGGAGGTGTGCATGAACTCGATCAACGTGGCCAGCGGAATATGTTTATCGCCGGTATAGTTGAGAGACCGGGCGGCGAGTAGCGCCAATAAAGGGCGCAAACGCTTGCCGCCGCTTTCGGTGATGTACTGGCCGATGGTTTCGACCAACGGCACTTTAGAGTTCAATTGCTCGACAATCGTCCGGTTGACGGCTGCGAAGTCATCGGCCACTACGTCGTGCAGCGGTGAAGGCGTTGGGCTGACGGGCTGGGCTGAGGAGACGTTAGCGGTCATAGGATCGGTTCATCGCGGCAGAGGGAGGCGGCCAATGCCGCCCTTGGTTATGGTCATGCGTTGTGGTCATACGATGGGGCCATGCTATGGGGCTACCTGTTGGGCGTCAAGATACGTACAACGGTTACGCTACCGCATTAGTCATCATTGGCAATTGACATTGGTCAGTAGTCTTGTGGTAAGAGAAGATAGTCGCTATAATCCGCGACCCACTCATCTTGCTCCCTGTCAGATGGCTCCAAAAGGGGCGCCACTCGCAGCAGGTCGATAAGAGCACGACTCGCAAGAGCGTAGGAGATGAGTGCCGTTTAACCGTTAGAACGGCATTAACGACAGTCCGGAGAGCGACATGTACGCAGTTATTAAAAGCGGTGGTAAGCAGTACCGCGTTCAAGAAGGTCAAACCCTCAAACTTGAGAAAATCGAAGTCGCTACCGGCGAAACGATTGAGTTTGACGAAGTGCTGATGGTCGCAGACGGCGATGACTTCAACATCGGTGCGCCGATGCTCAGTGGTGCTAAAGTCTCTGCCGAAGTGGTTTCCCACGGCCGTGGCGATAAAGTCACCATCATCAAGTTCCGTCGTCGTAAGCACCACATGAAGCGTCAGGGCCACCGCCAGTGGTTCACTGAAGTCAAAATTACCGGAATTTCTGCATAAGCGGTCAATTCCTTTAGGAGGATTTTGCAATGGCACATAAAAAGGCAGCAGGCTCCACGCGTAACGGTCGCGATTCCGAGTCCAAACGCTTAGGTGTGAAACTGTTCGGTGGCCAAGCGGCGACTGCAGGTAACATCATCGTGCGTCAGCGCGGCACGCGTTTCCACGCGGGCACTGGCGTAGGTTTAGGTCGTGACCACACGCTGTTCGCTCTGAACGACGGCTTTGTGAAGTTTGAGACCAAAGGCCCGAAAAACCGCAAGTTCGTCAGCATCGTTTCTGCCTAAGCGGCTAGCGTTGCGCTCGTAACGGCGAGAAAAGTTGCTTGCAAAAGCTGCTTGAGAAAGTTGCGAGAAAAAAAGCCCCGCTATGGCGGGGCTTTTTTGTCGGTTAAATCTCTTTTCCAATCCACTTTTCCACGGTTTTTTACCAGCATGCTGATGGGAATGAAGGGGAAGGAAAAACAGTAGTGCATATTAGGGCGGCGGAAGCGGCCGGGAGAATCCAATGCAGTTCGTCGATGAAGCCTCGATTATTGTTGAGGCGGGCAAAGGCGGCAATGGCTGTCTGAGCTTTCGCCGCGAAAAATATGTGCCCAGGGGCGGCCCCGATGGGGGCGATGGCGGTCACGGTGGTAGCGTTTATCTGATTGGTGACGATGCCCTCAATACGCTGATCGATTTTAAGTTTCAGCGCTTCTATAAAGCCCAGAACGGTCAGGGCGGCATGGGCCGTCAAATGAGCGGCAAAGCCGGCGAAGACCTGCACGTCAAAGTGCCGGTGGGCACCACGGTGATTGATGAAGACACCCTGGAAGTCATCGCCGATGTCACCGAAATCGGTCAGGTAGTGTTGGTAGGTGAAGGCGGCCGACGTGGGTTGGGGAATATCCACTTTAAATCGTCGACCAACCGTGCGCCGCGTCGCACCACGCCAGGTACCGATGGCGACCGTCGCAATCTGCGCCTGGAAATGAAGGTAATGGCCGACGTGGGGCTGCTGGGCATGCCCAATGCGGGTAAGTCGACGCTGATTCGTTCGGTGTCCGCCGCCAAGCCCAAGGTCGCCAATTACCCGTTCACGACCCTAGTGCCTAACTTGGGTGTGGTAAAACTGGGGATGCACGAACACTTCGTCATGGCCGACGTGCCGGGCTTGATCGAAGGGGCGTCTGAAGGCGCTGGTTTAGGGCTGCGCTTCTTGAAGCACCTGACCCGCACGCGACTGCTGTTTCATGTGGTCGACGTCGCGCCGTTTGATGAGTCTGACCCGGTGGAAGCGGCCAAGGCCATTGTTCACGAGTTGGGGCAGTTCTCGCCAGCGCTTTCCGAGCGTCCGCGCTGGCTGGTGCTGAACAAGTTTGACCTGCTGCCGGAAGATGAGCGTGAAGAGCGCGCGCAGCAGATTATCCAGGCGCTCAACTGGGAAGGCCCGGTATTCCGCATTTCGGCGATCAGCAGCGACGGCACCGATAAGCTGGTGCAGGCGGCCTACCGCTGGTTGACCGAGCAGCGCCGCCTTGAGAACGAAGATGAAGAGGCGTTGGCGCGTGAAGAAGAGATGCGCCGCCGGATGGAAGAGGAGTCGGTTGCGCGTACCGAAGATCGTTTGGGTCGTCGGCGTAAGCGCGACGATGAAGATGACGAAGATTTCGACGACGATGATTACGATGTTGAAGTCGAGTACGCCCCTTAGTGGTATTGAGCGGGCGCATTCGGGCGTAAGCTTAAGGTGATAAGCTAAAAAGGGGCTGCGTTCGCGCGGCCCCTTTTGTAAGTGTCTGATTGAGGTGGGGTGGCATGGAAAGTAACGAGCAAATCCTAGGGCGCAGCGCGGTGAGCCGTGCACGGCGAGTCGTGGTCAAAATCGGCAGTGCGCTGCTTACCAACGATGGCCGCGGTCTGGATGAAGCCGCTATTGGTGGCTGGGTGGATCAGATCGCCGCCTTGCACCAGCAAGGGATAGAAGTGGTGCTGGTCTCTTCCGGGGCCGTGGCGGCGGGCATGGTGCGCCTTGGTTGGCAGGTGCGCCCCAGCGCTGTGCACGAACTCCAGGCCGCTGCTGCGGTGGGTCAAAACGTCTTGACCCAGTGCTATGAAAACCACTTTGCACGCCATGACATGCTCACCGCGCAAATTCTGCTCACCCACGACGATCTTTCCAACCGCAAGCGCTACCTGAATGCTCGCTCGGCGCTACGCACCCTGGTAGAAATGCGCGTGGTGCCGGTGATCAATGAAAACGACACCGTGGTCACCGATGAGATTCGCTTTGGCGATAACGACACGCTTGGGGCGCTGGTCGCCAACCTGCTGGAAGCGGACGCGCTGCTGCTACTGACCGACCAGGAAGGTCTGTTTGACGCCGACCCGCGGCATAACCCCAATGCCCAGATGATTGCTGAAGGGCGCGCCGATGACCCGCGCTTAGCCGCCGTCGCAGGCAGCGGCGGAGCGCTGGGCCGCGGCGGTATGAGCACCAAAGTACGCGCGGCGCAGTTAGCGGCGCGCTCTGGGGCTGTCACGGTCATCGCCAGCGGCCGCCAGCCTGACGCTATTAATCGGATAATGGCCGGCGAGGCGTTGGGCACATTGCTGCGCCCTGACCAAGTGCCCATGGCAGCGCGTAAGCGCTGGCTGGCGGGGCAACTGCAGGTGCGCGGTACGCTGGTGCTGGATGCTGGAGCAGTTAAAGTGCTGCGCGATAAAGGCTCTAGCCTGCTGGCGGTCGGCGTGCGTAATGTACAGGGCAGCTTTAAGCGCGGCGATATGGTGGTGTGTGTGGACGAGCAGGGTGCATCCGTAGCTAAAGGCTTGGTCAACTACGGCGTGGATGAAGCGCGGCTGCTGGCAGGCCAGCCCAGCCATCAAATTGAGGCGATCCTCGGCTACGTAGAATCCCATGAACTGATTCACCGCGATAACCTTGTGGTTATTTAACCCCTAACGCGAGGCGGTAGTGGCACTTGCCGCGGCCAGTCGTCGGGTACTAAAAATAGCCGTTCATAGCGTTGTTCCTCTTGTGCTTCCTCCGAGTAACAGAGCATCACCTGCTGAGGTGAGCGCCAGGCGTGAACCTTGTCGATAATCGTGGGCAGCACCTCCGCCGCTGGTCGAAAAGTGCTGCGCAGTGGTGGTGACAGCCAGTGGGGTTTTTCCAGCCATACCATCGTCGGCATGGCGGGAAGGCTGGCGGCCAGCTCAGGCCAATGGCGCAAATAGCACCAAGTGCCTCGGCGGTGATCCGCCGTTGCCCCCTTCGGGGCTGGCATCTCCGCGTGCCAGGGGTAATACAGCACGCCGGGAATTGCCAGACGCTGGGTAAGCTGTTCGCCTAATCCCCGACCAGAAACACCGATATCTCTGGGTGTTAACCAATGGGCGAGCGTTTCCAGCGCGGGTAGTGTGCTGGAGAGTGGCAGTTGATGGCGCTGTAAGTGAGCGCACTTGAGCGCCAGGCTATCCAGCCCGCCGGGACCAATCCAACGGCTTTGGCTGGTGGGCGCGCCAGGTCCTTCAGGTAGCCCCAGGTAGAACTTGATCGCCACTTCCAAATGCACCGGCGCCGGGTTATCGCGGGTGCGATAGAGCATATCCAGCTCGCCTAATGTGTTGCGCTTTCGAGTGATGCGTACGTTTTGGGCGAGCAATCGCGTATTGGGAGCGTGGTCTAACAGTGTGTGCCACAGGCGTTCGTGGTAATGGCCCATGCGCGTAGCGCGGCTGCCGTTTAAAGCGGCCAATGGCTGCCGACCTAACTGGCGCAGCCAGGGCAGTAGAGCATTCTCCAAGCCTAGTTCTTCAAGTGTCGGGCGCCCAGCGCAGGGAATGGGGGGCGGTAGCTCCACTAAATCAGGCGTGGCGACCAACCAGGCTAAGTCTCTCAGTGCTGACACTGTGTTTAGTGCTGACACTGTGTTTAGTGCTGACTCCGTGTTTAGTACTGACATCGCGTTGCCGAGTGCTTCATTCTCCAGCACGCCATGAAGGCTATCGTTCAGCACGGATTTCTCCTCAGCACCTTGATAAGGTCGGCACTATAAAGTTAGCTACATGATTGAACAGCCTACCATAAACGCAGCGGGCTCCCCGTAGGGAGCCCGCAAAGCGATTAGCTAACAGTTTTAGCTAACGTTATTAGTCGCGATCAATTTGGGTAACGTCGGAAGAGCCCTGACGAACGCTGATTTCTAGTTCGCGGCCATTTTCATCGCGGCCTTCGATATCGATGATGCCGCTTCTATCGATGTCGAGGTCTTCAAACTCGACCATGCCTTCTTGGCTGGCAACGTCTAGTGCTTGGCGGATATCATCTTCGCTCATGCCCCAGGCACCGCTAATCAGGCGCTCACGTTTCTCTTTTAGCGTGTCACCGTTGTCGAGGGAAATTTCCACATCGGCGTACCATTCATCATCCAGCCAGCCTTCTACTTCCACACGGCCACGGCTTTTAATGCTAACTTCTTCGTAGTGGCTGAAACCGTAATCATTGGCGTGGGTCAATACGTCATCGATGCGATCCATCGGCAGCGAATCGGCCTGGGCACTGCCAGCAGCTGCGGCAAGCAGCAGAGCAGAGGTCGGGATCAGCAGCATTTTTTTCATGGTGTTCATAGCAAATTCCTTCTTTACGTATTTAAACGTGAGTGTCTATACGTCAATGTCTATACAGCAGTGCATAAACGGCATTCAGCGAATGCGACAGGGAATTTATACCACCGCAATACTTTCCTTAAGCTGACAAAGCTGTTCATCTAACGTTCATGTTGCTTTTGGCATGCTGGCGTCATGCGTAAACTCCTCTGCCATCTTATTAAACCGCTGCGCAGCTTCCAACGAGGCACTCGTCGCAACGTCACTGGTTTAGCCCTAGTGCTACTGCTGGTGGGCAGCGCTGTGGGTGACCAGCATTGGGAATCGCTACACGGCGAGGTGCGCCGTGGCGAGGTCGTGCCCCTGGACTCTATTCTGGATTGGCTGGAAGCCCACTATATAGGCGAAGTGCTGGAGGTTGAGGTGGAACGTGAAGGAGGATATGTCGAGTACGAAATCAAGCTGCTTGGCCCGCAAGGGCAAGTCGTCGAGTTCGAATTTGACGGCCATAACGGCCAACTGATGTCGATAGAAGGCGTACGTATCAACGATATGCGCCGGTAGCCCGTTGCCATCATTTGCCATATAAAAAGAAGGGTAGTTAGCCAATGAAGTGCTTGTTGGTAGAAGATGACCAGGCGCTGGCTCGTGAGCTTAGCCAAGCGCTGCGCGACGGCGACTGGCTGGTGGAGCATGCGGCGACAGGTCAGGAAGCCGATTTTCTAGTGCGCACGGAAGCCTACGACACGCTGATTCTGGATGTCGGGCTACCCGATGGTGATGGTACCCGCTGGCTTTCCGCATGGCGGGAAGATGGTATCGACCTGCCAGTGCTGATCCTTACCGCCCGTGAGCGCTGGGCCGATAAAGCTGCAGGATTTACCGCCGGCGCCGATGACTACGTCACCAAGCCGTTCGAATCCGCGGAAGTACTCTTTCGCCTGCGCGCCCTGGTGCGTCGCAGTCATGGCCATGCCCACCCGGTGCTGAAAGTGGGCGAGCTGAGTTTGGATACCCACACCCAACACGTTTCACTTGCCGGTCGCCCGGTGGGATTGACCGCCCAGGAAACCCGCCTGCTAGGCTATTTGATGCACGCCGCGCCGCGGGTCGTCAGCCGTACCGAGCTTTCAGAGCACGTTTACGACCGCGACCACGAGCCAGACTCCAACGTGATCGATGTTCAGGTCAGCCGTCTGCGCCGCAAACTGGGCAGCTGGCGCATTGCCACCCTACGTGGCCAGGGCTATCGGCTATTAGCAGAAGAGCCCGCTAGCGAATGAGTCAAGACACCACCGCATGGAAAGATCGCTGGGCAAAGCGCTCCATCAGCGTGCGGCTACTGTTGGCCGTATTAGTAATGGTCGGGCTGGCGCTGCCCATCGCGGGCACGTTGCTTTCCCATCATTATCGCGCCGCGGCCACGCAGGCCTTTGACGAGCGTCTGGGCGCCACCCTAAACGTCATCATCGCGGGCGTCACCTACGACAACATTGAACAGCAGCTAGTCCATGATCGGGCGCTGGGTGACCAACGTTTCGACAATGTCTACTCCGGCTGGTACTGGCAAATCACCGATGGCGAGGAAAACACCCTGGCTTCGCGTTCGCTATGGGATCAGCGCCTACCGGTCATCGACAATGATACCCTTAGCGCCCGCTCGATACCTGGCCCCCGGAGCCAGTCACTGCGCGTGGTGGAGCGAGATATCTACCTAGCGCCGTTAGAGGCGCCGCTGCATATTAGCGTGGCGGCTCGGGACGATATGCTAGCCCGTGATATTGGCGAATTTCAGCGTCTGCTGTGGGGCGGTTTAGTCGGCCTGGGCGTGCTGTTGCTCGGCGTATTGGCGCTGCAAGTACGCTGGGGGCTGGCGCCGCTTCGGCGTATGCATGCCAATCTGCACGATGTAGAACAGGGGCACGCCGAACAGCTGGATACCCGCTTGCCCGACGAACTGGCGACGTTGGCTGCCTCAATGAACGCGGTACTGGCCCGCGACCAGCGCCTGATCGAGCGTGGTCGCCATACCGCTGGCAACCTTGCCCATGCGCTGAAAACCCCGCTGAGTGTGATGCGTCTACAGCTACGCCAACTGCCGGAAGCGAACCGTGCCACCTGGGAAGTGGAGCTGGCCCGTGTGGAGAGCGCGGTACGCCACCACTTGGCAAGAGCATCGGCAGCGGGCGAGGGCGCTCGCTTTGCGCCGATTGATTTGCATGCCACCCTGGCACCGTTGCTCAATGGACTAGCCAGACTTGCCCAGCGCCGCGGCATTGCGCTGCGCCAAACCTGGCCGCCTGACGTTAAGGTGCATATGGATGATCAGGATATCCAGGAGCTGGTAGGCAACTTGATGGATAACGCGCTGCGCTGGGCACACAGCGATGTGCAGTTACAGGTAGTGATTGACGAGCAGCGGTTAACCTTGACCGTTAGCGATGATGGCCCCGGCATGTCTGAAGCGGAGTGCCAGCAGGCGGTACAACGCGGTAAACGGTTGGACGAACAGCGCTCGGGCAGTGGCCTGGGTCTGGCAATTGTGACCGACCTTGTCGCCCTGTATAGCGGCCATATGCAGCTTGGGCGCGCCAGCACTGGCGGGTTACAAGTGGTGATCGAGCTGCCCGTCGTTGCGCGCAGATAATGGAGACCGTACCGAATGAATCGCACCGATACGCTGCCTGATATAGTCGCCGGCCCCCTGTTGAGGCGCATCAGCACTACCCGTTTGGTGCTTTGGCTAGTCGCCACCCGGCCGCTGAACATGGTCTTGGTGCTGCGCCCTGGTAGCATCGATAGCCAGACGATTGGCTTGGCGCATCACCAGCAATGCATCGCTATCGGTGAACGCGCGTTTATTTATCTAATCGATTGCGAGCTTGAGTTAGCGCTGCCCTGCGACGAACGCATCGAATACGACCTGCAGGTGGAATCCCTGCAGGGCGAATGGCGCTCACTGCCCGAGTGGGCGCCGTGGCTGTGTTATGACGGCGCCGTGTATCCCGCTTTTGTAATTGCCTCGCGCCATCACCGACTGATGCACGGCTCCTGCCGCAAGCCCCATCACTTCAGTGCCGATGGCCTGGTGCGCGCCGATAGTTGGCTTGCCGAACAGCAGTCAACGCCCACCGAGTGGCCCGCCTGGCTGTTGATGACCGGCGATCAGGTTTACGCCGATGACGTGGCCGGGCCAATGCTGCGCGCCGTGCATGCGCTGATTGAACGGCTAGGGCTGGTAGATGAGTGGCTGGAAGGCGCTACAGTGGATGATAGTCAGGCGCTTTATCAGTCGCCTGATAGCTATTACCGGCGTGCGCAGCTGCTGCCCGATGTGACCAGCAACGTGGCGCTACGCGAGCGCTTTTTTGGCGGTGTCAAAAAGCCGGTGTTTACCTCGGCGAACGCGCAAAATCATTTAATGACGCTGGCTGAAATGCTCGCCATGTACTGCCTGGTGTGGTCGCCGACGCCCTGGCAAGTGATTGCGCAAACGCCGCCTGCCTTGGATGAAAAAGACGCCGAGCTGTATCGTCAGGAACAGGCGGTGATCGATACCTTTGTTGATGGTTTGCCCCAGTGCGCGCGACTGATGGCGCATTTGCCCAGCCTGATGATTTTTGACGACCACGATGTTACCGATGACTGGAACCTAACCGCCGATTGGGAACGTGCCGCCTACGGCCATCCGTTCTCTAAACGCATTATCGGTAACGCCCTGGTGGCGTATCTGCTCTGCCAAGCCTGGGGTAATGACCCGGATAAAATGAATCCGTTAGTCCATCACGCCTCGACCCTGCTGGGCGATGGCGACCAACCGCTAGTCTGTGCTGAGCAGGATGGGCTGATTGAGCGGTTGCTGCGTTTTCAGGGCTGGGAGTTTCAGGTGCCGGGCACCCCTGCGCTGATTGTGCTCGATACCCGCACCCGCCGCTGGCGCAGCGAACGCAGCCCACATCGGCCTTCGGGCTTGATGGACTGGGAGGCGCTAATGGAGATGCAGCAGGCGTTAATGGGCGCCAAGAGCGCGGTGATTGTCTCTCCTGCGCCGATGTTTGGCGTCAAGTTGATAGAGACAATCCAAAAACTGTTTACCGCCGTGGGGAAGCCGCTGGTGGTGGACGCTGAAAACTGGATGGCCCACCGCGGAGCCGCCAATACGCTGCTGCAGATTTGGCGGCACTCCAAAACCCCCGGCAACTATGTGATTTTATCCGGGGATGTGCACTACTCCTTTGTCTACGACATTGTGGTTCGCCATCAGCGCCGCGCGCCCCACCTGTGGCAAATTACCTCCAGCGGGATCAAAAATACCTTCCCCGAAAACCTGCTCAATACCTTTGACCGCCTCAACCGCTGGCTCTACGCCCCCTGGTCACCTCTCAATGCATTTACCAAACGCCGTAAGCTAAGCGTTCACCCCCGCGACCCGGATCGCGCCAGCGCCGGTGAGCGGTTGTGGAATGCCAGCGGTATTGGCTTGGTAACCCTTGACGAGAAAGGCCGCCCTATCGATATTCGCCAGCTTGACGCCGACGGCAGTGAAGTGGTGTTTCCAGCGCCTGATAAGCCTCTTACCTGATGGCCTTCAAAGCGCTCGTTAACCCTAACCGCCTGGCTCTCCAACTGGTCGTTAGGTAACCGCGACTGTCATTTTTCGTTCGCTAAAACGTCACCAAGTGGTCATAAGACTGCCCCGCCTTTGTCATCTGCCGTTGTCAGGATGTCGCTATCTTCTAACAACGCGCTAGGTGACCCATGCAATCTTTCTCTCTTTCTTTCTCGCATTCCATGTCACGTGCTTTGCCCCGCACATTAACCAGCGCCGCCGTTGCCAGTGCTTTCGCCTTGGCGGCGGTGAACGCCTCTGCGGATCTCTCATCGCGCTATGTGGACAACGATGGCGATATGATCGCCGATGTTCCCAGCGATGAGTCTCAGTGGGCCGGCCCCGATACGCTGGTGTTTGCCTACACGCCGGTGGAAGATCCTGCGGTTTATGCGGATGTCTGGTCTGACTTCCTTGACCACCTGAGCGAAGCCACGGGCAAAAAAGTCCAATTCTTCCCGGTACAGTCCAACGCTGCCCAGCAGGAAGCGCTGCGCGCGGGCCGTTTGCACGTCGCTGGTTTTAATACCGGCGGCGTACCGGTGGCGGTTAACTGCGGTGGCTTCCGCCCCTTCGCCATGATGGCCGCTGAAGATGGCAGCTTTGGTTACGAAATGGAGATCATTACCTATCCAGGCAGCGGCATTGAGGCCGTTGAAGACCTGGAGGGTCGCCAGTTAGCGTTTACCTCCGAGACCTCCAACTCTGGCTTCCGCGCACCCTCTGCGCTGTTGCGTTCAGAGTACGGTCTGGAAGCGGGTGAAGATTTTGAAACCGCCTTCTCCGGCTCCCACGACAACTCCATTCTCGGCGTGGTCAACGAAGACTACGAAGCGGCGGCGATTGCTAACTCCGTAGGCCACCGAATGATTTCCCGCGGTGTGGTTAACGAAGGTGATTACGACGTTATCTACACCTCGCAAACCTTCCCCACCACCGCTTACGGACTGGCCAATAACCTGAACCCGGAGCTTGCCGAGAAAATTCAGGACGCCTTCTTCAGCTACGACTGGGAAGGCACTGCCCTTGAGGCGGAATTCGCCAACTCCGGTGAAGCACAGTTTATTCCGATCACCTATCAGGAAAACTGGGCCGTTATTCGCACCATTGCCGACGCCAACGGCGTGACCTACGACTGCGATTAATCAGTCGGTTATCAGCCGTTATTCGGCCAGGAGGGCTTACCTTCTGGCCGTTTCGCTATACATAAGAGGTGGAACGATGTTGACACTAAGTGGCGTAGGCAAGCGCTACCCCACCGGGGATCGAGCGCTGACGGATATTGAACTCACGCTGCCCAAAGGCCAGGTGATGGCGCTGATTGGGCCATCGGGCGCGGGTAAAAGCACGCTCATTCGCTGTGTGAACCGATTGGTTGAACCCACCCAAGGCAGCATTCGCCTGGAAGATGCCGAGCTCACCAAGCTTTCCGGGCATAAATTGCGTCATGCCCGCCGCTCCATGGGGATGATTTTTCAGGAGTACGCGTTAGTAGATCGGCTGACCGTAATGGAGAACGTGCTTTCCGGGCAGCTCGGCTACGTGGGCTTTTGGCGCAGCTTTCTGCGCCGCTACCCCCAGGAGGCCGTGGTCGAAGCCTTCCGGCTGCTAGAGCGGGTAGGCCTGACCCATGCCATCGATAAGCGCGCCGACGCCCTGTCCGGCGGACAGCGGCAACGGGTCGGCATTGCCAGGGCGCTACTGCAGAGCCCCAAGCTGCTGCTGGTCGATGAACCGACCGCCAGCCTTGACCCGAAAACCTCCCGCCAAATCATGCGCCTGATTCGCGAGCTGTGCGCCGAGCGCGAATTAGCGGCGATTATCAATATTCACGACGTAGCACTGGCCCAGCAGTTTGCCGACCGTATTGTCGGCCTGCGCGCGGGTGAAATCGTCTTTGATGGTCTGCCCAGCGAGCTGGATAGCGAGATGCTTACCACGATCTACGGGGAAGAGGAGTGGGATACCACGCCGGAACCCATGGACGATGAAGCCACAGACGAGGAGCCGGTTAATCCTCCTTACGCACGGGTGATGTCAGCCATTGAAGCGGGAGCGGCACGATGAGCGAGCAGGCGCGTCAACAGGCGGCGCGGCGCGGTGAGTGGCGGCGTCTACCGATGATTGAAAGTCCGCGTTTGCGCTGGGGTCTCGCTGCCGGCGCGGTGGTGTATGTGTTGTTAGCGCTTGCCTCGGTAGAGGTTAACTGGGCACGGGTCGCTGAAGGGTCAGCGAGGGCGGTCAATTTTTTAGGCGCCTTTATACAGCCCGATTTTATCAGCCGCTACGACGATATCGTCGCGGGGCTGATGGAGAGTTTGACCATGACGCTGACGTCCACGGTATTAGGCGTCCTGCTGGCGATACCCGTGGGCTTAGGGGCGGCGCGCAACATTTCCCCGCTACCTATCTACTTTGTGTGTCGCGCGATTATCGCCGTTTCCCGCACGTTTCAAGAGATCATCATCGCCATTCTATTTGTGGTGATGTTCGGCTTTGGGCCGTTTGCGGGCATGATCACTCTGGCCTTCGCGACGATTGGTTTTATGGCCAAGCTGCTGGCGGAAGATATTGAAGACTTGGATTGGCGCCAGGTGGAAGCGGTGCGTGCCACGGGGGCTAGCTGGTGGCAAACCATGAATCACGCCGTGCAGCCCCAGGTAATGCCGCGTTTGATCGGGCTTTCCATGTACCGTCTGGACATCAACTTCCGCGAGTCGTCGGTGATCGGCATTGTCGGTGCAGGCGGTATCGGCGCCACGCTGAATACCTCGCTGAGCCGCTATGAGTACGACACCTCAGCGGCGATCCTGCTGATCATCATCGCCATCGTACTGCTGTGCGAGTACAGCTCAAGCCATGTCCGCCGCTGGACCCAGTAATTTCTGGCCTGATCATTTGTGGAGACGTTATATGCCTGTTTCAACTACCCCCCAAGGCCAGCCGATTTGGCAGCGGCGCACCACCCGCGCTCAGTGGCTGCAGTACCTGGCCTGGCTGGCGGGTGTCAGCCTGTTTCTGCTCTGCTGGAAGGTCATTTCCGATAACACCATGTGGGTGTTTGTGGAGGACGCCGGTCGCCAGGGTGCAGATCTGATCAGCCGCATGACCCCACCCAAGTGGGGCTACGCCAATGTGCTCTGGAAACCCATGTGGGACACCATCAATATCGCCACCTTGGGCACCGCGTTAGGCATTATCATGGCCTTCCCAGTGGCATTTTTGGCCGCCCGTAATACCACGCCGCATCCGCTGATTCGCAGCGCCGCCCTAATGGTCATCGTCTCATCGCGCTCCATTAACTCGCTGATTTGGGCGATGCTGCTGGTGACTATTCTTGGCCCCGGCGTACTGGCGGGGATTATCGCCATCGCGCTGCGCTCCATCGGCTTTGTAGGCAAGCTGCTGTACGAAGCGATAGAAGAGATTCACCCCACACCGGTAGAGGCAATTAGCGCGACAGGCGCGAGCCGTATGCAGGTGATGAACTACGGCGTGTTACCGCAAGTCATGCCCGCCTTTGCCGGAATTAGCGTCTACCGCTGGGATATCAATATCCGTGAATCAACGGTATTGGGTTTGGTTGGGGCAGGAGGGATTGGCTTGCAGTTGAATGCCTCGATCAACAGCCTTGCCTGGGATCAGGTCAGCGTTATTTTCTTGATGATCTTCGCGACTGTGCTGGTGTCCGAGTGGATCTCCGCACGGGTTCGTCACGCTATTATTTAATGCCGACAGCGGTAACCGTCGGTAAGGAGTCGAGTATGCGTTTTCCGGATGCGCAGACCATCACCATTGATTTGCTGCGTCACGGCGAGCCGGTAGGTGGCCGAATGCTGCGCGGCTCCACTGATCACCCGTTGAGTGAAACCGGCTGGCAGCAGGTGACCGATGCAGTGATGCGCCATACGGTCGAAGGGCATTTACCTTATGATGCGATTGTCACTTCGCCGTTAACGCGCTGCCGAGAGTTTGCGTTGTGGTTAGGTGAAGAGTTTGATCTACCCGTTCAGGTGGAGGATGACTTGGCTGAGCTGCACCTGGGGCAGTGGGAAGGTAAAACCCACGCTCAGGTGTTTGCTGAAGAGGGCACTGCGCGGATGAGTGCGTTTTGGCGCGATCCCTCTAGGGTGTCTCCGCCGGGTGGTGAAACGATGCAAGCCTTCGATGCCCGGCTCGCTGAGGTATGGCAGCAGCTGTTAATCAACCCCCCCGGCAAGCATGTGTTGGTGGTGGCGCATTTGTTTGTCTGCAATGGCCTGCTGCGTCAGGTTATTGGGCAGCCGCTTTCGCGGGTGCTGGCAATGGATCTACCCTATGCGGCGCTTAGCCGGGTTCGCCATGAACGCCATGAGCTGGGTGAGACCACGTTTGTTGAGTGGATCGGGCGTTAAACATTGGCGGCTAGGTAGGCTTTGCGCCATCATGAAGGCATATTGGCTTATCGGAGACAGCCCATGCCCTTGGCGCGTTTGTTGTCTTTACCCTACGGGTTAATATCCTCGCGGAGGTGGTTACTCGTCTGCCTGACAATGCTGGTGTTAGCGGGCTGCGCAAGCCGCGATCTTACCCCTATCGAGGCGCCCCCTAACCGTGCGGGACTCTCCATGGAGCGGGCGCTGATTCTTTCCCACGCGCAGCAGGCAATAGGCACGCCGTATCGATTTGGTGGCAATACGCCCGATGGGCTCGACTGTTCAGGGCTGGTGGAAATGACCTACGGTGCAGCGGGTATACGCGTGCCGCGCACCGCCGATGAGCAGTTTCGCGCCTTGCCACACGTCGACGCGCCACGCCCTGGCGATCTGCTTTTCTTTGGCGACCGTCGCAAAGCTACCCATGTCGGTATTTATCGTGGCAACGGCCAGATGATTCACGCGCCGGGTAATGGCCGAGCCGTGGTCAGCGTGCCGCTGGAAATCGATTACTGGCAGGCGCGCTTTTTGGGCGCAGCCAGTCCCGCCCCTTAACTTATTCCATGTGTGATATCGTGCAAAAAAATCGCAACATGGCATCAATATTGCTTTTATAATGTGGCAATTGGACTTTCGGGCTTACCCGCTTGAAAGAGAACGGCCTGCCTACCCGGCGTTGGCTGTTGTTACATTAGGAGATATACCATGTCTGCCTCACCTGTCACATTGATGGTGGCTCGTCGCGTTGAGCACGGTCGCTACCGTGATTTTAATCGCTGGCTTAACGAAGGGCGCGAATTAGCCGCCGATTTTACTGGCTATCTTGGCTCTGGCGTATTGGCGCCGCCCGCTAATGACGATGAGTACCAGATCATCTTCCGCTTTAGCAGCAGCGAAACCTTAACCGCCTGGGAGCACTCCGCCTCACGTCATGCGTGGTTGGCTCGTGGTAAAGGGTTGTATGAAGCGCCTCATGAGCATCGGGCCACCGGTTTGGATGCGTGGTTTCAAACCGGCAGCAGTGCGCCGCCGCGCTGGAAGCAGGCGGTGGCCGTATGGCTAGCCTTCTTTCCCATATCGCTGCTGTTTCAGTGGGTATTTGGTGGTGTGCTGGCAGGCTGGGCGCTGGTGCCGCGAGTGGTGGTTAGCACCATGATGTTGACGCCTGTGATGGTGTTTGTATTTATTCCGCTATCGATGCGCCTGCTATCGCCGTGGCTACAAGGTAAATGGTCTCCATTGGATTTACTCGCCCGTTGGCGCCAAGCGCATCGCTCATAATGGGCGTTCAAGCATAAACATTAGCTCTAGATAAACATTAGCTCTAGATAGACACTTGTTTTAGATAGACACTTCCATGGAGTTCGGCGCTGCCAGGGTGCTAACCTTAGCAAATTGACCCTACACGCTTGATCTTTATGATACTAAGCTAAATGTACAAGCAGTGAAGGATAACTGTCGCCAGTGCAACGCTGGCGTACAACACAGCCCCATGGAGTGTTTATGATCCACGTTCACCACCTGGAAAAGTCTCGTTCTCATCGCATTCTATGGCTACTTGAAGCCTTGGCGCTGGACTATGAGCTGGTTGTGTATCAACGCGATGGTAAAACACAGCAGGCGCCAGAGGCGCTGAAAAAGATCCATCCGTTGGGCAAGTCCCCAGTGATTACCGATGGTGACCTCACCGTGGCGGAGTCAGGGGCTATTATTGACTATCTCATACAGCGTTACGGCCAGGGGCGGTTGCAGCCTTCGCCGGATGATATGCGGGCGTGGGTTGATTATCGCTACTGGCTGCACTATGCCGAAGGTTCCTTAATGCCGCTGCTGGTAATGCAACTGGTGTTTGGACAAATCCCCAAACAGTCTCCCTGGTTCATAAAGCCACTGGCTAAAGGCATTAGCGATACGGTGAGCAAGCGGTTTTTAGCCCCGCAAATCAAACGCCACCTCCGCTTTATTAATGAGCACCTCTCGGCACACGGCAATTTTGCTGGCGCCTGGCCTAGCGGCGCCGATATACAAATGAGTTTTCCGCTACAGGCGGTGGCCGCCGTGCAGTCGTTAGAACAGTATCCTGCTATTGCCGCTTTTGTGTCGCGCATCGAGCAAGATCCTGCGTGGCAACGAGTGGTGGCGAGAGCGGGCCCGCTTACTATGCCTGGGCAGTGAGTCCCCATTGGTCATTGGAGACTGCGCTCAGCCTGCGAGCAGTTAGCAACGTGGTCTCATCAAGGGGCATATGAGCTGCTCACGGATAAAACCGATGCGGCGATTGAGTATCTTTCGAGAGTAATTAATCAATATCAAAAACCCCCTTTCCAGTAAGCTAGAAAGGGGGTTGATAATGTGCTTATTGGGCGCTGTGCTTAACTAAATAGCGCAAAGCTCTCGGCGTTAAGCCACATGTGTACCAAAATGCTGGCGACATAACCAAGAAAGATGACCGGCGACCAGCGCAGGTGCCCCATAAAGGTGTAGGCACCTCGCGCTTGGCCCATGACCGCGACACCGGCCGCTGAACCAATCGACAGCAAGCTTCCCCCAACGCCTGCGGTTAAGGTAATCAGCAGCCATTGGCCGTGGGACATATCGGGCTCCATGGTGAGTACCGCAAACATCACGGGAATGTTGTCCACCACGGCAGAAACGACCCCTAATACGATGTTGGCAGCCGTGGCGTTCCAACCGGTATAGAGCGCTTCTGACAGCAGGCCGAGATAGCCCATAAAACCCAGCCCGCCAACGCACATTACGACCCCGTAGAAAAACAGCAGCGTATCCCACTCTGCGCGCGCCACGCGGTTAAAGACATCGAACGGCACCACGCCCCCCAACTGTTCGAGCTTCTTATTGTCGCCCCGGCGGCTGTAGCGTTCGCGCTTGCGCTCCAGCGAACGTGGCAAGCTGCGGCGCAGGTAGTAGCCGAAGAACTGCAAGTAGCCTAGCCCCGTCATCATGCCCAACACCGGCGGTAAGTGGAGTACCACGTGGCACAGTACGGCAGTGGTGATGGTGAGCAAGAACAGCGCCACAATGCGCCGGGCACCGCGCTTCAGCCAGACATCCTCGTACACGCTTCCTGGTTTCTCGTCTTTAATAAACAGGCTCATAATGGTCGCGGGAATCAAGAAATTGACCAGAGCGGGGAAGAACAGAATGAAAAAGTCCTGGAAGGGGATCATACCTGCCTGCCAGACCATCAAGGTCGTGATATCACCGAAGGGACTAAACGCGCCTCCCGCGTTAGCGGCAACGACGATATTAATACAGGCAAGGTTAATGTAGCGCTTGTTGCCTTCGGCTACCTTGGTCACCACCGCACACATCAAGAGTGCGGTGGTAAGGTTATCGGCAATTGGAGATAGCACGAAGGCGAGGCCGCCGGTCAGCCAAAACAGCGTGCGATAGTTGAACCCTTTACGCAGCATCCAGGAGCGTAGGGCATCAAACACCCGACGCTCTTCCATTGCGTTGATATAAGTCATCGCTACCAGCAAGAACAGCATCAGCTCGGTGAACTCCAAAAGTGTCACGCGGAAAGCGTACTCAGACGCCTCCGACATGCCGTTTTGGACATACACCCAGCCGATGAGGCTCCAGATGATACCGGCAGCCACTAACACCGGTTTCGACTTGCGCATATGGATCTTTTCTTCCGCCATGACCAGGGTATACGCCAGGACGAAAACCGCGACAGCGAAAAAGCCAACCGTAGAAGTGGTGAGGTCTAACTCACCGGTGACTGCAAATGCACTTGGACTTACGCCTAATAGTAAGGCCGCTAACAAAAAAAGCCAGCGACGATATAATCGTGGCTGGCAAGAGGGTTGGCACAACGTAGGCATGTGACGTTCTTCCTCATAGTTAAGTTGTCAGGGAGGGATAAAAAACGCGTCCATTTTATCATTTTATATTGCGCCGCAATACCTTATAAAAACGAATGAAAGCAGTTTTTATTAAGGTGATAGCATCTTTTTTTAGGAAATTAATCCTTTAGGTAATAGCAACGTTAGCAATGTTAGTTAATGGTCGGTGATCATAGAAAGGTAAATGTTATACTAACGCCGAATAGTATTATTAGATAACTTCCCAACTTTATACCTGCTCTTGCTAATGCACTATGTTAAATCAGCGCCTGGGCTATGGCTGGACGGGTATGTAAGAGGGGGTTGCCAATGTCGATGGAGAGATGTGCTCGTTGGGGTATAGTCATGCTATGTTGATGCCGCCAAGTTCACAGCTTGGTCTAATCACGACTGGATACGATAAAAACGAGGCTGGTTAGCAAACCGCCGCTGGACACGTTAAGGAAAATAACGATGCGCAACCCCTTTCGCTCCCTTCGCCGCACGCTTGGCGTGTCGGTTGCTACGCTCGCCTTGGCAACCACCGCGCTCTCCGCCAGTGCTGAAACCCGTGTGACCTATAAATCGGCCTCAGCCGGTACCGCCTATTATCAGATGGGCGTAGAACTCTCAGAAGCGATTCGCCAGGGCACGGATGACGCGATCATCCTCACGCTGGAAGAGAGCCAGGGCTCCGTTCAAAATGTAATGGAAGTCATGGCCCGGCAAGGTAACTATGTGTTTACCACGCCGCCGGCACTCGTTGAACAGGCCATGGCCGGAGAGGGCGCTTTTGCTGAGCGTCAGAATCCCCGCTTCCAAGAGATTCGCGGCTTGTTCCCAATCCCTTCGATCACCATGCACTTTGTATTGGCGGGTGATGAAGGCGTGACCGATATTGCCGCCTTGGAAGGCAAGCACTTATTGATTGGCCGAGGCACCTTTGGCGCCCGTGAGGCCGACCGCTACCTTGAACTGTTTGGCCTAAAGGAGCAGGTTCAAATTGCCGATGCGGCTATTGGTAGCGGGCCTGATGCGCTCAAAAACGGCCAGATCGATGGCTTTGTGACCGCTAGCTCTTTCCCAACCCCCAACGTGATTGAGACGGCTGCCAGCATGCCGGTGACCTTGGTTAGCCTAACCGACGAGCAGATCGAACAGACCGGCGCACCCCGTCAAACAATCCCTGGCGGCACTTATCCAGGCGTTGATAAAGACGTCGCAACCACATCGCTGCCGGTGATTGCCTACACCACAACGAATATGGACGATGATACGGCGTACATGCTCACCAAAACGTTTTGGGAGCGTCGCGATGCAATGGCGGAAGAGGCCGCATGGTGGAGCAGTATTACCCCTGACATGCTGGAAAACATGACCGGCACACTGCATCCCGGTGCGCTGCGCTATTACGAAGAAGCAGGCATCGAGGTGCCTGACGCGCTGCGTTAATTCAGCTACTTTTTTATCTCCCCACTGCCATAGCCTTTGCGCTGTGGCAGTACCGTATTGATGCTGGATTGATAGGCAACTGGGTATGCGTGTTTTTTCCTCATTGCAAGCGGCGTCACCGGCGGATGATTCAGTCGCGCCGGGTTGGGTGGCGTTAGGCGCGGTCAGCGTGGTGTTCCACCTTGGGTTGATTTTTTACGGTTTAACACCTGCGCTCGTCAGCCGGCCATTACATATGGCGCTGCTGTTGCCGTGGGTGCTGGTGTATATGGCGAGCACATCGGTGCAGCGAATTAGCGGCTGGGTGCTAACGGTATTAGGCATTGCAGCGTGCGGCTACATTGCGCTTAACGAGGCCGCGCTGGCCAATCAGTACGGCTTTATTGATACCCATCTACAGATGGCGATTGGGCTGTTCTTAATCGCCCTGGCGCTTGAAGCTGCGCGCCGAGCGATTGGCTGGCCACTGCCGCTGGTGGCGCTGCTGGCGCTGATGTATGGCGCTTTGGGGCAGTATATCCCCGGTGCTTTTGGCCATCCGGGGCTGCCGCTGGCAAGCATGGTGGGTACGCTGACCATTGCTGAAGGCGGGCTGTGGGGGTCGCTTACAGGCGTTAGCGTTAGCGTGGTGGCGATTTTCGTGATTTTTGGCGCGGTGCTTAATGCGGGCGAGGCGGGTCAGGGTTTTATGAATCTCGCCAGCGCGGTGGCGGGTCGACTCACCGGTGGAGCCGCCAAAGTGGCGGTTATTTCCTCGGCGTTGATGGGCTCCATTTCAGGTTCGGCGTCGGCTAACGTGGCTTCCACCGGGGCGATTACCATTCCTTCCATGGTGCGGCTGCGCTACCCGCGCTCGCTGGCTGGCGCAGTGGAGGCGGTCGCCTCTTCAGGAGGGCAAATTATGCCGCCGTTGATGGGCGCGGGCGCATTTGTGATGGTGGAGCTAACCGGCACGCCCTACACGCAAATTATGGCCGCCGCCATGCTGCCAGCGGTGCTGTATTTTTTGACCGTCTGGGTGGGCATTAATGCCTATGCAACCCGGCATGATCTCCAGCCTGTTGCGGAGAGCGAACGACCCAGCACCAAAGAGGTGCTAATTACCTCGCTGTTTTTCGCTATTCCGTTTTTGCTGCTGTTGGAGCGTATATTTAACGCTGGTTTTACTCCCCAGTACGCCGCCAGCATTGCGATTTTTGCGGGTATGGCCCTGCTGTTTTTCGATGTCAGACTACGCTTTTCACTCCCTGGCTTTGCTAATCGCTTAGCGGACGCAGCGGTAACCGCAGGGCGTCAAATTGCCGTGATTGGCGCTATTATTCTGTGTGCGTCGCTGGTGGTTGGCGTGCTGTCACTGACCGGTTTGGGCGTTAAAATTACCTCGGGTATTCTTTCGCTCTCCAACGACATGCTATGGCCTGCGCTGCTGCTAACGGCGCTTGCCTGTTTGATCCTTGGTATGGAGGTGCCCACCACAGCCGCCTATGTGATTTGTGTCTCCGTCGCCGGGCCCGCGCTAACCTCGCTAGGTTTGGAGCCACTTTTAGCGCACCTGTTTGTGTTCTGGTACGCGCTGCTCTCGACCATTACGCCGCCGGTGTGTGGCGGTGTGTTTATCGCCGCGGGTATGGTCGGCGAAAACTGGCTGAAAGTGGCGTTCAAAGCGATGGCGCTTGGTATTGGGCTGTATATTATTCCTCTGGCGATGGTGGCCAATCCAGAGATAATCCAACTGGCCTTCAATCCCACGAATGCTCTGCTGGACGCACTGAAAGTAGCGATAGGATTAAGTGCTATCTCATACGGTATCATTGCGCGTAAAGCGCTGTGGCAACGGGTAGTGCTGGTCGTGTTGGGAATCGTCGTTATTTTTGTGTTTTAGTTGTCGTCTATGTTTAGTCCTCAAGACACAGCGGTGAAGAGGCGGGCAACGGCGTAGTGGCAAACACTACCCAGGTGTCTAATGCAGGGCCCAGTGATTGCACTAGGCGCAACTGCTCAGGTGCCTGCGCTAGCACTTCTTCGGCACAGATACCCGCCTCAAAACGCCCTGCAAGCAGGCCTTCTGCCACCGCCACGGTGGTGGGTGCTTCAATAATGTCTGCATAGCTCGTCAAGTCGGTGTAATAGCGGGTCGCTGGTTGCAGCGCGACCTGGGTGGGGTGAGCAATAGCGCGTTGTGCTAATAGTGCCAGCGGCTTGCTGCCGGCAATAAACGTATCCACGGGATAAGCATGATGCATATAGCGGCCAACGCAATCGCTGTGCGTTGCATGGGCGGTGCACTGCAGTACGTGGCTCACTTGCCCAGCAATCAGTGCCTGGAAGGCGTCTTCAAACTGGCTGAACAGCGCGATGCTGTCTTCGCCACAACAGCGCAGGCTGAGATAGCGCTTGGCAATCAATTCGTGGTTATTACCGCTAGGTCCGAGGGTCGCAATGCGCACGGTGATCCTTATATGAAGTTGCAGGCATAGAGCCTAAATCCGGGAGGCTGTTGGCTCTATGCAAATTACTAGCAAAAAACATTAGAAAGCAGTAAAGCTCAACGCTATATAAGCCGCGTAACCGGCAAGCAGCGCAGCGCCTTCCCAGCGTGATAAGCGCATGCCGGTATACAGGAACAGGACCAGTACACTGGCTGCGCCGAGCATGACCCATTGATCAAATAAGACGACCCGTTCTACCAGTGGCAGCGGTTGTAAAAAAGCTGAGATGCCCAAAATGCCCAGCAGGTTAAAGATATTGCTGCCGAGAATATTACCCACCGCCACATCAGCATGACGGCGTATGGCCGCAATCACCGAGACCGCCATTTCAGGCAGCGACGTACCTATGGCCACAATGGTTAAGCCGATGACCGCTTCGGAAATTCCCATTGCCTGCGCTAAGCCAATGGCACCAAATAGCAGCAACTGCGAACCACCAATCAGCATGCCCAGTCCGACCACCAGCGCGACGGCGATCATCCATCCTGTGGTCGGTAGTTTGGTCATTTCATCTGCTTCTGAGACGTGCATATCCGCTGAGGGAACGTGATGGCGGCTTTCACTGACGTATGCCCAAATAAGATAGCCAACAAGCCCTGCTAGAAAAATGCCGGCATCTGCGCGCCCTAAGGCGCCGTTAAACGCAAGACCAATAAACAGCAGGCTCGCCAGCACCACCACCAAACCATCCCGGCGCAGCGCTAAGGGTTGCACCACCATGGGGCTAATAACCGCGCACATACCTAAAATCAATAAAATGTTGCCAATATTACTGCCCACAATATTGCCCACAGCAATATCTGGCTGTTGGTTTATCGCGGCATCAATTGACACCACCAGTTCAGGCGCCGACGTGCCAAAACCTACCACGACTAGCCCTGTTAACAGTGGCGAAACGCCTACTTTACGAGCGCCAGCCACTGCACCACGGATGAGTGACTCACCCCCGAGGGTGAGTAGCACAATACCCGCCAACAAACTAAGTCCATATAGCATGTTAAGACCTCTTCCAGAGTACTCCCCAGGCCGCGAATAACGCGGGGTTCACCTGGTTCGTAGAGCGCGCTGGGCGATCGGATTATTAGTGCCCAGCTTATCGGCAAGATTACGGCTATTTTTCATAATTTGCGCGGTTTTATAGCGGCTAAGAGAGGCGGGCCGTTAAATTAAAAAAGCACAAAAGCTTTGACCTGCTGCCGTCCACATGGCAGGATATACCCAGTTAGTAAGTTAGCAAGCAAGCATGGTTTCAGAAACATTCGAATTCTTTCGGTAGTCTGTAATTGTATTCCTTGTTCTACTCACTATTTATCTGGGTAATACCAGGATTTTACAATTCGCAACTGCGAAAAGGATTTATATCATGGCAACTGGCACAGTTAAGTGGTTCAACGACTCCAAAGGTTTTGGCTTCATCGCACCGTCTGACGGCAGCGACGACGTTTTTGCTCATTTTTCTGAAATTCAGGCTGATGGCTTCAAATCTTTGCCTGAAGGCGCTAGCGTCTCTTTTGACGTTACCCAAGGTCAGAAAGGCCTTCAAGCTTCAAACATCAAGCTGCTTTCTTGATCCTAGCGATCATTTAAGCTCTCGAATCTTTTGATTCGATGATCGGGCCCCGCGCAAGCGGGGCCCGATGCGTTTGTGTCTGTTAAAGTTTTTTTATTTAAGCGTATCCTCTCTGGCTGGCGCCAAGTAATAACTCAGATTATCGGTTGAAGCGCAAAGCTTAGACAAGAATGAGTTTGATTAAAGTTATGTTATAATATACCTTATTGTGAAGCTGTATTACTTTGCAATTGGCAAAAGGAGAGATTGGATATGACGACATTGTCACTTAGAGGCATCGTTGCGCTTGCATTTAGCGCTTTGCTATTAACGGGTATTCAAGGCGTAAGCGCCAACGATCACGACCATGCTCACGATCACGATCACGATCACGATCACGATCACGATCACGACCACGACCACGATAGCGATATCTATTCGGGGTATTTTGAGGACGATCAGATTAAGGATCGCCCATTGTCGGACTGGGAAGGTGATTGGCAATCTGTCTATCCGTACCTGCAAGATGGCACGCTAGATGAAGTATTTGTTGATAAAGCAGAGAATGGCGATAAAACCGCTGAAGAGTATAAAGACTATTACGATACAGGTTATGAAACCGATGTAGAGCGTATCGTTATCGATGGTAGTAATGTTACCTTTTTTGCAAGCGGCGAAGAGGTGTCGGGCAACTACCAGTACGATGGCTATGAGATTTTAAATTACCAAGCGGGCAACCGAGGTGTTCGGTTTATTTTCGAGCTTGAGGGAGAGGGCTCTGGAGAGCTACCCCAGTATATCCAGTTCAGTGACCACAGCATTTACCCCACGGACGCACACCATTTCCACCTTTACTGGGGTGATGATCGTGAGGCGCTGTTAGAGGAAGTGACTAACTGGCCTACCTATTATCCTTCCGAGTTAAACGGTGACGAAATTGTTGGTGAAATGCTAGCCCACTAATGGGCAGTCGCTATAATTTAATTGATCGTAACAGCGCTGGCCTTATGCCAGCGCTTTGCTTTTATTGGCACTTATCAACTAGGATTCAAGGGAGATGATGTACTCCCTCAATATTGCTTTATCCAAATGGAATAGGATCACTCACTATGCGTTTATCTACACTTCTTTTAGGGGTAGGTTGTTTAGTCGCAAATAGTTTTACATATGCGGGCGATACATGTGATAGCGCTACTACTCAGGCTGAACTCACCGAATGCTCCGCGCAGGCGTATCAAGCGGCTGATGATAAGCTCAATGAGACTTATCAGGAGCTTGTGGGTCAACTAAACAGTAACGCTGACGCATTAGAGAAGCTTAGAACTGCCCAACGGGCGTGGATCGGTTTTCGCGACGCTGAGTGTGCATTTGAGAGTAGCGCTGTTGAAGGCGGTAGTGCACAGCCTATGATCCAAAACGTATGTCTTGAAACGCTGACAGAGGCACGTACTAATCAACTGCGTGAGCATGCTAGCTGTGAAGAGGGCGATCTAAGCTGCTCTCGGTAAAAAAAAGGCAGCAGGCAATCACCCGTTCCACTCGCTGCGCGCCACTGCATTGTGGGCGTGCAGGCTCTCGGCATGCACCACCTTAAGCTGAAAACCGGCGATCCCCGGTGCCTGCCGCAGAGCTTTATCGACCCGCCTTGCCGCGTCTTCGCAGAACATCAGGTTTTGCCCGTTGGCCAGGGCAAACGCCTGCTCGTCAATACGCTTCACGGCGGTTTGCAGTGCGGTGCCTAGCGCATTCTCGATACGATCAATCGCACGTTCTAGCCAATCTGCTATGGGTAGTTCATCGTTTTCACCCTCGGCTAAACGCAGCGAGCACTCGACAAAGCTGCGCTGGCTGTGAGGCGTGGCTAATATGCCCTCTTCGCTGCCCAGCCATGCCGATACCGCCGATTGGGTTAGCGGGATTTCTGAAAAATCTTCTGCAAAGGCTTGCTGGATAGACTGCCGCGCCAGCGCCGCCGAGCAGGGGCAGGTAGACGAATAGCCCACCGTCAGCCCCAGTTCAACTTGAAATCCGGCAGGGGTTAATTGGCCGCGCAGTGAAAAGGGGTAGCTTTTCCATCCGGCGAGCGGACTAATCAAGGCTTGCCGCTTGAGCGGCAGTTCGCCTTCCACATTCAGGTACGCCTGCTGGGATATCCCCTCCTGGCTGGTTAAAAACGTGCTCAATATGTCCTTCACCGTTGGCAAGGTAAGCGGTGCGTCCTCAAGCGGTGCCATCGCCAAATAGAGCCGCGACATATGGATACCGCGTGCTTCGCTATCATCAAGGCTCACCCCCGCGTCCAGTTTGGCTATCACACTGCGAGTGCCCAGTTGGACAGGCAGCGCAATGCCCTCCATGCCCACCCAGGTCAATGTACTCGTTAAGCGGGTGGTTTGGCTGGCGATATCGGGTAAGGTCAAAACGGTCATTGGGCTACCTCTTGAGAGGAGTGGAAGAAGTTGTACAGCTCGGCCACGGTGTCAGGCGCCACATTGTGGGTAATAAATACAAAGCGCGATACGCGGTCGCCCACGCTGTTGGCTGGCAGCGGCGCTGGCGGGTGAAAAATGTGCTGCACGCCGTGAAGCGCTAGCGGCGTATCTCTATCAGTGAGGTGCACAATGGCTTTAATGCGCAGCATTTTGTCGCTCATTAATGACATCAACACATCCAGCCAGCCTTCCAAGGCGTCAGGCTCGATAAGCTCGTTAACGCTAAAGCAGAAGGCATTAATACCGTCGCTGTGCGGGGAGTCGCCGGGCTGATGAGTATTCAATGGCGAACGGTTCAGCGGCGCGGTCAAAGCGTCCGGATGGGCGTCTGCTTGGTGTACAGCGTAGCTGCCCGCTTTGAGCCACTGCTCCACCTGGAACCCCTTGGTGTCGCCACCATGTAATCCTGCCCCCACCAGCAAATCTGCGGAGAGTTCGCCATTAAACACCTGCCACTGCGCCGCGGCGGGGTTCAACCTGGCCAATCGATTTGCCAGTTGGGACACGCTCTCTTCGCTCGCCAGGTCGGTTTTGGTCATCAGCAGTTTGTCGGCCACCGCGATTTGCTGTTGCGACTCCGGGTGGGCGTCCAGGGTTGCCAAACCACTTGTGGCATCAACGCAGCACACCACGCTATCTAGTTTAAAGCGGTGCGCTAGCCAGTAATCCGTCATCAGCAATTGCAGCAAAGAGGTTGGCTCCGCTAGCCCAGTGGTCTCAATCACCACCCGGGAGGGCAAAGGCTTCTCTTGAGCCTCTAAGTCTTCCATCGCCTGCTGCAGCGTACGGCTCAAATCGCCCCGCAGGGTGCAGCATAAGCAGCCGCTGCTCATTTCGATCACCGCCTGCTCATCGCTGTGGGTAATCAGCTGGTGATCCAACCCGATGGCACCAAACTCATTGATCACCACCAAGGTGTTGTGCATGGAGGTTTGGTGAACCCAGCGATTGAGTAGCGTGGTCTTTCCACTACCCAAGAAGCCGGTCAGCAGATTGACCGGTATTAATGACGGTTCCTGCATAACAGCTTACTCCCAGCGCGCTTTGCGATAATGGTGTTCTTGTTGCTCCTGACGCTCTTTTGCTTCAATGCATAGTTTCGCGGTGGGCCTGAACATCAACCGGGGTAGTCCAATGGGCTCGCCGGTCTCTTCGCAGTAGCCGTACTCGCCGCTCTCAATGCGTTTTAAGGCTGACTCAATGTTTTTAAGCAAACGGCTCTCGCGATCCGCCTGGCGCAATGCCAAGCGCAGCTCCTCCTCAAAGGAGGCTTGATCCGATTCGTCACTGTCGCGTTCACGGGAAGCGATGACGTCCTTCATCTCTCTTAAGTGCGCTTCAATCTCGGCACGTTCGGCCTGCAGTCGATGTCGGAAAAACCTCAATTGCTCGTCGTTCATATAGTCACTGGCGGGCATCGCCAGTAGCTGCTCTGCCCAGGCTTTATCAGCGGATGCGCTTTGTTCTTGCACACTCATACTTGTCTCTTGCATATCCCTATCGCACCTTAAGGTAAACGTTATAACGTAGCATAAAATGCCAACAGACGAAGATCCCTGCTAACTGGCGGTCAACCGCTCCATTAGCCGCTGCTGGGCCGTACGATGTTCAGCGGCATCCGGGGTTTGAACATGTTCTAACAGTAACGCTACGGCTTGCTTAATAGGCAGTACGCCCAGGTCTTCGCCCTCACGAGTGCGCAGGGCAATACTGCCCGCCTCGCGCTCCTTGGCGCCTGCCACTAGCAAAAAGGGGATGCGCTGCAGGGTTTGCTCGCGAATTTTGTAGCCGATCTTCTCGTTGCGCACATCCACCTCGGTGCGCACACCTGCCCCGTTGAGCAACTGCGCCACCTCCTGGGCGTAGCGGGCATGGTCATCGGTGATCGACAGTACCACTGCCTGAACCGGCGCCAACCAGGCCGGGAGTTTGCCCGCGTAGTGTTCGATCAGAATGCCGATAAAGCGCTCCAGCGAGCCAAACAGCGCCCGGTGCAGCATCACGGGGCGCTTGCGCTGGCCGTCTTCAGCCACGTACTCAAGGCCGAAACGCTCGGGCAGGTTCATATCCACCTGAAGCGTGCCGCACTGCCAATCGCGGCCAATGGCGTCGCGTAGCACAAACTCAAGTTTTGGGCCGTAGAAGGCGCCTTCACCGGGGTTGAGCTGATAGGTCAGGCCCATGCCCGTCAACGCCTGCTCCAGCGCGCCTTCCAGCAGATCCCAGCTGGCATCGTCACCCATGCGGCTCTCTGGCCGAGTAGAGAGTTTGATACGCACATCCTCAAAGCCGAACTGGCGGTAGATATCCAGCACCAGGGCCACCACATCCCGGCACTCGGCATCCATCTGGCTCGGCGTGCAGTAGATATGGGCGTCGTCCTGGGTAAAGTGGCGCACACGCAGCAGCCCGTGGAGCGCGCCGGAGGGCTCGTAGCGGTGCACCTTGCCAAACTCGCCCATGCGAATGGGCAGGTCGCGGTAGCTTTTTAAACCGTGGCGGTAGAGCAGCACGCTGCCGGGGCAGTTCATCGGTTTGAGCGCCAGCGAGCGTCCATCCTCGGTGTCGGTGGTGAACATATGCTCGCGGTAGTTGTGCCAGTGGCCGGAGATTTCCCATAGGCTGCGATCCATCACATCGGGGGAGTTGACCTCCACATAGCCCGCCGCCTGCTGGCGGCGGCGCATATAAGCGACCAACTGCTGGAAAACCGCCCAGCCGCGGGGATGCCAGAACACCGCGCCCGGCGCATCTTCCTGGAAATGAAACAGATCCAAACCCCGGCCCAGGCGTCGGTGGTCACGCTTTTCCGCCTCTTCAAGGCGCTGCAAGTAGGCTTTGAGCTGCTTTTTATCCGCCCAGGCGGTGCCGTAGATACGCTGTAGCTGTTCGTTGTTGGCATCGCCCCGCCAGTAGGCACCGGCCAGTTTGGTCAGTTTGAACGCTTTGAGAAAGCGGGTATTGGGCACATGGGGGCCAAGGCACATATCCACATACTCTTGGTGGATATACAGCCCCACACTGGTGACGTCCGCGGGCATTTCTTCGATCAGGTGCTGCTTGTAAGTCTCACCGCGCGCCTTAAACAGCTCGGCCGCCTCCTCCCGGGGCGTCATGCGCTTTACAACGTCATATTGCTGATCAATCAGCTCGCTCATCCGCGCTTCAATGGCGGCGAGATCGCTGGGCGTCAAGGGGCGTTCAAAGGCGATATCGTAGTAGAAGCCAGCGTCAATCACCGGGCCAATCACCATCATGGCGCTAGGGTAAAGCTGCTTAACCGCATGGCCGATCAGGTGGGCGCAGGAGTGGCGGATAATCGCCAGCCCTTCATCATCCTTGGGGGTAATGATCTGCAGCTGGGCATCGTGATCAATCACTTCGCAGGCATCGACCAGGCGACCATCGAGCTTACCGGCCAGGGTCTGTTTCGCCAGCCCAGGGCCAATGGCGTGCGCCACCTCGGCGACACTAACTGGGTGGTCAAAGTGGCGTTTGGCGCCATCTGGCAGCGTGACAGTTACTGTCTGTTCTAAGGTGGGCATGTTCATCGCTTAAAACTCGTTATGGATTGCCTTATAGCCCAGCACCAGATCATTATTGGTGCGGGCGACATCTTCGGAGAACTCACTGGCTTCGATTGAGACTTGTGGCAAAAACGCCAGATCGGTTTCCGGGCCAATGCGTTCAGTAGAGTGAACATAAAAGCCAGCAGGAAGATGGCAGCCATCAACCACTGCGTTATAGCGCACCACACATCGATCCTCGATCGTGCAGTTGAAAAGCACACTGTTAAAACCGATGAATACATGACTGCCTACCGTGCAAGGACCATGCACGATTGCCCGGTGAGCGATTGACGTATGCTGGCCTATCGTCACCTTGGCGCCGGATTTTGAGTGAATAACAACGCCATCTTGAATATTAGAATGGGCACCGATAACGATTGGATCGATATGCCCATCCGCATCGACTTCATCAGCTCGAATGACGGCATAGGGGCCGATAAAAACGTTCTCTTCAACAATCACTAAGCCGCAAATAATGGCGGTAGGATCAACAAAGGCGCTGGGAGCAATTTTAGGCAAATCGCCACGCGGATTTTTTCTGATCATAAAGGGCCTTTAGATAAATGGATGCTAATCATAATGACGGCGTGGTTAACCACTATTACGACGATGAAACCATCGGGATGGATCAGGGGGGACGCTTGAGCACCAGCAGCACGCGCCTTAGCAGCGTCAAGTGAGGAAATTCCACTAACATGCCGATCACCAGAGCAGCGTAGATGAGGGGCTGGCCGGGCAGCACCGTCATGGTCACCGCTAGCATCAGCGGCGCATTACGGGCGGCGATGGTCATGGTGAGTAGCGCGTGTTCGGGGTAGTCCAGGCGGCACCCGCGGCTGATCGCCTCGCTAAGCAGGAAGGTCAGCACAAAGAACACAAACACCGACAGCAGCAGCCAGGCAAACACATAACGGTGGGCGAGGATTGAGGCGATATTACCGGCGAATATCTGCAGCACCAGCAGTGCAATCACCCAGGGGGTGATGCGGTCTGCAAAGGTTAGCCACTGTTCAAAACGTTGCTCGCCAAGCATAAAGCGTAGGGTGTGATGCAGCGTTAGGGCGGCGATCGCGGGCAGCAAAAACCAGTGCAGCAGCGTGGTAGCGATTAACTGGGGATCAACCGCGCCCGTATGCGGGGTAAACCACTGCAAATAGAACGGGTAAAGCAGCAGCTGTAGCGCCATATTAATCGGTATCAGCGCCATCCCTAAGGCGACATTGCCCCCTGCCAAGCGGGTAAAGCCCAGAAACCAGTCGGTGCAGGGCGACATAAAGTAGATCACTAGCCCCACCATCAGCAGTGGGTGCGCTGACATAAATAGCGACGCCACGCCATAGCCAATCAGGGGTACCAACACAAAGTTAGCCATGATGGCGATGACCATAAAGCGCAGATTGCTCGCCTGTCGGGCAAGCACGTTTAAGCGCACGCTGAAGAACAGCAAACCAATCATGGTGAGCAGCGTGGTATCGACGTTATCGCCCAGCCACTGGCCGCGGACGGGGGCGAAGTGGCCGAGTAGCGCGCCGATAATAATCGCGATCACCAGCAAGCTGGAGGTCAGCGTGGCAGCGGGTAAGTGGTCGCGGGAGCTAAGGGTCAGCATTGGCAATCCTCGCAGCACTCCTGGTTGCCGAACGCGCCCCACACTTGGTTATCCTCTTCCAGTACCCAGGCATCAATGTCCAGGCGCTCGGCCAAACAGGTAGCGATCATGCTGAAGCGCTGGCGAAACTTGTAAACAAAGCAGTAGATTTGGGGGTCGTGACGCACCTGGGGGCCAACTAAAAATAGCCCTGGCGTTAGGGTGGATTCGTCCAGCTCGGTGAGCATTACCTGTCCCTTCGCATCCCACTCCCACCATTCATCGATCTGGGTGGCGCCGCCGCCACTGAGAAAGCCAGTGCCCAGAATCGGCGGCTGCTCGCACGCCCACTGACGGCCATCGGCGGCGTGGATGCTAAAGCCGCTGTCCGCATTGGCCACGACTTCAACAATATCCGCACCGAAAACAATCTCCAGCCGCCCGGTGTTGACCGCCTCATTCAGACGGCTACGGGTGTAGGGTGACAGCGACAGGCTGGGGTCGTGGGGGCTACTGGGATCCCAGGAGGATTTGCGCGCCAGCAGGCGCACCGAGCGCCCCAGCTGGACCAGGTTGACCGCCGCATCGACGCCACTTTCGTAGCCGCCGATCACCGTATAGCGGGGGGCGGTGAAGTCTGCCCAGTTTTCCACCTCGGCATAGTGGGGGCACCAACTGGCCCCGGGGAATGGCGCCAGCGCGGGGAACTGATACTCGCCGGTGGCCCATACCAGAAAGCGCGTGTGCAGCTCGCCCTGTTCGCCACTGATGATAAAGCCGCCGTCTGCCGTAGGCGTGACCTGCTGGACGAGCCAGTTTTCGTGGACGGGTAATTCATGCTGCTGGGCAATAAAGCTTAAATAGTCGGCGTACTGGGCGCCACTGGGGTGCTCTACACCGCAATATAATGCGGGTGAACTCAATGCATCTACCGCGTTGAGATCGGCCAGGCCGAAGGGGTTGCTGTAAAAAGAAGGGGTGATAAAACGCGTTTGCGCGGGCCAGCGGCGCAGCGACTCACCAATACGCCCGCCTTCCAGCAGTACATAATCGAGATCGGGCAGTTTTGCCAGCAGGGTGGCCAAACCGACCCCAGCCGGGCCCGCCCCGACGATAATCACATCATAGTATTGCATTACGCGCCTCCATCCTCATACCGTCACCGCGTCGGCGAACGGCCTAACACGCCGACAGTAAATCCAGCGTCTGCATAGCCTGATAGCAGGCTCGATATAGCGCTCGGTGATCGCACCAATCGGTAAGGCCTAAGCGGGATCAATGCTCATCAGCAGCCGCTTACCTTCGCCATCCAACGCGGGGCTTCTATGCACTAATCCTCGCTCTTCGCAGCCCACCCAGCCGCTCCCTTTGAGTAAGGCTATATCGCCCGGCGCAAGGCGCTGAATAGCGCTGGAGTCGGTTGCGATGTCGGGGCGGTCGGGGTGTGGAGCGCCCAGTCCCGCACGGTTAATGGCGTACTCTGGCAGCCATTCGCTGCCTGGGCCGACATAGGTGGTTACCATGCGCACCGGAAGGTTATCGCAGTGAAAACGCGGGCACATGGCGCTAGTGAGTAGGCGCACGCGAATCCCGACGGTCTGGGTGTCAAACAGAAAGGCGATCGCTTCGGCAATCGTCGCCATATCCTCAACCAGCGGGGTTGCCGCATCCGGGGCGGGCAGGCGGCGGCGCAGGTCGGCGACGAAAGTTTCATCCGGATGGCCAAGCCAGCTATATTGCCAGGCGCGATTCGTTTGGCACTGCGCCTGGGCACTGAAGGCAATATCGGCGGGCAGTGGGCGCTGGAAGATCGCGATATTAATAGCGTCTTCAAAGATGCGCGGCAGCACGCTGATGTCATTATCACCGGCGGCATGGTCTGGCAACGGCCACTGGGGGGCAGGTGGCGAAGACATAAGTGAAGACATAAGCGAAGACATAAATGACTCCATAAGCGTTGTTGAGATAGCCGTCATTGAATGCGCTGACGCAAGAAGCGCCAGCTTTGTGTCGTGACCGTCGCCAGGGTAAACAGCACAGCGGCAAGCGTGACGATCGTTGGCCCGGTCGGCGTATCCATCACATACGCAGCTCTAAGCCCCGCCGTCACCGCCAACATAGCGACCCCAGCGGCCACCATCGCCATGATTTCTGGCGTGCGGCAAAACGGCCGCGCCGTGGCCGCTGGAATAATCAGCAAAGCGGCAATCAGCAGTACGCCCACCACTTTTAGCGCCACGGCGACGACCAGCGCTAGCGCCAGGGTGAGCACCAACTGTTCGCGGCGCGGGTGGAGGCCGCTGGCATGGGCAAGCTCGTCGCTTAGTGTCGCGGTCAATAAGGATGACCAGCGCCAAAAAAGCAGTATTAGCACCAGCAATACACCGCCGCCGATGATCCACAGGTCGCTTTTCCCAACGGCCAAAATATCGCCAAACAGATAAGCATTGAGATCAATACGTACCCCGGCAAGAAACGACACGGCCACCAGGCCAACCGCCAAGGCCGAGTGCGCCATGACCCCGAGCAGGGTATCCATGGCATAGCCGCGCCCGCTAAGTAGCGACACACAACCTGCCATCATCAGGGCGACTGTCAGCACCCCCAGGAAGATGGAGACGTTCAGTAACAGCGCTAAAGCGACGCCCAGAATGGCGGCATGCGCTGTCGCATCACCGAAGTAGGCCATACGCCGCCACACCACGAAACACCCCAATGGAGCAGCTGCCATCGCCACCAGCACTCCGGCGAACAGCGCACGCCACATAAAATCATCCAACATTGGCCGCCTCCTGATGATGGTGGCGGTAGAGCGCCAATGTCTGGGCGGTCTGGTCGCCAAACAGCGCCTGATAATCCGGTGATGAGGCAACGTGCTCGGGTTCACCCTCGCAACAAATAACCCGATTCAGGCACAGCACGTGATCGGCGGTGCGCATAACGACGTGGAGGTCATGACTGACCATCAACACAGCGCAGCCGTAGGTATGGCGCACGCTTTCGATATGCTGATAGAACGCAGCGGTACCGCGGTGGTCGAGCCCTTGGGTTGCCTCATCGAGAATCAGAATGTCGGGCTTTGCCAGCAGCGCCCGAGCCAACAGCACACGTTGAAACTGGCCGCCCGACAGTTCGCTCATGGCGGCATGAATCAGCGCCTCGGCACCGGCATCTTCCAGCGCCTTTTGTACATCGCGACGCGGATGGCGACGCGGCAAGTTGATAAAGCGTTTGACCGTCATGGGCAAGGTCGGATCCAAGTGCAGCCGCTGCGGCACATAGCCGATGTGCTGCTGGGGGGCGATGGTCACCTGCCCCGAGGTCGGCGTTACCGCACCGATCAGCGTTTTCACCAGCGTGGATTTCCCCGAGCCGTTGGGGCCAATCAGGGTCACAACCTGCTGTCGATATAAGTCGAGATTGATGTTCTCAAGAACCTGCTGTCCACCGAAGCGAACGCTCAGTTGGCGAACGCTCAGAATCGCATCGCTATCAGGAGGGTGAGCAAGCCGCATGGTTAACATTCACTCTTAGTGTATTTGTTATGTTATAACATATAAGATAAATGTAGGCGAGTCTTGGCTCACTATTGCGTTTAACAGTTACTTTTATCAGGAGAACCCCATGAACAACCGTTTAGCCCGTTTATCATGGCCGCTATTGGCGGCTTTCCCCCTTGTTGCCGCCGCAGATGTGCCGCGTGTTGCGGTGGATATTCCGCCCGTTTATTCGCTTGTTGCCAAGGTAATGGGGGAGCGCGGCGATCCTGAGCTGTTTATTCAGCCCGGCGCTTCACCCCATGGCTATTCGCTACGGCCATCTGAAGCGCAATCGCTCAATGATGCTGACCTGGTCATATGGGTAAGCGACGCGCTAACACCCTGGCTATCAGGGCCTATTGAGAACCTGGCGGGAGAGGCACACCATCTTGAGCTAATGGACGTGCCCGGAATCACGACACTGGAGTATCGTGAAGGCGCCACCTTTGCGCTAAACGATGCTGATGAACACGATCATGCCCACGGCAATGACGATCATAACCATGGGCATGACCACGGGCATGACCACGACCACGATGAGCATGATCACAGCGATCACGAGCACCACCATGAAGACAGTCATAAAGACAGCCATGACGAAAGTAGCCATGACCATCACGATCATCACGATCATCACGATCATCACGATCATCACGATCATCACGGCCATGACCACAGCCATACCGGCATGAATCCGCATGCTTGGTTGGATCCTGCCAATGCACGCCGTTGGCTGGATGCCATCGCCGAGCAGCTAGGTGAGATCGACCCTGATAATGCCGCGTACTATCGCGACAACGCCGCTGAGGGCAAAGAAGAGTTAACCAGTCTTCAGGAGCACATCCAAAATCGTTTGGCCAGCAGCGCCGACACACGCTTTATTGTTTTCCATGATGCTTACCAGTACTTCGAAGAGGCCTTTAACGTGCACGCGGCTGGCGCCATTTCCATTGGCGATGCCTCTTCACCTAGCCCTGCGCGTATCGAGAAGCTGCAAACGCTGGTGAATGATGAAGGTATCCAATGTGTGTTTAGTGAACCCCAGTTCAATCCGCAGATGGTCAATAATGTTTTCGGGGATACGTCGGCGTATATCGGTGTCATTGATCCCTTGGGCGTGGGTCTGACGCTGGATGCAGGTCTCTTTGATGCGCTGCTGGAGCAGTTGGCCGATGAGATTGCCCGTTGTACCGATGCTTGAATGGGTCTTGCTGGATGTGCCGCTGACAATATCAAGCCTTATCTCTGTTCGGTCAGCCGGGCGAACAGCGGCATAAGCAGCGCGAAGAGCTCCGCTTGGGAGGAGATGCAGCACTTGGCGTAGAGTTGGCGGCGGAAGACCTTAACTGTCTGAAGGCTGACACCCAGGTGTAGGCTGATCGATAGGGATGAGTGGCCTCTTAGAATAAACAGTGCCACCTCCGCCTGGCGCGGGCTCAGCCGTATGCTGTGTTGCTGATTCAGCGCCTCTCTCAAGCGCTCCTCTAAAGGGGCGGGTGCCGCTTTTCTCACAGCATCGGAGCGGTAATCTTGCCAGTGTTTTTTGAGCAGAGCGCTAAGGATCATCCCGTGCTGTCGCAACGCCAGGAGTTCTCGCTTGTTGAAAGGCTTGCCACTGGAATAGTCTCTGCCCAAACAGGCGGTTAGCGTCACTCCCTCGGTGATGCTGGCGAAAACCGCCACTTCGTCCAGTAGCGTGGTCTGCTGGTAGTAATTCTTATAGTAATGCGTGCGTCTAAAGTGATCGGGCGCCACGTCCATCAATCGGTGTATACCCTGCACACCGCCTCGAAGATGCTCGCGGTAAAACGGATCCAACAGATAAGCTCCCCCCAGATATTGGCTATCCATGGGTAGATAGACGACAGGGTCGGTGTACTCCCGATAGAGCACCGCTGGCCGTTGTTCACCGTGGTAAGCGATGATGATCAAGTTATCGAATGCCGCTAGGCATTTCACCAGCCTGGAGAAATGTTGAGGCAGCTCAGGGGTCGCTAACGCCATGATGGCGTTGGCTAGTTCCTCGTTATGTTCGTTATGTGTCACCCGTTCCACATCCACATGCTCATACCACGCTGGGGTTATATACGCTCAAGCAGGCTGCCAATAACGTTCTAAGGAGACCGGCTACCTTTTGTCGCAGTCTAGCTGCATTGCAACAACGCCAGCAACTGTAGGGGCTAGGTCGGTCTAGTGGTAGCAAGCGGGTCCAGTCTCGGCGCTTGGCCTGAAAAACCACCTCGTCGTTTTGTACCGACAGAGTAATTAATTGCCCGATGTCGGTTCCAACGTTTCCTGGAGATGGATCATGACGGATAACAATATCAAACTGGAAAGAACCCTATCACTCAAAGCGGTGGTGCTGTTTGGCCTCGCCTATATGACGCCATTGATCGTGCTGGGCACCTTCGGGGTCATTGCCAGCACGAGCAATGGCGCCGTACCTACCGCTTATCTCATCACCACCGCGGCCATGCTATTCACGGCTTACAGCTACGGCATTATGGCGCGCACCTATCCGGTATCCGGCTCTGCCTATACTTATGCCCGCAGGGCCATCGACTCCCGAGTCGGCTTTATGGTGGGGTGGAGCGTGCTGTTGGATTACTTCTTCCTGCCCATGGTGATCTGGCTGATCGGCGCTGCTTACTTGAACGCGCGCTTTCCTGACGTGCCGAGCTGGATATTCCTGCTCGGCTTCATTGGAATCACCGCCTTCCTGAATATTTACGGCATCAAGCTGGCGTCTAAAGTGAACTCGTTGCTGATGGTGTTTCAAATATTGGTGATCGCTTTCTTCGTACTGCTGTCGGTTCGTCATGTCTTTGCGACCGGCGGCAGCGACGCACTCTTTAGTCTGGGGCCGTTCTTGGGTGAAGAGGCTGGCTTTACCGCGATTGCCGCAGGCGCCGCGGTGGCCGCTTACTCGTTTCTAGGCTTCGACGCCGTCACTACACTGACCGAAGAAACCATCGATCCAAAGCGCAATATTCCCAAAGCTATTATGCTTACCGCGCTAATCGGTGGCGGTATTTATGTAGTGGTGGGTTACACAACCCAACTGGTGCATCCTGGCAGCAGTTTCGTAAATTCCGACTCCGCCGCCTTTGAGATAGCCACGACCATCGGTGCGGATCTCTTCGGGGCGATCTTTCTGGCTGGCATGGTACTCGCCCAGTTCACCTCTGGCCTAGCCGCTCAAGCCAGTGCCTCTCGACTGTTGTTTGCCATGGGGCGGGATGCGGTACTGCCGCCTAGGCTGTTCGGTGCGCTGCATTCACGCTTTCATACGCCGGTGTTCAACATCGTGCTCACGGGCGCTATCGGCGTTATCGCCTTGTTCCTCGATGTGTTATCTGCCGCCTCGTTTATCAATTTCGGTGCCTTTATCGCCTTCACGATGGTGAACCTGTCGGTGATCTTTCTGGTCAGCAAAGACGCCGATGCAAGGCGCCAGTATGGTGTGATTAGAGGGATGCTAGTGCCGCTCATCGGCGCCCTGGTTAACCTGTGGCTGATGAGCAAGCTGGACGTCAACGCCTTTATTCTGGGCTTGATCTGGCTTTCTATCGGTCTCGCTCAGCTGACCTACTTGACTCGCTTTTTCCGTCGTGAGCCGCCGGAAGTGGCCTTTGAAGACTCAGAGCCCGCATCCAGCTAGGCAAAAGCGACCTTTTAAACGGAGACCGACCATGTCCAGATATTTGCCCGTGCTAGTGGTGCAGGAAGCCTCGCGGCAGCATGGCACTGACACCGAACTGCAGGCCTTCGAGGCCGAACTGGCGGTGCACCTGAGCGACTTCGGCGCTGACTTTGAACAGCCGAGGATGGTGGTCTATCCCGAGATCCATTTGTGCGCTGCCTCGGGGACGCCCCAGCAGCGCAAGGAGCAACTGGAAGCCGCTGCTGAGCCCATTGATGGACCTCGCCACCAGCACTTGTCACGTGTCGCCCGTAACCTGGGGATATGGCTGCTGCCCGGCACGGTATGCGAACGGGGAGAGGATGGGCACCTGTACAACACCGCGCCGGTCTATTCGCCCATAGGTGAGCGCGTAGCCGCCTACCGTAAGTGCTTCCCCTGGCGACCTTTTGAGCCCTATCAACCGGGAGAACGCTTTGAAGTGTTCGAGGTGCCCGGCATAGGCCGGGTCGGCCTAGCCATCTGCTACGACATCTGGTTTCCCGAGATGGTGCGCCAACTGGCTTGGCTGGGGGCCGATGTGATCATTAATCAGGTGGCCACCACCACCTGCGACCGCGCTCAGGAGCAAATCCTGGTGCAGGCTAACGCTATCTTTAATCAGGTGTATATGGTCAGCGCCAATGCGGCCACGCCTTCGGGGGAAGGTCAGAGCCTAATCGTCGACCCCGAAGGCCGCATCCGCGCCAGTATGCCCGGCGCCACCCCGGGCATTCTCACCGATGTACTCAACCTGGATGAGGTCGAGCGAGTGCGCACCTTCGGCACTGCGGGCCTGAACCGTATGTGGTCTCAGTTCCGGGAGGATGACCCGATGCTGGAGTTACCGATGTACGAAGGGCGCATTGATCCACGGAAGTGGAGTGCAAAACGTTAAGCAACCGACCACCACTCTCTTCAACCCTGCGTTATTCCCATACCGTGCAACTATGCCATCACCTAGGTGATGGCTATTGCCTGCAAAAGTTGGTTGTTCAGATAGCTGAGCAGCTACCCCACCCAGCGGTAAAGGTGACTACTTCCCGCTGGGTGGGGTTATCCCCCCCGGTTTGTGCTCTCGCAAGGGCAGCGGATGGGCGCAATAGCGCGCTTACCGAGAGCCTTCTTACCTATAGCAGCTCCCGCTGACCTGACAAAGTCGGCGTTGAATGCCCAAACCTAAGATAATCAGTCGTCTTAAGCATCCTGTGCTAATCTGGATTTGGTAGGGTGAATCAGAAAAGCAGTACGACAGATAACCGCCCAGGGCGGAGGTGCCGGGAAATACAGCAGGCGCGCGAACTTTGGATGCGCAGCCTAATTAAAGTTATTAATAATTTATATCAATAACTTGGAGCGGTTTTTAAGGCTGCATTTGTCGGATGAACGTGTAGGCACGTTCATCCAATCATAAGATGAGTAGTCTAATACCTGTTATCCCTATGAACAGTATCGACCCGCAACCCCCAGTCAAAGTATTTTCAGCCGGATGCGCTTTGTTGCTTGTACTGTCCGCATTCTTTTTTTGGGTTTGGTACGAGCGTTACTTGAGCATCGATTTCAATGAGCTTGGACGGTACTACGATCCAGAAGCTCAACTCGTGTACACAGACGCCGGGTTCGTTTGGTGCTTGCCAGCCTTCGGCTTTTTACTGTGGGCTACACTTTTGGTTTTACTTCGCTTATGGAAGACGATGATGTCTTAGCAGAACTTGCCGCGAGAATTAGGGGGTAGGGGAATGCATAACCAAGCCAATCACGGCGACAGCTTTTTCGTTGCGGCTTCGCCTTCACTACAAAGCTGCGCGTGTTGGCCGGCGTTACACGGATTGTGGTCCTTAAAATTTTGGAGTTTGTGTTTTGAGATTACCGTACCCCACTTCACCACCCTGGCAAGCTTCGTCAGCCGCCATGCTGATGAAATTGAAGCGCTGTTCGAACAAGTTCTGCTGGTGTGCCACGAACAAGGCTTGTTGGGTAACGAGCTCGGCGTAGCCACGGTGGATAAAAAACACCAGATCGTAATTGATGGGCGAAGTCCAGGAACACCACACAGCGGGATAAGTCGCTTGTAAGAGCAAAATACCGCCTTCAACTAGCTTTAGCTGGGTGCTTAAGTGGCTGAATGCCGATATTAGGAGTACTCATCCAGATGACTGGCGGAGTAAATAAATTAGGACGACAGGCGGTGGTGATGACTCTAAATCGGAGTTTTCTACAGCCTCGTTAGAGACGAAAAGGAGATCTTCAATTTGATTGTCCGTGAAGCTAGGAAAGCCGATCTGAACGCCATCTGCCAACTTTCTAATGAGATTAATGAAGATCACTATTTACATATGCCACATGATTTCGTCAAGCCAGATGGAAGCAATCGTGATGAGCCATATTGGCTAGGTTTCATGAGCATGGATAATTCCGCGGTATTTGTGACAGAGGACAATGGTGTATTAACAGGCGCAGTGGCGGTATCGGTATCAACATCGGCGCCATACCCGTTTCTCACTTCTCGGCCCCGTGGGCACGTAGCCACAATAGTCGTGGCCGAAAGCTATCGTGGTAGGGGGCTAGGCCGAGAGCTTATGTCTGCTGCCGAGGCTTATGCAAAAGAGAAAGGTGCTGAGGATATCAAGCTAGAGGTAATGGCGTTCAACTCTGACGCTTTAGATTTTTATAGAGAACTGGGCTATGGGAACTTTTCGTTCCGACTTTCTAAGTCTTTGCCCTAAAAAGGCCAGTCACGGCGACGTCTGCTACATTGCGACTTCGCTCCATTTCGTACGCGTAAGCTGAGCGGCGTTACGTGTTTAGAAGCGCCAGCTTGCTACCCTTTGCATAAAGTCTGGTTTTCAAAATGTGCTCTCAGTAGCGGGCGGTAGTAACCATCAATTTAGAAGGAAGAACATCCATGTCATTAACGAAGCTACTCGTCCCAACCTATACGCAAATGCTCAGAGCGCTCGCAGGTTGGTTGAAAAAGGCAGAGGAACAAATGCCGAAAGCAGATGCGGAAGCGCTGTTATCCGCGCGTCTCGCGCCAGATATGTTTCCCCTATCGACTCAGATTCGGTTTGCCTGCGTGCAGGCTCAAGAGGCAATATTCCGACTTAAAGGAGAGGCTTTCCCAAAATCTATCGATGAGCTGCTCGAAGAAGGGCGAAATGCAGGCGAGCGACCCGGTTCGCTCGCGGATGCTCAAACTCGGATTGATGAAACTATCGTGTTACTAGATGGCCTCGCTCCTAACGCCCTGGATGCAAACTCGGACAAACCCGTTGTGCACGAACTTCCGAACGGTATGATTCTTGATCTGACCGCTGAGCAATATGCCCGTGATTGGGCACTAGCCCAATTTTACTTCCACCTCATGATCGCTTATTCAATATTGCGCAGCAAGAAGATCGAACTTGGAAAAGCTGACTACGTAGCCCACATGTTTCCATATATTCGTCCTGAAACAATACCTAAAGGTTAAAACTTGGTTATGACCCATAGTGCCCTTATTCAGTGCGATTTTTAATTGAGATGAACACATAACAAGCGCATGTTGTAGGGCTTGGAATTCCCCCTTTTACGCTCTACGGGAAGCGGTCTCGGCCTCAATCTGGGAATTGAAATCTATATACTTGTTATCTGCCTTAGAAATACCCGCGCATGGGAGATAAGACGCTATGAAAACGCGCCCCACGAATAAAGCAGGTCAAGTAAGAGAGCTCACAGGCCGGGACGTTAAACGGATGCAACCTATGGACAAAGTGTTGCCCGAAAACCTACAGCGAGCTATAAGCGAATGTGATCGTTAGAAAGGGAATAATATATTTATTTGACTATGTTATTACGTTATTAAGGTTGTTTATGGAAAGTCGGCATAAAGCCGACTCGAAAAAGCTATTCGTAACTTTTTACAGCTGCCAATAACGCCTCACTGTGGCTGAAAATATCAGTCAGCGTGACTAGGTCATGCTTAACTTGCTGATCATCTTGGCGAATTTCTAGTCGCTTAAGAGTTTTTGAATTGAAATGTAGGCGGCAAATAGGTTTCCGGTTGTTGTCATCCAGCAGAATTGCACAATAGGATTTGGCGTCTCGCATGTATACGCGTTCGGGAGCAACTGCGCTGGCTACGATGGCTCTGACCATGTTGTATCCATCAATTTCTTCTTGGGTTGTAACGATTTCGTCTTCAGACTTTAAAGTCACTTTGGTATCGTCTTGACCGGGTTGTGCGACGATGGCCAATGATTCTTCACCACTCGTCGTGGCTAAAGCCAATTTTAAGCGTTGTGAAACTTGTTCCTTAATGTGCTGGGCCATCGCGTCACGAATGATGGGGGTGAACTCATCTAGCACCTGTTGTGTCATTCGTCCATCAAAAAAGTCTTGGGCTATTAGCTTGATAAAATCTCGGGGTGGTTCCTTCATCAATTTACTGAAAGATGTCTTGGCGAGATTGGTGTATTTAAGGCGATTGGCAGTGCTGAGGATGGTGTCGACATTGAAGACAGGTTTTGCAAATTTTTTCAGTTCTTCAATATCTCTTTCATTGTAGTCGGTTAAACGGAAGGTGAAAAAAGGTCGAGTATCTAACTTGTTGGCATCATCGAGATCAGAGTAGAAGCGGTACTCAATACCGTTGGTAAGAATGGCGAACTTGGCTTCAGTACAATTAAAATAGCGGTATAGCTGGCTAAATTGAGCGTTAGCAAGATCGGTGGTGCGGGGCTTGCACTCGATTAGTATAGATAGAACGCCTTCATTTTTGATGGCGTAATCCACCTTCTCCCCTTTTTTCAAACCCACGTCAGCGGTAAATTCTGGAAGCACTTCAGTGGGGTTGAATACGTCATACCCCAAGCTTTGTATGAAGGGCATAACCATGGCGTTCTTTGTCGCCTCTTCATTAACTATATGATCGAGTTGTTCTTTTGCACGGCTGGCCAGAGCTGCAATTTTTTGTGTTATCTCCATGTTCCCTGCCTTTCTAGTTTAGTTCTCTATATTTTTCCGAATGCCCAATGTCCCAGCAGCAGACAATTATTAGTCGCATTCATTTTATAGTTAGGGTAAAGACTGGCTCCCTAAGTGGATCAGATGCGGTGACTCGGCAAACGAAAACGCTGTATTACATTAATCCTTTCATCGGGTAGAAAGATATAATCGCTGTCATTCTGCATTTCGCGGATAGGGGTAACGATGATTGTTAAGGCACCACCATCAGGACGGCTAAGTATTAAGAGGCACATCTTGTACTGAATATGGGAGAAAAACGTAAAAAGCTCAACTTAAATTGTGCAGTAGAGCTTTGGGCGCCTGTATGTCGTCAGGAGTTGCCTTGAATAGCACCACATATCAATGCTTTGAGCTAGCCTTAACAAGAAGATAAATGCAGTAGTTTGCCCCTCGGACTTAAAGCATGCATGAAGCTTTGCTTTAGCTCTAAAGAATATTTGTATAGGGCACAAAAAAAAGCACCCGTAGGTGCTTGATTTGTATAGTAAGGTGGTGGAGGCGGCGTCCCGTTTAAAGTATGTTTAACCTTATGTTTTTATTGTAAATAAATTTATACAGTTTTAAAAGTGCCCCCAATTATGCCCCCTATTTTATGTCGCTACTCACCTTAACCCGTGCTTTGAACTCGGGTAGAGATATGGGGGTAATTAAATTTGCAGCGGGCTATCCAACAAGTGCCGTTTATTAAACCCTGTTTGGCAATAAAGCGGCGGTGGTGCTTTGGGCTTTGAGGTGGACGGCTGCCCACAAGCCGCCGCGGCTTTAGTGCCCGGTCTGTTACCGCTTCGCTTCATGGGGCTTCGCCCCATCCCCCAGGTAGTGAAGTGCACCAGCAGCCTAATTGCCTGCATTAAATCGTGACAAAATCACAGCAACGCCAGCAGCGCACCGGGCATGGCCAAAGTGCGCCGCTTGGTTGCGTTGGGTTGTTGTATCGCGTGCCTATGGCCGGGGCGGTTTAGTGGCCACCTTAGCGGATGGCGGGCACCTTTTTGGCTTCGCTCCATCCTGACCAAAGGCCATCAAAAACAGCGCATTGGCTCATAAGTGGCTTATATCGGCTCAAAAGTAGCGAGGTGTTCACGGTATACCGGGCATGGTGCCAGCGGCGGCTTGATGGCGTGATAACAAAACAACAACCAATCCCGTAAATTTGCCGTGCATAGGCGAATTCCGGGACTGTTTGCCCCCGTAATGCCGGGGTGGGTGGGGGAGTACCTTTTTATTTTTTCGGCATGTAAGAGCGCCAGCGCTGGCCACAAAAAAGCCGCGAAGCTGGTTACCCTTCGCGGCTTAAGTAAGCGGCCTACTGGTTAGAATTCAAGCCGCTCAGGTGCATCCATCATGTAGAAAGTTGAAAGCCTTAGTTCAATGTGAGCGCTGTTGTAGCCAGTGCCCTCAGGGGCGTAGAAGCTCGCTTCATCGCGGGCGGCATTAATCGCGGCCACACGATCTTGCAGCCCTGCCACCTCGATAGCTTCCAGCAGTTCGCGCTCTGCTTTCGCTATGGCGGCTTTACCGACCTCATAGCCTACGCCACGTTGCAGGCTTTCCAGCTCGGTAAGCTCGGCTTGCAGGTCGTCACGGATTCTTTCTAGCCCCCGGCGTCCACTGGCTTGCTTCTCTGCCTGTTCGGCTGCTTTTTCGGCAGCCTTCCGGGCCTTCGCTAGTGTGGTGGTGGCTTGCCCCTTGGCGGTTTCGTCAACTTCGCCCATCAGCGCGCTAGCTTCTAGCCGATCCACCTCTTCAGCAGCGCGGCGGGCTTGATCTTCCAGGTCGGCAATTATGCTTTTGCTGTCTTTCATCGCCGTGATAGTGACGTTGATTTTGTCAATGTGCTGCTGGTGTGCATCCATTGCCTGAGTCACCGCCTCCAACGCCTGCGGTGTAGCCTCTGGCCGATCCTTAACGATAGCAGTTAATGCTTTTTCAGCCTGTGATTGTTCGTCGCTTAGCTCAACATGAGTGGCATGGGCTTCATCGTAGCGACCCCGTGCTTTTTGGAGATCACTAAGCGCTTTCTGTAATTCTAATCGGCTAGGATCATGCTTGTGTGTGGCGCTGCGTTCTAGCTTAGCAGTAAGGGCTCCCGTTACCTTTTGCACCTGTTCAGGCGTTGCAGGTTGGCTAATCTGCAAGCCATGCGGGCTCTCTCTATGGGTTAAAGACGTAAGGTGTAGTTCAGCCATTTCCATTTGATGCCGTGCTTCTGACGCTTTGACAGTGGCGGCACTTACCACTTTTTGAGCTTGTTGGTGCTGTTCAAGCCATGCTTTCCAGGTGTTTAGATTGTCGTTCATTGGGTTGCCTCGCTTTTGGGTTGTTTCATTTCAGATAACAGCAGTAGCCAGCCAGCGGCGTTAACGTCGCCAGCGCTGGCCATTTCATTGAGCATTCGCGCCAGCTCTGCGCGCCGCTGTTGAGTTGGGTAAATCTGGGAACCGCGTTTCTTCATTTTCGTACCACTTTTATTTGCCGTTAATCTGGCCTTATTGGGCCTTTTCTTTAGCGTTGGGCTATTACATGGCGTCACCTCCCGGCGGCGCTAAGCGCTGGCCGTGGCTGGTGAGTGGTGCCGCTTTGAGGTGTGCATTTCGCTGGGGGGCACCTGTACATGCTTTGCCTGAGTAAGCTGGGGACGGTGTACAGGTCGCACAGGTGATAGGCCGCATCGCTACGCGGATACTGCCCACCTGCGGTGGTACACGCTGGGTGGCCCAAAATTTCCCGGAATCCGGGACTGTCTGCCCCCGTGGCTCTGGGTGTTGAGCGCCAGAAGAACCTAGGTTTTTTATTGCGGGGAACTGGCGGACTATTCTTTTTGTCCATACAATAAAAGCTATGATCATCGACTATGACCCAAACAAAAGCGCCCGGAATGAACAGGAGCGCGGCCTTCCTTTCACGGCAGCAGAGCGCTTTGATTGGGATGGGGCTGTATTTTCGGAAGATACCCGCAATGACTACCCAGAACGGCGCTTCATTGGTTTGGGAAAGATAGGGGAAAGGGTGCACGTGGTGTGCTTTACACCTATCACAGATGGCATTCGGGTGATCAGTCTCAGGAAAGCCAACGCACGGGAGGTGCGGAGCTATGAAAACGCGACTCACGAATAAAGACGGCGAAGTAAGAGAGCTAACAGACGCGGACGTAAAACAAATGCGGCCCATGGCTGACGTGCTGCCCGCTGCCCTGCAACGAACAATTGGTAAGCGTGGGCGCCAGCAAGCCCCCACTAAGGTTAAAACGTCAATACGCCTTTCTCCCGAAGTAATAGAGCATTTCAAAGCAGAGGGCGAAGGCTGGCAGCGTCGTATTGACCAGGCGCTTAAAACCTATATCCGTGAGCATGAACACGGTTGACCACGTTAGCGCGCTCATTGATCAAGCTGCCGTTTTAGCCAACGATTAGCCGCTTGACGGCCTGCATTGCTCTTTACATGGGCGCGCTGTTCCTGCATGGCTGCCTGTTCCCAGGCGGCGCTATACCCTTCGGCTAGCCGCATTGCTTCACTGTGTTGTTGTGTGGCCAACCGTAGGCGAATAAAGCGACGATCCTCAGCCAGCAGGCCGCACCGTTTCTCTATCAGCGCCAGCCATGGCTCTATGCGAGTGGTCACGGTTGCACGGCGCTGGCGTTGCTTGGCTCGGATACCGGGCTGACCTTGTGACCGGGCAGCGCCAGCAGTGGCCTGCATATGAGCAATGCGGGCAAGTAAGGCGTCACCGTTCATGCAAATACTCCCGGTGGTATATCAGCGAGTGACAGCTCCCCATCCAACAGCCAATCAAGAACCAGTTCACGGCCTTCCTCAATAGATGCCTTGCGCCGTACTTCAAGGCGCTCGCGCTCTTCACGCATCACGCGCTGCATATCGTCCCGCTCGCGATAGCTCTCTCCCTGCTGGAGAAGCTCGGCCACCCTGGCCGGGTCGGCTACTGGAAATAACCGCCGGAATGTTTCGGTAGCGCTCCTTTCAAATAGAATTGATTTCTCCCATGGCCATAGCGGTCGCTTAGGCTTCAATTCGCCCATGTAACGAAAAGCGGTTAGTGGCCCTTTTGCCGCCAGTTCCCTTGCCTCTCTCTCGTATTTCATGGCTCTGCGCGTACAGTTAATGACACGAGTCCAAGGCGCTGCGGCTTCGCCTTCGCGCTGAAAATCAACCCCGGCAGTTTTACCCTTGCGCTCAAACGTCCAGCGGTAGTACCGGGTAAGGTATTCCGTTTCGCCTAACTGACTGCTAACCACTAAGCCCCAGGTGCCCGCCATCGGTTCCCCGTAACGGCCAAGCGTGTCGCTTGACCATTCCCCGGTCATTGGGTTGATGTTGGCCGCGTCAACGGTTTGACGTACCACCCGCCACGGGCGAATGGGTGCAGCGTCGCGGGGCTGCATAGGGCCACCCATCAAGTGCAGGTACTTATCCCAGGCGCCAGCATTGGCCGCTTGGCGTAATCCTTCTAGGATCGCGGCGGCTTCCGGTTCTGGCCGTGTGGCCGCTTCCCAATCGGCTAGGCGCTGTTCATCTTTGAGGCGGCGCAGTTCACGCCACACGGTGACGGAAGGAAGGCCGACAAACTGAAACTGGCGAATACCCCAGCAGGCTGCCCACGCTTCAATGCGCGGGGCGCTGGTTTCTAGTGGCTGGCCGTAGTGGTCTAGGTTATCGCCCGGTACACCTTGGCGGCTGTGCTGCTTACCGTTGATATTCTTCGCCACGTACTTAGCCACGTAACCCGCTGCACTACCTTTGCGGCGGTCGATCTTGACCGCTTTGAATCGGATGCTGGTGTTGTGTGCTACTTCCCCTGGTGAATCTTCTAGGGCATAGCGGCGTAAAATCCCGGTTACACGGCCTTCATTTTCTGGGCACATCCATATCAGTAGGTGCCAATGCGGGGTGCCATCGTGGTGAGGCTCAGCTACACGGATGCCATAGATACCCAAGCCTTCACGCTTTAGCTTGGCGCGGGCCTTGGCCCATTGGTTTTGCAAGTAAGCCTGTGCTTCACGCGGGTCAGCGCCAGCGTACTTATGGTTTAGGCTGGCGTTCTGGCGTACCGGGTGAAAGCGGCTAGGGGTGGTGATGGTATAGAACATGCCGCAATGCCCGGCCCGGTCGGCTTCGCGCTCAGTGTCGGCAATGCGCAGCATTAGCTCTGCCCGCCGAAACTCAGGGTTAGCCAGGCCAAGCTCTGTCAGTTCTGCCAGCGTGTACTGGTCGCCCTCTTGGTTGGTGGCGGTGATGGCTTCCAGCAGGCGAGCATTTCGGGTGGCTTGGTCAATGCGGCGGCGGTAGCCTTCATTGCTCACGTAGATACCCGCCCGCTTCTGGGTACGACCTAGCAGGCGTTGCCGCTGTTCACGGCGGCGGCTGGTTAAGCGGCGAAGCTGCCGACGCCACCACAGCGGGCAAGCGAGCCGCAACAGCTCCCCGGTACAGCTATACCCCGTGGGTGGGGTTAGATGATGACGGGTGGCACGGCGGCGGGCGCGTTGCAAAGCGTAAATAGGGTCGCTGAGCTGTGCGGTTTCCAGCTCAACGGTGCGGGCTTGGGCGGTGGCGTGGTCGATCAAGGCTTGGTCGTCGTTGCTGCACTTCCAAGGGCCACAATGCAGCAGCGAATCAGCAAAGGCTTGTCGATCAATAAAGGCGGCGTGGCTGGTCATATCACCCCCTTACCGCTTACCGGGCTTAGCTTCTCAGCGCCAGCAATGACCGTTGACGATTGCGTACGATCCACACGGCATAGGCGCGCCCCATACCGTGTGCTATTCTCAGGTTTAGCGTTTGCTGTGGAAGGCGGCGCGGAGAAGGCCCAGCCATTGCGCTGGGCTTTTTCATGGGTGTTAGTCAGCAATGTGGCCCCCTTCCAGCTCAGCGTCAGCGGCTTCGGGGTCTTCTTCCAAAAGCTCATAGGCTAAGGTGGTGGCACGTTCCCCCATGCAACGGAAGACGGTTGCCCAGGCTTGCGCCTGCTGTTCGGTGACTTCACCGCTTAGATAGGCAACATCACCCATCACGGTTGCTAGCATGGTATTGGCTTCGGCAATATCACGCAGCTCGGCTAGGTGCTTTATGGTTTGGTTGTTTAGGCGGTTCATGCGGCCGCCGCCTTAGGAAGTAACGCTTCCAGTTCGCGGGCAATGGCTTGAAGCTGCTCAAGGCTGTCGGGCTCAGCGCGTCGGCATGGTGGCACTCGCACGCAATAGGTCTTTGGCAATGCGCCCGGAGAGCGAAGGTCAGCGCGGCGTAATACGTGAACGTTCAGCTCAAGTAGCATTCCGCTGAAATCGACGCTTACCCAGCATGGCGGTTCTGATCCATCCGCATGGCGTAAAGCGTTGGCAGCCATGCCGATAGTCATTATGTGCAACAAGGCGTCGCGGCATTCTTGAGGGATTTGGTTTTGGTTCATGCCGCACCGCCTACGCTGCGCTTGGCAGTCTCTAGGGCGCGGGCTTCTAGCTGTTGGGCTTTTTCAATGTGGTGGTTGTAACGCTTAAGGCGGGTGCGCGTGCTGGAATCGGCAAATAAAGCGGCCTTGGCCATCTGGCGATGCGCTGCTGCACGGCTGGATAAACTGCGGGTAATCAGGTTGGATAGGCGGATTGATGCCGTCATTGGTGGATCTCCTATTTGATCGGAGTCCGCCAGATCACTTGCACATGATGGGTGGCGGACTGTACGCAGGTGTGCAAGACCGGACAAATAGGAATCCGGCAGGCCGAAGCCTCCCACGCACAGTCCACCATAATTGACGGGCATAAAAAAAACGCCGTCATGGTGGGCGCTGTTGCGCCTATTTGAATTCGAGCTTGCACACCCGGCTGACGATTTTGCGCCAGCCCTTGGAGCATAGCGGGGAGTGGTGGCAGCGGTCAACATTTATGCGGCCCCCTCTTGGCGGCTAGCTTCAATGCGTTGCTCGATCCAGGCTTCAACTTCATTCTCTACCCAGGCCACGGAGCGTGGGCTAAGTCGCACAGGCTTGGGGAAGTCGCCTCGCTCAACGCCTCGGTAAATGGTGCTAGTGCTTAGGGAAGTCTTTTCTTTAACTGCGGGGAGTTTGATTAGATTAGCCATGTCGGTGTAGCTCTTGATTGCTTTGGACATGGCTAGGATGGCTAGCTATTTGGAGAGGCTGTAGCAGGTAAAAAACAAGTTGCTTGCTTTAGATCTTCCTAATTTTTTATATCAAGCTTTTCTCTAAGCTTGATGAGCATTACCTTTCGTTCTTTTGTTGACTCCCAAATTATCTCGTCGAGCTGATCACGCACGGCGTCCACTACTGATTGTCCGCTATCAATATTGTATTTTTCTGCTATTGGCTGACAGGTTTCGCGGTCAAGCGGATATGCAGCTTTTCCATGTTTTTCCCGCAACTGGATATATTCATTCACTGCTCGCTGGCGTTGATCTGCGCTGTATCTAGGCCTTTTACCCGGTCGCCTCAGGATTTGCTCGCCGCCGTATTCACCTAGGTACTTGTCCTGCTGATTAAGGTAGCGAGTGGCCATCTCGGCGAGTATCGCCATTTCTTCAGGCTGTACCAATTGAAAAATGGGACGGATTGCCTGTGATGCCTTGTAAGGCGTGTTGCTGATTGCTTCTAAGGCAAATATAAGCCTGCCTTTTTGTTCACCAAGTTGATCTATACGAATCCAGCGTGATGCTTTTGAAAGGCCTCTTTCCTCGCACGCCTGAATCCATGCACTACCAAGGTCACGGTCAGCGCGTTGAGTTAGATATAGGTAAAGCGTATCCCTGGCCACAGCTCTTATATTACTGTCACCATCTTCAGGTGAAATACCAAGCAGACTACACGTTTCGGGTAAGCCGTAAGCACCATCGTTGGCTTTAATGTACTTCTCTAAGCGCCCAACCAAGCTATCCAGATCGTCTTGTATGCCTTTTAGCTCATCATCCATGATTGGCTACTCCCTTATAGATCGGCACCACATTGCTTGCGCCATCGCGTAGGGCGTCGAGGTAGTCGGCCCAGCTTTGCAGCATTTCCCGGCGCTGTTCCAGGTGAGTGGTGCGGTTATAGGCGCGACCGTTGCTGTCTTTCACCTTGTGGGCTAGCTGCTGTTCTATGTACTGCTCTGGGTAGCCAAGGCGCTCAGCCAATATCGTGCGTGCCATGGCCCGGAAACCGTGGGCGGTCATTTCCCCTTGGAAGCCCATGCGGTCAAGCGCGGCTTTGATCGTGGCGTTACTCATGGGGCGTTTGCTGCTACGGGCACCGGGGAAAACGTATTCACTGCGTCCGGTTAACCGCTGAATTTCTTCAAGGATCGCCACCGCTTGCCGGGGGAGGGGCACCACCAACGGATCAGCGTTTTTGCTTGGCTGGAAAGCCCATTCACCGCGCTCTAAATCGAAGTCTGCCCATTTAGCCTGGCGTAGCTCCCCAGGGCGAACGAATACCAGCGGGGAAAGCTTGAGCGCGGCAATGGTAACTGGGGTGCCGCTATAGCCTTCGATAGCTCGCAGAAGTGGGGGCAGCTCAGCCGGGTCGGTGATCGCTGCATGGTGGTTTGTCTTAGGGGTGCGTAACGCGCCTCTAAGGTCTGGCGTTAAGTCGCGTTCGGCGCGGCCCGTGGATATGGCATAGCGGAACACTTGCCCACACAGCGTTTTTACCCGGTGGGCGGTTTCTAGGTGGCCGCGCTTCTCAATTTTGCGCAGGCATTCCAGCAGTTCAGGCGGTGTTATATCGGTAATAGGCCGATGGCCCAGCGCTGGGAAGGCGTCACGGGTCAGGCGGGATTTATTGCGTGCGTAGTGATCGGGCACCACTTCATGGCGATGGATATGCTCAAGCCATTCGGTGGCCACGGCCTTAAAGGTGTTTCCCGCCGATGTTTTGCCAAGCTCTTTGGTCACTCGCTTGGTGGTGCTGGGGTCTAGCCCTTGCGCCAGTAGCTTGCGGGCTTGGTCACGGGCTTCTCTGGCATTGGAAAGGCTCACTTCTGGATATACGCCAATCGCTAAGCGTTTTTCCTTACCGTGGAAACGGTACTTCATGCGCCAGTAGGTGCCCCCAGTGGGGGTAACTTCCAAGTACATGCCCCCACCATCGGTCAGGCGGTAGGTTTTTTCTTTGGGCTTGGCGCTGCGCACGGCGGTAGCCGACAGCTTATTGCTAACGTGGGCCATTTGGGGGCACCTCATCGGTGAAGGCTCTTAGTGCCCCCAGATATGCCCCCTTTGATGGGGGCATGTCAAGATATTAGGTGAATACTCCTGACAACAAAAAAGCGCCCGGAGGCGCTTGATTGCTGGCTTCATGAGAAGTTCTGACAACTCCTGAAACCTTAAGGTGGTGGAGGCGGCGGGAATTGAACCCGCGTCCGCCAGCACGCGCCTATTGGCTCTACATGCTTAGATTCCGTCATTTAGTTTAGCGCGACTGACTCCGACGGTCAGGATTCAGCTACGCGAGCCTTCTAAAGTTTAACGCTTGGCGAGAAGACACCACCAAACGCGGTCCTATCAGCTTTAGCTCGTATCCCCTCAGTGATGAATAGGCACATCACCTTGGGGCCAGACAAGAAGCTAACAGTGTTTAAGCTGCTAGCGCGCCTTGAGCGTAGTTTTCGTCATTTGCGACTATTTTTCGTGATGTGGGATTTACGAGATACATCACGCTCTCGGCATGCACCGCAAGGGTTGTCACCAGCGTCGAAACCATGTCGCCCCCTTATTACAGGTGAGCATTCTAACGTGCTCACAGCTGATTGACCAGTTAAGCCTTGGTATGTTCCCGCATGATTCGACCTTTTTGACGGTTCCAATCGCGGTCTTTTTCTGTGGCGCGCTTGTCATGCAGCTGTTTGCCGGTCACTAGCGCTAGCTCGCATTTCACTTTATTGCGTTTCCAATAAAGTTTGAGCGGCACACAGGTGTGGCCTTTGTCTTGTGTGACCGAAAAGATTTTGGCGATCTCTTTACGATGCAGCAGCAGTTTACGGGTGCGCGTTGGGTCTGCGATCTCATGAGTACTTGCCGTGTTAAGCGGCATAATATGACTGCCCAGCAAAAACGCCTCGCCGTTACGCACCAAAATATAGGTGTCAGTGAGCTGAGCTTTGCCCGCGCGCATGCTCTTCACTTCCCAGCCAGCGAGCGATAGCCCTGCCTCGAAGGTCTCGTCGATATGGTACTCAAAACGTGCCTTCTTGTTTTGGGCAATAACGCTGCTACCGGGGCCCTTACTGTTACCTTTCTTAGTGGCCATGGAACCTCATAATTAATCTGTCAGTGGCTTCCCCTTCGTTATTGGGGGAGGCGTGATACCATTTAGGGTCTGAAAAATATTTCCCATGATACGCTTTGGGCACTGTGAAGTCAGCGGAGAGGTCAATGCCAACCGTCAATCGTTCCGCCTTGGTGCGGCACACCCCCCAGAAAATGTTCGATCTGGTCAACGACTTCGAACGCTATCCGGAGTTCTTGCCAGGTTGCCGTCAGGCGCGTTTGCTCGAGCATGATGAGGTGCATCTCATCGGTGAAATGACCCTCGGGCGTGCCGGTGTCGAGCAAACCATTACGACGCGTAACGATCTTTTCGCGCCTGAACGTATTGAGCTCTCGCTGGTAAAAGGCCCCTTCAAGCGACTGAAAGGCCGTTGGCTGTTTATCCCTATGGGCGAGGGCGCCTGCAAAGTCAGTTTGGAGATGGAGTTTGAGTTCGCCAACCGGTTGCTGAGTATGGCATTCGGCAAAATTTTCCAGCAAATCGCCGGACAGCTGGTTGATGCCTTCACCAAGCGCGCAAACGAGCTGTATGGGCGCTGAAACGCTGACCATTGAGGTAGTCTTTGCGTTGCCGTTTAAACAGCGCATAGTGGCTCTGAAGGTACCTGAGGGCACTACCGCGCGCCAAGCCGTTGCCTTGGCTGATTTACCCACGCTGTTTCCCGATGTGCCTGGCGATACGTTTGCTGAGGCACCGTTGGGTATCTTCGGTAAGGCGCTACGCGACCCCGATACCCAGCCGTTACGCGATGGGGATCGGGTCGAAGTTTACCGGCCGTTGGCTATTGACCCCAAAGTCGCCCGCTTAGAGCGCGCTAAGCGCCAGGCGGGCGACTCGGGGCGCTAGCCATTAAGGCTATTGAACGGCTTGTGTGTTGGTGAGCGGCTGTGTCTGGGTGCTCTCGGCAGGCAGTGCATCCATGGGATCAACCCCTTCTGTTGCGGGGCCCATGCTGCTCTCACCTTCAAGCGGTAGCGGTTTGGATAAGTCACCCTCTTGGTCAATATTCACCAGACGCCCTTGCGGATCAAAGGTGAGGGTAACGCGACGCTGCTCCACATCGCCATACGCTTTGTCTAAACGGAACACATAGTCCCACTGGCTGGCGTCAAAGGGCGCTTCCAGCAGCGGCCTGCCCATGACATAGGTAACCTGCTCTTGGGTCATCCCCGGCTGAAGCTGGCTGACCATCTCTTGCGTCACCAGGTTACCTTGGGGGATATCGCGCTTGTAAACACCGACGTAGCTGCAGCCGCTAACGACGGTAAGGGCGACGGAGAGTGTGATGATTCGAGTCAATTTTTGCATTTGGGCCTATTCTTCACTATCGTGGTTTCGGTTGATCATACCCGACCTAACCAGTTACTGCGAAGAGCGACCATGGCCGATCAGAACCATGAATTGCGCAAAGCCGGTCTAAAAGTGACCCTGCCGCGCGTTAAGATACTTCAAATTCTCGAAAACGTTTCGGGTCAGCACCACCTTAGCGCGGAAGAAGTGTACAAAACACTGATTGATGCGGGCGAAGATGTTGGCTTGGCAACCGTATACCGCGTATTGACTCAGTTCGAGTCAGCGGGCTTGGTTATTCGTCATAATTTCGACGGAGGACATGCGGTATTCGAGATGACCCAAGAGGATCACCATGACCATATGGTGTGCCTTGAAAGCGGTGAGATCATTGAATTTGTTGATGAGATCATCGAGCGTCGTCAGCAAGAAATCGCTGAAGAGCACGGCTACGAACTAGTGGATCACGCCCTGGTGCTATATGTGCGCCCGCGCGGTTCCGACGTAACGCGCCAGGACAGCGGGCCGACGAACAAGAAATAACGTTCTTAGGTCGCTGCTAGTCGAAAACGCTAGTCGCTGTTCGAAATGTGAGCGCCCCTAATCTACTGGGTCGAATTCGTGAAGTGAATTCGCCCAGTGGATCAGGGGCGTTCGTGTTTGTTCAATCAGCTGTGTGTCTGTGTGTCTGTGTGGTTAGTGGGGCGGGCGCTGGCTAGCGTGGAGCATCTCCCGTGCGTGGGCGAGGGTTTGGTCTGAAAGTTTCACGCCGCCCAGCATGCGCGCCAGTTCGCTGATGCGGCCCTGTTCGTCGAGCAGCGCCATCTGGGTCAGCGTGGTGTCACGCTTGGCCTGTTTCTCGATATGCAGGTGCTGGTGCGCCTGTGCCGCCACCTGGGGAAGGTGAGTCACGGTCATTACCTGCCCGTTTTGGCCCAGTTTGCGCAGCAGTTGGCCTACGATCTCTGCGGTGGCGCCGGAGATACCCACATCCACTTCGTCAAACACCAGGCTGGGCACCGTTGAGTGTGTCGCCGCGACGACTTGAATCGCCAGGCTAATCCGCGACAATTCGCCGCCGGAGGCGACCTTGGTCAATGGCCGCGCGGGCTGGCCAGGGTTGGCGTTGATCAAAAACTGCACGCGATCCAAGCCTTCCGGAGAGGGTGCATCCTTGGCGGTGACCTCCACTTCAAAGCGCGCTTTGCCCATGGCTAAAAAGCCCAGTTGTTGCTGTACCTCTTTGCCTAAACGCAGCGCTGCTTTTTGGCGACTCTCAGTGATTTTTTTCGCCTCTAAGCGGTAGCGTTCGCGCAGTTCGACCACTTGGGCGCTCAGTGCCTCAAGATCATTGCCCCCCTCTTCCAACTGAGCGACTTCCCGCTGCAGGTCGGCATGCAGTGCGCACAGCTCTTCAGGCGCAACGTGGTGCTTGCGAGCAATGCGATGGACGTCGGCCATACGTTCTTCCACCCAAGCGAGTCGCTCGGGGTCTAACTCAGTACTGCTGGCGAGTCGGTTGAGCTCGCTGGAGGCTTCTTCCACTTGAATACGCGCATCGCTCAGCATGGCAAGCGTGTTGGCCAGGGTGCCTTTGTCACTTCCCAGCAGCGCGCTTAAATGAGCGAACGCCTGGTTGAGTAAAGACAGCGCACCGCCCTCATCGCTGGCGCAACAGTCGGCGGCAAACTGGGTTTCGCGCAGGGTCTCTTCTGCGTGAGCCAAGGTGTGCTGCTCTTCTTCTAGCGTGGTTAATTCACCTTCCGCTAACGCGAGTTGATCCAGCTCCTCTACCTGGTAGCGCAGCAACTGCCGTTTGGCCTCTACTTCGCTGCCTTCTTCGCTTAGCTTCTTCAACTGACGACGCGTATTGCGCCACTCGCGGAAGGTGTCGGCTAATCGAGCGGTGGAATCGTTTAGGCCGGCGTAATCGTCCAGCAAGGCAAGGTGGGTCTCTTCGCGCATCAAAGCGTGATGAGCGTGCTGCCCATGCACCTGAATCAGTTGCTCGCCGAGGGATTTAAGGTCCGAGATAGTCGCCGGGTGTCCGTTGATCCATGCTTTGGAGCGGCCGTTAGCGGTCACCACACGCCGCAACAAGCACTCTTCAGTCGGCAGTTCTCGAGCCGTTAACCACTCGATTGCGGCGGGCAGGTGCTGGATATCAAAACGCGCGGAGAGATCCGTGCGCTCGCGGCCGTGGCGCACGCTGCCCGCGTCGGCGCGCTCGCCCAGGCATAGCCCAAGGGCGCCTAACAGAATCGACTTACCCGCCCCGGTTTCCCCGGTAATTGCGGTCATGCCGCCGGTTAAGTCGAGCTCTAAGTGATCAACAATGGCGAAATCTTGAATAGCAAGCTGAGTAAGCATGACGCCTCCTGAGGCGGTTCAGCATAGAAGCTGGATACTTATCCAATAGTTGTTGATTTATACAGTAGTTAATAACTCACTTCAATGCACCTCTTGAGATGGAATTTATGGCCCCCATATAGCGTGCATAGCTGTTTATACCCTTAACTATTTGCGCCAAGCCCGATGTGGCAGCGCCTGACATTTTAGGAGCACAACATGGCGAAAGAACCGCAAACACCGTTGGATGATGAGCTGGCTCGCCACGAGCATGAAGCCGAGGGCGCCGAGCAAGCGGAAGAGAAAGTGGCCGAAGAGCGCCTAATGGAGGGTGAGCTGGAAGGCTTGGTTGATGAAGAAGAGCTGCTAGAAGGCAACATTGATAACCCCGAAGCCGAAATGCTGGCTGCCCAGGTCAGCGAGTTGGAGCAGAGCTTGACTGAAGCTAAAGACCAGGCGTTGCGCGCCGCGGCAGAAGCACAAAACGTGCGCCGCCGGGCTGACCAGGAAGCCGAGAAAGCGCGCAAGTTTGCGCTTGAGAAATTCGTTAAAGAGTTGCTGCCTGTCGTAGATAGCCTGGAAAAAGCGTTAGAGGCGATGGAAGAGGGGGCTTCAGACGCCCATCGTGAAGGTGTCTCTATGACCTTGAAAATGCAGCTAGATGTACTCAATAAATTCGGCGTTGAAAGCATTGAGCCCCATGGCGAGCCCTTCGACCCGCAGGTGCACGAAGCCATGACTATGGTGCCCAGCCCGGACATGGATCCGAACACCGTGATGGACGTCATGCTGAAAGGCTATTTGCTCAATGGACGCCTCGTGCGCCCGGCGATGGTCGTGGTGAGTAAAAAAGCCGATTAAGCCACTGGCGGCACAGCGTCTGAAATAAGCGCGTGAGATATGAGTGTGAAAAAAGCCCTTGAAATGCTAGCGGCGGCCCCCAAATAAAGGGCAACCCCGCGGGGAAACCCGCAGACACGTTTTAAAAGACTAAATTTTCAGTTTTGTAACAACCGAATTCGAGGTAATTGCTATGGGACGTATTATTGGTATCGACCTGGGCACCACAAACTCTTGTGTAGCCGTGCTCGATGGTGACAGCGCTAAAGTTATCGAAAACGCCGAAGGTGGCCGCACGACGCCTTCTATCATCGCTTATACCGATGATGGCGAGACGCTAGTCGGCCAGGCGGCCAAGCGCCAAGCGGTTACTAACCCAGAAAACACTCTGTACGCCATCAAGCGCCTAATTGGCCGTCGTTTTAAAGATGACGTTGTTCAGAAAGACATCAAGATGGTGCCGTATAAAATCACCGAAGCAGACAACGGTGATGCCTGGGTTGAAGTGAAAGGCAAAAAAATGGCACCGCCGCAGGTAAGCGCGGAAGTGCTGAAGAAAATGAAGAAGACCGCCGAAGACTACTTGGGCGAAGCGGTGACCGATGCCGTTATTACCGTGCCGGCTTACTTCAACGACAGCCAGCGTCAAGCAACTAAAGATGCTGGTCGCATCGCGGGTCTAGACGTTAAGCGCATTATTAACGAGCCGACCGCTGCCGCACTGGCCTACGGTATGGACAAATCGCGCGGCGACAAAACCATTGCTGTGTACGATCTGGGTGGCGGTACCTTTGATATTTCAATTATCGAAATTGCCGATGTAGACGGCGAGACTCAGTTTGAAGTGCTGGCCACCAACGGTGACACCTTCCTGGGTGGTGAAGATTTCGACCTAGCGTTGATCAACTACCTGGTTGACCAGTTCAAGTCTGACAGTGGTATCGACCTGTCTGGCGATAACCTGGCCATGCAACGTCTCAAAGAAGCCGCTGAAAAAGCCAAGATTGAGCTATCTAGCGCTCAGCAGACGGATGTGAATCTGCCTTACATCACTGCTGACAACACTGGCCCGAAACACCTTAACGTGAAAGTGACCCGCGCCAAGCTGGAGTCGCTGGTAGACGATCTGGTTCAGCGTTCGCTCGAACCATGCAAAATGGCGCTGAAAGATGCGGGCTTATCCGCTTCTGAAATCGACGAAGTGATCCTGGTCGGTGGCCAGACTCGCATGCCGATGGTGCAGAAGAAAGCCGCTGATTTCTTCGGCAAAGAAGCACGCAAAGACGTTAACCCGGACGAAGCGGTTGCTGTGGGTGCTGCGATTCAGGGTGGCGTACTGGGTGGCGACGTTAAAGACGTACTGCTGCTTGACGTTACTCCGCTGACCCTGGGTATCGAAACCCTGGGTGGTGTGATGACGCCGCTGATCGAGAAGAACACCACCATCCCGACCAAGAAGACACAAACCTTCTCAACCGCGGATGACAACCAAACGGCGGTGACTATTCACGCCGTACAGGGTGAACGTAAGCAAGTATCGCAGAACAAGTCGCTGGGTCGTTTTGATCTCGCCGACATTCCGCCCGCCCCGCGCGGTGTGCCGCAGATCGAAGTCGCCTTTGATCTGGATGCCAACGGTATTCTGAACGTATCGGCGAAAGACAAGGCGACTGGTAAAGAGCAGTCCATCGTTATCAAGGCCTCTAGCGGCTTGTCGGACGAAGAAGTCGAGCAGATGGTTCGCGACGCTGAAGCTCACGCGGAAGAAGATAAGAAGTTCGAAGAGCTGGTTCAGCTACGTAACCAAGCCGATGGCATGATTCACGCCACGCGCAAAACGTTGGAAGAAGCTGGCGATAAGGCGACTGAAGACGAGAAGCAGGCGATTGAAACGACCATTACCGAGCTGGAAGAAGCGGTTAAGACTGACGACGTCGATAACATTCAGAAGAAGCTGGATGCCTTGACCGAAGCCTCCGGCCAGCTAGCCCAGAAGATGTACGCCGAGCAGGCAGAAGCGGCTCAGCAAGAGGGCGGCGAAGGTGCTGAGAGCACTTCCAAGCCGGAAGAAGACGTGGTTGACGCCGAGTACGAAGAAGTTAACGACGAGCAGAAAAAGCAGTAACCAACCTCTTTCTGCCAAAGAAAGCGGTGACGCGGGAGCTTACTCCCGCGTTGCTGTTTCCGCGGCCAAGGCGCACAAGGCGAGTTTTCAATTAAGTGCGTAGCTAACCAGGAGGCGTAGGGCCTATGTCCAAACGCGATTATTACGAAGTCCTGGGTGTCGAAAAAGGGGCCGATCAGAAAGAGATCAAGAAGGCCTATCGCCGTCTGGCGCAAAAATTCCACCCTGATCGAAACCCGGACGATAAAACCTCAGCGGAAAAATTCCGCGAAGTGTCCGAAGCGTATGAAGTGCTCAGCGACGGCGAAAAGCGCGCTGCTTATGACCAATTCGGCCATGCGGGCGTTGATGGCCAAGGCGGCGGTGGTTTCGGCGGCGGCGCAGGCGCTGGTGATTTCAGCGATATTTTCGGCGATGTATTTGGCGATATTTTTGGCGGGGGTGGTGGTCGCCGCCGTGGGCCCAATTCCCCGGCGCGCGGTTCCGACCTGCGTTATAACCTTGAGCTGGATTTAGAGAATGCCGTTTCTGGCACCACAGTCGATATCCGGGTGCCGCGGCATATCGAGTGTGACCGCTGTGATGGCGGTGGCGCCGAGCCAGGCTCCACTAAAGAGACCTGCCCAACTTGTCACGGTCACGGTCAGGTGCGTATGCAGCAAGGCTTTTTCGCCGTGCAGCAGACCTGCCCCACCTGTCATGGTTCTGGCCAGCACATTAAGGTGCCGTGCCATAAGTGCAATGGCGAAGGACGCGTACGCGAGACACGCACGCTATCCGTGAAGATTCCGCCCGGCGTGGACACCGGTGATCGTATTCGCCTAAATGGCGAAGGCGAAAGCGGTGTTAACGGTGGTCCGCCTGGAGATCTATACGTACAGGTAGCGATCAAGCCGCATCACATCTTCCAGCGTGACGGTAAGCACCTGCAGTGCGATGTGCCGATCAATTTTGTCGATGCAGCGCTAGGTGGCGAGCTCGAAGTGCCCACGCTAGACGGCCGCGTGAAGCTGAAGATTCCGCCGGAAACCCAAACCGGCAGGCTCTTTCGCCTGCGTGGTAAAGGCGTCAAGCCCGTGCGTGGTGGCATGCCCGGCGATCTGCTGTGCAAAGTAGTGGTGGAAACGCCGGTCAAGCTTAACGATGAACAGCGCGACCTACTGCGCCAGTTGCAAGAGAGCTTTGACGGCAGCAACAGCCACAGCCACTCGCCGAAGAAAACCGGTTTCTTCGACAGCGTGAAGAGCTTCTTTGAAGATATGAAGCCGTAAAACTGTAATAATGGTATGCAGTTAGTTGTTTGGTTCAAAAACCCTCGGTTCGCCGGGGGTTTTTGCTATTTAGGGGATGCTTCGCGCAATGGATAACCTTCAGGATAAACCCATAAAGGGAATTTTGCTTCGGGTACTGTCAGGCGTCCTGTTTACCGGCATGCTGGTGTGCATTAAAGCCGTCAGTGACGACGTGCCGGTGGGGCAGTCGGTGTTTTACCGTTCGCTGTTTGCGCTATTCCCGATCGTCATTTTTTTAATGATCCGCCGGGAGTTCCCCAAAGCACTGGCCACCCGCCGGCCGCTGGGCCACTTATTGCGCTCTGGATTGGGCGCGGCGGCGATGTTCTTCTCGTTTTCCGCCGTGGCGTTCTTGCCGGTGGCCGAGGCGACGCTCTTGGTTCAACTGGCACCGGTATTTATGGCGATAGGTGGCGTGCTGCTGCTAGGTGAAAAGTTCTCCTTTTATCGCGCTGGCGCTATTGTGCTGGCCCTTGCTGGCATGGCCGTGCTGGTGATCCCCGGGCTTAATTCAGGCGCAGACGATGGGCGGCTGCTGGGGTATGTGCTGGGTACGCTAGGGGCGCTATTAACCGCCGGGGCGCTGCTCACCGTTCGGCGTATCTCGCGCACTGAGACCGCTGGCTCCATCGCCTTTTACTTTATTGTGGTGGCCTCGCTCGCCGGGCTGGCGACGCTGCCGCTGGGGTGGGCCTCACTAAGTCACAGCGAGTTTGGCCTTTTGGTGCTCTCAGGGTTATTTGGCGGGGCGGGGCATATCGCCATGACGATGGCGTTTCGCTATGCCGAAGTTTCGCGGCTGGCCCCCTTCGAGTATGTGGCACTGGCCTGGCCTGTTATCGCCGACTGGGTGCTGTTTGGTATACCGGTCTCCAGCGGCTTCCTGCTAGCGCTTCCGCTGATGTTAAGCGGGGTAGCGCTAGCGGCGATGGAGGGGCGGCGGCTGAAGTTAAGGGTTGGATAAGAGCTGCATAGGCGCAAATATCGACGTTTTACTTGCAGTGTCTATGAGCAATTTCACTTCTCAGGAACATATCGTTCCAAGGCGTTTTCATTCGCTGCTTGGCGCTGATCGTCGCGCGCATTACGCTGGTAGGTACTAAATGGCTGCTTCTCTGGAGAAATCATTATGCCGTTATCACGTGTTGAAATTGCTACGCCTTCCGCTGAGCGTTTAATGAATCGTCTCTGCAAACACTGGGCGCACAAGTTGGAGGTCGAGCAGAGTGATCAGCAAGCTACCATTACATTTGCCACCGGCACCTGTTTAATGCTCGCGGAGCCCGATAAATTAGTAGTGGCCCTTGAAACCCTCGAAGAGGAGCATTTGGATGAGCTTGAAGGTGTGGTCGAGCGTCATCTGATCCGAATGGCAGGGGATGAAGAGCTGGCGATCGTATGGGAGAACTGAGTTGCCCTGCAAGATGTAAAAGGCCAGCGTCTAATGCTCGAGGGTGTCTGCTATAATCGCGACAAATTTTGATCTCGCTATTTTCGCACGCAACTGTAACGCAGAGCGCAGGAGTTCGCATGACCCGAATTGCCATTGTAGGTGTGGCTGGCCGCATGGGCCGTACGCTGGTAAACGCTGTAGAGCAAGAGGCTGAAGCCGCACTGGCCGGTGGAATCGTGGAGCCGGGTAGCTCCCTGGCGGGTTCTGACCTTGGTGAGCTGGCTGGCGTAGGCAAGCGCGGCGTTGTTGCGGTCGATTCTCTGGACTCAATTGTCGATGACTTTGATGTGCTGATCGACTTCACCGCACCACAGGTTACGCTGGCCAACCTGTCGTTCTGCGCCGAGCACGGCAAGCGTATTGTGATTGGCACTACCGGTATGAGCGATGATGAGCTGGCCCAGTTGGATAGCTACCGCGATAAGGTGGCCATGGTGTTCGCACCCAATATGAGCGTTGGCGTTAATCTAACCTTGAAGCTGCTCGAAACGGCTGCCAAAGCGCTGGGCGATGAAGGCTACGATATTGAAGTGATTGAGTCCCACCACCGTCATAAAGTCGATGCGCCTTCCGGCACCGCCATCAAAATGGGTGAAGTGATTGCCGACAGCCTGGGGCGTAATCTGAAAGAACACGGCGTGTTCGAGCGGGTAGGGCAGTGCGGCCCACGCAGTGATAAAGAGATCGGCTTTGCCACCGTCCGTGCTGGTGACATCGTTGGCGAGCACACGGTGATGTTTGCCACCGAAGGTGAGCGTATTGAAATTACCCATAAAGCTTCTAGCCGTATGACGTTTGCCAAAGGCGCAGTGCGCGCGGCGCGCTGGGTCGCTGACAAAGCGCATGGCCGTTACGATATGCAGGATGTGCTGGGTTTAGAGTAATGAGGTAATGCAACAGGGTGCATCTCGATAGGCATTTTGTTGGTCGTTGAATATGACGTTCTGGATGGCCTTCGAACCTGCCAAGGTGAGGGGGCTTAGCTACTTCTGGCCCCCCCCCCCTTCCGGCTGATTCTCTCCTCAATTCTGACGTCGGTGCTGCAGGCGCCCTCCGGCCCAGGTTTCGCAGATGGCGCGGTCGTCGCCCAGCATCATTAGGGTGAATAATTCCTCAGCCAAACTTTCGCATCGCGCCATGCGCCTTGCCATCAGCGGTGAGGCTGACAGGTCGATGACAACGAAATCGGCATCCATGCCCGGCGCGAGGCGGCCGATGCGGTCATCAAGCGACAGGGAGATGGCATTGCCCCGGGTCAGGGCGTGGAAGCCTGCCCAGGCCGTCAGTGGTTGGCCGAGCAATTGTCCTACTTGATAGCCCGCCTTGAGAGTGGCGAGGCCGGAAAGATCGGTACCAGCGCCAATATCGCTGGCTAGGGTTAGATTCAACCCGCTTTCATGTGCTGCGTGGCGGTCGAACAAACCGCTACCAAGGAATAGGTTAGAACTGGGGCAAAAAGCGATATTGGCACTGCGTTCGGCCAGCCGCTTACGCATTCCATCGTTCAGGTGGATGCCGTGGGCAAACGTGCTGCGAGGCCCAACAAGGCCGGACTGTTCGTAAACCTCAAGGTAGTCACGGCTTTCCGGAAATAGCTCGGCTACCCAGTCCAGCTCGCCGAGGTTTTCCGATAAGTGGGTTTGCAGCCATAAGCTGTCATCGTTGCGCAGCAGGCCACCGGCAGCATCCAGTTGGGCGCGAGTGGACGTGGGAGCAAAGCGCGGCGTAACACTGTAGCCAAGGCGGTCGGTGCCATGCCAGTCACTGATCAAACGCTCGGTATCGCGGATGCCGCCGAGGGTTTTATCGGTAAGCGCCTCGGGGGCATGACGATCCATCAGTACTTTGCCGGCGAGCATGCATAAGCCACGGCGTTGGGAAGCGCTAAAAAAGGCATCTACCGAGTTGGGGTGACTCGAACAGAACACCTGCGCCGAGGTGGTTCCGACCCGCATCAGTTCGTCGAGGAAGGCATCGGCCATGGTGTCGGCATGTGCGCGCTGGGCGAAACGACACTCCTCGGGGAAAGTGTAGTCATTCAGCCAGTCCAGCAATTGGCGGCCATAGGAGGCCATGATGTCGAGCTGCACGTAGTGAACATGGCTGTCAATAAAGCCTGGCATGATCAGCTTGTCACGCTGGTCGATGATACTGATATCTGCGGGCAGTCTAGGGGCTAAATCGTGGTAGTCGCCGACGCCCTGTATGCGACCGTCGGACCACCATAGGGCGCCGTCCTGATGGTAGACAACGCTGCCCTCTCGAGGTGTATCACCATCACCTGGGTCGGCATCGAAACTCAGGATGCGTGCACGGATCAGCCAGGCATGGCGCTGATCGCGTGTCGGGGCGTGCCCTTGCTCTTCATTCATAGTGTTGCTCCTGAAGGCAATTGAAAAGGGTGTTAGTGACCATTGCTGTGTCCTTCGTTCGTGGTATGGCCGAGTTTGGTGCGTGCGGCTTCGGCTGCTGCCATGACTCGCTCCGGTGTGGCTGGCGTGTCTAGGGGAATCGCCTGTGTGTATCCGTTTAGGCTGGCTAAGCCGTCACGCAGGGCCGCCCATACGGAGATGCCGAGCATAAAGGGGGGTTCGCCCACAGCCTTGGAACGATAGATACTGGCCATGGAGTTAGGGTGACCCTCCATTAGGCGGGTGTTGAAGGTGGCGGGAAGGTCGCCGTAAGTGGGGATCTTATAGGTCGCTGGGCCATTTGAGATCAGTTGGCCTCGGTCATTCCATTTCAGTTCTTCGCTGGTTAACCAGCCCATCCCCTGTATGAAGCCGCCTTCGACTTGGCCGATATCGATGGCGGGGTTAAGGGAGTCGCCCACGTCATGGAGGATATCGACACGCTCCACCAAGTATTCACCGCTCAGAGTGTCTATTGAGACTTCCGCCACCGCCGCGCCGAAAGCAAAGTAATAGAAAGGCCGCCCACTGCCTCTGGCGCGGTCATAGTGGATGAGGGGGGTGGCGTAGAAGCCTTTTTCAGATAGTGAGATGCGTGATAGGTAAGCGGTCTGAATCAGCTCTCCCCAAGCAATGCGGCGTTCACTTTCTCCGAAGCCTGCGATTAGATAACCATCTTTCATGTGGATGGTTTCTCGATCGAGATGGTAGTGCTCGGCAGCAAAGTCAAACAGCCGTGTTTTAAGCTTGAGCGCTGCATCGCGGGCCGCTTGACCATTGAGGTCGGCGCCACTGGAGGCTGCGGTGGGAGAGGTGTTGGGCACCTTGTCGGTACGTGTGGCGGTGATGCGTACGCTGTCGAGATCTAGCCCTAGCTCACGCGCTACCACTTGGCAAATCTTCGTATGCAGCCCCTGGCCCATCTCGGTGCCGCCATGGTTGATCATTACGCTGCCGTCGGTGTAGACGTGCAGTAGCGCCCCTGCTTGGTTGAGGTGCTGGGCAGTGAAGGAGATGCCGAATTTTACCGGGGTCAACGCTAAGCCTTTGCGAATGACGGGGCTTTTGGCGTTGAACTCTTGAATCGCTTGGCGCCGTTGCCAGTAATCGCTAGAGGTTTCGAGTTGTTCAACCAGTTCATGCAAGAGGACAGTCTGATCCACTGTCTGGCCGTAATGTGTTGTGTTGCGCCCGTCGCGGTAGAAGTTACGCTTACGTATCGTCAACGGGTCTTCGCCTAAGCTGCGAGCGATATCTTCCATGGCCGCCTCGATCACCATCATACCTTGGGGGCCGCCGAAGCCGCGGAAGGCCGTGTTAGAGGCAGTATGAGTGCGGGCGCGGTGCCCAGTAACGCGGACGTCACCCAGCGAGTAGGCGTTATCCGAGTGAAACATAGCGCGGTCGACAATGGCGTCGGAAAGGTCGGGAGAGTAGCCACAGTCGCCGATCACATTGATATCGCCACCCAGAATCACACCATGGGCATCGACGCCAAGGCGATAGTCATTATGAAAAGGGTGGCGCTTTCCGGTTACCCGCATGTCATCGACCCGCGGTAAGCGTAAGCGGCAACTGCGTCCGGTTCGCCTGGCGATTAAGGCGGTCAGGCAAGCCCAGGGAGAAGCCTGTGTCTCCTTGCCTCCGAATCCGCCCCCCATGCGTCGTGTCTCGACGGTAACGGCATGCAAGGGAATGCCTAGTACCTCCGCAACCAGTTTCTGAGTCTCACTGGGATGCTGGTTTGAGGTATGAATCATGACGCCTTCGTCTTCGCTGGGATGAGCGACGCAGGCCTGCCCTTCCAGGTAGAAGTGTTCCTGGCCACCGACAAACTGTTTGCCAGCAACGACAATGGCTGCATCGGCAAAGGCTTTTTCCCAGTCTCCACTGATCTGCTGGTGGGTGGGGCGTACCAGGTCGCCCGCTGTGACGGAGGCAACGGGGTCGAGGCTAGCAGGGCGCGCTTCGATCTCGATGATCGCCTTTTCGACTGCTTGACGGGCAGCGCGGTGGCTTTCGGCCGCCACGGCGAACAGTACTTGGCCGGCGTAGAGCACTTCGCCGTCAGCCATGATGGGATCCCCAGGGAAAACGGGGCCGATATCGGTATGGCCTGGTACGTCTGACACGCTAATGACATCGACCACGCCAGGAGCAGACCTTACGGCGTCCAAGTCCATGCGAGTGATACGACCGTGGGCGACTGATGAAAGACCCACGGCTAGATGCAGGGCATTGGCCGGAAGGGCTAGATCATCGATATAAGCCGCGCGTCCGGTGACATGCTTGATGGCACTCTCGTGATTGGCCGACGCGCCAGAAAAAAAACGGCCGGTATTCTGTGCTGGTTGAGAGGCTTTCTGCTCAGGCTGTGGTGCTGGCAGATCAGTGAGCGTACGCATGAAGCATCACCTCCTGAGTTGTTTGGGCGTGGGTAGACGATTCGATGACAAGGCGCAGGCGCTCAAGTAGCGCGCTGGCTGACCGTTGGCGGTAGTCGGCACTGCCGCGGACATCGCTCATCGGTGAAAAGTCACTGGTGAGTGCTTTGCGCGCAGCCTCGAATACGGTTGGTGATGGTGAATGCCCTTCGAGAGCAGCTTCGGCCCCTCGGGCTCGAGCTGGAATGCCGGCCATGCCGCCGAATGCCAGGCGTACATCGCGTAGATATCCATCCTCAAGATGCCAGGCAAAGGCACCAAGCACGGCTGAAATATCATCTTCGCGCCGCTTCGAGAGTTTCCATACTTTCAACTGACGGCCTGTTTGGGAGGCAGGAATAAAAATCGCGCTTAATACTTCGTTTTCAGCCAAGTCAGTCTTTTTGTAGTCGATGAAGAAATTGCTGGCGGCAATCTCGCGGGAACCTTTAGGGCCGGTAAGGCGAAGCTGTGCATCAAGAGCCAGCAGCACAGGTGGGGTGTCGCCGATGGGGGAAGCATTGGCGACGTTGCCTCCCAAAGTGCCGCGGTTGCGCACCTGAGCTGAGCCTAACCGGTGCAGAAGGTGGGCAAAGGTTGGGTATTCTTTATTGAGCAAGGGCTCCAGGCGAGCATAGGTGACGGCTGCACCGATCCACCAGCCGGGACGTCCGTTGACATCCCGGCCTTGCTCAATTTGCTGAAGCTCGCTTACGCGCGTGGTATCGATAACCCGTGGTAAGTCCTTAAGCTGTTGGGTGACTTCAAGCCAAAGATCCGTAGCACCCGCTACCAAGCGTGCTTCTGGGTGGGCAGCGCGTAGGCGTACCAGGTCATTCAGTTGGTGAGGCTGGTGGAAGCGGCTGCTAGCTTCGTCCAAGTCCGTGTGCTGGTTATCTTGCGCATCATCCAGCGTTGCATCCAACCATAAGGGGCGATGGCCATCGATGCTGTTCATTGCCAATGCCGCATCACGAATAGGGCGATAGCCAGTGCAGCGACACAGATTGCCGCCCAGTGCGGCTTCAAGGCGTTCGGGGCTAAGTGGAGCCGCGAGCGGGGCCGCATGCTGTTCTTCGTGCAGTGTGAACAGTGACATCACAATGCCCGGTGTGCAGAAGCCGCATTGGCTACCATGGCATTCGACCATGGCTGCCTGGGCGGGATGCAAGTATTGCTGGTTGTCAGCAAGACCTTCGACGGTGACTAAGTGGCGGCCTTGGAGCTGGTGAGCTGGCATGATGCATGCGTTGGCGCTGTGGTAGCGCAGCTCGCCATTGGCATCGAGGGCCCCGATGGCGACGGTGCAGGCGCCGCAGTCACCCGACGCGCAACCTTCTTTGGTGCCGGTCAGGTGTAATTGTTCTCTTAGCAGTTCCAGAACGCTAAGGTGAGCATCCGCTGCAACGCGATGTGGTTGCCCATTGAGGTGAAATGTAATCATGGTCTTACTCGTTATGTTGTTATGGGTTGTTTGGCTCATATATTAGTGGTCGCGAAAGCTGGCTACTGTGCTGTCAGCAGCATAACCACCGCTAACAGAGCAGAGACCCACATGGCGGGCTTAATCTCATGTAGTTTGCCGGTAGCCAGTCGGATTAGCACAAAGCTGATAAAACCAAAGGCGATGCCCAGGGTGATGGAGTAAGTCAGCGGCATTAATATGATGGCTAGAAATGCGGGGAAGGCTTCCTCGAGACGGCTCCAATCGATCTTTCCAATCGGTGCCATCATAAACAGTCCCACCAGTACCAGGGCTGGAGCAGTGGCAATACTGGGGACTAGGGACAGTAGCGGTGAGAGAAACAAAAACGGCAGAAACAATACGCCAATAACGACGGCCGTGAGTCCTGTGCGGCCGCCCTGGGCAACGCCGGCACCGGATTCGATAAAGGTTTGTGCAGCACTAGTACCGAGGGGGGCTGCGATCATCGATGCGAAAGCATCCACCGTCATGGAGCGCTTAAGGTTGCGTGGATTGCCGTTGGCATCCTTGAGATCAGCCGACTCGGACAGGGCCATAAAGCAAGACAGTGAGTCGAAGAAGTTAGTGAACAGCATCACGAAAATGAACGGCAGGTAAGCCACCTTGAGGGCGCCTAGAATGTCGACTTTCATCACTGCCGAGAAATCCGGCCATGCGGCTAGGCCTTGCCAGGCTACCAAGACGTCGTCACTCCACAGCCGCCCCATAGGGGCTGCCAGCAGAGTGGTTAGGGCGATGCCTAAGATTAGAGCGCCATTGAAGCCGCGAATGACCAATATCGCGGTGGCCATCAGGCCGATAAAGAAGGTTATTAGGCTTGCGTTTAGATCACCGAGGCTAATAAGGGTCGCTGGGTTGGCAACGATGAATCCGGCATTCTTGAGCCCAATAAAGGTGATGAATAGGCCTATCCCACAGGTAATGGCATAGCGCAATGAGGCAGGAATGGCCTCGATAATGGCTTCGCGAACGTTAAACAGCGCCAGGACAGCGAACAGTACTCCCGACCAGAATACGCATCCCAGAGCAACTTCCCACGATAACCCTGCGCCAAGCACCAGGGTGTAGGTGAACAGCGCATTCATGCCCATGCCGGGAGCAACTAAAATCGGGTTGCGGGCATAAAGGCCCATGGCCAAGCTACTAAAAAAGCTAATGACCACCGTGGCAGATAGTGCGGCAGAGAAGGGGATACCCGCATCGGATAGGATGGTTGGGTTGACCACGATGATATACATCCCGGCCAGAAAAGTAGCGATACCTGCAAGCACTTCGGTCTTCACCGAGGAGCCACGGCGACTGACATTAAAGTAATTATCCAGTGTGGTCGTTGCCTTTGCGGGAGGAGAGCCGGAATACGGCGTAGGGCTTTGCGGCATGACGATATTCTCTTTGTATTTGTTGGGTGAGCGATCAAAAAAACGCATTTGACCATTCGGTCAGCTATGGAGAGCGTAGACAAAAAAACACCAAAAAAGCAACAAAATATATTAATTACGTATACAAAAAAATTTCGGATAACTGCCATCATCCTCATTTATCGAAGAATTGAAGGCCGTGGCATATTGATTGCACAAGTAAAATGGCGCATATAAAGTTATTGGTAGTCGTAGGGCTAGCCTAAGATCGATAAAGCCTGTAAAATTCAAAAAATTTTGGTCCAGTGGCTGCAAAAAAGCAGCAGCATATCTGCATTAGACACACGTCTGAATAAGTGTGAAGTACGTGGATATAGAGAAAGCACCGCGCTTGTTGCACTGGCCTCAGGTTAGAAAAAAATAGTCAGCTAAATGCTGCGCCATGGCCATTCGCCACGGAAGAGAACAACAAGCGGGATGAGACCGATTTTTTACTTCGGCTTCGTCCCGCTTTTTTACGACCCGACGTTTGCACGCAAACGCCGACAAACCGGATCGCCGAGCCTGCTCCCACAGGCTCCCACCAGCATGGGAGAACTTGTCTTGAATAACCCCGCATTGAGCAAACCCGCGATATTGGCTCTGGAAGATGGCAGTGTGTTCCACGGCATCGCGATTGGCGCGGATGGCGTCACAAGCGGTGAGGTAGTATTCAACACGGCCATGACCGGTTATCAAGAGATCCTCACTGACCCCTCCTACACCCGCCAAATCGTTACTCTCACCTATCCTCATATCGGCAATACCGGTGTTAACGGCGAAGATGTTGAGTCGGCCTCTATTGCTGCGGCAGGTTTGGTGATTCGCGATTTGCCGCTTATGGCCAGCAGCTTTCGCTCTGAGCAGTCGCTGTCGGACTACCTGAAAAGCCAAAACGTGCTGGGCATTGCCGATATCGACACCCGCCGCCTGACGCGCATTTTGCGCGATAAAGGCGCCCAGAACGGGGCGATTCTGGCCGGCGCGGATGCGGAAGGTGACGACGCGGTGGCACGGGCGCTGAAAGCTGCCAAAGCATTCCCAGGTTTGAAGGGCATGGATCTGGCCAAAGAAGTCTCGTGTAAAGAAGCCTACGAGTGGTCGGAAGGTGAGTGGGCGCTGGGAGAAGGCTACGCTGACGCGTCTAAAGGCGAGCGCCCCTACCATGTGGTGGCGTACGACTACGGGGTGAAATTCAATATTCTGCGCATGCTGGCTGCGCGCGGCTGCCGCCTGACGGTGGTGCCCGCGCAAACGCCCGCCGCTGAGGTGTTGGCAATGAACCCGGATGGCGTTTTCCTGGCCAACGGCCCTGGTGACCCGGAGCCTTGCGATTATGCGATTAAAGCCATTCAGGACGTGCTGGAAGCCGATATTCCAGTGTTCGGTATCTGCCTGGGTCACCAACTGCTGGCGCTCGCTTCCGGTGCGAAAACGGTCAAAATGAGCCACGGCCACCACGGTGCCAACCACCCAGTGCAGGATCTGGACACTGGCACGGTGATGATTACCAGTCAGAATCACGGCTTTGCCGCCGATGAAGCGACTCTGCCTGCCAACGTGCGTGCAACGCACCGTTCGCTGTTCGATGGCACCTTGCAAGGTATTGAGCGCACTGACCGACCGGCGTTTAGCTTTCAAGGCCACCCCGAAGCGAGCCCCGGCCCGCGGGATGTGGCGCCGCTGTTTGATCGCTTTGTCGCGATGATGCAGGCCCGAAGCTAGCGCATCGCGCTATCAGATCACCTTATCGTCGTCTTTTGTCGCTCATCGTCACCATTTTTTGCGGGAACCGTTATGCCTAAGCGTACCGACTTAAACAGTATTTTGATCATTGGCGCTGGCCCGATCGTTATCGGTCAGGCCTGCGAATTCGACTACTCTGGCGCCCAGGCGTGTAAAGCGCTGCGTGAGGAGGGCTTCCGGGTTATTTTGGTCAACTCCAACCCGGCCACCATCATGACCGACCCGGCCATGGCCGATGCCACCTACATCGAGCCGATTACCTGGCAAGCGGTCGAGAAGATTATCGAGGCCGAAAAGCCTGACGCCATCCTGCCCACCATGGGTGGCCAGACCGCGCTCAACTGCGCGCTCGATCTGGAAAAGCACGGCGTGCTGGAAAAGCACGGCGTGGAGATGATCGGAGCCAACGCCGATGCGATTAATATGGCCGAGGACCGCGATCTGTTTGATCAGGCCATGAAGCGGATTGGCTTGGAGTGCCCGAAAGCCAAAGTCGCGCACACCATGGATGAAGCCTGGGAGATTCAGGCCGAGTTGGGCTTCCCGACGATTATTCGTCCTTCCTACACCATGGGCGGCTCCGGCGGCGGCGTGGCGTATAACAAGGAAGAGTTCGAAGAGATCTGTACCCGCGGTTTCGAGCTCTCCAATAACCACGAGTTGCTCATCGATGAGTCGCTGCTGGGTTGGAAAGAGTACGAGATGGAAGTTGTTCGCGACAAAAACGACAACTGCATCATCGTCTGCGCGATCGAGAACTTCGACCCCATGGGCGTTCACACCGGTGACTCGATTACCGTGGCCCCGGCGCAAACGCTGACCGACAAAGAGTATCAGATCATGCGTGACGCCAGCCTCGCGGTACTGCGCGAGATTGGTGTGGAAACCGGTGGCTCCAACGTCCAGTTCGGTATGGACCCCAAAACCGGGCGCCTAGTGGTTATCGAAATGAACCCACGGGTGTCGCGCTCCTCGGCGCTGGCCTCCAAGGCGACCGGTTTTCCGATCGCTAAAATCGCCGCCAAGCTGGCAGTGGGCTATACCCTGGATGAACTGCAGAACGATATCACCGGTGGGCAAACGCCAGCGTCGTTTGAGCCGTCTATCGATTACGTGGTTACCAAAATTCCGCGCTTTACCTTTGAGAAGTTTCCTCAGGCCAACGACCGTCTGACGACGCAGATGAAGTCGGTGGGCGAGGTAATGGCCATTGGCCGCACCTTCCAGGAGTCGCTGCAGAAAGCGCTGCGCGGTCTGGAAACCGGCAACGATGGCCTTGATCCGATCATTACCGAATTTACCCCGGACAACATGGCGATTATCCAGGGTGAGCTACAGGCCGCGGGCGCCGAGCGTATTTTATACATCGCTGATGCTATGCGTTCGGGGATGAGTATGGATGAGGTATTTACGCTCACCAATATCGACCCGTGGTTCTTGGTCCAGCTGGAAGATCTGGTGCTGACGGAAAACGCCGTCGCCAAGCGCTCGCTGGCTGACTTCTCGGCCAAGGAAATCTATCAGCTCAAGCGCAAAGGCTTTGGCGATGCGCGTCTGGCTAAGCTGCTTGGTGTTAGCGAAAAAGAGTTCCGTGAAACCCGTCAGGCGGCAGGTATTCGTCCGGTTTATAAGCGCGTGGATACCTGTGCCGCTGAGTTTGCTTCCGATACCGCCTATATGTACTCCACCTACGAAGAGGAGTGCGAGGCGGAAGTGTCTGACCGCCAGAAAATCATGGTGCTGGGTGGTGGCCCTAACCGGATCGGTCAAGGGATTGAGTTTGACTACTGCTGTGTGCACGCCGCCTTCGCCATGCGTGATGACGGCTACGAAACCATCATGGTCAACTGCAACCCGGAAACGGTTTCTACCGACTACGACACCTCTGATCGCCTCTACTTTGAGCCGGTGACGCTGGAAGACGTGCTCGAGATCGCCGACAAAGAGAAGCCGGTGGGCGTGATCGTTCAGTTCGGTGGTCAAACACCGCTGAAACTGGCTCGCGCGCTAGAGGCCGCCGGTGTGCCGATCATTGGCACCACCCCGGATGCTATCGACCGCGCCGAAGACCGCGAGCGCTTCCAGGTGATGATCGATAAGCTGGGCCTCAAGCAGCCGCCCAACGCCACCGCACGCAGCTTTGCCGAAGCGTTTGATAAAGCCGAAGCGATTGGCTATCCGCTGGTAGTGCGCCCCAGCTACGTGCTGGGTGGTCGGGCCATGGAGATTGTCTACGACGCCTCCGAGCTTGAGAACTACATGACCCATGCGGTGAAGGTTTCCAACGACTCGCCGGTGCTGCTGGATCACTTCCTGAGTGCGGCGATTGAGATCGATATTGATGCGGTGTCGGATGGTCAGCAGGTGGTGATCGGCGGCATCATGCAGCACGTCGAGCAAGCGGGTGTTCACTCCGGTGACTCCGCCTGCGCGCTGCCGCCTTACTCGCTGCCTGCCGATGTGCAGGACGAGATGCGCAAGCAAGTCAAGCAGATGGCTGTTGAGCTGGGCGTTAAGGGCTTAATGAACGTGCAGTTGGCTTGGCAGGATGGCGAAATCTACGTGATTGAGGTCAACCCCCGCGCCTCGCGTACGGTGCCCTTTGTCTCCAAGTGCATTGGCACCTCATTGGCGCAGATTGCGGCCCGCTGCATGGCGGGTAAAACCTTGGCCGAGCAGGGCTTTGAGAAGGAAATCGTGCCGCACTTCTATAGTGTTAAAGAGGCGGTGTTCCCGTTCAATAAATTCCCCGGCGTCGATCCGATTCTATCGCCAGAGATGAAGTCCACCGGCGAAGTAATGGGCTCTGGCGATACCTTCGCCGAGGCCTTCTTTAAGGCCCAGTTAGGGGCGGGCGAGGCGATTCCTGCGCTGGCGGGTGAGCGTAAAGCGTTCCTTTCTGTGCGTGAACCCGACAAGGCGGGGATTATCGAAGTGGGGCGATCTCTGTTAGCATTAGGCTTTACACTATGTGCGACACAGGGAACAGCGGCTGCTTTAGAAGCTGCCGGGCTCGCTGTTGAGCGCGTCAATAAAGTCTACGAAGGTCGTCCCCATATCGTCGATCTGCTTAAGAACGACGAAATCGCCTACATTGTGAACACTACCGAAGGTCGCCAGGCTATTAACGACTCTTCGGTCATTCGCCGTACTGCTCTCGCGCGCAAGGTGCCCTATGCGACCACCTTGGCGGGCGCTAATGCTGTTTGCATGGCGCTTGAGTACGGTAGGGAGATTACGGTGCGGCGCCTTCAGGATCTGCATGCAGGAGCAAGTCAATGAACAAGGTCCCGATGACGGTTGCGGGAGAAAGAAGTCTTCGCGAAGAGCTGAATCATCTCAAAGGCGAAGCGCGTCCGCAGGTGATCGCGGCCATCGCCGAAGCGCGTGAGCACGGCGATCTAAAAGAGAACGCCGAGTACCACGCCGCTCGCGAGCAGCAGGGGTTTATCGAAGGGCGCATCCAGGAGATCGAAAGCAAGCTTTCCGTGGCGCAAGTGATTGATGTCACTAAGCTGCCCAAAACCGGCAAGGTGATTTTTGGTGTCACTGTGTCGCTGATAAATCTGGAAACCGATGCGGAGGTCACGTATCGCATTGTCGGCGAAGACGAGGCGGATATTAAAGCTGGTCGCATCTCGGTTACTTCCCCCATTGCCCGTGCCTTAATCGGCAAGGAGGAGGGCGATGTTGTGGTGGTCAAAACGCCGGGTGGCGACGTCGAGTACGAAATAGCTAGCGTCGAGTACGTGTGATAAAAAACGCCCCTTCAATTGACCTCGGTTAGGTCGGTTGAAGGGGCGTTTTAGTGCAGCCGTATTCGTTTTTTGAACGAGTTCAATCTAACGGTCAGTGCCGACCGTGGTGGTTCTCAAAGCGAGTAACATTAGAAAGCTTTGGATTCACTTGCGGATTTCTGCGGTAGAGCAGCGCCATTTTGCCAATGGTTTGCACCAGGTCTGCACGACTGTTGGCGATCAGTTCGGCGATCATGGCTGCCCGATCATCACGTTCAGGGATTGCGAGTTTCACTTTGATCAGTTCGTGATCGGTGAGTGCGCGGTTGAGTTCTGCGAGCAAATTTTCGGAGACGCCGTTCTCAGAAACGGTGACCACTGGGTTAAGATGGTGGCCAATGCTACGAAATGCTTTCTTTTGTGCCTGTGACAAGCTCATGGTATCTTGCGGTATCCCGGTTAGCGCTTAACGCTCCATCTTACGGTGAAACGTCACCGAGTGAAAGCGATCGCGTGAATGCGCCCATCTCATATTCCAGTGTTAGATTCCCACATGCAGCAAAAGCCCCCAAGTCGTAAACATTCTGTCAGCAAAACCAGCAACAACTGGAAGAAGGAGCACTTCGACGACCAGTATGTAAAGCAGAGCTGGCAAGATGGCTACCGCTCACGGGCTAGCTATAAGCTGCTTGAGTTGGATGAGAAGGATAAGCTGCTGCGCCCCGGTATGACGGTGATAGATCTGGGTGCCGCACCGGGAGGGTGGAGTCAGATTGCCGCAGAGAAGGTAGGGCCTGAAGGTGTCGTCATTGCCTCTGATATACTGGAGATGGATGCACTGGCGGGCGTGGACTTTATCCAAGGGGATTTTACCGAGGATGCGGTGCTGGAGGCGATACTAAAACGTCTTGATAATCGGCGCGTAGACCTTGTGATGTCGGATATGGCCCCCAATATGAGTGGTATGGCGGCAATTGATCAGCCTCAGGCGATGTATTTAGTTGAGCTAGCGTTAGAGCTTGCGCGCGAAACGTTGTCCCCTGGTGGCCGATTTTTAGCTAAAGTATTTCAAGGTGAAGGGTTTGACAGCTATTTGAAAGAGTTGCGCGGCAACTTTGGTAAAGTAGTTATCCGCAAGCCAGACGCGTCCAGGGCGCGCTCCCGTGAAGTCTATTTTCTGGCAGAGGGGTTTCGTGGATAGCTATCCATGACAAAATGTGGGTGTGGTTGAATATCGACCGCGTGGTTCATAGCCAAGATTTATCAGCGCAATTGCCAGACAGGCATGCGCAACGTGTGTCACATTAGTCACTATAAGTGCGCGTGACGCAGATGGCCCGAGGCATAAGACGCTTTGGCAATGGTTGAACGCTTGATGCTGATGTAATGTCTTAGCATTAGGATTTAACTGACGGATTCTTGTAATGAGGGTAGCCCCTTGAACGATATGGCGAAGAACCTGATTCTGTGGCTGGTCATCGCGGCCGTCCTACTGACAGTGTTCAATAATTTCAGTACGGAAAGCGCACCGCAAAGCACCAACTACTCTCAGTTTGTGCAGCAGGTGCAAAATCAGCAGGTACGTAGCGTCACTATTGATGGTTACACCATCAACGGTGAGCGTACGGACGGCTCTCAGTTTCAGACGATTCGCCCCTCGGCGGAAGATCCTAAACTGATGGACGATCTGCTGAGCAATGACGTGACGGTGGTGGGTAAGGCGCCAGAGCAGCAAAGTATCTGGACGCGTCTGCTAATTGCCAGCTTCCCGATTCTGCTGATTTTGGGCATCTTCATGTTCTTTATGCGCCAAATGCAGGGCGGAGCCGGTGGTGGTAAAGGCGGCCCGATGAGCTTTGGTAAATCGAAGGCGAAGCTGCTCTCTCAAGATCAGATCAAAACGACGTTTGCCGACGTGGCAGGCTGTGATGAAGCCAAGGAAGAAGTTGAAGAGCTAGTCGACTTTCTTCGCGACCCAACCAAATTTCAGCGTCTGGGTGGCACGATTCCCCGTGGCGTATTGATGGTAGGCCCTCCCGGTACCGGTAAAACACTGCTAGCAAAATCCATCGCTGGCGAAGCCAAAGTGCCGTTTTTCTCGATCTCTGGTTCTGACTTTGTCGAGATGTTTGTGGGTGTTGGCGCATCACGCGTGCGTGATATGTTCGAACAGGCCAAGAAGCAGGCGCCCTGCATCATCTTCATCGATGAAATTGACGCCGTTGGCCGCTCGCGTGGCGCCGGAATGGGGGGCGGTAACGATGAGCGCGAACAGACGCTCAACCAGCTCTTGGTCGAGATGGATGGTTTTGAAGCCAACGAAGGGATTATCGTTATCGCCGCGACCAACCGTCCTGACGTACTTGATCCTGCGTTAATGCGCCCTGGCCGTTTTGATCGTCAGGTGACGGTTGGTCTGCCAGATATTCGTGGCCGCGAGCACATTCTGGGTGTTCACTTGCGGAAGGTTCCGCTGGCGGATGATGTGAAGCCACAGCTCATCGCACGCGGTACACCAGGCTTCTCCGGGGCGGATTTAGCCAACTTGGTCAATGAGGCGGCATTGTTTGCTGCACGTCGTAACAAGCGCCTAGTGGCGATGGAAGAGCTCGAGCTTGCTAAAGACAAAATCATGATGGGCGCAGAGCGCAAATCAATGGTGATGACCGACAAAGAGAAGCTCAATACGGCTTATCACGAATCGGGTCACGCAATTATTGGTCTGGTGGTGCCTTCGCATGATCCAGTTTACAAGGTGACGATTATTCCACGAGGCCGTGCCCTGGGTGTCACCATGTTCTTGCCGGAAGAGGATCGCTACAGCCTGTCGCGCCAGCAAATTCTGGGTCAAATCTGCTCACTGTTTGGTGGTCGTATTGCCGAAGAGATGACGCTCGGCCCGAACGGTGTGACGACGGGCGCTTCCAACGACATTAAGCGTGCCACCGAATTGGCTCACAACATGGTCGCCAAATGGGGCTTGTCGGACGAAATGGGCCCGATCATGTATGACGAAGACGAGTCGCATCAGTTTCTCGGCGGTCCGGGGCAGGGCGGCAGTAAGATGAAGTCGGGTGATACCACCACGCGCCTCGATAAAGAAGTGCGTAAGATCATCGACGATTGTTATGAGCAGGCGCGTCAGATCCTGACCGATAATCGCGATAAGCTGGACGCCATGGCTGAGGCCTTGATGAAGTACGAGACCATTGATGCTGCTCAGTTAAAGGACATCATGGAAGGTCGTACCCCGCGCCCGCCTGAAGGTTGGGACGACGGTGATTCATCGGGAGGCGGCACGCCTGTCAACGATGACAAGCCGCAGGCGAAAGCTGAAGACGATACTCCTAACACTTCAGAAAATGATTCTTCTGGAGGCGATAGCGAAGAGGACGACGACGAGCCACGCCGGCGCCCCTCTGATCCTCTTGGCGGTCCTGCTGGGCCCTGATGACTAGATAGTTATCACTGCGTATCAGTTGAAGGCGCCCCGTCACGGGGCGCCTTTTTTGATATGCTGTGCGCAAATCTCTGTGATGTTTCTTTTCTTGATCAGGCTGCAGCATGAAATCACTTCTGAACACCTCCTCTACGCGAACCTCTGAAGACGCTTTTCAGCTGCGCTGTGGGCGCCATCTTCTTGATCTGTCGTTTCCGCGCGTGATGGGTATACTCAACGTGACCCCGGACTCTTTTTCCGATGGTGGGCAGCACGTGGCGTTGGATGACGCCTTACGCCATGCCGAGCGTATGTTGGCTGAAGGGGCCGCGATGATTGATGTGGGCGGAGAGTCTACTCGCCCTGGCGCGTTGCCGGTTAGCCCGCAGGAAGAACTGGACCGTGTCGCTCCCGTAGTAGAAACCTTGGTGCGCGAGTTGGATGCGCTGGTCTCGGTGGATACCAGTTGCCCGACCGTGATGCGTGAAGCGGGAGGGCTAGGGGCTGGAATGATTAACGATGTGCGCGCATTAGAACGCGAAGGAGCCTTGCTGGCGGCGGTCGGCAGTGGTCTGCCCGTCTGCTTGATGCATCGCCAGGGCGAGCCGCAGGATATGCAGCAGTCGCCTGCGTATGAGCGCCCGATTGAGGAAGAGGTGGCGGACTATTTAGCGCGCCGAGTTAGCGAGTGTGAAGCGGCTGGGCTTCGTCGTAACCGACTATTGATCGACCCTGGCTTTGGCTTCGGCAAAACCGTTGAACACAATCTACGCTTATTAAAATACATGGAGGCGTTACAGTCACTGGAGCTTCCATTGCTGGTAGGGATGTCACGCAAGAGCATGATTGGTAAGGTGCTAGGTCGCCCGGTGGAGGAGCGTCTCTCCGGAGGTTTGGCGCTTGCTGCTATGGCGGTAGAGCGTGGGGCAAATATTCTGCGCGTGCATGATGTTGCTGCAACGGTCGATGCAGTCAATATGGCGTGGGCGGTACTACAAGAAGGCTGCGAGCCGCCGCTTAATAAGGAGTCAGATGTATGACAAGGCGCTATTTTGGTACGGATGGTATCCGTGGTACGGTGGGAAAGTCGCCTATTACCGCCGATTTTATGCTCAAATTAGGCTGGGCGGCAGGGCAAGTGCTGCGCCGTGATAAAGGCCGAACGCGGGTGCTGATCGGTAAAGATACGCGTATCTCCGGCTATATGTTTGAATCCGCCTTAGAGGCTGGGCTTTCGGCAGCAGGCGTCGATGTGTCGCTATTGGGGCCAATGCCGACGCCAGGCATTGCTTACCTAACGCGTACGTTTCGCGCCGATGCGGGCATTGTTATTTCGGCGTCGCATAATCCGTTTGACGACAACGGCATCAAGTTTTTCTCTGCTGAGGGTAAAAAGCTGCCCGATGAAACGGAAGACCGTATCGAGGCGATGCTTGAAGCCCCGCTGACCACCGCTGAAGCCGCTCAGTTAGGTAAAGCAACTCGTATTGACGACGCCGCAGGCCGTTATATCGAATTTTGTAAGTCGACGCTGCCTGATCGGCTTAGCCTGCACGGCCTTAAAATCGTCTTGGATTGTGCCCATGGCGCTACGTACCATATTGCACCGAACGTTTTTCGCGAGCTGGGGGCTGACGTCACCACGATTGGCGCCTCTCCCGATGGGCTAAACATTAATCAGCAGGTGGGCTCGACGCACCCAGCCGCACTGCGTGCCGCGGTGATTCAGCAAAATGCTGATTTGGGAATCGCCTTTGATGGCGATGGCGACCGAGTGTTGCTGGTAGACGGCGACGGGCGTGAAGTCGACGGTGACGATATTCTCTATCTGATTGCCCGCGATCGCCACGAGCGGGGGCTGCTTGGCGGTGGCGTTGTTGGTACGTTGATGTCTAATTTTGGTTTGTCGATGGCGCTTGATAAGCTGGGTATTCCCTTTGAGCGCGCCAAAGTAGGTGACCGCTTTGTGATGGAGCGCATGGCTGCCAACAGTTGGGAGCTAGGTGGCGAATCGTCAGGGCATATTGTATGCGGTCATGTGCAGACCACTGGCGATGGTATAGTCTCGGCGTTACAGGTGTTGGCGCTAATGATGCGCGAGCAGAAGAGTTTGCCGACGCTGCTTAAAGAGCTGGAAAAAGTGCCCCAGGCACTCATTAATGTACGATTGCCTGCCAATGCCAGCGCTAAGGAAGTAATGGAGTCGGCACCGCTCCAGCAAGCAGTGGCTGCACTAGAGCATGAGTTAGGCGATGAGGGGAGAGTGCTGTTACGACCCTCCGGCACCGAGCCGCTGATTCGTGTGATGGTGGAAGGCCGCGCTCATTTGGATGTAGATCAATTGGCACGTACCTTGGCTGGCCAGGTACAGGCTCTGCTTGGTTAGGCTTGGCCAATAATCTTGCGCGACAAACCAAGCCTATGCTTGTAACAGCGGTTGTCTTGACAAGGCCGCTCCTATACCATTTCGCTCCACCTTGAGTGAGGAGAGTCGATGCGTACCCCCTTAATCGCCGGCAACTGGAAAATGAATGGTTCCGTGGCGCTGATCAATGAGTTCGGTCAGGCTTTCTCTGCTGCCGTATCGCCAGCGAACGTGGATATCGTTATTATTCCGCCGTTCCCCTATTTAGATGCGGCGCGCCATGCGTTTGAAGGTGCGGGGCTGTCGTTGGGCGCGCAAACGCTGAACCCCATTCACTCTGGGGCGCATACCGGTGAAGTCAGTGGCCGCATGCTTAAAGAGTTTACTGTTTCCCATGTGTTAGTGGGTCACTCAGAGCGGCGTCAGCTCTATAAAGAGAGTGATGAACAGATCTTTGCGCGCCTGCTGGCTGCATTGAGCGTGGATATCATGCCTATCCTCTGTGTGGGTGAATCTTTAGAAGAGCGCGATGCGGGTCGCACCATGGAAGTGGTGCTTCGCCAAGTTGGATATGTGATGTCTCGCCTAGAGCCAGAGCAGCGCAAGCAGGTAGTTATTGCCTACGAGCCTGTTTGGGCTATTGGCACGGGTCGCACGGCGACGCCTGAACAAGCCCAGGACGTGATGGCAGGCATTCGTGCCTACCAAGCGGGTTTCGATGCGGTGCTAGCAGAGCAGTTGCGATTGCTCTACGGCGGCAGCATGAATGCAAGCAATGCGGCTGAGCTGCTTGCTCAGCCGGATATCGACGGCGGTCTAGTGGGCGGAGCCTCACTTAAGATCGATGATTTTTACGCCATTTGTCAGTCAGCAGGATAACGCCATGCAAGTTGCAATTCTTATGATCCATGTGGTGATTGCGATCGCCCTGGTGGTACTCATTCTGCTTCAGCAGGGTAAAGGCGCCGAAGCCGGTGCTGCCTTTGGGGGCGGTGCGTCCCAGACAGTGTTCGGTTCACGAGGCAGCGGCAACTTTTTGTCACGCACTACGGCTATTTTGGCGGCGTGCTTTTTCGCCACTTCAATGGCGTTGGCCTACTTTGCGACCCAGGCCGGCCAAGCACCGGAAGCTGGTATTCCCGACTCGCGCTTGATCGAGCAACAGCAAAGCGTCCCGACGCTTGACGATAGGCCTGCGGATGTGGATAATACCGCGCCAGTGCTAGAGGAAAGCAGCGACTAACAAGCAGTTAATGAGTGGTAGTCAGTTAATGAGTAGTAGTGACTGAGTTAGTTGTTAACGAGTTAGTAGCTGTGATTTTTTAGTCTCCCCTGATGCCGAAGTGGTGGAATTGGTAGACACGCTATCTTGAGGGGGTAGTGACCGTATGGTCGTGCGGGTTCAAGTCCCGCCTTCGGCACCATCTGTTTTGTTGGCTTGTCAACGTCTCAGAGTTTTTTCGTAATGAAAGCTAGGTTTGATACCTGAGTCGATAAAGACAGTTTACGTAAGTAGAGCAAGTAGTTCTTGACGTAAGCAGCATAAGTGTCTATTATCTTCGACCTAGATTGATGCGGGGTGGAGCAGTCTGGTAGCTCGTCGGGCTCATAACCCGAAGGTCATCGGTTCAAATCCGGTCCCCGCTACCATTACGTAGAAATGGTACTTAAGGTTTCTTTTAAAAAGCCCCTTCCAGTGAAGGGGCTTTTTGTTAGCAGCTTTTGGTTAGTCAGCACATTGCGGTAACGCCTTTTTTGGCTAACGCGAGTATTTAAATAGCGGATGTCATCCGGATAACCGGAGGCACATTTCCGAGTAACGCCAATCAGCCACCTAGCTTTTCTAATAACTCCTGGCCAGGTGCCTGATGCAACGGCTGTAGGAGCTTTGTCTGTGGCCACTAAACACGCTGCGCTTCACGCGCTGATTGAACCTGTCGTAGCCGCCATGGGCTTTGAACTGTGGGGCATCGACCATCTTTCCCAGGGCAAAAATTCGCGGCTGGTGATTTATATCGAGCGCGAAAGTGGTGTCAGCGTCGAAGACTGCGCAGATATAAGCCGCCAAGTCAGTGCTGTAATGGATGTAGAAGACCCGATTGCCGGTGAGTACCGGTTGGAAGTCTCCTCACCAGGCATGGCACGTCCCTTGTATTCCCTGGATCAGTTTACCCGCTTTCAAGGTCATCACGTCGCGCTCAAACTGCGTACTGCCTTTGACGGGCGGCGCAAGTATCAAGGGCTGCTTGTGGGTGTTGAGGGAGATGAAGTGCTGTTGCAGTTGGATGGCGAAGAGTACTGCTTTCCGATTGAGAGTATTGATTCTGCTCACATTGTACCGCAGTTCGATAATTGACCGAGTGGCGGCGCTGCCGGCAGGCTGCCGGGGTGATGTACATAAGGATAGGTTTTCTGGCGAGGCATACGCATGAGTAAAGAAATTTTAATGGTCGTTGACGCGATCTCCAATGAGAAGGGCGTCCCACGTGATGTCATCTTCGAAGCGGTTGAAGCCGCTCTTGCGAGCGCGTCACGCAAGCGTTTTGAAAAAGAAGAAGCCAATGTTCGCGTGCATATTGACCGTCGCACCGGCGATTACGAAACCTTCCGTTTCTGGACTGTCGTAGAAGACGACGAATTTGAAACGCCAGATTACGAGATCAAAGAGACTATCGCCGAGCAGCGCGATCCGCCGTTGAAGCTAGGCGATGTGGTCGAAAAAAGCATCGAAAATGCATCATTTGGCCGTATTGCTGCGCAAACCGCTAAACAGGTCATCGTGCAGAAAGTCCGTGAAGCCGAGCGAGCTGAAGTGGTGCGCCAATATGCCGACCGCGAAGGCGAACTGGTGGCTGGGATTGTCAAGAAGACCACTCGCGATGGCCTGATCATTGATTTGGGTGAAAATGCTGAAGCGTTTTTGCCCCGCAATGAAATGATTCATGGCGAGCGTTACCGCATGAACGAAAGGGTACGCGCGCTGTTGGTCAAGGTGGATCCAGATGCACGCGGTGCACAGCTTCAGCTATCGCGGACGTGTCCCGAGCTGATAATCGAGCTGTTCAAAATTGAAGTGCCCGAGATAGCCGAGCAGTTGATTGAGATTAAAGGCGCGGCGCGTGACCCCGGTTCGCGCGCCAAAATTGCCGTCAAAACCAATGACCGCCGTATCGACCCTGTCGGTGCGTGCGTGGGCATGCGCGGTTCGCGCGTTCAAGCGGTCTCTTCTGAGCTGCAAAACGAACGGGTTGATATTGTGCTTTGGGACGACAATCCTGCCCAGTTGGTCATCAACGCCATGGCGCCCGCCGGCGTTGGGTCTATTCTAGTTGACGAAGATGCCCATGCGATGGATGTCGCTGTGGCACAAGACAATCTAGCTCAGGCCATTGGACGTAGCGGTCAGAACGTGCGTTTGGCCTCAGAACTTACCGGCTGGCGTATTAATGTCATGACCGAAGAGGAAGCTGAGTCTAAGCGCGATCAAGAAATTGATAGCCTGGTTGACTCTTTTGTCCAGCACCTTGAAGTGGATGAAGATGTAGCCCGCCTGTTAGTGGAAGAGGGGTTTACAACCCTGGAAGAAGTCGCCTACGTGCCGCTGGAAGAAATGCTAGAAATCGAAGAGTTCGATGAGGACTTGGTAGAAGAGCTACGTGCACGAGCGAAAGACGAGCTGCTGACGATGGCCATTGCCTCGGAAGAAGCGCTGGACGGCGCCCAACCAGCAGTTGATCTGTTGGAGATGGATGGCATGGAGCGCCACCTGGCCTTCATTCTGGCCAGCCGCGGCATTGTCACTATGGAAGATCTCGCCGAGCAGTCAGTCGACGATCTGGTCGATATCGAGGAGTTGGACGAAGCGCGCGCAGCGGCACTGATCATGACTGCCCGTGCGCCCTGGTTTGAAGACGAAGACGTATCGGATTCGAACACACAGTAAACAGGTCACGGGCTGAGGAGGGTCAATATGTCAGATATGACAGTTAAAGATTTCGCAGTAAAGGTGGGCCGTGATGTGCCTCGCCTACTAGAGCAAATGAAAGAAGCGGGTTTAAAGCACGCCTCTGAAGGCGATGCTGTGTCTGAAGAAGATAAGCAGAAGCTGCTAAGTTTCCTGAAGAAAAGTCACGGCGGCAGCGACGCTGGCGATACGGGCAAAAACCGCATCACGCTGACGCGTAAAACCCGTAGCCGTATCAATACTGGCGAGCGCGGTAAAACCATCGAAGTGCAGGTACGTAAGAAGAAAACCTACGTAAAAAGCGCTGAAGATGAGAAGCCGAAAGCGCCAGAACCTAGCTACACCGGCCCGCGCCAGCTTGTGGGCGATATGGCAGAAGCCGAAGCCGAGCGTAAAGTAACGGATGCGCGTGAAGCAGAGGAAAAAGCCGCTGCTCAGAAAGCCCGTGCTGCTCAGGTAGCTGAAGCGACCGCGCGTAGCAATAAAGAAGCTGAAAGCGCGGCGCGTAGTAAGAAAGAGGCTGCATCAGCGCCAAAAGCCGCCAAAGCGCCTGCTAAGCCTGATGTGCAAGTGCCTAATCTTGAAATCGACGACACGCCGTCCGGTGAAGATATGCCGCCAGCGCCGCCGAAAGAGGGCCGTACTGACCGTCGTACCGCGCCGCCCAAGAAGGCTGCTGCGGCGAAGGCCAAGGGCCGTCGTGACGATGACGATCGCGGTGATCGTGAAGAGCGTAAGCGCGGTGGCGGCGGTAAGAAGGTAAAACGTGCCGAGCAGCGTCGCGGTGGTCGCCGTGGTGGCAACCAGACCGGCAATGGCAAGCACGCTTTCCAGAAGCCGACTCAGCCAATCGTGCGTGAAGTATCGATCCCTGAATCTATCAGCGTGGCGGAATTGGCCGACAAAATGTCGATCAAAGCCAACGAAGTGATCAAGGCCATGTTTAACATGGGCGCAGCGGTGACCATCAACCAGACCATCGATCAGGATACGGCTGCGATCGTGGTGGAAGAGATGGGCCATACCGCGAAGCTGGTGAAAGATGACGCGCTGGAAACGGAAATGCTTGAAGGCATCTCCTACGAAGGCGAAGAGATCACCCGCTCGCCCGTTGTTACCGTTATGGGTCACGTTGACCACGGTAAAACATCGCTGCTTGATTACATCCGTAAAGCGAAAGTGGCGACCGGTGAAGCCGGTGGTATTACTCAGCATATCGGTGCCTACCACGTGGAAGATAACCACGGTGGCGTTACCTTCCTGGATACCCCCGGCCATGCGGCGTTTACCGCTATGCGTGCCCGTGGTGCCAAGGCGACGGACGTGGTGATTCTGGTGGTCGCAGCGGATGATGGCGTAATGCCGCAGACCGTTGAGGCGATTGAACACTCTAAAGCTGCCGAAGTCCCCATGGTCGTGGCGATCAATAAAATCGATAAAGATGGTATTGATCTTGACCGTATCAAAAATGAGCTTTCGCAGCACGGCGTTATCTCGGAAGAGTGGGGCGGTGACACTCAGTTTGTTCACGTCTCAGCGCATACCGGGGAAGGTATTGAAGAGCTGTTGGAAGCGATCCAGCTGGTCTCTGAAGTGCTTGAGCTTAAGGCCGTACCGGAAGCGCCAGGTAAAGGCGTGGTGGTTGAATCGCGTCTTGATAAAGGTCGTGGTCCCGTTGCTACCGTATTGGTTCAGAACGGCACGCTGAAGAAAGGCGATATCGTTCTTGCGGGCCTGCACTACGGTCGCGTGCGTGCGCTGACCAACGAACTTGCTCAGCAAGTGGATGAGGTCGGCCCGGCGATGCCGGTCGAGATTCAAGGCTTGGGCGGTACGCCGGATGCCGGTGATGACTTTATGGTTGTGGCCGACGAGAAGAAAGCCCGCGAAGTGGCTAACTTCCGTCAAGGCAAATACCGTGAAGTGCGCTTGGCACGTCAGCAGAAGGCCAAACTGGAGAACATGTTCAGCCAGATGGGTCAAGACGAAGTGGCCAAGGTCAATATCGTCCTCAAAGCCGACGTGCAAGGCTCGCTGGAAGCGATCAAAGGCGCCCTGGAAGAGCTCTCCACGGATGAAGTCGAAGTGGCTGTGGTCTCCTCTGGCGTGGGTGGTATCACCGGTACCGATGCCAACTTGGCGCTTGCTTCAGAAGCCATCGTGGTTGGCTTTAACGTCCGTGCTGACGCCGCTGCCCGTGAGATTGTTGAGCGCGAAGGCCTGGATCTACGCTACTACAGCGTCATCTACCACTTGATCGACGAGGTCAAGCAGGCGATGAGCGGTATGCTCGCCCCTGAGTGGAAAGAAGAGATCGTCGGTATTGCTGAAGTGCGCGATGTATTCCGTGCGCCGAAGATTGGTGCCATCGCCGGTTGTATGGTCATCGAAGGCAACGTGCATCGTAATAAGAAGATCCGCGTATTGCGTGATGACGTGGTGATTTACGAAGGCGAGCTCGAATCGCTGCGCCGCTTCAAAGACGATGTACAGGAAGTGCGCAACGGCATGGAGTGTGGCATCGGCGTGAAGAACTACAACGATGTCCAAGTCGGCGATAAGATCGAAGTCTTCGACCAAGTGAAGGTCGAGCGTAGCCTGTAAGGCTGCGAGGAGCTAAACATGCGCGAATTTAAGCGTACCGACCGGGTAGCCGACCAGCTCCAAAAGGAGCTGGCGGTACTTATTCAACGCGAAGTGAAAGACCCGCGTTTAGGCATGGTCACGGTTAGCGGTGTCACTGTTAGTCGTGATCTTGGTTACTCCGATGTCTATGTCACGCTGTTGGGTGAGCAAGAACCCGAGCGTATTAAAGAAAACCTGCAGGTGCTTAAACGTGCCGCCGGTTTTCTAAGAAGCCAGATTGCTAAGCGCATTAAACTTCGTCACGTGCCAGAACTACGCTTCCACTTCGATGAGAGCGTGGTGCGCGGTCAGCAACTCTCTTCACTAATTGATGAAGCGGTCACCACTGATCGAGCGCGTCATCAGGATGAAGAGGGCGATACCGGGCAGAGCGAGGAAACGCGCTAGTGGCGCGTCAACGTCGCGGTTTGCCGGTCAATGGCGTACTGCTGTTGGATAAACCCAAGGGGCTTTCCAGCAATCATGCACTGCAGCGTGTTCGTCGGCTGTTCCAGGCCCAAAAAGCCGGGCATACCGGCACGCTAGATCCAATGGCCACCGGCTTGTTGCCGATTTGCCTCGGCGAAGCGACCAAGTTCTCATCGCACTTGCTGGAAGCCGACAAGGTGTATCGCACCCGGATAGAACTGGGGGTGATCACCGATACGGGCGATGCGGAAGGCACGATTATTGAGCAGCATGAAGTCCCTAGCCTAAGCGTCGATGACGTGGAGGCTGTGCTCACCCGCTTTCGTGGTGAGATTGACCAAGTGCCGCCCATGTATTCGGCGCTGAAGCATCAGGGCAAGAAGCTTTACGAGCTGGCTCGGGAAGGCAAGCAGGTAGAACGTGCAGCCAGGCGAGTAAGCGTGTATGATGCGCGCCTGCTTTCGTTTGAAAGGACCGCGTTTGAGCTGGAAGTAAGCTGCAGTAAAGGCACTTACATCCGCACGTTAGCAGAAGATATTGGCCAGACACTCGGCTGTGGTGCGCATATCAGTCAACTAAGAAGGCTCAAAACGGGGCCTTTTTTAGCCGATGCGATGTGGACGCTAGAGGCCTTGGAAGCATTGTCAGACCAAGCGGCACTGGAAGCTGAGCTAATGCCAGCGGACGTGCTGGTAGATCATTTACCGTCGTTGACGGTAGACGATGCTGCCCACAGCCGTTTGGCCCACGGTCAGTCTGCCAATCTGACGACCGGCACGTTAGCGCCGGATGCGTTAGCCCGACTTTATTACGCCGAGACGTTTATCGGCCTTGGCGTAGTGAAAGGTGCTCAGGAAGTGGCGCCTAAGCGGCTGTTAAGTACCGTCGCTATCTCGTAAACAGCGTTGCAAGGATGCAGCTGTCTGCGCGAAAACAGTTAGTAGAGATTAGCTAGTAGGATTGAGCTAATAGAAACTAGCTAGTAAAAAATAGCAGCTTGAGACTGCAAATATGCGTGGTCTCACCCATTCATTTTTAGGCATATTGCTTACTGGAGATACAGATGGCTTTAACCGCTGAGAAGAAGGCCGAGATCGTCACCGAATACGGCCGCGGCGATAACGATACCGGTTCCCCTGAAGTGCAAGTTGCCCTGCTGAGCGCCAACATTAATGGCCTGCAGGATCACTTCAAGACCAACAAACAGGATCACCACTCTCGTCGTGGCCTGATCCGCATGGTTAACCAGCGTCGCAAACTGCTGGATTACCTAAAGCGTAAAGATTTCGAACGCTATCAGTCCCTGATTCAGCGTTTAGGTCTACGCCGCTAAGCATTAACGGCTACGATTAGAAACGGGCAGCTCCTTGTGAGCTGCCCGTTTTGCGTTGGACTGCACAGTATTGATAATGCGCTTTAGTGTGCGGTTTCCCGCACATAAGTAGATGTCTGCCTGTGTGGAAAACCCATCATCAGCTGGAGTGCAGTATTCAACTTTTGTAGTAGTTTGTCTTTTTAATTATTTGAAATACAAGAGTAAAGCCAGAGAGGGAGTGAAATTTGCAGAAGTCTGTGTGAAGTGCCTGTGAAGTTCCGAGATGTCTGTACACGATACACCTCGGATTTTCACAAAACGATTCTCACAAACAGTTCCAGGATGGAAACAATATCAATGAAAACGTCCTTCGCCAGAATGAGCATTCTCACCATGGCCGCGCTGCTACCTGCATATGCGATGGCCGATGTTGAACCCCAGCTTGATGCCCTCAAATCCCCGAACCCAAAGCAGTTGCTTTACGTTGGCAATAGCTACCAATATTACAACAATAGTCTACACAACTACGTAAAGCGTATGGTGGCAGCCGCTCAGCCGGATATAGCAGAACAACTGAACAGCAAGTCCGTGACTATTTCGGGTGCTTATCTGTCGCAACATGAAGTAAAAAATTATCTGTTCCCAGATGCTTTAGGTTTACCTGATCCTTATGACGCTGTCGTTTTGCAAGGTCATAGCAGCGCGGCTCTGACAGACGAGAAGCGCCAGATGTTTCATGATGCTGTTATGCGACACCATCAAGCCATTGAGGCGACAGGAGCAGAGACCGTGCTCTACATGACGCCTGCCTACAGCGAAGACCACGATGGTTATGACCCCGGCATGATCGACAAGATCGATGATTTATATACGACGGTCGGCAATGAGATTGGTGCCCTGGTTATCCCGGTCGGTCTTGCGTTCAAAAACGCCTATGAGCAGCGCCCAGAGTTAGCTTTGCATGTTGACTACGATGGTAGTCACCCCACCCCTGAGGGCACTTACTTAGCCGCGGCTACAGTGTTTGCCGCGCTCTACGACACCTCTGTCGTCGGTAACCCCTACACCTATTACGAGCGAATCAACGAGGACGACGCTGCCTTTCTACAACAGGTCGCCGAAGATACGGTGATGGAGTACTACAGTCGCTAGGCGACAGCACCATAGCCTTATTTAGTGAGATATCTATATCTGAGTGTGCCTGCTTCTCGCTCGTACTGTCGGCAGCTAGTGGATTCGTGCGGGCTAGCTAAGCAGGTGCTTGTCAGAAGCTTTCTGGTAGGGCTGTCCAAATCTTAATAAATAGAATAAGAGAGAAAGAAATGAGAATTTTGTGGTTCACACTAATGGTGCTGTGCCTGCCATTACCAGCGGTCGCCGCCAGTGAGCGTGTAGCAGGTATGGAAGAAGGCGCTGGACACTATATCTTCAACGATCCGGCGACACAGCAGGACGTCAGTGTTTATTACTACCAGCCGAATAACTATACGGCTAATACGCCAGTGGTGCTCGTACTGCACGGATTACGACGAGACGCGAAAGAGTATCGTGATAGCTGGGCGGAGTATGCCGAACGGGAGGGGCTGATGGTGTTGGTTCCCCGGTTCAGTTCTGAGGCTTATCCCGGTGGCAACGGCTTCAACCTGGGGAATGTCTTCCGAGCCACCTCGGCCGAGGAGGAGCGAGGCTTCTCTAGACTAGAGCAGATGAATCCTCCGGAGCAGTGGGTCTTCACTTTAATCGAGCGCGTGTTTGCTGACTTCAGATCCGCTCGTAGCAACAGTAACCGTGAGACCTACTATCTATATGGTCACGGAGCCGGTGCGCAGGTGGCCCACCGTTTCGCCATGTTTATGCCGGAGTCGCATGCGGAAGAGATCATCATCGGCGCGGCGGGTTGGTACACGATGCCGGATGAGTCGATTGCGTGGCCATATGGAACAGGCGGTGTGCCAATGCTGGACGCCACTGCGATCAAAGCTTTTCTTGCTCAGCCGATGTTACTGCTGGCAGGGGGGGCGGATACCGCAACGCTTCATACCGTCATGCGTCAGACGCCCGAGGCCAATGCCCAAGGTGCGACACGAGTGGAGCGGACTCGCTACTACTATGAATTTGGTAAGCGCCAGGCCCAATCTTTGAGCACGGAGTTCAATTGGCGGCACTGGGTTTTACCCGGCGTGACACATAGCCCTGGTCAGATGACGCCCTTTGCGGCTCGCTATATTGCATCGCGAGCACGTTAATTGTGCCGCTAATGCTTTGGATAAACATAATACGATCCTTAAGGCTTAGAGAATAATCATGCTAAAACATAATAATTCAGGCCGCAGTGTCATGCTGTCTGCCGTCACCCTGGGGGCACTAGCACTACCTGCTTTCAGCGGAAGTGTGTTAGCCAGTGACGCGACGTCGGCTGAACTTGCTGAGCTAATTGAGCGCCAATCCGAAATGCTGGCTCGTCAGGCGCAGCAACTTGAGGTCATGCAGGCCCGCTTAGGACAACTGGAATCTCGAGATGGCATAGATAGTGCCGCTCCTATTCAATCTGTGGAGGATCAAGGCGTAACTCCATCGGTAAGAAGAATGTCGAGTGCTTCGGCGTCACAAAGCACTGCGCCCACTGCCTCTAGCGATAGAGCGGCCATTGAAGAACTGCAGAGCCAAGTGTCATTGTTGGAGGCAGCACAGACGGATCAGTCACGTATCGACTGGTCGGGCGGTGGGCCTGAGTTCATCAGTGCTGATGGTAGCCGGCGCCTGAAGATCGGCGGGCGATTACAGTATGACGCCTCAACCACCAGCGGTTCGGCATTTGACGACAGCGACAACGATCGCAATATTAGGGGTACGACGGCGCGACGACTGCAACTGGACATTGCGGGGAAAATGTCTGAGCGCATCGGCTATAAGCTTGGTTATGACCTGGCGGGCAACGGGGTCAGCATGCGCGATGCTTATGTTTCAAGCTTGTTCAACTGGGGTGATGAAGATGTCGTGCTCTACCTCGGTAACAAGTACGACGATCGCTCATTGGATGGGGCAACCTCGTCTAATAATACTTGGTTTATGGAGCGCAACTTCGTCAGTGGCGCCATTGCTCCAGACCGCGGTTCATACGGACTGGGGCTTAAGGGCAAAATCTACGGCGACAGTCGCGACTGGCATGCGTCCTTCGCCGTGACCAATGGCAGGCTTGGCGATGACACCGACCGTTCAGATACCACCACCTTGATGGCACGGGCCCACTGGAACCCATGGTATAGCGGTACGGATATGGTTCATCTTGGCAGTTGGGGGTTCTACGAGGATTTTGATCGCAGCGATACGACCGTGTTCAAAAATATCAATGCCGCTGATAATTTCAATGACAATGTCGCCATTCGCAGCCGTGCCATCAGCGATCCGGAGTCGAGCAGTGCGTATGGGCTTGAACTTGCAACTTCGCTGGGCTCGTTTGCCGCTGCGGCCGAGTATGGGCAGCGAACCGTGGATCAGCGTGACTCCGCAGGCGGTGAAACCATGAGTTATGACGCCTGGGGGGTTCAGGCTAGCTACTTCCTGACCGGCGAGCGTCATGGCTATTCTCGCAAATCAGGTTTCTGGCGCCTGCCTGACGTTAATGACTCAGTTTCATCAGGGGGGCTTGGTGCTTTTCAGCTCGCCGCCCGTTATCAGGAACTGGACTTCTACGATGCGCCAGATTACCCAGGTGGCGACGGTAATGCGAGTACACTGGGCCTGAACTGGTATCCGAACGGTTGGTCGCGGGTCATGCTCGACTATACGCACTGGAATACTGACAATCGTACCGGCGACTTCAAGGGGCCAGATGACGGCGATACGCTATCCGCGCGGTTACAGGTGGTATTCTGATGGTAAGCGCCGGTTGACATTAGGCATAAATCAGCACGGGCAGCTCCGAAGGAGTTGCCCGTTTTTTTTGTGTTTCGCCGTCACTAAAGTGGGAACAGGTAGCCCTATCGCGCTCCAGCGCCTAGAATGGTAACGAGTCAAAACGACATAAACGAATAGACAAGTAGATATTGATAATGCTGAAGGAAGTCGCTGTGAATCCGGTAAAGAAAACGTTCCAGTACGGTCGTAGCACCGTCACGCTCGAAACCGGGCGTATTGCTCGCCAAGCAACCGGCGCTGTCATGGTTACCATGGATGACACCGTCGTGCTGTGTACCGTTGTCGCTCGTAAAGAGGCCAACCCGAGCCAACCCTTTTTCCCGCTCTCGGTTCACTACCAAGAGAAAACCTACGCAGTGGGTAAAATTCCCGGCGGCTTCTTCAAGCGCGAAGGGCGCCCTACCGAGAAAGAGACGCTAACCTCGCGGCTGATTGATCGTCCGATCCGTCCGCTGTTTCCCAAAGGCTTTATGAACGAAGTACAGGTAATCTGTACCGTTTTATCGACCGATCGCAATCACGACCCAGATGTCGCGGCGATGCTGGGCACCTCCGCAGCGCTATCGATTTCGGGCGTACCGTTCAGCGGTCCGATTGGCTGCGCGCGCGTTGGCTTTAACGAAGAGAAAGGCTACTTCCTGAACCCGACCGTCGAAGAACTGAAGAACTCCGAACTGGATATGGTGGTCGCCGGTACCGATAAAGCCGTATTAATGGTGGAATCTGAAGCCCAAGAGCTGCTCGAAGACGAAATGCTCGGTGCCGTGCTGTTTGGCCATCAGGAAATGCAGGTCGCCATCAGCGCGATTAACGAATTGGTTGCTGAAGCCGGTAAGCCACGCTGGGACTGGCAGCCCCCGGAAGAGAACCAAGCGCTTAAAGCCGCCATGGCCGATGCTTTCGAAGCCAAAGTCGGTGAAGCCTATCGGATTACCGATAAAATGGCCCGTCAAGATGCGCTGTCGGCATTGAAGGACGAGGCGGTGGCTCTGCTGGTCGCTGCCGAGGGAGAAGGGGCTGAAGGTAAATTTGCCAAGGATGATGTCAAAGGTGCGTTCGCGAGCCTTGAAAAGCGAGTGGTTCGCTCGCGTGTCGTAAAAGGCGAGCCACGCATCGATGGTCGTGACAACCAAACCGTTCGTCCGCTGTCCATTGAGGTGGGTACTCTGCCCAAAACCCATGGCTCCGCTATCTTCACCCGCGGCGAAACCCAGGCGATTGCTATTGCAACCTTGGGGACGTTGCGTGATTCGCAGCTAATCGAATCGCTGGAAGGTGAACGCAAAGACCGCTTTATGCTGCACTATAACTTCCCTCCCTACTGCGTGGGCGAAGCGGGCTTTTTTGGCGGGCCGAAGCGTCGCGAAATCGGCCACGGCCGTTTAGCACGCCGTGGCGTCCAGGCAATGCTGCCGTCAGAAGACACATTTCCCTACACTATTCGTGTAGTCTCGGAAATCACCGAGTCTAACGGCTCAAGCTCGATGGCCTCTGTGTGTGGCTCGTCGCTTGCCTTGATGGACGCAGGCGTACCGCTAAAAGCACCGGTGGCGGGTATTGCCATGGGCTTGGTGAAAGATGAAGACGGCTTCGCGGTACTGACCGATATCCTGGGTGACGAAGATCACCTTGGCGATATGGACTTTAAAGTGGCCGGTTCCGAAGAGGGTGTTACCGCCCTGCAGATGGACATCAAGATCGAGGGCATCAACGAAGAGATTATGGAGCTTGCGCTGCAGCAAGCCCTTACCGCGCGTCTGAGTATTCTTGAGCAGATGAATGTGGTGATCAGCCAGAGCCGTAGCGATGTCTCTGACAACGCGCCGTCCATGGCGACGATCAAAATTGATCCCGACAAGATCCGTGATGTCATCGGTAAAGGTGGCGCGACGATTCGCAAAATTTGCGAAGACACCGGCGCTTCCGTCGATCTGGATGACGACGGCACCGTAAGAATCTACGCGGAAGACAAAGCCGCCGCCAAGCGTGCCATTGATACCGTTCTGGCAATTACTGCTGAAGCGGAAATCGGCAAGCTGTATATGGGCAAGGTGGTACGCATTGCCGACTTCGGCGCATTCGTTAACATCATGCCGGGTACCGACGGCCTGGTACATATCTCGCAGATTGTTGCCGAGCGCGTAAATAACGTGCGCGACTTCTTGAACGAAGGCGATGACGTGATCGTTAAAGTGCTCGATATCGATAACCGCAACCGCGTGAAGCTGTCGATGAAAGAGATCAGTGAAGAAGAGAAAGCCGCTTTTGCAGCAGAAACAGCGGAAACCGAAGCTACGATTTAAACAGAATGATTTAAAGCGAGTGATTTAAATCGTTAGTTAGGTTTCTGGTACCGCCCTCGTAGCCCCGGCTGCGGGGGCGGTGTTGTTTTTGAGCTTTGATCGTTAGGTATTTAAAGAATCAGGGAGTCATCTGCAATGGATCAGGATCAAGCGCCGCGCTGGTGGGCGGTGGTGGCCGTGATGATCGGCATTTTTTTATTGGTGACCGCAGAACAGCTGCCGATTGGCTTATTGTCCCAGGTTGCTTCATCGATGGGCGTTACCCCAGGCATGGCGGGCTTAATGGTGACGGTGCCTGGCGTGGTTGCTGCCTTCTCAGCCCCGCTGCTACCCGTCGCGGTGGGGCGCCTGGATAGGCGCATCATGCTCACGTTATTAATGGTAGTCATGGTAGTAGGCAGCGTGCTCTCGGCGCTGGCAAGCAGCTTTATCCTTCTGCTTGCCGCCCGAGTGCTAGTAGGCCTAAGTATTGGTGGATTTTGGGCGGTGGCCGGCAGTATTGCCCCGCGCTTGGTGCCTGAGGCGAAAGTGCCCAAAGCGATGACGATGATTTTTGGTGGCGTTGCGGCGGCCTCGGTGCTTGGCGTGCCACTGGGCACGCTGCTGGGGGATATTAGCAACTGGCGGGTGGCCTTTGGCGCGCTGGGCGGTTTTAGCCTGTTAACGGCCATTGCGCTGTGGCGTTGGCTGCCGCCTTTGCCACCACGTGAACCGGTGCGCCTACGGGTACTGGCGCAGCAATTTAGCAACCGTGGCGTACGGGTGGCGGTGTTGACCACGGGCTTTGTGGTGGTCGGCCATTTTGCCGCTTACACCTTTATTAGCCCCATTCTGCAAGAGATTAGTGGTATCTCCCAGCGCCATGTAGGTAGCCTGCTGCTGCTTTATGGGGCGGCGGGCATTATGGGCAATATAGCGGCGGGCATGTTTGCCGGGCGCCACCCGTACCGTGCGGTACTGGCGATTCCCAGCCTGCTGTTTATCGTTGTGGCCGCGTTCCCGATGCTGGGTATTCAACCGAGCAGTGGCGTATTACTGCTAATGGCTTGGGGTGCCGTGTTCGGCAGCGTATCGGTGAGCATTCAAACCTGGATTTTGCGCACCGCGCCCAATACCGAAGCCGCCACGGCGTTGATGGCGTTTATCTTCAATATGTCGATTGGCCTAGGCGCCATGCTGGGCGGACGTGTCGTTGACGGCACTAGCTTACCTATCGCGATGTGGGCCGCATCGGGCTTATTTCTACTGGGGATGCTGCTAGTGCTAAGCACGCCAGCGAAGGTGGTAGGTGAAAAGTCACGTTGACCAAATACACGTTAAAAAAAGCCCCCGTAACGGGGGCTCTGGTTAGGCGTGAACCTCAGTGGATAATTAAGGGCGCTCAATCGCTAGCGCTACACCCTGGCCACCGCCGATACATAGCGTCGCGAGGCCTTTTTTGGCATCGCGGGCGATCATTTCGTGGAGCAGGGTGACTAGTACGCGACAGCCGGAGGCGCCGATGGGATGACCCAGAGCAATGGCGCCGCCGTTGACGTTGACCTTGCTGACATCCCAGCCGAGCTCTTTGTTAACTGAGAGGGCCTGGGCGGCGAAGGCTTCATTGGCTTCCACCAGATCCAGGTCATCCAGGCTCCAGCCGGCTTTTTCCAAGCAGCGGCGGGTGGCCGGTGCGGGGCCGATACCCATGATGGCGGGGTCAACCCCTGCGTTGGAGTAAGCGGCGATGCGCGCCAGTGGCTCTAGCCCCAACTGCTTGGCTTTTTCAGCAGAGCAGAGCATGACCACCGCCGCACCGTCGTTGAGGGCAGAGGCGTTACCAGCGGTAACGGTGCCGTCTTTCTTAAACGCGGGGCGCATGCCGCCGAGTTTTTCAGCGGTGACTTCGCGAGGATTCTCGTCGGTGTCGAATACCACCGGGTCGCCTTTGCGCTGGGGAATTTCCACTGGGACGATTTGGCCTTTGAATTTACCCTCTCTAATCGCCGCCGCAGCTTTCTGCTGCGACGCCGCAGCGAACTCATCCATCGCTTCGCGGGTGATGGCGTACTTCTCGGCTAGGTTCTCGGCGGTGATGCCCATATGGTAATTATTGAACGCATCCCAAAGGCCGTCGTGCACCATGGAATCAATCGCCTTCCAGTCACCCATGCGTTGGCCATTGCGCGAGTTGGGCAGCACGTGTGGTGAGGCCGACATGTTCTCCTGGCCACCTGCCAAAATCAGCTCGGCATCGCCGCAGCGAATGGCCTGGGTGGCGAGATGCAGCGCTTTCAGGCCCGAGCCACACACTTTATTGATCGTCATGGCCGGTACCGAGTCTGGCAGGCCACCTTTGATTGCTGCCTGACGTGCCGGGTTTTGACCAACGCCTGCGGTGAGCACCTGACCCAGCAGCACTTCATCAACTTGGTCGGGGCTAACGCCGGTTGAAGCGAGGATATCTTTAATCACCAAGGCGCCCAGGTCGCTCGCTGGAATACCTGCGAGGGATCCACCGAAAGCGCCTACAGCGGTGCGGCGTGCCGCAACAATGACTACTTCTTGCATAAAATGACTCCTGGAGTAATTAACAGACAGTCTGAAGCCAGATGCCCGATAGGCGTGCTCTGTTAGCCGTACTCTTTTAGTCGTGCTCTGTCAGCCGTCTCTTCAGCATAGGGGAAGGTGGTGCGTTGCGGCAATAAACCTTTATGGGCAAATAAAAACGGGCCCACATGTGGCCCGTCAGGAGAAAGTAGTAGAGGCGCTAAGATTAGGCCAATGGTGATTAGGCCAACTGCACCGGGATAATATTGCTGGTGTGGCTGACGTGGTTGCCTTCCTGGAGATACACCAGTGCTGGCTGATGCTTTTCCAGTTCGGCTTCAGAGTAGTGGGCATAGCTGCAGATAATGATCCGGTGGCCCGGCGCAGCTAGATGGGCCGCAGCACCGTTGATCGAGATGAGCTTGGAGCCCTCCTCTCCGCGAATAGCGTAGGTGGTGAAGCGCTCGCCGTTTTCGACGTTGTAAATCTGGATCTGCTCATTTTCACGAATGCCCGCCATATCCAGCAGGTCACCGTCGATGGCGCAGGAGCCTTCGTAGTTGAGTACCGCGTGAGTGACGCGCGCCATGTGGAGTTTGGCTTTAAGCATAATGGTGTGCATGGTGAGTTCCTGTATTCCCCGTTGTTTGTTTATTCATTAATAGTAGCGGCAGCGCTGACCGGGAGTTGAACCGTGAGGTTGTCGATTAACCGCGCCGGGCCTAACTTGGCGGCGGCCAGCAGTATCGCATGGCGGGTCGCTAGGTTTACGGGGCCTAGCGTGGCATCGCGTAGTTCCAGATAGTCCAGCATAAAACCCGCATCATACAGCGTGGTGCTGCCCTGGTGTAGTACCTTTTCGATAGCTTCGCCGCGTTCCAGAGCATCGCGCAACGCGCACAGCGTGCGGTAGAGCAGTGGTGCAATGGCACGCTCTTCGCGACTTAAATAGCCATTGCGCGATGATAGCGCCAGGCCATCCTCTGCACGTACAATGGGCACACCGATAATTTCGATGGGCATGTGCAGGTCGCGCACCAGCTTACGTATTACCGCAAGCTGCTGGTAATCCTTCTCCCCAAAGCAGGCGACGTCCGGTTGCACCAGGTTAAACAGCATACTGACCACGGTGGAGACACCGTCGAAATGACCGGGGCGCGAGCCGCCGCACAGTCCTTCGCCCACCACGGGCACATGCACGCGGGTCTGGGCGTCTAAGCCGTTGGGGTAGAGCGAGCTTACCGCCGGAGCAAATAGGATGTCGCAGCCGGCCTCGATAAGCTGCCTTTGATCGGCATCAAAGGTACGTGGATAGCCGTCTAAATCTTCGCCTGGGCCAAACTGCATGGGATTGACGAACAGGCTTGCGACCACGATATCGGCGTGCTGGCGCGCGCAGGCGACCAGCGCTAGGTGCCCGGCATGCAGGTTGCCCATGGTAGGCACCAGGGCAATACGCTGGCCGCGTTGGCGGTAATCTCGCAGCATGCTGCGTAGCTCATCAATGTCTCGCAAAGTGCGCATAGTCGTTTCGTGCCAATAACAAAAAATGGGCGATAGTCGAGCTGCCTTAAAAACGGCTTTTAAAAACCGGGCTTAAAAACCGATTTTAAAAACTGATTTTAAAAACAGTGCTCTTGAGCCGGGAAGGCGCGGGTTTTGACCGCTTCGTGATAGTGCTGGAAAGCTGTTTGAATGCTGTCAGCGTCGGCCATAAAGTTTTTCACAAAGCGCGGTGTACGGCCATGGGTAACGCCAAGCACATCGTGCATCACCAGAATCTGGCCATCGGTATCCGGTCCTGCGCCAATGCCGATCACTGGTACCTCCAGTGCTTCGGTCACCGCTTTGCCTAGGCTGGCAGGGACGCACTCTAGCAGAATCACTGAAGCGCCTGCCTCGACTAAAACTTTGGCATCGCTGATGATTTGCTCGGCGTGAGCGGCATTGCGGCCTTGCACTTTATAGCCACCCAACTGATGCACGGTTTGTGGGGTCAAGCCCAAATGCGCGCATACCGGTACGCCGCGGCGGGTCAGTTCACGAATGCCGTCGGCCATCCACGCTTCGCCTTCCAGCTTGACCAATTCCGCTCCTGCGCGCATCACAGCACCGGCATCTTCCAGCAGACGCTCGGTGGTGGCGTTGCTCATAAACGGCAGATCTACCATCAGCAGGCTATGGCCTTTACCGCGCGCCGCACAGCGGGTGTGGTAAACGATGTCTTCAATGGTGACGGGGAGGGTGCTGTTATGGCCTTGTAGCACCATGCCCAGCGAATCACCGACCAGCAGGACATCAATGCCTGCTTGGCTTGCCGCATGGGCAAAGGAGGCATCGTAAGCGGTCAGGCAGCTAAACGTCTCGCCAGCCTGCTTATAGGCCTGCAGCGTGCTTAGAGTGACGGTTTTCATGGCGTGCTCTCGTTTTACGTGAGGCCGCTGCGACATAGGCAGCTGACCATTATTGATGCTGCATCCCTGCATGCGCGATGTGGCGTAACCGCCAATTGTTACCTGAATGGGGTGTCAGTGTCGAGATTTGTGTCAGATGGTAGCAGTGAGTGCTGATTAAGCCTTGGCTAGGCGCTCTAAGCTTTGGCCTGGGTCTTGTTGCTCAATACGCTCGAGCCAACAAGTGAGTGGCGTTTGGTAAAGCTGAATCGAAGGGGCTATCTCTGCAAGCGGTGCCAATACAAAGGCGCGGGTGGTCATGTGTGGGTGTGGGACGCGCAGGCGCGGTGTGTCGATGTGATCATTAGCGTAAAGCAGCAGATCAAGGTCCAGCGTACGCGGCCCCCAGTGATGCTGGCGACGGCGGCGATGCTGCTGCTCTAACGCCTGGAGCTGATCGAGCAGCGCCAGTGGTGAGAGGCGTGTCTCCAGCGCCGCCACGGCGTTAATAAAGTCCGGCTGATCTTGCGGCCCTACCGGTCGGCTGGCGTAAAGCGAGGATGCTGCTACCAAGCGACTCAGCGGCAATGTGGCTAGCTCGTCAAGCGCTTGGCGAACCTGCTCGATAGGATAAGCTAGATTGCTACCTAGGCCGATATAGGTAAGCTTGAGCGACATTAGCCGCTACTCTGACGCTGGGCCGGAGGGTTTACGCCGCCTTTTGCGACGACGATCACCCTGGCTGGCGGGGTCGCCGCCTACTTTTTGCAGCAAGCGGCGCTGCTCGTGCTCATCGCCGCGCTGGAAAGCCGTCCACCAATCGCCTAAGCCGCGGGGTATCTCGCCCGCCTGTTCGCGCAGCAGCAATAAATCATAGCCCGCCCGGAAGCGGGGATGCTCGCGGGTTTGGAAGGCTTTTTTACCGCGCCGCTGGGGCAGGCGCTGCTGGAGCTCCCAGATCTCCCGCATCGGAATACCAAAGCGCTTGGGAATCGAGGTGTGCTCTAGTTGACGCGAAACCACCTGCTGAGCGGCGGCCTGCAAGGCGGGAATGGCGGGCATACCCTCTTGCTCCAACTCTTCCTGGCGCTGTTTAACCGGCGCCCATAAAAACGCCGCCAGCAGGAACGCCGGAGTGACCGGGCGCTCTTCGGCAATGCGCTTGTCAGTATTGGTGAGTGCCTGCTCAATCAGCTCTTCGGCCCAAGCGGCATCGGCCATGGCTTCTTCGGCTTCGGGAAACAGCATGCCGAATAGGCCGTAGTGACTCATTAGGCGGAACGTGACCAAACCGTGGCCCGACATAAACAGCTTGAGCACTTCGTCAAATAGCCGCGCGGGAGGAATTTGCAACAGCAGCGGCGCCTGATCGTACATCGGCTCTTCGGTGGCGGGGTCTAACGTGAAATCGAGCTTAGCCGCAAAGCGTACCGCCCGCAGCATTCGCACTGGATCTTCGCGGTAGCGCGTCGCGGGATCACCAATCAGGCGTAGAGTACGCGTCTTGATGTCTTCGGCACCATTGGCAAAATCAGTGATGCTGAAGTCGGCAATATTGTAGTAGAGCGCATTAACGGTGAAGTCGCGGCGTAGCGCGTCCTCTTCGATATTACCCCACACATTGTCACGCAGCAGCAGCCCTTCATCGGATTGATGGGCAATGTGATCGCCGTGCTCGTCTTGGGGTTTGCCACGGAAGGTGGTCACCTCAATGACCTCTCGGCCAAAGCGTACATGGACAATCCGAAAACGACGGCCGATCAGGCGTGAGTTGCGAAACAGATCACGAACCTGCTCAGGGGTGGCATTAGTGGCGACATCGAAATCTTTGGGCATCTTGCCCAGCAGCGCATCGCGAATGCAGCCACCGACCAAATAGGCGTCGTAACCTGCCCCACTTAAGCGATAAAGCACTTTTAGAGCGGCATCGCTGATTTGCTGGCGAGAAACGGGGTGCTCGGACCGTGGGATGTTACGCGGAGAGAGGGCGGTGGTGGTGCTCTCTTGGGGATCGAGCAAGGTTTTCAATTGCTCCCCCGGGCTGTGTAGGAAACGGGTAAATCCTTTAAACATGCGATAATGTCAACTCGCAGGGTACGAAAAAATAGTCATTAGTAAGCACTTCAAACGAGTACTGAACGTGAACAGTCAGTGGCTGAGTGTAGCCGACCCTTTGTTACTTGCAAAGAGGGGCTTGCAAAGAGCAGCTTGCAAAGCGCGTGAGGCAGGCGGATGTAAACTCAGGGGGCCAGACATGGAAAAGGGAGGCTAAGAGAGCCTCCCCTATTAAGCAATTAATCAGCGTCCATGCTGCTGTTTTTCTTCATGATGGCACATCGCCCTGAATACGCACCGCAGTCGGCAGGCGTAAGGATCACGATAGTTCCGACCGCCTCGTATTCAAAACAATAATCCAACCGCGAACTTTTCTCCCCCAGGTAATTATTGTTGGCGCCGGGGTGTACACACTTACCGCTATTGTTGTTATTAGGATGCCAAGTATTGGTGTACGTCGCGTCCGTTCGGGCTACTTGCTAAATTTGTTGTTATTCGCGGCGCCTGTGTTGCCTGCGCCAGCAAGTAATGAGATTCAAGCCTGTTGTTATTGTTAGTACCTTATATCTCTACCTGGCCCTGTTGTTTTTGTTGTGACTCAGGTTGGGTCGAGGTCATATTATTTTTGTTGGTGACCTACCGCTATGCCCAGTTTGTTTTTCTTACCCAGTAGTATTGCAGTCGCTGTGCCAGCTGTTGAATAAATTATAAATTTCAGAAGGTTGGCGCTTTTAATATCATTGAGGAACGTTGCGATGCGAAAAGTGTTACCCCTTTTGCATCCGTTTGTGCGTGATGTTGTGTGGGAAGGTAACAGTGCCAGACAGCGATAAAATGGGATATTTGTTATTTAAAATCAGTGTATTAGACAATGGTCGTAGGTAGTGCAGCATAACCGCGATTCAGTACTTCAATCAGGGCGGCGGGCGGTTTTTTTACGCGGTATGCCAAGCCGCTGGCGCCGCTCCCAGAGATTTTTACGGCTAATGCCAAGTTTCTGTGCCAACTCTGTTTCACTCATTTGGTCTTGGTGCTCGAGCACGAAGTGCTGAAAATAATCCTCTAAAGAGAGGTCGTCTTCATTCTCTTCGGCGTTTTTCTCCATGCTACTGGAGGTTGAGGTGTTCGCAGGAGGCGCATGAGAACGAGTGGTTGTCGGCGCCAAGCCTAAATCATCCGGGTGTATCAGATGCCCCTCGGCAAGAATGACGCCGCGTTCCAGCGCGTTCTCCAGCTCGCGAACATTGCCTGGCCAAGGGTAGTCGCGCACATCCTGGCGGGCGGCACGAGATAGGCGCAGCCCCGTTCGCTCGTGGCGCTTACATGCCTTGTCGAGCAGAATATCGGCGATTTCAAGCACGTCATCCTCGCGCTCGCGCAGTGGCGGCAGCTCGATCTGCATGACGTTCAGGCGGTAGTAAAGGTCGAGACGAAATTCACCGGTTTTTGACAGCGCACGCAGGTCGCGATGAGTCGCCGCAATTAGCCTGACGTCAACGTGGCGGGTTTCTACCGAACCAATTTTACGGATTTCCCCCTCTTGCAGAACGCGTAGCAGGCGTGCCTGGGCATCCAACGGAAGCTCGCCAATCTCATCCAAAAACAGCGTGCCGCCATCAGCGGCTTCGACTAACCCAGTGCGCGCAGCGCTGGCGCCGGTAAAAGCGCCTTTCTCATGGCCAAACAGCTCGGATTCGATCAGCGTTTCAGGAATTGCCGCGCAGTTGACGCAGATCAGCGGTGCCTTGGCACGCTTGCTTTGCTGGTGAATGGCGCGTGCTACCAGTTCTTTGCCGGTGCCCGACTCTCCAAGCACCAGTACGGTGACATCGGCAGGCGCGGTTTTGCGAATGCGTGTGTAAACCTGCTGCATGGCCGCGCAGTTGCCGATCATGGTCTGGCGGCCGCCGCCTGCATCGGTGATATCCGGCGGCGGGCTCTGCTGCATCGACTGTTTATGCAGAATTCGCTCGACGGTTTCGAGCAGTTCGGCGTGGTCGAAGGGCTTGGCAACGTAGTCCACGGCACCCTGTTTGAGCGATTCTACCGCAGAGCGCATGCTGGCGTAGCTGGTCATGATCAAGACGGGCACCGGGGTCGCGGCAGCGATCAGAGTAGTGCCCGGCTCGCCCGGTAGGCGCAGGTCGCTGATGATGAGGTCGAATTCTTTGAGCTCAAGCTGGCAGGCCTCCTCAGCGCTGCCTGCTTCGCTGACCGTATAGTCGTGGCGTTCCAGAAGGCGCTTTAACGCGCTGCGAATAATCGCTTCATCTTCAACAATCAGAATCCTGGGCATGGGCTGGCTGATCATCCTGTTGGTAGAGCGGCAGCCATAACGTAATGGCCGTGCCGCGAGGCTGTCCGGGCGGTGGCGAGGCCACGTCTATTTTACCCTGGTGCTCATTGATAATCTGATAAGCTAGTGAAAGGCCCAGGCCAGTGCCTTCGCCCGCTGGCTTGGTGGTGGTGAATGGCTCGAATAAGTGATCCCGCACTCGTGGGTCGATGCCCTGACCGTTATCCGTTATTCGCCACCAAGCAAGCTGTTCATAGCGCCCGGCATTAATATTCACCTGCCCGCCATGGTCGCAGGCATCCCGAGCATTGCTGAGCAGGTTGACCATCACCTGGGTTAGCCGTTGAGCATCGCCGCGAACCACCAGATCGTCGGGCGTCTCATTGGTTAAGGTGACATCCTCTCCCGAGCGGGCGAGGTGGATCAAGTGCAAAGCATCTTCACTAATCGAGGCGAGCGCCACGGGTGAGGCGGGGAGCGGCACCGCTTGGCGTCCGCCGTGGGCAAACCCCACCAAAGAGTTGACGATTTTAGTCACTCGTTGGGTTAACTGCTGAATCTGATCGGCGGTTTCCAGCAGTGCTGGGTCGTTGGTGTCATAGCGCAGGTTTTGCGCCAATGATGAGATGCCGGTAATCGGGTTGCCAATTTCATGGGCGACCCCGGCGGCTAATTGGCCGATAGAAGCAAGACGCGCCGCATGCACCAGTTCATCTTCGAGCCACTTCATTTCGGTATGGTCTTCAATCAAAATCACGCTGCCACCACGGCTATCGTGGCCGCTAAGAATAGCTCTGTGCAGGGTCAGAAAGTAGTCCTTGCCATGCAGCGTTACCGCCTGTTTGTACAGTGGACCTGGCGTAGCGTCTAGCACGCTGCCTAGCAGGCTTGGCCAAGGCGCGGGCAGGCTATCGCGGCGCGAGCCGATCACACTTTCACCGCTAATCCCCGAGAGCTCCGAGAGTGCTTGGTTCCACATAAGCAGTTCATCGTCATCGCCCAGCACGCATAGCCCAACGGGCAAATAGGCCAGGGTTTGGCGATGATGGCGGCGCAATCCGTCGAGTTCACGAGCCAATCCCGTTAGCCGCGAACGATAGGCCTCCAGGCGGCTTTCAACAAAGTGAATATCGTCGGTTTCCGGCGTGTCGTCGTGACGGTAGGGCAGGTAACGATCGACGATGTCGCGGGCTACCGAGGGGCCCATTAAGCCTGACAAGTTCGCCTGGATGCGATCGCGCAGGCGGCGCAGCGCGTAGGGGCGCCGCTCTTGGGGCGTTAAGTTAAGCGCTTTTAAGGCCCGGGCGACTTCGCGCTGCGCGGCCTCGTCGCCCAGCGCCTGGGCTAGGTGATTAGAAAAATCGCTGGCCGTCGCGGCTTCCAGCGGAAAACGCTTCGAGCGGATCACCGCATCCACCGAGCACGCTTCCGCGGCGGACTGCTCCCCTTCTGAAATTCGCGTGAACAGCGATATGACGATCAGCAGCAGAATGTTAATCGTTAATGACAGCAGTGTGATGTTATACCAAGCCGGCGCATTGGCAGGCGTAAGCGGTGTAAAGGGTAGCGTCGGTACGGGGAGCGAGAACATAAGCGGCAGCCATAGGCCCCACAGCCATACGCCGACGCCGGCGATCAGGCCAACAATCATGCCTTTACGGTTAGCGCCGGGCCAATAGAGTAGCGCCAGCATGCCGGGCAGGCATTGGGCCATGCCTACAAACGCAGCTAGCCCCAGCCCGATTAGGCCGTGATGGCGGCCTATCCACTGGTAAAACACCCAGCCACCGATAATCACTGCAACGACTAAGCCGCGACGTAGCCACAGCAGCCAGCCATAAAGATCACTGCGCGCCTCGGGAGGCCTCGCGACCAGCACAATGTGGTTGAGTACCATGCCGGAAAGCGCTAACGCGATCATGATCATGGTGCCACTGGCGGCGGCTAACCCACCGATAAAAGCCAGCGCCCCCACCCACCAGTGTTCGGTCATCAGGTAGGCTGCATAGGCGGCAATGGGTATATCGGGGTTAACCGATTGAGCTGCCCACCAAATCAACGGCACGGGCAATGCCATTAGCAGTAGAAACAGCGGCAGTGTCCAACTGGCTTGTAGCAGGGTATGCCGCGACAGACTTTCCGCAAAGCTGATATGGAAAAGGTGCGGCATCATAAAGGCCGCGGCAAAAAACAGTAGCAGCAGGGTTCGCCACTGCGCCGGGTCAAGTTGGGGTGTCTGTTGCTGGAGGATAGCACCGGGGCCTTCCAGCCACAGCTGTAGATCGCCTGGGCCGTCAAACACCATCCATAGCGCCACCGCACCAAGCCCCAACATGGCCAGCAGCTTGACGATGGATTCAAATGCAATGGCGTTGAGCAGGGTGTCGTGACTGCCGTGAGTCTGACTGTGGCGGGCGCCGAAAATCACTGCAAAGGCGGCAATAACGATACAAAAGAGCAGTGCGATGCTGCCCCCCGCTTGGCTAACGGTGAGGATATCGATAGCTTCGCTAAGGGTTTGGACTTGAATGCCGAGCAGAGGTAGTACCGCCAACAGACTGACGACAGTCACCAGTGTGCCCGCCCACCGCGAGCGAAAGCGAAAGGCAAATAGATCCGCCAGCGAGGCTAACTGATAGGTACGGGTAATGCGCTGGATCGGGACCAGCAGCACCGGTGCGAGCAGGAACGCCCCCGCCGCGCCCAGGTAGTAGGCGAGGTAGCCAAACCCTGCGTTGGCGGCCATGTCCACGCTGCCGTAAATTGCCCAGGCACTGGCGTAAACCCCCAGGGCGAGGGTGTAAACAATCGGGTGACGGGTAATGCGCACCGGCACCCAGCCGCGCTCTACCGCAAAGCCGCAGCCAAACAGCAGCGCTAAATAGCCTAACCCCAGCAGCAGGACGCCGACTATCTCAACGTGCACCTCAACGTTCATCAAGCTTCCTCTTCTGCTCCAGCCATAGGGTCAGCGCAATCAAGCCGCCCCAAATCGCAAAAGGCCGGTACCAGGCAGCTTCTGGGTCGCTCCAGCCATTCATCAGCAGGGGAGAGAGCAGGTAACCGCCAAACACCAAAAACAGCATGATGCGATAGACGTACATATCAATCTCCTGATGGATGTAAGAAGGGCGTTAAACGGTGTGGTGTTGGGCTTAACTGCGCCAACGACCAGTTGGCTACCGCCCAGTGTAGCTGAGTCGCCGGTGGCTCTGCTGCTAGGTCTTGGGGCGGCGATTGATCCAGCGCTTCCAGCGCCTGAAAAAGCTGCTGGCGTACACCGTGGTCATCTTCCGCCAGAGCGGGGGCAAGGTTCTGCTTCGAGAGCTTCTGGCCTTCAGCGGTGACGATGAGCGGCAAGTGTAGATAGCGCGGTTGCGCTAGCTGAAGTGCGCTCTGCAGCTGGCGCTGCCAGGGGGTGTTGTCGAGCAGGTCGAGTCCGCGCACTACATCGCTAATCTGCTGCTCGGCGTCGTCTACCACCACCGCGAGCTGGTACGCCCATAGGTCATCTTTGCGCTTTAATACCACATCGCCCAGTTCAGCCGGGTCAAACTGCTGCTTGCCGAATAGCCGGTCTTGCCAGCGAATAGGACGCTCGCCGTAGTCGCTGCGCAGCCGCCAGGCCACCGGTTTAGTAGGATCGCATACGCCATCGCGGCACCAGCCGGGGTAGATGTCAAACGCCTGCCACTGCTTACGCGAACAGCTGCAGGGGTAGGCAAGGCCTAGTTGGATAAGCTGATCTAAGGCAATTTGATAAGCCCCATCACGGGTGTGCTGCCACATAACACTCCCATCCCACTCCAGGCCAAAGATTTCCAGCTGACGCAGGATCGTGCTCGCCGCTCCATCGGGGCAGCGGGGCGGGTCGATATCCTCAATGCGTACCAACCACTCCCCCTGTGCCGCACGGGCGTCTAGGTAGCTGCCTAAAGCGGCGACCAAAGAGCCAAAGTGCAGCGGGCCTGAGGGCGTAGGCGCAAAGCGGCCACGGTAGCGAGCAGGTTCATTCATAGTAGCGTCAGACTAGTCAGTGCGTGGGGGTTAACAAAAACGGGCACCCTAAGGTGCCCGCGTTCGAGTTGAGCGTTCGTTTAGCGCTCAGCCGCCGAGCTGTTTCTCTTTGAGTTCTGCCAAGGTTTTGCAATCCACGCAAAGCGTAGCGGTAGGGCGAGCTTCTAAACGCCGAATGCCGATTTCAACGCCGCAGGCTTCGCAGAAGCCGTAGTCATCATCATCGATTTTATCGATGGTTTCGTTAATCTTCTTGAGCAGCTTACGCTCACGATCCCGAGTGCGCAGTTCCAGGCTAAAGCCCTCTTCCTGGGTAGCACGGTCGGCGGGGTCGGCGTAGTTGTTCGCGTCTTCCTGCAGGTGGCGTACGGTACGATCCACCTCTTCCATGAGATCCTGTTTCCAATCCAGCAGCAGCTGACGGAAGTGCGCTAGCTGCTGCTCGTTCATATACTCTTCACCCGGCGCTGACTCATACGGGGTGAAGGACTTGGACGCTTCCGGTTTCTTTTCTGCTACTGGCATGGGATGCCCCCTACATATGTGACTACTGATCGACCATGAGCAACTGTCACGATCTCACGCCAAAGGGATGCTTGTTTAGCTGAAAAATGACGGAGTTGCAAGCATAATGGTGCCTTTTCGATGATGGTCTTGTCTCTAATATGACTAGTGTCATGTTTTAGTTAACTTTTAATTATTTTCCAGTTTTACTGATGCCTCGGTTTTACTAATGACTAGATACAGGAGCCGTTATGGCCTGGAATTCGCGTGTCGACCATGTTGCCCCTTTCAGGGTCATGCATTTGCTGGAAATGGCCCAGGCGCGTGAAGCCGCCGGTCACGATGTGATTCATCTGGAAGTGGGCGAGCCTGATTTTGCGACCCCAGCGCCGATTATCGCGGCCGGGCAGCAGGCGCTGGCCAATGGCCATACTCGTTACACTCCCGCTGCGGGCTTGCCTGCACTGCGCGAGGCAATCGCCGGGCACTACGCCGAGCACTTTAACGCCTCGGTGGATCCGGCGCGCATTTTGGTAACGCCAGGGGCGTCAGGGGCGCTGCTGCTGGCCAGCCAGCTGTTAGTCGCCACTGGCTCGCGGGTGCTGATGGCTGACCCAAACTATCCCTGCAACCGTCACTTTATGGCCTTGGCGGGGGCTGAAATTGATGCGGTCTCTGTGGGGCGTGAGAGCGGCTGGCAGTTAGACGCTGCCCTGGTCGCGCAGCATTGGCGCGAGAATACGAGTCTCGCCATGCTGGCATCGCCCTCTAATCCCACCGGTCATACGTTGAGCGCGCAGCAGCTTTCTGCCGTGCTGGCAGCGGTTGCCGAGCGTGAAGGCGAGGTGATCGTCGATGAGATCTATCAGGGGCTCAACTACGATAATGCGCCGCTGTCGACCACCTCGCTGTCGGCCAACGCCTTTGTGGTCAATAGCTTCTCGAAGTATTTCGGCATGACCGGCTGGCGCTTGGGCTGGCTGGTGGCACCGGAACATGCCGTGGAGCCGTTAACGCGATTGGCACAGAATATGTTTCTTGCCGCGCCGACGCCTTCACAGCATGCCGCATTGGCAGCTTTCACACCCGAGTGCCGCGCTATCCTCGAACAGCGCCGCGCAACGCTTAAAGAGCGCCGTCAGGTGCTTTTGGAAGGCTTGGCGAGCCTGGGGCTGGCGCCGGACCTGCCGCCCCAGGGGGCGTTCTATCTTTGGCTGGATATCGCCCGCTACAGCCACGATAGTCAGGCTTTCTGTGAGCGCTTATTGCAGCAGGAGAACGTGGCGATTACCCCCGGTATCGATTTCGCCGTGCGCGGTGGTGAGCACCATGTGCGCATCGCCTTCACCAATGAGGTTGCCCGCCTGGAAGAGGCGGTGGCGCGGATTGCCCGCTTTGTGGGCAGGCTGTGATGCTGAACTATCCAGCGCTTGTGCCGGGCACGCTACTCAAACGCTACAAACGATTTCTGGCCGATGTGCGCTTGGACGACGGTCGCGAGGTGGTCGCACACTGCCCCAATACCGGCTCAATGAAGGCGGTGAACGTGCCTGGGTGCCGAGTATGGCTGTCGCCCAGCGATAATCCCAAGCGCAAGCTTGCCTGGACGTGGGAGTTTATCGAGCTGCCGCAAGCCGATGGGCAGGTAGCACTTGCCTCGGTGCATACCGGCCGCGCTAATCGCATGGTGGAAGCGGCGCTGGAGGCGGGTTCGTTGGCAACCTTGGTAGGCTACGCTACGCTGCGCCGAGAGGTAAAAGTAGCCGATGCCCGGCTCGATTTTAGGCTGGACGATCCAGAGCGGGGGCGGGCGTATATCGAGGTGAAGCAGGTCACCCTCAAAGAGCAGGATGGCCATGGCTACTTCCCCGATTCGGTCAGCGTGCGCGGCACCAAGCATCTGCATTCGCTGCGCGTGCTGGCAGAGCAGGGCGAGCGGGCGGTGCTGCTGTTTTGTGTCGCCCACGAAGGCATTGCAGATGTGGCCGCCGCTGCGCATATCGACGCGACGTACGCGGCAGCCCTGGCGGAGGCCTCGGCCAGCGGGGTGGAAGTGCTGGCCTATGGTATTGAGGTGATACGGGAGCAGGAGTGGCCGTTTAGGGTGGGACTAACCCGCCACCTGCCTGTCCGGCTATAGCTAGTGCCTAGCGATCAATATAAAAACGCTGAATAAAGTTCACCGGTTCGGGGGCCGAATTGCGGTCATAGCGCACGCCTAGCTCAAAGCGCATGCTTTCATCTTCGCGCATGGTAAACGGTGCCAGGTGGTAAGTGGCATCTCCGTCATGCACGGTACGAAAGCTGAGTGACTCCTGAACGCCGGTTAAGCCGCTGACGTGGCCCTGCACGCTGGCGTTAACCGGGCGGGTACTGCCATCGTCCTGGCGCTCGCGAACGCTGACATTTACCAGGCCGCGGTTAGCGCTGCGCTGGAGGTTGTTCGCCTGAGCCACTTCAGGGGTTAAAAAGCTGCTGTTCACTGCACTGTAGTGAATCTCGTAATCGTCCACTCTGACGAATTGCTCAGCGTGAGCCGCAGCGCTGGCGAAGAGTGTGCCGACAAGGGCGGCACTGATCATTAATCTGCGTAGCATGGCGTGGCTCCTTGGGTAATGGTTAAACACGCTGCAAATCTAGCGGCGGCGAACGCGGAAAATGGCAATTTCACCAAATAGGTTGGGCCATAGCCGCGATTTCCAGTGACCTTGATGATCCCCCACGCCCACCGCACGATCAACAATCACCAAGCCCTTTTCCCGGCACAGGTGCTCAAAGTCGTTGAACGTTGAGAGGTGGATGTTGGGCGTGTCGTACCAGGCGTGGGGCAGCGATTTGGATACCGGCATATAGCCGCGTAAGCCCAAATACACACGGTGGCGCCAATAGGCGAAGTTAGGGAAGGTAATGATGCCCTCTTCGGCGACACGCAGCATTTCATCGAGCATCTTGTCCGGCCGTCGCAGCGCTTGCAGTGCCTGGGTCATGATGACCTGATCGTAGCTGTTATCGCAGAAGCTGCTTAAACCGTCATCCAGGTTGTGCTCAATCACGTTGACGCCACGGGCAACGCAGGCATTGATCCCGTCATGGTCAATTTCCAACCCATAGCCGGTCACGCCTTTATTGCGCGCCAGCGTCTCCAGCAGTTCGCCGTCGCCGCAGGCGAGGTCGAGAACGTGCGCACCTTCGGGCACCCAGTCGTATATCAACTCAAGATCGGCGCGCATCATGGCGACTCCTCCGTACCCGGTTCATCTTTGCACTGTTCATCTGCACCTGTTTCGACGAGGTTAAGCTCCTGGGCGGCGCGGCTCATAAAGGCGCTGAAGATGGCATCGTAGCGCGGCGCTGAAAGTAAGAACGCATCGTGCCCGTGGGGTGAGTCGATGTTGGCGTAGCTGACCGATTTGCCTGCGCGGATGAGCGCATCGACCAGCTCGCGGGAACGCGAGGGCGGGAAGCGCCAGTCGGTGGTAAAGCTGACAATCAAAAACGGGCACTGCGCTGGGGCCAGGGCGTTGGCTAAGTCGCCCCCCTGGGTGGCGGAGGGATCAAAGTAATCCAGCGCCTTGGTCATCAGCAGGTAGGTATTGGCATCAAAGGCGGTGGAGAAGGTATCGCCCTGATAGCGCAGGTAGGACTCTACTTGGAACTCGACATCGAAGCCGAAGTTAAGGTCGTCGCTACGCAGGTCGCGGCCAAACTTGCTGCCCATAGCGTCTTCCGACAGATAGGTGATATGGCCCACCATACGCGCTAGCTTTAGCCCGCGCTTGGGCACGGTGTCGTGCTCGGCGTACCAGCCGTCGAAGAACTCCGGGTCAGAGCGAATCGCCTGGCGGGCCACTTCGTTAAAGGCGATATTTTGTGCCGAGAGCCGGGGCGTGGCGGCAATCACCACCGCGTTAGCCACCCGCTCTGGGAAGGTCATCGTCCACTGCAGCACCTGCATACCGCCCAGGCTGCCGCCCACCGCCGTGGCCCAGCGCTCGATTCCCAGGTGGTCGGCTAGCCGTGCCTGGCTGGCCACCCAGTCGCTTACCGTGACCATGGGGAAATCTGGCCCCCACTGGCGGCCAGTGTCAGGGTTGTGACTAACCGGCCCGGTGCTGCCGTGGCAGCCACCCAGGTTATTTAGCGAAACTACAAAAAAACGATTGGTATCGATCGCTTTGCCGGGGCCGATATGGGCATCCCACCAGCCGGGCTTGCGGTCCTCTTCGCTATGGTAGCCCGCCGCATGGTGGTGGCCGGAAAGCGCATGACAAATCAGCACTGCGTTGCTGCGGTCAGCGTTCAGAGTGCCGTAAGTTTCGTAAATCAGCTCGTAGGCAGGCAGTACTTTGCCGCAGGCAAGAGCGAGCGGCGTGTCGAAGCATGCCACGTGTGGGGTGACCAGGCCGACGGAACCCGACGGTCGGTCTGCAAACGCATGCGTATCTGAATCAGGCATTGAAGGCGCGAGTCCTGCTAAAAAGTACGTCTAAATGAATCAAGCTGGAGAAAGATTCATTGCACAAAGAGCTGGCAGACAGCCGTGATCAGAGACCGACCAGTGCCCCTGAAATGCCCGCCGCACGGACCAGAGCGCCGACCACCAAACTATCGACCAGGTTAATGGCGATAAACACCACGATAGGCGAGAGGTCGATCATGCCCAGGGGGGGGATCACTTTGCGCACGGGGGCCATAATCGGCTCTACCAACTGCATTACCAGCAGCGCGCCAGGGTGGCTGGCGTTGGGCGCTACCCAGCTCAAAATAATCATCACGATCATGGCGAAGAAGTAGATTTTTAAAATCGCATTCGCCAATGCCGCCACACCGGCGATGAGCAGCCCGGGAATGGGTGGCATGCCCACGCCAATGACCATAAAGATGGCGATGATGCTGACCACTTTCAATACAAAGCCTGCCGCTAACGTGGCAAGGTCAAAACGGCCCGCAACGGGACCTAAAAAGCCTTGAAACAGGCCCACCACCGGCTGGGTGATTTTGACTACGGATTGGCTTAACGGATTGAAGTAATCCGCCCGTGATGCCTGCAGCAGAAAGCGCAGCATGAGTAAAAACAGATAAATATTGATCAGGGTGTTGACCAGCATCAATCCTGCACTGCCCAGTTCGTTGCCCATTGTAGAGTCTCCTTGATGATCCGTAGCTTAACTGCGCGCTCGCCGAATGGCTGTATTAGCTGCCGCTTAATTCCTTGGCCATTGCCTGGGCACGATCGGCGCAGGCCTGCATGGCGTCGGCAATCGTGGTGCGCAATTGTGCCTCTTCCATATGTTGAATGGCACGCTCGGTGGTGCCGCCCGGCGACATCACGTTCTGTTTCAATGTGGCGGGGTCTTTATCACTATGCTGTGCCATCGTAGCCGCGCCCAGCGCGGTTTGAATCGCCAGGCGGCGCGCGGTGGCGGCAGGTAGGCCGAGTTTGACGGCGGCTTCTTCCATGGCTTCAAACATTAAAAAGAAGTAGGCCGGGGCGCTGCCGGAAACAGCGGTCACTGCGTCTAACAGGGCCTCTTCTTCCACCCACTCGACAATGCCAACCGCTTCCATCAGTTGGGTAGCCACGTCGCGCTGGGCGTCGCTAACTTTGCCATTGGCGTAGAGGCCGCTGGCGCCATAACCCACCAGCGAAGGCGTATTGGGCATGCAGCGCACCATGGCGTTTTGGCCGCCTAGCCACTGATCGATAGTGTCGGCATCCAGGCCTGCCGCAATCGAAATCACCAACGGCTGCTGGCGCTGAACGCTGTCGCGCAGGGCTTCGCATACGCCGCGCATAATTTGCGGCTTCACCGCTAACACCACCACGTCGGCGTCAGCCACCGCCGCGTTGTTGTCGGTGTCGGTATTGATACCTAAACGCTGTTTAATCGCTGCCAGCTCGCTGTCGTTCGGCGCGGTGGCGGTAATAGTAGACGGTTCAACGCCGCTGTCGATCAGGCCGCCGATAATGGCGCTGGCCATATTGCCGGCCCCAATGAAGGTAATCTTATTCGCCATAATAGGTGTCCCTTTAGTAAACGTTGGCTAAGTAATGTGTGGGCTGCAGCATAGCGTTATTTATCTAAGCCGTCTGGCGGGCGCCGAAAATTGCGGTACCTAAACGCACCAGCGTGGCGCCTTCGAGTATCGCCGCCTCCAAATCGTCGCTCATGCCCATCGAGAGCGTATCAAGCGGCGCTTCGGGCAGGGCGTTTTGCAGTGCTGTGAACCCCTCGCGCAGCGCGGCTAATGGCTGGCGTTGCGCCTCGACGCCTTCTGCCGGGGCGGGTATCGCCATCAAGCCGCGCAAGTGCAGGTTAGGCAGCGTGGCGACCTTCCTGGCTAAGGCTTCCAACTCCTCGGGAGGCACACCCGCTTTGCTCTCCTCGCGGCTAATATTAACCTGCAGGCAAATGTTCAGCGGTGCAAGATGCGTTGGACGCTGCTCGCTCAGGCGCTTGGCAATTTTTAGCCGATCAACGCTGTGCACCCAGTCAAAGTGTTCGGCCACTGAACGGGTCTTGTTGGACTGCAGCGGCCCGATGAAATGCCACACAATGCCATCAAGATCAGCGAGTTCAGTCTGCTTCTCCAGCGCTTCTTGCAGATAGTTTTCACCGAACTCACGCTGACCCAACTGCCAAGCCTGGCGAATCATTGCCGCCGGTTTGGTTTTGCTGACCGCCAATAGCTTGGCTGCATCCTGGGCGCGCCCGGCGCTTGCTAATGCGTTACGCAGGCGTTCAAGCGCCTGATCGTATGAACTGGCGAGTAACTCGTTAAGCGCGATGTCTGTCATACTCAAGCACCTTACCGCAGCGGGGAAGAGAGATGGATATTACCGAACTGCTAGCATTCTCGGCAAAGCAGAATGCCTCTGACCTGCACCTTTCGGCCGGTTTGCCGCCCATGATACGTGTAGACGGCGACATTCGTCGGCTCAATGTGCCCGCTATCGATAATAACGATGTGCGCAAGCTGATCTACGCCATCATGAATGATCGTCAGCGGCGCGACTACGAAGAGCACCTGGAAATTGATTTTTCCTTTGAAGTGCCGGGGGTGGCGCGCTTTCGTGTCAACGCCTTCACTCAAGCGCGCGGGGCGGGGGCGGTATTTCGTACTATTCCCAATCAAGTGCTCTCCATGCAAACCCTGGGGTTGGGTGAGGTGTTCGAGCGCCTGGCGATGTTGCCGCGGGGGCTGGTGTTGGTGACCGGGCCGACAGGGGCGGGCAAGAGCACCACGCTAGCGGCGATGATCGACTATATTAACGACCATCGCTACGAGCATATTCTCACCATTGAAGATCCCGTTGAGTTTGTCCACGTGAGCAAGCGCTGTTTGATTAACCAGCGCGAAGTGCACCGCGACACCCACAGCTTTGCCGACGCACTGCGTAGCGCCCTGCGCGAAGACCCGGATGTGATTCTGGTTGGCGAGCTGCGCGATCTGGAAACCATTCGACTGGCGTTGACCGCAGCTGAGACTGGCCACCTGGTGCTGGGGACGTTGCATACAACGTCTGCCGCCAAGACAGTCGACCGGATTATCGATGTCTTTCCCAGCGAGGAAAAAGCCATGGTGCGCTCCATGCTGTCTGAATCGCTCCAGGCGGTGGTGTCGCAATCGCTGCTAAAGCGTGAGGGTGGTGGCCGGGTGGCGGCGCACGAAGTACTGATTGCGACCTCGGCCGTGCGCAACCTGATTCGTGAAGACAAAGTGGCACAGATGTACTCGGCCATTCAAACCGGCGGCAGTCTGGGTATGCAAACCCTGGATGCGGTGCTCACTCGACTCGTTAAAGAGGGCGTGGTGAGTTTGCAAGAGGCGCAGCTGAGTGCGAAGGGCACGCTGGCACTTCAGGATGAGTAACCCTCGTGCGCCAGACACGATAACGGCTTCTTCTTTTAGCTGGCATAAATGCCACCCAGCACCCGCGGTCCCTGCGCGCCGGTGACCGAGGGCAGGTTGCCAGGCAGGTGGTGCAAGCGTTGGTGAGCCAGCCAGGCGAAAGCACCCGCCTCAATCCAGTCTTCAGGCCAGCCGCACTCTGCTGGTGAAGTGAACGTTGCGCGCGGGAGGTAGTAGGCAAGGCGCTGCATTAAATAGCCATTATGGGCGCCACCGCCAGCGGTGATCAACGTGAGGGAGCTGTCATCGATCTGCAGTTGTTCAACGCCTTGAGCGACGCTGACGGCAGTGAGCTCTGCAAGCGTCGCCTGCACATCGGCAGCCGTTTCCTGGCCGCTGAGGTGTTGGCGGAGCCAATCTAGATGGAACAGCTCACGCCCCGTACTTCTTGGCGGCGGCTGCTGGAAGAACGGTTCTGACAATAGCCGAGCTAACAGCGCTTCATCTACTTTACCGCTAGCAGCCCAGTCACCGTTCTGATCAAAGCGGTCGCCTTGATGTAGCGAGAACCAGCCATCCAATAAAACATTCGCTGGCCCGGTATCAAAACCAATCACTGGGTCGCTCGGCTGGCTCGAAAGCCAGGTCAGATTGGCAAAGCCACCAAGGTTAAGCACCAACTGATGCGCGTCTGCTCGACCAAATAGCGCCTGATGAAAGCCGGGTGCCAGCGGTGCAGCCTGGCCGCCAGCGGCTAGGTCGCGGCGACGGAAATCGGCCACGACCGTGCAGCCAGTTAGTTCTGCCAATAGGCTGGGGTTGTCCAACTGCAGCGTATAAGCCGGGCCGTCGCCGTGGCCTGCAGGAGCGTGCTCAATAGTTTGACCATGACTGCCTATAGCGCTGATCTGCTCGACACCTACTGAGAGCGGCGCTAATAACTGTTGCACGGCTTGAGCTTGGCATTGGCTGAACGCGTGCTCTGCTGCGGCGAGCTGCGCAAAACTCACCTGCTCTGCATGGCACAGTTTAAACAGTAGGTGATGCAGCTCATCCGGCATCGGTTCGGCGTGGGTTGCCAGCAGGCGCGGTGGTGAACCATCTTCGAGAGCGATAAGCGCTGCATCAATACCGTCCAGGCTGGTGCCGGACATCAAGCCAATATAGTAAAGCGGCGAAACGGTTGGTGTTTTCATAAGCAAACTCGTACAAAGTGGGGCTAATATCCAGCCAGGGCTAAAACAAGACCGAACCAAGGCTCAACCAGGGCGAACGAGCATGGTAACATCGTCGGTTATTTATCACCTGAGCCCGGTATGGGCGGTTCTTATTATAGTGGAGAGAGGCAATGAGTGAGGTGGATCAGGCTTTAGCGCTGCTGTCGCGGGGTACGCATGAAATCCTGGTAGAGGATGAGTTAAAAAACAAGCTGGCTTCAGGCCGCAAGCTGCGTATCAAAGCGGGTTTTGATCCTACTGCCCCTGACCTTCACTTGGGACACAGCGTGCTGTTGACCAAAATGCGTCAGTTTCAGGATTTGGGGCACACGGTAATCTTTCTGATCGGTGACTTTACCGGCCGTATTGGTGACCCCACCGGTAAAAACGTAACGCGCAAACCGCTCACTGAAGAAGACGTTAAAGCCAATGCCGAAACTTATAAGGAGCAGGTGTTTAAAATCCTCGATCCTGAAAAAACCGAAGTGCGCTTTAACGCCGAATGGTTTGGCGAGCTCTCCGCCGCCAAAATGATTGAGCTGGCAGCGCAAAGCACTGTCGCTCGTATGCTCGAGCGGGACGACTTTGAAAAGCGCTACAAAGCCAATCAATCCATTGCTATCCACGAATTTCTCTACCCGCTGGTACAGGGCTACGACTCGGTAGCGCTTGAAGCGGATGTGGAGCTGGGCGGCACCGACCAGAAGTTCAACCTGCTGATGGGGCGCGAGATCCAAAAGCACTTCGGTCAGGAGCCCCAGGTAGTCATCACCATGCCGTTGCTGGAAGGGTTAGACGGCGTGCAGAAAATGTCGAAGTCATTGGGCAATTACATTGGTGTCGATGAAGCGCCGGGCTCCATGTTCAATAAGCTGGTCTCCATGCCCGATAGCTTAATGTGGCGTTACTTTGAGCTGCTCTCTTTGAAATCGAACGAAGAGATCGACGCGCTTAAGCAGAGCGTTGAGCAGGGTGCGAACCCGCGTGACGTCAAAATGGAGCTGGCGCGTGAGCTCATCGCCCGTTACCACGGTGATGAAGCGGCGGCCAATGCGCATAAGTCAGCGGGTAACCAACTGGCCGACGGTGAACTGCCGGAAGACCTACCGGAAGTGACGGTTGATTTTGAAGGTAGTAAAGAAGCACCTATTGCAGCCGTGCTAAACAGAGCAGAGCTCGCCAACAACAGCGCCCAGGCTAAAGACATGCTGGGTAATGGCCGCGTTAAGGTCGATGGCGACGTCGTCGCTAAAGACACCATGCTGGCGACAGGTAAGAGCTATGTGATTCAGGCGGGCAAGAAACGTTACGCCCGTGTGACGCTTGTTTGAACTTTTTGTGCTTATTTTCCATGAAGGTCTTGCCAACCTGGCAGCGAATCCGTAAAGTACGCATCCGCTGCCGGGGACGCATGGCGTTACCAGCGGTGAATGAAGTGTAAAAAGCTTCGGTTTGTCAGAAGGTTAGAGCAGTTTTGTTGCTCGCCTCATTCGCTAAAAACAGCGATTGACAAACACCAGGAAATGCGTAGAATACGCCTTCCTCGCTGAGGCAAGCCAGCTCAACGGTTTGTAGGTAGTTTTGACAACTATCGCAGCGAAACAGCTCTTTAACAATTTGATCAGGTAATTCATGTGGGCGCTTGCTGACGTTGGTGACAAGTCACCAAATATCAAGGCAAGCGAACATATCGATACTCTTCGGAGTATCACAGTGAATTCGTTTGAACCTTGAGCCAAGTTTGGTTCGCTTCTGTCACTTACGAGTGGCGGGTAAGAACCGCATAGATCTTAAACTGAAGAGTTTGATCATGGCTCAGATTGAACGCTGGCGGCAGGCCTAACACATGCAAGTCGAGCGGTAGCAGGGGGTGCTTGCACCCCGCTGACGAGCGGCGG
>NZ_JAUAMC010000004.1 GCF_031010195.1 Halomonas sp. SpR8 | reverse complement strand
TAGCGGGAGCCGAAGCCCCCTTTCTCCCGTAGGACGTATGCGGTATTAGCCTGGGTTTCCCCAGGTTATCCCCCACTACCGGGCAGATTCCTATGCATTACTCACCCGTCCGCCGCTCGTCAGCGGGGTGCAAGCACCCCCTGCTACCGCTCGACTTGCATGTGTTAGGCCTGCCGCCAGCGTTCAATCTGAGCCATGATCAAACTCTTCAGTTTAAGATCTATGCGGTTCTTACCTGCCACTCGTAAGTGACAGAAGCGAACCAAACTTGGCTCAAGGTTCAAACGAATTCATTTCAATTTACATTGCCATGACCGCTTGCCTTGATATTTGGTGATTTGTCACCAACGTCAGCAAGCGCCCACATGAATTACCTGATCAAATTGTTAAAGAGCTGTTTCGCTGCGGCAGTTGTTAAAACCACCTACAAACCGTTGAACTGGCTTGCCTCAGCGAGGAAGGCGTATTCTACGCATTTCCTGGTGGTTGTCAAGGGCGTTGTTATCGATGCGAACTCACTAACATCTCAAACCGCCTGCTTTCGAAAAAGCGTTAACTGCCTGACAAACCAAGGCTTTTACACCTTATGCACCGCTGGTAACGCTTGGCGTCCCCGGCAGCGGATGCGTACTCTACGGGCTCGAAGCCGGGTTGGCAAGTAGTTTTGTAGAAATAACTGTCAAAAATAAGTGGGGATATTTTAGCTTTTAGTTTTTGCCTTACGCATAACGGCCAATGCGGGGCCAGAAGCCACATAGGTACCAAACAGCAACAGCAGCATGACTGAAGGCTCAACTGAGATCAGTACAAAGGCTAGCACGATGGCCAATAGCACAACGAAAGGTACAGGCTTCTTGAAGTCGAGGTCTTTAAAGCTGTAGTAGCGAATATTACTCACCATTAGCACGCCTGCTGCTGCCACTACCACTAGCATTAGCAGCTTAAAGCCAAACGCATCGGCATCAAAGCTATGGAAGGTCCACACACTGGCCGCGACTAACGCTGCTGCGGAGGGACTTGGCAGGCCGATAAACCATTTTTTGTCGACACTGCCAATTTGAACATTGAAGCGCGCAAGGCGAAGCGCCGCGCAGGCCACATAGAGAAAGGCAACGACCCAACCGGTTTTACCGATGTCCTGTAAAATCCAGGTAAAGGCCACCAACGCGGGCGCCATACCAAAGGAAATCATATCGGCCAAACTGTCATATTCGGCGCCAAACTCGCTTTGCGTATTGGTCATGCGTGCCACACGGCCATCCAAGCCATCCAGCACCATGGCAATAAAAATCGCAACGGCTGCTGGGGTGAACTCACCATTGATACCAGCAACCACCGCAAAGAAACCGGCAAAAAGTGCCGATGTGGTAAACAGGTTAGGCAGCAAATAGATGCCTTTACGGCGAATTTTTTTGCCATCTTCAACGGCTTCCTCAACCACCTCAGTTTCTCTCAAGAAAGCAGCCGCCAAATCTTCATTGCCGCCTACTTCTGAGTGATCAGTACTATCGGACTGAGCACTATCTGGCCGACCTGGGCTTGGCTGTGAAGAGCCCGCCTGACTTGGGCTTGAGTTTGACTGATCCGAGCTTGCATGCTCTTGATCGCGAGCGTCCTGTGTCATAGGTCTCATCCATTAAAAGTGAAGTCACGGGAACAGTGATCGCCTTCATTCTACACGGTGAGTGCCACTCAGCCAGCCAATTGCACCTAGACATACTCAAACGCAAGCGCAAAAGCTAACGTCTATAGAGCCATCCATAAAAAAAGCCGCTCCTATGAAAATCATAGAAGCGGCGCTTTTTTTGCTTTAAAGCGTTGCACCTTGGGTACTTAGAGCGATAACACCTTATCACCGCGGGCGATACCCGAGACCCCGGTACGGGCGACCTCTAGAATACCGACTGGCGCCATGGCCTGAAGGAAGGCATCTAGCTTGCCCGCATCACCGGTGATCTGCACTGTGTATAGGCTTGGCGTCACATCGACGATCTGCGCACGGAAAATATCCACAGTCCGCTTAACCTCATCTCGGACAGCACCGAGCGCTTTGACCTTCACCAGCATCAGCTCGCGCTCGATATGGTTACCTTCGGTGAGATCCACCAGCTTGACCACATCGATTAGCTTATTGAGGTGCTTGGTGATCTGCTCAATTACCCGGTCATCACCCACGGTGGTGACAGTTAAGCGCGACAGCGAAGGATCTTCTGTCGGCGCTACGTTGAGCGTTTCGATGTTGAAGTTACGCTGGGAGAACAGCCCGACTACACGTGACAGCGCACCCGGTTCGTTTTCTAACAGAATCGAGATGATATGACGCATCAGGTACGCTCCGTTTTAGACAGCAGCATGTCGCGCATGGCGCCTAACGGCACCTGCATTGGATAAACGTGCTCATGGGGGTCGACCTTCACGTCAAGGAACACCAGCTCGTGCTTATTAGCAAACGTACGCTCTAGCGCAGGCTCAAGCTCGTCAAGCGTATTAACAGTAATCGCAGTGAAACCATACGCCTCAATCAGCATATGAAAGTCGGGTAGCGACTCCATGTAAGAGTGGGCGTGGCGCGACTTATAGTTCAAGTCCTGCCACTGACGCACCATACCCAGCGACGCATTGTTAAGATTGACGATCTTAACGCCCACCCCGTACTGCTTACAGGTGGAGAGCTCCTGCATCATCATCTGGAAGCTGCCCTCGCCGGTAACACACACCACATCGTCATCCGGGAAGTTCTGTTTGATCCCCATGGCGGCGGGGAAGCCAAAGCCCATTGTGCCCAAACCACCTGAGGTAATCAGTCGATTGGGCTTATCAAACTTGTAGTACTGAGCAGCAAACATCTGATGCTGACCAACATCGGTGGTCACGTAGGCTTCTCCTCGGGTAACCCGACAAAGCGCTTCAACCACTTCCTGAGGCTTGAGGACTTCACCTGGCTTGGAGGGCTCGTAAAGCTTGCCTTCACGGTCGGCGCGCCAGCCATCAATTTTCTCCCACCACTCAGTTAGTTCCTCGGGATGGGCAATCTTGTGCCCCTGCACCAAGCTGATCATCTCATTGATGACACTGGAAGCCGGCCCCACGATGGGTACATCGGCGCGCACCGTTTTGGAGATCGAGCTTGGATCAACGTCTACATGGATGATCTTGGCGGTCGGGCAGAACTTCGACGTACTGTTGGTCACGCGGTCATCAAAACGTGCCCCGATGGCAATAATCAGGTCGGCATGGTGCATGGCCATATTGGACTCATAGGAACCGTGCATACCCAGCCACCCCAAACACTGGCGATCACTTTGGGGATACGCGCCGATACCCATCAGCGTGGTGGTAATCGGGTAGCCCAGCTGTTTGACCAGGTCAGTCAGACCTTCACTGGCTTTGCCCGTGACCACGCCTCCACCGGTATAAAACACCGGACGCTTGGCCTTGAGCATCATCTCAACGGCTTTTTTAATCTGCCCTGTGTGCCCGCGCGTGACCGGGTTGTACGAGCGCATCTTGACCTTTTTCGGGTAGATGTACTCGTAGCGTTCAGTGGGAGCGGTCATATCTTTAGGGATATCGACCACCACCGGGCCTGGCCGACCGGTAGATGCCAAGTAGAAGGCTTTTTTGAGCACTTCCGGGATTTCAGCTGGGTGACGGATCGAGAAGCTATGCTTCACAATCGGCCGTGTCACACCGACGATGTCGGTTTCCTGAAAGGCGTCTTCACCGATCAGGTGGCTCGCCACCTGGCCACATAGCACGACCATGGGAATCGAGTCCATGTAGGCGGTAGCAATGCCCGTCACGGCGTTGGTGGCCCCGGGGCCGGAGGTGACCAATACGCAGCCGGGCTTACCCGAGGCACGGGCGTAGCCATCGGCGGCATGGGTAGCCGCTTGTTCGTGACGCACCAGAATGTGCTTCACTTTGTCCTGGCGGAAGAGTGCATCGTAAATATGCAGCGCTGCACCGCCGGGGTAACCATAAATATATTCGATGCCCTCATCTTGCAAGAAGCGGGCAATCATATCTGCGCCGGAAAGCAGTTCCACTGTATTTCTCCCCTAAAGGTCTCGAGTGCGATCCGTACCCACACGGGCACGGTGTCGAGTGCGGCGGTATGCCGCTGCCGGCCCAAGCCGGCACCTGATGCCAAACCCTGGCATACGGCCCGGTTAGGGCCTGCACTCTCATCACGACCGTTCGTCGTGTCGGGGCGTTGGCCAAGCTGGGCGGTTAGCCCAAACCTGGAAGTCCTTCGGCGGGTAGAGGCTTTCGCCTACCCTTCGCGCGGGGATTAGGGGTTGCCCGTTGAGTCCGCGCCCGCAAATCAGGAACCGACAAGATTCCATTAGCGCCCTCAGCCTGTCAACCTCCGATCAGGCCAAACGCAATAAAGGTCGCAAGAAGTCATAAAAAAAGTCCCACCAGCAACGCTAGTGGGACTTTTGACCTATTCAATTGCGCGAAGTAGCGACATCAGCCGTAGCATCAACTATGAGCTAAACACCAGTTTCCCGTCCTCCGCGCTGATATGAATGGTATCACCTGGGGAAAATTTGCCCCCTAGCAGGTCCTGCGCCAGAGGGTTCTCAATACGGCTCTGAATCGCCCGCTTGAGTGGCCGTGCCCCATAGACAGGATCAAAACCCACCACCGCCAGTTGCGCCATCGCTTCTGGGCTAACCTCAAGCTTCAGGTCGTGTTCGGCGAGGCGCACTTTTAAGCGCTCAAGCTGAATACCGGCAATCGCTTGAATCTGCTCTTGGCCCAGGGCGTGGAACACCACCACTTCATCGATACGGTTGATCAGCTCAGGCCGGAAGTGATTGCCCACCACCTCCATGACCATGTTTTTCATCGACTCATAGTCGCTATCTTTATCGGCACTAACGTCGCCCCCCATACGCTGGATGATGTCCGAGCCCATATTAGAGGTCATCACGATCACAGTATTGCGGAAATCCACCGTGCGCCCCTGACCATCGGTTAGACGGCCATCCTCTAACACCTGCAGCAGAATATTGAAGACATCCGGGTGGGCTTTCTCTACCTCGTCCAGCAGCAGCACCGAGTATGGCTTGCGACGCACAGCCTCGGTTAAATAGCCGCCCTCTTCGTAGCCGACGTAGCCAGGAGGCGCACCGATCAGACGGGCCACGGAGTGCTTCTCCATAAATTCGGACATATCAATACGCACCATCGCCTCTTCGGTATCGAAGAGGAAGTTGGCCAGCGACTTACATAGCTCGGTTTTACCCACCCCGGTAGGGCCGAGGAAGAGGAACGAGCCGTTAGGGCGATTGGGGTCGGCAAGACCGGCCCTTGAGCGACGCACGGCGTTGGCCACCGCCACGACAGCTTCATCCTGACCGATCACTCGTTCATGCAGCGCTTCCTCCATACGCAGCAGCTTGTCCCGCTCACCTTCAAGCATCTTGGAGACCGGAATGCCTGTCCACCGGGAGACCACTTCAGCGATCTCCTCTTCAGTGACATTGGAGCGCAACAGCTGATGACTTGAAGTATCCGCTTCGCCTTCGCCACTTTCAGCGATCTTCTTCTCGAGCTCGGGAATCTTGCCGTACTGAATTTCTGACATGCGGCCCAGGTCGCCCTGACGGCGAGCCTGCTCCAGGTCAATGCGCGCCTGCTCCAAATCGGCTTTAAACTGAGCAGCCCCCTGGATACTGGCCTTCTCGGCTTTCCAGATTTCATCAAGATCAGCGTATTCGCGCTCTAGCTCGTGAATCTGATTATTCAGCGCCTCCAAGCGTTTTTTGGTCGCCTCATCGGTCTCTTTCTTGAGAGCCTCACGCTCCATTTTTAGCTGGATCAGGCGGCGATCAAGGCGGTCCATCGCCTCTGGCTTGGAGTCCAGCTCCATACGAATCCGCGAAGCTGCCTCATCGATTAGATCGATGGCTTTATCAGGCAACTGCCGATCGGTGATATAGCGTGTCGAGAGCTTGGCCGCGGCAATAATCGCAGAGTCGGTAATATCCACGCCGTGGTGAACTTCATAGCGCTCTTTCAGGCCACGCAGAATTGCCACGGTGTCCTCTTCGGAAGGCTCATCCACCAACACCTTCTGGAAGCGGCGCTCAAGCGCAGCGTCTTTCTCGATGTACTTGCGGTACTCGTCGAGGGTCGTGGCGCCCACGCAGTGCAGCTCGCCACGGGCCAGGGCAGGCTTAAGCATATTACCCGCATCCATGGCACCTTCGGCTTTGCCTGCGCCAACCATGGTGTGCAGCTCGTCGATAAACAGGATCACCCGCCCCTCTTCCTGGGAGAGCTCTTTAAGCACGGCTTTTAGGCGCTCCTCAAACTCGCCGCGGAATTTGGCACCGGCGAGCAGCGAGCCCATGTCCAGCGACAGAACACGCTTCTCTTTTAAGCCTTCCGGCACTTCGCCGTTAACGATGCGCTGGGCCAAGCCTTCGACAATGGCGGTTTTACCCACGCCGGGCTCGCCGATTAAGACCGGGTTGTTTTTAGTACGCCGCTGGAGTACTTGGATCGTGCGGCGAATCTCGTCGTCGCGACCGATCACCGGGTCGAGCTTGCCGTCCAGCGCGCGCTGGGTGAGATCCATGGTGTATTTATTCAGCGCTTCGCGCTGATCTTCGGCGTTGGCATCGTCCACCGCTGCGCCGCCGCGCAAGCTGTCGATGGCCGCCTCAAGGGATTTGCGATTAATCCCCGCTTCTTTAAACAGTTTAGTAATGGCGCTATTCATTTCTAACGCCGCCAGCAATACCAGTTCGCTAGCGATAAACTGGTCGCCGCGCTTTTGTGCTTCTCGATCGGTTAAGTTGAAAAGCTTGATGAAATCACGCGAAGGCTGAACTTCGCCGTCGAACTGCCCCACCTTCGGCAAGTTATCCAATTGCTGCAACAAGCCATCACGCAGGCGCGTTGGGCTGCCCTCAGCTTTTTCAATCAAGGCTTTGATGCCCGTGTCTTTGGTGTCGAGCAGGGCGAGCAGCAAGTGCGCTGGGTCTAGCTGATTATGGCCGCGACCCACGGCAAGCGACTGCGCCTCGGCAATCGCACTCTGGAGCTTGGCGGTAAATTTATCAAAACGCATGGAGTTCCTCCTGGGGTAGCCGTGCGTTTGGACGCACCGCGTGTCCCGATAACGTGTCATTAGACGTGCTAAATCACTCTTAGCTTGACAAGTTAAATGGCGTCAGTTCGACGCTTTTCAAGAGGTGGCGGCGTAAACCGCTGGCTTAAAGGACGCTTTTATTAACGTTAATTGATCCAGATCACGCTGGCCATACGCCCGGTTTTCCCGCCATCACGGCGATAGGAGTAAAAACGCGATTCACAGGCGGTGCAGAAGTGGCCGCCACTGATATGGTTAACACCCAAGGCCTCTAAGCGAAACCGTGCTAAGCGATACAGATCGGCCATGTAATGGCCTAAACGGTAGGGGCTATGATCAAAGGCCTCGGCGGTTTCAGGGTGCACCGCCACAAAGGCGCCGTAAACCTCCGGGCCAACCTCAAACTGGGCGTTAGAAATAGCGGGCCCTAACCACACCAAAATATCATCCGGGGCAGTGTTCATAGCAGCGATGGTCGCTTCCAGCACGCCACCCGCCAAACCGCGCCATCCGGCATGGGCAACGGCCACCTGAGTACCAGCACGGTTGCAAAACATGACCGGCAGGCAGTCGGCGGTAAGCACTACGCAGGCGTACTCATTGGACGTGGCAATAGACGCATCCGCGTCGGCCGCATCAGGCTGATAACCCTGTTGTACTCGCGCGCCATGGGTTTGGTTAAGCCACAACAGAGGCCGCTCATCACCGAGCTCTTTTTGCAAAAGTCGACGGCACAGTGCGACATGGTCAGCATTATCGCCGACATGTAAAGCGGTATTAAAAGCGGCGAAATCACCCTGACTCGGTCCCGATTCACGAGTGGTGACAAAGGCGCGTACGTTAGCCGGCGCAGGCCAGTCAGGCACTAAAAGCGTGGGCTGTAAATTAATGGCGTCGCTCATCGCATCGTCTCATTATCTTCGCGCAGGTAGTCCAGCAACATTAACAAATCATCAGGCAGGTCTGCCTGAAAGGTTAATGTTTCACCACTGATCGGGTGCTTGAAAATCAATTTTCGCGCATGTAAAGCCTGGCGTGGAAATTCTCGCAGGATCTCCTTCAGCGGCTCAGCGGCGCCCGGCGGCAGCTTGGCGCGACCACCGTACATGGGATCACCAATTAAAGGGAGTCGAGCATGCGCCATATGCACACGAATTTGGTGAGTGCGCCCCGTTTCCAACTTACAGCGCACATGGGTATGGGCGCGGAACCGCTCTACAACACGAAAGTGGGTAATGGCAGGCTTGCCTGAAGCAGTCACCGCCTGGCGCTTGCGGTCTTTGGGATGACGGCCAATCGGTGCGTCAATGGTACTGCCTGAGACAGGCTTACCAATGACGACCGCGTCGTACTGACGTGACACGCTGCGTGCCTGCATCTGCTCGACCAGCGCGGTTTGCGCAGGCAGCGTTTTAGCGACCATCATCAAACCGGTGGTGTCTTTATCTAAGCGGTGCACAATGCCCGCTCGGGGCACTTCGGCAATGGCCGGGTGATGATGCAGCAGTGCATTCAGCAGCGTGCCATCCGGATTACCCGCAGCGGGATGAACCACCATGCCGGCGGCTTTATTAATCACCATCAGCGTGTCATCTTCATAAACGATATCCAGCGCAATATCCTGCGCCTCAAAACGGGTATCGTCTTCAATGGTGGCCTGAAGCGCCAACACTTCGTGGCCATGCAGCTTGGCTTTCGGCTTGGCTTGGGCACCATCGACCGTTAGTTCACCGGCGTTAATCCACGCTTTTAGGCGTTCACGGGAGTAATCGCTGAACAACTCAGCCGCCACTTGGTCTAAACGAGCGCCAGCCAGCGTGGCAGGAACGCGCTGCGTGTCTTCAACTATACGAGACATGAAAAACCTATTAGAGACATGAACCCCCCTTTAAAGCACAAAAAGCCCAAGCAAGGTGAAAAAATCAGCCCCGGCATGGAAAAATAAGCATTGGCAACACCTGACGAAACGTCGCTAGGCCTGCGTTTTGTGCCGAGGTGTTTTATAGTGGGCGGACTGAGACCTATTCTACCATTTCTACTTATGGCCATCGCCGCTTTTTGGTGATTGAGGCTTGTTTGCAATGAGGATGATGATGCGCGTTTTTTCAGCTGCCAACCGCTTTGGTGTTCTAGCCCTTAGCCTCGCCCTCTTAGCGGGCTGTGCAAGTAACGACACCAGCGAAGAAGAGGAAGATGAATTTGCTGGGGTGCAGGAGCGTGAGCTCTATGAACTGGCCCGCACAGCTCTAGACAGCAACCGCTATCCGATTGCGATCGAGCGCTTAGAAGCGCTTGATACTCGCTATCCGTTTGGCGCGCACGCAGAGCAGGCCCAGCTTGAGCTGATCTATGCCTACTACGAAAACAGCAATTGGGAAGAAGCCCGCGCGGCGGCCAGCCGCTTTATCCGCCTGCACCCCGACCACCCTCAAGTTGACTACGCCTACTATCTGCGTGGTCTTTCCGCTTGGCAGGCGGGCCGTTTCAGTCTGGAGCGTTTGCGTCTGATCGATATATCCAAGCGCGATCTGGGTGCCTCGCGAGATGCCTATAACGATTTCCGCGAGTTGATTCAACGCTATCCACAAAGTGACTACGCCGCCGATGCACAGCAGCGTATTGTCTATCTGCGCGAATTGATGGCGCGCCATGAGCTACACGTGGCGGATTATTACCTGCGCCGTGGGGCTTATTTGGCGGCGGTTGAGCGTGGCCGCTGGGTGGTCGAAAACTACCCTGAATCCAGCGCTACTCGGGATGCGTTAGCCACCATGGTAGAGGGTTACCAAGGCCTAGAAATGGATGACCGCGCCAGTGAAGTGCTAGCAGTCCTGCGTGAGAACGCGCCAGACCATGAGCAGTTACAGGGCAGTCGCTTTATTCCCAAGCATTTAGGTCGTAGCGACTAAAACACTCCGGTGTTTTGTTTAGATTAAAAACCACGCGGATGCGTGGTTTTTAACATGTCTATTGAGTAGTTGCGGCCCACTGTTAGTCGCCAGGCTGCCAACCGTTGACGATCGGGTAGCGGCGGTCCCGGCCAAAACCGCGCGGTGTAACGCGCACGCCAATAGGCGCCTGGCGGCGCTTATACTCGCAGCGATCAACCAGCTTCACCACTTTATAGACGTCGGCAGCGTCAAAACCACCAGCGATGATCGTTTCAGCGCTCATGTCGCCCTCGATATAGCTCAATAGGATAGCGTCGAGGGTGTCGTAATCAGGCAAAGAGTCGCTATCTTGCTGATCCGGCGCCAACTCAGCACTGGGTGGGCGCTCAATCACCCGCTCAGGAATGGCGGGTGATTGCGTGTTACGCCAGCGCGCTAGGCGGTATACCCAGGTTTTATAGACGTCTTTAATGGCATTAAAACCGCCCACCATATCGCCATACAGCGTGGCATAGCCCACCGCCATTTCGCTCTTGTTACCGGTCGTCAGCACCATCAGGCCTTTTTTATTCGAGATTGCCATCAGCAGCACACCGCGACAGCGCGACTGCAGATTCTCTTCAGTAGTATCCCGCTCGGTCCCGGCAAAGCTCTCCGCCAGTGTGCCCATAAAGGCATCGACCATGGGCTCAATCGGCATGATGTCGTAGTGAACACCCAGCAGTTTTGCCTGCTCGGCGGCGTCCTGTTTGGAGATATCCGCCGTGTAGTGGTAGGGCATCATCACCGCCTGCACCCGCTGAGGGCCCAACGCATCCACCGCAATGGCAAGCGAAAGTGCGGAGTCGATACCGCCGGAAAGCCCCAGCACCACGCCGTCAAAACCACTCTTATTAACGTAATCGCGCAGGCCGGTCACCAACGCGCAGTAGAGGCTCTCTTCTGGTGCCACTTCGGGGTCAATCTCGCCGGGCTGGGGTTCCCAGGTAGTCGCGCTGGTTTGCAAAAACTGAACTGGCATCAGGCCCGCCTGCCAATACGGCGCCAGCACCTGTATCTGTCCGTAGGCGTTAACGCAGCAGGAGCCGCCGTCAAACACCAGTTCGTCCTGACCACCGATGGTATTCACATACACGATGGGTAGCTGCGTGTCCCGGGCGTGTGTCTCCAGCAAACGCAGCCGCTCCGCGGGCTTATCCTGGTGATAGGGTGACGCATGTAAGGTGATCAGCATCTCAGCGCCCGCGTCTGCGGCGGCCTTAACCGGTGCGCCGTCCCACAGGTCTTCGCAGATGACGATGCCCAGTTTGGCGCCTTTGTGCTCATAGACGAGCGTCTCGGTGCCGGGCGTAAAGTAGCGCTGCTCATCAAACACTTGGTAGTTAGGCAGCGCCTGCTTGGCGTATTCGGCTTCCCACTGGCCGTTATAGAGTACGCCCGCCAAGTTATAGCAGCGGCCTTCGCGGACGCCGGGGTAGCCAATAATCACCAGCACATCGCGGGCAACTTTCGATGCCATCAGAGCGCGGGCTTCGCGCAGGCGGGTTTCCATTGAGGGGCGCAGCAGCAGATCTTCCGGTGGGTAGCCCGACAAAAAAAGCTCAGGAAAGACCACAATATCCGCCCCATGCTCAATCCGCGCTTCACGCACGGCTTCAATCGCGCGTGCGGCATTGCCGGGAATATCCCCGACCAGAGGATCAAGTTGGGCCATTACCAGCGTTAAGTCTTGCATGGGCGTCAAAATCTCTTGAGAATCTTTAAATAGGGTTACACCGTCATACATGCATTGTCCCGCAAGGGCCGCCAACTGGCAAAGGCCGTGCGGCACTCACACCGTCTAAATCCCTACTTCGGGGGCCAAAAAGGATGAACCTCTTGATCATTCGGCTGATTATCTTCGCCGTTCTATTTTATGCCGGTTTAAAGCTTTACGGCATCTACCGGCAACGCAAGCTTGAGCATGACGAAAAAAGTAAAACAATCAACCGCCATGAGGGCGGCAAAATGGTGCGCTGCCGCTGGTGCGATGTGCATGTACCTGAAGATGAAGCGCTGCGCGACCAAGAACAGTGGTTCTGCTCTGGCGCCCATCGCGACCGTTTTCTGCAAGAGCAGCAGGATAAAGACGGAACGCCTTAAGCCTGTGTGAGTCGCTCTGGGTTCGGTTGATAAGGTGCTGGGGCAATCAGCGGTTCACGCCCCAACAGTTGATCTACCAGTAAATGGGTCGACGCCGGCGCCAATACCAAGCCGTTACGATAGTGCCCGGCATTAACAAACACGTTGGGCCACTCATGAAGCGCGCCAATAAACGGAATACCTTCAGGGGAGCCTGGCCGCAGCCCGGCCCACTGATTCGCTACCGGGCACCTCTTCAAGGCTGGCAAAATGGCTTCTGCACTCTGCTTTAACGAGGCCAGGGCTGCCTCGTCGGTGGTCTTATCAAACCCCGCCTCCTCTAGCGTAGAGCCAACCAGTAACAAACCATCTGCACGCGGAATAATATAGCGGCCGTCTTTTAGCACCACGCGCTGCAGTAGCCCCTTGGTCGCCTGATAAGCGATCATTTGGCCTTTAACGGGCCTTACCGGCAAGTGCACATCTAATTGCGCTAACAGCTGCGCGGCCCAAGCGCCACCACACACTACGATACGCCCCGCCTTTAGCGCCCCCTGAGACGTCATCACGCCCTCAACGCTGCCCTCTCTCTTACCAGCCTCATGAATAAAACCGCTAACATCGCACTGCTCCCGTAGCGTTACCTGAGGCATCGCGGCTAGCCGTGCCTTCAACGCCTTGGCTAAACGCGGGTTGCGCACGCTGCCAAGGGTCGGCATCCATAGCGCGCTGTCACCTGCCATCGCCACGCCGGGCTCTTTAGCGTGGACAAAGTCTGCCGCTACCCGCTCTAGCGGTTTACCCAACTGGCGCGCCCATTCCAGCGCTTTTCCGGCATCATCCACATTTAGGTAGAGCAGCCCTTTTTGACGATACTCAGGGTCAATGCCGGTCTCTTCTAACAAGCGCAGCGCTAGCGAGGGGTAAACGCCTTCCGACCAGCGGGAAAGCTGCGATATTGCGGCGTCGTAGCGCCAGGGATAGAGCGGCGAAACGATACCACCACCGGCCCATGATGCCTCTTTGCCGCACTCGCCACGTTCGACCAAGGTCACTTGTTGCCCGGCATCGGCTAATTGCAGCGCCGTCATCATGCCGATCACGCCGCCGCCAATAATTAGGAAATCGCTCACAAAATTGTCCGTTTTGGCTTACATAAAAAATAGTCGTCGTCGCCTAGAGTAACTAAATCACCAATCAATCGTGGTCACTGCGACGGACAATGAGCATAGCGTGGGCGATGACAGGGTCAAGTTAGGAGGGGCACATGAGGGCGGCTATATGGCAAGAGACACCACGCCTGAAGGCGGCTTTACGCTGTTTGAACTACTGATTACGCTGCTGCTGGTGGGGATAGTGACGTCGTTGGGGCTGCCCAATTTTCAAGCACTGGGTGAGCGAACCGCGCAAACCAGCGAAATCAATCGCTTCCAGAGCGCGTTTTCGCTCGCGCGCAGCACGGCGATTAGTCAACGTAGCGCGATTACCGTGTGTCCGGCTTCAGAACAGCGCAATGCGTGCCATAACGACTGGGGTGGCGAGCTACTGATTGTGCAAGGCGATAAGACTGAGAGCCTGGATGAGCAAGATATCCTGCGCATTGTACCGACTCAACAGAATACCCGAGTAAATTACAGCCGCGGCTGGTCGCGCATACGCTACAACTCGCTTGGCTATACCAGCGGTTACAACGGCAGTTTCGCCATTTGCTCAGGCAGTGGCGCCGAGGATTCACGGGGGAAAAAACTGGTGCTTAGCCAGTTGGGCCGTTTGCGTGTGGATGAAGCGCCTATCGATTGTTAATCATTAGGCGCTTCAACCCATCCACGGCTTTTAGGCAAACGAGAAATTACCCAGCAATACCGTCTAAATAGCGTTCAGCGTCCAGCGCTGCCATGCAACCGCTGCCCGCTGACGTAATCGCTTGGCGATAAATGTGATCCATCACATCACCGCAGGCAAACACGCCCGGCACGCTAGTCGCGGTGGCGTTGCCTTCCAAGCCAGAAGTGACTTTGATATAGCCACCGTTCATTGCTAATTGGCCTTCAAAGATGCCCGTGTTGGGGCTGTGGCCGATGGCAATAAATAGGCCTGGCGCGTGAATTTCTTTGCTTGAGCCATCCTGGGTGGATTTAACCCGTATCCCTGTCACGCCCGAGTTATCGCCGAGCACTTCTTCGACTTCCTGGAACCACTCAAGCGCAACCTTGCCTGCCTCGGCTTTCTCAAACAGCTTATCTTGGAGAATTTTTTCCGCCCGCAGCGTGTCACGGCGGTGTACCAGGGTCACTTTGGAGGCGATATTGGAAAGATAGAGCGCCTCTTCCACAGCGGTATTGCCGCCACCCACGACAATGACTTCCTGATTGCGATAAAAGAAACCATCGCAGGTGGCACAAGCAGAAACCCCTTGGCCCATAAATTGCTGCTCGGTGGGCAAGCCCAAGTAACGCGCGCTGGCACCGGTCGCCACAATCAAAGCATCGCAGGTATAAACACCGCTATCGCCCTTTAAGGTGAAGGGCTTTTCACCTAGGCTTACCTCATTGATATGGTCAAACAGCACCTCAGTATTGAAGCGCTCCGCGTGCTGTTTCATTCGCTCCATTAATTCAGGACCTTGGACCCCCTCTGCGTCACCCGGCCAATTATCCACGTCGGTTGTGGTGGTCAACTGGCCACCCGCCTGAATACCGGTAATCAGCAGCGGTTTCAGGTTTGCCCGCGCGGCATACACCGCAGCCGTATAGCCTGCAGGGCCGGAGCCAAGAATAATCAAACGCTCATGACGAGTTTCCATGACACCACCTTGTAAAGATTTGACTGATAGCTTTGTCGATAGCTGTGCAATAAGTAGCTATATAAAAAATTAGCCACAGAGTCTGCCTGAAATGGTGTCAAGTACAAGCTATTGCAAGGTTTTGCCTACGCTATTAGGCGAAGAAACCTTGAAAGCGGCCATGCAAAGACGCATGTATTCTTACTAAGGTAAGCCATATAGAACTAAGGTAAGCCATACTAGAAAGGAAGACCGTGACCGTCGCGCCTAGTGGATGTTAAGTCACTAAGTACCCAGCAATAAGAGGAGAATGGCATGAGCAAGATACCCGATACGCAAAGTACCCTAGAGGTTGGCAGTACCACGTATCACTACTACAGCCTACCCCAAGCGGCCGAGACACTCGGCAATATTGACCGGCTCCCCAAAACGCTCAAGATTCTACTCGAAAACCAGCTGCGCTTCGCCGATGACGAAAGCGTAGATCAAAAAGACATGCAGGCCCTGGTCGACTGGCAGGCCGAGGGTAAATCCAGCCGTGAAATCGGCTACCGCCCAGCACGGGTATTAATGCAGGATTTTACGGGCGTACCCGGCGTAGTGGATTTAGCCTCCATGCGCGCCGCAGTAGAAAGCCTCGGCGAAGACCCAGCCAAGATCAATCCGCTCTCCCCCGTCGATCTGGTCATCGACCACTCAGTAATGGTCGATAAGTTTGGCAACCCAGCGGCGTTTCAAGAGAACGTCGATATTGAAATGCAGCGCAACCGCGAGCGCTACGAGTTTCTACGCTGGGGTCAGCAGGCGTTTGATAACTTCAGCGTTGTGCCCCCCGGCACCGGCATTTGCCACCAGGTCAATCTGGAGTACCTGGGCAGAACGGTGTGGATCAAGGACGAAGATGGCAAGACCTTCGCCTACCCTGACACTCTCGTCGGCACCGACTCACACACCACTATGATCAACGGCCTGGGCGTACTTGGCTGGGGCGTTGGCGGTATCGAAGCCGAAGCGGCCATGCTGGGTCAGCCGGTCTCAATGCTGATCCCTGAAGTCATTGGCTTCAAGTTGACCGGTAAACTGCGCGAAGGCATTACTGCGACGGACTTAGTACTCACCGTGACCGAGATGCTGCGTAAAAAAGGCGTGGTGGGCAAGTTCGTTGAGTTCTACGGAGACGGCTTGAAAGACCTGCCGCTGGCGGATCGTGCCACCATCGCCAATATGGCCCCTGAATACGGTGCTACCTGCGGCTTCTTCCCGGTGGATGAAGAGACGCTAAACTATATGCGCCTGACCGGGCGTGAAGATGAGCAAGTCGCGCTGGTGGAAGCCTACAGCAAAGCTCAAGGGCTATGGCGCGAACCCAACGATGAGCCGATCTTCACCGACGCGCTGCAGTTGGACATGACCGAGGTGGAAGCCAGCCTGGCCGGCCCCAAACGTCCGCAGGATCGCGTGGCTCTAAAAGACATGGCGGCGGCCTTTGACAAGTTCATGCAGGAAGACGTCAACGCGGATGCCAGCGCAAAAGGAAAGCTCTCCTCTGAAGGCGGCCAAACCGCTGTGGGCGCTGAACGCAGCTTTAATCATGACACCAGCCAAGCCGTTAAACTGGATGATCAGGACTTCAGCCTTGACCCTGGCGCGGTGGTCATCGCGGCTATTACCTCGTGCACCAATACCTCCAACCCCAGCGTGATGATGGCCGCCGGGCTGCTGGCCCGTAAAGCGCGGGAAAAGGGTTTGACCACTAAGCCCTGGGTGAAGACCTCACTGGCACCGGGCTCCAAAGTGGTGACCGAGTATCTGGAAGCTGCTGAACTAAACGACGACTTGGATGCGCTGGGCTTTAACCTTGTCGGCTACGGCTGCACCACCTGTATTGGCAACTCGGGCCCGCTACCTGCCGAGATCGAGCAAGCCATCAACGATGGCGATCTAGCGGTGGCCTCGGTACTTTCCGGTAACCGTAACTTTGAGGGCCGTGTTCACCCACTGGTCAAAACCAACTGGCTCGCCTCACCGCCCTTGGTAGTCGCTTATGCCCTGGCCGGTAACGTTCAGCTCGATCTAACCAAGGAGCCCCTCGGCAAAGATAGCAACGGCGAGCCGGTCTACCTAAAAGATATCTGGCCTAGCCAAGCGGAAATCGCCAGCGCCGTTGAGCAAGTCAACACCGCGATGTTCCGTAAAGAGTACGGCGCGGTGTTCGAGGGTGACGACGTCTGGAAAGCGATCGACGTTTCAGAAAGCAAAGTGTACCAGTGGCCTGAATCCACCTACATTCAGCACCCGCCCTTCTTTGAAGGCATGGGCCGCGAGCCGGAAGCGATTGAAGACGTACACAGTGCCCGTGTGCTGGCGATGCTGGGCGACTCAGTCACCACCGACCACATTTCCCCAGCCGGTGCCATCAAGCCCGACAGCCCCGCCGGGCGCTACCTGCAAGAGCACGGCGTCAAGCCGGTCGACTTCAACTCCTACGGCTCGCGCCGGGGTAACCACGAAGTCATGATGCGCGGCACCTTTGCCAACGTGCGGATCAAAAATGAGATGCTCGATGGCGTAGTCGGCGGCGAGACACGCCACGTACCCAGCGGCGAGCAGATGGCCATTTACGATGCGGCCATGAAGTACAAAGAGGAAGGCAAACCGCTGGTCGTGATTGCCGGTAAAGAGTACGGCACCGGCTCTTCAAGGGACTGGGCGGCCAAAGGTACTCGCTTGCTTGGCGTCCGCGCGGTAATCGCCGAATCCTTCGAGCGCATCCACCGCTCTAACCTGATCGGCATGGGCGTTGTGCCGCTGCAGTTTGCCGAAGGCGAAAGCCGTCAAACGTTAGGATTAACCGGGGATGAGGAGATTTCGATTGCCGGATTAAGCGACCTAACGCCGGGTGGCACGGTCAAAGTGGTGATCAAAAATGACGATGGGGAGCGTAGCGTTGATGCCAAGTGCCGAATTGATACGGTAAACGAGCTGGCTTACTACCGTCATGGTGGTATCCTTCACTACGTGCTGCGCAAGATGATCGGCGCAGCCTAAAGGGTAAAACCTACCAATGCTTGCATGCCCCCACCTCGGTGGGGGCTTTTTTTTAGCCGAACGCTTAAAAAGCGCGGCGACGATAGGTGCGGTAATCCGGCGACCAGGATGCTTTTTCGATCATCTCGCGCAGCGTTGTTCCACTGGTTTTCAGCGCCACGCCGTTCTGCTGCGCTTGGGCGGCGACTTCAAAGGCAATTGATTTACTAATATCGCGAATACGCGACAGCGGCGGCAGCAGCGCGCCTTTACCCTCTTTTACCAACGGCGCTTCACGGGCCAGTGCGCGCGAGGCGCTCATCAACATCTCATCGGTCACCCGGTTAGCGCTGGCGGCAATCACGCCCAACCCAATACCCGGGAAGATGTAAGCATTGTTGCACTGAGCGATAGGATAAGTGCGACCGTTATGTACCACGGGCGCAAAGGGGCTGCCGGTGGCCACTAATGCCTGTCCATCGGTCCAGCGGATGACGTCTTCCGGCACCGCCTCAGCTTGGGAAGTAGGATTAGACAACGGCATGATCACCGGGTGCTCACAGCCCGCGTGCATGGTGCGTACAACTTGCTCGGTAAAGATACCGCGCTGGCCGCAAACGCCGATCAATACCGTGGGTTTTATCTGCGCAATCGTCTCTTCCAGGCCCTGACCGTTCCACTCCGCCACTAGCGAAGGGTCGTGGGCTAAGCGGCGCTGGAAATCGCGCTGCCAAGCTTGGTCGCTGGTCATCAAGCCATCGCGATCAACAACGAAAATACGCGCTCGGGCCTCGCTTTCGGTTAGGCCTTCCGCCTCCATGGCGACCACTACTTGCTCGGCAATTCCGCAGCCCGCCGAACCGCCACCGACAAATACCACGCGCTGCTGGGCAATGGTTTCTTCACGAGCCTGGCAAGCCGCCATGAGCGTACCTACGACCACAGAAGCGGTACCCTGCACGTCGTCGTTGAAGCAGCAAAGCTCATTGCGGTAGCGCTCAAGCAGTGGGACTGCATTGGCCTGGGCAAAGTCCTCAAACTGCAACAGTACGTTCGGCCAACGGCGTTTAACCGCGGCAATAAACTCGTCCATAAAGGCGTCATACTCTTCCTGCCCTACCCGCTCGTGGCGCCAGCCCATGTACATGGGATCATCCAGCAGCGCTTTGTTGTTGGTGCCCACATCAATCATGATCGGCAGCGTGTAGGCGGGGCTGATACCACCACAGGCGGTATACAGCGCCAGCTTCCCGATCGGAATCCCCATCCCCCCGATGCCCTGGTCGCCTAGACCGAGGATGCGCTCACCGTCCGTCACTACAATCACTTTAACGTTATCTTTGGTGGCGCTGCGCAGGATGTCATCCATGTGTTCGCGGTCGGGGTAACTAATAAACAGACCACGGTGGTTACGATAAATATTGGAGAATTCCTGACACGCCTGACCTACCGTCGGGGTATAGATAATCGGCAGCATCTCTTCCAGATGCTGGGAGACCAAGCGGAAGTAGAGCGTTTCGTTATCATCTTGAATGGCGCGCAGGTGGATATGCTTTTCAAGGTTGCCATGACACTGCTGATACTGGCGATAGACCCGCTCCAACTGATCCTCGATGGTTTCTACCTTTTGCGGCAGCAAGCCAATCAGATTAAACGCCAGGCGCTCCTGCTGAGTAAACGCGCTGCCTTTGTTCAATAGCGGCATTTCGAGCAGAGAAGGACCGGCGTAAGGAAGGTATAGGGGGCGTCTACTCTGGGTAGTCATAAGCACTCTCTTTTTTATGTCAATCACTGCTGCAATGCAGCAACATCGGGCGTTCGCGGCGTTTGAGCGTAATGTAACATGCTACTGCGACAAAGGTGGAAGAGAGAGGCCATGATGATAAAAAAAACGCCTCGATTTAGCAGGGCTAAACCAAAGCGTATTGCGGGTATTAACAAGCGATCTCGCGATCCCCTAGCAAGTTTTAGCGGTGGGCTTGCGCCCCTCTACACCGGCGAAGAAGAACGGCCGCAGCTTAACGCCGGCCATGTTGCCCGCAAACGCGGCCACCAGCCACACCCAACCGTGCAGGCTGCCAGAGGCAATACCGCTAAAGTAAGCACCAATGTTGCAACCGTAAGCCAAGCGCGCCCCATAACCGAGCATTAGGCCGCCGATGATTGCGGCTAAAATAGATTTCAACGGAATTCTGAAGTTAGGTGCAAAGCGCCCAGCCAAGCTTGCCGCGGCCAGCGCGCCAAGCATAATGCCCACGTTCATCACCGTAGTAATATCGCTCCATACGCTAGCTTCAAGGGCTGCCGCATTACCCGGTGCTTGCCAATAGCCCCACTGGCTGACATCACCACCCACCAGCTCAAAGCTTTTAGCGCCCCACAGCGCGAACGCCGAGGTAATTCCCCAAGGGCGGCCCGCCAGCGCCAAAGTGGCAAAGTTCAGTAGCGCCAGCGCTACGGCGCCCGCCACTAACGGCCAAGGCCCCGTCAGCCAACGCTCGTAGCCATGCTTATCGACGATCGGCGCCTGCTCTAGCTGTCCATGGCGACGCTTCTCCATCATCCAGGTAAACGCCGCAATAGCGACAAACAGCACGAGACTAATCGCTATTCCCCCGCTAACCCCGGCGACGTTGACCAGCGATACCGGTTGAAAGGCTGGCAAGCTCTGCCACCAGGCAAAATGCGCGGAGCCTATCACTGAGCCAACAATAAAGAATACCAGTGTAATCAGCATACGAGCGTTACCACCGCCCGCAGTAAACAGCGTGCCCGAGGCACAGCCGCCGCCCAACTGCATGCCCACACCGAACAGGAACGCCCCTACCAGCACAGAGATACCAATCGGCGCCACAAAGCCCGACACCTCGTTACCAAACAGAGTGCCTGCCCCTAAGGCCGGGAAAAACAGCACCACGGCAATCGCCAGCATCACCATCTGCGCACGCAGGCCACGCCCCCGTCGCTCGGTAATAAATACCCGCCACGCCGAGGTAAAACCAAACGCAGCGTGATACAACACCATGCCAAATAGCCCACCAACAATCATCAGCAGGCCAATATTGGCTTCAAACACCACCCCAATAATCAGCGCGCCCAGCACAATCGCCGCAGTGGCTATCAGCGGCACACGATAGCTCTGCGGCGCAGCAACCCTCGTTGTAGACATACATTCACCTTTAGCAGCACCAAAAGCGTCTGTTAACAAACAGGCGCTTTTGGAAGACATGGACAATAGTTATAAGCCTAACGATAGCGGTAGAGCGCGGAAAATTCTTTATTGGGCAGTTCTTATAGCTTTATAGAATATAGCTACTAAAATCCCCCTGACCGTTCCAGCCGTAGAACTCTCTACCTCAGTTCGAAAGTCGTGCTTCTTCTGCATAGACCTCGGCGAAGATGGCGGTGATCGGCCGGTTTGGCTGTTTCGCGTGGCGCTGCCTGACTTCCGCCGAGAGGCGCGTGATCTCTGCGCTGGGCTTAGCCCACTGTTCTTCGGGCAGGGGTTGCGACCACTGATCAAGACTCGCTGGTAGCGTCTTCTGACCGGCTTTTTGGATGGTGCTTATTTCCCATTCGGCAAGATGGAAAGGTATCGTCCACAGGTCGAGAATGTGCCATAGGTACCACATGGTGACCGTAAACAGGCCGATGTCGCCCTCGCGGTAGCGGCGGTGCAACCGGCTCCGGGCATTGTGGAAGGTGTGCACGCCCTCGTAGGGCGGATCACCGGGGCGATGCAGCCCGTGCGGGTCTTGGAGTTCCTCGCGGGTGTTGACCTCGTACTCCATATAAGCCCGCACCGCTTCCCAAAGCCCCAACGCCAAGGGCATGCCGGGCTGTGATAATTCCAGGAAGTGCTGCTGCCCTGTTTCAGGCTCGATAAAGCCTATCCCCAAGCCATACTGACGCTGCACACCGTATTGCGTCATACCCTGCGCCTCAGTCACCCAGGCCGCCACGCTCTCCCAGGGCACGATGATAGGCTGCTTTCCGTCGCCCGGCGCAAAAGCTACCTCGCGGCGCTGGCGGTGGAAGCGAGTCGGCACAGCCTCGCGGAACTTAAAGTGGTAGTGGGCTTTAATCACTAAGGCTAATAGTAATACCAATGTCGAGAACACTACGGCCTGAGCAAATACCTCATTAAAGAGCCCAGCAATCCCTACGTAAAATAGTGCGATATCCTTTCCTGTTATCCACATTAGCCCCCCCCCCAACATTGGGATAACAAAAACCAACATTAAAAAACCTATAAAGGGTATGCCTAACGTGAACTGCCAAGTGAAGGGCGTGGGAAGGCTGCCTCCGAAATCCAAATAGGCATCGTTCACTTCCCCAATCGCCTGGTTGAAATCCAGAGGTGCGGATTTTGTGGGCAAAGGAGACGGCGACAGGTAAATAACCTTGCCACCTGGAAAGGACTCAATATCACCAGCCCGGTGGGGCCGTAGGATATCAGGGCGCGGCGTTGGATTTTGTTTGGCCGACATAGGGGAGCCTTAAATCAAGTAAAAAGAAGGGGATCAATGTATCGCCAGGGGGCTTCCTCGCCACGAATAGCAACATCCGATGGTGTGTAGTCCCCTCCGCCGCCAGCAGGCGACACGTAAATATGATAATCATTAGCCTGATACTGGCCATCGCTGCCCAGCACTTCCAGCCGAACGGCAAAAACATTATGGGTGGGGCGCGCCGATATTGAGCTCAATGGCTCGGGCCGAGGCAGGGCAAACGCGAGTGGCGCTTTATCAGCAAGCGTCAAGCTTTCCACGATTTTATCGGTAGCCGTCACCCAGCGCTCAGGCCGATAATCTCGCCCACCATCTTCAGGTTGCACCTGGTAGCCGCCCAGGGAAAGACGCACCGGCGCTTTGCCGCCAAACGGTGCCGTGAGGTCCTGCAGGCTGATAGGTAAGACAAGTTTAAAATCGACCGATTCTGGTCCGTTTATTTGCCTCCGCCACCAGCTATCAGCTTCTTCAATACTGACATTGACTTTGGGCGCCTGGGCAATCTCTTGTAACCTCGCCTGATACCTTTCAAGCGTATCATTGCCGGCCTTAGAGGCATCCTGGCTCCAAGGCGTTGACAGTAGCCATTCGTCATGACGGCTGATGCTGTAGTGGTTATAGAGCCAGCTACCGCCTAACTCGAGTACGCTAAACAAGCCCCCAGCAAGGTTAAAACGCCAAAATACCGCTCCCAGGCGAGTGCCGGCAGCGGCCCATTCAACACCCCGGAACGCTACAGAAAAGCCTGTATGCAGGGTGTTGACTAGCCCATAAGCATTGGCGCCCAACATGCCTCCTGCACCGACCAAACTGCCCATGGCAGCACTCTGAGCACTACGGTTACCGCTACGCACAGCTTCCTGCCATGTTCCGTGGCGGTTAGAAAAACTTGAATACGCTGCAAAAGCGCCAAAGAAGTATGTAAAACCACCAAGAAAAACATGCAGCCTTCCAAGGGAGGCACTCACCCCTTGAGCACCAGGAACGTCCAAGGCAGTAGCAAGCACGTTTGACCTAGCACTGAGTGCAGTATCCATAATTCCCTGAGCAGCTAGAAATCCAGCACTGCCTGTCGCGACAGAACTCTTTAAAACAGGAGTCCAATCACGTTCTCCACCATTAAGATAATTTTCTACCAACATTTTTACGGAGCTGTTCAAGACTGAAAACTGAGCCGCAAACACCAAAAGCCCCAGCCCATCTCCAGCCAGATTTACCCTAGGCGCTGCCGCAACGCCTTGGCGTAAATTGCGAATCAGCCCGCCCACCTCGGTCTGCTGGGCTGCGGGCAGCACCAAGGTAAGGGCCGCACGTCCAGGGGCCGCACCTGCGATACGTACACTATTTTCAGGAAGTTCCTCTATCGGGCTGAGAGCTCGCGCGAGAGCGGGTTCATGCACCGTTTGTAGTTCCTGGCGAAGGCGCTTGAATTCATTAAGCAGGCGTTGAGCCTCTGGGGAGCGGTGCCCGGCGGTTGCTTTCACTTGATTGCGGCGCCTACGGGTAGTATCGAGCTCCTCACGCAGCGCCAAGACACGCTGCATAGTGCGACGGAAACTCTCTAGCTCCTGACGAGACGCCACCACAAAACTGGCCCCTGTACGCTGGGCGGCATCCAGAATCCTCGCCGGTAGAGCCTTGGGCAGTCGCCGGAACAGCTCCTCAATATCAGGCATCGAGTGACGGTCGATACTCTGATAAAACTCATCCATAACGTGGGCGATTCCCCGCGAGATAGCGGGCCCCAAGGTTTGATGGGCACTATCGGCAATAACCTGAGTATTCTCGGGCAGTGTATCAACTGCGGGTAACTGCCCCGACTCAAGGGACATCAGCTCACTGCGTAAATCATCCAGCTTGAGCAAGGTGCCGTAGCCAGCATTCGCAATGGTAGAGTACTGGCCGATGAAATCATTCTGTTCAGCAAGCGGCAGCGTATGGAACAGCGGTCTATCATAGTACGGTGCGCCCTCCAACCAATCGGCTATCCGCTCCGTTACCTCGTCGTTGCGGCAGATGTCTTTCAAGCAGCCGTACTGGGCCTTGAAGCCTACAAGTACCTGGTCGTCAACCTGGGCATCAAAATACCAGGCAGCGTTATGGAAGCGTGTATTGCATAGCATATCGGCGCGATCATCCGAGATAGCATCCAGCAAGGTATTCCAGCGCTGCAAGCGGGAGCGTTGCTTAGCGAGAAAATCATCCATAGCCTCCCGTTCAATCAGGTCATTAATGCCTCGCTCTCCAATTTTACTGCCTTTTAGCAGGGCCTTGAGTCGCTCGTTGTGCCCCTGCTTCATCGAGAGCAACGCCTCGCCATGGCGATCTAGAAAGTCGCTCCCTAGGCTATCGCCAAGACTCTCTTTGAGGTAGTAGCCATGCACTTCGCTATTTAATTGATCGACGATTGTACGCGAATTAGTGAGACTCGAATCGTCACGGATGTCGTCAAGGCGATCTTTAAGATCCTCGGGTAAGTCCGGGTCGTAGGACTGTGGCAACCTACCGGTATTACTCTCCTGATTGAGAAAATCAAGCAGCTCCTGCCGAACCTCACTTTTCCGTGGCTCCTCCATCGCGCCAACTTCGTCCAACATCGCCTGAACGGTAAGGTCATCAGACACCTGGCGCATATCATCTAACGAAGCTTCGTTCAGTTGAGAGAGCGACTCTATATAGCAGGCCAGCATGTAATCCCGCTCGGTACGCCCCTCATTCTCAGTGGCCCACTGCTCTATCCACCCCACCACGTTATCCTGAAACTGCGCCAAATCACGCATCACGCCAAGATCATCGCGGACTATCAGGCAGAGACACTCGTCGCGGTCCTCGACCTCATGCTGATCTAGCAGCTTGCCTAAACGCGTTTTGTGGTAATAGTGGTCATTTTCCCAGTGATAGGCTTCGCTTTCCTGTTCATAGCCTTCTTCTGGCACCTCTAGCGCGGCATCCTCTGCAAACTCGGCTACCCATGCTTCTGCCTGGGCGGTGGTGATCAGATGCTCACCACCGCCGGAAACAGGGTTGGCTCCTTCAAGATTAACCGCCTGCATAAAGGCATCGCGATCTTCTTCGCTTTCCTGCACCTGGGCGCGTTTGGCGTCCGTCCACTGGATCTCCGAAAAGCAGACGTAGAGCGTTCGGTCGGTTTCGTAGTCGAGCTTGCCACCTTTGATCGTGTCACCCTGGTCACGAAACTCGTACTCGGCGAGTTCCTTCGTCTCTCCGTCGAGTATGTAGAGATAGCCATTGCGCAGCAAACGAAGGCCCAGCGGCCGGGCGCTCAGGGCATAGGGCGTGGGACATCCCGGTTCGAGTTCCTCAACCAGGCCATAGCGTAGTGGCAGCAGTTGAACCTTGCCTTGAAGAAGTGGGCAGGTGGCGCCATCTTCGCTATCCCGGCAGGGGAGTTCGTGGGCGGCAAGTGCACCGTCGTCCCGGTCATCAGTGGGGCGCTCAAACGCAGACATATGACAAACTCCCTATGTCGTCTCAGAGTAAGAAGAAATGGTGAAGGCGGTTTTAAGTCGTTCAGAGGGCGACGCTTCTGCAGTCGTTAAGCAGGCGTGGAGCTCGGGAGCCTGCTCGCTTAATGCTGACCAGCTAGTGCAACGCTCGCGCGAAAAGAGCGTGCACAGCAGCCCCCACTGGCGCGGATTGGTAAAGCCATACCCACGTGCAGATTGCGTCAGCGCTGCCAGCAGGTCGTATCGTTCACGTTGCTCCACCGGTAGCAGCCACTCTGGACAGTGCTTTTCAACAAAATGCAGCAGCGTACGCAAGTCGCGACGTTTATCGCATGCTTGTAAGCGACTCACCTGCGTTTCATTGAGTAGATAGCCATTCGAGGAAATCGCGACGGGTAATTCGTCGACACTTTTGGGAGTGCTTTTAACCCATTCGCTGGCTACCGCATCTGGGTACACCAGGCCTTCAATAGGCCCCCACGGCACCATGGCCGGAGTGCTTTGGTCGGGCAAAAGCGCTGCGATCACGGCGGGGTCGGCTAAACGCAGCCACATGGCGACGCCGGAGGGGTGGCGCACTTGCAACAGTTGGCGCAGGTGATTGCCAACATCTTCAAGCGATGCCTGACTTTCAATAAGATACCCCCACTCTTTATCCGCACCTTGCGTTAAAAAGGCCTGCAAGACGGGATGGTGAGTATTCGGCAACGCGATAAGCCACGGGGATACGTCACTGACCTCTGCCAACGGAGTGCCCGCATAAATCAAATCTGCATCGAGTCGATACTCTGCCGACCATTCATAAAGCCGCCTCGCCAATTGCTCGACGCGTACGCCGTCCAGGAGTAGGTAGACCCGCTGGTCTAAAGGCCAGTGCCATGCACCGCTCTGTAAACCAGCGCTTAGAGGCCAGCTACTCATTCACTTGCCGCCTCACAGACGGGGCATAGCGCCTGTTGCTGCAAGAGTGCCGCCTGCTGCGGTGCTTTTACCGGCGTAAATTTAGGCGGAGCCTCCACCTCCACCGGCAACTGCGGTGGCTGCGCGGCCTGCCCACTGCCCGAACCCGGGCTACCCCCAGAGTTGATCTTGACCTGCGGGCCAACAATGGTGACGCCACTGGGGTCAATTTTCAGGAAGCTGCCACCGGCCTTGAGGGTGATTTCCGCACCGGCTTCGATGACGACTTTCATGCCCGCCTTGTGATGAATCTCCTGCCCGGCTTCCATTAACTGCGCTTGGCCGACCTTTTCATGGCGGGTGCCGTCGACCATCAGGTGGTCGTCACCGTCTACCTTCGTGTGGCGGTTGTTGTGCACCGTGTGGTGATCGTCGTTGTCGATCTCGCTGATGCGGTCGTTGTGCACCTTGAGATGGCTGTCGTTGCGGATCTCTTCGGTGCGGTCGTTAAGGGTGAGCAGTTCCAGGTCTTTCTGGGCGTGGAGCCAGATCTGCTCTTCGCCCGCTTCGTCTTCAAAGCGCAGTTCGTTAAAGCCGTCGGCCTTGTGGCTTTGGGTACGGATGACGGTGCGAGTTTTGTGTTCCGGCAGTGGGTACGGCGCGGTATTCACGGCGTGGTAGGTCCGCCCGGTGATCAGCGGCTGGTCGGGGTCGCCCTCTAAGAACGACAAAATTACCTCATGGCCGATCCGGGGGATAGCGATGCTGCCGTAGCCGCCGCCCGCCCAACCTTGGGCAACCCGCACCCAGCAGCTCGCCGTGTCATTGGGCTCGGCGTAGCGGTCCCAGGGGAACTGCACTTTGACCCGGCCGTGCTCGTCGCAGTGGATCTCTTCGCCTTCCGGGCCGACCACAAAGGCGACCTGGGGGCCATCGACCCGAGGTTTGGGGTTAGGGGTCGCTCGCCAGGGGGCGTCGCCGGGGATCAACGTGACCTGGTTGTGGTAGCGGGTCATCCCGTTGGCGTCACCCTGAGACTCTTTACCGACAATCATCCCATCCTCTTCCAGCGCCTGGGGTTGCTCACCGAAGTGGCTGACTTCAATGGCCTGCCAATCGCGGTTGAGGCTATCGATGTCATGATCCATCAACGTAAAACGCAGGCCGGGGGCCAGTTCGGGAAGATCGCTTTCGGCGCTGGCGGTGATGGCTTCGCGGCGTAGCTGTTCCAGGCGGATGCGGGTAAAGGGTTTGCCAGAGGCGTCCTGCTTGTAGCGGCCGGGGTAGTCGTAGTGTTCGTAGTCGGTCTGCTGGCCATGAGCGTCTACATCGCGGCCCAGGTGGTCATGCAGTTGCGCATAAGCGGGGTTTTTAAAGCTGTAGTCTTTCAGCGTGGCGGAGGCGGTGGCAACGCGGGCGGTGTGGCTCAGTTTGCGCACATGGCGGCTGGGCGCGGTGCCGCCTGCACGGCTGTGGTAAGTGCGTTCGCCGAGGTTGGTCAGTACCTGAGGATCATCGGCGAAGATCAGCCGATGGCTACCCTCTGCAAATTCATGGAAGTAAAACAGGCCTTCTTCGGCGGCCAGGCGTTCAATAAAGGCGAGGTCGGTTTCACGGTACTGTACGCAGTACTCACGCTCGGCAAGCTCGCGAGTGACCGCAAATCCCACATCGGTAATACCCCGCTCATCGCACAGGGTATTAATGATGGTGAGCGGATCGACTTTCTGGAAAATCCGCGAGTTGTGACGCAGTGATAGCCGCCATAGCGCGGGGCGCAGCACTAGAGAATAGAAGGTGCGCCGATGTCCCCGGTCGCCCCGGCCAAACTCGCAAACGATACCGTGCACCCGGCGCAGCGGTTCGCCATCCTGCCAGATCGTCAGTTCAGCCTCACGATCCAGCAGCTCTGCCGCGTTCAGGCTGCCATCTCGACTGGCCAGATTGAGCACCAGCTCAAAGGGTTCGGAAAGCGCTTCGCGATGGGTGAAGTCAATCACCGCGATATCATCAACGCCGGGAAGTGTTAGGGTGAATTGCAGGCCTGTGCTTGTCATCTCAGCCCCCCTCCCCTGAACCAGAGCCAATCACAACACCGCCGCAATCCACCGCGTGGCCCGTCAGTGCAGCCGGTTTGCCGTCGATTAAAATAGCGCTTGAACCCTGCGCGATGGCTCGCGGGTGGGGCGGATGCTTGGGTTTATCATGCGGTGCCAGGGGGTCGCCCACGCGGGCGACTGGCTTGCCGTCCATCATCACGGTGCCGCTGCCTGCAGTAACTGGCGTCGGTGGAAAGCCATCGTGGTCAGTGCCCATATCACCCACGAGTACAAATTTCTGGCCCATTGCTATCACTCCTTTATTGCGGCTGACTCATCTCACTTATTCATCCCACTTATTCATCCCACTTGGCGGGCGCTTCATAACTGGCAACATCAAAAGCGTCTACGAATTGACGACTAAAGCCTGCCGCTTCGAGGCTATCGATCGCCGAGTGGCAGGCCAGCGGAAGGCGTGTTTCCAGAGGAACACCATTGAGGCTACGACGCACTGCCATCAGCAGCCGTGTGCCGTGGCCACTGCCTTTCCATTCCTGGCCGATGTAGAAAAAACGCAGTTGCCAGGCCGCTTCATCGTCTGGTCGGCAGGCGAGCACCATGCCGAGTGGCGGCCCTTCCCCATGGCGTAGGGCCAGCAAGCGGCCCTGCCAGTGGGCTACCTGCCCCTCTTCCCGCTGCAACCACAGGCCGCGATGAACGGTGAACTCCAGCGCCCGGCGCAGGGTTTCCAGTACGCTGCTGTCGCGGAGCACCCAAGGAGAGTGCCCCTTAGCGTCGGCGCGGTAGACGGCCTCGATAAAACTATCGATATCCTCTTCGCGGGCATCATCTAATGGGCGAGAGCGTTTTGCGCCGTGTCGCCGCTGACGCACCGTGGGTTGAGGCGACCCCGGACTGAACAAGTGCTTAAGTTTGGTCAGCATTGCCACCTCGCTCCGCGTAGAGGGCCGACGGTAGCTGGAAGCCGGACGCCAGTGGCCGCGTAAAGGGATTGGGCGCGCCATTGGCAAATAGGCGATAGCGCATCGTGCCGCCGTCTACGTTGAAGCGCAGCTCCAGTTCCCGTTCGCTAATACTGGTGATATCGGCCTGCTCCAATAACCGGAACCACGCCCAGGAGCCCTCTTGGCTGACGCTGCGTGGGGAGCGATTAATCTCACTTGGCACCATAGTGATACGGCTTTCCGTACCGCCACGCAGCGCGTTTGGCCAAATCATCGAAACACGCTGACTCGCACTATGGGCGTATTCGATCAGTTGGCCATCCACGCTGATGACACTGCGCCGCTTGTCGGGACTTAGGCTCACCGGCTCAAGGGCAAACTCCACATCCAACGCGCCGTCACGGCTAAAGTAGGCACGACGGATCTGCTCGGCCTGCTGTATGGCTGTATGCAGGCTATCGCGCAGCAGTGAATTACCCTCGGCATCCACTAAGTATTCGGGAGCGCCTTCAATAAAGGGTTTTAAACTCTCTTCATAAAAGGCGTCTAACGTACCCTCTGGGGCAAAGAAGTCTTCGAAGTCGCTAAGCGCCACTTCACGGCTGGCACCGGGGGCGATCGGATAACGCCCTGCCAAGCGTTCTTGATAAGGCGCTACGACGTCGTCCAGCCAGCGGTGCTCCAAGTGGCGCGTTGCACTCACCATCATCAGTTGCCAGCTCTGATCGGCTAGGTCATGCAGCATGCTGCCTACCGGCTCGGGGGTGTTATCGGCAATTCGCTGTAGGTTAAGAATGGGGTCGTTACCGCGCAGCGAGAGCCGGTCCCGCACATTGATGAAAGCAGCACGCCCGGCGTCGCTCGACTCTTCAATCTCTAGCAAGTAGTCGCGCAACGCCGTTATCGCAGTCTTGATCTCCTCCAGCGATGAGGGATTGTCGTTACGCTCCTGGCTGAGCTGATTAAGCGGCGTGAAGGGCTGCTCAATGTTTAGCGCCAGTTGGTAACGCTGAGACTGTTGCAGCGCTTCCCGCGCCTGCTCATCATCAACGGGGAGCTCAGGGTAGAGGCTAGTATTGCGCTCAACGGCGGCCAATAGCCGATCAAGCGGACGTTGTGCTCCCACCAAGGCGTCGGCCACCACGATGGCTTGATGGATATCCGGCAGCGGGACCAGCTGGGTATCGCGCAGGGCATCACGCCAGCTGACATGGTAATCACTGACATAGTGCTCGCGCAGCGCCGTTTGCAACTGCTCCTTATCAGCCTCACTAAAGTTGATATTATCGCGCTGCCCAAGTACCCATACATCAACTAATGCCAGCTCTGTGGCCCGCTCCAGCTCTTGTAAAAAGTAGTTTTCAAAGCCATCTCGGGTAACCAAGTGGGGCAAGCGAACATGCTCGGGGTCATCATTACGCGCCATAAACACCGTATCGAACAGCGTTCCCACACTACGGCGCAGATCAAGCGGATCGCCTTGGCGGCTACCCGCCGCTTTGAGGGCGGCATAAACACGCTCATCAATCGGTTGGCGCGAAAGCTCTTCTTGCGCAGCGTTCAAACTGCCGCGCAGTGGCGCCATTGCCTGGGCGGGAAGCTGTTGCCCTTCGGCAATATGTCCCTCTATATCGCTGTGCGCCAAGGCATAGTCCAAATGGGTTAAGAGGCGCTCCTGAACCTCGCCCCGCTGGGGAAAGTAGCCTTGCCAACGCTGAGCCATAAAGCGCTCTACTCGTTCCGGTTGACGACCGTTGGCGTCCGACATCATGCGCAGCACTCGCAGCAGCGCCAGTTTCGCGTTGCTGCCCTCTTCGGCGCGGTTCATATCGTCCATGATGCCAATCATCAAGGCGGGCAGGAATTGATGCTCGAGCATGGCGAGGTAAGCACGCTCAATCTGAGCACCAATGATATGGCCCTGATATAACCCCATATCCGCAAGGTATGGCGTATGCGTGCGGTATTCGGAGAACGTTTCCAGCGCATAACGCAGCCTATCTAACGGCTCTAAAAACTCGTAGCCACTGGGGTCATCGCTTTGGAACGCCTCTGGCTGGGTCGCGAGAAAAGTTTCTGCACGCTCTTCGACGGCGGCTAGGGATACGCTGTTCTTTTGATAGAAGTGTGCCCAGCCCCCCACCAGGCCTATGCCCATAATCAAGCATGCGGCTAGGCTGATATTGCGGGCACGTCGGCGGCGCTGGGTAACCCTGGCGTTATCCCCCGCCAAGCCCGCTTCGGGATAAATGACTTTCTCGAACAGCTCTTCAGTGAAGTAGAGCGCGCTGCGAGTAGCGCGATGAGCAGGCTGAACGCTGTCATCCATGCCATAACGGCGGGCCGCGGCATCAACAAAGGGGTCTTCAGGAACGCCTTGCTGATACACGGAGGTAAAGTAAGCACCGCGAACCATCGCAGCAGTCGAGAAGCGGTCACTCGATAATGCCTCGGTCAAGAAGCCGAACAGCACATCGCGTAGCCCTGCCAACTGACGCACAAAGCGGAATACAGATTCACGCTCTTCGCGGTCACGGCATTCTGACAGCATCGTCGGCAATAGCTGATTCAAACGCGCCAGCATGGCGTCATAATCAGCTTCAAACTCGGACTCCCACTTGCCTGGGGTCTCCATCGAGGCTGGGGTAAAAGTAAACCCAAGCGGCGCACGGCGGGCCTCGCGGGAGTAGTGGCGAAAGAAGTCATCAAAGCCGTGCAGCAAATCCATTTTGCTAAATGTCACGTAAACCGGTAGCCGGGTGCCGTGGCGCTCCATAAGCTCTCGCAAGCGGCTGCGTAGCAGCGCAGCATAGCCCTTACGTACTGCTACCTGGGCATGGCTCAACCGGGCGAGATCCAGCACCAGCACCACGCCATCCAGCGGGCGCTGGGCGCGATTGCGCTCCAGCCAATCGACAAAGTGATCCCATAGCCTACTCTGCAGCGCCTGGGGCTCGCCCCCCTCCATCGCGCCTTGTGTCAGCAGTTCTCCATCAGGATCGATCAACACCGCTTTATCGCCAATCCACCAGTCAAAGCCGAGCTGTCCTTGCTTGCTGCTTTGGCCAGAGGCTTTCATCACGTGGGTAAGTGCAAAATTTTGACCCGAGCGATTGATCAGGCTGGTTTTGCCGGCGTTTTCCACCCCCATCACCAAGTACCAGGGCAGGCGGTAGCGGCTGCTATGACCGCCTCCCAAGCTATCGGTAAGTTCGCTCAAGACACTGTTGAGAGATGCTTCCTGACGCTCGACTTGCGATATAATCGGGTCTTGTTGGCGCGCGTCCTCTTGCTGTCGCTCTTCATCCAACGCCCGTAAGCGCCGTGCCAAGCGTACCCCCCATACCACGGCGATCACGGTAACCACCACCAGCGTGGCCAACAGACGATTGGTTAAAGGCGCAAGAGGCATGACACCGCGCACCTCCCAGCCGGGCCCCAGCCACCAGATCGCAACCAGTAACACTAACAGCAGGACTATCCATAGCAGTGTCGAGAGCCGCAATAGCCCTTTGGCTTTATTACCGTGAGCATTGGCCCGGTTGTGAGCTGATTGTGCCCGCGACATGCCTGGTACCCAGCGGCTTAGCTTCGATTTTAATGTTGACCACATTAGCCTTTGTCCCTCGTCCCTTTAATGATGAACACTATGAGTGTGTCTCTTTAACCGCTGCTTTGAGGCGAGATACCAACGCAGGCTCCCACTGCTCTAATGCCAGCTCGGTCACGCTCTGATGCAAGGTTTGATAGTGCTGCTGCGCGAGGCTTTCCAGCCCGGTGTCGTGTAATAGGTCAGCACTGGCTAAACGCCAATAAGCGCTTTCACGGGGTGAGCGTGCGGAGTTCAAACCTTGATCAAGCACTTTAAGCGCGCTGCCAATATCGCCACTCTCTGCCGCGTCGCGAGCCTCTTCGAGGCCCATCTGCCATGCATCGCTGCCATTACCATCTCCCCCACTGCTGCCTGATGCGCTGCTATATAGCCAACGCTGCGTTTCATCGTCGACAAACCTTGCCCCGTTGTTGAATGTCAGGGTTTCGATACCGGGCAGTCGTTCGACAAAACGCTGTGCTTCATCACGAATTGCCTCCGCACAACGTGGGTGGCCGAGCTGTTTGGCCAGGCCCGCACTAAGCCGATGGCCTTCTATCCAATAGGGGCTTACCGCCAAGCTGTTTTCAATTCGCTGCCAAAGGTCACTGTCGCCCCCCCGTGCGAGAGCTTCGCGATAATCGGCAATACGGTCGGCAGAAACAGGAGCCAGCTCGGTTTTTCCTTCTGCCCTGGCCGCTGGTAGCGCCTGTATGGCGCTCCAGACGGCGTAACGACGAAGCCGATAAGCAAGCGGCTCACCCGGTGATTGCTCGCTCAAAAAATCGGCCATTTTGAGCAGTGCCTGACGGTTAGAGCGTTCGTTGCCCGCCTCTAAACGCAGCTCTGGCGCTTTGGCCGGAGCCTGGGTATCAGCAGTTGTCGAGGCCACTTGATGAGCCTGGTGGCTTTCCACTGCTCCACTACGCTCGCCCTGCTGGGCAGGCTTCTCGCTAGCGGAAGATGAGGACGACTGAGTCGGCCGCTGAGCCGATAATTGACGGCTCAGTTCATTCAGCGCGCCTGCTGGTAGTGAGTCCTGCTCTACTCGCGCCTGTAGCTCGGTGAGCGCGGTTTGGCAGGCCTCAAACTCATCTTCTGCATTATGAAAATCAAGCCCGGCGGCGAGCTTTACACTACGCTGAGTAAATTGCAGAAATAGCCGCGGTCGCAGCTTGGCACCACGCGGGCCATTAAATGGATAGGCATGCTCCCACCAAGGCTGCTCCAGCGCGCGGGTTAGCAAACGCAGCGAAAGAGCAAAGCGCACCCCGTTACCATCATGCTGCAAGCAGTGCAGTAGATGACCTAACACCTTCAAGTCTTTTCCACGTTGGCTAAGCATTTGAATAGCCAGTGTTTCAGCGGTCTCCCAGGCAACGCTAGCGTGCTGCAACGAGCCCACTTTCATCATTTCAGCATCGAGTGCTAGGTAGTCGTTCGACTCTTCGAGCGGTTCACCCACCGGCTGGCCTTTTTCGTTACCGGCCAGTGGTGCCAGTAATGGGTCAAGGTGAGTTTCAGCTGTAATGCGCATAGTGTTTTCCCTTACCAACGGCACGCTTCGCGTAGCGGCTGAATGAGTTGGCGGAGATCAGTCATATCAAAACGCAGCCCATCTAAACTCGTTACATCGCTACTCAGAGCGACTTCATTGGCGCTGAGAAGTTGACGCAGCGTCTCAATGGCTGGCAGACCGCGACCACCGCTGATGACATGCCCACTATCACGTACTCGCCATTGCTGATTGATGCTGGCGCTATCACCGCTTAGCTGTAGCTCAACACGGGCATTGTCGATGGGCTCAGGCAAATGCAGTTGGAAGCGGGTGATCTGTTTTTCACACGCCATCACCATAATGGGGCGTGGCGGTGTGGTGCCCAAAGCAGGCACACTCATCAACACATCGCCGCCAGAGCGGTTGACGGTAATGCCCACGTCATCTGTATCGCGCGCCCCCTCTTGGCGCTCAATGGCGTACCATAAGTCGGTCAACTCTCTCTCATCAGCCGATGCGTCCACTGTCTGAAACACGTCGTCATAACAGCTCAAACGCTCTAATCGAGAGGTCTCATCAGCACATGCCAAAGCGTTTTCAAGCATTGCTTGGTGCTCGTCTGCTAGCGCATCCGAACTCCCCAAAACAGCGATGATAAGCAGTCCCCAGCATGACCACTGGCGGATTAGTAACGTCACTCTCATTTGGTATCCAGTTCTAGCAGTTGGCATTTATGCGCCAGTGTTCGCTTAGGTAAGCCAAGGCTTGCAGCGACTTGGGCGCGATTGCCGCCAAAATGCATTAACCGCTGGCGAATGATGGCGGTTTCAACGTCGCGAAGCGCTTGGCGTAAGTCATCGATGTCGTTCGGTACGGAGAACGTCGCATTAGCTTCCGTCGACACTGCTGCCGTTTGCGCTTCGCTCTCTTGCTCTCCCGGTATGACATAGGCATCGATATCCGCGCCCTGAGGTGTCATGGCGCAGGCATAGTCGATCAGGTTTTTTAATTCGCGAACGTTGCCGGGATAGTCACGCTGCTTTAGTAAGCGCAGAGCTGCGGGTGTAATGCCCATATCGTCCCGCTCTTCACGCGCGCAGAAATCGGCAATAAACGATTGTGCTAACAGGGCAATATCATCACGCCGTTCGGCAAGTGGTGGCAGCGTGAGTGGGAATTGACCTAGCCGGTAGTAAAGGTCGGCACGAAAATGCTGCGCGCGGATATGCTCACGAAGGGGCTGATGAGTAGCGGCTACCAGCCGTAAATCGGCACAGCGCTCGTCACTGGCACCCAGTGGACGGTAGCGGCCACTTTCAAGCACCCGCAGTAATTTGGCTTGCAGTGCCAGCGGCATATCACCAATCTCATCCAGAAACAGCGTGCCACCGTCGGCTTGGCTGATGAGCCCCTCCTGGGCCTGATTTGCGCCGGAAAATGCCCCTTTGGCATGGCCAAACAGCTCTGACTCAAGCAGGGTTTCAGGAATAGCGGCGCAGTTAATCGCCATAAAAGGGCCTTTTGCGCGCCCAGAGAGCTGGTGGAGAGCACGCGCCACCCGATCTTTACCGGTTCCTGTTTCCCCTTGCAACAACACCGCCAAGTTGGTTTCCGCCGCCCGTACCACTTGGCGTCGCAGTGCTTGCATGGCGCTTGAGTGTCCCAGTAGTTCCTGCGCCAACTGGTCGGCCAGCGCTTGTCGGCGCGCACCGTCGTTAAGTTTGACTAAAGAGTCTCGCAGCGCCCGGGAACGGTGACGCTCTCCTTGCTCCCGGGTCAAACTCGCCCATAGCCTGCATAACAACCCCTCAAATGCCGCCATCCCTGGATCGGCATTGAGGTCTTTTAAGGCGTCTTCATCGCCCACCATCAGCAGCGCACCCAGCCACTCTTGCTCACCATCCTTGGCGCGTAGCGGCCTCACTTGTAGGCGCTTTTTTGCCCCCAAATGGGCCACCTGGGCTTGAAACCCCGGATGGTCCAGGCGCGTACGAGCATCACCCACGCTTAACGTGAGCGCTTTACCCGTGCGGACAACATGTGCATACGGATGGCTAAAGTCACTGCAATCAAACTGTGCCGTATCACCATCACGCCCAAGCCAACGACCGCTCCCTTCTAAATAGAGGCATTCAGTGCAATCAAGACCTAATCCTTTACACAGCACCTGGGCTGCCCGTTTGCGCAATGCTTCTGAGCTATTGCTCTCCACCAGCGTTAACGCGATAGGCATGGCTGCTAAAGGCGAAGGTGAACACGCTTTTTTTGCGGCAAGGACGTCGAGGGCCTGAAGAGTCATGGTGTCACGCGACCTCCGCGGTAAAGATGCCTTGCTCTACATCCACACCCAACGCGACCCGACTTACCTGCTCACGCCGTGCCATCCGCTCTAGCAATGCACGGGAAAGCGGTGGCAGTAATTCACCGTCAATGACTGATTCCAGCATCCGCGCGCCGTTCTCGCTTCGCGTAGCACGCTTGCAAATCGCCTCGGCAAGGCTGTCATCAAGCACTACCTCGGCATGGCGATGGCGTTCGCGGATGCGTGCTGCCAAGGTATCCAGCTTGGCCTTCACGATGTCGCGCAGGGTCTCGCCATCCAGCGGCAAGTAGGGCACCACTTCCATCCGCGCTAGTAGCGCCGGCTTGAAGAACTCTGCCAGCACTGGATAGAGCGCGGTATCCAGCGCTACGGGGTCATCGCCGTAGCTGACAATCGCCTCGTAGCCAAGGTTGGAGGTCAGGAAGAACAGTACGTTTTTGCAATCAATCACGCGCCCTTCCCCGTCCGCCAACTCGCCCTTATCAAACGCTTGGTAGAAGAGGTTCAACACATCGGGATGGGCTTTTTCGACTTCATCCAGCAGCACCACTGAATAGGGACGCTGACGGATCGCTTCGGTCAGTAGCCCACCTTCACCAAACCCGACATACCCCGGCGGCGAGCCAATCAGGCGTGATACCGTGTGCTTTTCCTGGTATTCCGACATATTGATCGTGGTAAGGAATTGACGGCCGCCGTAGAGCTGGTCGGCAATCTGCACCACGGTTTCGGTTTTACCGACCCCGCTGGGGCCCACCAATAGAAACGCGCCCAATGGGCGCCCTGGGCGACGGAGATCCGCACGCGCCGTTAATAAATGACGATGGATACGCTCAATCGCACTGCCCTGCCCCTGGATTAAAGCATCCAGATGCGTGGGCAGCTCGGTGAGCCGCGTTAGCTCGTCGCTGGTCATGCGCTCGACCGGTACGCCGGTCCAGTCGCCTATCACCTGAGCGATCTGGGCTTCCTCAACGCTGGGATTGACCAGGGCAAATGTCTCTTGCAGTTGAGCCAACTGCTGCTCCCGTTCGGCGAGCGCTTGATGAATGCCCTCGGGAAGTTGATCCTCTGCACCGCCCTCCGTTGCTTCCAGCAGTTGACGATGGAGCGCCACAATGGCATCGACGCACTCCCGCTGCGCTTGCCAAGCGGCTTCCAGGCTTGCCAGCTCCTCTTCCAGCTTGGCTAAGCGCTCGGTTAAGTCGTGGTGGCGTTCGCTGTCGGGTTCACGCCCCAATAGTCGTTCACGTTCAACCTGATCGCGCTCGCGCAGTGCGGCGATATGTTCACTCTGCAGATGACTGAGCTTACGCGGCGGGGTATCCAGGGCTTGCGCTAGCCGGGTACAGGCGGTATCCAGCACGTCAATGGCTTTATCGGGCAACTGCCGACCGGCTAGATAACGGGCCGAAAGTGCGGCGGCGGCACGCAGGCCGCTATCGCCAATCAGCACACCATGGGCGCGCTCATACACATCCCGCAAGCCGCGCAAAATGACCAGGGCCTGCTCCACGCTTGGCTCGGAGAGCGCAATTGGCTGGAAGCGCCGCGACAGCGCCGGGTCTTTTTCGAAGTACTTTTTGTACTCCCGCCAGGTGGTAGCGGCGATGGTACGCAGCTCGCCCCGTGCCAGGGCAGGCTTGAGTAAGTTGGCCGCATCGCCGCCCCCCTCCTGATTGCCTGCACCGATCAGCGTATGCGCTTCATCAATAAACAGCAGCGTAGGGCGTGGGGCGTTTTTGACTTCGTCGATCACCGCCTTCAGACGCTTCTCAAACTCGCCTTTAACGGCAGCCCCGGCTTGTAGCGCGCCTAAATCAAGCGTCAGTAGCTCAACATCGGCCAGCGCTGCGGGCACCTGACCAGCCACAATCCGCGCTGCCAAACCTTCTACTACGGCACTTTTACCCACCCCCGCATCGCCAATCACAATGGGGTTGTTTTTGCGCCGACGCCCCAGGATATCGAGCATTTGGTCGATTTCCGGGTCACGCCCCAGCACCGGGTCTAGCTCACCTTGGCGAGCTTGTTCGGTCAGCGAGGTAGCGAAACGCGCCAGCGCACTGTCATCGCCAGCAGGACGGCCAGCTTGGCGCTGTTGTGCGTTGGCACTGTCCCGAGAAGCTTCGGCTGACTCGGCCGTGAGCCGTTCAAAATGGCGGCGTAAATTTTCGCGATTGATGTCTGCCAGCCGTCGAGCAGAGCCCGCCCCTAAATAGCGGTCGGCGTTATGCAGTAAGGCGGTTAGCACCGCCCCGCTGCGCAGTTCACTATGCTGATACTCGGTGGTCGCCAGCAGCCACGCATCTTGCAGTAACTCGATTAGCAGCGGCGAAAAGCTGGGAGTCGTTACGTCTAGATCCTGGGGTGGGCGCGTCTCCTCAGCGAGTTGAGCACGTAACTCAGCAACGTCAATATCGAATGTTTCGCACAAACAACGAACGTCACATAGCGGTTGGTCAAGCAACGCTTGCAACAGATGAGCAGCGGTGACTTCAGGCGCCTGCTGCTGTGCGCAAAGCACGGCGGCCTGTTCAAGTCCTTGGCGAGCGATCGTATTTAGGCGGCCAATCAGCGCTGGTAGCTCTACCCTGAGCATGGGATCTCCTACCGGTAAATTTGGTTAAGAAGCGAGGTAATCTGTTCAGCTTGCTGATCAAGTGACCAGGAAAGGCCCAGGTACACCGCCACCATGGCGATCCCAAACAGGGTAAATATCCCCCAGATAGGAAATCCGCTGCGCAGACCTTGGCGACCTTTCACGACATTGCGCAGCGGTTGGGTAAGAGTTTCCTCAGGCGGCTGATCAAGCGTGGCCAATTGGTCACCTAGCGCCCGGACAATTTGCTCGTACTCATCGCGCCCGTGGGACATCACCCGGTAACGGCCTTCAAAACCAAGGCACAGGCAGAGATAAATAAACGCCAGCATGTCGCGGTAACGCTGAGGCTCTTGCTGAAGACGCGAAAGGATGGAGAACACTTTTTCGCCACCCCAGGTCTCATTATGAAAACGTGTCAACAGCGAGTGCTCTGCCCACTTGCTCTGTCGCCCCCAGTGCATTCCCATCACGGCTTCATCAATGAAGGAGCAGAGTACGTAGCGGTAAGCGAGTAGCGTGGCCCTGTCATAGCCTTGCTCAGTCAGCTCTATTTCAATAGCGGCGATCTCATCGACTACCTGACGATAGAGGCGCTCGACATCGCCTGCGCTATCGAGCTGACGTACGCGTACCACCATGCCTAACAGGCTGCTGGCAGCATCCACCAGGGGATTAAGATTGTGTCCGCGTAGCCGAAACCAGTAGTCTTCATCGGCATCCAACTGCTCGGCATGGCTATGGATGAGGTGCTCCAGGCCACGCTCATTAATCAGATCTTCATGGCGCACTTTGTCGCTTGCGCCACGTGGTCGTACAAAGCGTTGATCATCGGTTGCAAGATGCTGCATGGTTTAACTCCTGATGGCCCAGAACTGCATTTCCAGCCCTGGAAATTCACCGGCGACGTGGAAGGCAAACCCGCTAGCGCCGTTAAGCATTCCCCACGCTTCACTCTGGCGGTCCAGTTGGAAGTAGGTATAGCCAGCGTGATAAGGCAACTCGCGGGGAGCGACCGGCAAGGGTTCAAGCGGCACACCGGGGAGCTGCAGACTAATGAGGTCGCGGATGCGCTCGACGCTGGCCACTTTGGTTTGTTGCAAAAACAGCTTGCGCAAGCGTTCGTTAGGCATATCGGCACGCACCGCCAGGATGAACTCCGCCGACTCAATCAGGCTAACGTCAGACAGAGGGGCCACCAGCAGGCCAAAACGGCGCGTTTGTATCTGAATGGCGATCGCCCGAGGCTCAAGTACGGTGGAGAGCGCTTGGCGTAGCATCTTCATCAGTGGACGAAAAGCGCGCTCGGGATGATCGTGATCATAAGCCGGACACTCTGGGGGTAACCGCGACTCATCGGTAAAAGTCACCAATTCACAGGCCACTTCGTGCATGGTGTCGTAAAGCCGCTCGGGATGGAGCTGTCCCAGCCGAGCAAGGTGTTGAAAGCGCGGTTGAGCACGGTTAAGCAGCTGTAGCAGCATGAAGTCAGCGACGTCGGCAACGCCGGCCTGCTGTGGCGTAGAGAGCCGTTGGGCGATATTGCGCGCGCGCTCTCGCATCAAGCCGGCCATCTCGCCCACAAATCGCTGTAATCCAGGCGCAGCCTGAACATTGAGCAGGGTGGGTAAGAATTGCTCGTCAAGTACTAAACTGCCATCTGGTCGCCGCTCAATAATGCGTGCGACGGAAAGGCAGGCATAACCGCTACGATCATCGCTCTCTAGTAGCAAACGCGGAGAAACTCGCGCGACTTCCAACTCTGCCGTATCACCATCGCGAGAGTGAAGGTCACGGACACTTCGAGAAGCGAGTCGATAGCGCGTAGGCAGTTCGTCGCCCGGCCAGCGCACTTCACCGACACCGTCAGTGGCTAGCGGCAGTCCTAGGTAAACCACCTGATTAGTGACGCTGGCGTCGCTAATTTCTAGTGGGCTCGGCTCGATGTCATCAGTCGGCAGGTGGAAAGCAACGCCATCGGGCATGACGCCGCTAGCGCGACTGATGGCGATACGCCCAAAGCTTAGAAACTCACTGTTCAGTTCCAGCGTATGGAAGCCATATAAATAGTGGCTAATGCCTTTTAGCCGGGTATCTATCAGGTTCTCCAAGCTGCGTTGCTGCTGCTGGAAATGCTGGGGCTTAATAAATAGCCCTTCGCTCCATACCACACGATTTCGGCTAGCCATTACTCTTCCTTCCTTAGTTCTACTTCGCTATCCCGGAGATGAACCAGTAAGTGGTAATGCTCGCTAAGGCTCTTTACTTTGACGACCTTCTTCCACTCGGCTTCGTTAGGAGTGGCGTAGAACGCAATCAGCCCGATGTAGCGCGTCTCTTCATCGATTTCGAACGGTTCATAAAACTTCCACTGTCCGGGCAGCAGCGTAAAGTCATCATGGGTGAGGTAATTAGTGCCTAGCGCCTCCTCCAAATCACTACTCAGTTGGCCCAGATCGGCCGCCATCAACATGGAGTCATCTTTTAACTGCAGCACTTGAAAGCGAAGCGGTGTTCCCTCCCCATCTACGTTAGGATTGACGTTTGGCTCAGCAATCATGCTTAAATCAACTGTCGTGGGCCGATCCTCGGGGTAGCCAACGGGAATCGATGGATCCCGGATGACCTGCCACGTTTTGCTCGTGGCTTCACGGGTTGAGGCGCAGCCTGCTAGCAGCAGAATGATGCAAAGCAGCCCAGCAAGCCGTGCAGTGTTCCGCACGCGGATGCTCTGCACGTTCATGCTTCCTCCCGCTGCTGGCGACGTACCGACTGGTCGTAGGCTTGCTCAAAAACTTCCCAAAACAGTTTTTGAAAACCTTGTTGGCGGCCAGAGTTAAGCTCGCGGTAGTAGTAGTGGTACATCTCCCACGCCCATCCGCCTTCGTCTTCAATGCGATTACCCGCACCACGGTAGGCATGAAAACGCTTGAGCAACGCTTCCGGCGAAAATGCATCAAGTATGGCGCCCAGCGCATGACCGATTGCTTCTTCAACCGCCGCTTGATGCTGGCCCTGATGGCGTAAGCACTCCGCTACGGCCTCGGGCGGTGATAAGTGGACCGGACTACGCTGAGCAGAAAATAGGGTTGCAGCCGTCTCGTCATAGGACTGCCCAAGGCGCAGAGGGTTATCTTCAATCGGTTGTAAACGGCGGTCACGGAGCGGGTACTTGCTATCGTTTTGAGACTGCTGCAGCACGCGCAGGCCATCAATTGTCGCGCGCAGGGTTTGACCCGCTTCTTCTAGAAACGCTTGCTGCTCCTCGCTATCGCGAAAGGGTAAATCTAAGCCCAGACCCCTAAGCAATGGATCTGCACCAACATGGCCGAGCGATTGCGTTGTCGGCTTTTGCCAGCGATCCTCTAATTGCTCACCAACAGAGCGCTCCAAATCGTTTATCTGCCGCTCATCCATACCACTGCTCCTCTGCGTTGTTGTGCCTTTCGGTGTTCTGATATCGGGAAGGCTTAAAGCCTCATCATGGCGCTCCTGATGCTGCCATTGCCCCCGGCCTTTAGGATGTGCTGGTTCTTGATACTCATACCCTTGATAGGCATGCACTTGATACGCTTGCTTGTGATGTGAGAGCGACATCGCCTCGAGCGGCTCCATGGCGTCTGTCGAGGTATCCTCGTGGTCTAACGCCACCATCGGGTCATGTGCGATAGAGCCCGGCATCGCGCCACCCAATGCCTCCATCGGGTCACCTTTACTGGCGTCATGGCTATACGTCTCACCGCCACTGGTCACCCAAACAGCGCCCTGGGTGGTCACCTCGTCATGGTCTTCGTCAATCAGTGTGGCTAGCGAGTGCACGCCGGGTTGCCACGCGTGACGATCACCGAAATGAACCTTCAGTCGATATTCGCCAATCAAAAGCTCATCACCATCGCGTAACGCGACTTTCCGGTGGCGCCCTATTGGCAGTGTGGTGCGATTGATGAAGGTATGACCGCTTAGGTCTACTAGGCAAAACTTGCCATCGATTTTGATAATTTCGGCATGGCTCGCTCTAATTCGTCCGCTATGATCTTGCAGTAACCAGTCGTCGTGCAGGCTGCTACCCAGCGTTCCCCCACTGCTGTGGAAGACAAAACTACTGGTAGAGCGCCCTTCGAGCTGCTCGCTGTTGGTGACGACCAACGTAATGGCATCAAGCTGATTGGAGTGCATGAGTTAACTCGTCATTTGAATTCGTACACAACGGGGCGTAGTGCGGTTATCGCTCTCGGGATCAACAAAAGTGGTCCATCCAAGCTGGCATGACCCGGCATCGCCCAAACGCATAGGCTTTACCTCGCTCTCCAACAATTCGAGCTCAAGGTCATAAGCCAACGGCTCTCTCAACACAAAGCTGACCAGTGTTTTAAGCGGGCTATGCTCTTCTCCATCGGGAAGAAAATCTCTAAACCTCACTAGACTTAAGCCACGCAAGCGAAGCGCAAATTTGCCGTTCACATCAGCAACTCGCTCACCAGAAACCATGTCCCCCCCCAGCGTCATTCCCGAGATGCCCGTGCAACTGCGCTGATCTGGGGGTATTTCCACCCACCGCTGTACCCACTCTTCTATCTCTACACCCGCCAAGTCGAAACAGTGTCCGACAATGCCGCTAACCACATCAGGCGAGCGCGAGCGCCCAGCTAGTAGGCCTGCATAAGCCAGCATCTTGCTCCAGTTGATCGGCGTTTCTCCGCGAAGATCACTGTCAGCAAGTCCTACTAAAGCGAAGATGGCCGCCGAAAAACCATCTTTCGCATCATCCTGGTAACGAACGTAATGGCGGTATTTACGCCAGCTACGGTGAACGAGCGTTAGCAGCCGATGATTAAAGAAGTCGAGGAAATCACCAGCAGCCCCTTCCTGGTGAGCAGCGTTATGCGCCAAGGTTTCCAAGTAGTAACCAGGCAACGGCGACTGCGCTCCTTGTAGCCCTAGAAAACTGACCTCCATTGCGTACTGGCCAGGCTGACGCTCACTTAGGGTTAGCACATCGCTACCCGGGAACCCCAAAGACGCCGAAGCGGTATAGCGCACGCGCTGAAATACGGGCACGCTACCGCTATGCCGCTGCTCTAAATCATCGCCGTGATGACGGTGCAGAAGCTCTACCAACTGATAAAACTCGTATCGACGCGCTCCCCGAATAACCGGAGCCAGCGCTACATCAGAGGCTGCTGCCCCACCTGTAAGATCCATTGATAGCGCTCTTGGTTATGGCGGTTAATGACATGCAACTCATGAAAAGAGTTGATGCTTGCGTACAACGAAAAGAAACGCGCCAGCACGCTGCCAAACAAATAGAGGCTGCCCTCATCGCCAAATGCCTCTTGATCCAATGTCATCACCGAACGCAGCCCACGCACAGGCAATCCTTTGCGCAATCGGTCAACAGACTGAGTGTCAATCTCAAGAATGCCAGCCAGCCTCTTCTGCGCGATCCGTTCTGCCTGCCTGTCCACCAAGGCACGGAAATCATAAGCACGCAGCACTGAGCACAGCGCATCACGCTCTAACAAAGAGAGGTAGTTGAGCGACAAATTGGAGATTAATATCCACAGCAGTCCATCATCGAGTGCAGGTCTTAGCACCGGGGTCGGCCGGGTAATATTACGGAAGGTGGCATAAGCGGGGCTCTCCTCCGTAGCGACGCACAAATCGCCTATAGTCAATCGCTCGGGCAACTCACGGTTGCTGCACGTTAGCTGCAATGAAACCGTTTCACGGCGATCCAGGCAGTTACGTTCATCGCCACGAATAAAGGCAATATCATGATCGAAGCCATCGCTACGTAGGCTGTCGCGCACTCGAACGCGGTAATAGAGCGCCTCTCTCCCACGATCACGATCAATTTGGTGCTGAAAACTTTCAAAAGGGACATAGCGACGCGGCTTCTCGCGCGTCCCCGTCCGCTCACCTCCTAAATGGCCCTGGACATCATCAACACTAAAAATCTCGTAGTGAGACGGTGCGCGGCTATTGGGCCGTATACGGTACTCGCTGCGCTCACCACTTAGATCAATGGGCTCAGCGTCATGCTCGAAAAGGTTAATAGCCGGTGTGCAATAAAGCGCCAGATGCTCATTCTGTACGCGGGCATCAGTGGGCAGAGTGCGCGAAAACACAAAGCGCAACGTGACATTGTTAGCCGTCCCAACAGGCAGATAATCGGCGAGCCCTAGTACATCAAAAAAATGAAAAGCTTCCGGGAAGCAGAGGTACTCCTGGAGAATGCGATACCCCTGATGAACATTTTGCGGATAAGGGAGTAGCGCATGGTGGCGCTCGAATCCAACTGCCTTGAGCGCGCTAGCGGGTAGTCGCTGCGTCTGACCATCCACCTCTAGCTCCAAGCGTTCCAAGTAGTGGCTCATCCATAAATAGAGCGTGCGCGCCGTGTAGCTATCACCGCCTAAATGCAACCGCAACGCGTCGATACCCATAGCGTTCATTGGTTGATCGCTGCGTACTTCCATCGCTAGCTCAACGATCGAGGATTCTCGCGTATGGCGCGCATCAACACCTGTCGGCGCCAACGGGTATAGCGTTACATCATGGCAAGTTCTAAACAGGCATGGCGTGCCCTCTATCGGCTCACTGGCAAGTTCCGTCCCGCGTTCAACCCGCTGCTGCTGACTCAAGGCGTACCAGCTAGGGGTGAACTGCACCACCGTCATGCTAGGCACTGGCCGAAGGTAATTCGGCCATAGCATACTGATGAGAGAGTGAGTGAGCTCTGGAAACTCATCCTCAACTTTTTCGCGCATACGTCCCGTTAGAAAGGCAAACCCTTCTAATAACCGCTCCACATCAGGATCGGTGCTGCGCTCAGACAAAAAGCGGCTTAAGCCAGGATTTGCTTCAGCAAATTCCCGCCCCTGTCGCTTTAAAAAATTGAGTTCGTCACGATAGTAGCGATTCAGCATTCGTGCCTCTCAGGCCTATCAGTTGAGACACTGATAACGCTTGTTGTTAAGCAACAAATCGATAGTCGCTTGCGTGTTTTCTCTACCTAATGCGACGGTGGCATGCACCTGAAAGCGCAACTGCAGCGGGTCGCTATGATTAGGCAACGACTCAACGTCCACACGCTTGACTCGAGGCTCATAGCGCTCAATGCACTGACAAATGGCCTGCTGAATATTACGCTCCAAATCCAGCACACCGACGGTTGCGTCATTAAAGTCGAGCAAGCCAAGTTCTGGCGCGCAGGCGCTATTCCCCGGATGGCTGTTAAGCAAGTCAACCAAGTGGCGCTTAATAGACTCGACAACCCCTATTAAATCGTCTGCTTCCCTTTGCAATACAGGCTGATGGGCAGTGGCCAGCCGCTCAAACAAGCGGCTGCCCAATAACTCACTCTCCAACAACCCACCACTATCAGCTGCCATGGTTGCCGTCCTTTACTCTTTATCGAGACGGCCAACTAGCGAGAGCTCGAAGCTGGCACCCATATATTTAAAGTGTGGGCGAACCGACATAGAAACCTGGTACCAACCTGGCTCGCCCGCAACATCCGACACCTGGATAGAGGCGGCGCGCAGCGGCCTGCGGCTGCGTACATCGGCGGGGGGATTTTCTTGATCGGCAACGTACTGACGAATCCACGCGTTGAGCTCACGCTCGAGATCCTGACGCTCTTTCCATGAGCCGACTTGCTCACGCTGAAGCACTTTTACGTAGTGCGCCAGGCGATTAATGATGAACATGTAAGGAAGCTGAGTGCCCAGTTTGAAATTGGTCTCGGCCGCCTTACCTTCAGCAGTGTTGGGAAACACCTTGGGTTTTTGCACAGAGTTAGCTGAGAAGAAAGCTGCGTTATCACTTCCTTTACGCATGGTTAACGAAATGAACCCTTCCTCGGCCATTTCAAATTCACGCCGGTCTGTGATTAACACCTCAGTAGGAATTTTCGCCTGTAATTGACCAAATGCTTCGTAGTTGTGCACAGGTAAATTTTCGACCGCACCGCCGCTTTGCGGCCCAATAATATTGGGGCACCAGCGGTACTTGGCAAAGCTATCCGTTAGGCGTTCCGCTAACAAGTAAGCGGTATTGCCCCACAAATAGTGCTCGTGATCTTCACTTACGTTTTCGCGATAGTTGAACGTTTTGACCGGATTTTCTACCGGATCATAGGGCGTACGCAGCAAGAACCGCGGGGCTGTTAAGCCAAGGTAGCGGGCATCTTCTGACTCACGAAGACTACGCCAGCGGGCATATTTTGGCCCTTCAAAAATAGCCTTAAAATCTTTGATGTTTGGCAGTTCTTCAAAACTTTCGATGCCAAAAAAGGAGGGATCAACCGACGACATAAAGGGCGCATGCGCCATTGCACCAACGGCGGCAGAGTGCTGCAGCAGTTTCATATCAGGCGTGGAGGGCGAAAAATCATAGTGGCCAATAATTCCAGCAACCGGCTCTCCACCAAACTGCCCATAGCCCGCGTTATAAACATGGTGATAAAGGCCGCTTTGACTAATTTCAGGTGCAAACTCAAAATCTTCCAGCAGCTCCTGCTTGGTCGCGTGAAGCACATCAAGTTTGATGTTTTCACGAAAATCAGTCCGATCAACCAGCAGTTTCAAACCTCGCCAAGCTGACTCTAACTGCTGAAAATTGGTTTCATGCAGAACCTCATCCACTTGATGACTGATTTTACGATCGATCTCGACAATCATGTTATCAACAAGTGCTTTGTTGACTTTGGGAGCCGCTTCGTCACCATTAAGCAGCTCTGAGATGAAGGCCGCCACTCCCTGCTTAGCAACATCATAGCCTTCATCGGCTGGCGCCATCCGCGTCTGCGCCATTACTTGGTCGAGCAATGAGACGTCAGCCTCAGTCTCTGTCGTTGCATTCTGTTGCTTTGCCGTCTTGCTCATAGCCGTGCCTCGAATTTGCTGATCTAGATTAAAAAAACGCTGCTGATAGTGGGTAACTCCTAGCCTTTATCAGCATCCAGCAATGCCAGTTCATTCAATAACTGCTGGCGGGCTTCATCGTTTTCTAATAGCTTCTGCAACCGATCACGAAAAGCAGGCACATTGCCCAACGGGCCCTTCAGCGCAACCAATGCTTCTCGCAATTCAACAAGCTTGCGCAACTCGGGAACCTGCTTTGCAACAGCATCTGGAGAGAAGTCTTCCAAGGACTTGAAGGCTAAATCGACAGCGATGTCTGCCGGCTTATCGCTCTCATCTAAGCGATTGGGTACCGTTGCTTGAAGCCTCAAGCCCGCCTCGCGCATGACCGACTGGAAATTATTCTTATCAACAGAAACAGACTGGCGCTCTTCGATAGGGGCTTCTTCCTCTCCCCCTTTAAAATCACCTACCACCAATAGTTTCAACGGCAGCTCTGTGTCAGCCTGCTGATCACCGGTAGCCGGCACATATTTAATGTTGATGCGCTCTTTCGGCGCAACGGTACCCTGTTTAGCCATGGTATTTAGCCCTGAAGAGAGAGGTGTATCAATGTAACCGCTAATGGTTCTCAATCGAGGGAAGGTAACGAATTATAAAAAGTAATGCCAAGCGTGGGTTTCTAGTCAAAACAGCTCAACAAGGATCCATTACGAGATCAATAATCCAGATTGGCTCTTTTGCGAGCTTTTTAGGCGAAATTCACTGAAAATAGAGAATAAAAAAATCAACCCATATGGCTAATTTAAATTTGTAAGATATTTCTTACAAATACTATCGTCAATCTCTTAAGGTTATTGTCAGAAATAACGCACAAACAATTTTAATAAGCTAAAAAACTGTTAAAAAAGGGAACTATAGAATATGTTAATTAAACACCAGAAATGACATTTAGCATAAAATAATTACAAAATGAAACTTAAAAGAAAATCATCTTACTGAATTAACTTCTGAAAAATCATTGCCGGATTGCATAAAGCAACTCATTGCTCAACAAGCAAGGAGTTGCTTAAAACAGGCAATTTTTTGCCTAATAAAAATTAATATATTTTTAATTAATATTTAACTATATGAAATAAAAAACAAAAAAAATACTGGCATGCCGATTGCCTTATTTAAATGGTCCATCCGACATTTATCGACAATTACTCTCAAGGAGCAGACCATGCCAACACCATGTTATATCAGCATTGAAGGCCAAACTCAGGGCAACATCACATCAGGTGCTTTCACTCCTGACTCCGTAGGCAACATCTACGTTGAAGGTCACGAAGACCAGATGCTGGTACAAGAATTCAAGCATGTCGTTACCGTACCTACTGATCCGCAGTCGGGTCAGCCGTCCGGCCAACGTGCTCACAAGCCCTTTATCTTTACTGTTGCTCTGAACAAAGCAGTACCGCTGATGTACAACGCACTAGCGTCTGGTGAAATGCTGCCCAATGTTGAGCTGAAGTGGTACCGCACTTCTGTAGAAGGTAAGCAGGAGCACTTTTTCACCACCACGCTGACCGATGCCACCATCGTTGACATCAACCTGCGCATGCCCCATGCCCAAGACATCCAGAAATCTGAATTCACTCAGTTGATGGACGTGTCACTGGCTTACCGTAAGATTGATTGGGAACACACTGTTGCCGGCACCTCTGGTTCCGACGACTGGCGCGCCCCGATTGAAGGCTAAGCTATCGCTACTAGCCTGAAGCAGGCTTGAAAAACACGGCCTGAAACAAGCGAAGCCCCTTCCAACTGGAAGGGGCTTCGTCGTTTCTACGGCCTTGTTACAATGGGCATATTGCGATTGGAATTACACAAACCGCCCCAGGCCAACGGCTGTACGAAGACGATCCATCGTTACAGCAGCTTCTTCCCGTGCCCGCTCAGCGCCTTTTTGGAGTACTGCTTCAATATGAGCTGGGTCTTCCATCAGCGCGTTGTAACGTTCACGAGGAGCGCTCAAGTGGGCATTCAAATATTCAAACACCTTATCCTTAGCCTCGCCCCAACCAATACCGTTCTCGTACTGTTCACGCAGGCTGGCGGTCTCTTCTGCCGTTGCGAACGCTGAGTAAATCTGGAACAGCGTGCAGGTATCAGGGTCTTTCGGCTCACCGGGCTCCAGCGAGTTGGTCTTAATCTTGCGCACCAGCTTCTGCAGTTTTTTCTCTGGGGCAAACAGCGGAATGGTATTGTCGTAGCTTTTGGACATCTTGCGCCCATCCAAGCCATTCAGTAGCTGTATTTTGTCGTCTACCACAGCCTCAGGGAGAGTGAAGTGCTGGCCTTTGTAAAGGTGGTTAAAGCGTCCGGCGATATCGCGGGCCATTTCGATATGCTGAATCTGATCCCTGCCTACCGGCACTTTATTGGCGTTAAACATTAAAATGTCCGCCGCCATTAGCACGGGGTAGCTAAACAGCCCCATGGTGATGCCTTTATCAGGGTCTTGGTTCTCCGCCTCTTCGTTCTCAGCCACCGCTGCTTTGTAGGCATGCGCACGGTTCATCAAGCCCTTGGCGCACACGCAAGAAAGCATCCAAGCGAGTTCGGGGATTTCTGCAATATCCGACTGGCGATAGAAAATCGCATTATCGGTATCCAGCCCTAGCGCCAGCCAAGTGGCGGCAATTTCCAAGCGGGATGCCTGCACCCGCTTTGGATCTGGGCACTTGATCAGCGCGTGGTAATCGGCCAAAAAATAGAACGACTGCACGCTGGGGTCTTGACTGGCTTCGATGGCGGGCTTGATCGCTCCCACATAGTTGCCTAAATGGGGGATGCCGGAGGTGGTGATACCGGTGAGAACGCGGGTTTTAGCGGTTTGACTCATGTTTTCAGACTCTTAGCTTTCAGGCTCTTAGGCAAATAGGACTATCATAACGCGCAGCATGCCGTGTGGCGAATGGCATCCCAGGCATTTACACAACGCCCCTCACAACCGCTTAGTCGCCTGCTCCACTGGTTCGCTGGCCCGTTGATAAACGGCAACTGATGTGCCCTCAATGCTGCTATTCGTGCCCATATAACGCGTTGTAATAGTCACTTCATCACCGCTCACATCAAACGTGACGCCCAACTGATCAAAGGATTCGAATCCCTCGACGCCAGTTACATCATTTAAAAAATCACTTTCGGTATAAGTAGCGTTAAAGATGCCTTCTAATAACTGACGCCGAGAAGCCATGTTTCTAAACACCGACAACATGCTTTCTGCGGTCATTTGAGCCTGTACAGAGGCTCGATAATTACCCGCTAACCGCTCATCAATCAACGCGCTCTGCATGCCTGACATGCCTAGCATCAACGCCCCGGAGAGCAGAACCATAACAATCACTAACGCCGCACCTTGCTGCTGTTTCATGAAGTAGGCTCTCGTGATGAGATTACTCTATTTCGCTCACTGATAGTGAAGGTGATTTCATCGCATGTCATATTCACGCTTTCGCGGCAATCGCCAATGGGCAGCGTGATTAAATGAGACACGTCACCGCCATTGGATTCGGAAAGCGTTGGGCAATCGGCCTCATCATCGACCTGAGCAAGATCTAAGACAGGCTGATTTTGAACCTCGTCTTGCAGCACACAATAATAGTCCGTCCCGCTGTCAGAGCGGCGTCCATCGGACACAATAGCGTAGTCACCAACATTCCCTTTGCGTCCTGCAGCAGTCAGAGTACTTACCGCAAAAATTAATGCCTCTTGTTTACGACTGACCTTGTCAACGGTTTGAAACATTTGAAAAGAGGTTAAAAAAAGCTGTCCAGCCCCTAAGATAATCACTGTACCTATCGCCATCGCGACCATCAGCTCAACGAGGGTAAAACCCTTTTGCCTATCTGGCATCATTAGCCTCCCTCTAGCTCAGGAAGGCGAAGCGTATAGGTAAACACACCTGATTCTATATCGTCTGCTCGGCTACCCAGGCCTATCTCAATGGTAAACTCACAACCGTTTGATACGATTTTGCTCTCTTGCGCATTCACACTCCGCAAAGGATTTGAATCACTATCGGCAAACCACTGGGTCTTCCAAGCAGCCTCTATATCAATATCTGCACAGCTATCTACGTCATCTCTTGCCAGCTCCGCCCAGAGCCGCTCTTGCGCATCCACGGCTGCAACACTTGCTACTGAACGCTGGTAGCCAGCATTTGCGCTTTGCAGCGCTTTAAGCTGCATGGCGGCAACGCCGATCAAGCCGATGGAAAGCACCACCAGTGCGATCAAAGCCTCTATTAAACTAAAGCCTCGCTGTTTTTCCTGTTTACCAGCAAGCATCGGGCAACCTTTCGCCACTCGAATTTAGCGTAATATTATCGTCGCAGCCGTCATTTTGATGGCTACTGGCGGTTAATAGATAGCCGTTACCGCTAACATTTACCGCAATCGTATAGTTGTTTTCGGGAGAAGCATTACTGATAGGACAAGCACTATAGGAGTAAGTCCGCGTATAGCAGCGCTCAAGTTCGGAAGCAGCCTGCATAAGGCCTGCATGGGCATCGGTTCGCACTGATTTTTGCACGTAGCGGGTATAGCTGGGGTAGGCAATGGCGGAGACGATACCGACGATCACCAGCACAATCATCAATTCAATTAGGGTAAAGCCGCGCTGGCCCTTCAGCAAAGAACGGCCAGAGAAAGAGTGAGAAACATAAGACACGCGGCTCTGCTCCTGTATTAGCTAGCTCATACTGTTTCAGTATGTCGCAAACCAATACCCATTGCATTACGCGGCCTAGATCAACTGCTGGCGATTACCTTCTCACGCAGCTCTTTCGGCATAGAGAAGGTAATGGTCTCTTCGCGACCCTGCAGCTCTTCAGGTAGTGCAGCGCCCATGGTTTGAAGCTTGGCAATCACGCCTTTGACCAGTACTTCAGGGGCACTGGCGCCGGCGGTTACGCCGATACGTGAAACATTTTCAAGCCACTGCGGGTCGATCTGGTCAGCGTTGTCGATCAAATAGGCGGGCGTGCCCATACGCTCCGAAAGTTCACGTAAGCGGTTGGAATTTGAGCTATTGGGGCTGCCCACCACCAGCAGTAGATCACTTTGAGCGGCTAGTTCGCGTACTGCATCCTGACGGTTCTGCGTGGCGTAGCAGATATCGTCATTGCGCGGCCCCTGAATATCGGCAAACTTCTCGCGCAGCGCATCGATTACCTTGGCGGTGTCATCCATAGACAGCGTAGTCTGGGTCACAAAAGCCAGCTTGGCGGGATCACTCACCTCCAACTTGGCGACGTCTTTTTCGTCCTCGACCAGGTAGATCCGGCCGCCATGGGAGGTATCGTAACGCCCCATGGTGCCTTCGACTTCCGGGTGGCCTTCATGGCCGATCAGGATGCACTCCTGGCCGCGCTTGGCATAGCGCAGCACTTCAAGGTGTACCTTGGTCACTAGCGGGCAGGTGGCGTCGAACACCTTCAAACCCCGCCGTTCCGCATCGGCCTGTACCGCCCGGGAAACGCCGTGGGCAGAGAAAATGACGATAACGTCGTCCGGCACTTCATCCAGCTCTTCGACAAACACGGCCCCACGGGCGCGCAGGGTTTCGACCACAAAGCGGTTGTGGACAACCTCGTGGCGCACATAGATAGGCGGGCCAAACACATCCAGTGCGCGGTTGACGATATCGATCGCCCGATCCACACCGGCGCAAAAGCCACGCGGATTGGCTAATTTAATTTGGATGGGCTGTGGTTGCGTCGGTTGCATAGTAGCGCCTTGATGCGTAAGCGCATCGCTTAGTGAATTAATGCGTTGTCACCGGTTTGACGTCGAGTACTTCTACCTCAAACACCAGGGTACGCCCTGCCAGTGGATGATTGAAGTCCACTTCAATACGCTCGCCGTCAATGGTTTTGACCACACCGGGCAATTCCGTTCCCGCTTTATCGGCAAACGACATCACCATACCAATTTCCGGGACTTCATCGCCAAAATCAGCCCGCTTAAGGGTCTGAATATTTTGCGGGTTGTGCTGGCCGAACGCATGCTCAGGGGTTATCTGAAAGGTAGCCTCTTGGCCTGCGGACATGCCTTTAATAGGGTGTTCAAAACCGGGCGGCAAGTTACCGTCACCAAACTCGAAGGTAGCCGGCGCTTTGTCTTTAGTGGAGTCCACCAAGGTGCCGTCTTCGAGCTTCAAGGTGAAGTGCAGCGTCACTTCCATACCGTCATCGATCAAATAGTCGCTCATTTCAGCCCTCAATGTACCATTCTCAACGTTCGATTAATGGGAAGCCCCGTGCGCTTTTTTGCGCCGCCGCTCACCCATAATGGATTCCCAGATTAAGGCAACCGCCCCCAGCACAATGCCCATATCGGCCACGTTAAATGCCGGGTAGTACCACCCGGCGACGTGAAACGATAAAAAGTCGACCACATAACCATGCACCAAGCGATCATAAAGATTCCCCAGCGCACCACCGATAATCAGCGGCAGTGCTATCGCCAACAACTTTTCGTCGTTTTTGATCCGCGAAAGCCACACCGTCAACGCCACGCTGGCACCCACGGCAACCAAGGCGAAGAACCAGCGCTGCCAGCCGGGATGGGTAGCTAAAAAGCTGAATGCAGCCCCCGTATTGTGCAGCAGGGTCAGGTTAAAGAACGGCAGCACCTCTACCGGCTGTGCATAACCCAACTGGCTACTGGCCACGTACTTGGTGGCCAGATCCAAGACAATGACCGCCACTGCTAGCCACAGCCAGCGCAGTGGCCGCTGCATCTTCGGCCGCGCGTTTGTATCGGTATCACTAGGCGTGTTTTTATCAAGCATAGTAACGAATCTCACCGCTTCCCTCGGGGAGGTTACTGATACAGCGCCCACATAGATCCGGATAATCCGCATGGGTGCCTACGTCGGGGCGATGATGCCAGCAGCGCTCGCACTTGGTGTTACCGCTTACTTTAACCGCGACTTTCAAGCCTTCAAGTTCCGTTGCTTCTGCATCACCGGCCTCCGCCTCACTCGCATCAGATAAGGGTTTCAGCGTGACTTCGCTGGTTAGCATCACAAAGCGCAGCTCATCGCCTAGCTTGGCCAACGTCGCCTGCAGCTCATCGCTCACATACAGCGTCACTTCGGCGGCTAGGCTACCCTTGATCACTTTAGCGTTACGCGCGTCTTCCAGGCACTTGTTGACCGAGTGCTTGACCTCTAGCACCTGCTCCCAAAAAGCACGGCCTAGCTCGGCGTTGTCGTCCAGGCTACCCAAACCAGTGTAGTAGGTCTCCAAGAGCACGCTGTCACCGCGCTTACCGGGGATATTCTCGTGAATCTCCTCAGCGGTGAAGGAGAGGATCGGTGCGATCCAGCGGCTCAGCGCTTCCACCACATGATAGAGCGCGGTTTGCGCACTACGCCGGGCCAGGGAATCGGCCTGCGTGGTGTATTGGCGGTCTTTGATGACATCCAGATAGAAGCCACCCAGCTCCCGGGCGCAGAAGCCGTGCACCTGCTGGTACACATCCAGGAAGCGGTACTCCTCGTAGGCTTTTTCGATCCGCGCCTGCAGCTGGTAAGCACGATCCACCACCCACTGATCCAGTGCCAGCATATCGCCAAATGCTACTTGGTTTTTCTCTGGATCAAACCCGTTAAGGTTGGAAAGCAGGAAGCGGGCGGTGTTACGAATCCGGCGATAGACGTCGGAGGTACGCTTCAAAATCTCGTCAGATACCGCCATTTCGCCGGAGTAATCGGTAGACGCCACCCACAAGCGCAGAATATCGCCGCCCAGTTTATCCATCACTTCCTGAGGCGCAACCACATTGCCCAGCGATTTAGACTGCTTACGGCCCTGGGAGTCGACGGTAAAACCGTGGGTCAGCAACTGCCGGTACGGCGGATGCCCGTCAATAGCCGAACCCGTCAGCAGCGACGAGTGGAACCAGCCGCGGTGCTGGTCGGAGCCTTCCAGGTACAGATCAGCCCGCGGACCGCTCTCGTGGCCGTGGGGATGCGAGCCGCGCAGCACGTGGCGGTGGGTCGTACCGGAGTCGAACCAGACATCCAGCGTGTCGGTGACTTTATCGTACTCCGCCGCTTCGGCGCCCAGCAGCTCTGCCGGGTCGAGTTTGAACCAGGCGTCGATGCCCTCCTGCTCTACGCGCTTGGCCGCCTCTTCCATCAGCCCAACGGTACGCGGGTGCAGCTCGCCGGTTTGCTTATGGAGGAAGAACGGGATCGGCACGCCCCAGTTCCGCTGGCGGGAGATACACCAGTCTGGGCGGTTGGCGATCATGCTATGCAGACGCGCTTGGCCCCAAGCGGGGGTAAACGCAGTGGCTTCGATACCTTCCAAAGCGCGCTCACGCAAGGTTTTACCGTCCTTGCCTTTGATGTCCATGCCCACAAACCATTGAGCCGTAGCACGGTAGATCACCGGCGTTTTGTGGCGCCAGCAGTGCATGTAGCTGTGCTTGATGGGGATATGCGCCATCAGTGCATTTACTTCGCGTAGTTTTTCGACGATCTGGGGGTTAGCTTTCCAGATCATCTGGCCGCCGAAGAACGGCAGGTCATCAACGTAAACGCCGTTGCCCTGCACCGGGTTGAGCATGTCATCGAACTCCATGCCATGCTCGCGGCAGGTGATAAAGTCATCCATGCCATAAGAAGGCGCGGAGTGAACAATACCTGTACTGCCCACCTCCGACTCGACGTACTCGGCCAGGTACATGGGCGACAGACGGTCGTAGAACGGGTGACAGAAATTGATCAGGTCGAGATTTTTGCCTTGAGTCGTCGCGATCACCTCACCTTGCAGCTCAAAGCGTTCCAGGCAGCTCTCGACCAGCTCTTCGGCCAACAGCAGCAGGCGCTCACCGGTATCAACGAGCGCGTAGGTAAACTCAGGGTGAACGTTAAGCGCCTGGTTGGCCGGAATGGTCCAAGGGGTCGTCGTCCAGATGACTACGGCTGCAGGCTTGGGTAATTCACTCAGGCCAAATGCGGCGGCAAGCTTGTCGGCATCCTCCACAGGGAAGGCTACATCGATGGCATCGGACTTCTTGTCAGCGTACTCAACTTCCGCTTCCGCCAGCGCCGAGCCGCAGTCAAAGCACCAGTTAACCGGCTTCAGGCCTTTAAATACATAGCCCGCATCGACCATCTCGGCCAGCGCGCGGATCTCACCCGCTTCATTGGCGAAATCCATGGTGCGGTAGGGGTGATCCCAATCACCAATAATACCCAAGCGCACAAAGTCGGCTAGCTGGGTTTCAACTTGGGCACCAGCGTATTCACGGCATAACTCACGAGCGTTGCTCGCCTCAAGGTGCTTACCATGGGTGGTTTCTACCTTGTGCTCGATAGGCAGACCGTGGCAGTCCCAGCCCGGTACATAAGGGGCATCGAAACCGGCTAAATTCTTCGATTTAACAATAATATCTTTGAGGATTTTATTAACGGCGTGACCGATATGAATACTGCCGTTGGCGTAGGGAGGGCCATCGTGCAGCACAAACAGCGGCGCACCAGCGCGTGTTTCGCGCAGGCGCTGGTAAATGTTCATATCCTGCCACTGGGAAACCCGCCCCGGCTCTTGCTTCGGCAACATGCCGCGCATGGGGAAGTCAGTTTCAGGCAAATTCAGCGTGTGCTTATAATCCATGATCTGGTCAGCCGTTGTTAGCATCGGCGGCGTCATCCGCCGAAGAATAATCAGAAGAAATCGCCTCACGCCCTAGCGGGGCCGAGGCCAGCGGAAGAGAGTAGTCTTGATCGACCTCAACTGCCGCTAAATAGTGGCGAGCGCGGGCCTGGTCACGTTCAATTTGTGCTTTCAGTGCCTCAAGGCCGTCAAACTTCACCTCGCCGCGCAGACGCACACAGGGGAATACGGTCATACGTTGGCCGTAGAGATCACCGGCAAAATCCAGCAGGTGCACTTCGAGCGTTGGCCGGTCTGAGCCTACGGTAGGACGGAAGCCGACATTCGCTACTGCCGGGTGGCGTTCACCATTTTCAAGCTCCGCCACTACCGCAAATACGCCACGCAGCGTTAACGGCTGCGGCAGTAGCGGTAAGTTGGCGGTGGGCACGCCAATGGTGCGTCCCAACTGCTGGTCGCGCACCACGCGGCCATGTAACGAATAGGGGCGTCCTAACAAACGTGCGGCGGCGGAGAAATTGCCGCAGGCGAGCAACGTACGCACCCGCGTGCTGGAAACCCGCTCGTCATCCACGGTAAAGGTGCGGGTGTGCTCGACACCAAACCCCTGCTCACGCCCAACGTCCGCCAGCAGCGCGAAATCGCCGCGTCGGTCACAGCCAAAGCGGAAGTCATCACCCACGACCAAGTGCTTCACGTCCAGCCCGTCAATTAATACCTGATCGATAAACTCGCGCCCGGTGAGGCTGCGCAGTGCATCGTTAAACGGCAGAACCAGCACTTGCTCGGCACCAAAATCACGCAGTAGCCGTACTTTCTCACGCAGCCGGGTTAAGCGCGGCGGCGCTTGATCGCCGGCAAAAAACTCCCGCGGCTGGGGTTCGAACACCACGACGGTTAGCGGCACACTCCAGCGTGCGGCATGTTCACGGCACTGCTGAAGAATGGCCTGGTGGCCGCGATGCACCCCATCGAAGTTACCGATAGTCGCAACGCAGCCACGATGAGCCGCTCTAAAGTTGTGCAGACCTCGAATGACGCGCATGGCACCTCAGCCGTTGGGAGGATATAAAGCCTCTGATTATAACGAACACGCCTGATAACAAATACACCCGCTAGGATGTAACGTTACGAGTGCATTTTAAAATGACGCATGCGTAGGCCAAACGCTGCAAGCCACGCAAAGTAGAGCGAGCCACCGAGTACCACCAACCCTGAGACCCAGCTCACTCGCTGCCAAAGGCCAAAGCTAAGCCACGCCTGCCAATCCGGGGCGACAAAATAGAGTGCCGCGCACATTAAAGCGCTACCCCCCAGCAACTGCACCGAGTAACGCTTCCAGCCTGGCTGGAAGATCAGCACGCCTCGCTTATGCAGCAAGTAGCCTAGCAAGCCCGCGTTTAAAAACGCCGACAGCGCGGTAGCCAACGCCAACCCAGCATGGGCCAGCGGCCAAATCAGCAGAAGGTTAAACACCATATTGGCGACCATGGCCAGAATGCCCACTTTTACCGGTGTTTTGGTGTCTTGACGGGCAAAAAAGCCCGGTGCCAATACTTTGATCAGCATAAAGGCCACCAAACCGAACGCATAAGCACGCAGACTCATGGCCGCCATTTGAATATCGTTGTCGGTCATTGCGCCATAATGAAATAGCGTGATCAACAGCGGCTCGGCCAACACCGCCAGCGCCAGCGCGGCTGGCAAGCCTAGCAGCAGCACAATGCGAATCGCCCAGTCGAGCATGGCTGCAAAGTGCTCCTTAGACTGCTCCGCATGGCGCTTAGAGAGCGCGGGCAAAATCACCGTACCAATCGCCACCCCGAAAACTCCCAGAGGCAGCTCTACTAAACGATCCGAGTAATAGAGCCACGACACGCTACCCGCCGCTAGTAACGAGGCCAGAATGGTATCCAACAGCAGGTTAATCTGCGATACCGAGACCCCAAACAGCGCAGGCCCCATCAGTTTCAGAATACGCCGCACGCCCTCGTGGGCAAAGTTTGGCCACGGCGTCGGCATCAGCCCCAGCCGCAGTAAAAACGGTACCTGAAAAACCAACTGAGCGGCCCCGGCGATCAACACGCCCCACGCCAGCGCCATGGCGGGCTTTTCCATTAACGGCATCAAAAACAGCGCCGCGCCAATCAGCGAAAGATTCAGCAGTACCGGAGTAAACGCGGGCACCGCAAAGCGATTCCAGGTATTCAACACGCTGCCGGAAAACGCGGTCAGCGAAATCAGCAGCAAGTAGGGAAACGTTAAGCGCAGCATATCCGCGGTCAGCGTCAGTTTCTCTGGGTCACTGCCAAAACCGGGGGCAAACACCCAGATCAGCCACGGCGCGCAGAGCATCGCTAACGCCGTAATCAGCGCCAGCACCGCCGTCAAGCTACCGGCAGTGGCATTCAGTAGCGCGCGTATCTCCTCCCGGCTGCGCTGGGCGGAGTACTCTGAAAGCACTGGCACAAAGGCTTGATTGAACGCGCCTTCGGCAAACAGACGGCGTAGAAAGTTAGGGATCTTAAACGCCACAAAAAACGCATCGGCGCCATCCCCCGCCCCTAGCAAGGTTGCAACGACAACATCTCGCGCCAGCCCCATCACCCTCGACAGCATCGTCATGGCGCTGACCACAAGACCTGAGCGCATTAGCCCACGGCGAACTACTGCAGTATCAGGGGACGCATTGGCTGCTTTCTTCGCCGTCATAAGCTATCCAGAAAAGACCATCCAAAGGAACCACAAAGAGAACATTCAGACACAAAAAAACCGGCCGCAGCCGGTTTTTTTATGGCGCCTGCCGGCTTACGCCGCCAGTGCCTTAATACGCTTGTTCAAACGGCTCTTCAGGCGAGCTGCTTTTTTCTTGGACAGCACGTCTTTGTCGGCAATACGGTCAACGACCGGCTGCATCGCCTTGAACTCTTCCATTGCCTTGGCGTGGTCGCCGGTGCCGATCGCTTTCACTACACGCTTGATGTAGGTGCGGACCATGCTGCGCTGGCTGGATTTCAGGACGCGACGGTTCTCGGCCTGGCGGGCGCGCTTGCGTGCTTGCTTGCTGTTCGCCACAGGGTATCTCCTTGGAGAATAAAGGTTGCCGATAAAACGGCAACGAAATTAAATATGTGTTCGTCGACTGCGCTGTCACAGCACGACGTTTCCGCAACGATTTATTTCTAACAACCCATTTCCAACAATCCATTTCCGAAACAACCTGTTTCCGAAATAACTAATTGTTTTGGCTGGATTATCACCCTACCAAAGTGTGTAACAGGCAGTTGAAATAAGCTGCCCATTCACGGGACTTGTCTGAGAGGATGGCATAGTCTATCACGCGCTAGGCGCGCTTGCTAGCGGTTGTCAATGCTGGGCAGGGCTCGGCGACACTCAAGCTAAGGCACATCCTGCCCCGTAGGCGCCAGAATTTTGCGCAAAAAATGCCGCGTTCGCTCATCTTTCGGTGCGGTGAAAAGCTCCTCGGGCGGAGCCTGCTCGACAATACCGCCGTCATCCATAAAGACCACTTGATCAGCTACGTCTCGGGCGAACTGCATTTCGTGGGTGACAACGATCATCGTCTGGCGCTCTTCCGCCAATTGCTTCATCAGACTCAGCACTTCCTCTACCCACTGGGGATCTAACGAAGAAGTCGGCTCATCAAACAGAATCACATCGGCATTTGCGGCCATCGCCCGGCCGATTCCCACCCGCTGCTGTTGGCCGCCTGAAAGCGAGGCCGGATAAGCATCGGCTTTATCTGCCAAGCCGATACGCTCCAGAATTTCCCTGGCCCGCGCATGGGCCTTCGCTTTCGGCAGCTTATCCACCACCATCATGCCCTCGCTGATATTCTCCAGCGCGGTTTTATTGGCAAACAGCCCGTAGTTTTGAAACACAAACGCCGTACGCCGACGCAGCGCCAAAATATCCGCCCGGCTGGCGCGCTGGGTGTCGATGCTCAAATCGCCTACCGTTAAACGCCCCGCATCCGGTCGCTCTAAAAAGTTAATACAGCGCAGCAGCGTGGATTTACCGGTACCGGAAGGACCAATGATCACGATGATTTCGCCCTGGGAAAGGCTCAAATCGATATCATGAAACACCGTGTGGGCGCCAAAGCGCTTGGTAATGCCTTGCAGCGAAATCATCGTTGATAGGCCTTATTCAGATAAACCTCTAATCGGCGCTGCCCCCAGGAAAGCACCTCTACGATTGCCCAATAAATCAGCGCTACTAGCAAGAACGCCTCTAAATAGAGAAAGCTTCCCGCCGCCTCTTTTTGGGTAGCGCCCATTAACTCGGTCACTCCCAGCGTAAAGGCCAACGAGGTCGCTTTAATCATATCGATGAAATAGTTCATCAGCGTCGGGGTAGCCACACGGGTGGCCTGAGGCAGAATAATGCGCCGCATCAGCTGCGACTGGGTCATACCTATCGAGAGCGCGGCTTCCGTCTGGCTGCGGTCTATCCCCACAATCGCGGCACGAATCGACTCAGCCATATACGCAGAAAAGTGCAGCGTCAGCCCCAGCACCGCCGCCTGCACGCCGGTAATCGAGATCAGCGCGCTAATCAGTTGTGGCAAGCCATAATAGAAAAGAAACAGCTGAACCAGCAGGGGCGTACCGCGAAAAAACGAGATAAACAGCATCGCCAAACCGTTAAGCAGCGGCACCTTAGAGACACGAATGACCGCCATCAAACACGCCAGTATCAAGGCAAACACCATCGCAATGGTCGCCATCTGCAGCGTGAGCGGCAAATAGCGCAGCAGGACCGGCAGTAGCCCCCACATATATTCAAGGTTAAGCATCGCAATATCGCTTATAAGCAAACGGCCGTGGCAATGCCACGGCCGCGTTAAACAGATGAGTTCAGCGGTTACGGCTGAGTAATATCGGTATCAAACCACTTTTCTGATATCTCGCCCAGCTCGCCACTGTCACGAAGCTCAGCAAGGGCAGCATCAACACGGTCACGCTGTACACGGCCCGTCTCGTCATCGCGGAACGGTAGCGCGTTCTCAATCGTCGAGAACGGCTGACCCGCCAGTTCTAACGGCAGGCCCTTCTCTTTAATGACCTGCGTGGCACTCACGCGGTCCATCACGAAGGCCTCGACACGGCCCAACGCAACGTCCTGCTCAATATTGGACTCATAAGTGCGAATGTCGATTTCATCCGCATTCGGCTGTTCGCGCAGCAACTGCTCGTAGTTCGAGCCCAGGTTGACCGCCACGCTTTTGCCGGACAAATCCTCAACGCCCTGAACGGCGTCGTTACCTGCGCGTACCACAACCTGAGCGCCGTCATACACATAAGGAGCGGTGAACACATATTTGGCTTCACGCTCGGGTGTAATGGTGATCTGGTTAGCGATAGTGTCGATACGCCCAGACTCCAGCATCCCCGCTAAGCCCGAGAAGCTCGCGGTGACAAACTCAATGTCATCGCCGGTGATCTCACCCACCGCATTCATCACATCGACCTCAAAGCCTTTCAGCTCATCTTGCTCGACAAAAGTAAACGGAAAATAGCCGCCAGACATACCTACGCGCAGCGTATCGGCCTGGGCAGCGGCAGCGAAAACTCCACTGGCAACGCTCACTGAGAGCGCTGCCAGGGTGACACTGGCCTTACGAATTAGTGACATAATAGGGCTTCCCTTTTGATGTAGCAGGTTAGGCAGCAAATATTAATGGCAAGTATCCTACTCTTTCGCCACAAAACAGTAAAAGAATATTAAACGTGATTTTTATTCCATTAAAGAATATATAAGCAAGCTTCTATTCCCAGTGCCCAGCCATCCACCCCAAGGCCTCATAAAAAGCTCGCTCGCTTTTGACGAGCTCTTAACCTAAGAGCGGCAAATGGATAGCTATTGAGAAGAGTATGATCAGACGTGGCGTTAACCGAGACGCTGACCCTCACGCATCTTCAAATTATAGATCAAGGTTCAATCTAGGTCTTCGTCTAGGTTAGACCTTGGTCTAGCCTAGACGTTAGTTTATAATGCACTGCAATAACCCTCTACGGGTGCTAATTGCAGGAGAGTATGCGTGCCTCTAGAACTGACTTCTCCCAAGCTATCAACCGCCGCGAACGTTCAGCGTAGTCTTCGCCAGTGTTTATCGATTGCCGCTGAATTGCTCTACGACCACGGCCATGTGTTAGAAACGATTACCTTGCCCCAGCGCGGCTTAGCCCGCCGTGAATTGCTCGCGCTTAGCGCGGCAGCACCAACTTGGGCCACTTGCCAGCAGGTAATGGAAGACAGCGAAGCCGCTACTTTCAATGAGTATGGCCGCTTTGTATTGACCCGCCTTGGCCGCGAACTGATGTTCGATATGTTTGGCCAGGGGGCCGCCGACTGCGCCTAGTCAATCATCTGGCGTTGATCGCGCATAAAAAACCGCTCCATCAGCGAACGCTGCGGGCGGTTTTTTTGTCCTTGTTTCTAGCGCCAAGCGTTGTGGGGCTTAGCGCAGGCCGAGCAACGATAGGATAAACAGCACAACCACGATAAGACCAATAATGTAGATGATGTTACGCATAGGGCGCTCCTTGCTAAGTGCGTGTTAGAAAAAATATTGGTGTGTTTTAGGGAAAATCAATGGGTTGCTTACCCACGGACCAACACAGATAGCCTAGCAGGCTTTTTCTCTCTTTGCGTACTGTCGGCACATTTTTGGGTGCTTCAGGCAGGTTGAATCGTGGAACCTCCTCTACTTCTCAACCTCGAACGATAGCCACTCATAGCCAAGGGATTGCAATGCGCGCGACTGTGTTACTTATCCCCTGTGTTTTTTTGTCATTATTTCACGTTTCTAGTGCCGCAGCAGATGCCCCCTCAACAACGGCTCTGCAGGCGCTTGATCGGCAGGCCAGTGCGTTAAATCGTGTGCATGCGTTGGTAGTGGCGCATGATGGCGAAATTATTCACGAATACCATCAGGGTGGGCCGGGCGTGGCATCGCCTGCCAATATCAAGTCCTTATCTAAAACCGTGCTGGCGGCGATTACCGGCGCGGCGATTGAGGCGGGTATCTTAGAGTCTGCTGAGCAGCCCATGGTCGAGCTATTTGGCGATCATATGCCAAGTGGCACTGATCCGCGCGTTAACGAGATTACCGTGGCGCATCTACTCGCTCTACAGGCGGGTCTGGAACGAACATCAGGGAGCAATTACAGCGCCTGGGTGGCGAGCGCCAACTGGGTAAACGATGCCTTAACACGACCTTTTGTGGATGAACCAGGCGGGCAAATGCTTTACTCCACCGGCACAAGTCATCTGCTTTCTGCCGCCCTTACCCATGCCAGCGGCGAAACCACTCACGCGCTCGCCCAGCGTTTGTTGGGTGACCCGCTCAATATCACTATTCTCCCGTGGCTACGCGACCCGCAAGGCATCTATTTTGGCGGCAATGATATGCAGCTTTCGCCACGGGCGCTGATTGAAGTGGGCGAGCTGTATCGCAATGATGGCATCGTATTTGATGAAGCAGGTAATGGAGAGCGGATTCTGCCGGAAGGCTGGGTGGAGGAGTCATGGCAGCCGCGTGGCACATCGCGCTGGACAGGCGACGGATACGGCTACGGGTGGTTTATTACTCAACTAGCAGGGGAAGATACTTACTACGGGCGCGGCTACGGTGGTCAAGCAATGTTCGTCATTCCTGAGCGAGAGATGACCGTGGTGATCACCTCAGACCCGAACCCACCCTCGCCCGGCGGGCAGTTCCAGCAGCAGTTGAATAGGCTGGTGGTTGGTTTGTTAGCTGAAGATGGTGAGTTGTAAGTTGTAATTAGTATCGTGCCTTATTCGCCTTTGTGGCCGAGGCTCATCAAATAGAGCGCGGCCGCTAGTGCCAATATTGAAAGGGCGAGATAGATCGCCTCCAGCGGTGTGGCAAAGCGAATATCCACTACCGCACGGAAGAACTCGATAATCACCGCTAAAATCACCACGCGGGCGATTTTGTCTTTGAGCTGATCGAGCGAGGCAACGTTAAAGGGGTGATGCGGGAAACGCGCTTCGGCTTGGTCAATGCGCGAGACAAACAGCCGGTAGATGCCCAGGCCGAAAATCAGCAGTACGATCGCAATCAGATAGATATCCACCGCGATAATAATATCGGGCACTAAACTGTCGTGGATATTCGGGGTGCCTCCAACCAGGTAGTAACGCAACACGTCGGCCACGACGGTTAAAATATCCACGGTGCCGACAATAAACAGTATCAATGAACCCATCAGGCTTGGCACCACGGCAAGCATGACCAGAAAACGCGAGTTCCACAGCGCCGTTTCGATTCGCCGCTCCCAAGCCCCTTGCTGCTGCGGTGATTTAGGTGGCGTGGGCGGTGAGGCATCTGGCATGGCAAGGTTCCTTTTTAGACTAGGTTCATCACGATTAAAACGCACGTGGCGGCAAACAGCGCAAATCCTAGCAGCAGCGCAACCCCATCGCGAGCGACCAAGCCAAGGCCAAGCAGGGAAAGTGCTACCCCGGCACCGTTGGCCGAAAAGGGAATAAACTCCATCGGTGGCATGGCGAGGGCAATTAACAGGCAAACAACCGCAGTGACACGAATACCGATATAGCCGGTTAGCCACGGTAAGCGTACCCGCAGCAAACCATCTATCCAGCGGGCGGGCTTTTTCATCCACTTGATGCCCTTGTCGAACTTCTGCCGGGAAAGAGAGCGCTTGAGTAACCATCCAGGCAACCAGAACGACTCACGTCCCGCTAGTAGCTGTACTGAAACAAGCAGCACCAGCACGGCCATCAGCGTCGGCATGCCAGGTATGTCGCCGATGATCGGTGCCAGCGTAATTAACCCAGCGACCAGTAGCAGTGGCCCAAACGAGCGTCGCCCCACAGCCTGCACAACATTATCAACGCTAACCCGTGAAGCATCCTGCTCCATCTGCTCTATCGAGCTAATTAAATCCATTAAACTCGCGTCTTCGTTGCGGTTATGCATCGTGGTTATTGCGATCCTCTACTTGCAGTTTGGTGCGGATAAAGTCGCTATGGCTAACATATAGCAAGTCCGCCAGGCGGCGAATACGATGCTCCTCCAGGGGGTCGATATTGCCGTCGGCCCAGGCTAACTGCCACATCTGCGCGACCAGTTCACAGCGCTGGTCGTAATCATAGTGCTCTTTAATCAGGCTTACGAACTGGTAGTGGTCGACCGCCTCGTCCACCTCCGCCTGGGCCAGTGTCATCAACTCTTCCACATCGCTTGCACTTAGCCGGTAGCGCTCGGTGAGCATAATACGCAGGGCGGCAAGTTCTTCGTCGCTGGTGTCGTAGTCGGCGCGAACGATTTCACACAACAACGCCGCAGTGGCCAGCTCCAGGGTCAACGTTTGATTTTCACGCTGCTCGGGTTGCGCCAGCGCGCGCTGAAAAAAATCACTAATGGCGTTCAGCATAGAATTCTCCTGGCTAGAGAGAGCCTTGTCGTAAACTCAATCCTTCTTGGTGAGCTGCTCTCTTAACTGCTTGGGTACCTGCTTGATAATCAGACGATCCTGGGCGGCATCGTACTCGATGCTGGAGCCCAGCAGGTGGGAGTCAAAACTGATGGAAACGCCACCGGCGCGCCCAGTAAAACGGCGGAACTGGCTTAAGGTGCGTTTATCCGGAGGAATCTCCGGCGAGAGCCCGTAATCAGCGTTACGAATATGCTCGTAAAAGGCTTTCGGCTGCTGTTCGTCCACCAATCCGGATAGCTCTTCCAGGGTCATGGGCTCGCCACGTCGCAGCTGTTCGTTAGCGTAATCCACAAGGGTGTCGGTTTTTTCACGACTCACCTCGTCGTCATAATCCTCTTTTTCGACGTAGTCGCTAAATGCCTTGAGCAGCGTGCGGGTTTCCGCCGGAGCGTCAACGCCCTCCTCCATTCCCAACAGCGCCACCAAGCCCTCAGCGAGTTTTTTACCGCCGCGATCTTTTAGAAACGAGACATATTGTGCATTCGGCGCATCGCTCTGCCACTGAGTGAGGTTGATGCGCGCCGCCAGAGTGAGTTGGCTGGTATTAAGTTGGGCAGCAGGCACGGCGTGGTGCTCATCGTTAATACCGATCCCTTCACGCTGGTGTACCAAAGCCATCAACAGCGTTTCGGTATCGCCCTGGCGCTGGTGGCTGATCACTAAGTAACCGCTCACTGACAGCTGTTCTTGAAGCTGTTTGGCGAGCCGTTCGGCCAGCGCAACCGAAAGCTCGGCAAAGCTCTGCTCACCGGCAAGATAGTCGCGTAGCCACACGGCTAGCGGCCCGGTCTGATCGCCCTCTTCAGCGAAACGTCCCCAGCCTTTGGGCTTGGTGTTGTAGGTGTCGTTGAGCGCACCCACCAAACTCGCCATTACCGAGTCGTCGCTGGCATTAGCCTGTTCTGACTGGGGGGCGGCGGTTAGGGTTAAGCGCTCACCGTCAAGCGTCGGGTCTAGGCGGTGCACAATACTTTGCAGTAACGGCATAAGGGTTTACTAGCGTCCAGAGTTTAAAAAAACGTCAGGGTTTTAGGCGATAACCGGTGCGGAAAATCCAGCCAATCGTACCCAGGCAAACAACGAGAAATAGTGCAATCATGCCCACACTCGCCGCCAGGCTAACGTCGCTGATGCCGTAAAAGCTCCAGCGAAAGCCGCTCACCAGATACACCACCGGGTTTGCCAGAGTGATGGTTTGCCAAAACGGTGGCAGCATATCAATGGAGTAGAAGCTGCCACCCAAAAAGGTCAGCGGGGTAATCACTAACAGCGGCACCAACTGCAAGCGGTCAAAGCCATCGGCCCAAATGCCGATGATAAAACCCAGCAAGCTGAAGGTGACGGCCGTCAGCACCAGAAAGAACAGCATCCAAAACGGGTGGGCGATTTCCAGCGGAACAAACAAGCCAGAGGTCGCCAGAATAATCAGCCCCAGCAGGATCGATTTCGAGGCCGCTGCGCCTACATAGCCAATGACAATCTCTAAATGCGAGATTGGCGCCGAAAGCAGCTCGTAAATACTGCCGGAGAACTTGGGAAAAAAGATGCCGAAGGAAGCGTTCGAGACGCTTTGGGTCAACAGCATCAACATAATCAGCCCAGGCACGATGAAGGCCCCATAGCTGACCCCGTTGACCTCACTGATGCGTGAGCCGATCGCGGCACCAAACACCACAAAGTAGAGCGATGTGGAGATCACCGGCGAGACAATGCTCTGCAGCAGCGTGCGGCGCGTGCGGGCCATTTCCGCCATATAGATAGCGCGGACGGGATGTAGGTTCATGCACGCTCCTTAGGATTAACCAAATCGACAAAAATATCTTCCAGCGAACTCTGCCGGGTATTTAGGTCTTTAAAGGTGATGCCTTCGCGCTCTAGCGCGGTTAGCAGCTCTGAAATGGCGTGGCCGTCCTCTTCCTGACTGCCGTCGTAGGTATAAACCAGCTCATGCCCTTCCGCCCCTAAGCTCAGTTCATAGCGCTGCAAGCTGGCAGGCATCTCGGCTAACGGGCTGTGCAGGTTAAGCGTCAGCTGCTTGCTGCCTAGTTTGCTCATCAAGGCGGCTTTTCCTTCTACCAGCACCAGCTCACCGCCATTGATCACGCCGATACGGTCGGCCATCTCTTCGGCTTCTTCGATGTAGTGAGTGGTCAAGATGATAGTGACGCCGTTCTCGCGCAGCTGACGCACGACTTCCCACATCTCGCGGCGGAGTTCAACATCCACTCCGGCGGTGGGCTCATCCAAAAAAAGAATGCGTGGCTCGTGGGAGAGCGCTTTAGCGATCAGCACGCGACGCTTCATACCGCCCGATAGCGTGATTAAACGGTTGTTGCGTTTATCCCATAGCGCCAGCGACTTGAGCACTTTCTCAATATGCGCTGGATTGGGCGCTTTACCAAACAGGCCACGGCTGAAGCTCACGGTGTTCCAGACGGTTTCAAACGCTTCGTTAGTAAGCTCTTGGGGCACCAGACCAATGCGCTCGCGGGCTTGGCGGTAATGGGTAATATTATCGAACCCATCGACCAGCACATGGCCAGCGGTGGGGTTGACCAAACCGCATACAACGCTGATCAGGGTCGTTTTGCCTGCCCCGTTGGGGCCAAGCAGCGCAAAGATTTCACCACGCTGAATGGTTAAATCAATGTGGGTTAGGGCATGAAAGCCACCTTCGTAGGTTTTATTCAGGCCTTTAATCGCAATAATTGGGTCGTTCAAGGCGTACTCCTCACACCGCAGCCTAGTGGCTGCGGCGCTTGACGGCCTTTTAGGCAGAATTAAGAGCGGTTGGTGGAAAAGTTAAGAGCGTTCGGTAACTTCTAGCAGGTGGTAGCCAAACTGGGTTTTCACCGGACCGTGTACTTGGCCTACTTCGTCATTGAAGACGACTTTGTCGAACTCGGGCACCATTTGTCCGGGGCCGAAGCTACCCAAGTCGCCGCCTTGACGGCTGGAGGGGCAGCTGGAGTGCTCTTTGGCAACTTCCGCAAAATCGCGGCCGTTTTCGATCTCTTTTTTGAGTGCTAAGCACTGCTCTTCACTGCTGACCAAAATGTGGCGGGCGCTGGCGCGTGTCATAGGTTACTCCTAACTAATTATGTTCTGAGGGGTCATTCGGGGCGGTAGTTTACCACGGCTTACCCAGTGCTCCGCTATAACGCAACGCTTCGCCCACACTGGACATGGCACGCTCGTGGGCACTAACGGCCAGTGGCCCGCGAGTACAGCTGACAATTACCCACGGCCCTTCTGTTGCAGTATTAACGTTGTCGCTCTCGGCAATGCCCGCATCGCAACTGCGGCGCTGCTGGGTGCCGGTTTTATGGGCAAAGCTTATGCCGCTTCCCATACCCGCCTTAAGACGCTGTTTGCCGGAACTGGTTCGCCGCATCACGTCCAGCAGCATTTGCCGCTGCTCGGCATTTACATCATCCATACCCGGTCGTTGCTGAACAGTATGCAGGCTAGCCAATAGGTCGCCAAAAGCACTTAAGGTGCCAACGTTCTCACCTGTGGCTTCGTACGCATCAAAAGCGTGGTCGTAATCCGGCTGCGTGAAAGACGCCGTGCTGACTCCCAGCATTCGGGCTAACGCCTGCCCGCGTTGGCTCACCGGGTGCTGGCGCAGGGCGATAAAATCCATTCCGCCAAGCTCGCGCGCATCCGGGTGCAGCTCGCCATAAACCCCCTGGCGTACACCGACCAGTTTAGAGATAGGGCCAATCGCATCCGGGTTGCCGCCGCTTGACGCAATCATCAAGCGAGCGCGCTCATTTACCTCCTCAAGCCCCACCCGATCAATCAACATATCGGTGGCGGTGTTATCGCTGACGGTAATCATCTGCTCCATTAAGTAGCGGATCGAGATAGGTGTGCCGGGGTCGTGCCAGTTGGTAGGCCCTGCGCCATCGACAAAGTCACTCCGCGCAAGGGTTAACCGCTCATCCAGAGAGAGCGTGCCTGCCTGACGCTCGGCGAGCACCTGGGCCGCCACCGGTATTTTGATTAGCGAGGCTAAGTACCAAGGATCTTCAGCACGCCAGGAGTAGGCTTCGCCACTGGCGAGGTTTTGTACATAAACCCCCAGCCGACCCGCAAACACCTCTTCGATGGCCTGTAAACGAGCGGTTAAATCGCCCTGCCAAGCGCTCTGTTTATCGACTTCATAGTACCAATTGGTTTCGTACGCATCTGCATGTGCGGGTAGCGCCATGAAAAGTGCTACGGCTACCAGTCCGCGCTGTATCCAGTGTCGCAAATCGTAAACTCCCTAAATGATGGATCGTGTTTAACGGTGCTGGGCTATCCAACGTGTTAACCAAATCCACGCCGCAGCACCCAGTATCAACAGCCCGCCCACGCCAAGTGCCTGTGGATAGGTGTACATTCCCTCGCCTTCCCATAGAAAGCGCAGCACTAAGAAGATCATCAAAATATGGAAGATAAACGCCATGAGGGCGTTAGAGCCGACAATCGTCAGCGGCATTAAAGCCTTTGCCGCGTTGGTGCCGCCAGCAAGCGCGGCGGCTAATAGCACCAGCGCGCCGCCCAGACTAAACAGCATAAATTCTAGCCCTGGCGGATGTTTGCCAACATTTTTCGCCACCGCCAGCATCGCCGCATGCACATCGCCACTAGCAAACGCCAAGCCATAAAATCCGGCGACCATTAGTGCACCCAGCCCTAGTAGGGTCAACACCAGCCGCCGCCGCGCAGCAGGCTCAAAGTAGCAGCGTAGCAAGGCTTCACCGATCAAAAGGCCCACTAGAATCATGGGTGCGCGGCTTATCTGCCCCCAGGTATAGTGGTCTTCGTGATCCACCAGTAGCGCCTTCAGAATATCGTTGCCGCCGAAGGTGAGGCTTTGCAGCCAAACGGTCAGCGCGATTAACACGCCAATCGAGGCTAGTCGGCTCCACAGCGGCGCCCGCGCCCACAGCGGCAAAATCAGCGGCACCCATAGCAGCGCGATGGCGTAGAAGCCTAAGATTTCTACCCAAATTGCGAAACGGCCATAGAGCAAGGCATCGACAATTTCGCTGGGCGAATAGAACGGCAACATTTCAATAACGAGCAGCGCTTTGTACCAGAACCACACTTCTACGGCGCGCAGCCACAGTTTCAAACGGCGTTTAGGCCAATCGTCGCTTTGAGTGTGGGAAAGAAACGCTACCGCCAGCGCGATGCCAAACACCATAATAAACAGCGAAGAGGAGAATTTAGTCAGAAAATGGATCGGCACCATGCCCCAGTCAGGGACGTTGCGAATACCCACCAACCCACTGACCGCGTGGCTTATGATCATCAAGCCAATGGCTAGGCCACGAGCTAAGTCAATCGCCTCTATGCGGCCTTCGGCCTTGGGCAGTTGGGGCTTTTCTGTCCATTTTAAGGGCATCCAGTTCAGGGGCATCAAGACATCCTTGTGGGCACCGTAGTCAATGGTTAAGCATAAAGGTGCTTAACACTTTAGCGTGAAATGATATCGCCCGCTTGAGTTGACAGTGTTAACGGCCACACACAAAGATGCCCCGCAGTGGGCGGGGCATCTGTTGGCTCATCCATGAGCCCGAGAAAAGTTAGTCCTTAAAAGTTGCAATTACCACCCGGAGTCATCCTCCTCTTCATCAGTGGCGGGGACTTCTTGCTCCTCTTCCTCTTCTTCGTAAGTGAATTCTTGCTCTTCCTCTTCGTACTCAGTACCTACATCCGAACCTTTATCTTGCTCAGTGTCGTAGCTGTTGTAGGTGCCTTGATCATCCTGCGTCGTTTCTTCCTGCGGGGTCGGTTCGTACTCGTCGCTGCTGTCCACTTGAGCAAAAGCAAGCGGGCTGGCCATTAGGCCAAATGATACACCTAGGATGCCAAGTTTCTTGAGAGATTCCGTCTTCATCATGATACTGCTCCTGTATGGCTTTACTGCTTAAACTTCGGCACTTGCTTACGAGCATCGCACCTTAGTTTTAGTGTTGAGAGGGTAAGGTCTTCCTACCATCCGCTCTCACCACTAATACTGCAGCGAGCGTGCCACTTTTCGACCAACGTAAATAAAAATCACTATTAAACAATCGTTTATATGTTTAAAACCGATGCCAACCTTTTGTTTTTATTAATAAAAACTAGCCTTATCCTGTTTAAAATAGGCACATGATCCCCGATTGATCAGGCAATCTGGGCAGTCTAGAAGGATTACTCGTAGGCCATCTCTTCCAGCTCTTTACCGCGCGTCTCTTTGACGAAGTACATAACGAAGAAGACCGAGGCAACGGCACTGATCGCATAGAAGCCGTAGGCACCGAACAACCCGATAGAAGCCAGCATGATAGGAAACGTCATGGTAATACCGAAGTTGGCCAGCCACTGGAAAAGCCCTGCTATCGCCAGCCCCGAACCGCGCATCTGATTGGGGAACATCTCGCCCAGCATAACCCACATCACCGGCCCCCAAGAGGCGTTGAAGAACAGCACATAGAGGTTGGCGCACAGCAGCGCAAATACGCCCATGTCACTGGATAGCTGTAGACTGCCATCCACCATCGAGGCCGTAGAGAACGCATAGGAGAGACACGCCAGTGTCGCCGCCATGCCCACAGAACCACCCCAAAGCAGCGGTTTGCGGCCAATTTTGTCGATCAGCGCAATGGCCAGCAGGCAGGCGCCGATACTCACGGCACCAGAGATCACGTTGATCAGCAGCGCATCGCCTTCGGAGAAACCTACCGACTGCCATAGCACCGCGCCGTAGTAGAAAACAACGTTAATGCCCACCAACTGCTGGAAAACCGCCAAACCAATCCCCACCCAGACAATAGCGTGCATCTTGCCGGTGGTGCGGTTCATCACATCGCTCAACCGTGGCTTGTGGTCTTGATCCAGGGTGGTGTTTATTTCATCAATTTTAGTGCTGACATCCCGTTCAGGCATCACTAACCCCAGCACCCGGCGGGCTTCGCCCTGCTTACCGGTACTGATCAGGTAACGCGGGCTTTCCGGAATAAACAGCAATGCCACCAGAAAAACGGCAGCCGGTATCAGCTCAATCCAGAACATCCAGCGCCAGGTTGCGAAGCCAAACCATAGCTCGGTGGTTGCCGAACCCGCGACATAAGCCAAGACATAGTTACTCAGAAAGGCAAAAAACAAACCCGAGATGATCGCTACCTGCTGGATCGTAGCTAAACGCCCACGATAGGCCGATGGCGCGACTTCACTGATATAAGCCGGGGTCATCACGCTGGCGGCGCCGACGGCAAGGCCACCGAGAATGCGGTAGACCACAAACTCCATCGAACTACCGGCAACGCCTGACCCCCAGGCACTAATCAGGAAAAACACCGCGGCCACGATCAGCAGCGTGCGGCGGCCAAAGCGATCCGCCAGACGACCGGCAAAGAAGGCCCCAATCGCGCAGCCCAGCAGCATGGAGGCGACATTGAACCCCGTGCCTGCGCTATCCGAGTTAAAAGTGGTCTGCAGGCCATCGACGGTACCGTTGATCACGCCACTGTCGAAGCCGAACAGGAAACCGCCGATGGCGGCAATACAGCAGATCACCAGAATATACGATGAGCGGCTTAGCGTTCTTTGTTGTGTCATTGTCGAGCTCCTTGGATTTGTTATTGAGCGTTTTTGTGTCTATTAAGCGTTTTTGTGTCTATTAAGCGTTTTTGTGTCTATTAAGCGTTTTTGTGTCTATTGAAGAGTGGGAAATTGACGATCGTTAGTGGTGTAACGTGCTCTCGCGACGACTTGAAGCCTGGTGGACAGCGCCGTCAGGCAGCCGTTGCCCTTCGGCATCGAACGCGTGGAGCTGGGCCTGTTGCGGCGTCATAAAAAGCGTGTCGCCATTACTCAGCTCGACATCGCCAGAGAGACGCACGGTGAGCGGGCCGGCCTGCTCGCTATCCACATAGGCAAAGGCGTCAGCGCCGAGCTTCTCGATGAACCGCACACGCCCTTTCCACTCGCCCTGCTCGCGGCTTACCTCTAGATGCTCGGGCCGAATACCAAGAGTGGTGGCGCCATAGGCCGCCGCTAGTGGCCCTTCGATCAAGTTCATTTTCGGCGAACCAATAAAGCCCGCGACAAACAGCGTTTCAGGGCGTTGGTAAAGCGCCATGGGTTTGCCCATCTGCTCTATCTGCCCGGCATTCATCACCACTATGCAGTCGGCCAGGGTCATCGCTTCAACCTGGTCGTGGGTGACATACACCATGGTGGTTTCGAGCCGTTGATGGAGTTCGGCCAGCTCGACCCGCATGCGGTTGCGTAACGAGGCATCCAGATTAGACAGCGGCTCATCGAACAGAAATACGCCGGGGCTGCGCACAATCGCCCGGCCGATGGCCACCCGCTGGCGCTGCCCACCGGATAACTCCGCGGGCTTACGCTCCAACAGATCCTCTAAATTGAGCAGGCGTGCCGCCTCGGCGACTTTGGCCTCACGCTCTTTGACGGGCACCTTTGCCAGGCGCATACCGAAGTCGATATTGCGGGCGACCGTCATGTGCGGATAGAGCGCGTAGGACTGAAAGACCATGGCAATATCCCGGTCGCTCGGCTCGGCGGTGGTGACGTCCTCCCCACCGATAGTGATGGTTCCCTGGGTCACGGTTTCAAGGCCTGCAATCATGCGCAGCAAAGTGGACTTGCCGCAGCCAGAAGGCCCGACCAGCACGGTAAAGGAGCCATCGTCGATATGCAGATTTAGATTAGGGATGACCGTTTCTTTGCCATGAAACGTCTTTTCGATGTCGCGTAGGGTTACTTCAGCCATGAGCTTATCTCGTCTTTGAAAGAGGGGCGCGACGATAGCAAAACGCCTGGAAGTCGGCGGGAGTGCCGCGTCCGCTAATGTCGTGGGCGGCCATGCCCAGGAAAGTGCCGGTAAAGTAGCCGTGGGCGCGGCCACTGCCTTCGTCGGAGAGCAGGCCAGCGTCTAACGTGGGCCCAATCGACTGCCACTCCTCACCACCCTGGGCATAGCGAAAGCACAGCTCCCGGGCGTGAATATCCAGCCCGAGCCGAATTGTGGCGCCAGGGACAAGGCGCACGCTCGCATCAGCTATCTCCAGATTCCCGTTAGGCCAATCATCCAGGCAACTGATAACGCTCAGTACCTTGTCGCCGGTCTCATTCAGGGTCACCGCCAGGTAATGGAATTTGAAGCGGTTGTAGTAGGCGATAAGCCCGGCAAACTGCTGAATATCTTCAGGTTCAAATTCGAGCGTCGTTTCGGCGCTACAGTAGATGCTGTCCTGGCGCCGGGCCACTAACGCCTGCTCAAACCAGGAACCGACCGACTCACGGCCAAACAGGCGCAGGTAGCCGGGCCGCTCGGTAAGTGAAAAAAGCCGGTCAGGATAGGGGGTACGCAGCCATTGAAACGCGGCGGGCAGGGTGTCTGTTTCGAATTCGTAGTGCTCCTCCCGCGCAGGAGGCCTTTGCGTTACCCCGCTCACGGCGACCGTTAACGCCGGGGTGTTGCCTCCATCGGCGAGTCGTGGCCAGCCATCTGCGCCCCACTCCATCCGCTGAATAGCGGTCTCGCGTCCCAGCGGTGACAGTCGGGTTCCCGGTAAGGGGCGGCCACATAAATGCACCAAGTAGCTATGGTCTTTAGAACTATGGTCTTTAGAGCTATGACCTTCAGGACTATCGACCAAATCCGCATGGCCCGCTCGCTGGAGTGGGTTATCGGGGTCATGGCTAGCCGTCAAAAGTGGGGTTTGAGGGTGTAGCTGGTAAGGGCCCGTTAGCGTTTTTGAACGCGCCATGGTCACCGCATGCTGGTAGCCCGTGCCACCCTCGGCGACTATTAGGTAGTACCAGCCATCGCGACGATAGAGATGCGGCCCTTCCGTCAGCTTCAGTTCGGTACCCGTGAAGATAGTGGTAATAGCCCCCACTAAGCGGCGCTGCTCAGGATCATACTCTTGCAGCACAATGCCGCCGAAACGATCCCGCCCTTCCCGCTGGCGATAATCCCACTGCAGGTTAATCAACCACTTGCGGCCATCGCTGTCATGAAACAGCGAAGGGTCAAAGCCGCTCGAATTGAGATAGACTGGATCGCTCCAGGGGCCCTCAATACGTGGCGCTGTCACCACGTAATTATGTCCATCCTTGAAGTTACCCTCATAACGCTTCATATCGGTGTAGACCAACCAAAACAGGCCGTCGGCGTAGCTTAAACAGGGCGCCCATATCCCGCAGGAGTCAGGGTTGCCGCGCATATCCAGCTGGCTGGCCCGGTTCAATGGCCGTATTACCAGTTCCCAGTTAGCCAGGTCGCGGGAGTGGTGGATCTGAACCCCGGGGTACCACTCAAAGGTTGACGTCGCCAGATAGTAGTCATCGCCTACCCGGCAAATCGAGGGGTCGGGGTTGAACCCGGCCAGAATCGGGTTGTGGATAACATCGTTCATTAGGGATCCTCCTTTATCCTTTAACGGAGCCGCCGGTCAGGCCAGCCACGATGTATTTCTGGGCGGCGAGAAAGAAGATAACCGCCGGAATAATGGTCAAGGTCACGAAGGCCAGAATCATGTTCCACTGGGTCAGGTACTCGCCTTGGAACTGCATCATGCCCAGCGGCCAGGTGTAGATAGAGCGGTCGTTGAGCACCACCAGCGGCAGCAGAAAGTTATTCCAGCTCTGCACAAACACAAACACGCCCACGGTGGCCAGAATGGGGGTCGAGAGCGGCAGCGTGAACGACCAGAAGAAGCGCAGATAGCTGCACCCATCCACGTAGGCCGCTTCAAACAGCTCTTTGGGCAACTGGTCGAAGAACGCCTTGAACAGCAGGATGGCTAGCGACAAACCAAACGCCGTCTGGGGCAGAATCACCGCCCAGTAGGTATCCAGCAGGCCCAAATCGCGCACCTTGATAAACAGCGGCAGAATGGCCGCCGCGAAGGGAAACATCAGCCCCAGCAGTAGGTAGGAAAGGATCATCTTGGCGCCGAAAAAACGTATCTGCGAAAACACGTAAGCCGCAGCGGCCCCCACCACCAGGGTTAAGAACACCGTCATTAGCGAGATGAAAAACGAGTTCCCCAAGTATCGCCAGAAATTGCCATCCAGCAGGATGCCGATGTAATTGTCAGCAGCCCAACTGTCGGGCAGCCACAGCGGATTGGTACGCAGCTCGGCATTGCCCTTAAAGCCACCGAAGAACGCCGCCAGTAGCGGGCCGATCACAATACTGGCCACCACAATCAGGACGATCACCCGCAGCGTGTTTCGGGTAGTGATACTTTTCATGCCTTACTCCCCTTGGACGTGGTGCGTTGGTAGAAGAAGGCGATCCCGATAGCGAGCACGAACAGCACCACCGCAGCGGCGCTACCGAAGCCAATATTGAGCCGTGAGAGGCCGAAGCTATAGAGGTAGGTGACGATGGTGTGCGTCGAGTTAGACGGGCCACCGTTGGTCATCGGGATAATAATGTCGAAGATCTGTAGCGAGCCGATAATGGCAAAGAAACCACTGACGACGAGGGCGTGCTTAATCAGTGGGATTTGCACAAAGAGAGCGACTTGCCTGGGTTTTGCCCCTTCCAGCTTGGCAGCCTCGACAAGATCCTTGGGCACGCCCTGCAGGGCGGCAATATAGATCATCATATGGAAGCCAAAGTACTTCCAAACGATCACCGTCATAATCGCTGGAAACGCCCACTGGTGATCGGCCAGCACATACACCGACTCCTGCCCCATGGCATGCAACAACGAGCTGGTAATGCCGTAGTCACCGTCAAAAACGAAGCTCCAGATAAGCCCTGCAGCCACTTCGGCCAGGATATAGGGCAGGAAAAATACCAGCCGAAACAGGGTGTTGGTGGGCGTTTTACGGTACACCATTAGCGCCAGCCCTAACGCCAAGGGCATCTGAATCAGTAGCGACACCAGGATCAGTTTGGCGGTATTCCACAGCGCGGTATGAAATACCGAGTGATCCAGCAGGCGCTGATAATTTTGCGCGCCGACAAAGTCACTGGGCGCGCCATAGCCATTCCAGGAAAAGCCACTGTAATAAACAGCATCCGCGAGCGGCAGAATGACAAACAGCGAAAACAGAATTAACGCCGGCGGCAGCAGGATCAGCAGCGCGGTGAATTTTCCGCTCACCAAGCCTTTCTTCACCCGGTCGGCATTTCCTCTTCGCGGCACGGTCGTTCGGTCAAGCGTGGTCATAGCAAACTCCGAGGCAGAGCAGAAAGAACACGAACGCCTCGTTCGTGCTCGCCTAAGTGCGGATCATCTAAATTGCCAGGCTTCTTCGACCCGCTCGGCGGCCTCTTCCGGGATAATAACGCCTTGCGCCAAGTCACCGCTGATATCGTTAATCGTCGCGCCAACGGATGTGCCCAGCGCTTGATCCAGAAACACCTGATGGAACTCGGATTCATCAAGTATCTCGGCAACGCGGCGGGCATAGGGGGTTTCAAGCGCTTCCGCGGAGCCCTCGGCAACCGGCACAAAGATGCCCGTCGCCGCCGCTTTACGCTGATTCTCCGCATTGAGTAGAAAGCGCAGGAACTCTATCGCTTCATCGGGCGCATCGCGGGTGACCGCAAAACCGTTCATACCGCCAAAACTCTGCGCGTTGCCCTCACCACCCGCGACTTCGGGGAAAGGAATAAACCGCAAGTCGTCATCCGGAACACCATCACCGCTCACCGAGCGCTGCTTGGAAGGGAGGTAGTCCCAGTCACCCATCACGTGGAAGGCAGCTTCCCCATCGCCAAACATGCCGCTGGCGCGCTCGTAGGAAGTAGCCATAAAGCCTGGCTGGAAAGGGTCAAGCTCAACCAGCGACTGCAGCATCTCGCCAGCGCGTACAAAGGGCTCGCCGTTAAAGCCACCGTTGTCACCGCTTTTGGCCGCTTCGATGCCCTCACCACCGGCTAGGCGGGTGACTAAAGAGCCCCAATAGAAGTGCAGCGGCCAGCCATCCTGACCACCGACTACCAGCGGGGTTATGCCCTCTTCCCGCAGCGCCACCACGGCGCTTTCAAAATCCTCCCAGGTCTTGATCGCTTGCACATCGACCCCCGCCTGCTCCGTCAGCGCGGTGTTCGCCCAGATACCCACCACCGTGGCGTAGAGCGGCGCGCCATAGACCCGATCATCCAGGGTGAAGGCGCGCACCGCTGACGCGGGGTAGATATCCTGCCAGCCATCGCGCATCGGCTCGGTCAAGTCGCGGACAAACCCGGCATCCACCTGATCGCGCAGCCCTTCACCACCCCAGGTGTAATAGATATCCGGGCGCTGGCTGGACTGCAGCATAGTGGGCAGGCGCGTTTTGTAAGCCTCGTTGGCAAGGTATTCAAACTCGACATTAATCTCGGGGTTTTGCGCCTCAAACTCGGCAACCACTTCGTTGTAGTAGTCCTTTTCAGCGCTGCTGCTCTCAATTCTTAACACAGTCACCGTGGTGTCAGCCGCGGCGGCGACTGAACTCAAAGCAGCAGCAACCGCAACGGCGAGTGCTATGTGACGCGGACGTGAACAGGGCGCGTTGTAGTTGTTAGCTACCTGCATGACATTCTCCTAATATTATTTAAAAGTAAGCGAACTCAGGCCCATCCGGCGTCCACCGCCAACTCCTGGCCGGTGATGGCCTGGCTTTCAGAACTGGCTAAAAACAGCACGGCGGGGGCGATATGCTGGGCTTCCAAGCGCATTTTTAGGCACTGGCGTTGTTGAATGGCGACTTCGTCCTCGGGACTAATCCATTTTTCGAGCTGGCGTTCGGTCATCACCGAACCGGGTACCAGAGTATTTACGCGGATGTTGTACTCACCCAGCTCCCGGGCCAGGCTGCGGGTCAGGCCGTGGGCCGCCGCTTTGGCGGTGACATAAGCGGGTAACCCACCCAGCGCCATCTGCACGCTGACCGAGCCAAAATTGATAATCGATCCCCCGCCTGCCTCGATCATCTGTTCAGCCGCCGCCTGGGCGGCAAAAAACATCGGCCGCAGATTGAGCGACATACGTTCGTCCCAATAGGCCACATCCACCTCCCGCCAGTCGTGTCGGTCGTCGCTGGCGGCGTTGTTGACCAGCGTATGAATAGGCCCGACGTTTTGGCCGGTCTCGGCGATAACCCGCTGCAGGCTGGCCACATCGCGAATATCGCAGTGGTGATACAGCGGTGCCTTGCCGGTCTCGCTGCTCAATTCAGCGACCAGCGCCTCGCTGGCGGCGTCGTTGATATCGACAAATACCACCCGCGCGCCCTGATGATGAAAGGCACGGGTAAGCGCGGCGCCAATACCACTGCCGCCACCGGTAATAAAGACCACTCGCTGCTCAAGGCTCGCATAACGCACTGAGTGTTGTTTCATATCACTTCCTACGCCGTTTTATTGTTGTTACAGAATTGTTATTCAAAAACCCGTTGTCGCCTCGACTAAACGTCCACCCACTGCCCGCCTGCTTGTGAGGATTCCAGTGCGCGGGTAATAAACCTCAACCCATCAACGCCGTCGGCCACCCCCGGCGTGGGCGCGGCCAGCGCATCAACATTTCCAGCGTTTTGATGGGCGCGGATTTGCACCGCGAAATCGCGGTAGAGCTGGGCAAAGGCTTCGAGATAGCCTTCCGGATGCCCCGCAGGAATGCGCGCTGCTGCCATCGCAGCTTCACCTAGACCCGGGCCATTACGGGTTAAAATCCGCGACGGCTCGCCCAGCGGTGAGTGCACCAATTGGTTGGGGGATTCCTGGCGCCAAGAGAGACCACCCTGGCTGCCGTAAACACGTAGCTGCAGGCCGTTTTCGTTACCCGGTGCAACTTGGCTCGACCACAGCATGCCCCGTGCACCGCCTTTGAAGCGCAGCAGCATATGCACGTTGTCATCCAGCACACGGCCGTCCACAAAGGTGTGCATATCGGCGGCGAGTGATTCGAGCTCCAACCCGGTCACATAGCGCGCCAAGTGGTAGGCGTGGGTGCCAATATCGCCCAAACAGCCCGCCGGGCCGCTGCGTTTGGGGTCGGTGCGCCACTCGGCCTGCTTCACACCGCTCTCTTCCAGCCGGGTGGAGAGCCAATCTTGTGGATACTCCACCTGCAACACACGCAGCTCCCCAAGCTCGCCGTTGGCCACCATTTCTCGCGCCTGACGGATCAGCGAGTAGCCGGAGTAGTTGTGGGTTAAGCCGAAGAACAGCCCGCTGCTCTCCACCAGTTCGGCAAGGGTTTGCGCCTCTTCCAGGGTGATCGTCATCGGCTTATCGCAGATCACGTGAAAGCCCGCTTCAAGAAAGGTGCGCGCTACGTCGAAATGAACATGATTGGGGGTCACGATGGCGACCACGTCGATGGCATCCGACCGCTTGCGCTCCGCCTCAGCCATAGCCTGGTAGTCGGGGTAGGCGCGATCTTCGGTGACGTGTAGTTCCGCCGCGGCGGCCCGGCTACGCTCAGGGTCTGAAGCAAAGGCCCCGGCGACCAGCTCGTAGTGGTCATCCAGCCGGGCGGCGATGCGGTGCACCCCGCCGATAAACGCTCCCTGGCCGCCGCCCACCATGCCCAGGCGCAGCCGCCTCGACGTTTCATGTTGCGTACTCATATCGTATTGCCCCTCTTTATTAAAGACCGAGAATCCGACGATTGGCGGCTTGATCGGAGCCACCGTCGGCGAAGTCATCGAACGCCCGCTCGGTCACCTCAATGATGTGGTCGCGAATAAAGGTCGCACCTTCGCGGGCGCCAACTTCTGGATGCTTCAGGCAGCATTCCCACTCCAGCACCGCCCAGCCGTGGTAGTCATTGGCCGCCATCCACGAGAAAATCGACTTGAAGTCGATTTGGCCATCGCCCAGGGAGCGGAAACGTCCCGCACGATCGGTCCACGATTGATAGCCCGAATAAACGCCCTGCTTGGGGCTGGGGTTAAACTCGGCGTCCTTAACGTGGAACATCTGAATATGCTCGCGATACACATCCAGAAAGCCGCAATAGTCGAGCTGCTGCAAAATCAGGTGACTGGGGTCGTAAAGAATGTGGCAGCGCGGGTGGTTGCCAACCCGCTCAAGGAACATCTCGAAGGTGATGCCGTCGTGGAGATCTTCGCCGGGGTGAATCTCGTAGCAGAGGTTCACTCCCGCTTCGTCAAAGGCATCCAGAATTGGCCGCCAGCGTTTGGCCAGTTCGTCAAAGGCGGTGTCGATCAGGCCCGCCGGGCGCTGAGGCCAAGGGTAGATATACGGCCACGCCAGCGAACCGGAAAAGGTGCCGTGGTCGGTTAGGCCAAGATTTTGCGATGCTTTGGCAGCCAACATTAGCTGCTCAACGGCCCACGCCTGGCGGGCCTTGGGATTACCGCGCACTTCCGGGGCGGCAAAGCCATCGAACATTTCGTCGTAAGCGGGATGCACCGCGACTAACTGGCCCTGCAAGTGGGTGGAGAGTTCGGTGAGCGCTAAGCCGTGCTTGGCCAGTGTGCCTTTAATCTCATCGCAGTAGGTACGGCTCTCAGCGGCGCGCTTTAGATCAATCATGCGCGCATCCCAACTGGGTATCTGCACGCCCTTATAGCCTAATCCCGCCGCCCAGGCGGCAATGCTATCGAGGCTGTTAAACGGGGCTTCATCACCGGCGAACTGGGCGAGAAAGAGCGCTGGCCCTTTGATTGTTTTCATAGGACTCTCTCAAAACGTATCAACTAGGTGAACATTGGCGCGGGTGGGCTGCTACTTACCCGCGCCTTTTTATTAGTACTTATTATTAGTACTTGTTATCGGTACGCGATCAGGCCGTAATCAGAACGGCGAGTCGGGGAAGTAGTACTGCTCGGCGTTCTCCTGGGTGATCAGCGGCGAGCCTAGAATGTACTCGCCCAGCACCGGGCCATTGGAGACAAAGTGCTGCACGGTAAGATCCATGGCGGTAGCGATCATGGCGGGCGGATAAAGCACATCTACCGGCACCAGTTCATCGCCATCCATCACCCGCTTGATGATGTCCTTCATGCCCGCACCGCCAACGATAAATAGCTCATCTTCACGATCCGCCTGGCGTACCGCTTCAATGACGCCGAGGGCGATATCGTCATCCTGGGCCCAAACGGCGTCGATCTTGTCGAAGCGCGACAGGTAGTCCTGCATCACTTCAAAGCCATCGTCGCGATTCCAGTTAGCGTGCTGCATATCGAGGATATTAACGTCTGAGCCTTCAATCGCTTCTTGGAAGCCTTGCACCCGTTCGTCGTCAATCACGGTGGGAATGCCGCGCAGCACCACAATGTCGCCTTCATCGTCCAAGCGTTCACGGATGTACTCACCGGACACGCGGCCTAACTCATGGTTGTTGCCCGCCACGTAGAGATCTTCGATGCCTTCTTGATTAAGACCACGATCCACTACCGTCACGAACACACCGGCGTCTTTAACGCGCCGCACCGGGTCAGTTAGCGGGCCAGATTCAAACGGCAGCACCACCAGCGCGTCGATATTGCGCAGCGATACCAGGTCTTCCAGATCATTGGCCTGCTCACCGGCTGTACCCGCGGTGGAGATGGTGATTTCGATATCGGGATAGAGCGCTTCAAGGCGTTTTTTGGCCTCTTCGGCGTGGTAGTTAACCCCGCCCGTCCAGCCATGGGTGGCCGCGGGGATCGAAACCCCAATAGTGAACTCCTGGGCAACAGCGGCGCTTGAAAACCCTACTGCTGTCGTGAGTGCTGCCGTAGCGACAAAAGTCCCCACTGCTGTTTTGATGGTTGGCATGTTAATGCTCCTTTCGTGTTTGTATTTGTTATGTTGCCGTCGCTTATATGGGTTGATTACTACCCTTTCTTCCGTTCTTGTCTTCCGTTCTGGCCTCCTTTGTCCCTATGGCGCTGTTTTCCTCCACGAAGCACGCTGCAAGTAGACCGCCACAATGATGATGATCCCCTGCACCGTTCCGTTGAGATAATTAGAAATAGCATCGGTCAAATTGAGAATATTGCCGATCATGGTGAGCATGATGGCGCCCACCACCGTGCCCCAGATGCGCCCATGGCCGCCCTTTAGCATGGTGCCGCCGATGATCACCGCGGCAATCGCCTCCAACTCCCAGAGCACCCCGGTAGCCCCTGAGGCAGAGCCCAGCCGGGGCACATAGATAATTGTCGCCAAGGCCACGCACACGCCTTGCAGCATGTAGGTCATGGTCTTGATACGATCCACGTGAATGGCGCTGTATTCGGCGACTTTCTCATTGGAGCCGATGGCAAAGCAGTAGCGTCCGAAGCGGGTGTAGTTAAGCAGGATGTAGCCAATAACGGCGACCGCCAGAAACACCCAGACCGGAATGGTGATGCCCAGAAAGCTGCCGTAATAGACCGGGCGATAGATATCGCGCACCGCCCAATCCAGGGTCAGGGTGCCGCCATCGGCCAGATAAGTGACCAGCGAGCGGTAAATCCCCATGGTGCCTAGAGTGACGATAAAGGCTTCGATTTTGCCTTTGGTGGTCACCATGCCGTTGATAAAGCCAGCGCACAGCCCGAGCAGCAATGAGGCGCCCACGCCGAACAGCACGGTGGTCAGCCCCGCGCCAAACTGCTCGACAAGGCTGTTCATCAGAATGATCATCACCCCGGCGATAAAGGCCGCCATTGCCCCGACCGAAAGATCCAACCCACCGGCGGTAATCACAAAGGTAGCGCCGATGGCGATAATGCCGATAAAGGCGCTGCGGGTGAGCATATTCGAGAGGTTATCCAGCCCCAAAAAGGCCGGGTTGATCAGCACCCCCAGTAGCGCCAGAACCAGCAGTGCGATGAAAGGCCCCCAGGTTTTGAGGTCTATGGAAAAACCCTTTTGCTGGGTGGTTGTGGTAGCTGCTTTATTAGTCGTTTTGTTATTAGCCATAACGCTGCTCATCGACCCCTACTCCCTTAATGCCAGATGCGTACTGCATGATTTCGTGCTCATTAATCTGCTCGCCTTCAAGCACCCCAGTGAGTACGCCTGCGCACATCACCGCTACCCGGTGGGAAAGCCCAATCAGCTCGCCCATCTCTGAAGAGATCAAGATGACCGAGCAGCCCGTTTCGGTTAATTCATGGATAAAGTGATAGATCTGGTGCTTGGTACCCACATCAATGCCCCGGGTCGGCTCGTTGATAATCACGACTTCAGGGTCGATGGACATCACCTTAGCGAGCAGCAGCTTCTGCTGGTTGCCGCCGGAGAGCTCGGCGGCAGTGCGCGCCGCCGTACGCAGGCGGATATCAAAACGCTGAATGGCCTGCTGGTAGGCTTGCTCTTCGCGGCGGCGGTCGATCAGCGGGTGACAGTGAGCGCGTAAATTGAGCAGGGTAACGTTGGAGCGCAGATCCATATTGAGCACCAGACCTTTGCCTTTACGGTCTTCCGTTAAGTAGGCAATCCGCTGGTGCACCGCATCGCGCAAATTTTTCAACACCACCGGCTGGGCGTTGCGTAGCACTTGACCTGCACTTTTACCCCGGAGACCCAGCACTGCTTCGATCAGCGCAGTGCGACCGGCGCCCACGATGCCGCCAAACCCCAATACTTCGCCCCGGCGCAGGGTAAAGCTGGCCTGCTTGACCGCGCCAGGCACCACCATGTCCCGCGCTTCCAGCACCACCGGCGCATTGGCCGCCAAATGCGTACGCGGCGGGTACATCTCGTGGATTTCCCGGCCCACCATCAGCCGTGCCAGCTCCTCTTTGCTGCGCCCGGCCATTGGGCCGCTGTCTACCAAGTGGCCGTCGCGCAGTACCGTCACGCGGTCGGCGATCTGCTCAATTTCGCGCAGCTTGTGGGAGATATACAGAATCGCCACGCCCCGCTGACGCAGGCGGGCAATCAGCTCGAACAGTACCTTTACTTCGTTTTCGGTCAGGGTGGCGGTGGGCTCATCCATTATCAGCACGCGCACATCGCGGGTAATCGCCTTGGCAATTTCCACCATCTGCTGATCAGAGGTGCTTAAGTCCTTCACTCTTGCGCGGGGGTCAACGTGGGTTTCAAGCTCCTCCAGCGCCGCCCGGCTTTGTTCCCGCATGGCGCGTCGATCCAAAAACGGCCCACGGCGTAGTTCGCGGCCCAAGAAGATGTTCTCTTCCGCACTCAGTTGCTCTGCCAACGCCAGTTCCTGGTGGATCATGACCACACCGTCGGCCTCTGCATCGCCGCTGGAGCGGTAGCGCTGTTGCTTGCCGTCGAGCAACACCTCGCCCGAGGTAGGACGAAGATACCCAGCAAGGATTTTAACCAGGGTCGATTTACCGGCGCCGTTCTCACCTAGCAGAGCGTGTACCTCCCCCGCCTGCAGGTCGAGATCAACGTCGAATAACACTTGGTTTTCGCCAAACGAGCGGCACAGTTTGTGCGCTGATAACAGCATGGGGCCACCTGATAATGTCTGTTGTTATTGTGTTGGAGGCTTATCAACACCGATTGCATTAGCGTGATGCCTTATTTACTTTAGGTGCTAAAATAAATATCTTCATATGCAACTTAGGTCGTATTTTGACAATCGTGCTAACGTCCCACGATGAGGGCGCTAGCGAGATAGTTTGAATCACTGCAATTTTCTCCATCAACCTTAACGGCGACCCTATGGCCCTTCCGTCGACTGATACCAGCCGCCTCGACAATACCTTGGCAGTGATCCGCACCCTGCGTGACCAAGGGCCGGTTGCACGCATCGATCTTGGCACTCTCAACGGCATTAGCTCTGCCACCGTCACCTCGATCAGCGCCGAGCTAATCCAGCAAGGTCTGATCAGTGAGCGGCCACCCGAAACACCCCGTCCCAGTGGCCGTGGTCGACCAAAAACCTTGATTGAACTCAACCCCAATGCCGCCTGTGTGGTGTGTATCAAGCTGTCGATCAATGAGATCCAACTGGTGGTGGGCGATTTTTCAGGCCAGGTACGCCATAGCGAGCACCACGCGGTGCCCACCTTGTCGTTGAGTGCCGACGACCTGGAAACGCTGCTGGAAGAGAAAATCAGCGCTGTCTGCGCGCTGCTGCTAAAGGGCTTTCAACGTTTGGCGGGGATCTGTTTGGCAGTACAGGGGGTGGTGTCGTCACAAAGCGGTACGATTATCTGGTCTCCCGCGTTGAGCTTTCGTAACGCATCGATATCGACGCGATTAGCGGAGCGTTTTCACTGCAGCGTGCTGCTCGAGAACGATGCCAACTGTATCGCCAGCGTGCTGGCAGCAAAGCCCGCCTACGCTGACTGCCCCAACCTAGTGGTCATTATGTTGGGCTACGGCATCGGCATGTCGGTGTTGATTAACGGCGTGCCTTATCTCGGCGCCAATGGCTCCGCGGCCGAGTTTGGGCATAGCAAATATCAGCCCGACGGAGCCCTTTGCGCCTGCGGGCGGCGGGGTTGTATCGAAGCCTACGCCAGCGACTACGCACTCTATCGCGCCGCCGCCGACCATCTAGAGCTCCCCTCCGGCGACAGCGCACACCCCTCCGAACAGCAAATGCAGGCGCTAACCCAGCTGGCGTTACAAGGCGACCCGGTGGCTCAGGGAATCTACACCGAGGCGGGTCGCGCCTTGGGCGTCGGTATCGCCAATGTGCTGGCACTGTTCAACCCCGACCTGGTGCTGATTACCGGCTCCGGCGTGCGCGGCTTTGACGCCATGCAGGCCGCCATATACAGCACCCTTGATGAAGCTCTGGTGGCAGAACTGAAGGGCACCACCCGCATCGAAAATTGCGCCTGGGATCGCGATATGACCTGCATGGGCGGTATCGCCATGGCGCTGAATGCCACCGATGGCGAGACGCTGTTAAATAGCCAAACCGCACGTGAAGCTTAGGTGCTTCGATAGTCAGTGCTTGATCTACCGATTAGTGCGAGTGGCGCGGCACCTCTGCCCCTCGGCAGCCAACCAGAAAGTCAAAATCGCAGCCTTCGTCGGCTTGGAGTACCCGCTCGATATACAGCTGGCGGTAGCCGCCCTGGCTGGCGATCAGCGTCGAGGCTGCCGTGGGGTCGCTTTCGGCAAGCCGTGAGGCCAGCTCTTCATCGCTGATATCCAGATGCAACCGACCACTTTCGCAGTCGAGCTCGATCCAGTCGCCGTTGCGTACCGCCGCCAGCGGGCCGCCCGCTGCCGCTTCCGGGGCCACGTGCAGCACCACCGTGCCGTAGGCGGTGCCGCTCATGCGGGCGTCAGAAATCCGCACCATATCGGTAATCCCCTGGGCGAGGATCTTGGGCGGCAGGCCCATATTGCCAACTTCCGCCATGCCGTGATAACCCCGCGGGCCGCAGTGTTTCATAACCAGAATATCGTTGGCTTCCACGTCCAGGTCCGGGTCGTTGATGCGCGCCTTGTAGTCGTCAAAGTCTTCGAACACTACCGCGCGGCCGCGGTGCTGCATCAGTTCCGCGGTCGCCGCCGAGGGCTTGAGCACCGCGCCGTTGGGGGCCAGGTTGCCGCGTACCACGCAGATGCCGCCATCGGCAGTGAGCGGGTTGTCCAGCGGGCGAATGACGTCGTCGTTGTACAGCGGGGCGTCCTGAACGTTCTCCCACAGGGTTTTGCCGTTGACGGTCAAGGCGTCCTTGAACGGCAGGCGGTCGGCGTCGCCCAGGCGCTTGAGCACCGCGGGCAAGCCGCCCGCGTAGTAGAACTCTTCCATCAAGAAGCGCCCGGAGGGCTGCAAATCCACCACCGTGGGGGTGCCGCGCCCGACCCGGCTCCAGTCGTCCAGGGTCAGATCCACACCAACCCGACCGGCAATCGCCTTGAGGTGAATCACCGCGTTGGTGGAGCCGCCGATCGCCGCGTTGGTACGAATGGCGTTATCGAAGGCTTCGCGGGTGAGGATTTTGGACAGTCGCAGGTCTTCATCGACCATCTCGACAATCCGGTTGCCGGAGAGATGGGCAAGCACGTAGCGGCGGGAGTCCACCGCGGGGATGGCGGCGTTATGGGGCAGTGAAGTGCCTAGGGATTCGGCCATGCAGGCCATGGTGGAGGCGGTGCCCATGGTGTTGCAGGTACCCGCCGAGCGAGACATACCCGCCTCGGCGGCCATAAAGTCGTGGAGCGATATCTCACCGGCTTTGACCTGTTCGGAAAGCTTCCACACTACAGTGCCGGAACCGATATCCTTGCCCTTGTGCTTGCCGTTAAGCATCGGCCCGCCGGTGACCACGATGGTGGGAATATCGCAGCTCGCCGCGCCCATCAGCAGCGCTGGGGTGGTTTTGTCGCAGCCCACCAGCAGCACTACCGCATCAATCGGGTTGCCGCGAATGGCTTCTTCCACGTCCATGCTCGCCAGGTTGCGGGTAAACATCGCCGTGGGGCGCAGGTTGGATTCGCCGTTGGAGAACACCGGAAACTCTACCGGGTAGCCGCCCGCCTCCAGCACGCCCTGCTTCACGTGCTCCGCCAACTTGCGAAAATGCGCATTGCAGGGGGTTAGCTCCGACCAGGTATTGCAGATACCGATGATCGGCTTGCCCTGGAACTCATGGTCGGGGATACCTTGGTTTTTCATCCAGCTGCGGTACATAAAACCGTTCTTATCAGCTGTGCCGAACCATTGGGCAGAACGTAGGGGCGGCTTGCGATCAGACATGAAAGTCTCTCCGTAAAAAATCGGTGGAAAAGATTGTGGCAAAAGGAGTCGAGCAGTGGTGTCAGGCCCGCTGACGACGGGTGTGCTTCCAACGGTCAAACATCACCGCCAATAGCAAAATCGCGCCGCGCACCAGGTACTGATAGAAGGTGGGCACGTTAAGCAGCCCCATGGCGTTCTGCACACAGCCCATAATCAACACGCCGACCACGACGCCGGTAATCGTGGCGACACCGCCGGAAAGCGCCACGCCGCCCAGCACACAGGCGGAAATAACCGCCAGCTCCAGGCCCATGGAAGTATTGGGATCGCCCAGCCCCATGCGCGATGCCAGCAACACACCGACCACACCCGCGACGACGCCCTGGAGGCCGAAGACAATAATTTTCAGGCGGCGGACGTTAACCCCCGCCAGCGCGGCGGCTTCGGCGTTACCGCCGGTGGCCAGCACATTGCGGCCAAAGGCGGTCATGTTGAGGATTACACCAAAGATCACAAAGCAGGCCAGCATGGTCCATACCGGTAGCGTCAAGCCCAGAAAGGAGGCGCTGCCCAGCTCAAAGAAACCCGGCACGGTGATCATCACCGCATCGCCGCCGGAGGTGATATAGGCCAACCCGCGAACAAACTCCATGGCCGCCAGGGTCGCGATCAGTGCGTTAATACCGAACCGGGCAATCACTATTCCATTGAAAACACCTACAGCGCCCCCGGCGACAACCCCACCGATTACGCCGATAAACACGCTCCCCGTACTGGAGGTCACCACCGCGGCGACCACGCCAGCAAAAGCCACCGTAGAGGCCACCGAGAGATCCACCTCGCCCAGCGCCAATACCAGCATCATGGTGGATGCGAGACTGCCAATCAGGGTGATCGAGAGTAGTAGCCCGACCATATTGCGCCCGGTCAGAAACCCGGGAATAAATATCGCCAGGGCGATAAACAGCAGCAAAAAAATCGCAATCATGCCTGACGTATCGAGTAGGGTACGCAGCGGTTTGGCAAGCCCCTGGCGCCCCTTGGGGCGTGCAGGTGCATCCCCTTGGGTTACATTGTTAGTTGTCATGATGTTTTTCCTGAACATGTGTCCTGAACGCGTGTTCTAAAGAACTTATCGCAGCAGAAAAATAATTAGGCTGGCAGTGCTAGCCCCAGCAGGCGTTCCGGGGTGGCCGACTCCCGCGGCACCACATCCACCAGCTCGCCGTCGCGCATCACGGCGATGCGGTCGCAAATGGAGCTGACTTCGGCAATATCGCTGGAGATCACCACCACGCTTTTGCCCTGATCGGCCAGGTCGTAAAGCAGCGAGTAAATATCCCGCCGCGCGCCTACATCGATCCCCCGGGTCGGCTCGTCCATAACGAACAGATCAATCTCCTCGGCAAGCCAGCGGGCCAGAATCACCTTCTGCTGATTGCCCCCTGAGAGTTTGCCGATGGGTGATCGCGGGCCCGGCGTTTTGATGCTGAGCTGCTGAATATAGGATTCGGCGTTGCGCCGTTCACGGCCGGGGTGACGGAAAAGCCCCCAGCGTTTGAAAAAGCGCCGACAGCTGATATTGAGGTTGTCGGCGACGCTGGCCACCGGGAAGATGCCCTGGGACTTGCGATCTTCCGGGCACATGGCAATCCCGGCACGAATTGCCTCGCCGGGGCTTTTGAAGCGCCGCGACTCGCCGTTAAACGTCACGCTGCCCGCTTTGGGCGACTCGACCCCGCACACCAGCCGCAGCAGCTCGCTGCGCCCGGCACCCACCAAACCAAACAGCCCAAATACTTCGCCGCGCTTGACAGAAAAACTCACCGGCGCCTTTAAGCCACGCCCCTGGATGCCTTCCACGCTCAACACCACCTCGCCATGTTCCCGAGCGCGGTAGCCGTAAACGTCGTTGATATCGCGACCAACCATTTCACTCACCAAGAGGTCGTTATTCAGCGTCGACATATCCTCGTGGGTGCGAATATGCTTGCCATCTCGGAAGATAGTGACCGCATCGCACATCTCAAACACCTCCTCCATGCGATGGGTCACGTAGAGCACGACGCGCCCTTCATCGCGCAGCCGTTGAACGATGCGCTTGAGTTGGCGGGTCTCCTGAATCGAGAGGCTACTGGTGGGTTCATCAAAGGCGATCACCTTGGCCTCCCTCAGCAGCGCCCGACCAATTTCAATCATCTGCTGCTGGCCGATGGAGAGCTCGCGCACCTTGGTCGAGGGATGGATATCGCCCTCACCGAGATCGGCCAGAATCGCCATGGCTTTTTCTTTCAACTGCCGACGGTTAACAAACCCTCGCCGCGTAGGTAGTTGGCCAAGCAGAAGATTTTCAGCCACCGACATATTGGGCGAGAGCGTTAACTCCTGGTAGATAATCGCGATGCCTTCGCGCAGCGCCTCCCGGGCGTTACTGAACACATGGCGCTGGCCATCGAGCCATAGCGCGCCTTCCTCCACACGATTAACGCCACTCAGCACCTTGAGCAGGGTGGATTTACCCGCGCCGTTCTCGCCCATCAGGGCATGCACTTCCCCAGCGTGAGCGGAGAAACTCACCCCATCCAACGCACGCACGCCGGGGAAGACAACGCTGATCGCATCGAAACGTAGATAAGCATCAGACATACGTGAGCACTCCAGCCAATAGCTCGTTACAGACAGCTCTTCATCAATAGTCCGTTACAGACCAAGCTCTTCACGCACTTCTTCCCAGTTGTCGCGCGTCATCAAGACACCAGAGGTCTCGGTATTGGCCGGTGGCTCTTGATCCTCGCTAATCCAGCGGTAGAGGTCTTCGGCGGTCTGACGGCCATGCATGGTGGAGCTCACCGCCACGGTGCCGTGAAAGCCGGTGGGGTTCTCGCGGGAAAACTCCGCAAATGCAGCGCCCGAACCGTTAATACCTACCCCGATCACGTCTTCTGCTGCCATACCGTACTGCTCGGTGGCCCTGACCCCGCCGAGTACACTCTCTTCATTCAGGGCGTAGATAATCCAGTGCTCATAATCGCCATATTGAGAAAGTACCGGCGAGGCCGCGGAGAAGGCACTGGCGGTATCACTGTTTTGCTGGGGCGCATCGAAAATATTGTCTTCCGGGAAGCCCGCAGCGAGCAGCGCCTCGGTGGCGCCATCGGTACGCTCAACAGCGGTAGGTAGTTCATTATTGGTAATGCGCAGCGCGGCCACCTCTTCAGGGTTCCAACCACGGGCTTCCATCTCGGCGGCTATCGCTTCGCCTACCTGCCGACCAATTTTGGTGCCTGACATACCCAAATGCGGCACACCTTCCATCGGCTCACCGCTGGTATTGACAAACTGATCGTCGACGGTGATCACTTTCATACCGTATTGATTAGCGCGGTTCATGATGGCTGGCCCCAAACGCACGTCCGGCGGACAGATCACAAACCCTTGTGCGCCCTGGGCATAGAGGTTATCAATCGCACTGAGCACCTCCTGGCCATCCTCCCCGCCCAGGCGTACCACGTCGAAGCCGAACTCTTCGCCAACTTCGGTGGCGGCCTTCTGTTCGTTAATAAACCATGCCTGCTCGGGTTTTTTAACGATAAAGCCAATCTTCACCTCGTCTTCCTGGGCCTGCACTGATCCCAGCGAAGCCAGCATAATCGCGCTGCCGAGGGCTAAACGGGCAAACGTTGTCGTCAATTTCATTGTCATACTCCTGCGATTTTAAGTGTTGTTTTTATTGATATTTTCATCTTTTTATTAGCAAACCATTGGCGGCTATGAATCAACATTCGGCTGGGCCGAAAAGCGATATACCGTACGTGAGCGGTAAGTATCGCCGGGCTCTAAGATTGTGCTGGGAAAGGCCTCCTGATTGGGGGAGTCAGGGTAGTGCTGGGTTTCCAGCGCAAAGCCGGAGCGATGCCCGTAGGCTTGGCCCTGTTTACCGGTCAGGTCACCGTTAAGAAAGTTACCTGAATAGAATTGGATCGCGGGTTCGGTGGTGGTGATCTCCACCATGCGGCCGCTCTCGGGCTCCCACACCTTGGCAGCCAGCACCAGCTCATCCGCTGCCGCATTATCGCGATCCAGCACAAAGTTGTGGTCATAGCCGCCGCCGAAGGCGAGCTGTTCATTCTCCTGCTCAATGCGTTCGCCAATGGGGGTCAACTGGGTAAAATCGAACGGCGTACCGTCTACCGAGCGGAGCTCGCCAGTGGGGATCAGGGTGTCGTCGACCGGGGTAAACTCAGAGGCGTTGATCATTAGCTGATGATCGAGAATGGTGTCGCTACCCTCGCCTTTTAAGTTGAAGTAGCTGTGCTGGGTGAGGTTGATCGGGGTGGCTTTGTCGGTTTCCGCCCGATAATCCACCATCAGTTCGTCGTCATCGGTCAGCGTGTAGGTAACTTCGGTCTCCAACCTACCGGGGTAGCCCTCTTCGCCATCTTCGCTGGTATAGCGCAACACCAAACCCGTGCCTGCTTCGCTTTCAAATGGTTCAGCCTGCCAGAGCACTTTATCGAAGCCCTGGTCACCGCCGTGCAGATGATTGTTGCCATCGTTGGTGGCTAATGAGTAACTTTCCCCAACAAGGGAGAATTGGCCACCCGCGATGCGGTTGCCGTAACGCCCGATGAGGGCACCGAAATAGGGGTTGGCCTGGCGATACTCATCGGAAAGGTACGCTTCCAGGGAGTCGAAGCCCAGCGCGATATCGTCGAATTCGCCATCCACATTGGGTGTTTTCAGCGACAGGATGATGCCGCCATAGTTGGTCACCCGCAACTCGATACCGTTGGCGTTGGTAAATTGATAAACATCGACCTGGCGGCCGCCTGGCAAGTGACCAAACACCGATTTCTCAACGCCATTTCCGGCGCCATTTCCAGCTTCCATTTGCGTCTCGCTTTGTGCTTGAGCCGTGCTAACCATTAGCAGAGCGATACCGGCGCTGAGCAGCAGCGTTGATCCAACGCTATGTCTCTGAACGTCTACCTGATCAGTGATGAGTGGCATGATTTTCCTCCTATGGAAGATCGTTGTTGTTATTGGAAGGCCGATTCAGTCACTACAGTAGCCACGTCTTGCATAACCAACCAATATACAAACACCTTATTATCGATATACTTTTAAGTATCAATAATAACTCGGGGCTTATTCCATGGGCGTTCTCGGCGAGAACTGGTTTCTAGACGTGCGACTAAAGTTGCGCCATTTTCAGCTTTTTTTAGCGCTGGACGAGCAGCGCAACCTTCACCGCGCCGCCGCCCAGCTCAACATGAGCCAACCCGCCGCCTCAAAGCTACTCAGCGACCTGGAAGCCAACCTGGGTATTCGCCTGTTTGATCGCCACCCCCGCGGGCTAACGCCAAACTGGTATGGCGAGATTATGATTCGCCACGCCCACAGCATGCTTTCTGCGCTACGCCATACCGGCGAGGAGTTGAATGCCCTTGGCGAAGGCAGCGCAGGCACGGTAGCGGTCGGCACCGTCATGGCCCCGGCGGTCACGCTGCTGACCAGTGCCATTGAGCGGGTGCACCGCGACCGCCCGGGGCTCAAGATCAGCGTGGATGTGGATGTCAGCAAGGTGCTGGTACCGCGCCTGCTCGAAGGCGAGCTGGATTTCGCGATAACCCGTATTCCTGCAGGCGTCGATGCCGAGCGCTTCGTATTTGAGGAAATTGGTGAGGAGGAGCTCTGCTTCGTATGCCGCGAGGGTCATCCGTTGGCCGGTAAACAACCGCTGAGTCTGGCCGATATGGCGGGCTATCCTTGGTCGCTACAACCCCCAGGTGCGTTGATGCGCCAGCGGGTGGATAGTCTGTTTCTGCACCATCAGGTCACACCACCGCGTCAGATCGTCGATACCGCCGATCTGCTGCTCTCACTGGCGCTGGTAGATAAATCCGACACCATCACGGTAACCACCCGGGAAGCCGCCGACCTGCTCTGCCCACCGCAGCGTTTTCACCTGCTGCCGTTCAGCGAGACACTCAGCGTTCAACCCTACGGGCTGGTGAGCTTACGCCACCAACGCCTTTCTCCCGGTGCCGCCGCGTTAATGAGCACCCTGCGCGACATCATTGCCCAGTCCGATTAATGCGAAGGATGCGTTACAGCGAAATTAACGCCTTGTTTTAGGTCGATGGCGGCTGACGTTCTGATCGAAAGCGTGATGTCTTCACCAAATGCGCAAAAGACTAATACGCAAAAGACAAAAATCCCCCACCAAACCAATGACCATACAAAAGTATATGTTGAACAATTACTCTTAATGTTCAACATTACCCTCCCGCATGGTTAATGGCCCCGTTGCATCACCATGTTCACCGCGATGTTCATAACAATGTTCTCCACAACGCTTTTCACAACATTTTTCACAACAACAATCTTGAGGAATAGTGCCATGCTCAAATCGAGATACAGCTTGCTACTCACTGGCTCAGCCCTGCTGCTAGGCCTTTCGGCGGCTCAGGCGGCCGAGTACGAATGGAAATTTCAGGCGTCAGAAACCTCGGGCGAACCCAGCTTTAAGATCAAACAGGAGTGGGCGGAGAAGATCACGGCAATGACCGATGGCCGCGTCGAGATTGAGGTAATGCCGATCAACTCCGTGGTTGGGCCGACTGAAACGCTGACCGCCGTTAGCTCAGGCATTCTTCAGGGACACATGACGGACCCCAGTTACTTCTCTGGGCAGGACCCTGCTTTCGGCATGCTCGGCAACCTTGTCGGCGCCTGGCAGAACCCCTACGACTTCCTGGAGTACATGAAGTACGGCGGCGGTGAAGAGCTCTACAACGAATTGGTCGAGCCCTATGGCACTCACCTGATAGGCGCCGCCACCTTCCCGCTAGAGTCGGTACCGTCCACTGTTCCCATTGAATCGATTGAGGATTTCGAGGGCCTCAAGATACGTGCACCACAAGGCATGGTGTACAACATCTTTGAGCGCATCGGTGCGACACCGGTTAACCTGCCGGGTTCTGAGGTGTATACCGGGCTGGAAAAAGGCGTGATTGACGCCGCGGACTCCACGGTACTCTCGAATAACGACGCCATGGGCCTGCACGCTTTCGCCCCTTACCCGCTCTACCCAGGCTTTCACTCCATGCCAATGATTGCCGTATCGATCAATAAGGATATCTGGGATGGCCTTCCCGCAGAGTTGCAGACGACGTTGCAAACGGCCTTTGATGGCATGGCCTATGACCTGATTGCCCGCCTCAAGGAGCAGGATATCGAGACCCTGCAGCGGCTTCAGGATGACCCTGAGGTTCACCCCTTCGACCTTCCTGCTGAGGAGCGCCGTAAGTTCCGCGCAGCGGCAGAGCAGGAGTGGCAAGAGTGGGCTGGCGAGAATGAAATGACCCAAAAGATTTATGACTCGGCGACCGCTTTTTTGCGCTCGCGCAATCTGCTCTAGCTGTTTGCTGAAACTGTTTGCTCTCAAATCGGTTTCATTAACCTAACCAACGCATCGCTCGGGATTCCTCCCCGAGCGCTGCGCGTAGAGTCGCGCCATGTCTCAAAAAACGCCTGACAAGCAATACCGCTCTCCTCCCACCCATGACCTTCCCGAGATTCTCGAAACGGTTGAGGAAGTAGCGCCTGAACGCAATGCCTTAGACCGCTTGATTGCACGGGGCAGCCGGGCCGTTTCCTGGCTGGTGCTGGTGGCAATGGGAATCAGCGTCGTCGAAGTCTTTATGCGCTACGGTTTCAATAACCCTACCTCCTGGGTACACGAAACCGTGGTGTTTCTGATCGCCGTTATTTTCGTGCTTGGCGGCCCAGCGGCCATGGCGCGCAATAGCCATATTCGCGTCAAGGTGCTCTACGACAGCGCCGGGCCAAAACTGAAGTGCTGGATGGATCGCTTCAACGACCTGCTCACCCTAATTTTCTGCCTGACGATGAGCTATGCCGCCTTTCATATGTTCTGGGGAGCGTCGCACAACCCGCTCGGGGAGTGGTCGCTGGAGCGCTCCGGCACCTCCTGGAATCCGCCCTTTCCTGCCATGGTCAAGGGCATGATTTTTTTTGCTCTGACACTGATGACGCTGCAGGCCTTGCTGCATCTATGGCAATCGCTTAAGGCGAAGCCCCATTCCGACACCGAGGAGGCGCGCTGATGGATATTTCAACCGCAACGATCCTCATGGTGGGGGCTATTTTCGCGCTGCTGGTCACCGGTTTGCCATTGGCATTCATTACCGGTTTGGTGGCGATGGCCTTCACCTTTGGCTGGTTCGGCGAGGCGGCACTGCCGCTGGTCACCAGCCGCGTCTATGGGTTTATCACCGAGTATTCGCTGGTCGCGGTGCCCATGTTTGTGTTGATGGCGTCGCTCTTGGATCGATCTGGCATCGCCAAGGATCTGTTCAACGCCATGCGCGTGTTTGCCGGTCGTCTGCCGGGCGGCGTCGCAGTGCAGACCATCGTGGTGGCGTTCTTTCTGGCCGCCCTCTCGGGCATCATCGGCGGGGAGATCGTCCTGCTGGGGATTCTGGCACTGCCACAAATGCTCCGCCTGGGCTACGACAAGCGCCTCTCCATTGGGGTGGTGTGTGCCGGGGGCGCCCTGGGCACCATGATGCCGCCCTCCATCGTACTGATTATCTATGGCCTGATCGCCAGCGTATCGATTGCTGACCTGTTCGCCGCAGCCGTTACCCCGGCGGTAATTCTAATGGGCTCTTATATTGCCTATGTGCTGGTGCGCTGCCTGAAGAATCCCGCACTGGGCCCGCCGTTGGATAAAGACACCCAGGACAATCCTTTCGCCAGCAAGCTGGACGCCGTCAAGGCCATTCTGCTGCCTGGACTGATTGCCTTTTTAGTCTTGGGCACTATCTACGGCGGTGTCGCTTCGGTCACTGAGGCGGCGGCCATGGGCGTCTTCGGCGTACTGCTCGCCACCATTGTACGCGGCGAGTTCACTCCCGGCATGCTGCACCATAGCCTGGGCCAGACCATGAACACCTGCGGCATGATCATCTGGATCGGCATCGGCGCCGCCGCCCTGGTAGGCGTCTATAACCTGATGGGCGGCAACCGCTTTGTGTCGAGCCTGATCCTGGGGCTCGACGTCGCGCCGATAGTGATCATTCTGATCATGATGGCGATCATGCTGGTACTGGGGCTATTCCTCGACTGGATCGGGATCGCCATGCTGGCCCTGCCGATCTTTCTGCCCATCGTTATTCAACTGGGTTTCGACCCGATCTGGTTCGGTATTCTGTTCGCCGTGAACATGCAGGTGTCGTTCCTGTCACCACCCTTCGGGCCCGCTGCCTTCTACCTTAAAAGCGTGGCACCGCCGGATATCAGCCTGAAGGATATCTATCTTTCCGTACTCCCCTTTATGGCCATTCAGCTATGCATACTCGCGGCGCTATTGATGTGGCCGCAACTGGCCATTTGGCCACTATGAAGACTGTCGATGGCTATCGGCTATCCTTTACGGTCAGGCCAGTCTTTGAAGGATCACGCTTGGTCAATGCAAGCGTGATTAAACAAGCTTCGTCGGTTCTGTTACTCAATAAAAGGGCCGGTACTCTCACGATGGCCGTATAAAAACGCATCGGCAACTTGGCGCAGCGGGGCAACATCCACCTCGCTGCACTCGCTTGCGATCAGCTCCGCAAAGCGCGTGTAGAGCCCCTGGTACTCGCGCTCTTCGGCCTCGATAACAAGTTGGTCATCGATCATCAGACGGCAGCCACCTTGGGTTAGGCTTAAGCGACTACCATCGCTGTCGATGTGCATATCCCAGGTTGGTGGGCCAGGCTGACGAAAGTCAAAATCCGCCTCGATCGTCGCGCCTTGCGGATCGGTGAAGGAGAGCGCCGCCGCAATCGGGGTTTGTGCGTTACTGGGTACCAGCAGCCGCGCCTGTTGCAGAAAAAACGGTTGGGGTAAAATCGCTGTGGCAATCGAGAGTGCGTTAATACCGGGGTCAAAAACGCCCATACCGCCCGGCTGCCAAATCCATGCCTGACCGGGATGCCATACCCGCACGTCCTCTTTCCACTCAATCTCAACCCGCTGAACCTGGCGATTGGCTAACCACTGCCGGGCGTCGGCCACACCGGGGGCGAACCGCGAATGCCAGGCGGCAAACAGACTAACGCCCTGTTGCTTGGCGCAGTCAATCAAGTCTTCAACTTCGCTTAACGTCGCTCCCGGTGGCTTTTCCAACATTACGTGTTTGCCGCGCAGCAGCGCTGCCCGTGCTTGCGAGTAGCGCAGGTGCGTTGGGGTGCAGATTGCGACGGCGTCGATATCCGGGTGCGCGTCCAGCATCGCCTCCAGGCCTTGGTAGCCTGGCACATCCGTTAGCGAGGCATAGGGATCTGCCGTGGCAAGAAGGTGGCAATTTGGAGTGGCGGCGATCGCCGGTAGATGTTGGTCGCGGGCGATTTTACCCACGCCCACTAGGCCAATAGTGAGGTCAGACATAAATTCACCTTGTGATTAAAGGGGGGATTCAATGTGCGGTGTGGGGTAACTCAACCGTGCGTCCTAGTGAGCTGGCGCTATGCTCAAGACCCAGCGCCTCTGCGGTACCGGCTAACACGGCTTGTGAAGCTAAAAACGCCTCACGGGGTCGGCGCAAACGAATGCTTTCCATCAAATGCCGATGGCGTTCCAGACTCTCTTCGGGATCGGATGCACTCTCGTTGGACATGGAGATCAGCATATAGATGGAGGGGCGCAAAATATGCGATAGCTGCGCCCACACGATGTTGTGCGTCGCCTTGAAGATCGCCTCGTGGAAGGCCACATCGCACTCACTGTGCAGCCGCCGCTCTTCGTCGCAGGTGGCATTGCGCAAATTCTGCCCCAGCCCTTCAAAAGCTTCTTCAATGGCGACAAGATCGCGTGCCGTGGCACGTTTAGCGGCCGTCATCGCTACGTAGGGCTCAACATCCAGGCGAAAGGCCAGTATTTCCCGCTGAATATCCGGGTTGGGAGCGGCGTAGCGCGTTAACCACTCGGTCACCTGAGGGTCGAGAATATGCCACTCTGAGTACTCACGCACTTTGGAGCCATGCCCAGAGATACGTTCGATGATACCCGCGTCAACTAATTGACGAAGGTCACTGCGTACCGCCGAGCGATTAATCGCAAACCGTTCGCATAGATCCATTTCACGGGGCACCAGATCACCGGGGTGATAGCGGCCACCGAAGATCTCCTCGGCGAGGTGTTCGGCGATGCTGGGGCGAGCCGTTGGTTTACTGGGAGTTGACGTCACTGCGATAAGACCCTGTTTCGATTCCTGGCAATCATAGCGTACTTGACCGGTTGACTGTTATCGACGGCTCGGGTTCTAAAATGGCACGCTGCCTTAGTTCCAACCGTCGTTCATAGAGGCCCTTGGCCGTGAGCGTACCAATCACTAAGACGCCGCCAGCCATTGCCATCGGGGCTGGCTGCTCGGATAGTATCCACCAAGCCAGTAACGTGCCCAGCACCACTTCCAGCAATATCAGCAGGCCCACCTCAGCGGAGGGTAAATAGAGTGGCCCGCGCTGTAACAGGGTCACTCCGCAGGGCACAATAATCAGACATAGCAGGATCACGACGGCAAGTTGGTTGGCCGCTGGCAGCGTGGTGTCGCCTCCCGCCAGCCAGAAAAGCCCGGCAACGCTCCCCACAATGAGGCCGTTGAAGACCAGCATCGGGCTCATATCAACGCCTGGGCGCGTTCGGCATAAGGTGAAGTTGATCGCCAGCGTCGTCGCGGCCATTAAGGCAAAGGCGTTGCCTACCCAAGAGCCAGCACCGGCGTCGTCCAACGCCAGCATGGCAATGCCTAGCATGCACACCAAGATCGCCAGCCAGGTGCGCCGGGGCAAGCGCTCTTTAAGAATGACCCAGGAGAGCGCCGCAGCGATCAGAGGTGAACTGGCCAGAATCATCAACACGTTACCCGCCTTGGTGTACTGATTGCCGAGCACAAAACCGCAGGTTGTTAAACTGAACAGCAGCGCCACGGCGATACCGGTCCAACCGCAGCGGCGATAGGCAGCCAAGGTGCCACGGCCATAGCGCATCAGGGCAATCAGTAGAAAGCCCAGCCCCGAAAGGAAACCACGCCACATCAGTATTTCGGCATCGGGCAGGTTAGCCACTTTAATTAGCAGAGCATCGGGGGCCATGATCAGTGCGCCGCCGCCGGTTAACAGTAAACCTTGCTGGCGATGCGCCAAGCTACTCCAACCACTCATCTTAGTGCCCGTCTCCTCAGTGATTATCCCTGGGCGGATGCTGGCGGGCGACATCGCGGTACTTGGTGGCCGGTTCCAGCGTCATCCCGCGATCCAGTGGCTCGACCATGCTGCGCTGAATTTCCTGCCAAGGCGTCTGGTGGCCAGGGTAGCGGTAACCACCCTGCTGGGCCAAACGCTCCCGGCGCGCGTCCAACTCATTTGTCTCAATTAGCAGCTGTACCTCGCCGCGCTTGAGATCGACCCGCAGCCGGTCGCCGCTTTCCAGCAGCGCCAAGCCGCCGCCCGTGGCAGCCTCAGGCGAGGCGTTGAGAATCGACGGTGAACCGGAGGTGCCCGACTGGCGGCCATCACCCAGACACGGCAGCGACTCAATCCCCTGTTTGATCAGCGCCTCCGGTGGCTGCATATTGACCACTTCGGCACCGCCAGGGTGGCCTACTGGCCCGGCTCCACGCATCACCAGAATAGTGCGGGCGTCGATGTTGAGCGCCGGGTCATCAATACGGGCGTGATAATCTTCCGAGCCATCAAACACCACGACCTTGCCTTCGAAGGCTTCCGGGTCATCCGGGTCGTTCAAGAAGCGCTCGCGGAAATCCGTGGAGATCACGCTGGTTTTCATCAGCGCTGAGTCAAACAGGTTGCCCTTGAGATTGAGGAAGCCGGCGTGCGCGACCAGTGGGTCGGCGTAACGGCAGATCACATCCGGGTCCTGGGTTTCGCGGCCTTCAAGATTATCGCCAATCGAGCGGCCATTCACCGTCAGCGCGTCGCCGTGCAGCTTACCCGCCGCCTGTAGCTCATGAAGAATCGCAGGCACGCCGCCTGCACGGTGAAACTCTTCACACAGGAAAGCACCGGCGGGCATGACGTTAGCCAGCAGCGGAATTTCATGCCCTAGGCGCTGCCAGTCATCATTATCAAGCTCAATACCCGCGTGGCGGGCGATGGCATTAACATGCACCGGCGCATTGGAAGACCCCCCCAACGCCGAACACGCCACAATAGCGTTCTCAAACGCTTCACGGGTCAGAATATCCAGCGGGCGCAAATCCTCCCAGACCATATCGACAATCCGTGTGCCGGTGTCGTAAGCCACCATTGCGCGCTCTTTGTAGGGCGCTGGAATAACCGCGGAACCCGGCAGGCTCATACCCAGTACTTCGGCCATGGAGTTCATGGTGGAGGCCGTGCCCATGGTATTGCAGTGGCCAATCGAAGGCGCCGAATCGCTGGCGCGGGAAAGGAACTCCGCGTAGTCGATATCCCCCGCCGCCAAGCGCTTGCGTAGCTCCCAGATAATCGTGCCAGAGCCCACTCGCTCGGCGCCCCGCCAGCCGTTTAGCATCGGCCCACCGGAGAGCACTATAGCGGGGATATTCACTGTCGCCGCCGCCATTAGCGCAGCCGGCGTGGTTTTATCGCAGCCGGTGGTCAGTACCACGCCGTCTAATGGATAGCCGTGGAGCACCTCCACGATGCCCAAGTAGGCCAGATTGCGATCCAGCGCGGCCGTGGGCCTGCGCACGTTTTCGTGGATAGGGTGCATGGGAAATTCAAACGGCACGCCGCCCGCCGCACGAATGCCGTCTTTCACCCGTTTAACGAGATCAATGTGGTGTCGATTACACGGCGTTAAGTCAGACCCTGACTGGCAAATACCGATAATCGGCTTACCACTGGTTAACTCATCCAGCGTGATGCCGTAATTGAGGTAGCGCTCAATGCATAGCGCCGTGGTACCAGGGTGGTCGGGATTGTCGAACCAGTAACGTGAACGCAACTGGTTAGAAGAGATTCGGTGAGCATTGGCCATGGTGCAACTCCACGCCTAAAGTAAAAATAAAGGTCAGTTGGCAAGTTACGCTTTCTTGACTCAGCCGTCGACACATACAAAAGTATATGTTGAACATATAGCCAAAACGTTAGACATTTAGCTAAGGGTTGCGGCGCTTATCCGACGAGATTTGTGCTGCTGAAACACAAAAACAATAGCAACCACGCTGCAGTTCGCTTGCAAGACACCCTTAGTGAAGCGGCCTGCAGCACGCCAGGAGAGTGACAACTATGCATTATTTATGGAAGCGCACCCTATTAGTAACCGGTGCCACACTGCTCAGTTCAGGTATCGCCCACGCGCAGACACCTGATCTTTCCGACCCGCCTGAAATTGAAGGCGATACGGTGGGTGATCACGGCAGCGTTACGCTACGCATGGGGCTTGGCTTGGCCGAAAGCTCGCCTCAGTATATTTCCAGCCAGTACTTTGCAGATATTCTCGACCAGCGCAGCGACGGTCGAATCACCGTTAATATCTTCCCCAATAGTCAGCTTGGTGACGATGTGCAGATGATGGAAATGCTGCAGACCGGCACGCTGGATATGACCTATCCTTCATCCTCTCCCGCGACGGGCTACGTTGAAGAGCTCGCGGTTTTTGACCTGCCCTTCTTGCTACCGACGCGCGAAGCCGCCGTAAAAGCCATGCGTAGCGACGCGGCCCAAGAGATGCTCGATGCGTTTGATGGCACTGGCCTGAAAGCGCTGGCGTTCTCCGAAAATGGCTTTCGTCAGCTTTCCAATAGCGCGCGGGAAGTCGCTTCGCCCGATGATGTTGCCGGTTTAGACGTTCGCGGCCTGTCGATTCGTACCATGGAAAACCCGGTGCACCTGGCAATTTGGGAAGCGCTTGGCGCCAACCCCACGCCCATGGCGTTTGGTGAGCTGTTTTCCGCCATGGAACAGGGCGTTGTTGACGGCCAGGAAAACCCCTGGAGCACCATCCTGACGTCCAACTTCCACGAGGTGCAAGACTACGGTTCAGAAACTCGTCACGTCTACACGCCGTTTATCAAAATGATTTCTGAGCGTACCTGGGACAACTTAGACCCTGAGTATCAGGAACTGGTGCAAGAGGCCGCCCTGCAGGCTGCCGATTACGAAATCCAGCTCTCAAGCGAATATGACGACTGGTCGCGTGATCAACTCGAAGAGCGTGGCATGCAGATTACCCGTCTTGATGACGAGCAAATCGCCGCTTTCCAAGAAGCCGTGCAGCCGGTGTATGACGAGTGGGCTCCCCGCATCGGCGAAGATTTGGTGGCTGAGTTCCAGCGCATTGCCGACTCCTCAATGACGGAATAAGCGCCGCGCTTCCGTTCGGCGTTCTATCGCTAGACAAAACTGCCAATCAAAACGGTTAGACAAAACAAGGGGCCAATGCCTCTTGTTTTGTCGTTACTTGTCTCTTCGGAGAGTTCATGGATATACCTGACACGCAAATTCCTGATACGGCAGCCTTCCTCGACGACCCTCAACGCAAGCCGTTAGAGATCGACACCGAGCAGCGCCGAGGCCCCGCGCTGTTTCGCTGGCTGACGCTGGCCATGGAGCACATCATTGCAGCGTTACTAGTGGCGTTAATCGTTTCGGTGTCGGTCAATGTTGTAGGGCGCGCCGTGTTTAACAATTCCGTGCCTTGGGCCGATGAACTGGCCCGCATGCTGTTTATCTGGCTGATTTTTATCGGTGCCGCCGCGGCGTTCGCCCGCTATGAACACATTGCCGTCGACATTTTGGTGCGCCGTTTAGCGCCCCGTGCCGCGCATATGCTGTACCTGCTACAACACGTAATCATCACGCTGCTAATGGGCGTTATTATTTGGGGCGGCGTGCTGGTGATGACGCGTGCCTCCAGTCAAACCGCCATCCTCAATGTGCCCTGGAACCTGATTAATGCTTCGCTGGTACTGTGTGCGATCTCTATTGCCGCCGTGGCGATTTGGCGCGCTTGGCAGAGCATTGGACAGATACGCTCGCCAGATATTGCGACTACCGCTAATGGAGGCCGATAGACCATGCTATGGATTTTTCTAGGCATTCTGTTTGCCTCGCTCGCACTGGGCCTGCCGATTGCCTTTGGCCTGGGCATTGCCGCCGTGGTTATGGCATTTATTTCTGATATTCCGCTCTCGATTTTGATTGAGCAGTCAGTTCGTGGGGTAAACAGCTTTCCGCTGTTAGCGATTCCGTTCTTTATCCTGGTTGGCGAAGTCATGAGCAACGGCGGTATCGCCCGTCGCTTGATGGAGCTGGCTGGAGCGCTGGTGGGTTTTGTACGCGGTGGCCTTGGCCAGGTAGCAATTACCGGCTCTATGTTCTTTGGCGGTATTAGCGGCTCAGCCGTGGCAGACACCGCCGCTACCGGGGCGATGATGATTCCCTCGATGACCAAGCAGGGTTATACCGCGCCCCAAGCCACCGCGATTAACACTGTTTCATCGGTGATCGGTATTATTATTCCACCATCTATTCCGCTGATTCTGTTTGGTATTGTTACCGAGACCTCGATTAGCCGCCTGTTCATCGCGGGCATTGTGCCGGGCATATTGATCGGTTTTGGGCTCATGGCAACTACCTTCATCATGGCCACCATCGGCCATGCGGGTCAGACCCGTAAATTCCGTTTTGATGTGCTGTGGCAGGCGTTCAAAGCCGCTTGGCTGGCGCTAGTTCTGCCGGTCATCGTCATCGGCGGCATCATTGGCGGGGTATTTACCGCCACCGAAGCGGCCGTTGCGGCGCTGCTTTACTCGCTGTTTATCTCATTAGTCGTCTACCGCGAATTTAAGATTACCGCCTTGTGGGGCATGCTGATTCGCACCGCCCGCCTGACCGGCATGGTCTTGCTGCTACTCGCGTTTGCGACCGTCATTGCCTGGTTTTTAACCATTAACATGGTGCCGCAAACGTTAGTGACGCAGGTGCAAGCGATTACCCAAGACCCCTTTCTGCTGCTGTTGATCGTTGCAGGCTTGCTGCTGCTAGTCGGGTTCGTAATGGATCTCACACCGGCGATGGTCATTATGGCGCCTATGCTGACACCAATTGTTACATCGGTCGGCGTTGATCCGGTCTATTTCGGCGTATTGATGGCGTTCATTCTCGGCATTGGCCTTCTAACACCGCCAGTGGGCACTTGCCTGTATGTGGGTTGCGGAGTCGGCAAGGTCTCAATGGAGCAGCTCGTTAAAGCCATGCTGCCCTACTATGCAGCCCTGCTCGTGGTACTGGTTATTTTGATCGCATTCCCCGGCATTGTGACGTGGCTGCCGGATCTCACCGCCGTGCGCGGTAACTGATTACTGAGGCTTTACAAGGAAATGACGATGCGTTTAATTCAATATCTTGATCAACAACTGCTACGGGTGGCTTTGGTAGAGAGCGACACGACCGTGCGCCCCATTACTATTGAAGGCGGCACCTATGGCCTCGCGCAAGCGGCTATTACGGCTGGAGAATCGCTTAAAAATACGATTACCTCGCGCTTAGGCGAGGAAAAAGTCGATTATCAGCAGTTGATTGACGAACGACGCTTGCTACCACCGCTTACCCACCCCGATCCGGCCCACTGCTTAGTGACCGGCACCGGTTTAACGCACCTGGGGAGTGCCGATACGCGCTCGGCAATGCATGCTAAAGCTCAGGCCGCGAAAGAGGATATGACCGACTCCATGCGCATGTTCACGCTGGGCGTCGAGGGCGGTAAACCGGCTGACAATACGCCGGGCGCTCAGCCTGAGTGGTTCTATAAAGGCGACGGTGACTGCATCGTCGCCCCCGAAGCCGAGATGCCCTCTCCCGAGTTTGCGCAAGATGCCGGTGAAGAGCCCGAGCTTGCCGGGCTGTATGTGATTGGCGCCGATGGCGCACCTTGGCGGGTCGGTTACGCGGTCGGTAATGAGTTTTCCGACCACGTCACCGAGCGCTTCAACTATCTTTGGTTAGCGCACTCTAAGCTGCGCGCGTGCAGCTTTGGGCCGGAGCTATTGATCGGCGAACTGCCTAGCCATCTTGAAGGCACCAGCCGCATTGTTCGCGACAATCAAACGCTGTGGGAAAAGCCGTTTCTCACCGGCGAAGCCAATATGGCGCATAGCATCGCCAACCTTGAATACCACCACTTCAAGTACCCCGGATTTCGCCGCCCTGGCGATGTCCACGTTCACTTCTTTGGCACGGCAACATTGAGCTTTGCCGATGGCATTCAAACCCGTGACGGCGATCGCTTCGAAATCGCGCTTGGCGACTTTGGCCGTGCGCTGCGCAACACGCTTCGCGTGCAGCAGGCTCACGAAAGATTACTCCAAGCATCAATCGTTAACGCCCTTTAAAAGGAGGCCAACATGACACTGCAAGGCACACTACTCATCGGTCAGCAGGCCGTTACCGGCTCAAAAGCCGAAATTTACGCCATTAACCCTGCCACGGGTGAAACCTTAGCGCCGAACTACCTGGGTGGCAGTCGCGCCGAAGTGGAACAGGCGTGCAAGCTGGCAGAAGCGGCGTTTAACAAATACCGCGAGACCTCACTAGAGGCACGTGCGCACTTCCTGGAAACCATTGCTGGGGAGATTGAGGCGATTGGTGGCGAGCTTACCGAGCGCGGCGTGGCCGAAACGGGCCTACCAACGGCTCGCCTGGAAGGTGAGCGCGGCCGTACCTGTGGCCAGCTGCGTCTGTTTGCTTCGGTCGTCCGCGCGGGGGAGTGGCTCGACCTGCGCCACGATCCGGCACTGCCCGAGCGCCAGCCGCTGCCCCGCGCAGACCTGCGCCAGCGCCATATTCCGTTAGGCCCAGTGGCCGTATTCGGCGCCAGCAACTTCCCGCTGGCGTTTAGCGTCGCGGGCGGCGATACCGCCTCTGCGCTAGCGGCGGGGTGCCCGGTCATTGTGAAGGGACATTCGGCCCATCCTGGCACCTCTGAGCTGGTCGGTCGCGCGATTCAGCGCGCGGTGGCGAAGTGCGAACTGCCGGAAGGGGTTTTTTCGCTGCTATTTGGCTCGGGTAAAGAGATCGGCCAGGCACTAGTCGCCGACCCGCGCATTAAAGCAGTAGGCTTCACCGGTTCACGCAGTGGCGGCACAGCGCTAATGGCCACCGCGCAAGCACGCCCGGAGCCGATTCCCGTGTATGCCGAAATGAGCAGCATTAATCCGGTCTTTCTACTGCCTGAAGCGCTGAAAGCCCGCGGCACTAAAATCGCGGAAGGCTTCGTTGCTTCGTTGAACATGGGTGCAGGCCAGTTCTGTACCAATCCTGGTTTAGTGATTGGCCTCAAAGGCGCCGACCTGGATGCCTTTGTCGCCACCGCTGGCGACGCCGTTAAAAGCAGCGCTGGGCAAACCATGCTCACCCCTGGCATTCACGACGCGTATCAGAGCGGCGTGGCAGCCCTGGCGGGCAACGCCAGCGTCACGGAAATTGCCCGTGGCCAAACGGGCGATGGCCCGCATAGCTGCCAAACAGCGCTGTTCGTCACCAGCGCCAGCGACTTCTTATCCGATGAAGCGCTACAAGCTGAGGTCTTCGGCGCCGCGTCGCTGGTCATTGAATGCCGTGATAGCGATGAAATGCAGCAGGTGGCCGAAAAGCTGGAAGGTCAACTGACCGCAACGCTGCAGCTAGACGATGGCGACCTTGCCGCCGCCAAACGTTTGCTGCCAGTGCTTGAGCGGCGCGCTGGGCGGATTATGGCCAACGGTTGGCCAACCGGTGTGGAAGTCGGTCACGCCATGGTGCACGGCGGCCCGTACCCGGCCACCTCCGATTCACGCACCACCTCAGTGGGCAGCGCGGCCATTTACCGCTTCCTGCGCCCGGTTTGCTACCAAGACTTACCCGCAGGCCTGCTGCCAGAAGCGCTACAAGACGGCAATCCGTTTAGCGTTTCACGCTTAGTGGACGGCAAGCGCGAGGGCTAATATCGGCAGCGCAAACGTGCAACGCTAAGAAGCATCAGACAGACGCTTTTTAAGCTTCATGTACGTCCCGTAATGTCGGTCGAGGTGACACCGCATGGCCGCCTCGGCCGCATCCGGATCGCGGGACTCAATTGCGGCGATGATTTCGGTATGGGCCGCGGTGGCGGCTTTATCTTCATCTTTTTGCTGCAATACCAGCGCGCGGCGATCGTCTAGCCACTCAGAGAGTGCTACATGTATGGCATCAAAGATAGGGTTACGGCCGATGCTGGCCAATACGCCATGAAAGTCGTTATCGGAGCGTTTAAAGCGCGCTTCATCGCCAATCGCATCGCGATTATCGGCCAACGCCTCGCGTAGCCGAGCCAAATCTTCTTCGCTGGCATTGCGCGCGGCATAGCGCGCCAATGAAATTTCAAACATGGCCCGCGCTTCTTGAAAATATTGCTGGCCATCGGGCTTGGAAAGCAGTTGCCGCGTCACCCCGGAAAGCCTGGCCATCACCGCTTCTGCGGTAGGGCGAATCACCCTGGCACGGGTGCCGCTATTAATGGCAATTAGCCCAAGCTGCTGAAGATGAAACAGCGCTTCGCGCACCGCTGGCCTGCCAACACCAAACTGCTCCATCAGCTCCCTCTCCGAAGGCAGTTGATCATTTTCACTTAGCCGCCCCTCGAGGATCTCCGCCTCGAGCTGCTCGGCGACCTGTTCGGACAGCGTTTTTCGCTCGATCCGGTATCTGCTCATAGGCAGTCACCCCTGGTTAACCTGGAATTTTCCGCCATTTTACTGCATTTCTCGTCATTGTCCTTCAAACCAGTCTTCAAACCAGCCTTCAACCGAGTTGAGTGAGCGGCGCTATTCGGTACTGTTTAGCCATCTCGGCATAGGCTAACTGATTGGCGGAATCGAGAGGAATGCCCTGTGCATCGCGCTGCGCTTGGCAACGCCATTCGCGATCCCCGGGGGCTAGCACCTCGGCCCCCACGGCAGCAGGTTGGATACGCAGGTCGGCCAAGTACTCGGCCAATCCGCGCGCGAAAGTGTCTTCGTCTACAAACGCATCGGGGTTCATGGCCAGGAAAAAATGCCCTACTCCACGTGGCGTGGTCATATCTGAACCACCCATGGGAAGAAGCTTAAAACCGTGCTGCATGCCCGATAGCATCGAGCTCAGTATCTCGACCATGCCGCCCAGCCCAGCACCCTTGAAGCCGAAGGCACTGCCGCCCAACGGCAGTAGTGCGGCGATCTTGCTAGGGTCTCGGCTAACCTGCCCGTTGGCATCGGCAGCGACCTGATCCGGCAGTTCACGACCAATGGCGCCGTACTGCTGCACCCGGTTCCACGGCACCGAGCTGGTGGCCATATCCAGCAGATACGGCTCCTCACCCGCTACCGGCGCAGCAAAAGCGATGGGGTTAGTGCCGTGGAAAGGCTTGGCGCCGTCATGCAGCAGCACGAAGGGGTCAGAGTTACAAAACGCCATACCCAGATAACCGCGCTCAGCCGCCGCTAAGGCATAGCAGCCAGCCGCGCCAAAGTGCGAAGAATTACCCACCGCGACAGCGCCTATACCGACGTTTTCCGCCATTTCCATGGCGTGCTCCATCGCGGTATAACCCGCCAAGTGCCCTAGCCCATCGTCCGCATCCAAGAACCCCGTTGCGGCCAAGCGCTGGTGAAATTGCATGTTGGGTACGCCGTTAATGCGCCCGCCTTTAAGCGCCTGTAAATAGTGGGGCAGCAGGCGTAGGCCGTGGCTGTCGGTGCCCATCCGCGAGGCTGTCACCAGAGCGCGGGTTACTGCATCAGCGGATGCCTGGTTAGCTCCCGCCGCCGCGAGAACCGCTTGCATAAAACGAGTAAGGTCTTCGCATGCGACACGAAAGTCCAACGACGAATCGGTCATGGGTTAAACACTCCAGGTCTCAATATTGTCGGTAGCGGGCAGTCAACCCACTTCCGGCAGTGCCTTAGCGGTAAATCAGCGTGGGTAGCCACATAGAGATCGCCGGAATAAAGGTGACTAACAGCAGGCAGATCACCAATGGGATAAGGAACGGCATGGTGCCGCGCATGCAGCGCTCAAAGCTGACATTGGAAACCCTTGAAAGCACGTAAAGCACCATGCCCACCGGTGGGGTCAACAGCCCGATCATTAAGTTGAGCACCATGATCACCCCAAAATGAACCGGGTCTACGCCCACTGCAACCGCCATGGGGAGCAGCACCGGCACCAGAATGGTGATCGCGGCGATGGTCTCCATAAAGCAGCCAACGATAATCAGCACAATGTTCGCCATCATCAGCACCGCGAGCTTGCTGTCAGCAAAGGGGCCCATTAAGGCAATCACGTTCTGGGTGACCTGATTACTGGTGAGGATCCAGGCAAAAATCGACGCCGAGGAGACAATAAACAGAATAACCGCGGTGGTCTCGATGGTTTCCATACTGACTTTGAGCAGCTTGCGCCAAGTCAGCGTGCGATAAACCACCACACCCAGTAGTAGCGCATAAAACACCGCGGCCACTGCTGCTTCGGTGGGTGTAAAGGCACCACTAATAATACCGCCAACGATAATGACCGGCGTTAGTAGCGATAAGAACGCCCGCTTAAAGGTATGGCCGAGGACTCCCATCGAGAACACCGCATCGCGCTGATAGCCCCGCCGACGGGAGATAATAAAGATCATCAGCATCAGCATGGCGCCCATCAGCAGCCCGGGAACGAGACCTGCGGCGAACAGCTGGCCCACCGAGGCGGAGGCCATCACGCCATAAATCACCATCGGCAGGCTAGGCGGAATAATCGGCCCGATAGTCGAGGAAGCAGCGGTAATGCCCACCGCGAACTCTTCATCATAGCCGGCGTCTTTCATGGCTTTGACTTCGATCATGCCAAGACCACCGGCATCCGCCACCGCCGCCCCAGACATCCCGGAAAATACGATGCTGGCGCCGACATTGACGTGCCCAAGCCCGCCGCGCATCCAGCCCATCAAAGCTTTAGCGAAATTGAATATCCGTTCGGTAATCCCGCCGTTGTTCATCAAACTCCCGGCAAAGATAAAAAAGGGAATCGCCAGCAGTGGAAAGCTGTCGATGCCATTAATCATGCGGTGGGCTACGACAATATTGGGCACTTGTCCGGTGATCAGCACAAACATTAAACAGGAGCCCGCCAGGCTAATGGCGATGGGCACGCCGAGTACCAGCATGGTAAACAGGGCGAAAAACAGAAACGCAAGATGGTAGCCCATCAGCGGTAAGATCACGCAGCCAAGCACCGCAAGGGCCGCCAGCAGCGGCGACACGAGCGGCGTTTGCCAACGCATCAAAGTGAGTCGAGACATAGCAGGCCTCTTAATACAAATGGCGGGGCGAATACCACTCTTTAAACATCATCGTGGCGGTGCTGATACTTGAGATAGAGCCGTTGAACGGTACGCATCGCCATCAATACAAACGCCGCGCAGACCGTGAAATAGATGATGCTTTTGGGCAGGTCGATGGACACCATCAAGCTGCTAGTGCGCGATGCCAGTTGATAGGTCACCCACGCCATCGCTATATAGAAGGTAAGGCTGATGAGGTTTACTAGACGCTCCAGCAAAAGCGCCTGCCACGCAGGCATGTAGTGGTAGAAGAACTCCACCATAATATGGCTGCCGTTGCGGGCGGCCATGATACTGCCCATAAACCCCACTCCAATCAGTAGGTAGCGAGCGATCTCCTCGGTCCAGCCGATGGAGTCACCCATTACGTAGCGGCTAAAGAACTGGGCAAATACCACTAAAATCAGCGCCCAAAACAGTATCAGGGTCGCCAAATCTTCAATGCGGTAATCACTTAGCCTGAACGGGGTATCGTCAAAGGCGGATTCAAAATCGATCATTGGATCGACGGCAGGCGGGGCGTCTTCTCGTGTGTCACTCATGGCACAACACTCCAAACACTCCGCTCAAAAGAGCGGAGTGCCATCAAAGGGTTGGATTATTGGCCGATAGCCTGGAGACGTTCGTAGGTTTCCTCATCCCAGGTGGCAGCATCGCCGTTATGGGCCGGCATAACCGCCTCACGGAAGAGTTCTCGATCCACTTCGTTAACCGTGTTGCCCTGCTCCTCGAACCAGGCCACCAGCTCGTCCTCGGATTTGAGGATATCCTTGGTGTTGTTTTCGGCGGCTTCCTGGAAAACCTCACGGAAAATTTCGCGATCTTCTTCGGAGAGCTGGTTCCAGCGTGGCCCGCCGACAATAGTGATTAACGAGTCGGTGATGTGGCCGGTCAGGTTGATGTAGTCCTGAACCTCGTGAAAGGCCTTGGCCCGAATAGTGGGCAGCGGGTTTTCCTGGGCATCCACCACGCCTTGTTGCAAGGCGAGGTAGACCTCATCAAAGGCGATTGGCGTGGGGTTGGCGCCGACGGCTTCCGGCATCATCATGTACATCGGTGCGTTGGGCACCCGAATTTTGAGGCCTTCCATATCGGCAGGCTCGTTGATCTCCTTATTGGACGTCACATGTCGCTCGCCGTAATAGTTGAGCGCCAGCGGAACGTTACCGGTTTGATCCTGGTAGCCCTGAGCTATCTCTTGGAACAGGTCACTATCGGCGTAGGCCTGCCAGTGATCAAAGTCTCGGAACATATAGGCAGCGCCTGCAATGCCGATGGGGCCGTACGCACGGCCAGCAAACTGAGAGCCGGTATAAATAACATCCACCGTGCCCAGTTCAAGCCCTTCATTGATATCTTCCTCTTTACCTAGCGATGAGGCGGGATGCACCTGCATGGTATAACGCCCATCGGTACGCTTTTCGATCTCATCGGCGGCCCACAGTGCCCATTTATGAAAGGGCTCAGAGGTTTCATAAACATGGGCAAAACGGAGGTTTTCAGCGGCGTGAACGGCACCCGTGAAACCGATGCCTGCGGCGATCAGCGTAGCCGTTAGCAGACGGGACATACGGAGATGCTGGCTCTTATGACTCATTGTGTACTCCTCACAACCGTTAGATTTGTTGTTGGTTATTGAGATTTGCTGCTGTCTGTTGCGATGGGTCGTGGTTTATTGTGGCGTGTTGGTCATTTCAGTGGTGACAGTCGACATGACTGACCATCTTGCTGTATACGTATCATACCACCAGCTTCTAACCTAGTTGGTCGCCTGCAATCGCGCAACTATCCAAATAAGGATTTTAGCCATGCTTATGATGATGCCAGCTGCGAACTGAGCTGATGGTGTAAGCGCACGAGCAGCTATGGGTCGCCCATAGTGTGATGGCGATTTCATAACACTGCTTAGAGGCAAAATCGGGCGTTGAAGTGTTCATGCCATTAACTGCCCACCGTTAACCTCAATAATCTGGTCGGTGATATAGCCGCTTAATGTGTTGGTCGTTATCGTTCCAGGGGCCATAGCGTTTAACCGACTGACACCCTTGATTAATACTCGCTTGCCCTTCTACTCGTCTAACATGAAATTCTCCTTAATGCTTTTTACTTTTATTGTTGAAAGCCTTGCTCAGCGAAATCGTATCCATCTAGACAGATTTACCTATCGACCCGAAATAGAGCGGTGCGCTAGAGTAGGACATTAACTGGCATACCTGTCATACAGCACGACATCCATAACAGGATAGGCGATGGCGCACCAACCGCCAGTCGCACACCATTTTTAAAGATTCATTTCTTACTATTCCATTATTACCGTTCCACTATTACTAAAGGAGGCACGCATGAACCCACTTTCCGTTACTGACGCCATTCCCAATGACCTGGACAAAGCGCTGCTGGTTGGCCGCGTCTGGCTGGATGGCCCGCAGGCTGGCCCGGCACTGGTGACCGTGCACGGTGGTAAAGTCATCGATATCACCGAATTTGGCCCGACCATGGCCGATCTGCTAGAACGTGACGACCTGCTGGAGGTGATAAAACGCGCAGAAGGGAAGCCTTTAGCTAGTTTAGAAACGCTCCTGGCTAACTCCCAGGCGTCTCCAGCGCAGGCGCCCTACCTGCTCGCCCCTTGCGATGTGCAGGCGGTTAAAGCGTGCGGTGTCACTTTTGCGGTCAGCCTGATGGAGCGAGTGATTGAGGAGCAAGCGGGCGGTGATCCCACCCGTGCTGACGAGTTGCGTGACGACTTGCAGGCGCTGATCGGCAGCGACCTTTCCAAGATTAAGCCGGGCTCTGAAGAGGCGATGGCACTTAAAAAAGCGCTTCAAGCCCGCGGCGGCTGGTCGCAATATATGGAAGTCGGCATCGGCCCCGACGCCGAAGTGTTTACCAAAGCGCAGCCGCTCTCATCGGTGGGTTTTGGCACGACAGTGGGCTTACACTCCTCCTCTCAATGGAATAACCCCGAGCCGGAAATTGTCCTAGCCGTCGATAGCCATGGTCAGGTGCGCGGTGCGACCTTGGGCAACGACGTTAATCTTCGAGACGTTGAGGGTCGCAGCGCCCTGCTGCTCGGCAAGGCGAAAGACAACAACGCCTCCTGTTCCATTGGCCCATTTATTCGTCTATTCGATGACCACTTCGATATCGACAGCGTGCGCAACTGCCAGGTATCGCTGCGCATTGAGGGCGAAGACGATGACTTCCTGCTCCAGGGTGAGAGCGATATGCGTGAAATCAGCCGCGACCCGCTGGACCTGGTCAGCCAAACCATTGGCGCTCACCATCAATACCCGGACGGCTTTATGCTGTTTCTCGGCACCATGTTCTCGCCGATTCAAGACCGCGACGGTAAAGGTCAGGGCTTCACGCATCATATGAACGACCGCGTCACCATCGCCACCCCGGCGTTAGGTGCCTTGGTCAATAAGGTCGGTCGAAGCGATCAGTTGCCGCCTTGGACCTACGGTATTCGCGATCTGATGCGCCACTTAGCGCGCCGTTAATACTGTTTCTATCAATTCATACATCACTTACCTCAACGCCAAGGAGAGCACAATGACAACCATTACTCGCGTCGAGATTCAGGATATCCGCTTCCCTACCTCCCGCTCGCTGGATGGCTCGGATGCCATGAACGCCGCGCCGGACTACTCCGCCGCTTACGTCATCCTGCATACCGATGACAGCAGTCCCGAAGGGCACGGGTTAACCTTTACCATTGGCCGCGGCAACGAGATCGTGGTTACCGCGCTGCAGTCGCTCGCGCCGTTGATTGAAGGGCGAACGCTTGCCTCGATTACCGACAATATGGGCACCTTCTGGCGGGAAATTACCGGCGACAGCCAGCTCCGCTGGATCGGCCCCGACAAAGGCGCGATCCATCTCGCCACCGCTGCCATCGTCAACGCGGTGTGGGATATGTGGGCGAAAAAAGAAGGCAAGCCGGTGTGGAAACTGCTGGTGGATATGACGCCCGAACAGTTGGTGCGCTGCCTCGATTTCCGCTTTGTCACCGATGCGCTAACGCCCGAAGAAGCGATCTGTTTGCTGCGCCGCCAAGCCCCTGGCAAAGCAGCCCGCGAAGCCGAAATGCGCAGCGATGGCTACCCTGCCTACACTACCTCGGCGGGCTGGCTGGGTTACAGCGACGAAAAAGTACGCGGCCTGGCCCGGGAAGCGCTGGCCGAAGGCTGGACGCACTTTAAACAGAAGATTGGCGGCGACATCGAAGAGGACGCCCGCCGCGCAGCGCTGCTCCGCGATGAGATCGGCTGGGACAACGTACTCATGATGGACGCCAATCAGGTATGGGAAGTCGACGAGACGGTCACTAAAATGCGCCGCTTGGCGGAATTTGACCCACTGTGGATCGAAGAGCCCACCAGCCCTGACGATATTCTCGGTCATGCCGAGATCCGCCATCGCGTTGCGCCTATCGGCGTTGCCACCGGTGAACACTGCCACAACAAAGTGATGTTCAAGCAGTTCTTCCAGGCCGATGCCATCGACTACTGCCAGCTTGATGCGGCGCGCCTGGGTGGGCTCAACGAAGTCATTCTAGTAGTGCTTATGGCCGCTAAATTCGGCGTGCCGATTTGCCCTCACGGCGGTGGGGTTGGGCTTTGCGAGTACACCCAGCATATCTCACTGTTCGACTACATCGCGGTATCCGGTAGTCTTGAGGGCCGTGTGCTTGAGTATGTGGATCACCTTCACGAGCACTTTATCGACCCGGTGGTCATCAACCGTGGCCGCTATCAGGTACCCGAGGCGCCGGGTTACAGTATTGCCATGCATGCAGAGTCCCAAGCCCAGCACCGCTTTCCGGAAGGCGCGGCCTGGCAGGAAGAGCATTAATGACCAACACCACCACCTTTCTAAATGAGCTAACCCACTTACTCGGCGAGCGCGGTTTAATCCGAGAGCCGGACGCCATGGCGCGCTACGTTAGCGACTGGGCGGGCGACACGCTGGGCACGCCGCTTGCCGTGGCGCGCCCAGCCAATACCTTGGACGTCGCCGAAGTAGTGAAGCGCTGCTATGAGCAGGGCGTCGCAATGACGCCCCAGGGTGGCCATAGCGGTTTGGTGGCAGGCGCCTTGCCTGCTGCCAACGGTCAGGAACTGGTGATTAGTCTGGAGCGCTTAAACAGCGTGCGAGCCATTGATCCGGTTAACTTCACCATCACGGTAGATGCAGGCTGCATCCTTGAGAACGTGAAACTGGCGGCGGCTGAGCATGACTGCGACTTCCCGCTATCACTAGGTGCCCAAGGCAGCTGTCAGATTGGCGGCAATATTGCCACCAACGCAGGCGGGCTTAACGTGCTGCGCTACGGCATGATGCGCGAGCTGGTGTTGGGGCTTGAGGTAGTGCTGCCGGATGGGCGCGTCTGGGAGAGCCTGAACGCGCTGCATAAAGACAACCGCGGCTACGACCTTCAGCAGCTGTTTTTAGGCAGCGAGGGCACCCTGGGCATCGTCACTGGCGCGGTACTCAAACTCTCACCACGCCCGACCCAAAACCGTACCGCGCTGCTTGGCCTGCCCTCTGTTCAGGCGGTGATTGATCTCTACGGTTTGGCGCGACGCGACTGCTGCGATCTGTTGACCGCTTTCGAGCTGATTCCCCGCCGCTGCATTGAGCTTGCTATCGAAGCAACGCCTGAGCTCCGCGACCCGATGGAGAGTGCTTACCCCTGGTACGTGTTGATGGAAGTCGCGGCCACCGGGCCGGTAGATCTCGGTTCGATGCTGGAACAACTGTTGGAAACCGGCATGGAGCGCGAGCTGGTGCTGGATGGTGCGCTGGCCTCTAGCGACACCCAATCCGCCCAGTTGTGGCAGTTCCGCGAAAGCATGCTGGAAGGCCAGCGGCGGCGCGGAGAGCATTTGCGCACCGATATCTCGGTGCCCATTTCGGCGATTCCGGACTTCGTTAGCCGGGCAAGCGAGGTGGTGATGGCGGCGTCCCCCGAGTGCGAAATCATCGCCTATGGGCACGTGGGCGACGGCAATCTGCACTTTAATATTCTACCGCCCAAGGCAATGGCAGATAGTGATAAAAAAGCCCATCTGCATGGCTTGGAGGAGCAGTTGTTTGAGGTGCTCGACGAGTTCCACGGCAGCATCAGCGCAGAGCACGGCATTGGTCGCGCCAAGCAAGCGGCTTACTTGGCGCGATTATCGCCTATCGAGCGGGAGTTGATCAGCGGCGTTAAAGCACTGCTTGACCCCAAAGGGCTGATGAACCCAGGGAGGATTTTGCCTGCAGAGGAGCAATAACAGCGCCTACCTACCCCGCGGAACAACGCCGCGGGGCTTTTCTACCAGAAACGCCTTGATCAATATCCCATGATATCCGGCAGCCAGGTCGCCAGCCCTGGCACCAAGATCAGTAACAAAATGGTAGCAATAATTGGCAGCAGGAACGGCATGATCGCCGTCACGACCTGGCCGTAGCGCAGCCGTGTAATGCCTACCATCAAAAACAGCACGGTGCCAAAGGGCGGCGTAATCACCCCCACCGAGAGCGTGATCACCATCACGATGCCAAAGTGAACGGGGTCTAATCCGGCACTTAGCGCAGCAGGCACCACAATCGGGGTGAAAATCAGAATGCTTTCAATCACCGACATAAAGCAGCCGATTAACAGGAAGAACAGCGCAAAGCAGAGCAGCAGTGCAAACATGGGCATATCGATGCTGGCCACCTGACCCGCCAACGCTTGGGGAATGCCCATGCGCACCAGAATCCAGCCGTAAAAACTGGAAACAGCGATAATCAGCAGGATCACCGCGCTAAACATCAGGGTGCGGCGAAAGGCGCTGTAGAGATCTCGCCAGTTCAAATCCCGATAGATCAGCCCACCCAGAATGACCGCGTAGAGCGAGGCAACCGCACCGGCTTCAGTCGGCGTGAAAAAGCCGCCCCAAATACCGCCGACGATAATCGCCGGCATCATCAGCGGTAAAATAGCGCGCTTACCGGTACGGGCGACTTCACAGGCATCAAAGGGCGTGGGTTTGGGCATCACCACCCTGCCAGTGGTGGCCAGCAGTACGGTCATGCCCATTAGCAGCAGCGCCATCAAAATACCCGGCAGCAGCCCCGCCATAAACAGCCCGCCAATACTCACATTGGCCAGCCACCCATAGACGACTAGCGCGATGCTCGGCGGCAGAATTGGCCCGATCACGCTGGAGGCGGCGGTAATGCCAGTGGAGTAGTCCAGCGCATAGCCTCGCTCTTTCATGGCCTTGATTTCGATGCTACCTAGCCCCGCCGCATCGGCCACGGCGGTGCCCGACATGGTGGCAAAGATAGAGCTGGCTACCACGTTAGCGTGGCCAAGGCCGCCCTTGGTGAAGCCCACCAAGGCGGTGGCAAAGTCAAAAATCCGCGTGGTCGTCGAGCCAATATTCATAATATTGGCGGCCAGAATGAACAGCGGTATCGCCAGCAGGGTAAAGTTATTGAGCGTTTGCACCATACGTAGCGGCAAAAGCTCGGCGGGCAAGCCGCCAGTCCCGGTAAATACCAAGGCGATAAACGAGGTAACGCCAATAGCGACGACCACCGGCAAGCCAATCGCCATTAGCACTAACAGGCCGCCGACAAAAATCAGTAGTTCGGTCATGGCTGCGAGGCCTCCTCTTCATGGGAGGTTTCCAACCACGCCACCGGCCCACGCAGGGTTTGCCACAGGGCAATCAGCGCCATGCCCGCAAAACTAAAGAAAACACCATAGTAGAGGTAGCTAAAACTGATACTTAACGAGACGGTTTTATTGTTGGCACTCATATCCGACATTATCCACGAGCCCCAGGCTGCGAGTAGAAAAAAACCGCAAGAAATCAGCGCGGTGAGCCGATACTGAATATTTTTACCCAGCCCTGAAAGCTTGTGGCTGAACAGATCCACCACCAGGTGCTCGCTGCGCACCCACGCCGATAACGAGCCAAAGCCAATGGCGTAAATCGCCAGCATGGACGCCACCTCTTCCGTCCAGGGCATCCCCAGCCCCAACAGGTCGCGGGCAATAACCGCCGCCACGATCAGGAACAGAATGGCCGCCATTAACGCTACACCTACCCCATCGCATAGGCGGATGACGCCGCGCAGCGCATAGAAAGCAATTCGATCCGGCCCGTTATTGGGCGCTACCGCGTCTTCCACAGCAGAACTCCTTACCCTGACGTCTTTTTTTATCGGTTATGAAAACTTACTTGTCTTGAAAATTAACTTGTCATGAAAAACCGCGACTGCCCTGGGGACCGCCGCGGTTTTGCTCAAGGGGTGTTACTCGCTCTGGTTACCCAGCGCATCTTCACGAACACCGTCGGCCATTTCAGCCATGACACGATCTATCGCCGGCAACGCTGCCTCGCGGAAAGGCGCAACATCCGGCTCAATGACGGTCATGCCTTCCTCCTGAAGGGCTTCCAGATAGAATTCGTCAAGCTCGCGTTCGCGCTCTGATCCGTATTGACGGGCGACGTCGATCGCCTCTTCGATCAATGCCTGGTCATCGGCTTCCAAGCCATCCCACCAGCGCGAACTGGCCACCCAGCTCCACGGAAACTGCACGTGGCTGGTCATAATCAGGTAGTCCTGCACTTCCCATAGGCGACGGGTATAGGGTGAGGAGAGCGAGTTCTCGTGGCCGTCTACCTGGCCGGTCTGCATGGCGAGATAAATCTCTGGCGCCGGCACGTTGACTACCTGGGCGCCGATCTCTTCCCACACTTCCAGCCATACCGGAAGCGAAGGCAGGCGTAGACGGAAACCCTCCAGATCAGCCGGCGAGTGAATTTCTTTGTTAGCGGTCATGTGGCGGGGCCCGCGGTGCTGCAAACCAAAATACTTTAGGCCGCCCTGGTTTTCTGCTTTCTCAACCAGCGCCTGGCCGGACGGGCTCTCCATATAGGCGTCCACTTCATCCCAGGTGGTGAACACAAAGGGAACCGTAATGGCATCATATTCAGGCGCATACTGTTGGCGCCAGTTGCCACCGGTAATGGAGAGCTGGGTTTGGCCCAGGTTGAGCAGTTCCAGCACGGCGTTCTCACCGCCCAGAGAACCGGCTAAAAAAGGACGCACTTCAAAGCGGCCAGGCGCCTGCTCCTCTAAATATTCAGCAAAGCGTTCCACCGCGGCGCTTTCCGAACCGCCTTCGCTCATAGTGTTGTTGACTTGGATTTCGATCGGGTTAGCCAAGGCGAACGGAGCCGCCGTTAGCACGCCCAGGGTAGCCAGCGTGGCAAGTAGTTGTTTCCGCATGGGAGGACTCTCTACGGTTGTCGTTATTGGGTGTGGTGCTGCTTCGATCTTGAAACAAGCCGCCAAGGGTCTCAAATCGACGTTCAAGAAGGCTGGCTTCGTCAAATACGATGTCTCGCCTCTAGCCTCTAGAGTGTGTCTTCATTCTGATGATTCTGGGTGAGGTGGTCGACTAAATGGCGAGCAGTGGCCGGAAGCGTGGCGTAGCGGCGCATACCAATTACCAATTCCCGCTGGGCCCATGGGTCGCTGAGCGGAATACTTTTCAACTGCAAATCGCCCAGATCACGGTAGATGGTCTGCTCCGGCAGTACGCCCACGCCCATACCGTGGTGAATCATGCGGCAAATGGCATCGAAGCTGCGTACCTGAATGCGCATACGCAGCGCTTTACCGGCCAGGTTAGCTTGTTCATTCAATAGCGATTGCAGCGAGGCATCCTGTTGCAAGCCGATAAAATCAAACGCCAGAGCTTCGTTAAAGGCGATGCTTTCACGCTCGGCTAAGGGGTGGTCGATGGGCGTCATCAATACCAGTCGATCATGCCGGTAGGAGAGCTGCTGGAGCTCGGGTGCCGCGACATGCCCGGCGAAAATGCCGATATCGGTCAGCCCATCGCGCACCGCGGTGATGATTTCACTGCTCACTCGCTCCTGGAGATCGATCTTAATCTCCGGGTAAAGACGCGAAAAAGCGCTGAGATCCTGGGGTAGAAAGGCAATAATTGCCGAGGTGTTGGAGTGAATGCGCACATGGCCCCGCACGCCCTCACCATATTCGCTAAGCTCTGCGTTAAGGCGTTCAATATTATCCATAATACGCCGGGCATGATGCAAAAACGCCTGGCCCGCAGGCGTCAGCTCCACCCCTCGCGGGCGACGATAAAGCAGTGTAGTGCCCACCAGCGCTTCCAGGTCGCTTATACGTTTGCTCACCGCGGCAAGCGCCAAGTGTTCGCGCTCGGCCGCCGCAGTCAGACGCCCCTCATCTGCCACGGAGATAAACAGTTTAAGGGTGACAAAATCGAAGCGGCGCATACAACGGACTCCTTGAAAGCAACCTGTTTATGCTAGCGCACACCTTCGCCACCGACGAACCCTTTGTTACCGATTGCCTAATTGTCGGCCTTGAACAGCTCACGCATGCTGGCAAACAGTGATAAACCAAAGATAAGAGAGAGCCTTAATGAATGCTTCCGAAGCTCGCCAGCTTCCGCTACAGGGCTTAAAAGTTCTAGAGCTTGGTCAACTGATTGCGGGGCCTTTCGCCACCAAACTGCTGGGTGAATTCGGTGCCGATGTGATTAAAATCGAACCGCCCGGCACCGGCGATCCGCTTCGCAAATGGCGAATGATCGAGGAAGGCACTTCGCTCTGGTGGCATGTGCAGACCCGCAACAAGCGCTCGGTGGCGCTGGATTTGCGCAGCGAAGAGGGCCAAGACCTGGTGCGCCAACTCGCCGCCGAGGCCGATGTGGTGGTGGAAAACTTCCGCCCCGGTACGTTAGACAACTGGGGACTGGGCTGGGAGGCGCTCTCCCAACTCAATCCACGGCTGATCATGGTGCATATTTCCGGCTACGGGCAAACCGGGCCTTACCGCGACAAACCTGGTTTTGGGGTGATTGGCGAAGCTATGGGTGGGCTGCGTTACCTCACCGGCCAGCCGGATGAGCCTTCCGTGCGCGTGGGGGTGAGCATCGGCGACTCACTCTCCGCGCTCTACGCCGTTATCGGCACCCTGCTGGCACTCCAAGAGCGTAACCGCAGTGGCCTTGGCCAGGAAATCGACGTTGCGCTATATGAGTCGGTGTTTGCAATGATGGAGAGCCTGCTGCCGGAGTTTGATGCCAGCGGCCATGTGCGCGAACCCAGCGGTAGCGCCCTCCCCGGCATTACCCCTTCCAACGCCTACCGCTGTCAGGGTGGTGATTATGTGCTAATTGCCGGTAACGGCGACAGCATCTTTAAGCGATTAATGGGCGTGATTGGTCGGGAAGACCTCGCCAACGACCCGGCGCTGGCCCATAACGATGGGCGCAGCCAGCAAGCCGAGATGATTGATGCCGCTATTCAGGCGTGGACGGAAGATCGCCCTCGGGATGCCATTCTGCAATCCCTGGATGAAGCCCGCGTTCCTGCAGGCTACCCCTACACTGCAGAAGATATCGCCCATGACCCCCACTACTTAGCCCGCGAGATGATCCAAACCTTTACCCGCCCCAACGGCAAACCGCTCAAAGTCCCCGGCGTATTGCCTAAGCTTAGCGCTACGCCTGGGCGTCTTGGCGACGGCGGCCCAACGCTTGGTCAGCACACCGACGAAGTGCTTGATGAGCTGGGCATTGACCACGAAACCCGCGCCAAACTACGCCAAGCGGGCATTATTTAGGGAGTTTGCTATGCGCCAGTTATCACCTTGCCCCGCCAAGATAGAGATCAACGAAGTCGCCCCGCGGGACGGCCTGCAGATTGAGGCACGCTTTGTAGTCACAGAAGACAAAATCCGCTGGATCGACGCGCTTTCCACTACTGGCCTACGCCGCATCGAGGCGACCTCGTTCACCTCGCCCAAGGCGATCCCCAACCTACGCGATGCCGCTGAGGTGGTGACCGGCATTCAACGCCGGGAGGGCGTCGATATCACCGTACTGGTACCCAACGTAAAAGGCACCGAACGGGCGCTGGCCTGCCAAGTGGATGAGATCAATCTAGTCATGTCGGCTAGCAATAGCCACGGGCTGGCGAACCTGCGCATGACACTGGAACAGTCCCTTGAACAGTTCGCAACTATTTTGGAAGTGACACAGGGAAGCGGCGTGTTTATCAACGCCTCTCTGTCGACGGCCTTTGGTTGCCCCTTTGAGGGAGAAATCCCCGAAACGCGTGTGCTGGAACTGGTCGGAAAACTAATCGACTTAGGTATTCAGGGCATCACGCTGTGCGACACCACCGGCATGGCCAACCCCGTCCAGGTGAAGCGCCTGTGTGAGGCGGTGCTTGGACGCTGGCCGGATACACCGTTTACGCTGCACTTCCACAACACCCGCGGGATGGGCTTGGCAAATGCACTAGCGGCGTGGCAGGCGGGTATTACCCGCTTCGATGCTTCGCTAGGCGGGCTAGGCGGCTGCCCTTTCGCCCCCGGCGCCAGCGGCAATGTATGCACCGAAGATTTGGTGCATATGTTTGAGGCCATGGGCGTCGATACCGGCGTCGACCTGGATGCCCTGCTTGAGATCGCCGCCACCCTCCCCGACCTTATCGGCCATGACGTGCCGGGGCAGGTGGTAAAAGCCGGGAAATCAACGCGGCGTTACCCAATGCCAGAAGCTAATTCCTAAACGTTAATCCGCAGGCCCAATTACGTGTTTCACTTCCAGGTAAGCGCTTAGCCCCCAAGGGCCCAATTCACGACCAATGCCACTACGCTTGAAGCCGCCCCAGCCGGTTTCGGGTAGCACTAATTGTTCGCTGTTGTACCAGATGCTACCGGCTTTGAGCTGGCGACCGATGCGCTTCGCGCGCTCGGGTTCGCCGCTGATGACGGTGGCTGCCAAGCCGTAGTCGCTGTCGTTGGCGAGTTGGATAGCTTCAGCTTCGCTTGCCACGCTGCGACCACATAGCACCGGGCCAAAAATCTCTTCCTGCCATAATCGGCTCTCTAGCGGCACATCACGGTAAAGCGTAGGCGCGAGGAAGTAGCCTTGTTCAGGCAGCATACGGTGCTTTATATCGCGCACTGCCGTAAGGCCTTCCTGTTCGGCAATATCCAAATAGCGTTGCACCGCGTCGCGTTGTTTGGCGCTGGTCAACGGCCCCAGGTCGGTGCCTTCGGCAAGCGGGTCGCCCAGCGTCAGCGCATCCATACGCTCGGCAAGGGCAGCGTAGAGTGCTTCTGCAACGTCTTCATGCACTAATAATCGCGAGGTCGCAGAGCAGATTTGTCCGGCGTTGAAGTAGATCCCCGCCATCACCCAGTCGGCGGCCTTAGCGGGGTCGGCATCTTCCATCACCAGAATGGGTGACTTGCCGCCTAGCTCCAGCGACACGCTAGCCGTACGAGCGGCAGCGGCTTGCATCACCGCTTCGCCGACTCGATTACTGCCCGTAAAGGAGATTTTATCCACACCAGGGTGGTTGGTCAGCGGCGCACCGATGCCCTCACCGTCGCCGTTAAGCAGATTCAGCACGCCCGCGGGCAGGTTGATCTCCAGGGCAATCTCGGCCAGCACCAGCTCGGGGAGCGGCGTCACTTCAGAAGGTTTAAGCACAGCGGTGCAACCGGCAGCCAAGGCAGGCGCCAGTTTCCAGGCGCTGGTCACCAGCGGGAAATTCCAGGGAGCAATCAGTCCTACCACGCCGACAGGGTCGTGATACGTGCGCGCCTCAATGCCCTCCATCTCCACACTCACCAACTCGCCCTGGCGGTCATCCAGCGCCCTGGCCTGTTTCGCGTAGTAGCGGTAGCAGGCAATCGCATCGTCCAGATCAATACCCGCTTCCGCGAGTGGTTTACCGTTGTTGGTGGCTGAAAGCGTGATGATCGCATCCCGCCGGGCTTCCAGACCATCGGCGAACTTTTCAAGGAACACTGCCCGTGCTGCACCGCCCAGCGCTTGCCAGGCAGGCTGCGCCTGCTGGGCGGCTTTTACCGCGGCATCAACATCTGCTGCGTCCCCCGCGATGACCTGGGCAATGCGCTCTTCGCGGTAGGGATTCATCACGTCGAGCAGTCGGGTGCTTGAAGAGGCGACCCACTGGTTGTTGATAAATTGATTATTGATCATTTGCTGGTTGATAAGCTGCTGGCTGAGTGACGGCATGGAAATATCCTATTCAGAAAAGGCGCACGCGCGCTGCCAGGCAGCGGCGTCAATTTCGATCAGTAGAGGCCCGTTGGTTTCGCGGTTGGCGAGCGCCTCGGATAATTCGGCGGGGCTTTCTACCAGAACGCCCGGGCAGCCAAAACCTTCGGCCAGGGTGAGGAAGTTGGGCGCCTGAATATCCACGCCCAGGCGCGCCACACCGTTGGCATCCATATAGCGACGAATCTCTTCGTAACCAGCGTTGTGCCAGAGTACGATCACCACCGGCAGGCGCTCTTCGACCGCTGTGGCGATCTCGGAGAGGGTAAACATCACCCCGCCATCGCCGACGAGCGCCACTACTGGCAGATCAGCCCGCGCCAGTTGCGCACCCAATGCCGCGGGTAGTCCATAGCCCAAGGTGCCGTAGCCCGTGGAGGCGTTGAAATAGCGCCGTGGCACTGGCTGACTGACCAAGTGGTTACCGGCATATACCGGCGCGGTCGAGTCGCCCACCAGAATCGCCTCGGGCAGGTGCTCGGTCAGGGTTTTATACAGCGGCACAAAGTCGCTAAAAGCAGGGTCGTTTTGCAGATTCAGCGCGCTCAAGGCAGCGGTGGTTCTTTCAGTGCCGTGGCGCTTTACTGGCTCGGGGAAGTGAGCGTGCAGAAGCTCAAGACTGCGCCCGGCATCGCCGACTAATCCCAGCGTGACGCGCTGGTTACGTACCAGCTGCTCTGGGTCGAGATCGATCCGGATCAGCGTGCCATTGAGATGAAAACCACCATCAAACACCACGTCATAGTCGGTCTCCCCCAGTTCGGTACCCACCGCCAGAATCACATCGGCGTTGGCCGCCAGTTCGCGCACGGCGGGTAGCGCCGCGTTAGCCCCCAAATCCAGCGGGTGGTCGCGGCCTAGCAACCCTTTGGCATTGATGGTCGTGACCGTAGGCGCATCGAGCTTTGCTACTAATGCTCGCGCGGCTTCTGGTGCTGATACGCAGCCACCCCCTAACAGCACTAAAGGCTGCTGCGCCGCGCGTAGCAACCGAGCTGCTTCGGCAAGCCCTTCGGGATCAGGCGCTGCTCGATAAATCGTGGGCGCTTGCCACGAAACCGGCGCTTTTACCGGCGCATTAAACAAGTCGATGGGGATTTCGATATGCACCGGGCCTGGGCGCGCACCGTTGAAGACGGCAAAAGCGCGGGCGAGTACCTCGGGCAGCGTGTTGGCATCCAGCAGCGTGTGGCTAAACCGCGCCACACCGCTAATCACTTGCTGCTGGCTGGGAAGCTCGTGCAACCGCCCTTGGCCCAAACCCAGCGTATCGCGTCGGTTGACGCTGGAGATCACCAGCATGGGAATCGAGTCCGCCAGGGCTTGGCCCATGGCGGTGGCGATGTTGGTCATCCCCGGGCCGGTGATAATCAAGCAAACGCCCGGCTGACCGCTGGCGCGGGCATAACCGTCGGCCATAAACCCCGCGCCCTGCTCATGGCGCGGAGTGACGTGCTGTACATCGCTGCCTTCCAGCCCGCGATAAAGCTCTACCGTGTGCACACCGGGAATGCCGAACAGCGCGCGCACGCCATAGGTATCGCGTAGCATTTTAATCAGTAACTCAGCGCAGGTCATCGCAGGCCCCTTAGAAGAAAAATGTATGGGCCATAAAGGCGATGATCGGCAGCGTAATCGCGGTACGCAGTAAAAATACTACCGCCAGCTCCCAGAACTTGATGGGAATCTTCGATTTGAGCAGCAGCGCACCGATCTCTGACATATACACCAACTGCGTCATGGAGAGGCAGGCAATCACAAATCGGGTCAGCTCACTTTCGATGTTGGTCGCCAACACCGCCGGCAGGAACATATCGGCAAACCCTACCAGCGTGGCGGGGGCGGCCGCCTGTGCTTCAGGAATACGCAGCAGTTCGAGCACCGGCACCATGGGGTAGGAAAGCCAGGTAAACAGCGGGGTAAACTCGGCTAAAATCAGCGCAACGGTACCAATCGCAAATACCAGCGGCAGCAGCGTCAGGAAAATATCGATGACGTTGAGTAGAGCCAAGCGGGCTAACTGACGCGGCCCAGGAGCACTGCCTGCGCGACGGGTAGCCTGCAGCAGGCTGTAGCGGAACAGGCCTACATTTTCGCTACGCTCTTCGCTTAATTGGCAGCCTACCGGCTCATAGTAGTCGTTGGATTTACGCGACAGCGGAGGAATCCGCGACACGATAACCGCAGCGATCAAACCTGAGACCACCACCGTGAAGTAGAACTGCACAAACAGGTGGTTAATCTCGACAAAGTTGGTCACTAACAGGCTGAAAGCGATGGAGGCGACCGAAAAGTTGGTGGCGATCACCGAGGCTTCGCGGCCGTTGTAGTAGCCTTGCTCGTACTGCTGGGCGGTGATCAGCACACCGACAGTACCCGAGCCCATCCATGAAGCGGTGGCGTCAATAGCGCTGCGTCCCGGCAGATTAAAGATAAACCGGAAAGGCTTGCGCACCATGGTGCCGATAAACTCCATAAAGCCGAACTCGACCAGAAACGGCAGCAGTAGCGCCGCAAAGAAGAAGAACGTCAGCAGCACCGGCGCCAAGTCATTGAGCATCACCCCGCCGGTAAACGAGGCGGTGACAAACTCTGGGCCAAACTGAAAAAAGGTCATGATGACGAAAATGGCGCCAAGAATTCGCATCGCAACCCAAATGACGCCCACATCGAACATATCGTGAAAGGGCCCGCTTTGAGCCCAGCTAGGTTTAGCGAGCTTGACGTATAGCGTCACCACCACCGAGAGGCAGAGAATGACCACCGCAATGGCGGGAAGTGCTGATCCTAGCAGCGTTTGCAAGCCATCAGCCATCATACCCATGCCAATATTAATAGAGTCCCCGACCTGGAAGGGAACCAAAAACAGCAGTACCCCAATAATGGAGGGGATCAGAAATTTCAGTAAGTGCGCAGGGGGTATCGGTGCCGAAGGACTCGGCTGATCCGATTTAACGTTGCTGTACGACATAGGGTTCACCCATTGGAAGTGATTATTGGAGGTGGGCTGGCGGCTAATAGCGCCTTGTTAGATCGGCGCTTTCTTAATATCTAAACTTTCTTACTATCTAAATTAGTTACTATGCTTAACGCCCGGCAGTATGCAGAGCATTTCATACAGCAATGTGGCGCCCATTAGCGCGGTATTGCCGCTAGGATCGTAAGGCGGTGACACTTCTACCAGATCGCAGCCGACTATATTCAGCCCAGCCGCACCGCGAACCAGCTCTAATCCTTGGGTTGAGGTCAGTCCGCCCATCTCTACCGTGCCAGTACCGGGGGCAACAGAAGGATCCAAGCCGTCGATATCGAAACTGATGTACACCGGGATATCGCCCATCTGTTCGCGCACTTGCTCCATCAGCGGCGCCAGCGAGCGGTACCAGCACTCTTCGGCGGGCACAACACGGAAGCCCTGATCACGACACCAGTCAAAGTCTTCTGCCGCATAGCCGGTTCCGCGCAGGCCGATTTGCACGACTTTGCCATGGGCTAATAAGCCCTCCTCCTGGGCACGACGAAACGGCGTACCGTGAGCAATCGGCTCGCCGAACATGTGCTCGTTAACATCGGCGTGGGCATCGATATGGATCAGCCCTACCGGGCCGTGCTTTTTCGCCATGGCGCGTAGAATCGGCAGGGTTAGCGTATGTTCGCCGCCAAGGGTTAGAGGGATACAGTTGTGCTTGAGCACGTCGTCATAAAAGGCAGTGATGATGTCGACGCTTTTCGGCAGGTGAAACGTATTGATGGGTACGTCGCCGATGTCAGCCACCTGCAGGCTTTCAAAGGGCGCGGCGCGGGTCGCCATATTGTAGGGGCGCAGCATGCGCGACTCATCGCGGATCTGGCGTGGGCCAAGTCGCGTGCCGGGACGGTTTGATGTACCGATATCCATAGGGATGCCAATAAATGCCGCGTCCAACCCCTCGGCAGTCTCTTGGGAAGGCAGGCGCATCATGGTGGCGGGGCCTGCAAAGCGCGGCATGGTATTGCCACCCAGGGGCTGATTAAACTCCGACATCGTTCTCTCCTAGACGTTATTTGAACCTAGACGTTATTTGAAATTGTTGAATCGCAATGCGAGCGCGGCTTGTCTATCAATAGACATTGCACATAGCGTGCCAAGGCGCTAGAACCGCTAGAACCGCTAGAACCGCCACTTTCCTTGACCATTCGATGCAAAAATGCATTAAATTGACGGTTCTTCAATTCAATATTGCATCGGTAATTCAAAAACGGTTCGATTAGAAAGCATCGTCGGTGGCTAAATCAGGTGAGTGAACTCGAATGAGTGAAATAGATAGACGCGTGCTGCAGACCATTGTGGCGACCGCCAACGACCACTTCTTTATCGTCAGTGGCGATGGGCAGATAGTCGATATCAGCCCTGGGGCCGAAGCAGTTTACGGCGTTTCACGGGAAGAGCTGCTCGCCAGCAGTGTTCAGCAGTTGCAAGCCGCCGGCGTGCTCAAGCCCTCGATTACCATGGAAGTGATGCGCACCCGCAGGCCCGCACAGCTGATGCAGATAACCGGAACAGGCCGCCGGGTGATTGCTGAAGCCTACCCGGTGTTCGTCGACGGCAAGCTGGAACGCATTATCAGCCGCTCGCGGGATTTAACCGACTTGCAGTTATTGCAGGACGAATATGCCCTGTTGCAAAAACGCTTTAGCGAGCATTTAAAGCGCAGCCAGGCTGCCCCCGATGCCGAAGAGCAGGCGCTGGATGACGCCCTGGACAATTTGCAGGTACGCAGCAGCGTGATGCGCGAAATCGCACTACTGCTTAAGCGCGTCGCCCCTTCAGATGCCAATGTGCTGATGCTGGGTGAATCAGGCGTGGGTAAAACCGCCTTTGCCAAACAGCTACACCGCTGGAGTCAGCGCTGTGACGGCCCCTTTATTGACGTGAACTGCGCGGCGATTCCCGAGAATCTGTTTGAGTCCGAGATGTTTGGCTACCAGCCCGGCGCCTTCAGTGGTGCCGCTCGGCAGGGTAAGGCGGGACTGTTAGAGCAGGCCGAGGGCGGTACGCTGTTTCTGGATGAAATAGGCGAGCTGCCGCTGTTGATGCAAACGAAACTGCTCAAGGTAATTCAGGATGGCAGTTTGACTCGACTGGGAGACACCCGCCCACGCAAGGTCAATTTCCGCTTGGTCGTAGCCACTAACCAAGACTTGGCAAAACAGGTTGAGGCCGGGCGGTTTCGTCTCGACCTTTACTACCGCCTCAATGTGATCCCCGTCACCCTGCCGCCACTTCGCGACCGCCGTGAGGATATTCCCGACCTAGTTGAAGCCTGCTTAAGCCGACTTAACCAGCGCTATGGACGACAAAAAATCCTAGATACCCGCGTTTGGTCGACGTTGATGGGCAGTGAATGGCCGGGTAACGTCCGCGAGCTGGAGAACTGGCTAGAGCGAGCCTGGCTTTCCAGCCCCACCGATCAAATCGAGGTGCCCGCCGTGCTTCCTCACGCCGAGCAGCATCCCGCCAGTTTGCCGAGCGCCTCGCTAGCAGCAAAGCCGATAACAGCGCTCGAACCCCAGGAAACCCTCAAGCAGTACTTGGCACGGCTGGAACGGGAAACGCTTGAAGAGCTGTGCAACACGCTACCCAGCACCTACGCAATCGCTGAACGGCTGGGCATCAGTCAATCCAGCGTGGTGCGCAGGCTGCAGCGTTATGGCATTAAAGTCGCCAAGTGATTTTCTGCTTGACACAGCTGCTGTCATAAACCATCCATGTAAGTGTCATACAACGGCAACACCTTCAACACAAGCTGGATCAATAACAACCAACAGCCGGTGATGTGTGTGCTATGTCAAACCAATCGCGTATCCGCCTGGAGCGCGTCACCAAACGTTGGGACGCGACCACCGCTGTCGATGGCATCTCCTTCGATGTCACGCCTGGGCAATTTGTCATTCTGCTGGGCCCTTCTGGCTGCGGTAAATCCACCACGCTGCGTATGATTGCAGGCCTGGAAGAGGCCAGCGACGGCCAAATCCATATTGGTGATCGCAACGTCACGCGCCTGCCGCCGGGGGATCGTGGACTGAGCATGGTGTTTCAGTCCTACGCGCTGTTTCCGCACTTGAGCGTGGCCGACAACATTGTGTTTGGCCTGCGCAGCCGCAAGGTGCCCAAAGCAGAACAGCGCGAACGGCTGGCGAAAGTCGCCGAGCTGGTTGATCTTACCGATTACCTAAACCGCAAACCTGCCCAGCTTTCGGGCGGCCAGCGCCAGCGAGTGGCGCTGGCGCGTTCTGTTATCTCCGAACACCCGATCTGCCTGATGGATGAGCCGCTTTCCAACCTGGATGCGCGGCTACGTAGCGATATGCGCAGGGAAATCAAAGCACTGCAAAGTCGTCTGAACATGACAGTGATTTACGTCACACACGACCAAGTTGAAGCGATGAGCATGGGCGACCGCGTTATTTTAATGCAGCACGGTAAAATCGTGCAGGACGGCACGCCCGACGAACTTTATAACCGCCCCGCCAGCGCCTTCGCCGCCAGCTTTATTGGTAGCCCGGCCATGAACCTGCTGCCGCTGGTCAAGGGTGACCAGGCGTCGGTTATTGATGGGGAGCCCACCACGCCCGTGGCGCCATTAGAAGCCGTCGGCGGACAGCTAGGCATACGCCCGGAGGATATCGCTCTAAGCACCACTTCGACGACTGGCGTACCCGCGATGGTGATCAGCGATGAATATCTGGGCGCCGATACCATCGTCCATTTGGCAGTCGGTGATCATACCCTGCGGGTTCGACTCAGTGGCCGCCATAGGCTGGCTGGCCAGCGGTGTCGGATCGGCTGGACAGCCGAGGCCGCTCACCTATTCGGTGGAGACGGCCTGCGCCGTGATGACCTCTCCGCTTACTCATTATTACCCGCCGCTGCACTGTCAGCGGAAAGTGTTTCGCCCCACTCGCAGCTCCAACCCCAACGTTGAGGTGTTTCCCATGCGTGCCCGTATCCCCTTTGCTCTTTCTGCACTCACCGCTGGCCTGCTAAGTGCCGGTCAGGCCGCCGCCAACGACCCGACTGTACTCACCATGTACTATCCCGTCGCAGTGGGCGGTGCACTCACCGATGTGGTCGATAACTTGGTAGAAGAGTTTGAGAGCGAACACCCGGATATCGATGTAGATGCGATCTACGCCGGTAACTACGACGACACCCGCGTGCGCGCCATGTCGGCGATGGAAGCGGGCGACACGCCCCAGCTGTCGGTCATGTTCTCAATCGACCTTTACGAACTGATTGAGCAGAACGCCATCGTCGCCTTCGATGATTTAATCGAAACCGACGAAGAACGCGAGTGGCTCGACAGTTTCTACCCCGGCTTGATGGAAAATGGCCAGTTGGATGGCAAGACCTATGGCATCCCCTTCCAGCGCTCCACCATCGTTCTGTTCTGGAACAAGGACGCCTTTGAAGCTGCCGGGCTCGACCCCGAAACGCCCCCAGAAAACTGGCAAGAGATGGCTGAAATGGCCGCCACCGTGCACGAAGCTTCCGGTGGCGACCAATGGGGCGTGATGGTGCCGTCCACTGGCTACCCCTACTGGATGTTCCAGGCCTTCGCCTTTCAGAACGGCCACCGGCTAATGAGCGACGACGGTACGGAAGTCTACTTTGACGACCCCGCAGCGGTTGAAGCGCTGGAGTACTGGGTCTCCCTGGCCACCGAGCACAATGCCATGCCCGACGGCACTATCGAGTGGGGTACGCTACGCCAGAACTTCCTCGAAGAGTCCACGGCGATGATGTGGCACACCACCGGCAACCTGACCGCCGTGCGTAGTGAAGCCAATTTTGATTTTGGCGTCGCCATGTTGCCGATGAAAACCCAGCGTGGCAGCCCTACCGGCGGCGGCAACTTCTACATTTTTGAAGATACCACCCAAGATGAGCAGCGCGCCGCGATGACCTTTATTCGCTGGATGACCGCTCCCGAGCGCGCCGCTGCCTGGTCGATTGAAACCGGCTATATGGGCGTTAGCCCCGTCGCCTATGAAACCGATGCGCTGCAAAGCTACGTAGAAGAATTCGCGCCAGCAGCGGTGGCCCGCGACCAGCTTGAACACGGCACGGCGGAACTCTCCACTTACCAAGGCGGCCGCATTCGCCGCGCTTTGGATAACGCTGTGCAAGCTGCGCTGACCGGGCAAATGACACCGCAAGAAGCGCTTAGTCAGGCACAGCAAGAAGCCGACAGCGTGCTGCGTCGCTACGCCCGCTAAGCGTTAAATATTTAACTATTCGCCGGGGCATGCCCCGGCTTTTCCAAATTGCGGTACGTCACTATGTCATTCACCAACCACCGCAAAATGCAGCTCTACGGCGCGCTTCTGTTGCTGCCCGCTGCGGTACTGCTGACCACTTTTGCTTATTTACCGACCGTGACAACGGTCATTAACAGCCTGTTTTTACCCGGCTTTCGCGGTGCGCCCACTGAATTTGTAGGGCTTGAAAATTATCAGGTGCTCTTCGATGACCCCACGTTTTGGAAGGTGGCCCGCAATAACCTGCTCTACGCGCTGGGCACCATCCCCACGTCTATCGCGCTGGCCTTGGGCATGGCGCTGTTCGTCAACGGCAAGCTGCCGGGGCGCGGCTTTGTGCGTATGGCGTATTTCACGCCGACGATTCTGCCCATGATCGCCGCCGCCAATATCTGGATGTTTTTCTACGCCCCGCAAATTGGCCTGTTCAATAGTCTGCTCGGCGCACTGGGAATCCCAGGCGTTAACTGGCTAGGCGACCCAAGCGTCGCGCTGGGCTCAGTGATTGTGATGTCGGTGTGGAAAGAAGCCGGCTTTTTTATGATCTTCTACTTGGCGGCGCTGCAAAGCATGCCACCCGAGTTAAAAGAGGCCTCAGATCTTGAAGGCACTAGCCGCTGGAGTTTCTTCTGGCGAGTCACCTTTCCGCTGCTGATGCCCACTACGCTCTTTGTGCTGATCAATGCGTTGATTAATTCGGTGCGGGTTGTCGATCACCTGTTTATTTTGACTAAAGGTGGGCCCAACAACGCCACCAACCTGCTGCTCTATTACGTCTACGAGAACGCCTTCTCGTTCTTTGACCGCACTACGGCGGCGACCATTACGGTAGTGATTTTGGTGGTACTGGCGGTAGTGGCCACGCTGAAGTTCACGATTTTAGACCGCAGGACGCACTACCAATGAACACCACCACGAACTCAAATGCCAAGAACTCAAAAACCTATGCGTCCCGCTCTCGTTACGTCTTCGTTCCGTCACTTGAAACGGTGGCTGCTTGGCTACTGGCGGTTATCTGGGTCTTTCCGCTGCTGTATGCCTTTTGGGCCGCCTTCCACCCCAGCGAGTTTATGGTAAATTTTCAGCTCTTTGCCCCGCTGACGTTGGAGAACTTCACCAATGCCTGGTCACAGGCGCCCTTTGCCCGCTACTACCTGAACACCTTTGCGCTGGTGACGGGGGTGGTAATTGGCCAGTTTATCGTCTGCACCCTGGCGGCGTTTGCCTTTGCCCGATTTCCGATTCCCGGCAAGAACGTTTTGTTTATGCTGGTGCTGATTCAGCTATTTGTGTTTCCCGAAGTGCTGATTGTGGAGAACTACCGCATCGCAAGCGAACTGGGGCTGATCAATACCATCACCGGGATTGGTCTGCCTTATGTCGCCAGCGCTCTAGGTATTTTCCTGCTCCGTCAGACCTTTAAAACCATCCCCCAGGAGCTTGAAGACGCCGCCCGTATCGAAGGCTGCAACTGGCTGGAAATTTTGTGGAAGGTTTACGTACCGCTGGCTAAGCCTACCTATTTAGCTTATGGCCTGGTCTCAATCAGCCACCACTGGAATAACTTTATCTGGCCGCTAGTGGTCACCAACTCGGTAGAGAGCCGTCCGCTAACGGTGGGCTTAGGCGTTTTCTCTGCGCCAGAAACCGGGGTTAACTGGGCCACCGTTAGCGCCGCCACACTGCTTAGCATCGCCCCGCTGTTGGTGGCTTTCCTGCTTTTCCAACGTCAATTTGTGCAGTCTTTCTTAAGGGCGGGGATTCGCTAGGCAGACGCCGCATACGTTTTTCGTGCGACAATTCTCTCTTAAGCACAAGACAAGGGAGAGCATTGATGCACGGCGACACCCACCCCGAAGCCCTGAAGGTGCTGCAGGAGGTATTTGGCTACGACAGCTTTCGCGGCCCGCAGCAGGCGATCATCGAGCATGTGATCACTGGGGGCGATGCGCTGGTGCTGATGCCCACCGGCGGCGGTAAGTCGCTGTGCTATCAGATCCCTGCGCTGCTGCGCGAAGGCACTGCGATTGTAGTCTCGCCGCTGATCGCGCTAATGCAGGATCAGGTAGCGGCACTGAAGCAGAACGGGGTCAGAGCGGACTACCTCAACTCCAGCCTCGATTATCACGAGGCGGTCGAGGTGGAGAACCGCCTGCGGGCGGGGGAACTGGATCTTTTGTATATCGCGCCCGAGCGGCTGGCCACGGCGCGTATGCAGATGCTGCTGGAACAGGCTCACATTGCCCTGTTCGCCATTGATGAAGCCCACTGCGTCTCCCAGTGGGGCCACGATTTTCGCCCCGAGTACCGCCAGCTCTCCCACCTGCACCAGCGCTTTCCCCAGGTGCCGCGCATAGCGCTGACCGCCACCGCCGATGTGCCCACCCGGCACGACATCATGGAGCATCTGCAGCTCCACGAAGCAGCGCTTTATAACAGCGGCTTTGACCGACCCAATATCCGCTACCATATTGCCGAAAATCAGGGCAACGCCAAGGAACAGCTGCTGCGCTTTATCCGCGAACACCACGACGGCGAGGCGGGTATTGTCTACTGCCTTTCCCGGCGCAAGGTGGAAGAGACCGCCGCTTGGCTCGAGCGCCAGGGACTGACCGCGCTGCCCTACCACGCGGGGCTTCCCGCCGAGCAGCGCCAGCACCACCAGACCCGTTTTCTGCGTGAAGATGGCGTGGTTATCGTGGCCACCATTGCCTTCGGCATGGGTATTGATAAACCCGACGTGCGCTTTGTGGCGCATCTCAACCTACCCAAGAGCATCGAAGCCTACTACCAGGAGACCGGCCGCGCCGGGCGCGATGGCCTGCCCGCCGATGCCTGGATGGCCTACGGGCTTCAGGACGTGATCACGCTACGCCAGATGCAGCAGGACTCCAGCGCCGCCGACCAGCAAAAGCGCATTGAGCAGCAGAAGCTCGACGCCATGCTGGGGCTTTGCGAGATCATCAGCTGCCGCCGCCAGGCGCTGCTTCATTACTTTGGCGATCATCTGGATGCGCCCTGCGGTAACTGCGATAACTGCCTAACTCCACCCGAGACCTGGGAGGCCACCGTGGCGGCGCAGAAGGCGCTATCGTGCGTCTACCGCACCGAGCAGCGCTTCGGCGTGACCTACTTGGTGGATGTACTGTTAGGCAAAAGCAACGAGCGCATCACCCGCTTTGGCCATGACCGCCTAAGCACCTTCGGCATTGGTAAAGAGCTAACGGCTAATGAGTGGAAAGCGCTCTTTCGCCAGCTGATTGCCAGCGGCTATTTAAGTGTCGATATGGAGGGCCACGGCGGCATTAAGCTCACGGCCAACGCCAAGCCGGTGCTGCGCGGCGAACACGCCCTCACCCTGCGCAAGCCAAGCAAGGCCAAGAGCGCCACTCGGCGGGGCAGCAAAGGCGCCTCTACCACGCTGCCCCAAGGGGAGCTGTGGGAAGCCCTGCGCCAGCACCGTCGCGAACTGGCTGCGGCCCAGGGCGTGCCTGCCTATGTCATCTTCCACGACGCTACTCTGGCCGAAATGGTTGAGCAGAAACCCCAGAGCCTAGCGGCATTAGGCGAAATCTCCGGTATCGGCGCGCGCAAACTGGCGGATTACGGTGAGGGGTTTCTGGGCGTTATTCTGGCGCACAGGGAAGCCGAGTAAAACAGCGACACCAGCGCGACAGCTCAAATGGTCGATATTTTTAAAAACCGCTCACTTGGCGTAAACTATACGTAAGTGAGGAGAAAGCTATATGTCCATTCAGCATAAAACAGCCGACAAACGCCGCGAAATGGGGGCTGCAGCAATGCGCACCTACCCCAATATTTCCCACGCTTGGGGATTGAAAGAGAGCGAGGCCGCGCTGTTGTTAGGGGTACCGGACTCCACCTACCGCCGCTGGAAGCAGTCGCCTGAGCAGGCGAGGCTTGATGCTAATCACTTGGAACGGATGTCGTTGATTCTCGGCATCTATAAAGCGCTGCATATACTGTTGCCCAGTAAAGAAGCCGCTAACAGCTGGCTGCAGCGAGCCAACCGCAACCCTCTTTTTGCCGGCCACTCGCCAATGGAACGTCTGTTAAATGGTCAGGTCTCCGACCTCTACGTTGTTCGCCAACATTTGGATGCCGCGCGTGGTGGGGGCCATGCATGACGTTCCCGCTAAGCAACGTCACTTGGCGACCCAGTTATCGGGTTATTCCCTCGCGCTTCCCTCCCATTGATTTATTCGAAGGCGTCAATAGCAATGCTGATGACTGGGAATTACTCAATGAACTGGAAGGCGAGACCTCGGCTAGGCTTCGTGAAGAAGCGGGCGCGATCCATCTGGTTCGCGACGGAGACCGCCGCTACGGGCCTGGATGGACTCCCGTCATGGCGGCCTTTTGCCACTTCCCTGCGACCGGCTCACGTTTTAGCGATGGCACCTTTGGCGCCTACTACTGCGCGTTAACCGAAGCCACGGCCATTGCTGAAACTGTGTACCACGCAGAGCGCTTTATGGGGGAGTCAAACGAGCCGCCCATGATGCTTCAGCAGCGTGTTTATCTGTCGGATCTAACGGGCCAACTGATTGATTTACGAAGACAGAATGCTGCCCAAGCGCTTCTCGATCCGGATAGCTGGGCAGCCGGGCAAACCTTGGGTAGAAAGGCGTGGGAGGAGCAGACGGATGGCATCGTTTACCCCAGCGTTCGAGACCCGGATGGCGAGTGTGCCGCTGTATTACGGCCACCCGCGCTCTCCGCAACACGGCAAGGGCGTCATCTCGGCTATGACTGGGATGGTCAACGCATCCGCCATATCTATGAGCTAACGCTATTGGGTTAACGATTCCGCTAGCCCCTACCCTGACAATGCTCTCCCCGAGCAATGGCCGCAGCATCGAATACGCCGGTGTCTAAAATCCAAGCGGTAACGAGCTTGGCAGGGGTGACATCAAACGCCGGGTTCCATACGGGAGCATCGCTGGGCGCCCACACTACGTCGCCAAAGGCACCCGAGACACCGCGTATTTCGGCGCTGTCACGCTGCTCGATGGGAATATCCGCGCCGGTGGCACAGGCGGGATCAACCGTGGTGTAAGGAGCCACTACATAGAACGGTACCTGATGGTAGTGAGCGATCACCGCCAGCATGTAAGTGCCCACTTTATTGGCAAAGTCGCCGTTGGCGCAGATGCGGTCAGCGCCCACCATGACTTTATCTACCTTGCCCGCCGCCATGAGGCTGGCGGCCATGCTGTCAGCAATCAGTTGATAGGGGATGCCTAAATCAGCCATTTCCCAGGCGGTTAAACGGCCCCCCTGCAGTAGCGGGCGGGTTTCATCCACATACACATGCAGATCGATACCACGCTGCTTGGCCACTGCCAGCGCGCCAATCGCTGTGCCTACACCCGCGGTGGCCAGCGCTCCGGTGTTGCAGTGGGTCAGCACACGGTCGCCTGTTTTCAACAAATCAGCGCCACGCTCGGCCATTTGCTGGCACAGCGCCCGGTCTTCAGCAAACAGTGCAGCGGCACGTTCGGCCAGGGCGCCGGCGCCTTGCTCAAAGCAGGCTTCCATGGCATCCAGGCAGTACATTAGGTTTACCGCTGTGGGGCGTGTAGCGCGCAAGCGATCGCTTACCAACTGCCAATCACCGTCTGGATGTCGGGCGGCATACTGCGCCAGCACAAAGGCTGCGCTCAAGCCAATCAGCGGTGCACCGCGAATAGCTAAACTTTTAACCGCAACCTGCCAGTCTTCAGGCGAGTCACAGCGTACCCACTGCTCCGCCTGGGGCAGTTGGGTTTGATCCAAATACTCAAGGTGGTCGGCATAGACCCGCAAACTGCGTGATTGAAGTTGAGGCATTCGATGAACTCCTTGAGCACTTGGACTGGACTGGCAGAACTTGACTAACTGAACAACAGCGCGGCTTATCAGGCGCGAAGCTTATCATATAGAATGGCTGCTACTAGATGAGGCGACGCAGATCCGATGATGACGCTACAAACTGAACTGCTGGCCGCCATTTCATGGGCGGCGCAGCAAGGCTGGACACCCGCCACTGGCGGCAACTTTTCTGCGCGCACAGAGGCGGGGTATTGGGTCACCGCTTCTGGCCGGGATAAAACCCGTATTCAGGCCGATGACCTACTGCTATGCGATCTGGATGGCCGAGTACTATCCGGCGACGGTAAGCCGAGCGCAGAAAGTGATCTTCACGCTGCGCTTTATCGGCTAGACCCGACCATCAACTGCGTGCTGCATACCCATACCCTAGCAAGCACTGTGCTGTCGCGGCGCTTTCCAAACGGCATTGAGTTAAGCGGCTTCGAGATGCAAAAAGCCCTGCAGGGCAACGTGACCCATGATGCGACTATTCGCCTACCCGTCGTGCCGAATGAGCAGGATATGGAGGAGCTTGCCAGGCATGTACGCAGCGGTTGGCCGATGCCCTGGGGCTTTTTGGTGGCGGGGCACGGTATTTATGCCGTGGGCGATAGCATCGCTAGTTGCTGTCGGCACTTGGAAGCCATTGAATTTTTACTGTCCTGTGTACTTGAAGAGAACCGGTGGTCTAAATGAGTAACCCAGCTGTTCGCGCCGTTGTAACCGATATCGAAGGCACCACCACGGATATTAACTTCGTACATAAGGTGCTGTTTCCCTACGCTCAGGCCAAGCTGCCCGACTTTCTACGCGCGAATGCAGACACACCCGCGGTTGTCGAGCAGATCAACGCCGTGCGCCGTGAAATGGGGCAGCCTGATGCCTCGCTGGACGCCGTCATTGCCCAGCTACTGCACTGGATCGAGACCGACCAAAAAGTCACCCCATTAAAAGCCTTGCAGGGGATGGTGTGGGCGGATGGCTACCAACGCGGTGATTTTACAGGGCATTTGTATAGCGACGTGGCCCCCACCCTGCGCCAGTGGAAAGATTCAGGCAAAGCGCTCTACGTTTACTCGTCAGGCTCTGTTCAGGCGCAGAAGTTGCTGTTCGGCTATAGCGATGAGGGCGACCTGACCACGCTGTTTAGTGGCTACTTTGATACCCATATTGGTCATAAACGCGAGGCTAGTGCCTATCAGCGGATTATCGCTGAGCTTGATCTACCTGCGGAGGCAGTGCTGTTCTTGTCGGATGTGGTCGAAGAGTTGGACGCCGCCAAACAGGCAGGCATGCGAACCCTGCAGTTGGTGCGCGAAGGGACTCAGGCGGGCAATACCCATGCTTGTGTTACTCGCTTTGATGAAATTGCCTTTTAGGAGAGTCTACGATGTCGCAACTGAAAGTCTTTGCTGATCAGAACCCTAACGATGCCCTAATGGACATCTCCGACGGCGAGCAGATTGCCGCCGAGCTCAACAAGGTCGGCGTAGTGTTTGAGCGTTGGGCAGCACCGGGCGAAATTGCCGACGATGCCACCCAGGAAGACATTCTGGCGCTTTACCAGCAAGATATTGACCGAGTAAAAGCCAAGGGCGGCTATCAAACCGTCGACGTGCTGCATATGGTGCCCACGCACCCGGAAAAAGACGCGATGCGGCAGAAGTTTTTGAACGAACACCGTCACCATGAAGATGAAGTGCGCTTCTTCGTTAAAGGTCAGGGGCTATTCTGCCTGCATATCGAAGACAAGGTGTATCAGGTGCTGTGTACCCGCAATGACCTGATCAGCGTGCCTGCCAATACGCCCCACTGGTTCGATATGGGCCCAGCACCGGAATTCACCGCGCTGCGCTTCTTCGACAACGTGGAAGGCTGGGTGCCGCATTGGACAGAAAGCGATATCGCCGGGAAGTTTGATCGTTTGGATCAGTTGTAAGATGTGAATGGTGAATCGTAAGTTGTTAATTGTTGGAGGCAGCGTTAGCGTGCGAAGCGCTAACGCTGCCTCCTTTATTGGACTCTTACAACACCGCTTGCTGGTTATACGCCTTGGCGAGATCCGCTAGTGCGGTAAGATCGCTATAAGTCTCCGGTTCCATAATCAGCGCTTGCCCCATCAGCACGTTACGCGCTTCAAGCTTGGCGCGCAGCGCGGTGTCTTCGATTTCTTCAAAGTCGGCGTTGTGAGCCAGCGATAAAACCCGGCGGTGCATTTCAATGCCGCAGTAGGCCAGGGCATCCAGTCGGATCTCCTCAAGCAATGCATCGCAGGCATCGTCCGCGCTATTTCCCTGCTCTTCAAACAGAGCTTTCGGGAACAGAATACCCGTCCGTTCGGTTTGCCACAGATGTCGGAATTCGGCGTCAAAACGGGTAAAGCACGCTTCAATCACTCTCAGTATCCACGCCTGATAATCCTCAAGCGCATCTTCCTGGCGATGAGCGGGCTGGCTGAAGTAGGCCATCAGGAAGTTGGCCACCGCCATACCCAGGTCAAAAGCCATCGGCCCGTACTGAGAAAACTCCGGGTCAATAACCCGCACTTCCGTATCGGTGGCCATGATGGAACCAGAGTGCAGATCACCGTGGAGCATGGTCTCGGTGTTTGCAGTGAACTTCATCAACAGCCGCTGTACTTTGGCTTTTAGCCGCACATTACGGCGCAACTCATCCACCACCGGCGAAAGCTCCGGGGTGTGGTGGTTCATTTCAGCGCCGTAATAGGGGTCGGTAAACACCAATGCTTCGGTGATGGCAGGAATGGCTACATTGCCCGAGAAAAGCCCCACATCTTGCTTCTTCTCTGGACTACTTAGCGAAAGCTCTGAGCCACGGAACGCCGTGCGTGCACAGAACTGGCCGATGGTTTCGCCAAGCTGAGTGACTTCCTCGCCGTTAATGAGCTTGCGGCGCAAAATCGTGTGGGGGTGTAGATACTCCATCACAAACAGCGCCTGGGGTTTGTCGAAGTAGTACACCTCAGGAGCAATGCACGGCGCGCGCTTGGCTTGGCGAACCAGGGCGTAGTATTCAAAGTGGGCGCGATAGACCGGTAGCGGCCAGCTCTCCCCTACCATCCGTACGTAGGGAAGCGCCTGTTTTACCACTACGCATCCGTGGCTGCCGGAGACAATAAACACCAAGTTAAGGTTGCCGTCTCCCACCTCGCGAATTTCCCAACTGGCGGGCTCACCGCCCACTCGACTAGCCACCGCCTCAACACCACCAAGCCGCTGGGATAGGGTGTCGACGCTGAGCGCACGGTAATGTTGATCCGTCTCCAAAAGTCATTCCTCACAAAACAATTAAGGGTAGGGCTAGCCTGATGATCGCAACTATTAGACTGGTATCCCACCGTCGGCGTATGGGTGTTTGTGATTGGCAGCATCCAACTGCTGATTCGTCTTCACCGCTATTCTATTTCAAGCAGCTACCGGACATCGACCACGACGCCTAGAAAGCCACGTTCAGCGCAGTTGGCTGTCTTTACTACCACGACGGTTATAGCCACTAAAGGCCGACTGCTTTTTGTCCAGCTCCTGCTGACAAACTACACACAGCCGTACGCCCGGAATCGCCTTGCGGCGCGCTTCGGGAATAGGGTCGCCACACTCTTCACAAACGTCAAGACTCTCACCACGGGGCAACTGGCTACGAGCACGCTGCACCGCATCTTCCAGCGTGCTCTCCATCTGCTCTTGTTCAGCGCCATCTTTTGCCCATCCGCCTGCCATGATTGTTTCCCTCGCTACACCAGTAATCATCTCTAAGCATAGCAGTAGCGAACCTTTACCCCACAAACCGAACGCCTTGGGCAGCCAGCGGGCTGCGTAGTCTGTCGGGTAGCGGCACATCGGTCACCACGGCATCATAATCCCCTAGTTGTCCTGCAGCGCAGCGCAGTGGCAGGTCGAACTTGGTTTTATCCAGCACCAGCACTCGATAACCGGCATGGGCCAACAGCGCCTCCCGGGCCATCACTTCATCGTCGTTGTAGTCATAAAGCTGACCATGGCTATCCATTCCCCCCACCGACACAATCCCCACGTCAGCACGGTAGCGTTGGAAAAAGCGCCAAGCATCGCCGCCGATCACGTCCTGGTCGCGCCGACGTACGCGACCACCCGCCACCACTAACTCACACTTAAGCTGGCACAGCTTAATCAGCGCATGCAGATTATTGGTCATGATATGCAAGCCTTGCTTCTCGCTTAGCGCATCGGCCAGTTGCTCAACCGTGGTGCCCGTACCCAGAAATAGCGCTTGATGATCCTGCACTAGGCTTGCTGCCCGCGCTGCAATCTGGCGTTTACCCGCCACATTAACGATCTGACGCTGGTCGTAGCCGATATTTTCCTGCTCGGGAAACGGCAGTACCTCGCCTTGACGGCGCAGCACCAGCCCTTTATCGGCTAAGTGGCGAATATCCCCACGCAGTGTTTGCACAGAAACACCAAACTCGCCCGCCAAATTCTCTACCGCTTGGCGTCCCTCAGCGTGGATTCGCTGCAAAAGCAGTTGTCGACGTTCGAACTGGCGCATAGCCCCTCTCAGCACAGCGAAAGCAAAAAATGCGGCATACGAAAGCCACAAAGTGTTGAACGAAAGCATAGTGTCATTTTGTTGTAAGCAGATGACAGTAGCTTAGGTGGAGTTCACTCACTGGAGGTTTACTCATGTTGAAGCACCCCGTGGTATCTACCCTTGCAACTGCCGTCGCGATAGCCAGTTTTTCTCTTTCAGCTCAGGTAGCGGCGAACGAAACGCTAACGCTCTACACCAGCCAGCCTAATAGCGATGCACAGCAAACCGTTGACGCCTTTGAAGCAGCCAATCCCGATATCGAAGTGGAGTGGGTTCGCGACGGCACGACACAGCTAATGACGCGTCTACGCTCAGAGCTTGCGGCCGGGGTAAGCAATCCCGACGTGCTGCTGATTGCGGACAGTATGACCATGGAGTCGCTCAAGCAGGAGGGACACTTACAGCCTTATTTAAGCGCTGAGCGCAGCGGCTATGACGCTGACCTTTACGACCCAGAAGGCTACTACTACGGCACCAAGCTGATCACCACGGGCATTGTCTATAACACCGGCGCCGAGCATCAGCCGCAAAGCTGGCAAGACCTGCTGGGTCCTGACTATGAAGGCCTGGTGACGATGCCCAGCCCGCTCTACTCCGGTGCAGCATTGATCCACATGGCCGCCATTAGCGCCAACCCCGAACTAGGCACCGAATACTACGAAGCGCTACACGCCAATAACACCGAAGCCCAGGGCGGCAATGGCGGGGTATTCAATGCCGTCGCGGCAGGCAGCAAGCCTTACGGCATCGTGGTGGATTTTTTACCCATTCGTGAAGCCGCCAAAGGCTCGCCGGTGGAATTCGTATTTCCTGAAGAGGGCGTGAGCGCGGTCACCGAGCCGGTGGCCATTATGCAGGATGCTGAGAACCTTGTTGCTGCACAGAAGTTTGTCGACTTTGTACTCTCCCCACAGGGCCAGGACTTAGTCAGCCAGCAGGGGTACTTGCCTGCCCGCAACGACATCACGCCTCCTGAAGGTTTCCCCGAGCGCGATAGCATTCAATTGATGCCGGTTGATACCGAGCAGGCACTGGCCCAGGAAGCCGAGCTTAAACAGCGCTTTAGTGAATTATTCGGCGGATAATCATGACCCCTGCCCTGACCTATGACAACAAGTACGGCAGCCAGCACCGCTGGCTGCTTTCAAGCCTATTAATTGCCATTGTGCTACTAAGTTTGGCGCCTAGCTTACGCTTGTTGATAGAAGCATTGAGCGACCTTACCCAGGGGCGCCAATCGCCACTGTGGCAAGTGCTCAACAGCGCAAGCACTTGGCGGGCACTGTGGCATAGCCTGTATACCTCAGGGCTCGGCATGTTGATTGCGCTAGTGCTCGGTAGCCTCTTTGCGTTTGCCATCACGCTCACCAATGTGCGCGGCAAATCGTGGCTAGTGTTCTGCTTTATGCTGCCGATGATGATTCCGCCTCAGGTGACTGCCTTAAGCTGGCTTCAACTGTTCGGCCCAGCTAGCCCACTACTGAAAAGCATTGGCATGGCGCCACCACTGGGCAGCCCCCAGCCGCTTTACTCCGCTGAAGGCATCGCCCTGCTGTTAGGTATCCAAAGCGCACCGTTGGTGTTTCTGGCCCTGCGCACCAGTCTGCTTGCGCTCCCTCGAGAGCTTATCGAAGCTGCCCGCATTAGCGGTGCCAAACAGACCCAAGTATGGAGCCATATTATTCTTCCGGTGACCCGCAGCGGTTTGATCGCCGGAGGCGCGATGGCGTTTATCTCCAGCCTGGGCAACTTCGGCATTCCCGCTATGCTCGGTATTCCCGCGAGTTATTACGTGCTGCCAACACTGATCTATCAGCGTATGGCCAGCTTCGGTACAGGTGTTTTGGCGGAAATGGCAGCCCTGTCGCTGCTGATTGGTTTACTGGCGCTGGCCGGGGTAGCGCTGCAACAACACTTGATGGGCCGCAGCCGCTTTGGCCTGGGCGGCCATAGTGGGCGCTCCCATGACTTTACTCTGGGTCGCTGGCGTACGCTGGTGACCGCAGCGCTGGTAGGCATTTTACTGATCATTTTGGTCGCGCCACTGCTGGCGCTGATTGTTAGCTCGCTAGTACCCGCAGTCGGCGTGCCTCTAAATGTCGATACCGCCACGCTTAACGCCTACGCCGAAGTGATGGGTCGCCAAGGCGCCACATGGCGTGCGGTGAGAAACAGCCTATGGCTAGCGGGCAGTGCGGCCGTGGTTCTGATGCTACTGAGTCTGCCCTTGGCTTACCGGCTGCAGCGCCTACCTGAACGCTGGCGCAGCATGGTGCTTAGCGCTATCGAAATCCCCTATGCCCTGCCCGGCGTGGTGCTGGCGATTGCCTGCATTCTGCTGTTTGTACGCCCGCTGCCGATTATTAACGTAGCGCTCTACGGCACCCTAGGGCTAATTTTTGTCGCCTATCTGGCGCGCTTCTTAGTGGTCTGCGTCAAACCAGTAGCGGCTAGCTTGGCCCAGCTGGATCCTTCCCTTGAAGAGGCGGCTCAGCTAGCCGGTGCAGGTCCGTGGCGGCGACTCGGCGGGATCATTTTACCGCTAGTAGCACCAGCACTATTCGCAGGTGGATTGTTGGTATTCCTGCTAGCAGTTAATGAACTTACCGTGTCAGCACTGCTATGGAGCGCCGGCAACGAAACCCTCGGCGTACTGATTTTCAACCTAGATCAAGGCGGCGAAAGCGTGCTGGCCGCTGCCGTTTCGGTGCTGGTGGTGGTGATGGTCGCCTCGCTGATGCTGATGCTTAGCCTGCTGGCGCCGCGGCTACCCAAAGGAGTGATCCCATGGCAGAGCTAAACATGTCAGGGCGAGGTACTTCAGGACTATCGATTGATCGCGTTACCAAACGCTTTGGCGAACACTCCGCCGTGGATGCGCTGTCACTGGAGGTTAATCCGGGAGAGTTTGTTGCCCTGCTCGGCCCTAGCGGCTGCGGAAAAACCACCATGCTGCGCATGCTGGCGGGTTTTGAGACGGTCAATGAGGGTAGCATTCAGTTAGCCAATCGTACCCTGGCCAGCGCCGACACCCATCTGCCACCCGAGCAGCGCAATATGGCCATGGTGTTTCAATCCTACGCGCTATGGCCACATATGAGCGTTGCGGACAACGTGGGCTACCCGCTCAAACTGCGCGGCCTGCGCGGGGCGGCGTATCACCAGAAGGTGCAGCAGGCCCTGGCCCTGGTGGAGCTTGATGCCTACGCTGATCGCATGCCCCAGGCGCTTAGCGGCGGCCAGCGCCAGCGCGTCGCTCTCGCGCGCTGCTTGGTCAGCGACCCCTCGGTGGTGCTGCTGGATGAGCCACTGGCCAACCTTGACCGCCACCTGCGCGCCACCATGGAGCACAGCTTCCGAGATTTTCACCAGCGCACTGGCTCCACGTTGGTCTACGTCACCCACGACCAAACCGAAGCCATGGCGCTGGCAGATAAAATCGCCGTGATGAAAGCGGGTAAACTGGTTCAGTGGGGGGCCCCGGAAACCCTTTACCGCCAACCGCGCACCGCCTGGGTAGCCGGCTTTATCGGCCAGGGCAGCCAATTAAAGGTCGCCGCCGGTCAACCAGGGAAGCGCCTTGAGAGCACAGCCCTGATGCGCGGGCTGAACGCCATCGAATCCGAGCGAACCCAAAGCGTACTGGTGCGCCCGGAGCATATTCAGCTTAGCCTCACTACCCCTACTCATCGTCAGCTTGCCGCCCAGGTGGAAAGCGTGATCTTCCGTGGCGAGCGTTATGAACTCACCCTGCGCCTGCCCAGTGGCGAATCGCTGCTGGCCTACCATCATAGCGCGCCTGCACTGGGTAGCCAGATTGCTGTCAGCCTGCAGCAGGGCTGGTGCCTGGAGCCCGATCAATGAGTGTACACATTGAGGTTCTCAGTGGGTTAGGTGACAAAGGGCCCGCGGCGATAGTAGTGGAAGCCCAGGGGAAACGCCTACTGCTCGACGCAGGCGGCGCACTCCATTCAAACGACACCATCACCTGGACGAACAGCCTAGCAGTGGATGCCGTACTGATTAGCCACGACCATATTGACCATATCGGCGGCGTAGCCGAACTAGCGGAAGACGTACCACTTTACTGCACACCGCTGGTGGCCAAGGCACTACCTCCCAACCGCGCCTGGCGCCCCCTGCCCGAGCGCGGCTCGCTAGAGGTGGATGGTATCACCGTCACCACCGGCCAGGCGGGGCATTCCCTAGGCGGCGTGTGGCTGCATTTAGCGGTGGAAGGCGGCGTTTTCTATAGCGGCGATGCCTGTTTTGAGTCGCGACTGTTTCCTTTTGATACGCCCCCGCCGGCGCGTGTTGCGCTACTGGATGCCTCCTACGGCAGCTACGACCAGCCCCAAGCGCATTGCGTGCGGGCCATTAGTAAGCACCTTTATCAACCGCTGGCGTTGCCGGTGCCGGAAACCGGTCGCGCTCTGGAAATGTCGCTATGGCTGGCGGAAGAAGCGGATCAGCATCAGTTAACGCTCGCCATCGACCCGCTGATTCGCCACAACCTGGCCGCGCTATTGGCACTGCCTGAAACGCTGCGACGGCCTGAGATCGATGTCGCTATCGCCAGTGTGTTGGCACGAGCAAATGATGAAAATGCCCTACTCCGATTAATAAGTGACCGCAACGATACCCCTGCGCAGTGGCCCGATCACCATCTGCTCCACACCGGTTACCTAACCCCTGATCGCCGCGCCCAGCTAGCGGCGGGCAAGATAAGCTGGCAGCGCTGGAATGTTCACCTGCGTGCGTCGCACCTGGTGGCGCTCGCCGAGCAGTTGGGCGCCACTCAAGTAGTCCCGCTATTTACCCCACTTTGCGATAACGAATTAACTGCCTGGCGTAGCCTGCTCAGTGATCGGCTCTGCACTGCTCAGCGTTTCCCTGTTAATTCTCATTTAGCTACTTTTTCTGTTTAGGGAGTTTTGCATGTCCGCAGTCATTGTTGATATTGACGGCACCTTAGCCGAGTTTCACCCTCACCAGGTCAGCGACTGGGTGCTGGGCAGCCAAAAACAGTGGGAGCCCTTCTTTGCCCATATGGCCGAAGCGCCAGTAATCGAAGCAGTGGCCAGGCTGGTCAAAATCCTGAAAGCCCAAGGCCAGCAGATCGTGATTTGTAGCGGGCGCCCGGATAGCCACCGGGCGCATACCCAATGCTGGTTAGAGCGCCACACCATCCCCTTTGATGCCATGTATTTGCGCCCTGAGGGCGATGATCATGTGGATGATGAAATTGTGAAAGAGGCGCTTCTGGAGCGTATGCGCAGCGACGGCTTTGAGCCTTGGTTGGTACTGGATGACCGTGACGCTGTGGTCGCCCAGTGGCGCGCGCTCGGGCTTACTTGTCTGCAGTGCGCGCCGGGGGATTTTTAAGCGTTTGCCAGTCTGGCTCGCTGCTGCCACACCAGCACCGCCAGGGGCACCAGCGCGATAGGGATCAGCAGTAGATTAAGCGTCGCCCAGCCTAGGCTGCTCACCAAAGGCCCGGCGAGCAACGCAGTGATGGCCGCGGTGCCAAACACTAAAAACTCGTTGGCAGCCTGGGTGCGCGCTTTATCCACTGGGCGATAACTTTCGGTGAGCAGCCCGGTGGCGGGCAAAAAGGTAAAGTTCCAGCCCAGGCCCAGCAAAATCAGCGCCACGTTGAAACCGGCTAAGCCGATACCCAACTGAGCGACCAAGGCACTTGCTACCAACAGCAGGCAGCCTGCCACAATGACCTGCTTGGCGCCGAAGCGGGTAGCCAAATGGCCAGTAAAGAACGAGGGTAAAAACATCGCCACCACGTGCCACTGAATGGTCATTGAAACGTGGTTAAAGTGGTGCCCGGCCCCCGCCATGGCCAGCGGCGTGGCGGTCATGGCCAGATTCATCACGCCATAACCAACCATCGCCGCGCTCACCGCCACAATAAATCCGGGTTGACGGAGTATCTTACCCAGCGGCAATGCAATGCCTTCGCCGTGGGTGCGGGATGCGGGCGGCAGTTGTGTCAGCATCAGCACCACCAACGCCAGTGCGTAGAGCGCAGCCAGGCCTACAAAGCTGCCCAAAAACGGCACCTCGCCCAGCTCACGGCTCACCCTTGCCAGCCACGGCCCGGCAAACGCCGCCAGCACACCGCCGCCCATCACCAAACCAATCGCCCGATCACGCATCGGCGCGGGGGCGGCTTCAACGGCGGCAAAGCGATAGAGCTGACCAAAGCCAATGCCAATACCAATCAACCAGGTGGCCAGCAGGAACAACCCAAAGCGCTCGCTTATCAGCGCCTGCACGGCCACCAGCGCGCCCACCAGTCCAACAATATTACCCAATATAAAACCGCGCTTACGGCCCAGTTTGGCCATAATTAACGAGGCGGGAATGGTGGCACACATCAACCCCAGCCACTGGGTGGCCACCGGTGCGGTGGACCAGGATACGCTAGGGGCCAAGGAGGCCCCGATCAGCGGTGAGACGGCAATCAACAAGACGTTGCCGGTAACCAGCAGCGCTTGGCAGAGTGATAGCAGGGTGACGGTTAAAGGCATGAGGCACTCTCCTGAGCGGAAGCAGCGTGAGAAGTAGCAAAGCGTTGGCGATAGACCGAGGGTGATACGCCGTAGTAGCGCTGAAATTGGCGACGCAATTGCTCTGCGCCTCCCAGCCGCCAGCGCTGAGCCAGGCGCTCAAGGGAGAGCTGTTCGCGATCGTGAAGCAGCGCCAGGCGCGCTTGTTCAAGACGTAGCTGAGTCAGGTAAGCGCCGGGAGTGGTATTTAAGTAGCGTCTAAACAGCCGGGTTAAATGGCGCGGGGAGACCGCCATCAGGTCGGCCATACTCTCAAGCCCATGATCCACGCTGGGGTCGGCGTGGAGTTGATCCAGCAAGCGGCGCAGTGGCCCCACAGCCTGCTGGCGACGCAGTATCTCGCTGAACTGCGACTGCCCGCCGGGGCGGTGCAAAAACACCACCAGCTCGCGGGCTACCCGTCCGGCAAGTTGGGCACCGTGATCCGCCTCGACCAGCGACAGCGCCAAATCAATCCCGGCTGTTATGCCTGCGCTGGTGTAGCGACCATTGCTTTCGCTATACAGCGCATCGGGCTCGACGCTAAGCCTGGGGTACTCCTCGGCTAATTGCTGGGCATGGCGCCAGTGGGTGGTAACGCGACAGCCATCCAGCAACCCTGCAGCGGCTAATAGAAATGCCCCAGAGCAGATCGACCCAAGTCGTCTCACCTCTGGGGCGACATCACGAAGCATCTGCTTCACTTCGGCTATGTCACGCTGCTGCATTACACCACTGCCACCCGCCACCAACAGCGTATCCAGGGGCAATAAATCCTTAAGTTGGTGGTAGGTGTGTGTGGCGTGCACGGCTAAGCCGCCGTTGGTGGCCACTGGACCGATGGCATCGGCGACCAGTGTCAACTGATAGATGGGCTGGAGGCTTAACGCATTGGCGCTGGCAAACACCTGCCAGGGACCGCTGACATCCAGCAGTTGGCAATCGGGGTAGGCAAATAAGGCGACATGACGAGTCACGGTCTCTCTCCGCTAGTGGGATACTAAAGCATTAGAGAGAGTGTCAGCGCTGCGCCCCATGTCAGCAAGGACCATTACCCCACCGATATGGACATAGCGATAAACTCACTAAACCTAGGGGTAAGACTAGGGGCTAGAACTAGGTGCTGGAATTAACCCGTTTTTTCTAGCGGCGCCTCCATGCGGCGTACGCTGGAAACGAAGTCACTAAAGCGCTCACCCTGAATCAACACATGGTCGCTCAGGGCTTGCTGCGCCGCTACCGAGTCACCTTGCTCAATGGCTTCCACGATGGTTTCATGCTCGCGAAGTGAACTATTCACCCTTTGTCGTACCTGCAGTTGTAAACGCCGGTAGGGTTTTAAGCGCTGCTTCAATTGGCGCGCTTCGCTGGCCAGAAAAGCGTTGTGGCTCGCAGTGTAGATACAGTCGTGAAAACCCTCGTTTTCGTAATAGTACTCGTCGCTGTCACCGGCCAGCGCCGCCGCTTCACAGCGCTGGTGCGCTTCGCGTAAGGCGGTTAGCTCATCCTCGGTGATTCGACGCGCCGCCAGGCGACCACACATACCTTCAAGTTCCGCCATTACTTCGAACATCTCAATCAGTTGGTCAATGCCTACCTTCGCCACAAAGGTGCCCTTCTTCGGCGAGACGGTGACCAAGCCACTGGCAACCAGTTGCTGAAAGGCTTCGCGCACCGGGGTACGCGACACCTCAAACTCACGGCCCAAGGCTTCGGGGTCCAGTCGTTCTCCCGGTAAACGGCGGCCATTGATGATGTCATCTTCAAGGGAATCTCTTAATCGCTGAGCGTTGGATAGCTTGGTGCCCGTCATTTGTTACCTCCTTGGATCACGACTGATCTTAGCCATACAAGGGTGTCATATAGTTGACATTAGCATACGTAACGCCTATTGATATATATATCAGCTCGACTGATAGATACAAAAAGCCAATCCAAGATCACAACAACAATTGTTGGAGACGCCCCATGCAACGCTATGTAATCTCAACCGCCGCCGCCCTTGGCCTCGCGATTGCCGCTTCCCACGCCTCTGCCGATACCGTACTACGCGCCTCTCACCAGTTCCCCGGTGGTCAGGGGGATGTGCGCGATGAAATGGTGCAAATGATGGCGCGCGAGGTGGCCAATGCCGATGTCGGTCTCACTATCGAAGTCTATCCTGGCCAATCGCTGTTTAAAGCACGCGAACAGTGGGGCGCCCTGGCCCGGGGTCGCTTGGATATCACTTCACTGCCGCTGGATTACGCCAGCGGTCGCCATCCGGAGTTCTCTGCAACACTGATGCCCGGCTTGGTGCGCAACCAAGCCCATGCCCAGCGTCTCAACGACTCTGAATACATGGAGATGATCAAAGCGGTGATTCTAGATGGCGGCGCTCGAGTGCTCTCAGATGCGTGGCTATCGGGCGGTTTTGCCTCTAGCGAACAGTGCGTTACCTCCCCGGATACCGTCGAGGGCCAAAATTTCCGCGCTGCCGGGCCTGCGTTTGAACAAATGCTTGAGGCCGCTGGCGCCTCCATTGCCTCTATGCCCTCTTCTGAGGTGTATACCGCCATGCAAACCGGTGTGCTCGATGCCGCCAACACCTCGTCGATGTCGTTTATCTCTTTTCGGCTTTATGAACAGGTTGAATGCTTGACCGAACCGGGTGACTTCGCGCTCTGGTACATGTACGAGCCGATTCTTATTTCCGAGCAGATATGGCAAGGGCTTAACGAAGAGCAGCAGGCGGCGCTGATGGAAGCCGGAAAAGCCGCAGAGGCCTTCTTCGCTGAAGAGGCTGCGGCGATTGATCAGGAAATGGTCGATCTTTATGAGGAGAATGGCGTCGAGGTGGTCAGTATGAGCGAAGAGGACTACAACGCCTGGCTCGATATTGCCAAGGAAACCTCCTACAAAAACTTTGCTGAAAATGTTCCCAATGGCCAAGCCATTATCGATGCGGCGCTGGCCGTCGAGTAAGCAACGCCTAACGGCTCGGCCACCCCTGTAGGGGTGGCCGCTTCTTCTGATGCTTGCCTAGGTTGAAGAAAAACCAGCTTGTGAGATAACCAGCTTGTCGAGGGAAACATGGCAACTTCAACGACTCATGATGTGCCTGCACGCAGGGGCATCATTGGCGGCTACATCCGCCTGATGGATAAACTCTCGCGAATTTCAGCTTATTTGGCCTGCGCCATGTTTATCGCTGGCGTATTGGTCATCTGTCAGATGGTCTTTATTCGCTATCTACTGGGAATGAGCACCAGTTGGCAGACCGAATTCACGATTTTCTCGGTAACGGCGGCGATGTTGATGGGCAGCCCCTATGTGCTGATGACCGGTGGCCACGTGGCCATCACCATTGTTCCCGATGCGCTGGGCGGCATTACTCGTACCATCATGCGTTTGGTCGCTTCGCTGTTTGGGTTAGGTTTTTGTGCCGCCTTGGCGTATGCCAGTTGGGTGTATGTATTTGAGGCGCTCCACGGCGGGTGGACGACCGGCTCGGTATGGAATCCGCCGTTGTGGCCCGCATTACTGCCCATGGCCGTCGGCGCCACCCTTCTGTCACTGCAATATGTGGCTGAAATTCTGCGTGGGGAGAGCTAAGCATGGATCCCATTACCTTAGGCATTATTGTCGCCATCGCGCTGATTGCGTTAATGGCCATTGGCACCCCTATCGCCTTTGCCCTGGGCGGCGTATCGCTACTGGCACTGCTCTACGACCGTGGCCTTGCTGAGCTCACCTACTTCGGGGAGACCTTTTTTGACCGCATTGCCGAGTTTGGTTTTGTCGCCATCCCGATGTTTATTCTGATGGGCGCCGCCGTTGCCTCCTCCCCTACCGGTCGCGATCTTTATCGCTCGCTGGATCTATGGATGGGTAAGCTGCCCGGCGGCTTGGCGGTCTCCAATATCGGCGCCTGCTCTATCTTTGCTGCCCTTTCGGGATCATCACCGGCCACCTGTGCGGCGATTGGTAAAATGGGTATTCCCGAAATGCGTATGCGTGGTTACCCAGATGGCGTGGCAGCGGGCTGTATTGCCGCGGGCGGCACCCTGGGCATTCTGATTCCGCCGTCGGTGACCATGATTATCTACGGCATTTCCACCGAAACCTCCATTGGGCGCCTGTTTATTGCCGGCGTGGTGCCGGGCTTTATGCTCGCGGGCCTGTTTATGATCTGGACGATGATCGCCTGCAAGTTAGCCGGTGGCTACAACAACCCCATGGCAGAGTCCGCCGAGCGTCTCAAGCAAACCGTAAAGCAGAATGTCGATACCAACTTGAAGGCGCTAGTGCGTGTTTTGCCTTTCCTGGGTGTGGTCGCGGGTATTCTGTTTGCGCTCTACGGCGGGGTAGCAACCCCTTCTGAAGCAGCAGGCGTGGGTGCCTTCTTGTGTTTAGCGCTGGCTATACTGATCTACCGCATGTGGCAGCTGGGCCCGATCAAACTGATCATGCGCGACTCCCTGCGCGAAAGCGTGATGATCATGTTGGTGATCGCCACCGCCGAAGTGTTCGCCTATGCGCTCTCTTCCATGTTTATCACCCAAACCGTGGCGGGCGCGATTGCGGATCTTGAGATTAACCGCTGGGCGCTGATGGGGGTAATCAACCTCTTCTTGTTGGTCGCCGGTTTCTTTCTGCCGCCCGTGGCCGTGATCGTGATGACCGCGCCGATTCTGTTGCCCATCATCCTGGCCGCTAACTTCGACCCCTATTGGTTTGCGGTGATTTTGACCATCAACCTGGAGATCGGTCTGATCACACCGCCGGTGGGTCTCAACCTGTTCATTATTAAAGGCATCGCGCCGGATATTTCGCTGCGTGACATTCTGATGGGGAGCTTGCCCTACGCACTGTGCATGGTGCTGGGTATATTGCTGCTGTGTCTCTTCCCAGACATCGCGCTTTGGCTACCTAACTTGATCATGGGGTAAGGAGTTCGACCATGAACATGCTGTTTTTGCAGGAGCTGTTCAACAACATCACCCAGCGTGATGCGTTGTTGCGGCGCCGCCATCACGAAACCTTAAAGCCCGACCATGGGCAGTTGATTAACGCCTGCCACAAGCTGCTGGAAAGCGATGGTGAAGCCTCCAGTATCGCGTTGGCGAGCCGTGCCCTGGCAATTTACCAGCGTCTCTCGGCGGCTGAAAAGAGCCGCTTCTTTGCCCGCCTGACGGCCGACTTTGCGGCCGAGCCCGGGCCCATTGACGCAGCCTACCTTGCCTATCAAGAGGCCCGCGACAACCCATCGCTGCAGCGCCTTTTTGAAGCCTGCGAGCCGCGGCGCCAAGAACTTTTTCGGCGTTTAAACCTGGCCAGCGACGGTACCTATGAGCTGGTTAAAATGCGCGAAGACCTGCTGGGCTTACTGCGCGAACAGCCCGAGTTTTCGGCCATTGACGACGATTTCGCCCACCTGTTCGGTTCCTGGTTTAACCGCGGTTTTTTAATGCTCAAGCGCATTGACTGGAACACGCCCGCGTCAATTCTAGAGAAAATCATCCGCTACGAAGCCGTACACGAAATACAGGATTGGGACGACCTACGTCGACGACTAGACGCCCGCGATCGGCGCTGCTTTGCCTTCTTCCACCCGGCGATTGGCGACGAGCCGCTGATCTTTGTGGAAGTCGCCCTACATAAAGGCTTACCCAGCCGCATCCAGCCGATCTTATCGGGCGAGAGTTCTGGAAAGAGTTCTGGAAAGAGTGTTGAAGAGAGTCGCCATACTAAAAAAGCTATCGATGAGCCCGAGGATGCCGATACCGCGGCGTTCTTCGGCATTAGCAACTGCCAGACCGGGCTGCGCGGTATCTCCTTCGGTAACTTTTTGATCAAGCAGGTAGTGCAAGAGCTCTCCCAGGAGCTGCCGCAGCTTAAATACTTCGTCACCCTCTCGCCGGTGCCTGGCTTCGCCCAGTGGTTGCAGGAGCAGCGTGATGATGAGCAGCTTCCCGCTTCGATGCGTAAGTCACTCAAAGGGCTTGAAACATCGGGGTGGCATCAGGAAAAACCCCGCGAAGAGGAGCTCAAAGCCATTATTCGCCCGCTGGCCGCCCGCTACCTGGTCGAAGAGAAGAACCGCCACGGCCTGCCGCTCAACCCAGTGGCCCGCTTTCACCTCGGCAACGGCGCCGAACTCCACCGTATTAACTGGTTGGGCGATATCTCCGAGAAGGGCTTTAAACAAGCCGCGGGCTTGATGGTCAACTACCTGTATGTGCTGGACGACATTGAACGCAACCACGAAAACTATACCGCCAAGGCCACCGTTGCCTGCTCAAATGAGGTGCGCGACCTCGCTCGTCGCGCCCGCAAAATGGCCAAGGGAGAGACCACCAAATGAGCCACAATCTATTTGAAACCTTTGCCGCCAAAATGCGCGAACGCGCTAATGCTGATTTTATTACTACCCGCGATGGCCGCCGCTACACCTATACCGATGCGCTCAGTTCAAGTGCCCAACTGGCGGGGGCGTTGACCAAACTAGGCGTTAAGCAAGGTGACCGCGTGGCCGTACAGGTGGATAAAAGCCCCGAAGCGATACTGCTTTATCTAGCCTGCCTGCGTATCGGTGGCGTCTATTTACCGCTTAATACCGGCTATACCGGCGATGAGATTCGCTACTTCCTAAACGACGCCGAACCCGCGCTGTTTGTTTGCCGTCCTAAATTACTGGACGAGGCCCAGGCACTGGCCACAGAAACCGGCTGCCCGGAAGTGGCCACGCTCGGCAGCTCCGCCGATGGCAGCCTAATGGAAGCCGCCCATGCGGCAACGCCGCGGAAAGATATCGTGACGCTTGGCGAGCGTGACTTGGCTGCCATTCTATATACGTCAGGCACCACCGGGCGCTCTAAAGGCGCCATGCTGACCCACCAAAATCTGGGTTCAAATGCTGAAACCTTGGTGAAAGCGTGGCACTTCAGCGCCGAGGATCGACTCATCCATGCACTGCCTATATTCCACACTCATGGTTTGTTCGTTGCCTGCAACGTTACCCTGATGGCAGGCGCCAGCATGCTCTTCTTGCCTAAGTTTGATGCTGATGTCATCTTCGAAGAGCTGCCCCGCGGCAGCGTGATGATGGGCGTTCCCACCTTCTATACACGTTTGGTGCAGGACGAGCGCCTGACGCCAGAAGCCACTGCCCATATGCGGTTATTTGTTTCCGGCTCAGCCCCGCTCACCGCCGAAACTCATGAAGCTTTTGAAGCCAAAACCGGCCATGCGATTCTAGAACGCTACGGCATGACCGAAACCAATATGAACCTCTCCAACCCCTATGACGGCGCCCGGCGGGCCGGCACCGTGGGTATGCCACTGCCCGGCGTGGAGATGCGCATTACCAATCGCGAAAGTGGCGATGAGGTGCCTTTTGGCGAGATTGGCATACTGCAGATTCGTGGCCCCAATGTGTTTATTGGCTACTGGCGGATGCCGGAAAAGACCCGCGAGGAGCTGTTAGACGACGGCTTCTTTATTACCGGCGATCTCGCCATGGTCGACGAGCAAGGCTATGTGCATATCGTCGGGCGCGACAAAGATCTGGTGATTTCCGGCGGCTACAACGTCTACCCCAAAGAGGTGGAGCAAGTGATTGACGAACTTGATCAAGTTGCCGAATCTGCGGTCATCGGCTTGCCACACCCTGACTTTGGTGAGGGCGTTACCGCCGTCGTCGTGCGTCAGCCAGGCGCCGATCTTGAGGAGGGCCGGCTTGAAGAAGACGATGTGATCAGCCATTTAGATGGCCGGCTTGCCAAGTACAAGCAGCCCAAGCGGGTATTTTTTGTCGATGAACTGCCCCGCAACACCATGGGCAAAGTGCAAAAAAATGAACTGCGCAAGCAATTTAACGACACCTTCCGACGCCCTTAGACGCGCTCTTCACTAACGTTTTGCTCTCCCTTCTTTTGGCCCCGCATACTGCGGGGCTTTTTGGGGAAAAGGAACCATTTGCTCCACGAAGTGTTAAGGTGAAACGACTTAACAAACGATGGAGCAAATTGCTTTGACTACGCCTACCGTCACTAACACCATCACCGCCACCGAGCTATATCATTTAGTCAATCAGCCTGCGGGCGACAATACCCCTGAGTGGCCTGAAGGTACGATCAGTCTGGATGAGACGAATCAGACGCTGATCTGGGAACTTAGCGATTACGGCAATTTGCCGATTACGTTGTCGCGTAGCGAAAATGAGTGGATGACTATGGCGCCCATCGCTGCCGTAGACGGTGTCAAAAACAGCGCCGAGCTTAACGAGGTGCTGCTGCGCCAAGGCATTGCGTTACCACTGGCCTCCGTGGGGATTGTCGAAATCGACGGCCACGACGTTTATGTGGCTTATGGGCAGCTGTTTGGTGACTCCAAACTTGAGTCTATTTGTGCTGAGCTGCATGCCACCGCTGGCGCTGCCATGGAAGTTGCCGAACTCATTCAAACCCATTTCGTATAACGCTTATCACTGCTCGGCTATTATGAGTGCCACTATTGCAGCAACTTACCTGTGAGATTATTTATGTTAAGCAAAATTATGACGGCCCTGCGCGGCAAAGCGAATGAAACCGGTCAAACGGTCGTGGATTCCCAGGCATTACGTATTTTAGATCAGGAAATTCGCGACTCAGAAAATCACCTCAGCCAGTCGAAAACTGAACTGACCCGCCTAATGGCCCAGCGCCAGCTAAACAGCAACAAAGCCGACACGCTAGAAAGCAAAATCGCTGAGCTGGAAAAAAGCGCCGAAGCCGCGCTGGATAAAGGCGAGGAAGCGCTGGCGGTAGAAGTGGCTGAACGCATGGTGGCACTACAGGATGACCTGGAAGCTGAGCGCGCCATTGTTAGCGAATACGACGCCAGCATTGAAAAGCTGCGCGGCGCAATTCGCGGCACTGACAACCAGCTTCGCCAACTGAAGCAGCAGGTTAGCGTGGTTAAAGCCACTGAGTCAGCGCAGAAAGCACAATCCGCCGTGGCCGCTCGCCACTCGGGCCAGAACAGTGCCATGGGCAGTGCTATGGAGTCACTGGAGCGCATCAAAGAGCGCCAGCAGCTTAACTCAGCGCAAATGCAAGCAGCCGACGAAATGGCCGCGGAAGAGAGCGGCAGTTCACTCGAAGCGCGCTTGAAAGCGGCCGGAGTGGGTGGACAGAACCGCAAAGCCGACGACGTGTTAGCACGCCTGAAAGCGAAGAAAAACGCGCCACAAGAGTAAGCCCAGCTGTTTATACGCATTAGGGAGCCAAACCATGCTAAATACCCTCAAGGCACTTTTTCGCGCTACCACCGAGAAGCCACCCGAGCCTTCCACCGGCCGTCCGGTAGCGGCAGGGTTGCCCACTGGCGTTAGCCAGGAAGACCTTGAGGGCCTACGCCTGGATGGCCGCGTCAACATCAAGCTGATCGGCCTGCGCGCGCACCCGGACGCCCTCTTTCGCTGGGATGACGAGGCCTATCATCATATTGCCGCCGTGGGCCATGTTGATCTTGGGCAAGGGTCGCACTTGGTGCGATTCTACCTGGATAACGATACTTGGCTACAGGCCAACATCGAACAGGGTCAGGTGCTTGAATATAAGCTGTTTGACTTTTACTGTGTTGCCCATCTTTCGGATGTCGAATTTGATAATTTGATAAACGGCGATAAGTTAATTAACGGTGACGAAAAACAGCCCAACAGCATCGGCGCGCAAACCATCGCGCTTACCTCGACCACTGACGAGGCACGCAGTTGCACCTACCAGCGGGTATGGGGTAACGGCGACAGCCTGTGGTCGCCGCCAGTGGTTTTTGAAGAGCAGGTAATGACCACCGAGAGCGTGGCTTCTAAGCAGGTGACTCATCACGCGATGCTTTACGAGCGCACCATCGAAGACGCTGAGCGCATGGAGTATTTACTGCTAAGCGCTGAAAACGATGGCGAAGGCAGTTTTATGGTGGTGCACAACGTGGGGGTGGATGTGGCCTCTGTCGATATCGACGCAATCTAATCTAAAAGGAAACGACCACCATGGTGAATTATCTCTACGGCTTGCCGTCATTTATCGCCTATCTCGTGACGGCGATAATACTGCTCGCCGCTTTTATGTACTGCTACAGCCGGATTACCCCCCACCACGAGTGGACACTGATTCGCGAAGGCAACGCAGCGGCGGCCTCCGCCTACGGCGGCTCGATTCTAGGCTTTACCATCCCGCTGTATAGCGCGATGGCGCACTCCATCAACTTTATCGATTTTGTGCTCTGGGGCGTGGTGGCCTTTGTTGTTCAACTGGCCACCTTCTTTGGCGTAAAGCTGTTTCTGCGTAAACAGGGCGAAAGCCTCTCTCAGCACATCACCGAAGGCCACCAGGCCTACGGCATTTTAATGGCCAGCGTGGCCGTGGCAGTTGGCTTACTCAACGCCGCTTCGATGACTTGGTAACGACGACGTGGTAAAGGAGAGAGCCTGCATGTCTAAACACGATCACACCCCCCATCTACCTCGCCGCAAGCGCAGCGGGCGCTTAACCCTGGCGATGATGGGCGCCAGCGCCTTTGGACTTACCGCCTGCGGCCAGCCACCCCAGGAAGAGCAAATTACCGAGATCGAATTCGATGAGCCGCGCAGCTTTCAAAGCGTTGAGGATTGCGTCGCGGAGAATGTCTACACCCGTAGCGCCTGCGAAGACGCTTACAAAGCCTCTTTAGAGTCGGTGCCTCGCTATAGCACCCTGGAAGAGTGCGAAGCCGAGAATGGTGAAGGCTCCTGCACCGCGCCCACCGAAGAGCAGTCTCAAGCCGCGACCGGCAGCACCGGCGGCAGTTGGTTTATGCCCGCCATGATGGGTTATATGGTCGGCAGCATGATGTCCAACACCAACCGTGGCCGCTCCTTCGAGCGGGTTTACCAGGAGCCGGTGTACCGTAATCGTCAGAATCAGGGCAACTGGAACACCGCCTCTAATCAGGCCACGCAGCGGGTCTCCCAACGTAACGATGCGATGCGCAGCTCGGTGGCGCAGAATCGGCAAGCAGCTTCTCAGCGCCGGGGCTTTGGCTCACGCTCCTCGGCACGAGGTGGTTGGGGCTCATAGCCGCCAGCCACAATCACCATGCTGCGAATTGATATCCCTGAACGCAACGAGTGGAAAGCCCTGGCCCATGAGCTCGGCTTTAATTTTCACACCATCGACGGGGAGCCCTACTGGAAAGAGGATGCCTACTACCAGTTCACCCTAGAGCAGGTAGAGCGCGACATCGAAGCGCCTACCGAGGAAGTGCATGAGATGTGCATGGAGTTGGTCGATAAGGTCTGCCACTCCAATGCACTTATGCAGCGCTTGGCGCTACCTGAGCATATGTGGGACAGCATCCACAACTCCTGGAAGTCCGGCCAGCCGCACCTCTACGGGCGGATGGATTTCGCCTACTCCGGAGACGGCCCGGCAAAGCTGCTGGAGCTCAACTACGACACGCCCACTTCGCTTTACGAAGCGGGCTTTTTTCAGTGGGTATGGCTTGAACAAGCCATCGCCCAGGGCATCCTGCCCCGTCATGCAGATCAGTACAATTCGATTCAGGAGCGCCTCATCAATGCCATGGCGCATCTTGGCGACCGCATTGACGCCCGTACGCTGTATTTCTCCTGCATCAAAGATAACGCCGAAGAGCGTGCCACCGTGCACTACTTGCAGGATGTAGCGGTGCAAGCGGGCCTCAAGGCGCCGTTTATCTACATGGAAGATATTGGCCTCCATCCCGGCGCTGAATACTTTGTCGACTTGAACAACCAACCCATCCACGCCCTGTTCAAGCTCTACCCGTGGGAGGAGATGGCCGATGACGACTTCGGCGAGGTTATCCCACAGCTAAACACCCACTGGTTTGAGCCACCCTGGAAAGCGGTTCTCTCTAACAAGGGAATTTTGCCGCTGCTATGGGAGCACTTTGAAGGCCACCCCAATCTACTACCGGCGTTTTTCGAGACGGCTAGCAGCCCACCGCTACCGGCAGGCTGGGTGCGCAAGCCGTTTTTCTCCCGGGAAGGCAACAACATCGAACTGATTACCCCAGCCGGTCAGCGCGAAGCGGTGGATGGCCCCTACACCGACAGCCCCTGGATTCGTCAGGCCTATCACCCGATGCCGCGCTTTGGTAACAACCACGCACTAATAGGCAGTTGGGTAGTTGGTGACCGCGCTTGCGGCATGGGCATTCGCGAAGACGTTGGCCGCATCACCAAAGACTCCTCATGCTTTGTGCCTCACGCAATCGTGTGATCAGAAACATCAATACCCGACTATTAACGCTGGACAGAGGAAGCGAAAAAGGCTGAAATCAAGCTTACTCGTGTGAGTATGACTTTTTAGTAGCGTAACAATCATCACACTACTTTCTTAACCCTGCGCGTTACCCAACAGCATTGATGCGAGCCCCGCCGTGTCGTCAGGGTCACCGTTTACTTTGGAGCAACGGCGAATATGATGGCGCGCTGGAAATCCCTGCCTTTACGGCTTCGGCTATTTCTCTCTTTTGGGACGGTCTTAGCCCTCGCAATGCTTCTGGCGCTCTACCTGCAAGCCCGCTCCCACAGCCAGGCGCGACTGGATAACCTGCTGAATCAAGAGTTACCTGCTCAGGTCGAAGGGCTGGCGTCTCACATCAATCTTAATCTCAGCCAGGATCTAGCCGTTTCTGAAACTCTTGCTAACAGCTACTTTATTGAGCAGTGGGTGCAGGATGGGATGCCGCAAGAACGTCAAGATGAGACTGTCGCTTACTTAACACGCTTAATGGCACAGCTGGATACCGAGCTGCTGTTTATTGCCGCGCAGTACCAGGGTCGGGGCTACTATTTTCAACTACGCGGCGATGTCTTTCTTCAACGAACAATCCAACCGCCGGGTAGCGAAGACGACTGGTACTATGATTTTATCGACAGCGACAACGCATACGAGCTTAATTTAGATAGCGACACCTTTTCGCCCGATGATGCTTTCGTGTACGTTAATTACCGTAGCGCAGTCAATGCCGCTAACGGGCGTCCGCTGGTCGTGGCTGGCGCAGGGCTGGATCTCTCCCAAATGGCCAGCTTGATAGATGACTTTCGCCTAGGTGACACCGGTCACGCCTCGCTTCTCAGCGCCGAAGGAGAGCTGCTTGTCCGTAGTGGTGAATCAACTTTTAAAGGCGAGACAACGGCAGAGCCCTTACCCGAGCAGACATCGCAGAGCCTGTTGCGTGACGAACAGCTTCAGGTACAAGAGATTGAGCGCGACGGTCAGACTCTGCTGATTAGCACCCTCTGGCTACCCGAATTGCAGCGCTACCTGATGGTCGAAGTCGATAAAGAGGCGTACCTGGCGTCTACCCGTGAGCGCTTCCTAGCGTCCAGCGGTATCGGCCTGCTCATTCTGCTCTTCGGGTTACTGGTGCTCTATCCGCTGACCGGCAGTCTCATCCGCCCTCTGATTGATTTCCAGCGCCAGCTAAAAGACATTACCCACAGCCTGGATCTCTCACGCCGGGTCAGCACCGACGACAAAGCCGAACTGGGCGACTTGGCCAATCAAACTAACGAGCTGCTCGAGCGCCTTTCACGCGCCATTGAGGCGGTGGCCAAGAATTCGCTGGCGCTAACCCAAGTGGCTGAGCGCTTGGCAAAAACAGCAGGGCTTTCCGGCATTCAGGGTAGCGACGCTCATCATGAAGCGAGCCAAACCATGGCCGCTGCCGTTGAAGAGATGGCCTCGTCGGTAGCTGAAATTACGTCCACGATGGAAGAGCTGTCTACCTCATCTACCCAAATCGCCGACCACTCCCAGTCGGTGGTCGACGTGGCCAACCAGACCCTGGAGCGCAGCCGAAAAGGCAGTTCTGCCATGCAACTGCTACAGTCAAAAATGCAGGATATCCGCAGCGACAGCGAGCAGAGCCTGACCGAGATCATGACGCTGGGGGCAAAATCCAAGCAGATTAATAAGGTGATGGAGCTGATCAACACCCTGGCTGCCCAGACCAAATTGATCGCCTTTAATGCCGCATTGGAGGCCTCAAGCGCGGGGGAGTCGGGCCGGCGCTTTTCGGTCGTCGCCAGCGAGATACGCCGCTTGGCTGACAGCGTGACCGACTCTACCCAAGAAATTGAAGCGCATACCGATGACATTCAGACGGCGATTAATCGCTTAGTGGTGGCTTCGGAAAAAGGCGCCTCCTCAATCGAGCAGGGCGTTGAAGCCAGCATAAGTACTGCCCAGGATCTCGAAGCGCTGCTTAAGGCGGCAAGCCAAACCAGCAGCGCGGCCCAGCAGATATCGCTGTCTACACAGCAGCAAAAAACCGCCAGCAGCCAGGTGGTGATGGCGCTACGCGATATCGATACGGCCAGTTCTCGCAACGCACACTCGGTGCGCAGCATTACCGATATCAGCCAGGATATGATCCATATGTCGGCGGAGCTCAACGCGCTGGTGCAGGAGCTCACCCTAACGAATAAAAACCGCTGATAGGGATACCGAATGAGTGTAATTCGGGTAGTCATTGCCGACGACAGCCAAGTAGCCCGCGACGTGCTACGCGATATCCTTAGCCGTGACGGTGACATTGACATCGTTGGCGAAGCCACTAACGGCCGCGAAGCGGTGGAACTGGCTAAACGCCTAGCACCGCATCTGATCACCATGGATCTCAACATGCCGGTGATGAACGGCCTGAGTGCGATTGAAGAGATCATGTTCACCAAGGGCGTCCCTATCTTGGTAGTCAGCGACCGCTCTAATGCGCAAACCGCTTATCAGGCCCTTGAAGTGGGCGCTCTTGAAGTCATGCCAAAGCCTTCACTGAATGAGGCAGACGCTGAACGCTTACTCGCGCGCGTGCGCCTACTCGCTGGCGTTTCGGTGATTACCCGCCTGCGTCGGCGCTGTATAGCGCCAGCGACGTTCACCGCCCCATCAACACCGGCGCCTTCTCCGTGGGGAATACCACGCGATTTCAAACGTATTGTGGCCATCGCTTGCTCAACCGGCGGCCCTCAGGCCTTAGTGCGTGCATTAAGGTCTTTACCCGCCGGGTTTCCAGCGCCGATCGTCATCGCTCAGCATATTAGTCATGGCTTTATCGACGGCATGGCCCAGTGGCTGGCATCGCTATGCGCGATGCCGGTGAGTGTTGCCCAAGAGGGCGAGCAACTACACCCAGGACATGTTTACCTATCGCCTTCCGAAAGCGATTTGTGTGTCACTCCACGCCACCGCTTCCAGCTCAAAGCCAGCCCTGACAACTCACTGTACCACCCCAGTTGCGATGTACTGTTGCAGAGTGTTGCGGATGTTTATGGCAGTGATGCGATCGGCATTATACTAACGGGCATGGGCCGCGATGGGGTGAACGGGATACGCGCGATTCACCAGGCTGGCGGAACCACCTTCGCTCAAGATGAAGCCAGCTCGGTTATTTATGGGATGAATCGTGAAGCCGTCAAAGCGGGGATCATTCAGTATGAAGTGCCGCTCGATAGTCTGCCAGACCGGCTGATGCGCGATGTGCGTGGCTACTTAAATGGCCGACCGGAGCCCTTGGCATGATCGCCTCCTTTAAAAGCCTGGTGTACCAGCGCTGCGGTTTACACTTAGAAGGTCTGGCTGAGTCTCGGCTATTTCGGGCGGTCGCCAGCTTACAAGTCTCGACAGAAATCACTGACACCACACAACTTCTTGAGCGACTAACCAACGACCCAGCGCTATTCGATCACTTTGTCAGCCAGTTAACAGTCAACGAAACCTACTTTAATCGTGAGCCGGAGGCTTTGCAGTGGCTAGTCAGCCACTATTTACCTGAGCGTTTAGCGGCTGGGCGCGCACCGCTAGCCATTTTCAGCGCAGGCTGCTCTTCCGGCGAAGAGCCTTATAGCCTAGCGATGATGCTGTTTGAGCACTTCGGCGAGCGGGCTAAAGGACTATTTACCCTCACCGGCGGCGACGTGGATCAGCAGGTACTCGCCAAAGCGCGCCAGGCGGTTTATGGCGGCATGGCGTTTCGCGCTCTCTCGCCCACGTTTAGAGCGCGTTATTTTAGCCCCCACAAGGCCTGCTTTAAGCTCCACGACTCACTGCGTGACTGGGTTAATTTTCGTCCTTTTAACCTGCTTAATGTCCACGAGAACAAATCCGGCGGCCCTTTTGATGTCATCCTGTTCCGCAATGTATCGATCTACTTTGATGAGCAGACGCGCCGACATATTCATCAACAGCTTCTTAAGCTACTCGCACCGAATGGCATTATACTGTGCGGCGTGACTGAGACCTTGGGTAATGATCTCGGCGTATTAGAGTTAACCGAAGCCCGGGGCGTGTTTTACTTCCGCCGTGCTGTGGACTCTACGCCGTCGTCTATAGATTCCCCTCTCCCTCCCTTGCGGAGCACGAACAGCAACGCTGAGAACCATGCGGAAGAAGCCGCTTGGTTAGATGATGGTGCAGATGATAGCACTCCTCATAGCACAGAGTTGGGGTTAGACAATAGCGATGATGAAGCCTCCGCCGCAATGCCTGAAGTAGCACCTCAAGACATTTCGCAGCAGTTGCACAGCGCGCATCAACTGCTCAACCAAAATGCGTTCGCCGAGACTGACACGCTACTCCAGACGCTACTTGAGCAGCAGCCGTGGTCAATTGATGCGCTTGTACTGGCTGGCTTAGTCGCGCGTTGGCAGCAACAGCCTCAAGCGGCCTACGGCCATTTTAAGCGCGCTATTTACGCCGCCCCCGAGTGCTGGCCAGCCCACTTCTACTTAGCCGAACTTTATCGCCAAGGCGAGTTGACCGACGAGCCGCTTCAACGCCAGCGCAGCTATGCCGCTGTGGTTCGTTTGCTAACCACCGCGCCTACCTCGCGGGGTGGCCTCGACACCATTGACCTGCCGCTACCGCCGGGCGATGCTCGTTTTCTCGCCGAACGTCATTTAAATGCGCTCAACATCCCGCTAGCAACGAGCTGCACTACGCAGGGAGTGGGTTAACATGGCGCTGGATATTCACCGTTTTATACAGCGCTTTGTAGAGGAGGCCGCTGACCATCTGCCACGCCTACGTGAAGGCATCAGCGCATTGGAGCAGGGTCGCGCGGATCGCGAACAGATCAATGAGCTGTTCCGCGCAGCACATACGCTGAAAGGCTCGTCACGCATGCTAAAACTGACGCCCGTCACCGCGCTGGCACACAGCACGGAAGAGGTACTAAGCGCCCTACGCGATGAAACCCTAAACGTAACGCCTGAGGTGGCCAATCTACTCAGCCAAGCGGTCGACGGGTTGGCAGATGCTGTTAGCCGATTAGCCGAGGGGGCTACGGGGGAAGAACTGCCCGCAGCTGATCAGGCGTTGTGTAGAGCGTTGGAAAGCGCAGCTGTTGGTCAAGCTTCCAGTCTCTTTAGTCCGGCCACCACGACGCCTGCGCCCACCACCTCGTTAGCGCCCGAGAGCGAGCTGCGGCTTAGCGATACCGTGCGGGTTCGCTTAGACCGGCTCGATGATGTTATACACTTAATGGGCGAGGTGCTTTCCGGACACCATCATTTACATAGCCTTGTTGATCAAGCGCGTGAGCTCAGCGCCTCGCTGCCCGTCGCACAGCAGGCCCCTTTTAATGCCTTTAGCCGTGAGCTGAAAGATAGCGTTTTCAGCCATGACTCACTGATGAGCGACCTGCATGACCGTGCCCTGCAAATGCGCATGCTACCGCTCAGTGTCGTGTTTGATCCGCTCGCCACTCTCTCCCGTGAGCTGGCTCAATCGCTTGGCAAGCAGGTCGATTGTCGCGTGCGCGGAAGCGAAATAGAGCTGGACCGGCAGATGATTGATCGGCTGTCAGACCCGCTTATCCACCTGCTGCGTAATGCGCTAGATCACGGTTTAGAGCTGCCCATGGAGCGCCAAGCGGCGGGCAAATCTGCCCGAGGGCAACTGACCATTGAAGCAAGGCAAGATGCGGGCTGGGTAGTGGTTGAGATGCGCGATGACGGCGCGGGTATCGACCTGGAAGTAGTCCGTCAAAAGGCCCTCGATAAACAGCTGGCTACCAAAGAGCAGCTAAGCGCTCTAAGCGAGCAGGAAACTCTGGAGCTTATTTTTCTGCCCGGCTTCTCGACCAAAAGCATTATCACCGATTTCTCTGGGCGCGGCGTAGGCATGGATGTCGTCAAGCGTACCGTGGTAGATGAGCTCAACGGCGATCTGCAGCTTGTCAGCACAACTGGCAGTGGCACGCGCTTTACTCTGCGCCTGCCGCTTTCACTCGCCATGATGCGGGTGCTGTTGATCAGGGCTGGCGGTTTAACCTTGGGTGTGACGGCACCTTACGTATCAGAACTGGTCGAGTGCTCAACACAATCATTTATTGATGCGGCAGGTCAGCGCACGCTGATTTTACGCAATGAGTTTGTGCCCATCATATCGCTTGCCGACCTGCTTGAACTGCCCGCAGAGTCTTCCGTCACCAACACCACGTTGCTGCTGGTAGTCCACCACCGTCACCAGAAACTGGCTTTAATTATTGATTCACTGATCGATGAACGCGATATGGTGATCAAGCCACTTCCGGATCATTTACGCCATTTACCGTTGGTATCCGGTATGGTCTCTATGGGGCGTAATGCACTAGCCAGCCTACTGCACGTACCGGCGTTGCTGGAAATAACACGGCGCACCACGCCGCACCTTAGCGCTGAACGCACCTCGGCTATCACCGCGCAGCGGGTTTTGGTGGTCGATGACTCACTGAATACCCGCGAAATTGAGAAGGACGTACTCGAAGCGTGGGGCTATCACGTCACCCTGGCCGAAAATGGCCGCGACGGCTTAGCCAAAGCGCTAGCAGAGCCATTTGATGCCGTGCTTACAGACGTTGAAATGCCGGTGATGGACGGTTTTGCGCTGACGGCCCGACTGCGCGAAAACGAGCTTTATCGTTATCGACCAATTATCATTATCACCTCGCGGGAAAAAGAGGCTGATCGCCGACGCGGTATTGAAGTCGGCGCCGACGCCTATATCGTCAAGGGTAGTTTTGATCAAAACAATTTAGTAGAGACGCTCCAGGCACTGCTGGGCTAATTGCGCGCGTTACTGATAAAACAACCAACACGAGGTCAGACAATGCAAATCCTGGTCGTAGACGATGACCCGCTTGCCGGGGAAATGACGGCAGCCCTCCTGGAATCACAGGGCCACGCGACGCTGCTGGCCAATGATGCAATGGAAGCCGTCGACCAGCTAGACACGCATAGCGATATCGGGCTGATTATCAGCGATATGAACATGCCATTGATCAGTGGATTAACACTGTTAGCGATGCTGCGCGAACAGCGGAATTGCCTGCCGTTTATTTTGCTCACTGGGGATACCCCGGATGCCGCGCTGCGGGGAACACCTGGGCTTAACGCCTGTTTGCGCAAAGATGCCGAGCTGGCTGCCAATTTGGAGGCGGCTGTTAATCAAGCGCTCGTCAGTTAAGCAACACCCGATGAAATGGTTATTGTTGAAATGAATATGATTAGAATCGATCGCCGCTTTCGATCACTTACGCAGGTAGTTTGATGTCTAAGCCCGCCCCTTCGCTACACGAAAAGCTCAATCAGCTACGTGAGCGGTTTATTGAGCAACTGCCCGCCCGGCTCGAGCGTACCGCCGAGTTGTGGCAGCAGCGTTGCACGTCGACGGAAGAGCAAATGCGACTCGCACCGGAGCTGCACCGATTCTTCCATAGCCTAAAAGGGACGGGACGATCACTAGGATTTGAGCGGCTCGCCCTGCTCGCAGATAAAGCCGAGATAGCCCTGACAGCGGTACCCGCCCGACCTGATATTGATAGTTATATTCCCCAGCTTTTACAGCAACTCCGCAGCGAAGAGCAGCATCTGCGTTCTCATCATGGGCAACAGCAGGCACTGGCGGCCGTCAATAGCTTCGAGTTTACCAACCACACCGAGTCGCTGCGCAACAGGCGTCAACGGCTGATTTATCTATGTGACGATGAACCCGAGCAGGTCAGTCACCTTGTTCATCACCTGCGCTGCTTTGACCATGAAGTCGTGCATTTTACCGACACAGAGGCATTCTTTAACGCCACACTCACTCGCTGCCCTGACGCCGTCATCATGGATGTCCACTTCCCCCAAGGGCAAACCGCAGGCACCGAAACGCTAACCAGTTTGAACAAACTCACTGGTAAGCCGTTGACTGCTATCGTGCTGTCGGCTTATGGCGACTTTCAATCGCGGTTAAGCGCGGTACGCGCAGGTTGCGAGGGCTACTTCACCAAACCCGTGAAGCCGCTAGACCTTATGCTGGCCGTGGATGAACTCATAGCCCCAGCAACAGAAGAGCCGCTAAAAGTATTGATAGTGGATGATGAGCCCGAGGTGGCTGCTTACCACGCCTTACTGCTTGAAGAGGACGGCATGATCACCCAGCAGGTGCATCATCCTGCCGATGCGCTCAATGCCATGGAGCGCTTTAGCCCCGATTTGCTACTGGTAGATGTTTATATGCCGGTGTGTTCGGGCGAAGAGCTGGCGACGATTATTCGTCAACAGCCGGAGCATGTGGGCCTTCCGATTATTTATCTCTCCAGTGAAACCGATAGCCAAAAGCAGGTTTCCGCCATGGCCGCAGGCGTTGAAGCATTTCTAACCAAGCCAGTGACACCTGAAGTGCTTGTCTCTGCTGTACGGCTGCGCGCCGAACGCCTGCGTCTGCTGCGCTCATTGATGACTCGCGACAGTATGACCGGCCTTTATAATCACAGCACAACCACCGAGCTGATCAATAAAACCCTGGCTCATGCACACCGCGAAGATAGCCAGCACGCCATGGCGATGATCGATATCGATCATTTCAAACAGGTAAATGATACGTACGGCCACCTAGCGGGCGACCAGGTCATTATCACCCTGGCGAGGCTGCTGAAAAGCCGACTGCGACTCTCCGATATCATTGGCCGCTACGGCGGTGAAGAGTTTGTGGTACTGCTAAAAGGCATTAATGCCGAAAAGGCCGCTGGATTAATCGACGGTTTGCGCGAAGACTTTTCACAGGTCGACTTTCACGCTGGTGACGTACGCTTTCGCTGCACCTTCAGCGCCGGGATTGGCAGCTTCCCTGCCCAGCCCTCTACCGATTCACTGCGTCTAAGCGCCGACAAAGCCCTCTACCGCGCCAAAGAACAAGGGCGCAATCAAGTAGTGATATCGACGGAGTTTGCCAATGAGCGCTGAATATTCACGCGACAACCAAGCGAATGACCCGCCGCTTGCCACTCAGACGTTGGAAGAGGCATTAACAACACACAGCGATACAGAGACAGAGGTGGATGTCGATGAGCCCACCCAGCAGTTAGTGCTCTTCCGGCTCAATGGCCAACGTTTTGCGCTGCCCGGCAGGGCGGTGAGTGAGATTCTACCTAGCGACCAACCTATCTATTACGTGCCAGGGCTACCCGCTTCTACAGAGGGAGTGCTGCACCTGCGGGGCAAAATTGAGTCGGTGATTAGCCTTCATCAACTACTCGGTTTAGCCTCGCCCGAAGGCACTGCGAATGGGATGATTTTGCTGGTCAATGGTGCGGGGCTACGTAGCGGCGTGCGTATAGAACAACTTGATGATGTGTGCAATGTCACTCAGAGCATGCTGCAACCACCCCCTGAAACGCTTTCTAGCACCCTGCGCCCCTACGTCAGTGCTCTGTGGCAAATAGACGAAGGTCAAGCACTTGCCCTGCTTGACCCAGAGACGCTATTTGGCGCCTACCAGCAGGGATTAGGCTAAGGTGCCCCTACATCACCATGATAGCGATCAGCAAACGACGGCCCATGTAGCGCTGGTTATCTTTCAGGTCGCTCAATACTGGGTCGCGTTAGAAGCGCGCTATGTACTTGCCATGACCGACCAACCCCAAGGGTTGCTCAAGGCGAACGCCCAAACGTTGCTCCATGCAGACGCGCCCCCGCATGAACAACTACCGCCAGATCGCTGGCTGACACTCAATAACCGGCAGCGGAATGATTTAACAAGCACCTGGCAGTTGGGCGTTAACGGCGATATAACGCTACGACAGTTACCCGTCACAACTATGCATCCTTTACCACCTCTACTGCAGGCTCGCCGTTTTACACCGGCACTTTGCGGTGTTGCCTTCGACCAACACCAGTTGGTGCTACTACTTGATGCGCGAAAGCTTAGCCCTTAACTTTTAGAACTTAGCGCTTGTCCTTGACTGCTAGCCCTCAATTTCAGCCCGCCAGCCATAAACAGCGAATCATATCGCCCTCGACGATTGTGCTATTGGGTGGAATCACCGCGAAGGCATCGGCATTAATACATGACGAAAGCACCCCAGAGTTTTGATCGTCAAAGGCCTTCGCCGTCACGCCGTTTGCCGTAAATTGCAGTGTCACGCGCATATAGTGCTCACGCGGACCGGTCGTGGTGGCAAACCCAGCGCTGGCGGCAATGCTCGGCAACGTTTTCAGCGTCGGGCAGTCGAGCATCGCGCCTAGCAGAGGGCGTAAAAACAGCCAAGCGCCGACAAACCCCGAGACAGGGTTACCCGGCAGGCCAACAAAGCGTGCCTGGCTGCCATCGTTACGGGGTAAGCGGCCCAGTGCTAACGGCTTACCGGGACGAATCGCCAGCTTCCACATATCCAATTGGCCGATCGCTTCCAGCGCCGCTTTGACATGATCCTCTTCGCCGACGCTTACGCCGCCGGTCGTCACCACTAAATCCGCCTCAGCGGCGGCATGGGTCAACAGCTCAACGGTGCGGTCATAGCTATCCGGCACGCTGATGGTGCTGATCACCTCGGCCCCAAAGTTCTCCAACAGCCGTTTAAGCATTGGCCGGTTGGAGTTGTACAACTGGCCCGGCTTGAGCGGCGTACCAGAATCGATGATTTCATCGCCTGTTGAAAGCAGCGCCACCCGGGGCCGAAGGCGAACGCTGACTTGGGTGATGCCCTGGCCCGCCAAGTGGCCAAGGGCGGCGGCTTCGAGTCGCTCTCCGGCATTTAACAGCACACTCCCCTGACGCACGTCGCGGCCCCGGAGGCGCACGTTATCGCCGCTAGGTATGCCCGATGGCATCAACGCACGTTCCCCGTCGACTTCTACCCGCTCCTGCATCACCACGCAGTCAGCACCGTGCGGAATCTCGCCGCCGGTAAAAATTCGCGCGCAGCTACCGGGCACAAGCTCAGCGGCAGGCGTGCCCGCCGCAATACGCTGACTCACCGGCAGCCAATGTCCAGCATCGGCGGCGCGCAAGGCGTAGCCATCCATCGCGCTGTTATCGAACGGCGGCACATCCAACTCCGCAGTGACGGCTTCGGCCAACACACGCCCAGCAGCGGCTTCTAGCGGCACGCTCTCAGTGCCAACAGGGTTTACGTCAGCCAGTAGCGCTTCGAGCGCGGCTGAAATTGGCTGCAAATCAGCCATGCTGACCTCGTCCTGGGATGACCAGGTTGGCGAAGTTACAGGGCTTGTGGCGGCTATCTAACTGCTCGGCCAGAATGCCGTCCCATCCGGTGCGGCAAGCGCCGGTAGAGCCTGGCAGGCAGAACACTACCGTGGCGTTGGCTAGGCCGCCGAGGCAGCGGCTCTGGATGGTGGAACTGCCAATTTCCTCACCGCTTAGCTGACGAAAGCGTTCGCCAAAGCCTTCGATGCGCTTATCCAGCAGCACCGAGATGGCTTCAGGGGTAGAGTCGCGGCCGGTAAAGCCTGTGCCGCCGGTAGTAATCACTACCTGGATATCGCTATCGGCAATCCACTCTGCCACTACCGCGCGAATTCGGTAAACATCGTCAGGCACAATGCGCTTTTCTGCGAGTGTATGCCCGGCGCTGGTTAAGCGCTCGACTAATGCTTGGCCGCTGCGATCCGTCTCTTCGGTACGCGTATCCGAAACCGTGAGCACAGCTATAGTAAGCGGCACCATTGGTTCACTCATGGTATTTATCCTTGTTTGGCGGCTTTCTTTTTAGCGTGGTGCGCTTCCCAAGCGGCCATCTGTTCAGGGGTGGCCGGCGGCTGGTAAAGCTCCTTCCACTCGCTGTAAGGCATGCCGTAAACGTACTCACGGGCCTCTTCGTAGCTGAGGCTTTCATCCCGCGCTTCGGCGGCGCTGACCAGCCACTTTGATAAGCAGTTTCGGCAAAAATCGGCCAGGATCATCAGATCGATATTCTGTACGTCTTTATTATCGTCCAGATGTTGCAGCAAACGCCGAAACGCGGCTGCTTCAAGCTCGGTGCGCGTAGACGTGTCAAACTCATTAAACGCTGACATAACCGTTCCTCTCAAAATGACTTCGGGTTATTAACTAACTTAAAAGGCAGCATAACAAAAGACACCGCCATAAGGCGGTGTCTTAGGCTACTTGATAAGCACTTTATTAAGCACTTATCAGCTGGTCCGCGTCGCCGATGGTTCGCTACTATCACCGCCTGACTTACGCGCCGCTACCTCTTGCTCTGATAACGTTTGGTCTTTGACCTCTTCGTACCACAAATTGTGATGCTCTTTGGCCCAGGTCTCGTCCACGTAGCCCGTGGTCATACCCTCTAGCGCGCCTTCGGTGCCCAGCGTGCCGATATAGATATGACCCAAGGAAACCGCTGTCAGCCCTAGTGCCCCCACTGCGTGGATAATATTCGCCCACTGCATGGTGTCACGGCTCTGGTCGAAGTTGGGGAAGTCGAGCACGAAGCCGCTGGCGACCACGAGAATACCGACCGTCGCCAGTATCCAGTACCAGGCTTTCTCGCCACCGTTGGCAAAACCGGCGTCGACATGCTTTTTACCAATCATGCCACCGCCCTTCTTAAACCACACCCAGTCGTGCTTTTTGGGGATATTCTCTTTGATCAAGCTGACAAGCAGTATCACCAACAGAATGCCGAAGATCGGTCCGAGGTAGTTATGCAGCACTTTCGTCGCCGCAATCATCCACGCCCAAATCCCATCGCCAAACAGTGGACGGAATACAAATTTACCAAACAAGAGCGTCATGCCGGTCAGCGCTAGAATGATAAACAGCGTGGCTACCGTCCAGTGCAGCGCGCGCTTCATCAGCGTCCAACGCAATAACAGGCGACCTGTACGCGGTGCCTCAAGCTCCTTGCGTCCCACAATGAAGTAGAACAGCGCGATCAGCGCCGCCATGCCAAATACCGCAATCAATCCAAACGGCGATACCCAGCGGTTGCGAATTTGCCGCCAGGTTTCACCGCTTGCATTGATCAGGCTGTAGTTACTATCAGCACGTGAATCACGGTAGTTAGGCCCGGTCTCTCCACTGCGTACCTGACGCCACTGGTCGGCGGTAATACCGGGGGCAGCAGTGGTCATTTCGCGATCAGGATCCGCCTGCGCAACAGCCACTTGCGTGAAGCCGAGGCTTAGCACTAGAGCAAGCGCCACCAGCATAAAGCGCCAAATGTCCAGGGCGAGCCCTTTACCTGAATGCGGCACCCCACCGGGCACCTGTGCAGTCAACAGGTTCATGACACGCCTCCTTACCCTTTATGGGCAGCATCATAGGCTAGGTTGTCGGCACTGGCCTGTGGGTTATTCGACCAGGCGCCGTCTTTGTGGCCGCGATGGACGACGCGCTGGCGGAAGATGTCGGCAACGTCTTGGGCATCACCGGCAAGCAGCGCTTTGGTAGAGCACATTTCAGCACATAGCGGCAGTTTGCCTTCGGCAATGCGGTTGGAACCGTACTTCTCGTACTCTTCTTCTTTGCTGTCGGCCGGGCCGCCTGCGCAGAAGGTGCATTTGTCCATTTTGCCGCGTTCGCCAAAGGCATCCTGCTGGGGAAACTGCGGCGCGCCAAACGGGCAGGCGTAGAGGCAGTAACCACAGCCAATGCAGAGGTCTTTGTCATGTAGCACGATGCCGTCGTCGGTTTTGTAGAAACAGTCAGTGGGGCAAACCGCCATACACGGGGCATCGTCGCAGTGCATACAGGCAACGGAAATGGACATTTCGCCCGCTTCGCCGTCATTGAGCGTGACCACGCGGCGACGCTGAATGCCCCATTCAACATCGTTGGCATTTTTACACGCGGTGACGCAGCCGTTGCATTCGATACAGCGTTCGGCGTCACACATAAATTTCATTTGAGCCATGGTGTTCTCCTCATCCCGGTGCGGCATAGCTCCCGCACCGTCGTGCTGTCAGGTCGGTCGTCTTTTTTTTCTAGACTCAGTTTTTCTAAGCTTACGCCCGCTCAATGCGGCAGATGGTGCACTTGGTCTCTTGCATCAGTGTCACCGGGTCGTAGCCGTAGGTGGTCGCGGTATTGGCCGCCTCACCGATAATGTACGGATCCGACCCATCCGGATAACGGTCGCGCAGGCTTTCGCCCTGGAACATGCCGCCAAAGTGGAACGGCATAAACGCCACGTTACGGTCGACCCGAGGAGTGACCAGGGCTTTGACTTTCACGCGGCCACCCTCTGCCCCTTCAACCCAGACATCGTCGCCATCCTTGATACTCAGATCGTTGGCGTTCGCCGGGTTGATCTCAACAAACATCTCCTGCTGTAGCTCGGCTAGCCACGACATGGAGCGCGTCTCTTCCCCACCACCTTCGTACTCAACCAGTCGGCCGGAGGTAAGAATTATCGGATAGTCGCCGCTGTTATCGCGATCCTGAATGGTTTTGTACATGGTCGGCAGGCGCATGATGGAGTCGAAATCGTCCCAAGTAGGGAAGCGTTCAACCAAATCACGGCGCGTGGTATAGAGCGGCTCGCGGTGCTTCGGCACCTGGTCGGGGAAGGTCCAGACCACGGCGCGTGCCTTGGCGTTGCCGTAGGGCGCGCAGCCATGCTCAATGGTGACACGCTGGATACCGCCAGAGAGGTCGGTTTTCCAGTTTTTGCCTTCCGCCGCCTGCTTCTCTTCGGCGGTAAGGTCGTCCCACCAGCCTAAATCTTTAAGCAACTGGTCATTGAACTCTGGATAGCCGTCGTCAATATCACCGCCCACTGGTGCTGAACCTTCCGCCAGAAGATTAACGCCATCACGCTCGATACCGAAACGGGCACGGAAGCCCATGCCACCTTCCATCACCGGCACGCTGGTATCGTAAAGATTGGGCGAGCCCGGGTGGTTAAACTCAGGCGTGCCCCAGCAGGGCCACGGCAGGCCGTAGTAATCACCGTCCGCCGGGCCACCCTCTGCGCGCAGATTTTCGAAGCTGAAGGTGTGCCAGTTTTGCTGGTGCTCTTTGAGACGCTCGGGGCTTTGGCCGGTGTAGCCCACCGTCCACATGCCGCTGTTAATTTCGCGCAGGATATCGTCGATTAGCGGCTCATCGCCGTTCATCTGATAGTTCTTGACCAACTCATTACCGAAGCCCAGTTTACGGGCAAACAGGTACATGATTTCGTGGTCGGGTTTGGACTCAAACAACGGTTCGATCACGCGGTCACGCCACTGAAGAGAACGGTTAGTCGCGGTGACACTACCGGTGGTTTCAAACTGGGTGGCCGCAGGCAGTAAGTAAACGCCATCGCTACGGTCATGCATAACGGCAGCAACGGTGGGATAAGGGTCAACAATGACCATCATCTCCAGCTTCTGCATCGCCTTTTGCATCTCGACGCCGCGGGTTTGGGAGTTAACCGCGTGCCCCCAGTAAAACATCGCTTTCAGCGCAGTACGCTGGGAGATGTTTTCGTCCTCTTCGAGCACGCCATCGACCCAGCGGGAGACGGTAATACCGGCGGTGTACATCGGCTTACCGTCGGCGTATTCGGTATCGTCATAACGGCCTTTAAGCCACTCGTAGTCGATATCCCACACCTGCGCCCAGTGTTGCCAAGCGCCTTCCGCCAAACCGTAGTAACCCGGTAATGAATCACAGCCAAGGCCAAGGTCGGTAGCACCCTGCACGTTATCATGACCGCGCAGGATGTTAGCACCGCCGCCCGCTACACCGATATTCCCCAGCGCCAGCTCAAGAATGCAGTAAGCGCGGGTATTGTTGTTACCGGTGGTGTGCTGGGTGCCGCCCATACACCAAACAACGCAACCAGGGCGGTTATCGGAGAGACGTTTGGCGACGTCGTACATCTCCGCTTCGGGTACGCCGGTGACCTCTTCAACGACGCTAGGTGGGAAGTTAGCCACTTCAGCGCGTACTTCATCCATGCCGTAAACGCGCTGGTTGATGTACTCGCTATCTTCCCAGCCGTTCTCAAAGATGTGCCACAGCAGTCCCCAAATGTAGGCCACGTCCGAACCGGGACGCAGGCGCACATACTTATTGGCTTTGGCGGCGGTGCGGGTAAAGCGCGGATCGGCGACGATAATGTCGCAATTATTACGCTCCTTGGCGATCAGGATGTGCTGCATTGCCACCGGGTGCGCTTCAGTAGGGTTAGAGCCAATAAACAGGATCGCCTTACTGTTATGCATATCATTGAGGGAGTTGGTCATCGCCCCATAACCCCAGGTATTCGCCACGCCTGCCACGGTAGTGGAGTGGCAGATACGCGCCTGGTGGTCAGTATTGTTGGTGCCCCACAGCGAAGCGAGCTTGCGCATCAGGTACGCCTGCTCGTTGTTGAACTTCGCCGAACCCAGCCAGTAAACGCTGTCCGGGCCGTGCTCTTCGCGCAGTTCAAGCAGCTTGTCGCCAATCTCGTTAATGGCGTCATCCCAGCTCATGCGCTCCCATTCGCCCGCTACCAGCTTCATCGGGTACTTGAGACGCCGTGTGGAGTGGCCGTGCTGGCGCAGCGAAGCGCCTTTCGCGCAGTGCGCACCGCGGTTGATGGGGTGATCAAAGGCGGGCTCTTGCTTGGTCCAAATGCCCTCTTGGACTTCCGCGTAAACGCCACAACCCACTGAGCAGTGCGAGCAAATGGTACGTTTGGTCTCGACCGGTGAATCCAGCACGGGGGTTTTGTCGGCGGCATCCGAGCGCCGCATCATCGGTGCGCCCATAAAGCCGACGGCGGCCACACCGCCCGTGGCGGCGCCGCTGCGCTTAAGGAATTGGCGGCGGGAAATTCCCAGCCCGGAGGCCTTAGGGGTGTCTGTTTTGCGAGTTAAACGCATGGCAAATCTCCTGGCATTCCGCCGTCAGTCACGCAGCGAGGCGTAATAAGCACGCACGTGATCAGTCTCACGGTAGTTAACCGACTGTTTTTCGTTTTTCACCGGGGCAGTTTCGGCCTGGGCCAGGGTGACATGGCCGACCGCCGCTGCAGCGCCAGCGGCGGCAGTTCCCAGCCCTACGGTTTTCATAAACCGGCGCCGCTCAGAATTATGTAATTTGTGCATGAGATTCTCCTCTAGCATGCTTTTATGCAGGGTCTTTTATGCAATTTCTTATACTAATTTTGGCTCTTTACTGATTTTTTTATGGAGCCTTCTTTTTTATGGAACCTTCGTTAAAGCTCAACAATACGCACCGGAGAGTGGCCCGCATTGACGCTTAAACGAGCCTGCTCGCTCTCCATAAAAGCGCTACCCAACTGCCCCAGCGCTGCATAGAAAGCGGTGTCTACCTGCCCAAGGTCAGCAAAACAGCTGGCCGCCCAAGGGGCTAAATGCTGACTAAAGAAGTAGGCCTGCTCTTGGCTTGAAGACTCAATGAGCATCGCCATTACTTCACACAGTGCAGCCAAGTGATCTTCAGGATCACGGGTGTGCTCACTGCGTTCAAAACCGAGCACTCTTAAATCTTGGCGCAGCGCCACCAGCGCGGCTTCCATTAATTCGCCATTGCGATACCAGGAGGCATACGGCACCACCTCACCCTGAATCACTCCTACCAAGTGGCGAAAGTGGGCGCGCTGGAGACGCTCGGGGTCTGCACCGCTCTCGTCTGTTCCAGTTGCGGCTTCTGCCAGCGCCTGCCAGCACTCCGCCAAGCGACTGCCATCCTGTTCAATAGTCAGTTCAGCCAGCCAGTTCAACAGATCGGCATCCGGCGCTTGGCGCAACAGGGTGGCAAACAGCCGGTAGATATCGGCACATAACGCATCCGCTTCTTTAAGCGTGGGCAGAGCATCCGTCATCGGCTTATACCTTCAGTTGCGCGTTTGGGTCGCGAATCATGGTTTTCCAAACGTCTTTTACCCGGCAGTCTTCGCACATTTCCAGACGAATCATCGCCTCACCGGCAAAGTAAGGGTGATTGGCCAGTTTCTCTTTAATAGTAGCTACCGTACTGACGGTGGCAAACGGCTTGCCGCAATTGATGCACTCGAAGGCGGCTTCTTCATGGCAAATATGCCGCGTTTCGCGAGCATCCGTTGCCAGGAACCCAGGCATCAGCGTTATCGCACTCTCCGGGCAGGCCTGCTCGCACAACCCACACTGCACGCAATCCGCCTCAAGAAAGCTCAGCGCGGGCGTTTTACCACCGGACTTGAGCGCCGGGGTTGGGCAGTTGCTGACACAGGCGTGGCAAAGCGTGCAGGCGCCGCTATCAACCTGAATAGCGCCATAGGCCGCACCTGTCGGCATCGCCACCCGCTCACCGTTAGGGGTACCTAACTCGGCTAGTCGCGCCAGCACGCGGTTCAAGCGAGCGCGTTTTTCTGGCTCGGGCAAACTTAGCGGCACTGCGGTTAAGGGCGTATGCGCCGGGAGTGCATCGCGAGCAGCCGTATCGGCTACATTGATGAGCTGTATGCGAGCACGGTCATGGCCCAAAGCGTCCAGCAAAGCGTGCGCCTGGGTCACTTGGTCGGTTAAAAAAGCACTTAGACGGGCGGGCATATTAGGGTGCAGTTGAATACGCACTTCGGCAGCCCCGGCGGCCAACGCGGTTAGCCACTGGTCGTGGCCTGCTGCGCCCAAATCCTCAAGCGGTGCGTCGAGCACATGGCCTGCCGTCACTACGCCAGCTGCGCGCTCGGCATCCTGGGAGTCATGGGTAATAAAACGCACTACCGGCACTTGGCCACCGGCTTCCCGGTAGGCGCCTAGCCAAGTGGAGAGCGTGTCCTGCTGGCGGCGTGTTTCCGGCAAGCGAAATTCGATAGCGCCAGTAGGACAGGCGCTGGTACAACTGCCCACGCCTTGGCAAAGATAGGGATCAATTTCGATACGCGACTCAATGCGGCCTTGAATGCTGGAAATAGCATCCGCAGGGCAGACATCCAAGCAGCGGGTACAGCCAATATTGCCGCTGGTGGAGTGGGCACATAAGTCGCTGTTAACCTGAAAGTAACGCGGCTTGTCGAATTCGCCTACCAATCCTACAAAGCTTTCGAGCGTTTCGCCGCGCTGCTCCACGTCCTGCCACTGCATGACGACATAGCCTGGCGGTGGTAGCTCCCAGCGTTTAGAGTGAGTGGTCACGGCAAGATCAAGAATTAGGTCAAAGCCATCCCGCTCGATTAATGCGCGGGCGAGATTCAGCGGTACGTCGCCGTCATCTAGCTGAACGCTAAAAGCACCCAGATAGCCATTGATGCACAGTTGGCCAAGCTGCTCGCGGGTCAATGTTTGGCTGACTAGCGGTTCACTGAACCCGAGGGTATCGACAGGTTCGTTCCCTTTATCGGTTACGAGCAGCGTAAGCGATGCCAAGCCACGCCCTTGAAGCGCGCGAGCGGCTGGGTAAACGTCATCGGCCGACCCTATTAACAGCGCATGACCGCGGCTGTGATAGGTCACATTGGCAGGCGTCAGGTTAGAGGGCCAAGAGATACGCTGGCGTACCGTCTCCCGAGCCTCGGCATTGCGCTGGTCGTCTACCGACGCCAGTTGGATTCGTTGGTTCATGCGTTCTCACGGTCAGTGAATAATTCTTATTATAATTTTGAGTTATATTATTTAACTATTGTGGCATAACAATGCGTTAACGCTAAGTTCAGCCTATGGTGGAATGTGGCATTTGCCAACCTGATTACCGTCAACGCTGCCAACGCTGTCTACACTCTGCACACCCAACACCTTGACTTTTATAAACTTAATATCGATATCATGTTTTCGTCTTAGTGCCAGATAAATAATCAGACTGGTCGTCTAGCGCGGCATTTTTTACAGTGTTGTCCTTGTCAGCGCAAGGGCTTGAAGGCTCTTCCTCCGATGCAACCGCTTGTTGGGCTACCTGTTGGTCGGTTGCTACCTGTTTAGAGGACTCGGTTTCATCGTCTAATGAATTATCAACCGCCTCTTCTATTTTGTGGGTCCAGCGGCGCAACGTACTGGCGAGTTCGGATCCCATGGGTTTCAACAATTGATGATAGTCGGCGTCATAATCATCAAGACCGTCGCGGGCGTTATAGTTCCCGGTGGCCCACAGCCGCTTTAATGCTTGCCTGCGTAAAGGGCCGCTAACCCCAGGCGCCATAAACGCGCTGAAATCGCTGCCCGCTTCTAATGTATCTGGATCAGGCAGCGTATGGTCGAGACTACCCGGTTCGGGGTCGGGCGCGTGGTTTGGCTCTGGCGCTTCCGGTTCTTCAGACGCGCTTTGCGACCGCCCGGCCTTATTATGAAGCGCACTATTTGGCTCTTGGGATGCTTCATCAACCGGAGCGCGGGCAGGTAACGGCGCCGGTGGCGCGTCCTCGTCTTTTGCAACATTGCGTTTAATACGCGACCAGCGCTCTAAGCGGCTCATTTTGGCTGCTCCTTGGTAGGTGTCTCTTTGGCGCGCCCTGCCCCTTTGCGTTTTTTCTTGCGCATTTCCATCGGCGCTTCGCCGTGACGCGCAAGATAGCTCTCGATCCACACCTGAATCGCCATAGGCATTGGTGCTTCGAGCACCTGCTGCTCGCCATCCATCCACCCCGCCGCAACATCCTGGCTGGCGGTGATGGCATCCGGTTTGGGCGCTTGCCCGGTAAAGCCAGCCCTTACAAACAGCCGCGGAGTCGTCGATGTCAGATTGAAGCGATAGGCAGCCCGCTCGGTCATCGACAGCTGTAGGTTAAGCACGTTAGATCCCTGATCGCTCAGGGTAAGCTCAGCAATACGCCACTGCGTCAGCGTAAACTGCTTTACCTGCTTGGGCTCAGCCATCAAGGTAATACTTATTGGGCGTAAATTATCGTTCATTTTTTAAAAACCCTGACCCTTGAATGGGTAGACAAGTAAGCCTCCCCAGCGCCATCATCGTCAACCCAGTCGTTTTGCGAGAACCATTTTGGCAGAACCATTTCGCGAGGATTATCCATGCCCGCCCTTCAGCCCGCCCTCAAGATAAGCCGAGCTCGCTTACCGGCCACCACCGAGATAAATATCGTTGACGAATACGGCGATACGCGCCAGCAGGCGATTGCCGCTGAACGAGCATTGACGGTGTATCTCAACAAGCGTGAAATTGTCACCTTAATGACCCTGGGCGACGACCCCGAGGCGCTGGTCGTGGGCTACCTTCGCAATCAAGGGCTTCTACGCGCCGCCGAAGACCTCGAGGCAGTGCAGGTCGACTGGGAGGTAGAGGCAGCGGTGATTGTTACCCGTCATCTGCCAGATGACCTGGAGGCACGCCTAAGCACCCGCACCGTCACTACCGGCTGCGGCCAGGGCACGGTGTTTGGTAAACTGCTCGATCAGACGGCACTCACGGCGCTGCCCCATACGCCATTAGCACAATCCTCTCTTTATCAACTGCTGCAAAACCTTAACGTCTATAACGAGACGTATCGCAGCGCAGGCGCCGTGCATGGCTGCGCACTTTGCCATCAAACCGAGGTGCTGGATTTTGTCGAAGACGTAGGCCGGCACAACGCGGTGGATACGCTAGCGGGCCGCCAGTGGTTGCAGCAGGCAGACAGCGCCAATGCAGATATCTTCTACACGACTGGGCGACTGACCTCCGAGATGGTGCTAAAAGTGGCGCAAATGGGCATTAGTGTGCTGGTATCACGCTCCGGCGTTACTCAAAAAGGCGTAGAGTTGGCTGAGCGCTTTGGTGTCATGTTGATTGCCCGCGCTAAAGGCCGCCACTTTCAGGCTATTAATAACCACCGCCGCTTAACGCTGGACGCTATTCCACCACGCCCATCGCATGCTCGTTCATCCAAAGAGGCAAGCTCATGATTCCTACTCAAGAACTCACCGGCATGATTCTCGCTGGTGGTGAAGGACGCCGGATGGGAGGCCGCGATAAAGGGCTTGAGCCGTTCGCGGGCCTGCCCCTCGTTGGCCATGTAGTGAAACGCCTTGAAGGTCAGGTAGCCGAGCTGCTGATTAACGCCAACCGCAATGCCGACGCCTATCAATTTTTTGCTGACCGCGTGATTGCCGATCTAGTAATGGACGGTGCCGAAGGCGGTTTTAAAGGCCCGCTAATGGGCATTTATAGTGGCCTACGCGCAGCAAAAACACCCTGGTTACTGGTAGTACCCTGCGACTCCCCCGCGCTGCCCAATGATTTAGTAGCCCGTATGGTGGCAGGCATCGCCTCTGAAAGCGGCGACTGTGACATCGCCGTGGCCTTTGACGGCGAACGGCTGCACCCGGTGGTTGCCCTGCTACGCACGTCGCTGGCCGATGACCTGGCCGCTACCCTTGACGCAGGCGAGCGTAAAATTGATCGCTGGTATGCGCGCCACACCTGGTGCCGGGTCGATATGTCCGACTGCCCCGAGGCCTTTGCCAACCTTAATACAGAGGAAGAGAAAATGCGTCTGCAAGCAGCGCTTGAAAATGACGCCAACGCGAATAAGAAAACGCTATGACGCTCTCCTGCTTTGACCTTGGCGAGCAGATGCTTAGCGTGGATGAAGCACGCCAGGCGCTCGCCACCCTAATTGAGCGCCCATTGGACAGCGAGCGAATCCCGCTGGCGCAAGCCTATGGCCGCCGTTTGGCGGCAGCCGTTCAGGCTCCTATTAACGTGCCCCAAAACACCAATGCGGCCATGGATGGCGTCGCGTTAGCCTTACCTAGACAAGGGGTTGGGGCCAAGCAAACCCACTGGCCGCTGGCCGGCGAGGTGTTGGCCGGGCAGTATCGCAGTGAATTGGTACCTGCAGGTCACTGTGTGCGTATCACCACCGGCGCCCCATTGCCGCCGGGCACCGATACGGTGGTGATGAGTGAACAGCTAAGCGAACCATCATTAGATGAGCAGCCTGCCCATGTGATTATTGCCTCTCCAGAGCTTCTCAAACATGGCCAGCACGTTCGTCAAGCCGGTGAAGATATTGCCAGGGGCGACACCGCCCTGTCTGCTGGGGTGCGAATTGATGCTGCCTCGCTGGGGCTTTTAGCTGCCCTCGGTTACGCCGAAGTCACCGTGTGCCGACGCCCAAAGGTAGCCATTTTCTCTACCGGCAATGAAGTCACTGCCCCCGGCGAGCCCTTACCCAAGGCAGGCATTTACGACGCCAATCGCTTTACGCTGATCGGTCTGCTCACTGAACAGGGTGCTGATGTGATCGATCTGGGCATTCTGCCGGACGACTTGGACGCCACAAAAACAGCGCTTAAGCAGGCCGCAGAGCAGAGTGATTTGGTCATTACCAGCGGCGGCGTGTCAGTGGGCCAAGCAGACTTCACCCGCGACGCCCTGGAACAGCTGGGCCGCCTGGCTTTCTGGCGCGTGGCCTTGCGTCCTGGTCGCCCTATGGCCTGTGGCTGGTTGGGTGAGACGCGTACGCCGTTTGTTGGCTTGCCCGGCAATCCAGTGGCGGTCATGGTAACCTTTCTACAGTTTGTTACCACGCTGCTGGATCAGCTTCATGGTCAGTCGGTGTCACCGCCCCATCGCCGCTATGCCATTGCTGGTAACCGCTTAAAAAGTCGCTTAAAGCGTACTGATTTTATCCGCGGTGTTTACCATACTGATGAGCAGGGGCAGCTACACGTGCGTAGCACCGGCGCCCAAGGATCGGGTATTTTAACCTCGATGGTGGCTGCGAACTGCCTGATTGAGCTTGCCGACGACCAAGACGGCGCGCAACCAGGCGAGGTAGTCAGCATACAACCACTAACGGGATGGCTATGATCGAGCAACGATCCTTACAACAACAGTCTCAAGCACAAGCTAACCAGCCATTGATCGACGACTTTGGTCGGCGCATCAGCTACGTGCGTATCTCGGTCACCGATCGCTGTGATTTCCGCTGCGTGTACTGCATGAGCGAGGAGATGACCTTTCTACCTCGTGCCCAGGTGCTCACGCTGGAAGAGATCGCCATGGTCGCCCGCGCCTTTACCGAGCTGGGGGTGGAGAAAATTCGTCTTACCGGGGGCGAGCCGTTGGTGCGCCGCGGCATTGAGCAACTGGTCGATGAGATCGGTGCCATGCCAGGGCTAAACGACTTCACCATGACCACTAACGGCGCCAGCCTGCGCAAGCACGCCAAGCAGCTCTACGCCAGCGGTCTACGGCGGCTGAATATCAGCCTGGACTCCCTGGACGCCGAGCGCTTTAAGCAACTCACCCGCACCGGTGATTTAGCTAAAGTCATCGACGGCATTCACGCCGCTCAGGCAGCCGGCTTTAAGCGTATCAAGCTCAACGCTGTGATCTTAAAAGGCCGTAACGACGATGAAGTGATCGATCTGGTCACCTTCGCTCGCCAGCAAGGCCTCGATATTAGCTTTATCGAAGAGATGCCGCTGGGCGATGTGTCGGATCACTCCCGCGCGGAAACCTTTTACTCCAGCGACGATGTCCAGGCGTTGATCGAAACGCGCTATCCGTTGATCCCCACCACCGAAACCACCCCTGGCCCTTCGCGCTACTTCAAAATGGCCGATAGCGACAGTCGCGTAGGGTTTATCTCGCCCCATAGTCACAATTTCTGCGATACCTGCAACCGCGTTCGCGTCACCGTAGAGGGACGTTTGCTGCTCTGTCTAGGCAACGAGCACTCAGTGGATCTGCGCGCCGTGCTACGCCGTCACCCCGGTAATATGCAGGTGCTGAAAGAAGCCATTATCAACGCTCTGCCGCTAAAGCCGGAGCGTCATCACTTCACCACTGACGGCGATGTGCAAGTGGTACGCTTTATGAATATGACAGGGGGCTAGCCGTTGACAGCGTCAGCAGGAATGACCAAATTAAAAGTGCCGGTGCATATCATCACCGGTTTTCTCGGCAGCGGTAAAACCACGCTTATCCACAGCCTGATCGAGCAGAAGCCTGTGGGTGAAAAATGGGCCATTCTAGTCAACGAGTTTGGTCAAATCGGCATAGACCAAGCCATGTTCGACACCCGCGACGATGGCGTCCGTGACAACATAGTGGTGAAAGGTCTGCCCGGCGGCTGCCTGTGCTGCCAGCTCGCCTTTGTCCTCCAAGCCGCGCTCGTTAACCTGCTGGCGCGTAGCAAGCCTGATCGGGTAATCATCGAACCATCCGGACTTGGCCACCCGGCGGGCCTGCTGGACCTACTGCGTGGCGAGGCCTTCTGCGAGGTGGTCGAAGTGCGCGATATTATTGCCACCCTTGACCCACGGCGCATGGACGACGCCCGCGCTCTGCAGCACGATACTTTCCGCGATCAGCTCGACATGGCCGATGCCGTCGTGCTGACCATGCTCGACCACAGCACTGCTGAACAGCTCAGCGCCGCCCACGCTTTTGTGGCCCAGCGCTGGCCGCCTCGTAAATGGGTGCAAGAAGCCCCGCAAGGCGAGCTACCGATAGCGCTGTTGATGCAGAGCGGAAGCGCTGAAACGAGCGATAGCAGCGTACCCGCTAGTCATCAACAGCTGGTTGTAGCACCCAGTCTAGACGGCGCTTTTTTTGATTTCCCACCCGCACCCGGCCAACCCCAGCGTGAAACCGGCACCTCGCTGGGCTACACCAGCACGGGGTTACGCTGGCACCCAAGCGAGCGCTTCGATCTAGATCGTCTCGCCGCCTGTTTGGGCGAACTGCCCCAGGAAGCGCGCATTAAAGGCGTGTTTCATACCAACAGCGGCTGGAAGCGCCTTAACCGCGCGGCGGGAACCCTCAGCATTGAAAGCAGCGCATGGCGGCAGGATTCACGCCTAGAAATCATCCTCCCCGAATCACTGAATAAACCCTACGCTGAGATCGAAGCCGCTTTGGCCGCGTTGCCATTTAGCTAATGGCCCAAAATCATTTTTTCAAGCTCATCCGCCATGACCGGGTGCCCAAATAGGTAACCTTGGTAAGCGTGGCAGTCGTGCATTAATAGCCATGCCTGCTGCGCTTCAGTCTCGACGCCTTCAGCAATAACGTCCAGATTCAGGCTCTCGGCCAGGGCGATAGTACTCTCCACAATGGCCGCGTTCGCTTGACTAATAAGCACTTGCTGAACAAAGGATTGGTCGATTTTTAGCTGATCCAACGGCAATTGCGCCAAATACGCCAGCGACGAATAGCCAGTGCCAAAATCATCTAACGAGAAGCGCACGCCCTGCGCTTTTAAGGCAAGCATTTTATAGCGGGCGATATCCCGCGCTTCCACAAACAGGGACTCGGTGACTTCAAGCTTTAAACGGTTAAGCGGTGCTTGAGTGCGTGCAAAAACCCCTTCAACACGGTCTAAAAACGCCTCATCACAAAACTGTAGCGGACTAATATTGACCGACATCGTCAACTCGCTAAGCCGGGAGTTATTAGCCCACTGCGCCAACTGATGGCAGGCCTTCTCCAGTACCCACTCACCGACATCGTTGATCAGGCCACTACTTTCCAACAGCGGAATAAACTCAGCGGGTGACACCATCCCGCGCTCTGGATGCTGCCAGCGCAGCAGCGCTTCAACCCCAGTGATCACACCGTGATGGTTCACTTGAGGCTGATAATAGAGCAGCCACTGCGCTTCAGCGAGCGCTTGCTGTAGGTCTGTCTCAAGCTTTACACGAGCTAACAGCACGGCTTGCATGGCGGGGTCAAAAAAGCACACGCTTTGACGTCCGTTTCGCTTAGCTTGAAACAGCGCCATATCCACTTGTTGCAGGTAGTCATCTACCGTGTGCCCGGCGCTCGACATCACTGTAATACCAATACAGCCGGTAATCGTGATGCTCTCCTCAGCCAGTTGAATTGGCTGACTGAGTAACGCCATTAATTTTTTCGCAATCCGCTCGGCAAGTTGAGTGGTTTGCACAGGACTACCATCAATATCTTCAATTAAAACAGCAAACTCATCACTTCCTAATCGCGCTAATGTATCGGTATCTCGCAGCATTCTGCCCAGCCTGCGCGCCACACTCTGTAGTAGCTGGTCGCCGCTGTAGTGGCCTAATGTGTCATTAATTTGTTTAAAATTATCAATATCAATAAATAACAGCGCACCGCAGCGATGATAACGGCGGCATTCTTTTAGTGCTACCTCCATGCGGTCCATAAACAGGCGCCTATTGGCTAACCCGGTTAACGGGTCATAAAACGCCAGTTGGTGGATCTCTTGTTCAGCGGCTTTGCGCTCGCTGATATCGCTCATCGTGGCGACATAATGGGTTAGCACGCCAGATGAGCCATACACCGCGCTAATGGTTAACCACTCAGGGAAAAGTTCACCATTTTTACGCTGGCTCCAGATCTCCCCTTCCCAGTGGCCGGTCTTGACAATACGCCTCCATAGGCGGCGATAGAACGCTTTATTCTGGTGGCCAGAGCTAAACATGCGCGGATTTTTACCGATCATATCGGCGTCGTCGTAGCCAGTAATGCGCTTAAAAGTGTCGTTAGCTTTAAGAATGGAGCCCTGCGCATCGGTAATCAAAATACCCAAGTGGGTTTGAAACGCGGCGGCGGCAATTTGCGCCTCTGCGCGTGCCTCTTCGCGCTCTTCCATGTGTTGACGCAACTGGTGGGCTAACGCTAAGCGGCTGAGGTAGTGGCGCGCGCCCCAAGCGCCTAGCAGGGCGATCATGCCCATCACTAGCGTTAATATCAACGCACGCTGCCGCCAACCCGTTAGCAGCTCGTGGAGGTCAATGCCCACCACCGCCAGCATGGGATAATCACCGACCCACTGCATGCGAAATAGCCGTTCACGGCCATCGATGGATGAAATTGCTTTTAACGTCTTTGGGGACGATCTACTTCCACTGGTCTGATCGGGCATATGGCCCTCAACTTTAATACCGGTGGAAAATTGCGCATTTGCAGGGTAACGTGCAATTAATTTCGAATCAGAATCGATCAAGGCAATACTCTCACCGTCGTCGACCTTCATCTGCCGCAGAGCGTCCGCAAACACCTCTGGTACGATGCGCGAAATTACCAATCCGGCAAAAACGTTGGCGGGCCTGTTTAGCCGCTGACCATGGTACATATAGTAGTGTTGCTCACTTGAAGACCAGAGCAATGGCGTAATCAGTTCCCGTTGCCCGCCTTGCTTAAAGGCGTTAAAGAAACTCGTTTGGCTGATATCAACACCCGTTCGCTGATCACTACCGCTCGCCAGTGTGCGCCCATCAGGGCCCAACACGCCTATGTCGTCAATCATTGGTACGTACTGAGCCAGGTTTTCCAACGACCGCTGGAGCACCTCGGCATTGTCTTCATCTGGCATTCCTTGCAACGAGAGCAGCTCTGCCAGCCCGAACAAGGCTTGGCCGCTTTGTGCAAAAACCCCTTTCGCCCACTCGGTGACGACATTGGCACGTGCCGTGATACGCGTCTCGGCAGCGGCAATTTCTTGCTTATACTGCTCGTTAAGAAGCCAACCGAATAGCGCCATCATGACGACAACCGCCAGTGTGTAAAGCGTCATCACACTGCGCCGCTGGCGGCGGTAATTCGCCGTCTTCAATACATCTTCATTTTGTTTAATGGCAGTGACAGACATCGCACAGAGGCCTTATTCAGGTAACCCTTCAGGACACCTGATACAGTGTTAAAACAGAACAGAAAACGCTACACCACACACGCAGTCAGTGGTTCAACCCGATAGTGCCGCGACGCTTTGTTGATGTATATCAGTTTTTATCACAGGTAATTCGTTAAAAAGCATGACTTTACGTATTGATTGTTTATGCACCAAGGACTTTTATGCCATCGCTAGGCCAAATGAGCGACTACGAAATACGCCTAATCCGTATCTTTAAAACGGTTGTTGAGTGCGGCGGCTTTACCGCGGCGGAAACCACGCTGGGCATTAGTCGCTCGGCGATTAGTCAGCATATGAACGATTTGGAGGGGCGGTTGGGCTTTTCGCTCTGCCAGCGGGGGCGTGGCGGGTTTAGTTTAACCGAAGAGGGCAAGGAGATTTATCAGGCAGGCCTTACGCTACTGACGGCGCTTGAAACCTTTAAAAGTGACGTTAACGCGCTGCATCAGACCATTAAAGGCGAGCTGAATATCGGCATTACCGATAATTTAGTCACGCTACCGGCTATGCACGTTACCAATGCACTAACCGAGCTGAGCGCACCGGAGCATGACGTAACGCTGCATATTCATATGGAGCCATCAGACGCCGTTATTCGCGGCGTGATGGATGGTCACTTGCATGTAGGTGTCGTACCTGCCGTGAACCTGCCTACCAGCTTAGAAGCGCGGCATCTTTATGATGAGCCATCGTATCTTTACTGCGCGGCTGGCCACCCACTGTTTGCCGAACAAGATGAGACGTTCAGCTTTGCAGATATTGCCAAGCAGGCAGCTATTTCACCACGCTACCCGTTACCCTTAGAGGCTCGCCAGGCGCATGATGCTTTAAGCCTGCGCGCTTCGGCATCCGACCGTGAAGGCGCCGCCTTTTTGATTCTTACCGGGCGCTTTATCGGCTTTCTGCCCGAGCACGTAGCCGCCCAGTGGGTGGCCGCAGGTAAAATGCGGGCGCTGCATGCGGCCACGCAGCACTACCGCATCCCATTTGTATTGATTACCCGCCACGACAGACGTCCCAATAGAGTCGTTGATGCCTTTTTAGGCTTTATTAAAAGCACTGAATAAGCGCAACGGCACTAGGGTTGCTCTGCGGTTTTAGGCACAGGGCCCTCCTGAGGCGACGATGCCAATACTTGGCTTGCAACGTAGTAAACAATGGCCCCCAGCGCCGAGCCGGTAAACCAGCCGTAGTCATAAAACCAGTTCATCGTTCCCGTTACCAGTGAGATCAAGGTCAGCAGTACCGGAACGCCAAAAGCAATGAAACCGGCAATATTCACCGCCGGATAGGCGTGGTTATCCATGTAGAGGCTGGGTATGTCCAGACGCTGCTTTTTAATCAGGAAGTAGTCGACCGCCATAATACCCGCGATGGGACCCAGCAAACTGGAGTAGCCCAACAGCCAGTTGGAGTACATCTGCTCAAGGGAAACACCAGGAGGAATGACCCCTGCTTTTTGAAGCAGGTCGTAGCCCATCAAGAGCACGCCTACCGCACCGGTCATGAGCACACCGCGGGTCTGGTTGATTAACTTAGGCGCGATATTTTGGAAATCATTGGTCGGCGAGACAATATTTGACGCAGTGTTGGTAGAAATCGTGGCGATAATGATCAGCAGCATCGCCATCACTACCCAGAAGGGGCTGTCTATATAACCGATTAGCCGCACTGGGTCAGCAACGGTTTGACCTATCAGCGTCTCTGATGCCGCAGTAAGGACGACACCGAGGGCAGCAAAGAAAAACATCGTCAGCGGCAACCCAATGATTTGTCCCGCAATTTGATCTTTTTGGCTTTTCGCAAAGCGGCTAAAATCAGGAATATTCAGCGATAGTGTGGCCCAAAAGCCGACCATGGCGGTTAAGCCCGCGAAGAAGTAGCCATAAACAGATGCCCCTTCTGGACGCGACGGCGGCTGCGCCAACAGCTCGGTCATCGACATATTGGGCCATGCCCACACCATCAACCCAATACCGACCGCTAATAGCAGCGGTGCGGCCAGTGTTTCCAGCCACTTAATTGACTCTGCCCCACGAATCACCACGTATAAGTTCATCGCGCCAAAGACAAAAAATCCGATCACTTCGCCAACCCCACCCAGCGCTGCCCAGGCCGGAATTAACTCGGAAAGCAGCAGGTGAATCGCTAAACCGCCAAACATGGTTTGAATCCCAAACCAGCCACAGCCCACCAATGCGCGTACTAAGCAGGGCACATTAGAGCCCAAAATTCCGAACGAAGAGCGCAGCACGACGGGGAAAGGAATACCAAATTTAGTGCCCGGAAAAGCGTTTAAGGTGAGAGGAATCAGTACGATCACGTTGGCTAGCAGAATAGCGAACAGCGCCTCCCCCACGCTCAAGCCAAAATAGGCCGTTAATACCCCGCCTAGCGTATAGGTAGGTACACAAATCGACATACCCACCCACAGTGCTGCAATGTTCCACTTACTCCAGGTACGTTCGCTGGCCTGGGTTGGCGCAATATCCTCGTTAAAGCGCGAACTACCCCGCACGTCGTCCCCGACATCAAGTTCTATTAATCCGCCTCGATCTACCATCTGAGAGGTTGTTTCGGTCATTTTTTATCTCCTCAGCATTGCGTTGCCCATCTAAGCCCTATCTTAAGCCCTATCTGAAAGCTAACCCCCACGGTCAATGGAGCTTCGCATACAGAATTAAAAGCAATAAGCGTGCCTACTTATAAAAGCAGTGCAATTAACTCATTGATTAAAAAGCTGCCTTTATGGACAACAATATTATTGTTAGTTGGTTACCTATTAATCCTAACCTCCTATAACTAAAACGCGTTTAACAAACCTAGGCTAAAAAAAATATTTGCACCAACTTTAAACATCCCATTGCTCAAATTACACGCATAAAAAATAATAACCAGCTGAAATTTAAGCATTTTAAAATAATTCCAAAACAGTGCACCCACTCACCAAAAAGGGATATAAGACTTTTCTTAGACATAAAAACAAACAAACTCAAAGAGTTAAGCGCAATTTCAATAATTATCGACAATAACTTGCTAAAACCACCATCGCAGCGATACTTTCAACAAAAGCTGTCTTATTCGTCAGCTTTATTAGTCAATACTTAACACCTTATGAGTACACGCTTTAAACCAACAATCAGAGGGAGCGTCTGATGCAGAAGATGAAAATCGGCCTGATTCAAATGGGTCTGAAAACCAGCACCGACCTGGAACCTGCGGCGATTCGTGACGCCATGAACGAAGCCCACCTTCCGATGATCGAGAAAGCGGCGGCACAGGGCGTTCAGGTGCTCTGCTTTCAGGAAGTGTTTAATCAACCCTACTTTTGCCCCAGCCAGGACGGCAAATGGTACGCCGCCGCCGAGCAGGTGCCAGAAGGCCCCACCTGCCAGATGATGCAGAAACTCGCCGCCAAACACCGCATGGTGATCATCGTACCCGTCTACGAAGAAACCGAGACCGGCGTTTACTACAACACTGCCGCGGTGTTCGATGCTGACGGTAGCTACCTGGGTAAGTACCATAAAACCCATATCCCTCAAGTAGCCGGTTTTTGGGAGAAATTTTTCTTCAAGCCGGGCCAATCCAACTGGCCGGTGTTCGATACCGCCTTTGGGAAGATCGGCGTGTATATCTGCTATGACCGCCACTTCCCCGAAGGTTGGCGGGCGCTGGCACTCAACGGCGCCGAGGTGATCTTTAACCCCTCCGCCACCGTGGCCGGCCTTTCCCAATACCTGTGGGAGCTAGAACAGCCCGCTTCTGCCGCCGCCAACGGTTGCTTTATCGCCGCCATCAACCGCGTCGGCACCGAGGCCCCCTGGAATATCGGCGACTTTTACGGTTCCAGTTACATCGTTAACCCCCGCGGCAAGATCGAGGCCCAGGCCAGCGAGACCGAAGACGAATTGCTGGTCCACGAGATCGATTTGGACATGGTGCGCGAGGTACGCAACAACTGGCAGTTCTTCCGTGACCGCCGCCCGGAAACCTACACCCGCCTGACTGAAGGCGAGTAACCCGGCCACCGGACATAAGCAAAGGAGCGAGCAATGAGCCTATTGATCAAGGGCGGCACTGTCGTCACTAATACCGATACCTACCGCGCTGACGTACTCTGCGTCGACGGTAAGATTCACGCTATCGGCACCGATTTAGACCTCCCCGATGGCTGTGAAGTCGTCGATGCCAGCGACCAACTGGTGATGCCCGGCGGTATCGACCCCCATACCCACATGCAGCTGCCGTTTATGGGCACCGTGGCCAGCGAAGACTTCTACACCGGCACCGCCGCGGCCCTGGCAGGCGGCACCACTTCGATTATCGACTTTGTCATTCCCCAGCCGGGGCAATCGCTGCTGGAGGCTTTCGAGACCTGGCAGGGCTGGGCCGAAAAAGCCGCCACCGACTTCGCCTTCCACGTGGCCATCACCTGGTGGGACGACAGCGTACGCGAGGAAATGGGCACGCTGGTGCACGAGCACGGGGTCAACAGCTTCAAGCACTTCATGGCCTACAAAGGCGCCATCATGGCCACCGATGACATCCTGGTGGAGAGCTTTTCGCGCTGCCTGGAGCTCGGCGCGGTGCCCACGGTTCACGCTGAAAACGGCGAGCTGGTCTATCACATGCAACAAAAGCTGCTGGCCCAGGGCATCACCGGGCCTGAAGCCCACCCGCTTTCGCGCCCACCCCAGGTAGAAGGCGAGGCAGCCAGCCGCGCCATTCGTATCGCAAGCACTCTGGGCGCACCGATTTATCTGGTGCACGTTTCCACCAAGGATGCGGTGGACGAAATTGCCTACGCCCGCGACCAGGGTCACCAGGTTTACGGCGAGTGCCTGGCCGGGCATCTCATGATCGACGACAGCGTTTACCAGGATACCGACTGGGGCCGCGCCGCGGCGCATGTAATGAGCCCGCCCTTCCGCCCCAAAGGCCACCAGGAAGCGCTTTGGCATGGCCTACAGGCCGGCAACCTTCAAACCACCGCCACCGACCACTGCTGTTTCTGCGCCGACCAAAAGGCCGCGGGCAAGGACGATTTCACCAAGATTCCCAACGGCACCGCCGGAGTGGAAGACCGACTGGCGGTGCTATGGGATGAAGGCGTCAACACCGGCAAGCTGTCCCCCCAAGAGTTTGTCGCGCTGACGTCGACCAACACCGCCAAAATCTTCAACCTCTACCCGCGCAAGGGCGCGATTCAGGTCGGTGCGGACGCCGATATTGTGGTGTGGGATCCCAACGGCACGCGTACGATTTCCGCCAAGACTCACCACCAGAACGTCGATTTCAATATCTTTGAGGGCAAAACGGTGCGCGGTATCGCCCGCCACACCATTAGCCAAGGCAAGTGGGTATGGCGCGACGGCGACCTACGCGCCGAGCGCGGTGCAGGCCGCTACTTGGAACGCCCCGCCTACCCCGGGGTGTTCGAGCTACTGGCCAAGCGTGCCGAACTTAACGCCCCCGTCGCCGTTAAGCGATAACCGGCGCTTAATAACGGTTGTTTCTATAAAAACAGTGGAGTCTCTACCGTGACTAGCCAACTGAACCATCTACCCAGCGCAAAAGAGGTCGGCACTTACGACCCGCAGACGCTGGCAAACAATTTTAGCGATCTTCATCCGCCGCTAACCACGCGTCAGGCGATCATCGAAAGCCAGCGCTGCCTTTACTGCTTTGATGCGCCCTGCGTCGAGGCTTGCCCGTCGGATATTGATATCCCGAGTTTTATTCGCCAGATCAGCGAAAGCAACATCAACGGTGCAGCAGAAACCATCCTGGAAGCCAATATCCTCGGCGGCAGCTGCGCCCGGGTGTGCCCCACCGAAATCCTCTGCGAGCGTAGTTGCGTGCGTAACCACGACGCCGAGTGTCAGCCGGTGCTGATTGGCCTGCTACAGCGTCACGCCACCGATAATATGCAGTTCGAAAGACATCCGTTTAAGCGCGCCGCCAGCACCGGCCGTCATATCGCCGTGGTGGGTGCCGGGCCCGCCGGGCTCTCCTGCGCCCATCGCCTAGCGTTACTGGGCCACCAGGTAACGATTTTTGAAGCCGAGCAGAAGCCCGGCGGGCTCAATGAGTACGGCATTGCCCGCTACAAGATGACCGATGATTTCGCCCGCAAGGAAGTGGAGTTTCTGCTCGACATCGGCGGCATCGACATTCAGTACGGGCAGCGCCTTGGCGATAACCTTGAGCTTGCCACGCTACACAAGCAGTACGATAGCGTGTTCCTCGGTTTGGGCCTGGGTGCCAGCCGCGCTTTGGGGCTAACGGGCGAAGATGCGCCGGGTCTTATGCCCGCCGTGGATTACATCAAAACCCTGCGCCAGACCGACGACCTGAGCAGCCTGACCGTGGCCAAGCGCTGCATCGTCATCGGTGCGGGCAATACTGCCATTGATATGGCCACACAAATGGCGCGCCTAGGGGCGAGCGAGGTAACGTTGGTCTACCGCCGTGGCGTGGAGGCAATGTCAGCCACCGACCACGAGCAGGAGATCGCTAAGGCCAACGGTGTGCGCATGATCACCTGGGCGCAGCCCGACGAAATTCTGCTGGATGAACAAGGGCGAGTGGCGGGCATGCGCTTTGCTAAAACCCGCGATCAAGAGGGGCAATTAACACCAACGGGTGAAACCTTCGAGATCGCTGCCGATGCCATTTTCACCGCTATCGGCCAGGGCTTTGAGAGTGCAAGCCTAAGCGATGCTACCGCTGCCGAGCTCGCTCGCGACGGCGAACGCATTCACGTCGATGAGATGTTCCAAACATCACTGTCCAATGTGTACGCTGGCGGCGACTGCGTCAAACCCGGTCAAGACCTCACCGTACAGGCCGTGCAACACGGCAAACTGGCGGCCCACGCCATTCATCAAGCGCTTGCCGCCAAGCAGGAGGCCGCATGAACCCCCCTCTCTCTTTCCCAGGCAAGAAAAATAGCGGCGACAGCATGGTCAACGGCATTGATCTGTCGGTGAATTTCGCCGGTATCAAAGCCCCCAACCCGTTCTGGCTGGCCTCTGCTCCACCCACCGATAAAGCCTATAACGTAGTGCGCGCCTATGAGGCGGGCTGGGGCGGCGTGGTGTGGAAAACCCTCGGCGAAGAGCCGCCGGCGGTGAACGTCTCTTCGCGCTATTCCGCCCACTACGGCAAGAACCGCGAGGTGATTGGCTTTAATAATATTGAGCTGATTACCGACCGTTCTCTGGAGATCAACCTGAAAGAGATCACCCAGGTGAAGAAGGATTGGCCCGACCGCGCGCTAATCGTCTCCATTATGGTGCCCTGCAATGAGGAGGCCTGGGCGTATATTCTGCCGCTGGTAGAAGCCACCGGCGCGGATGGCATCGAGCTCAATCTGGGTTGCCCCCACGGCATGCCTGAGCGCGGCATGGGTGCGGCGGTAGGCCAAAACCCTGACCTTATCGAAAAAGTCACCTACTGGTGCAAGAAGCACTACTCCAAGCCGGTGATTGTAAAACTCACCCCCAATATCACCGATATTCGTGTGGGTGCCCAGGCAGCGCTGCGCGGCGGCGCCGATGCGGTGTCGCTGATCAACACCATCAACTCGATCACCAGCATCGACCTGGACAATATGGTTGCCAAACCCACCGTAGGCCACCAGAGCACCCACGGCGGCTACTGCGGCAGCGCCGTTAAGCCCATTGCCATGAACATGGTAGCGGAAATCGCCCGCGACCCAGCCACACCAACGCTGCCGATTTCCGGCATTGGCGGCATCTCCACCTGGCGGGATGCAGCGGAATTTATCGCCCTGGGCGCGGGCAGCGTGCAGGTGTGCACCGCGGCGATGCTCAACGGCTTCCGCATTGTGGAGGAGATGAAAGACGGGCTTTCCCGGTGGATGGCGGAAAAAGGCTACGACTCGATAGAGGCGTTTTCGCGCAAGGCGATACCGCAAACCACCGACTGGAAGCACCTGGACATCAACTTCAAGACCATCGCCAAGATCGACCAGGACCTCTGCATCGAGTGCGGCCGCTGCTACATCGCCTGCGAGGATACCTCCCACCAGTCGATCGCTAAGCTCACCGAGCAGGACGGCGCGCGCCGCTACGAAGTGATCGAAGAGGAATGCGTGGGCTGCAATCTCTGCCAGATCACCTGCCCGGTGGAGAACTGCATCACCATGGTGCCCCAGGAAACCGGCCAACCCTTCCTGGCCTGGGATAACGACCCGCGTAATCCTTTCCGCGTGGCCTCTTAAGCCACATCACAATAAGCTCTTAACCTCTGCGCGTTTCACTCACCGCCTCCACGTTGTGGGGGCGGTCGCGTTTTATGCAACGCACTGTTCCCGCTTAAAAGGACGACAAAACAGAGCGCGACTGCGATTATGAGAAATTATCGCATATAAAATATTTTCTCATAGAAGGAAGACCAATGAAGCTCGCTATCACCGCCGCATTACTCTTGGCCACCGCCAACGCAAGCGCCGACCAGCGTATCGCCACCTTCGATTTAGGCAGTTTAGATACCCTTGATGCGCTGGGTTTGAGCGAGCAAGTGGTTGGCGTACCCAAGCAAAGCCTACCCGCTTATCTTGAGCAATACGCGGAAGATAGCTACACCGATATCGGCGGCTTACGCTCGCCGGATATGGAGGCCATCAACGCAAGCGAGCCTAGCTTAATTCTCTACACCGGTCGTCAGGGTGAGTGGGAAGCAGAACTTGGCGAAATCGCCTCCCTGCTGAATACCAGCCTGCAAGGCGATGACTACTTAGCGGCTTTTGACACTAACGTACGCGAATTGGCTGGCCGTTTAGAGGCGGAAAGCGAGGCTGAAGAAGCGCTTGAAACGTTGCACGCCGAAATTGATGCCCAGCGCAAAGCGCTAAGCGATGCTCCCCGCACGTTGGTGGTGACTCATAACGGTGGCAATTTGATGCTCAATCAGCATCCGGTGGTTCACGACGTGCTGGGCGTAGCAGTACTTGAGATGCCCGATAGCGTCACTTCCGAGACACGCGGCACACGAACCTTTACCCCGCTCTCACCTGAGGCGATTGGCGAGATCAATCCAAACGTGGTTCTAGTGGTTGACCGCAGCGCCGCGATTGGCGATGAGCCCGCCGACGCAGATACCTTAACGCAAACACTGTCAGACGCCGGAGCCGAAAACGCGCAAGTCGTTATGCTCACACCTGCGCTGTGGTATCTCTCCGGCGGCGGCCTTCAGAGCCTTAAGCTGCAGATCGACGAAGTCGCCGCGGCGCTGAACTAAACGCTCTTGACTAGTCGGCGTGGATTTTGATGCGATAAAGCACGCAATAGACCACCGGCAGCACCACGAGGGTTAACAACGTGGCGACGCCAAGGCCGCCAATCAGCGCCACCGCCATGCTGGCAAAGAAGGCGTCGCTAATCAGCGGAATCATCCCCAGCATGGTGGTCAGCGCGGCCATGGCGACAGGCCTAACACGGCTGACGGCGGCGCGTACCACTGCGTGGTAGCGGTCTTGGTGCAGCGGCAACTGCACGTTGATCTCTTCCACCAACACGATGGCATTCTTGATCACCATGCCAATCAAACTCAGTGTGCCCAGCAGCGCCATGAACGAGAACGGCAACCCGGTAATCAACAGCGCGCCCACCACGCCGATAATGGTTAGCGGTACCAGCGACCAAATCGCCAGCGGCTGGCGGAAGTTGTTGAACAGCACCACGGTGAGAATAAACATCATCACGATACCCAGCGGCAGCGAGGCAAATAGCCCACTCTGCGCTTCGCCTGCGGTCTCAAACTCCCCGCCCCACTCCAATCGATAACCTGACGGCAGTTCCAACGCCTCTACCTGAGGGCGAATATCGGCCAAGACGCTGGCCGCGGTGACGCCGCTTAACGGGTCTGGCTCGCCGTACACCGCCAGCATGCGCTCGCGGTTGCGGCGCATTATCAGCGGGTCTGCCACCTGAGTGGTAATATCACTGATGACCTGATCAGCGGTGATATAGCGTCCCTGCTCCCCGCTCCACACATTAAGCGAACCAAGATTATCGACGTCATGGCGCTGCTCGGGAATCGCCCGCGCCACCATGGGAATCAGGTCGCTGCCATCGCGGTAAACGCCCACCTGGCTACCGCTGGTACTCAGGGCGAGCGTATCCGCCAGGTCCTCACGGGTAACGCCGAGCCTGCGCGCCGTATCTTCCAAAAACACCGGTTCAATAGCCTGCACGCGGTTACGCCAACTGGTACGTACGCTGGTCATATTCGGTGTGTCACGGAACATTGCTTCTACCTGATCGCCTAGCTGACGCAACACTGCCGGGTCACTGCCGTAGAAGCGCGCCTCCAGTTTGGCTTTCGGCGCGGGGCCGACTTCCAACGGGGCGATTTTATAATCGATATCGCTGTGATCGCGCTCCAAAATCCGCTCAACTTCGGCCATGCGCTCCTGCTGGGTGGCTTTATCGTCGGTTTCAACAATCAGTTGGGCATAGCTCGCGTAACGATCTTCCGGCGAGTAGGTCAGGGTAAAGCGCTGCGCGCCTCCGCCCACGGTGGTGGTTAAATGGCGAACGCCGTCCATGTCCATCACGCTGCCTTCCAACTCGCTAACCCGGCGCTGGGTTTCGAGGATATCCGTGCCTTCCGGTGTGCGGTAATCGACAAAGAAGATCGGCGTGTTAGAGGCGGGGAAGAAGGCGTTTTTGACCGAACCAAAACCCACCACCGCGCCTGCCAGAATCGCCACCACCAGCACCAGAGTGACCCAGCGAAAGCGGATCCCGGCGATAATAACCCGGCTGAAAACGCGGTACACAATGCCTTTGTAGGGATCCTCCTGCCCATCACCGGGCGCCACGTTGCGAAAAAACAGTTTGAAGTAGAACGGCGTGAGCGTCAGTGCGGTAACCCAGCTCAACAGCAGCGAGTAGAGCAGCACAAAAAACAGCGAGCCGATAAACTCGCCGGTGGTATCCGGTGATAGCCCAATGGGCGCAAAGGCGGCAATCGCGATCAGCGTGGCTGCCAGCAACGGCCAGGCGTTCTGGCGAATGACCTGATGCGCCGAGTCGCGGATGGTATTGCCGCGCTTCAAGCCCACCAGCATGCCTTCGGTGACCACAATGGCGTTATCCACCAGCATACCCAAGGCGATAATTAGCGCGCCAAGGGAGATTTTTTCCAGCTGCAGACCGTGGAAGCGCATCAGCATAAAGGTGCCGATGATGGTGATCAGCAGGATAAACCCCATCAACAGGCCGCTGCGCCAGCCCATAAACAGCATCAAGACCACGATGACGATGGCCACCGCCTGCATCAGGCTGACCAAAAAGCCCGACACCGCCTCATCGACCACCTGTGGCTGGTCGTACACCACGTTGAGTTCCATGCCCAGCGGCGTGCGGGCCTCAAGCTCATCCAGGCGTTGCTGAAGCCGCTCGCCCACCTCGACCACATTCACGCCGCTTTCAAACGAGACGCCCAGCGACATTGCGGGCCGCCCCATATCGCGGTAAAGATGCTGGGGCTGTTCGGCCAGTTCACGGCTCACATCGGCGATATCGCTCAGCCTGACCAGCTCGCCGTCGCCTTCGCTGACGATCAGCGCGCGCAGGTCATCGATATTTGCCGCGCTACCGGTTGGCGTAATACGAAAACGACGGCCATCCTGCTTGAGATGCCCCGAATCGGCCACCGCATTCTGGGTATCGAGCAGCTGTTGCAGGCGGGTTAACGGAATATTGAGCGCGCGTAGCCGCTCACGGTCGACCTCGATAAAAATGCGCTCTTCGTGCTCGCCCCCCAGCGATACCTTTTCGACCCCGTCTACCAGCGCCAGCTCACGCTTGAGAAAATCGGCATGATCGGCAAGGTCAGGCATGCTATAGCCTTCGCCGGTCAGGTTGACCATAAAGCCGAACACATCGCCAAAGTCGTCGTTCACGCGGGACTGGCTGGCTCCCGGCGGTAGCGCTGCCTGGGCGTCCTGAACTTTGCGGCGCAGCGAATCCCAAAGTTGCTCCAGCTCTTCGTTCTGTACCGTGCTTTCAAGCTCGACGGTAATCTGCGAGAGGCCATCGGAACTCACCGAGCTGACGCGTTTGATCGACGACATCCCCTGGATCGATTCTTCCAGCGTCGAGGTGACTTCCTGCTCGACTTCTTCAGGGGTCGCACCGGGGTATTGGGTGGTGATCAACGCATTGCGGATGGTGAACTCGGGGAACTCAAGCTGCCCCATGCCTAAAAACGCCAGCGCGCCGCCCGCGAGCAGCACCACGGTCATTAAATAGCTGGCGGCCCGGTGGCGTAAAAAGTAATCGACCATGTTATAGCCCCCGCTCTTTTTCCCACGGGGTCACCTGGGTATCCGCGTTCAAGCGATGTGCACCAGCGGCTACAATACGGTCACCCGCGGACAAGTCACCGCTGACTTCAAGCCCTTTAGAGGTTAGGCGACCGACATCAACAGGCACCGCTTCAACGCTATGTGGCTCTTTAAAGCGCCAAACCTGGGCCTGATCAGGGTTGTCGCCTGCATAACTCACGGCTTCGGCAGGCAAGTGCCACAATGGCGCCGACGGCTCAGACGCCAGATCGCTCAAATCCAGGCGCACGGTGGCACTCATGCCATCCAATAGCGTGATGTCATCCGGCTGGGGCAGCGTCAGCGTGACTTCATAGGCCAGGCTCTGGGCGCTGGCTTGAGTGGTATAGGAGGCTAGCTGGGCAAGATAGGGCTTATCGCTGTTACCAAAGCTCACTGCATACGCTAACGCATCGCCAAAGGGCGTGCCGTCGCTACGCGGCATGCGCTGGACAATCTGCTCGGGCAGGTGAAACACTACGTCCAACTGCCCCGGCTGCTGAATCACCGCAACGGTTTCCTGCACCTGAACAATCTGACGGTTATCCACCGGCACTTGGGCAATCACCCCATCATAGGGCGCGCGTAGCTGGGTATGCTCAACCTGTTCTTCAGCCTGTTCAAAGGTAGCGCGGGCAGCCCGCCATTCGCTCTCTGCTTCATCAAACTGAGACTGGCTAACCGCGCCACGCTCCAGGGTATAGCGCATGCGTTCCAGGTTTGCCTTGGCAAGCTCCAGGCGTGAGCGGGCACTATCCAGCTCACTCTGGGCGTTGCGACCATCAATACGCGCAATTATCTCGCCTTCGCTGACCTGCTGGCCGGGGCTAACGTTTAGCTCAAGCAGCTCACCCGCCATACGAAACGAAAGATTGCTGCGCGTGGTAGCTTCAACGCGTGCGGGAAACTGCCTTAACGCCGAGGCATTAGCTGCTTCCAATGTCACCAGTTTCACGGGTCTGGCCGTGTCTTTTGACTGCGCCTCAGGCTGATCGCAACCCATTAGTACGAGCAAGACCAGTGCAACCGGCAGCAAGCGAAGAAAAGTAACGGGCACGATAAGCTCCTTGATGACGATCAAACGCCGGATTTCCAATCAATACACAGTGGTATACAATTCACTGACATTCATGAATGTCAGTGAATTGCATGATAATCACTCACTGGCGACTTTGCCAGCGATCAATGCCAGAATAATGCTTCGTGTTGAATCAGGAACCGCTATGTCACGTCGTAAAGCCGACGCCGAACGCACTCGCGAAACCATCCTGGACGCGGCAGAAACCACTTTTCTCGCCCAGGGGGTTGCTCGCACCACCCTGGCGCACATTGCCCAGGCAGCGGGCGTTACCCGTGGGGCGATTTATTGGCACTTTGAGGATAAGGGCGCACTTTTTGATGCACTGCTCGAGCGGGTGCGCATTCCGTTGGATGAAATCGTCGACGACGCCGTACAACAGCTTGGTACTACACCGGTAGACTGTTTGCGCGACATCGCTCAGCGCTTGCTGGCGGGTATCTGCCACGATTTGCCGCTACAACGGGCCGCCACCATCGTGCTGCACCGCTGCGAAAAGCTTGAAGATGAGCACCCGCGAATCTGCATGATTACACGGCTTTCCGAGCATGCAGAAGCCAAGGTCGAGTACCTGTTCGGACAGGTCCAGCAGCAGGGCCAACTACGTTCCGACCTGACGCCCGTAAGCGCTCGCCGACAGTTTCACGGATTCTTGATTGGCACCTGCTTTGATTGGCTACAAGACACCCGCCAGTATTCCTTGGATGCCGACCGTGGCAGCATCGTCGAAACATTGATGCGCGGGTTTATAGTGGAGAATACGCCCTAAACCATGTGGCACACGGTTTGCTTCCTATACTGGATAAATGTCTTCCAACTGGAGCCAGCCATGAACCACTCTGACTACCCCCTCAGCGAAGTTCCGCTCAGCGCCCGCAAGGGGCTGCTTTCTACCTCAGCGGTACTCCTCGGCTTTACCTTCTTTACCGCCACCATGTGGGCGGGCGGCACCCTGGGTCAGGCCTTCTCCATTGGTCAACTGCTGTGGATCATTCTGATTGGTAACCTTTTACTGGGTGCCTACGCCGCCACGCTTGCCTATATCGCCTGTAAAAGCGGGCTTAATTCGGTGCTGATGGGGCGCTTCTGCTTTGGCGAGAAAGGCAGCAAGCTGTCTGATTTCATCCTCGGTTTTACCCAGATTGGCTGGTATGCCTGGGGCACCGCCACGGTTGCGTTGGTGCTGGTACGCACCACCGGGATGCCCGAATGGCTGGAAATCCCCTTAATGGTGCTTTTTGGGTTTGGTTTCTGCATCACCGCCATGATCGGCTACAAGGGCATGGATTGGCTTTCGCGCTTTGCCGTGCCCGCCATGATGTTGTTTATTTTGCTTAGCCTGTTTACCGGGCTGGTGGATGCGCGCGGTTTTGCCGGGTTAAGCCAGCAAACGCCCACGGAGAGCATGAGCGTGGCAGCGGCGATTACCGTCATCATCGGTACCTTTATCAGCGGCGGCACCCAGGCAACCAACTGGAGCCGCTTCGCCAAGACACCAAAGATCGCTGTCATCGCGACTATGGCGGCCTTCTTTGTGGGTAACGGTTTGATGGTGCTCACCGGTGCCCTGGGCACCATGATTTACCAGCAGGCCGATATTGTGGACGTATTGATCGCTCAAGGCTTTGTCACCATCGCGGTGCTGATGCTGTTCCTGAATATCTGGACAACCCAGGACAACACCATCTACAACTTCGCCGTGGCAGGGTGTAATTTACTGCGCACCGAAAAACGCCGATTGGTCACGGTAGGCGGTGCAGCGATTGGCACCGTGCTAGCGGTCGGTGGTATGTATAACCTGCTGATTCCCTTCCTTGTGTTGCTGGGCACCTTTATACCCCCCATGGGCGGCGTGATCATGGCCGACTTTTGGCTCAAACATAAAGGCCGCTACCCCGCGCTAGCATCTGCACAACTGCCCGATTTCAACCGCCGAGGCTTAGCTGCCTATGCGCTAGGCGCCGGGGCCGCCTATTTTTCACCGTTATTGCCCCCGCTGGTGGGCGTGGCGGTGGCCGCGGGAAGCTACGCCGTGCTGCTGCGCCTAAAGCACGCTACGCTGGGTGATAGCCTCCCATCAACTGCCAAACAATAAGTGAGCCCCTGTTTTATATGAGCATGCAAATTATCAACGCCCGCCTCCGCCAACGCCCCGAGCTTTACCGTATTGAAATCGAGAACGGCGTCTTCACAGCCATTACCGCCCAGGACGCGCCGCTAACCGCGACCGAAGGTCAAGTAGATGCGAGCGCCAAGCTCTTATGCGCGCCGTTTATCGAGCCGCATATTCACCTGGATGCTGCGCTGACGGCGGGCGAACCAAGCTGGAACCAGAGTGGCACCCTGTTTGAAGGCATTGAGCGCTGGGGAGAGCGTAAGCCGATGCTCACCGAAGCCGATATTCGCGAGCGGGCACTTAAAACCCTGAACCTGCTGATCGGCAATGGCGTGCAGTTTGTGCGCACCCATGCTGATACCAGCGACCCGAGCCTGATCGGCATAAAAACCCTGTGCGCCTTGCGCGATGAGCTAAAGGATAAAATCGACATTCAAGTGGTCGCCTTCCCGCAGGATGGCCTGCTCTCTTACCCCGGAGGCGACAAGCTGCTGGAAGAGGCGCTGGAAATTGGTGCCGATGTGGTCGGCGGCATTCCCCACTTCGAGTACACCCGTGAGCTGGGCGTGGCCTCCATGAAGCGGGTGATTGAGCTGGCGATCAAGTACGACCGTCTAGTCGACGTGCACTGCGACGAGATTGACGACCCCAACTCGCGCTTCCTCGAAGTGCTGGCCCATGAAGCGCTGACTCACGACCTGGGCAGCCTCGTCACCGCCAGCCACACCACGGCGATGCACTCCTATGACAACGCCTACTGCTCTAAGCTGTTTCTGCTACTTAAGCGCTCGGGCATCAACTTTGTCTCCTGCCCCACCGAAAGCATTCATCTGCAGGGACGCTTCGATACCTATCCCAAACGGCGCGGCGTAACCCGAGTAAAAGAACTCAACGCAGCGGGTATTAACGTCTGTTTTGCCGAGGACTCCATCTTTGACCCCTGGTACTCGCTGGGTAACGGCAAGCTGCTACGCACACTGGATTTTGGCCTGCATATCTGCCAGATGATGGGCTATCAGGATTTCAGTCAGGCGCTTTCGCTGATTACCGATAACAGCGCCCGCACGCTCAATATTCAAGCGCGTTACGGCATTGAGGTGGGTAAACCCGCCAGCTTCACACTCTTGGACGGCGAGGATGACTACAGCGTGCTGCGCAACCAAGGCGAGGTGCTGCTTTCAGTACGCCACGGCGAGATCATCATGCAGCGCGAGCCTGCCAAGATCACTACCCCGGCGTGGCTTGGTTAAACCATCGAAGGCGCGTTAGATTAACCATTAAAGCGATTAATTCTGCTGACTAATGTTAACAACGAAAGGAATCCACAATGGGCATCGAGACCGTCCGCCAGTTTTTTGCCGAACATGCACCGGATGTAAAAATTGAGGAGCTTGAAACCAGCACCGCAACGGTGCAACTGGCCGCCGAGGCTCATGGTGTCGCCCCTGGGCAAATCGCCAAAACCCTGGCGTTCAAGGTTGGCGAAAAGCCGCTGCTCATCGTGGCGAGCGGCGATGCACGCATCGATAACCGTAAAATCCGCGATACCTTTGGCGGCAAAGCAAAAATGCTCGATGCCGAGACGGTCATGGAGCTCACCAGCCACCCGGTCGGCGGCGTCTGCCCGTTCGGCCTTGCCACTGACTTGCCGGTGTACTGCGATGAATCGCTCCATGCCTTTGATGAAGTTTTGCCCGCCGCCGGCTCATCCAACAGCGCCGTGCGCCTAAGCCCCAAGCGCCTCGCCGAGCTGGTCAATGCAGAGTGGGTGGATGTGTGCAAGTTGCCGGAGAGTGTTAGTTAAACACCCTCCTCAATGGCAGCGCTTACTTAATATCTAGCAAATAACCATAAAACGCCGTATTGCGCTGCCAGCCCAGTGATTCATAAAGATATTGGGCACGCTCGTTCTCTACCTGGGTCATGAGTATCAAACGCGCTACACCATGATCGTGGGCTAGCCGTGTGGCGGCTTCCATTAGCGCTCGTCCTGTGCCTTTTTCACGGCAGTCGGGTAGCACAAAGAGATCATTAAGCGTCCAGCGGGCATTCAAGCCTACCGTGGAGACCCCTGGGTAGAGCTGCACAAAGCCGGTAAGTGAACCTTCACTGTTTTCACTCACCAAGATAAAAGAGTCTCCGAGTCCCATGCGCTGGCGCAGAAAATCACGCGCCGCCTGAATATCACTTGGCTGTGCATAAAACTGGCGATAGCCATCAAGTAACTCGGTAAGCGAATCGATGTCACGGATAGTGGCTAAGCGAATGGCCGTCATAAAAAGGTACTCCTGGAGTGTGTCATGCACGAGCCCTGCGCTAAACGCATCATAAAAGGATAGCATGCCGGCATATTCTCGGGCAGCCTTCTTGTAGTAGTGTATCTTTCTTTAACAAGCTTATTTAAAAATCCAATTTAACGGGAACGACACGTTCCCAACGGGGTTAATGTGGCTCAATTACTCTCTTCGCACACAGAATCCCGCGCTTCGATATGTAAGGCATGGAGCGTGCATATATTTACCGCCAGCGGTGTGCTACTCGGCACGATGGCGCTGCTCGCATTGGTCGATAATAACCCGGTTGCCTGTCTCCTCTGGCTGGGCGCCGCGATGATGATCGACGGTATCGATGGCACCCTGGCCCGCAAGTATGAAGTGAAGGCCATACTGCCGCATTTCGATGGCTCAACGCTTGATATGGTGATTGATTACCTGACCTGGGCCTTTATTCCCGCTCTATTCATCTACTACTTCATTGAATTGCCGCCCTATTTAGGGCTGTTATCAGTGTTTATCATTCTGCTGTCATCGATGTTCTGTTTCTGCAACGTCGATATGAAAAGCCAGGATAATTACTTTGTTGGCTTTCCTGCCGCCTGGAACATCGCCGCCGCCTATTTTTATATTCTCGACTTCCCGCCGTTTATCACCTTTGCCTCTATCGTTCTGCTGGCCATCCTCACCGTGACCCGGATGAAGTTTCTGCACCCCTTTCGGGTGCGCTTGTTCATGCCACTCAATATTACTGTCACGCTGGTGTGGTGTGTATGCGCCACGTCACTGGTGCTCTCCAGTCCCGTGCATGCCGCCTGGGCACTATGGGGATGGGGCATCACATCGGCTTATTTCATCGGTATGTGCCTATGGCGTACTGCCCAGGAATGGTTTGACTAAGATGACCAACGATTTTATCGCCCCCGACGGGCATCCTCGCTGCCAGTGGTGTGGCGGCGCGCCGGAATTTCTGCCCTACCATGATAACGAGTGGGGCTTTCCGGTGGACGACGATCAGCGGCTGTTCGAGAAGCTCTGCTTGGAGAGCTTTCAATCGGGCTTGAGCTGGCGCACCATTCTCAATAAGCGCGAGAATTTTCGCGCTGCCTTTCAACACTTCGATTTCCACCAAGTCGCCCGCTTTGGCGAAGATGATGTGCAGCGTTTACTTCAAGACGCGGGGATTATTCGCCATCGTGGAAAAATCGAAGCGGCTATCAATAACGCTCAACGTGCAAAGGAAATGGTCATTCAGGAAGGCTCGCTGGCCGCGTTCTTCTGGCGCTATGAGCCGACCGAGTCAGCGGCGCCACAAACCCAGACCACCTCGCCTGAATCTATAGCCCTTGCCAAGGAGTTAAAAAAGCGCGGCTGGAAATTTTTCGGCCCCACTACCGCTTTTGCCTTTATGCAGGCCATGGGGCTGCTTAATGATCATGCGCAAGGATGTGTCGTTCGCGAGCAAGCCGCTCGGGCCCGAGAGGGATTTGTACGGCCCTCTGGTCGGCAAAAACCCACCGCCTAGCAAGCCAGGCGATGGGTAAACTCAAACGAATAACGGTCATTAGCCGTTATGAGTTAGACCTTTAAGGCATTAATACGTTATCGATCACATGGATCACGCCGTTCGACTGCGCCACATCCACCACTGTAATGTTGGCGCTATTACCCTGGGCATCCATAACCATCAGGTTATTACCGTTGCGCGCGACGGTAAGATATTCACCCTGGACGGTTTTGAAAGCTACGTCGCCATCATTTTCCATGATTTCTTCCCACAATGCGTCGCGGTTCATATTGCCAGGTACGACGTGGTAGGTAAGAACTGTTTGAAGTTGTTCCTGATTCTCTGGTTGCAGCAGCGTATCAACGGTGCCGTCAGGAAGTTTCGCGAAAGCATCATCCGTCGGCGCGAATACCGTAAAGGGGCCTTCGCCTTGTAACACTTCAACCAATTCAGCCGCCTTTACGGCAGCTACCAGAGTTTCATGGTCGCCTGAATTAACGGCGTTTTCGATAATATTGCGCTCAGGAAGCATGTTGGCACCGCCTACCATGGTAGGACCATGATCGGCAACGGCAACGCCGGCAAACAAGGCAGTGGCACAAAGGCCAGCAGTAAGTAGTTTGAGTTTCATTGGGGCATCTCCTGGTTGTCATTAAAAGAGCTCAGCAATGCAAGCTCACTAATACTTACGGACCCTAGGCGTCAGTGGATGCAAACATCTCAACAATTTTTTTATTCACCGCTGAGGCCCTCGCCTATTGCCTTCAACGGCTGACTGCCCAAGACTGACGATTCGGTTTACTGTGCAGAGATGCCTGAATGTTAGATGCCATGCAACGCCACCAATACCTTATTGAGCAACTCAACGGCTGCGCCCAGGGCGATCGCAATGCACTTGAGCGTCTCTATCGTGCCTCCAGTGCGCATCTATATGCTCAACTGCTGCGTATAGTAAGAGATGAAAGTGCTGCACAGGATTGCCTTCAACATGTTTTCATCAGAATCTGGCATGCTGCCGATCAATACGACGCCACGCGAGCCAAGCCGATGACCTGGCTTTCCACACTCGCTCGCAATATTGGCATCGACTGGCTGCGCCGCCAAAAGCCCCAGGACACCACTACCGATGAACCCTTGTTAGAAACTCTATTAGGTACCGACGACCCTGAAGATGACAGCATCAATCATCAGCAAAATGACAAACTGAACGACTGCCTCGACACTCTCAGTCGACATCAGCGACAGTTAATGGAAATGGCCTATTTTCAGGGCATGACGCACAGCGAGCTTGCTAACTCTCTGTCCCAACCGCTGGGCAGCGTCAAAAGCTGGATCCGCCGTGGACTTGAGAGGTTAAAAACATGTCTAACCAATGGGATTTAAGCGACCCTGACGATCGCCACCTAGCGGCTGGTGAGTACGTGCTGGGCGTATTGGATAACGATCAGAAAGCACGCTTTGAAGCGCTGTTGGCGGTCAGCCATGACCTACGTAATGACGTGGAAGATTGGCGAGAATACCTGCACTTATTTAACGAGCGAATCGACCCCAAGACACCGCCCAAGGAAGTCTGGCAGCGCATTACCCAGGCGACCGGGGCAGTACCTTTCCCCTGGTGGAAGCGTTTAGGTGCATGGCAGGCCATGGCGGCCAGTTTTGGGCTAATCGCGATAGCGCTGGGCCTTCTTTGGCAACAAGCTGAACTGACCAAGCCGCCACAGGGAGAAGCGGTCTTCGTCGTTCAGGACGAATCACGCACCCCAGGCTGGATCATTAGCGCGACTCAAGAGGGAGAGCTGATCGTGCAAGCGGTTCAGCCGACCCAGGTCGACAGTGAACAGACCGGTGAACTCTGGTTGATCGCCGATGGCACCCCTGTTTCGCTCGGCCTGCTGCCTGAGCAAGGCAGCCGACGTCTACAACCCAGCGATGAGCTGCGCGCACAGTTATTCAGTGCCGATTTAGCCGTCAGTGTTGAGCCCCAGGGAGGCGCTCCAGGAGGCCAGCCAACCGGCCCGATTATCGACCATGGCCGTTTGACACCTGTGGCGGGCAGCAAGATCATATTTTGATAATATAGTTTCTTTTATTCGTTCCAAATAAGTCACTTATCATGAGGCGCCAGATCAGCGAAATCTAAAATTACTTTCTGGCTACTCGGGCAAAGCGCCCTCTCGACAGCTTGGCGCCACTCTTGGCTGGGAAAGACTTGATAACTCGGTATATCTGTCTGGCCCAGAAGCTTCCAAATAGATAAGAATTTGTGCTGCCAGGTTTCTGCAGACATCCTGGCCAAACTATCGCGCAGGTGAAACCGTTTATAGTGAGCGCAAGGTTTGGAATCCAATTGAATTGCCTGCCCCGTCAATAGCCCATAAGCGATAAAACTCGTTCCCGGTGCCATCAGTTGCAATATCTTTGCCGCAACTAGCCCTCCTAAAGCGTCAAACACTATGTCCGACTCACGGGCCACATACGAGATCTGGGACATATTTTGGATAGGTACCGGTTTGATACCAAGCTTTTTCAGGCGGGTAACTCTGCTGTCGGAACGGTATATGCCAACGACTTCCTTGGCGCCGTACTGATATGCCCATGCCCCAAGGTATTCAGAACAGTTCGAACCGGCGCCAGTTAGAAGCACACGCCTCCCCGCTACGGGCCATGTTTCGAGCATGGTTAGGGCCGCCAAGGGGTTAATGTAGGCGCGTGCGGCAACGTCGTCAGAGATGGTATCGGGAACGGGTACTGCAAGAGCTGGGTCACACTCCACAATCGTCTGCCAGGTACCATCGCCTCGTAATGGAAGCACTCGTTTTCCGATTAGCTTGGAGTACTCTCCCGGTGCGGCAATAACACGCCCAACTCCTTCGTAGCCGGCGACGGCAGGAAGCTTTATACGATGTGAATAGGCTCCGGTGATAGGAATGAGGTCAGACGGATTAACCGGAGCGCACGACATTCTCACTCTGAGCTTGTCTGCACTCATGCCTGGAACATCCGATGTTTCCATTTGCGATGCTTCCATTTTCAATGTTTCTAGCGGCGCTCCGAACGAGCGATAAGTGAGAGCATGGCGCCACATAGGTACCTCGAAAATGAAATCGCTGACCGAACACTCTAAATCAGGCTGAGGAGCATGAATTAGGCCTCGAGTTTAAGTCACTCAGAGGCAGCGCGTATCCCGATTTGACTGTATCCATAGATACTAGGGTTGTGAAAGAGCGCACATTAGGGTGCTCCATCAGCGCCTCGCGGGTGAAATCTTCGTACTCCTGCAACGTACGGGTCACCACCACCAAAACGAAGTCCATACTCCCTGTCACGTAATAACACTGCTGCACATTGGGGTGTTCCCGCATCCGCTGCTTAAACTCGTCGACATGCTGGTTGCGTTCATATTCGAGATCTACACCGACGATGCAGGTAGTCGGCAAACCTAGTGCTTTGGCATCTAAACGCGCCTCCTCCTGGACAATAACGCCCCGCGCTCTTAACCGCTTGAGCCGCCGCTGAACCGCCGCCGCCGACAAGCCAACCGCTTGCCCGATACTTTCCCCCGTCACGCGCGTATCGTGCTGGTAAATAGCCAGAATCCGACGATCAAAATCATCCAATTGCTCCGCGGGCCGCTCGCCCGCAGTTTGGTCACTCATTATGCAGTCTCCCCGCAATGGCCCGCTAGGATATGCGGCCAGTAAAAAGGTCTTGCCCGTTAAGCTAACGCAACTCAAGCAAAGACTTAACCATACAGGCGGAGACAACACCATGAGCCAAATACGCACGATCCTGACCGAAGGCGACCCACGCTTAAGAGCCGCCTCCCAGCCAATAGAAGAAATCACGTCCGATATAGCAAAGGTGGTTTCCGAACTGCATGCCACGCTTGCCAATTTCAAAGCGCGAACCGGCTTTGGCCGTGCCATCTCTGCCCCTCAAATAGGCGAGCCATTACGCATCGTGGCGGTTCAATTGGGAGGCCGCCCGTTTACATTGATCAATCCCGTTATTGTCTGGCGAAGCGAAGAGACGCAACCGGTATGGGACGACTGCATGAGCGTGCCCAACCATATTGCCAATGTTAGGCGCCACGCCAGCATCAGCCTGACTTACCAGGACGAAAGAGGCAAAGCCTGCCACTGGCATCGCCTTTCAGCGTCACTGGCCGAACTGATCCAGCACGAGGTAGACCATCTTGATGGTGTGCTAATGGTGGATCGGATAGAGCGCCAGGAGGATTTGCAGCCTATCGCTCACCACGCCGAGCTAATTGCGCCCCAACGTTACGAGCACCGCATCAAGCTGGAGCATATTGCCGCTGCCTCCAGTCGCATCTCCCCCACCTTCCTGGCAACCCCACAGTATCGTTCACCATCACTCGATGCAGCGTTAGGCGTCGCCATGACAGTGAAGGTCGAAACGCTCAACCCGCTACGCAACTTCAAAGGGCGCGGTGCCGACCATTTTGTCTCCCACCATATGCAGCAAAAGAAACCTGCACCGCTGGTTTGCGCCAGCGCCGGGAACTGGGGGCTAGCGCTGGCTCATGCCTGCAAGCAGCGCGATCTGCCCCTCAGCGTCTTTGTCGCTGAAAATGCTAACCCACTCAAAATCGCCGGCATCCGCGCACTAGGTGCGGAGGTCATCAGCATGGGAGAGGACTTTGATCAAGCCAAACAGGCAGCGGCTCGCTTTGCTCAACAGCACGGTGGCTTGTTTGTAGAGGATGGCCGACAAGCCGAGATTACCGAGGGCGCAGGCACTATTGCGGTCGAAATGCTCGCCCACGGTGATACATTCGATACGCTACTGGTGCCCCTTGGCAATGGCGCACTGATAAACGGCGTAGGTCGCTGGTTCAAAGCCTCCTCCCCCGCCACCCGGGTGATCGGCATCTGCCCTCAAGGCGCGGATGCCACCTGGCAAAGCTGGAAGCGCGGTACGCTCGTCACTAATGATCGAGTGGATACCATGGCAGATGGTGTGGCGGTTCGCGCTCCCATTATCGAGGCACTGGAGGATATGCGCGAACTAGTCGATGATATTTGGCTGGTGGACGAAGCCCGTATCGAAGATGGCATGCGCCTTGGCCTGGAACATCTGGGGCTATTACTGGAACCCGCAGGGGCACTCGGTTTGACAGCCGCCTATGCCATGCGTGATCAGTGGCCTAAAAATGCCCACATCGCCACCATTCTGACCGGGGCCAATCCCGCACCAGAACTCACCGACTCGTTACTGACGGCCTTCACAGCCAACTGAAAGGAACACTACTTACCCTACACCCACCTCATGCGCCTGCGCCTCCTCCACCATCTCGGAAGCAAGCTCTCCCACAGTACGCACAGCGCTTTCGATAGCAGGCGTTAACGTAAACGCATAGTTCAGACGCAGGCACTGGCGAAACTTGCCCGAGGCGGAAAACAGCGAGCCTGGCGCCACGTGGATGGCCTGCTTTGCCAAGCGTTCGTTTAGGCGCACGCAGTCCACGGCGGCAGGCAGCTCCACCCAGAGTAAAAAACTGCCCTGCGGGTAACTGATGCCCGCTCCCTTGGGGAAATAACGCTGCACCCAACTGATCATGATATCGCGCTGGCGCTGATACTGGCGGGTGGCGTAACGCAGGTGGCGCTCGTAGTGGCCTTTGGCGACGAACTCCGCCACTGCCAGCTGTGGCAGTGTGGCCGAGGCACCGGTGGAGACATACTTCATGTGCATCGCCTGGTCGCGATAGCGGCCCGGCGCCAGCCAGCCCACCCGCAACCCCGGCCCCACCGTTTTGGAAAAACCGCTGCACAGCATGACCCGCCCGTCGTCATCAAAGGATTTCACGGTGCATGGCCTGGGCAGAGAGAAGGACAAATCGCCGTAGATATCGTCTTCGATAATCGCCACATCAAAGCGCTGGGCGAGCTGAAACAGCGCCCGCTTGCGTGCTTCAGGCATGGTGTAGCCCAGCGGGTTGTTGTAGGTCGGTGTGACCTGTATCGCGCGGATCGGCCACTGCTCCAACGCCAGCTCAAGGGCCTCCAGACTGATCCCTGTTTGCGGATCAGTGGGGATTTCCAGCGCCTTTAAGCCGTTGGCCTTGAGGATCTGCATGGTGCCGTAAAAGCTGGGTGAGTCCACGGCCACCACATCACCGGGCTGGGTGAGCGTGCGTAGCGAGATTGATAGCGCTTCTTGGCAGCCGGTGGTCACCATAATGTCGTCCGGGTGCAGCAAACAGCCAGAATTAATCGCCAGTCGGGCTACTTGCTGACGCAGCTCGGGGCTTCCGCTCAGTTTGTCGTAGTTGAATCCGTTCAGATCAGTGCTGCGATGTAGGCCAGCGAGGATTTTCGACAGTGGCCGCAACGTTTCATACTCGAGATTGGGCACCCCACGCCCTAGCAGAAGCCGGTCGTCATCGCGTTGAGTAGCGACGAGCTCCAGCACCTGATCCCACTGGGAAATATCCAGCGGGCGCTGGGCAGGTCGTGAGACCGAGGGCAACACCGAGGGCACCCGGCTTGGCAATACGAAGTAGCCAGACTTGGGGCGCGACTCGATCAACGCCACATCCATCAGTTGCCGGTAGGCCTCCTGAGCCGTCGAAATGCTGACGTCCAGCTCCTGGCAGACCGCACGAATAGAGGGCATGCGATCGCCCACACGGTAAATCCCATGCTCTATACGCTCCCGCAATATAGTGGCTACCTCTTCATAGCGCGTCACGGCCTTTACCCCTTTCAGCCTAAAACAATACAGATAGCTATTTATAGCCCATACAGAGGTATAAAACACCCGATCTGTATCTTAAAAATAAAAATTTCTATGTCTGTATTGAAAACACAGTGCTGAGTAATCTCATTAGGCACATAACGCTCAAGGAGAGCCGTCATGCTACGCTTCATCTTTACTCAGCTTCGCTATCAGTTGCGCTACCAACTGCATGCCTATCGTCACTATCGCCGTAGCCGTCGTCAGCTACTGGCGTTGGATGACCGGCTGCTAGAAGATGTTGGTATTACCCGGGAGCAGGCGCAAAAAGAGGGGCATAAAGCGTTTTGGAAACACGCATCTTTTAAAAGGGGCCACCATGAAAACCGCTGAGTATTACTTACTCGACGTTTTTACCGACCAGCCGTTTACCGGCAATCCATTGGCCGTCTTCTTAGAGGCTGGAGAGCTCGAGACAAGCACCATGCAAGCACTTGCCAATGAATTGAACCTGGCTGAAACGGTGTTTTTAAGTGCCGCCACTGCCCCGAATCACTACCCGATGCGGATTTTCACGCCGACATGCGAGCTGCCTTTTGCAGGCCACCCCACGGTAGGTACCGCGCATTTGCTCGCGGAGCTGAGCCTAGCTAACCGCGCGCAAGGCGTTGTGCTACAACCCCCTATCGGCGAACTAGCCGTTAGCTATAACCAAGAAAGGGCGACGTTTACCACCGCCCAGCCCGCTATATTGCAAGACAGCACGATTGATCGCATCACTGCCGTTGAGCTACTTGGACTAGACATTCACCAGGTAATGGGCGATCCAGTCATTGCCTCCCTCGGACTGCCCTATCATTTAATTGAACTCACTGACGTGGCAGCGTTAGAGAGCGTACACATCTCTACGACCACCTGGGCCAGTGCTGTTGTGCCTAGCAGTGCCGAGCAGGTTTACCTGTATGTGATTGAACAACACGGTGGGGCAGAGACGGTTGTTCGCAGCCGCATGTTTTGTATGCACGCCAGCATTTGCGAAGACCCCGCTACCGGCAGTGCAGCGGCAGCATTGACCGGCTACTTGGCATCACTCCAGCCAGACGCCTTGCAGTGCAAGATTCATCAGGGCGTTGAGATGGGGCGGCCCAGCGTTATTTACACCGCTGCCAATGGCAAGATCAAACCCGGTTTCGTAACGGTGGGCGGTAACGCGGTGGTGGTGGGTAAAGGCGTTTTTGAAGCACAACTATAAATGAATAACAGCTGTTCAACGCCCTTCCTATTAACCAATCGCGTTCGATGCTAGACCGCGCTATCAGGCAACCGTCACGTCCGTAGAGAGATAGACATCCTGAATAGCGTGCAGCAGTTCAACGCCTTCTTGCATGGGTTTCTGGAACGCCTTACGCCCCGAGATCAAGCCCATTCCGCCAGCACGTTTATTGATCACCGCCGTGCGCACCGCTTCACCAAGATCGGAGTGCCCTTTGGAGCCACCGCCAGAGTTAATCAAACCAGCACGGCCCATAAAGCAGTTAGCGACCTGGTAGCGGGCCAAGTCGATGGGGTGATCAGTCGTCAGCTTGCTATAAACATTATCGTGGGTATGCCCGAAACCGACTGCTTTATAGCCGCCGTTATTCTCAGGCAGTTTCTGTTTGACGATATCCGCTTTAAGGGTTGCAGCCATATGGTTGGCTTGGCTGGTGAGGTCGGCGGCGGCATGATAATCGGTACCGTCCTGTTTGAAGGCCGGGTTGCGCAGATAGGCCCACAGCACGGTGACCATGCCCAACTGGTGGGCACGCTCAAAGGCTTCGCTGATCTCCATGATTTGCCGACGGCTCTCATGGGAGCCAAAGTAAATCGTCGCCCCCACCGCCACACAGCCCATATCGTGGGCCTGCTCCACATCGGCAAATAACGTCTGGTCGTATATCGCTGGGTAGCTCAGGGTCTCATTATGGTTAAGCTTGAGCATCATCGGGATTTTGTGGGCATAGCGCCGCACCACGGAAGAGAGAACCCCAAGCGTTGATGCGACGCCGTTGCAGCCCCCTTCAAGGGCAAGCTCAACGATATTGGCCGGGTCGAAGTAGCGCGGGTTAGGTGCGAAAGAGGCGCCCGCCGAGTGCTCAATGCCCTGATCCACCGGTAGCAGGCTAAGGTAACCGGTGCCCGCTAAGCGTCCATGGTTAAAGAAGCTCTGCATATTGCGCAATACCGCTGGGCTGCGGTCACTATCGGCCATGACGCGGTCAATAAAATCCGGGCCCGGCAGATGCAAGTCCTCACGACGAACACCCTGACAAGTGTGGTTAAGCAAACTCTCGGCGTCACTGCCTAGCAGAGCGGTTATATCGGTCATGCTGAACTCCTTATACTTATCTGTAACAAAAGGTAAGTGTAGGCCAGATACTGCTTCAATAAAGCCTAGCCCTTGAATAAAGCCCTAAGACCTTTAATAGAACATAGAGGAAGCAGCACGGCAATCAGGTAACCCGCGACGCCCCTGCGGTTGACAGCGCTACGACTAAAGGATGAAAATACGATCACGAATGAGTTTTAGTCGCAAATAAGACTAAACCTGTTAACTTTGTGTTCTCACCTGGAAACACCTTCATAATGCCCGCCCCTTCGCCGCTTGCTGCTCCGTTGGCATCCACCTATCGGCGCTTTATTGTTACTCGCCTAATGATCGTCGCAGGCTTAGCAATCGCGCTGGTGTTGTCACTGCTTGCCGATATTGCCACCGGCCCAGCGCCTATATCGCTTAATAAATTGATCATGCTGATTTTTGATGCGCAGTCCCAAGGGCCCATTCAGCAGGCCATTGTCTGGGAGATCCGCATGCCTGCGGCGCTCATGGCGGTGCTGGTAGGCGCCACGCTGGGCCTGGCCGGTGCCGAAATGCAAACGGTGCTGAATAACCCCTTGGCCAGCCCCTTTACCCTGGGCGTGGGTGCGGCGGCCACCCTGGGCGCATCGCTGGTGATTGTTTTTAACCTCACCCTGTTTGGTTTAAGTGCCCACTACGCCACCGCCTTAATGGCGTTTGTGTTTGCGGCGGCGTCGATTTTGACCATCAATGCGCTGTCGCGCCTCTACGGCGCCAGCCGCGAGATTATCGTGCTGTTTGGTATCGCGCTGGTGTTTGTACTCAATGCGCTGGTCGCGCTTTTGCAGCTCATCGCCAGCCCCGATGCATTACAGCAACTAGTGTTTTGGACGATGGGCAGCCTGTCCCGTGCTTCTTGGGAGACGGTGGCCATCGTCGCAGCAGTGCTGGCCGTTTGCCTGCCCTTTTCGCTACGCAGCGCCTGGGCAATGACGGCTCTGCGCTCGGGCGATGAACACGCGCGCAGCTTCGGCATTGCGGTTGAGCGGTTGCGGCTTATCTCGCTACTTAGAGTGAGCCTGCTTGCCGCCGCCGCGGTGGCGTTTGTGGGCACCATTGGCTTTATTGGGCTAGTTGGCCCACATATGGCTCGGCTGGCGCTGGGTGAAGATCATCGCTTTTACCTGCCGGGCAGCGCCCTAGCCGGGGCGCTGGTGCTTTCACTTGCTTCTATCGCTAGTAAAACGCTGGTTGATGGGCTAGTGCTGCCCGTCGGCTTGGTGACCTCGCTGGTGGGCATCCCCTTCTTTATGGCCTTGATTATACTGCAGGGGCGAGCGCGATGAGTGCAGGCTTTACGCTCAGCGATTTCTCTACCGGCTATCGCAAACGGCGCGTGTTTGAGCAGCTAAACCTGCCCACACTGCCACCCGGTTCGCTGGTCGCGGTGCTGGGGCCCAATGCGGTGGGCAAATCGACCCTGTTAAAAGCCGTTGCTGGCTTACAGCCTGCCAGCGGGCAAATGCAGCTTAACGATATCGACCTTGCCACCCTTAGCGGCGCCGCGCGGATGCGCCATGTGGGCTATCTGCCGCAAACGCTCCCTCAGGCCACCACCTTAGTCGCTTATGAAGCGGTACTTAGCGCCTGTCGGGCCGTACGCCCCGACCTCAGCCGACCACAGATAGACGCGTTAATCGAGCGGGTTTTCGATGCCCTGGCCATTCGTTCGCTCGCCCTGCGCCCGTTAAGCGAACTCTCCGGCGGCCAGCGCCAGATGGTCGGCCTGGCCCAGGCGATTGCCCGCCAGCCCGCGCTATTACTGCTGGATGAGCCCACCAGCGCGCTGGATTTGCGTTGGCAGCTGGCGCTGATCGATACCGTACGCGCAGTGATAGCGGAGCGTCAGGCGGTCTGCCTGATGGCGATTCACGATATCAACTTGGCCCTACGCTTCTGCGACCAGGTGCTGCTGTTTGGTAACGGCGGCCTGCTGGCCGCCGGCGACCCACACGACGCGATTACACCCGACGTCCTGCGCGCCGCCTACGGTGTAGAGGCGCGAGTAGAGCACTGCTCGCTAGGGCGGCCGGTGGTGCTAAGCGATCGCGTCAGCCATCTCTCTGCGAATTAACCCCAGGATACCGACATGCGCCGCTTGGCTATTAATTTGCTGTGTTGGATAAGTTTGTTAAGCGCTGCCGCATGCCTGGCGGGTGAGCCTGCTGAGAGTTTCCCTAAACAAGTCACCGATTTAGCAGGCCGCCAAGTGACCCTTTCAGCGCCGCCAACTCGCCTATTTCTTACCCAGCCGCGCCAGCTGTATGCCTTGGCAACGCTACTGGATGATCCGACACCGCGCTTAGCGGGCTGGGCTTATCCGCTGGCCATGTTTGACCCCGCCATGGCGCAACGCTTTGCCTCCCAGTGGCCTGCGTTGGATCGACTGCCAGCGCTTTCCAGCGCGCCGACACCTCAGCTCGATAGCGAAGCGCTGCTGAATCTGGCTCCGGATCTGGTGCTATTCGATCTCTCCCGCGTGGGTAGCGTAGAAGGCTCCCCGCTGGCAAGGCTGCTGGACGAGCTGGGTATTGCCTACCCGTTTATCGACTTTAACCGTCACCCGCTGGAGAATACGCCCACAAGCCTGGCCCTTTTAGGCCAGGCATTAAACGCAACGCCCCGGGCCAGCGCTATGATCGCCCTGATTGAGCAGCGCCTGGCGCGGATCGACCAGCGTTTGGCAGAGCGGCCTACCGACTCCCCCACCGTCCTCATCAATGTGGCACCCGGGGTCAAAGTTGACTGCTGTCGTACCAATCTACGCAACGGGCTAGCCGACTTAGTGGCGCGGGCGGGCGGCAATAACATCGCTGACGCGTTAACCCCCGGCGCATCGGCGACGCTAAGCAACGAGTGGGTGCTCAGCCACCCACCCGACGTCATCCTCAACACCGCGGGGCAGTGGTCGGCAGGCGATGGCTTGCGTGCCGGCCTCGGTGTCAGCGCCGACGATGTTGACCAGGACTTGCATCACCTTAGCCAATTGCTGCCCGGTTGGCAGCACCTCAACGCCGTTCAAGAAGGGCAGTTCTATGCCCTGTGGCATGGCTTCCACCAGGGCCCCTTCGCCATTGTCGCGCTGGAACGCATTGCCCAATGGCTCTACCCCGAACGCTTCTATGATCTCGACCCCGCCGCCACCTTCGACGCTTTGCTGCCCACCCCGTCAGCGCTAAGCCGCGAGGGGCACTTCTGGGGCGCACTCAACGCTCAATAACACTTACTTCCTCAACCCACCACTGACGACAAAAAGGATCTATACCACCCATGCTCTGCTCCCGAACCATTGCGCTGTTTTCGCCACTGCTACTGCTGAATCCGTTGCCCTATGCCTACGCGCAACAAGCCAACGAGCCCACTTCAGAAACAGTTTCAAAAACAGTTTCAAAAACACTGATCGTCACCTCGGATCGCCTTTCTGACGTAGCCCCGCAGAGCTATCGCGCCCAGCGTTCCAGTTTGGCCAACAAACAGCCGGTGTCGTTTCTGGAAGAAGCCCGCACTGTGGAAACCGTCACCGCCCAGGTAATGGCCGATCATAATATCGACAGCTTGAATGAGGCGATGGCGATGGTCGCAGGGGTGACCGAAGGCAACAATATGGGCGGCACCGAAGACGGCTTTATCAAGCGCGGTTTTGGTAGCAACAGCGATGGTTCGACGTTGATTGACGGCATTCGCCAGCCCCGCGGCACCTTCTCCATGGCAACGGTGGATCATGTCGAGGTACTCAAGGGCCCAGCCTCGCTCTTTCAAGGCCAGCAGGACCCTGGCGGGGTGATCAACCTGGTGACCAAACGCCCGGAGTACCAGTGGCAGCGCGAAATCAGCGCCGAAGCCACCTCTTTGGGCGGCGGCAATGCCAGCGTGGATGTCACCGGCCCGCTTGCCGATACCGGGCTGGCCTTCCGATTTATCGTTCACCATGAAGATGAAGACTCCTTTCGTGCTTTCGGTAATAACCGACGCACGATCGTTGCCCCTTCACTGCGCTGGGAAGGCATCGACAGTCGTGCGCAGATCTCTTATGAGTACCGCGACTACGACTTGGATCTGGATCGCGGCACGGTGATTGTCGACGGTGAGCCCGCCAAGGTGCCCAGCGACCGCCGTTTCGACGAACCCTGGTCACGGGTATTCGGTCACGACGAAGCCGTCACCGCCTGGTGGGAGCAGGATATTAACAACGACTGGTCGACAAGATTGACCTACGGCTGGAACCGCCGCCAGTACAGTGATGGCCAACCGCGGGTACTACGCGTAAATGAAGACACCGGCGCGCTAACCCGCCGTGCAGACGCCAATATCGGCTTTGACCGCCGCGTGCAATATACCGCCTGGGACACCACCGGCACCGCTACGCTGGCAGGAATGCGCCACGACCTCACTGTGGGGATTGATCACGAACGCCGCCGTGACTATGTGGCCGATGTGTATCGCGGCACGGCGGTCACCGACCAGAATATATACGACATGAGCTACGGTGGCCTGAATCTGGATAGCGATAGCCTTAACACTTCGCGTAGCAACCGCTTGGATGAGATTAATACCACCGGCGTTTACCTCAATGACCGCTGGCACTTCAACGACCGCTGGACGCTGGGTCTGGGCGGGCGCTACACCCACTACGAGCAGTTTAGTGGCCGCGGCCAACCTTTTGTTACCGAGACCGATATTAGCGACGATATTTTCCTGCCGTCGGTCAGCCTGCTGCATCGTCTAAGCCCGGGGACATCCGTTTACGCCAGCTACAGCGAAGCCTTTGTGCCTAATGGGGCCGACAGCGATACCGGCAAGGCGTTGGATCCTGAACACAGTATGGGCAGCGAAATCGGCGTTAAACACCTCTGGAATGACCAGTTCTCGATAGCCGCTGCGCTGTTTGATGTCCGTAAGGAAAATGTTGCCGTCTCCGACAACGGGGTCACCCGCACGGTAGGCGAAGCGGGCTCTCAGGGCGTGGAGCTAACAGTCTCTGGTCAGCTAACCGATCAGTTATCGCTGCTGGGGGCTTACGCCTTCACCGATACCGAGGTGCTCAAAGATACCGAAGGCACCGAAGGCAACGCGCTAACTAACGCCGCACGCCATACCGCCAGCCTCTACTTGGCGCACGACCTAACCACCGCGCCTGGGCTGGGCAACTGGCGCCTGGGTGGCGGTGTCCGCTATGTGGGCGAGCGCGAAGGCGACGCAGACAACAGCTTCCAGTTAGACGCCTACACCGTCGCCGATGCCTTTATCGGCTGGGACACCCCCTGGCTGGGCGATAATCTGCACCTGCAGCTCAATGCCAAGAATCTGTTCGACACCACTTACTACCCCTCAAGCGGCGGCAGCACGCGGGTGGTGGTGGGCGATCCGCTGGAAGTTAGCTTGCAGGCATCAGTTAAGTTTTAAGTGTTAATTTCTCGGCGCGACTACTTTCTCTTAATTAACCTTTGTGACAACTTTCATATATAAGAAAGATATCATGGACTTAATAGCAAGAGCGTGCCGATGAAATGTACCGCATGCCAACAAGGGAACTTAGCCTTCAGCTTTATAGATGCTCTTTTCCGCAGTCATACTTGCGACAACTATGGAGACAATTGGATCTTGACCGAAGATTACATAAGCTGGAAAGAGCTTCATCCTGAACCCATATTTAATAATGGAGGTCTTCTATCAAAAGCATTATTAAGTCGATGCCATTCATTGCTAGGAACTTTCGCTCTGTTAGCAACGCCGAGAAAAACTACAGCATCTTCTAGCGAAATCAATTCAGACATCGGTTTTTAAGAGCTATCTTGCAAAACCAATAGCGAATGCCTTACAAAATTAGGCGCTTCCCACTGAAATACTGGCAATCTCAAGCAAATCGAGCGGACTTGAGAGCATGCCGAGATTATAGAACCAGACGGGTGATATACTCGCAACCTGAACGAAGAGCCACTGCCAAAAGAGATATCAGAGGCGTGCAGAGTAGCTTGCTAATTCACAGAATCTCTAAATTACAACTTTGAGTCGTCGACACGGATGTTATCCAGTAAAATTAACGCAATGGAACATTTCGACCTCATCAGGAGATGCGCCCATGCCGCTTTCCACTTGGCTGCTTTTTGTTGCCGTTGCAATGGTCAGTATTGCTAGCCCTGGCCCCGCGTTTTTGGTCGCGGTACGCAACGGCATGGCAGGAGGAGCCAAGCGTGTGGCGCTATCATCGCTGGGCAATATCACCGGCTTACTCATACTGGCGAGTGCGGCTGTATTAGGGTTAGGCATGGTACTTAATGCCTCAGAGGTGCTGTTTAGCCTGATTAAACTGGGCGGCGCGGCTTACTTGATCTATCTGGGCATTCGTCAGTGGCGTAGCCGAACCTCCCTTGCGGTTTCCGCTAAAACCACTAAACCGACACCCAGGTGGCGCACCTATAGTGAAGGCGCACTGGTGGCCGTGAGCAACCCTAAAGCGATTCTGTTCTTTACCGCCCTGTTTCCACAGTTTTTGGATACACAGCGTGCCTTGCTGCCCCAGTTTTCGCTTATGGTGGGCACCTTTATGGCGCTCTCCTTCGCCGTTTTAATGATCTATGGCGGGCTCGCAAAACACCTCTCCCGTTGGCTGAGCAGTGCTTCACGGGTGAAGTGGGTTAATCGCATGATAGGCAGTGCTTTTATCGGATTAGGCGTCTCTATTTTACGTTTACGGCAGCCCGTTTAGCTGCCTATTTAATATTCACCGTGGCTTTAGGCCAACGGGCAATGATCGCTGTGACAACAACAGCAAACAGCAGCCGTGCCCATAAGATGCCCGTTATATCGGCTCCAAGCATTAAGATCAGCAGCGTATCTTCTATAACGCTATGGCAGAGGCCGAGAAAACACAGCGCTAGCGTGCTGTCGCGCTTGCTAAGCACCCCGTTTTGCACGTCACGAATCAGCAGCCCTGCGCCATAGCTTAATCCCAGCGTGAAACCAATGACCGTCACATTCGCTGCCGAGCGGCCAATGCCTAATAGCTTAAGTAGCGGTAGCAAGCAAAGATGAATCCATCGCTCCAGGCCAAGTTTTTTCAGAAGTTTTAACAGCACAATCAGCACTAAAATAATCACAAAAATAAGCGCTAATGTTTCAAACTGAGCAACTGCCCAACCGCTTAGCGTTGGCGCTGTCGACAAGCTTGGATGCCATACCAATGCTGCAGGCGCTTGCAACAAGCCAAAATACGAATAGAAGCAGTGTAAGAGCCAAGCAAACAGCAAAGCCCCGCCGACACGCAAGACTAACGTGGCCCACCAAGGCACTCCCGCCCGCTTGGCAACCGCTCCCTCCACAGGAATCGAGTGCCCTATCAGCATTAACGCCCCAAGCACCGTTACTTGCTCAACACTCAAGGGCGTATCACCGGCTACTTGAAGAAACACCGCAATAGCGGTGTACAAGTTGGTAAAGAGCGCCGCCGCCCATACAAGGCCCATTTGTTCGGGCAGGCCAAGTACGCTCATTAAAGGGGCCAGTACCGTTCCCAACCAATCGACAATACCCAACAACTCTAATCCTTTGACGATAAGCAACGCCGGAATCAGGATTTTGAGTAGCGTCACGTATACGCGCAGCGCGTCTTTGAGAACACTACATAAACCATCCAATAGGTGATAAATGCTCATACGCATCTAGCTCTCCATTGCCATCGTCTGAATAATCGTTATGGTAAAGGAGACAGTGCAGAATCTTCTTTTCAATACCGCACTAACAATCACTATTCGTTCTTTATAAGCATAGAAAGAGAATTTTATTTCATGGACGCCATTGATCGACGAATCCTTGACCAGCTACAGCGTGACGCCAGCCTGACCAATCAAGCGTTAGCGGACGAGATAGGGCTCTCTCCCTCTGCCTGTTTAAAGCGGGTTAAGCGGTTGCGCGATGCGGGAATCATTGAGCGTGAGGTGGCACTACTCAACCCTAACGCCCTTGGGCAGTGCCTGCATATGGTGGTGGAGGTGACGATGGAGCGGGATAATAAGTCGCTCTACCAGCGCTTTTTAACATCAGCGCTGAGCGCCCCTGAAGTGAAGCAGTGCTATCAGGTGACCGGCGAGTGTGATTTTGTGTTGATTGTGACGGTGGCTGATTTAGATGAATACGACCGCTTCTGCGATCGCGTCCTGTATGGCGATGACAACCTGCGCAAGTTCCGCACGTTAGTGTCGCGTAAGCGGCATAAGTTTGATACGTCGGTACCGATGGAAAGCATACTCTCTACATAGCGAGATTTACTCTTCTGGAACGATGGGGTACGTCTGCCAGCCGGCTGGCGACTCATCGCCCTGCCAGTGTGCAAATACCGCTTGGCTTGCCGGAAATAACGGGGAGGGAAGCGCACTGGGGCTGAACCAGCGCCATTCAGTGAATACTGCTGGCTCAAGCACGAGTGCTTCAGCATCCTGCTCCACGTTAGCGAGTACTGCCCCTGTCACGATAGAGGCTGCGCTACTTAAGTTCTGGGTTATCGCCAGCAACTTTGGACGCTGCAGCCCGGAAATGCCCGTTTCTTCTGCAATTTCGCGAACAGCCGCTGCTTCAAATGACTCCCCCGCATCAACATGGCCACCCGGCAAACACCAGCTTGGCGATTCACCGAGCTTATCGCGGTAGCCAAGCAGCACAGCTCCATCAGGCCGGACAAGAATAGCGCCAACGCCGATTATCGATTGCTCTATGCTGCTCATCACTGGTTCCTTTTTTAATCTGCCTGATAAATAAGATGGGCTTATAGGTCTCCTTACCGAGGCTAACATTAGTACTGTGATTTGATCTACATGTGCTACCAATCATTTCACTAAATGTCTATCAAAGCCGCGTTTAATTAAACTATCCCATGCTTCATAAATATCACTTGGTATATTTTCTTTAGTTTGGAACCCTTTTTCAGAATATACAATTAAACGATGAATATCGCCGACCATCTCATCAATCAATCCTAACACTCCAACCACTTGCGAAGCATCATTTGGGTAGTCTAAATCTGGTGCATCTGTATAAAAATTTATACCTTTCCATTGAATGGGAATTGTACGATATATTCTACGCAAAGAATTTGGCTTGGATATAAATAAAACATTATTAACATCTGGTAACATTTTTCTTGAAAAGTAAATATTTTCTGCCGTATTGGTAGCTTTATTTTCAATGCATATCTTTTCTTTAGAAACACCTAACTCTTTAGCCCGATTAGCAAAAACCACCGCTTCTGGCTCGTCCCACAAGTGTTTTGTCCAATTCCCTGTTAATCCAGAAAAAATCATGGCCTTTGGTAATTTATTATTAAAAACATGGCAAGCATAATCACAAACACGGAGGTCATAAGAGCAACAGACCACAATCAGGTCAATAGCCTCCATGGAGTAAGATCTCATATTTAGATAAGAATATAGTTTTTTAGCTAATTTAAGTGTGGATGTTGCCATATCATATCCCCTTAGGATTTTTGAACAATTCTGACGATAATTAGTGAGAACGGTCAAAGGAGCTCTCACTGATTCGACACTGCTCAATGAGATGTCGGACGACTAACTTCCGGTCTACAAGCGCTGCTACCTTCTTTGGTAACATGTCCTGCATGCCCCAGCTTCCAGCGGTTTGTCGGCCAGAAGCTTTTCATAGCGAGATCTCCATCAATTAAGATTAGAAAATCTCATCCGAGTTCATGCTGCGAGTTTTGGTGTGATACGACCTGAACTCTACACCGTCAGCCCAATGCCCCGTAAAATCACCGTGGTCACTGACTGCACGGCTTTTTCGAACTGCAGGTCGTCAAGCGGTTGGTCGTCATTGAGCAGGTAGATTTGGTAGTCGAAGTCGGCATAGTGCTGGGTGGAGGCCCAGATCATATAAAGCAGGTAGGAAGGCTCGACGGGGTTGATTTGGCCAGACTCCACCCATTCACGAATTTTCGACTCTTTAAGCTTGGCCCATTCGTAGAGGTTGTCGCGCAGGCGCTCTTTCAGAATCGGTGCGCCCTGCATCACCTCGGCCGCCCATATTTTAGAGCCATGAGCACGATTGCGGGAGTGGTTCATCTTGGCGCGGATATAGGTGGAGAGCACCACGCGGGGGTCATCGTAGAGCTCGAAGCAGAGCGCGTCCTGCTTCCAGACCTCTAGAAGCTCCAGCAATACGTCCTGGTACAGGGCCTTTTTGGTCGAAAAGTAATAGTGCACGTTGGACTTGGGAATATCGGCCATCTGGGCGATTTCCCCCATGGAGGCACCGGCGTAGCCTTTTTCGGCAAATAGCTGCTCCGCCGCTAAGAGAATCTTCTTAACGTTGGTCTGGCGAATTTCGTCCTGGGTTCTTGCCACGCTGCATTCGTCCCTTACATCGAAGATAGGCACTAAAAAAGCACCGTCGCAGAGCGACGGTGCTGAGAAGATGTCCTATTTACCCTGGAACGTCAACTTTGATTGGCGGGGAAAGAGAACTCCGCCCGGGTCGCTTCGCTTACTGACGGCCAGCGCTGGGAAACCGCTTTGCGGCGGGTATAGAAACGCACTGAGTCAGGGCCGTAGGCGTGAAGATCGCCAAACAGCGAGCGCTTCCAGCCGCCAAAGCTGTGGTAGGCCACCGGTACCGGCAGCGGCACATTGACTCCCACCATGCCCACTTCAACGCCATCGGTAAAGCGTCGGGCGGCTTCGCCATCACGGGTGAACAGGCAGGTGCCATTGCCGTATTCGTGGTCGTTAATCAGTTGCATGGCGTCGTCCAGGCTGCCGACCCGTACCACGCACAGCACCGGCCCGAAGATCTCTTCTTGATAGATGCGCATCTCGGCGGTGACGTTATCGAACAGGCAGCCACCCACGAAGTAACCTTCCTCGTAACCGGCGACTTGCAGATCACGACCATCGGCGACCAGCGTAGCCCCGGCGTTTACACCATCTTCGATAAAACTAAGTACTTTATCGCGGTGCTCAGCCGTCACCAGCGGCCCCATATCCAGATCTTTTTTGGTGCCAGGGCCAACTTTTAACTGTGCGATTTTAGGCAGCATGGTCTCGACTAAGCGATTGGCCGTTTCATCGCCAACGCAAACCGCCACCGAGATCGCCATGCAGCGCTCGCCGCAACTGCCAAATGCTGCGCCCATGAGCGTATTGGCGGCGTTCTCTAGGTCAGCATCGGGCAGCACGACGGCGTGGTTCTTCGCCCCGCCCAAGGCCTGAACGCGTTTGCCAGCGGCGGAACCGCGTGAGTAAATCGCTTCCGCTACGGGGGTTGAGCCCACAAAGGAAATAGCTTTTACGACCTTGGCATCCAGCAGCGTTTCCACAGCCTCACGCCCGCCATGAACCACATTCATCACGCCTTTGGGTAGCCCGGCTTCTTGAAGCAGCTCCGCCACTGCCATCGCCGCTGAAGGGTCTTTCTCGGAAGGCTTGAGGATAAAGGTATTACCGCAGGCAATCGCCATGGGATACATCCACAGCGGCACCATGGCAGGGAAGTTAAACGGGGTAATGCCCGCCACCACGCCTAACGGCTGAAAGTTAGACCACGCATCAATGCCCGGCCCAACGTTGTGAGAGTACTCGCCTTTGAGCAGTTCCGGCACGCCACAGGCGTACTCAACGTTCTCGATGCCACGCTTGAGTTCACCCATGGCGTCTTCGGGGGTTTTGCCATGCTCTTCGCTGACCAGTTGCACCAGGCGGTTAGCGTTATCTTCGAGCAGCTGCTTAAAGCGGTACATCACCTGGGCGCGCTTGGCGGGCGGGGTATCGCGCCAAGCGGGGAAAGCCGCCTGGGCAGCGGCAATCGCACGCTCTACATCGGCGGCATTGGCATCCGCTACTTGGCGAATCACCTTGCCAGTTGAGGGGTTGGTGACATCCAGCGTGCGCTGGCTTTGGACTAATTCACCGTTAATCAGGTGGGAAACATTACTCATATTCAAACTCTCTAAAATTTAGTTCAGTCGCTTTCGCCAACGAAGTCTATGTCCGCGGCTCTTAGGCCAACGAATCCAAGGTGGTCGCCACCGCATCAAACAGCCGCTCTAACTCTGCCTCGGTGGTGCCAAAGGGAGGGCCAAACTGTAGGGTGTCGCCGCCGTAGCGCACATAAAAGCCCGCTTCCCAGAGCGCCATATGCGCATCTCGGGGGCGAATCGTTGGGTCGCCGTCCCGGGGCGTTAGCTGAATAGCGCCAGCCAAGCCGTAGTTGCGAATATCAACAATATGGTTGCGGCCTTGCAGGGCATGCAGCTTTTTCTCAAAGGCGGGCGCAATAGCGCTAACCTGGGCGGGGAAATTCTCACGCTCCATCATCTCAAGCGCAGCCAACCCTGCCGCACAAGCCACCGGGTGGGCGCTGTAGGTGTAGCCATGGGGAAACTCCACGGCGTGCTGGGGGCCACCGGCGTGCATAAAGGTGTCGAAAATCTCGCTGGAAGCGATCACTGCGCCCATAGGAATGGCGCCATTGGTGATCTGCTTGGCTACATTCATGATATCCGGCGTGACGCCAAAAGCCTCGGCGCCGGTAGTCGCGCCACTGCGACCAAAGGCGGTGATGACTTCATCAAAAATCAGCAGAATATCGTGGGCGGTGCAGATCTCGCGTAGCCGATCCAGGTAGCCTTTTGGCGGCACAATGACGCCTGCAGAGCCGGACATCGGCTCAACAATCACCGCGGCAATGGTGGAGGCATCATGGAGCGCGATTTGATCGAGCAGCGCATCGGCAAGCTCGGCACCGGTTTCAGCTTGACCACGGGAGTAGGCATGGCCCGCCTGCAGGGTGTGCGGCAGGTGCGTTACATCCATCAACTGGCCGTAGTGTTTACGATTACCACCAATACCGCCCAGGCTGGTGCCGCCGATATTCACCCCGTGATAGCCCTTGGCACGGCCGATCATACGGGTTTTCTCAGGTTTCCCTTTCAGCCGCCAGTAGGCCTTGGCCATCTTGACCGAGGTATCGGCGGCTTCTGAACCCGAGTTGGTGAAGAACACATGATCAAGCCCAGCAGGCGTCAGGCTAGCGACCTTTTCCGCCAGTTTGAATGCCAGCGGATGAGCAAGCTGAAAACCGGGGGCAAAGTCGAGCGTGCCGAGCTGCGCCGACACAGCCTTTTGGATCTCTTCGCGATTGTGGCCCGCGCCGCATGTCCACAGGCCTGACAGCGAATCAAACAGCTTCCGCCCCTGATCATCAATGTAGTAGCGCCCTTCCGCCCCGGCGATCACCCTCGGGTTAGCATGAAAATCGCGATTAGCACTAAACGGCATCCAGTAGTGCTGATTAAGTGCCGTTTTTGCAGGCGTATCTTGTAAAGAAGAATCCGAGGTTTGCGGCTTCGTTTTGCTTTTTATTCCAAACATGGTGTCCAGCTCCATCGTATGTGGCATGACCTCAGCATGCGCCACTGAACACGTTTATAAAATTACCCTCTTCTTTTGTTCACGTTAGAGAATCTATACGTAATAGAGCCGCGTTGAAGATCTCTTAACCTTGACGTCGATTAAAAAAGCACCTATCCATTATATTTATACGAATAAATACAACAAATCAGTGGAACACGCCCAAACAGTACTCGGCACCGATTACGTTGCTTCAACAAGCGATGTGATTCGTCACCGCATGCTGGAAATACTGCTCACAAATTCAACACAAACAGTTCAACGTAAATAAAGGGCTAACTCGCTATGAAATATTTAACCCCGCTAAAGCTGTCGATTTATGGCGGCATGCTTTTCAGTTTTTTTATGCTGGAAAGTCCCTTCATTATGCTAGCTAACCGCATAGAGCCCATGGTGATGGGTATCCCCTTTCTGTTGGTGTGGAACTTGTTTTGGTGGTTTGTGATAACGGCGCTGTTTTTGGTGGCCTACTTCACCAATTGGGGCAGCCCCGTACCAACAACTGCTCACGCCACTGAACAGCCATCGCAAGGGGATTAACCATGACCGGTAGTTTATTAATTATTGCGGCCTTTATGATTATCCCCTTGATGGTGGGGATTTTATCGGCGCGGCAATCGCAAGAAACCAGCGAAGACTTTTTCGTTCAAGGTCGCGCCATGGGCAGTATTGCGGTGTTTTTCACCGTGGCGGCAACCTGGTGGAGTGCCTTTGCGTTCCTCGGTTCTAACGCGACCTTTTATACCAACGGGCCGGTATTTCTTACTGCGTTAGCCTGGAACCTGCTGTTTGGCTTTATGTACTACTGGATCGGTAAGCGGGTTTGGTTTTTAGGCAAGCGATTCAATTATTTAACACCTTCAGACTTAATTGGCGACTTTTATAACAGCGAGGCGCTGCGCATTACCGTTGCCGCTATTACGCTGATTTTCACCGTGCCTTATTTGCAGATTCAGCTAACCGGGGGCGCCTATTTAATCGAAGTCGCCTCCGGTGGCTTGATTCCTTTCTGGCTCGCCGCGCTGCTGTTCTACTTCATTATTATTATCTACGTATGGATTGGCGGCATCCGCGCCATCGCCTGGACAGACGTTATTTATGGCGCACTGCTGTTCTTCGGCATGCTGTACGCGGGCTACTACATTTCCACCCAGGTAGGTGGGCCAACCGCTCTCTTTAGTCAGCTACAGCAAACCTCTCCTGAGCATCTCACCATGCCAGGACCTAACGGCACGATGGGCTACCCTATGTGGTTCTCGCTGTTTGCCATTACCACTATTGGTGCCTTTATGGGCCCGCAAATCTGGCTGCGCATGTACTCGGTCAAACACGGCAAGCTGTTTAACTTAATGCCCTTTTTGCTGGGCTTGGCCGCCTTTGCTTATGTGGGATCGGTGCTGTCTGGCTACTCCGGCGTGCTACTTGAGCCCAATGTAGAAAATGCCGATCAAATCCTGCCCATCATGTTGATGGAGTATGCCCCTTACCTGCTTGCCTCGTTGATTATGGCAGCAGGCGCTTCGGCCGCGATGTCCACGGCTAACTCGCAGATTCACGCGGTATCCACCGTGGTCACGATGGATATCTACAAACGCTATGTAAACCGTGAAGCGAGCCAGGCACGTATTGTTTATATCGGTCGTCTATCGCTGGTGGGCTTCTCTCTGGCGGCTTATATCATGGCGCTTACCGTACCCGGCGTACTGGTCACCATTGGTATTGCGGCACTAGCAGGCACCGCACAACTGGTGATTCCCACCATCGGTGCCATCACCTGGAAAAAGGCCCACCCCACCGCTGCGCTCGCCGGGTTATGGGCTGGCGTTGCCTGTGTACTACTAATGACCTTTGGCCCGCTAAGCGCTCCCTTTGGCTACCACGCGGGTATTTGGGGCCTATTGCTGAATGCTGCGCTGTTTGTTGGCTTAAGCCATGCGCTGCACCGTCGCGATACAGCAGTAGTGGAACGTTTTACCCAGGCACGCTACGACTACGATGCTGAGTACCACCCTGAACGTTTACCCGCCTATACCCAAGAAGTGACCAGCAGCGCTAACCACAGATAAGGAGTGTGTTGATGACGCAAGCCCCTGTTACAAAAACAGTTTCAACCTCTGGCCCAGCCTCAAGTCGCCGACCCAAACTCGCCGAGCTGATCAGCGACGATATCAAGCGCTGGATTGCCGCCGAGTCATTAGGGGAAGGCGACCGGCTACCGAACGAAAAAGCGCTGATGGAGCTTTACGGTAGCGCCAAGGCCACCGTGCGCGAAGCGCTTAAGATCCTTGAGGTTGAGGGGCTTATCACTTTAAAAACCGGGCCTAAAGGGGGCGCGGTGATCAACCAGCCAGGCATGGAGCCCGCCAGCCGCATGCTGCGCAACTTTCTGCATTTCCAGCAACTAAATGGCAAGCAGGTATATCAGCTGCGCAAGCTATTGGAAGTAGAGCTTGCGGCGTCAGTGGTGGGAAGGCTCACCGATCACGATTTCCAGCAGTTGGAAGCCAATGTATCGGCCTGTGCGTGCTGCGGGGGCGAGGAGGATCATCGCCACCAGCGCTTTTTAGAGCTGGAGTTTCACCAACTGCTGGCCCGTGCCTGCCCTAACCCGTTACTCGCGTTTATGTGCCAGTTTTTAAACGACATGCTGCGTGATTTGGTAGTGATCAAAAAAGCATACGTGCCCGAGCGTAAGCAATTCGATCACGCCAACCAGGACTATCACCGACAGTTGATAGAGGCTTACCGCACTGAAGATGCCCAACGGGTGCGTCAGGTAATGGCCGAGCATATGGCCGATGCCGAGCATCATATGAGCGCGCTGGAAGCGGAAATGGCTGAACAGATGCTGATCAGCAACGAATCTCCCAACCTTCAGAATCACCGTTCCAAGCTACACGACTTACCGACGGAAAATGCGTCCGTCTAATCTTGCGAGGGGAGTTAAATGAATACCTACGTTAAACCAACCAATAATATCACCGACCTACGAACCGCCAGCGACCGCCTATGGGAGTCGCTGATGGAGATGGCCAAACTGGGCGCCACTCCCAAAGGCGGGGTCAACCGTCAAGCGCTTACCGATTTAGAACGCCAGGGACGCGACCTGTTTATTCAGTGGTGTCGCGCCGAGGGCTGCACGGTTCGGATTGATAATATCGGCAATATCTTTGCCCGCCGGGAAGGCAGCGACCCCAACGCCAAAACAGTCATGTCGGGCAGCCACTTGGACAGTCAGCCAACCGGCGGCAAGTATGACGGCTGCTTCGGCGTGCTCTCCGGCCTGGAAGTCATTCGCACCCTTAACCAGCACAACATTACGACGCAATCCCCCATCGAAGTGGTCGCCTGGACCAATGAAGAAGGTTGCCGCTTCCCTCCTTGCATGATGGGTTCCGGGGTATTTAGTGGTGTGTTGGAATTTGACGCCATGCTAGCGCGCACCGACGCCTATGGTGTCACGGTCAGCGATGCGTTAGATGCCATTCATTACCGCGGCAACGATGAAGTCTCACCAAGCGAGATCAAAGCCTACTTTGAACCGCACATTGAACAAGGCCCTATTCTTGAAGATACCGACACCACCATTGGTGTGGTTATCGGTGGGCTTGGCCAGAAGTGGTTTGATTTAACCCTGACCGGGCTTGAAGCCCATGCAGGCCCTACCCCGATGAGCTTACGCCGCGATGCCCTAATGGGTGCTGCGGAAGTTACTCAGGCGCTCAACCGTATTGCCTTTGATCATCAGCCCCACGGGCGCGGCACGGTGGGCTGCATGACCCTGCATCCTGGTTCGCGCAACGTGATTCCCGGCCAGGTCAAAATGACTCTGGATATGCGCCACTGGGAGCCAGAAGCCCTTATCGCAATGGGCCAATCCGTTGCCGCTGCTGTTGAGGAAATCTGCCAACATCACGGGTTAGAGTACGAGCTAACTCCCACCGCAGATTTTGCACCTGAACACTTCAATGAAGCGTGTGTTGATGCGGTTCGCCAAGGTGCGGAGAAACTCAATCTCTCGCATATGGATATCATCAGCGGCGCTGGCCACGATGCGATGTTTGTCAGCCGCGTGGCTCCCGCCGCGATGATCTTTATTCCCTGCAAGGATGGCATCAGCCACAACGAAATTGAGAGCGCCACACCTGAACACGTTCACGCTGGCTGTAACGTTTTACTGCACGCGATGCTTGAAGCGGCCGGTGTCGAGGATGGTGAATAATCATGGCTGACTCCTTTGCAACCCTAACGGCCGTCGAGGCACTGGCCCGTTTCGGCGAGGGCTCGCTCTCGCCGGAGTCACTGGTCGAGGACTGCTTGGCACGGATTGAGCGGCATAACCCCAAGGTCAATGCGTTTACCTGCGTTAACGATGTAGAGGCTCGACGCCTGGCCGCAGAGTCGGCTAGACGCTGGCAGGCAGGCACGCCCTGCGGCACGCTGGATGGCATACCCATTACCATTAAAGACCTCACCTTAACCAAAGGTTTGCCCACGCGCCTAGGCTCGACTACCACCTCGGCAGATGGCCCCTGGGAAGTAGACGCCCCAATCAGCCGCCACCTGCGCAACGCCGGGGCCATCGTGATCGGCAAGACCACCTCGCCTGAGTTTGGCTGGAAAGGCGTCACCGATAACCCGCTGCACGGCATTACCCGCAACCCTTGGAACACTGAACTCACCCCAGGGGGCTCATCCGGTGGCGCAGCCGCAGCCGCAGCGCTCAATTTGGGTTTGCTTCACCAGGGCAGCGACGCGGGGGGCTCCATCCGCATTCCATGCAGTTTCACCGGCACCTTTGGCATTAAGCCCACCTTTGGCTGGGTGCCCCAGTGGCCCGCCAGCGCCATGAGTACACTCTCCCACCTGGGGCCGATGACCCGCACCGCCGCCGACAGCGCGCTTATGCTTAGCGTGATGGCGCAGCCGGATGTGCGGGATGGCTATTCCGGCAACCCACTCGGGCCAGACTGGCGAACGCCACCCCCTGCTGACCTACGCGGCTGGCGCATCGCCTTTAGCGCTGATCTTGGCTATGTAGAGGTAGCCCCGGATATTGCCCAGCAAGTTGAGGAGGCCGTTGCCCATTTAGAAGCACTGGGCGCGACCGTAGAACGCGTAGATCCTGGCTTTAGCGATCCAATTAAAACCTTTAATACCCTCTGGTTTGCGGGTGCTACCCAAGCGATCGAAAAACTCACCGAACAGCAGCAGGCAGCGCTCGACCCAGGATTTCTGGATATTGCCAGACGTGGGCAGGATGTATCGCTTTCCGCCTACCTCGCCGCCCGGCGTGAGCGCAGCGAATTAACGGCGCAGATGGCGGCGTTTCATAAGCGCTATGATTTGCTGGTCACGCCTACGATGCCCATTGCACCCTTTGCCGCGGGCCACAATGTGCCGCTAAGCGGGCGCTATAAAGACTGGATGGACTGGACGCCGTTTAGCTACCCCTTCAACCTTACCCAACAGCCCGCTGCATCGCTGCCTTGCGGGCTGGATAACCAGGGGCTGCCGGTAGGTCTGCATCTTGTAGCAGGCAAACATCAAGACCTTAAAGTGCTGCATGCCGCTCAACTGCTGGAGCGCTACTTGCCGCCTTTGACACCGCCGGGGGTGGTATAAGCGTTAATAAAATTAGACTTACAACACCACTTCATAACCCTCAAACTTGGGTGGGCCAAGGTAGATGCCTTCCGGCGCCTTGGCATTAGCATGAGCTTTTCGGAACGCGTCTGACTTTGTCCAGTCGCGGAAGGCCTCTTCCGACTCCCACACGCTGTGGGAGATAAACACGGTGTGGTCTTCCTGGCTTTCGCCTTGCAGCATCTTAAATTGCTTGAAGCCCGGCACTTCATCCAGGTGGGAATCACGGTTGCGCCACACCTCTAAAAAGTCCTCTTCGCGGCCTGGAGCAATCCTAAAACGGTTCATAGCGATATACACTGTTAATCTCCTACTGTTGGATCCTGCTGGGTTGATTACGCAAACGTAACCTTGATGGTAACGTCATGGTTTGGTGACGAATAGGCTTTACAGTTAATGGAATTCCCCTAATAATTCAAGATAGAGCCTTCCAGAGGAAAAAATTTAATTTAACAAACCACGCGTTGTAAAATCTTCCAAGAGCTTGGTATGGTTTTTAAAAAGAACCGCATCAATATCATTATCATTAGCACTTTTGACATTATCTTCACGATCATCGATGAAAACAATATCGTCTTTACCGCAACCTAAAAACTCCAACATTTTAAAAAAAGCATCGGCATTAGGTTTGACAACCTTATGCTCAAAAGATAGAAACTTCTTTTCGAATAAATTATCAACATTCGGGAAGGATTGTATTTTCTCCCAATGCGTTTGGTCGATATTTGACATGCAAGCTTGGCGAAAACCACGTTGAGACAATAGCTTAATTAACAATACTGTTTCATCTTTTTCGCCGACCAATATCCTTTTCAGCAAACTCTCTATTTCACGCTCAGAAATATCGCTACTTATTGCACTCTTTATTTCATAAATATAATCTTTTTTTGTTATTAACCCAGCGACGGCTTTTTCGGTAAGGCTGTAATTCGAAGGAGATACATTAAATTCCTCGCGAATTAGCGGAAGTAACTCTGACTTATCAATATTAAATTTCTCAGTGGCATCATCCATCATGCCGCGGAAATCCAAGTCAATAACAACACCCCCAAGATCCCAGACAACCCATTGAGGAACTTTCATTTATTCACTCCCTAGTTGACACTAACTTATTTAAGAGCTACCGCTGTTTGACGATGGTGGGCAGAATCCATAACAGTCAACGCCGACAGCCCCATCCACGAATCGTGCGAGGATGGGACTGAGCGTTTTTCTTTAAATACCGGTTACTCAACCACGTCAACGGTGATAGTGCTCGACCAGTCAGCACCATAGGAACGGTGCGCGCCATCGGCGAACTGCAGAGTCAACGTATGCTCGCCAGGGGGAAGGGTGAGCTCATAGCTGGTCTGGCCGCCACCGAAATGGATATGGGTATCATCGGCGGGAATAACCTCACCTTCGGCAATCGGCCCACCATCAACGATCAAATGATGGTGGCCTGTGCCCTCCTCCATGGTACCAGCAGGCTCGATTTGCATACCCGAGACGCCCATTTCTACCTGTATTGGGTTTGACAACTCAGCGCCATCCTCTGGCGTCACAAAATCAACCCCTTCCTTAGCCATGGCGGGCATCGCCAGCATTACTAAGAATAGAACCACTAACCAGCGGTTCGCTACTTGCTTCACTATGTTCATGTCGGCATCTCCTCTGGGGCTCACGATCAGCCGTTCATACCTGCATGACGGCTGTTACGTCTGGGCTATGTAGCTACCCCCATTCAGTTTAGCTATTTAATTGTGAAATGCTAATAAAAGACCGAAGGGTGCCTCTCCCACGAAGTGGCGCCAGAACAAAAATGACATTGGCGCTGGAGCCGCAGCAACGTCCGCTAAAGATAGACCTCTCGAAACTAAACCGCCATCGCCAGCAGCTTTCACTGTTGACGATGGCGGGTTAGATGACGCTAAGAAAGGTATTAGCTAAGCGCTTCCAGGGACTGCTCGATAATGCTCAAGCCCTCTTCCAACACCGCTGAAGAAACCGTCAGCGGCACCAGAATACGGATGCTGTTGCCGTAGAAGCCGCAGGAGAGCAGGATCAGGCCTTTCTCACGCGCCTTGGCGCACAGTGCGCCGGTCATCTGCGCATCCGGTTTGCCGTCGCTATCGAGCAACTCAAACGCGGCCATGGCGCCTAGCTGGCGGCCGTGGGCCACGGCGGGGAAGTGTTCTTCCCAAACGGCAAAGCGTTCCGCCAGCATCTTGCCCATCTGCTCGCTGCGGGCCAGGATATCTTCCTCTTCGATTACCTCAATCACCGCCAGCGCTGCGGCGCAGGAGAGCGGGTTACCGCTGTAGGTGCCGCCTAGCGAGTTGGGGCCGGAGGCGTCCATCACTTTGGCAGAACCTACCACGGCCGAGAGCGGCATGCCGTTGGCCAGGCTCTTGGCGGTGGTGAGAATATCCGCCTCAATGCCGCTATGTTCGAGGGCGAACAGCCTACCGGTGCGGGCGAAGCCAGACTGAACTTCGTCGGCGATCAGCAGAATGCCATGCTCGTCGCACAACGCACGCAGTGCTCTCAGGTAGTCCGGTGAGGCGATGTAGAAACCGCCTTCGCCCTGTACCGGCTCGATCACAATCGCCGCCGTGCGGTGCGGGGCGATATCGGTTTTGAACAGCGTGCGAATGGCGTTGAGCGAGGCTTCTTCGCTGATGCCGTGCAGCGGGTTGGGGAACGGTGCTCGGAACACGTCGCCCGGCATCGGGCCGAAGTCGTTCTTGTAGGGCAGCACCTTGCCGGTCATCGCCAGGGTCATCATGGTGCGGCCGTGGAAGGCACCGTCGAAGGTGATAATGCCGGTGCGGCCAGTGGCAGCGCGGGCAATCTTTACGGCGTTTTCCAGCGCTTCGGCACCGGTATTGACCAGCATCGCTTTGCGCTCAGGGCCGCGTACTGGGCTCAGTTCACACAGCTTTTGGCACAGCTGCACGTAGGGCGCGTAGGAGATCACCGCCGCGCTGGTGTGCATGACTTTTTTCAGCTGCGCTTCTACCGCGGCAACAATTTTCGGGTGACGGTGGCCCAGGTTGAGTACGCCAATGCCGCCCGCAAAGTCGATCCAGCGGTTGCCGTCGGCGTCCCACAGTTCGGCATTCTCAGCGCGCTCGGCAAATTGGGTAGTCGGCGTTGCAGCTCCGTTGGCCACGTAGCGGTTTTTTAGCTCGTTCAATTCTTGGTTAGTCATCATCATTCTCTTTATAAACCGCCAACGCAGACGTATTTCAGTTCGGTAAATTCGTCGAGACCGTGATGGGAACCTTCACGGCCCAGCCCGGACTCTTTCACACCGCCAAACGGCGCCAGTTCGGTGGAGATCAGCCCTTCGTTGACGCCGACCATGCCGTACTCCAACTGCTCCATGGTGCGCCAGATGCGGCGATAATCGGTGGCGTAGAAGTAGGCAGCCAGGCCAAACGGGGTGTCGTTGGCCATTGCGATGGCCTCTTCGTCCTGCTTGAAGCGGAATACCGGCGCGACGGGGCCGAAGGTCTCTTCGTCAGCTACGGCCATCTTGGTAGTGACATCTGCCAGCACTGTGGGCGTGAAGAAGCGCTCGCCTGCGGCGTGAGGCTTGCCGCCACAGAGCAGCCGCGCGCCTTGGTTCAAGGCGTCGTCTACGTGGCGTTGCACTTTATCTACCGCCGCCTGATTGATCAGCGGGCCGATAATGCTGCCATCCGCCAGGCCATCGCCTACTTTTAGCGCGTTCACACGCTCGGTGAGCTTGGCGACAAAGGTGTCGTAAATGCCGTCCTGGACCAGGAAGCGGTTGGTGCAGACGCAGGTTTGCCCAGCATTGCGGAATTTAGAGACAATCGCGCCGTCAACGGCGGCGTCTACATCGGCGTCGTCAAAGACAATAAACGGCGCGTTGCCGCCCAGTTCCATCGCGGTTTTCTTCACCGTGCTGGCGCACTGGGCGAGCAGGTGTTTGCCCACCGGCGTTGAGCCGGTAAACGAGACTTTACGCACTCGTGGATCGGTGGTGAGCACTTCACCCACCGCCGCCGGTTTTGAGGCGGTAATCACGTTAATGGTGCCAGCAGGCAGGCCCGCTTCTAATGCTAGGTAAGCGGCAGCCAGCGCCGTAAGCGGCGTCGCTTCAGCGGGCTTGATTACCACGGTGCAACCAGCGGCCAAGGCCGGTGCGCACTTGCGGGTAATCATCGCCAGCGGGAAGTTCCAGGGGGTAATTGCCGCCACCACACCGACCGGTTCGCGCAGTACCAGCAGGCGCTTGTCGGCGCCGTGGCTGGGCAGGGTTTCTCCCGCCATGCGCTTGGCTTCTTCAGCGAAGAACTCGATAAACGAGGCGCCGTAGATGACTTCGCCTTTGGCTTCTCCAAGCGGTTTGCCCTGCTCTAAGGTCATCAGGCGGGCTAAATCATCAGCGTGCTCAATGATCAGTTCAAACCAGCGGCGCAGCAGCGCTGAGCGCTGTTTCACAGGGGTTGCGCGCCAGGCGGCACCGGCGTTGTAGGCGGCTGCCACGGCGTCACGGGTATCGTCGGCGCCCATTTCGGCTACGCGGGCAATCGTTTCGCCGGTGGCGGGGTTATCGACCGTAAAGGTCTGCTTGCCGGTGCGCCACTCGTCGCCAATCAGGGCGGGGACGCTGTCGTTCAACCACTGTTCGATAAAGCTCATGGGGTGACTCCTTAAATCTAGGTGGCCGTTTATAGGTCGACTTTCATATGGCGGTCGCTGTAGTCACGCCCGTAGGTGCGCAGTGCGTGCACATATAAGGCGATGCCTAATACTGCCCAACCGGCAAAAATGGTCCATTCAGCACCGCTCAGCGCTGCCGGGCTACCGGGTAGGTAGAGGCACGCCATCGCGAAGGAGAGAATGACCGCTAAGGTGCCGCACAGCTTGCCGTTACTGACCTTGAACGGACGCGGCATATCCGGCTCACGCACGCGTAAGACCATGAACGAGATCGCCACAAACAGATAGGCAATCACAATGCCTAAGCCACCGGCGTTAACGATCCAGACTAGCGCGGGGCGGCCAAAGAACGGCGCGATGCAGGAGAGAAAGCCCATCATAAAGATGGCATTGGTCGGGGTTCTGTAGCGTGGGTGCAGCTTGGCGAATGGCGCTGGCAGCATGCCCGCTTTCGCCAGCGCATAAATTGCCCGTGAGCCGCCAATGTAGAAGGCGTTCCAGCTAGTGATAATGCCAGCAATACCCGCCACGACCATTAATTTGCTGGCCCAAGCGGCATTAAACAGGCTGCCCATGGCATCCGGCACGCTGAGCGAGCTTGCCGCCAGCTCATCGCTGTTGAGCGCCAAACTGGTCGCCAAAATAATCAGCGCGTACCACACCACGGCTAGAATCACCGACATCATCAGCACTTTGCCGATGGCTTTATAAGGCAGGTTGATCTCTTCAGCGGCCTGGGGAATAACGTCAAACCCCACGAACAGAAACGGCACCATGACCAGCACCGCCACAATACCCGCCATCACGCCGCTATCGGCCTGGGTGAACAGCGGCATCATATTGATGGTTTCGCCTTCAAACAGCGAACCGGTGACAAACATTACGCCCACCACCAGAATCAACCCGGTCACTACTTTCTGTATTAGTGCGGCGGTGGTCACGCCGAAGTAGTTAATGATCATCATGGCCAACGACCCGCCGACGCCTACCGCGACCCAGGTAGCTTTCACTTCCCAACCGGCAATCGTCCATAGGTGGCCAACGGCGTAGTTGGGCGCCAGGTGTTCTATAACCGTGGGCAGCGCGACAGCTTCAAATGCCACCACGCTTAAGTAGCCTAAAATAATCGCCCAGGTACATAAGAAGGAGGGTAAGTGACCCAAGGCACGGTAGCTGTAAACGTGCTCGCCACCGACTTTGGGCATCGAAGCGGCCAGCTCTGCATAGGTAAGACCCACCAAGACAATCGCTAAACCACCGATAATAAAGGCTATAATGGCACCTAGGCTGCCAGCAGACTGAATAGCCGTACCGGTGAGTACAATCCAGCCCCAGCCGATCATCGCGCCAAACGCCAGCGCTAATACATCGCCACGGGCCAGTACCCGGACGAGCCCTTCCTGTTCTGATGAAGGTGTGGTCATTGTAAAGAGTCCTGCCAGTTATTGGATGTTGTCGTCGGCGCTCAGTGGCGCAGTATCCTGACCCTGTTTTGGTAGCCTCGCTTAACGGGCTTGTTTTAAACGGGCTTGTTAAACAGGATAGCAACACGCTAGCAGGCGAGGGAGAAAACAAGAATGCACCACTTTAGCGTTCGACTAGACCACTTTTTCAACGCACCAAAAGAGTGCGCTGCTTTTATAATGCTTTCGTCTAATGGCCCGCCATTAGCGGTCTAACCGGTGTGAAGGGAGGCGTCCAGATGGATCGCAAGGAGGTCGTGCACCAACTTGTACAACTTTATGCACTCCAGCCGGAGCGGTTGAGTAAGCAGGTGCGAATTGAGCAGGCGCTACGTCAGGCCATTGCCCAGCAGTGGCCTTCTGGACTAAGGCTGCCCTCCCATCGCCAGTTGGCGGATGCGCTTGGCGTTGCCCGCCAAACCCTGGCGCTGGCGATTCATACGTTACTCGAAGAGTCACTGCTGAAAACCGCCCATGGCCAAGGCACCTGGACGTGCAGGCCCGCGTCGTTAAGCTCTCCCCTGCGGGGCAATGCGCAGCTCTCTCAACGCGCCCAGCGGGTGCTGGATGGCCCTGGCGCTAGCGCAATACAAAGCGGTGCCTTCGTGCCCGGTATTCCTGATATCGCCCAGTTCCCAATGCGTAAGTGGCGACAGCTCTACGCCAGCGTTACCGTGCCGCAGAATGCCCTACTGCTCTCCTACTCAACCGGTGGCTACGGCCCGCTAAAGCGCGCGATACGCGACTTCTTGGCGCGCTGGCGCAATATTCACTGCGACACGGAGCAGATCATCATCACCGACGGCACCCACAATGGCATTCAGCTATGCGCCACGGCACTGGCCGATGAGGGCGATACCGTTGCCATGGAGTCGCCCTGCTACTGGGGGGCGCGCAATGTGTTTACCGCCGCGGGTTTGGAAATCGAACCGGTAGCGTGGCTGCCAGGACAGGGGCACACCCTTCCGCCTGATTCTGGCCCGATCAAGCTGGCCTACCTGACCGGCTCGCACCACTACCCACTTAGCGTGCCCACCAGCGCTGTGGATAAACAGCGCTTATGCGATGCCTTGGCGCCCGCTTATATCGTCGAAGATGATTACGAGTTCAACCGCGACGACCATCTCAACCTGCTCTTCGACCCACACTCGGAGCGTCACTTGCTGGTGGGCTCGTTTTCCAAGATGATGTTTCCAGGGCTGCGGTTAGGCTATTTAGTCGTACCTCGTCATTTAGCCGGGCCGGTGAACCGCTTGCGCAGCGAGCTTTTTCGCGAAGGCCGCATGCTGGATCAAGCCGTACTGGCACAGTTTATTTTTGATGGCGATTTGGATGCCTGGTGTCGGCGTATTCAGCGCGACTACTTAGGGCGCCAGCAGGTGATGCATGGCCAGCTAAGCTCGCTTCCCCAGGTGCGCAGCGTCTCCCCGCCCAGCAGTGCCATCAGCCTATGCGTTGAGTTTGAGCCCGGCATCAACGACGTACAGATTGCCCAAACGCTGTTAAAAGAGCACTTAATTGTGCGCCCACTCAGCCCGGTGTGCGCAAAAGGCGACGCACGTTCAGGCCTTGTTATGGGGGTGGGTATGCTCTCGGGAGAAACCCTAGTGCGCGAGGCACAGCGGCTAAGGCGCTGCCTGGAGGTGCTACTACGCTAGCCGTTTGGGTTGCACAATCGCTGTTGTTAAATAATAAAACTCACAGCTTACCCACAAGCTTCCAAGGACTTATTCACAAGGACTATTTGATGCATCACCCTGTTGATAGTTTTTCTCCGCTCTCATTGCCTGCTCTACCGTTGGCTTTCAATAAGCTTCGTTTGTGGGTAGCGCTGAGCTTTGTGCTGCTCCTCTCTGGTTGCGCTACCTTTGCGCCCAACCCGCCCGAGGATCAGAGCAATATCTGCGAGATATTTCGCGAGCAGCCCAGTTGGTACGACTATGCCCAAGAATCACAGGAGAAGTGGGGCACGCCGATCGCCACCCAGATGGCATTCATTCAACAAGAGTCTTCGTTTCGCAGCCACATCCGCCCAGACCGCAAATACTACCTAGGCTTTATTCCCGGCCCGCGCCCCTCCTCTGCCAAGGGCTACGCCCAGGCCCAAGACCCGGTTTGGGAGGAGTATGAGGATCAAGCGGGCAGCCTGTTTGCCCGGCGCACGCATATGAAACACGCCACCGATTTTATTGGCTGGTACAACCGCCGATCCCAGCAGCAGGCGGGTATATCGCTGAGCAATCCTGAGCATCTCTACTACGCCTACCACGAAGGCGCGGGCGGCTACCAACGGGGCACTTATCGCGGTAAGCCTCAGGTATTGAGTGCGGGCAGACAAATAGCGGCCCGCGCTAATCGTTACCAAGCCCAGCTCAACGCATGTGAATCAGAGTTTCAGTGTCGCAAGTTTTATCAGATTTGGCCGTTTTGCCGTAGCTAAGGGATTTGACGATGTCACTATGGATGGGTGCGACACTGGTTAGCGTGGTGTTTTTCACCTCGATGCTCTCCGGTGTGTTTGGCATGGCAGGCGGTTTGGTACTGCTGTGGTTTCTACTGCTGATCTTTCCCGCAGGCACGGCGATGGCGGTGCACGGCGTGATACAGCTCACCGCAAATGGATCACGCGCGTGGCTCTCGCGGCGCTATATTGTCTGGCGTATCGTCGCCTTTATGACGCTGGGCGTGCTGAGCGCCGCTGGCTTACTGCTGCTGTTTAATTACAGCCCCAACGCCGCCAGCGTATCGCTATTGATTGGCTTGATGCCGATTCTGGTGTGGTTGCCCAAGCGCTGGTTTCACCTGGATGCCAACCGCGCCAGCCACGCGCTGTGCTGTGGCATCGCCTCTGGCGGTTTGACGATTGCCGCGGGGGTTTCCGGGCCACTGATCGATATCTTCTTCGTGCGCTCCCAGATGGATCGCCGCCAAGTCGTGGCGACCAAGGCAATGATACAGGTGGTGGCTCATAGCATTAAGATCATCTTCTACCTGGGTGCCGCCATGGCGCTCAGCGCGGGCGAATGGGGCATCGTTTTGCTGGCCGCGCCCTTTGCCATGCTCGGCACTCAAGCAGGGAACCGCATTTTGCATCGCCTCACCGATGCTAACTTCCGCACCTGGACCCGCTGGATCGTTACCGGCATTGGGGTTTTCTACTTCATGCAAGGGGTATTTTTGCTAAGCCATTAGGCCTGTTGACGTTTCGCTAACGGCCGCGCTGGAGCCCGTTTTAATTTGCGGTAAGAAACAGCCACACTTCCGGCGGAATATTAACACTTACGCATGTTTTATTTCGAAAATATCGCCATCGTTTCGCCTGTCGACTCCTCAGCTATCAGAAGATGAGCGTACTGACGCTTGTTATTTATCAATAGCGAAAAAAATTCCATAATACAATGACTTATAACGATAATATTTTCTAAGCAGAGACAATTATCTCTGCCTAAAATTTCCCTCGACAAACTGATCAAAGCCCTATTGGGGCTGCATTTCATATTGCTGGTCAATGCCACAGGCAAAAGTTTCGTTTACGACCTTTTGATTACTTAAAAATGTTCGATTTCGAGTCATAATGATCAAATTAGAACATTGATAGGCGAAATCGAACATGCACAATGAAACCTACGATCTGATCGTTATCGGCGGCGGCATTAACGGCGCTGGCATCGCGCGGGATGCGGCAGGGCGCGGGCTTTCGGTGCTGATGGTCGAAGCTGATGATCTCGCCAGTCACACCTCGTCGGCTTCGACCAAGCTAATCCACGGTGGACTGCGTTATCTCGAGCAGTACGAATTCAAGCTCGTGGCCAAGGCCCTTTCCGAGCGTGAAATACTGCTCAAGGCTGCGCCGCACATCATCTGGCCGATGCGTTTCATCCTGCCTCATCAGAAACATCTACGCCCGGCCTGGATGATCAGAACCGGGCTTTTTATGTACGACCACCTGGGTGGACGACAGACGCTCGAAGGCTCGCACGGTGTTAAGTTCGCCGATCATCCGGCCGGGACGCCACTGCAGCCGGAACTCACGAAGGGCTTCGTCTATTCGGACGCCTGGGTACAAGATGCCCGTCTGGTAGTGCTCAACTGCATGGATGCAGCCAGCCGTGGCGCACACATCATGACGCGCACGCGTGCCGAAAAGGCGGTGCGCAGCACCGAAGGATGGACCGTCACCTTGCGCACCAACGAAGGTGAAACGATCCAGGTCACCGCCCGTGGGCTGGTCAATGCAGCTGGGCCTTGGGCCGTAAACTTCCTCGATGGGGTCGCTGCGTTGGATCACTCGCACTCGCTGCGCTTGATAAAGGGCAGCCATATCGTGGTGAACAAGCTGTTCGACCACGACGACGCCTATATCTTCCAGCAACCCGATGGCCGCATCGTATTCGCCATTCCCTACGAGGGGGATTTCACGCTTATCGGCACGACCGACGTTGAGCACCATGGTGCTCCCAACAAGGTTGCCATCGATAAGGACGAGATCGATTATCTATGTGCATCGGTTAATCGCTATTTCCAACAGCCTATCGCTCCAGACGACGTCATCTGGAGCTACTCTGGCGTGCGCCCTCTCCTCGATGACCATGAGGATAATGCCAGCGAGATCACCCGCGACTACCGTATCCAGCTCGATACCTCCGGCGGTGCCCCACTGCTTAACATCTTTGGCGGTAAGCTGACGACCTATCGACGCCTGGCTGAAGACGCCGTCGATCAACTGGCACCCGAACTTGGCAACCAGAAAAAAGCCTGGACCGGTAACGGCCATCCACTCCCCGGCGGCGAAGAGGCGAAACCGCAGCATTTATTCAAGTCGCTACAGGCCAGTCATCCCTTCCTTCCACTGGGTATGACCAATCGTATGGTTTTCAACTACGGCACCCGGGTGCGCAACATCGTCGCTGACGCCAAAAGTCTGATCGATCTGGGGGAGCACTTTGGCGCCGATCTGTACGCCGCCGAAGTCGATTATCTGTGCGCCCACGAATGGGCGCGCACCGTCGAGGACATTCTTTGGCGGCGTTCCAAACTCGGGCTACGCCTCAATGACAGCGAACAATCCAGGCTTGCCGATTACCTCGACCGCTTTTTCGCAGAGCCGACCAAAGCCATCCCAGCAGCTTAGAGACGAATCTAGAGACGAAGCAACGAATTCAACTGCCATGGATGTGAATGGCGCAACAAGAAGGATGAAATCATGACTGGCCAGCTCACTGCCCTCACCTCCATCGGCACTGCCGAGCCTGTGCATCCTGGCTTATCCGACCGCTATCGTCATTACAGCGGCGGGGCCTCATGAATATTTTAGGAACGATACTGCTCCATGAAACTGCGGGTACAGCGTTCCTAACGCTGCTGGGTTGCGGCGTGGTAGCCAACGTCCTGCTGAACAAAACAAACGGTAACGGCAGCGATGGCATCGTGATTTTCTTCGGCTGGGGGCTTGCCGTGTTCTGCGGTGTGTACGTTGCCTACGATACCGGGGCGCATCTCAACCCGGCCGTGACGCTGGCGCTGCTTATCGGGCCAGCCGAGGAGTATGCCAGCGGTATCCCGATCAATATCGCCACGACCTTGGCCTACTTTGTGGCCGAGTTCATCGGTGGTTTCCTAGGCGCGCTCGCTTGCTATCTTGCCTACAAGAAACAGTACGATGACACCGAGGATGGCGCGATCAAACTTGCCACTTTCTCCACGGCGCCAACCATTCGATCCTATGGTTGGAATCTGATCAGCGAGATCATCGGCACATTCGTATTGATCTTCGTGATCATCATGTTCGGTAACACGCCTTCCGGCCTCGGGCCATTGGCAGTCGCACTATTGGTCGTCTCGATCGGGGCTTCGCTGGGTGGCACGACAGGTTACGCCATCAATCCGGCGCGTGATCTTGGCCCGCGCATCGCTCACGCTGTCCTGCCGATCAAAAACAAGGGCCCTAGCGACTGGCGCTATGCCTGGATTCCGATACTCGGCCCTGTCATCGGTAGCGTTCTGGCTGCACTTTTGGCTTACGTCTACTAACCCACCCAGATGGATCAATTTTTTAGCAACGAACAACAGGAGTGGCCTTCCATGAGCCAGAAAAAGAAATACATACTCGCGATCGACCAGGGTACGACCAGTTCCCGCGCCATACTGTTCGACCATGACGGTCGGATTGCCGGAACTGCCCAGCGCGAGTTTGAGCAGATCTTCCCCCGACCGGGCTGGGTAGAGCACAACCCGCGCGACATCATGACCAGCGTGCTGACCACGCTCACCGAGGTGATCAATAACACCCAGATTGATGTCTCGGACATTGTCGGCATCGGCATCACCAATCAGCGCGAAACCACGGTTGTCTGGGACAAGCACACCGGCCAGCCGGTCTATAACGCCATTGTCTGGCAGTCACGCCATTCAGCCGAGATTTGCGATGAACTGCGTGACGCAGGCCACGCCGACATGGTTCGCGACAAGACCGGCTTGGTAATAGACGCCTATTTTTCGGGCACCAAACTGAAGTGGATCTTCGACAACGTGGAGGGCGTCAAGGAGAAAGCCGACAACGGAGATCTGCTGTTTGGCACCATTGATTCCTGGCTGATCTGGAACCTGACCGGCGGCAAGGTGCATGTCACCGACGTCACCAATGCTTCGCGCACGATGATGTTCAATATCCGCAATCGTCAATGGGATCCGGAACTCCTGGCGCTGTTCGGCGCGCCCGAGTCGATGCTGCCCGAGGTAAAATCGAGCAGCGAAGTCTATGGCAACGTGCTGCCCAAATACTTCTTTGGCGTAGCGTTGCCGATTGCGGGCATTGCCGGCGACCAGCAGGCCGCCCTGTTCGGTCAGGCCTGCTTTAAGCCCGGCATGGCCAAGAACACCTATGGCACCGGCTGCTTCACACTCATGAATACCGGCACTGAAGCCACCGCCTCGCAAAACGGCCTGCTGACAACCATTGCCTGGGAGGTTGACGGCGAGATCGAATACGCCTTGGAAGGCGCGGTGTTCGTGGCCGGCTCAGTCGTCCAATGGCTACGCGACGGCCTACGCATGCTCGGCAAGTCTTCTGATTCCGAAGCCTACGCCGAACGCGCTGGCGACAGCGACGGCGTCTATTTCGTACCGGCGTTCACCGGCTTGGGTGCCCCCTACTGGAACTCCAACGTGCGCGGCGCGATGTTCGGCCTATCAAGGGGCACAAGCAAGGAGCAATTCATTCGCGCGGCGATCGAGTCCATGGCCTATCAAAGCGCCGACGTGCTCAAGGCCATGCAGGCTGACGCCAATCTAGACCTGACGGAACTGCGCACCGACGGTGGCGCGATCGCCAACAATTTTCTGGCCCAGTTCCAGGCCGATATTCTGGGCGTCGACGTGTTACGCAGCGAGGTTAGCGAGACCACGGCGCTGGGAGCAGCCTACTTGGCCGGCCTGACCCTGGGCTTCTGGGAATCACGGGAGCAAATCGCCGAGCAATGGGCCATCGAACGCCGCTTTACACCCAAGATGGGCGCGGAAAAGCGTGACGATCTCTACGATGGCTGGAAGCGTGCCGTACAGGCGACCATGGGCTTTCATGTTGCCTCGTAAGCCGCACTCACGTTTAGCAAAAGCCTACCCTCACCAGAGAGTGGGCTGAAGCATATCGACATTAGGGCTTTCGCGTTGAGGGCTATAAAAGTGATCTTCCAATAGAGGCCTATACTGACCTTATCGATTGATGGAGGTCTCTATGGATTATCAACACTACCGCGAAGCCCTTGCGGAAACGCTCGCCCAGAGTGAACTGCCCTTTCCCGCTGCCGAATATCAGGCACGCCTGGGTAAGATCCGTCAGGCAATGACCGCACATGGTTTAGATGCACTACTGCTTACCGATCCCGCCGACATTAATTACCTCACCGGCTATCACACCTTTGAAGTCTCGGTCCACGCCTGCCTGGTTTGCACACAGGAGCGGTTAGTGCTGCAGGTCGCTTCAATTGAAACCGGCGCAGCAGTGGTCACCGCTCAGGTTGATGAGATTATTGGCTACCGCTGGGAAAACCTCGACGAAATCATCGCGCCATTGGCGGATCTGCTGACCCACTGCCAAAAAATCGGCATCGATGGCTGGAGTGCGGGGCTGCGCTTTGGCGTGATTGATGCACTGCTGCAGACCATCGGCCGTGAGCGCTTTTGCGAAGCAGGCGTATTAGTCGATGCGATTAGAATTGTAAAAAGCCCCGCTGAACTTGAGGTGCTGCAAGAGAGCGCGCGAATCACCGCCCTAGGTTTAGAGATCGCCATACAGAGCATTCGCCCCGGCATGACCGATAACGATATTGCCGCTGCGGGCGCCAAAGCGCTGCTCGAAAATGGCAGCGAGTTTATGAGCCTGCAGCCCATTGTGACCAGCGGCCACCGCATCGGCGTGATTCACGTCAACCATAAACGGCGTGTCATCCAAGCCAATGAGCCGGTCTTCTTGGAGTTTGGCGCCGCTTATCAACGTTACACAGCCCCCATGATGCGCACCGCGGTGACAGGCGTGCCAAGCCCGGCTCTCTCTGCCACCCGGGATCTATGCCGCTCAATTTTTGAAACACTGTGCAGCGCCATGCGGCCAGGCAACACCTTTGATGACGCCGCCAAGGCTGCCGACGCCCTGCTCGCCCCTCAGCGCGACCAGTATTTCTTTTCCGGTGTATTTGGCTACGCTGTGGGCGCGCAGTTTCCACCTAGCTGGGTGGAGGGCACCGGCTTTATCGCCAAAGGCCAGAACCGCACGTTTGAAACCAATATGGTTTTTCACCTGCCGCTATGCCTGCGTGTGCCCGGGGAGTGGGGCGTGGGGATAAGCGATACCGTGGTAGTGACCAAACAAGGAGCCAAACCACTCACCAACAACGACTGGCAGCTGTTTGAGGCGCGCTCATAGCCTACTGCCCTGATAGCCACAGCATTGACAAGTCCTTGCATTGACAGGCCTCGCATTGACAGATTCGTGAAGTAGCGCTATCGTCAGCATAGATGCAAATGAGAAACACTATCTTTTCATTAAGTAACGGATCGGGCTTATGCCCACCAGATGTAATCAGCGTGAGGGGGCAGTGGGATGACGAGCGAGCAGCGGCAACTTCGCCAAACAGTCATATTTTTGCGCACCTCTTTTGAAGCGGTACAGCACTCTATTGCTGGCCGCTTGGAAGACCCGCTGCCCTGCTGGCTCGATACCAGCATGCTTTCAATGCTATCGCGGGAACTCACTCGCTGCTGCCAACAAGCCAAACCGCTGTTCGCCCCACCTGTTATCGAACAGCTTTATATCGCCTCCCAGCAGTGCGAGCTGCTACTCAAACAGTGCCCAGGTGTACTCAGTAGCGCCGTCTGCCATCGTCAACTGGGGGCCATTATGTTGCCGCTCTCTAGCGCGCTCCAGCAGATCGATACTCCTGCCAAACGCCGTTGGCCGTGGATGAAGTGGCACTGACCGAGCATTGGGGCATCACTAGTCCAGCAGATATCTAGTGAGGAGCACTAGCATGGTAGCAGGCAAGTAGCGACGCTCCAGACCTTGGAAAGGTTAGGGTTTATTGATGTGTATTCTTAGTGGCAAGCACTTGCTTACCTAGGCCTGTTAATCGATATTTTTGGGTTGGGCTACGCGGCGAGCCAGATTGTGTCATTTCAATCAATGCCAGTGCCGGTTGTAAATAATTTTGTATATAACGTCGGGCGATGCGTGAGTGATAACGCCTCAAGAAGTGCTTTAGTGCTCATTGGCTCTTCAAGCAGAGCTTGCAATAACCGTATTACTTGTTCGGTTACTTGCTTAGTTGCTACAGGGGCTATGTCCTTATCAACCAAAAACCCTCTATGAACGGGTAAGCGAATTAAAAAGTAACTGCGTTCATCGTCGGTTTCGAACACCGGTTCTGGAGAACCGTTCCCCTTCATCACTCGAAGAATTTTTGGCACGCCCGTTGAACGGCCTTCGGTTAAATCCAGCTCTTTTAAAAACTCGCCGATACGCCGGTTTCGATAGCGGCGGCTGACTGCTTTACCTGCCTGCAGGTCTTGCAAGCGAATAGAGCGGTCTGGCCCTGGGAAGCTAAGCACCACAAGTTCCTGACCATCAATACGGATCTCAATGGGCTCACGAATTTCATAAGAACGGTTATACACCGCATTCACCACCGCTTCTTCAATGACGACCAGCGGAAAATTCCAGAAGCGCTCGGCCTGGGGACGATCAGCGTGTTTTGTTACGCCCTCTTCCTAACTGGCACTTAATAGTAAACTGGTCTATTCTAGCATTTACTATTTCATCGAAGCATTCAAAAGGAGCTTAGTTGATGGCTTTCGAAACACTGTTTACTCCCACCCAGATGGGTAGCCTATCGATTCCTAACCGGGTGATCATGGCGCCGCTGACTCGTTCGCGTACGCCAGATAGCGTACCGGGCAAGATGCAGGAAGCTTATTACGGCCAGCGTGCGGGTGCGGGGCTGATTATTAGCGAAGCCACTAACATCTCCCCCACTGCCCGTGGCTATGTGTATACGCCTGGCATTTGGACAGATGAGCAGGAAGCTGGCTGGAAAGGCGTGGTGGACGCGGTACACGCTAAGGGTGGCCGCATTGCGCTGCAGCTGTGGCACGTTGGGCGTGTTTCCCATGAAATGGTTCAACCTGATGGTCAACAGCCCGTTGCGCCGAGTGCGCTGAAAGGTGAAGGCGCCCAGTGTTTCGTCGAGTTTGAAGATGGCACCGCAGGCCAGCACCCTACCAGCACACCACGAGCGCTGGAAACCGATGAGATTCCCGGCATCGTAGACGACTACCGCCAGGCGGCTGTGCGCGCCAAGCGGGCCGGTTTCGATATGGTCGAAGTCCACGCCGCTAACGCTTACCTGCTGAACCAGTTCCTGGCCACCGGCACCAACCAGCGTACCGACCAGTACGGCGGTTCATTAGAAAACCGCGCCCGCTTCCCGCTGGAAGTGGTCGACGCAGTGATTGAAATTTATGGCGCTGACCGGGTCGGCATTCGCATGACGCCGTTTATCGAACTGTTTGGCCTGATCGACGATGAGCCAGAAGCGATGGCGTTCTACATGGCCGAGCAGTTGTCAAAGCGCGGCCTTGCCTATCTGCATCTTAACGAACCCAACTGGGCCGGTGGTGATATCACCTTCCCTGACGGTTTCCGCGAGCAGATGCGCAAGCGTTTTAGCGGCAGCCTGATCTACTGCGGTAATTACGATGCCGAGCGCGCTGAAGCCCGCATTAGTGAAAACACTGCGGATGCGGTTGCTTTCGGACGCCCCTATATTGCCAATCCTGATTTACCGGAACGCTTCCGCGTTAGCGCACCGCTCACCGAGCCCAGCCATGAAACCTTCTACGGCGGCGATGAGAAGGGCTACACCGATTATCCGTTTATGGATAATGGCTATGACCGCATCCAGTAATAGCCAAATATAACCCCCCGCGCCCTGTTCAGCCTGTGACTGAACAGGGCGTTTTTCCTGCGAAACGCTACACGCGTGGTTGCTGCTGAGTAATGCAGTGAATATTCCCACCACCAAGCAGTATTTCCCTTGCCGTAACGCCGATCACCCTCTTCGTGGGAAATAACCGGGATAGAATGCCTTTAGCCTGTTCATCGTAACGAGGATCCAGCAAGGGCATTACAATGACCGAGTTACTAATATAAAAGTTGACGTAAGAGCCTGCCATGCGATCCCCAGGTAACCGGGGATGCGAGCTGTTCAGGCGATCAATCCCACTGGCTTCATCGTCGGCAATATGGAGCGGGCCTGGCTGCGGAAGTTTATGAATCGTGAGCCGCCTGCCTTGAGCATCCGTGGCATTTTCCAGCACGCGCAATGCTTCCCGACAAATAGCGCCCTGGGGATCCTGCTCATCCTCACACCACGTTAGCGCCACATGGCCAGGCGCAATAAAGCAGCACAGGTTATCCACGTGGCCATCGGTCTCGTCGAGATAGCAGCCACGCGGTAACCAGATGATGTGACTGACGCCTAAATACTCCTGCAGCCAGTGTTCGATCGTGGCGCGGCTCATCTCCGGATTACGGTTAGGATTCAGCAAGCACTCTTCTGTGGTGATAAGCGTACCTTCACCATCCACATGAATGGCTCCTCCTTCTAATACGAGTGGGGCTTCGAAGCGCGGAATACCCAGCATCTCACTGATTTTACAGCGAATCCGCTTATCTTTGTCCCATGGGAAGTAGAGCCCCTCCTTCAACCCGCCCCAGGCATTGAACTCCCAGTCCACCACGGCGAGCCGCCCATCGGGGTGAGTTATAAAGGTGGGCCCGACATCGCGCATCCAGGCATCATTGCTGGACAGCTCAACCACCCGAATATGCGCAGGCAGCTGATTGCGGGCATTTTCATACTGCTCATCATTGACACCCACAAAGACCGTCTCACTCTCGGCAATCGCTAGCGCTACATCGACAAAGGCTTGCTGGGCGGGTTTTGCGCCATAGCGCCATGTATCTGGGCGCTGGGGCCACAGCATCCAGCAGGCAGCATGGGGGGCAAACTCCGCCGGCATCGAAAAGCCCAACGTTTTGGGTGTTGCCTCGCCCGTCAGAGAGTCGGTGGCAGTTGCAGGTATGCTAGTGTCGTGTTTCATATATTTCCCACCACTATAAAGAAGCCAGTGGCCACGCCAGCGGCTATTAAGACATAGGGAAGTTGCGTTAACGCATGGGCCATTGGCGTACACCCCGCCCCTTGGGCAGAAAGTACTGTTGAATCACCGTAAAAGCAGGCGTGGCTGCCGAAGGCACTGGCGGAGATTAAAGCCCCCACAACGAGCGGCATATGCGCATCCATACTACTGGCAAGCGGTAATACGATAGGCATCGCCACGGCAAACAGTCCCCAGAAGGAGGCGGTCGCAAAAGCGAGAAAGGCCATGGTGACGAAGACAACCGCCGGTAGCATACCCGCGGTCATTAAAGGCTGAACACTCTCGATCACATAGTTGGTTAAGCCAAGTAGGTCATTCACCTCCTTAAGCACAAACCCAGCCACCAGCGTGCCGAGTGGCATAATCATGGCTTTGAAACCATCCAGCGCGGTGTCAAACGTATCGTTAAAGCTTAACAGCCGTTGCACCGCGATAAGCACTAGCGTCACTGCAAGCGCCACAATCACGCCGCGCAGCACATCAATCTCAAAATACCAGGTGAAGAAAATCAGCGTCGCAATGGGAAGCAGAAAATTGAGCAGATGAGGGCGTTTTTTGCCTGTGTCTTCTATTTCCAGCGCGCTGTCGTCAACGCCATCTGGTTGCGGCTGGCCAGCTTCAGCACGGGCCTCAGCTGTTCGCATCGGGCCAAGGTTGGGGATAATGCCCAATGCCACCAAGGGCACCAGCGCCGCCGCTATCCAAGCGTAAAACATAAACGGTATGGCTTGGATGTACAGCTCCATGCCGTTACCAGCGACATTGTTCTCTTCCAGCAAACCTGCAAAGAACACAGCCCAGGTGGAAAAGGGTACAAGAATACAGATTGGCGCAGCGGTGGAATCAACGATATACGCTAACTTCTCGCGGGATATGTTAAAGCGATCAGTGACTTTCTTCATGGAAGCGCTAATGGTCAGCGCATTGAGATAGTCGTCGACAAAAATTATTAGTCCCAGCCCCCAGGTAGCTAACAAGCTTTGTCGACGGGTATGGATGCGTCGGGTAACGGCATCACCAAAACTTAACACGCCGCCCGTTTTTACCAGCAAGGCAATCAAGCTACCAAATAGCCCGCATACCAGAATAATCCACGTCACCGTGTCATTACCCAATACCGATAGCAGTATATCCGACCCTTGGGTAATAACATTGAGAGGTTGAAACATTAATAAGCCTACCAACGCCCCAGACAACAGGGACTCAATCGTGCGCCTGGTAATAATCGCCATGACTAAAACCACTAGCGTGGGTATAAGGCTTAAAACTCCATACTCTTCCATTGGTTATACCTCTTTATCGTTGTAGTAGATCACTACTCAAGACGGGCGCTAACGCCCGTCCCTAATAGCAAGTGCTTATAGATAACCATCCGCTTTGAGAGAGCGCGTGGTGGCGGCAAAAGCGTCATCAAGAATCGCGACGACTTCATCCACGACTTGGCGCGTCCAGATCAAGGGCGGAGAAATGATATTGAGATGGCCGACGGGTCGAATTATTAAGCCTCGCTTCTGTGCTTCAGCCGCCACGCGGTCACCCACGCGTGCTTCCACTGGGAGCAACTCCTTGGTCGTTTTATCTGCCACATTTTCAATCGCCATCATGAAATGGCTGCCACGTATATCGCCTACCGTTTCATGAGAGGCGAGGGTTTTGAGCTGTGACTCAAGATAAGGGCCAACATCTAAAACATTTTCACAAATGCCTTCGCGTTCAATGATTTCGATATTTTTTAACGCTGCAGCACAACTAACGGGATGCCCTGAGTAGGTGAATCCAGTGCTCAACACCCCGCCCGGGCCTTGAGGGGTGCTGAGTACCTCATAAAGGTTGTCAGATATCAGCGTTGCCCCCAGTGGGGCATATCCAGATGAAAGCCCTTTTGCCACGTTGATAATGTCGGGCTGGGTTTCAAACACGGCTTCTGAAGCAAAGAAATGCCCTAAACGACCGAAGCCCGTCACCACTTCATCAGCAATAAACAGAATATCGTTGGCACGGCATATGGCCTGTACGCGGGAGTGATACCCCTGCGGTGCCACCAATACGCCGCCCGCGCCCATAATGGGCTCAGCAATGAAGGCTGCTATGTTATCTGCCCCTAGCCGGTCAATGGTCTGCTCAAGTTCATCGACCAGGTGATCACAGTACCCGGCCTCACTCATCCCCTCTGGACGGCGATAGCAGTTGGCTTCGCTCAAATGTGTCACCAGATCAAGCGTATCGAACTGCCAGTTATTGCTGGCAATACCGGTCAGGCTCGCCGCCATGTAGGTAGTGCCGTGGTAGGCATTGGTGCGCGACAAGATCCGCTTTTTCGAAGGCTTGCCCAAGCGATTGAAGTAGTAATGCACAAGCCGGATGGTGGCATCGTTTGCCGCTGATCCGCCGCAGCTATAAAACACATGGTTCAAGTGGGCAGGCGCAAGCTCGGCCAGCTTGGCAGCCAGCTCAGTGGCCGGGGCATTGGATAGGTTATTAAACGTGGAAAAGTAGGCCATGCGAGTGGCTTGCTCGGCCATCGCCTGGCCAATTTCGGCACGGCCGTGGCCCACATTGACACACCACAGGCCTGCAATCCCATCGATAAAGCGATTGCCGTGTACATCTTCGACATAGATGCCATCACTGTCGGTAATCAAGTCACAGCCTTTTTCGTGGAACAAGCTGAAGTCGGTGAAGGGGTGAATAAAGTGATTTTTATCTTTTTGCCAAAGGTCTTGCGCGTCGTAAGAGGCTTGCGCCTGTTGCTGAGTCATCATTATGCCCTCGCTTATTAGGAAGCCGTTGTAGAGGTGGCTTCACAGGCTAGCGGGGAAAACAGTGCCGGGAATATATCCCGATTGGGGTATATCGGCTGCGCGGAAGGCCGCCTAAGGTGGATCTCCTTAACCCAACAAACACAACAGGAGATACGCCATGCAAGTTTCCATTGATGCCCAGCGATTATGGTCAAGTTTAATGGCGATGGCTGAGATCGGCGCTACCCCCAATGGCGGCAGCAACCGCTTGGCACTGACACCCGAAGATACTGCCGGTCGGCAGCTATTGATTGAGTGGTGCGCCGACATTGGCTGTCACGTTCGCAGTGATGCAGTGGGCAATCTTTTTTTTCGTCGACCCGGCGCACGTGACGATCTGGCGCCCGCCGCTGTCGGCAGCCACCTGGATACCCAGCCGAAAGGTGGCCGCTTCGACGGCGTGCTGGGGGTTCTCGCGGGTCTGGAAGTGTTTCGCACCCTGCACGATCACCAAATCGTTACCGAGCGACCACTGGAACTGATCGTTTGGACGAACGAAGAAGGCAGCCGTTTTGCCCCCGCGATGGTGGCTTCTGGTACCTATGCGGGGGTGTTTACTGTGGATGAGACCCTAGCTCGCCAGGACGAACAGGGGGTCAGTTTTGGACAGGCCCTTGAGGAGACAGGCATGAAGGGCAGCCTGCCTATTGGCGAGCCTCGGTTAGCCAGCTTTCTGGAACTGCATATCGAACAGGGGCCGGTGCTTGAAGAGGAGGGCTTAGATATCGGTGTGGTCACCGGGGTGCAAGGGATGCGCTGGTTTGATCTGACGATTGAAGGCAACGCAGCTCATGCGGGCACTACCCCCATGGCATATCGTCATGACGCCCTCGCCGCTGCCGCCCGGCTCATTGATCGTCTATACGCCATCGCCGCCGCCGACACCAGCGGTGACAGCAAGGTGACCTTTGGCTGTCTGGAGATCGATACGCCTTCTCGCAACGTGATTCCTGCCCAGGTCACCATGACTGTCGATCTTCGTCATGTGCACGACGATCAGCTAGACGCGCTGGAGGCCCGCTTTTATACCGAGCTAGATGCCTTGGTAGAGACCTTTGGTGTCGTGGTATCGCCGCAACGCCTCTGGAACTCCCCAATGGTCGCATTTAACGAGCAGTGTATTGCGTCCATCGAACAGGCGACAAGGACACGCGGCATTGCTTACCGCCGAATGCTCAGTGGTGCGGGCCACGATGCGGTGAATGTGGCACGGGTGGCTCCCACCGCAATGATCTTTATTCCCTGTCGCGATGGCATTAGCCATAACGAAGCCGAGTACTCAACGCCTGAGCAGTGTGCACTTGGCGCCCAAGTGCTTTGCGACGCGCTACTGCATAATGCTAACTACCTTGAGGTTACCCAATGAGTACAACTGTCCCCACGAACCAGTCCGAGTGGCAATCACTGGCAGACACGCTCTCCTTTGAAACCCGCGCCTATATCAACGACACCTTTGTCGATGCGCAGCGCGGCGCCACCCTATCTACGGTGAACCCAGCCACCGGCGAGGTGTTAGCCAAGGTCGCCAGCTGTGATGACGCTGATGCCGAGCTCGCTACTCATGCTGCTCGGCAGGCCTTTGATCGAGGAGAGTGGTCGCGACGCGCGCCAGGTCAGCGCAAAGCCACGTTGCTTGAACTTGCGGCGTTAATGCAGGCCCATAGACACGAGCTTGCGCTGCTAGACACTCTGGATATGGGGAAACCGATTACCAGTGCGCTGGGGGATATTGACGGCGCCATCGGCTGCCTGCGCTATACCGCCGAAAGTATCGATAAGCTTTACGGTGAGGTGGCCCCGACGGACAACCATCACCTCGGTTTGATTGTGCGCGAGCCACTCGGGGTAGTGGTATCCATCGTCCCCTGGAACTTCCCACTAATGATGACCGCCTGGAAGATTGCACCGGCATTGGCGGCCGGTAACAGCGTTATTCTCAAGCCCTCAGAAAAATCGCCGTTATCGGCGCTACGCCTTGCTCAACTAAGCCAACAAGCAGACCTGCCCGCAGGGGTGTTTCAAGTACTCCCCGGCTATGGTCATACCGTAGGTAAAGCGCTGGCCCTGTCGATGCAGGTCGACTGTCTCGCTTTTACCGGCTCCACCCAAGTGGGTAAACAGCTCATGCAGTACGCGGGCCAGTCCAACTTGAAACGCGTTTATCTGGAGTGCGGCGGCAAAAGCCCCAACATCATCTTTGCCGACTGCAAAAATCTAGACGTCGCAGCTCAGCACGCCGCCGCTGCCATTTTTCATAACCAAGGTGAAGTCTGTATCGCCGGCTCGCGGCTATTGGTGGAAAACCGCATTCGCGATGCCTTCGTTGAGAAAGTGGTGGACGCTGCTGCCGCCATGCAACCAGGCGATCCACTCGACCCGCAGAGTTTTATGGGGGCGATGGTGGATGACACTCAATACCAGCGGGTGCTTGATTATATCCACTTGGGGCAGGAAGAGGGTGCCACGCTACGTACCGGCGGACAGCCATTAGATAGCCCTGGGCTGTTTATTCCTCCCACCGTGTTTGACGATGTCACCCCGGCCATGACCATAGGTCGCGAGGAGATCTTCGGACCGGTGCTGTCGGTTTTTGGCTTCGAGACCGAAGAAGAAGCATTGGCGCTTGCCAATGACAGCGACTACGGCTTGGCTGCCGCCGTCTGGAGCCAGGACATTGATCGTATTATGCGCGTTTCACGCAAACTGCACTCCGGGCAAGTCTACGTTAATAACTGGGCTGGCCCGGACATGACAGTGCCATTCGGTGGGGTAAAACAGTCTGGAAATGGGCGGGATAAATCACTGCACTCCATTGACGAATATACGGAGATCAAGACCATCTGGATGGCGCTACAAACCTAGCGCCTTAACCTCTCAACTGCCGGGAAATGAGCGCCACGTGCTCAAGAAATAGCTGGAACAACTGCGATTGACTAGAAACATTCAGACGCTGGTAAATATGCTTGCGGTGTACCTTCACAGTGCCATCACTGATATCCAGCTCTCGGGCCGCCGATTTAGTGGAGTGCCCCGCGAGCAACAGACGAACGATCTCTTGTTCACGTGCCGTTAAAACCTCTCGACCGAAGCTGGCGAAGGCAGCTTCCACTGGGGCGTACTTTTCCAGTGTGGGCTGGAAGAGGGCGCCCTGCCATTTCCAGAACTCCATTAACAAGGTTTCGATCATCGGCTCCACATTCTTCAGCACCTGCAGCGCACGCCGCTTCAAGGGCGCTTCTGCCTGAAAACCCAGCGATACCACCATCAAAACATCATCCCCCACACGTGCGAAGAGACCCACTTCATCCGCCAAACCTAACCCACGATAATAGTGGGCATAATAGTCACTGGCTTCAAAACGATCAGGGGCTAGCTCCCGCAAACGGTGCACTCCGCTATCCAGACCACCACTCATAGCGGTAAAAAAAGGATCCAATAAATACGCCCCGCTGAGGTAGCGATCTATCGCTTGGGGGCGATGTTCTGGCGAGTAATTATCATGAATCAGAAGTGGCCTGTGACGCCCTTTGTAGGTATTGATCAGAATCGTATCGAAACCGGTTATCGCACGCAGCACTTGCTCCAGGCGTAAGGGGAAATCGCGCTGCCCCGATGAACTTACTAAGATCGCCATATGCCGATGCCAAGCAGCACTTCCCGCACTTGCCAGAAAGGTACTATCGATATCATCGGTTGTTGAGCAGTATTTCATGAGCAGCGCTTCATTAGGTTGTTTGACAAAACAATACTGCCTTGCGCGAACACGGTAAACTCAGACAATACCATTGACCGATTGCTTTCAGTAATGGCTTTGTGTTTAGCACATTAGATAAACGCTGCTAGGCTATTGATTCTTTCGTTTGAACATACAGGTAATGAATGCTTGCTTCGCTATTAGCGCTGCTGGTGTCTCTACTGCTCGTCGGCCATGCCGCCACGACTGGGTGTGCGCTTTCGGCCTGATGGTTGGCTCCGCGAACTAAGTAAGCCAAGCTGGACGCCACCGAATATCGCTTTCCCTATCGCTTGGGGCATACTGTATCTATTGATGGCGATCGCCGCATGGCGCATCTACATAGCTGACGAGTCGGCTTGGCGAACGGCAAGCTTAGCGGTTTGCGCGCTGCAGCTTTTAGCCAATGCGGCGTGGTCGTGGCTGTTTTTTTGGAAGCGAAACCGCAACACGGATCCTGAAAAACTCGGCAACCGAAATAACAGCGCAACCAGCCGATGGTCGTGTTCGTTGATCTTGCCAAACAGGCCGTTGAGATTTTCCAGGGCGAGCTACTCGATGCTGATCGAAAGCCCGCCACAAATGCGACCTATCAACGCGTCATCGGTTAGGCCGTTTACACAACGCCCTGGCTGCGCAGATAATCATCATAGCTGCCGCTAAAATCGACAATGCCATCAGGCTGCATATCAATAATGCGTGTGGCCAACGATGAAACAAACTCACGGTCGTGGCTGACAAACAGCAGCGTGCCGGGATAGTTCTCCAAGGCTAGGTTTAATGCCTCGATAGACTCCATATCCAAGTGGTTGGTCGGCTCATCCATCAACATGACGTTGGGCTGAGTAAGGATTAACTTACCGAACAGCATGCGCCCTTGCTCACCACCGGAAATCACCTTCACTGACTTGCCGATATCATCACTGGAAAACAGCATGCGCCCCAGAGCGCCGCGAACCACCTGTTCGCCACCTTGCGTCCATGCCGACATCCACTCAAACAGCGTGGCATCGACGGCAAAATCGTCGCTGTGATCCTGGGCGAAAACGCCCACTTCAGCGGCTTCCGTCCACTTCACTTCGCCCGCATCCGGGTGCAGCTCGCCTGCTAACGTTTTCAGCAACGTGGTTTTACCAATGCCATTGGGGCCGATAATCGCAATCCGCTCACCGGCTTCTACGGTCATGGAGAGACGCTCGAACAGCGGCTTTTCACCATCATAACTCTTGGTAATGCCATCCACATTAACGGCGTTGCGGTGTATCTTCTTGGCCTGATCAAAGCGGATAAAGGGGCTAACCCGGCTGGATGGCTTGATGTCTTCCAGTTTGATTTTATCGATTTGACGCGCTCGCGACGTGGCCTGTTTAGCCTTCGAGGCGTTGGCAGAGAAGCGGCTAACGAACTGCTGTAGCTCGGCAATCTGGGCCTTCTTCTTGGCGTTATCCGAGTGCTGACGTTCGCGGGCGGCGGTGGCAGCGGTCATGTAATCATCGTAGTTACCCGGGAACAGGGTAATTTCACCGTAGTCCAGATCCGCCATATGAGTGCAGACGCTATTCAGGAAGTGGCGGTCGTGGGAGATGATAATCATGGTACTGCTGCGCGCTTTAAGAATATCTTCCAGCCAGCGGATAGTGTTGATATCCAGGTGGTTGGTCGGCTCATCCAGCAGCAGTACATCCGGGTCTGAGAACAGCGCCTGGGCTAGCAGCACGCGCAGCTTCCAACCCGGCGAGACTTCGCTCATCGGGCCGGTATGCTGCTCAATGGGTATGCCCAGGCCCAGTAATAGCTCCCCCGCGCGGGGTTCAGCCGTGTAGCCATCGAGCTCGGCAAAGCGTACTTCCAAATCAGCGACGGCCATGCCGTCCTCTTCGCTCATTTCGGCTAGCGAGTAAATACGCTCGCGCTCGGCCGCGACTGACCAGAGCTCAACATTGCCCATGATGACGGTATCGATCACCCGCTCATTCTCAAACGCAAACTGATCCTGACGCAGCTTACCCAACCGTGTACTGCTATCCAGCATCACCTGGCCGGAAGAGGGCTCCAAATCGCCACCGAGAATTTTCATAAAGGTGGATTTGCCGCAGCCGTTCGCGCCAATCAGGCCGTAACGGTTACCGTTATTGAATTTAACGGAGACATTTTCAAACAGGGGCTTAGCCCCAAACTGCATGGTGATATTGGCGGTTGCGATCACAAAAAGGAGCCCGGTTATCTTACATTTACAATACGAAAGGCCCGCGATTCTACGCGCTATTGGGCGGGCATTCACCCATCACAAGCCATTGGTATTAGATGCGCGCCGGAAGCTCGAGTAGAAAACGTTCACCATCAATCGCTTGGCGCAGCCGCGAGTGCAAAATATCGACGATCCCTTGGTGTTCCCCCACCAGTTTCGTCGTGGTAACGGAAAGCTCTGGGTGCTGCTGTTCAGCGGCCGCACAAATCTCGGCGATATCGCCGCCCTCCCCGGCGTGGCGCCCCGGCGAAAGAAACAGCATCGCCAGTAGAACTGGTCCTGCCTTGAACTCGGGTGTCACTAGCAAGTTTTCCAACAGCGGCTCGTTAAAGCGGTATTCCTCGCCCTCGCGGCGCTCCATGGAGGCAGCAGCAACGCAGGCCACCTCTTCACCAAGCAGCACACTAAGCTGCCCCGCTAGGCGGTTACGCACGGCAGTAACGTCAGGAATCGGACTGCCGTGATCCACTAGCGCCACATGCGGCTTGGTACCTGACTGAATCTTGTCGCGCACATTGTCGGCCAGCAGATGGGCCAAACGCAGGTCGTTATCACCCAACTCATCCACCAAGGGCTGGGCTATACGCACTTTCACAAGGGGAAAGCGCTCTTGTAGCGTGGCCATACGTTCAGGCAGGTAGCCCGTCAGCGCTCTGCTAGGGCCGAAAAAGAACGGAAGTACGATAATCTCCGTTGCTCCCTGTTCGGCACTGCGCTCAGCGGCGGGGCCAAGAGTAGTGGCAGGTATGCCATCAACCTCTTCGGCTGGAATCTTGTTAGAGTGCAGCAGCGAAGCCGCCTGCACGCTTTTGCCAATCAGCTCGCTAAGCGAGGCCGCCACGCGGCGTAAATTCAGCGTTGCCTGGGGCCGCAGGGAGCCATTATCAACCAGAAAAATCGCGCGCATGTCTGTCTCCCAAGTGGTCGTCAGTGACATGATAAGATAGACGCTGAAACAAATATGCCGAGAACATGATGCTTGATACTGATGTTTGACACTACTGCCTTAAACCAGCAAAGAAACTTCTTCGAGGGCCATGCGGCTATCTGGCTGTTTGGCTACGGCTCGCTGATCTGGAAGGCCGATTTTGACTTCCTGGAGCGCCGCCCGGCTTATATTCAAGGCTGGGAACGGCGGTTTTGGCAGGCTTCCCACGACCATCGCGGCACCCCTGAAGCACCTGGGCGTGTAGCGACGCTGATCCGCGCCAAGGATTCGATTTGCCTCGGCATGGCCTACCGCATCACCCCTGAAGTGCTCGCCCCGCTGGATGTGCGGGAGAAGAACGGCTATTTGCGGGAAAAAGTACCGCTGACCTTTGTTGATGACAATGGCAACGGGACTGAACAGAGTGAAGGACTTATTTACCTGGCCAGCGATGACAACCCAGCTTTCCTGGGTGAGGCGCCGCTTGCCGAGATAGCCCAGCAGATTGCCAACGCCCATGGCCCCAGCGGCCCCAACCGCGAATACCTAGTCAATCTGGCCAAGGCGCTGCGCGAGCTAGGCGCCAAAGACGCCCATATTTTTGCCCTAGAGCAGCAGTTGAGCCGGTTTTAAAAACACTACCAGTAGAGTGGATAGCGACGGTGACGGGCAAGGTTATTGACCAGGATGGCGATTATCAGCATCACTACACTACCCGCACCGATTGGTAAAAGCGGATACCACCACCCCAATTGATGAACGCTGGCACCTCCGCCTACCGCAATCAGAGCCGCCGCGGCTCCCGGCGGGTGAACCGTGTGGGTTAGCTGCATGCCCAGCACCGACAGTGAGACGGCCAGAGCCATTGAGAGCGGTGTCGCCCCCAGCAGTTGGTAGCAAGCAACGCCAATACCGGCAGAGAGCATGCTGCCAAACAGCACATGACTGGGTTGAGCAAAGGGGCTCTCAGGTGCCGCATAGATAAGCACCGAGGTTGCACCGAAGGAGCCTACGATTAGCAGTTGTTGCGACAGCCAAGTCGAGCTTAACCAGCAAATGACCGCCATACCGGTAAAGGCACCGACCCATGACCAAAAAGCATCCTGCCAGCCTACCCGGGTGCGCTTAACTGGCTGCCCCCGCATCTTGCCAAGATAAGTTTTCATTGCACTCGCTTTGCACAAAATAAGTGCAAATGATGCCAAAATGCACCAAATAAGCAAATGACGATCCATCATATCTCTGATGAAACTGACTCAAGGGCAAATTAATTCAGGCTAGTCCCCAGGCGGACGATTATTTTTAAGCACAATTTTATAAACAAACCCCAGGCTCGTTCGTCATACTAGATAGAAGAGCTAAATAGAAGGATCAAACAGTTTAACTTCGCGTATATCGACCTGTTCCCAAACACGCTCTGTCATATAAGGCTCCTGCGCCAACCAAGCCTCTAAATCTTCTCGCGTGGCAAATCGGAAATGTGCATTAGAGCCGATCATTTTGCCTTCATCGTTCAATATCACCCCACCACTGACGAAATTACCCGAACGGTGGAGGGTACGCAGGCCTTCCAGGTGCGGCTCGCGACAAGCCAAGCGACGGCCCAAGGCGCCCTCATCCGTATAGTCGTAGGCTACTAACGCATATTGCTTCATTTACTACTCCTCACTGTGTGCCTACATCATCAACCATGAAAGAATAAACAGCCCCAACACGGTACGTACAATACCGCCTAGCAGCGAGCCGCGCAGAAACGCGCGCAAACCGCCCCATAGAATCAGCAGCCCGATCACTAAGACGGCAATGCTGAAAAACGAATCATTGATTCCCAGCGACCGAGTGAGGCCGTCGATAAAATCGCCGAACGCTCCAAAGAAGTTGGTAAAAATGCCTAATAGAAATTCAACCACCACACGGATAGTTTCGCCGATAGTTTCACCGATTTCGTCAAAGAACCCGTTTGCCTGCATCGCGTTTGCTTGCATTGATAGCACTCAATAATGAGAAAGATAAGCAGCATTGTCGGTTAAATACGCTAACTGAGCAAAGCAGCACAACATCCCGCTCCCCATCGCCCTCAATGGTTAGCGTCTTTCCTGCCAAGCAACTACTATGAGAACTATAAAACGTTCGTTTAAATAAACACAATTATCGCCTCTACGCGCTAGGTTCTTGCTATGACTCACTACTACCCACTTGCCGACCAACTACAAGCCAGCACCCATCAGGTGGAAAACCAGCCGCCGTCGCTGGAGAACGTCAACAGCTACACCTCTGATAAGGCCCTTCAGGAAGGCGTCAAGCGCGAAGGTGGCACTGACGACGCTTCACTCAAGGCGTTTGGCCAGTGGGCAGGCTCGTCTGAAGCCATCGCCCTGGGGTTTGACGCCAACCGCCACTCGCCACAGTTGGTCACCCACGACCGGCAAGGCCATCGGGTCGATTTGATCGAGTTTCACCCGGCCTATCACCAGCTAATGCAAACAGCGGTAGAGCAAGGCCTCCACGCCAGCCCCTGGCGAAACCCAGGGCCGGGCGCCCATGTTACACGCGCCGCCAACTACTATCTGAATACGCAGGTGGAAGCGGCTCACGGCTGCCCGATCACCATGACGTTCGCCGCCCTGCCCGCACTTCGCCATCAGCCTAGCTTGCTTGAACAATGGGGCGATAAGATCACCGCGCCTCACTACGACCCGCGCAACGTGCCCTATTTCGAAAAACAGGGCGTCACCCTTGGCATGGCAATGACCGAGAAACAGGGCGGCTCCGATGTGCGACTAAACACCACCCGCGCCTATCCGATTGATCAAGGCGGGCCGGGGGAAGCTTTTGAGCTGGTCGGGCATAAGTGGTTTGTCTCCGCGCCGATGTGCGACGCTTTCCTGGTGCTCGCCCAGGCGCCCGGCGGCTTGAGCTGTTTTTTGCTGCCGCGCTGGCGGCCCGACGGCACTAAGAACCCGCTGCATATCCAGCAGTTAAAACGCAAAATGGGCAACGTGGCGAATGCTTCCAGTGAGACGGAGCTACGCGGCGCCTTTGCCTGGATGGTGGGCGACGAGGGCCGCGGTGTGCGTACCATCATAGAGATGGTCGCCATGACCCGCTACGACTGCATGATTGGCTCCGCTGCCGGCATGCGCCAGGCCACCGCCCAGGCTATTCACCACGCCTCTCATCGCCATGCCTTCGGGGCGCGTTTGAGCGAACAGCCGCTGATGCAAAACGTGCTCGCCGATCTGGCCATCGAGAGTGAAGCCGCGACCACCCTGATGCTGCGCATGGCTCGAGCGATGGATCAGCAGGACAACGAGCACGAGCGCCTGCTTTCGCGAATCGCCACGCCCGTCGGCAAGTACTGGATCTGTAAGCGCACCCCCCACCACGCTTATGAAGCGATGGAGGTCATCGGCGGTAGCGGCGTCATGGAAACCCACATGATGCCGCGTCTGTTCCGCGAATCGCCCATCAACGCCATATGGGAAGGTAGTGGTAACGTTCAGTGCCTGGATATCCTGCGCGCGATTGAAAAGCAGCCCGAGGTGCTCGACGCCTACTTTGCCGAACTCGCCAAGGCACAAGGCGCTGATGCGCATCTAGACCGCTTTATTCACCAGTTACAGCAGCAAATGCAGGATACCCAAGCGCTTCAATACCGCGCCCGCCAGTTGGCGGATGGTATGGCCCTGGCGTTGCAAGGCGCCCTGCTGGTACAGCACGCTCCCGCTTATGTGGCCGATGCGTTCTGCGCCGGACGGCTGGCTGAACGAAACGGCCTCAGCACCGGCACGCTACCCACCGGGCTTGATTGCGCGGCGATCATTGCGCGTGCCCGGCCCTTTGAGTGAGGCCGTTGGAATAAGCGTTCACGACGTTGGTAGACTTCTATCGTATAGCTGATAACGTTAAAAACCAGTACGATTAATAAATAACTAGGTAATAGCGGGAGAGCTTGGCGCATCTCACAAGGATGGCGCCAGCGCCGAAGGAGCAACTGCCCCGGAAACTCTCAGGCAACCGGACCGCTATTGCCCTCACTTTCCGAAGAGCGGCTGATGACTGCGTCACTCAGCCCACCGAAGGAGCAAGCGCGCCCCACAGGGTACGCGAATCTCTCAGGTTCCATGACGGAAGGGGTACGCCCAGCAGCATTTACGCCGTTAGGTGGGATTCCCCGACGCTCATGAAAACCGGAGAGAGTTATGCAACGCATTGCCGTTATCGGTGGTGGTATCACCGGCATTACCAGCGCCTACGCCCTGGCCAAACGTGGCTATGAGGTCACTGTCTTTGAAAAGCATCGCTACGCCGCGATGGAGACGTCATTTGCCAATGGCGGTCAGCTTTCAGCCTCTAACGCGGAAGTGTGGAACCACTGGCCGACCGTGATCAAAGGCCTGCGTTGGATGCTCAGAAACGACGCCCCGCTGTTAGTCAATCCCCGCCCGAGCTGGCACAAGCTCAGTTGGTTTGGCGAGTTTATCGCCTCCATTCCGCGCTATTCCGCCAACACCACCGAAACCGCACGGCTGGCCATTGCCGCCCGCGAGCACCTGTTTCAGTGGGCCAAGGATGAGCAAATCGATTTCGATTTAAAGCAGAAAGGTATTCTGCATATCTACCGCGATAAAGCGGGCTATGCCCACGCCGCCAAGGTATCGCAACTGCTCAGCCAAGGCGGCCTTGAGCGACAGCCGGTGACGCCCGAGGAAATGCGCGCCATCGAACCTACTCTGGCAGGTAACTACTACGGCGGCTTCTTCACCGAAAGCGACGCCACCGGCGATATTCACAAGTTTACCCACGGCCTTGCGCAAGCCGCCGCACGTCGCGGCGTAACGCTTAAATATGGCCACAGCGTTCAGGATATCGGCGCGGACGAACAACACGCCTGGATCACTGCCGCGATTGAAGGCGAGGCTGACGGCGAACCCGTGCACGAAACCTTTGATAGCGTGGTGGTATGCGCCGGAGTTGGTAGCCGTGCCTTGGCCGCCAAGCTGGGTGACCGGGTCAATATCTATCCGGTCAAAGGCTACTCGATTACTGTGCAGCTCGATGACGCCGCCTCTCAACAGGCCGCGCCAACGGTCAGCCTGCTCGATGATGAAACCAAGCTGGTCACCAGCCGCCTTGGGGATGACCGCTTCCGTATCGCCGGCACCGCCGAGTTTAACGGCTTTAATCGCGATATCCGCGACAACCGCATCCGCCCGTTGATTCGCTGGGTGGAAGAGTGCTTCCCTGGCGTCAGCACCCGCCGCGTGGTGCCCTGGGCGGGCCTGCGCCCGATGCTCCCCAATATGCTGCCCAAGGTCGGCCCCGGCAAATTGCCCACGGTGTTCTACAACACCGGCCACGGCCACCTGGGCTGGACGCTCTCCGCTATTACCGCTGATATGTTGGCGGATGCGGTGGAGGCTAAAAACGCCCGCACTCAGCAAGCAGTCCAACCGCTAGCCTAGTCGCCAACACAACAACTACGCTTGCTGTGGGCCTCCGCCACGGTTCACAGCAAGCACGCCTTTAGGTATTGCATAGTCAACACCTCAATACATAATCTTATGTAGGCACTCCTTTCTAATAACACGCCTATAGCGCCTTCTAGCTCATGACAATAAACCAGGAGACTTACGATGCTTGCTCAACCTATGTTTACACCTAAACGACTCATTTCAGCTTGCCTGCTTGGCTCTGCTTTTATGGCAGGAAACACCCTTGCAGCCACCACGATTAATCTGAGTTACAACGGTGCCCCCGATCCCGAGAAGAATGCTGTCCACGTCTTTGCAGAGAACCTTAAAGCGTTGGTAGATGAGAAAACCGCCGGTGAGATCCAGCTTGAGCTCTACCCGAACAGCATGCTGGGCGAAGAGCAGGAGCGCATGGAGCAGACCATGAGCACACCAATGCTTAACGTGGCGTCTTTCGCAGGTGTCTCGCCTCTCGTTGATGAAATTTTCGTCAGCGCCATTCCGTTTCTGTTCGACGACTTTGAGGCGGCACGTAGCTTCTTCGATGAGGGTGAGTATTGGCAGGAAGTCAGCAGTGCTCTACAGGAGCGTGCCGGTATCGATATGCTGGCAGTTGTCGAAGAGGGGGGCTTCTTAGCGTTCACCAATAACGAAAGGCCGATCAGTCACCCTGACGACTTCGAAGGTCTCCGCTTCCGCGCCATGGATCCCAGCCAAGTAGCTCTCTACGAATCCTTCGGTGCCTCCGGCACGCCGATTCCCTGGACAGAAACCTACATGGCACTGCGCACAGGGGTGGCCGACGGCCAGATGAACCCGCCGATGTATATCATTCTGGGCAGTCTTTACGAAGTACAGGACTACCTGACGCTTGCCAATATCCAGTATTCCAACCAGTTCCTGGTAGGAAATAGCGAAATGATCGCTGGTTGGGGTGATGAACTTCGTAGCGCCTTCCAGGAAGCCGTCGCCGAAGCTAATCACAATGCCCGTGAGCACAACGAGGAGCAAGTCGATTCACGTATTGCCTACCTGGAAGAACAAGGTATGGAAGTGATTCGCCCTTCTGAAGAGGAGCTCACCGCTTTCCGCGAAATTGGTCAGCCTGCTTATCTGGAATGGCTCGAAGAGCGTGATATCGAGCAACGCTGGATCGATATGGCGCTGGAAGACGCGGGTATGAGCGAACTGCTCGACTAACGGGCTTTTCAACACTGTTGCAACCACAGGAGCTGGTACCTTACTGGCCCTCTATTTTCTGTGCTTAATGTTCTAGCGCTTCATGGAAGGCTGCCATGTTTCATACGCTTAGATCCCGGCTACTGGCTATTAGCCGCCCGGTTACTCTGACCCTGGCGGGCGCGCTGTTATCCCTCAACGTTGCGGCCATTCTATATGGTGTGTTTGCCCGCTATATCGCCGGTGGCGCGCCGATCTGGACAGATGAGCTGTCGCGTTTCTTAATCATCGCCACTGTGATGCTTGCGGCAGGAGCCGTTTGGTCGGAAGGTGGGCATATGCGCGTTGGGCTGTTAGAGAAACTGCTGCCCGCCCCCTTCGCTCGCTTGCTCAATGTGTACCAATGGTTGCTAACCCTGGTGATTGCAGTGGGGGGAGCATGGGTAAGCTATCGCTATGCGTTATCAGTCAGCATGTTTACTACGTCTGGGCTCGGCATTAGCCGCACGGTGCCACTCCTCTCGCTACCCATTGGCTTTTTGCTACTCGCTTGGCATGCGCTTCTCTATGGCCCCGCGCCGCTCAAGACCGTTGAGGACTTTCTATGAAGACCGTTGAGGACTCCTTATGAACACAGTTGAGGACTCTCTATGCAAAGCCGTTGAGGACTCCCTATGATTGCGACGATGCTAGCGGTTTTCTTAGGCCATGTACTACTTGGGCTGCCTCTGTTCATCGCACTGCTTACCACCGCGATAGTGGGTTTTCTGTTTGTCGACCCCTCGATGATTCCGCGTATGCTGCCTCAGCAATTCTTTAGCGGTATCAATGTGTTCTCCTTAATGGCTATCCCGCTGTTCATCTTCGCAGGCAACCTAATGAACGTCAGCGGCTTAACAGAGCGCTTGATGGGGTTCGCCCGCCTGATAGTGGGGCACTTACGGGGCGGTATGGGCCACGTCAATGTGGTGTCGAGCGTTTTCTTCGCAGGCGTTAATGGCTCAGCGGTGGCCGACACCTCGGCACTGGGGTCGCTGTTAGTGCCCGCCATGGAGAAGGAGGGCTACTCACGGGCCTTTGCCGCTGGTTTAACTGCTGGGAGCTCGCTGATCGGCCCGATTATTCCCCCCAGTATCTTTATGATTCTGTATGCCTCACTGACGAACACCTCAGTAGGTGATCTATTTATGGCAGGCGTCGTGCCCGGACTGCTGCTGGGTGTTGCCTTTATGGGCATGAACGCCTGGTATGCCTGGCGTCACCGATTGCCTAAAAGCTGTCAGTTGCCCTCGCTCATCCAGCTTGCGATAGCCTTCGTAGCCGCCCTGCCTGCACTTATCGCCCCCTTCATTATCGTTGCGGGTATCGTGCTGGGCTTTGTTACGCCTACTGAGTCGGGCGCTTTGACAGCGCTGTACGTGGCCCTATGTGGTTTTGTGCTGGGAGGGTTGCGTTTCAAGGAGTGTTGGCAAGCCATCCTTGATACGGCACGCTTAACCTCAGCGATCTTTTTGATCATGGCAGCCTCGGCCACGATTAGCTGGCTACTCTCTTATGCTCAAGTGCCCGCGCAATTTGTCTCCCTATTATCTCCTTACATAGATAACGCAATATTAATTCTACTGTTACTGAGTGCCATTACCTTTGTGACAGGTATGTTTATGGAGGAGGTGTCGGCATTGATGCTACTGACGCCTATCTTTGCGCCGGTGGCCATGATGGCGGGTATCGACCCCATCCATCTAGGCGTCATCATCACGCTGAACATTACTATTGCACTGATCACGCCACCATTAGGCGCCTGCGTGTTCGTGGCCGCCGCGGTCAGTCGACTAGAGATAGTGTCACTGTTCAGAACCATTTGGCCCTTTGTACTAACGGCGATAGCAGTGCTTATTCTATTAATCCTGTTTCCACCGCTGACGCTGTGGCTACCGACTCAGTTTTGATAACCAGTTTTAATAACCAGTTTTGCTAATGCTCTTCTTGAAGAACACTCTGCTTGGATAACATAATGCCTTTGAACACACTCTTAAAGGCTTTGCCGCCTATCCCCAGCCACCCAGCCCCCTGCTGGGAGCAGCTGCGCTGCGCGCCTATTAAAGATAACGGTGAACGCCTGGTACCGATGAGCCTCGCCCCGGCACCGGTCAGCGTGTTCCCCGCCTATGCGCGGCTTGGCATTCCGGGTGCGGTAGCGGAGTGTTTTGTTCGTGAGGGGGTTTATCGGGCGCTACTCGCTGCTGCACGCAGCTTACCCGACGGCATCGGTTTAATCGTACTGGACGGCTGGCGGCCATGGCGGGTGCAGCAGTACTTGTTTGATACCCTGCATGAAGCCATCCACCACCACCAACCCGACCTCAGTGAAGCGGAGTTACTGGAGCGCACAAGGGAGTTTGTCTCGGTACCCAGCCGTGACCCGTTAGCCCCCAGCCCGCACCTTACCGGCGGGGCGGTCGACGTCACGCTGTGTGATGCCGATGGCCTACCGCTGGATATGGGCACTCTATTTGACGAGGCAATTCCAGCCTCTCATAGCGACTATTTCGAGCATTTGGAAACGCTGAGCCCACAGCAACACAAGGCGCGGGATCACCGTCGCCTGCTCTATCACACCATGCAGCGGCAAGGCTTCACCAACCTGCCCAGCGAGTGGTGGCACTTCGATTACGGCGATCAATTATGGGCCTACTACGGGCAACACGGTCATGCGCATTATGGGGCTGCCGAGTTGGACACCATCGAGAATCGCTGGCGCAGGCAGTTGGGGTAATTATTACGTGCGGGTGGATAAGAAGCGGCAATAGCGGTATTCATAGCAGGCACCCTGTTTAATCCATTAGCAAATAGTGTGCTTGCCAGCCTAGTGAGTTTGATCCTTGAGGCTGTAGGGCCAGTCACAACACATCAACGGGACAGCGAATGTCACATCGGCTGTTGCTAACTGGCCCTAATGACTTGGGCCAACGTTGCTTACAGTGAAGCAACCATGGGCAATATCGCCCTATTAAGCATTAACTAACATGGAGATCGTGCAATGCCTAGCGTACTTATCACGGGAGCTACTTCGGGGTTTGGTAAAGCGGCAGCGCAGCGCTTTGCCAAAGCAGGATGGTCGCTGATTCTAACGGGCCGTCGTGAAGAGCGCCTAAAAGCACTGGAAGAGGAGCTCTCTCAGCAGGTGCCTGTGCTAACGCTGGCCCTCGATGTACGAGATAGTGACGCGGTCACTGACGCCATTAGCCAGCTGCCAGAAAGCTTTCTGCCGCTGACGTGTTTAATCAATAATGCGGGGTTAGCCCTAGCGCCGGAACCGGCGCAAAAAGTGGCGTTGGAAGATTGGCACACCATGATCGATACCAATATCACGGGCCTGGTCAACGTGACCCACGCGGCGTTGCCGCTGCTACTCAAAACTGGCAAGGGGGCGAGTATTCTGAATCTTGGCTCGGTGGCGGGGCAATGGCCGTATCCAGGCGGGCATGTGTATGGCGCCTCCAAAGCCTTTGTACAGCAGTTCAGCTACAACTTACGCTGCGACCTGCTCGGTACCGGTGTCCGTGTGACTGATCTTGCCCCCGGCCTTGCAGAAACAGAGTTCACCCTAGTTAGAACCAAAGGCGATCAGGCCGCCTCCGATGCGCTTTACCGAGGCACCACACCACTTCAGGCGGAAGATATTGCCGAGCAACTTTACTATCTGGCCACGCTCCCCGACCATATCAATATCAATCGTTTGGAAATCATGACCGTTCGTCAGGCGTGGTCAGCGTTCGCGATTGATCGCGACCCAGCTTAGGCCTGCTTCGCTGGTTTTACTATGCCACCCGTGGAAAGGCGATCACGCCCTTTGCATTTAGCTGGATGAAGGGCGTGGTCCACTCGTTTGATCCGACTTTTTAGTGATACGACTGGGTAAATACCTAGGGCCTGCTGATTCTCATCGTCTGTTGCTAAGCACTGATAGATGCTATTTCCTTATCCGGGTAACAGAGTCGAGTGGTCATATTACTACCCCCAAGCAGGCCGCGATATCCACAGCCGATAAAGCGCAGGCGTAAAGACAAACGACACTAGCGTTGCTAAGAGTAGACCAAATCCAATAGTTTGCGCGAAGGGTGGCCAAAGGCCGCCGGAAGCCACCATCAGCGGTATTAAACCGGCAAAGGTAGTGATCGTAGTCGAGACGATATGTCGGCTGGTGGGGCCACTGATCACCGTCAGCATGGCATCAATGTCGCCGCGGCGGGCGGCTTTATCGTCATCAAAGGCAGCAATAATGATAATAGTGGCATTAATTGCCACCCCTACCAGCCCCATGATGCCGACGATAATCACAAAGCCGAACGCATGCCCGCTTAGCAGCAGCGCCACAATACCCATGCCCATTGCTTGAGCTCCAGCGATAAACACAATGGCGGCCCGCCGGAAGGAGTTAAAGGCCAGCACCACGGTGGCCACCATGGCGATGACCAGCAACACCACTGAGGCAAGCAGCTGATTCACGGCTTCATCACGCTCGGCGGCTTCGCCACCGGTCTCAATTCGGTAACCTGGGGGCAGTTGGAATGCACCCGATTCCAACGCCGCCTGAAGCTTAGCATCTAGTTGAGCCATTGAGACCGCCGGAAGAGCGTCGGCCACCAGGTAGCCTTGTACCAACTGCATCCGTTCAGCGTTACGGCGGGTAATCACGCTCCAGGCAGGCGTGAGTGACACCTCTGCCACCGCCGCCAGTGGCAGACCCTCAGTCACCTGGTCGCTGACCAGACGCAGCGCCGCCAGCTGTTCGGCGTTAGTGCGCCACTCATCGGCGTAGCGCACCCGCACTGGTAGTTGCTGCGTGTCCTCCAGCAACATGCCGGCTGATTGTCCCGAGAGCGCCGCCCCCACTTGTTCCGCTAGTCGCTGCGGCGTTAATCCTGCATCACTTAGTGCCGTGTGGTCGATATCAAGGGTTAACCTGGGCAAATCACGCTGCATGCCCGCCCGCACATGGGTGACTTGCGGCAGTTCGTGCATGAGCCCCGCCAATTCAAGCCCCAGCGATGACAGTACCGCTAGATCATCGCCATAGACACGAAGTTCAATTGGGGCTTTAAACGGGGGCCCCTGTTCATACTTGCGCACTACGCTTTGGGCCTGGGGGAACCGCTGATCAAGCGCCTGCTGCAGGGCGGGCACCCGCTCGTTAGTGATCTGTAAAGACGTTGTGTCCACAATCAGATGCACGAACGCTGGGTTGTTATCCTCATTGGTAAGCACGTTATAGTACATCATCGGCGCGCTTTCACCCACAAACGCCGAGACGCGGGTGACGCCCGGCAACTCCCGAATCATGGCCTCGACCTCATGGGCCAGGGCTTCGCTGTTGGCCATACTGCTGGCAGGAGGCAAGCGCACCTCTATATGAAACTGATCGCGGTCTGCGGGTGGGAAAAATGCCACGTCCAGTGTAGGCATCAACGCCATGCCACCCACCGGGATGCACAGAGTGATGATCATCGCGGCCCAGGGATGACGCAGCGCACTGCGTACCGTTCGGCGAAAACCGCGCTTAACCCTATAGCTGATGCCGCTTTCGGTTGGCGCTGGAGGTTTGTCAGCGACCTTGGCTAACAGCATGGGTGACAGGGCCGGCACCAGCAGCAACGAGACCAGATAAGAGCTTACCAGCGCAACCATCACCGCCATGGCCAGGGGCCCTACAAACTCTCCCGCAGGGCCTGGCATCAACACAATCGGCATAAACGCCAGAATGGTGGTTAAGGTACTGGCCAGCAGCGGCACTGCCAAGTGCCGCAGTGTGTCCCGGGTAGCGGCCAGCGCTGAATCGCCTTTCAAAAAACGCTCGCGCAGGGCGTTGGTCATCACAATGGCGTTATCGACCATCAGCCCCAGGGCCACAATAATGCCGGTAATGCTCATCTGGTGGATATCGATACCCAGCGGCTTGAAAAACGCCAGGGTAAGCAGGGCCGTGGCGGGAATCGCCAGTCCCACTGTCACCGCCGAGCGCCAGCCCATGGTCAGGAACAGGATCGCCACCACCAGCACCAGCCCTATCAATAGGCTAACTGCCACGTCACTCAAACGCTGATTGGTGTAACTGGCTTGCTCGAAGACCTCTTCAACCGCGATACCGACCGGTAGCTCGTCGGCAAACGCCGCCAACTGCTGCTGGGCTTGTTCCACCCAGCGATCAATTCGCTGGCCGGGCGCCATACGTGCGCCGACAAACACCGCACGCTCGCCGTTTAGCAGTGCCACCGCAGCTGGGGGGTCTTGTACGCCGCGGCGTAGTTCAGCCAACTCGCCAAGCCTGACGGTTTGCCCCTGACGAGTCGCCACTTCTATATCGCGCAGCCTATCAAGCGCATCGAATTCACCGCTTAGCCCCACCGTTAGCCGGTGGCCGTCGGTAACCACTTCACCAGCGGTACGCCGACCGTCGCTTGCCTCAATGGTGGCTGCTAACTGCCCAACCGAGAGCCCCAAGGCGTTCAGTTCAAGCGGGTTAACGCTCACCTCTACTTGCTCCCCCGCCACGCCGAAGCGGTGGGTATACTCCGTGCCAGGGACGTTTCGAAACGCTGCTTCCAAACGCTCGGCGTAGCGCTCTATCAGTTGGGGATTGGGCGGGGAGTCCAATGTCCAGCGCAGCGCGGCCACGATGCTAAACGCGTAGCCCCGATCATCCAGCAGCTCTGGCGTTTGCACGCCGTCAGGCAGTGTAGGCGCCACGTCGGCCAGCTTGTCACGCACGCGACTCCACACCGGCGTTACATTAGTCACCGCGTCCTCGAGCTCAAGGCTAATCACCGCAATGCCTTGGCGTGAGGTGGATTCCAGCACGTTAATTTCGGCGATGGTGCGTAGCTCATCCTCAATAGGGCGCGCCACCAAGGCTTCGACCTGTTCTGGGGTGGCACCCGGAAAAGGCGCTAGTACGGTCGCCATGCGCGCTACCAAGTGAGGATCCTCCGCACGTGGCAACGTTTGAATGGCCGACAGCCCGGCGACCACAAGAAGGCCCAGCGCGAGCGCTAACAGTCGTCGGTTAAATAACCACTCAAGGCGCTTCATTGGCCACTTCCTCGCTCAACGTGACCTGCTGTCCTGGGGTAATCCGGTGGGTGCCGCTGGTAATCAGCCGCATACCCGGCGCTAGCGTACCGCGCACAAAGGCTTGCTCGCCTTCGCTGTGCAGCAGTTCCACGCTGGCCTGGGCCACACGGTAGTGATCATTTTCTATCGGCTCGGCCACCAATACATTCCACAGGCCACGGTCAGCGGCTTGCAGGGAATCCAACGGCACCCAGTAGCCGCTTGCGGGCTCGGTGATCGTGTAGTGCAGTTCTGCCAAATCGCCGGGAACGGCGCTGCCGGGCTCACCCAGCGATACCACCAGCGTCTGGGTACGGCTGTCGCTGTCAACCTGGGGCAGCCGGGCACGCACCTCTGCGTGGATCGCCTCGCCATTGACACTCAGTTCAACGACCTCGCCTGGGGTAAACGTGGCCGCCAGCGCAGCGGGTAAGCCAAGATGCGCTTCTAACTGCTCAACATCGATAAGATCAAAAGCAGTCGTGCCGCTACTCACCAAACTACCAACACTGACATAGCGCTCGATCACCCGTCCGGTAAAGGGCGCTTTTAATGTGCTGTCATCCAAATCGGCGGTTAGGCTATCGCGCTCGGCAGCCAGCGCCGCAAGTTGAGCCTGAAGGGTTAGCCGATCGGTACGGGCCTGATCCAGTGCGGTACGGCTGGCAAAGTTATTCTGGTGTAGCTGCGCTTCACGCTCCTCCTGGCGCTGGGCGAGGGCGAGGCTGGCACGGGCTTCCTCACTGCGCGCGGCGACCTCCGCCAAGCGGCTCTCTAATCGGCGGGTATTCAGCGTGGCCAGCACATCCCCCTGCCTAACCGCATCGCCTCTGTCTGCGGACACAGCAGTGACCCTTCCTGCGGGTTCGAATGCCAGTGATACCGACTGACGCGCCACCACACGCCCGGTTAAGCGCACATCACGCTGCAACTGTTCGGCTTGTTCCAGGGCCTCGGTCGCCACCTGCAGTAGAGCGTTATCAGCGCCTTGCTGGCGGGCCTGCTGAGCACTGCTGCGCTGGCTGGTCAGGAAAAACACCGCCGCCAGTGTGACACCTATCATCAGCAGCGCCGCCAACGTGCCGCGTAGTCGGTGGCGCCAAGAAGACGCTAATAACCTACCCATAATGACCTCGAAATGGTTTATTCTTGAACGATACCGTTCACTATAATATTTGTACGCGTACGTTCAATATTTATTTACTCGATGGGCACGGATTGCACCAAATGACAGATTCTCAACATACCTCGCCTGAACCAATACGCCGCGCTGGCCGACCTAAAGATATGGCAAAACGGGAGGCCATGATGGATGCGGCGGCGTGTTTGTTTTTTCACCACGGCTTAGAGGGCGTAACGATGGAAGCCGTTGCCCGAGAAGCGGGGGTTTCCAAAGTCACCGTTTACGGCCACTTTGCGACCAAAGAGGCGCTGTTTGGCAGTGTGATCCAGCGCGAAACCGAAACTATCCGCAGGGGGTTGGATAAACTGCCCGACACCCACAGGGCGGTGCGCCAATCGCTGATCGAGGTCGGTTTAAGCCTGGTGCGCTTTTTATTAGAGCCCCATGTGCTGGCGGTTGAACGGGTAATGACCGCCCAGGGCGAGCAGTACCCGGAGCTTCTACGGGCGTATTTCGAGGCAGGCCCCTGGGCCACTAAGCAGTGGTTGCAGGAGAAATTGGAGGGGTTAGCCCAAACCGGGCATTTAACACTTGGCACACCCACGCTTGCCGCCACCCAACTGTGCAGCATGTGGCAGGGCATGCTGGTCACAGAAGTCCGTATGGGCGTGCGCCAACCGCCCTGTGATGAAGAGCTTCACCGCCAGATCAGCAGCGCCGTGGATGTGTTTTTGGCGGCGTATGGGAAGCCCCGCCGAGATAACGACTGCTGAGAGGGTCTCTACCTTAACGCCGCTCTAGCACACCGATTAGCGCGGGTATTGGCAGGCTTTGATCTTCAACCGATTTATACAGGTTGCGAACGGCTTCAGCGATACCTCCCTCTACGGCGAGATCTTCGGTCATCGTGTGGTAGTAACCCAGGTCTTTGCTGGCATTGGCAACGCTAAACTTAAAGCCTGAAGGATCGTTTTCAGCAATATAGGGACGCAGGCGTTCTAACACTACCCCTCCGCCGCCACCGGCCCCCAGCACTTCTAACAGGGCGGTATCGCTAATGCCTGCTTTGCGAGATGCCGCCGTGGCCTCGGCCAAGACCGCCGAAAACCCCAGCGAAACAAAGTTATGCAGCAATTTTAGCGTGTGGCCCGCGCCAACATCGCCCGCATGGGCAATATTTTCGGCAAAGCCTTGTAGTAGCGGCAGCGTTTCATCAAACAGCGCCTTCGGTGCGCCGACGATCAAGTTGAGCCGCCCTTCAGCCGCTTCTTTGGGCGTGCGCGTCATGGCCGCGTCCATAAAGCGCCCGCCCGCTTCGGTGACTCTGGTAGCCACTTTTTCAGTTGAGCTGGGCAATGCTGTAGAGCAGTCCACTACCACACCACCTGCCTTTAATCCTTCCAATACGCCGTTGGGTTCAAACAGCACGGCCTCTACCTGGGGTGAGCCGGTGACGCACAGAATCACTACTTCAGCGTTTTGCGCTACTTCTCGCCCCGAACTTAGCATGGTGGCACCGGCTTCCAGCAAGTCATCCACCGGCTGATTGCCTGGGTGCTCAAGAAAGCTGATCTGATGGCCTGCGCGGAGCAGACTGCTGGCAATCCCATGGCCCATTAGGCCCACACCGACGATGCCTACCTGGCGTGATGTTGTCATTGTTATCTCCTTACAAGTGAAGCACTCGTTAATGTTTAATCGCGACAGTTTTAATCCGTGTGTAGCTACGCAGCCCTTCAAAGCCCTTCTCACGGCCATGACCGGAGCGGCCAACGCCACCGAAAGGTAACTCAACACCACCGGCGGCGCCGTAGTTGTTAATAAATACCTGGCCACTGCGAATACCTTTGGCTAGGCGTAGCTGACGCCCGCCATCCCGCGTCCAGACACCTGCACATAGACCAAAATCAGTGGCATTGGCGAGGGCAAGCGCTTCGGCCTCATCATCAAACACCTGCACTACTAGCACCGGACCAAATAGCTCTTCGCGCAGCACTTCATGGCCTTCAGGAATATCGATCAACAGCTGGGGCAACACAAAATGACCGCCAGCCGGTGCGCTCGGCGCTAATTGGCCTTTTGCCGCCACGCGGATACCATCGGCTTCGGCGGTCGTCAGGCGCGCTTCCAGCTTGGCTTTTTGACGCGCATTGATCAGCGGGCCACAGTCCGCATCCGCTTCCCCCGCATCACAGCGCAGAGCGGCGAAGCGCTCGCAAAGATTCGCTACCACGCTATCTGCGATGTCACGTTGAACCAGCAGGCGGCTGCCAGCTGAACAGGTCTGCCCGGCGTTCTGAATAATCCCGCGCACCACTGCAGGAAGCGCAGCGTCGAGATCCGCATCGGCAAATACAAGTTGGGGGGATTTGCCTCCCAATTCCAACGTAACCGGCACATGGTGCTGCGCGGCGGCTTGGGCAACGTGGGTGCCGGTTTCCGGGGAGCCGGTAAACGAGAGATGGTCAATGTTGGGATGGGCAGCAAGCGCGGCGCCTGCTTCATAGCCAAGCCCTGGCACCACATTAAGTGCCCCGGCAGGCAGGCCATGACCCACGGCCAGTTCCGCCAAACGCAGCACGCTCAAGCAGGCATCTTCGGCGGGTTTTAGCACGATGGTATTGCCTGCCGCTAATGCCGCTGCCACACAGCGGCCAAATATCTGGGAAGGATAATTCCAGGGAATAATTTGCGCGCATACGCCGTAGGGTTCGCGCAGGGTCATCACGGCGAAGTCGTTTTCAAAGGGAATGGTCTCACCGTGGAGCTTATCCGCCGCGCCGCCGTAAAAGCGGAAGTAGCGGGCGCAGGCGGCAATATCGCCTTTGGCCTGGGTCATCGGCTTACCGGTATCTCCACACTCAAGCTGTGCCAGATGTTCATGATGCGCTTCGATCACCTCGGCAAAGCGCAGCAGCCATTCGCTGCGCTGCCGCGCAGACCAGCGTGCCCATTCACCTAGCTGACCGGAAAATGCCTGGCGTGCTGCCTTTACCGCTGCATCAACGTCTTCTGCCTGACTGCGCGCAATACGCGCCAGGGGTTCTCCCGTGGCAGGAGCCTCTATCTGTAGGGTAGCGGCCGTTTCTACCCACTCACCACCGATCAGTGCTTGCTGCGGTGGCAAGGCCATTGAATACGACATTTAACGCTCCTTTTATTGTCATTGTTGAGTTCACTTAACATAACGACTTTTCTAACCATAGAAAGTATTCACCAGTCCCATGGAGATCCAAGGCATATAGGTAATCGCCATCAAACACGCGAGTACGACCAGCACAAAGCGCACCAACCATGGCAGCATTTGATCAATCGATATTTTGGCGACGGCACAGGCAGCAAACAGATTCACGCCCAGCGGCGGGGTAATCATGCCAAGCGCCAAGTTGACCACCATGACTAAGCCGAAGTGGACGGGGTGAATACCAAACTGAATGGCTATCGGCGTGAGGATCGGTGCCAGTACCAAAATAGCAGCGGACGTTTCTATAAACATACCGACGATCAGCAGCAACGCATTGACCACCAACAAAAACATCATGGGGTCATTGATAGTGTTGGTGACCAAGATGGCGATTTGCGCAGGCAGCCCTGTGCGGCTGAGCAGAAAGCTAAACAGCGAGGCGGCAGCAATAATCAACATAACGGCGGCGGTGGAAATCACGCTCTGGCGCAAAATCGGCCACATGTCATCCAGCTTCAGCTCGCGATAGTAGAAACCGCCCACAATCAGAGCAAAAAATACCGCCACAGCGGAAGCTTCGGTGGGGGTAAATATCCCGCCATAGATACCGCCGATAACCACCACAGGCATCAACATCGCCACCCAGGCACGCTTTACCGAGACCATAAAGCCGGTGCTGTCTTTGTAGTCGTCTTTGCCGTAGCCGCGAACTTTGCAGAACAGATAGAGAAAGATAATCAGCGCGCTGCCAATCAATATGCCAGGGCCAATACCGGCGAGGAACAGCTGGCCGATGGAGGTATCGGTACTCACGCCATACAGGATCAGTGGGATCGATGGCGGGATAAGTACACCCAACTCCGCTGAAGACGCCTGTATAGAGGCTGCCAAGGGCTTGGGGTAGCCATGTTTTACCATCGCCGGAATCAAAATGGCGCCGATTGCAAAGGTAGTCGCCACACTGGAGCCTGACACCGCCGCAAACATCATGCAGGTCAGCACGCAGGACATAGCTAGCCCGCCCTGCACGCGCCCAACGATGGATTTTGCCAAGTCCACCAATCGCTGTGAGATCCCCCCGGCGGCCATCAGGTTGCCGGCAAGAATAAAAAATGGAATCGCCATCAGCGGAAATTTATCGATACCGATAAACATCTGCTGTGGCACCAACAGCAGCGGCAGGCGGGTAAAGAATTCGATGCCGATAATCGATGCGAGAATAATCGAGATCGCGATCGGTACGCCGAAGGTGAATAGAATGATCAGCGATAGGCCAATAACCATATTCATGGCTGTGACCCTCCTTTCGGCAGTTGCCCATCCTGAGCCTCTGTCGTTATTTCGCTATTCTCCGGCCCCACTTTCTCTCGACCGCTAAGCTGCGCCAGTAATCGCGCAATCACCGCCACAATGGCAAAAAACGACCCTGTCGGTATCGCCGCATACGCCCATGCCATCGAAATATTCATCCCGGACATGGTTTGATTGCTCACCCGCATGGTCATTTGAATGCCGTAATGGATCAGTACGCCGAGAACCAGCAGGCTGCAGAGCACAATCGCTATTTCGAGTAGCGTTATAAAACGTGCTGGAACGACTTTATAAACGACCTCTACTGCCATCATATAGCCGCCTCGAAAGGTGGCAGCCGCCGCCATAAACACGCACCAGATCATCGCCGCTCGGGAAGCAACTTCCGTCCAGGTAGAGGGGGCGTTAAACACAAAGCGGGTGAGTACCTGATAAAAACTGAGCGTCACCGATATCGCCAACATCGCCACGGCGATCAGCATCGCGAGCCGGGTTAACTGACGCTCAAAACGAAGAAGTACCGCTAGCATAAGAGATCACCATGCCAAAGCGGCCTCCGGCACTTACGGAGGCCGAGGAAGGGAAAGCGCTCGACAGTGTTGGTTAACAACTGCTGGCCTGTTCCTGAACACGCTCCAGCATTTCCGTGCCGTACTCAGAGGTAAATATCTCGTAGGCGGGCTGAACCGCTTCCTGGAAAGGTGCGACATCAATATCAGTTTTTACCGTCATGCCGTTCTCTTCCAGCAGTGCTACGCCTTCTCGCTCCAAACGCGATACCTCTTCACGGGTCGCTTTTGCAGACGCTGCAGCGGCTTCCATAAACCAGCCTCGCTCTTCATCGCTTAAGCCGTCCAGCAAAATGGGCGAGCCCAGTACGATAGCCGGAGAGTAGACATGCCCAGTGAGAGAGAGGTAGTCCTGCACTTCCCAGAAGTTGGTCGCTACGATGACGGTGATAGGATTTTCCTGGCCATCAACAGTACCCTGCTGGAGCGCGGTGAACAGCTCAGGGAAAGCCATAGGGGTAGGACGCGCGCCCATCTGACGGAATGCCTCCTGATGCACCGCGTTCTCCATGGTGCGTACGCGCAGACCTTCGGCATCGGCTGGCGTGGCGATCTCCCGCTGGCTGTTGGTCAGATGGCGAAAGCCATTTTCAGACCACGCTAAACCCACCAAGTCGTGCTCACCCATTTTTTCCAGCAGTTCATCGCCAAGCTCACTGTCGAGCACACAGCGCGCCTGATCGTAGTTTTCAAACAGGAAAGGCAGGTCAAGCACATAGCTTTCGGGTACAAAGTTACCCAGCGGGCCCGTCGAGGTAATCACCACGTCGACCGTGCCAATCTGTAAGCCTTCGATCATCTCCCGCTCGCCACCGAGTGATCCCGAGGTGTGCTCGGTCACGGTAAACTCACCGTCGGACAGGCGCTCAAGCGTTTCCTTAAACGCATCAGCGCCCACCGAGTAGTGAGAGGTAGACGAGAGGGTATGGCCCAAGTTCACTTCCGTGGCCGCCTGGGCTTGGAGCGCGATACCAACGGTAGCGATACCGCTAATCGCTGCCACCAGGGCATGGCGTGTCAGTGTCGGTGGTGTTGTAAAGCGTTGCTTAGTCATTGAAGTGCCCTCTTTATATTGTTGTGAGGGTGGGTAGTGAAGCGACACACGCTATAGGTAGCATCGCTCCATGCTGTTGCCTGCCGCGTAAGGCAGGGCGGAACTTATGACGGCTCAGTCACAAACGCATCGATAATCTGTTTGAAGTTGTCATCACCCACAAAGCCGAGCTGCTTGGCTTTTGTGGTTTCAAATTGAGCAGGCCAGCTAGCCACAATGGCTTCGATGCGTGGGTCGGGCTCATGACGCACCCGCGCAAGCGCTTTCTCTCCCGCGACTTCACGCAGCGCTTCCAGCATGTCAGCTACCGTGACGGTAATGCCCGGCAGCATGAAGGCTCGAAAAGGTGCCAATACCTCACTTGGCACTTCCGCGCCATGGATCAGCGCATCCACCACTTTACCCGGCGACATCACAAACATCGGAAGCCCTACCGGCACCGGGCAAATCGCTTCTTCGCCATTTAACGGTTCACGCAAAATACTGGAAGCAAAACTGGACGCAGCGGCGTTAGGTCGACCAGGGCGAATAACAATGGTCGGTAATCGCAGCACCAGGCCGTCTACCAATCCGCGGCGGCTGTAATCGTTAATAAGCAGCTCGCACATGGCCTTTTGGGCACCATAAGAATTCTGTGGATGAAGCGCCGTCATATCATCCAGTACCTCCGGCAACTCGCCGCCGTAGGCCGCCACCGAGCTGGCCATAATCAAGCGGGTATCGGACAGTGACTGCTCCCGGCAGCCTTCCAGCAGCGCCCGAGTCGCATCAAAATTCACCCGCATGCCCAGCTCTAAATCGGCTTCCGCGGCAGAGCTGACCACCGCGGCCAAGTGATAAATAACGTCCGGGCGTTGCTTCAATACGCTATCCAGTGTGCCGGGGTCGGTAATATCCAGCGCTATTGATGTCACAGCCACGTTTCCTGCTGCGGGCTGCGGTGCTTCCACCTGGTCAATCAGCGTTAGCCGTGTGATGGCCTTCTGACAAAGCTCGCCTTTCGCAAGCAGCTGCTGCACTAAGCGCTGACCTAGAAAACCGGCCGCGCCGGTGATGGCTATATGCATTTCTTGCTCCTATGCGCTGTTGTTATTGTTTATTCAGCTATTGTTTATTCAATGTAGCCAGCTCACTGAGGGGTTAGCCCCCAGGCGGTGCCCCAGCCCAAACCGGCTCGAGTCTCTGCCTTGGGGCGATACTCACAGCCGATCCAGCCGCTATACCCCAGCTCGCTTAGGCGTTCAAAAATGGCGGGATAATGCACTTCACCCACATTAGGCTCGTGGCGCTCGGGCACGCCCGCGATTTGAATATGGCCAATGCTGCTGAACTGGCGCTCAAGGTGGCGAATCAAGTCGCCGTCCATCATTTGACAGTGGTAAAGATCAAATTGGAGCTTCAGGTTTTCCGCGCTGACTTCTTCCAATACCGCCATGGCTTGGGCTTGGCGGGACAAAAAGAAGCCTGGCATATCATGAGTATTGATTGGCTCAATCAATACTTCTCGGCCCGCTTTGGCCGCTTCACTCGCCGCAAAACGGAGATTGCGGGTGTAGGTCGCATGGTGGTCAGCCTGGGTCGCCGCATCGGCGCCTTCCGGGAGCAGCCCGGCCATGGCATGCACGCGGGAGCAGTTGAGCACCTCGGCGTAACGCAGCGCCTCGATTACCGAGTCACGAAATTCCCCTTCCCGGCCTGGCAGGCTCGCTAAGCCTCGTTCACCAGCCTCCCAATCCCCCGGGGGCAGGTTAAACAGCACCTGCTCCAACTGCGATTCTTGCAGTGCTTGGCGCAGCTCTTCTGGGGAGAACGCATAAGGAAATAGGTACTCAACACCTTTAAAGCCCGCACGCGCAGCCGCGGCAAAGCGATCCATAAAGGCGTGCTCGTTAAACAGCATGCTGAGGTTGGCGGCTAATCGAATCATCGTGGGCTCTTTTTATGAATTGCATTGTTTTTGGTCAAAACGGTGCTGGTCAAAACAGTGCTGGTCAAAAAGTGTCATTAATCACGTGGAAAACGCGCTTCCAGCTCGGCGACTTGTTCTGGCGTTAGCCCACGGGGATTCTCGCCACGCAACAACAGATAAAGCTTAGCGGTCTCTTCAAGTTCTTCAGTGGCATACACCGCCGCTTCGAGATTTTTCCCCGCCACCACCGGGCCGTGGTTGGCCAGCAGTACCGCGCTGTGTTTGCCGGCCAAGCCTCGCACCGCATCGCCCAGCTTGGGGTCGCCGGGTATGTGATAGGGAATCAGCGGTAGCTTGCCTACCCTCATCACGTAGTAGGCGGTCAGCGGAGGAATACAGTCGCAAGGGTCAACACCTGGCAAACAGGACACCGCTACCGAATGGGTAGAGTGCAGGTGCACGATAGCTCCAGATTGCGGACGCTCCTCGTACATGGCCATATGCAGAAACTGCTCTTTGGTGGGCTGGTCACCGCTTAGCAGTTGGCCGTGTTGATCCAGATGGGAGATCCGCACTGGATCCAGCCTGCCCAGACAGGCATTGGTCGGGGTCATCAGCCAGCCGCCATCTTCCAAGCGCACGCTGATATTGCCGCTGGAGCCCATGGTTAGACCGCGATCAAACAATGATTTGCCGAGCGTACTGATCTGCTCCCGCAGGCTGTTCTGGTGATGATGACGAAGATGAACGCTCATGCCAGCACCTCAAACGCGCGGGTGAAGAAATCCACACCTCCAAAATTGCCGGACTTTAGCGCCAGCGATAGCGGCGCCTCACGGCCCGCCAACGGGGCTTGAGTCCAGGGCACGCCGGGGTCAATCTGCTCGCCGATGCGTAGGGTGGTAATACCTAACGCCGAGACCACTGCGCCTGAGGTTTCGCCGCCAGCCACCAACAAGCGACCCACGCCTTCGTTGACCAAAGCAACCGCCAGTTGGCTCATTGTTTCTTCAACCAGTGCGCCCGCGCGCGCAACGCCCAAGGCTTGCTGGGCGGCGCAGACCTTGTCTGGATCGGCCGAGGCGTAAATCAATACCGGCGAGTTGCTAGATAGGCGCTCTCGGGCAAAGACCAGCGCTTGCTCCTGCTGCTTGTCTCCTTCACTAAGCGATAACGGATCCAGGGCAAAGCCACCGTCAGGATGTTTGTCCAAAAAATCCGCCACCTGAGCGAGCGTGGCGCGGGAACAGCTACCAGAGAGTACCAGCGCACTGCCAGAAGCAGGGGCTAAACGACCTGGTTGCGTAATTGTCTCTAACCAGCCCTGCTTGCGATACTGAGCAGGCAGCGCCTGCCCCAGACCAGAGCCGCCGGTGACCAAGGGCATCAAAACGGTCGCATCAGCTAGGACGTCTAGATCCTGCTCATCCAAGGTGTCGCAAATCACATGGCGAACTCCCTGCTCTGCCAGCGTAGATAAATGCGCACGGGTAGCGTCTGCTCCTTGGGCCAGCATGGCACGATTGGCCAAGCCCACCGGGTGCGGCGTTTGGCGGGAGAGTACGCGCACTAAGTCTGCGTCTTGCATGGGGTTTAATGGATGGTGCTGCATCCCGCAGTCGTTAAGCAGACGGTCACCGACGAACAAGTGGCCCTGGTACACCGTGCGGCCATTTACTGGAAAGGCGGGCACCATCACGGTTTGATTAGCGCCGAGGGCTTCCAGTAGAGCATCGGCCACCGGGCCGATATTGCCCTGGTCGGTGGAGTCAAAGGTGGAGCAGTACTTAAAGCACAGCTGTCGTGCGCCTTGTTGACGAAGCCACTCAAGCGCGGCGAGGGAGTCCGCCACGGCCTCATCCGCCGGACAGGATCGAGATTTAAGCGCCACGACCACCGCGTCGATATTGTTGAGGTCGACCTCTTGCGAGGGAACGCCAATCACCTGTAGGCAGCGCATACCCCCACGCACCAGGTTATTGGCGAGATCAGTGGCCCCCGTGAAGTCGTCAGCAATGGCGCCTAAGACGATTTTCGCTCCCACCCCCATGCGCATCAGACTTCCTCGGCATCGTTGGCCGCTTCGGGCAGCGTGATGCCGGATAGCCGCTGGTAGACTTTGATGACCGCCGAGTCATCTTCACGGCCAAAACCCGCGCCGCTGGCAGCGGTAAATTGCTGCAGAGCGCTTGAAGCAACGGGCGTTGCCAGCGCCAGCTCACGACCGGTTTGATGCACGATATTGAGATCTTTGACGAAGATATCCACCGCCGAAAGCGGCGTATAGTCGCCACTCAGAATATGCGGCACGCGGTTCTCAAACATCCAGGAGTTACCCGCCGAGTGGGTAATCACCTCATAAATAACCTCGGGGTCGAGCCCCATGCGAATGCCCAGCGCCATCGCTTCGGCAGCAGTGGCAATATGTACCCCTGCCAGTAGCTGGTTGACCAGCTTCATGCTTGAACCGACGCCTGGAGTATCGCCAAGGCGGTAAACCTTGGCAGCCATGGTATCGAGAACTACTTCGGCGTAGGTGAATACCTCCTCTGCCCCTGACGCCATCACCGATAGCTCACCACTTTTGGCTTTGGCAGCACCGCCGCTAATGGGCGCATCCAAAAACATCACCCCTTCTGCCGCCACACGCTCGCCAAACTGTTTCGCCTGACTGGGCGCCACCGTGGCGCACTGCACGATCAAGCTGCCCTGGGCCAAGTGGCTCACCACACCCTGCTCGCCGAACAGCACTTGCTCAACCTGCCCCCCGTTTACGACGACCACCAGCACAATATGGCAGTGAGCAAGCTCAGCAGGAGTCGCTACGCTTTGGCCCCCTGCTGCCGTAAAAGCCTCTCTGGCCGCAGCGGAGATATCGCAACCTGTTACGTTCAGCCCTTGTTGGAGCAAGTTGGTTGCGGTGCCCATGCCCATAGCACCCAAACCAATGACACCTACTTGAAGTGATTGCTTATCGTGTTGACTCACCCGCCGACACCTCGCTGTTGTTGTGTTTGTTGCTATTTCACGGTGCTTCGCTGTTTCTTCTTTCACTCATCGCCACCAGAGCTTATCGCCACCAGCGCAGTGGTAGCGCTGTCATGATAGCGCTACCATTCGTTTTAGATTACTGTTTGCGTAACGACAAGTTGAAAATCAGGATCGTGCGACCAATGTCTAAAGACTCGCCTAGCAAAGTTTCTCCCAACGCTGACTCTCCCAGCACTACCAGGCAGCGCCGAAGCTCGGATCAGGTCACGCTCAGCCAAGTGGCCCAAGCGGCAGGGGTTTCACCGATTACCGCATCTCGAGCCCTGAACTACCCTGATAAGGTCAGCGATAGTGCACGCCTGAGTGTTCTACAAGCCGTAGAGCAGTTAGGCTACGTACCCAACCTAGTGGCCGGTAGCCTGGCCTCTTCCCGCTCGCGGCTGATAGCGGTGATTGTGCCGTCACTGATCAACAGCGTGTTTGTTGAGGTCATTAAAGGCCTGCAGGAAACACTCGAAGCTGAGGGTTACCAGATACTGCTGGGTAATACCGACTACGATTTAGACCGAGAGTATCAATTGGTGCGCACTTTTCTGGGCTGGTCATGCTCTGCACTGGTCACCGCTGGACTGCGCCATAACAAGGCCTGCCATACGCTGCTGGCGAACTGGGATCACCCCATTATGGAGGTAATGGAGCTTGGCAAAGGCATGGATCTTAACGTTGGGCTGGATCACGTGGCGGCAGGCCGCTGCATGGCCAGCCATCTTATCGACAAAGGCTACCGTCATATTGTTTATGTGGGCGCACGGCTCTCGCAGGATTATCGCGCCCGCATGCGCTTTGATGGGCATCAATCGGTGCTAAAGGAGGAAGGGCTCGACGCCCCACTACTGGAACTAGACACCCTGGGCAGCCTGCAGGCGGGCGCGGAAGGGCTTACCCAAGTATTAGCTCAATACCCTCACACCCAAGCCATTCACTTTGCCAACGACGACTTGGCGGCAGGCGCCCTGCTGGCCGCTCAACGCCAAGGGCTCAATGTACCGAAAGATATCGCCATTGCGGGGTTTAACGGACTCCCCCTTGGTCAACATGTGACGCCGCAGCTCACGACTATTCTCTCCCCCAGAGAGGAGATGGGACGCCTCGCTGCCAAAGAGCTCATCCGCCGGCTAAGCGGTAAAAACGTCTACCGTCGCCAACACGATGTAGGTTTTACGCTGCAAGCTGGCGGCAGTACTTAAGTTCTACCTGCTAACCAAGCGTCAAAGAAGGTCATAAACGCACGCGCTTTAGCGGTCACGTGCCGCCCTGGCGGATATACCGCATAAACACCGCCTTCGGGCAGTGCCCACTCGTCAAGCACGCGTACTAAACGTCCAGCGGCTATCTCCGGTGCCGCGGTAATATCCGGCAATACTGAGAGACCACCACCAGCGACCATCAGCGCGACTAAACTCACCGTTGAGTTGGCTGCCAACCCCGCGCTCATTTGCACCTCGTACCGCTCATCGCGTCGCTGGAAAGTCCAGGTTAACGGTGCTTTTAACGGCGTAAAGGCAATCCAATCGTGCGCTTCCAGCGCCTTGGGGTGCGAGGGTGTGCCGTGGCGTTTCAAGTAATCAGGCGCAGCCACCACTTGCTGCTGAAAAGCGCCTAGCCGACGGGCGCGCAGCGTGGAGTCTTTTAACCAGCCTAAACGAAACGCTAAATCGATACCGTCCTGCACCATATCGCTTATCTGATCGCCGCTACGTAGCTCTATATGCAGCGCCGGGTACAAGCGACTAAACGCCACCACCGCTTCGCTCAACACCCCGGAAGCGTAATCTTCGGGGGCCGTGATACGCAGCTCACCATGCAACTGTTGGGTGTCACTAACTGCACTGGCAAGCGCCCCCTGTAGATCTGTTAACAGCGGGTGACATTGATGATAAAGCGCCTCGCCGGCCTGGGTAAGTTGGACCCGCCGCGTGGTGCGAAGGAACAGCGTTACCCCTAGTCGCGTCTCCAACTGGCGAATTTGCAGGCTTACCCGGGTTTTCGTGCAGCCTAGACGCTCCGCCGCCTTGGTAAAGCTACCTGCCTCCACCAGGGCGATAAAGATCGGCAAACCGTTTAGGTCGAACTCGCTAGCGGTGGTCATTTAACGCCCTATTGTTATGAAATCGACAACAGTAAATTACGTTAATCGCTATTTTTCAAATCAATAACGCGTACGACAATGCAGCGACTACCCACTGAAGGAGTACTACGATGAAGATTGCACTGATTGGCGCCAGCGGATTTATTGGCTCCGCCCTGTTAACCGAGGCACTCTCCCGCGGTCATCACGTGACGGCGTTAGTGACTCGCCCTGAACGAGTGGCACCACAGAAGAATGTCACTATCGTTAAAGCCGATGTATTAAATACTGATGAACTCGCCGGGCAGCTTCGCGGTTTTGAAGCTGTTATCAGTGCCTTTAGCGGCCATGCCCAAGAGGACGTTTACAGCTACTATCTCAAAGGCTTTAACTCGATTTTGGCCGCCACTCAACACGCGTCTGTGCCTAGATTGTTGTTAGTGGGTGGCGCAGCCACACTCGAAGTAGCACCGGGTAAGCTTTTGTTAGATGCATCGGGGTTCCCAGCAGAATACCGGGCTACCGCGGAAGGGGCGAAAACGGCCCTTGAAACACTGCGCGGGCAAACGGCTCAAGCGTGGACGTTTCTCTCCCCCGCTGCTGAGATTTTCCCCGGCGAACGCACGGGCAGTTTCCGGATTGGCGGCGATACACTGTTGACCGATAGCGAAGGCAATAGCCGTATTTCCGTACAGGATTACGCCATCGCCATGATTGATGAGTTGGAAAACCCACGCCATATCAATCAGCGTTTCTGCGTCGCGTACTGAGCCAGTTCCCATAACCCCCTCACCTGAGATAGGAGAGGGGGTTATCTTTAATTCCCCGTAACATTCATCATGTCATATTTAACTACGCAAATTAATTAAAACACTACCCGACTACACATTACTTAACAGCTGCGTATTAAAAAGTTACTTACAAGTAATTCCTTACATAGAAACAGCGAATCTCCTACAAATACCATCAGCAATATCCTACATACACAGCCGCCAATACTTTCAACAATCATGTAGACATAAATAAAGAAATACTAAAAAAACTTGCACATTTGTGACAGCTAATGAACTTGATAGGTTCAGAATCAATTACTCAGACATGCACGCGCATAGAGCTCGCATTAACTGACCCAATTACTGCAAGGAAAAGATCATGAAAGCCCAAACCGAACTCGTTGAGATAGGCAATCATTGCGTGCATGTAGAAATCTATCAACAGCCACAAAATACTGAAAGTATTATTATGGTTAACGGCGCGCTAGCCACCACGGCCTCTTTTACCAATTGCGTCAAATACTTGAGTGACGGCTTAAACGTTATCCTGTTTGATTTGCCTTTTGCTGGGCAGTCAAAACCGTATAACCCTGTGGGTGGTATCATTACCAAGGAGGATGAAGTCAATATCCTCCTAGCTCTGATTGAACGTTACCAACCAACGTCGCTACTTTCCGTTTCTTGGGGAGGTTATGCCGCCATGAGGGCGTTGGCGCAATCCCCCACCTCTATTAAAAGAGCAGTGCTAGCCTCATTTTCTACTCAGCTTAACGACGGTATGCTGCGCTATATCAATGGTGCACGCCATTATATTCAGATTGGCGATGTCAAAACCGCTGCTAATCTGCTTAATGACGAAGTGGGAAAATACTTACCCCGCTTATTAAAATATATCAATTACCGGCATCTCTCGCGGTTAGATGACCAAGAGCTTCAACAGGTTTGCTTTCATATTGAACAGATACTCTCCATGAACGACACCGACTACGAGCAGCTACTGGGTAATATTGAGATACCGACGCTGTTCGTGAATGGCAAATTGGATGAGTATACAACGCCGGAAGACATCCTAATCGCCGACGACTATATGCCAAAATGCGAGTTCGAAGTCGTGCCCAACGCAGGGCATTTTCTTGACCTTGAGCATGCTGATGCACGGCAGAGAATGGAGAAAATCCTGCGTGGTTTCTTGATTCCTGGTGAGCTTGAAAGGCAGGTTGCCTAATCCAAGACGGTGGATGACTGCCACTGTTCTTCAACAACACTACACCACCTCGCTATGCGCAATAGCCGCTTAGCGAGGTGTTTTGATATATCCTTTAGCAAAATAGCGACAGTATATTCAAGGATTAAGCGCTATCTGCATCAACGCGCCGACTGCCAACGGCATCACTGCCTCATCAAAGTCAAAGCAGGCGTGATGATGGCCAGCCGCAAGATCAGCGCCGAAAATCATGTAAGTTGCCTGACCACCACGCTCCATCACCCTGGCCATTAGCGAGGTGGCATCTTCAGAACCTGCGGGCGTCACGTCGTGCCTCACTAACTGGGTGATGCCAGGATAATCGGCGAGGCAAGCGGCAATTTTTTCTACCAAAGCAGGACTGGCGGCACACGCACTGGCAGCGCCTACGCGCTCGGTAGAGATGCTTACTCCCTGCATAGCGGCAGCCCCTTTGAGCACCTCAAACGCACGATTTTCCATATAACTGTTTATGTCCGCGGTGGCGCCACGGGTCTCCAGCGTTAATAGCGCACTATCGGCGATGATATTGCGCCCACTCCCGGCATGCAGCTGACCAACATTGATCCGCGCAGCGCCTTGGCTATGAGGGGCAATGGCGTGCAAACCCAGGGTCGCATGGGCGGCCGCCAGCAAGGCGTTTTGGCCAATCTCCGGCTGCCCACCAGCATGGGCCGCTTTGCCGGAAAAGTGAACATCCAACTTGGTGGTGGCAAGAAAGCCATCCGCCGCGCATATCACCTGGCCGCTGGGGTGGCCGAGGCCCAGATGCGTGGCGACCAGTCTGTCAACGTCATCAACGACACCCGCCTCGACCATCGACTGGGCCCCCCGCACGCCCTCTTCAGCAGGCTGGAAAATCAATTTAATTTTGCCAACCAGCTGATTGGAAAATTGGCTCAGCAGTTCGGCCATTCCCAAGCCAATGGTGGCATGACCATCGTGGCCGCAGGCGTGCATTGAGCCTTGATTGAGCGAGTGAAAACCCGCTTGGTAAGGGCGGTGATTGCCCTCGCTGGACTCTACGATTGGCAGGGCATCAAGATCGAAACGGAACGCCTGGGTTGGCCCCGGGCGCTGCGTATCCAGTGTACCCACCACGCCGGTAAAGCCCCCTTCCAGGGCAGGCAACCAGCGTTCAATGGCGCCCTGTGTGCGCGCGCGCGCCAAGGCTTCTTCCAGGGTTTGCCTATCCGGCACGCCCATGCGTGCGCACTCACTCACCACCGCTTGCCCCAGTTGAACGCTGAACCCCAGTTGGCTAAGCCGTTCAGCCACAAGGCTGGCGGTGCGGAACTCCATCCACCCCTGCTCGGGGTAGCGATGAAAGTCACGCCGCTGGGCATTGAGTTGGGGGGTGATAGCGTTAGCAGCATCCACAATATTCGCGTTCATAAGGTCTCTCCACCGCTAGCCCATGGCCTGAGATATCAAGCCAAAGCGCGTTAACGGCCCCTCCTCAACGCTCTCGCCATAGTACATGCGGGTCACTTCGTCGACGCAGTTGAGCCCTGAAGCAGTCAGCCAGCTATCATCGTCGGGATCCACTAAGTCGATGCGTATAAATTCTCCCTCACTCTCCGCCAGCAGCGCCAATACCAACGCCTGAGCCTGTTCAGCACTGCGCGCCAGAATGGGGCCAATTTGCGCACCTCGCCCATATGTTCGCTTCAACGCTACCCCTTCAATCACGCCCGCCTTTTCAATGACCACCCCATGGGTAGCCGATTGAGCGACCGCCGCATGAGCCGGGCTATCGGGTGAGAGAGCAAGCAGCGCCGCCTGATCGCTTGCCTGCATCGCACGTAAACCCGGCAGCGGCGGCGCAGGCGGTGCAACGGTGACTATCCCTTGGTATTGGCAGATGCGATTGGATGCCTCAAAGCCCAGCTTTTGATACAGAGGCCGGCCCGCGGCCGTGGCTACTAATAGCAGCGTCCGGGCGCCCGCCAGCGCCATCAGCCGCACCATCATCTCGCGCCCCAGCCCGAGGCCCTGCCACTCGTCGCTAACAACCACCAGCCCCAGGGTGGCCACAGCCCCTTGATTGAAACAGAGCCCAGTGCCTACCAGTTCACCGTCGATGCTCTCCAGAGCGACGCCCTCTCCCACCTCAAGCATCTGACGCCAATCGCCGATGCGGTGGGGCCAGCCGAGTTTAAGCGACAGTCGATGCGCCGCCTCAAGATCGTTAGCGGTCATTGGTCGCCACGTTAAGTCCTCACGCTCAAAACGGGCGGGAGCACTAGCTGAAGCAGACGTCAAAGGGGAGTGAGTCATCGCACTATTTTCCTTGCGCTGGGGTTGATCGGTTTGCCGCTACTTTGGCACTCAGGGCGGTGCGATGCCACGCCGTAAACGAGCGCTTGGTGCAATTCAGCAGATTTAACCGTCGCTGCTATAGGGGAGCGCATCACCTGCGCCCAAGCACCCTGTACTCAGCACCCCATGCTGGGGTATCCGACCTAGGATGGTAGGTAAACGAAAACGCTATTGAACTAACTTCAAGGACTCTCATGCCAAGTTTCGATCCTGCCCGCATTGCCTTGCCCTGTGCGCACTTTATTCAGGGCCAGCACGTCACTGACCCAAGTGCGCTCAGCGTATCCCGCCCCTCCGACGGGGCTGTCTATGCCGAACTGCCCATGGCCGATGCCAACCGCGTCGATGATGCCGTCACCAGTGCCCACCAGGCGTTTGTGCGCGGCGACTGGTCACGCTGCGCGCCGCGGGAGCGGGCACGTATTATGCGCCGCTGGGCGGATCTGATTGAAGCCGATATTGACTATCTCGCCCCACTGGAATCACTCGGCTCCACCCGGCCGATCGATCAGACGCGGGCCTGGGATGTGCCCTACACCGCCGAGGGTATTCGCTTCTTTGCGGAATTCGCCGACAAACACGGCGGCGAGGTCGCGGCGACCGCCCACGACCACCTGGGTATGCAGATTGCCGAGCCGCTGGGCGTCGTTGGCGCGATCGCCCCCTGGAACTTTCCCCTCAGCATGACCTGCTGGAAAGTCGCCCCCGCGCTGGCCGCAGGCAACACAGTGGTGCTCAAACCTTCCGAGATGACCCCTTTCACCGCCGTGCGGCTGGCCGAGCTAGCCATCGAAGCAGGCATGCCGCCAGGGGTGTTCAACGTCATTCAGGGCAATGGGCCAATCACTGGCGATGCGCTATGCCGTCACCCCTATGTGGCCAAGGTCACCTTCACCGGCTCAACGGTAACCGGGCGCACCATCATGGGCGCCTGTGCAGAAACCGGGCCCAAGCCGGTCACCCTGGAGCTGGGTGGCAAGAGCCCGCAACTGGTGTTTGCCGATATCCCGGATATTGATCGCACCGCCAAAACCCTTGCCGCCGCCATTACCGGCAACGCCGGGCAAGTGTGCGTCGCCGGCTCGCGGTTATTGATCCAACGCGAGCTGCTTGAGCCCATAATTGAACGGCTTAGCGGGCTTTTCAAAGCCCTCACCCCTGGCCACACTTGGCAGGCGGGCGGTTGGTTTTCACCGATTATTTCCAACACCCAGTTGACCCGCATTGAATCGATTGTGGCACGCTCTCGCGAGGCAGGCGCTGACCTATTGAGCGGAGGAGAGCGCTTCGAACGCCATGATGGCGGCCACTTTTACCAACCCACCCTGCTGCATACAAACGATCGCCATAATCCCGCCGTGGAGGAAGAAATCTTCGGCCCTGTGCTGACCATTCAAACCTTCGACAGTGAAGAAGAGGCCTTAGCACTGGCCGAGCACGATGTTTACGGCCTGGCAGCCGGTATTCATACCGCTGACCTGGGGCGCGCGCTGCGCACGGTAAGAAAACTCTCGGCGGGCACGGTATGGGTTAACCGTTACGGCCGTAGTAACGACTACATTCTGCCCACTGGCGGCTACAAGCGCTCTGGGGTGGGCCGGGACTTGGGCCGTGCTGCTTTTGACGCCTGCCTGCAACATAAAAGCGTGCTGATCGATCTCGACCAGTGAGTGACACCGCGTATTAGATGATTACTTTATCTACCAAATAGAGGTAGCAAGCATGTTTATCAACGTGGACACCGTACACGACAGCCCGGCCCTTCCCGAGCAGGTTGATGTGGTGGTGATCGGTGGCGGCATCGTGGGGACGACCGCCGCCTATGAACTGGCGCGACAAGGGGTCTCGGTTGCCGTTTTGGAGAAGGGACTTATCGGCGGCGAGCAGTCAAGCCGCAACTGGGGATGGGTACGTCAGCAGAATCGCGACATGTTCGAACTGCCGCTGGCCATGTATAGCCTTGACCGCTGGGAGGCGTTCTCCCAAGAGATAGGCCGCGACGTGGGCTTTCGGCGCAACGGCATCGTCTACACCACCGATAGCCAAACCAGCCTTGCCAAGTGGGAGGCATGGGGAAAACAGGCCCGGGAACGGGGCTTTATCAGCCATATGTTGAGTGCCGAAGAAGCCCGTGAGCGCTCGCCAGGCAGCACCACACCCTGTATTGGCGGCGTTTGGTCACCCAACGATGCCCAGGCCGAACCCTCGATGGCCTGCTCGGCCATCGCTATTGGCGCCCGTGAACACGGCGCCTATCTTCATCAAAACTGTGCTGTGCGCGGCCTGGATCTGCACGACGGGCGAGTGAGTGGCGTTTGGACGGAGCACGGATTGATTAAGACCTCGATGGTCATCTGTGCAGGCGGGGCCTGGAGTTCTCGCTTCTGCCGTCGTCACGGCGTTGAGCTACCTTCGGCCAATATTATGGGCACCGCGCTGCAAACCACCGCCGCACCGGAGGTCACCGCGGGTTGCTTGATCACCCCCAAGGTCGCGCTGCGCCGACGCCTAGATGGCAGCTACACCTTGGCGTTGCCGGGGCTTGGCCGGGTGGAAATCAGCCCCCAAGGGCTTCGCTACGCGAGCAAATTCTACGCCGCCTACCGCAGCAAATTAGCCAAGAAACTGCAGATCCGCATCGGTGCGTCTTTCTTCAACGGGCCTGAAGCGGCGGGTAGCTGGCAGTTTGATCAGGTATCGCCGTTTGAGCGCCAGCGCGTGCTTGATCCCACCCCAGACCTTCCTCAGGCACGTGCGGCTCTGGCAGAACTGAAGGCAGAGTACCCAGCGCTTAAAGGCGTGCATATTGCCCGGGCCTGGGCCGGCATGATCGATACCACGCCGGATATGATACCTATCATCTCTCCGGTTGATGCCATCCCTGGCTTTATCGTCGCCGCTGGCTTTAGCGGCCACGGCTTTGGCATTGGGCCTGGTGCAGGAAGACTGGCGGCGGATTTGGCGACCAATGCCACTCCCGTTGTCGATCCCCTGCCTTATCACATCAAACGCTTCTCCGATGGCAGCCGTATCCGCCAGCCCGAAATGATGTGATCGACCTGCCGCATTCTGTGCTGCATCAATCCCAAAAAAAGGCGGTTTGTGTTAGCCGGGCGCGTACTTTCAGCGTCGGGCGCCTGCTCAAGAATGCTGTAATGAAATGAGTCGTTGCGCTAAGGACTCTCCAATTACTCCAATCATGACACAAGAGGATCAAACACCATGAGCGAGATTATGCGCCCTAAGTACATCACCTTTGATTGTTACGGCACACTCACCAACTTCCAGATGGGGCGCATGACGCGCGAAATTTTTGCCGATCGCATCCCTGATGCTGAACGCATGGAGCGCTTCGTGCAGGACTTTGGCGCTTATCGTTACGATGAAGTACTCGGCGAGTGGAAACCCTATGCGGAGGTTCTCTGCAGCGCTCTGGAGCGCACCTGCAAACGCTGGGGCATCGAATACCGTGACAACGAAGGCATGCTCTATTACCAGGCCGTCCCTACCTGGGGCCCACACCCGGACGTGATTGAGGGGCTGGCGAAAATTGCCGACAAAATCCCCCTGGTGATTTATTCCAACGCCGATGACAGCCAAATCATGTCGAACGTGCAAAAGCTCGAGGTGCCCTTTCACAAGGTCTTCACCGCCGATACGTTCAAAGTCTACAAGCCACGTTTAGCCGCCTTCGAGGCCATGATCGACAGCCTGGACTGCCACCCCGAAGAGCTGTTGCACGTCTCATCGAGCTTCCGCTATGACCTTATTTCAGCTCACCTAATGGGCATCAAGAACAAGGCGTTTGTGGCGCGCAACCACGAGCCCTATTGCGACGGCTATGGGGCGACCAAGATTAATGATATCCGCGACTTGCCCGCGTTAGTCGGTCTCTAAGCTGACTGTTTCGCCAACCGTGCAGGAGCCGCCCATGCAACTCAACTCCTATTGGCTGTCCACAGCGCCCGCCTTTACCGGGGGCCAGCAGGCCCTCACCCAAGAGCACTACGATGTTGCGGTGGTGGGCGGTGGCTTTACCGGGCTATCGGCTGCCCGCACGCTGGCCCGGGGCGGGGCCCGCGTAGCACTGTTGGAAGCAGGCCAAATCATTGGCGAAGCCTCGGGGCGCAACGGCGGCCAGTGCAACACCGGCGTGGCCCAAGACTACGCCAGCTTGGTCGAGCAGCTTGGCCGCGAGCGCGCGATTGCTCACTACACCTCTTACGCCGATGCCGTCTCCAGCGTCGAGCAGGTGATGGCCGAAGAGGCGATCGACTGCGACTACCTGCGCCACGGCAAGCTGAAACTGGCGGCTAAACCGGAACACTACGACAAGCTCGCGCGCACCTGCGACGCCATTCGCCGCGACGTGGATAGCGACGTGGAGATGCTCTCCGCCGCCGCCGTTAAAGAGGAGGTCGATTCAAAGCTCTACCATGGCGGATTGCTTCAGCGTAACGGCGGCCAGATGCATATGGGGCGCTTCGGCGTCGGCTTGGCCGAAGCAGCGGCAAGGCATGGTGCGCATATTTTTGAACGTACGCCGATGACCCGCGTCACCCGCGAGAAGTCCGCGTACTGGCTAGGCACACCCAGCGGTGACATTCGCGCCGAAAACGTGCTGCTGGCCACCGGCGCTTCGCAGACAGGCCCACTAAGCTGGTTTCGCCGCCGCCTGGTGCCGGTGGGCAGCTTTATCGTCGTCACCGAGCCGCTTTCAGCCGCCCAGTGTGCCCAGCTGCTGCCCCAGCGACGCTCCTATGTCACCAGCCGCATTGTCGGTCACTACTTCCGGCTTACCGCCGATAACCGACTGCTGTTTGGCGGGCGAGCCCGCTTTGCCATGTCCGGCAGCCAATCGGATGCCAAAAGCGGCGAGATACTGCGCCGCGGCCTGGAAGAGGCCTTTCCCCAACTAAAAGGGGTGCGGCTCGACTACTGCTGGGGCGGGCTGGTCGATATGAGCCAGGATCGGTTTCCCCATGCAGGCCAGCACAACGGCATGTACTACGCCATGGGCTATAGCGGCCATGGCGTACAGATGTCGGTGCATATGGGGCATGTGTTAGCCGAGGTGATGCTTGGCAACCGCCAGACCCATCCTTGGCAGGATACCAAGTGGCCAGCTATCCCCGGCCATTTTGGCAAACCGTGGTTTTTACCCCTGGTGGGCAGTTGGTACCGACTACAGGATCGATTGCATTAAGCCATCACCACAGCACTCACACGACTTACCAAACTCACCAAGAGAGCGATCATAACAGCGATTACAAAAACAGAGCTATTAAGAAAAAAGCTATTAAGAACAGAGCTATTAAGAACAGAGCTATTAAAAATAAAGCTATTACAAAAACCAGTTAAGCACGCGCTGCCAGACTCACAACAATACTTAATCGCAGTAAGGAGAAGGCTTATGACACGTGAAAAGAATCCTAATGATCTGTTTGTTTCTCCCGAACAAAGCATGCAGGTTTACAACGCCATGCGGCTCGGGCTGTCTCGACGCGAAGCTATGAAAGTCCTTGGCGCGGCGGGCGTCTTTGCCGCCGCGTCTGGCGCCTTTCCCGGTTTCTCTTCGGCCTGGGCGGCGGATAGTGAAAGCGCAACACCCCAATACGGCGGCCGTATCCGCATAGCGGCCCATTCGGCATCCACAAAAGACACCCTGGATCCCGCTTTAGGGGCGACGGCCATCGACTATGTTCGCGCCTACATGTTTTATAACGGCCTGACCCAGTACGATGAAGATCTGACACCCCAGCCCTGCCTGGCGGAGTCGTTTGAGAATACCGATAACGGCAGCCACTGGATCTTTACCCTGCGGCGCGGCGTTACCTTCCACGATGGCAAACCGCTGACACCTCAGGATGTGATCTTTTCGATCATGCGTCATCAGGATCCCGCGACGGGTTCAAAGGTCGCCTCCATGGTCGAACAGATCGACAGCATCCGGGCTCTGGACGATCATCGCATCGAATTCAACCTCTCCTCGCCCAATATCGAGTTACCCTCCATCCTGGCCGTTTCGCACCTTGTGATTGTGGCAGACGGCACGACCGACTTCTCGAAAGGGCTGGGTACTGGCGCCTTTAAGTGCCAAGAGTTTACCCCCGGCGCGCGTTCGGTCGGCGTTAGGAATGAGAACTACTGGCGCGATGGCCATCCCTATCTGGATGCCATTGAGGTGGTGGGGATTAGCGACGAATCATCACGGGTCAATGCGCTGCTGTCTGGCGATGTGCAGATGATCAATGAAGTCAGTGGCAACTCCGCAGAGCGATTGAAAGGTAGCGACGGCTACCAGGTAAAAGCGACGAACGCCGGTAACTACACCGACCTGGTCATGCGCTTTGACCAGCAGCCCACCAGCCGCCCCGAATTCCGCGAGGCGATGAAGTACCTCTTCGACCGCGAGCAGATCAAGCGCGTCGCCCTGCGCGGCTATGGGGAGATTGCCAACGACCATCCGATTATCTCCAGCTCCCCCTACTACTTCGATGGGCTACCCCAGCGTGAGTACGACCCCGAGCGGGCGGCCTCCTTGCTTGCCAAGGCAGGGCTGGCTGGCGCAACCGTGCCTCTGGTGGCGTCGCCTGCAGCTTCCTCGTCGGAAGATATGGCCGTGCTTCTCCAGCAGTCCGCGGCTCAAGCAGGGCTCAACCTTAATATCAACCGTGTTCCCTCTGACGGCTACTGGTCGAACCACTGGATGAAACACCCGCTGGGGTTCGGCAATATCAATCCCCGCCCCACGGCGAATATTTTGCTCTCGCAGTTTTTCCTCTCCAGCGCTGCCTGGAACGAAGCCGGTTGGCACAACGAGCAGTTTGATCAATTGCTGATTGCCTCGCGGGGAGAGCCGGATTTGGCCACCCGTAAGCAGATGTACGCCGACATGCAGACCATGATCCATGAAGAGGGCGGCATCGGCATCCCCGTCTTCCTAAGCAGCATTGAAAGCTTCGATGCCCGCATTGGCGGCATGGATCGTACCATCCCCCTGGGCAGTTTCATGGGCTATATGTTCGCCGAGCATATCTGGTGGAAAGGCTAATTCCTGCTCTCCCTACTGTGATCACAGGCCATGGGTATTATCTCCGGCGCGGCTAACGACGCTTGATGATGATGAACATGGCCCTTGAGCCGGAGAAGAAAGATGCGCGACTCACTCTTTGGACTGGTACTAGGTCGCTTAGCCTCCAGTCTTATTACCCTGCTGCTGGTCTCCCTGGTGATCTTTGCGATTACCTCGCTGCTGCCAGGGGACACCGCCCAGCAGGTGCTGGGGCAGTTTGCCACGCCGGAACAAGTGGAGGCACTGCGAGCCCAGCTAGGTCTTAATCAGCCGCCCTTGCTGCGCTACTGGCAATGGTTAAGTGGCTTTGCCACCGGCGACCTTGGCCGCTCCGCCAGTAATGGCGTCGATGTCATACAACTGGTCAATGACCGGCTGCCCAATTCGCTACTGTTAGCCGCGATTACCACGGTTATATCAGTCCCCGTGGCGCTGATTATGGGTATCGCCGCCGCCATGCGCCGGGGTGGCGTGCTTGACCGCACCCTGAACCTGATCACCCTGTCGATGGTGGCGGTACCCGAGTTTCTGGTCGCCACCCTGGCGGTGCTGATTTTCGCCGTGCAACTCGGCTGGCTACCGGCGCTCTCCTACGTATCCACCGTCGACAGTTTGGGCGCCTTTATGAAAGTTTACGCCATGCCGGTGCTCACCCTGTGCAGCGTGTTGATTGCCCAGATGGCGCGCATGACGCGGGCAGCCTTAATCGATCAGCTCGACAGCGCTTATGTGGAGATGGCCCGGCTCAAAGGCGTTCCCCCGATGCGGCGTGTACTGCGCCATGCGCTGCCTAACGCCGTCGGCCCGATTGCCAATGCGGTAGCGCTTAGCCTCTCCTACCTGCTGGGCGGGGTGATCATCGTCGAAACCATCTTCAACTATCCAGGCATCGCCAGCTTAATGGTCGATGCGGTTTCCAACCGCGATCTCGCCCTCGTGCAGGCCTGCGCCATGATCTTCTGCGGCGCTTATCTGCTGCTGGTCATGCTGGCTGACCTATGCGCGATCCTCTCCAACCCGAGGCTGCGAAACCGATGAATAATACCAAGGCAATACCATCCGCCAAGGACAACAGACACCAACATGCTATGGCTGGCAGTCGCCTGCCGGTTACCTCACCAAAACAACGCAACCGTTCCCGGCTGCAACTCACCCGCTGGATCGGTCTTGGTTTGTTTAGCTTCTGGCTATTAGTGGCCATGTTTGGGCCACTGTTATCACCGTATCCCATGGGGGCTTTTGTCTCTGATCAGATTTATGGCGGCGCGAGCACAGCCCACCTGCTGGGCACCGACTATATGGGCCGCGATATGCTCAGCCGCATGCTCACCGGGGCACGCTACACCGTAGGGCTGGCCTTGGTCGCCGCGCTATTATCGAGCCTGGTCGGAGCGGGATTTGGCATGTTGACGGTGCTCCTGCCGCGCTGGCTCGAGGAGAGCGTTCGGCGGATATTCGACACGCTGATCTCGATCCCCAGCAAAATGATGGCCCTGGTGATGGTCTCCGCCTTTGGCACCTCTATCCCACTGCTGATTCTGGCGGCAGTGCTCAGCTACGCGCCGGGCTCTTTCCGTATTGCCCATAGTTTGGCCAAAAATCTCGCCACCCTGGAGTACGTTCAAGTCGCCCGTACCCGGGGGGAGGGACGGCTGTATATCGCCGCCGTGGAAATTTTTCCCAACATGATCCAGCCCGTGCTCACCGATATGGGCATGCGCTTTGTGTTTATCGTCCTGCTGCTCAGCGGCATGAGCTTTCTGGGCTTAGGCGTGCAGCCGCCGGTCGCCGACCTGGGCTCCCTGGTGCGTGAAAACATCGGTGGTCTTAGCCAGGGGGCGTTGGCCGTGATTGCGCCAGCCCTAGCAATTGGCTCATTAACCGTCGGTGCCAACCTGTTGATCGACAGTCTTTCAAACAGCCGCGACAACCAGAAGGAGTGATGCCATGCAAGGTGAATCGCTGATCGTACGCGATCTTGATATCTGTGCGACCCCGCCTGGTGAGGATGAGCGCACGATAGTCAGTCAGATCAATTTTGCGCTTAAGCCCGGCGAGGTGATGGCACTAATCGGTGAATCCGGTTCAGGCAAAACCACCATTGCGCTGGCCATGATGGGCTATGCCCGGCGCGGCTGCCGGATCGCCGGGGGCAGCGTGCAACTGGGCGAGACCGACATACTCACCCTTTCAGCGGTGGAAACCCGCGCGCTGCGCGGCCACCGGGTGACCTACATCGCCCAAAGCGCCGCTGCAGCCTTCAACCCCTCGCGCCGGCTAATGGATCAAGTCATCGAAGGCGCGCTTATCCATGGCGTTATGGATCGACAGCAAGCGCGGCAAAAAGCCATTCAACTGTTTGGCGAGCTGGCCCTGCCCGACCCGGAACATATCGGCGACCGATACCCTCACCAGGTCTCCGGGGGCCAGCTACAGCGTCTTATGGCCGCCATGGCCTTGATTACCGATCCCGCGCTGGTGATTCTGGATGAACCGACCACCGCACTGGATGTGACCACCCAGGTCGATGTACTGCGGGCCTTCAAGCGCGTTATGCGCGAGCGGGGTACCACGGCGCTGTATGTCTCTCACGACCTTGCCGTGGTTGCCCAGATTGCCGATCACGTGCTGGTGCTGCAGGCCGGGGAAGAGCAGGAGCAAGGGCCCATCGGGCAAATTTTGGACAATCCGGGCCATGCTTACACGCGTAGCTTATTGGCGGCGGCACGTCCGGAGACCCGCGTGCCCACCGGCCTTCAGTCCAGCGGCGACGAATTGTTGCGTATCGATGATCTTCAAGTGGGCTATGGGCGCTGTGATCGCAATGGGCTCCCGAATAATGTCGTGCTGGATCACATCCAACTGCGCATTGATCGCGGCCAGGCGTTAGGCGTGATCGGGGAGTCCGGGTCAGGCAAATCGACGCTTGCCCGAGCGGTCGCTGGTTTGGTGGCACCGTCACGGGGTGAAGTTCAGTTCAATTGCCGTGAGCTACCGCCGACGCTGCGAGGACGCACACCCGACCAGTTTCGGCGTATTCAGATCGTCTTCCAGAGCGCCGACAATGCGCTCAACCCGGCCCACACGGTTAGGCGGCTGCTCAACCGCCCGCTGGAAACCTATTTTCAGATGAGCCGCGACGCCCGCCAGCGGCGGGTTGAAGAGTTAATGGACTTGGTCAAGCTGCCACGCACGCTGCTCGACCGCAAGCCCCGCGAGCTCTCCGGCGGCCAGAAGCAGCGCGTTAACCTCGCCCGGGCGCTGGCCGCCGAACCCGACCTGATTCTCTGCGATGAAGTGACCTCGGCGTTAGATACCGTGGTGGGCGCGGCAATTCTCGAGCTGCTGGCCGAACTGCGCCGTGAACTGGGCGTCGCCTACCTGTTTATCAGCCACGATATCTCGACAGTACGTTCGTTGTGTGACGACGTCATGGTGCTTTACCAAGGGGAATGTGTGGAGTTCGGCCCTTGCAGCACAGTGCTCAACCAGCCACAGCACGACTACACCCGCAAGCTGATCGGCTCGGTGCCTGAACTCCAGCCTGGCTGGCTGGAGGCTTGTGAATGGTCAACCCATACGCAGCCCACAACCGCGCCCGTTTAACCACTAGTTCTATTGATGTCCCAGACCGATTGATGACCTAGCCCTATTAATGACAAGGAGAAAAGCATGCCGACGCTGCCCCTTAATGACAGTGACCTGCTACGCGAGCAGGCCTTTATCAACGCACAATGGTGCGACGCCGATGATGCGGCCACGCTGACCGTCACCAACCCCGCCACCGGCGAAGCGCTGGCTAGCGTACCCAGCATGGGTGCCAGCGAAACCCGCCGGGCAATCGAGGCCGCCGAAGCGGCGTGGCCCGCCTGGCGTACCCGCACAGCGGCAGATCGAGCAGCACTGCTGGAGCGCTGGTATGCACTGATACTGGAAAACAGCGAGGATCTGGCGGTATTGATGACGCTGGAACAGGGCAAGCCGCTAAGCGAAGCGCGGGGAGAGACCCAGTACGGCGCGAGTTTTATCAAGTGGTTTGCGGAAGAGGCACGCCGCGCCTACGGCGAGACCATCCCCTCGCCCAGCGCGGATCGTCGCATTGTGATCCTTAAACAGCCGGTGGGCGTGTGCGGTGCGATTACGCCATGGAACTTCCCCATTGCCATGATTACCCGCAAGTGCGCACCCGCGTTAGCGGCCGGATGCCCGATTGTCATCAAACCGTCGGAGCTGACGCCGCTGTCAGCACTGGCCTTGGCAGTACTCGCGGAGCGGGCTGGTTTCCCCCCCGGCGTGGTGAATATCGTCACCGGATTGCCCGAAGGCATTGGCGGTGAACTAACCTCCAACCCCACCGTGCGCAAACTCTCCTTCACCGGCTCAACCCGGGTGGGCAGCCTGCTGATGCGCCAGAGTGCCGACGATATCAAGCGCCTCAGCCTGGAGTTGGGCGGCAATGCCCCGCTGATCGTGTTTGACGATGCCGACCTGGAACTGGCGGTGGCTGGTGCCATGGCGAGCAAGTTCCGCAACGCCGGTCAGACCTGCGTTTGCGCTAACCGTATTCTGGTTCAATCCGGTATTCATGACCGTTTTGTGGCCCGTTTGGCGACGGAAATCGAGGCGTTGCGCTGTGGCGACGGCATGCAGGAAGGCACCACTATTGGCCCACTGATCAATGACCAGGCGGTGAGCAAAGTCGCCCGCCATCTCGATGACGCCCTATCCCATGGGGCTGAAAAGGTGCTCGGCGAGGTACCCAGTGGTAAGGATCGCTTTGTGGCGCCGGTACTGCTCACCAAGGTAACCGAAGCCATGCTGGTCACCCAGGAGGAAACCTTTGGCCCCGTCGCCCCCATCATGCAATTTGAGCACGAAGAAGAGGCTATTCGTATTGCCAACGCAACGCCCTTTGGACTAGCCGCTTACTTCTTTACCGAAAGCGTGCGCCGGGCCTGGCGGGTGGGCGAAGCGCTGGAGTTCGGCATGGTCGGCCTCAACACCGGCTCTATCTCAATGGAAGTAGCGCCGTTTGGTGGCATGAAACAGTCTGGCCTGGGCCGTGAAGGCGCCCGCCAAGGCCTGGATGAGTATCTGGAAGAGAAAGCCTTTCATATGGGCGGGCTTAACTAGCCTGGGAAAGTACCTGGAAAAGTAAGTGAGGCGCCCGCGCCATGGCGGTCGCCTCTTTCTATAAGAACATATAAACACCCCTAAATCACTTATGGGGAGGTCTCATGCAATCGTTATTAACATCGGATTTTATATCTGATTAAAAAACAAGAGACACTTAAATGAAGACACTTTTACTTAACAAGGAAGAAGTCAGCAAGTTAATAGGTATGCAGGAAATCATCGATGCTGTCAGGGAGGCATACAAAGCATTCAGCCGTGGCGAGGTGGTACAACCTGACTATATAGGGATAGATCTCCCTGATCCTCGCGGAGAGATTGATTTTAAAGCGGGGTACTATAAAGCCAATGAAATAATCTCGATGAAAACCTCTTCAGGCGGATTTGTTGATAACCCCGCACACGGTCTGCCTAGCGGCATGGGTAACATACTGCTGTTCGATGCGATGAGCTGCGCCTTGATTTGCGCTATGGATGGCAGTTTGCTCACCGGCCTTAGAACGGGAGCCGCCGGGGCTGTTTCGGTACAAGTGCTGGCCAGAAAGAACGCCAAAAAAATCACGACGATTGGCACCGGCAACCAAGCCCGGATGCAAATTCGAGCCATCAATGAAGTGATGAGGATTGAGGAGATCCACGCCTGGAGCAGAACCCCGGCGACGCTTTCCCGCTATAAGGAAGATATCGAAAGAGAGTTCGGTATTCCTGTGGTACTAGCAAATTCAAACAAAGAGGCCGTTGAGCAGGCTGACATACTCATTACGACAACCCGTGGTCAAGGCCCACTCGTGGATGCAGACTGGATTAAGCCCGGCACACATATCGTGGCCATCGGTACAGACCAACAAGGTAAACAAGAACTGGATCCAGAGATATTCAGAAACGCAAAAATCGTCAATGACTCCATCGAGCAGTGCGTTACAAAAGGAGAAACTTGGCATCCTTTGAATAAAAACATCATCACTAGAAACGATATCCATGGTGAAATTGGCGAAATACTTCTGAACAAAAAACCGGGAAGAGAAAACGATACTGAAATTACCATTTTCGACTCTACCGGCATGGCCATACAAGACAACACCACTGCATTCAAAATCTACAGCAATGCAATAGAGAACAGCATTGGGACTTCTTTTGAATTCTTTTAATGCTGTTTATGGAGATAAGCACTATGTGCGACCGTCCTACCATTCAGGATATTCGAGAAGCCCAAGAACGATTAAAACCTTACATTAAGCACACACCGCTATTACGCGGTGAAAAAATGGATGAAGCACTCGGCTGTCAAATATACCTTAAGCCAGAGAACCTACAAATTACCGGCGCCTTTAAAATCCGCGGGGCTTTAAACAAGTCGCTCTCCCTCCCGAAAGGAGAGATAGCTAATGGCATAATTGCCACTTCTTCGGGCAATCATGCACAGGGACTTGCCTACGCCGCCAGATTGCTGGGTGTAAAAGCGCTATTAGTGCTTCCGGCAACCGCACCAAAAATTAAAATCGCCAATACAAAAGCGCTTGGGGCAGAAGTCATACTGTTCGATGGTGATACGGCAGCTAGATGGAAAAGAGTGTATGAAATTGCGGAAGAAAATAAGTATGCAGTTGTTCACGCTTTTGAAGATCCGATGGTAATGGCGGGCCAGGGCACCATTGGATGTGAAATATTAGAAGACTTGGAAGATGTTGACACGGTCATCATTCCCATGGGCGGTGGAGGCCTTATTTCAGGGATCGCCACCGCTATAAAAGCAATAAAACCATCGGTGCGTGTGATCGGTGTGGAACCTGCCTTAACACCTAAATATTTTCAAAGCAGGATACATAAAGAGCGTATATCGCTGCCTTTACAAAACACCATTGCGGATGGATTAAGAATAAGCGTACCTGGCCAAAACCCATACCCGATTATTGAACAACATGTCGACGAAATCATTCTCGTAGAAGACAGCTATATTATTGCAGGCATGCAAACCCTTGCTAACGATGCAAAGCTGATAGTGGAGCCTGCCGCTTCAATTGGCATTGGCGCTTTGTTGGCCGGTCATATTAACACCAGACCAGATGAAAAAGTCTGTGCTGTATTGACGGGCGGAAACTGGGACTTAGGTGAACTAGCAGAGATATACAAACCTACTCACTCGCCGATCCCCAGGGCGAGCGAGTAGGTAGGAACGCTATTGTTAAATGTTAGAGCTTGCACGAACAGACGGCGAGCGCAGGCAATTTTTGTACAACGCCTAGTAGCCACGCTGCAGATCGACCCTGCCGATCATTGCCTCTCCGCGCTGGTAACGACGCAGGTTATCCAGCAGAACCGGGAAAGCGCTATCGGGCTGCGTCATGGCGGCCACATGGGGGGTCAGCAAAATCCGCTCGTCCCGCCAGAAGGGGTGATCATCGGCGGGCGGCTCTTCACTCAACACATCCAGCACCGCGGCACTTAGTTGCCCCTCGTCGAGGGCTTGCGTCAGATCGTGGTCAACCAGGTGCTCGCCACGGCCAATGTTGATCAAAGCCGCGCCTTCGGGCATACGTGCAAAAAGATCTCTATTAAGGATGCCGCGGGTGGCGTCGGTCAGCGGCAATACGCAGATCACAATATCGCTTTCAGCAAGGAAACCATCCAGCGCTTCCTGGCCACTGTGGCAGTGAACATTCGCCACCTGTTTTGGCGAACGCGACCAACCGCGCACGTCAAAACCGTAACCTGCCAGATGGGTCGCGATGGCGTAGCCCAACTGGCCTAAACCGAGTACACCGATGCGCCGTTTTGCTGTAGGCACCAGCATATGCGCCTGCCATTTTCCCTCGCGCTGCTGGCGCACATAGTCGCCCATGCGGCGGTGCAACCATAGCGTTGCAAAGGTGGCGTACTCAATCATGCCGCTCTCAATAGAGGGGTCAAGCATCCGCACGACCGGCAGCTCTGAAGGCAGTGCGTCAAAATCAAACTGATCGACACCCGCAGACGTGGCAAACAGCACCTCAAGGGAGGGCAGGCACGCCATGATGTTTTCCGGGGGCATCCACGCCAGCAAATAGCGAATCTCGTTAGGGTCGCCGATATCGGGCCATTGGCGGAACTCGATATCCGGCGCGTGTTGGGCAAAAAGTTCTTTCCAACGGGCGCCGCGCACCGGGTCGGATTTATACAGCAGTGCCATCGCAGCGTCTCCTTAGCTAAAACTTCATCCTACGGTGGTTTCACAGGCAGCGGATACCGTTTTGGCGGTGATGAAGCGAAGCCATGGGCCTAAATCCGCCCTCAAGACGCAGATTACACTGCGCTCCCCCATGACAGTGGATGATGCTGCACAGGCTAGAAAATACGAAGGATTACGCGGTTACCGATGCCATGCCAAGCGTAACTAGCTTGCTAACGACGGTAAGCTCAAGAACGCATGGGGTGTTGGCGCTCGCGTTCCACGTTCTGCCAGCGGCGCCAACACACCACAACATGAAAATCGTGACTATAACGTGACTATGTTCAAGGAGCCCGCAGATGAAGACCGACGCCCACCCTTCCCACGCCATGCTAAGCCAGCGCGATCAGTGCATTCCCCGCGGTGTGGTGAACGCCCACCCTATCGTGATTTCCCATGCCCGCGGCAGCGAAGTCTATGACGTCGACGGCAAGCGCTATTTGGATTTCGTGGGGGGTATCGGCGTGCTCAATGTCGGCCACAATCACCCACGGGTGGTGGCAGCGGTTCAGGCCCAGGTGGAACGTATTTCCCATATGAGTTTCCAGGTGGCGGCCTATCCAGGCTATATAGAGCTCGCTAGCCAGTTGGCCAAGCTGGTTGGCGGCGAAAATGCCTACCAAAGCGTGCTGTTTACCTCCGGTGCTGAAGCGGTAGAAAACGCCATTAAAATTGCCCGCTCCCATACAGGGCGCCCCAACGTGATTGCCTTTCGCGGCGGCTTTCATGGACGCACACTGTTGGGCACCACGCTCACTGGCATGAGCCAGCCCTACCGACAAAATTTTGGCCCTTTTGCCCCCGCTATCCACCACGTCAGCTACCCGGATGCGCTGCGGGGCGTCAGTAGCGAGGACGTACTTGCCGAGCTGGATACGCTGTTCGCCACTGAAGTCGTCCCCGATCAGGTCGCCGCTATTCTGATCGAGCCGGTACAGGGGGATGGTGGCTTCCTGCCTGCACCGATCGAGTTTATGCAGGCCCTGCGCGCCTTGACTGAACGCCACGGCATTGTGCTCATCGCCGATGAAATCCAGACCGGCTTCGGGCGCACGGGCAAGATGTTTGGCTTTGAACACAGCAATATCCAGCCAGACCTGGTCACTGTCGCTAAAAGCCTGGGCGGTGGCTTACCGATTTCAGGCGTGGTTGGGCGTACCGAGATGATGCAAGCTCCCGCGCCGGGTGGGCTTGGCGGCACCTATGGCGGCAGTGCGCTGAGCTGTGCGGCGGCACTGGCGGTGCTGGATATTTTTGAAGATGAGCAACTGCTTGAACGTGGCATCGCCATGGGCAAACGGCTGGAAACAGGACTACGTCGACTGCAAACCAAGCACCCTTTGATTGCCGAAGTACGCGGGCAAGGCCCGATGCTTGCCATCGAACTTCTCAACGGCCCACGGGTAACACCGGAAGACGCCGCCCTGGTGCAACAGGTCATCGATCACTGCCGTGCAGCGGGCTTGCTGGTGATCAAGTGCGGCGTTCACCGCAATGTCATTCGCTTCCTGGCGCCATTGAATACGAGCGACGCACAAATCGACGAAGCAGTGGCGATGTTAGACAACGCATTATCGAACACCACTGACTAATTCATCGCCAACGCCAGGAGAGCAGGACGTCATGCAATTGACCGACTATACGACGCTATGCATGGATGCCCATGGCGTGCTGATCGATCGCGATAGAGACATTGTGCGTGGCCTATCGCCACTGTTAGCGTTGATGCCTGCCCCGCCACCGCAGGAGCAGGTATTAGCAGACTATGTACAGGCGCTGCATGAACTCACGGATGAGCAGATGGGCGCCGTTTCGGCTCACTGTACTGTCTATCGCGCCCTGGCCAACCGCTGGGGGCTGGAGGTGGATTGGCAAGAAGGAATTGAATTTGCCAGCTCACTTGGCTTTGGCTCACTTTATGAAGATGCCCCTGGGGCTATTCACTATCTGCGCAAGTTCTATCGGCTCAAAGTGGTGACGTCCCTCAATGAGCAGGAGTTCTTTGCCTTTAATCAGCGCATAGGCCTTTTAGCTAATGAGCGTCTCACCACTGGCAGCTTTGTGGCCGCGCGTGCCAAGCTTCGGGAGATGGAGGCGGATAGCCAGGTTCTGCTCTTAACTGCTGGCCCCGCCTCGGTAAATAGTCGTGGGGGGCACTGCCGTATCACGCGCAGTGCCAAAGCTGACCGGCCACAAACACAGACGTGTATCTCGCTTAGCGACTTTATTTATCAACACCAGCTTGCTCTACGCGGCGAATTGCTTTAGACAAAGGTATTAGTTCAAATCAACGGGGCATAACTTATTGCCCCCCTAATAAATAAAGGGCTTTGTATGGTGGCTAGCGTTCGTCTTGACCGTATCGACATCAATATTCTGGTACAGCTTCAAGCAGATGGAAGGATGACTAACGTTCATTTGGCCGATGCAGTCGGGCTATCGCCCAGCCCTTGTCTACAGCGAGTCAAGCGACTAGAAGCCGCCGGTTACATCACTTCGTTTCAGGCCCGCCTCAATCTAGCCAAAATAATGGAGAGCGTGACCGTCTTTACAGAGGTCACCCTGTCGGATCACCACCGGGAAGATTTTCTACGCTTTGAGCAAAAAATTCGTCAGGTTGATGAAGTCATGGAGTGCCACCTTATCAGCGGTGGCTATGACTATTTGCTGCGCTTTATCACCCGCAGTATTGCCCATTACCAGCGTGTGATGGAGGCACTTATTGAGGATGAAATCGGCATTGAAAAGTACTTCAGCTATATCGTTATCAAGACGCCCATCAATAAAGAGCAGCTTCCGCTGCGCACGTTAATGGAAGGCCAGGGTCAGTGAACAATATTTAACCCTCCCGAAACGCCTCGACCACTCGTTCGGCCAATACCTCACTGGCGTCGCCACTCCCTGCGCGCTTCACCAGTGCCACTTGGTAATCGCCTAGCGGGGGAAGCGATTCGTTGTGAAGGCGTTTGAGGGGCGGGCGAACCAAGCTTTTGGGGAAGGCCGTCACGGCCAAATCGGCCAGCATAGCGGCCTCCTGCCCAGCACAGTGGTCGCAGGAGTAAGCAATTCGGTATGCAATCCCCGCTTGATCAAGGGCATTGAGGGTAATTCGACGCCACGCACACCCCTGTTGTGCCAGGGTTACCGGTAGTGGCGTGCGCTGCACGGCAACTCCATCCTCACGCCCCGCCCATACCAGCGGTTCGCTGTGGACGATCTCCCCCCGCGCCGCCTGACCAGGCCCTCCGGCCATCACCAGGGCGAGATCAAGCTCGCCCTCATCCAGCCTGGCGAGCAGGTCTTTGCTGCGTCCCACCTCGACATCGACCTGCACCGCCGGGTGCGAACGGGCAAACTGGGCGAGTACCGTCGGCAGAATACGCCCCACCACGTCGTCTGTTATGCCCAGTCCCACGCGCCCTTCTATAGTAGGCGCTAAAAACTGGGTCACGGCTTCCGCATTGAGTTTAAGCAGTCGTCGGCCATAGCCCAGCAGCACCTCCCCCTCGGCAGTCAGGCGGACGTGCCGCGCCTCGCGCACAAACAGCGTCTGGCCGAGGATCTCTTCCAGGCGTTTGATTTGCATGCTCAGCGCAGAAGGGGTGCGAAACAGCTGCTGGGCGGCGCGGGTAAAACTGCCGCTCTCGGCAATCGTCACAAAAGTACGCAGCACCTCGCTATCCAGTAGCGGCAAGGCGGCCCGGCTGGGTGGTAGGGTTGAGAGTTGGTTCATCGCACTAACCTTTCAGAAAATCTTAACACACAGTGTAGATCTTTTCGTTTGATTGATTCAAGGCGAAGCGCCAAGCTGATAACCAGAGGTCGCGACCCTCCTACTTATTCACCACAGTTCACACCTGCCCAGTCGGTGCATAGGCACCGCTTACTGTGCAGCGGGGGTGACGATGGAGGTGCGCGATGAAATGCGAAGATCCTACCCAACATGCCCACAACGCCTGGGAAAAGGCCAGCCAACTGGCGCCGCCGCCCAAGCCACCACAATTGCATTTTTACATGCCCGCCATGCCGTCAATGCGGCTGATCCGAGCACTGGATATGGGCTGGTGGCGTTACCGGCGGCGCAGGCTTTACCGCCGCCATATAGTGCCGCTACTGGACTACGACGATCATGTACTGCGCGATATTGGCCATTGCCGCGACGATATCCTCTGGGCTAGCCAACTGCCCTTGAAGGTCGATGCCATTCAGGCGTTAGAAGCCCGGCAGAAAAAACGACAGGCTCAGCAAGCCTAAAACCAAAAAAGCTTCGAACCTGAGAGAGGTTCGAAGCTTTTAATAGCGCGCTTGTTATCACTCCAGCGCTTAGTACCTGATTTTTAAACCCCTATAGGCCCACCATCACGCTTTTGAATCACCACGGTCGAGGCCCGGGGCCGTACCTGACCGCTAGCAGCGGCAGTGGCATCTTGCACTAGCGCATTACCATCGGCTGGCCAGTTATCTGGATGCTGAATATTGATAAACAGCGCGGTTTTATCCGGCGTGGTAAAAATGCCTGTCACTTCGCAGCCGTTGGGCCCTACCGCAAAGCGCTTAAGCTGTTGCTGGTTACTGCTGTTAATCACCGGGCCGGTTCCCTGGATGTCGTCTAACCCATTGGGTACCACGGCAAGCAGTTGGTCGTTGGTGTACTCCGTAATGCCTTCATAGCCGTTATCGGTCTGAATCCACAGAATGCCCTGACCATCATCGCGCTCATCAAACCAGAGCCCATCAGGGCTGGCAAACTGGTTCATTTCGGTTAGACCCGAAAGGTTATCCGCATCGTCGGTCGCCGCACCAAATACAAACACTTCCCAGCGAAACGCATTCGGCAGGCGACTTTCACGCCAGCGGATAATGTGACCCGCGCCGTTATTTGCGCGAGGGTTGGCGGCGTCAGTCGGGGCAGTAACATAGCCAACCCCCAACTGAGCAATCTCGTCACCTTCATTGGTAAAGGTAGGCACTGCGGCCTCCTCACTACGCTGGGAATTGTTAGTCAGCGTTAGATACACATCTCCGGTGGCCGTATCCACGGCGGCCCATTCAGGGCGATCCATCGGTGTTGCCCCCATCAGGTCCGCCGCATCGCAGGTATTGATAATCACACCGGCTAAATCATTCTCTGCCAAGCCCAGCGCCGCTGCCAAGGTACGGCCATCCTGGGCCTCAGCATCAGGCGTCAGCGGCAACCACTCACCGCTGCCATCGGCGTGAAAGCGGGCCACATAGAGGGTGCCGTTATCCATATATTTATTGCCGATGGCGAGACGGTCGTACGCCTCGCCTGGGCGGTTGGCATCAGCGGGATCCCAGGCCGCGTCGGAGACGTATTTATACACGTACTCGTTGCGGGCATCGTGGCCGGAATAGAACACCACCGGCTGGCCAGCTTCCAGTTTGCCTAACCAGCAGCCTTCATGGCGGAAACGGCCCAGAGCCGTGCGCTTAACTGCCCGGGCACCGCTATAAGGGTCGATTTCGACCTGGTAGCCGAAGGTTCGCGCTTCATTACGGTAGTCATCCTCGGCGCGCTCACCGCGTGGCGTGATATCAAAACGGGCAAACTCGTCGTTCTTTTCAGAAGCATCACCCGCCGACGTTTCCCAGGCGTAGCGGCCGCGCTCGGTGGGAATGCCAATCCGGGCGTCGTCCTGGAAGCGCTCGCCGGTGTGAACAAAGACGTTGGGCCAGTTCTCTTCACAGGCAATATAGGTGCCCCAGGGCGTGATGCCGTGTCCGCAGTTATTGTTGGTGCCCCGGGTTTGAGTACCCGCCGGTGAAAAGCGCGTTTTGACGTAATCACTGCCTGCCACGGGGCCAGCCAGATCCATTTCCGTTGCGCTGGTAAAGCGGCGGTTATAGCGCGATCCCGGCACATGCGACCACTGCCCGTTGGCGTCTTTTTCGACCTCGACAATGGTCACACCGTGAGCATTGATCTCGGTGCGCGACTCCTCCGCCGGGCGCTTACCCTCATCCGCGTTGGTGGGACCACCCTGCGGTGCCCAGAGCGCATCCTGATCAATATATTCATGGTTTAGCGCCAGCAAAAAACGCCGTGAAGCATTTTCGGCATCCAGCGGAAAGGCGTCCATACCATCATGGTGCATGCCCACGCTGGTGGCTTGATGCTCGGTCGTCATAGGCTGGTCAGACTGCCAACTTCCGCCAGCGCTTAGCGGCGTACCCCACGGCACCAAGACTTGGGCCACGTAACCGTCCGGCACCACGACGGCGTCGGTGAGTGACCCATGAACCGCTTCAAACGCCAGTGTCAGAGGTGTTTTTTGTGCCCCGTTTGAAGCAAGCGCTTGAGCAGCACCGCCAAAACCAAGCATTGAGGCAGCGGCCATGCTCAAACCACCGCGCATCACATCGCGACGGGATACATGGCGCGCCAATACATCGGCGAAAGGTTGGTTGCCGCTGTGGTTAAACAGGCGATGATCTTCGATCTCTTTACTCATTTTAGTCTCCCCCTGATCGTTTGTAAGCCAACGATTGAACGTTAGGAGACACTAAACAAGCTAAATGACAGCACGATGACGGCCTGCCTGCATTTAGATGAAGAACTCGGGTCTAGACGTTAATTCCCTCCCCTCCCCCCAACTCCTGTTGAGAGGCTATTGAGAGACAGTCTCAACTCTGCTAAATTAACGTTAATAGTTATCATTAACACAGGAGTTATCCTCTCATGCAGTTCGCTGATAAGCGCACTCGCCAGGAAGACACGTCGGCTTCAGCGCCCCGCGAAGTGGATAGCAATGAATTACTGGGCAGCTCAGGCCAGCTGGTGATTCACCATGAACAGCGCCGCTACGTGTTGCGCCGCACTAAAAGCGGCAAGTTAATCCTCAACGCCTAACGCCTTAGCAACTAATTTCTCTGATTAGTTTAAAAATATACCAAGTAAAGCCAGCCAGGTAGCCCATCGCACCCAGCCAGCGACCTTTTCCACTTACCCCTGTTGGAACTCTCTGGCTTATGAACCACACACGCGCTTTTAGTGGCCTCTTGTTAACCTGTCTTCCGCTGTTAGCCGCTCAAGCAGATGAGGCAGAACTTGACCCAGTCACGGTCACCGGCACCCGAGCGCCTACCGACCTTTCCCGGGCACCGCTAATTATCGATATCATCGACCGCGATGACGCCGTGCTGGCCACCGCCAGCCGGGTAGAAGACGTTCTTAGCCGCCAACCTGGCCTGCACGTCGCAGGGCAAGGCCGCCGCAATGGCCAAACCTTAAGTATGCGCGGTTTTGGCAGCAATGGGGTGCTGGTGCGCCTGGATGGGGTTCGTCAGGATATCTCCACTGGCCACATCGGCAACTTCTTCCTCGACCCAGGCTTGATTCAAGAGGTACAGATCGCTCGGGGTGCGCTCTCCAGTCTTTACGGCAGCAATGCCATGGGCGGGGTGGTCAGCTTCACCAGCGTGGATGCCGATGACCTATTGGCCCCCGGCGAAGATAGCGGCATGCGCCTTTCCGTCGGCGGGGCAACGGCCAGCGACGAGCTACGCGGCAGCCTGACCGCCTTTGGTCGCCGGGATACCGCCAACGGCCAGGTGGACGGTCTGTTCTCCATCGGCCGTAGTGAATCCGGTGATATTCGTCGTGCCGGAGGCAATGAAGCCGAAGAGGATGCCACGCTCAATAGCCTGCTGCTCAAAGGCGGCTGGGAGCCCAGCGACGAACAGCGGCTGTTTATAAGCTGGCAGCATTACGATGAAGACGCCACCCAGCCCGCCAACCCACAGCAGCTTTCAACCGATGCCAGCAACCCGCTGCGCGACCGCGATGTGGAGAGCAACAACGTCCAGCTAGGTCACCGCTGGCAACCCAGTGCTGCCACCGAGGTTACTTCCCGGCTTACCTTTAGTCAGCAGGATATTGACGAACCCCAGGCCAACCGCACCTTAGAGCGGGTCGGGCTACAGAGCGACGGTTACCACCGTATGGATCACGGCTGGCTCTCGCAAACGCTGGTATTCGGCGCCGAGCTGGAGCAGGCACGCCAACGGCCAGATGGCGAAGCCAATGGCTTCCCTAAAGCCGATATCGACACCCAGGCAGCCTATCTCGACACCACCCTCACCGCTGGACGCTATCTAGCCGATGGCGGCGCCGGGCAGTTTGACGTGGGTCTTGGCGCTCGCTATGACCGCTATGATGCCAGTGGTCAAAACGATGCCGATAGCATTCACGATCAGGTATCGCCGCGTTTTCGCCTCGCCTGGCGGCCCGACGATGCCTTGATGCTGTTCTCGGGCTACGCCGAAGCGTTTCGTGCCCCCAGCCTTTCCGAGCTTTACGCCAACGAGCGCCACTTTGCTGGGTTCTGCGCAGGGCCGTTCTTCTGCACGCCGGACAACTACTGGATTCCTAACCCTAACTTATCGCCTGAAACCAGCCGAACGTGGGAAAGCGGTGTGGTATGGCACCAAGGCGACTGGCAGGTTCGCGCCAGCTACTTCGATACCCGCGCTGACGACTTTATTGATACCCAGGTCGACATTATGGCGGGCACTACCCAAGCGGTGAACGTACAACGCGCCCAGTTGTGGGGCTATGACGCTCGGGTGACCTGGCAGCCAAGCGCCTTCCCGCTGCTAACCAGTTTTGTGGGCCTTTCGGAAGTCTCCGGCAAAGACCGCGACTCTGGCGAACCGCTGGGCAGCCAAACACCGTTGGAAGCGACCCTGGGTAGCGAGGTAGCGCTATATAACAGCAATATCCGCCTGGGCTGGCAAGCGCGCTTTGCTCAATCGTTCGATAAACAGGGCGACGATGAACGCCTGCCCGGCTACGGCCTGCACGATGTTCATCTCGGCTGGCAAATCACCCCGGCCGTGGATACCTCGCTGCGCCTTGCCAATCTTGGCGACAAGGTGTGGTACCGCCCCGACGGTAGCCTGGGCGACGGGCGCAGCCTGTTCGCCACCCTCAACTGGCAGTGGTAACTCACTGCGATATCAAGTCCAGAGGTGACGTATGATTGAGTCTCAACAGATTGCTATTCTAGAAGCCTTTGACGCAGCACGAGCAGCGCAGCCTCGCCTGCCAACGATTGATATTGCCGAGCGCTTATCAATCAGTGAAGGCAAACTTCAGGCCGCGCGCTTGGGCCGCGACGTCTGGACGCTCCCTCTCGCCGCGAAAGAGCTTGCGATACGTTTCCCCCAGCTAGGCCGGGTCAAAGCACTCACTCGTTCGCGCTTAGCAGTGCTTGAACAAACGGGCGACTACCCCGAACTAAACGGCGGGCCACAAACTGGTTTGCTGCTCGATCCCGGTGGCCTAGATTTACGACTACTGTATTCCCACTGGCACTGGGCCTGTCTGATTCGTGACCCCATGCCAACTGAGAACGGACAACCGCAGTGGCGCTGGAGCCTGCAAATCTTCAATCAGCATGGCTGCGCTATTCACAAATGTTTCGCTTTGGAAAATCCGTTACCCCGCCCCTGGGGAGAATTAGCCGCACTGGGCACCCTGGACACGCCAGCGTTTACCCAATGTATGCCACGCCTCAAACGCCCTCTTCCGGAAACCCCCACGCTGGCCAGTGAATGGGGAGCAATGCGTGACGTGCACCAGTTCTTCACCTTACTTCAACGCCATCAACTAGAACGCCTTGAAGCCAATCAGCTAATGGAAGGGCACTATACTCGCGCACTACCTATGGATGCTCTGGAAAATCTGTTAAATAAAGCAACTCAGCGCGCCCTACCACTGATGCTGTTTGTGGCAAGCCCCGGCTGTGTACAAATTCGCACTGGAACGCTACCCGCGCCCCTGCGCGCCCGCGGCTGGCTGAACCTGTTTGGCGAGCAGTTCACGCTGCATCTTAATGACACCGCGATTGACCAAGTGTGGCAGGTTAGCAAGCCCAACCGCGACGGTGGTGTCACCAGCGTGGAAGCCTTTGATGCAGAGGGCTCTTTAGTGTTGCAAATTTATGCTGAGCGTCAGGAAGGTCGCGTAGAGCGCCCAGAGTGGCGGCAGTTGCTGAATGAACTCGGCAGCCAAGAGGCAGTGGCATGAACACAACACGCCTGATACGCCGCTCGCTGGCAGCACTGCTGATCGGATGGCTAACCACTGGTGCCGCATTGGCCAGCGAGCGCTGGGTAGTGCTGGGTGGCGATATTGCCGAAACCCTGGCCGCTCTGGATGCCGATATCAACGTTATCGCCCGAGACGACACCGTAGTGTATCCACCCGACATGACGGAACTGCCCTCGGTGGGTTACCTGCGCCAGCTCTCCGCTGAAAGCGTGCTTTCTATTAAACCCGACCAGATCCTAGCCGCCGGACACGCAGGCCCCAAGGAAGTGCTTGAGCAGCTAGCGGCGGTGGGTATTGGCATAGAGATCATCAACGCCCCGCCCACCCTGGAGGCTATTGGCGATAAAGTCCGTGCCGTTGGCCAGCTGACTGATCGCCGCGAGGAAGGTGAGGCATTAGCGGACGCATTGAACGCTAAGTTAGCACGGCTGGCCAACCTGCCTAACCTGCCGACCACACGCGCCATGTTTATTATGCAGCATAGTGGCTTAACCCCCCGGGCGGCGGGCAGCGACACGGCAGCGCATACCGCGCTTAAAGCGGTGGGGCTGGAAAATGCCTTTGCCGAGATGCAGGGCTATCACAGCGTGGGTGCCGAAGCCCTGGCCCGGCAAGCGCCCGACGTTGTGGTTGTCTCCGAACGGGGCTTAGCAGCAATGGGCGGCGAAGCCGCGCTGTGGCAACTGCCGGGTATGGCATTAACCCCCGCAGGACGTCATCGACAATTGATTACCATTGATGATCAAGCGCTGCTCGGCTTTGGCCCGCGCACGCCTGATCAACTGCTCACTTTGCGCCAGGACGTGGAAGCGCTACTGGGCGCATCCACCACCGCCCAAGTAAGCCCATGATTGCCATCCTTAGTGCCTATCGTTACCGCCTGCGGCTACCGATTAGCCGAACGACTCGCGTTTTAACGGGGTTAACGGCAGCGCTGCTGCTGGCCTTGGCTTGGGCGGCCGCCTCGGGTGCGCTGGGTATTTCCCCCTGGGGGCTTATCAGCGGCCAAGCCGACCCGCTCAGTGTTCAGGTTTGGTGGCAACTGCGCCTGCCGCGCTTACTGCTGGGCGTCGCGGTGGGAGCGATGCTCGCCGGTAGCGGTGCCGCCATGCAGGGACTATTTCGTAACCCGCTGGCCGACCCGACCCTGCTCGGCCTTGCCAGCGGCGCGGGGCTGTTTGTAGCGCTTTGGATTGTGCTGTTTCAAGACAGCGGCGCTGGCAGCCTTTACGGTCAGTTTGCGGCGGGTTTTCTGGGCGCTTTATGCGTCTGTTTGATTGTGTTTGGCCTCGCCAAGCGCCAGGGTGGCGGCAGTGCTGCGGTGATGACGCTACTGCTGGCTGGACTGGCCATCAATACCCTGGCTGGGGCAGGCGGCGGGGTTTTAGCCTTTATCGCCAGCGATGAGCAGCTGCGCCAGCTTAGTTTATGGGGCATGGGCACGCTGACGAATGCCCTGTGGCGTACCACGGCGCTCGCCCTGGTACTGATTGCCGTTGCCCTATGGCTGTTAATGCGCAGCGCCCGCGAACTCGACCTACTGCAGCTAGGCGAAGCGACCGCCCATGCAGCGGGGCTGGATGCGAGCCGCTTAAAACGCCGGGTGGTGGTCGCGACCTCGCTAGGCGTAGGCCTGTGTGTGGCACTCACCGGGGTAATTGGCTTTCTAGGCCTGCTGGTGCCCCACTGTCTGCGCCTCTGGCTGGGCCCCGGGCACCGGCTGCTGCTGCCCGCTTCGATGTTAGGCGGCGCGCTGCTGTTAGTCGTGGCCGATACCCTGGCGCGCACGCTGGGTGCTCCTGCAGAAATCCCCGTGGGGTTACTCACTAGCCTACTAGGCGGCCCCTACTTCCTTTACCTACTCATGCGCCGGAGCCATTCATGCTAACCCTGCATCAGGCGGGGCTGCTCAACACACCCGCATTGGCACCTTTCGACGGCACCATTCGCCCTGGCGAGCTGCTCTCCATTGTAGGCCCCAATGGGGCGGGAAAGAGCACTCTACTCAGCATGTTGTCGGGTTTTCGCCCCAGTGAACAGGGCGAGCTACACCTGGATGGTAAACCGCTGCGCGAATGGCCCATTACTGAACTTGCCAGCCGACGTGCACTGGTTGCCCAGCAGGAACCGCTAGGGTTTGACTGGCAGGTGACAGAGTTAGTGTGCCTTGGTAGTAACCCTGAACAATCACTGGTCGCTGAACTGCTGCATGATCTAGACCTGACACATTTAGCCAAACGCAGCGTGCTTTCACTTTCTGGCGGCGAACGTCAGCGGGTAATGATTGCGCGAGGAGCCTGCCAGCTACTCTCAAGGTGCACTCCTGCTGCCAAGGATGGCGGACTGTTACTACTTGATGAACCCACTAGCGCTCTGGATATTGGCCAGCAACAACGCTTAATGCGCCAACTGCGCGCCTGGGCAGAACGGCACCATATGGCGATTGTCTGCGTGCTTCACGACCTCAACCTAGCCAGCACCTACGCCGACCGAGTGTGGCTGTTAAATCAAGGTCAGCGCATTGCTCACGGCCCACCCTCCCAGGTGCTTGATCCCGCAACCATCGCGGAGGTTTATGACGTAGAACTGCAGCCTATCAATAGCCGTAACGCTGCAGCTCCTTTGCTCGCCTTGATTCCTTAATTCATGAATCATGACTAAACCCTCTTCTACCCTGCTCCGCATGTTCCAAAATGAGCGACACCGTTTAGTTAAACGTATAAAGCAAGTCGTTGGCAGCACCAGCGTAGCCGAAGATTTAGCCCAGGACACCTTTGTAAAATTATGGCAACGGCCGCCAAACGCAACCGATACCCCCGGCTTATTGCATCGTACCGCGCATAACCTGGCGCTCGACTATTTGCGCGCCCAAGAGGTGCGCAGACGCCATCAAACGGAGGAGCTACACACCGCTACTGAGGAGCCACCTCAGGCGCCCAGCCCAGAGCAGTTAGCCACAACCTTACAGCAATGGCAGCACCTGATAGAGCAACTAGATACCCTTTCTGAACGCGCCAAGCACGTCTTTCTTCTCAACCGTGTTGAAGGTGAGACCTACACCGCCATCGCCGAGCGACTTGGCATTTCAATTAGCACCGTCGAAAAGGACATGATGCGTGCCATGCGCTTATGTCGCGAATGGCAGCGCCAAACACAAAGTGAGGAAGATCGGCACCCCAAACGTTCTATCTATAACAATACGTCGCATTCCCAGGAAGGGTAACACCGTGACTATACCGCACAGATCTAACACACAGCCTCTGCATACACCGTTGCTGGACGACAACATCGTGGATGAAGCCATTGGCTGGTACCTACGGCTCAAGGACAGCAGCGCTACACCACACGACCGCCAAGCGTTTGAAACCTGGTTAAGCCGTGATCCCCGCCATCAACTCGCTTACCAGAAAGCCAAACAACTGTGGCAAGAAATTGATGCCCCTGCACGCCTTTTCGCCCTTCAAAGAGCACCACAAACCACACCCAAGCGTCTGCCTAAACAACCCCGCTGGGGCTGGGCGTTGGCTGTCACATGTCTACTGGGAATGTTGCTGAGTTTTGAACTATGGCGTGAACCTGCCCACTTGGACCATTTGATGGCTGACACCACAACAGCACCAGGACAAACACAGCACCTTCAACTGGCAGATGGCTCATCGCTGCTACTTGATGGCAACAGTGCCCTGGATATTGATCTCAACGAAACTCAACGGGGTTTAACATTACGTCGCGGCCGCCTGTGGGTTGATGCTGCAAAGGACCCTCAACGTCCGCTGATTGTCACCGCCGGAGAGGCATCAGTGCGCGTCATAGGCACCCACTTTTCGGTAATGCGTAGCGGCGATCGCGTCACTGTCACCGTGGCAGAGGGGCAAGTGGTGGTCAGCGACAGCCTGGACCACCAAGCCATGCTAGTGGGCGGCCAGCAAATTGCCTTGCAAGACGGTGCGCTCGGACCGGTTTCACCCATGGAAATCCCCCTGGCACGCGCCTGGAAGGAGGGAAGGATCATTTTTGACGACGCTGAAATAGGTGAGGTCGTGGCACAGCTTGAACGCATGCTACCGGGGCGTGTACTTCTAGATACGCAAGCATTTTCCGAGCTTCGACTATCTGGCAGTTTTCATGCCAACCAACCCGCTGCATTACTTGAAACATTAACCGATGTGGTTGGCATCACGGTGCATCACCTGCCGGGCAATCTGCTTTGGCTGCGTCCCACTCATACCCGTTGATATCGGCATACCCAAGGATCCGCTAATGCAGTCGTTACCCGAATAAACCACTTACCGTGCCGTATTTATTCACCCACAGAGCGAGTTCATCATGGAAGCACTTCTCACCCCGTCCAAAGGGGCAAATACTCTCCCGTTAAGCAAACGGTTAAAACTTGAGACACACTCAGCCCATGAGCGTGTTGATAAAGCCATTATGGCGCTATCCCCATTTTCCAGCCTAAAAGGTTACCAGCGTTTTCTTGTCGTTCAGTACCAGTTTCAACGCCGCACCGCACCTCTCTATCATCAACAGGATCTAGGTGCTTGGTTGGAAGGGCTGCCCGAGCGTTGCCGCTACAACGCGGTGATTAGCGATTGCCAAGACCTAGCCCTTAACCTAGACGATTTAAAGGATCTCTCCCCACCAGAACCGGATATCGATTCCCAGGCAGCGGCGCTTGGTTGGCTCTATGTGAGTGAAGGCTCGAACCTGGGGGCCGCCTTTTTGCTCAAGTACGCCAGCCAGCTAGGTCTCTCTGCTAACTTTGGCGCTCGGCATCTTGCTCCCAGCGATTCAGGGCGAGGCCTGCATTGGCGGCGTTTTACAGCCCAACTGGATGCCATCTCATTGTCAGACGAACAAACAAATCAGGCACTAAACGGTGCGAGAGAAGCCTTTCAGTTCGTCAAATCGCTGGCCTCCGTAGCGCTAAATAACCAATAGAAAAATAGCGCTGAAAGAAGCCTTCACGAAAACGACACCACAGGGAATTTCAATGACTCAAACCATACAAGGGCAGCCATTCAACTTACTTACTCGCAGCCTTCCCATCGCCTCCCTACTGCTCAACTGGTGGGCAGCCAGCCTGTTCATAGTCACATTAATCAGCGGATGTCTGGGCACTCTTTATGGGCTCTTCCAGGAAACCCTAGATGTATGGCTTTCACTGCTCCTCGCGGTAGGAACGGGTGCCCTACTGCATAGTGTGGTAATCGTACTCGCATTAGCCATTTGCGTAATAGCCGAACCAACCACCTAACGTAAGCCATATAAACCACAGGGTTTTAGAAATATTTGCCTAAAAAGCTGTTTTTTCATGATGGAAACCGCCCCTACAAACGTTAATGATTATACAAACGATTATTATTAGCGTAACAAGGGAGCGTTATTTCGATGCATTCTAAGGTTTTTTCCCGATCCCCAATCACAGCCGCTGTGATACTGGGCCTGCTGGCCGCGCAAACTCAGGTGCTGGCACAGGCCCAGCCCTCTGTACCAAACTCATCCAAGGCGCTGCAGCAAAATCCTTTGCAGCAGCGCTACACGTTCGACCTTCCCGAACAGCATCTGCTCTACTCGCTCGGTGAGTTCACCAGCATCACCCAGATTTCCGTCGTTCGCCAGGATGGCCAGCCCATCGACGGTACTGCGCCCGCCTTACACGGCGAAATGACCGCCGATGAAGCACTTCGCACACTGCTAGCCGACTCGTCACTGACCATTTCATACCGCAATGGCAGAACGGCGGAACTGCTGGAACAGGCCACCTCAACCACCGTAGGCAACCAAACAGCCTTTAGCACTCTGACGGTATCAGCTGATCGTATTGGCGACGACTGGGTCTATCACGAGCCGCGTTCGGTCAGCGTCATCAGCCGCGAGCAGATTGATCGCACGCCACCCCGTCATGCCGCCGATATGCTCCAGGAAACGCCCGGCGTTTATAGTGCGGTCAATGCGCAAGACCCAGGGCTGTCGGTCAATATTCGCGGCATGCAGGATTTTGGGCGCGTCAACATGATGGTTGATGGCATGCGCCAGAACTTCAACGATAACGGTCACCAGCAACGCAACGGCACCATGTATGTCGACTCCGAGTTATTGTCAGATGTCGTCATTGAGAAAGGCGCCAGTACGGGGGTGCATGGCGCGGGCGCCATCGCCGGTAGTGCCAACTTCCGCACCATCGATGTGGATGATGTTCTTCTACCGGGTAAAGATATAGGCTTACGGCTACGCGGCATGACGGGCGTGGGCGGCGAAGGCAATGGGGTCAACTTTATTGGTAGCGCGGCTGTGGCTGGGCGCCTTGGCGACCGCTGGGAACTTCTGGCGGCGCGCAGCAAGCGTAATTTCGGCGAATATGCGCCTGGGCGTCGGCGCCCCAACTATGACTTCCTGACGGTAGGTGTTCAGGATGAGTTTCACCAGCAGATAGAGCAAGACGTCGAACGGGTCAGATTTACAGATAACGAACAGGACTCAAACCTGTTCAAAGCACGTTTTCATATCGATGATGATCAGTCGCTAACGTTCTCTTACTTGGGTACCGAGCTCTCCTATAACAACGTTTCCGATCGTCAGGTACTCGACCCCGTTGATGGTAGCGTGCGCGATGGCGATGACGCCTGGCGGCGCTATGGCGATGCCAGCACAACGTCTGACTCGGTCAGCCTGCGCTATAACCTTAATCCCTCCTCCCCTCTGCTTAACCTGGAGGCTAACGCCTACTTCGTTTCAACAGAAGGGCAGCGTTATACCGAAGCTGGCCGGCCCGTGGTGCTAAACGGCACCGATATGACCGAGCTTTACTGGATGATCGGTGTGTGCGAACAGAACCCAGTCCCAGACAATGCGTATAACGCCTGTCAAGCGGGACTCTCCAACGACAACCATACCCAGATTGATACCTACGGCTTTACATTGGAAAACACCGCACACTTTTCACTGGGCGGCATAGATGGTTTTTCTTCCAATCACGGCATTGAGTATTTCATCGACAAGGGCGAGTCCACCACGATTCGCGAGCGCGGTGGCCGCCAGCTCGCCTCCACGGATAATACGCTTAACCCGAACGGAGAGCGCAGTATCGCCAGCGCCTTTGGTAATCTGCAGTGGGAAAACGAGACCTTTACCCTGGCAGCGGGGCTTCGCTACGACTACTACAAGCTTGATGGCTCCACCAAGTTGCCTGGAGCGGAATGGACTTATCGTGACCGCTATGCCATGGCTTCGCGGCACGCAGAGAATCAGTTGGCAAATCGAACCAGAAATTGTCATAACCCATCCCCCGGTTCAAGTGAGCGCTCGATACAGGGGGCTTGCGATAGCATTGCTGCTTATGAAGGCTACGCCAACGACCCAACCACTTTCCCCAACTATGAGACAAGCGGCCATTTCAATCCGATGTGGCTCTCGGAAACCGTGATGCAAGATTATGACGTCGATAACTCCATGGACAAGCTACTGCCGACATTATCCGCTGCCTACCGCCCCAATGAGAACGTCGAGCTATTCGCCAACTGGGGCCGCGGTTGGCGCCCCCCTGCACTTACTGAAACCTTGATGCAGGGCAGCCACCCCGGCGACCCCTTCGCGGTGATGTTTCCCAACCCCTATGCTGAACCGGAAACCTCGCGCAGTTGGGATGTGGGCGCCAACTTTACCGCCCAGGATCTGTTTACCAGCGGGGATAGCTTCTTCAGCAAGCTCTCCTACTACGACACCCGGGTAGACAATTACCTGATTACCTCCATGGTTAACGTGATGCCGGGGCAAGTCGGCGGCTTAGGCCACACCATGTTCGTACCCAACTTGCTGCCCATGAACTTCCGTGGTTTGGAGCTGGAGGTCGATTACGACGCCGAGCGCTGGTATACCCAGGCCAACTATACCCATGTATTGGGTAGCGACAATCAGTTCTGCCAGAAGGTCTACCCACTGGGTAGCGGCTGGATCAAAGACGATATGCCCAACGAAGATGGTAGCTACCCGGACGCACACAATGCAGCAATCGAAGCAGGTTACGACTCCCGCGAGGAACAGCTTGACGATCAAACCTATTGCGGTATCGATGTGATCGGTATGAACAGCGCCCGTCAGTTGCCTATGGATCGCGGCAGCCTGGTATTTGGCACTCGCTGGTTCGACCAGCGCCTGGATGTGGGCACCCGCCTTAACTATAGCGCCGCAGGCGGGCCAGAAGATTTCGACTTCGACCTATGGCCCAGCTACGTCACTTGGGACCTCTACGCCAGCTACCAAGTCAACCCCAACCTGCTACTGCGTGCCACCATGCTTAACGTGCGCGATCGCAACTACGTTACCGGCTACTCGGATATTTTCTCCAAGAGTTACGGGGCGGGCCGCACCCTAATGGCCGGGGCAGAACTGCGTTTTTAATTTAATGGCAGCGCGATTGTGTTGCTAACGAATATGCCCGCCCAGCGGGCATACAGGGCAGGTAACCCACGTTACCTGGCAATCACGGCCTAACGGGCCAATATTAGTAGATCAAGGAAACTGAAAATGTCTATTAGCTATACTTACGATGAAACTTGGTTCCCCATCGATTTCACTTCCGGGACACTGGAGAGTCTACTGCTCGATTTTCAGGAAAACGGGGCGGAAGGAGAGCACGATAATAGTAACCCGGGCGGTATCAACACCGGTGGTTTCTATACCAATGGGGTGGACTCGGGCCTTGCGGGCGATACTTACGCCATGGCCAATAGCGATGGTGCTTTTGCCTTCTCAGCCACTGGAGATATCTCCTATAACTTCGCCGCGCATGCACTGACAGGCACCCTGGAAAGCATCACGCTGGGTTCCTTCCTCAACAGCGACGGCACGGTGACTAACGACTTCATCACCTTTACCTTCGACGACCCGATTGTGTCCGAGAACAGCGGCCGCGACAATACCGTCCACGATATCATCTGGGGCCTGATGAACGGTAAAGTGGAAGGTGCTGAGGACAGCGCTGGCACTACGAATGACGGCGGCCTGCTGGCGGTACTGGACGATGCCGGTATTCTCGACGATGCCATCCCAGCATCCGTCACCGGTGTCTCTACCAGCGAATTCGATTTCGCCCTGGCTGCGTGAGCAACGCCATCGCTATAAACAGCTAATAAAAAAGGCAAGGGGAATCCCCTTGCCGCAACGTTCAAACACCGCGTCAGGGGCGTTATGCCTTGGCGCGGTGCCTCGGCATTCTCGCCAGATAAGACGAGAAGTCAAGCAGAGACGTGACCAAAGCACTAATGAGAGAACGAATTCGAGACGAATGGCTATGGCGATTCGTTGATTTGTTACGTCTATTTTCAGGGACATAGCTAATGACCCCCTCCCAACGCCAGCCCGGAAACGAACTCTACCGAGCACTCGGCCGCTATCGCGGCACACTGCGCTCGGTAGGGCTGTTCAGTGCGGTTATCAATCTACTGATGCTAGTGCCGCCGCTGTATATGCTGCAGGTCTATGATCGCGTACTGGCTTCCGGCAATACCACCACGCTAATGATGCTAACGGGTATGGCGCTGGGGCTGTTGGCGTTAATGGGTGCCTTGGAGTACATACGCAGCCTGGCAGTCATTCATATTGGCGAACGGTTCGATGAGCAACTGGGGGAGCGGGTTTACGCGGCGGCCTTCGAGCGCGGGCTAAGCGGCCAGGCAGCCCAGGCGGGACAAGCCACGCGGGATCTTGATTCGTTGCGCCAATTTATCACCGGCAACGCGGTATTTGCGTTCTTCGATGCCCCCTGGTTCCCGTTGTATTTGCTAGTGATGTTTATGTTCCACCCGTGGATTGGTTGCCTGGCGCTGGGGGGCGCCGTGGTACTGGTGGGCTTAGCGTGGCTGAATGAACGGCTTTCCCAGCCGCCGCTGCGTGAAGCGGGTTCGCTTTCTGTACAGGCCAATGCCATGGCGGAAGCACAATTGCGCCATGCCGATGCCATCGAGTCGATGGGTATGCTGTCGGCCTTTACCCGCCGCTGGTCGCACCTGCACGAGGGCTTTGTCGCGCTGCAGGGGCTGGCCAGCGAGCGTACCGCTCTGGTTACCGCTATCTCCAAGAGTCTGCGCGTCGCATTGCAGTCACTGGTGCTAGGGTTGGGCGCTTGGTTAGCGATTGGCGGGCAGATCAGCCCTGGCACGATGATCGCGGGCTCTATCCTGATGGGCCGTGCGCTCAGCCCCATTGATCAGGTCATCAATGCCTGGCGGCAGTGGTCATCGACACGGCTGGCTTACCAACGCTTGGGTAACCTGCTAACAGCACACCCGGCCCGCCAGTCAGGCATGGATCTCCCTGCCCCGCAGGGCAAGCTTAATGTGGAGCCGGTGAGCGCCATGCCGCCCAGCGGAAAAGTACCCACGCTGGTTCAAGTGGGCTTCCAATTGGAAGCAGGCAGCGTGCTCGGTGTTATCGGGCCTTCGGGGTCAGGCAAATCTACTCTGGCCAAACTGCTGGTGGGTGTTTGGAAGCCAAAGATCGGCACCGTGCGGCTGGATGGTGCCGATATCCAGAGCTGGGACAAGGCGCTACTGGGGCCTCATATCGGCTACCTACCTCAGGATGTCGAGCTGTTTGCCGGTAGCGTGGCGGAGAATATCGCCCGCTTCAGCGAACCAGACCCCATGAAGGTCGTCGAGGCCGCCAAAACCGCGGGCGTGCACGAACTGATTCTGGCCCTACCCAATGGCTACGACACCTATTTGGGGGAGAGCGGGATCGGCCTTTCGGGCGGGCAGCGCCAGCGTATTGCCCTGGCCAGGGCGCTCTACGGCCCCCCGGCGCTCGTCGTGTTGGACGAACCCAATGCAAGCCTTGATGACGCCGGTGAAAAGGCACTCTTGGAAGCATTACAGCGACTGCGCGAACGCCACGTGACGGTGGTGCTGATCACCCACCGCCCTCAGGTACTCAAGGCCACGTCTCACTTGCTAGTACTACGTGAAGGCCGCCTGCAGAAGTTCGGCCCCACTGAAGAGATATTGCAAGCCCTGAGCGCTGCCCGCCAAGCGGCAGCACCTGCCAATGGCGAGATGGCCACCCCGTATGCGCAAGGCGCTTATACCTACGGCAATGTTTCCATCAATCGTCAGGAGCAGCGCGCATGACCCTTCGCGATATCTCACAGGCGCCACCTGCTGCAAAACCGCATACCTCCTCATCCATACCGGACTGGCAAGCACTCGCCATGCGCCGTAAGCGACGACCGCTACACATAGGAAGTTGGCTGCTACTGGGAGGCTTAGCACTGTTTGTGGCTTGGGCAGCCTGGGCGCCGTTGGATAATGGTATCGCGGTACCCTCGACAGTGGTTGTCTCCGGCAATCGACAGGCGGTTGAGCATCCAACCGGCGGTGTGATTGGGCGGCTGTGGGTGCGTGAAGGAGACCAAGTGGCAGAAGGCCAGACGCTTATTAGCCTGGACACCACACGACTGGAACATCAAGCCAGTGCACTGCGCTTACAGCGGGCATCATCACTGGCAGAAACAGCACGTTTGGAAGCCGAGCGTGACCAACGTAGCACTATTAGCATGCCTTCTGACCTGATGAGCAGTGCCGATGTGGACGTCGGCACCATGCTGGCATTGCAGCGCCAGTTATTCACCAGCCGGCGCAATGCCCTGGCCGCTGAAATCTCGGGAATCGAGGCCAACCTGGATGGTCAGCGTGCCCGGGTGGCGGGGCTAGAGACCTCGATGACCCAACAGCGGCTGCGCCTGTCAGCCTTGGGTGAGCAGCGCAATAACCTGCGCGAGCTGGCTGCCGACGGCTATATCCCCCGCAACCGGCTGCTGGAAATCGAAAACAGCTATGCCCAGTTGCAGGCTAACATTGCCACAGAGGCTGGCACGTTGCAGCAGACCCGACGCCAGATCGATGAGTTACAGCTTCGCCTGACCCAGCGCAATGAAGAGTATCAGCGTGACGTGCAGGAACTACTGTCCCAGTCACGCTTACGTGCACAGGAGTTGACTAGCCAACTGGCAAGCACCGAGTTTGACCTGGCCCATGCCGAGATACGCGCTCCTCGTTCAGGAACGGTGGTGGGGCTAACCCAGCATACCGAAGGCGGTGTGGCCCAGCCCGGTGCCTTACTGATGGAAATTGTCCCCCAGGGCGAACCCTTAGTGGTAGAGGGCCAATTGCCCGTTGAACAGATTGACCGGGTACACGCGGGCCTGCCAGTTGAGCTTGCCTTTACCGCTTTCGAGCGTAGCAGCACACCACGCATACCTGGGGTTGTCAGCCAGGTTTCCGCCGACCGGCTAACCAATGAACAGACAGGGCTGCCCTATTACCGGATGTATGTCGAAGTAGCCGTCGATGACCTCTCCCCCTTGGGCAGCCAACCACTCAAAGCGGGTATGCCGGTCGAAGCCTTTGTGCGCACTGGCGAACGCACGCTGCTCAACTATCTGTTTAAGCCACTGCTTGACCGCGCCCGCACGGCTTGGGGGGATGCATGATTCGCGTTGCATCACGGCGATACCGCACTTGGTTGTTGACTGCTTGCCTCTGCTGCTCTTTCAATGCGTTCGCACTAGACTTCCGTGAGGCCTACGAGCTGGCCAAACAGCATGATCCAGGCTGGCTGGCCGCACAGAGCGAGAGTGCAGCCGGGCAACAGGCCCGAGCGCTAGGGCGATCAGCGTTACTGCCCTCACTCAACTATCGCTACTCACGGGCTAAAAACTGGTCGGAAGTGCGGCAGGAAACACCGCTCGGCTCGACCACAAGCGATATGGATTACACCAGTTACTCCTCTTCTTTCACGCTAACGCAGCCCTTGCTGGATGCGGCGGCTTTTGCCCAGTACCAAGCTGGCAAAGCACAAGCCCAAGCCGCTGAGCTGACGCTTGAGCGCGCCCGTCAGGCACTAGCCGTTCAAGTTCTCCAGGCTTACACCGGCGTGCTTTACGCCCACGACGATATCGAGCTGGCTAAAGCCCACCTGCGCGCCCTGCAAGAAGAGCACCAGCGTAGCCAGCGCTTTATCGATTATGGCGAAGGCACCCGTACCGACCAGTTAGAGATTGCTGCTCAGGCACGCTTGGTGGAAGCCCAACTGATTGAAGCCGAAGACCGCTTGAGTGATGCCCACAATGCGCTGCGCGCCCTGACTGGCACAGGCGCCCCACCCAGCTCACTTGCCCCACTGCAGACCGACCGGCTAGCCCGCAATGTACCAACTCCCCACCAGGAAAGCCCAGTGTTATCACTGGAGCAGTGGCACGAACGCGCACTCGTCCATAATCCTGAGCTGGCCGCCCAGCGCAGCCTACTGGAAGCTGCCCGTCACCAACTGAACCAGCAACGCGCGGGACACCTGCCAAATGTGCGCTTATACGCACGCAGCCAGATCTCCGACTCCAACTCTGAAAACGTCATTGGTCAGCGTTACGACACTGATAGCATTGGCGTGGAGATCAACTTACCGCTCTATTCAGGCGGCCGAGTCGTGGCGGCTAGCCGCCAGGCAGACAATACTTATGAACAGACGCGGCATGAATTGGATGCCGCCACCATAGAACTGCTGAACGATGTTGAGCGCCAGTACCGGCTAAGCCGTAGCAGCCAACAACGTATTGAGGCCTATCAGCAGACAGTCGCCGCCGCAACAGCACGCCTGGAAGCCACACGTAAAAGCATTCTTGGCGGCGAGCGAACCAATTTGGACGTACTAAACGCCGAGCGTGAACGTTTCGAGGCGCTACGCGACCTGTCCCGTGCCCGCTATGACTATTTATTAGCTTGGCTAACACTGCGCTGGCAGGCGGGGGTATTAAATGATGAGAACATTTCCCAAGTGGCTGGATATTTTTAGTAGTGACCTAAAACTCACTATCATAATGAGGTAATTTCCATTTACAGCCGTTTATAACTTAAGTGCAGAAATGAGGCCCAGAGGAAGTGACTAGATGACGCTGATACGTATTCTTTGGGTGGGCTTGGCGGGGTTGAGTTTTGGTGCCGGGATAGTCGGTATCTTCCTGCCCTTACTGCCAACCACGGAGTTCATGTTGGCAGCCGTCTATTGTGCCTCCAAAGGCTCACCTAGGTTCGAAGCCTGGATACGCTCGCGACGCTACGTAGGGCCGCTTTTAGAGAACTGGGAGAAGGAGCGCGCCATTCCTCGGCGCGCTAAGTACATCGCTATCAGTATGATATTTTCCAGCGCCATGCTGCTGCTTTGGCACTTGGGCCAAGGCTGGTTGCGCTGGGCAATCATTGCCTTACTTGTAGTCGTGGCGGTGTGGCTGGCCACTCGGCCTGAACCCTCGTCGTCGCCCGAATAAACTGTCCACGAGGTTGTGGTGCTGCCCATTGGTTATTACGGAAAGATTACTGCGGAGAAGACTCTATCAACTCTTCTTACGTAACTTGGCCAGCTCATCTTGGGCGATATCAACTCGCACGCGGCCCCGCTTCACAAGAGCTTCAGCGACTCGGGCCACCTCCTCCCCTTCGGCCCCCGCCATTAGCGCAATATTTTTAGCATGTAGCGCCATATGGCCTTTTTGAATACCGATAGTCGCTAACGCTTTTAATGCTGCAAAATTTTGCGCCAGCCCAACCGCTACGATGATACGCGCGAGTCGATCAGCGCTGCTCACGCCTAGAATATCGAGGCAACGACGAGCGGTGGGATGCGAGCGTGTGGCCCCACCAATTAAACCCACAGGCATGGGCATCTCAAGGGTGCCGGTTAGATTTCCATCACAATCCGCTTCCCAGTGGGTAAGTGAACGATAACGCCCTGTACGTGCGGCATAAGCGTGGGCACCTGCTTCTACTGCGCGGGTATCATTACCCGTAGCCAGCACCACCGCACTCACACCGTTCATGACACCTTTATTATGAGTAGCTGCCCGGTAAGGGTCTAAATCAGCGAAGCGGTATGCCGCTAATATACCGTCGCGTACTGACTCCCCGCCTATTTGGTCTAAATGCCAAGTCGCCCTGACTCTGGCTAGCCGACGGTCAGCCAGATTAGACAGAATACGCAGGCGGCTCTCGCCTCCTGACCACTCAGCTAACGAAGGAGCTACCGCTTCCGCCATCGAGTTCACAGCATTGGCGCCCATGGCATCGCGTACATCCACCAGCAGATGGACAATCACCATGTCCTCAAGTACGCGCACTTCTACATCGCGAAAGCCGCCCCCATGCTTTAACAGTACAGGATCAGTAGCGTCACAGATTTGTTTGATCTCCTCACGTGCTTCCAGTAAACGCAGGCGAGCAAAATCTGGATTAGAGACGCCTATCAGTTGCACCTGGGCGATCATAATGGGGCTAGAGGTATCGGTATAAAAGCCGCCGGCATCTCGGCACTGCCGAGCCGCATTACATACAGCGGCGACCACCGATGACTCTTCCGTTGCCATGGGCACCAGCGGCTCTTCACCATCAATAATTAAATTAGTGGCCACGCCAATCGGTATGTTTAAGGTGCCAATGACATTTTCGATCATGCTATCGGCGGTCTCTGCTGGCAGATTACCGGTGTCTACCAAATGAGCCTCCCCATCAGCATCAAGCCCACTCATATCAGCCACTTTTCGCAGCCGTTCGCGTGGTGAAAGCTGATAAAACCCAGGGATGCGCGATGTGCTAATTATCATATCCATTACCTAAATTTAAATGAATGACCGGTATAACTACGTAAAATTAAGCTTTCAGGCCATCCAACCCATTAGCCAAGGGGCAGCGTAAAGCGTCATAAACTGCACGCCATAGTTCACACCCCAACGGTTTAGAAGCCCTGCTACCAGCGCTAGCACCCCTACGCCTAGAATGCCCATCACACCTGCGTCCATATAAGCCAGCAGCATCACCAGCGAGAAGAACATCGCCAGGAAGGCCTCATGAGGAATGCGCTGGAAAACAAACACACAGATATATCGGGCATAGCGCACAGCAATGGGATAAGTAATCAATAGCGCTACCCCAGCGCCCAAAATGCTGGCGACCGCGATCTCGCCAAAGCTCATCAGGTGGTGAGCATTCTGTTCCAGGGTGAGCACGGGAGGAGCATTAAAGAACGCATTACCAGGACCAATTGCCATGGGGCTCATGGGGATGCCTAACGCTGCAAGGGGGATCAAAATGCCAGCAATATAGGCGGCATTAGTCACCGCATCCATTGAGGAGAGCGCACGACTAGCCTTCTCCACCGTGCCTTTTACCCAGCTCGACATCACTTCGCCCAGAAAAATAGTGATCCCGACCGGACTCATAAAGAAGGTAACCGACCCAAGCACCGAGCTAGCGGTCGCTGACACCGCTTCCTGACGCGTCAAAATACGAAACGGATTAGGAAAACGGTCACCATCGTCATTGCCATCCGTCGCATAAATCTTGATGGTTTTGGGCTCATTCACCGACATTTTGCGCCGCTCTTCGCGAACCGTTAGCTGCGCCAGATTAAAGATCATCGGACCGATAGTGATGCCCAGGAAAAACGAGATAAAGACAACTTGCCCCTCAGGGATCACCCCCATTCCCCAGTAGAAGTGGCGCAGCGCCTGTATCAGCGCTGCCAAGATGACAATACTGATTAGGCTGATGACTTTTTCGCGGCTCATTAATGCCAGGAAAACAGCGCCAACAAAAAATATCTGACTGGCGTACTGACTCAGCACATCTGCCAAGGGGGTTAGTAGGAAGGCCAGTAACAAGCTAACGGGAATCGCGACAAGTGTTCCAATGACCGAACCCGAGGCCATTTTGCGGATCGCCAAGGTAGCGTGGCCTTCACGCTTGAGAATCATTGCATGCTCGACCATGGGAGCCGACATCACCCCGCCGGGTATCCCTGCGACCGAAACGGGTATCGAGTCCGTCAATTTTTTCGCCACAATGGCCGCCATAAAGAAAGCCAGCACGACGGGCAGGGGAATACCGGCGACCACCAACGCCAACGTCACGGGGGCAAGTACCGCCGTTTCATCGGTGCCAGGCGCGACACCAATAGCGGTGTAGACAACAACCCCTATCAACGCTGCGATTAACATCTGCAGAAGTATTAGCGCATCCATATCTACACCTCCCTTTCAATATCTAGGCGGCGTTTAGGACGCAAAAAGACGGCATTAATAGCAAAACCTAACAGCGCACCACACAAGCCGATAATCAACGGCATCGGCGCTGGCCACGGTGTGAAAATAAAACCACCCAGTGTCAGTGGGGTAGAGACGGCTAAGGCGATAATCAGGTCTTTACCTGTCACCGTATCGTCCCAAACGGTTAAGTAATTCGTTGTTTTATCAGACATGCCCATTCTCCGCGGAGATCATTATTAGTGTTGTATACCCAATCAGGCTGGCCCTAGCTTGTGGAAAGAGAAGGCGCTGAGTAAGGTACAGTTATTGGAATTGTACGAAGTACTGTACCTATAAAATAAAAGGTACAGCTCCACCGCCATTGAGAGACATTCATGTCAAAATCCCGCCAAGTAGCCACCGCTCTCCTAAAAGCCATCGACGAGGGCCGTCTCTCACCTGGCGCGCGCGTGGCTTCCATCAGAGAAGCCGCTCAACAGTTTGGCGTATCGAAAAATACGGTGATTGATGCATATGACCAGTTAGTTGCACTTGGTCATTTAAGCGCCCGACAGGGAGCAGGCTTTTTTGTATCGCCCCCCCGTACATCACCTATTGGTGAGCAAACTCACGACCTTTCTGAGGCAGTGGATAGCGTCTCACTTCTGCGGGAACAGTTAGTCGGTAATTTTGCGGTACGGGTGGGGGACGGACGAGCGCCTGCAAGCTGGATGGGCGGCACTGAGTTGACGCGATTAATAAGGCGCAGGACTGGCCTACCTGATGACATGAGCGACATCGAATACGGCATGCCTCAGGGCTACTCCCCATTGCGCGAGAGCTTAGCGATGGCATTGGCTGGACGTTCAATCCATGCCTCCCATGATCAAGTGATGATGACCTTCGGTGCCAATCACGCCTTCGATCTAATCATTCGCCACTTCGTTGCCCCAGGAGAAAGTGTTTTAGTTGAAACACCGGGCTACTACCCACTGTTTGGCAAGCTACGCCTGGCGAAAGCAAAATTAGTAGGCGTGCCGCGTACTGCGGATGGCCCTGATCTGGAAGAGTTTGAAAGAAAAGCCAAGCAGTATCGGCCTCGGTTGTTTTTCTTACAGCCCAACGCTCACAACCCCACCGGCAGCTCAATGTCGCTCAGCAACATGCATCGGCTATTAAAACTCGCCGACCACTACGGGGTCACGCTGGTGGAGGATGATGTTTTCGCAGATATTCTACCCAAAGGTAGCGCGCACCTTGCGGCTTTAGATGGACTAGAAAGCGTTATTTATGTAGGCACTTTTTCTAAAACACTCTCCACAGGCCTACGCTGCGGCTATGTGGCAGGCAGCCGCTCAATTATCCGGGCGTTGGTCGATATCAAGATGCTTACTGTTGTGAATACCTCGACCTTCAATGAGATGGTCGTGCATGACATGTTAGTGAGAGGACGCTATCGGCGCCACTTAGCACAACTTCGCGAGCGCGTTACCAAAGCAAGCGCCACTGCAGTACGGGTGCTTAAGCAGATTGGTATTAACGATGTGACGGGACCAGGCGGTGGTTATTATTTATGGGCCAAGCTGCCACCCCATATCAACACCACTGAGCTTGCTAAATGGGCCTCAGAAAAAGGCATTTTTATTGCGCCCGGCGCCATTTTTTCACTGCGCCCCGACAGTACCGATGCCAACTCAATGCGTATCAATATTGCTCATGCCAGCGATCACCGATTTTTGGAGTTTATGAGTAGTCTCAACGGCTCTGGCAATCATGAGTCACGTCACTTTTTGAGTAGAAGAAGAGTGACGTGACTCTACATTCTAAGCGCTAATTTTAAGCGCTACTCATCACATTCATGACATTCTTTCTTCTCGAAATTTGTTCAAGTCTTTACTGCTTATCTTGTCATCTTCTTTATTACCGTGTTTATAAGTATCAAGAACACGGAAAAAGCCCTCTTCTTCTTCAAGAAGCCAGCGAATAACCTCTTTATCTTTTTCCGACGTGTCGTCGCTATCTAGACGCTCTTCAAAATCATCCCTACTGACGATGTCGTCCGACCCGTCCCACTTAGTCCATCGATCACTGAGATACTCTATGTTGTCAGCATTATCATTATAGAATTTCTCGCCATAGCTTTCTTCAACGTGCTCATCGTACTTCTTGTCTATCCACGTATGGCGCCACTCGTTGAGATCCCTGCTACCAATTTTGTCATCGGCCCCGTTATGACTGCCGGCACTCCATCCTCGATTGGTTCCCCCTAGCAGGCTGAAATAGTCCAGCACTTCAAAAAAGTCGTCATCCTCCAAAAGAAAGTTGATAGCCTCTTTTTCTTCCTCTGTCGTATCATCTTTTTCAAGCCGTTTTTCAAGATCTTTGCGGCTGACGATATCGTCCGAACCGTCCCAGTCGGTCCATTTCCGGCTAATGAGTTCAATCTTGTCTCTGTGTTCGTCATAAAACTCTTCACCGTACTCATGCATTACAAGGTCGTCAAAGCTATACCGCAACCAACTCTCGCTAATTTCCCCATCGTCGGCCACTGTTTCGGTGAACTCCTCAAACACCTCGGGCTGCGCCTCCCAAGTGGGGGTGTCTTCTGGAAACCAGCTTTCGTAGACCGCATCAATTTTACCTTCATGGTAAACGGACTTACTGTACTCGGTGTGGATAGTAAAATTGAACTTATCGCCCCAATCATCTTCCGTAACACCGTCGTCAGACAAATCATTAAATACATTTTGGATATCTTCAGTAATCCCCGCATTTTTCTTATCCGCAAGTGCCAACATCACCCCGGATAGGATCGCACCCACGAAACCGAGCGCTGCCCCTGCCAGCCCGGTGCCTGCGGCAATTTTGGTAGCAATCTGCGGGCCAATGCCGAAACCGGACGCGGCCGAGGCAAGCCCCATGGTGGTAGAGAAAGAGCCAGCCCCCACCTGTAGACTCTTCTGTGCAAACTCGATGGGCTCGCCGCCGTTGTTTGATAGCTTTTCCAGCCCTTTTGCGCCCAATACGACATCGAGCACGCCCCCACCCGCTTCCGCTATCCCTCCCAAGACATTGAGCGCACCGCCCGCCCACTGAAACTTCTTGGCTGGATCAATTTTGTCGAAATTAACCTTGTCTATACCAATCTTGTCTGGATCTAGATCTCGATTCTTACTATTCTTCGATCCCCGTATATCGTCGGCCACCTTGTTAATGCGTTCCCTAAGGTCGTCTCCCTCCTCCTTGTGCTTGTCAGGGAGGCCGGAAATCACCTTATCAATAGAATCGACCGAGTGGTTTTGATTTTTATTCACTTCATTCCATACATCTTTGGTCGTGAATGACTCACCAAGATCCATTGAGGGGAGATCGCGGTTATTCGGTGTCGATGGCGGTGTCTTAGGAGAAGATTTGGTGTCGAAGTGTTTGTCCCAGACGGTCTCTTTCAGGTTCTTATCAAGCCCAAGAGCGTCAGCAAAGCCGGGTTGGCCGGACAGTAACTTATAGGTTTCACCGGTCATTGTGACCAACGAGGGAGTAGCACCGACCAGCGTGAGGAAATTGCGCGCCACTTCCATGCGCTCCTCAGGGGTCTCCCCCAGGTTCAAGCCGCCATCGGACGTCTTATAGATGCCCGCGACCATGGAGACTAGACCACCTGCAGAGGAAAGAGCACCCGATTTCGCTAGCGTACCAAGGACACCGGCTACCCCTTTGCGTTGGTTGGTAGGGACGTTGGCCTTGTCGATCGCACGATCAATCTCATCGACAGTGATTGACTTATAGTCAATTTTTCCATTTTTACCGGTATCTAGGATTTCGCGGGCCTGATCGTCGAGCAGCTCAGTCAGCGCCTTGTGAGAATTTTTAATCGCTGTCAGCTGTTTTTGTTCTTCCGGAGTAACGTCAACCTTTTCGCCATTGATAATTTTATTATATACCTCGACGCCCCGCTTAGTTCCAGAGAGAGAGGTCGTCAAGGCTTTCAACAAACTGGTCGCAACATCCCCTGCGGCGTTGCCGAGGCTCTCGTCGCCAACGGCATCCGCACCACCCTCAAATATCTCGTTAAGCCCACCGATGGCATCTTGAAATTTTAACGTGTTCTGTACTTCTTCGGCTCGATCCGGACTGAGCATTTGAAGGCTCTGCATATCATTGGCGAAGCGGGTCGCCGCACCGTCGATATTACCGTTCTCTTTTAGCTCTTCTATGGCCTTGAGGTAATTATCATCCAGCATGCTATCGGCAATTTTATCTTCCAGCTCATCCTTGTTTTTTATTTTATCAACCGCTTTGTCGAGAAAATCTTCGCTGTCTGCCATGATGTCTTCATCGGCCAGCAGATCCGACAATTCATTGCCTAGCGCTTCTTCGTCAAGCATGCCACGGGCATCGGCTGCTTTGAGCTCGGACATTTTCTCAGCATAATCAGTATCAGATCCAAACTGCCCGGGCCCTGTATTGTAAGGCAGGTACTGGAAGTTGCCTTGCAACATGCCTTGGGCTTCCATCAAGCGAAGATACTTCGCCTCTTTGGAGTCGTCGGGCGCATCCTTGTAAGCTTCCTGCATGTACTCCTGATAGAGCTCGGCAACGGTTTTTCCATCTTCGGTCGTTTCCGCTTGCATGACATCGGTTTCATTTGACGCAGGCAGATCGTTATCTTTAAAAAGCTCGTCAACGTCCCCTAGCTGCTGACTCGCGGCATCAGAAGTAATCGTGTCGAATTGATGCGGCGTCTTAGATTCGAGAACAACGTACGTCTCGTCATCTCTAGTAACGAGCTTGATCCCCTCCACAGGATTGCCATTTTTATCAGTGACACTGTCAACCTCATTATCACCGCTTAGTACCGGCGAATCATCGCTGCCATAAAACAGCTTATAATCGCCATCACCGATTTTCTCATCAACCTTATCCCATGCCTCTTTAAGGTCTTTAACTTGGTCGTAAACCTTGGGTGTGTACTCTTCAGAGACAGCGAAACGTTTTCCTTCACTGTCTTTATAAATTAGCGTACCGCCCTCAGCCCACATTGCGTCCGAATCATCCAGCGTTATCTGAACACCCGAATGAAAATCGTGCTCAGGATCACCATGGTCAGAATATGAAATGTCGTTGAAACTTTTGGGCGTAGGCACATCAGAGCCGGGGGTCACAATCTCAAAGTCTTGATTACTTTTGGTCGATAACCAATCTTTATCATCGTCCGGAATATCTGCATCTGCCCAGTCATTATCTTTGCCCAGCCGGTCTGTCTCACCGCCGTCCATGACCGATTTAACCTGCTCATAGAGTTCCGGTGTAATGTCTTTCTGCACTAAAAACTTATCGCCATTCTCGGTTCTGACTTCAAGCATATCAAACCAATAAGAGAGGGTGACGCCGCCACCGCCGACATATTCTT
>NZ_JAUAMC010000003.1 GCF_031010195.1 Halomonas sp. SpR8 | reverse complement strand
CCTTTAAGCTCGTGTGATCGCGTAAATACTGTTGCACCAGCAGCAGCTTAAAATCCTCGTTGTATTGCTTACTCATAAAAACACCCCGAAGGTTGGATTGAGCGTCCAACTTTCGGGGTGCAGTTCACGATGCGCTGGCTTTTGCATTGCGCCATCAAGCGGATTCGAGAGCCAGCTGCTCAATCGAGGTCGAAACACTGCGCGCCCCGGTGAGTACCTCATTGACGATAATTTCAATTTCACCAACGCTGACTTGGCTCGATTTGCCTTGTTCCACTACCTGCTGCATGGCCTGGGTAGTGCGTTCCACTAAGGCGCTGTTCTCTTTCAGTACCCGAGTAATATCCTCCACCGCTTCACTCGACCCTTTGGCCAAGCGGCGCACCTCGCTAGCGACCACCGCAAACCCGCGACCCTGTTCGCCTGCACGTGCGGCTTCTATCGCTGCATTGAGTGATAGCAGGTTGGTTTGATTGGCGATTTTGGCAATTGACTCGGTAATGCTATTGATACTATGTGCCTGCTTGTTAAGCGCAGCGATTAGCTGCTGCGCTTCTGCCAAGGTTAGCGCCGCCTGCTCAGAGTCACGTACCACCCGCTGTAGGTGGCTAAGACCGTTTTGGGCGATCTGCTCTGTTTGCGAAGAGGTGCTTTGGGCGGCAGTGACGGCGCGAGTGGCGGATTCAGCTGCCTGAACGGAACGGGTAATATCGGTGGCGAACTTGACCACTTTTACTACGTTTCCATTGCTATCTTGAATTGGATTATAAGTCGCCTCTAGCCACACGCTGGTGCCACGAGAATCCAAACGCTCGAACTTACCCTGCATGTATTCGCCTTGAGCAAGCCGTTCCCAGAAACGCGGGTTGGCTTGAGAGAAGTTAGCGGGACAAAACATTCGGTGGTGTGCACCCACTAATTCATCATTTCGATACCCCATCGCCTGCTCAAAATTTGAATTCGCATTGAGAATCTCACCGCTGGGGGTAAATTCAATCACCGCCATGGAGCTATTTAACGCGTCTAGCACAGCGTTTTTGCGTTCCGCCTCTTGGTGGGCAGCGGTAATGTCATTGGCAATTTTGAGCACCTCGACAACCTTACCGCGCCGATTACTGATCGGTATGTAGGTGGCCTCTAACCAGATTTCCTCTCCCAGGGCATCCGAACGCCGAAAGCGGCCATGCTGACTATGCCCTGCTGCCAGTGCTTGCCAAAACGCTCGGTACTCTTGGCTATTGCTCTCTTCAGGAAAGCAGAATACACGGTGGTGTTGACCCTTCACTTGGTCAAGGGTGTAACCGACGACGTTTAGAAATTGCTCACTTGCCTTCTTGATAACCCCTTCAGGTGTAAAAGAGATACAAGCGGTATGTTGGTACAGTGCACTGTGTAAACCATTAGAAGCGAGGCGCGTGAACATTGCTAATCCTGTCAAAGAGGCTATTTGAGTCATTTGTACAAGGTTAGAGCAGTCCCGGTTTGTAAGCATCATTTTGTATCTGTATGACACAAAATGTTGCAATTGTGGGTTTTTAGGTGTCTTTTAACATGAGTTTCGGTTAATCATCAGGGCATCTAGCCAGACTGATCATGATAAATAGCGTTAGCTGATGTCACCTGAAAAGCTGCTTGTTCGAGCAATTTGGAAAAAGCAGTGGAGGCCAACCGTTTCTTTTAACTTCTTGTACAGTATGTGTATAATTTTAATTGTAGAGAAAATTCTAAACAAAAGCACTTCAATGTATAGATTTTGTATAATATCTTTGTTGGGCGCACGCAAGTTTCTGCTGATGGGAAGCGTAAGAGGGGCGTGAGGTGGTTTGCAGTGCTTGGTTGAAGGGGCTAATCGTCTAACGTTTGGCGAGAATTATACTGGGAGGCCGGATGATGTTTGCCAGCTTGATGCAAAAGGTCGAATTGGCGGGCGCAGGTGCGGCAGGCCTGGCACATCGACAGATGAATACGCAGCGCCATCTTTTCACGTAACGTTAGGGTTTTGTCCTGCTTTAAGGACATCAACGCCGTGGCTTCGCGGCACATAAGCATATCAGGCTCCTTTTCAACTAATTTAACCAACCATGATCCAAGCACTCTCTTAGCCGCAAACGCGCACGGTGTAAGATAACCCAGCAGTTGGTTTCAGTAATGCCGGTTTCCTTACAGATATCAGCGGTGGAAAGCCCCATGAGTTCACGCAGGGTAAATACCCGTGCAATGCTTTCCGGTAAGGCGATTAGGCAGGCATCAAATACTTGCCAAAAACGCTGGTTTTCTAATACCTGCTCAGGCTCGCCCCAGTGGCTAGGGCGGGCAGCGCTCTGCCAGTGACCATCCTGTTGAAATAGACGATCAAGGGTATCGTCGTCTAAGTCCTGGTCTAGCGGTTGCCAAGTCCCTTGACGGCGCTGCTGACGCAGTTGATCCAGAATTTTGTACTTTAAAATGCCAAATACCCACGTCTCGAACTCGGAGCGACCTTCAAAGGTAGCGCTTTTCTCAAAGGCGGTGAGCAAGGTTTCCTGTACCGCATCTTCAGCGGCGGTTGCATCACGTAGCTGCAACCGCGCAAAGGCCACTAAGCGAGGTCGTAGCTGGGTAAAGTGGGCGGCGGCTAAGGTAGCGGAAAGAGGCATTCAATTCCTTTGAATAAATATTATCCGCTGTGCATGCTGCGAGTGGGGCGGATCACAGCATTTCGCTGTATGGTAAAACTAGGTGCCGCTGAATTGGCTGCCACAATAAATTATTATATATATAAACCTATAATCATCAGGCTTTAAAAGTCAACAGGCCTTGAGCGCTTGTATTGAAAATGTGAAAAGTCCTGTATCAGCATACGGAGATGGTTTTCTTTACCCAACAAGCCTAACGTTCCAGAAATTTTATATAAAGAGTGTAATGATTGTGCATTTCAGAGCACAGAATAGCGTAAGTCAAACAGACGCTGGAAATTTACGTTACTGTGACGTTTTAAAAGTAAGGCGGCTATCTGTAAAATAAGGAGATAGACATGTTGTTTAATAATCTAGCGAAAAAAATGTGCGTAATGGGGCTCTGTATGGGCATCGCTGCAAGCCCGCTAGCCTTCGCCAATAACTCGATTGGGCTAAACAAAGATCGCTCTGCAGGCCATGAGGTAATTGTAAAACCACAATCCCATGCTACGTTGAGAACCGATACGTTCACCAAAAATGACCTTTTATATGACAAAGGAGATCGTCAAACAGACCAAAAGTTCATGACTAAAAAGAGCGAGTATTCAGTGAAAGGAACGACTACCTTGAAGCCTGCGGATCTAGTTCTTCAAAGATAATTAGGGTGCGCGTTGATAATATGTATTTTAATTATACTTGGGTCATTTTTAAAATGATCCAGGCGCTTTTTTATAACAATATATTTGGGGTGTTGAAATAATAATGTTTTGCTCTTTCTTAATGTCTGTATAAATCTTGAGGATTTTGACTGGTGACAGCTATTTCGGGCAGATGGGGGTATCTTTTGTGCTTGAAAAGCCAACATGAGTAAACCAAGCCGTTACATTACCTCCTGCATTATCGCCATCGCTCATTAAAGCAACGCCATTAATCAGGTCAGGGGAGCTGCCGAAGAGCGCAGCAAAGTCTGCACGTACATCGCGGACCTCAGCGACCCATTCCCTAACGCGAGATGAGCCTCCTTGCAGTGCGATTAGTTCGGCACGGTCGGTAAATGCGTTGCTCCAGGTGCTTCCAACCTCTTGAGTGGACGACCAAACATAGTTCACCGATTCCACCTGCCAAGGCAATAGCCCGGTTTTACGTGCAACATAAACACGAGCGGGGTAGTCATCGCCCGCTTTAGTCGTTTCGTCCAATCCAGGGTAGGTATTGCTAACTTGCCAGCACCAGTGCAGATAGGGCGTTTCGTTTAAATCAATATCACGTTCAAGATAGCGGGCAGACGCTTGCCCTTGGGATTTTGCTTCCAGTACCCGTCGTCCCGATTTTTCGACAATTGTGTACTGGGTTTCACCTTCAAAACTGCGCGTAGGCCAGGTCATGATTTGGTTAGGGGTAAAATGCACTTCCTGCGCGAGCGTGATGCCTACCATCAAAGGTGCACTGCATAAACTACTCACTATCATCAACACCACTTTCATGCGCTTAACGAGTGTCATGATAGCTATCTTTATTGAATGATGTGCTCAGGGTGGGGTGGTGATGAACGATCTGGTGGAGCAGGTCGAATTGACGCGCGCAGGCACGGCATGCTCCGCACATTGCAAGATGAAACCGGAGGGCGGTGTTTTCTCGAAATGTCAGTGTTCTATCCTGTTTGAGCGACATTAAGCGCGTTGCTTCACGACACATAATCATAGTGTAACCTCTTACGAATAACGATAGGCGCCCGGAATGGGGCTCATAGAAGATACGCCCGTGGCATTTCATCGCTTAACGTTTAGTGCCTTTTAAGCCAAATGCCTTACAAATTTAAGTGTTAGTAAAACATATAATGAAGGTGATTAGTTAGGCTTAGCGGCGTGAAGCTACCAACTGTTCAAATGCGTCGCGCAATGCGTTAACACTCGTGACCCCTTGGATCGTTTCTTGGCGATTGCCTTGGGCATCAAAGAGTAAAATCGTGACGTGGCCGACACCCTGTTAATTGGCGAAATCAGCACCTTTGGTTGTATTGATATCCACAACGCGCCAAGCTGGTGGCTCGTTTATCTGCGCCAGTGCATCCTCGGCATTGGCTTTTAAGCGTTGGCAAAGTGGGCAACTATGATCATGAATTTGCACGGCGACCGGCGTTCCGCTGCCAATAACGCTAAGATCTGATTCTGTACGCACGCTATGTTCGTTAGCTATTAGCCAAGCAATCGGAACGGCTAGAAACGCAAGTGCAATAAGTATTTTTCTAAACATTGACGTTATTTTTTTTGCAGGATTGCTCGGTGCTTTTTTTTGCCTAGGAGGTAAAGTTTTACGGGTTTTCTTCATATTACGTTAACCAACCTTTTTCAATACAGGCACGTAGCCGCAAGCGTGCACGGTGCAAAATCACCCAGCAGTTTGCCTCGCTTAACGTTAACGCTTCGCAAATTTCCTGGGTGGTTAGCCCCATTAATTCGCGCATAGTAAAAACCCGCGCAATATTGTCGGGCAGCACCATCAAGCAAGTGTCGAGCAAACGCCAAAACGCCGCGTTTTCGAGTACTTGTTCGGGTTCCCCCCAGGGCGTAGGTTTGCTGGCGGCTTGCCAACGCCCATTGTCTTTGAACAGGTTTTCAAATGAATCTTCATCGCTCAGCTCATCGTCTTGCCAAGAAAGGTAACGTCGCTCATGACGGAATCGCTCAAGTATTTTATTTTTTAAAATACCAAACACCCATGTTTCAAAAGCCGAACGCCCTGAAAAAGTCTGGTGCTTCTCCAGGGCGGTGACCAGCGTGTCCTGCACAATATCCTCAGCAGCGGCATTGTCGCGCAACTGTAAAAGCGCAAAGGCAACAAGCTTGGGCCTCAGCGTAGCAATGTGCTCTTCAGTAGAAGGCGTGGCAGTCGTCACGGCAGTCCTCATGGGTAAAATAAGCTAGCAGCAATGTGTTTATTTATAGTTGTATGGCGATCTATGCAGGCGTATCAATAACTTCATTCACCTGCATGACGGGCTCTACGTTGGTGAAGTTGGCAATGTCGGCAAGCAGTTGGTCACCAATAGCGGCAAACGCGGATTCAAAGCGTTGTGCTGACTCAAACCCTAGGTGTGCTACCAAGTGATAAGTGGCTTGAGAGTCGATACAGTGATGTACGCGAAGGTAGCGCAGTCCGTGCTCAGCAAGCAATGAATTGACCAGCGGCGAGTGTTTTTCGATGTAATACGCATCGTCAAAAGCCAAGGTGTCGGAATTAGGGTAAGCGACCATAACGTCGATCATAACTGTCTCCAAATTAATTAAGCCTGTGACCGCATCGACGGCCACAGATAAGCATGGATTATGACGCAGGCGCTTCCCAAGCTAGCGGCTTAAGTTCTTCATTAAGCGGGGTGCCAGCAACATGATTAGTGTAGTTGGAAAGCGTTTTTAGTGCGCAAGCAATCACTAGCTCAAGAACGTGCTGGTGGGTAAAACCTGCTTCAAAAAAAGCGTCCAGCTCGGTTTGCTCTGCCCAGCCGCGCTGCGCATTTAAATGACGGGCGAAACGCGTAACGGCCGCCAGCTTGGCGTCGTTAGGCGTGTTGCGTGCGCGTAGATCTTTGATGATCTCGTCATCGGCACCGGCTTTCTTAATCCCACCTGTATGCGCTGCCACGCAGAATGCGCAGTGGTTATCAGCACTAATGGCGAGCAATGCTGCTTGTTGTTCAACAGGGCTTAGGCTGGTTTTAGCGTAGATACCGTCGAGTGTTAGATAAGCCTCAAGCAGCGTGGGGGCTTCTGCCATTTTGGCAAAAAGATTAGGCAGGAAACCCATCTTTTTTTCAGCGGCTTGAAGGTTCGCTTGAGCCTCTTTGGGTGCGCTCTCAACAGTATGTAAAGAGAAATCAGTCATTTCAAACTCCTTCTGATCAAAAGATGATCGTTTACGTTGTGCATTTAACTGGCCTGAATGATTATGGAACAATTGATCCATAAATGGCAATGGTGATGTCAAAAATACCCAAAACAAATGATATGTCTGCTTGTTTGATGATCAGACTGTAAAGATAGTGGACTGTTGAGCACCAACCTTTACAAGTGCTAGATAAGACGGGGGCGATATGAAAAACGTGTTGCAGAAAATTGGCTACATGATGAGTTGCTGGTTGTCGTGCCCTCGACATGAACAGCCGAGCGCGGGGCAAATTGAGGATCATATTGCCACTTTTTTAAAACCTGGTGATGTTTTATTGGTAGAGGGTTCGTCGCGGTTCAGTGTGGTTATTAAATATTTGACGCAGTCGTCCTGGTCTCATGCAGCGTTATACGTGGGGAGCGAAAATGCCCGACATTTTGGCGCTCATGGCGGTGAGTGTTTTATCGAAGCCGATGTGGCAGAGGGTGTCCGTTTGGTCGGACTGAGTGAGTTTAGCGGTTGTCATTTACGTATATGTCGGCCTGTGGGGCTACAGGTGAGTGAAGTTGAAGCGTTAGTTCAGTTTGTCGGTAGTCGCCTTGGGCATCGTTATGACTTGCATAATATTATTGATTTGGCGCGTTACTTTTTTCCGTTACCCCCCGTTCCCCAGCGTTGGCGTAAGCACTTTTTGACGCTAGGCAGCGGTGATCCTACACGAGCAATATGCTCAACCCTGATCGCCCAAGCTTTTCAGTCGATTTACTACCCTATATTGCCTATCGCGGATGACGAGCCAGCCTCAAACAGTGATCGTTTACTGACCCAGCGTCACTACTCGTTATTCACGCCGCGTGATTTTGATTTGTCGCCTTACTTTGAAATCGTGAAGCCCAGATTGATAGGTGGGTTCGATGCCCACCAGTTGCACTGGCGGGAACCAATAGATTCATCTTCATTGTGATCCTGGCGTGTAAGGAAGTCAGGCGTTCGCTCACTGATTGAATGTAGTACTAAAAAATCAAACAACTAGGCAAGTGCTGGGCTGAGACCTACCAAGGCGCGGCTCTTCACAACAAGGCTGACTTCGAGAGGTGACCCCATGTCGCTCACTAAACAAACCCGCAGTGATTTACTGAATAAACTTCGTCGCCAGGTGCGTTACACCGCACCTGCTTTGGTGCTGGTAGCAGGTGGCGTCGCGCTAGGCGTTTCGGCCAATGAGCAAAACGTATTTGCCAACGATCAATCCACTACCAGTGGACTAATGCTGGCAAGCCATCATGCAGAGGCAGAGGCGCAACCTGAAGGCGAGGCTAGCGCTGAGGGCGAAGCAGAGGCAGATGGCGAAGGTGAGGCAGAAGGCGAGGGCGAAGCGGAAGGAGAGGCTCAAGCCGAGGGTGCTGCGGGGGGAGGCGTGCAGCCTAATGAGCGCACGCAGTTAGTATCCCGACCCGAAGGTTATGTGCCGGGTTACGATGAAAATGGCGACAATCCTAAGTCTTTGATTGAGCGTGGTGAAGCCCTGTTCAACGACACATCACTCAGCACGAATGGTCTCTCCTGCGCCAGCTGTCATGGCAGTGACGGCCAACAAGGCTATCAGGCAACGTTCAATCAGCCCTATCCTCATCCGGTTGCCATGGGCACCAACCTGTTTGGCATTGAAACCGTCCGTGCCGACGAAATGGTGCAACTCTGCATGGTATCTCCCATGGCGGCTGAGCCGCTGGAGTGGGAGTCTGACGATTTAGCCGCCCTGGCGGCCTATGTGGTTAATGCCCGTCAGCGCTTCGCTGGTGAGGCGAACGGCCACTGTAATATGTAGATCAGCAGGGCTTAGAAAAGCACGGCGGCTTTTAGCATTGAGCTGAAAGCTGCCTTTTGGACTGGTTGTTCTTTTTGTGGTAAAAAGCTTTCGCCCGTTGATAAATGAAAAGGATCTTGAATGTTTGCTGACATGGCGAAAAATGCATAGCGTAATTGCCAAGCAACTGACCGTCATGATGCTGGTAATCTTGGTGACGCTTTCAGGTGCTGGCTTTAGCAGCGCTGTAAAAGCAAGCTGTCTGGTTGACGCGCCTGTCTCAGCGACTGTTAGCACGGATAGCCATTGCCACTCTCCCTCGTTGTTAGCGCAAGCCGCAGAGCATGCAGATGCTTCTTGCTCGCCCTACGCACCTGCCGCGGCTAACGCCATATCAGGCGCTATTTTGACGTCTTCGCCCCAATGGTTGATGAAGGTGCCTTATCCCCAGTCACACCCTGAGCGTTTAGAAAAACCTCCCCGCCTTTCATTGCATTTCTGAAGACCTACACGCGTTTTCATACCGCTTCTGAATCATGAGTGCACCTCATGAGCTGACGGTATGTCTGGAAGACATAAACGGAGAAAGCAATGGAATACCCTGCGATTGAACCTATTGCTGTGGCGATTGGGCCACTGGTGATTCATTGGTACGGATTAATGTATGTGGTGGGCTTTTTATCCGCCTGGCTGTTGGGGCGTTGGCGTGCTGACTACCTGGGCCTCAATAAAGAAGACATCAGTGACCTTATTTTTTATAGCGCCGTTGGCGTCATTGTTGGCGGCCGGTTGGGCTATGCCATTTTCTATGGCATGGAGCAGTGGTTAAGTAACCCGTTGTGGGTCTTTCAGGTATGGGATGGAGGCATGAGCTTTCACGGTGGTTTGGTGGGTGTCATTGCTGCAACACTCTTTTTCGCACGCAAAAAGCGTATCGCTTTTATGGATATGGCGGATTTTATAGCGCCTCTCGCCCCTATTGGCTTAGGCGCTGGTCGGTTGGGTAATTTTATTAATCAAGAGCTTCCTGGCCGTATCACTGATGTGCCTTGGGCGTTGATCTTCCCGCAGGTAGGGCCTGCGCCACGCCATCCCTCTGCGCTATACGAGATGTTCCTGGAAGGAGCTGTGTTGTTTGTTGTGCTTTTTTGGCTGTCGCGCCGTCCACGCCGAAGAGGCCTGCTATCCGGTGTTTTCTTATGTGGTTATGGCATTTTCCGCTTTGCGGTGGAGTTTGTACGCATGCCCGATGCCCATATCGGGTTCATCGCCTTTGATTGGGTCACCATGGGCCATTTGCTGACACTGCCCATGTTATTAGGAGGCGCTGCATTGATCCTGTGGTCGCGCTCCCAGTCTGTTACTAGCGTTAAAGGAGCGTAATAATGAGCTTAATGAACACCACCAGTACACGGCGTATTTTTTTAAAAAAGAGTGTTCTCGCTGTCTGTAGTATGACAGCTGTTAGCACCTCGGCATGGCCTTTATTGGTGTATGGCGATGAGGAGGAGTTGCCTGACAACAACCATTACCCTCTCCCTGATAAGGGCAATATGATCGGTCAAGATTACCAGGTAATGGCCAGCCAAGAAGATACGCTTATTGATATTGCTCGTGTGCACAACGTGGGTTATGAAGAGATTCTTTCTGCGAATCCAGAGGTCAGTGTGTGGATGCCAGGTAAGGGAACGGCCGTTACTATCCCTCGGCGCCATATTTTGCCTAATGAAGCACGCAAGGGAATTGTGATTAACGTCGCTGAACTGAGGCTATATTACTACCCGGAGGTTAAGCCGGGTGAAACACCGCGGGTTGAAACTTACCCCATTGGCATTGGCCGTGAAGGCTATAACACACCACTGGGTATTACCAAGACAACGATTCGATTGGAGGATCCAGCCTGGTACCCGCCGCGCTCTATGCGTGAAGAAGCTGCTGAGCGGGGAGACCCCGCGCCGGCGGTGGTGCCTCCCGGCCCTGACAATCCGTTAGGTGAGCATGCGATTTTATTGGATATTCCTGGCTACTTAATTCATGGCACCAACCAGCCCGACGGCATTGGCATGCGCGCTAGCCGGGGCTGCATACGCATGTATCCAGAGGATATTGCCTCCATATTTGATAACGTGCCCAGTGGTACGCAGGTCAATATTATCGACCAGCCCGCTAAGGTGGGCGTTAGTGAAGAGGGCGATGCCTATGTGCAGGTCTTTAAAACGGTTGATAGCGATAAGGTAGGCGTTGACGCGTTGAAAGCGATGCTGCGTTTGCAGTTGTCGGCGTCTGAGGATGATCTCGCTGAGCTGGATAATAACCGTCTACAGGCGCTCTTCGATCAGCCGGATGATCAAATAGTCGCGTTATCGTCACTTACTCAAGTACCGAATGAGAGTGAAGCGGAAGCAGCGAAAATGGATATTTATCAAATGATAACGCAGACGCCTTCAACTTAAAGCTGAGTATAACGCCTTCATGACAGTGCCTTGTCATAAAGGCGTTCCATAAAAAGGCTTAATGTGGATGTGGGGCGCGTGAACACATCTGGCGAGCCTTCCACGTTTTGGGTTTATTAACGATTGAAGCATCAATCGAAAAGGCGTCTTCCCGCTGGAAAGCAATTAACAGCAGGCTGCTGGCAAAGATAATCAGCGAAGGATAAAAAAGTAAGTTAGTGCCTTCCAAATACCAGCCCAGCGGGTCAATGATCGAGGGGAAAACCGCCACTAACGAGGCCCCATTAATCACTACCTGTAGGGGAAGCACCCAGCGGCGTAGAAAGCCGACCAGTATTAATGCCCCGATCACGATTTGTACCACGCCGAAAAAGGTCAGAAGCCCTTCTGCGGACATAAACGAAAGATAGTATTTCTCACTGATTGCCGCGCTCCCTTCAGTATTAAGCAGCTTGTTGGCACCCCAAAATACCATCAGGCCTGCAAGCGAGATACGTAGAAACAGCAGTGTTAGGGCCTTCATGCAACTTATCCTTTGCGTCAATTGTGTAATTGAATAAGTGGGGTCAAAAAATGACCGAACAAACGGGAAACGAGCTTTAGTGGTAGTTGCGTCTATTGCCTTACAGATGCGCGGCGATTTTTCACGTCGACACTACGCAAGCCGCATCACAGTGGGGCATGCTAGCTCCACGATCCTGGCTACGGGGCTAAATCAGTTAAGCCAAGCAGGATGACGCGATAATCTATAGGTGCGTTGAGAAGGTGATCATCATCAATATGTAAGCTTGATCAAAAAAGACGCACCAAGAAGAGCTTAACTTATAAGAAGCCGTCATTTTGAGCTTAAGCTCAATATATGAAGCGAATGCAAGGGAAACGAATGGCAATAGCAGACACAAGGCAGACGGGTGGTCAAAAATCCCAAAGTGCCAGCCACCCACCTTTATGGCCAAGAGCCTTAAAAACGGCGCTAATTGTTGGGCCATTACTAACGGTGATCAACCAATTTGAGGCGTTTTGGCAACTCAGTGACTTCAGCTTCTGGCAATTTGCTTTAACGATGTTGGTGCCGTTTGGCGTGTCATGGCTGGGGGCCTCTGGCGCCAAACAGCACTATGACCATATTAACCGAGGGCACATGAATCGTTTTGATAGTGTCATTGTGCTTGCAGACGAAATTAGCGGGAATGCCTCTCAGGTGAATGACGCGTCACAAAAGCGTTATGCATTCCTTGAGCAGGTGCTGACCCATAGCCGTCAGGCGGGTCAAGAGGCCGAGCATCTGCAGTTGACCGCTGAGCAGAGCTGTAAAACGCTGCGCCAAGCGAATCATGGCGCCACTGATGTGAATTCACGTATTCAATATGTCGCGGATGGCATGTCAAAAGGTCGCGTGCTTACTCAGCAAACGGCTGAGGCGGTGGATACGTTTAGCCAGCAGTTTGAGGATATCCAAGGCATGGCGGCCAGCATTCAGCATATAGCCACTCAAACGAATTTGCTTGCGGTGAACGCGCGTGTGGAAACGGCTCGGGGAGGTGAAGTCGGGCTAGGCTTTGCCATTGTGGCGATGGAGGTCAATAAACTCGCTGACAGCGCTGCTAAAGCGGCGAGTGATATTCACCAGCGGTTATAGGCGCTTTCCTGTACCACTGGCGATGTTAAGCAGAAGATGCACGCACTACAGTCGCAAATCGAAACACTTGACGCCGAAAGCCAGGCGGGCCAGCGCAAAGTGGCCACGGTAACCACGGCGATTGATCACGCCACTATAGGGGCTGATGAGGCGGCTGGCCATGCTCAACGGCAAGTGAAGACAACCCAGGTCGTTATACACGATTTAGCGCAGGTGCTGGATGATACCCAACAAGCGATTGAGCGCTTAGCGAATAACCACCAGCTTGCCTTGGAACTCAGGCCTGTCGCTAACCATGACTTGTGCCCGACTCTGTAACGGCACTCTCTAAATCGGGAGCTCAAAATGGCATGGCGTAACTGGTTTGATGTTTCCCGACACGTGGCCAACTGTTCCCAAGCACTGCAAGATATAAACCAACGGCTGCGTCAGGAAATTGCTGAACGTCGTGAAGCGCAGGCGCTTGTCGAGAGCCTTGCCCGGTTTCCCGAAGAGAATCGTCAGCCGGCGTTGCGTATCGACCACCGTGGAGAGGTGCTCTTTGCAAATAGTGCTGCCCGACCGTTACTTAACCATTGGCATTGCGATGCTCCAACTGATGATGCGCCCCGGCAATTGCAAGTGCCCAGCGCTTGGCAAACACGCATTGATAGTGCCCTGAAAAGCGGGGAACTGGTTGAGGAGGAGTGCTACCTGGAACAACGTTGGTTGTTATTAACGCTTACCCCCCTTGTTGACGGCAACTACGTCAATCTTTACGGCACCGATATCACGGATCGCAAAGCCTATGAGAAGGCGTTAGAGCAGCGTAATCGCTATGACGAGCTGACAGGGTTAATCAACCGGCATTTACTCTATGACCGCGTGGATCAAGTGTATCGCAGTGCTAACCACCAACGCGGGTTCGCACTTGTCGTGCTGGATCTGGAGAACTTTCGCTTAGTGAACAGCTTGCTGGGTCATCAAGGGGGCGATCAAGTGCTTGCTGCCCTGGCTGCGCGTTTGCGCCAGCAGGTGGATGAGGCCGCCACATTGGCCCGTTTGGACGGTGATACCTTTTACTGCCGTTGACGGTTTCGCTCTCCCATTTGGCGGCAAGCGTTGAAGGCTGGCTGGGTGAGCTGGGCAAACCGCTTGCCATTGACGGCGAGCGAATTGAATGCCAAATGGTGGCGGGCATTGCGTTAGGCCCGCAAGATGGAGAGGATGCGCGGGAGCTGTTACGTCATGCCCATTTAGCTGCCCATCGAGCGCGGCAAAGCCAGCAGCGTTACCACTTTTTTGTTAACGAGCTCAACACCCATTTGCACCGACGTCATCAGCGCTCAAGCGCTTTAAAAGACGCCATACACAATGATGTTCTCGTGATGCATTACCAGCTTCAGTTTGATGCATCTGGCGTGGCGGTGGGCGCTGAGGCCCTGATTCGCTGGCCGCAACCGGATGGCAGTATGGTATCGCCGGGTGAGTTTATTCCTCTGGCAGAAGAGAGTGGCTTGATTGTGCCCATTGGTCGATTAGCGCTCAACCACGCCTGCGCGCAAGCTGCCAAGTGGCGACAAAGCGGTTATCCCCTTCGGGTGGCGGTCAACCTCGGCGCTGAGCATATTCACGACCCGGAGTTGCCTGAGTTGATAGAGGGGCTTTTGGCTCGCTATCAGTTGCCTGCCCGTGACCTGGAAATTGAAGTGACCGAAAGCAGCCTGATGGAGAATATCAGCCAAGGCCGCCAACAGTTGCAACGGCTACGCGAGATCGGCATTGAGATTGCGTTGGATGACTTTGGCACAGGTCATACCTCGTTGGCTTACCTACGCGATTTACCCGCTCAACGGCTTAAGCTCGATAGAGAATTTATCACCGACTTGCCCCATCAGCCTCACAACCAGGCGATCTGTCGTGCTGTTATCACTCTGGGGCATGCCATGGGGATGACCGTGCTAGCCGAAGGCGTTGAACGGGAAGAGGAATATGCGCTGCTTAAAGCGCTTGGGGTAGACGAGTTTCAAGGATTTCTGCTGGCAAGGCCTTTGCCAGGCGCTCAAGTAGGCGAGCACCTTAAGGCGTTATCATTAGCGCCGTCAGTTAAATAACGACACGACGTTGATGGTTACCCTGTATTCAGCCGCTGCTTTGTTTATCCCGCACAGCAAGACAACTGCTTCACATCCTTGGTGAAGGTTTGGGCACACAGCTTGAGCCCTTCCACCATGGTCAGGTAGGGGAATAGCTCATCGCCAATGGCTTGTACGGTCATGCCTGTTCTCAATGCCATTACTGCTGTCTGGATCAGCTCACCGGCCTCGGCAGTGACTGCCTGCATACCCAATAATCGTCCTGAATCACGGTCGGCGACCATTTTTATAAACCCATGGGTGTCGAAGTTGACCAGTGCCCGGGGAACGTTCTCCAAATCAAGTACACGGGTATCCACGCTGAAGCCTCGCTTGAGCGCCTCGGCTTCCGTCAGACCTGCGGTGGCAACCTGTGGGTCGGTAAACATCACCCCCGGCATGGCACTGAGATCCAGAGTGGCCTCGCCTCCCGTCATGTTGACCGCGGCCCGACTGCCCCCGGCAGCGGCGACATAGACAAACTGCGGCTGATCGGTACAGTCACCGGCGGCATAGATGCCCGGCACGGTGGTTTGCAACTGTTTATCCACCTTAATCTTGCCTCGCTCGGTTTTCACACCGATATCCTCAAGGTTGAGAAGCTCGGTATTGGAGGTTCGGCCAGCGGCCACCAAGAGTTGATCCGCCCTCAAAGTACCCCTGTTAGTGTCAAGAATGAATTCATGGTTGATATAGTTCACGCGGTTGGTCTGAGTCTGCTGGAGCACCGCAATATTCTCGCGCTTGAACGCTGCCTCTATGGCTTCGCCGATAGCGAGGTCTTCATTGGAAAGTAAACGGCTCCGGGCTAACACGGTGACCTTGCTACCCAACCGGGCAAACGCCTGGGCCAATTCCAGCGCGACGAAGCCTGCGCCAATGACAATCAGCCGGTCGGGTAATGTGTCCAGCACCAACGCACTGGTGGACGTCAGGTAGGGCGTATCGGCCAGCCCTGGTATCGACGGCTCTGCCGGGCGGGCGCCAGTGCCAATAAAAGCGCGGTCAAAGTGAACAGCCTGCTCACCGCCGTCGTTCAGTTTGACCGTTAGATGATGGGAATCGACAAACCGGGCATCGCCTCTTAGCACCGTGATCGCCGGGTGGTCGTATAGAATCCCCTCATACTTGGCACCGCGCAGCTCTTCAACACGTGCTTGCTGTTGCTGAACCAGTTTCGCACGATCCACCTTAGGCGCTTTCTGGGCGCTTACCCCGGCGTCAAAGGGGCTCTCCTTGCGTAGGTGGGTAATATGCGAGGCGCGAATCATGATCTTTGAGGGGACGCACCCGATATTGACGCAGGTACCGCCAATAGTGCCGCGTTCGATCAGGGTGATACGGGCGCCACGTTCTGCTGCCTTCAGGGCGGCTGCCATGGCTGCACCGCCGCTACCGATGACAGCAATGTGCAGGGTGTTATCACTCATCAAAGGAACTCCTTGAAGTTGTAGAGGCTTTCTCACAGTTGGCGTCGTATTTCTTTTTGCGCCATACCGCATAGATGGTCAGGCCAATGAATACGGCAAGGGCTGGAAGCAAAACGTAGTCGAGATACCCGGTCAGGGCGGCCAAGCCCACGGTGGAAAGCAGTATGACGAGAATGGGTGTGAAACAGCACAACGCCACAAAAATGGTGCCTGCTACGCCTACCCGAATCAGGGGCTTAGGGTTTTTCAACATACATTCTCCTTTCGAGATAAGGAAAGTCGAGCATTCGGATCCGCATTTAGATAAGGTTACTTCCGTAGTTAGCTACGGAGTCAAGGCGTATGACTGATAAAGTGAATTCATTGACCATCGGAGGTTTGGCAAAGGCTGCCAGCGTCCATGTTGAGACGATCCGCTATTACCAACGGCGTGGGCTATTATCTGAGCCCCAGCGTCCTCAGGGTGGTATCCGACGCTACGGTACTGCCGATATTGGCCGCTTAGCGTTTGTGAAAAATGCACAACAATTGGGATTCAGTCTTGATGAGATCGGCGATTTACTACGATTGGAAGATGGTGCTCACTGCCAGGAAGCCAGTGCGCTGGCGGAGCACAAGTTGCGGGATGTGCGCGAAAAGATCGACAAGCTGACAAAAATCGAAAAGGTGCTGGGCGACATGATCGGTCACTGCCACGCACAACAAGACAGTGTGAGCTGCCCGCTGATTGCTTCTTTACATGAGGGAGGCGCGGCAGGAGAGTAAAAACGTCAATTTCTCGTGGAGAGAAACTGACCTGGCCGAAAGGGGCACCAGCGTTTAAATGATTTATATGAGCACTCCAATGGCCAGTCTATCCCACCACACCGACCGCTAGAAGTAACACGTGATGTTATAGCTTGCCGGTAAGATGGCTTCTCTAACGACTACTTAGGGTGCAACAGCGCTATCGCCAATCCGTTGAAAAATAACGTCTAGCTCTTGCGCTGCATTGGCTAAGTCGGGGGTGTGTTCTGTGATATAAGGAGCAAAAACATCGTTAGGGTGTTTCCATGCAAGCGTTGCGCTTTCTGCATCTTCCTCGGTGACATAAAACCGCAAGGGCGCTTCGATCATGGCAGGCACGCTTTCACGAATGATGGTCACGGCAAAGTCGTTGCGAAACACACCAACGACCCGGTTACCAGGAATGGTTTCGCCCCGCTGTGTCGCGGCCTCTGTCGGGCCCGCTTCGGTAACGACCGCCATACCAGCGTCTTCGACGGCGTCACGCAAGTCGTCTAACAGTGTCGCGTAGTCTTTCTCGGCAGAAATCACTGTCCAGCCTTGGTCTGGCCAATCATTTAGCGCACTATCAGATGCCTGAGCGGTAAACGATCCAGCGCCCATGGACAAGATAAACGCAGCAAGATAATAGCGTGTTTGATTGAGAAATCGATTCATTGCAAGGACTCCTAGTAGGCAAGAATAGTAGGAAAGAATCACTTAATGGGGTTGCTGTTGCCAATAGCGCAATGTGGATGGATGAACACCAAAATCGCTGGATAACGTTATGTTCATCGATTCACACAACAAACGAATCAGCGCCATATGGTGCACCGTGTGACTGGAGAGAAATGCCAGTTCGCGCCCTAAGCTTGACGTCAATGGAAGGCTATGTCCTTCATCTCCTATAGGGTAGTGGATGATGATAGGTGTATCTATCGGCCGATCAGCTAACGACACCAGAGGCGCCTTAATCACGCTAATTGCCTTGGCCGCAACGTCAGGGTTCTCTTCTAACGCTGTTTGCCGGGGGCGCTGCTCGTAATCAATACCAATCTCCTTAATGCTGTCGTTAATGCCTGTCAACAAGGTATGATAATGCTCCAATATGTGGCGAACGTGTTTGCCGACCGACTGGCTACGAAACAGCCGTTGATAGGACGTGCTTGGCATTGTGGCAAGTAACTTTTGGAGCTGGGTGAGAGGCTGAGTGTTTTCATCCACCAGCGCCTCACTTGTTGAGTGACATACCGCAACGGGCAGTGACGTAACAGGCATAGCGAAGGCTCCTTATAAGCTGAGCTGGTCAACACACCAGCTCAGCACAACGGATAAAGCGGACTATTCAGTATTAACCGGCTTCAGCACCGCCTTCTCCCTCTCCTTCACCTTCACCTTCGGGTTTCTCGCCTTCGCCAGTGCCTTCAGCGCCGCCTTCTGCCAACATCATGGGCGCTTCCTGCATCGAGGCGAATCCTTCGGTGGGCTCGTCTGCCTGAGCTTGAAAAGCAAGTCCGCTTGCCACCAGGGCGAGGGCCGGTGCGGTATAACCGAACTGGCGGCTTAAGCGGCTCAGTAAACGGCGTTTAGCTTCGTGTTGAGACATGATGTTTCTCCTTATAGTGTTACAAGCAAATGCGCCAAATGGCGCGTCTTCCTGCCGCTATAACGCGGCGTGAGAAGGGGGTAAAAGCGTTGTCTGGCTAAGCCACTGAGTAACGGCCTCGACCTGAGGGCTGGTCAGCCGAGCGCGGCAGCGCGTGACCTGGGTCATTTGCTGCAGCGCGGTCAAGGCGTCAGGGCTCAATCCTTGATGGGGTTCTGCTGACGTTATGGTCAGAGGCAGTAGGGCACCTAGTGATTCAAGCGAAGACGGTACCTCCTGGGTGTCGCAATTGTCAGCATCAAACCATAAAAGCCCCGCGCAGGGGCCGCGTTCCTGAAATAAGAACCCGGCACCTTCAATCGGTACATTAAGCGGTTCCAGACTTTTTGGCGTAGCGAGTGAAAGGCGGGCTCCGCGTGTCAGGGCGAGGCCGTTATTTTCCGCCACCGTCTTCAGCGCTTCCATCGCCTGGGGAGCTTCCTGGCTGGGAACAATGCAGACAACATGGCCCTCCTGCCGACTCACCAGGACGACATCAAGTACCAGCTGTCCGTCACTCAAAGTGTGGGATAAACAGTGCTGGATGATAGCGGGGATGATGTCATCCAGGTGTAGGCGCGAACGAATCACCCGACTATCGCTGGTTAGGCAGTAGCCGTTGGCGCTTTCCAGTATATGCAGCGACACGTCAGGGGCTTTGTCGTTGGCGTCGAGCAGGGGCGCCAAGGCGTCGGTAATGCGTTCGACCACGGGCCCTTGGGGCGCGCTGATTGACCAGCGGCGATGATCAAAAAACAGGGTGCTGTGCCAGGTAGCGGGTTGTGCGCGGGCGGGGCAAAACGTGCCGAATGCAGCAGTGTCGCGATCCCCAGGCGCTAGCAGCCCATGCTGCCACCATAGCGAAAGTGTGGCCCACATATCGCTGGCAAGGGTGTCTGCATCGACCTGCCCGCCGCTTGCCGCCTGTAGGTGATCCATCACAGTCTCGATCGACTCGCCTTCGCTGACCAGTAGCCAGATCAGCGCCGCACTGTTGTTAAGCTGGAAGTAGCGCCCGCTTGCGTGGTGGTAAAGCGCCAATTGCTCACCGTCGATAAGCTCGCTGACGTCCTGGCCATAAAACGATAACGACAGCGGGGCAAGCTCAGCCGCCAAACGGTAATCAGCAAGGCTAGGTAGCCCGATAAAGGGCAGGTAGCGATGGGTGTCCTGGGTTGGGTAGAGCGGAACAAATCCACCCATCCGTTCGCGCTCTGCCGCCAGCGCAGCGGCATCGAAGGTAGCCGTGTCCCGGGGCGGCTGATCAAGCCCTGTCAGGGCGATCATATCCTGCACCAGGCCGGTTTTGACGGCCTCTTCGACCACGCCGCCGTGCTCGGGCTTGGCGCAGGTGCCCAGCGAGGGGCTCAGGTTGCACTCCAGAATCCAGGGTTTAAGCTGGTCGTCGACCAGGCAGTCCAGGCCGATCAATTCGTAACAGCCCCGCGGGTCGGCGCTGTCTTCCCGGGAGCGGGCGCGCATCGCCTCGACCCCGGAGAGCGCTGTCAGCGTGGCCAGGTCATGAAGCTGGTCAAACAGTGCCTGGTCGTCGTGGCCCTGCTCCCGCAGCCAGTGGCGGTAGCGATCAAGGTCGATAAACTCCACCGGAATCTCGGCGTCCAGGTTGAGCGCGTTGATGTCGGGGTTGGTCAGCTGGCTGAAGGGGTTGTCGATGTCATCCGGGCTCCACGGCGCCGAGGCCAGCTTGGCAAAGCCCTGGTCGTAGAGATACACGCGTAGCGGGTCGATGCTGGCGATCAGCATATACAGGCGCAGCACGTACTTGTGGCCGCGGATTGTATGCGGGTTGGCAACGTACTCTTGCACCAGCCAGTTGGGCGTCAGCGGTGCGGTGTTCGGGTCGCGCAGCACCTGAACTCCCTGGCCCTTGGACGCATTGGTCGGCTTTAAGATCCAGCGCTTTTCGGGATGCGCGGCAGCATCCTCCACCAGCGCCGGGTAGTCGTGGGGCATTTCATAGGCGCGGGGGAAGAAATTCAGTCGCTCCGTGTTGGGGTGCGTCTCACCGTAGTGACGCTGGGTACGTTTGCGCAGCTCGCTCAAGCCTTTATGCAGGCGGCTCTTGACCGTGAGTGCGGCATTACCGGGAATGTGGTTCATCACTCGGCTGGGGGAAGTCGCCTTGAATGCTGTCCTGGGCGGCATGCCGGTGACCCAGGCTGCCTGCCACTGCGCTTCGTCGCCTTGTTGCCATCCCTTGGCTTCCAGGGTCTGGCGGAAAAAGAGATCCTGCTCGGCATGGCGTTTACCGCTTAGCCAAAATCTTGGCGCTGTATCAGACGAGCGAGTCGCGGAAGGGGGCATGGCAAAGCTCCTGTTTCATTGTTCTAACGTTCAGTGGTGCCGTCTTGGTAATACTTACAGCAGGGCGAAAAAAATCTTCATTCAAGGCGCTATTAGCTAAATCGATATAACCAATATGTATTGTCAGCACCTCTCTTTATAGCGCATGATGCGAATATTGTACCAATCGTTCCTGCGTTATAGAGGAGGTTTTTCCATGAAAGGCGTTATCATCACTGCTATCAGCGTCCTCAGTGTCGCTACCCAGGTTCAGGCGTTAGAGATGACGCCTTTAGTCGACGCCCAGTGGCTGGATGCGCATCAGGAAGAGCCTTCACTGGTTATTTTGGATGTTCGCTCCTCTATCGATAATGGTGGCGATGAGGCCAGTTTTCGAGAAGCCCATATCCCTGGCAGCCGCTACACCAGTTACACCGACGACGGTTGGCGTGAAAGCCGCGATAGCGTGGCAGGCTTGATGCCTGAAGTCGGCGCCTTGGAGGCGCTGATCGGAGGTTTAGGCATTAGCAATGAAAGCGATGTGGTGATTGTGCCTGCGGGTACCGGGCCAACCGATTTTGGCAGCGCGGCAAGAGTGTATTGGACGCTGAAGGTGCTTGGCCATGATGATGTGTCCATCTTAAACGGCGGCTTTGCTGGCTGGCAGCAACAAGGCTACGACGTCGCTAGTGGCAATACTGACGCATTTGATCCAGTGAATTTCGAAGCATCACTGCGCGAGCATTTAGTGGCGAGCACGGAAGAAGTGGAGGCGGCACGGGAAGCGCAAGCGCAGCTAGTGGATGCGCGCCCCTCCGACTACTTTGCGGGTGATACAAAGTCTCCGGCAGCACGAGTAGCAGGTACCATTCCAGGGGCACGCAGCCTGCCTCACCAAAGCCACTTAAACGTTCAAAACGGGGCCTACTACCTTGATGTAGATGGTCTCCAGTCGCGAATTAACGACGCCGACCTGGATAGCCGTGAACGTACCATCGCCTTCTGCAATACCGGCCACTGGGCTGCCACCGACTGGTTCGTGCTCAGTGAAATCGAAGAGTTTGATAATATCGCCATGTACGATGGTTCGATGGCGGCCTGGACTATCAGCGATTCGCGTCCGGTGCAGCTCGCACGTGAAGGCATTAAGCAAGTGCGTGAACTGCTCAATTAATCGTTTTTATCTAATGCCCGCATGCGATGTGCGGGCATTTTTGTTGGTGGACGGCAGGCACTTTCGGCAGTCGGCACGGCCCATATGATATATTAGGCAGCTAATCAGTAAGGTGGGCAGTGGGGGAGACATATGAGCGTTGGAAGACCGATGCAGCATCAACCTGAAGCGGCGCTAAGTGCTGCCATGCATTCGTTTTGGCGTTCGGGATATCACCACACATCGCTGCGTGACCTGTTAAACGCCATGAAAATTTCCCGCAGCAGCCTATACCATATCTACGGCAATAAAGAGGTGCTGTTTAAGAAGGCGCTGTCACGCTACCGCGAGCAGCTCTTGGCTCAGCTCGCGGCGTCGCTAGCACAGGAAAAAAGCGCGTGGTGCTTTATTGAGCGTTTATTGATGCGCACTGCTGAGCAGGCTGAAAGCGAACAAGCCGCCTTGGGCTGCTTGATTTTTAATTCCGCTACCGAGCTGGGCAGCCAAGGCACACCAGAAGCCGATGCCGCCATTCAAAGTGTCCGAGAGATTACTGGGTTTTTCGTAACAGTCATTGAGCAGGCGCAGCAAGAGGGAAGTATTTGCCAAGAGCGTGATGTACAGAGCTCAGCATATTTCTTAACCCTTTCAATATCGGGTCTGCGCATGCTGCTGAAAAGCGGTGCTACTCAGCAGCAGGCCGAACAATTGGTGGAAAATATTTTGCGTGGATTGCGCTGAGCCAAAGGGCATATTCAGCAGGAAGTTTCTCTAGGCTCAATAATGGAAAATACGCTGTTATTAGGATTTTTAGGTAGCTTGGTCGCTGGCCTTCTGACTGCTGTTGGCGCACTACCGGTGCTGTTAGGCAAAACGCCGAGCCGAGGATTTCGCGATTTAGCGCTGGGTTTTGCGGCGGGAGTAATGCTGGCAGCGTCGTTTTTCTCACTGATTATCCCCGCGCTGGACGCCGCAGAAATCTACTATGCCGGTGGCCCGGTGCCTGCTGCGATTGTCTGTGCTGCTATTTTGCTGGGCATGGGCGCGATTGCGCTGCTCAACGAGTATCTCCCTCATGAGCATTTTGCCCAAGGCCGTGAAGGGCCTGAGGCCGCATCGTTGCGCCGTGTATGGCTATTTGTATTTGCCATTACTATTCATAATCTGCCGGAAGGTATGGCGGTGGGCGTCGGCTTTGGCGCCAATGGATTAGAGGGCGGCATGCCGCTGGCGATCGGTATTGGGCTACAGAACATGCCGGAAGGGCTGGCCGTAGCGGTCGCTTTGATGGGAGAGGGCTACTCGAAATGGCGTTCTTGGTCGATTGCTGCTCTAACTGGCCTAATCGAGCCCATCGGAGGGCTGTTTGGCGCCAGTATTGTCAGCGTTTCCCAGATACTGCTGCCGTGGGGCTTGGCGTTTGCCGCCGGCGCCATGCTGTATGTCATCAGCCACGAAATCATCCCCGAAACCCATCGCTGCGGGCACCAGAAAAAAGCCACCTTCGGTTTGGCGATGGGTCTGGTGATTATGTTGTTTTTAGATGTGTGGCTGGGTTAGTCCACCCCTAGCCGATGACATCCGCGCCACCGTGAGGCTCCACCTGATGGCACAGCCGGTGGTCGCTGAGTACGTCAATGATATGGCACTGGCCAACACTGCCCCCCGCGCACTGATTGATCATGCGTTTGAGCTCATCGCGTACCGCAGTGAGTCGTGCCAGCCTCGCTTCCACCTCGGCAAGATGATGTTTTGCCAGCGTATCCACCTCCTGGCAAGGCATCGCTGGGTGGTCGGCCATTTCCAGCAATTCTCTTACCGCCTCCACTGAAAAGCCAAAATCCCGCGCATGGCGAATAAACGTCAATCGACGGATAGCGGCTGTGGTGTAGCGCCGTTGGTTGCCCTCGTTACGCGGTGCTGAAGGCAGCAGCCCAATCTGTTCGTAGTAGCGTACCGTTTCGGGCTTACAGCCGGATTCCCGTGCCAGTTCGCCGATGCCAATATAGCGCTCAGTAGTGGATGGCGCTGGTTTTTGCTCTTTCATTACTTGAACCTCTAGTAACTATAGGTATTACGCTGCTCCTAAGATAGGCGAACTTGGAGCACCGTGCGATGAGTAATTCAACACCCGCTACGACGACACCCACGACGACCACCCTGCGCGTGCAGGGCATGGACTGTGGCGGCTGCGAACGTAAAGTCGAATCAGCGCTAAAGCGCTTAAACCACGTCGATCAAGTCTCCGCGAGTTCGCTGGCGGGGTCGGTACAACTCACCCCTCCGCCAGGGCAATCGCTGGCACGCGCTGAGATTGAGGCGACGATTAGCGCTCTCGGTTACCAGGTGTTAGATGAGTCGGCGGACAAGGCTGAATCAAAAAAAGCGCCTTCTTGGTGGCAATCGCCAAAAGGGCGATTAGTGATCGTTAGTGGCGCATTGCTGGCGCTTGCCTGGGGGCTTAAATTTGCCTGGCCTGCGCTGGGCAGTTGGCCCTTTATTGCGGCGACGCTAGTTGGTTTAGTACCGATTATTCAGCATGCCTGGCAAGCGCTCAAATTGGGCAACCCCTTCACCATTGAAATGCTAATGAGCATCGCCGCGCTTGGTGCGCTGGCCATAAACGCCGCCGCCGAAGCGGCGGTGGTGGTGTTTCTGTTTGCCGTGGGTGAGCTGCTGGAGGGTGTTGCCGCTGCCCAGGCGCGCCGCAGTATTTCGGCACTTTCCAAACTGACGCCCTCCACCGCTCGGTTACTGGAGCAGGGCGAAGTGCGCGAGATAGCTGCCGCCTCGCTCCAGCCGGGGCAACGGGTGCAGATACGTCCCGGCGATCGACTGCCCTGTGATGGGCAAATTATCGCCGGTCACTCCTCGATCGATGAATCGCCGGTCAACGGCGAATCGGTACCGCGAGAGCGGGAAGTAGGTGAAACGGTGTTTGCGGGCACCGTCAATCTGGATGGCGTATTAGAGGTCGAGGTGACCCGTAGCGCTGAAAATAACACTATCGCCCGGGTGATAAAGCTAGTGGAAGAGGCCCAGGCAGCGAAAGCGCCAGTGGCCCGCTTTATTGACCGTTTTGCGTTTTACTATATGCCTGCGGTGGTGGGTGTGGCGCTACTGGTGGCTATCGTGCCGCCGCTGGTGTCGACGATGCTATGGTCAGAATCCATCTACCGCGCCTTAGCGCTACTGCTGATTGCCTGCCCTTGCGCGCTGGTGATTTCGACTCCCGCGGCGATTGCGGCGGGGTTATCGGTGGGTGCTCGCAACGGCCTGTTGATGAAAGGTGGTGCGGTGTTAGAGCAGCTAGGCAAGCTTAAACGGGTTGCGCTGGATAAAACCGGCACACTGACTGCAGGCAAGCCCATGGTAACGGATGTAGAGAGCTTTAATGGCGGCCTTACCGTTAAAAACAGTAGCGATGAAATAGTGCGCCTGGCCGCCGCCCTGGAGCAGGGTTCAAGCCACCCCCTGGCCGTTGCTATTAGTGACTATTTTCAAAATAATAGCGGCCAGCAGTCAAAAGCTACGTTGACTAAAGTAGTTGGCGGTCGTGCGCTCGCGGGGCAGGGCGTAGCAGGGCAGGTGGAAGGGCGTGAGCTGATGCTCGTTAGTCCACGCTACTTACAACGCTTCGATCATTTTGCAAATGAATGGGACGCACGTATTGAGGCATTGGAAGCTCAAGGTAAAAGCCTCGCGGTATTGGTAGAAAATGAGCGGCCTATTGGGCTGATCGCCCTGCGTGATGAGCCTCGCGAAGATGCTCAAAAGGGTCTTCAAGCGTTAGCGCGCTTGGGTGTTCAAGCCGTTATGCTCAGCGGAGACAATGCCCGCACCGTGGCCGCTATTGGTCACCAGTTGGGTATTGAAGCAGAAGGCGAGTTAATGCCCGAAGACAAAGCTCAGCGCGTGCATGAATGGCAGGCTCAGGGGCTGGGGCCGGTAGGCAAAGTAGGCGATGGTATTAACGATGCACCGGCGCTTGCCGCGGCAGAGGTGGGCATCGCTATGGGCAGCGGTACCGATGTGGCACTTGAAACCGCCGATGCCGCGCTGCTTAAAAACCGCGTAGAGGGGATAGCCGAAATGATCGCGCTCTCCCGGGCGACCATGCGCAATGTAAAGACCAACGTAGCGTTGGCGCTGGGCTTTAAAGCGCTGTTTCTGGTCTCTACGGCGCTTGGAATCACCGGAATGTGGGTTGCGGTAATGGCAGACACTGGGGCGACCGTGTTGGTCACCCTCAATGCGTTGTACCTATTGCGTTACCGCTTTAACGATATTAGCTAGAAAACGATCAGTGACCGGCTAGAAAGAGGCGGACTAGTTGCTCTGTACGCCTTAGCCCTGAACGTATTCCACCAGCGCCTGGGCGAAGGAGTCGGTAGAGCCGGTGCCGCCCATATCGGGGGTGACCATATCGCGGCGGGTTTCCAGCACAGTACGGATACCCTGGCGGATGGCGGTGCCTTTCTCCGCCATACCCAGGTGATCGAGCATCTGTGCCGCAGCCAGCAGCAGGGCGCAGGGGTTGGCGATATTTTTGCCTTCGATATCTGGCGCTGAGCCGTGTACGGCCTCAAAGATCGCTGCTTTTTCGCCGATGTTCGCCCCTGGGGCCAAGCCCAAACCGCCGACTAAGCCAGCGCAAAGGTCAGAGAGAATATCGCCAAACAGGTTGGTGGTAACGACTACATCAAACTGATGCGGGTTCATCACCAGCTGCATGCAGGCGTTATCGACGATCATCTCCTGGAATTCGATCTCGGGGTACTCTTTGGCGATTTCGCGCGCCACGTCCAAAAACAGTCCCGAGCTGGTTTTGATGATATTGGCTTTATGTACCGCGGTGACTTTTTTGCGGCCGTTGTTTTTGGCCAGCTCGAAGGCGTAACGCACAATACGCTCGGAGCCCTTGCGGGTGACTTTGATCACTGAAATGCCGGTATCGCCGCCGTCGATCATCTCCTGGCCGTCAGAAAGATAGGCGCCTTCGGTGTTTTCACGCACGGTGATCATGTCGATATCGTCGTAGCGCGATTTAGTGCCAGGGAAGCTAATAGCAGGGCGCACATTAGCGTAAAGATCAAAGTGACGGCGTAGCTGCACGTTAATTGAGGAAAAACCTTTGCCAATCGGCGTGGTCAGTGGGCCTTTCAGTGCAATACCCAACTGTTCGATGGCATCCAGCGACTCTTGTGGAATCAGCGTGCCATGCTTTTCAAGCGCGCCTAAGCCCGCATCAATATGCTGGTAGGTTAAGCCGCAATCTAACGCGTCGAGTACTCGCAGCGTGGCGTCCATAATCTCGGGGCCGATGCCGTCGCCCTTGATGACTGCAATAGATTGGCTCATGTACTGCTCCTCTTTAATCGACTTATCGGCGGAAAAACCGTGCCGCTTCAACGTGAATAGTTGGCAATCCACGTCTCTTTTAACGGCGCAATGATACGTCAAAAGCGGGGCTAAGGTCACTCTGTCTAAAGTGGCGGTGGGAAGCCCACACGTTGAGGTTAGACGTTAGGTGCAATGCAGCAGGATTGCTGATAACATACGCCACTTTGTCGCACCCCGTGCTCTGTAAATTGTTCTGTAAAAGAATCTTTGCTAATGACTAAATTTCCGCATTGCTTTTTAGGGCTGATGACTCCGCCCTAGTTCTTCGCTTCCCTCCTAAGGTGCTGATAGTGCGTTCACCGTGCTGTCATCGTCTTGTGGTATTGATTTAGCCGTAACCAACGCTAGCCCACCCTTTTTTATAATAAAAATTGATCATCTCAGCGTGCCAATTGATGGCAGTGCTTGCTCCTTGTCGGCGGCGCTGTTCGAACGCTTTTGGCCTGTTATTAACCTAAAACCGTGGACCCCTCGCATGTACGAAAAGTTTAAACAATCTTGGCTCTCTAACCTCAAGGGCGACACCCTTGCGGGGATTGTCGTGGCGCTAGCGTTAATACCCGAGGCCATTGCGTTCTCGATTATCGCAGGTGTTGACCCCAAAGTAGGTCTTTACGCCTCATTCGCTATCTGTGTGATTATCGCCTTTGCTGGTGGCCGCTCTGGAATGATTTCTGGTGCAACAGGCGCAATGGCGCTGTTGATGATTACGCTCGTCAAGGATCATGGTCTGGAGTATCTGCTGGTGGCTACCCTGCTAACCGGGGTGCTGCAAATTATTGCAGGGTATCTAAAACTTGCCGAACTAATGCGCTTTGTATCGCGTTCAGTGGTGACTGGGTTTGTGAACGCCCTGGCTATTCTGATTTTTATGTCGCAGTTACCCGAGCTCACGGATGTATCATGGCATGTTTACGCTATGACGGTTGCTGGCCTGGTGATTATTTACGGCTTCCCTTATGTGCCCGTCATCGGTAAAGCGATCCCATCCCCGCTGATTTGTATCGTTGTGTTGACCGTCATCTATATGATGACTGGTATGGATATTCGCAGCGTAGGAGATATGGGTGAACTTCCTGATACCCTGCCAGTATTTTTGTGGCCCGATGTGCCGCTGAACCTAGAAACGCTGATGATTGTATTGCCCTATTCAATTATGTTGATGGTCGTAGGGCTACTGGAATCAATGATGACCGCAACGATCATTGATGACTTAACCGATACCAAAAGCAACAAAAATCGCGAGTGTAAGGGCCAAGGTATCGCCAACATCGGCTCGGGGCTCATTGGTGGTATGGCGGGTTGCGCCATGATTGGTCAATCCATCATTAATATCAAATCCGGTGGTCGTCGCCGTACCTCCTCGCTCATCGCTGGTATCGCGCTATTATTAATGGTGGTCTTCCTGGCGGACTGGGTTTCTCAGATCCCCATGGCGGCGCTGGTAGCGGTAATGATTATGGTGGCAATCGGTACCTTTAGCTGGGAGTCGATCCGCGATCTGAAAAAGCATCCCATGAGCACCAACTTTGTCATGGTGGCAACGGTTCTTGTGACAGTCGGTACTCACAACCTGGCGATTGGTGTGTTCGTTGGGGTACTTCTCGCCGCAATGTTTTTTGCCAACAAAGTCGGCAACATCATGTATATCGGTTCCAAAGAAGTGGAGGCCGGTAAAGAGCGTGAATACGAAGTGGTGGGTCAGGTGTTCTTTGCCTCATCAGAGCGCTTTATAGCTGCCTTTGACTTCAAAGAGAGTATCGATAAAGTTACTATCAACCTCTCCCGCGCGCACTTCTGGGATATTACCGCTGTACAGGCACTGGATCGCGTAGTGATTAAATTCCGCCGTGAAGGTACCGAAGTAGAGATGGTGGGCTTGAGCGAAGCCAGTGCGACAATAGTGGATCGCTACGCGGTACATAATGACCCCGAAGCGGTTGAGAAGTTGATGGGCGGCCATTAATTAAGACAAGGAGAGCGATATGTCAGAACAGGTATTAGCCGCCATTGACGGCTCCCAGTTTTCCGAAGGCGTCTGTGATTACGCCGCCTGGGCAAGCTTGGCCATGGATGCACCGTTAACCTTTATTCATGTGGTTGACAATCACTCGGAATTACCCGAAGAGCAGAACCTTTCCGGCAACCTGCGCTTCGGGGCCCGCGAACGGCTGATGAAAGAGCTCTCTGAGCTTGATGAGCAGCGTGCCAAGATAAATCGTGATCAGGGCAAGCTGATGTTGGAAGCGGCCCATGCCCGAGCTGTTGAGGATGGTATTAGTAACTCAACTACCCGTCAGGTAAACGGGACCTTAGTAGAGTCATTGGTAGAACTTGAAAAAGACGTGCGTTTGTTGGTAATGGGTAAGCACGGTGAAAATGCCCACAAATCCAGCGGTCACTTTGGTTCGAACCTTGAAAGGGTAGTGCGTGAAATGCACCGCCCGATCCTGATGGTGCCACAAACATTCAAGCGTCCAGAAAAGATTCTGATAGCATTTGATGGTAGCAAAACGGCCCGCAAGGGCGTTGAAATGCTGGCGCGATCACCGCTATTTACAGGCACCGAATGCCACGTGCTCATCGTGGGTGCAGAGACGGCTGAACGCCGCTCAGAGCTAGAGTGGGCGTTAAATACGTTGCGTGACGGCGGCCATCAAGCCGAAGGCGCTATTCGTGCCGGCGAAGTAGACGAAGCACTACAGGCTTACGAAAAAGAGCACAGCATTGATCTGCTGGTGATGGGCGCCTACGGGCACTCGCGTATTCGTCATCTGTTAGTAGGTAGCACAACAACGGCAATGCTACGCGGTAGTCGTATACCGGTGCTGATTCTGCGCTAAGGCGCACTGAAAATAGCGCAAAAAAAGTTTAGCTCGCATTTGCGTAGTTTACCCCGCAGCCGGCCCTCACTTATTGAGCGTGCCGGCTTTTTTGTTCTAAGGAGACGCTAATGAAAACTTGGCAGCTCAATAAAACACACATCATCATTAATCAAGCGGATATCGATGTTTCGCTAGAAAATGCATGCGTAGTGCCTGCTAAACAAGAGCAAATAAACGCCTTGGGCAGCAGCGTTATTGGTGAGGCCTGGGTGCTCTCGCAACCATTTCAGGAGGAGGGGGCAGCGGTAATTAAATTTGCACCGCCCCAAAGCAGTAATAGTGATACTAAAACGCTGGCTTTATGGGCCAAGGGCTATCGTAAAATTATTATGGTGGCCGAACGCGAAGAACTTGCTACGCTTTCTATTCCTTTGCCTGGCGTCAATTCTCATGTTCCAGGCGGTATAGAGGCTGTTCGGGAAGCTGTCTTGGCTTTGAGTGATCAGCTGCAACACACGAAACACCTGCACCACTTGCACCTTTATGTTTCCGATGAAGAGAGCGTATGGTCGTTATTCAAATCGTCGTTGTGATCTATTTTTTGAGCATCACGCGGCTTGAAACTGATGGCTTTCCAGCTTTGCGATAAACGTCGAGGGTGCGTCATGATAAGTAAGATCAAGTTGGTGCATTGCTCGTGTGCAGGCCACGTAGAGTAAGTTGCGCTCCATATCCGTCGCATAATGGGTGGCCGTTACCTCGGGCACAATGACGCGGTCAAATTCCAAGCCCTTCGCCATATGGGCAGTACAGATAATAATGCCCTGTCCAAAAGCGGTGCTTTGCTCAGTGAGTAACTGTAGCTTATCGAACTGTCCTTCTAACGCTTTAAAAACGAGACTGGCCTGCTTTTGGGTTTTGCACACAATCCCCAAAGTGTTATGCGTTGAGGCTGTAAAGTCATGGGCTAGTTGCTGAATGGCTGTATGCGATTGCTTGCGTGAGTTGCAGCGGTGAATAGCAGGCGGTTTACCATGACGCTCAATCGGCTCCAGATCGGGGTTATAGGCGATATGCTGAGCGAAGCGGGAGATCTCGATACTCGAGCGGTAGCTTTTGTTCAGCGTTACGTACATGGATTGCCGTAGCACCTGGCGTATCTGCTCGGCTTTCGAGGCGCTATAGGGATTAACCGATTGGTAGATATCGCCTAGCACGGTTTTTTTGCAACGAAACAGCTGGCCGATCACCGCGTACTGCACCGGGGTATAGTCCTGCATTTCATCGATCAATAGATGTTTGGCGTTGCGCCAGCGGGAGTGGACGCCCTCTAAGCGCATCTTTAGGTAGATCAGTGGAAATACATCGGCATACTCAAGTCGCCCTCGGGAAGCGGCCTTGAACAGTTCGGGTTTATCCAGCCAAGTGTAAAACTCCTTATAGGTCTCGCGTAGCGTCTTCTGTTTCAGCATGCCTTTAATAGTGGCTTTCAGCGTCTTGCGCTCGTCAGGCGCTAAATCATAGTTATACTGATTGCCTATTTTTTGCTCAATTTCCCAACTGACCTGCCTTAGACGCTCATTGGTGGGTAGGTTGCGATGCTTTTTAAACACCTCCTCCAGTAACCAGCCAGGCACTAAGCGCCGGGCAATCCAAATATCTTCAGCCGTGAAACGCTTTGCCTCAACTTCGGCTGCATAACGATCGAGCTCTTTAAGGAATTCTGGCGAGGCTTTGAAATGCAGGCGCGCTTTCATAGCCTCGTCATTTTTTTCCAGTAGCGCCGTGGTCTGTTCAAAAAATGTCTCGAAACGATACTGACTGTTGAGCAATTCATCGGCAAGGGTCTCCATTCCCACCTGATTTACGGTCTCTTCACCCAGTTCGGGGAGCACGTTGGCGATATAGTCGGAAAATACTTGGTTGGGCGAGATAATCAAAATATCTTCGGAGGTGAGCGTGTCTTTAAATCGATACAGCAGAAAAGCAATCCGGTGCAGTGCAATCGAGGTTTTCCCTGAGCCGGCCACACCCTGAATAATCAGCGTATGGGCTTCGTCATTGCGGATAATCGCATTTTGATCACGCTGAATAGTGGCGACGATGTTCTTCATGGTGTCGTCAGAGGCTTGGCTCAGCGTGTCTTGCAGCACCTCATCGACCACATGAACATCGCTATCGATCATCAGCTCGATGTTGGCTTTTTTGATTCTAAATTGACGCTTAAGGGTGATATGGCCGCTAATCTCGCCCTTCGGGCTTTGATAGCTGGCGGGGCCGGTTTCATAATCGTAAAACAGTGACGCAATGGGAGCCCGCCAGTCATGGACGCGGCTTTGTCCGGCCAAATCATCATAAAAGTGGTGGATGCCGATATAGATAGGCGTAGGGTAGGCATCGCCTTGCTGGGAAAAATCGAAGCGCCCAAAGTAGGGGGAGTGCCTGAGTTTTTCAAGTTTATGGCGGCGCGCCAACGCATTATCGCCCGTCATCACCGCCTGCTCAATGGATTCCCGAGCGGAGATTTTCTCGATATGATCCATCTCATCACGGCTGGTCCACAAATACTCCTTCTGAGATTGAATGTCCTCTGCATAAGCCGCTAAGCGTTGATTAATCTCCTCGATATTAAGATCAATACATTCGAGGGTGTGTAGTAGTTGATGATGTTCGGCGTCGCGTTGAGAGGTCTCAGTTTTAGTATCCATGGTGCCTGTTAAGTAAAAAAATAGTGATGTTGTATCGGACTGAAAAGGCCTTTAGAGAAAATTACTCATTGATGTATTTCCAGGCCTGAACGCCGCGCACCAACGCTCGATTGGTAACGCTTAGAAATTTTCCGCGCTCTAATATAGCCGACGTAACGCCAGCGCCATGGATATCGCGGTAAACCACCAGCAAAGAAGCTTTGGTATTGATGGGTAAGTATTGGTGAACGCTAGTCCACTCGCTTGAAGTGGTTAATTCATCGATGTTGGGGATAAACGCGTTTTGTGTCTGCATGGTCATTCCACTCACGGTTCTGTTTTGGCAAAGTCACTGCGTTGTGTACGCAATGGATGCATAACGTCGACAGGGTGGAGTAGCGCTAGGGCGGCGTAGGAAGGGAGCCGTTGTGTAACCGTATCATGGGGTTGCCTCATGCAGTTACCAGCGACCTTGGCAAAGGTATCTGGGAAATTAGCGTTTGCGACACCTTATAAAGACGTTAATTGCGCTTTATCGTTCAATCGCAGCGTGATTAGTCATTTGCAAATAGCGATGAGCTAGGCGCATTAAAAGCGCCTAGCCATTATCATGTTACGCGAACACCTGAGTCCACTCATTGCGCTTAGCTAGCAGGTCGCGAGCAAGTACTTGCGCACCTTCCAAGCTATGGCTGGCGGCCCAGCCACACTGCATTTCGTTGCAGGCGGGTACTTCGGTAGCGACAAGCACATCGTTGAGCGTTTGTTCGATGATAGTGATCACGTCGTCATAGTCGTCGTGATTGATCATGGCGATATAGAAACCGGTTTGGCAACCCATCGGGCTGATATCGACGACCTTATCGGTATGATTGCGCGATAGCTCTGCCATTAAATGCTCAAGAGAGTGCAGCGCAGGCATTTCCATATGGGTTTGATTAGGCTGACAAATACGCAAATCGTATTTGTGAATGCGGTCACCGTTTTGACCTTCTTTAATATCGGCTAGCCGTACATAGGGCGCTTTTACCTTGGTGTGGTCAAGGTTAAAGCTTTCGACATTCATTTTCTGTTCGGTCATCTGTGGATATCCTGTGTCTAATAGGTGAGTAGGCTGTGTTTTAACTGAATACCGTCAATGGTATTCCGTCTAGGGCGCCTCCTACACGGGGAATTTTAAACGGGGGACGTTTGGTTAAAGTCCTGCCGCCTGGCGCAGTGCATCGGCTTTATCAATTTTTTCCCAGGGGAAGGCGGTGAAGGTCTCGATTCGTTCTTCTCCCTTATCGTCAACCCAAAGGTAGCTGTGCTCAAACGGCTCGCGGCCAAAGTGTCCATAGGCAGCGGTGAGTTGATACATGGGGTGAAGCAAATCCAGCATTTTAGTAATGGCGAATGGCCGAAGATCGAAGTGTTCACGCACCAGCGCCACAATCTCTGTGTCGTTAATACGTCCGGTACCGAACGTATCAATGGCCACGGAGGTTGGCTCAGCCACACCAATCGCGTATGAGACTTGTATTTCACACTTATCGGCTAAACCAGCGGCGACAATGTTTTTGGCGACATACCGACCCGCATAAGCCGCGCTACGATCCACTTTAGAGGGGTCTTTACCTGAAAAAGCGCCGCCGCCATGACGCGCCATGCCGCCGTAAGTATCGACGATGATTTTGCGGCCGGTTAAACCGCAATCTCCGACCGGGCCACCAATCACAAATTTACCGGTTGGGTTAATGTGATATTGAGTCTGCTCGTCTAGCCACTCGGCGGGGATGACCTGCTCGATAATTTCGTGCTTAACAATGTTGCGCAGTTCCTGTTGATCAATCTCAGGATTGTGCTGGGTAGAAAGCACTACCGCATCGACTCCACAGGGTTGACCTTCTGCGTTGTAGCGGAAGGTAACCTGGCTTTTGGCATCGGGACGTAGCCACGGTAATAAGCCATGCTGTCTGAGCTCGGCTTGGCGCTCGACTAAGCGGTGTGCGTAGTGAATGGGCGCTGGCATATACGATTCAGTTTCGTTGGTGGCGTAGCCAAACATTAATCCTTGATCGCCGGCACCTTGATCTTCGGGCTTAGTGCGATCGACGCCCTGGGCAATATCGACGCTCTGTTTGCCGATTAAATTAACGACACCGCAAGTAGCACCGTCGTAACCAACGTCTGAGGAGGTGTAGCCAATGTTGGTGATAACATCGCGGACGATCATTTCAAGATCAACCCATGCCGATGTGGTGATTTCACCGGCAATAATCGCTACCCCGGTTTTAACCATCGTTTCACAGGCCACCCGTGCCTGCTTGTCACGGGCGATAATGGCATCTAAAACGGCATCTGAAATTTGGTCGGCAATTTTGTCAGGATGACCCTCAGAGACGGACTCAGAGGTAAATAGAGAAAACGCGTTGTGCATTGAATGTTCCAGGTATTTATATATAAGAATGTTGCTGCTAACTGGGCGATTTGCTTAAGAGACTCTGTCGTGCCCACCTACAACGCCTTTTTTACTCAGCACAAACTGCCAAAGCTGTATGTCACGTGCGCGGAACGCCCCCGCACAGCTCAGCAGATAGTAGCGCCACATACGATAAAAGCGCTCGCTGAACTGATCTTTAAATTGTGGCCAGCTGTCTTCAAAGTTTTTGTGCCAAGCCATCAGCGTACGATCGTAATCCGCCCCAAAGTTATGCACATCCTCCACCACAAATAGCGATTCTGCCGCGTTGGTAACGTGACTAAGCGCAGGCAATTCACCATTGGGGAAAATGTATTTATCGATCCACGGATCGGGGGAAGTATTGCGCACGTTTTTGCCAATGGTGTGTAGCAAAAACAAGCCATCGTCTTTTAAGCAGCGGTTAGCGACTTTCATGTACTCGCGGTAGTTTTTACGCCCCACGTGTTCAAACATGCCGACGCTGACAATGCGGTCAAACTGCTCGGTCTCATCGCGGTAATCTTTTAAACGAAATTCAACCGGTAGCCCGCTTTGCATTAGTTGCTTGCCGTACTCAGTTTGCTCCTTGGAGATGGTCAATCCTACGCACTCAACGCCGTAGTGTTCAGCGGCGTAGGCCATAAAACTGCCCCAACCGCAGCCGATATCCAGCACGCGCATGCCGGGTTTTAGCTCAAGCTTGCGGCAAATGAGATCCAGCTTGGCTTCCTGGGCTTCATCAAGGGTCTTGGCGTCTTTCCAATAGCCGCAGGTGTAGGTCATACGCTTGTCGAGCATGGCGGCGTAAAACTCGTTGCCAAGGTCGTAATGCGCCTCACCTACCTGAAACGCACGTTTGGCGGTTTGCAAGTTGATTAAGCGGGTTTTTAGGTGGTGAAACAACAGCTTGCTGTGGTTGACTTGGTCTGGAAGCCGAGCACGCATCAGTTTATAAAAGAACGTATCGAGCTGTTCAGCTTCCCAATCACCGTTCATATACCGCTCGCCAAGGCCGAGGTTGCCTCGCGCTAAAGCGTCTTCTATCACGCCATGAGCATTTAACTGTAAATCCCAGGGGCGATCACCGTTGATGTGAATGTCCGCTTTCTCAAGCAGGGCAGCCACAAATCGTTGCGAAGAAGAGGTTTCGTCAAAAAAAGCGAGATGCTGAAGAGGTGCGTTTTGCAATGATATAGCCTTGTTTGAAGATTAAAAAATCTTACCGATCAAAGGGGTAAGCGCTTTTAGTCTAATTAGCAAACAAGGTTTAAGGTGGGTCAGTCATCATGGATGCCAGCACTTATTGCATTTGCCAATAAATAGCTGATTGTTTTTCGTGACGTTGGTCATGAAAAATAATCAAGCGGTGTGCATAAATGTCAGGCAAAAAACTAGGGTGGAGTCATCAACCCTGATAGTAGGTGTGGCATGGTCTATGGTCCTGTCGATGTATTCAATTTATAGCGAAAAGCCTTCATTTAGAAGCCTAGTAGCCAGGAACCGCGCTGCTAATGTTAGCAGATTAAATATCGGTTGGCACTCTGATGATTCGGCTTCCCGAGGGGGCTGCATTTCCAAAGTGGGCTTTTTTTCGGGTTAAGTAGAGGGAGTTTTTACGTTTTATGATCGAAAAAAGATCGAAAAAACAGTCCATCTAACAATGCTAATGTTGCAACGCGGCTCTATGCTAGTAGACATGCTGTTACCTATTCAATAATTGGTATAGCGTGAGGAGGCCTGACGTGAATATGCCTATGTTGAAAAAAACACCTGTCGGTTTCGATGAAGCCTCTCCTCCCCACCGTTTTGTTGCTGAGCTGCTGGCCGAAGCGGATATTCAGTTAGGTGGAGAGCGACCGTGGGATCTGCAGTTAAAAGCCCCCGGTGTTATTGACAGCGCACTCTCGCGAGGCAATCTTGGTTTTGGCGAAAGCTATATGAAGGGAGAGTGGGACGCCGAACGGTTAGATGAACTGTTTTACCGGCTAATGCGCGCTCAGCTTGGCCAGCGCATCAAGCCTACGCAATTAGCCTACCACTCCTTACGCTCACGTCTGATAAACCGTCAAACGGCGAAGCGTGCATGGGAAGTAGGCGAAAAACACTACGACCTCGGCAACGATTTCTACGCCGCCATGCTTGACCCGCGCATGACCTACACTTGTGGCTACTGGAAAAACGCTCAAACGCTGGAGGAAGCCCAGGAAACCCAGGAAGCCAAGCTTGATCTCATCTGTCGTAAGCTCCAGTTAAAACCTGGGATGCGCGTACTGGATATCGGCTGCGGTTGGGGCAGTTTTATGGCCTACGCTGCTGAACACTATGGCGTTGAATGTGTGGGTCTGACGATCTCCAAAGAGCAAGCAGAATTCGGTCAGCGCCTGCTTAAAAGGGGGTTGCCGGTAGAGTTTCGCTTGCAGGATTACCGTAATGAGAGCGAGCGGTTTGACCGCATTGCCAGTATTGGCATGTTTGAGCACGTCGGCCATAAAAACTACCGCGAGTATATGAGCGTCGCTAACCGCTGCTTAAAAGATGATGGGCTGTTTTTGCTGCATACTATTGGCAAAAACTTAAGCAATACGGTGACTGATCCATGGATTGATAAATACATTTTCCCCAACGGCGAACTGCCCACCTTGGGGCAAATTGCAGCGGCCGCGGAAGCGCTGTTTGTGGTGGAGGATGTGCATAATTTCGGGGCGGATTACGACCGTACCCTGATGGCCTGGCATCACAACTTTGAGACTCATTGGCAGACATTTAAGGCTCAGTTTGGCGAGCGTTTTTATCGCATGTGGCGCTATTATCTGCTGATGTGCGAGGGCGCATTCCGAGCCCGGGAGCTCCACCTTTGGCAATTGGTGTTGAGTAAACAGGGCGTGGTAGGGGGATATAGCCGCGTTAGCTAATCGCTAGCTGACAACATATTATTCAAACGAGGGCTCCGGCATTAGCTTACTGGGCAGCCAGCGTAAGAATGCCACCATGCCAAACAGCTCCACCAACGATTGGAACACAATCACCACGACTGCTGCCTGCCAGGCACTGGGCAGCGTTAGCGCAATGGGCAACATCACAAAGGAGTTACGTGTGCCAAAGCTAAAGGCCAGGGTTCTGGCGCTGGCGGTAGGCAGCTGAAACAGCTTGCCTAGCCCTTTACCCAGCAGTGCCGCAAAGACTAAAAAGCCAATAAAAATAAACACGACTTGAATCAGTATATGGCTAAGCCCGAAAACAGTCGTAACCTGTGAGGCGGCAATCATAAACACGACTAGGGCTAACAGCGGTACCGGTAGTAACCCCATATGATGCACGCTACGCGCAACCGCTTTATAACGTTGAGCGGCGTACTCGGTTAGCCAGGCGAGCACTAAGGGCGTAAGGATAAGCCCCGCAAAAGCGTTAAGCATCTCGGTCGAAAGCGTCAACTGAAACCACTCACTGCCTAAAAACAGCCACAGATAAACCGGTAACGCAATCATCTGCACCAGCAGTAGTAGCGGGGTGGCAGCAACGGCCCGGGCGGTATCCCCTTTGCCTAAATGCGTGAACGTAATAAACCAATCGGTACACGGCACCAGCAGTACCAGTAAAACGCCAGCCAATACGGCAGGGGAGAGCGGTAGCCAAACAACCAACAGCGCTAAAAAACCGGGGATAGCGATAAAGTTACCGACCATTAGCGCAACCATAAAACGCTTATCTTTCATGCCCCGAGCAATATGCAGTAACGGGATTTGGGTAAACGTGGCGTACAGCAATAGGCCGAGCAGCGGCCATAGCAGTTGCTCTAGCGGCTTCGATAGCGCTGGCAGCCAACTACCCAGCCCTAGCCCCAGGCAGATAAACCCCAGGTAGATCCAAGACTGTTGCTGTTCTAAACGGTCGCGCATGAACGTTGCTTCATTGGTTGGTTATGATCGACATGGTTAGGATTGCCGATGAGCCAGCGCGATACGCTCGCCGACGATGGCGGCTAGTAACCATAACGGTAAGCTGACGATGATGTATATCAGCGCCATCCCCATCTGGTCTTGCGCTATAAAGTGCATGGTTTCTAAGCTAAACAGCGAGAAGGTGGTAAAGCCGCCGCAAAACCCGGCCACCCAAAAGGGCTGCCAGCGAGCCATGCCGCTGTGAGGGCCGCGGCTAATCGTTGCCGCCAACCAGCCAATCAAGCAAGAGCCCAGTACGTTAACGGTCAGCGTGCCCCAGGGGAAGGCGCCTCCAAGCGTTGCGAACGCGCCCAGCGACACGCCGTAGCGCAATACGCTGCCTAAGCCGCTGCCTGCACCTACGGCTAAATACGCTTTCCAGGCGCTCATAGGGAACCTCCAGCGACTAGCCAGCCTAGTGCGACCATGGCTAAGCCGAGCAGCAGTGTGACAGCCACATTGAGCGCAGCGCGCAGCGCTTGGCCACTCTGCCACAGCTCAATGGTTTGCAGGCTAAAAGAAGAAACCGTGGTATAGCCCCCCAGCAGGCCGGCCACCATAAATAGCCAAAAAAGCGAGGGTTGCTCGTTGGGTACGTCTAGGCTGGCTAACAAACAGCCTGCGATAAAGGCTCCGCTGGCGTTGACGACCAGCGTTCCCCAGGGAAAGGCTTTACCCCACCAGCGCGCCATCAGGTTAGAAACGCCAAATCGACCCATGCCGCCCAATGCGCCGCCCAGCGCTACCAGCAGTACGCTTGTTAAGCTATACCCCATGCTCGCCCCTAGATTACTCAATAAATCGGTTACTCAATGAATAGGCCGCTAAAATAGTAGGCCACTAAGTGTAACATGCCGCTTTAAATGCGACAGAAGTCGGAGAAAGAACGTTTTAGGGTGTCGCGGGTCAATGAGTTCGTGTAGAAAAGGTAAAGAATATAACAATAACGTTGATGCACCCGCTCAAGGAGAAGTAACCCATGTCAGATCGCGTGTTGGCAGCTATCGATAGTTCTCAGTTTTCAGAAGGTGTGTGTGATTATGCGGCCTGGGCCTCTAAAGCGCTTAATGCCCCGCTAAGTTTTATCCATACCGTCGATAATCATGCCCAGATAGCCGAGCCAGACTTAACCGGTAACCTAGGCTTAGGGACTCGAGAGCACCTGTTAGAAAAGCTGTCAGGCATCGAAGAGGAGCATGCAAAAATTTCCCGTGAACGGGGTCGCCTGCTGCTAGATGCCGCTAAAGAGCGCGCAGTGAACGCTGGCGTTTCTGATCCACAATGTTTACAGCGCAACGGCACGCTGGTGGAAACACTGGTTGAGAACGAAAAAGAGGTGCGTTTGCTGGTGGTGGGTAAGCGCGGCGAAACCGCTCATCAAGCCAGTGGACATCTCGGCTCTAACCTTGAGCGGGTGGTGCGTGAAATGCACCGGCCTATTCTTATGGTACCCAAACAATTTACCCAACCGCATAACGTGATGATGGCGTTCGATGGCAGTAACACCGCTCGTAAAGGCGTAGAGATGCTGGCGAAAAGCCCTCTATTTGAGGGCGCCACCTGCCATGTAGTGATTATAGGCGCGGAAACCACCGAAAATCGCTCTCAGCTCAACTGGGCACTGGAAACGTTACGTGAAGCGGGCCATACCGCCGAAGGGGCCATTCGCGCGGGCGAGGTAGAAGAGTCTTTGCGGACTTACAAGCAAGATAATGGTATCGATATGCTGGTGATGGGCGCTTACGGGCATTCGCGCATTCGCCACTTGCTGGTGGGCAGTACCACGACGGCGATGCTGCGAAAAGCACAGTTGCCGGTGCTTATTTTACGCTGAAGGTGAACGTTTAACGCTCAGCCGTGCTGCTTGTTGCTTCGCGCAGTACGCGCTGGGCCATTAGCCAGCCGGCGATAATAAACAGCAGCATGCCAAATAGAAGGCTATGAAATGGCGCGCCAGCGCCCAGGGCTAAACCGAGCACGGCAGGCGCAATGCCGGTTGAAAACACCATGGCCGCGCTGAGTGCGGAGCGCACGCGGCCAAGGTGCTCGGCGCCCCATAGTTTAATCAGCAGACTAGAGGCGATCAGTTCTTGTGCGCCCATGGCTAAGCCACCGCCTACCATGAGCGCCCAAATACTGATATTCCCGCCGATGGTGAGCGCCATTAACATAGCGATGGCGTAGGGCAATAGGTACAAGCGCGCGAGCTTTACCGGGCCAAGCTTATCGACCCAACGGCCACCCAGTAGCGCGCCTGGCAGTTTAGCGATGCCCATACCGGTTAGCGCCAGGGCATAAACCGCCAATGAGCTATCAAGCGATTCCGTTAGCTGGGTCTGATAAATAAACAGCCCTGTCATGGTAATGGGCAGCGCCATTAACAGCGGTAAAAGCTGCCAAAAGCGTTTTTCGCGAAAAGGGCGAGGGCCGTGGGGAGTTTTTTTCGTCGGTTTAACGCCTGGTGCGTTGGGCCAAGGCGCTTTGAGGAGTATCCATAGCCAAGGTAGCGCGATGATGCCGCACATCAGCCACCAGAAGATTCGCCAATCGGCCCATAGCAACGCGGCGGCAACCAGCGGGGGCAATAACGCTTCACCCAGCGGTATTCCCAGGTTCACCAGCCCAATGGCCCGGCCACGCATGGTGGAAAACTCTCTGCCAGCAAGCGTGTTACCCAGATGGGTTAGCATACCTTGGCCGCATAGCCTTACGATCCCAAGCCCCACTAGCCCTAGCCACCACCAGGGCGATAAGGTCAGCATGGCAACGCCGGTTAACAGTAGCGATAAGACAATGACAGCAAAGCGGCGCGGGTTAATCCAATCAATAGATGGGCCAAAATGCAGCATACAGAAACCGGCTACCAGGGTGACCACTGCGTAACCGGTGCCGAATTGGCCCACGCTAAGCCCTAAATGAGCAGATAGCGGTGCTTGAAAGAGGCCAATAAAATAGCTCTGACCGAGGCTGGAGCTAAACATGGCTAAAAAGGCGATACTGAGTACGCTGCGGTGATCGCGCAGCAGGGTGCGATAGCCCATCGTAACGTTCCCTTCGCGATCAAATAATTAGTAGGTTAACGATTGTCGGTAATGATTGTAGGCTAACTGGAGGCGCAGATGAATCATCCCGAGGTGAATATAGCCGTTATCCGTGAGAAATTGCTGGCGCTTGATGCCACGCTGCGCGAGGAAAGCGCCAGCAGTGAAGACTCCCGGGATACGGTGATGTTGGATCAAACGTCGGTAGGGCGGCTGTCGCGGATGGATGCGATGCAGGGGCAGGCGATGGCCAAAGCAGGCGAGCAGCGCCGTCAGCTTCAGCTAAAACAAATCGCCGCGGCCTTGCAGCGTATTGACAGTGAAAGTTTCGGTGAGTGTATTGAGTGTGGCGAATGGATTGGTGCCAAACGCCTCACCTGGGATCCGTTAGTGTTGAAATGTATCGAGTGTGCCGACTAAGACAACGCTGGCTGAGGCTTCGTTAGGGTAGCATCCGGGTGCGCAGCCTTACTGGCTTGTGCCATATTAATTCCCGATAACAGCGCTTTCAGCGATGCGCTGACGGTGTCGCTATCTTCGGCAACCGCGCAAACTCGCTGACCGTCAATATTAAGCTGTACAAAGGCAATGGCATTGGCCTCGCTGCTGGCACCCAGCGAGTGCTCGCTGTAATCAATAATACTGACGCTGCTACCTGAGTGTTGCCCCCAGGCATCGGTAAAGGCCGACATGGCGCCATTGCCTGCTCCCTTAAGCCGCAGTATTTCGCTACCCTCACTAAGGGTAACTTCAATACCTTCGTTGCGTCCTTTCGCGAGCTGATAATCGGCCAGCGTTAAGGGTGTCTCGTGGGTGAAGTTATCAAACATCACTTGGCGAATCATTTCGCTGGAAAGTTCGCTGCTGCGCTGTTCGCTCTCTTTTTGCACATAGGGCGCCAGAGCCAGCATCATCCAGCGGGGCAGGTTAATGCCGTAGTCGCGTTCGAGTAGAAAGGCCATGCCGCCTTTGCCGGACTGGCTGTTGACGCGAATTACCGCCTGGTAGTCGCGGCCGATGTCGTGAGGATCAATCGGCAAATAGGCGACTTGCCACGGCTCGTCGGTTTTTTGATGCTTGAGGGATTTGCGGATCGCGTCCTGATGGCTGCCTGAGAACGCGGTATAGACCATCTCGCCTACCCAAGGGTGGCGGGGATGCATGGTAATACCGGTGCACTCTTGGACCACCTGGATAATCTCATCGGGGTTGGAAAGGTCAAGTTTCGGGTCGATGCCTTGGCTGTAGAGATTCATGGCTAGGGTGACGATATCCATATTGCCGGTACGCTCACCGTTACCGAGAAGCGTGCCTTCTACCCGGTCGGCACCCGCCAACAGGGCGAGTTCGGCAGAGGCCACGGCACCGCCGCGATCGTTATGGGTATGTACTGAGATAATCACGCTGTCGCGGCGGCTAATATGTTGGCAGAAATATTCGATTTGATCCGCATGGTGGTGCGGCCCTGCGACTTCCACCGTGGTCGGCAGGTTAAGAATGCACTTGTTATCCGGTGTCGGCTGCCAGACGTCCATCACCGCTTCACAGATCGCCAAAGAGAAATCGATTTCGGTGCTAGAGAAGCTTTCGGGTGTGTATTCGAAGCACCATTCGATGTCCGGGTAGCGCTCGGCGTAGGTTTTCACCCAGGTCGCCCCTTGAACCGCGATATCGGTAATTCCGGCGCGATCCATCTCGAACACGCGTTCGCGCTGAATCGTCGAGGTGGAGTTATACAGGTGCACAATAGCGCGCTTGGCGCCGACCAAGGAGGCAAAGGTCTTTTCGATCAGGTGTTCACGGCACTGCACGAGTACTGCAATAGTCACATCGTCAGGAATCTGATCCTCTTCGATCAGCCAGCGCACGAAGTCGTAATCGGGCTGGCTGGCCGAGGGGAAACCTACCATGACTTCTTTGATGCCCACTTTAACGATCTGCTGCCAGAAGCGCTGCTTCTGCTCAACGGTCATCGGCTCAAGCAGCGCCTGATTGCCATCGCGTAGGTCTTCGCTCACCCAGATCGGGGCGTGATCCAGGTCACGATCCGGCCATTGGCGGTTGAAGGCAGGCACGCGGGGTGCAGGACGATATTTGCGATGATCGAAAGCAGACATAGTGAACTTCCTGAAGTAGTGGTCTTCCTGAAATAACCGTTTTATGGATCGCGGCTGCTTGTGGCGGCCGTACTGAGTGATTCGCTGCTTTTGGCAACTCGTACAGTGTAAAGGGTTTGCTGCGCTAGGTTCTTGCGAAGATAGGGGGTATGAGGCAATATTTGGCAGGAAGTTTCTTTAATATTTTAGTTTTTAGCAGGAGCTGCTTTCTATGTCGGTGTCGCCACTGGTGTTGGATCGCTTTGATCGCCATATTTTGGATATTGTCCAGCAGGAGGGACGCATCAGTAACCAGGAACTGGCTGATCGTATCGGGCTTTCGCCTTCGCCCTGTTTGCGCCGGGTGCGGGCCTTGGAGGAGCACGGTTTAATCCTGCGCTACCGCGCGGAGGTCGATTCCCGCCAACTGGGCTATCAGCTAATGGCGCTGCTACATATTTCCATGGATCAGCACACGCCGGAGCGCTTCGATAATTTTGAGCGCCATATTCGTGACATACCTAACGTGATCGAGTGCCTGATCATTACCGGCCAGGCGGCTGATTTTCAGCTTAAGATTCTGGTGCGCGATATGGACGACTATCAGCACCTTTTGCTGCATGTGATCAACCGCATCGAAGGCGTTACCGGTGCGCATACCAGCTTTGTGCTGCGGCGGGTTTTTGAGCATCGCCCGGTGCCTACAGATCGGCTTTGATAGAGCAGGCATAGTCAAGGCTAAGCCTGGCGGTTTAGACTGCGTTTTTTCAACCTGTTAGGAGTTTGCACTATGACTATTCAGCGTCACGATACAAAAGCCCGCATGAGCCGTGCGGTGATTCACCAGGGCGTGGCTTATCTGTGTGGCCAGGTGACTGGCCCCGAGGCCCGCGACGGTGATATTACGGCTCAAACCGAAAGCATGCTGGCGCGGGTGGATGCGCTGCTGAAAGAGATCGGCTCAAGCCGTGAGCAGCTGCTTAGCGCGACGATTTATCTTAAGGATGGAAGCGACTTTGCCGCAATGAACGAGGTGTGGGACAACTGGGTGCCAGAAGGCTACGCCCCAGCGCGCACCTGCGTTTGCGCACCGCTGCCCGCTGATGAGCTTAAAGTGGAAATTACGGTGACTGCCGCGGTGAGTTAACTGCTTTCTATTCACCCCTTACCACTCACCCCTCACTATTTTCCATTCACTTCCCAGGCTTTTCCACCGGAAAGCGGGTATCGCGCAGGCTGTCTTTGATTTTCTTGAGGTGGGGTAGAAAGTCTTCGCCGCGCCTCAAGGTAACGCCTGTGGCCAACGCGTCAATCAGGGTTAACTGAATCACTCGCGAGGTCATCGGCATGTAATGATCGGTGTCTTCCGGCGTGGCGACATCCAGCGTGGCGGTACACTCATTAGCCAGCGGAGAATTGGGCGCTGTAATGCCGAGCACCACGGCGCCTGCGTCGCGGGCGAGCCGAGCGATATCCACCAGTTCCCGGGTGCGCCCGGTGTAGGAGATAATCACCACCACATCGCCGGTATGACAGGCAGCGGCGACCATGCGTTGCATCAGCACATCAATATAGGCCACTACCGGTAGGTTAAAGCGGAAGAACTTATGCTGGGCATCTTGAGCTACTGCGCCGGAAGCGCCCAGGCCGAAAATGTGGATCTGCTTGGCCTGGGTGAGATAGTCGACCATCCGCTCAATAGCGCCCATATCGATTTCACGTTGGGCTTCATCGAGCGCGGCGATGGTGGCGCCAAAAATCTTGTGAGTATACTGAGTGGCGGTGTCACCGGGTTCTACCGCACGGGTTACATAAGGCGTGCCACCGGCTAAGCTCTGGGCCAGTTTGATTTTGAAATCGGGGTAGCCTTTGGCCCCAAAGTTGCGACAAAAGCGGTTAACCGTGGGTTCGCTGACACTTGCCGCCTGGGCAAGGCTTGCAATGCTCAGGCTGGTGGCGACCGTCGGGTCCTCAAGAATTACATTGGCGACTTTACGCTCCGAGCGGTTGAGTTCTTCTAAGCGCTCGCGTAAGCGGTCTAGTAAGTCATGAGCCATTAACGGTCTCCATATGGTTAGTAGAAAGAAGCGGCTTCCACTGCTTGTACCATGTGACAAATGAGTGATGGTACGCGCCAGTTAACGGTCAATTGTGCTGATCTCCAAGCCCATCACAAAAGCACAAACCACTGTGAACGTCGAGAAGGGCAGCGTTTTAATATACGTTAACGATGCAAGTACGCCCAGGTCATTGTGAAGAATCGGGTGCCCCGGGGAAAGCCACCCAAACAGTCCTTCGGGCCAACTGGTCGCGGCGAACTGCTAGCGCATTTGGTCAGCAGCTTGGTGCCGGGTTTGAAAGTCACCGGTCGGATCGCGCGTCATGGCCTTACTCTCTTAGCTGCTACTTGCTTGGAATTATCAACAGTATACGTTCAGGACCGCAACGCTTGTGGGTAGTGTAAAGTGATGCAGGTCATCTTCGCCGTGTTCGCTTCGTATTTTATCCATTTGCCCTGCACGCCTTAGGAGGTGCTATGCCGTTATGCCCACTGTCGTTAGCTATTCTACCTACCATTGGGGCTGTGACGGCAAGCCAGTGGGATGCGCTGGTAGACGACGATCAGCCTTTTTTACGCCATGCCTTTCTACATGCGCTGGAAGCCAGCGGTTCTGTCAGCGTGGCCACGGGTTGGGAGCCTTGTCACCTATGTGTATGGCAAGATAAACAGTTGGTCGCGGCGATGCCGATGTACCGTAAACATCACTCCTACGGCGAGTATGTGTTTGATTGGGGCTGGGCAGAAGCAATCGAACGTGCCGGCGGCCGCTACTATCCAAAAGCGCTCAGCGCGGTACCATTCACGCCTGTTCCAGGGGGGCGCACGCTGATTGCTAAGCACGCCGATGCGCAGGCGGTGCGTGCATTGCTGGCCGATGCCTGGCGCGAGCAGTGTCAAAGCTTTGATCTTTCGAGCTGGCACCTGTTGTTTGCCGATCAACAAGACGTGACCGCATGGCGGGCGCAATGCCCTGAGCTAATCACCCGTGAGGGCGTGCAGTTTCAGTGGCGTGATCGCGGTTTTGGTGATTTCGATGGCTTCTTGGCCAGCCTCACCTCGAAACGGCGCAAAATGATTAAGCGCGAGCGGCGCTTGGTCGCCGACCAAGGCTTGAAGGTGTCACGCTTAGAAGGCGCAGCGATTAGCTCGGCTGCTATGGCGCATTTTTATCGCTGTTACACGATTACCTACCATGAGCGTGGCCGCCCGCCTTATCTAAACCATGACTTTTTTGAGCGTCTGCGCCAAACCATGCCAGAGTCGCTGATGCTGGTGCAGGCCCATGCTGAGGGTCGCCCGGTGGCGGCTGCGCTCTATTTTCGCGGCACTCAATCGCTTTACGGGCGCTACTGGGGAAGCGAAGTAGTCGCTGACTGCCTGCATTTTGAAGCGTGTTACTACCAAGGTATCGAGTACTGCTTGCAGCAAGGTTTGACGCTATTTGATCCGGGTACTCAGGGCGAACATAAGCTGGTGCGAGGCTTTTCGCCTCAGCGGGTTCGCTCGCTGCACTACATTCGCCACCCTGGACTAGCGGCGGGCGTCGCCCAGTTTTGTCATGCAGAGGGCGAGCATGTCAGCGCCTACCGCGATGCAGCCCAGCAAGCGTTGCCATTTAAATAAACCGCCACTCGCTGGGGGTGCCCCTTAGTGGCATAATGCGCGCCTATTCAAAAATAGCTTATTTTAAAATCAGTTTTAAATTCAGTCCAACCGATGGGTTGAAGGGAACAAGTTAGCGGAGAGCCGTGATGCGCAAATGGCTGGTGATGACACTGCTCGCGGTATTGGCGCTGCTGCAATACGAGCTGTGGTTAGGCAACGGCGGCTGGCGCGATTTGCAGAATGTTGAGCAGCGAGTGGCGGTGCAGGAAGCCGCTAATGTGCCCATGCGAGAGCGCAATGCGCGACTGGCTGCCGAAGTGATGGATTTAAAAACCGGTTTAGACGCCGTTGAAGAGCGGGCACGCAGCGATATGGGCATGGTGCGTACCGACGAACAGTTCTTCTGGGTACCTGGAGTGGCGATTGAAGCGGAACTGATCGGCATTAATGCCGGATTAGTCGCGCCCCAGGAGCCCCAGCAGTGAGTCAACTATGGCTAGTGGTTCCTGCCGCAGGCCAAGGCCGCCGTATGGGGGCTGATAAGCCTAAACAGTATTTAACGCTAAGCGACGACCAGCCGGTATTGGCACATACCTTGGCGCGCCTGCATAGCGCCTTTCCGTCCGCTCGCTTGGTGCTCTGTTTAGACGCTGACGACCGCTTGTTCTCGCCACGCTGGGTGCCATTTGCCGACTGGCAGCGAGTGGCGGGAGGCTGCGAGCGAATGGACAGCGTGTTGAATGCGTTGAACGCCATGGCGGCTGAGGACGACGACGTGGTGATGGTGCACGATGTGGCCCGCCCTTGTATCACAACGGGCGATCTGCAGGCGCTTTACCAAGCAGCTTCGACCCATTCCTCGGGCGCCCTATTGGCGATGCCGGTGGCGGACACCATGAAGCGTGCCGATGAGCAGGGGCTCAGTACGCGAACCGAGCCCCGCGAAGGGCTATGGCATGCGCTAACGCCCCAGGGATTTCGCTACGCACTGCTGCGCCGGGCTCTCGAAACTGCCCGCCATCAGCAGACGCTGGTTACCGATGAAGCCTCGGCGGTTGAAGCCTTGGGTGGGTCTCCTCAACTGGTGAGCGGGCGGCGCGATAACCTGAAAATTACTCACCCGGATGACTTAGCACTGGCCATTGCCATTATGGCCGTGCAGAACGAACTCACGTCTACAAGGAGCCGATGATGCGTATTGGCCATGGATTCGATGTGCACCGCTTTGGCCCCGGCGACCATCTAATGATCGGTGGCGTTAAATTGCCATTTGATCATGGTTTTGTCGCCCACTCCGACGGCGATGTATTGCTGCATGCGATTAGCGATGCGCTATTGGGCGGCTGTGCTCTAGGCGATATTGGCCGCCATTTTCCCGATACCGATCAGGCGTGGGCGGGCGCCGATAGCCGCGAACTGCTGCGCCATGTGGTTACGCTTGTTCAACGTCAGGGCTACGGAGTGATCAATGTTGACGCCACACTGATGGCGCAGGCGCCGAAAATGGCGCCGCATATCGAGGCCATGCGGGAAGTCGTTGCGGCGGACCTAGGTGTCGAGCTGGGGCAGGTTAATGTGAAAGCCACTACCACTGAGCGTTTAGGCTTCACCGGTCGTGGTGAGGGCATTGCCGCTGAAGCGGTGGTGTTGCTGGGTCGCACCGGGGCATTGCATGATTAAAATGCCTGAATGGCAGCGCAGCCTGGACGCTCATTTTGGGCCACCTAGGCTGGGGCAGTACCGCGCCCAGCCAGAGGATTTTTGGGTCGATGAGCAGCTTGATTTTATCCCCGAGGCCCATGGAGAACATTTGTGGCTGCGAGTTGAAAAGCGTAATCAAACCACGTTAGATGTGGTAAAAACATTAAGTCGGCTTTGCGGCGTGACGCCCCGCGATATTGGCTATTCAGGCATGAAAGACCGGATTGCGGTGACCCGTCAGTGGTTAAGTGTGCACTTGCCTGGGCGTGACGCGCCGGCTGAGCTTGAAGAGTCGCTTAATGCACTCGGTATCAAGGTAGTTGAGCAGGTGCGCCACCCGCGCAAACTTAAGCGCGGCGTTCACCGCACTAATCGGTTTGTTTTGCGGCTGAGCGGTGAAGCCATTGAAAGCGAAGCGTTTACCAGCCGCTGGGCGGCGCTATGCCAGTTCGGTGTGCCCAACTATTTCGGCCCCCAGCGGTTTGGGCCCGAGGGGCGGAATCTTCAACGAGCCGAGGCGTTACTTAACCGGGGTTGGCGTAAGCGGGATGATCGTCAGGGTATGATGCTCTCAACAGCGCGTAGTTTTTTGTTTAATGAACTGCTCAGCGCGCGCGTAGTGGATGGTACCTGGTCGCAGCCGCTCGCGGGCGATACCGTAATGTTGGATGGCACCCAAAGCGTGTTTAGTGTCGAAACCTCTGATGCCACGCTTGAGGCTCGTGCCGCTGAGTTAGATATTCATCCCACCGGGGTGTTGTGGGGCATTGGTGAACGAAGTCAGGCAGACACGGCGGCCTACGAAACACGCTTGCTGCAGCAGTATCCTGGGCTATGTAATGGCTTGGAGCACAGTGGGGTAAAACAGGCGCGCCGGGCACTGCGCATGCGGCTGCTGGAACCCCAGCTTGCCTGGGAGCCTGACGCTGCTCGGCTGTCATTTGTGCTGCCGCGGGGTAGCTTTGCCACCGCCGTGCTGGGTGAACTTATGCTGGCTAATTAGGGTTGGCAAATTGATGGCGGCAGGCTATTCAGCCGCCAGTGGCTGTATGCCTAATAAGGCCTAAAGGTTAGTCAAAGTGATGGATGTAAGCCGTCATGTTACGAGCTTATGATCAAGGAGACCCGCCATGCGGCGACTACTGCTTTCCAATGATGATGGTGTGCACGCGCCCGGACTGCGTGCGCTGCACGATGCGCTGTTGGCCCACGCCAATATTCGCGTAGTGGCTCCTGACCGAGATCGTAGCGGTGCCAGTAACTCGCTCACTCTGTCACGGCCATTGGCGCTAACACCGCTAGATAGCGGCTTTTATAGCGTCGACGGCACGCCTGCAGATTGCGTCTATTTAGGGGTGCATGGGGTATGGGACGAAAAACCAGACCTAGTCATCTCAGGCATTAATCACGGCAGTAATCTGGGCGATGACGTGCTTTACTCAGGAACAGTGGCAGCGGCGATGGAGGGGCGCAACCTAGGCATGACAGCGATTGCTATGTCGCTATGCGGGGAGCGCCATTTCGCCACCGCTGCCCGAGTAGCCGCCACGTTGATTGGTGCCGCGGATCAGCTCTCGCTACCGCCGCGTACCCTGCTTAATGTCAATGTGCCGGACGTGCCCTGGGAGGAAATCAAGGGTGTTAAGGTGACTCGACTGGGGTATCGCGGGCCGGCAGAAAAGCCGTTAGCGGTTAAAGATCCTCGCGGCCGGACACGCTACTGGATTGCACCAGTGGCGGCTAATGCCGATGACGGTAAAGATACCGACTTTGCCGCCGTCGAGGCAGGCTATGTGTCGATTACTCCCCTACAAACAGATCTAACGCGTCACCCCGCGCGTAACGATGTGCAGGATTGGTTGGATGTTTTTGCCTAATATCTCTCCAGGTGAGTTGCGTGGTCGTGGTATGACCTCTCAGCGCACCCGTGACCGTATGGTCGAGCGCCTTGTGCGGCAGGGGATTAACGATACCCGCGTGCTAGAAGTGATGGCTAGCGAACCGCGGCACCTGTTTGTTGATGAAGCGTTGGCCCACCGTGCTTATGAAGATACCGCTTTACCGATCGGTTTTGGCCAAACGCTGTCGCAGCCTTTCATTGTGGCACGCATGACAGAGCTTGTGCTGCGCGCTTCCCCGCAACGGGTATTGGAACTAGGCACGGGGTCTGGCTATCAGACCCTAATCTTGTCGCGTGTGGTGGAGCAGCTCTATTCCATAGAGCGTATTAGTGCGCTACATGAACGTGCTGCGGAGCGTTTGCGGCGGTTAGCGGCTCCTGCCACATTAGCCGTAGCCGACGGTGGTTATGGCTGGCCTGACGTTGCACCGTTTGACGTTATTCTGTTGACCGCCTGTGCTCAGACGTTGCCGACATCGTTATTAGAGCAATTAAGTTATGACGGGGTACTTATCGCCCCGTTAGAAGAACCCGACGGCAGCCAGTGGCTTACCCAGGTGAAGCGTATTGGTGGGGCCTTTGAAAAACGCCGGCTTGAGCCCGTGCGTTTTGTACCCTTATTGCAAGGAGTAGTGGATTGAAGCGGCAACCCTTGGGGATATTTTTACGTGGCGCCGGGATGGGCGCCGCCGACGCAGTGCCAGGCGTGTCGGGGGGTACTATTGCGTTTATTTGCGGTATATATGAGGAGCTAATTAACACGATCAAACAGTTTGGACCAAGTGCTATTGGCGTATGGCGTCAAGGCGGCTGGCGAGCGCTGAGCGTGCATTTGAATCTCGCTTTTCTTGTCCCGCTGCTCGCCGGGGTGGCGGTTAGCCTGTTTAGCGTAGCGCACTTGGCGCTCTGGTTGATGGAAACACAGCCACTGTTGTTGGATGGCTTCTTTTTTGGTTTGGTTGCTGCCTCGGCGTTGGTGGTTGGACAAGCGAGTAACGGCTGGAAGTTTTGGTACCTGCTGCCACTATTGGTGGGCCTATTACTAGCCCAAGCGTTGCCCGGCATGATGCCGCTGGTGCTGCTGCTGGGTAACGAATTTCTGGTGGTGATGGCGGCGGGCTGTATAGCCATCAGCGCCATGCTGTTGCCTGGGGTGTCAGGCAGCTTTCTGTTGCTGACAATGGGACTCTACGGCACCATCATGGGGGCGATTCGTAGCCTGGATTTAGGCATCATCGTGCTGTTCGGAATGGGCTGCTTGGTTGGCCTAGCACTGTTTTCACGGCTGCTGTCGTGGCTGTTACGGCGCCATCACACCTCCACCATGCAGCTGTTGCTGGGCTTTATCGTTGGTTCACTGCCGGTTCTCTGGCCATGGCGTGAGCTGTTACGCTATCAAATAGGGCCAGAGGGACAGATGATCCCACTGGAACACCGATATTTGCTGCCCGCTGACTATGCCGTATTGACCGGCGCTTCGGCACAAGTAGCTGGTGTGATCGCGCTAATGGCCGTGGGTGCACTGATTGTCGTGTTACTTAACCGGCACGCGGACCGTCGGCCAATCAATACCCAGCTTGGCGCTGAAAAGGAGTAAGGTTTAGATGCGTAAAAGTTCTAGTTTTAAAGTGCTTATGATGTCGACGCTAGCACTGGCAATTGCCGGTTGTGCCAATCAGCAGGGCAGTGGACCCCAGGTGCGTGACTTAAGTGACGCACGCCAAGCGGTGGAAAACTCGCCTCAGTATACCGTTAAAGCCGGTGATACCCTGTATGGCATTGCTTGGCAGCACAATTTGGATTATCGCCAACTGGCGACAATCAATAATATCGAGCCCCCTTACCAAATTCGGCCCGGACAAACAATTGCGCTGCGGGAAGGTGCCCCCTCAACCGCTGTCGCAAGCAACCAATCAACTAATAACGCCTCAAGCGGCGGTGGCGCGGTGGCAACCGGGTTGAATCCGCAGACGGCATCAGTGGCAAACGACGAGCAGGAGTTGGATTGGCTACTGCCTGACGAATCTGCCATTCGGCGTAACCAGCGCCTTACTGCTGAGCGCGACGCCGTAGGTGCGGCCGAGCAAGTAGCGGAGCCCTCAGTCGGTAACGAGCCCTCCGCGTCGACGCCGGAGCCGGAAGTGGCTGCCGCTGAACCTGAACCTTCGTCAGAGCCGGCTCAACAGCCCGCACCGCAGCCGGAACCAGAGCCCCAGCCAGTCTCCAAGCCAGAACCTCAGCCTGAGGTCGCTTCTGCCAACCAAAGCGCCAGCGAAGATCGTTCTTCGCGTACCTATACGCCCGCTGAAACGGTAGCTTGGCAATGGCCCACTGATGGCAACGTCGTCGGCGAGTTTGGCCAAGGTGATAGCATTACCGCCGGGATTGATATCACCGGTGAAAAGGGGCAACCTGTTAAAGCAGCGGGTCCCGGCATTGTGGTCTATGCGGGCAGTGGCGTCAGGGGCTACGGCAACCTCATCCTTCTCAAGCACAACGATCAATTCCTGAGTGCGTATGCGCATAACGACAGTTTGCGGGTCAGTGAAAATGACGTGGTAGAGGCCGGTGAAGTCATTGCCACGATGGGGGATAGCGATGCGGAAAACGTTAGGTTGCACTTTGAGGTTCGCCGCGACGGCCAGCCACAGGATCCTCTGGAGTTTCTGCCTTCCCGCTAGTGCGCTCATTATGGGAATGGGAAGCCAATGTTTTACTGGTACGTTGCCCGAATCGCAGCATTCGAGCGTCATATAACAATTGTCACATAGCAATAGGGTGCGCACCTTTGAGTGCATCCGTTTGACTTTATAAATGGCGGGTAGGCGATAAATGAGGGGTAAGGCCATGAGTATGTTGGAGAAAGATCTACAGGAGGTTGACCTGGATGCTGTTGAAGAGGCGCTTGAAGATACCGATGATGACGTTACGGTAGACGAAGATGCTTTTGAGAAGGCGCTAGGGCGTGAGGATCGTCAATCGACCCAAAGCTTGGATGCAACGCAAATTTACCTCAACGAAATTGGTTTTTCTCCACTATTAACGCCAGAAGAGGAAGTCTATTACGGCCGCTTAGCGCGCAAGGGTGACCCTATGGGCCGCTCCCGGATGATCGAGTCCAACTTGCGGTTGGTGGTTAAAATTGCCCGTCGCTATCTTAATCGAGGCTTAACGCTGCTCGACTTGATCGAGGAGGGCAATTTGGGCTTGATCCGCGCGGTGGAGAAGTTTGATCCCGAGCGTGGGTTTCGGTTTTCGACCTATGCTACTTGGTGGATCCGCCAGACCATTGAGCGTGCGCTGATGAACCAAACGCGCACGATCCGGCTACCCATCCACGTTGTCAAAGAGCTCAATATCTACCTGCGTGCGGCGCGCGAATTAACCCAGAAGTTTGACCATGAAGCCACCGCTGAAGAGATCGCCGAGCACTTGGATAAACCGGTCGAAGTCGTCAAAAAAATGCTTGGCCTTAACGAGCGTGTCTCTTCAGTCGATTACCCCATGGGCGGCGAAAGTGACAAGCCACTGATTGATACCTTGGCCGACGACGAGATTCAGGGGCCCGAAGCCTGCCTAGTGGATGGCGACGTTAAAGAACATGTGGATCTTTGGCTGAACGAGCTGAGCGAAAAACAGCGGGAAGTCGTTGTGCGCCGATTTGGTTTGCGTGGGCATGAGTCGGCAACCCTTGAGGAAGTTGGCGCAGAAATTGGCTTGACCCGTGAGCGAGTCCGCCAGATACAGGTTGAAGCGCTCAAAAAGCTACGCCGTTCGCTGGAAAAACAGGGCCTCTCTTTGGAAGCCCTCTTCGAGACCTAAAAGAGAAACTTAAGCAAAATCTAAGCGAGACAACGCATGCGCCCCCTAGTGGCTGATATTGATCTGGACGCGCTGCGTCATAACTATCACTTGGCTTGCCGCTGCGCGCCACAAAGCCGCTCAGTGGCCGTTATCAAAGCCGATGCCTACGGCCACGGCGCTGTGGCTTGCGCTAAAGCACTTGAAGATCAAGCGCCAGCGTTTGCTGTTGCCTGTATTGAAGAAGCCCTTACGCTGCGGCAGGGAGGAATCACCCAGCCCATTGTGCTCCTTGAAGGCATTTTCAGCGCTGATGAGCTAGCGCTAGTGGATGCCCACGGCTTTTGGATCGCGGTGCACACACAGTGGCAGGTTGATGCCCTGCTGGCGGCAACGCCGCGCCAGCCGATACCGGTGTGGCTAAAAGTCGATTCGGGCATGCACCGCTTAGGCTTTGCCATTGAGGAAGCCGCCTCCCTCTGGCGTCAGCTCAGCGAAGCCTCCAGCGTGGCCTCGCTTCATTTAATGAGCCACTTCGCTAGCGCCGACACCCGCGATAACCGCTACTTCAACCTGCAAATGACCCGGCTTCAGACGCTTGCCAGTGAGCTAGCGGCACCCTTGTGCCTTGCCAACTCACCGGCGACGCTGGCGTGGCCCGTTGCCCATGGCGACTGGAACCGGCCAGGTGTAATGCTCTACGGCAGTGACCCGCTGGAAGTCGCTAACGAAGTCACCCAGCAGTTGCAGCCAGTGATGACTCTACGCTCTGAAATCATTGCCCTGCGCGAGATTGAGGAGGGGGAGCCAGTTGGCTATAGCGGTCGTTGGCGTGCGCCAAGGCGCTCACGTATTGCCGTGGTCGCCTGTGGCTACGGTGATGGCTATGACCGCCATGCCCAGGATGGCACACCGGTACTAGTGAACGGCCAGCGCTGCGCCATTGCCGGTAAAGTTTCGATGGATATGCTGACGGTGGACGTAACGGATGTGCCTAACGCCACGATTGGCAGTGAAGTCATACTGTGGGGCAGAGCCAGCAGTGGGGAAGTGTTGCCGGTGGACGAAGTGGCCCGGCACTGCGACACCATCAGCTACACGCTGTTAACAGGGGTACTGCCTCGGGTGCCGCGGCGTTATCATGGGCGTTCTGTTTAATCGGTTGTTGCTATGTCGAAATCACGTTATCCACGCTCCTTCGCCCACCCGCGTTATTGGCCTACTTGGTGTGCGATAGGGGCGATGTATGTTGCAGCCTGGCTACCTTGGGGATTGAAAATGGCCATTGGCAAATGGCTTGGGCTGCTCGCTTTGCGTTTTGCCAAGCGGCGCCGTCACATCACCCAAACCAATATCGCGTTATGTTTTCCTGAAAAAAACGCCGAACAGCAACGCCAACTGGTCAAAGATACCTTTATTGCCAATGGTATTGGCTTAATTGAAACAGCGACCGGCTGGTGCCGCGATGGTGAGAGTCTGCGCCACCGGGTCGCTTATATCGGCGAAGAGCATATGGCCCGCGCACAAGCCCGGGGCAAAGGGGTAATCATTGTTGGTGTTCACTTCTCTTCCCTCGATTTGGGGGGGGCAATACACGCGCTATTTTTTTCAGCCGACGCGGTGTATCGCCCCCACAATAATCCTTTGTTTGAGCGCTTTATGACTCGCGCCCGTGGGCGCAATTTTGGCCTTTCGATTGACCGTTATGACCTGCGCGGTGCGGTTCGTCAGCTCAAAAAAGGACGTATGGTGTGGTACTCACCGGATCAAGATTTTGGCCGCGATGTCAGCGTGTTTGCGCCGCTGTTCGGACAACAGGCAGCGACTATCCGCTTGACGGCAAAGCTCGCGCGGATGACTGGTGCATTGGTGGTGCCAATGATGTTTCACCGCAATCCCGATAACGCTACCTATACGATTGAGAGTTTGCCTGCCCTGGAGGGGTTTCCAAGCGACGATGAAGCTGCTGATGCAACGCGCATCAACCAGTTTATTGAGCAGGCCATTCGCAAGCACCCGGAGCAGTATTTGTGGTTGCACAGACGATTTAAGACGCGCCCTGAAGGCGAGCCCGGCGTCTATTAAATAGCGATTAAGCGATAAAAAAAGCCAGCGAAAGCTGGCTTTTGACGTTCCGAGACGGCGCTTAGTCTAGGTTACGGGAGTAGAAAATCTCCAGCATCTCTTTGCGCAGACGACTCTCGATATCACGCGCTTCTTCAAACGTGATATCGCGCCGGGACGTGCCGAACAGGTAGTTTTCCAGCTCAAAGTCCTTGAGCAGCATCTTGGTGTGGAACATGTTTTCCTGATACACGTTGACGTCCATCATTTGATACGCATGCTTAGTATCTTCGGCAAGGTAGTCTTGGATGGAGGTAATGGCGTGATCAATGAACAGTTTTTTGCCGTCTACGTCTCGGGTGAAGCCGCGTACCCGATAATCCATGGTGACGATGTCGGAGTCAAAGCTATGGATCAGATAATTCAGCGCTTTTAGCGGACTGATATGGCCACAGGTGGAGACATCGATATCCAGCCGGAAAGTGCTAATACCGTTGTCAGGGTGCGACTCAGGGTAGCTGTGCACAGTGACGTGGCTTTTATCCAGGTGGCCGACCACTGTTTCCGGCAGAGGGCCGGGGCCCGGCGCAATTTGTTCCGGCGCAGCGTCGTCCAACTCATGCTCCGCTATCAAAATCGTCACGCTGGCACCGTGAGGTTCGTAGTCCTGGCGGGCGATATTGAGCACATGGGCGCCGATAATGTTGGTGACGTCTTTTAGAATCTGCGTCAAACGTTCGGCGTTGTATAGCTCATCGATATAATCGATATAAGCCGCACGCTGCTCTTCGGTCTTGGCATAACAGATGTCGTAAATGTTAAAGCTCAACGAGCTGGTCAGGTTGTTAAACCCGTGGAGTCGGAGATTGTCTGTCATGTCCGAACCTCCCTATGGCAGATGAAGACACCCCGACGAGCCAGCGCCGGAACCGATAAATAACTTTCACCCTGTTGGTCGAACAAGGTTTGCAAGCACGCGCTACGCAAACAAGCGGGCACATTATGCCCGTCCAGGCGACGGGTTGCATCCAGCCTTGCCATTTTTTTATGCACTGCTTTAAACACTGCTCGGGGGAGTCGCCCCTGAGCAGTCAAGCCTCGACGATCTCATAGGAGTGAGTGATCTCAACGCCGCCGTTAACGAGCATGATTGAGGCGCTGCAGTATTTTTCAGCAGAGAGCTCAACGGCGCGTTGTACTTGCTTCTCTTTCAAGGCACGTCCGGTGACCACGAAATGAACGTGAATCTTAGTAAATACAGCGGGCACTTCGTCGGCGCGCTCGGCATCCAGCTCTGCTACGCAGTCAGTCACATCGGCACGTGCCTTATCAAGAATATTCAAGATATCAAACGCGGTGCAGCTACCCATGCCCATCAACAGCATTTCCATTGGCCGCGGGCCGGTGTTGCGGCCACCGTGATCCGGCGGACCGTCGATCACGACGCTATGTCCACTACCGGATTCCGCGACGAATTGACGGCCTTCTGTCCATTTTACCCGTGCTTTCACGTTGCTCTCCTCATCTAGGCGACGAAAGGTAAGTCGCGCAGCATACCATTTCTTGGCCTGCGCGCCTCACCAATAGCTTAGCCGTTTAGCTGGCTTTCCAGCGCGGCAAGCCGTTCGGGGGTTCCCACATCGACCCACGCCCCCGGGTAACGTTCGCCACTCACCTGACGGTTATCAATAGCGGCCCTTAGCAACGGCGCTAAGGCAAAGGCGCTTTGGGGCTGCCCGGCCAGTAGAGCGGGATGAATGATGCTAATACCGGCGAAGGTTAAACGCTCAGCGCTTGTTTGATTGACGCGGCCTTCTGCCAGGCCAAAATCGCCGCTGGGGTGGTGGGGTGGGTTATCCACCAGCACCAGGTGCGCCAAATCATCGCCCTTAAGCGCCTGAGGGGCGGGCAGCGCTTTGCACCATACATCGCCATTAATCAGCAAAAACGGCGCCTCACCGAGCAGTGGCAGCGCTTGCTTAATACCACCGCCGGTTTCCAGTGGCGCCGTTTCTTGGCTCCAGTGAATGCGCAGCCCATAAGCGTCACCATTGTCGAGTGCCGCGATAATCTGCTCGGCACGGTAGCTGACATTGATAACGACATCATGGATGCCGACCTCGCGAAGCCGCTCCAAATGGTGGACGATAAGCGGCTTGCCTGCTACGGGGAGCAGCGGTTTAGGGCAGTGGTCAGTGAGCGGCCGCATCCGCTTGCCAAGCCCCGCCGCTAGAATCATTGCTTTCATAAGGCTAACCCTGCAAGCCGTTGTTCAATCGCAGGCCTCAACGTGCGTTTGACCCACTCGGCGAATTTAGTCTGCTGTGCCAAGGTTGAGGAGGGCATGGTTGAGAGCGGTAGTGCTGAAAGGCTGTCTTCCAGATGATTTAGAAAGTGCGGTAAACGCTCAAGGTAGCCACTTTTTTGATCACGCAGGGTTAAGCGGCAGAAAATCCCCAGCACTTTTATCGAGCGCTGAGCGGCCATCGCGTGGCACTGATTCAGAAAGGTGGCAAAATCCACACTGCTGGGAAGACGGCCATCGCGACGTGCCTGCTGATAAAACGCCTCAACAAAGTCGTTAAACTGCTCGCTGCTGAAGCGACAGTAGCGCCCGCGCAGTAGCGAGATAACGTCGTAGCTGAGTGGGCCTGCCACCGCGTCCTGAAAGTCGATCATAAACAGACGCTGGTCATGTACCATCAAGTTCATGGCATCATAATCACGGTGCACGCTAACGACCGGTTGCGCTATGGCTTGCTGGATCAGGTGCTCGCGAATAGCCTGCCAGCTTTTTGGCGGTGGTAGATTGAGCCAAGCGCCAAGACACCATTCGGTAAACAAATCGAGCTCTCGGCCGAGTAGCGCCGTATCATAGGCGGGCAGTGCGTCAGGTCCAGCGCGGTTTTGCAGCTCCGCGATGAGCGTGAGAGCCTGCGCATGATAAGCCTGTGTGGTAGCGTCGTCGGTGAATAAGTTCTGCAGCGGCGTGTTACCCAGGTCGTCGAGCAGTAGAAAACCTTCTGCTAGGTTGGCGGCGAGCACTTTGGGTACCGGTAAGCCTGCGCTATGCCAGCGTTTGGCGATAGCCACAAAAGGCGCGGAATCCTCTTGCTCAGGTGGCGCATCCATAACTACCTGGGTACTGCCGTTGGGTAGCGTTAGGCGAAAATAGCGCCGAAAACTCGCATCGCCCACGGCGGATGAAAGTGAAATATCGGCCTCGGTAAGGCCGTTTTGTTGGGCAGCCCACGTGGTGAGGGCGCTGATCCGATATGAGGACATGCAAGCTCCTTGCTGGTCGGGCATGATGCGGGCTGTATAATACCGATTCTGGATGCCAAGGATAACGAACATGGGCAAGCGATTTTCGCGCACGTTGCCGGTTGCGCACACGCTGATGGGCAGTTTGCTTGCTGGCGCCTCGTTTACAGCGGTGGCACAAGGGCAAACGATGCCTGCTGAAGCGTTAGATTGGCAGCCTTGGGGAGAAGAGGAAGCAGCTAACCAGTTGTGCCGTGGGCGCTATGTGATGCCCGGCTACCGCTTGTCAGCGCAAGATAACCCGGAAACTCTCTCACTAGAAGCCAGTGAAGTCGATTACGCTGCCGATGGTGAAGCGCTGCTGCGCGGTGACGTTGTGTTACGGCGTGGCAGTGAAGAGGTGGAAGCCGAGCGAATCTTTTTACCCGCTGACCGCCAGCAGGTTGATGCAGAAGGTAATATTGCCATCCGCGATGGACAAGCGCTGGTGCGCGGTGAGCAGGCTATGCTCAGACTCAATGAGGATCGCGCGACGCTAGGGAACAGTCACTATGTTTTGTATGAGCAGCATTTGCGGGGCCAGGCCAGCCAATTGGAGCAGACCGGCGAATCCCAATACCGCTTACAGGACGCCACTTTCACCACCTGCGATCCCGGTGAAAATAGCTGGCAGTTAGTCAGTAGCGATATTCGCCTTAACCAGGCCGAAGGCTACGGGACTGCTCGTCATGCGCGTTTACATGTCAAAGACGTCCCGGTGTTTTATTGGCCGTGGTTACGCTTTCCCATTGATGATCGCCGCCATACGGGGCTGCTTTCACCGTCGCTGGGCTTCTCTGCCGATGGGTTCGACTACGCCCAGCCGTTTTATTGGAACATCGCGCCTAATCAAGATGCGACCCTTACACCGCGCTGGATGACCGACCACGGCCTGCTGATGAACGGGGAGTACCGCTACTTGCTCGATGAGAGCGCGGGCATCATTGAAGGCGGCTATTTAAACAGCGATAACGGTGGCTCCGGCGGTGATGCTAACCGTTTTGAGGGCGAGGATCGCTGGTATGTTGATGCTCGCCACGCTGGGCGTGTCAACGAGCGCAGTGATTACCGGATACGCTATGGGGCTGCCAGCGACGGCCGTTACTTTGATGATTTTGGCGGTGAGTTTGGCAGCAACAGTCGTGCCAGCATGGAGCGTTTGGCCCAAGTCGATTACCGTGGTCAACGCTGGCAACTGGATGCTCGAGCGCAGGGATTTCAGCGCCTGGAAGATCCCCTCAGCGATACTGACAAGCCTTTTTATCGTCTGCCGAGCCTAAGCGCCAACGCCAACTGGCAGTTCGACAACGGGCTCTATGCCCAGTGGCGTTCCAACGCGACCTATTTTTGGCGCGATGTTGATGAGCGCCAAGTGCCTGAGCGCGAAGCAGCTACCGGTAGCCGCTTGCATCTTACGCCTGCCGTTGGCTGGCGATTTGAGCAGCCGTGGGGGCACTTGGAGCCGCGTACCGAGCTGTGGAATACCGCTTACGAACTGGATTATGGTGAACGCGATACCCAGCGTAGCGATTCGCCCAACCGCAGCGTAGCAGTTACCACGGTCGACAGTGGGTTGGTGTTTGAGCGGGAGTTAGCGCTGGGGGGGCGCGATTATCGCCAAACCTTAGAGCCGCGTTTGAACTACGCTTATGTGCCGCGAACTGACCAGAGTGAATTGCCTGATTTTGATAGCCGTGAACGTGCCTTCTCATGGGATCAGCTCTGGTCAGCCCAGCGTTTTTCCGGCGCTGACCGGGTGGGTGATCTCAATCGACTCTCCTATGGCGTGCAGTCGCGCCTGTTGGAAGATGCCACTGGTCGCGACCGCTTATCGTTTGGGATAGGGCAGAGTGTTTACTTCGATGAGCGTCGAATCGATAGCGAAGGCGATCCCGATACACTGCCGGATCGGCCGCAAGACAACCCCAACGTTAACCCTGAAAGTCGCTACCAAGCCACTCGGGATCGTTCGCCGCTGGTCACCCGACTGGACTGGCAGATCAATGATCGCTGGAGCAGTGGAGCAGAATGGCTCTACGATGATCACCGTGAGCGTACCGAACGTTCAAGCATCGATGTAGGTTATCGGCACCCGAAAGGGCATGTAGTGAACCTTGGCTACCGTTGGGAGATCGAAGGGTTCGACCCAGGTGTATTACCGGGCGACGATGGCTTTCGCGACTATAACCGCGAAGAGTGGGATCTCTCGTTTGCCTGGAAAGCCACGACCAACATTGATTTGATTGGCCGCTACCTGCACGATCAAGCCAATGAGCGCTCCCTGGAGCAATTGGCCGGCGTGCAGTGGAATAACTGCTGCTATGGACTGCAGCTGGTGTGGCGCGAATGGGTAGACGACAATGACACCGCCCCCATCGATGATGACTTTAATGATCGCGGGCTATTTTTGCGCTTCGTATTCCGTGGCCTAGGCGGTGTTGGTCAGGATGCGGACAGCTATTTTGAACAGACCATTCCTGGCTATCGTCCGACTGCCCTGTAAATGACATCCACTGAATGGCTAATGAAAGAGACGTTTGTTATGAAAATGAGAAAGCCCCTGCTAGGCCGTATGAAACAGCTCTCTGCTGGTAGCCTGTTGGCTCTGTGCGTAGGCGCTGGCATGGCGTTGGCCCCGCTTGCGCTGCAGGCGCAGAACTTCCAGTCCACCCAGCGCCAGGCGCTGGACAGCATCGTGGCGGTAGTTAATAACGATGTCATTATGCGCAGCGAGCTTAACGACCGGATGGTGCAAATTGAGCAGCAGGCCCAGGCTCAGGGCGGTAATCTCCCTCCGCGGTCGCAGCTAGAGCGTCAGGTGCTTGAACGCATGGTGATGGAAGAGATTCAGCTCCAGATGGCAGAAGACACCAGTCTCACTATTGACGACACCGAACTTAACAGTCAAGTGCGCTCCATCGCTGAGTCAAACGGCATGACGCTTGAAGAGTTTGCCGATGCGGTAGAGGGCGACGGCATGACCTTGGCCATGGTACGCGATGATGTGCGCCGTGAAATGCTAATGCGTCAGGTGCAGCAGAGTCAGATTCGCAATCGTGTATCGGTCAGCGATCGTGACGTTGAGCGTTTTTTAAATCAGCAGACGAATCAGTCCGGCGAGCAGAACTTTATTGAAGAGACCCGCGCACGTCATGTGCTGATTGCACTGACCCCTAATCGCGATGAGAATCAAGCCCGAGCCCTTGCTGAAGAGGTGCGCGAGCGCTTGTCTCAGGGCGAGGATTTTGCCTCGGTGGCGCGTGAGGTTAGTGACGATAGCGGTACCGCGCTGAATGGTGGTGAGCTTGGCTGGGTGCGCCCAGGGCAAACCGTTCCTGCTTTTGAAGAAGCAATGCGCGGTTTAAGTGCTAATCAGATATCTCAACCGGTACGCTCTCAGTTCGGCTACCACGTGATTGAAGTGCAAGAGCGCCGCCGCCAGAACGTAACGCAGGAGAGCCAGCGTGAGCAGGTGCGTCAAGCGATTTTCCAGCGCCGCGCCAACGAAGAGCTGCAAACTTGGCAGCAAGAGATTCGCTCACAGGCCTTTGTTGATATTCGTCTCTGATGGCTGATAAAGGTTTAAGGGGAGATGGCGCGGTAACGGCAAGTAGCGCTTTGCCGGTGGTAGTGACGACTGGCGAACCGGCGGGTATCGGCCCTGAATTGATCTTAATGCTGGCAGCGCAGGGCCAGTTGCCCACTGATACCGTTGCCATTGGTGACCCAGATATGCTGCGCCAGCGGGCAGCTATGCTGGGGCTTAACATCACGATTGTTGAATGTTCACCCGGTCACTTACCGGCTGACGCCAAGGTATTGCCGGTCTGGCCTGTTGCGCTTAAAGCGCCTGCTACACCGGGGTGCTTAAACCCCGCCAACGCCGACTATGTGCTGGCTATCTTGGCGCTTGCCGTTGAGGCGTGCCAAACAGGCCACGCCGCCGCTATGGTCACGGCGCCACTGCACAAAGGCGTGATTATTGAAGGAGGGCACCCCAGCTTTACCGGCCACACCGAATGGCTGCGTGATGCTTGCGGTGTCGCTGAAGTAGTGATGCTACTGGCCACTGATGCGGCGCTGCATGCGGCGTCGCCAAACTGGCAGGGTAGCGCTGATCTTCGTGTAGCACTGGTGACCACTCACTTGCCGCTGCGCAATGTGGCTGATGCGATCACTTATGATCGAGTGACCCAGATTAGCCGCTTGCTGGCGGCTGATCTGCAGCGTCAGTTTGGGATTGCCAAACCGCGCATAGCCGTGTGTGGCTTGAATCCACATGCCGGTGAAGAGGGGCATTTGGGCCGCGAAGAGCTGGATATTATTATTCCAGCGCTGGCAGCCTTACGCGCTGAGGGGATGGATATTCACGGTCCGCTGCCAGCCGACACGCTGTTTACTCCCCGACACTTAGCGGGTGTCGATGCGGTACTGGCGATGTACCATGATCAGGGCTTAGCAGTTCTCAAGTACGCAGGCTTCGGTCAAGCCGCCAATATTACGCTGGGCCTACCGCTGGTGCGCACGTCGGTCGATCACGGCACCGCGCTGGACTTGGCTGGAAAAGGGGTAGCCGACCCCGGCAGCCTAAACGTCGCTATCGCCCTTGCCCGCCGTTTAGCCGCACAGCGATTGTCGGCGACTGCCTAGTCTTTGCTGCTACATACTCTCGGCTACATACTCTCGGCTACATACTCTCGATTGAATCCGCACTCCAAGGAACACCGTTTGATGTCTACTGTGCCCCAACACCGCGCTCGTAAACGCTTTGGCCAGAACTTTTTACGCGATCTCGGCATTATTTCGCGGATCGTTCGCGCGGTGGGCCCGCGCTCGGGGGATCGACTTGTCGAAATCGGCCCTGGCCAAGGCGCGCTGACCGAGCCGCTGCTGGAAGCCGCCGGGCACCTGGAAGTGATTGAACTTGATCGCGACCTGATTCCTGGCCTGCGGGTGCAATTTTTTAACTACCCCGATTTTGTCATCCATGAAGGCGATGCGCTCAAGTTCGACTTTGCCGCATTAAAAGGCGATGGGCCTGCGCTTCGCGTGGTGGGCAACCTGCCTTACAACATCTCAACACCGCTGATCATTCATCTGCTGGCCGCAGGAAGTGCTATCGAAGATATGCACTTTATGCTGCAAAAAGAGGTGGTTGAACGCTTAGCCGCAGAGCCGGGTGGCACCGACTGGGGCAGGCTTTCGGTCATGGCGCAGTACTACTGTCAGGTTGAACAGCTGTTTATTGTGCCGCCGGAAGCGTTTGTGCCGCGGCCCAAGGTTGACTCGGCGATTGTGCGCTTAACGCCCCACGGGCAGCTACCTCACACTGCAGAGGATCCCGTGCTGCTGTTTGAGCTGGTGAAGCTCGCCTTTGGTCAGCGGCGTAAAACGTTGCGCAATAACTTCAAAGGACGGGTGAGTCCCGAGACGTTAGAAGAGTTGGGTATTGATCCCATTCGCCGTCCGCAAACCCTGACGGTGGCTGAATATGTGGCGATTGCCAATCGTGTGGCAGCCGATGAGCAGGCGAGAAGTGAGCGGGGCAGCGAAGAGTGAGTGGCCTAGCGATCAAAGTAAGCGTCGCGCCTAGCTATCGAGCCGATGAGTCCAGCGACGTTGAGGCGCGCTACGTGTTTAGCTACACCGTGACGGTGCACAACCAAAGCCCCCACAGCGTTCAACTGATGGCGCGCTACTGGAAAATCACTCAGGGCAGCGGTGACTGCCAGGAAGTGCGCGGCAAAGGCGTTGTCGGTCAGCAGCCGCTGATTGGGCCGGGTCAGAGCTTCCGCTACACTAGTCGTGCCATTCTGCAAACACCGGTAGGAGTAATGGAGGGCGCCTACACTCTGTTAGACACCTCCACCCAGCGCGCCTTTGAAGTGGCGATTACCCCCTTCAGATTGGCCGTGCCGCTACAGCTTCACTAGGCGTCTGAGCTAGCCTGCTCTCCAGGTGGTCGCAAAGCCGCAGAGCCAGTTGCACTAAGGTTAGCGTCGGATTGGCATGTCCGACGCTGGCGAAAAGGCTAGAGCCCGCGATATAGAAATTGTCCTGAGCAAATAGGCGGCAGTCAGAATTAACGATGCCGTCCTCAGGATTCATACTCATCCGCGTCCCGCCCATATGGTGACGGCCAGCGATTTCGCCCTCGGTCGGTAGATGCACCGGGGTATCCGCTAGCCAGTCTTCCATTTGTAGTCTTCCGACCTCGTTGTCGCGCAGATATTCGCCGAGTAGCAGCATGCTCTCGCGAATAGTATGACTGTCCAAATCCGATTGTCGCCAAACCAAGCGGCTGCGCGGTACGCCCAACGTATCCAATTCATCGCTCAGCTCGATACGATTATCGAAGCGTGGCTCCTGCTCCCAGGCGGCCCTAAGCACCGCGCCGTGAATCATACGTCCCTGCGCTTGCCAAGTACTTATCCGTCCAGCCAGCGTAGGCGCCTGGTCAGCAAGCTCATCGATCAATTCCTGGGTGGCCTCAGCGTTCATGCGGTGCAAGCGTAAACCACAGTTAAGCATTTGCCGTGAAGCGATGGCGTCAGCTGTAGGGGAGAGAAACACATTGTACTCATCGTCTAAGCCCAGCGCTGCAGGCTCAAACAGCAGTGCCTTACCCACCGTGGCGTGGGGATGCTCCATCCAGTAGCGCCCCAGGGTGGCATCTTCCGGTATCAGTTGCCCTTGGGCCTGTTGATTGCACCAAAGCAATAGACGTGAGTTTTCAATACCGCCGCAGGCGAGCACGAAGTAGTGAGCTCGAACCTGACGGAAGTCGCCTTGGTAGTTTCTAAACGTGGCGGTGGTGACCTTACCGTTTTGCGTTTCTAGCGCGACCAAATTGGCAGTTAGGCAGCACTGAATAGTGGTCGATTCGCTGAGCGTAGCGGCATGCTTCTCCTTCATGCGGGTGGGGTGACCCAGCGAAAAATAGATACGCTTAAGCGCCGCGTTGGTGATTAAGTAATCGGCAGGCGTCGTCTCTAAGCCAAGTAGGCTGACGGCAGCGTTGTAGTAAGGTTCTAACGCATCGCGGCCAATCGGCCAGGCCGTCTCGCTACTGGCGGTCTTGGCGGTAAAGTCGTAACGATCCAAGGGGCGACAAACGCCTCCCCAGTGGTTGGTCGACCCACCTAAGTAGCGCAAGCGAGCGCCATACAGCGGAATATAAGGGTCTCCCACTGTCTCGCCTCGGTAGCACTCTTGGGAGCGTTCGCTGTAGTCAGCATCGCCGCCTTCGCAGAGCAAGACACTGTGCCCTTGCTCAGCCAGAGTGACTGCCATGGAAATACCCGCAGCGCCAGCGCCAATAATGCACACATCTATGCCGTCCTGATGTTCACTGATCGCCCGGAAATCAATATACATCAGCGGTCGCTAGCCTTAAGCAGCCAGCCGTTCACCGTTACCGGGGCGTGTGGTGGGGAGAGCTTAGGTCTTTCAGCTTGTGCCGTAGGGAGAAGCATGGTGCCGGGCAGCACTACCGAGCCAATACCGGCGAGGGTGACGACGCGCAGTAGCCCGCGCCGGGTATGATCCATTGTCATCTGAGGGTCGTTTTCCTTAACGGTGGTGGCAACGCTTATTAGGGTCGCTTCGTTGGTTGACGTGAGGCTTAAGAGTGTTAATACGTGCTTTTATAGTGATCCAGGTTTGGCTTTTTCACCAGTGTTAATCATTAACAACGACAGCGACGACAGGCAGAGTAAGTAGCGGAGGTGGTAGTATTTAGCTCACTCATTTTATTAATAAAGGCTTCGCGCATGAGTAGCTATGTGATCGGCGATTTACACGGCTGTCACGCCGAGTTTGTAGCCCTTCTTGAGAGGCTCGGCTTCAATCCCGCGCGGGATACGCTTTGGCTGGTAGGCGATTTGATCAACCGAGGACCAGGCTCTTTAGAGTGCCTGCGGGAAGTGCGCGCGCTGGGCAGCGCCGCGCGAACGGTGCTAGGTAATCACGATTTTCATTTATTAGTGGCGGCCCGTGGCGGTGGCAAACTGAAAAAAAACGACACCCTAAGCGATATTCTGAACGCGCCTGATCGCGAAGCGCTGCTGGACTGGCTGCAGAGCCAGCCGCTGAGTGTGTTTGAAAACCATACGCTGATGACTCATGCCGGACTGCTGCCCCAATGGAGCGTGGCCCAAACCGAGACGTTAGGGCGCGAAGTGCAGGCGGCACTTACCAGTGAGACATCCGGTGAGTTTTTAACCCAGCTCTTTGGTAACCAGCCGGATCTATGGTGCGACGATCTAGACGGCATGGATCGCCTGCGCCTGATCGTCAACGTCCTGACCCGCATGCGCTTTATTGATGTTCAGGGGCGGTTGGATTTTGCCGCTAAAGAGGGGCTCGATAGCGCCCCGATAGGCTTTCTTCCCTGGTTTCAATACCCGCGAAGCGATGACACCCGGCTGCTATTTGGCCACTGGGCTGCTCTTGAGGGCAAAACCCCTAAAGCTCGAGTGCCCGTCGAGGCGCTGGATACAGGCTGTGTATGGGGCGGACGATTAACTGCGCTCGATCTGGACAGTGGCGAGCGCACCAGCGTGGCGAGTCATCAGCGGGGAAAATGGCAGTGAGAGAGCCAAACAGTGATCCATGCTTAGTAGGCCTGAGCGTTTATCGGGTCGGCGGCGCCGTGCGCGATGCGCTGTTGGGTTGGCCGGTCTATGACAACGACTGGGTCGTGGTGGGCGCAACACCAGACGCTATGCGCAAGCGCGGTTTTAAGCCTGTCGGGCGCGACTTTCCGGTCTTTTTGCACCCAGAGTCTGCGGAAGAGTACGCACTGGCTCGCACTGAGCGCAAGTCGGGCCACGGCTATGCAGGGTTTGAGGTGCACGCCAGTCCGGATGTGACGCTGGAAGAGGACCTGCTGCGGCGTGATTTGACGATCAACGCGATTGCCCAGAGCACTGACGGCGAGTTGACCGACCCTTTCAATGGTCAGGGCGATATTGAGCGGCGCGTGTTACGGCATATCTCAGCGGCGTTTAGCGAAGATCCGCTGCGGGTGTTGCGTACCGCGCGTTTTTTGGCTCGCTATGCATCGCTGGGTTTCACCATTGCGCCAGAGACGATAGCGCTGATGCGCCAAGTGAGCCAGAGCGGCGAGCTTGAGCATTTGGCCGCCGAGCGGGTTTGGGTGGAAACCGAAAAAGCGCTAGGCGAGCCAAACCCAGAAGTCTACTTCACTACGCTGGAGCGCTGCGACGCGCTCAAAGTGTGGTGGCCAGAATTATCGGATGAGGCATTAGAAAAAGGATTGATTGCGCTGGACCAGGTGCCTTCGAGCAGTACTCTGTCGTTGGCCCACTGGCGCTATGCACAGCTGCTCTCGCCACTAACCGCCGATCAGCGCGAGATTTTGGTCACGAGACTTAAGCTGCCTAACGTCGTTGCTCAGCTTGCCCGCCATACGGCGCATACGCATGCGCTGTTAGCTGAATCGTTAGATGGGCCGAAGGTGCTGCACTGGCTGGAGCGCTTGGATGGCTGGCGTAAACCCGAGCAGGTAGAGGCGCAGTTGGCGTTAGTCAAAGTGTTGGCACCTGATCAGGTTGGCCAGCTTGAAGGCGCTTGGCAGGCAGCCCGTAAGGTTAATCCTCAGACGCTAATAGCCGAAGGGTATCAAGGAGCGGCGCTGGGGGAAGCATTACGCGAGCATCGCGGGCAGGCGGTGGCGTCTGCGCTAACGTAGTGTTCTTGCGTGTTCGCTGCTGAAGAAGTTATCGGCTTGCCGCCGTAAGACGAGGCTGCTCATCTGCTTGGGAGATCCAGCGGCCCCGCCAGCTAAAAGCCACCGGCCAGAGGCGCTGGTTGCCTAGCTCGAAGGCTGCCCATAGCTCAGCGTAAGGCGTGCCGCAAACCGGGTGGTGCTGCTCGGGCAGTAGCTCGGCAAGCGGCTGTAAAACAAATGCATTATGGGTGATTTCGCCGCGCGGTAAACTGATGCCATCAACAGTGTCGCAGGTATCACCCACGGTTAGCAGATCAATATCCAGCGCGCGGGGGCTGAATTTAGCAATATCGGGCAGGCGGCCATGCTCAATTTCGAGCTGTTTACCCCAAGCCTGAAGTTCTCCGGGCGTCCAGGCGCTGTGAAAGGCCACAACCAAATTATAGAAATTACGGCTGTCTGAGAAACCGACCGGCTCGCTTTCAAACACGCGGGAGATATGCAAGGGGCCAAAGGTGTCATTCAATGCATCAAGGCAGAGGCGAAGATGTCGGATGGGTTCAATGTTGCTACCTAAACTGACCGTTACCAGCTTCATGTGCCGAGCTCCTGAGTGGCCTCTGGCAGGACGCCACGGGTAATTTCCAGGCCAACACTGGCAGCGTTGGGAACGGCGCCCGGTTTGCGCACCGTTAGGCGCAGCCAGGTGATCGGAAACTCTGTGCGCAGGCACTCTGCCAAGCGTTCGGCGAAGGTCTCTACCAGGGCAAACTGGTGGGTATCGGCAAACTGCTGGATGCGCTGGCAGATGGCAGCGTAGTCTAGTGTGAGGAGCAAATCATCGGTGGCTGCTGCCGAACGAATGTCAGTAGCCAACGCAAGATCCAAACTCAGCGACTGTTGAATCGAGCGTTCCCAGTCGTAGGCACCAATGACGGTGTCGACGGCTAACGCCTCAATCAAAATGCGATCCATCCCGCTTTCCCCTACGGTAACAAGCGGGCGATTGTACGTTAGGATGGGGGGAAACGACAGTCAGTAGGACCATCGAGTTGGTCTATAAAGCGAGCAGAGCGCCATGGTGTGGATAGTGGTGGGTTATTTAAGCGGTAGTTGGCTGGCAGCGTTGAGCGTTTGCCGCTTGTCTGGTGTGGGCGATCCCCGCCAACACGGCTCGTGTAATCCAGGCTTTTCCAACGTACTGCGACTTTACGGGCCTCGTTTGGCAGCAGCGACGCTGCTGTTAGATGCCTTGAAGGGTATGCCCGCCGTGCTGGGGGCGAAATTAATGAGCTGTCCGGTTTGGCTGCAAGGATTGGTTGGACTAGCGGTTTTGTTGGGCCACAGTTTTCCACTCTGGCACGGCTTTCGTGGCGGCAAAGCGGTCGCAAGCGCATTTGGTGTGCTGCTGGTGTTGGTGCCCTATGTGGCGCTATTCAGTGCGGTTGTCTGGTCGTTGCTGGCGTGGCGGTTGAAGACGGCGGCAATTGCCTCATTAGTGAGTGCCTTATTGGCGCCGCTGTTATGCGTTTGGTTAGCCCCTGAGTATTTTATGGTGGTAGGCGGCTTCAGCCTACTGGTGCTGACTCGCCATGGGTTCAATATTCGCCGACTGCGGCGTGGCGAGGAGCCGCCGTTTCGCGGCTCTTAACCGTTAGAGAGTGGTGAGGCTCTTGGGCGGTGCGAGTTGGTCTAGTGGCCAGCGGGGCGTTGCCTGCATCAAACCGGATATATCGCACTCGCCTGCCGCCAGGCGTTGCGCGCCGACATAAGCAATCATGGCGCCATTGTCGGTGCAGAAACGCCCCCTTGGGTAGTAAGCCCGAGCTTGGCGCTTCTCACACTCAACGTGCAGTCGTTCGCGCAGACGCTGGTTGGCGCTGACGCCACCTGCGACCACTAAACGTTTCAAGCCAGTTTGGTCCAGCGCTCGGCGGCACTTAATCACCAGCGTATCGACAACCGCCTCTTCAAAGGCACGGGCAACGTCGGTGCGGGCTTGGGCGTCAAGTTCGTTGGCGGCCTTTAATTGACGAATGGCTGTCATGGTATGGGTTTTTAAGCCCGAAAAGCTGAAATCAAGCCCTGGGCGGTCGGTCATGGGGCGTGGGAAACGAAAGCGCTTGGGGTCGCCCTGTTCTGCTAGCTTGGCGACTTCAGGCCCACCTGGATAGGTAAGGCCTAGCATCTTGGCGGCTTTGTCAAACGCTTCACCCGCCGCGTCATCCACCGATTCGCCGAGCAGTTGATAGCGTCCCAGCCCCTGCACTTCAACTAGCTGGGTATGCCCGCCGGATACCAGTAGCGCGACAAACGGAAATTCAGGAGACTCTTCTTCCAGCATCGGCGCCAGCAGGTGGCCTTCCATATGGTGAACGCCAAGCACCGGAATATTCAGTGCGCGGGCCATGCCATGGGCCGTACTGGCACCCACCATTAAAGCGCCCACCAGGCCTGGCCCGGCGGTATAGGTAATGCCATCCAGATCGTGGCGCGTCAGTTTGGCATCGCTGAGCACCTGCTCAATCAATGGTAGCAGTTTACGTGTGTGATCCCGAGAGGCGAGCTCGGGCACCACGCCGCCAAATTCCATGTGCATAGCGATTTGGCTATACAGCGCGTCAGCCAGCAACCCTTTGCCGCCTGTCAGCGCGGTGTCATAAAGCGCGACACCCGTTTCATCGCAGGATGTTTCAATGCCCAGTACACGCATAAAAAAGGGACTCTTTGAGGATGCATTTGCAGAAAGTGGGGTGAAAAATATCAGTGCAATAGTTTAGCATTGTACTTGTAGACGAGCGTTAGCATTTGCAAAGATAGCTAGTGGCGACTAGACTATTGTGCGCTGTAAAACTGGGTCGTACACCGCATTCTAAACCGCAACATTGCAGTGTACGTACTATCCGAACTCAAGACTCCTTAAGGTAGGTGAGTGCTTAATGCCTTCTGTAAAAGTACGTGATAACGAGCCGTTTGACGTCGCCCTGCGTCGCTTCAAGCGTTCTTGCGAAAAAGCCGGTGTTCTCTCTGAAGTACGCCGCCGCGAGCACTATGAGAAGCCGACTGCTGAGCGTAAACGCAAAGCGGCAGCTGCCGTAAAACGCCACGCCAAGAAAGTTCAGCGTGAGCAAAAGCGTTTCGAACGGCTCTATTAGATCCGTACCCGAGGGGGCCGGAGCAATTAGCTGGTCGTCTCAAGAGGGATGCCAAACGGCCGCCACTAGGTGGCCGTTTGTTTTTCGATACTTGATGGCTGTTTGTGACCATCGCTGTTTAAGGTGATCTGGCAGTGGGCCGGATGATCTTAGGCACTGTTTTAAAAACATGTTCTTAAGCGCTATGTTCTTGAATATTATGTTCTTAAATATCATGTTCTTAAAAACATTGTCTTCAAAGCCAGCGCTTTGCGCGAGGATGCCCGACGTTCATGGCAGGCCAGATTCCACAGCGTTTTATTGATGACCTGTTAGGCCGCGTTGACGTGGTCGAGGTGGTTGGTGAGCGTGTGCAGCTTAAAAAGGCCGGTCGTAACTACTCGGGACTATGTCCGTTCCATCAAGAGAAAACGCCGTCGTTCACCGTCAGTGCTGATAAGCAGTTTTATCACTGCTTTGGCTGCGGAGCGAATGGCAATGCACTACGCTTTCTGATGGAGTACGACAAATTACCGTTTCCTGAAGCGGTAGAGCAGTTAGCTGGTCGTCTGGGTATTGAAGTGCCCCGCGAGGGTGCCGATGATCCGCGTGCCCAGCAGCGGGAAAAGATGCGCAAAGAGGGTGTTAACTTGCTGGAGCTCGCCGCAAGTTTTTATCGCGAGCGATTAAAGATGCAGGAAGGCCAGCCTGCCCAGCGTTATCTGTCGGGGCGTGGGCTCTCTGGTGACGTTATCAAAACCTATGGTATTGGCTATGCCCCGGCTGGTTGGGAGGCGCTAAAGCAGCACCTAAGCGAGCGCGGTATTGGTGAGCCGGTTCAGGTTGAGTACGGCCTGCTGATTCACCGCGAAGATACCGGGCGTACCTATGACCGCTTTCGAGATCGGGTCATGTTCCCGATTCGCGACCTGCGTGGTCGCACGATTGCTTTTGGCGGCAGGGTGATGGGCGATGATCAGCCTAAATACCTCAACTCGCCTGAAACACCGGTGTTCCATAAAGGCCGCGAGCTATACGGTTTGTATGAGGCGCGCCAAGTTTCGAGCAAACTTGAGCAACTGGTGATGGTCGAAGGCTATATGGATGTCGTGGCGTTAGCGCAATACGGCATCCATAACGCTGTGGCAACGCTGGGTACCGCCACCACGGAAGATCACTTGACCCGCCTGTTTCGATTGGTGAGTCGCGTGGTGTTCTGTTTCGACGGTGACCGTGCGGGCAGGCAGGCGGCAAGCCGGGCGTTGGAAACCGCGCTTCCGCAAATGATTGATGGCCGAGAAGCGCGCTTTCTGTTTCTGCCTGAAGGTGACGACCCGGACACCCTGGTGCGACGTGAAGGTGCCCAGGCGTTTCAGGATCGTGTGACCTGTGCCATGCCACTGTCGGAGTTTTTGTTTGAGCAGGCGGCCCAAGGGCGCGATCTGAACACGGTGGAAGGGCGTGAGCGATTTGCCAGTCAGGTGCTTGAAGCATTGAACAAAGTGCCCGAAGGCATGCTCAAATCACTACTGCTCGAGTCTTTGGCCCAGCGTAGCGGGCTGGCGCAGGAGCAGTTGAGAGTGCTGCTCGAAAAGCGTGCTCAGGCAGCGCAGCAGCGTCTCGTTCAGAAACAGGGCGAGCAATTTGCAGAGGCGTCGCCGTCGTCAGTAGACGTTCAGGCTGCGGTTGCACCGTCGTCAAGGGCGCGCTCGCAGGCGCTTTCCCCTGTTGGGCGTATTGTTCAGTTGCTATTGCATGAGCCTAACTTGGTATCGGTGCTACCCGATCACTTGGAGTGGTTGCCGGAAGATGACGATGCGCCTTTATGCCGAGAGTTGATTGCACTGCTCAAGGCCGGGCGTTATCGCAGCCCACAAGTCGTATTGGCGCATTTTCAGGGTAGTCAGCAGGGGCAGGCTTTGGCGGCTTTCGCCAAGCGCGAACTGTTAATTCCAAAGGCCGATAGAGAAGCAGAACTGAATGGCTGGATAGAGCACCTACAGCACGTTCAGCGCCAGCGCTCTCCGCATGAGGAGTACGTTGCATTGCTGGCGCAGGAGCGCGCCGGGAAAAAGTTAGATAAGGAGCAGCGCCAGCGCTTAGCAAGCTTGGTAATGCAGCTTGCGCAGCGCCAGTAAGGCGGTGTTTTGGACGATAGGGGTTGAATTCTTACCGTTTCAGCACCAAATATGAGGTCAGTCACTAAGCGCTGACCTAACCGAACAAACTAACACACCTGAATAGCCGCGCAAATACGTCGAACTGGAAAATTTCCGGTCAATTACGCTATACTATTCGGCTTGTTGAATTTAATCGATTCAGCGCCCAGGTGTTTCATTCTTCTTCGTCGAGATAGGGTTTCTATGGCTGGAAATGCGCAGCAGCAGTCACGTCTGAAGGAGTTGATCGCGCGAGGCAAGGAACAGGGCTACCTGACCTATGCCGAGGTCAACGACCATCTACCCGAGGATATCGCCGACCCGGATCAAGTGGAAGACATCATTGGCATGATCAACGACATGGGTATAAGTGTCGCTGAAGAAGCGCCAGATGAAGACACTTTGATGATGTCGGATCACTCCACGGACGAGTCCGCTGCGGAAGAGGCCGTAGCGGCCCTTGCCGCCGTGGAAAGCGATGTAGGCCGTACCACTGACCCAGTGCGCATGTACATGCGTGAAATGGGCACGGTTGAGCTTCTAACCCGTGAAGGCGAAATTGAAATCGCCAAGCGAATTGAGGAGGGCACCCGTGAAGTGATGTCGTCCTTGGCCTATTTGCCGGGTGCCGTTGCGTCTATTTTGGATGCTTACGACGCTACCCAGGATGAAGAAGCGCCGGGACGTCTTTCGGATCTGTTTTCTGGTTTTATCGACCCGGATGAAGGTATTCCCGGCGTTGCTGAGGCAGAAGTACCTGAACCGGAACCCGAGTCTGATCTTGACGACGACGTCGATAGCGACGGCGATGATGAAGACGAAGACTCCACGGCCAGCGAAGGCGGTCCGGATCCTGAAGAGGCACGTGCGCGTTTCGAGCAGATTCGCGAACAGAATGCCTTGGTGGAGGCCGCGTTTGCAAAACATGGTCGCGGCAGTGCTGAATTAAAAGCTGAGCAGGCTCGTTTGGCGGTGCTTTTCTCGCCCATCAAACTGGTACCCAAGCATTTTGAGCGGCTAGTTGGCCAAGTGCGTATCAGCGTTGAGCAGGTGCGTGCCCAAGAAAAAGCGGTAATGCAGCTGTGTGTGAAAAAAGCCAAGGTGCCGCGTAAAACGTTTATTAAGTCGTTCCCTGGCAACGAGTCACGTAAAACGTGGCTGGATGATTTCCAGGCGGCGCAGAGCAAGTACGCCGATCGCCTCGAGCCGCTTCGCGCCGATATCGCCCGTGCCCAGCGCAAGATCGCCTTCGAAGAAGATATGGTGCAGCTCTCGGTTGCCGATCTCAAAGAGGTCAATCGCAAGCTCTCGATTGGTGAGGCGAAAGCTCGCCGCGCCAAGAAAGAGATGGTTGAGGCTAACCTGCGTTTGGTTATCTCGATTGCCAAGAAGTACACCAACCGTGGCCTACAGTTCTTGGACTTGATTCAAGAGGGCAACATCGGCTTGATGAAAGCGGTCGATAAATTCGAATACCGCCGTGGTTATAAGTTCTCAACCTATGCCACTTGGTGGATTCGTCAGGCGATTACCCGTTCGATTGCTGACCAGGCGCGCACTATTCGTATTCCGGTGCACATGATTGAGACGATCAATAAGCTCAATCGCGTATCACGCCAGATGCTGCAGGAAATGGGGCGTGAACCGACGCCGGAAGAGCTCGGCGAGCGCTTGGAAATGCCGGAAGATAAAGTACGCAAGGTGCTCAAAATTGCCAAAGAGCCGATCTCCATGGAGACGCCAATTGGTGACGATGACGACTCACACCTGGGCGACTTTATCGAAGACGGCACCATGCTGCTACCCATCGATATGGCCACCGGTGAAGGTCTTATCGAAGCCACGCGCAACGTGTTAGGCGGCTTGACCGCCCGGGAAGCGAAAGTGCTGCGCATGCGCTTTGGTATCGATATGAATACAGACCATACGCTGGAAGAGGTGGGCAAACAGTTTGACGTGACGCGTGAGCGAATCCGCCAGATTGAAGCCAAAGCGTTGCGCAAGCTGCGCCACCCCAGTCGCTCGGAGCCGCTGCGTTCGTTCCTTGACGAGTGAATGCCGTAAGTAGTGAGTGGAGAATAGCCACCGCTAAGATCAAAAAGCCCGCCGTTCAAAGAACGGCGGGCTTTTTGCGTTAAAGGATGTAAGGGCTTATAGCGTGTAGTAGGTGGCGGAGCCAGGGCCAACAGGTAAGCCAAACACAAAAACCCAAACGAAGAACAGCAGGCTCCATCCAATCAGCATAAACAGCGTATAGGGAAGCATAATAGCAACCAGCGTACCAATGCCCATATCTTTCCGGTAGCGAGTTGCTACGGCTAGGATCAGGCCAAAGTAGCTCATCATCGGGGTGATCAGATTAGTGACTGAATCACCGATACGATAGGCTGCTTGAATGACTTCGGGGGCGTAGCCCATTAACATTAACATGGGTACAAAAATGGGAGCCGTCACCGCCCACTGTGCCGAGGCGCTGCCCAACGACAAGTTGACGAACGCACACATAATAATGAACAGAGCAAACAGGCCGGGGCCGCGTAGTCCGAGAGATTCCAGCAGATCCGCACCAGCAATCGCGGTCACAGTACCAAAGTTACTCCAGTTAAACAGTGCCACGAACTGAGCAGCGAAGAACACCAGAACAATGTATAAACCCAGGCTGCTCATGCTTTTAGCCATGGCATCTACCACATCGCGGTCATTGTGCATGGTGCCTGCCAAGCGGCCATAAACAAAGCCCAATAGAGTGAATGACACCGCTACAATCACAACAATTCCGCGTAAAAAAGGCGAGCCGCTTATTAGCCCTGTTTCAGGGTTGCGCAGTATGCCGCTCTCCGGCACTACCATCCCGGCGACCAGAGCAACTAGTACCAGTGCGGCTAAGCCGGTACCTTTTAGGGCACGTTTTTCTGTTGATGAGAGACCGCCCATGCTTTGATGGTTAATATCACTATCGGCTTGATCAGAGTCGAATTTACCCAGTTTGGGTTCTACGATGCGCTCGGTGACTAAGCCACCAATCAGTGTCACAAAGAAGGTGCTGACGAACATAAAGAACCAATTAGCTTCTGCGCCCACTATATAAGCAGGATCGAGAAGTCGCGCCGCTTCCTGGGTAATGCCTGAAAGTAATGGGTCAACTGTGCCGATTAGCAGGTTAGCGCTATACCCCCCAGAAACACCGCAGAATGCAGCAGCTAGGCCCGCAAGGGGATGCCTGCCCAGTGAGTGGAATATCATAGCGGCAAGCGGAATCAGTACTACATAGCCAAGCTCTGCAGCCATATTAGACATAATGCCTGCAAAGACTACCGCGTAAGTAACAATTCGGGGTGACCGGTTGAGCACTAAGGCGCGCATGGTCGCGGAGAGCAGTCCCGAATGCTCGGCAACGCCCACGCCTAGCATAGCCACCAACACGGTGCCAAGCGGGGCGAAGCTAGTGAAATTGGTCACCATTTCAGTGACTAGTCGGCGTAAACCTTCGGCATTAAGCAAAGAGTTAACGGCGATCCATTCGCCTTCATTGGCGGGCCGAGGGTCAGCCACGGAAACCCCAAAAGCTGCCGCGACCCCGCTTGCAACAACGACTAATACGCACAGTATTGCAAACAGAGTAACGGGGTGAGGAAGTAGGTTACCCAGCCACTCAACGCTATCTAGAAAACGGGTGAAAAAACCTCGCTGCAGGTTTTTTTCATCATGCTTGGTTTTATTCATGAGGTTTATGTCGTCAATGTAAGGGTTTCTAGTAAAAAATATGGTTGTGAAGCATAACGAGCGACACTACGTTGAAGAGCAGTGGGTCGCAAACGGCTTTTTGCATAACGAGATTCGAAAAATGAAACGCCGCCTTGCTTCGCAAAGACGGCGTTTGTCACTGATGCCTGGGGGAGGGGCTAGCAAGCAGGAGTCGGGGGCGTTAATACGACGTTTGTCGGGCCCGATAAACACGCCGAGCCAGGAGCAGTAGTTCCAGCGTGGCGATCAAGATCAGGCTGTAACCAAGCAGCTCTACAACTTCTTCAGCGACGCTCTTAAAGGTACCCGAGTAGCTGTCTTCAAGAATGGCTTGCCAGAATTCTTGCCGCCCATATAAGCGCGAGAAAATATAGGTGGTTAAAACGCCCGCCGTAAACAGGCCAAAGGCAAAGGTGTTGCTGTAATGGGCGAACTCCTCAAAAAAGCGTTGGCGCTGCTTAACCACCCAGAAAAGCGTGGGGAGAATAATCAGCGCAACAAGCACCTTCCAGGTGTTGTCAGCGACATAGGTATCTAAAAAGTGATCCTGTTCACGCACCAGCGAAGCGGCCAAAAATGCTAGCAGGAGCAGCGTGACGTTGGGCCAGACTTTAAGCACCTGGCGAATATAAATCAGCATGGCGCAGCAGATGGCTAGTACCAACGTTTGGGTAAACTCGGTAAAGCCCCACTCTGAAAAGCGTACTGAGGGTAGATAAAGTGCTTCTAAATAGGCACCTTGGGTAATCGCACCAATAAACAGTACGTAGAGCACCGCACGCACTAAGAGAGCTCGAAAGCCGATAGGCCATGGAGGGGGAGGAGACATACCAACATCCTTTGTGGGTAGGCAGTGTCGCTGTTCGCAGATACAAACATGCATGAGTGAATGTTCATTATAACTTCACATTTATGTGTTAGCACGTCGATATTGCGGTTAATCAATCGATGTTTGGTCGTTGGCGCTAGTAGCTAATGGGTAGGCAGTAACAATTTTTCTGGCCGTACAATGGCATGCTTGCCGCCAATCCCACCGAGTGCTAGGTCATCAAGCGCTAGGCCAGCGGGTTCTTGGGCAATAAGCTGTCAATGTTGGCAATCAGGTAGTCGACTAACTGGCGGATTTTGGGCGACAGATGGCGGTGGCGGGGGTAAACCGCCCAAACGGCAGTATCGTAGTGCTGAAAGTGCTCAAGTACAGCTACCAGCTCACCGCTAGCCAAATAGGGGGTGACGTAGTAATCCGGCAGTTGTGCAAGCCCCAGTCCTTTGCGTGCCGCATCCAGCAGTGCCGGGCCAGAGTTGCCCGTCCAGCAACCCTCTACGCGCACTTCACGGCGCTGGCCGTTGACTTCAAACAGCCAGTTTGGGCGTGAGCCAATCAGACAGCGGTGTTGGCTAAGTTCAGCCAAAGTGTGAGGGCGAGGTACTTGGCGAAAGTAACTTTGAGAGCCGACGATATACTCCCGGCGGTCACATAGGCGTCTTGCGATGAGGCTGGAATCCTTTAATACGCCCATCCGAATGGCAATATCGTAGCCCTCTTCGATGAGTTCCACCGGGCGGTTAGTGAAGTGCATATGAACATCCAACTGCGGATGCAAACACTGAAAGTCATTCACCAGCGGGGCAATAAAGCGCTCGCCAAAGGTCGTGGCTGAGGTGAGTTTAAGTAGTCCGCTGGGCTTGGCCTGGAGTTCGCTCAGCGCCTGCTCGGCATCCCGCAGCCCATCGAATAGATGGCGGCAGTGTTCTACGTAGGTGGCACCTGCATCGGTTAACCGGATCTGTCGGGTGGTGCGATAAAGTAATTGTACGCCCAACTGGTTTTCGAGCTGACTAATCAGGCGACTGATATGCGAGGTCGACACCTTCAGGTGGCGGGCCGCAGCAGAGAAGGTGCCTAAGCGGACTACCTCGATAAAGGCTTCGATACGGCTCCAGTGCTGCATGCTAACTCCTTGGATCGATAATGATTGTTGCTGTGTGGCAATAATCTTATGAGTGTATCCCGGTTTATCAAGAGCGCCTAGTTGGCCTAAACTGCACACATTGAAAACAAACCGAGCAGTGGGGCAATGCCCGCTGCTGGCGATGCTAGAAGGAGCAGGCTTAATGAAATCACGCGCAGCTGTTGCACTAGAGGCGGGTAAGCCGCTGGAACTGGTTGAGATTGATGTTGAAGGCCCGAAAGCGGGGGAAGTGCTGGTTAAAATGGCCGCTACCAGCGTTTGTCACACCGATGCCTACACACTCTCCGGTGCTGATCCGGAAGGTAACTTTCCCGCAGTGCTTGGCCATGAAGGGGCGGGCATCGTGCAGGAAGTAGGCGAGGGCGTTACCAGCCTTAAACCGGGCGACCATGTCATTCCTCTTTACACCGCCGAGTGCGGCAAGTGTAAATTCTGCTTGTCGGGTAAAACCAACCTATGTGGCAGCGTGCGCGCTACCCAGGGTAAAGGGGTAATGCCCGACGGCACATCGCGCTTCTCACTCGATGGTAAGATGCTTCATCACTACATGGGCACCTCCACGTTTAGTGAGTACACCGTGTTGCCTGAAGTATCGCTGGCAGTAGTTTCCAAAGAAGCCCCCATGGATAAAATCTGCCTGCTGGGCTGCGGCGTGACCACCGGTATTGGTGCGGTGCTCAATACCGCCAAAGTAGAGCCGGGTGCTACCGTGGCGGTGTTTGGTCTTGGAGCTATCGGTCTTGCTGTCATTCAAGGCGCGATGATGGCCAAAGCAGGGCGTATCATTGCCATCGACGTCAATGCCGATAAGTTCGAGCTGGCCAAGCAGTTTGGTGCTACCGACTTTGTGAACCCGAAAGAGTACTCAGATCCGATCCAGCAGGTCATCGTCGATATGACCGATGGCGGTGTCGACTACTCCTTTGAGTGTATCGGCAACGTCAATGTGATGCGTTCGGCGCTGGAGTGCTGTCATAAAGGCTGGGGTGAGTCGATCGTGATTGGTGTTGCCGGTGCCGGTGAAGAGATCTCAACCCGGCCATTCCAATTGGTCACGGGCCGGGTCTGGAAAGGCTCCGCCTTTGGTGGTGTTAAAGGGCGTAGCGAACTGCCGGGCTACGTTGAGCGGTATATGAACGGTGAAATCAATATCGACGATTTCATTACTCACGATATGCCGTTTGATCAGATCAACGAAGCGTTTGATTTACTGCATGCAGGTAAGAGCATTCGTACCGTGCTGCATTACTAGGTTCTGCACGGCTAAGTGCCAGGGCAGGTTTCCGCGAGGGCGCTGTGAACCCATCCGTGGGCGCTACTTTTGACATCTGACCGCCATGGATGGCGGAAATGCCGGAATTGTCAGGAATACTTTCCGGCCCTGTCAAAAGCCCCTCGCTACAACCTGCCCTGGCACTCCGTTATCGGCAGTTTTACAGTCAGCCATTTGCTCTGTGCATTAGCATGACTAGGCCCAGCATTATTAAGTAGTATAGTCAGTACGTTTAAAACGCGGTGGGGTCACCTGCCGCGTTTGCTGCATTTAAAGGAACCTGCCCATGAGCATGAGTGAAACGCTAGAACTGGTGTCCGCCAACCGTAGCTTCGGTGGCTGGCATAAACGCTACCGCCACTACTCCCGTGCGCTGGACTGCGACATGATCTTCGCCGTTTACTTGCCACCCCAGGCGGAAAACGAGCGCGTACCGCTGTTGTGGTGGCTCTCGGGGCTGACCTGTAACGACGAAAACTTTATGCAGAAAGCCGGTGCTCATCGTATCGCCGCTGAGTTGGGGGTGGCCATTGTTTGCCCTGACACCAGCCCACGGGGCACAGACTTGCCCGGCGAACACGAAAGCTTTGATTTGGGCTCCGGGGCTGGGTTTTATGTCAACGCCACCGAGTCGCCGTGGAAATCTCATTATCGTATGTACGATTATGTGATTGAGGAGCTGCCCTCAGTGGTGCGTCAGCACTTTCCGGTTAATGGTCGTGAATCTATTAGTGGGCACTCGATGGGTGGGCATGGCGCATTGATTCTGGCGCTGCGTCATCCTGGGCGTTTCCGCTCGGTATCGGCCTTTTCGCCGGTGGTCAACCCGATGAATAGCCCCTGGGGGCAACAGGCGTTTACCGCTTACCTAGGCGAAGATCAGTCACGCTGGCGCCAATATGACGCCTGCGAACTGGTCGCCAATGGGGCATCACGCCAGCGGCTATTTATCGACCAAGGCGAAGCGGATCAATTCCTGGAAGAGCAGCTTCAGCCTGAGCGTTTAGAGGCCGTTTGTGAGCAGCACGACCATCCGCTTACGCTGCGTCGCCAGCCGGGCTATGATCACAGTTACTTCTTCATTGCCTCGTTCATTGAGGATCACCTGCGGTATCATGCAGACCACCTCTTGAAGCGTTAAGGATAACGGGATGCTCAATCGCTCGCTGCGCCGTTTTATGCGTCTACTATGGCGGATTATTTGGCGTGGCGTTTTAGCGTTTGTGCTGCTGTCAGTCGCGCTGGTACTGCTGTTTCGTGTCGTCCCCCCACCCGGCTCAATGGTCATGGTCGAGCGCAAAATACAGAGTTGGGTCAACAGTGAGCCGATCAACATACAGCACGAGTGGCGCGGTTGGGATTCGCTCTCTGTAAACGCCAAGCTGGCAGTGATTGCCTCCGAGGATCAGCGCTTCCCGCACCATAGTGGGTTTGATCTGGTTGAGCTACGCCGCGCGTTGCAGGCGAGCCAAGACGGCGGGCGACTACGCGGGGCCAGCACTTTGAGCCAGCAAACGGCCAAGAACGTGTTTCTATGGACAGGCCGAAGCTGGACGCGGAAGGGGGTGGAGGCGTGGTTTACGCTGTTGATCGAGATACTCTGGAGTAAGCAGCGCATTCTGGAAGTCTATCTTAACGTCGCCGAGTGGGATCGCGGCGTGTTTGGGTTAGAAGCCGCTGCTCAGCACTATTTCGGTGCCTCTTCCAGCTCGCTTACCGAGCGTCAGGCTAGTCTACTGGCGGCTATTCTACCCAGTCCGCTAACCCGCAGCGCCGCTCGGCCCGATGCGCAAGTCGAGCGGCGTAGCCAGTGGATACGCCAGCAAATGCGTAACTTAGGCGGCGCGGATTATTTAGAGCATTTGTAAATTTGTTAGGTTATAGCGACTTATTTTGCGGGTTTACGAATAGCCATCACCACCCCGATGATAGCGATCAACATCCCTACTAGCCCCAGTAAGGGGAGACGTTCGTCAAATAACCACCACGCCTGTAGCGCAGTGACCGGTGGTACAAGATAAAAAAGACTTGCAACCCGTGAGGCTTCCCCCTTTTTAATCAAGGTCATGAGTAACAGGATAGCGGCAATCGAAAGAATCAATACCAGCCAACCTAGTGTCAGTGCAAAGGTGCTACTCCACTCCACTTGGCGACTCTCAAACAGCAAGGCGCCACTGCCGAGTAGTGCCCCCGCAGCGAGATATTGAATAACCGCCCCAGAGAGCAGCGGCATACTGGTACAGTATCTTTTTTGATAAAGCGTACCCAGTGAGATGCCTACCAAGGCTGCAGTGACGCACAGCAATGCACTGATGCCAAAGCCATCGAAGAGTGATTCACCGATCTCTAGCTTACTGCCAAGTACTAAACTGATCCCGATTAACCCAAATGCCAGCCCCGACCACTGTCGACGCATAAGCTGCTCGCCTAATAGTGGTCCGGCAAAAGCAGCGGTTAGCAGCGGTTGCAGACCCACCAGCAGTGCCGCTAAGCCTGCTGGCATTCCCAAGTAGATGCCATAGAAAACACCTCCCAGGTAGGCTCCATGAACTAGAAAACCCGATATGGCGATATGTGTCCATAACATGGGCGATGCAGGCCAAGGAATACGCATGACTATCACCAATGGGATTAACAGCAGTAGCGTTAATGCAAAGCGAATAAATAAAAACGTGAAGGGTTCAGCATAAGGCAGGCCAAATTTAGCGCCGATAAATCCCGTGCTCCAAAGTAGAACAAAAAGAATAGGCATGGCTGCCAAGCCGAGTGAGGTTAAGTCATAAAATCGTAACTTATTGAATAACATTGCTATTGTATTTCCGAGGTGGCATGCTGCGTTGAGTTTTAGATACATAAAGTTCTTTTTGTTACTAACTTTTACATAATAGTTTGAACCTGCTTGAGATTGATGCGTCACAGTGGGCACATACACAACGCAACATTGAGGTTTTAACTATGCAACGTATGACTGCTCTGTTCTCTGCTGCCCTGCTCGCTACTGGTCTGATGACGGCTACTGCCCACGCCCAGCAAGAGCAAGGTTCTGCACAAGATCCCATGGCTACCCAGCAAGCAGCACCTGCCCAAGATTTTTCTGATGACCAGCTCCAGCAGTTTGCCGATGCTTCTCAAGAAATTGCCGTTATTTCTCAAGAATATACCCAGCGTCTGCAGGATGCAGAAGATGAGTCTGCGCAGCAGGAAGTGCGCACTGAAGCCAACGACCGCATGATTGAAGTGGTTGAAGACAGCGGCCTAGATGTTGATACCTTCAACGCCATTGGTCAATCCATTCAGCAAGACCCTGAAATGATGCAGCGTGTACAGGAAATGGCCGGCCAATCCTAAAGCGTAATTAACGCCAGCATAGTCATGGCTATCAGAGCCCGGTGCAAAACTGCACCGGGCTTTTTTTGTGGTTTTCAGCTTACCGCTACCTTTATCATGCTTGCTGGGGTTTACCTAACTTAACCTTCACGCCACACTTTAGACCACGCCACACTTTAGACTATGTATTCTGACACGCCCGAGGAGTCCGTATGGATGTCGAATTGTTAGAAATACGTCAGCATATGGGACGTTTTCCCCCTTTTGATGGGCTGTCGGATGATCTGCTTGATGCCATTGCTGAGCAGGTGGAAGTTAGCTACTTCAAAACGGGCAGCCATATTTTAGTGCTCAACGAGATGCTTGAAGAGCTGTGCTACATCCGCAGTGGTGCTGTAGAGGTCTACCGCAGCCAGGGGGAGCTATACAATCGTTTGGGCGAAGGCGATATTTTTGGACATTTCAGCCTGCTGCGGAACCATAAGGTGCGTTTTCCCGCCCAAGCGATTGAAGATACCCTTATCTACTTTATCCCTAAGGCGGTGTTCCAACGGTTGTGTGAAGAGGATGATCATTTTGCTGATTTTGTCGAGTTGGAGCGTCCTCGGTTAGAAACTGCCGCCGAGCAGCAGAAGAAATCCAACGAAATGATGGTCACCCGGATACGCAAGCTACTAACCCGCTACCCGGTGATGGTTGAAGCCTCTACCAGTTTGCAATTGGCGGCACAACAGATGAGTGAAGCCCAAGCCTCTGCGCTACTGGTACTAAAAGAGGGCAGCGATAATCCACGCTATAGTTTTAAAGATAGCGAAGGCCAAGCTTGGCAGATGTGCGGCATCCTCACTGACCATGATTTTCGTACTCGCGTTGTAGCGGAAGGGCTATCGTCACAAACACCGGTAAGTGAGGTCGTTTCTTCCCGGCTAATCACGATTCAGTCGGACGCCTCTGTTTATGAAGCGATGCTCACGATGTTGCGCAGTAACGTTCACCACCTGCCGGTGCTCTATCGTCAGCGCCCGGTGGGTGTGGTGCACCTCTCCGATATCATCCGATACGAGACCCATAGCGGTCTTTATTTGGTTACTAATATATTTAATCAGCCCAGCATTCAGGGGCTGGCACGCCTTGCGCCGGATGTGCGGGCTGCGTTTGTTCGTATGGTACAAGAGGATGCGAACTCACAGATGGTAGGCAGCGCGCTCTCTACCATCGGGCGTAGCTTTACACGGCGATTGCTGGAAATGGCCGAAGAGGAGCTTGGCCCGCCGCCTGTTCCGTATTGCTTTATGGTCAACGGCTCCATGGCGCGCAATGAGCAGAGTATTGTGACCGACCAGGATAATGCACTGATCCTCTCCGATGATTTCGACCCTGAGCAGCATGATGACTATTTTTACGCCCTAGCAAAAATAGTCAGCGATGGTTTAGATGCCTGCGGTTACACCTATTGTAAAGGCGATGTCATGGCGACCAACAGCCAATGGCGTCAGCCGCTGAGCGTTTGGAAAGGTTACTTCCTGGATTGGATGGCCAACCCAACACCAGAACGCTTGCTACACAGTTCGATTTTCTTTGATTTAGATAGCTGTTATGGCGAAGATATTTATGTGGAGATACTGCAGGATTTGATCGCACAGACGGCACCGCAGTCACCGCTATTTTTGGCCGCGATGGCGCGTAATGCTTTAAACCGCACACCGCCGCTAGGGTTTTTCCGCACCTTTGTGATGGAGCAGGACGGCAAGCACAACAATTCCATCAACCTCAAACGCCGCGGTACTGCACCCATGGTCGATTTAGTGCGTATTCACGCTTTGGCCTGCGGCTCCAAAGCGCAAAACTCCTTTCAGCGCTTGAATGACATCAGTAAGACCCAGCTCTTGGCGAACGGTATGAGCGATAAGCTCAGCTACGCGTTTGAGTTTTTATGCATGTCGCGGGTGCGTCATCATATGATCGATCTGCAGGAAGATCGTCTACCAGATAACAATATCGAGCCCGAAAACGTTGCGGATAGTGAGCGCCACACCCTCAAAGATGCCTTTCAGGTGCTGAGTAACGCGCAAAAGTTTCTGAAGTACCGTTACCCAATGCCTGCACAGCGGTCGGGGCGCTAAGATGTACGGTATACGTCCACGTCAAAAGATCACCCAGACCGACTGGGCAGGCTATATGGCTCAACGAGCACGGCGGGCCGGCTCTCAGGCTATTCAGCAATTCTATGACACGCCGTTGCCTGACCCCGAAACGCCTATCTCTGAGGTGCCGATGGTAGCGCTGGATATGGAAACCACGGGGCTTGATGAGCGCCGTCACGCCATTGTCAGCATCGGGATCGTGCCCTTTACGTTACATCGTATCAAGCTGGCCGAGCGTCGTTACTGGGTGGTCAATCCTTCCCGGCCGCTCGATGAGGCTTCCATTACCTATCATCACATTACCCACTCGGAGATTGCTCAGGCACCGGATTTAGAAGCGATCCTGGACGAGCTGCTGGTGCAGCTAGCCGGCCATTTGGTGGTAGTGCATTTTCGTAATATTGAGAGGCCGTTTTTGGATGCGGCGGTGAAGGCCCGCCGGGGGGAAGGGGTGCTATTTCCAATGATTGATACCATGTCACTGGAAGCAAGGCTGCATCGACAAACGTTGTGGGCGCGTTTTCGTCGCTGGCTGGGCCGCCCGCCGGTTTCTATACGCCTGCACGCTAGTCGAGAACGCTATGGCTTGCCTGCGTATCAAGGGCACCATGCCCTGGTCGACGCGCTGGCAACCGCGGAATTATTACAAGCACAAATTGCCACGCACTACCGACCCGATACGCCACTGAAAGACATTTGGTGCTGAAGGCCATGGGGTATTGAAGGTCGTCTGGTATTGAAGCGCATAAAAAAACGGGCAACCCAGTGGGTTGCCCGTTTGCCTACTTACCTAGTTTTAAACGGATTGCCGGTTTAAAGCTGAGTGTCGGTTTTAAACTAAGTGTCGTTATAAGCATTGCTAGACGGCTTTTGGCTCGCTCATCAATCCTTTGATGATCGCATAACATGCCACCAGCAAAATGATCGTGAACGGGAAGCCGGTTGATACCGCCATGGTTTGCAGTGCGGTTAAGCCGCCACCCAGTAGCAGCGCAATTGCAATCGCGCCTTCAATGATCGCCCAGAACACACGTTGTGGCGTCGGTGCATCTACCTTGCCGCCCGCTGTAATGGAGTCAATGACCAGCGAGCCGGAGTCAGAAGAGGTCACGAAGAACACGATCACCAGCACGATGGCGACGAATGAGGTGATTTGTGAGAGCGGTAGTTGCTCCAGCATTATGAATAGCTGCAGATCGACACCAGCATCACGTACGGCCTCAATACCCTGACTCACATACTGATCAATTGCCGTGCCGCCAAAGGTGGTCATCCACAATACAGATACTGTGGACGGCACCAGCATTACCGAGACGAGAAACTCACGCACGGTGCGGCCACGAGAAACACGGGCGATAAACATACCGACGTATGGAGACCATGAGATCCACCAGGCCCAGTAGAAGGCCGTCCAGCCTTGGCTGAAGTTGGCGTCTTCACGACCAAACGGATTAGATAGCGCCGGCAGATGAACCGCATAATTCCACAGATTCTCAAAAAAGCCGGTAGCAATTAATAGTGTAGGGCCAACCGCAATTACAAAGAAAAGGAGTATGGCCGCCAGGATAATGTTGATTTTGGAGAGTAGCTGTACGCCCTTATCAACCCCCGCAACGATTGAGCCGATGGCAATCATCGTAATGCCGATGATCAACAGGATCATGGTTATATCACTTTCCGGCGCGCCAAACAGATAGGTTAGGCCCGCTGCAGCCTGGGTAGCACCTAGCCCAAGAGAGGTAGCCAAACCAAACAGCGTGGCAAATACCGCCAGGATATCAATCACGTGACCCGGCCAGCCCCAAACGCGCTCACCCAGAATGGGATAGAACACAGAGCGCATGGAGAGCGGCAGACCCTTATTGAACGAGAACAGTGCCAGTGAAAGCGCAACAACCGCGTAAATCGCCCATGGATGAAGGCCCCAATGAAAGATAGTCGCCGCCATGCCCAGCGCTGCAGCACCTTCAGCATCGCCCTCGGCGCCACCAAGCGGTGCCCAACTGCCACCGTCAAAGGCGGTGCCAAAGTGGGTCAACGGCTCGTTAACACCGAAGAACATCAGGCCAATGCCCATGCCCGCGGCAAATAGCATTGAAAACCAGCCCATATAAGTAAAATCGGGTTTGGCATTAGCACCACCAATGCGGATTTTACCTAGCGGCGAGAAGATCAAGCCAATGCATAAAATAACGAATATATTTGCCGCTAAAATAAAGAACCAGGCCAAATTGCCTGTCAAGAAACCGAAAATGGCGTCATATATCGGTGCGATGGTGTCTTGCAACGCCAGCGTCAGTATTACAAACAGCAACACCACCACGGACGAAATGGTAAATACCTTGCCGTGCAGGTCTAAATTTAGACCCATGGTATTGGTGGTGATGTTGTCTTGGCCGATGACATAATCGGTATCAATCAAATTCGCTGGACCATCTGGCGACGGTATACCCTCAGAGACTGGCTCTTCAGGAGGGCGCTTTTCATCGTGGTTATCCACAGGAGCCTCTCTACTTTTATCAAGAAGTGTCAAAAAATGAACAGAAACCAAAATCTGGCTAATAACCAGCATTGAATGGCGCTTATATAGCCGCTCACAATAGCAAATCTGCTAAAACGCCATTCAACGTAATGTGAACCATCACATCTGAAATTGCGATTATACAACGACAGCAGAGAACCAGAGCCCTCCGCTGCCTTACTTGCTTGAGTTATTTAGCTATCGAGCCACTGCTCGACCACATCCTGGTTATCTTCAACCCACTGTTTGGCGTTCTCATAGGGGTCGCTGTCGTCTTCCTGATTCATGAGCATTACTTCGCCCATTTGCTCAGGTGTCCACTCGAAGGCATCGAGAATGGCGTAGGCTTCTGGCATATCATCTTCAAGACCTTGACGGACAACGGTATGGATTTGTTCGGCACCGCCATAGACTTCTTCGGGATCGTCTAGGTATTTAAGATCGAAGCGGGCGAACATCCAGTGAGGTGTCCAGCCGGTAACCACGATATTCTCTTCGTTGTTAATGGCGCTTGCCAGCGCCGCTGTCATGGTGGCGCCACTGCCACTACGCAAATCCAGCTCAAGGTCATAGGTATCCACAACCTCTTCGGACAGCGCCATTAGGCCTGCACCGGGGTCAATACCGATGATCTCGCCATTAAAGCTGTCGGCGTTATCGTTAAGGTCAGCAATGGAATCAACGTCAGTATACTCCGGTACAACCAAGCCTAGCTTGGTGCCATCCAGGTTAGCACCTAGATCTTCCGTGTTTTCGCCAACGCGTTCCATATAATCAGCGTGCGTCGTCGGCAGCCAAGCAGCGACGATAGCATCCGCATCACCTGTAGAGAGCGCTTGGAACATAGCGGCCGCTGAGAGTGAGGTCAGGTCAACCTCATAGCCTGCTTGTTCTAAAACCGCGGCAATCACGTTAGTGGAAGCCACTTCTGAAGACCACTCAACGTAGGCTAGGTTAACTGTGCCTTTCTCTTCTTCGGCTTGCGCCGCACTGCTGACAGCAACACCCGCGCCTGCTAGTAGTGCCAGTGAAGCAAGACGGATACGGAGGTTCAATGTGCGATGTTTCATTCACTTTCTCCCTTGGGTATAAATTTTAATGTGGTAAATGCTTGCTGCTCAATAACAGCATGGATAGCCAGAAGCGACTTAGCAAGCGAGTGGCTCAACGCAGCCGCTTCGGCTGCTTTGCTTTATTTGCGCGTTTTGCGTAGCGATTGCGTTAAACGGTCCAGCAGCATCGCCAATATAACCACTGCAATACCCGCTTCAAAGCCATCGCCGGGGCGTAGGCGTTGAATCGCGCGCCATACTTCGCTGCCCAAGCCATCGGCACCAATCATGGCGGCGATAACCACCATTGAGAGTGCGAGCATGATGGTCTGGTTGATGCCCGCCATTACCGTGGGCAGCGAGAGCGGCAACTGCACTTTAAACAGTTTTTGACCCCGCGTGGCGCCATAGGCATCAGCGGCTTCAATGAGCTCTACAGGAACCTGGCGGATACCCAGCGTGGTAAAGCGAATAGCGGGCGGCATTGAGAAAATTACCGTGGCAAAAATCGCTGAGACCGAGCCGATCCCAAAAAACGGAATAGCCGGAATTAAGTAGACGAACGCGGGCATGGTCTGCATAAAGTCCAGAAGCGGCATGATGACCCGGTAAAGCCGCTCAGAAAGCGCCGCTGCAATACCCACGGGCAGGGCAATAACCACCGCTACGAAGGTGGCAAATACGACTAGCGTGAGCGTCTCAATCATGGGCTCCCACAGGCCCAGGTTCCAAATTAATGCTAAGCCTGCGATGGCCCCAATAGCTAAGCGAATGCCGCCTAACCGCCAGCACAGCAGTGCAATCAAGGCTAACAGCGCCCATTCTGGTAGCCAAAAAAGGCCGTTGTTTAAAATATCAATGCCGGTTTGGGTAAAGCGAGAAATGCCGCGGGTAACCAAGGAGTATTCGCTGGTCAACCATGTCAGGCCGCTTTCAATCCAGTTACCTAGCGGGATGCGTGGTATATCCATTAGTGCTCTCCTGCTCGTGCCAGTTCGTCGAGTACTGCGCCTTTTACTACCACGCCAAGTAGTTGATCCTGCTGATCAGTCACGGCGATGGGGAAGCTCTTTTCACTGAACATGGCAAACAGGTTATGCAGCGGCTCGTCCGTTGGGACTCTGCGGAAATCTTGAGTCAAATAGGGCGTGATAGAGTTAGCACCCTCTTCAATAGCCCGGCTGGCGGCGTCGGCTTCAAGCAGCCCGATAAGGTGGCGGTCACGATTAACCACATAAATAGAGTCGATACTGTGATCACGCATGCGGTGTAGAGCGGTGCGCGGCCCGTCGCTTTCGCGGGCGGTAGAGCGTAGTGGGCGCATGGCGCTCTCGGCGGTCAAAATTCTTGCCCTATCAACGCCTTCAATAAAGCGCCGCACGTAGTCATCCGCTGGCTGGGTAAGAATCTCTTCCGGTGTGCCGATCTGTACCACTTCGCCATCTTTCAGCAGCACGATGCGGTCGCCAATATTGAGCGCCTCATCCAAATCGTGGGTGATAAAGACCGTGGTCTTCTGCATTTTGGATTGCAGCTGCAAAAGCTCTTGCTGCATATCTTTACGAATCAATGGGTCAAGGGCCGAAAAGGCTTCATCCATCAACAGTACGGTGGCATCGTTAGCGAGCGCGCGGGCTAGACCAACCCGCTGTTGCATGCCGCCAGAAAGCTGGTTGGGGTAAGCGTCTTCCCAGCCCTCTAAGCCGACCTGCTTTAGCGAGTCATGAGCGATTTTGTAACGCTCAGCTTTCTCAACGCCACGAATCTCAAGTCCGAATTCGGCATTTTGCTGCACGGTACGATGAGGAAACAGAGCAAAATTCTGGAACACCATCGAGAAATGGCGGCGGCGACACTCTAGCAACGCCTTCTCTTTCAGCGTGGGAATATTTTCGCCGTCGATGACGATCTCACCTTCGGTGGTTTCAATCAGACGGTTGAGGCAGCGAATCAAGGTTGATTTTCCCGATCCCGACAGCCCCATTATCACCAGCAGTTCGCCCTCATAAACATCAAACGAGATGTTGGAAAGGCCTAGCGTCTGGCCTGTTTTCTCCAGTACTTCGGGGCGTTTCATGCCTTGGTTGCGAAGTTCAATGGCTTTCTGTGGGTGCTTGCCAAAAACTTTGCTCAAGCCGCGCACTTTAATTTTGACGGGTCGTGATTCGTCCATCGGCTATGCCTTTTCAGTAGAAACGAGCTGACGGAATGGACTTGTGTTGTCGCTGTTTTTATCGAAACAAGTTATATCGAACCAAACTGTATCGCACCAAACTATATCGCACGAGGTGATGATTAATAGCAGCGACACAATGCCATTCATAAAGAAATAAGAGTTTTAGATGATCAATTTATTAATAATTATTATACATAGGTGGGGCTTGTGTGTCACAACGGCTCGTTAAACGCGGAAATTAACGCTCATGTGTCATTTTTTACCCACATAAACTCACAGTGTGATTGAATAATGGGGTTCTCATTTTTATTTTAAGATTATGATTTAAATGGTTTTTTACATTTATTAATCGATGTTGGTACAATAAGTGAATGTATTGAATATTGGTTGAGCAGATGAAATGCCATTTATGTACAGGCTGTATATAGAGTAGCCGATTTAAGTATTAGAGATGGAGGTGGGTATTATGGATAAGCAACTTGATCACATTGAGAGCAAGCAAATTGCTAAGCGCCCACGCTGGTTAACGCTGTGCATGATGGCAACGGCAGCGAGTGTCATTGTATTGGCAGGTTGTGGGGATAGTGAAGAAACGGCTCCCCCTGCTGAAGAGGCATCCCCATTAGAGCAGGATACTACTAATGGTCAAGAATCCAGCCTAGAGCAAGAACCTGCCATGGAACAGGATCCTGGGCTTGGCGAAGATCAAGGTTCTGAAAGCTCTATGAACCAAAGTACCGGTGCTGAAGCACCTATGTCGGAAAATGATATGTCAGGAAGCAACATGTCTGGTGAGGGCATGCCTGAGGATACAATGGATGAACCCGCCTCTGGCACCATGAATCCTGACGAAGAACCGGGCTTCGGTGAAGGTACTGACCCAATGCCAGGTGATAGTGAAGACACTGACGCAGAAAACGCAAATTCTGATGAAACCAGCAACCAGTAATTTATTAAAGTAATCGGTAAATGTACCGCTCCCTACGATGGTAAATCGTCTCAGCTGTTTGTTCCCTGCGGCTGCTCCACACGGTTTATCATCCTTTCTGCCCCCGCGCCCGCGGGGGTTTTTTTTGTCACCAATTTAGCGCTTCTTTATAAGTTAGTTGCTTACTCCTCGTTATCTTCTAAACGGCGATACAGCGTTCTACGAGCAATTCCCAGCACTTCCGCCGTTCGGCGCTTGTTACCACCCGTTGCTTCCAGCACTTTGTTGATATAGCGCTTTTCAACTTCTTCCAAGCTCGGCCAGCGGATCGGAGGGGGCGTAGGTAACTGGCTTCCAGCAAGCAATTCGCCACTCAGAGTCGGCGTCAGTGGTTTACCGCTTTCCACGGTAGACTGCTCGCGCAGACGTTCGGGTAAATCTTTGTGGCTAAGTGAGCCATCCTCGCTCAAAGTGACCGCGCGCATAATGGCATTTTCCAGTTCGCGAACATTGCCTGGGTAGGCGTAGTTGAGCAAATTGTTGAGCGCTTCAGGCTCAATTTGCTCTATCTGCTTACCCTGTGCCTCTGAGTGTTTGTCGATAAGCGCAAACACCAGGTGTTCAATGTCGGTGCCGCGTTCGCGTAAAGGGGGAATGCGCAGTGAAAAGGTCTCCAGCCGGTAGAAAAGGTCGCTGCGGAAGTTGCCTTGTTCTATCTCTTTTTCCAGGTTGCGATGAGTCGCGGCAATAATACGCACATCCACCGGCTCTTCGCGCTCGCCGCCCACCGGCCGTACGGTCTTCTCCTGCAAAGCCCGGAGCAACTTCGCCTGCAGGTTAATCGGCATTTCACCAATCTCATCCAGAAACAGGCTGCCGCCCTGGGCGCTATGGAATAGCCCCTTGCGCGCTTCATTAGCACCGGTAAAAGCGCCTTTTATGTGGCCAAAGAACTCGCTTTCCATCAAATCAGCGGGAATGCTGGCGCAGTTTACCGGCACAAACGGCTGCTCGTGACGCGGGCTCTCCTGATGGATCGCGCGAGCAAGCAGCTCTTTACCGGTGCCGCTTTCACCCAGAATCAGAATGGGCGCATCGCTTTTAGCGAGCCGAGAGGCGTCGTGAAAGAGTGCCTGCATGACGTGGCTTTTGCCCACGATACCGTGGAAGTGGCTGATTTCGGCGTCGTGGGAAACGGCTAAACGCTGTCGCTCCAAAACGCGGAACACTGCATCGCGAATGGCATCAAGGTCGAGCGGTTTGGTTAAAAAGTCGTCAGCGCCAAGTTTAAGAGCCTCGACCGCCTGGTCGATCGTGCCAAATGCGGTAATCACAATAATGCCGAGCTCGCTGCCTGCATGACGTAACTGCTGCAGAAGCTGAATGCCGGTCATACCCGGCAAGCGCACGTCGGTAATCACCAGTGAGACGGTGGTGTGGCTGAGTAGGGCAATCGCCTCTTCAGCGCTGGGAACGCCCAGCGTTTTATAGCCTGCATCCTGTAGCTCTTCTTCTAATAATTCACGTATAGCGGCGTCATCCTCCACCACCAATAAAGGTAAAAGGTGTTCCTGATGGGTCACAAACGTTGTCCTCAAGCGGATGCGGTTTCACTAAGGGGTAGCGTAATTTCAAATCCAGCGCCACCAAGGGCACTGTCAAACACGCCAATCGTACCGCCGTGGTCGTTAATAATGCGATGTACCATAGAGAGCCCCAAACCGCTGCCTTGGCCGACCGGTTTGGTGGTAAAAAATGGGTCAAATACTTTACTGTGATGGCCGCCGGGAATCCCCGGGCCATCGTCTTCCACCCACAGTATCAACTCATGATCTTGTTGCTGTGCGCGCACTCGAATGCGGCTAACTTCCGGTGCCTGTGCCGCATTTCGTAGTAAATTGGTCAGCACCTGAACAATTTGTTGTCCATTGGCCAATAAATTGGGTGTTGGCGTCGGTAATTCAACGTCTAAACAAATATTGCGTGGTTCTAACTCTTCTTCAACTAAATCGCTGGCACTCATGATAAGCCTATCGAGGGCCTGTTTACCTTTCTCTACGTTATGTTGACGGCCTAATTCCATCAGTTGGCGGACGATTTCGACGATGCGCTCCACCTCGCCACGAATGCGTCCTAGCCGGGCGCGTTCGTCATCGCCAATGACATCACGGCGAGCCAGACGCTGCGCCTGGCCGTTGATCACCGTGAGCGGCGCGCCTATCTCGTGGGCCACCCCAGCGGCGAGTACGCCTAGTTCAGCGAGTTTTTTCGATTTACGCAGGCGCTTTTCAAGCTCAATTTCACGCCGCTGGCGATCCTCTATCTCGCTGTCTTTTTCTGCCATCGCATCCAGCATGCCGTTCAATCCTGAGGCGAGGCTGCGGTATTCGGTGGGGCCATCTTCGGCGGCGCGCTGGCTGCGGTCGCCATCCTCTACCAGTTGCATGACGCGGAGTAGGCGGTTAAGCGGGCGCTCAATGTGGCGCCGAAAACCCCACCAAATGCTAAAGACAATGCCGGCCGCACCAATCACAAATACCAGTACGGCGACAATACTGATAAAACCCGTGTAGTTCTCAATGCCAGTATTCAGCCGGTTGACCTGCAGCACGCCATACACCGTGCCATCCTGTGAGCGCAGCGGCGTCAACGCCGAGTAGTAATTCCATCCATCGTGCTGGCGATAATTGCTATATAAGTCATCGCGTTCAATCACCTGCTGAATCTCTTCGCGGCTGAAAATATCCTTACCCAGGCCCAGGCCATAAATATCGCGGCCCTCGGTATCAAATACGTAAGCACCGTAAATGCGATGAAAAGAGAACGCTGACTGTAGCGCTTCTTCAAGCGGCGTGCTGCTATCAGGGGTCACCGCGTAGCTCAGTGAAGAGCTTAGCGTTCGGGTAATAATTTCTACTTCCGTTTGTAGTTTCGAGCGAACGTTATCTTCAAGCGACTTAATCGCCACCAAGCTAAATACCACCAGGATGATAAACAGCGGCACAATCACCGTTAAAATAATTAAATTGCGTAGTCGCATGCTGCATCCATGGCGGTGTTAATACAGACGTTGATTGGTCAAGTTAGGGCTACCGATCGTCAGTTGGTTGCAGACGATAAAGACCGCCTTGCGGATCATCTGTGACCAAGTAGATAGCATTGTCAGGGCCCTGGCGAACATCACGAATACGTCCCACTTGGCCCTCAAGAATCAGTTCTTCTTCAGCTACGCTGCCATCAACTAAGCGTAGGCGCAGTAATTTCTCGCTGCCTAGCCCGCCGGCCAATAAGTTGCCTTGCCACTCGCCGAAGGCGCCGCTAGTCACTTCAGCCAAACCTGCTGGCGCAAAACGGCCTTCGAACACGTACACCGGATCGATCATGCCGGGCAGCGAATCTTGGCCAATCGGCTCATTGGTCGCGTAGTCATTGCCTTGGCTTGCTTCTGGCCAGCCGTAATTATTGCCTGCTTGGATATGGTTAAGTTCGTCACCGGTACGCGGGCCGTGCTCTGATGCCCAGGCTTCGCCGTTACTCAGTACGGTCATACCCTGAATATTGCGATTACCCATGGAGTAAATTTCATCCAGCGTGGTGTCATCGCCGACAAAGGGGTTGTCGTCTGGAACGCCGCCCGTTGCGGTAAGGCGCAGGGTAGAGCCCGCATGGTCATCGCTTGCCTGGGCGCGGGGTGGTTCACTGCCACGGTCACCAACACTCATCAGCAGGGTGCCGTCGGGCAGCCACGCTAATCGTGAGCCGTAGTGGCGGCCAGGCCCAGAGGCGCGATCCTGTTCAAACAAGTGCTCAACTTCACCCAACTGGTCATTTTGCCATTTTACCCGCGATAACGCCGAGCGGCTGTTGTTGCCGTCGGGCTTGCTCCAGGTGAAATAGATCCAGTCGTTATCACCGTCGCTATTTCCGCCTTCGAAATCAGGATGTAATGTTACGTCCAACAGCCCGCCCTGGCCCTGAGTACTCACTTCGGGCATGCCTTCCAAGGTACTGGCTTCACCACTATCGGGGTCGACGAGTTTCAACTGCCCGCTGCGTTCGCTCACCAGGTAGCGGCCATCGGGTAGAAATGCCACCGCCCATGGGTGCTCGAACCCATCAGCAATGCGCTCAATGGAGAGAGTAAGGTGATCGGTCTCCAGTGAATCCTGAATGATTTCCGCCTTTGCCGTGTTGATAGCGCTTGCCAGCACTAACCCATTGATCCCCGCTAAAACAGCAGGGGGCAGTCGGGTAGGGTGGCTGTTGTTCACATAAAGCATAGCGCGCCCTCTGGTGAAATTAATCATTGGCATCCTTGCCAGTAGTCTAGCAGTGACCCTATCGCCGCGCGGGGGTTCAACTATTATATGAGCAGGGCAAGTAGCACGGGCAGGTAAAACAGCGCTAACAACGTTGAGCAGAAGACCAAACTGGCAACATAGACGGGTTCGCGTTGGGCACGCTGAGCAAAGAGATAATTGAAGACCGCCACCGGCATACACATTTGCAGCACTAAAATGCTTTGCGCCAGAGGAGGAAGTCCCACCCAGCCAGCGATTAGCCAGGCGACAACAGCGGCGAGAGGCACTCGCACCAGGCTAAATCCAAGCCCTGAACGCAGATTCTTCACCTGGATGCTGGCTAGCGATACGCCCAGGGTAATGAGCATAAGCGGTACCGTGAAACCGGACATCAAGTCCACCGTATTTGCCAACCAGGGCGGCAGAGCAGTGTCTGTCAACAGTAACGCCATGGAAATGGCAATGGCGTAAACTGTGGGCGTTTTTACAAGGGTTTTGAGCGGGTTGCCCTGACTATTAAGCACCGCGCCTAAAGTGAACTGAAACAGCGAGACGGTCACCATCACGGTGATGCCGTAGGCAAACCCGGCACTACCAAAGGCGTAAAGCACCACGGGTAAGCCCATGTTGCCGGTGTTGGGGTACATCATGGGCGCAAGCAGTACCCGCCAACTGCGGCGCAGCAGTTTCGCCACTCCAAAGGTAGCCGCCCCCATGGTGAGAATGACCAGCGCGGCGGCTAGCATCGTCTGGCCAAAGGTGGTGGCATCAATATCGGCACCCGCCAGCGACGCCAATACCAGCGAGGGCGTACCAATGTTAAATACCAAACGGGTAATGAAGTCGACCGGGTAGGGGTGGCCTAGGCGTACCCACAAGTAGCCGAGCCCTGCACCCGCCAGCACGGGCGCCATGACAGCAAAGAGTTCGGCGAGCATTTACAGTCCTTGGCTAATCGGTAGCCGCTTATTGTCGTTAATAAGCGGGCTAACTGGCAAGGTAAACACTCGAATTAACTTACACAGTGGCGGGTGAGGTGCGCCACGGTGCGGGTACTTGGCTACGTAAAAACTCTAGTAGCGCGTGGGTGCGACGTGTCTGGTGGCCGTAAGCATAGAGCAGCGTGATAGGGAGTGGCACTGGCTCCCAGCCGGGTAGGCAGTTGATTAATTCTCCCGGGTGATGCTGTTCTCGTTTAGCGGTTAACCAGTGTGAAAGCAAGCCGATGCCCTGGCTGCGCGCAATGGCGTCAATGTGCAGCGTAGTGATATCCACACGCAGCCGTGAATGGGGTGGGTTAAAGGTGTATTGACCATGCTCTGAATGAGTGAGCAGCAGGCCGTCAGAGGCCGTGCCCAGCAGGTCGATCCAGGCGTGTTGGTTCAACTCATTCGGATGGTGGGGCGTGCCAGCAGCGGCCAAATAGCGAGGGCTGGCATAAAGTCCGCGGGATAGGTGGCCCAAGCGCTCCTGATTTAGCCCGCACTCGTGAGTGGGCCCAAGCCAGACATGCACGCTATTGCTATGCATTTTAGTGGGCGGTGTTTCCCGGGTGTGTAGCGTTAGCTCTACCTTAGGGTGGCGATTTAAGAACGCATCAATCGCACTGGCTAACCAGCTGCGCGCCAGGGCGCCGTGCACTTCAAGGGTAATTTCGCCGCTAATCTCCTCACGCAGTTCAGCCAGTGCCTCCTGGCTATGAGCCGCCATCGCTAAAAGCTCGGTGCAGTAGTTATGAAACAGCAGCCCCGCCTCGGTGGGAATTAAGCGGTTGGCCTGGCGGCGCAGCAGCGGCTGGTTAAGCCGGGTTTCAAGCTGGCTGATGCGGCGACTCAGGGTCGATTTGGCTAGCCCGAGCTTTTGCGCGCTGCGTGTCAAACTGCCCGTGGTCATCACATCGGCAAAGGCGGTCAGTTCGTCAAAGTCATACATGGTCAGGCCCACGGGAAAAGGGTGAGCGCGAATTGTGCCATTTTTTGGTGCGAATAAAAATAATAGGCATTTGTGTTCCGGTATGTTGAACGTACCGTCTCACCCAAGAGTGCAAAGAGTGTGTAAAAATATTAATGCTAATAATTCGCATTTAATAGAGCGAATACTCATCCACACTGCCTACATACTATGAAGGACGAAGTTATGTCTCCCTGTTTGCGCCGTACGCTGTTGGCCAGCGCCATCTCTTCGCTTGCCAGTAGCGCTCTATGGGCACAAGAAACACCCCGCTTAGACGATATGGTGGTAACCGCGTCAGGTTTTGAGCAGAAGGTTACCAATGCGCCTGCCTCTATCAGCGTGGTTTCCCGCGAGGAGTTAGAGCGGGGGCACTATCAGAGTGTTATCGATGCGCTGCGCGATGTGCCCGGTGTGATTGTCACTGGTGGGGGCGCGGGGGATAACGGCGAGGATATCTCAATTCGCGGCATGCCCTCCCAGTACACGCTGATATTGGTCGATGGTCGCCCGCAGAATTCCCGAGAATCCCGGCCCAATGGCGATGCCGGATTTGAGCAAGACTGGCTGCCGCCGCTACAGGCTATTGAGCGTATTGAAGTAGTGCGTGGGCCGATGTCGACGCTCTACGGCTCTGACGCCATTGGCGGGGTCATCAATGTGATAACCCGCAAGGTGGCTCAGCAGTGGCACGGCAATGTGCAACTCGATACCGTGCTCCAGGAAAACAGCGACTCCGGCGATAGCCGTCAGGCCAACTTTTATCTCAGCGGCCCGCTGGTAGGCGACCGCTTAGGGCTTCAGCTATACGGACGCACCTCTCAGCGTGACGAAGACACTATTCTTAACGGCTACGAAGATAAAAGCCTGCAAAGTCTTACAGCACGGCTAAGCCTGGCGGCGACGGAGCATCACGACTTTACGCTTGAAGCCGGCATTACGGAGCAAGACCGGCAGTCGCTAATGGGTAAATCCGCGCCATCAGAGGGCTGTCACAGGGGCTGCTCCGATAGCTTTAATGAGTTTACCCACCAGCATGTCGCTGTGACCCATAGTGGTCGCTTCGAGTGGGGCACCAGCGAAACCTATCTGCAGCGTGAAAGTAGCGAAAACAAATCGCGGGATATTGAAATCACCAACACCACCGCTAAAACCAGCGCGGTCATCCCGCTAGGGATGCATATGCTGACGGTAGGCGCGAGCTACGAGGAAGAGGCGCTTGACGATACTACGACGAACAAAATATCCGACCGCAAAGAAATTGAGAACAGTCAATGGGCCCTCTTTGTAGAAGATGAGTGGATGCTCACCGATTCTTGGGCACTGACCGGCGGTTTGCGTATTGATGACGACGATAACTACGGCAGCCACCTCAGCCCGCGCCTTTACAGCGTGTGGAATATGACGCCTGACTGGACGTTGAAAGGCGGTGTCTCGACCGGCTACCGTGCGCCCAACCTGCGTGAGATCACTCCCGACTGGGGGCAGGTCAGTCGTGGCGGCAATGTCTACGGCAATCCTGATCTTGAGCCAGAGACCTCGCTCAATAAAGAGCTGGCTCTGCTTTATGCCAACGACACTGGCTTGAGCGGCAGCGTCACGCTGTTCCATAACGACTTTGACGATAAAATTACCCGCATTGCTTGCCCCATCGATATCTGTACGGATGGCGCTAACGATTATGGCAACGATCCTACCTATCGCGTGAACGTTGATGAAGCGGTGACCCAGGGCGTCGAGGCGAGTGTGGCTGCGCCGCTAACTGATACCGTTGCTCTAACGGCCAGCTACACCTATACCGATAGCGAGCAAAAAAGTGGTGAGTATGCAGGCGAGCCATTAACACAACTGCCTAAGCACCAGGTATCCGCTTCGTTAGATTGGCAAGTCTCTGCCAAGTTGAGTCAATGGACAAAAGTCACCTACCGTGGCGAAGAGAGCCAACCGACTACCGGCCCTTCAAACCGTGATATTGTGGCTCCTTCCTACACCTTTGTAGATGCAGGCGTTGGCTACCAGCTAAATGAAACGACACAACTGAATGCGGGGATCTACAACCTGTTCGACGAAACGATCAACTACGACGAGTACGGCTATGTAGAAGATGGCCGTCGAGTTTGGTTAGGCCTCAACGTTGCCTTCTAAGCGCTAGTTTCCTGTTATAAACGCAACACAGCAGCGGCTATCCAGCGATAGCCGCTTTTTTTCGCTGCTAAGGAAAAAGGGAAGGGGGCAGGACGCGGAAACAAAAAAAGCCCCAGCGCATGGCCGGGGCAGAAAGAGAACATCGAAACAGAACATCGAAACAGTAGCGAGCTGAAACCGATTAGAACTCGTAGCGGGCGGAGAGCCACAGGCGGCGACCCTCTTCGCTATTGGCGTAGCGGTTGCCATAGCTGGTGACTAGGTCGCCATCACGGTTGCGAGATTCGTACCCTTGGTAGTCGACAAAATCTTTGTCAAACAGGTTGTAGATAGTCGCGCTCAGATTAAGCTGATCGGTGACCGCGTAATTACCGCCCAAGTGAAACAGTGAGTAGGCTTTAAAGTCGCCCAGGTCATCAAACGAGGGCGCGCCGCGCACGCTCTCGCGGTTGCGGTAGCGCTCGCTGCGGTACTCTGCTGAGAGCCAGGTATCCAGCTTTGCCGTTGCCTGCCAGCGCAGGGTGGCGTTAATGGCGTGTTCCGGGGTGTCGGTCAGCGGCTCGCCCTTGTTATCGCCACTCTTCTGCTCGCTATCGGTATAGGTGTAGTTAGCGTTGACGCGCCAATCGGGCGCGAACTGATAGCTGGTGGAAAGTTCAATTCCCTGGGTAATCGCCTCGTCGACGTTGACCTGTTGGCTGTACAGGCCGTCAGGAATCAGCGGGTCGTTTTCCACCAGAATATCGCTGCCGCTGGCAATCTTGTCGTCAAACTGGTTGTGGAACAGCGTGGCGCTGGCAGTGAAGCCTTGTTGGTTATCGTAATGGGCGCCGATCTCGCTGCTGGTGCTGGTTTCAGGCTCAAGACCGGGGTTACCAATAGTCAGTATCGTGCCCTGGCCCGTCACACCGTTAATGCCGTCATGTAGATCATTAAGCGACGGCGTTTTGTAGCCACGGCTTACGCCACCTTTTAATGTCCAGTTGGGCGTCGTATTCCACACCAAGTAGCCGCGCGGGCTAAACTGGCTGCCAAAGGCGTCATGGTGATCGTAGCGACCGCCCAGGGTTAGCGCTAAATCGTCGCGCAGCAGCCACTCATCTTCGGCAAACAGCGACCAGGTGGTCTGCTCAAAGGTCTCACCGGCCAAGCCATCGTCAAGCTCTGCATCCCACCACTGCATTCCCACGGTGGCGATATGATTGTCTAACGGCATGATGAATTTGCTGTCGAGCACGGTATTGGTGGTTTCCAACTCTCGCGGGGCTCCGCCGACAATGCCAGGGAAGCCCTCATAAGCGACGCCCATATCGCCAGGGATCGTGCGACCCTTGGTTTCGGTGGTGTTTCGCATCAGGCTCGATTCCAAGGTGCCCGAGGCAAAGCGTCCGGTATGGCCAACGGCGATTTGCTCGCGCTCAAAACGGAGTTCGTCCGAATAGCCGGTAGCGCTGCCGGGGTCGGGTGCACAGCTACGGGTGCGGCCATCCAGGGTGCCTAGTTGGCACTCATCGTTGTCGTAGCGCTGGCGGCTGACTTCACCGTCAAGCCACAGGTCATGGCTTTCAGTGGGTGTCCAGGTTAGCTTGCCACCCAGGCTGTAAGTATCGCCTTCCACTGGGCTGGGGCCGCGCTGGTCGACTTCAATCGGGTCGCCGTTGTTGTCGGTATAGGTAAGCTCGGAAGCGTCGCGCTCATAAATCCGCCCACGCAGTTGAATGCCCAGGGTATCTTCAATCAGCGGGCCACTGGTGTAGAGGTTGATCTCGCGACGATCGCCAAAATCGCGATCCTCGTTAAAGGTGTTTTCGACCCCAACAGAGCCTGTCCACTCACGGCCCACCCGGCGGGTAATAATATTGATGACACCGCCCATGGCATCAGAGCCATATAGCGTCGACATCGGCCCACGAATCACCTCAATACGCTCAATGCTGGAAATAGGCGGAAAGAAGCTGGTGGAGGTTTCGCCAAAGCCATTGGGGGTGACGCTGCCCGCCGCATTTTGGCGGCGGCCATCGATCAGGATCAGCGTATAGTCGCTGGGCATGCCACGGATACTAATGTTACGCCCGCCGGTTTTGCCCACCTCGCCACCCACATCGATCCCTTCAACGTTACGCAGTGCGTCGGCGATGCTTGTCACCCGCGTACGTTCCAACTCTTCACGAGAGATCACCGAGATACTGGCAGGCGCGTCGACCATTGCCTGCTCAAACCCGCTGGCTGAGACAACGATGTTGTCCAATTGCTGATTTTCTTGGGCGGAGGCGGCGCCTGCAGAAATAGCTAGCGTAACGGCGCTAGCGAGAACAGAGCGTGTAAAGCGTGGCATGTCATTCCTCTCGGTGACGATAATTATTAGCTAATGATATTGATTGTTAAATAGAGGCGGGAGTCTAAAAAGAAAAGTTCCCAAACGCGAGGGGATAATTAAGGAACGTTACGTTGCGTAAACTGAAACAGAAGCGTGGCGTAGGGTGTGGTGTTAGGGTTGCATAAAGTGGAACACGCTATTCCAAGGAATAGTAGTGCAAGTGTTTTTGAGAATCGTTACTATCTCTTTGAATTTACCGCGCCGAGAGAAATATATGCTGGTCACAACGAAATCGATCCACGCCATGCTAGGCACTTCTTTGCGTAAAGGTGTGGTTGCCGCGCTTCTCAGTTCATTGATAGCAGGTGCTGCTCAAGCACGCACGCTGGATACCGCGTTTGGCGACGTAGACGTGGAGGGGACACCTGAGCGTGTCGTGACCCTATACGAAGGCGCGCTAGATGCCGCTCTTGCCGCCGGTATTACGCCTCTGGGCGCGGTGACCACTCGGGGTGGCGATAATGTGGCTGAGTATGTGGAAGCGCATTTAGGTGAAGAACGTCCTGCGATTATGGGCGTGGTTCGCGAGATTAATATTGAAGCCGTGCTGGCGCAGGAGCCTGATCTGATTCTGGCACCGGCTAAGCTCTCGGACGAACAGTATCAACTGCTGTCACGCATTGCGCCTACCATCGTGCCTCACACTCAGAAACTTGCTCCGGATAACTGGGAGGCTGAAGCGCGTCTTTACGGTCAAGCGTTAAACCGTGAAGAAGCCATTGAAGACGCCATTGCCTCGGTAGATCAACGCACAGCAGAACTGGCTGAAGCGCTAGCCAATGCCGACGTCAGCGGCAGCGCCTTTTTAGTCCGCTGGATGCCGGGTGGCCCGATGGTAATGTCGGAAAACCTGATTGCCACGGGTCTGCTGGAGCGGGTTGGCCTGGATGTGCAAGGTGCGGATCTGATCGGTGAGCGCGGCGTACACAGCGATGTGCTCAGCCTGGAAAACCTTGCTGAGATAGACGGTGACTGGCTTTTCCTGGCCACCCTCAACGAAGATGGTCAGCAGGCCTTGGACGCCGCTAAACAAAGCCCTGCTTTCACTCGCCTCAATGTGGTTCAGCAAGAGCAGGTGGTGCCAGTGAATGGCCAACTGTGGAGTAGTGCCAATGGCCCGCTGGCCGCCCAAGCGATTCTTGATGATATAGAGGCGGCGCTGTTGCCGTGACGGTTCCTCGTTTTGCAACGCCTAGTGTCACCAGGCGTTCCAGCCCTCGTACGTTAATGATGCTACTACTCACCGCCCTTGTGGCGGTGAGTGGCGTTAGTTTATTGATTGGCGCAGGGAGTGTCGGCCCACTGCGGGTATTGGCGCTACTAGGCGGCGCCCATGATAGTGAGGCGAGTTTTATCGTCTGGGAACTGCGCGCCCCGCGTACTTTAATCGGCATTGCGGTAGGCATGGCATTAGGCGTTGCCGGGGCGCTGCTGCAAGCGGTGGCCCGCAATCCCCTGGCCGAACCAGGCTTGCTAGGGGTTAGCGCGGGGGCGGCGTTTGCCGTGGCGCTGGCCCTGGTGCTGGGTGCCAGCGCCGCCACTCTGCGTATTTCAGTCGCGCAGCTCGGTGCCTTGGTGGGCTGTGTGTGCGTCTTAAGCGTGGCGCGCTTTCGCGGTGTGGGTAACGACCCTATCCGGCTCGTGCTCGCTGGAGCAGCGTTTTCGGGTCTGCTGGCATCATTAACTTCGTTGCTGCTGCTTTACGACCAGCGTGCCGCTGACGAAATTCGTTTCTGGGTCATTGGCAGCGTGGCTGGCCGCCGCTTAAACGACTTGTTCGCTGTGTTGCCGAGTATGCTGGTGGCATCGGTTGTTGTGGCGCTGATCGCCCGGCCATTAGCCGCGCTGGCGTTAGGCGAGAGAGTTGCTTCTGGTTTAGGCCACCACCCCAACCTTATCCGTTGGTTGGTCGTGGCCTGTGTGGCATTGCTGGTGGGTGCTGCCACCGCTATCGCCGGGCCAATTGCTTTTGTTGGCTTGGTGGTGCCGTTTGTGGCTCGTGCGTTCGCAGGGCCGGATATTCGCCGCACGCTGCTGTTTTGCCTGCCCATCGGGCCGTTGATGGTACTCGCCGCCGATATCATCTCCCGCGTAGTGGTGGCGCCTTCAGAACTACCCCTGGGCGTGCTCACGGCGTTATGTGGCGCCCCCGTTTTAGTAGCGGTTGTACGTGCGCGCCGCTTACCGATGTTATGAGTGGGTTTATGAAAAGCGTATCAAGGCCTTCTTCATCAATGACGGGCTCAACGGGTAAATCTGCTGCCATGCCTTTCTCTTATGCTACCCAAGCGGTCTCGGGAGAAAACGGCAGCGTATCGCCGCCTCAAGGGTACTGGCGCTTAGCCTGGCGACATCAACGGGGTGCGTACAGCGTCCTGTTTGAACAGCGAGCGGTGGTGGTCAACCTGGGTCTATTGGGCGCGCTGCTGGTTGCCAGCGTTATCTATCTAAGCCTCGGTAGCGTTAAAGTCGCTCCCGTTGCAGTGCTGCAGGCGCTGTTGGGCAATGCGGATATGATGGCGACCTTTGTCGTGCAAGAGCTACGCCTGCCACGTTTAGCCGCTGCCTGCAGCACTGGGGCGGCCTTCGCATTAGCGGGCATTCTAATGCAGACTCTGGCCCGCAATCGCCTGGCAACGCCCGGGATTATCGGCATTGATAATGGCGCGACGGCGTTTGCGGTGGCCTCCATAGTGGGTGTCGGCTTTTCCATCGCGCCGCCTGCCATGGCGTTAGCCGGGGCAACCACCGCAGCGGTACTCACTTTCGGGCTAGCCGCGGGCAGCGGTACCCAGGGCTATCGCTTTATCGTCGCGGGGATTGGCGTGGGCGCGGTGTTTGGCGCGGTGACGCAACTGATGCTGGCGCGAGTCGCCATTGACACCGCCAATGCCGCCTACCCATGGACGGTGGGGTCGCTCAATGCTCGCCCCAGCGGCGCACTTCAATTACTGATGTTGGGCTTGGCGGTAGGGCTTGCGACCGCACTGGCGCTGGCTCGCTCGCTCACGCTACTGCGTTTTAAAGATGCCACCGCTAGCGGGTTAGGGATTAACGTCAAACGGCGCCGGTTGGAAGTGTTGCTACTGTCTGTTGCGCTAACCGGGCTGGCCGTTGCAGTGGCTGGCCCGGTGGGCATGGTGGGGTTGATTGGCCCCGAGATTGCCCGGTCACTGTCGAGCTCCCGTAGCGTGCCGGTTTTGGCGGCAACGCTGGCGGGGGCGTTGGTCATGGTGCTCGCCGACTTGGCTGGGCGTACGCTGCTGGCGCCTATCGAGATTCCGGTGGGTATCGTTACCGCCGTGGTCGGCGGGCCTTGGTTACTTTGGATATTAATGCGTCCCCAACGGAGTTTTACATGAGCCAATCCCCGGCGTCGCCAATTCCCTCTCTGGCTACCCAGGCACTGGGCATGAGCTATGGCTCACGGCAGGTGATTGATGGTTTGGATATCAGCCTGCCAAGCGGTCAAGTCACCGCTATTGTGGGTCCCAACGGTTGTGGGAAATCGACATTATTGGCTGGGCTGGCGCGGTTACATAAACCTGATAGTGGCGCGGTATTACTGGATGGCGCCGATATTCAGCGCCTGCCCACCCGTCACTTGGCTACCCATCTGGCGCTACTGCCCCAGGAGGCCGTCGCGCCGGAAGGGCTCACCGTGACCGAGCTAATCCGTTTTGGTCGCCAGCCCCACCAGGGCTGGCTGCGCCAGTGGTCAGCAGAAGACCAGCGTGTGGTGCAGCACGCGCTGGCGGCGGCAGGGCTTGAGCAACTCGCGGATAGGCCGATTGATGCGCTCTCCGGCGGGCAGCGGCAACGCGCCTGGATTGCCATGACCATCGCCCAACAAACCCCGCTGTTGTTGCTGGATGAACCCACCTCTGCGCTGGATCTTGGCCATCAGATTGAAGTGTTCGAGTTGGTGCGCGATTTGGCCTGTCATGGCCGCACCGTGGTGATGGTGCTGCACGATCTTGCCAGCGCCTGCCGCTATGCTGACCATCTCATCGCCATGCGCGAAGGGCAGATTGTAGCGGAAGGGCCGCCCGCTCAGGTGGTGACGCCTGATCTGGTGCGAACGCTCTATCAAGTAGAGTGCACGTTGTTGCTGGACCCCGATACCGGCAGCCCGCTGCTGGCCAATGTGCGACGCAGCACGGCACCCGCTTAACCCCCCACGCATTAACGCGTTGAGCCCGAGCATTGAATTCATTACGCTAGCGTCTACCTAGGCTTTGTACGAAAAGTCGGCGAGCGAAGGTCAGGCAAGGCAAAAAACGGCGAAAAAGCGGAGTTTACGGGGTGTAAATGAGCATTTTGAGCCGTTTTTTAACGCAGCATGGCCGAGCGCAGGCAGTTTTCGTACTAAGCCTAGTTGGCCTACAACAATCTCAGTAAGGAATGCTCGTGGCTCCTTCCCCGCCCCGTTCTAAGAATCAGAGCTTTCAAGCCCTGGTGCGGCTACTCCGCTACGCCAAAGGCTATCGGCGGCGCATTATAGCCGCCACTACCTGTTCAGTGATCAACAAGCTGTTTGATATTGCCCCGGAAATTTTGATTGGTGTGGCCATCGATGTCGTGGTCAACCAAGAGCAGAGCTTTGTGGCCAGCCTGGGGTTTGAAACGCCCCAACAGCAGATCACCATGCTAGCAGTGCTGACGTTTGTTATCTGGGCAGGGGAGTCACTGTTTGAGTACCTGTTCCAAATTCTGTGGCGCAACTTAGCCCAACGCTTACAAGCGGATATGCGCCAGGATACCTACGAGCACGCCCAACGACTGGATATGGCGTTTTTCGAGTCAAAAAGCTCTGGCCAGTTGGTGGCCACCATGAACGATGACGTTAACCAGCTTGAGCGTTTTCTGGACGGCGGGGCGAATGCGATTATTCAGGTGGTGGTCACCGTAGTGACGGTAGGCGTGGTCTTCTTCGTGCTTTCGCCACTGATTGCGCTGCTGGCGTTTACGCCGATTCCGCTGATCATTTGGGGGGCGTTCTTTTTCCAGCGTAAAGCCGGGCCACTGTATAGCGATGTGCGTGAAAAAGTCGGTGATTTGGCCAGCCGGTTATCCAACAACCTCAGCGGCATTGCGACGATTAAAAGCTTTACCAGCGAAGACCGCGAGGCCGAGCGCCTGCGCGATGCCAGCGAAGCCTACGTAGATGCCAACAGAAGGGCGATCAAGGTGAGCTCCGCGTTTATTCCGGTCATCCGCATGGCGATTTTGGCCGGTTTTCTTGCCACCTTTACCGTGGGCGGCATGATGGCGCTCAACGGCTCGCTGAACGTGGGCGCTTACGGCGTGCTGGTGTTTTTGACCCAACGCCTGCTCTGGCCGCTGACCGGCCTGGCCCAGGTGATCGACCTGTTCGAGCGCGCCATGGCCAGCACGCGGCGCATCCTCGACCTGCTCGAAGTGCCGATTACGGTAAAAGACGACAGCACCACACCTCTCACTCAGCCAGTGCGCGGCGAAGTAACGGTTGATAATGTCAGTTTTCACTATGCCACTAGCGGCGTTGGGGTTGATGGTATTCACCTGCAGGTACCCGCAGGCAATACCCTGGCGCTGGTGGGGGCGACAGGGTCGGGCAAATCCACTCTGATCAAACTGCTGCTGCGCTTTTACGACCCCGAAAACGGCCGCGTGCTCATTGATGGGCAGCCCATCACCGAAGTGAGTATGAACTCACTGCGTCAATCGATTGGCCTGGTTAGTCAGGATGTTTACCTGTTTGAAGGCAGTATTCGCGACAATATCGCCTACGGCAAGCCGGACGCCGACGAAGCCGCGATTATCGACGCCGCCAAAACCGCCGAAGCGTGGAGCTTTATCGAAACGCTGCCCCAAGGTTTGGACACCCCGGTAGGTGAGCGGGGCGTGCGGCTTTCCGGCGGCCAACGCCAGCGGCTTTCACTGGCCAGGGCGCTGCTTAAAGACCCGCCTATCTTAGTGCTGGATGAAGCCACCAGCGCGGTGGACAACGAAACCGAAGCGGCTATTCAGCGCTCGCTAAAACGTATCGCCCATGGTCGTACGGTGATTATGATTGCCCACCGGCTTTCCACCATCGTGCACGCCGATGAAATCGTGGTGATCGAAAAAGGCCAGGTGGCCGAGCGCGGCAGCCACTCAAGCCTGTTAGCAGCTAATGGCCACTATGCCGCCCAGTGGCGGGTGCAAACCGGTGAGGCCCAGGTGGGGGATATGGAAGTACTCAGTCGTTAATCTTTAGCGGTTCTCTACTACCGATTAACTAACAGCGCATTAAGGGTGACGGGCACATGCTCGTCAATCTCTTGATAGCCCAGCAGCGACATCACGGTACGTACCGTGCTGTTGGCCATCAGCGCTCTGCCATCCATCGCCATGGGCTCGGCGTGGGTCACGCGTATCTCGTTCAAGCCTTCACGGGTAAACCGCAGTGGCACGGATTCCTGCTGGTTAACCATGTCGGACTGCACGCTAAACGTCAGCGTTTCAACCAGCGATTCACCAATATCCAAACCGTCTAACCGCTCTGGGGGCATTTGTGCCTCCAGCGTCACCAAGGTGGTGTTCGCCAGCAAGCCTATCCACGGCGGAAGCTCGCCAAAGCGCTCCAGTACATCCGTTTGGCTAAGCTTTAACGGCAAGCGCAGCGTGCCATCGCTCGAGATATCGCCCTGCAGGTCGCGCACCTGATGGTGGTGGGTTTGCGGCGCCTCGCCGTTGAGCTGGGTAATCGACGCCTGCACCCGGGACTGGGCCGGGTCAAGCTGCCAGTCCGCCTGCACGGGCAGTACCAACAATAAAGGAACTAGAGCAATCAATGCTTTCACAGCGCGTCTCCGCATAAAGAACTACTCACCAGACTGCCCAATCCACATAAAGTGCCGTAATGACATCAAGATAGCGCAATGGGGCTAGCCTCACACCGCCACATTCGCTATGATATGCACGCTTTTCGGGCCTATAGCTCAGTTGGTTAGAGCAGGGGACTCATAATCCCTTGGTCGTAGGTTCAAGTCCTACTGGGCCCACCATTAAAATCAGTAGCTTAGCAATTATCTCTGGTGAGTCCCCTAGTCCAAGGGTACAGTTTCGGTACAGTGCCGATCTTTCAGACCCTGGAGATTTTTTGTGGCCACCATCGTCAAGACCCCTTCTGCAACTTGGAAAGCCGTCATCCGCAAGTCGGGTTGGCCCACCACCGCAAAGACCTTCCGCACCAAACGTGACGCCCAAGATTGGGCACGCCGCACTGAAGACGAAATGGTGCGTGGTGTTTATATCCAGCGCAGCGCCTCGGAGCGCGTGACGCTCGAAGCAGCACTCAAGCGCTACCTCGCGGACGTTACCCCTACCAAGAAGCCCAGCAGCCAGAAAAGCGAACGCCTCAAGGCAAATACGCTCATTGAGCATCTAGGTAAATATTCTCTAGCAGCTCTTACGCCAGAACTGGTCGCCAACTACCGTGACAAGCGTTTAAACAGTGTGGGGCGCCGAGGGGAGCTAATCAGCCCCAACACCGTGCGCTTAGAGCTTGCTCTACTTGGCCACCTCTTCACCGTGGCTATCCAGGAGTGGGGGCTGGGCCTGACGTATAACCCTGTTCAGAATATACGCAAACCGAGCCCAGGTGAGGGCCGGAGTAGACGTCTTAACTCCGAGGAAGAGAAGCGGCTGTTCGCCGTGTTACGTCAGCACAGCAACCCTATGCTTGCCTGGATCGCCAGAATCGCTCTGGAGACGGGTATGCGCTCGTCTGAGATCTTGACCCTCACTCGCAGCCAGGTAGACATTAAACGCCGCCTGGTGCGCCTTACAGACACCAAAAACAACGAAGCCCGCCTTGTGCCCCTAACGCAAGCCGCGACAGAGGTGTTCAAGCAAGCCCTGAATAACCCAGTGCGCCCACTTGATTGCAACCTGGTATTTTTCGGTGAGCCTGGCAAAGAAGGCAAACGAGGCCCTTACGTCTATACCAAGGTTTGGAATCAAGCCAAAAAGAAGGCAGGGCTTGATGACTTTCGTTTCCATGACCTACGCCATGAAGCTGTTAGCCGGTTAGTAGAAGCCGGGCTATCTGATCAGGAGGTCGCTGCGATCAGTGGACATAAATCGATGCAGATGCTTAGGCGGTATACACATCTGAGGACCGAGGATTTAGTCATGAAACTAGACCGGGTAGGTCTAGCTTAAATTGATGTGAGTTGAGTCAGAAGTAAGGTGGTTTTAAGTCAGCTAAGGGCGTAGCCAAGCCGTATAAGCCCAATTTAAATAGCAAGTGAGAATACGGGAAAGCACGATTGAGCGAATGTAAAATTTGCCAAGGTGCCGCCTGCTTGACAAAAGTGAGAAAAAGCACAATTATATGCTTTACAAATTCCAGATTGGGAACACTTTGTGATGAAACAGCCTTGCCACCCAGCAGAAATTGATCCTGAATTGACTGAACCGCGCTTAAATGAGCTAGCTAGGCATATGCTTGATGTTTTTTCTCTTGCTCTTGATCAAACCAAGCATCCATTAGACGACGCTTATACGCAAGGAAGCCGTTGCTGGGCTTGGCTCCGGAATTCGTTACTTCAAGAAGGCGAAAGCCGGTTCCCTTGGTTACAGATTGTACATCATGGGAATGATATTCAATTTAGCATTGGTAATTCAGTGTTCCGGTTCTTCTGTGACGATCCAGAAAGACCAAGAAAACACTATGCAACCGCATTAACCGATGCAGAATCTTTGACCACTAACTTGCTGCTTTTTGATGAAGACTCTCTTAGCCAGACAGCGGGGCTGTGGAGGTTTTTTATTAGAAAAGCTATGAACGACGAGGATGAGCATTCCCTTTATTGCATAAACTATCAACTTGGCTCCAAGGTCATTAATGCTAAATGGCAGTTTAATGCTAGCGTGAATACATTTGTTAGCACTACAGCTGATATTCCTGAAGCAGCTAAACTACCAGATCACGAGCTTGGCCCCAGAACGAATGTCGCCGAAGCAGGTGAGGACGATGGAACAGTCGAAGACAACAATGGCTCAGTTTGAAGGAAGCAAACTTAGACTCGCGAGACATTATTGGGGTAAAACACTTGGCCAAATAGCAGAGGATATAGATAAGTCCAGACAGTATGTTTCCCAGCTGGAAACTGGGAAAGCTGCAAATACAGTTTCTCAAGATGTTCTAGAGCGCTTGGCGTATTCTCTCAATGTCACTACCGGCTTTTTTTATGCACCAGCAAGCTCAGCGTTGACGGAAGACCAAGCTCACTTTAGAAGTTTAGCATCGACCAAAGTCAGTACCAAACTTAAGGTATTGGCTCGGGGCACTTTATTTGATCAGCTTGCCCGTTTCATTGATGAGCGTGTAGCTCTCCCTGAAGTTAATTTTCCCGATTTTTCAGGAGCCTGCACCACAGAAGAGATCGAACGCGCTGCTGAAAAAACACGCCATCATTGGGGATTAGGCCTTGGCCCAATCGATAATATGGTTAAAGTTGTGGAGCACGCTGGTGCTTTGGTAACTTTTTTTAATGATGCTTCCCAGGAGGTAGATGCTTTATCTATTCCCTCAGTAAGGCCGGTCATTGTAAGAAATGATGCTAAAGAAAGCCCTTTTAGGCAGCGTTTTGATATAGCTCACGAAATGGCACATTTGATTTTACATGAAGGAATAGTGACAGGAGATCGAAAGACAGAAACGGAGGCTAATAGGTTGAGCTCAGCCTTTCTTCTTCCTCGTTCTACTTTTATGAAAATATTTAAGACTCGTGGTCGTACTCTAGATTGGCAATGTATAATTGATATAAAAATGACCTTTGGTGTGTCGAAAGCAGCAGTTCTTTATAGGGCAAAGGTGCTCGGTTTAATTGATGAGCGTCAATATAAGAGTGGTGTGATTTTTTTAAAAAATACTCGCCAGAGTAAAAGGGAAGATGAGGATGGGGATGTAGCGAGGGAACGCGCAGGTTTGCTTCCGAAATCTTTTGATGTGCTGTTGAAATATCATGGCTTAGATTTTAATAATGTTGCAAATGCTCTTAATGTAAAGCCGGAGCTTCTTAAAGAGATAATTCCTGATGCTGTTGATCCTAAAATTATAAACAATAAATTTTCTCATCAAAGAGCGCACCTAAGGCTTGTATGATTAGATATTTTTGAAGGCCACCATTCGGTGGCCTTTTTAGTAAAAAGTGCTCGTATTTTGGGTTTTGGTTAATGTTCTAGTTGTTACCATCACCTCATTATTTTTGATTTTTATTTTCCTAGGGAAGGTTTGTATATTTTGTAGATGCTGAATAATAAATTAATGCATTTTTTATAAAAAATGATATGAAGTGGCTATATTAACTTGTTGAGGTGTTTACCACTAGACTGATGTTGGCAAAACTGCATCGCCACCATCGCCACCATCGCCACCATCGCCACCATCGCCACCATCGCCACCATCGCCACCATCGCCACCATCGCCACCATCGCCACCATCGCCACCATCGCCACCATCGCCACCATCGCCACCGCGATGTATGTAGATTGTGATTTCTTTAAATCATTTCCTAATATGTATAGTTCTGTAGATTATTTGTATATTTATCATTTGGTTAGATGATTTATTATTTGGTTAGATATTTTCTTATTTGTTTGGATGCCTCATTATTATATAGATTGATAATCAATGTTTGCTACTTTGATTTTCAATCTATGATGTTTTGAAGATCGCTTTTATGTTGCCGCTATCCATGGTTGTTGAGTTTTAAATAGCTTAGGTTAACACTAACTTCATTGATCCCAGGTTAATGGAGGTTTAGCTATGAATGTTGAAGATTATATGGTGGAAAGATTCGGTCTCTTAATGAGCATAACTGACTTGGCTGACCTGCTAGGTCGTTCGCCTGATGGAGTGAGGGTTTCCTTATACACCGACACTGAAGTCTCCCGTAAGCTTAAACCAACAATGGTAAAAGTGGGCAGGCGCGTCTATTTTCGCACTCTTCAGGTTAAAGAAGCCCTGAGTTTAGATCATGTTAGAAAATCGCCTAGCCTTTCTTCTGAGTGAATGCGTCTTTTTCTGTTGTTAAAGATATCAACTGTTTACAAGCTAGCGTTTGAGTAAAGGGCAGTATATGACGCACATCACTCCTTCAATTGTTAAAAAAAGGTTAGGTAGAGTAATAGCCTATAATACTGCTTTTTCATTTCTTCCCGGCGTTTCAGTCCCTGGGGCAGTATTTCTTAGTCAGGTTGCTTATTGGAGCAAAAACTCTACATCGGAAAGTCGGGATGGATGGTTCTATAAGAAACAGTGTGGTGATGATAGTTGGGAGGATGAAACAGGTCTATCGCTAAAACAGCAAGTAAGCGCTAGAGCTGCACTAGTAGAGCTTGGTATTTTAGAAGAAAGAAGAAGAGATGTTCCCGCTAAACTATGGTACCGCGTTAATTATGACCGTTTGCTGGAATTACAAGAAAATAGCTTACCTTTTAAGAGTAAGAATAAGAAATGCGGCTCATCTGTAATTGAAAGTATCGTTGGTAGGCTGATTGCCTATTATCCTGATTTCACATTGCTTCCAGGAATATCAGTTACTGGCGCAGTTTTCCTTAGCCAAGCATTTTACTGGAGTGACAATATCACAGCTAAGAGTCGAGGGGGGTGGTTCTATAAAAAACAACGAGGGGAAGATAGCTGGGAATCAGAGACAGGATTATCCCCAAAGCAACAAGCAAACGCTAGGAAATCGTTAGCCAAACTCGGCATCCTAAAAGAAGAAAGGATAGGTGTCCCAGCTATTGTGTGGTATCGCGTCGATTGTGAACGTTTATTAGAACTGCTAGTGGAGCACGTAGAGCTTAAAAACTCCTCCAAGAACCGTAGTAGCCAGTTTCACCCTTTGGGAGAATCTGACTTGCCTTTGGGAGAATCTGACTTGCCTTATAGCCAATCTGATAAGCCGAATAGTACATTCCAGAATCGCCAAAAGGGAAAATCTATTACAGAGAATACGTCTAAGATTACAGCAAGAAAAAATCGCAGAACTGCTAAAGGCGATCAGCCAGAAGTAGACAATCTTCAGCAGAGGCGCGCCGCAGCACTTCAGCGAAGCGAGCAAATAGCAGATAACAATGCCAAGCGGTACGGCGATACTACGGCCGGTGAACCAGCAATGGTTGGGATACGAAAAGGCATGCGAAAAGGCATTAATAAAAGAAATGTCGGGGTAGGGTGAAATGACTGTATGGCGTTATTCAGGTTGACTCTAACCATTCAAATAGGGGGTAACTATGGCTGATAGTCAGAACACCATGCACGCTTTAACTAACAGCAGCTTGTCTTGGTTGTGTCGATCACATGCTGTTGAACAGCACGCTATCCAGAGTGAGATTAAAACTCTGGTGATTATCGCGAACTACGCCTGTGATTTTCTGACTGAAGGGCTTCAAGCACTTCCTGAAGACTTTTTTACCTGCATAGAAGAGATGAAAGAGGTGATGGAGTCTATCGACTTGAGAAGCCTGGATTTTGAAAAACGAGTAATCACACTCAAAAGGACGAAACGCCGTCTGGAAGCTAAGGCTTCCCTCCACAATCGAAATAAGGAAATCCCTGAATGAATATAAAAATTTCGTGCGCACGAAAAATAGCGAGTGTCATTTTCATGACCGGTTTTAGCTTCTCGTCGCCCTCCATGGCGGCAGGTATTCCTGTTATCGACACAACCAGCATTGCTCAGCAAATTTTGCAGGTCGAGCACATGCTTACTCAAATCAAAAGTCTCCAAGATCAGTTGGACAACATGAGCGGCTCGCGGGGTCTGGCTGCCGTGATCGACTCGGTGTATGACACTACGGTGGATGTTGAACCAAACGAGGTGCTGAGTGACGCCGGTATCCGAGATTCAGGTGAACATGGGCTATCTGGCGATATAGCTGAAGTCTACGACTTGAGTAATGAAAACTCTGCTACTTGGCTAGGCCAGTCGCAAAAGTCACTGGAACAGGCTCAGCAACGTTTTCATGCGCTTTCAGGCCTGATTGCCAAAGTTAATAACAGTCCGGATCAAAAAGACATTTTGGATCTTCAGGCCCGTATCGGCGCCGAAGAAGTCATGCTGCAAAATGAAATAGCCAAGCTGACCATGCTTCGTTCGCAGGCTGAGGCCAACCGGGCAATGCACAATCAGCGCGTTCAGCAGATGGCCATCGAGTCATCTGGTGAACCCCGCGACATCTGGTAAGGAGGCCCCATGAGTATTAGGAAGTTTTCGTGCGCACGAAATTTTGTGGTTGTCGCGCTGGCTAGCGTCGTGCTGACCGGTTGCCTTGTCGACACCCCGGAAATCGAGCCGATTCAGACTGTGGACTGGTATCAGGCCCACGACGACGAACGCAAGGACACACTGGAAATATGCGCGAACAACCCCGGCGAGTTGAAAGATGACTCTAATTGCATCAATGCCAGGGAAGCCGAGCGAATGCTGTCCAGTGGCGAACCTCGCAATATCTGGTAAGGAGGGCTTATGGATCTGTTTCAAGGGGCCTTCGAACTCGTCGAAAATGCCCTGGATACCTATATATCCAGCACCGTTGGGGATGTGATCGCATACATCGCACCGATCTTCACTAGCATGATGATCCTCTGGATTGCCATCTGGGGCTACATGATGATGTTTGGAAAGGTCAGTGAGCCATTGCAGGAGGGTGTTTTTCGCATTATTCGCATCGGCTTCATCATGACACTGGGCCTGACAGTCGGCACCTATATGGATCTTATCGTTGATGTGTTGGCTCATGGCCCGGAGAAAATTGCAGCTGTTGTAACCGGCACACCTGCAGGCAGCATGGCCAGTATTATGGATGAACTCTTTTCTCGGGTATTCGAGATAGCAGATCGTGCCTGGGGTAAGGCTGGCGTGATGAACGGTAATTTTGGGTTGTACCTGATTGCTCTAGCGATTCTTGCTGCAGGTGGCGCTGTGGCCTTTATCGTGGCGTTCCTTATCTTGCTGAGCAAGATCATGACTACGCTGCTATTGGGCATCGGCCCTCTGTTTATCATTGGCCTTCTATTCAACTCCACGCAGCGGTGGTTCGAGAGTTGGTTGGGCCAATTGATGAATTTTGGAATGATCTTGGTGCTGGCCGCTGCTGGTGGACGATTGGTTCTCGAATTCTGTGATTTATTCTTAGTCAGGATGATGGCAGGTGGTGGTGACCTGACCACCATGTGGGATGCTGCTGTCTTTGTTGTGTTCTTTGGACTGTGTTTCTTGTTCCTCAAGCAGGTGCCTGCCATGGCGTCAGCGCTTGGCGGTGGTATCGCGCTGGCAACGCAAGGTGCTCTTGGATCAGCCATGAATGCTATGCGGCCTTCAACAATCCGGCGTCAATATCGTGGCGTCCAGCGTGACGCTCGCCTCGCTGGCTCAGCAGCGGCAGCTCCGGCGAAAGGGGTTTACAAGGCCGGTAGGGCTGCCCAGAGAGCCTATCAGAAGCGCTTCAGCACCAACACAATTACGGGAGGTTGAAACCATGAAAACTAAATGGATCGACACCTGGCGTGACAGCTTGGCGCGAGTAAAGCGAGGCGGCGAGCTGGGGCTCTCTGGCCTATTACTAGTAGTGGGCATCCTGCTGTCTGTGGCGTTGCTACCCGAACTGCCTGGTTTGGTTAGGGGCACTCTTGCTGGCGATGGCGAGGCTGCTCGTACTCTGTTTGTGTGTGTAGCCGGCATTGCCGTGTGTATGCTCCAGTGGCGATGGCGCACAGCGGTATACCCGCAGCTCCGGCGTGATACATCACAGAAGAATACACCATGAGCTACCGCCGTTTGACACCCGAGGAGATCGAGGACTTGCGTGCCGAAATGCGTGCCACCGGCCAGTGGATGAAAGCTGAGCTGGCCAAGCGTCGACGGGAGCATGGAGAGGCAAATCCGGATGAGACAAGTGCCTCCCCTATTACTAATGGCGAAGTTTCCCGATCAGCCCCAGGCGACGAATAGGTGTGAGACAGGTCCATGCTTATTACTAATGAAGAAGCCTTCAGCCCTGGCAGCATAGCCTGAATTTCTTATGTAAGAAGTGCCGTGGTGCTGATAGGGAAGGTTAGTGCCAGAGGGATTTATGGGTCATGCACAGCTATTGATTAGGCGTGAGCCTCCCGCCCACTGGCATCTAGCAAATTTCGTGCGTACGAAATCCACCGCTGATTTTGGGGCTAGGGGGGCTAGGGCAGGATTCGCAAAGTGGTAGCAAACGTACCCGTCGTGCTGGCATTTGGTACCAAATTGAAAATTAACGATGAGTAGGAATCACAATGAGCGAGCAAGAAGTAGTGAAAACCAGACTAACGCCAGACGAAAAAGAGGCTTGGCAGCGTTTATGCCAAGTATCAGGCCGGTCAGAATCCGATGTATTAAGAGAGATGATTCAACGTGTCTGTGGAGAGAGTATCGCCGAAGAAGGACATGACATCGTTCGGGGGCCCAAGTCATGCAAGATAACAATTCGACTCACACAGCATGAGCGCCTCTTGATTGAGGAGCGGGCAGAGTATGAAGGCTTTCGAAATCGTACTCGCTGGGCGTCAGCGCTTATAAGAGCAACGTTGCTTCGAGAGCCTGTCATGAATGAGGAGGAGCGTTCAGCTTTGCTCAATGCATCCTTTACTCTATCTGACCTGGCTGAAAATTCAGGAGGCACTGTCCTTGGCATAAATCGATTGCGCATTAAAGATCAGGATCGTGAGCAGATGCGCATTGAAGAGCTTCAGAAACGGGTCAGAGAGCTTCACGATAAAGTGATGGCCCTGGTAGCAGGCAGCAAGAAGCGCTGGAACTTAAACTGAGTGAGAGGATGTGGATGCCTCATTACAGCTTCAAAATTGATTCTCTATCGCCTGAAGATGGTTATGGCTGGGTGCTACGTTACTTTCAGGATGATGTTGAAATACCTGGCTATGATATCTTTTCAGCACCTGCAGGCGTAGCCTGGATGATTCAACAAGAGTTTGAGAATGCTAAGTTTACTGGCGAGCTATGGGTTAAGAAGATGGCCTCAGATCACTTAAATACGATGGGGAACCCATCCCGGTATGAGCCAGGTACTGAGCAGATGAAATTGTGGCTTAATATAGCTGATGAAGCGGACGCCAAAATTCGCCATAGGTAGCGAACCATTCAAAGTGTGATGCAATGGTGACAGCCGTTAAGGAACGTAGCACAGGTCAGAGCTTATGCAACCTGTTCAGAGAGGGCCTGCTTTTTGGATGTTACCTTGTCTATCAAGCCCGTAGACGCTACCTCCGGCTCGTTGTATCTCTTGCAATGCACGAACGTCGGAGCCGTCCAGATCCTCCAATGACTGCCACAACATCCGAGCATGGGCCTGCTGTTGCTCGGGCGATAATTCATTCACTGGAATTTTACCCTCAAGAGCCATGTTCACTGTTCGAGTATTCAGTGAATCGGTTACTGAGTTAAGTCCGTTTTGATTATCGGTTGGCATACCATTGACCTCCGGTTGGCTTTGGTAGGGAACGCTTGCTGAAGTTCTTGTTGGAAAAGCGCCGTATGGCTATTCGGGCCAGTTTCTCGTTTTCTCATCAACTATCCCAAAGTTTATACCAGCCTCGCTGTCAATTCATGCAATCCATAGATACGAAGGGACACAGAGAGGTTGTTCGTATCGATATGATCAAAGAGCAGCTGGAGACCAGATTATTAAAAATCATCCACTTATTTTATTAACATGGGATACCAAACCAGCCCATTTGCCTGGATAGACTTTTTGAGCGATGTCTTGGAAAAGGCACTCTGCTAGTTGTTCCATACCTTGCTCTGAACCGAATATGCCAATGTAATACTCGGCTGTTTCTTCAAGCTTAGAGCGTGCCCGGGCACGCATTTCTTGTGTTACTTCAACCCTTAAGTTAAGAAGCTCCGTGTCGGTCATCTTTTCTAAATACATAGCTTCCTCTTTATACGGTGCTTTAAGTTATTGCGGGTGACTAAGGCTCTCTGCGTACGTTGTGCGTTCTGAACAAAAGCATCTTAGCCACCCAGTATTAGGACTTCTTTAAAGCTTCAGATACAGTTTGCTTCCAGTCCTTTTCCATTATCATCTGGAAACTAACTGAGTCCCCTTGCTCTTCAAGATCCAGCTGGCCAACTTCTGCGGTTATATCGGCATACTGAGTCAGAAGCTCAAATAATTTACGCTTGTACTCAGTATCGTCATTACCTTTCAGGTGGTCGCCCTTGGTTTCAAGTATCGAGAACCGGAATTTTCCATTTTCGGTGCCATGCACGCATGCTAGCAGGTCGGGGTAGACACGGTGACGTTGCCAGCCCTGCAAGCCGTAGGAGCGCTGGTTAACTGCAATACGGTGCCACCAGTAAACACATTGACTTTCGTCCAGGTACCAAGCTGTGTTCTTTTCCAGGTCATTGAATTCCTTCTGATAGACTTTCTCAAAAAGATTCTTTTCCAGCGGCTCGCCATTCTTTCGGTAAAGCAACGGATCAACATCAGATACGTCGATTTCCAGCGTCTCGGCAATTTTCCAGTTCAAAGCTGGGTCATTTGAGGACACCAGCCGAAGGGCAATCTCGCCGCTTTCCAGCTTGGCGAGGAACATTGATTCTGCCATGGCGTTCACCTGCCCACGCAAGTCCGCCTTCATGGCTTGCACCAAGTCCAGTCGATTGACATAAATCTGTTCATCGGTGACATCCTTGGCTCGCAAGGCGGCCAGGGTTTCATCTAACAAGCGCATCCCCTGCCAGGGATTGGGAACCACGTCTAGCAACTGGCGCACCAGATAGGAGGTGTCCAGCCCTTCCTCTGGTATTACGTCGATATCTTCCTGCTCTAGATCAAATACTGCCTGTTCGCCATCTTTTGCTTTCCGGTCGAGGCTAATGCGAGCCACTGTACGTTGCAGCTTGTCATTGTCCATAGAGGCCTTATCGGCGGCCAGGAATTGCAAGGCTTCCCAGTCCAGGGCGCCTAGCACATCCCGCTCATAATCTAGGGGACGATAGCCATCTGGGGTGTCGCCATCCTGATGCAAAACACGCGGTAGAAAGATTGGTGGCATCCCGGCAAATTTAGCATTCCGGTTGATAACTTCCCGGCGCATATTGCTGGCCTGCCCACTGCTCGCATCGAACGCTTTTACACTGGAGGCTAAGTCGGCCATGCCCTCATCTTCCAGCCCCCGCCGTACGCCATTGACGGCCTCTGTAACATCTTGATCGAAGGTGTATACGTAACACTCGTCTAGCGCTTCTAAACCAGTTGCTTGAGCATGAGGTTGTCGCAATACTCGACCAATCATTTGGGTCAGTGCTGTGGTAGCGGTAGTACGTGAAAGAACCGTTAACACATAGGCAAAAGGGCAGTCCCAGCCTTCACGCAATGCATCCTTAGTGATGATGAAGCGTACCTGAGAAGTGGGGGATAGCAGGTCTTCGTCAGCGAGTTCATCATCGCTGGAGGTCTTAAGACGAATATATTCTTCCTTCACCCCTAGCTGGTCGCGCAGATATTCGCGGGCATCCTCAGCATGAACAAAACCGGCATCGCGTTGTTCCTTACCGGTTCGCTCCACACGAACCAGTACAATAGGGCGAATATAACGACCGGAGTCGTTCTGGAACGCAAGCCCAGCTTGTTCCAGCTCTTGCTGTTTAACATGGGCCAAAGATAGTGTGTGCTTCCAGCCGCCCTTACCTTCATTGATTACATTGATTGGCAGCTTGATCATTTCCTCGTCTTTGAGATCCGCCCCCGGTACATTCACCAGCACATTGGATTGGTGTCTGCCATTAGTATTTGGAGTTGCGGACAGCTCGAGGATAAAGCGGGGGTTAAAGCCTGCTAGAGTATCGCGGGCAGTATCGGAATAGGCCTTATGGCCCTCGTCGATGACTACCACCGGGCGAACTAGCCGTAGCACATTCCCTAGACTTTGCTTGACGGAGACTGAGCCTGGCACTATACCATCGCCATATCCCAGGTCAGCAAGATCATTCTGATCCAGGTTTGGCACCTGTTGCACCAGAGCTTCAATGGCCTCATTGTCATCTTCTAACGGAAAAAATGAGGTGAATCGTCCACTGTCGCGAAACAGTCGTAGCGTTTCCTTCGACTTACGAGCCGCAGAAGGCAACATCAGAAGCATGACGCACAGTTGCCCCTCAATATTCATGCGGGTAAAAGCATCCCCTTTCTCCAGTAGTTTCACCCTCCCGCCAGAAGCACGCTCTAGCATTTGCCGGTAGGGGTGTTCCCTGTTTGCCAGCTGCTTCCAGGTTTGCCGATAAATCGCTTCGGAAGGCACTACCCAAAGCACCAAACCCGTTTGACGTTTGAAATAATCGGTTTGTACCCGCTCTAGCGCAGCCGTCGCTAGTAGTGTTTTACCACCTCCGGTGGGCAGTTTCAGGCAGATATTAGGAATCGACAGCCCTAGACCGTCATGGCGTGACAGGTAGGGAGCCACCACGGGATTGCCATTCTGGTACAGGTAGGGCAATAAGCGCTCAGTATTAAGTTGATCCCAGGTCTCCCGGCAATAATCACCCAAGAGAGCAGCTTTGCCTTTGTTCTTTTGAAATTCAACGAAATCTTTCGCCTCTTCCAGTTGTTCGGCCAGAACCGTGAGGTAACGATCCAGCTTGCCGAGTACTCCTTGCTGGTATTCCTTCAGTTCCATGCTCAATCACCTAAAATCCGGTGGACGGCATAAGGCAATTGACAAAACTCGATGCGCCGGGCAGTCAATTCCTTCTGGCTCATAAATTTGGCTACTGCAAAGACAATGGTGCGCTTACCAGCCTTGTTGCCCTGCTCAATAGCAGCCACTCGTTCGGCGTTCAGTGCCGCCTCATTCGAGCGTAGCCATGCTTTGTCCGGCTGGTAGAAGAGGTGAACCCGGAACAGTTCAGTCTCGCCAATCAAACCATCGGGCTTGGGTTGTCTGATTTTCTCCAGTGACTGTCCGGTAGCGGTGTAGAACACATAGCGGGCCAACGACTCGAAGCCTGGCATGTCTTTGCCTGTCAGTAGGCTCTCGATATTAATGGGCTCGCCCAGAGTGCAATAGGTAAAGCTACCACCCAGACCAGGTGCGGTTTTCTCTATCTTGCGCTCGCCGCTAACGGTAAGCACCCCATCCTTGATCTGCTTTTTGATCTTATCGTATTCGTGCCCGTGCAGATTCTCGATGGAATCGACATGATCCATCACCTTCTTATGTTTTGCCTCATTACCGAAAGTACTCCAAGTAATACTTTCTCGATGCAACTCTTCACGCTGGGTACCGGTATAGGGGTAGCCATTGATAACCCGCCGAACACGCTCGGCGGTGAGGGTGTCAGCGTACTCTTCACATTCGACCAATATAAAGCGTCGGCTGCCACCATCTTTCTTGTTGAGAGATAGAATAGCCTCAGCCGTAGTTCCCGATCCCGCGAAACTATCCAGAACCAAAGAATCCTCCCGTGTAGCAATTCTAAGTATTCTTTCCAGTAGACGGACGGGCTTTGGTGTGGAAAAAGGGGTGTCGAGGCCAAAAGCCGTTAACTCTTTACTCGCTTCATCTGTATGCCCCGAACTGTCATGCGGCCACCATGTTGTAGGCACCACGGTGCCAGCATCCTTAAGATAACGCTTATATGATGGGGCGCCATCTTCATTCTTCCCAAAATAGGCTAGTCCCTGTTCGACAATTTCATTCCATTGTGACTCCTCTCTTGCCCAGCATCTTCCTTTTGGTGGGTATTTAACTGAACCTTTAGGAGTAGTGATCGGATAAGAAAGATTTTCTCGAATATTGGGAGCATCCCAAGGTATAGCCCTCCACGGCCCTGCAGGGTCATGATCGGGGTTGGAATATTGCTTTTCCTGCTTCTCATCACGTGGAATTTCATTTCGAATCTTTTTCCAAGTTTCAGGAGCTTTTGAAAAAACATAAATATAGTTATGAGAAGTAGATACAGATGCATCGTTTGATACTGAGTACCTAGCTTGCCATGTTATCGACGCCACAAAGGAGTCTTCACCGAAAACTTCATCAAGAATTAATTTGGCGCGCTGAGCCTCATTATCATCCAGTGTGATCCAAATACTTCCATCTTCCGCAAGAAGGTCTTTTAAAAGATTAAGTCGCGGCCACATCATGCACAACCACTTGTCATGCCGCTCTAGGTCTTCCTTGTCTACTGGATTAGCTGACTTCTTCAACCATTCTTTCATCAAAGGCGAGCGTACATTGTCGTTGTAACACCAGCCTTCGTTACCGGTGTTGTAAGGAGGGTCGATAAAGATACAGTCCACCTTGCCTGCATGGGTGGGCAACAGTGCCTTGAGCGCTTCTAGGTTATCCCCATGAATGATCAGGTTATCATCCAGCGAGGATTGTTTACCCTTTGCGGATAGCGACTTTTTCGGCAACACCTGTAACTCACGAAATGGAACTCCAAGATGGTGGGAATAGACAAACTGCTTACCCTTAAACTCAAGCGTGGGCATTAAAGACTCCTGATCCAATCGAAGCACGCTTTAAAAGCGGGCATCTGCTGTTCAATTTCTACGGCGCTCATGGTGCGCAACTGCTGTTCCTGTTCAATAATGGCATCTTCACCTTTGTCGTCTGAACCGGTTACCTGTTCAATACATCCTTGCGGCCAGGCCCAGATCCGAGAGGCTTTCAGCGCTTCGTGGCTGCTTTGAGCAATACCTTGTCCTTCCTCGTCCGATGCAAAACAGGCCCAAATATCTGCTGCGCTCCACTGATTGCATTTCTGCGGAAGTCCTCCGTTCAGAGTAAAGCCACTTTCTGCTTGCAGTCGGCTCAAGGCTGCCTTAGCAGCGGCTATGTCAGCCCCATCGCGCTCCAATAGCCCGCTCTTTCTTGCGTTGGTATAGGCAAAGTCCAGATCAGCTATGGCACAAGCACGAATATCCATGGCACTCAGCACCGACAAAGCTTTGGCAAAGCTGTTGCAACCACCGACGGAAACAAATGCAATGTGATCCAGGTCGGGTGAACGTTGGTAAAGCCTTTCGTATGCCAGGGGCAATAGCCTTCGATCCGTTTTTCCTTCGCAGAGTACCACTCGATCTGCGAAATAGATGTCTACCAGGTTACCCAGCTCAAACAGGGTTTGTGACTGGCTTTCAGCGTCTTCAAGGGCGTCCTGGACAGCTTGACTCATTGGCTTGCGAGCGGTGACGCCGTCATCTATCGTATTACCAACAATCACAGTATTGGGTGCATTTTCACGGCTTAACATAAGCGGTGAGTGGGTGGAAAACACTATCTGAAAACCTGCACTTGAAAGCGTCTTCAAGGCTTCGCGCAGCCGCCGTACACCTTGAGGATGCAAATACAGTTCTGGCTCATCAATCAGCAACAGGCGGCGGGAAAGCCGGTCATCTTCGGTACGACGCACATCCGCTAAATAGCGGATCAGTGCCATCTGTATAGCGCGCTGAGCACCGGTACCCATCTGATCAAAACGTCGCCTGTCACCGCTGACCGTATCGGTGACATGCAAATCACCCGCCTTGAAGAACTCTTTAATGTCTACCACTTGCAAATCTAGATCCAGCGCCAAGCCAGGAAAGAAATTCTCTAGTGCATTGGTGGCACTGGTGTCGAATTGCTGCAAGTGGTCTGAGCGCTGATCACCATTAGTGGTTAGTACATTGCGAATGGTGTCGAGCGCTGTCGTCAACTCACCATGAGCCTCCAAGAGGGGCTTCATGATTTCATCCAGAAGGCCCTTGATTGTCGTTCCGGTTTTGGCTTTGCCCAAATCTTCACCAATATCGTGCATGGCCAATACATGCAGTGGTTCAGGTAATAGGGAAGAGACTGCTTGCGGAAGCCCCGAAGGATAGGAGCGCCATAGCTCGGGAACCCCATCTTGAGGGCACTCATCCACTTGCCATACTTCCTGTGTATTGGACTTCGAGCTGGCTCCACTGGCCGTCACCCGAATCCAGAGTCTACCCTCCCGGCAGTAAGGCTCTATAGCTCTCCGATGGTTTGCACTGGGAATTAATGCCAAGACATCATCATCAATTCCATCCACACACGCAGCGACAATGACCGGCTGTTGTGATTCATTGAAGTCAGTTGCTTTCAAGGCGCTGGGCTTCAAAACCCAGCGAATGGCCTCTAGTATTGTGGATTTCCCGGCATTGTTCTGCCCGACTAGTGGGGTATAGCTATCCAGTGGCAGAGTGACATTTCGGCAAGCTCTAAAATTCTCAATATGAAGGCAGCTAACGCGATGCATTGGAGGTTTCCTATCGTTTTAAGTAATTGTTATAAATGCAGAAACCCATGATGCAATGGCTTTCTATTAAGGTTTAACTCTAAACTGGCGGCCACTGGCGAGCCGTATGCACCACATTCAAAATACGCACCTGTTTCCCCACAACTTCGTACACAAGCATATAGCTGGGATGGACGACCAGCTCTTGGGTGCCCGAAGCCCGGCCAGGGCGTCCGCTGTTAGGGAAATTTACCAGAATTGCGGCCTTCTCGGAAAACAGCTCATCTAGCGTCAAAGCCGCCAGAGGGTTTTCTGGCTCTATGTAATCGTAAATGACATCACGATCTTGTATTGCCTCTGGCGCCCAAACCAGCTCCATCACTTAGTTTCTGCCAGGCGGGCACGGGTAGCGGCACGTCGAGCTGCAAACCTAGCTTCAACATCGGCGGCAGGGATAAGGTTGCCTGCTTCCGCAGAGGTTCGTGACTGTTCTACCTTGGCGATCAACCAAGTGTCATAATCTTGTGCTTGCTGCTGCGCCACATAGTTGCGCATAAAGTCGCGCAGAAGCTGTGCTCCGGTGCGGTCGTGGGCCTTGGCTACACTGGCAAATTCTGTTTTAAGATCTTCATCGACCCGAAAGGTGAAAGTAGCATCGCTCATGACACATATCCTCATGTGTTACATAGTAGTTATATGGTAGCACATAAGATTTGCTATGCATCCGCTCCGAAAAGGTACACCAACGGTACACACAATAGCTTCGCATGCTATCCTTAAACTTCGCTAAATTACTGATTCTAAACAACTGTGCCTTTTTCTAAATTACGGCTACTTTCCTTTATTTGTCAGTAACTTATTGTTATAGTAGCCAACTCATAATCCCTTGGTCGTAGGTTCAAGTCCTACTGGGCCCACCATTTATCAATGACTTACCCTCGTTTTATCCCTTCCTAGCTGTACCTTTTCATTATAGTGGCAACAAAGTGTCAACCGAATATCTTCGGGCCGAACGTGATCGTTGCTTTTAAGTGGTCAGGTGCCAAGTGTGTGTATCTCGTGGTCATTTGAATGCATAGGCGTACTCGTTGGCCTTGTGCTATCATTGATAGCATTGCAATCAGATGGAGAGTCTGGCATGGCTTCGATCACGATCCGCAATTTGGACGACCAGTTGAAGGCTCAGCTTCGCATGGAAGCGGCTAGGCATGGCCATTCCATGGAAGAGGAGGTTCGCATTATTCTGCGTAGCGCCTTGAACCAGCCTCAAGCAAAGGGGCTAGGGAGTCGCATACGTGAGCGATTCGCAGACGTGGGGGGCATCGAGCTGGACGTGCTGCCTAGGTCAGATAAGCCTCGTGATCTGGGCTTCGGCGCATGATAGTTCTTGATACCAATGTGCTATCCGAGCTGATGCGGCCTGTCCCAGACGCACGGGTTGTCGACTGGCTGGACAGGCAGGATGCTATTTTCGTAACAATCTCCGCTATTACGGTTGCTGAAATTCTCTATGGTATCGAGCGCTTGCCCGACGGCAGTCGCAAGCGTGGTTTCGCGGCCAAGGCGGCGGCAATGTTCGAGGAAGATTTCTCTGGACGCATTCTATCGTTCGATAGCGGGGCTGCGATTCACTACGCAGAGCAGGTCGCTGTCAGCGAGAGTACAGGAAGGCAGGTCCACATGGCCGATGCCCAAATTGCGGCTATCTGCATCCAGCATGAAGCGGTGTTGGCGACACGCAATGTAAAGGATTTCGAGAAGCTAAGCGTCGAGACGATCAATCCGTGGGAAATGGACTGATATCGGTACAGTGACTGGTTGGGGTAGGTTACGCTCACCTTCGCTAAGCTACTGATAGTCAGATACTTTAACTTTTGCTAGGTTACGGTGGATTTCGTAGTGCTTTCAGTATCTTTTGATTTAAAAGCGAATTCATAACCCCTTGGTCGTAGGTTCAAGTCCTATTGGGCCCACCATTTAATTTCTGCCCTCCCAAGTAGTTTTCTTCAAAAAAACGCAGATTTGTCCTCTTTGGCGGTTCCTTTGGCATGCTTGACGTCGATAGCTTCTCGATGTCTCCTCCTATAGACAGCACCGAATCGAACACCTCGTTCCAACTTCTGGACTTGAGTTAATGGAGTTATTGTGATTCTGAATGAAAATTTGTATCATTCGTCTTATTATAACGATATCACTCCTCATACCCGTTGAGACTTACTCATGCTCCGTACTCCTATGCCTTTCCGTGTCGCGCCATTGGCTGTAGCGGTTCGCCATTCCTTGGTTCTCTCGCTGGGTGGCATGCTCGGCGTTGCTCCGCTCACTCTGTTTGCGCAAGAAGAATCCGTTAACAACGATACCATGGTGGTTACGGCCACTGCTCTCAAGGTCGATACCCCGCTGGTGGAAACGCCACGCCCGGTTTCAAGCGTTGACCGTGAAGAGCTGGAGACCCGCAACGTTCAGCAATTAGATGAAACCTTCCGCTACCGTGCGGGCGTGTTGTCAGGTCATTTTGGCAGTGATAACAACACCGATTGGTTCAAGGTGCGCGGTTTTGACCAGTCCACCTACCAGGATGGCCTGCGTATCTATCGCGAAGGGTTTTATCAGTGGTTGCCGGAGCCATTTGGCCTGGAGCGAGTAGATGTCTTCAAAGGCCCATCGTCAATTTTGTACGGTGAGGCGCCTCCTGGCGGTTTGATCAATGCGGTGAGCAAGCGCCCGACCGAAACACCTCAGGGCGAGGTAAACCTGCAACTCGGCAACCGCAACCATCGTCAAGTTGGGATTGATACCAGTGGCCCGGTGGGTGAGTCAGATGATGTACGCTACCGCTTAGTGGGTCTGTATAAAGAGCGCGACGGCGATTTAGACGGCACGGATAACGAGCGCTACTACTTTGCACCGAGCCTGGCGGTGGATTTCAGCGACGATACGACCGTCACGTTCCTGGCCAGCGTGCAGAAAGATGATGGCGTCCCGGTGAACTCGTTCAAGCTGCCCTATGGCACCGTGGAGAACACGCCCTTTGGTCGTGTCGACCCGCAAACCAATCTCAGCGAGCCGGGTTACGATAAAGATGAGCGCACCCAGTGGGCGTTAGGCTACGAACTGCGCCACAGTCTTAACGACACTTGGCGTTTCGAGCAGGACTTACGCTACAGCGAGCTGGATTTAGAGCTGCGCAGCACCTACGCCTTCTTTATGGCGGATGAGCGTCGAGCCGCACGCGGCCATGTCTACCGCGATGGCACCATTGATAGCTGGACGGTCGATAACCGTATGGTAGGTAACTGGTACACTGACCGCACCGAAAACACGCTACTGCTGGGGGTGGATTATCAAAACCTCGGCGTGAGTGGCCAAGAAGCGGATCCTTTCCCGTTCGGCGACCCCATTGATATCTTCAACCCCACTTATGGCAATTACACGCCGGTGGGCGCGGATGATTTGCTCACCCGTGAAATCGATAAAGAGCAAACGGGCCTGTATGCTCAGAATCAACTGCGCATTGATGACCGTTGGGTGCTGCTAGGCGGCGTGCGCTACGATCAGGCAGAGACCGAAAACAGTAACCTAACGGCGGGAACGACCCAGCGTTCAGATGACGATCAGGTATCTTGGTCGGGCGGCGCTATGTACTTGGGTGAAAACGGCGTTAATCCCTACATCAGTTACACCGAGTCCTTTGACCCACTGGGCCGTGTGGATAGCGACGGTGATCTTTATGACCCCCGTGAAGGGCGTCAGTGGGAAGCGGGCGTTAAGGTGGCCCCCTTTGGCTGGGATGGTTACGTGACGGCGGCGCTGTTTGATTTGGAAGAGAGCAACACGCTGGTGAATTCACCAACTGGCTTTCAGGTGCAGGAAGGCGAACGCACCTCTCAAGGTTTTGAGCTGGAAGGCGTTGGCTACATTACCGATGATCTAAAAGTCACTGCGGCCTATACCTACACCGATTCACGGCTGGAAGACGATGACCGTGCACCGTTAATCCCGCGTCACCAGGCCTCTACCTGGCTGGATTACGCCTTTACCGGCGGCGCGCTGAAGGGTGTGACGCTGGGCGGCGGCGTGCGGTATGTGGGCAGCACCGTTGATACCAGTGTCGCGGACAACACAGAAGTAGATAGCTACACCCTGTTCGACGCCATGGTGGGCTATGAGTTTGCCGACGGCTGGCAGGCCCAGGTCAACGTCAATAACCTAACGGATAAAGAGTACGTGGCCAGCTGTGAATACTGGTGCTACTACGGCGAATCCCGTAGTGTGATTGGTAGTGTCAAATATAGTTGGTAAGAAAATTAGCCTAAGCTAAGCCCGGTAACTTGCCGGGCTTTTTATTGCTTGCAGCAAATTACAGGCCATTGCTTACATCACACAACGCTGCTGAACTAGCGTTCCTGATTCAGCGGCGGCTTGATGCCGTTTACGCGGTACACAAATCGGGCTGCCGCTTTCGGGGTCGTGGATGACATGGGCATCCAGATCGAACACGCGCTTAAGGTTGGTCTCGGTAAATACTTCGCTCGGCGCGCCGCTGGTGACGATGCGGCCATCGCACATCATCACTAACTGATCAGCGTAGGCGGCGGCCAGGTTCAGGTCGTGGAGCACCAGCAGTAGGGTGTGGCCTTTTTCATGGGCCAGGCGCGAAAGTAGCTCCAGTAAATCAACCTGTACTTTTAGATCCAAAAAAGTCGTGGGCTCATCAAGCAGAATTAGGTCGGTTTGCTGGGCCAGTACCATGGCAATCCAGCAGCGCTGGCGCTGGCCGCCGGAAAGCGCATCCACGTTGCGCTCGGCAAACTCCGTCACGTGGGTATACGCCATGGCTTCACGAATGGCCTCGGCGTCCTGCTGAGCATTTTTCTGCCATAGCCCCTGGTGTGGAAACCGCCCCATCCCTACCAACTGCTTTACGCTTAACCCCTCGGGCGCTATTGGGCCTTGGGGCAGGATTCCCAGGCGTTTGGCGACCTCCCGCGTCTTGCTGCGATGAATATCCTTGCCATCCAAATACACATGCCCGTCGCTAGGCGTGAGCGTGCGGGCAAGGGTTTTCAGCAGCGTCGACTTGCCACTGCCGTTGGGGCCCAACAGCACCGTGACTTTACCTTCTGAAATGGCGATATCCACACCATCCAGCACGCGTCGAGTGTCGTAGCCTGCCTGCAAGGCTTCGCCGGTCAAACGAGGAGACTGGTGAGAAGGGCGTGTCATGGTTGGGCTCATTGAGGTTGTTAACGCAGGCAGAACCGTAAGCCAAAATATTCTCATTTTCAATACTTGCCACTGGCTGTTGCTTGCTGTTCCGACCGGTTTGTTCCCGTGGAGTGGACCTGTATATCTTTTTGTGCATAATACAATCATTATCATTTAGATATGTATTACGTTTTCTGGGAATCGTTCACTCAAAAGGTAAAAAATGCGCATTAAGACTCGTCCAGTATTGTGGCCCACAGTGACGCTCGCCGGTTTGGTGGCGATCAGTCAGGCTCACGCGCAGGAGTCAACAACTGCTGAGTCACAAGGCGGCACCAGTGATGCCGACTCGACCATGGTGGTAACTGCCACCCGTAGCCACAGCGAAGCGGGACAAACGCCGCAGCGGGTAACGATCATCACCCGCGAGCAGATCGAGCAGCAGCTAGCGATTACCGACGACCCGGGGCAGGTGCTCAGCAATCTGATTCCCTCCTATTCACCCAGCCGCCAAAAGCTCTCTAACGCGGGCGAAACATTCCGTGGCCGCGACGCGCTATTTTTGATTGACGGTGTGCCTCAGTCCAACCCGCTGCGCGACAGCTCACGGGATAGCTATACCATTGACCTTTCCATGGTTGAGCGCATTGAAGTGATCCACGGTGCCAGCGCCGAGCATGGTTTAGGTGCGACCGGTGGGTTGATCAACCTGGTGACCCGGCGTGCCGAAGGTGGCGGTATTAGCCAGCACGCGGGCATTAGCCTGACCACGGACGATGATTTCCAATCCGGTGGACTGGGCAACAAGCTGGACTACCGTATTAGCGGGCAGCAAGGCGACTGGGATTTCGTTGCCGCAGCCACTCGTCAGGAGCGCGGCGTCTTTTATGACGGCAACGACGAGGTGGTGGGTATTGCCTACCCAGGCGAGCTGCAGAACTCGGAAAGCTACGACCTGTTCGGCAAGCTGGGTTACTGGATTGATGACAACCAGAATGTTGAGTTCTCGCTTAATCATTTTGATTTGGAAGAGGGCAACGACTACGTGCCGGTAGCGGGAGATCGTGCAGCAGGGGTGCCGACCACGGCGCGCAAAGGCAGCCGTGACGGCGAGCCTGGGTTCAACGAAGTGACCTCGGCACGGCTTTCCTACTCCCACGCTGATTGGTTTGGCAATGAGTTGGATGCCCAAGTGTATCGCCAGCGCTTTCGCGCGCGCTTCGCGACTACGCCGTTTTTCCCTTACCTGGATAGTGCGGGCGATACCCAATTCGACCAGACGCGCAATGAGTCTGACAAAACGGGCGCTAAATTCACCTTGAACCGTAACGGTATGCTGGACGACCGCTTGGGTGTGACGGTGGGTTTGGATGTACTGGAAGACGAGACAAGCCAAATGCTCGTGCATACCGGGCGTACCTATGTGCCGGAAAGTCGCTTCCGGAATTTGGCGCCGTTCCTGCAAGGCCAGTTTAAGCTAGCGGATCCGCTGACGCTGCACGCGGGGGTGCGTCACGAGCACGCTGAGCTTGAGGTGGATAGCTTCCAAACGATTGATCGTAGCAATGTCACTCAAGACAACGTCAGCGTGGACGGCGGCAAGCCCAGCTTCGATGAGACGCTGTATAACGTCGGCTTAACCTATCAAGCCACCGACTGGGCCCAGCTGTATGCCAACTACTCGGAAGGCTTTGGTATGCCCGATGTGGGCCGCGTGCTGCGTGGTATTGGCGCGGCGGGCCAGGATGTGGATAGCTTACTGCAGCTTCAGCCGATTGTGACCGAAAACCATGAGATCGGCGCGCGCTTTGACTGGGATGGCTATGGGTTAGAGATCAGCTATTACGAGTCGAACTCGGATTACGGCCAACGGCTGACCGAACAGAATGGCACCTGGGTAGGCAGCCGAGAGAAAACCGAGATCCAGGGCGTTGAGATTACTGGTGACATGCAGGTGGCGGACAAGCATGATCTGTCGCTCTCTTACGCTCATACCGAGGGCAAGTCGGATCAGGATGGCGACGGTCGCGTGGATACCAAACTCACCGGTATCAATATCGCCCCGGATACACTCAAACTGGGCTGGAGCGCTACCTGGAACGAGCGTGTTTCCACGCGCTTACAGGGTAGCTACTACTTCGATCGCAGCGTCGATAATCCTGAACTTGATTTTGACGGCTACGGCTTAGTGGATGCTTCGTTAGCTTATCGCCTGCCCACCGGCAGGGTGTCGGTGGGTATCGAAAACCTAACCGATAAGGATTACATCACTTACTACTCCCAAGCCGCACGAATCAGCGACGAGTACTACTTCACTGGGCGTGGCCGCACTTTCACGCTGGGATACCAGCTGGATTTCTAAGCAGCCGTTTTCTGTTTTTTTATTTTCTATGCTCGATACTGTTTGGCGGCGCCCCGAGGGTGCCGCTTTTTTTCGTCAACAGGTTTTAAAAGCGAGCTCGCGATCTATGCAACAAATAGACAAAAAAGGGCGTGCCTATCCCGGCAACGAAAATGCCCGCAGGCAGGTCTTTGGGTAAAAAGACCACTCGGCCCAGCAGGTCGGCGTAAAGCACAATCAAGGCGCCGACCAGCGCTGACGCGGGCACTAGGCGTGCCATGTTGCGCCCCACCACCCTGGCTGCTAGATGGGGGGCAATTAACCCCACAAAGCTTAAGCCCCCCGCAAACGCCACGGCGGCACCGGCCAGCGCCACGCTGCAGGCTAGCAAGACTAATCGACTGCGTAGAATCGCCACCCCCAGCCCTTCGGCAACGGCGTCGCCCAGTGCCATGGCGTCTGCATGACGGGTGAAGGCTAGGCTGATCGGCACAGCGACGACTATCCACGGTAATAGACCCCGAACATCGTCCCACTGTGCAGCGTAAAGACTGCCGGTGAGCCATACATAGGCGGTCATGGCGGCGGAGTCATCGCTGATCACGATTAACAGCGTAGTCCCTGCACCCATGGCCGCTGCAAGGCCAATGCCCACCAGTACCATCCGCGATGGGCTGATGCCGCCTTTCCAGGCGAGGCTGACCACCAGCAATGCTGAAACCAGTGCCCCTAGCATGGCCGCCACGGGCAGCCAGTGAATGCTCAAGGTGGTGCTCAATAGCGCTAAAAACAGCACCGCCGCCAGCGCTGCGCCGCTGGTAATGCCGATCACATCTGGTGAGGCCAGCGGGTTGCGTACAATGCTTTGTAGAATTGCCCCCGCTATCGCCAGGGCGGCGCCGACCAGTATGGCCAGTAGAATTCTGGGCAGCCTTAACTCCCAAATGATAAAAGCGATATCACTACTTTGTGGCGCGGCGAGAGCGTGTATCACCTGAGTGAATGAGGTGGGGAAGCTGCCTAAACAGAGCGACAGCCCGGCGCTTGCTAACAATAAAAGGCTTAGCATGAGCAGGCTGCGCAGTAAGCGGTTACTGTCGTTCTGCGCCTCTTTATCGAGGGTTAACATTGCTGCTTGTCTCATTGGCCTGCCATCTTGCGTCGCGCCAGATAAATAAAGAAGGGCGTGCCGATCAGCGCCGTCATTACGCCGACCGGTATCTCCTGGGGAGGCATTAAAAAGCGCGAGCCCAGGTCAGCCAGCAGCAGTAAACAGGCCCCTAGCAGGGCGCAGGCAGGCAGCAGCCAGCGGTGATCAATGCCAAACAGCCCCCGCGCCATATGGGGCACAATCAGCCCCACGAACCCGATCATGCCCGCCAGCGCTACGGAACTACCTGCCAGCACAATCACAATCAACCCGAGCAGCAGCTTGATAGTGGTGGCCTGCATACCCAGCCCGGTGACCATATCATCGCCCAGTAGCAGCGCATTAGCGTGGCGGACGAGCAGTGCGCTAAGTAAAAGCGCCCCGCCGAAGAGTGGTAGCAAGGGCGCTACCAATGAAAGATCGCGCCCTGACACCGAACCCGCCAGCCAGTAGAGCACGCTTTCAAAGCTTTGTTGATCAATCACCAGCAGCCCTTGGCTGAACGACACAAACATCGCCGTTACCGCCACACCAGCCAGCACAACCCGCAGTGGGGAGAGCTCACCGTGGCGACCGCGGCTAAGCACCACCACCAGTACGGCAGCGACAAGTGCCCCTAATAGCGCGGCCCATACGTAGTGGGCGGGGGTATGCAGTGGCAAAAGTGACACCGCGACCACGACAAAAAACATCGCGCCAGCGTTAATGCCCAAAATACCCGGCGACGCTAGGGGGTTACGCGTCATGGTCTGCATCAGTGCCCCGGCAATCGCCAGGCTGGCGCCCACCAGAGCGGCAACCACCGCGCGCGGTAAGCGCTCGGTTAGCAGAATAATATGGGCGATATTGGACGGGTCATAATCGGCGAGCGAGCCGAACAGGGAGGAGAGGGCGATCTCCGTGGTGCCTAGCATCACGCTGGCGAAAAAGGCGCCCAGCGCCACCAGCGCCCCCAACAGTAGGCCGATGCTTTTCGCGGCAGCGCTGTTTAGCATGAAGGTTCCTCGCCGCGGTTTGACAAGGGGGCATGGCAAGCTAATTCATAGTGGCTATATAGATCATCCAGCATGGCGTTGGCCGCTAATATGCCGCCGCCCATCATCCAACTCACCGGATCAACCTCAAAAACACGCCCGCTTTGAACGGCTGACAGCTGTTGCCACAGAGGGTGGGAGGCCCAGTGCCGGTAATTATCCGCAATGGCGGGGTCATCCGGTTCAAGCAGAATAAACAGGGCGTCGGCATCCAGCACCGGAATATTTTCTGTACTGGAAAGCTTCATTCCCCAGCTTTGGCTCTGCAGGGTATCTGGTTGCGCAAAGCCCAGCTCATCGAGAATCGAGCCCGCAAAGCCACTGGTATAGATACGTACGTGATCGCTTTTAAAGCGCACCACGGCGACTTTTTGCGGCCACGCATCGCCCAATTTGACGGCGATCTGCTGGCGAAAATCGGCCGCCCGTTCGTCCCAGCGCTGGAGTAGCTCCCCGGCCTCGGCTTCTTGGTGAGTGGCATTCGCCACCATCGTGAGGGTGGTCTTGAAGTTAAATACCGTAGGCGCTGATATCGTGGGAGCAATAGCACTTAATAGTGGCGCTATGCGCGCGTGGCGAAAATCGCTGGCAATCACCAGGTCAGGCTTCAGCCAGGCAATCTTTTCCAGGTTGGGTTGAGTTTCCAGCCCCACATGCTCGACGCCATCAAGCGGATCATGCAGGTAGCGGTACATGGGTTTTTCCAACCAGGCGTCGACCACGCCAATCGGCGTCAGCCCAAGTGCCACGGCGCTGTCGGTGGCGCCCTGGTAAAGCGTCACAATGCGCGGCGAGTCAGGGGGGCTGTGTAGCGGGTTGGCGGTCAACATAGCGGGGGATAGCGCCGCCAGCGTTATCAGCAACACACGCATTAAAACCTTCTTGCCATGGGTGTGTGCTTTTAACATTAAGGTCACTTTACGACTGCCCTGGAGTGAAAAATCAGGATGATGGCATGGCGTAAAAGCTAATGCAAAGCATTACCAAATGAGGGCCGCGACCTCCACCAACCCAAACACCCCAACTCCAGCAGCGACCGGCCAGCCCAATGAGCGTACCCGCGACCACACCAGTAGCGTGACAGAAAGCCCGATGGCGGTGGCGGTCCAGGAAACAGCGCTGGGATTAACCGGCACAATCGAGACCCCCAGCACGGCGGCAATCATCAGCGGGCCCAGAATACCCAGCCACTGGGGCATGTTATTAAGGCCAGTAGTGCTATTGAGTCGGCGCTGCATCCATAAAAATGGCACTACCCGCATCAGCAGCGTGCCAAGGGCCGAAACCGCTACCGCTAGCCAAAGTGCGCTGCTCATTGCTCACACCTCTTGTTTTGGAATTTCAGCATATAGAAGCACAGTGCACCGCAAGCAGCCGCGAGAGGAATCGCCACATTGCTCCAACCGACCAGCGTTAAACCGAGTGCCGCCAGAATGGTGCAGCCCATGGCCACGGCCCAGCGCTTATCGGTAAAGCGTGGTGCCACCATGGTTAGAAACAGCGCGGGCAGGGCGAAGGGCATAATCTCACCCAACAGCGGCCAGCGGGCGGTAAACGCCTCCCCAGCGGTGGCGCCCACCGCAGTACCGATGATCCAGGCGCCCCAGGCCAGCAGCGATGCACCCACAAACCAGCTAAAGCGCTTAGCCTCGGGCAGTTGGGGTAGCCGGGTTAAGGCCAGGGCAAATACCTGGTCAGTGAGGCCATGCATCAGCCAGGGCCAGTGGCGGCTGCGCGGCAGTAGCGCCGCCAGGTTAGGGCCGTACACCACATGGCGGACGTTAATCAGCAGCGTCATCACCACCACCAACCACAGCGGTGCGCCGGTGGCGATCATCCCGACAAACAGAAACTGCGAGGCCCCGGCGTAGATCAGCGCTGAAATAGCCGTGGCCTCCAGGGTGCTAAAGCCTGCCTGGGTGGCGACCAAGCCAAACGACAGCGCCACCGGGATGTAGCCGCCGAGCAGCGGAATGGATTCGCGCACGCCCTGCAGTGCGCTACGCAGTGGAGAGTGGCTGGCAGCTTGGTTCATGGGGTTTGGCCTTCTGCGCCATAGGTGATGGTCATCATCAACGTGGCCTCCGCTGCTTGGGTACGATAAAGGTGTGGCTGGTCGGCGGGGAAGGTTACGGTATCGCCTGGAGTGAGCTGTGTGGTGGCGCCCTCTGGCCCCGCTTCCAGCCAGCCGCTAATCAGCGTAAGCGATTCGCGGGTGCCCGGTGTATGGGCTTCAGCATGACGCAACGTATGCGGCGCGCAGCGCATCCAGTAGGCATCCACCTGGGGTGAGTCTTTGCCTTGGTCAATCAAACGCACCTGCACGCCATCTTCACCTAGCGGCACGCTAATCGGCGCTACCAGGGTGCCGAAGGGCACATTGAGCTGCACCGCAAGCCGCCAAATGGTATCGATGGTGGGATTACCGTTGCCTTGCTCCAAGCGGCACAGGTTGGACTTGGCGATGCCCGCCTCATTGGCTAATTGCGAAAGCGACCAGCCCCGCTCAAGGCGCAGTGCTTGAAGGTGTTGGCCCAGCGTGTTGAGTGAGAGTTTATCCATAAGGCTGCCCGCTATCCCGTTGAGCTGTTCTTTATATAGAACACTTTATATAAAGAACGTTCTATATAAAGAACGATAGCTTGTCAACGATCTCAGCGGCCAACACCTTCGTAGCGAAGACTTTCAGTGGCATCTTTTATGCATGACCTATAGCGAGTCTGCTACGAGGAAGCGCAATGTATTCATTGGCCATGCTCAATCCGGTTAAATCGATCCTACGCAGTGTGGCGCTTCTGTTGCTAGGCAACGGCTTGCTCAACACGCTGCTTACCTTGAGAGGTACGGCGGAAGGTTTTTCAAGCGCAGTGTTGGGGATCATTATGTCCGGCTATTTTGTCGGCTTCATCTGCGGCACCTGGGTGAGCGGGCGCTTAATTCGGCGTATGGGGCACATCCGTACCTTTGGCTTCTGCGCGTCTATTTGTTCATCGGTGGCGCTGCTGCATCTAGTGTTTATCGACCCGTGGGTATGGCTGCCGTTGCGGGTGGTTTACGGGCTTGCGTTTATTACCTTGATTACTGTGATTGAGAGCTGGCTGAACAGCCAGGCGGCAGGACACGAGCGGGGGCGGATTTTCGCTGTTTATATGGTAGTCAACCTGGGCGCGTTAGCACTGGCTCAACAGCTGCTAAGGCTCTCTTCGCCAGAGGGTTTTTTGCTGTTTGTGGTGATCTCTATTTTGATCAGTTGGGCGCTGTTACCCATTACTTTGACCCGTCGCGTTCAGCCCAAAATTTCCGACCGACCCAAAAGCAGCCTACGCGCACTGCTGGGCTTTGCGCCGCTAGCGGTAGCTTCCGCCGCATTATCCGGGCTTGCCATGGGGGCGTTCTGGTCGATGACGCCGATATACGCCACGCAGTTAGGGTTTGATATTGGCGGTGTTGGCTTGGTAATGAGCGTGGCGATTATCGGCGGGGCGCTGTTGCAGATTCCCATCGGGCGTTTCTCCGATAAACACGACCGGCCTAAAGTCATGATCTGGGTGGTGCTGTTTGCGGCGATAATTGCCGCGGCTATGCCCTTTGCGCCCAGCCACGAGGTGCTGCTGGGGCTCTATTTTATCTGGGGCGGTTTGGCGTTTTCGCTCTATCCGCTGGCGGTAGCGCAGTTGATCGATCAACTTCACCCAGATGAAATTGTCTCCGGCTCGGCGGATATGCTGGTTATGCACGGTGCGGGCTGTGCCGTGGCGCCGATCGCGGCGGGGTCGCTGATGAGCTTAGTGGGTGGCCATGGCCTGCCGCTCTATATCGCCTGCGTGTTTACCCTGTTGGGTATTTACGCCCTCTACCGCCGCCGCCGCGTCAGGGCATTGGTCACTCATACCGCACACTTTGAGCCGATGGTACAAAGTAGTGCAGAGGTGTTGGAAATGATCTTCGATGATGCCCAGCGAGACCTATTCGATGACCCGAGTTTTTATGAAGAGGATGAACGGGAGCGTTTAGCGAGGCTTGTTACATCATCCAATAGTTAATGCGCGAGCGCCCAGGGGAAGGGCTAATATAGGGGATTGGCCGTTATAACAGGGGAGTGGCTGTTATAAGAAGCCACTCCCCAAGGTGAATGGTTAAAAGCTGAATGGTTAAAAGCTGAACGGTTAAGCGCGTTTGCCTCCTTGCGCTTGGCAAGCTGCCGCGGTGAACAGCACATCGGTAGAGGAGTTAAGCGCAGTTTCGGTGGAGTCCTGCACCACGCTGATCACAAAGCCAATCGCCACCGCCTGCATAGCCACTTCCGTGGGAATACCGAACAGGTTAGCGGCCATAGGAATCAGCATTAGCGAGCCGCCCGCCACGCCGGAAACACCGCAGGCCGCCAGCGCTGAGACCACGCACAAAAGCAGCGCCGTGGGGAAATCAACGCTAATACCCAGGGTATGCGTGGTAGCCAGGGTAATGACTGTAATGGTGATGGCCGCACCGCACATATTGATCGTCGCGCCCAGCGGAATGGAAATCGAGTAGGTGTCAGGGTCGAGCTTTAGGCGGCGACAAAGCTCCAGGTTGACCGGAATGTTCGCTGCCGAGCTGCGGGTGAAAAAGGCGGTAATCGCGCTGCCCCGCAGGCAGGTAAATACCAGCGGGTAAGGGTTTTGCCGAGTAGTTAAGTAGACTAGCAGTGGATTACTCACGAGCGCCACAAACAGCATGCAGCCCACAATCACCCCCAGTAGTTGGGCGTAGTTAAGCAGCGCGGCAACGCCCGATTCTGCCAGCGTGCCGGCCACCAAACCTAAGATACCCAGCGGCGCTAAACGAATCACCAGCGTCACAATGCGGGTGACCGCCGCAGATAAGTCATTTAGCGCTTGGCGAGTGGTGTCGCTGGCTTGGCGCAGCGCCAAACCCAGGCCGATGGCCCAGGCCAAAATGGCGATAAAATTCGCTTCCATCAGCGCGCTAACCGGATTGGCCACCGCGTTCAACAGCAGATCGCGCATAACGCTAAAAATATCCCCGGGCGGGTTGCCGTCCACCTGGCCTGCATTCAATGAGAGTTCGGTGGGAAACAGAAAGCTGGCCGCCACGGCAATTAACGCCGCGATTAACGTGCCCACCACGTACAGCACCAGCACGGGGCGAATGTGGGTTGGCTGGCCTTTTTTATGGGCAGAAATCGCTGCCGCTACCAGCACAAATACCAAGATGGGGGCTACCGCCTGCAAAGCGGCGATAAACAGTTGGCCAAGCAAGGCCACATCGCTGGCAATGCCGGGCGTAAACAGGGCGAGCACTACCCCGGCAACGATACCGATTAAAATCTGCGGGATAAGGCCCAGCCGTAAAAGTGGCCGGAAAACTGCATGGGCGATGGCGATCATTGCGCAACTCTCAGGTAGTAGAAAGAGGGGAGGCGTTAGGGCGATAGGCCGCTAACGCGCCTGAAAGGGGCGGTATTCTATCAGCTGATGCTCATCTCCGTTGATATTCGCTTGGTCGATGCGGTGGCTATTTTGAGGGGGAGCGATGACATACTCATCTGCTAACAATTAAAACTAAAGTTGTTAGACTTTAGTGGCGATTTTGAGTAAATCACTGGACTAATTGCCTATTGCAGTGAATAAAGGGCCCCGAAAGATGGCTGGCGCTGCTTCAGATAATGCTTTAGTGCGTGCTTGCTTTCATCAATATCGCCCTTTTTAACCTGACGATGAGCGACGCAAATAAATGCGAATAAATGCCATGATGACGGTGTGGGATCAGCTATGGCATTCCCATTACCAAGCCAAAAATCTTTTAATGTGTGCGCTACCAACCGGTGGCTCAGAGAAGGCCGCCGCTGCGGTGTCAAAGCGTGATCCTTCTCAGCAACCTAAGCCGCCCGCCTACACAACGCCTCAGAAGGTTGGCTTAGTGCTTGGCCCGCTGCTGTTCGCGTTGGTTACGCTGTTTTTTCACCCTGAAGACTTAAGCTTTGAAGGTCGCATGGTGCTGGCCACTACCTTATGGGTAGCGGTGTGGTGGATCACTGAAGCCATTCCAATTCCCGCTACCTCTCTGCTGCCCATCGTGCTATTGCCGATTACCGGCGCGCTGGAGGGCAGTACGGTGACGGCCGCTTATGGTAATCCGATTATTTTCCTGTTCTTGGGCGGTTTTATGATTGCCCTGGCGATGGAAAAGTGGGATTTGCATAAGCGTATCGCGCTGTCGATTATCGCCGTGCTGGGAACCAGTATTAACAGCATTGTGTTCGGCTTTATGGCCGCGACTGGCTTTTTGTCGATGTGGGTCTCCAACACCGCGTCGGTCATGATGATGCTGCCTATAGGTACGGCGATTGTTTATCAGGTCACCCAGGAGCTAAATAAAACCGAAGGTGACCACAGTGCGGAAATCGACAAGTTCAGTAAAGCATTGATCTTTGGCGTGGGTTACGGCGGCACCATTGGCGGCCTGGGGACGCTGATTGGAACCCCGCCCAACATTATTTTGGCGGCTATTGTTAACGAGTTATTTGGCGTTGAAATTTCTTTTGCAGGGTGGATGGTGTTTGCCTTCCCCGTGGTGGTAGTGCTGCTATTCTCTGGCTGGCTACTGCTAACACGCATTATTTACCCGATTAAATTGAGTCACCTGCCGGGGGGTAAAGCCCTGATCAAAAAAGAGATGGCTGAGCTTGGCCGGATCTCGTTTGAAGAAAAAGCAGTATTAAGTGTTTTCCTGTTTGCGGCGTTTTTCTGGATTACCCGTTCGTTTCTTTGGCAGGGACAGATCATCAATATCCCTGGCATTAACGACACCATGATCGCGATTGTCGCGGCACTATTACTCTTTCTGATCCCTTCCAAAAATAAAGGCGGTTGCCTACTGGGCTGGGATATCGCCAAAGACGTTCCCTGGGGCATTCTGCTGCTGTTTGGTGGGGGCTTGGCGCTTGCCGCTGGCTTCAACTCTTCTGGCCTGGCGCAGTGGATCGGCGGGCAAATGAGCGTGCTGGAAGGTGTTAACTTCCTGCTGGTGATTTTACTGGCCAGCGGCATGGTGCTGTTCTTAACCGAGATCACCTCAAATACCGCAACCGCCACCATGATTCTACCGGTACTGGCCTCGCTGGCGCTGGCGCTGAATATTCACCCCTTCGTGTTGATGGTGCCAGCAGCGATGGCGGCTAACTGCGCCTTTATGTTGCCGGTGGGTACCCCACCCAATGCGATTATTTTTGCCACCGGTAAAATCAAAATTATTGAGATGGTGCGCAATGGTTTCTGGCTGAATATTATCGCTCTACTGTTGATTGTCGCGGCTGTCTATTTCCTCCTGCCGATAATGTGGGATGTTGATTTAACCACTTATCCCGATGCGTTCCGTAACTAGCGAACGTCTGCGTTAATCTTAACTTTGAGCCCCACCCCGGTGGGGCTTTTTGCTGTCAGGTTGTTATGATGCCACCACCCACTTTTTGTTGAGCTCGCTATGCGTCTACTCCACACCGCAGATTGGCATCTGGGCAGGCTATTTCATAATCTCTCGCTGCTGGAGGATCAGCGCCATGTGCTCGACCAGCTTATTGAGATCATCGATCGCGAAAACGTCGATGCGGTGTTAATTGCGGGCGATATCTACGACCGTTCGGTGCCTCCTTCGGCGGCGGTAATGCTGCTGGATGAGGTGCTTCACGCGCTCTGCGAGGAGCGCAAGCTGCCGGTGATTATGATCTCAGGCAACCACGACGGTGCCGAACGATTACGCTTTGGTGCCCGCCATCTGCGCCAGACCGGGCTGCATATTCTTTCTGACTTGGCCGATTTCGCCACCCCCGTCACGCTGACGATTAAGGGCATCGAGGTCGATGTATTCGGCATTCCCTACGCCGACCCTGAACACGTGCGTAGCCAGTTTGATGTCGATACGCGTGATTTTGACGCTGCCCACCGCTATCTGGTTGAGCGCATTAGCGAGCAGCGCCACCCTACACGCCCTTGTGTGTTGATGAGCCACTGCTTTGTGGATGGTGGCAGTGCCTCTGATTCCGAGCGTCCGCTGACCCTGGGCGGTGCCGAAAGCGTCGCTTGGGAGCCGATGCAAGGCTTTGATTACGTGGCGCTTGGCCACCTCCACGGCCCGCAATATCGTGGCGGTGAGCATATCCGCTACAGCGGCTCGCTGCTCAAATATAGCTTTTCCGAAGCCAGCCAGCGCAAAGGCGTCACGCTGGTGGATATCGACGCGTCCGGCGTCAGCCGGATCGAACAGATCCCGCTGATACCCCACCGTGAAGTGCGCGTACTGGAGGGCGAGATTGATGCCTTGATCGCCCAGGGACGAACAGACCCGCACGCGGATGACTACCTGCTGGTGCGGCTTACCGATCGCCACGCCATTCTCGACCCCATGGGTAAGCTGCGCGAGGTGTATCCCAACGTCCTGCATCTGGAGAAGCCCGGTATGCTGGACGCCCGTGGTAATCAGCAGCTTGATCGCGACCGGCTGCGCTTTGATGCCCTGGATATGTTTAGCGACTTCTTTAATCAAACCAGTGGAGAGGCCATGAGCGAAGAGCAGGCAAGCGCCATGGCAGCGTTAATTACCCAACTGCAGCGCGATGAGGCCCAGCAATGACGCCACTAGCCCTCACCATGCAGGCATTTGGCCCTTTTGCGGGTAGTGAGACCATCGATTTTACCGCGCTGGGTAGAAGTCCGCTGTTTCTGATTAACGGGCCTACCGGCGCCGGTAAAAGCTCGATTCTCGATGCGCTCTGTTTTGCGCTCTACGGCCAAACCACCGGCAATGAACGCGACCCCACCCAGATGCGCTGCGACCAGTCCGATGCCACGCTGCTGACCGAAGTAACGCTGGATTTTCGCCTGCGTGGGGTCGATTACCGGGTTCGTCGCGTGCCCCAGCAGGAGCGCCCCAAAACGCGCGGCGAAGGCACCACCACCCATAACGCGGAAGCTCAGCTGTGGCGCTTGAACGCAGAGGGTGAGCAGGAAACCTGCCTGGTAGCGCGCAAGGTCAACGATGCCACTGCGGAGCTGCAAACCCTGATCGGCCTGGATGCTAACCAGTTCCGTCAGGTCATGGTGCTGCCCCAGGGCAAGTTCCGCGAACTGCTGCTGGCAGGCTCCAAAGAGCGTGAGGTGATCTTCTCCCAGCTGTTTCAAACCCAGATTTTTCAGCGCATCGAAGAGCGCCTGCGTACCCAGGCCAATCAAATTGAGCGGGCGGTAAATGATCATCGCCAGCATATTAGCGGCATTCTCGCCGGTGGCGAACTGGAAAGCGAAGCCGCACTAGCGCAAGAGCAAGAGGCGCTGGTGCCCCAGGTGGAACAGGCACGGCAACGCTTTGACACCGCCCAGCAGCAGCGCCGCCACGCCGAACAGCAGCGCGACGAGGCCCAGGCGTTGCAGCGTCAATTTGCGGCCCGGGAGTCGCTTGCGGCGGATAAAACTCGCCATCTTGAGCAGCACGCCTATATACAAAGCATTAAGGAGCGTTTAGCGCAAAGTGCCCACGCGCTGGCGCTGCGCCCACAGAGCACTGCGCTCGCCCAAGCGCAGCAGGCGTTAGCCGCCGCTCAAGCAGAGCAGCGCCAGGCGCAAGCCGCGTTAACCACCCAACGCACAAGTGCCGAACAGGCGCAGCAAACGCTGGAAACGGCACGCCAGCGTCAGACGGAGCTCCCCACACTGCGTGAGCGGCATCGCCAGTTGGGTGAGTTTATCCACAAAGGCCAGCAATTAAGCGAGCTGCAGGCGCGTTTTCAAACGGCGCAGGCCGCCTGGCAACAAGCCGATACGGCGCTTAAGCGCGATGAGGCCCAGCTAGAGAGTATTCGTCATCAAGGCGAAGCCATTGGCGTGAACCTTGAGCGTTTGCAACTTGAGTTCCAGCAACTGGCTAGCGCTCCCGCGGAGCTAAACCGCCATGCAAGCCTACTCAATCAGCGCCAGGAGTTGGACGAACTCACCCGGCAGGGGCGGGAGTTAACCGCCCAACAGCAGCAGGCAACGGAAGCACTCAGTCGACAGCAAAGCGAAGTGGCGCAAGCGCAGCGACATGCCACTGAACAGGAGATGCACTGGCACCAGGGGCAGGCCGCACTGTTAGCGCTTAGCCTTGAGGTGGACGCCCCTTGCCCGGTGTGTGGCAGCCGTGACCACCCAACTCCAGCGGTCCAAAACGCAGCTGTCGTTACCCAGGCACAGGTAGAAACGGCGCGCTCTGCCTTGGAAAAAATCCGTCAGGCGCAGCAAGCCGCTGAACGTCATCACCATCAGCTCGCCCAGCAGATTAGCCACAACGCAGACCAGGTTCAGCGGCTTAACCAGCAACTGGGTGAGTGGGCCAGCCAAGCGCTGATGGAACTGCACAATGCCTGTGAAGAATTGCGTCGCCAAGCGCAGCGGCGGGAAAGCGTTGAGGCGGAAATTCGCCAGCAAACCGCCGCCCGCGATGCGCTGCGCCGGGAGTGGGGCGCGCTGGATAAGCAGCTGAAAGCCCAGCGGCCTGCGGTTGTACAGTCGAAAGAAGACGCCTTGCGCCTGGAGAGCCAGCGCGACCAGTTGAGCCAATCGCTGCCGGAAGAGGCCCGCGACCCTGAGACTATGCGCCGAACCCTCGTCGAGCTGGAACAGCAAATCGCACAGCTAGAAAAAGCCTGGGAGAGTGCCCAGCAGGCGCTATCGATCGCTCAAACCCAACTGGCACGGGCTGAAGAGCAGTTACGCGGCGCTAGCGAACGCGTCGAGCATCGCCAAAAGGAGCAAGCGCAAGCGCAAACCGAGTGGCAGACGGCGCTGCAGGCCAGCCCCTTCGAAGATGACGCGGCGTTTCAGGCGGCGCAATTGGATGACACCCAGCAGCAAGAGCTGACCCGCCAGGTCGAAACGTATCAGCATCGCCTGGCTGAACTGGAAGGGGCACTGCAGAGTTATCAAACCCAGCTGGCGGATAAAACGCCGCCAGATCTCGATGCGTTGACCCGGCTAACCGAGGCTGCCCAAGCGGAAGAGAGCACCCAGTTAGAAGCGTGGCGAACGCTTGACAGCAGGTTAACCACGCTCAAAGGCATTCACCAAAAGCTTGCCGCCGCCCACGCCGCCCAGGCCGAGCTGGAAGCCCAGTACCAGCTGTGGGGTACGCTCAGCGAAGTGGCCAATGGCCGCACCGGGCATCGCATCAGTTTGCAGCGCTTTGTGTTGGGCGTACTGCTGGATGACGTGCTGATTCAGGCCTCCGAACGGCTGGTGCGCATGAGCCGCGGGCGCTATCAGTTAGTGCGCCGGGAAGATCCCTCAAAAGGCAATAAAGCGTCAGGTCTGGAGCTTGATGTGGCGGATACCTATACCGGCAAGAACCGTTCGGTGGCGACGCTTTCCGGCGGCGAGTCATTTATGGCGGCGCTGTCGTTGGCGCTGGGGCTTTCAGACGTGGTGCAGGCGTATGCTGGCGGCATTCAATTGGATACGCTATTTATTGATGAAGGTTTTGGTAGCCTGGATCAGGATGCCCTGGATCAAGCCATCGCCATGCTTAGCGAGCTGCAAATGGGCGGGCGTATGATCGGAGTGATCTCCCATGTCAGCGAACTCAAGGAGCAAATGCCAGTCCGTATAGACGTGCGTGCCAGCCGACACGGGAGCTCGGTGGAAGTGAAAGGCGCACTTCTTTAATGCCTAGGGCATTTAACGACTAGGGTAACGTTAGTTCATGCTGCGTTCATGCAGTATGTTTTATAACGTGAGTTAATCGTCAAACTAGCCGTAAAGATAATAGCGACATAGGAGTACAAGGATGAACGCAAGCAAAATTCTACAGCAACTGATGCAGCAGGCCGGCGGTAGCCAGAAGGGCGGCAGTAGCAGTGGGGTCGATGTTAAAGGCATGTTGAGCGGGCTTTCAAAGCAACTGGGCGGTGGCAGCAGTCAAGGCGGTAGCTCTTCCAGCGGTTTTGATATGAAAAGCCTGCTCGGCGGTGGCGCCATGGGCATGTTAGTGGGCTCCAAACGCGGCCGCAGTATGGGCGGCAAAGCGCTGAAATATGGTGCCATCGCAGGGGTAGGCGTGTTGGCCTGGAAGGCATGGCAGAGCTCTCAAGCGGCGAAAAATGGCAATGCCCAAGAGAATACTGCCCAAACTGCGTCAGAGGGCGAGCGGGTAGAAGCGCTTAGCGGCGAGTATCAGGAGCGGCGCAGCCTTGAGCTACTACAGGCGATGATTATGGCCGCCCGGGCCGATGGCCATATTGATGAGCAGGAGCAGGCGCTGATTACCGAACAGATCGACGCTTTAGGGGCTGACCAGGAGATGCATAACTGGGTGGAGCAACAGCTAAAAGCGCCGCTCGATGCCCAGGCGCTGGCCCGTGAAGCGGACTCTCCTCAGGCGGCGCGCGAAATGTACCTGATCAGCGTGGCCGTGACTGACGATCAAAATCCCATGGAGCGCGCTTGGCTTGACCAGTTGGGCAGTGCCCTCAACTTACCCAAAGAGATGACCGCTGAACTTGAGCGCCAAGCGCAGCAGGCGGGTTAATGCTAGATACGGTTAATTTTTGGATAGCCACCGGCTTTGGGCTGGGGCTATCGCCGGTGGCACCAGGTACTTTTGGCTCGCTGCTGGGCATTCCTTTGGCGTGGTGGTTGTTAGCACGCCCACTGAGCCAGCAGGGGATTATCATCGCGGTTATGCTGGTGCTAGCGGTACCGGTTTGCCATGTCGCCTCACAGCATTTTGCGGGAGCGGATCATGGCAGTATCGTCGCCGATGAGTACGTCGCGTTTCCGCTGGCGGTAATAGGTTTAGCCGCTGCGCGCCACCCGCTGGTCATGGCGATAGCCTTTGTTGTCTACCGTTTCTTTGACGGGTTGAAGCCGCCGCCGATTCATTTGGCAGAGTATATCCATGGCGGCTTTGGCATTGTGTTAGATGATGTGATTGCGGCACTGGTGACTTGGGTAATTATGGCGTTGCTGTTGAAGTTCTGGCAGCGGCGGGCTTCCCAGCGCGTCTAAACGCGCTGTAGAGTGACAAAAAAGCGCCGTCAGTCTGATCATCAGGCTGACGGCGCTTTCTTTACAGCTCGCTATTTACAACTTACGAGTCAACTTACGAATCACTAAGCACGACATTACTCTTGAACGACAATGACCGACTTAACATTGACGAACTCAAGCATACCGAAGCCACCGTGTTCGCGACCGTAGCCGGAGTTTTTGACCCCACCAAAGGGCATTTCTGGGGTCGCCACGCCAAAGCCATTGATAAACACCATGCCGGTATCGAAGTATTTGCTAGCCAGCTCAGTGGCACGTTTAACGTCCTTGGAAATAATACCGCCGCCTAAGCCGTAACGGCTGTCGTTGGCAATGCGCATGGCGTCTTCGTCATCTTTGGCACGAATCAACGCTGCCACCGGGCCAAACAGCTCATCATCGTAAGCGGGCTGACCGGGCGTGACGTTATCCAGCACGGTGACCGGATAGAAGGCACCTTTACCTGAAGGCTTTTCACCACCGCAGAGAATCTTCGCGCCTTTGCGCACGCTCTCTTCCACTTGATCGTGAAGCCCATCGCGTAGATCGACACGGGCCATGGGGCCTAGGTCGCTGCCTTCCTGGGTGGGGTCACCCGCTTTGAGCGACTGCATGCGTTCTACATAGCGCTGTTTAAACGTTTCGTAGTTCTTTTCAGTCACAACAAAGCGCTTGGCCGCGACGCAGGTTTGCCCACCGTTGTAGACACGCCCTGTGACGCAGGTATCGATCGCGACATCCATATCGGCGTCATCAAGTACCAGATAAGCGTCGTTAGAACCCAGCTCAAGCACGGTCTTTTTCAGATTTTCGGCGGCTTTAGCGCCGACTTTACGGCCTGCGCCATCACTGCCTGTTAGCGTTACGCCCCGTACGGCAGGGTGAGCAATTACTTCGTCAGAAATGTCGTGAGAGATTACCAGCGTACGGAAGACGTTTTCCGGAAGCCCCGCTTCGCGATAAATTTTTTCCAGCAGCAGACCGCTACCGGTGACGTTTTCAGCGTGTTTTAGCAGCACGCCATTACCCGCCATAATATTGGCGATGGAGTAACGGATGACCTGATACGCCGGGAAATTCCAGGGCTGAATGCCGTAGATCACACCCATGGGTGAGTAGGTCACAAAACCACGCTCCCCGTTGCTAGGCTGGCGCTCTTCGTCGGCTAGCTTTTGGGGGCCATGTTCCGCGGTGTAGTCACAGATGCCGGTACACAAATCCACTTCCTGGCGGGCCTGAGAAGGCAGTTTGCCCATCTCTTTGACCATCAGGTCGGCAAGCTCGTCTTTATGCTTTTGCAGCGCCTGACCGATGGCTTTGACCGTTTTGGCGCGGTTTTCCAGAGACCCCAGGCGCCAATCGAGAAACGCCTCGTAGCAGTCGTCTACTACCTGCTTGGCTTCCGCGCTGCTCATCAACGCGTAGGTTTCGAGGGTTTCACCATTGGTGGGGTTAATCGTCTTGATACTGTTGCTCATAAGATCTCCTATCTATAGATCAACGTTTGGGTCAACGCGTCCAGTTCCTGGGCGTCTAATCGACCGGTCTACTTTTCATGTGCAGTCACTGTAGTACAAAAAGAACGACCATGCATAACATTGATGTTACCTATCCGGCAGCGGTAAGAGCGATCAGTTCCAAGTCATGCTCATGGAATCTGGTTCAAACATATCTGTATTGGCCAAATTTGTAACGCTTATTCAAAAAATCGGTTAAACCGATAATTAGCTTCGCATGCGGGCAGCCTTGGTTATTGCGCGAGCACACTCCATTAAAGAGGGGGCAAGCTGTTCCAGTGCTCGTTCAAGGTTCCAGCGGCTGCTGGGGGTTGTGATGTGCACAGCGGCTACCGGTAAACCTGCGGCATTGCTTATCGGCGCAGCAATGTTGATATCCCCCAGAAAGTATTCAGCATCGTTCCAGGCGACTCCGCGTGTACGACATTTACGGACCAGGTCGGTTAGGGCGCTTATATCGGTAATCGTATTTGGAGTATGGGCCTTTAACTCGCAGGCGGTTAAGTACTCCTGAACGCGGGCGTCGTCCAGCGCCGATAAAAACGCTCTGCCAGAGGCGGAGCAGTACATCGGCACGCTGCTGCCCACCGGCATATGAATGGGAATGTAGTGGCGGCTGGTAAAACGGGCCATGTAGATCATATCGAGCCCGTAGGGCTCGGTTAGCGACACGGTTTCTAGGCAGCTGTTGCTCAATTCCGACAGGTAGGGGTTAGCGCAATCGACCAGTAAGTCGGCTTCTAGATAGTTGGCGGAGAGGGTCATCAGTCGGATGCCGAGCCGGTATTTGCGACTGGCGGGCGCTTTGGCCAAATAGCCGAGTTGTTCTAGCGTGTGGGTGATGCGCTGCACCGAGCCCATGCTTAGCGCTGAATACTTGGCGATTTCCGACAGACTGAGTTCGCTGTGCTGAGCATCAAACAACTCAAGCACAGCAAACGCTTTCTCCAGCGATTGATTGAACTGCGGAGAGCGTGGTTCGTTGGCGTTGGCGTGCTTCATGCTTTTATAGGATTCCTTACGTGTCCCCCTTGAGTGGCGGACTCAGGAGGATCATCTTTACCGCTTGCGTTTTGGTCTTGAATTGACCGGACGCTTAGCGCTCCAGCCAATCCCTGGCCCGATAGTAGTTGACCACCGTTTCAACATACAGTCTTTGTAGGCCGTGCATGGGAATCGGCTTGATGGGGGTGAATGGAAAGGGAAGTACTTCCTTCAGCGTAGGTTCTCCCAGATGCTCGCCAATCAGCTTGCCGAGGTGTGTGCCCATGGCCACGCCACGGCCATTATAGCCTAGCGCCACGGTGAGCCCTCGCTGCGGTTCGTGTACATGAGGAAGTGAATCTTGGGTGATGGCGATGCGTCCTGCCCAACGAAAGGCGATCTCAACGTTCTTTAACTGCGGGTAGAGTTTGCTAATGGCGTTTTCGAGGTGGCGAAAGTCGCTGGGTTTACGCGGGTCGTTGAAGGAGCCACGACCGCCCATTAGCAGGCGGCCATCCCGGTCGCGGCGAAAGTAAAGCAGCAGCTTGCGGGCATCTGACGCCACTTCGCCACCAGGCAAAATATGGCTGCCTTCCTCTGCCGTGAGGGGGCGGGTAGCAATCTGATAGCTATTGGCGGCGATCAGGCTGCTGGCGAGTTTGGGCTGCAGAGCGTCACTGTAGCCATTGGTACAGAGCAGAACCCGCTCTGCCTGAATTTCCGCGCCGCTTTCCGATGTTACGCGCCAAAGCCCTTCGGCACGGCTCAGCGAGCTTACGCGAGTGTGCTCATACAGCGTTGCTCCGCTGTTGTGCGCTGCCTGTGCCAGCCCTCGGGAGTAAGCGAGCGGATTCAGCCCGCCGGCCCTGGGGTCTACCCAGCCGCCCAGATACTCAGAGGTGCCGAGACGCTCAGCGCACTGCTGCTGATCTAGCCAGACGATGTCTACGCCGCGGGATTGCCATTGGCGGGCTCGGGATTCAATCGCTTTCAGGCTGGCATGGGTAGCGGCGGGTTGAATCCAGCCGAGCTGCTGCGCGTCGCAGTCAATGTTGTGCTGCTTTATAAGCTCAAACACCACATCGGCATTGCGGGCAGAGAGTTCTATCATGCGTTGGCCGCGCTCTTCGCCATAGCGTGAGATGAGTGCATCCGGGTCATATTTGAGACCGGGGATGACTTGGCCCCCGTTACGCCCTGACGCACCCCAACCAATACTTTCGGCTTCCAATAAAGCGGTTTTTATTCCGCGCTTGGCGAGCGCCAGGGCGGCGGAAAGGCCGGTAAAACCGCCGCCGATAATCACCACATCGCTGCGCTGGACGCCCTGCAGCGTTGGGTAGTCTCTGCCCGCGGGGGCGGTGTCAGCCCACAGGGAGGGCGGCATATGAGATGAGGTTGCCATCCTTGGTCTCCGTTAATGGTTTAGCACGCGGCGCAGAAAATCCTGGGTGCGCTCGTGGGAAGGCTGGGTAAGCAGCGTGTGGGCATCGCCGGATTCGACAATCTGCCCGCCATACAGAAAGCAGACGCGGTCAGCGACTTCTTTGGCAAAGCTCATTTCATGGGTAACGACCACCATGGTCATGCCTTCGTTGGCCAGGTCGCGCATAACGGTAAGCACATCGCCAACCAGTTCGGGGTCGAGAGCGGAGGTGGGCTCATCGAACAGAATGGCTTCCGGTTGCATGGCCAGGGCGCGGGCAATAGCAACACGCTGCTGCTGACCGCCGGATAATTGCTGGGGGTAGGCGTGTACTTTATCGCCTAGCCCGACTTTCTCTAACAGCGCTATCGCTTGCACCTGCGCTTTTTCACGCGGTTCATTTTTGACGAAGATTGGGCCTTCCATGACGTTTTCGACCACCGTGCGGTGAGGAAAGAGATTAAAGCGCTGGAATACCATGCCGACTTGAGTTCGTAGGTCGTTAATATCTTTGCTGGCCACATCTACCTGGCGGTCGTTGATCGTAATGCTGCCCTGGTCATAAGACTCCAGGCCATTGATGCAGCGAAGCACGGTCGACTTGCCAGAACCTGAGGGGCCAATCAGACAAACCACTTCACCCTTGGCGACCGTTAGGCTGACCCCTTTGAGTACTTCTACGTCGCCAAAGGATTTATGAATAGCGTTGATATTGATCATGATTTGCCTCCTTTCGCTGACTTTCCGAAATAGCGCTCTAGGCGGTTAACGCCAAAAATCAGCGGTAGGCTAAGGCAGAGATAGAGCAGGGCAACCAGGGTATAGACCGTGGTGTTCTGAAAGGTGGAGGCGGCAATTAACTGCCCGGCCCGAGTCATTTCGGCCACGGTGATGGTGGAGGCGAGTGATGAGTCTTTCAGAATCATGACGGCCGTATTGCCGTAGGGAGGTAGCGCAATACGGATCGCCTGGGGAAGCACGACGCGGCGCATGATGAGCTTGCTTTTCATGCCGATGGATCTGGCGGCTTCGATCTGGCCCGCTTCAATCGCTTCTATACCGGCGCGGAAGTTTTCCGCTTGATAAGCACTATAGGCGACGCCCAGCCCGATAATACTTGCCTGGAGGGCGCTAAGCTGTATGCCGAGTTCGGGGAGTACGAAGTAGATATAAAACAGTTGAACAATAATCGGTAAGCCACGCACCACATTGATGAAGGTGCCTGCCGTGATTGAAAACGCCCGCACGGGCGAGAGCTTCATTAAGGCTAATAGCAGGCCGAGCAGGGTGCTTAGTAGTAGGGCGCCAATGGTGATCTGCACCGTAATCAGAGCACCTTTTAATAAAATGGGTAGAAAGGCGGTGATGTCCGAAAACTCCATGGGAAGCCTTTATTTTTGCGTGCACTTCTTCAACTACCCCCGAAGGGGGCAGTGAGGCGATGCTGGGGTGATCATTAGCAGGCTGGTTCGTTAACGCTGCCGGTGGGTTACCTGGGGTGGTTTTATAAACCCCACTCTTCGAAGATAGCGTCGAGGGTGCCATCCTCTTTCAGACGAGCAAGGGAGGTATTCACTTGTTCCAGCAGTTCGGTGTTCTCCTGGTCAACCGCAAAACCAATATGGCCGACCATTTGCTGCTCATAGTTTTCTGCTAGCTGGAGTTCTGGGAAGCGGTCTTGGCTGAGGTGATAGCTCATGATGGGCGCATCGCCGACACCCGCCACAATGCGGCCTAATGATATGTCGCGCATCATGTCCGCCAGGGAGTCGTAATTTCGGATTTCGGGAAAAATGCCCATGTTGTTGAGTTGTTCGACATAGGTGGTGCCTACCTGGGCGCCAATTACCTCGCCTGAGAGGTCTTCCAGTGTGTGGATCTCGCCATCGTAGTCCTGACGAGTAACAACGCCTTCACCGTAGGGGTAGACATCATCGCTGAACGCGACCTGTTTTGCGCGCTCTTCGGTCTTCAGCATCGCTGCGGAAATAATGTCGATATGTCCAGCGGTCAGCGAGGGTATTAATGCGTTGAACTGGGACTCCTGAATAGTGACCTCATAGCCCATATCTTCGCCCAATGCATTGACCAGATCGACCATCGCCCCGGTGATCTCATTGGTTTGCACATTTAGGAACGTAAACGGAATCCCGCTTGGCGTTCCGCCTGCTTTTAGCACTTCCTGTGCGTTGACTGTGGCGCTAAGTACCAAGGCTGTGCCCAGCACTGCCGGTAAGAGCATCGCTTTTTTAAAGTGAAGAAAAGGTTGGTTGTTGGATTTAGGTTTCATTGGGTCACCATCGAGAGTGTTGGGGATTGTTATTTACGCTTTGTTAAAAACTTTTCGGTAACGTCACTTCAGAGCCTAGAAGAGTTTTATTTTATCGGCAAGAGTTATTTTTTATCGCAATGCGATAAAAAATAAAGATGGTGTATGTTTTAAGCGCTTACCTTCTGGGCTCTTGGCCATCGCACTAATATGTTGATGAATAAAATCATCAAGATGTATGTTTCCGATGATTTATTGGCTCGCTTATGTCTGCCACTTATGTATGCATAGTTATATGTTAAATATTTTTCCTTAAAAATCAGTTGCTTGATTATTTTTTGGGATTGGCACGGCGTTTGCTATGTAACAAGTAGCCAGCCTGCATACCTCTATGGAGCAATGGCGCTGGTACAACAACCAATAAAACGCTGATAGGAAACGCTAAATGCAGTTAAGTAACCCTAATCAAGTGAGCAGCTTTAAAAGTGCCGGTAAGTTGATTACCGGCCATGGGGCTGCACAGCAGTTGCAGCCATACGTTCAATCGCTGGGAATGAAGTGCCCATTGCTTGTTACCGACAGCGGTGTGGTGGCTTCAGGCACGCTGGAGATCATCACTGAACAGCTTATGGCGCTCAATGTGTCCTACGAGGTGTTTGATCAGGTAACGCCCGAGCCGGAAGTGGAAATTGTTGAACTCTGCACCCGGGCTTTTATTGCTGGCCAGCACGATAGCGTAATCGCCGTAGGCGGTGGCAGTGCGATGGATATCGCTAAATGCGTGGCGGTATATGCGCAGTACGAGGGCCCGCTTGAAGAGTTATTTGGTGAGAATAAAGTTGCCCAACGCAAAATACCTTTAATAGCCATGCCCACCACGGCGGGCACAGGCTCTGAAGTGACCAATATTGCGATTTTGTCGGATAAAGCCCAGCAAATGAAGAAAGGTGTCGTAAGTGATTGCTTACTGCCTGATGTCGCTATTGTGGCGCCTGAGCTGACGTTGAGCTGCCCGCGTTCTGTCACGGCGGCTAGTGGGGTAGATGCGCTGGTGCACGCGGTGGAAGCCTACCTTTCAAACTTTGCTACACCCATCACCGATGCATTGGCAGTAAAGGCCATGAATCTGATTGTGCATGCACTGCCAAAGGCGTTTGCCAACCCAAACCATTTGCAAGCCCGCGAGGATATGGCCACCGGCAGCCTGTTGGCAGGGCTGGCATTTGGTAATGCTGGTGTAGGGGCGGTGCATGCGTTGGCGTACCCGCTAGGTGGGCGTTACCAATTGGCTCATGGGGTGACCAATGCGCTCTTGCTGCCCTTCGTTATGGAGTGGAACAAGCTGGCGTGCGTGGAGCGCTTTCGCGGCATTGCGGTGGCCTTTGACGAACCCGTCGTTGAACTTTCTGATGATGCAGTAGCAGATGCCGTCATTAAGCGCATGCATAAACTATGCGCCGATGTGGCCATCCCTTCCGGCTTGCGTTCGTTTGATATACCTGAATCTGCCATTCCTGAACTGGCCGCCGAGGCGATTAACGTTGAACGCCTGCTGCGCAATAACCCGCGTGTGTTAACCCAGGCAGATATTGAAGCGATTTATCGTGCTGCTTATTAAAGTCTAATAAAGACAATCGCTTATATAAGCACACCTATTCAAAACACTAACAACTTTAAAACAGGAGTCCATGCCATGAGCGCTTGGAAACATCGCGTCGACGGTGAAGAGAGCCCGTACACCCCGTTAGGGCCATTTAAGCTACGCCTGCCATTTTACCATTACCGTTTTGAACTGCCTGATTACCTGCAAGGGCTATTGATGTGTGCGGTGGATCTTGCCGCCATTCCATTAATGATGCAGCTATTAGGCATGCCATTTGAGGCGGCTCTGGCTATTGTGATTTTAAATGGTCTGCTCTATTTGATGCATCACCTGCTGGGCGATCCGGTCATTCCAGGGTGGATTACCCCTGCTATTCCTTTGTTGATGGCTTATGTCTCAACCTTTCCAGAGGGGGTTGACAGAGTTCATGCGCTGATTGCCTTCCAGATGCTGCTGGGGATTCTTGCCCTTGGGCTTGGGGTAACAGGCATGGCGAGTAAAGTGGTGCGGCTGATTCCGTCTGCTATTAAAGCGGGGGTTATTATGGGGGCTGGGCTAGCGGCGATTGTCGTGGTGTTTGATGAGGGCGGCCGCTTTGAGCAGTATCCGTTTACCATTGCGATTGCTGTGGGTGTTGCGTTTTATCTGATTTTTTCTCGGCACTTTAACAAGTTGAAAGCGCAGGGCGGACTTTGGGGCGCGATCGGTAAGTTGGGTATTTTCCCCATTATTGTACTGGCAATCATTGTGGCCCCACTGTTTGGTGAAGCGCCGTGGCCTGATGTCGAGTGGGGATTTAGCCAGCCTGATTTCGCGCTGATGTTTAGCGAATACACGGTGTTCGGCGTTGGCTTACCGCCGCTGACGATGTTTTTGACTGCGCTACCTACGGTTATCGCCGCTTACATTGTGCTGTTTGGCGATGTGCTGCAAAGCAAGGCGTTGCTGGAAGAAGCGGATGAGAAGCGCCAAGACGAAAAAATCGACTATAGCCCCAACCGGGCGCACATGATTTTTGGTGGGCGTAATTTCGGGATGAGCATTTTTGGCCCCGATGTGGTGATGTGTGGCCCGCTGTGGGCTGCAATGCATGTGGTCACAGTGGAGCGTTACAAGCAGGGCAAAGCGGCGATGAACTCTATCTTCGGCGGCTCTGGTTCATTCCGCTGGGGGACGAATACCGGTTTGTTGCTGCTGCCGATTGTGAGCTTGGTGGAGCCCATCCTGGGGATTGCGCTGGCGCTGACGCTGTTGATTCAGGGTTACGTGAGTGTGCGTATTGGCATCATGGAGGCCCGCAGCCAGCGTGACTTGGGTATCGCGGGCATTATTGCCGCCATGCTCGTCATTAAAGGGGCTGCCTGGGCTTTTGCGGTAGGTATCCTGCTCTGCGCGTTAATTTACGGAAAACGCTTCTTCTCAGGTGAGGTGGATAAAACCTTCGTGAAGGATTGGGATGAGGCATCGCTACCACAGACTGATCTAGAGCCGGAGGTGCCTCTGCGCAAATAACAGATTCTGGCTCTATAGTGGCTTAAACGCTATTGGGTTGAGAACCAGCGTCCACCGTGAAAGCGGTGGGCGCGGTCTATCAGGGGAGCTGTTATGCAACGTATCGAAGAGTGCCTTTCGTTGGAAGCCGCACTACCGCTATTTGATTCACACGGTACGGATGCGGTGGAGGTATTTGATAGCCAGGGACAGGTGACTGGAGTATTAACCCGCACCGATATTGAAGAGGCGCAGCGCAATGCGGCATTAGACCAGTTGGTGGGTGAGTGTATGCGTTATCGCGTCACGGGTATTAAACCCTCGGCGGAGGCTGAGAGCGTTGATGCGTCTGGCTTTGACCAAGAGCCATTACGCTCATTTCTGGATGCCTTGCATGATGGTGTTTATATCACCGATGCCAATGGTATTACGGTGACGATCAATAAAGCTTACGAACGTATCACGGGTATTTCTCGGGCGGATGTGGTGGGCTTTCATATGGCTGACCTGGTGAAGGCGGGGTTTATTTCTAAGTCAGCCTCATTGGAAGTTATCCGGGAACGCCGCCCGATTACGCTGGTGCAGACAATTCATGGCAGTCGCAAGATCGTTGTGACCGGGACGCCCATGTTCAGTGCTGATGGCTCGATTGCCTACGTGGTTACTAGTGTGCGTGATATTACCGAACTGCTGCTGGCGAAACACGCCCAGGAGCAGTTGGAGCAGATCCAGCGCATTCGCGAGGCGTATAAAGTACCTGAGATAACGTCACTGAGTGCGACTGGGGTGATCAGCAGCCAGCAAACGGAACCCTGCTTTGCGCTTGCTAAGCGAGTGGCGAAATCAACCGCGAAGATCCTGATTCAAGGGGAAACGGGGACTGGTAAAACGCTGTTGGCGCGCTATATCCATCAGCACAGTGACCGAGCGGATGGGCCATTTTTGGAGCTGAACTGTGCGGCATTTCCGGAAGGGTTACTGGAAGCGGAACTGTTTGGTTATGCCCCCGGGGCGTTTACCGGGGCTACGCCAAGAGGTAAACAGGGGTTATTGGATGTGGCCCATGGCGGCACGCTTTTTCTGGATGAAATAGGCGATCTTCCCCTCGCGTTGCAGGTGAAGCTACTCAAGGTAGTGGAGGAAAATCGCTATTTGCCAGTAGGTGGGACAGTTTTTCGTCATACCAATGTGCGCCTGATTACCGCGACCCATCAGGATTTAAACGACCAGGTTAAGAAAGGGGGCTTTCGTGAAGATCTATTTTATCGCATAAGCGTGGTGCCGCTATGGTTACCCCCATTGCGGCAACGTCGAGATGAGGTAATCCCATTACTGAACTATTACCTAGACCACTTTAATCAGTTGCACGATGTTAAAAAGCGCTGGAACCCCGAGGCGTTGGAATTACTGTCGAGCTACTCATGGCCTGGCAATATCCGCGAGCTGATTAATTTAACCGAACGCTTAGCCGTCACGGCGGTAGAGGACGAGATCGCTACCACTACGCTGCCGAGTGAGATATTTCCCACTCTGCCATTTAGTTTAGAGCCCGTGAGTGATGATCTTCGGCAGCAGGTTAATCGGTTTGAGCAGCAACTCATTCAACAAGCGCTTGCCAAGCATGGCACGACACGTGCGGCAGCCGCTGTGCTGGGAATCGATCAGTCGACGTTAGTGAAAAAGCAGCGGCGCTGGCGTTAGATCGTATTGTTCTCCTGCTATTCAAACGTAGGCCCACCGGCCTCTTCACCCCAGACCTCTTCCAGGCGGCCATCGCGGCCACAGCTGAAGCGGTAAAATTTATAGCGTACGGGATTCTTTTGATAATAATCCTGGTGGTACTCCTCGGCAGGCCAAAAGGTGGTGGCCGGTACAATCTGTGTGGCAATCTCCCGGTCAAAACGCGCCTCCATTTCCGCTTTGGACGCTTCGGCCAGTTCGCGCTGCTCGTCATTGTGATAGAAGATCGCCGAACGGTATTGATCGCCCACATCGCAGAACTGGCGGTCAACCGCAAAGGGATCGATATTGCGCCAGAAGATCTCCAATAGCTGCGCGTAGCTGATCTGTTCAGAGTCGTACTCGATTTGCACCACTTCAGCGTGGCCCGTACCGCCTCGGGAGATATCTTCATAGCTGGGGTTTTCAAGCTCTCCGCCGATATAGCCGGAAATGGTAGCACTGACGCCGGGTTGGTTGTCATAAGGGGGTTCCATGCACCAGAAGCAGCCACCGGCAAATGTGGCCTCTGCATGGGCATGCTCTTGAGATGCCTGATCTTGAGATGATTGGTCTTGAGACGACTGGGCGTAAAGTGGTGCACTGGCGAGGCCTGCAACTGCCATAATGCACAGCGTTAAGGGGCGCAAAAGCGAAAGTCGGGTCATGTTGGCACTCCAGTGGCGGTGGCGAGTCATTGCTTGCTGTTGAGTCGATTAGTGGCTTGAGACGCGATTTCCTTACAGCCATTCTCTTACAGCTATTCTTTTACAAGCTAGCCGGGTCGATGTGGCCATACCTCATCCAGTGTACTCAGTGCAGCATTTACCGGCGGCTCGTTGGCGCTTTCGTGTCGCCAAATAAAGCTTAATGCACAGGGCAGGCGAATGTTGTCGGCCACGGCTAGACCACTCTCCTGGCGTTCGGTCATCGCCAGGGCATCCCGGGCCAGGCTGAGGCCAACGCCTGCGCGCACCAGGTCAAGCATGCAGGCCTCCTGGTCAACCTGGGCCATTCGATTGGGTACCGCGCCGCTTGGCCCAAGCGCCTGTTTTAATAGCCGATGGTGAGCGGAGTCTGGCGGCGTGACAATCCACGGTAGCGTCGCCAGGTGCTCCCAGCGGGTATCCATAAGCCGGTTTTCCCAGCCCGCAGGGGCAATCACATGGTAGTGAAAATGCGTTAGCTCACGCCAAGCCAGCGCCGCATGCCCTTTGCCAGGGGCGAGCTCAGAGGCTAGGCCAGGGCCGTCGCCGGGCGGTGCCAGGTAAAAGCCGACATCAAGGTCACCCTGCTCCACGCGGTTTAGCACACTGCCGCTCATGCCATGCTGAAGCTCGGTTTCCAGCTGCGGCGCACGGGCCATTAGGCGGCTTAAAAAGGCCCCCAGACGGAGAAACTCTGGGTCGACAATGGTACCGATTGAGAGTTTTCCACGCAGCGTGCTGTGCAGTGTTCCGGCGGTTTGCTCAAACGCCAAGGCGCTGGCCAGGGCTTTTTCAGCGGCAGGCAGCAGCGCATGGCCGTCGGTCGTCAAGGCAAGCCCCTGTGGGCGGCGGCTAAACAGCGTGAGGCCCAAGTTCGCCTGTAGCTGCTTCAACTTTAGGCTAATGGCGGGTTGCGTCAGGTGTAGCTGCTCAGCGGCGCGTGACACGCTGCCCGTTCGTGCAACGGCCACGAAGGCGCGCAGTGTGGCGTAGTCTTGCATGTTAGGCCTCAAATAGAACGCTGATATTAACAGAGCTTATAACTGGCTTTTGAATAACTCAATTGATCCGCTCGCTGGGCCCAGTAGGCTAGGCTTAAGGTAAATATTCTGCATAAGCTTTTTTGCATAAGCTCTCAACGTGCGTTCTTAAAACAGGTACTCCCATGACAGCAACAGCGATTCAGCACTTTATCAATGGCCAAATAAGCGCGGGTGAATCTTCACAAGCTCAGGACGTTTTCAATCCTGCCACTGGCCACGTTACCGGCCGCGTGTCGCTGGCTTCCCCGGCAGACGTCAACGCGGCGGTAGAAGCTGCTCAAGCTGCTTTTCCCGCCTGGGCTGATACGCCGCCCATTCGCCGTGCTCGGGTGATGTTCAAGTTTTTGGAACTATTAAATACCCATAAAGACGAACTGGCCGAAGCGATTACCAAAGAGCACGGCAAAGTATTCACCGATGCCCAGGGGGAAGTGGCCCGCGGTATCGATATTGTCGAATTCGCCTGTGGTATCCCGCAGCTGTTAAAGGGTGACTACACCGAACAAGTGAGTACCGGAATCGATAACTGGACGACGCGTCAGCCTTTAGGCGTCGTCGCTGGTATAACGCCGTTTAATTTCCCGGCGATGGTGCCGATGTGGATGTTCCCGCTGGCCATTGCTGCCGGTAATACGTTTATTTTGAAACCCAGCCCGCTAGACCCTAGTGCCTCGCTGCTGATGGCCGACCTGCTGAAGCAGGCGGGCCTGCCTGATGGCGTGTTTAACGTTGTGCAGGGTGACAAAAACTCGGTGGAAGCCCTTATCGATCACCCGCACGTTAAGGCGCTGTCGTTTGTGGGGTCTACGCCGATTGCCAACCTGATCTACGAGCGCGGTGCCCGCAACGGCAAGCGCATTCAAGCCTTGGGCGGCGCTAAAAACCATATGGTGGTGATGCCGGATGCGCACTTGGATAAAGCCGTCGACGCATTGATTGGCGCTGCCTACGGCTCTGCCGGTGAGCGCTGCATGGCGATTAGCGTGGCCGTATTGGTCGGCGATGTGGCGGATAAAGTCGTGCCTGCCCTGGCTGAACGTGCCAAGGCGCTGAAAGTAAAAGATGGTATGCAGCTGGATGCGGAAATGGGCCCCATTGTGACCCGTGAGGCTCATCAACGGATTACCGGCTATATCGAAAAAGGCGTGGCGGAAGGCGCCGAACTGGTGGTCGATGGCCGCCACTTTGATGCCTCAACGGCAGGTGACGACTGCGCCGATGGCTTCTGGATGGGCGGCACGCTTTTTGACAACGTCACTCCAGATATGACGATCTACAAAGAAGAAATTTTTGGCCCGGTACTGGTCTGCGTGCGAGTGCCGGATATTGCCACGGCCATTCAGTTGATTAACGATCACGAGTTCGGCAACGGCGTTAGCTGCTTTACCGAAAGCGGCACGGTGGCGCGGGAGTTTGGCCGCCGTATTCAGGTCGGTATGGTAGGCATCAATGTGCCTATTCCGGTACCCATGGCGTGGCACGGCTTTGGTGGCTGGAAGCGCTCGCTGTTTGGCGACACCCACGCTTACGGCGAAGAGGGCGTGCGCTTCTATACCAAGCAGAAATCCATCATGCAGCGCTGGTCAGACTCCATCGACGCCGGCGCTGAGTTTGTGATGCCCACGGCAAAGTAACGCCTACACGTTATGGGAGCCAACGCATGCCAGCGCCAATTAATAATAACTTCGACTATATAGTGGTAGGAGCAGGCACCGCCGGGTGCCTGATGGCCAATCGTCTTAGCGCCAATCCAAACAATAAGGTGCTGCTGATCGAAGCGGGTGGCCGCGATAACTACCACTGGATCCATATCCCGGTGGGCTATCTCTACTGCATTAATAACCCGCGCACCGACTGGCTGTTTCGCACCGAGCCAGACAAAGGGCTCAACGGCCGTTCTTTGATCTACCCACGGGGCAAAACCCTGGGCGGCTGCTCAAGCATTAATGGCATGATCTATATGCGCGGCCAGGCGCGGGACTACGACCACTGGGCCGAGGTCACCGGCGACGATGCCTGGCGCTGGGAGAGCTGTCTACCCGACTTTATCAAACACGAAGACCATTACCGCCTGGATGGGGGCGGCGATGCCGATGCCAAGCATCGCGATTTTCACGGCCACGGCGGTGAATGGCGGATCGAAAAGCAGCGCCTTAAGTGGCAGGTGCTGGATGACTTTGCCGAAGCTGCCGTGCAGGCGGGCATTCCTCGCACCGACGATTTTAACCGCGGCTCTAATGAAGGAGTGGCCTACTTTGAGGTTAATCAGCGCTCGGGCTGGCGCTGGAATACCGCTAAGGCTTTTTTGCGCCCTGCACTCAAGCGCGACAACCTGACGCTATGGCATTCCTCCCAAGTAAATCGCCTGCTGTTTGCAAATCGCGCAGAGACGCTGCAATGCACAGGCGCGGAGGTAGAGCGTGAGGGCAGCACCCTTCGTGTTGCGGCGAGCAGGGAAGTAGTGCTCTGCGCGGGCGCCATCGGCACGCCGCATCTTCTGCAGCTTTCTGGCGTAGGGCCTGCTGAGCTGCTGCGCGAACATGGCGTTGAGGTTATCCACGACCTTCCCGGCGTCGGCGAAAACCTGCAGGATCATCTGCAGATCCGATCAGTCTATAAAATCACTAATGGCAAAACCCTGAATGCCATGGCCAGTACGCTGTGGGGTAAAGCAGGCATTGGTTTGGAGTACCTACTAAAGCGCTCAGGGCCGATGAGCATGGCACCTTCTCAGCTGGGTGCTTTTACCCGTAGCTGTGAGGAGCAAACGCATCCCAATATTCAATACCACGTGCAGCCGCTAAGCCTGGAGGCCTTTGGCCAGCCGCTACACCCGTACCCGGCGATTACCGCCAGCGTGTGCAATTTGAATCCCACCAGCCGTGGCACGGTGCGATTAAAAAGCAGCGACCCGCGCCAAGCGCCCGCAATTTCGCCTAACTATTTGAGCACGCCTGAAGATCGCAAGGTGGCAGCGGACTCCCTGCGCGTTACCCGGCGTATCGCCGAGCAGTCTGCGTTTGCCAAGTACGCGCCAGAAGAGGTGAAACCAGGCGTTGAGTATCAAAGTGACGATGAGTTAGCGCGCTTGGCGGGTGATATTGGCACGACTATTTTTCACCCCGTGGGTACCACACGAATGGGCCGTGACGATGACGCCATGGCGGTGGTCGATGCGCATTTGAGAGTGCGCGGTGTGAACGGGTTGCGGGTAGCGGATGCGGGGGTAATGCCGACGATTACCAGTGGCAACACCAACTCGCCCACGCTGATGATTGCAGAGAAGGCCGCCGGGTGGATATTGGCGGAGCGTGGTTAGCGTTCACCCATCATTAGCCTTCCACCCATCACAAGGTGATATTCGGTCATGCTATCGCACGGTGTTGACGTGCAAAGCGGTTTGGCGCAAGATACGCTCAGTTGGTTAGCAAGTCGAACGTTGTCAGCAGTATAGAAGCGCCTCAAGCGTTAAATCTGGTGAAAGTCTCTTGTTCTACCCACTGCAATTCGGGTATTACCCGGTTTTAATTAGCTAAATTGAGGAACTCAATCATGGCAACTGGTACAGTTAAATGGTTCAACGACACTAAAGGTTTTGGCTTTATTTCTCCTGACGACAATGGCGACGACCTGTTCGCGCATTTCTCAGAAATTCAGGCAGAAGGCTTCAAATCCCTGCAAGACGGCCAGAAGGTTTCCTTCGACGTCACTCAGGGTAAAAAAGGCCTTCAGGCTTCTAACATCAAACCTGTTTAAGTTAATTCTTAAGCACTAAGATGTTAGCAATCATCGCGTAGCGTTGATTGACCAAAGGACCCCGCTAAGTGCGGGGTTCTTTGTGTCTGCTGTTTAGGTTTTTGCAACTTATACTTAATTCACACCTCACACGTATATTCCATTTTGATCTTTAAATGTTTCTAAAAATAACTTTTTAGAATATAAAATTAGCTTCACAATACGACCATGCTTATTTGTTAAGGATGTCGTGGTTATGTCGCTGGATGCTTGGATAGCGGTAGGGATGGTGCTCACCATCTTCCCGTTAATGGCCTTTTCACGCTTGGGGCCGGATATTATTCTGTTGGGCGCGGTTATTGTGCTAATGACGTTGGGGGTGATTGACCCCCAGCAGGCGCTAGGGGGCTTCTCCAATACCGGCCTGTTTACCGTGGCGTTCATGTATGTGCTGGTGGCCAGCATTCGAGAGACGGGCGGTATCGATCTGATCATTCGCTATGTATTAGGGCGGCCCACTAGCGAAAGAGGCGCACTGATACGCCTTGTGCTTCCGGTGGCGTCGCTAAGCGGCTTTGTTAACAACACCCCCGTAGTGGCTACCTATATTCCCGCCGTCTTGAGCTGGAGCCGACGGCTGCGCTTGTCTCCACAGCGGCTGCTGATGCCGCTTAGTTTCGCTTCTATTCTGGGTGGCACCATCACGCTGTTTGGTACCAGCACAAATCTGGTGGTACATGGGCTGTTGGTTGAGCGTTACCCTGAACTTGGTATGGGCCTGTTGGACTTAGCCTGGGTGGGTATTCCGGTGGCCGTGGTGGGGCTTACCTATCTGATTTTGCTAGGCCCGCGTTTACTGCCCGCCAGGGAAGGAGTGGCCAATGCGTTTGCCAATCCGCGCGAATTTACGATCGAAATGGAAGTCGACCCGGCGGGCGTACTGGTGGATCGCACTGTCGAAGAGGCAGGGCTACGCCACCTACAGGAGCTGTTTCTGGTCGAAATTGAGCGCGCTGGCAATGTGGTCAGCGTGGTTGGCCCCGGCGAGCAGCTCAAAGGCGGTGATCGGCTGGTATTTGCAGGCACCTCAGATGCGGCAGTTGAGTTGCAGCAAATTCGCGGCTTAATCCCCTCCCGAGATGGTACTTCCAGTTTGGAGAAGGAGTTTAAAGAGCGCCGCTTGGTTGAGGCGGTGGTGTCTGATCAGTGCCAGTTTATCGGCCAGCGCATTCGCGACGGTCACTTTAGAACTCTGTATGGGGCAGCGGTGCTGGCGATCTGCCGTGGTGGCGAACGTGTTAAGGGCAATCTGGGCCAGGTGCGGCTGCAGCCAGCCGATGTGCTGCTGCTCGAGGCGCGCCCCCCGTTTATTGAGCGGCACCGCCAGTCACGGGATTTTTTGCTGATTAGTGAACTCAATGGCGCGGCGCGGCCGATTCATGAAAAAGCGCCGCTCGCCTGGGGCCTGCTATTAGGTGCCGTGCTACTCGCCGCTTTCGGTGTGCTGAGCATGCTTAACGCGGCCATGTTGGGAGCCGCTTTGGCGCTGCTGACAGGCTGCTGTTCGGTAGGTGCTGCCAAGCGTGGCCTGGATACCCAGGTGCTGCTTACCATTGCCGCCTCCTTTGGAGTAGGGGCGGCGCTGCAGAGCTCTGGTGCTGCCGGAGTGATCGGCGGAGGAGTGTTGACCCTGGTGGCGGGTAATCCACTGCTGCTGTTAATAGGCACTTACTGCGTGGTGGCGCTGCTTACCGAACTGGTCACCAATAACGCAGCGGCGGTGATTATTTTTCCGGTGGTGATGAGTGCCGCGGAAAGCTTGGGCGTTAGCCCGATGCCCTATGTGGTGGCCGTCATGTTTGCCGCCTCGGCGAGCTTTTTAACCCCCATCGGCTATCAAACCAATTTGATGGTGTATGGCCCAGGGGGTTACCGAGTCAGCGATTTTCTACGCTTGGGCGCCGGGTTAAATATACTGACGGGTGCCATAGCGCTGACTTTAATTCCCCTGGTATGGCCTTTTTAAGTGTGCTGTGATTATTTTAGGCGCTCTCCCGCTCGCTGTTAACGCTGCTTTGCGCTAGGGTGGCGCTTTTTGCATAAGGAATACAATGTTATGACTGCTCCTGGCGAACTGATTATTGAGCCAAAAGATGGTCAACCTGCCGATGCCTGCGTGTTCATTATTCACGGCTTAGGTGCGGATGGGCACGATTTTGAACCGCTGGTGCCCGCACTGGCGTTGCCCAAAGATTCACACGTGCGCTTTATCATGCCCCATGCACCACGCCTGCCGGTGACGATTAATGGCGGCATGGTGATGCCTGCCTGGTACGATATTCTCGCCATGGACTTGGGGCGTCGGGTCGATGAGGTTCAGCTCAAGAAATCCGCTGTGCGAATCCAGGCGCTGATTCAAGAGCAGATTGACCAGGGTATCGATAGCCGGCGCATTATTGTGGCGGGTTTTTCGCAGGGTGGTGCGGTTGCTTATCATGCAGCGCTGACTTTCCCCGCGCCGCTGGGTGGCCTGTTAGCCATGTCGACCTATTTCGCAACCGCCGACAATATCGACCTTGCAGAAGCTAATCGTCAGATCCCGGTGGAAGTGCAACACGGTAATTTCGACCCCATCGTGCCTGAAAGCCTGGGTCGCAGCGGCGCCGAGCGCTTAAAAGAGATGGGCTACGCGGTCAACTACCGCCAATACCCTATGGCCCATGCGCTCTGCCCCCAGCAGGTCAATGATATCGGCAAATGGCTGGGTGCTCGCCTAAACTAAGCGCCTGTTCCTATTCGTGGCCGATGCAAGGATGTAGCGAAAACGAATGATAGCTCCCTTTGATGCGTTAGAACCTCTTGAAGCAGTCGAAATGCTGCTGGCGCTGTGCCTAACGGCGTCGGCACTAGTGTGCCTGTTTGATCGCCACTTGCTGCGTGCCTGCTGCTTTTTTGTCGCCTTTGCGGCTTCAATGACGCTAGCTTGGTGGTGGCTAGAGGCTCCCTGGCTCGCTGCTGTCGAGTTGGTACTGGGCGTTGTGCTAACCGGGGCCTGCTTTTTCTATGCCCTGGGCCACGTTTCACCCGGTGTTTCATCCCCTCTCGAGCGGGATAGATTTAGCGAGCCCTGGCCGCGGGTGGCGATGCGCGTGTTCTTGGCGCTGGCCTGGTTTGTCATGGTCGGTGCCGCCATTCGCTATGTTATCGCTGACATGGCGTATTCACCTTCACAGCATCCGCTGCTGCTGGCGGGCGTGGTGATTGCCGCCAGTGCCTTAGGGGCGTTTGCACTACACCGTCATTTGCTGCGCCGGTTGCTGGCGTTCAATATTCTCGGCTCGGGGGTATTTATGCTGCTGGCCGGTGTGGCGGGCACCTCGGCGTCTGCCCAGGTGTTAATTAGCGTTGGGCTGTTAGTCGCCTGGCTGGGGAGCATGCTGGGTGCGCTGCTGATTCGGCAGCTTTTACATCTGGAAGGGGTCGAAGCCTTAGGGCCTGACGGTAAGTCCAAGGAGAGCGCCACATGACTTGGCGCTTTGGCCTTTTCGATAGCACCTTTGAACCTCTTGCCAGCACCCATTGGGCGCTGTTAGCTGCGCTTGGCTTGCCGCTTCTAATGGGTATGCTGGCGGCACTCTTTCCTCCTAAACGAGCCTTTCCCGTTGCGCTGGCGAGCCTGCCGATATTGGTGTCCGGATGGATGCTGCTATCTGCTTATGACCAGGCGGGTCTGCTCCGCTGGCAGTGGGAAATAGCCGGTATTCTCTTGTCACTCCGCTTAAATGGGCTGAGCGTACTACTGCTGTTAATGACCCAGGTGATCGGCGTTGCTGCGGCGCTTTATACACCAGGGTACCTGCGCTTAAGCGAAACCGGGCCTTTGGCACGCTGGCTCTGGCCGCTGATGGGCGTTGTGCTGAGTGCACTCTCGTTAATTTGGCTGGCCACCGACCTGTTGACCCTTTACCTAGCGCTGGAACTGATGGGCTTGGCGGCGGTGGGTATGCTGCTGCTATCGGGAAAGGTGCCCGCGCTTGTGGCGGGAATGCGCTATTTGCTGTTGGCGCTGGTGGGCTCGCTTACCTACCTACTCGGGGTCGCGCTGATTTTAGGCCACTGGGGTCGATTGGATCTGCAGGGCTTGGCTGATGTGATAGAGCCTGGCCCGGTGGCATGGTTCGCCGCTGCCCTGATCGGCACTGGCCTGGCCTTAAAAGCCGCACTGTTTCCGCTGCATGCCTGGTTGACCCCGGTGCATGAGAGTGCCTGGACACCCGTGAGCGCGCTGCATGCCGCGCTGGTGATCAAAGCGTCGCTGTTTATACTGCTGCAGCTATGGAGCATTCTGCTGCCTGATACGTTCTACGCCCCGCGTGTTATTGCCTGGTTAGGCCTGCTGGCGATTGTATGGGGTGGGTTACTGGCGTGGCGTACCGGTTCTCTTAAAACCCTGGTGGCTTCGTCCACCGTGGCCCAGTTGGGCTACCTGATGGTGGCTTTTCCGCTGCTGCTGGGGCCGGATGTTGCGCCGCTGCCCCGGGCGTTAGCCTGGGAGGGGTTTTGGCTGCAGCTAATGGGCCACGCTTTTGCCAAAGCCGCCATGTTTATGGCCGCAGGCAACCTGATACTGGCCACTGGGGAGAGCACGCTCAAAGGCTTGGCGGGTACCAGCCGCCGTTTGCCGCTGTCACTGCTAGTGTTTGGCGTCGCCTCTATCACGCTAATGGGCCTTCCGCCCAGTGCTGGCTTTACGGCCAAATGGATGCTGCTGCAAGCGATGATCATCACACAACAGTGGTGGGCGGTGGCGGCGTTATTAACCGGCACGCTATTAACCGCGGCCTATATATTCCGCCTGTTTCGTTACTCGTTTGACGAAACGGCTCCTCGCCATCGTTACCAACCTCTGGCGCCCGGTATGGATCTGATCGCATTAACGCTGGCCCTGATTGCGTTCGCCCTGGGGCTATTGGCGCATTTCCCGCTGGAATTGATGCATGGAGGTAGCCCATGAACGCTGCCTGGTTACCGCTGACCGCTTTGGCGACCTCGCTCCTGGTGGTGGTGGTTATTTTTGCGCTGCCGGAAGACGCGAGGCGACTGCGCACGACGATCAACCTCGCGGCGGCAGTCGTTAAGATTATTCTGGTTATGTTGATGGTCAGGCGGGTAGCCGCAGGACATGAGGACATTTTTAGCTTTCAGGTAGTGGGGGGCGTTGATTTCGTTCTGCGCAGCGATGCGCTAGGGGTGATGTTCGCCGGGTTATCGTCGCTGCTGTGGCTATGCACCACGGTTTATGCCATCGGCTATTTGGAAGGTTCTGCCAACCGGAAGCGCTTTTTTGGCTTTTTCAGTCTGTGCGTGGCGAGCACCATCGGCATTGCCCTCGCCGATAACCTGTTTACCTTCCTGATTTTCTACGAAATGTTGACGCTCTCCACCTACCCGTTGGTGGTTCACAAGGGGACGCAGCAAGCCCTCAATGCGGGACGTGTCTATTTACGCTATACGCTAAGCGCCGGTGTGGTACTGCTACTGGGGGCTGTGCTGCTGTATAGCCTGACCGGGGATCAATCGTTCTCCTCAGAAGAGGGCTTGGGCGACTATGTGAACGATCACCGTGGCCTACTAACGCTGATATTTGCCTTGTTAGTCGGGGGGCTTGCAGTGAAAGCCGCCATGGTGCCGCTGCACGGTTGGCTACCCCGAGCGATGGTGGCGCCCGCGCCGGTGAGTGCGCTGCTGCACGCGGTCGCAGTGGTGAAGGCGGGGGCCTTCGGTATTCTGCGGGTGGTTTACGATCTGTTTGGCATTGAACTAAGTGTAGAGCTGGGCGTTATTACCGCGTTAGCGGTGGCGGCCTCTATTACCATTATTTATGGCTCGTTAAGGGCGATTGCCCAAGAGGAGCTCAAACCACGCCTAGCGTTTTCTACGGTCAGCCAAGTCTCCTACGTCATACTCGGTATAGGCTTATTCGGCCCGTTTGGTACCGTCGGGGCCTTGGCGCACTTGCTGCATCAGGGCTTAATGAAGATCACGCTGTTCTTCTGTGCGGGCAACTACGCCGAAGAGCTGGGGATTCATCGCATTGATGAAATGGACGGCGCTGGTAAGCGTATGCCGTTGACCAGCATTGCGTTTACTATCGGCGCGTTTGGCATGATTGGCCTTCCTCCTGTGGCGGGCTTTATTACCAAGTGGTATCTCGGGGTTGGCGCGATTCAAGCCGAGATGTACTGGGTTGTCGCCGTGCTAGTGGCAAGTAGTACGCTCAATGCCATGTACTTTTTACCCATTGTGCACCGTTTGTGGTTCCGTTCAGGGCCTGCCCATGGCAAAGGGAGTTGGCCCAAAGAGCAGCGCCTAGGTCGGTTAGAAACTCATGGCTGGTTACTTTGGCCCATGGCGTTTACCGCCATGGCCAGCCTGGGTGCTGGGCTGTTTGCCGGGCTGCCCTTTAGTCCCTTGGATTGGGCGGCGCGGGTAGCTAGCGGGGAGTACCTGCCATGATGACGTTGCTGCTTGCGCTAACATTACTCTGGCCGCTAGCCATCGTCGGTTGGACGCTATGCAACACCTATCGCATTTCCGCTGCCCGACGCGGCTATTTTTCAGCGCTATGGCTAAGCGCTGGTTGGCCAGCGCTGCTGTTAGCCTACGGCGGTGAAGCGCAGTGGACGCTGGATGCCTGGATGCTGGGCGGCGAATGGGCGCTCAACTCGTTAAGCCGCCCGTGGCTTGCGTTTACCGCGCTGCTCTGGAGCTTGGCGGCTTTTCATGCCAGGGGCTATTTTGCGGCGGAGCAGGCGAAGGCCCTGGATGGTGATCAAGACGCCGAGCGGCGCCTGTTGCGTTTGGCGCTGCTATGGCCGCTGACGCTGCTGGGCAACGTGCTGCTGATTATTGCCCAGGATATCGCCAGCTTTTATCTAGGTTTTGCGCTGATGACCTTCGCCGCCTACGCCCTGGTGGTGCATAGCGGCTCACAGGAGGCCCGGTTGGGGGCCAAGGCCTATTTGATATTAGCCGTGGTGGGTGAAGGGCTCATTCTTGGCGGCTTTCTCTGGGCGGCCGGGGAAGCCGATACGCTTACGCTACAAGGGGTACGCGAAGGTATTTTAGTCGCTGAGCAAGGCGCATGGATGGCCACTTTGCTGTGCTTGGGTTTTGGTGTGAAAGCAGGCGTTATCGGCCTGCACGTATGGCTACCACTGGCCCACCCGGTGGCACCGGCGCCCGCCAGTGCGGTACTGAGTGGGGCGATGATTAAGGCAGGGCTATTGGGCTGGATCAGTGTGCTGCCGTTAGGTGATGAGAAGGTGTCACCATCGCTCGCCCAGTTTGGCAACAGCATGTTAATCGCAGGCTTGGCAGCGGCGTTTGGCGCTGCGCTTTATGGGGTTTTTCAGCGCCATCCCAAAGCCGTGTTGGCCTACTCCAGTATCAGTCAGATGGGCATGATGACGGCGCTGGTGGCCATGGGCTTAGTGGCGCCAGACGTATGGCCGCTGCTATGGCCAGGTTTGGTACTGTTTGCTGCCCATCACGCGCTGGCCAAAGGCGCGCTGTTTATGGGCACCAGTATCAGCGAGCATCTCCCTCGCTGGCCGTTGCCGTTGGTTTGGGCGTTGCTGGCACTGCCGGGTATCTCGTTGGCGGGCGCCATTGGCGCGGGCTTGGTCAGCAAGTGGGGCGTGAAGAGTCCGCTCTATGAAATGCACCATGAATCACTGATCAAACTGCTTAGTTGGGCCGCTGTCGGGACCGCGGCACTGGTGAGTGTTGCCCTATGGCGTCAGTGGCAGCAGCGCCATCAAGGGGGCAGTAATCGAGAGCAGTGGGGCGCCTGGTTAGTCGCCATCGCCGCAGCGCTGTTAACGCCGCTGTGGCTTCCTCTTCCAGCAGGCAGCATCGAGATGCCGCCGCTTAAAGAGTGGCAAGGCATCATGTGGCCCTTTTCGGTCGGGGTGCTGTGCGCCGCGTTAGGTTGGTTAGTAACGCGCCCGCTGAAGGGTAAATCGCTCCCCGCAGGTGATCTATGGTGGCTCTACGCCGCTATAGTCGGCGCTGTGATTGTGCCGATACGTTGGTTCGGGCACTACTGCGCCCAGGTGAAAGCGGCGAGCGTGGCAAGCGCACAAAAAATCGAAGCAACGTTGATGGGGCATTTAGCGCGGCTGTTGTCGGCCGAGTCTTGGCTGCGTCACCATGCCAGTGGCTTGATGATGGTGCTTGCCGTATTGCTCGCGGCGCTACTAATGTGGGAAGGCCAACGATGAGACGACTGTTTGCAATGTGCTTGTCAGGAGCCTTCTATGGGTAAGCTCTCTCGCGGTCGCCGCGCGCAGGTGCCTGGTGATATCCCGCAACGTGGCTGGCAGGATATTGCCTGGAGGGTAGTGCGCGCCGCGCGCCGTAACCGACTTACCATGCTGGCGGCTGGGGTGGCTTTTTATGCCTTGCTGGCGCTATTTCCCACCATCGCGGCGGTCATTTCCCTCTGGGGGTTACTGTTTGATCCTTATGAAGCTGGTCAGCAGCTATATGAAATCAGCCGGTTTATGCCGCCGGATGCTGCCGAGTTAATCGATAAGCAGGCCCAGGAGGTCGTTGAGAGTGCGGAGTCGGGTAGCTTTCACGGCGCTCTCGCCGGGCTGCTGATTGCGATGTTTATCGCTTCCAAAGGGGTAGCGGTATTAGTGATCGGCCTCAATGTGGTGTACGGAGAAAGCGAAAAGCGCAGCCTGTTACATCGCAGTACCGTATTGGTATCGCTGACCTTTGGCTTGATTTTTATGACTCTGGTCTCGCTGGCTTTTATTGCTATCGTGCCGGTGGTCGTCAACGCTCTGGCGATTGACCAACCGCTGAACCGAATACTGCAGTGGCTACGCTGGCCTGCACTATTGTTGATGATGAGTATGCTGATTGCGCTGCTCTACCGCTACGCGCCCTATCGGCGTTCAGCCCAGTGGAGCTGGTTAAGCTATGGCACGCTGCTGGCAACGGTGATGTGGCTGTTAGGTTCTGGCGGGCTTTCGCTCTATGTGCGCTACTTCTCTACCTTTAGTGAGCTATACGGCTCACTGGGGGCGGTGGTGGCACTGATGCTCTGGTTCTGGCTCTCCGCCTTTGTAGTGCTGTTTGGCGCGGAAGTTAACTGTGAGATGGAGCGCCAAACCTTCAGCGATACCACCATTGGTGAGGCACGCCCGCTAGGTGAGCGGGAGGCGTTTGCTGCGGATACCATTGGCGCCCCCCGGTCAAAGGATTCAACCGGGCACAGCGAGACAGAGTAACCCCCCACCCTTTGTTAGCGGTGGGAGGCGGTTGGTTTTTAAAGCAGCTCTTCCGCCGCCAGGGCCAAGCGCGAGCGCTCAACGCTTTTCAAGGTGATATGCCCGGCGTGGGGCCAATCACGGAAACGCTCAACCACCGCAGCCATCCCGCAGGTGTTGGCAGTGAGGTAGGGCGTATCAATCTGCCCGACGTTGCCCAGGCAGACAATTTTGGTATTGCGTCCCGCTCGTGTTACCAGCGATTTAAGCTGTTTAGGGGTGAAGTTTTGCGCCTCATCAATAATCAAAAAGGTGTCGTTTAAGGTGCGCCCGCGCATAAAGCTTGGCGAGCGGATCTGTACCCGCGAGCCAATCAACTGCCGGGTGGCGCCGTTATCCCAACTGGATTCTCCCTCCTCGTTGCGCAGCAGGTTATCCATATTGTCGTGGAAGGCGCCCATCCACGGTGACATTTTTTCCTCCTCGGTGCCTGGCAGGAAGCCAATGTCTTCGCCCATGGGAATCGGTGCGCGGGTAAACACAATGCGCTCGAACAGCTTGGCATCCAGGGTTTGCTGAAAAGCGGCGGCGAGGGTCATAAAGGTTTTACCGGTGCCCGCATTACCGGCAATGGTGACTAGGTCAATATCGGGGTCCATGAGTAGGTTGAGCGTGAAATTTTGCCGGCTGTCGTGAGCGTGGACCCCCCAAACGCCTGAGTGATGGCGGTAGTTGGTGAGTAGCTGAAGGCGCGCCGAAGAGGGGCCCAGTTCGCGGATAATCGCTTCAAACTCTGCACCGTTTTCGCTATCCGAGACCAGCATGCCTACGTGCCAATGGCGGGGCATGGTGCCGGTAAGCTGATAGAACGTGTGGTGATCCAGGCGCTCTACGCTGACATCGACATTCAACGCTTCCCACAGTGAGGCGCCATTTTGGCCTGCGGGGGCGTAAACTTGCGCGCCCTCAATCATCGCGTCGCTGTCGGAGAAGGCACGGTCGTTGAGGTAATCCTCAACAGGCACTTTCAGCGCGGCGGCTTTGACGCGTAGGTTGATATCTTTGGTGATTAGAATGACCGAGGCGTCGGGACGTTCTTCGCGTAGGCGACAGGTCTCCGCCAGTATGCGGTTGTCGGGGCTATCGTCGAGGGCGTCAAAGAGCTTTAAGTCGTTGTAGCATAAAAAGTGCAGGCGTCCTGTGTCGCCACTAATACGGGGAATCGGAATACCGCGTTGGATCTCATCAAAAGTGACTTGGCTGGTAAGGTCAGAGAGCGTACGGCTGATTTGGCGAGCCGTGCGGGCAATTTCACGTACGCCATTTTTGTGCTTATCAAGTTCCTCCAGAACGGTCATGGGGATAACGACATCGTGCTCATCAAAGTGGTAGAGCGCGGTAGGGTCATGAATGAGGACATTGGTGTCCAACACGTACAGCCGAGTGGCTTTCTTATCGAGTCGTACCATCGTTGGAATCACTCCTTGGTTGACGGCAACTTCGACACTGGCAGGTGCGTATTACGTCTGGATGACACTTACCAGTGTTCCTCACGTGGCGTGTCCTGGCGTCTCCTTATTTAGCTCTTTTTAATAGCGTGGAAGGCTTTGGCGTTTTTTTCCACAAAAAAGATTTCAACGATATGTCAGTAAGTCCGCATTGGCTTAATTCAGGGTGGCTAAAAAATGCGTCACTTTGTTCAATAGCGCGGTGGCGACCACGCCACAGCTATCGCTTTCAACATAGCGGTAGTAGTGGCTGTCCAATGCCAGATCGTGGTTAAGCGTGCACAGCGTACCCGCCTCCAGGGCGCCTTTAATTAGCGGGTAGGGTAGCAGCGCCCAGCCGGTCGCGTTGATGACGGCGTCGCGAATTACCTCAAACATGGTCAGCCCAAGGTAATTGCCTGAAAACAGCGCTTCGCTGATCAGCTTGTCATCCTGCACGTGGGTTAAACACACTTGGGTGTACTGGGCCAGGTCATCGCGGTTAACGCTGGGGAGGCGACTTAGCGGGTGTTGGGGCGCTGCCACTAACCGCATACTGACGGGGGCAAGATTGGCCGCCTTGGCGTCGATGCCTTCGGCGGTATACAGGCCAAAGGCAATATCCACCGTTTGACGCTGCACAAACTGGGCATGCTCCTGTGGGGGCACCAGATACACCGAGATCGCGGTTAGTGGAAACTGCTGTTTTAAATCGTGCATCACCTGGCGCCAAAACGCTTCTGGCAAGGCGTCATCGCGGGCAATGCCGAGTTGGCTTTCCACGCCCTGCAAGTGCTGATGGCAGTGTTTTTTGATCCGACTGGCGCTGGTTAGCAGACGGTAGCAGTCGGGAAGCACGCTATCGCCTACGGCGGTCAGCGTTAGGCTGTTGCCCGAACGCTCAAATAGCGCCACGCCCAGGCTGTCTTCCAGCGCATTAACCGCAGCGCTTAGGGTGCTGCGCTTGAGGCCGGTATGCCGTGCAGCGGCAGCAAAAGAGCCATGCTCGGTGACATCAATAAAAGCCTGTACCTGTTCAGCGCGCATCATTACCCCGGTTAGTCCTTTGAGCGCCAGTAAACTTGGCGCTGAGCGATTCGTGATTGTTATAACTCCTGACTATTATGGCGCACAATTCGCCGATGGAGTTATCCGCGTGACCCCCTTTGTTGCCGAGCGCCGTGCGCTAAGATTTTCAGCTATTTCAGCTAGCCTGTTTGCGTTTACCGGGCTGGCGCTAGGGCTGACCAGCGGTTCCATAACGATTCTTTTTGACAGTGGCTACTCGCTGTTAAGCCTGGTACTGGCGTCGTTATCGTTGTTTGCGCTTCAGCAGGCGCGTAAACCTGCAGATGATCACTACCCCTTTGGGCGGCTGACGGTAGAGCCGCTTGCCGTGCTGCTCAAAGGCGTAGTGATCGCGATGGTCTGTATCGTTTCGCTGGTCTCCGCCCTGTGGAGCCTGCTCGACGGCGGGCGGCTGGTCACGCTGGATTTGGCGCTGATGTTTGGCGTGGTCAATGTGACAGGTTGCCTATTAACCTGGTGGTGGCTGGCGCGCTACGCCCGGGTGGCACGCTCCTCGCTACTGGCTGCTGAACTGCGTCAGTGGCAAATGGATACCTGGCTGAGTGCCGCCGTCATGCTGGGCTTTGCGCTTACCTGGGGGCTAACCCAGTCGCCCTGGGCCAGCTATGCGCGCTTTGCTGATCCGGTCATGGTGCTGATCATTGCGGGCTATTTTCTCCCGATGCCGATTCGCATGGTGAAGGGAGCATTACGTGAGCTGATGTTTGGCGGTTCGTGCAGCAGCGTGCGGCAAGAGGTGGTGGAGGATGTCGCCGACTTTGATGTCACCGCCGACGATGTGCGCCTGGCCCAGGTGGGCAGTTTCCTGATGGTGGATATCCAGCTAGACAAGCAGCAGTTCGACGACGCCCAGGAGATTGTGGACAGCGTAGAGCAGCGCTGTAAGCGGCTAAACCTGCGCCCTGTTACCAGCTTGACGCTGGTCGCTGGCTAGAACGTATATTCAGACGAGCTGTCAATTCTCTTTCTTCTGCGGCTTGCCCTCGCGTTTTGTGCCCGCCATCTCCTCTAGCTCGTCTTCACTCATCGAGTCATGCATCTCTTTAGAGGCGCCTACCAGCTCGCTGGGCTTGGTTTCGCCGCGTTTAGCGGAAAGGGCTGCCCCTGCGGCCTTCTGCTGTGCTTTTGAAGTGGCTTTCATTTTGAGACTCCTGTCAGTTGACTTCCTTCACTCGGTCACGTTATCAAGCCTAGCAGTGGGCAGTAATGTTTTCCTACTAGTTGACGCTTTTAACTTAAGAGAACGACATGACACCGGCTATAAATAGCGCGAAACACGCAGGCATTGCCTTTCAAATCCATGAGTACCACCACGATGCCACCGCGCACTCCTATGGGTTGGAGGCGGCTGAAAAACTGGGCGTAGCGGCTGAGCAAGTATTTAAAACGCTGGTGGTAAAGCTGGATGGTAAGCAGTTGGCAGTAGGTATTGTGCCCGTCACCGGGCAGTTAAACCTAAAGCAGATTGCCAAAGCCGCTGGGGCCAAAAAAGCGGTCATGGCGGAACCCGCAGAGGTGGAGCGCACGACGGGCTACGTGCTAGGGGGCGTTAGCCCGCTGGGGCAGAAAAAGCGCTTGGCCACCTTTATTGATCATACCGCCGAAAACTTTGCCAGCATCTATGTCAGCGCCGGTCGCCGTGGGCTTGAGATTGAGCTTGCCCCAGGGGGCTTGGCTACTTTGATTCAGGCTAAATTTGTGCCGCTGGCAGCGTGATGTCGATGTGATGGCGGCGCAGTGTGAGGCACTTTCTGGTATGGTGCTTCACATTATAGGTTTACGGGGCGCTACGGCCCCTTCAGGAATTTTCTGTGTCCGACACTTCTTTTGCATCTCTGGCGCTTCCAGCAGCGCTACTGACGAATCTAGACACCCTTGGCTACCACGAAATGTCGCCGGTGCAGGCAGAAAGTCTGCCGCCCATGCTAGCTGGGCGCGATGTACTGGCCCAGGCGAAAACTGGCTCAGGCAAAACCGCGGCGTTTGGTTTAGCACTGCTAGCTAAGCTGCAAGTGGAGAGCTTCGCAGTGCAGGGCCTGGTGCTTTGCCCTACCCGAGAGCTCGCTGACCAAGTGGCTGAAGAGCTGCGCCGCTTGGCGCGCGGTATGGCCAATGTGAAAATACTCACCCTCTGCGGCGGCGCGCCCTTTGGCCCGCAGCTCGGCTCTTTAGAGCACGGGGCACACATTGTGGTCGGCACCCCAGGGCGTATCGACGAGCATTTGCGCAAAGGCTCGCTGGCGCTCGATTCACTCGCCATGCTGGTGCTGGATGAAGCGGATCGCATGTTGGATATGGGTTTCCAGGCAACTATTGATGACATCATTGCCGACACCCCAACTGACCGCCAAACGCTGCTGTTTAGTGCAACGTTTCCGGATGAGCAGTCGTCAGGCGGGCTAACCGAGATGACCCGTGGTGTAGTGCGTAATCCGGTGACGGTCAAAATCGCCGAGGTTCACGACGCCAGCACGATCCAGCAGCACTTTTACAGCGTCGCCAATGAAGAAGCGCGATTTGATGCACTGTGCCAACTGCTGCTGACCTATCGACCTGCTACCAGCGTGGTGTTCTGCAACACCAAGCGCGAGACCCAGGCAGTCGCCGAGCAGTTGACAGACGCCGGGTTTAGCGCCGTGGCGCTCAACGGCGATTTGGAGCAGAAAGACCGCGACCGCATACTGATCCTGTTTGCCAACCAAAGTGTGTCTATTTTGGTGGCCACCGATGTGGCCGCCCGTGGCTTGGATATCGCTCAGTTGGACGCCGTGTTTAACTACCAAATTGCCCGCGAGCTTGATGTTCACGTGCACCGGGTAGGGCGCACCGGGCGTGCCGGGGCCAGCGGCATTGCCTGTACGCTCGTCACCCCGAAAGAGAGCTACCGGTTGGAGCGGCTGGAAGGGTTGCTGGAGCAGGCGATTAAAACGGAACCCATGCCTAAACCCCAGCACTCGGTGCCGTTTGAGCCGCCGATGGCGACGCTGCAATTAGCCGGTGGCAAGAAAGATAAGCTGCGCCCGGGTGATATTCTGGGAGCGCTGACCAGCGAAGGTGGGCTGCGCGGTGAGCAAGTGGGTAAAATCAAAGTACTCGCCCGCAGTGCCTATGTGGCTGTTGAGCGCAGTGTGATTCAGCAAGCTCAGGCCAAGCTCGAGCGTGATAAATTAAAAGGGCGTGCTTTCCGTGTTCGCCGTATCCGTTATTGAACGCGTACCAAAGAGGAGCCGACGCAGCTAACCATGAAAATCCCTAAACGATTACAGCCGCTTGTCGATGATGGCATGATCGATGAGGTGCTGGTGCAGTTAATGAGTGGTAAAGAGGCGCAGGTCTACGTGGTGCGCTGCGGTGAAGAAGTACGCTGCGCCAAGGTATTCAAAGAGGCCAAGCAGCGCAGTTTCAAACAGGCCGTTCAGTATCAAGAAGGGCGTAAAGAGCGTAATAGCCGCCGTTCACGGGCGATGGCCAAAAAAACCCGTTACGGCCAGAAAGAGCAGGAGCAGGCGTGGCTGAATGCCGAAGTCGACGCGCTCTATCGCCTTGCCTCGGCGGGTGTGCGGGTGCCCGAGCCCCACGGTTTTGTCGACGGTGTCCTGTTAATGGAGATGATCAGCGACGCCGAGGGCAACGTGGCGCCGCGCCTGGACGAAGTCACGCTTACCCCAGAGCAGGCCGAGACCTACTTCGCCAAGGTCATTCAGGACGTGGTGCGTATGCTGTGTGCCGGTTTGATTCACGGCGATTTGTCGGAATTTAACGTGCTGGTCGATGCCTCCGGCCCGGTGATTATCGATTTGCCCCAGGCCGTTGACGCCGCTGGTAATAACAGCGCGGCCGCCATGCTGTATCGCGATGTGGATAACATGCGCAACTACTTCGGCCAGTTCGCGCCGGAGATTCTGAGTACAGAGTATGGCAGAGAGATGTGGGCGCTGTATGAAACCGGTGAACTGCATCCAGATAGCAAGCTCACCGGCCACTTCGATGCTGACACCCACATTGCCAACGTCGACGAGCTGATGGAAGTGATTGACGATGCCAAAGAGGAAGAAGCCGAGCGTCAGGCGCGCATGCGCGATGATGACGACGATGGCGAGATTCCCCAGCCTTACTAATCCAGTAGCGCATTGGCCTGGTCGACGATGTTCTCGACGGTAAAGCCGAAGTGCTTGAACAGATCGCCTGCCGGGGCCGATTCGCCGTAGGTGGTCATGCCGATCACACGGCCTTCCAGGCCCACATACTTGTACCAGTAGTCGGCGTGAGCGGCTTCGATAGCAATACGCTTGGTCACCGCTTTGGGCAGTACGCTTTCGCGGTACTCCGCGTCCTGGCCGTTAAAGCGATAGGCCGAGGGCATTGAGACCACACGCACCGCTTTGCCCTGCTGTTCCAGTTCAGCGGCGGCCTCCATGGCCAGCGCCACTTCTGAACCAGTGGCAATTAGAATCAGCTCGGGAGTTCCTGCGCTATCTTTTAGGACATACGCCCCATTCTGAATCGCCGCCAACTGCGCTTGGGTACGCTGCTGATGGGGCAGGTTCTGGCGTGACAGCACCAGCGCCGTGGGGCCAGAGCGACGTTTGATGGCTGCATCCCAGGCCGCTGCCGTTTCCACCGCATCGCAGGGGCGCCATGTGTTCAGGTTCGGCGTGGTGCGCAGGCTGGTGAGCTGCTCAATGGGCTGGTGGGTCGGGCCATCTTCGCCTAGACCGATGGAGTCGTGGGTAAACACGTAGATCACCTGCTGACCCATCAATGACGCCATGCGAATCGAGTTGCGCATGTACTCCATAAAGATCAGGAAGGTCGCGCCGTAAGGCACCAAGCCGCCGTGCAGAGCGATGCCGTTCATAACCGCCCCCATGCCGAACTCACGCACGCCGTAGTGCAGGTAGTTGCCGCTGGCATCTTCCGGGGTGATCGCTTTAGCGCCTTTCCAGAAGGTCAGGTTAGACGGCGCCAGGTCAGCACTGCCGCCCAGCAGTTCCGGCATTTGCGGGCCAATCGCGTTCAACACTTCAAAGGAGGCTTTGCGTGAGGCAATCGTCTCGCCGCGCTCTTGGGCCTGCTCAATCAGTGCTTCGGTCGGCAGTTCCGTCGGCAGCTGGCGCTTCATGCGGCGGGTGAATTCCCGCGCTTCCGTCGGGAAGGCCTCAGCGTAGCGGGCAAAACGCTCCTCCCACGCCTGCTGCGCCGCTTTACCTGCCTCGCGAGCATCCCAGGCCGAGTAGATCGGCTCCGGGATATGGAAAGGGGCGTGGGGCCAGTCGAGCTGGGTGCGTGCCAGGGCCACTTCGTCATCGCCTAAGGGCGCGCCGTGGGCGTCCTCTTTGCCCTGCTTGTTGGGCGCACCAAAGCCAATAATGGTTTTGCAAATAATCAGGCTCGGCTTATCGTCGTGGCTCTTGGCCAGTTCGATGGCGGCTTTCACCTCTTCGGGTTTATGGCCATCCACATTGGGCACCACGTGCCAGCCGTAAGCCTCGAAACGCTTGGCAGTATTGTCGGTAAACCAGCCTTCCACTTCACCATCGATAGAGATGCCGTTGTCGTCATACAGGGCAATCAACTTACCTAACTGCTGGGTACCCGCTAGCGAGGCGGCTTCGTGGGAGATACCTTCCATCAAGCAGCCGTCACCCAGGAAACACCAAGTGTGGTGATCGACGATGGTGTGACCGGGGCGGTTAAACTGCGCCGCCAAGGTTTTTTCCGCTATCGCAAAGCCTACAGCGTTGGCAAAGCCCTGGCCGAGGGGGCCCGTCGTCGTCTCAATGCCTGGGGCGTAGTCAAACTCCGGGTGGCCGGCGGTGGGCGAATGCAGTTGGCGGAAATTCTGCAGGTGTTCCAGGCTTACCTCATAGCCGCTTAAGTGCAGCAGCGAGTAAAGCAGCATGGAGCCGTGGCCATTGGAGAGCACAAAACGATCACGATCGGCCCATTTTGGGTCTTCGGGGTTGTGCTTGAGGTAGTCATTCCATAGCACCTCGGCGATATCAGCCATTCCCATGGGGGCGCCAGGGTGGCCGGATTTGGCCTTCTGAACGGCATCCATGGACAGGGCGCGAATGGCATTGGCTAGCTCAAAACGGTTATTCATATCAGCGATACCTTTAGTTGTTGTATTGAGTGACATGTTGTTAAACGCGAGTAGTTAAGCGTTGAGTAATCAGCGACTCTAATGTTTGTTGGTCGCTGGCGAAGCGGCGGATCCCGTCAGCCAGCATCTCGTTGGCCATGGCATCTTGATTGTGCTGCCAACGAAACGCCGCTTCTGCTAGCGGTGTGGATGCTTTATGAGTGACGGATTGTGGTTGGATGCAGGAGGCGACCTCTCCCTCCAGGCTATCAAGCTGCTCTAGCAGTGCGGGAGAGATGGTCAGGCGATGGCAGCCCGCCAGCGCCAAGACCTGGTCGGTGGTACGAAAACTAGCCCCCATAACCACAGTGTCGTAATTACCAGCGGCAGCCCTCTCGCAAATCCCTTTTACAAATAGCACGCCAGGATCGTCTTCTGGTGTGAACTGCTTACCTGTTGTCTTTTGGTACCAATCGCTAACGCGGCCAACGAAGGGGGAAATCAGATACACCCCCGCATCAAAGCAGGCCTGCGCCTGAGCATCGCTGAACAAGAGCGTTAAGTTGCAGTTGATCCCTTCACGCTCTAGCAGCTCTGCTGCACGGATCCCTTCCCAGGTAGACGCGAGCTTGATCAGCACGCGGTTGCGGTTAATGCCTAGTTTTTCGTAGCGCTCAATCAGTTCATAGGCCTTGCGGATGCTGGCTTGGGTATCAAAAGAGAGGTGTGCGGAGACTTCTGTCGATATGCGTCCAGGAATCACGTTGGCAATTTGCTCGCCGATCGCAACCGACAATTGGTCAACTATTTGGCTCGGCCCGCTCTCCTTGGGGCGTGATTCAGCAATCACCTTATCGATCATCTCTTGATAGCGAGGTAGCTCGAAGGCCTTGAGAATCAAAGAAGGGTTCGTGGTGGCATCCTGGGGTTGATAGCGCTTTATGGCATCCAAGTCGCCCGTGTCGGCCACGACCAGTGAGTGTTCGCGTAATCCCGTTAAAAGTGACATCGCTCATCCTCGATAATAATGTACATTAAGTGATCAGATGATTGATCATTTTTATCAGTTTAGTCAAATAATAGGGCTGGTTGGATAGATTTTAAGGTCTTGGTACAAAAGTATAATGCGCTGTGGTTATTGGTTTATTTTCAATTATTTTTATTAAAATCAATAATTTAATTAATTATTTAACTTTTTTATCCATGGTCGACTATCAGTAATCGATATGATCTTATGAACGGAGTCTTTACAAATGATAGGTTGGTGATAGATTGAATAGCGTCAGTAGTCGGCTGGTAGCTGTGTAGTGCACTCCTCGTTGTCAGTCGTCCGCGTTTCTATTTTCTGGAAAGGGAGAGCATGAATGTCTAATGCGACGCCTTCTCTCAGAGTCGCTATTGGCGGTGATGAAGCCGCTTACGACTTAAAAGAGATTCTCATTGGTTATATCCGGGAGTTGGGCTACGAAGTCGAAGATTTTGGCACTTTCAATGCGCAGCCCGTGCTGTACCCCGATATTGCCTTTGAGGTGGCTACGGCTATTAAGGAGGGGCGCTTCGATCGTGCTGTGCTGGTTTGTGGTACGGGAATCGGAGTGGCTATTTCTGCTAATAAAGTGCCTGGAATCCGCGCTGCGCAGGCCCACGATACGTATTCAGCGGCAAAGGCGCGCACCAGTAATAATGCCCAGATTGTCGCACTGGGGGCCCGAGTGATTGGGCCAGAGTTGGCGAAATCAATAGTGGCCACCTTTTTGGGTAGCAACTTTGCGGGTGGTAATTCCGAATTAAAAATAGCAAAAATTGACGAGTATGAGTCCCGGTTGAATACTCAGTAATCGTGGTATCGCTTATATTCGTCGACACTGATTAATAACAACAGCACGCAAACTGTGGTAACACAGTTAGGCCTCACTTCAGAGGATATAATAATGACACGCCTATTTAATGACCCCAGTGATTTCCCAGAAGAAGCCCGTTTAGGCTTGGTCGCTGCGCATCGCGATAAGCTGATGGCTGTGCCAGGGGGTGTTGTGCGCAGTACGCGCAGTCAGCCGGATACTGTTGCGGTCGTGGTTGGCGGCGGTAGCGGCCATTATCCCACCTTTGCGGGACTGGTTGGGCAGGGTTTGGCCCATGGGGCGGTGATGGGAAATCTGTTTTGTTCGCCCTCTGCGCAACAAGTTTATTCCGTCGCCAAAGCCGCTAACAACGGCGGTGGTGTGCTGCTCTCTTTTGGCAATTATGCGGGGGATGTTCTGCACTTTGGCGAAGCGCGCGAGCGTTTGATCGCGGACGGTATTCCTTGTGAAATCGTGCTGGTCACTGATGATGTCGCCAGTGCGCCTTTGGCGGAGATTGATAAGCGCCGAGGTATTGCCGGTGACTTAACCGTTTTCAAGGCGGCGGCTGCTGCCGCAGAGAATGGATTATCACTGGAAGAAGTAGTTCAAGTGGCGAAAGAAGCCAATCGCTGCACGCGCTCTTTTGGGGTGGCGTTCGAGGGATGTACGTTACCGGGCGCAGCCGATTCGCTCTTTCATGTGCCCGAAGGCAGGATGGCCATAGGGCTGGGGATTCACGGTGAACCGGGCATTAGCGAGACAGGTATCCCTTCCGCAGACGGCTTGGCCAAGATTCTCGTCGACCGATTATTAGAAGAAGTACCTGAAGGTATCAGTATCAAAGGGGCTCGCGTGGCACCGATACTCAATGGGTTGGGTACCGTTAAGTATGAAGAGCTGTTCGTTATTTATCGCAAGGTCGACGAATTGCTGCAGGAGGCTGGGGTCACCATCATCGAGCCGGATGTGGGCGAGCTGGTAACCAGTCTGGATATGGCTGGGGTTTCACTGACGCTATTCTGGCTTGATAAACACATGGAGTCGTTGTGGACTGCGGCGGCGGATGCGCCGGGCTATCGAAAAGGCAGTGTGACGCCAGCGCAGGCGCTGGATCCGGCTGAAGTCGAGGTGGTAGCTCAAGATGAGATTCCCGAGGCTAGCGATGCCTCGCGACAATTAGCGCTCGGCGTTGTCGAGGCGCTCGAAGTGCTCGCCAATACAGTCAATGAAAACTGCGAGATGCTGGGCCAGATTGATGCAGTGGCTGGCGATGGTGATCACGGCATTGGCATGCAGCGGGGCAGCAAGGCTGCGCTTGAAGCGGCCAGAGAAGCTTGCGATAGAGGGGCGGGCGCAGAGACAGTGCTGCAGTGGGCTGGGCAGCGCTGGTCCGATAAAGCAGGCGGTACCTCGGGTGCTATCTGGCGGGTTATCTTAAAAGCGATGGGTGAGTCGCTTGGCAATCAGAAGCCGCTCTCAGGGCAGCGTCTTGCTGCGGGTGTCGTCAATGCCCGTCAGCAAGTGATGGCATTCGGGAAGGCAGAGTTGGGCGATAAAACGCTTGTCGATGTGCTGGTGCCTTTTGCTGATGCCCTATCTTTGGAGGCCGAGAAAGACCAGGGAGCTTTGGCTTGCTGGGAATCGGCCGCGCGTATAGCGAGTGAGGCTGCTGAGGCTACCAGTCAGTTAATTCCCCGGGTGGGCCGCGCACGCCCGTTGGCTGAGAAAAGCGTGGGTACACCCGATGCTGGCTCAGTTTCATTGGCGTTGATTGTTCAGGCGCTGATTCCTGTGTTGAAAAAGTGTCAGGCAAGCTGACATGATACATGCCCTTCAACAACTCCTGGATGCCGAGGATGAATGGTCAAGACGCTGCAGATATAGACTTAATGACAGAGATTTCAACGCTCTACTATGTGCAGGGGGAGACGCAGGAAGCGATTGCTAATAGGCTCGGGCACTCGCGCGTGCGCATAGGGCGATTGCTCAAGCGTGCGCAGGCAGAAGGGATAGTGGATGTTCGCGTGCGCCTGCATCCCTCCGTTAGCATCGAGATTGAGCAGGAGCTCAAGCGGCGCTTTGGGCTGAAGCGAGCATTGATTGCTCTGGATAATGCCGACCCGGATGTACAGCGCTCGTCGGTCGCGAGTCTAGTGGCCGACCATCTGTCGCGTAGTTTGAACGATGGCCAGATCGTGGCTGTTGGCATGGGGCGTAACGTCGCCGCGGTGGCGGATAATGTTTTTCTCTCTGAGTCGTTAAAGGTTTCATTTGTGTGCGCAATCGGCGGCTCGCTGCGCGCAGGTGAACATATGAATCCTGACCATATTTGTCGGCGCCTGGCGAGCCGGTTTGGCGGTGACAGCGAGACGCTTTATGCCCCTGCGCTGGTACAGAACGGCGAGCTTAGGGATGCGCTGTATGAAAACTCCACTGTTCGCCAGACGCTGGATCGTGCTCGACGCGCGGATACTGCTTTGATTGGCGTCGGTGATGTAAGTGAAGACAGTAATATGGTGCGTATGGGGTGGTTTTCCGCGCAGGAGATTGCTGAAGCACGGCTCTCTGGGACCGTGGGCGATATGATGGGCTACGACTTTATCGATATCCATGGGCAGCCTTCTGCGTCGCAGATGCAGGGGCGGGTGGTCGGGCTCAATATCCAGGACCTCACTCGTATTCCAGATGTTATCGCTATCGCCAGTGAGAATACTAAAGCGGTCGGCATACTGGGTGCGTTGCGTACTGGAGTTATCGATACCTTGGCTACTAGTGTCACTAACGCACACACTATTCTGCGCCTTGACGAGGCGACTCAAGGGGAGGTGCGCGCTTAATTTGCATTCAAGCTTAGCTGCCTTTTAAAGCCCCCTGGGCGCAATGCACCCAACTATTCCTGCCCTGCTTCCTGAGGTGTGCGCACTTTTTAGTATGCCTGGTTTGCCGCCCCCGCCTTTCGCTATGATGCCAGCAATGACTGACTGATGAATGCGCATTTGAACGATGGCGGAACATATAGTATGGCTTTAAGTGGTGTTATCAAGAGGCCTTAATAATAAATCGTTTCCATTTTTTTAATTTAATCATAAAAATCAATAAATTGAATTCTAGGCCTAAAGTATAAGGTTAGAAAATTCCATTATGGATTGACTCAGCTATGCTTAAAGCAGTTAATTCATATGTACACAATAAGATCTTTTGTAATGCAGGCATCGCTTGCTAGGCACTACAAGATACATTAGGAGTAAATAATGCATAACGCTGATAACAACAATCACGCCGAACTGCCACTGACCATGCAAGCTGTCGTGGCCTACGCGCCTGGTGATTATCGCCTTGAAGAGGTGGACGTGCCTAAGGCGGGAGAGGGTGAAGTGCTGATTAAGGTCGAAGCATGCGGAATCTGTGCAGGCGATCTCAAAGCCTATGAAGGCGCCCCTAGCTTCTGGGGAGACGAAACCCAGCCCGCTTATATCAAAGCACCGATGATTCCAGGCCATGAGTTTATCGGTCACGTGATGGCTTTAGGTGAAGGCGTTAAAAACCTGGAGATCGGTGATCGCGTTATTTCTGAGCAAATTGTGCCTTGTTGGGAGTGTCGTTTCTGTAACCGCGGACAGTACTGGATGTGCGAAAAGCACGACGTCTATGGGTTTCAGCATAACGTGAATGGCGGTATGGCGGAATATATGGTCTTTCCCAAAGAAGCCATTAATCACAAGTTGCCCGATGAAATTCCGATGGAAAAAGCGGTTCTTATTGAACCCTATGCCTGTTCGTTACATGCCGTTAAGCGTGCGCAGATCGAACTGGGTGATGTGGTTGTGCTCTCCGGTGCGGGAACCTTAGGGCTAGGCATGATCGGCGCGATCAAAAAGTCCGGCCCTGCCAAGCTGGTCGTGCTGGATCTCAATAAAAAGCGCTTAGAGCTTGCCAAGCAGTTTGGTGCCGACATCGTCCTGAATCCTGCTGAAGTCGATGTTGTTGACTACGTGAAAAGTATAACGGAAGGCTATGGCTGCGATATCTATATTGAGGCCACCGGTGCAGTCAAGTCGGTAGAACAAGGCCTTTATATGATTCGTAAACTTGGCCGTTTCGTTGAGTTTAGCGTCTTCAAAGAGCCAGTTACGGTTGACTGGAGCATTATTAGCGATCGTAAAGAGCTCGATATACTGGGTGCGCACCTAGGTCCTTATTGCTATCCACTTGTCATCGAAGGCATTGGTAATGGTGATTTCCCAACGGATCACGTAGTAACCCACAAGCTTCCGTTAGCAAAATTCCACCAAGGGCTAGATTTAATGCGCAATGATCCCGATGCGTTAAAGGTTGTGCTGATACCTGACGGGAAATAGATGACGGAAGTTTCTTATTTATAAATACAATGATAACCGGAGTGATTATGTCAGCGACATTAAATTCGGTGCCCGGTGATAAGCGTATAAAGGTCTATGTTGCAGCGGCTTGTGCTTTAGTGCTGGTTGCACTCATGGCATTTGATACCAAAGTCATTAGTCTTACTGAACTTGAGAGTGAGGTGGGGTTTTCACCCCAGCAATTTGCTCAGGAAGCATTTCCAGATATCCAGGCTTATGCCGAGAATAACGCCGTAGATGCATCGGTATTGGCGCCAGAAGTGCTCCAGGATGCTGGCGCGGCAGGTGAGAAGTACGGTGTCGCTGCCAGCATTGGTCATATCGTGCCAGTCTCCTTCTCAGGTGTTGCCGTAGAAGGGCGAGGGGGTGTTTACACCCTAGATGTTGCCGATGTGCCTTCAGATGTGGTTATTCGTGTGCAAACAGGCCCAGCCATTAATGGCACTACGCTGAGAGATACAACCGGCAGTATTCAATTTGGTGACTTCACCAATCAGATCGAATACCAAGACGTTGGCGCAGCGCTTAATGACGAAATGAAGCGTCAAGTGCTTGCCGATATTTCCGGACAAGACTTAGCCGGTAAGACGCTAGAGGTCGTTGGCTCCTTCACCATGATAAATCCCAAAAACTGGCTAATTACTCCCGTGAGTATGGCGATCATTGAGTGAGGGGCGACTATGAGTATCGATAGATCAACAGTGGAAGTGGCGCCGGTGATTCTTTCTGCACGCAATATCGAAAAACGTTTCGGTGCCGTGCAAGCCCTTAAAGAGGTGAACTTCGATATATATCGAGGTCAAGTGACAACACTCTTTGGTGAAAATGGAGCGGGTAAATCCACGCTGATGAAAATTTTGTCTGGCGTCATTGCTCAGACGGCTGGGGAGATTTTGTTGGAAGGAGAGTGTGTTAGTTTTTCTTCGCCGTCGGATGCCGAAGCCTTGGGGATTACCATTATTCATCAGGAATTGAGCTTGGCCCCTAACTTGAACGTGCGCGACAACATTTTTATGGGCCGTGAGCTGACGAAAGGAAGGGGCAGCGTCGACTATAAAGAGGAAGCGCGTCAGGCGGAATTGTTAATGGAGGAGCTTGGTGAACCGATCCATCCTCTCACCATGGTCGAAGACTTACGAGTGGGGCAGCAGCAAATCGTTGAAATCGCTAGAGCGCTGTCCAAGAACTCACGCATTTTGATTATGGATGAACCGACCTCCGCATTGAGTGCAACTGAGGTCGAGACGCTATTCAACGTCGTCGAGGATCTCAAAAACAAGGGGGTGTCGATTGTTTATATTTCTCACCATTTGGAGGAGGCGCTACAGATTACCGATCATGCCGTTGTTCTCCGTGATGGCGTCATGACGGCTTATGCCCCGCGTTGCGACATCGACCTGCAGTGGATTGTTAGGCATATGGTGGGAGAGAGTTTTGATCTTGGTTCACCGCCAACAGGGTATGAGCAGGGTGCCACCGCGCTCTCTATTCAGAACCTATGCGTAAGCGACGATAAAGTGGCTGGTCGTTATGTGGTTGAGGGCCTTTCACTGGATGTACGTGCAGGTGAGATTGTCTGCATCTATGGGCTGATGGGGGCTGGCAGAACTGAGTTGTTGGAGTGTGTGGCAGGGCGAACCCGACAATCTAAGGGAGATATCTTGCTCAATTCAACTGATGTATCGCATTACAACATTGCCCAGCGAATCGAGAGAGGGTTGGTGTTAGTACCTGAGGATCGCCAGCGTGATGGATTAGTGCCCACCCTGTCAGTCGGTAGAAATCTTTCGCTAGCCAGTATCCAGGCGTTTACCCGCAAGGGACTTACTTCATCCCGCTTGGAAGCAGAAATGATCGATTCGGCCATTAACCAGGTGCACATCAAAACAGACGGTGGGGAGGCTGCCATTGGTTCATTGTCTGGCGGTAACCAGCAGAAGGTGGTGATCGGGAAGATGTTGGCGACTCATCCAGACGTCATCATGCTCGATGAGCCTAGCCGTGGCATTGATGTGGGTGCCAAGGCCGAAGTGTTCAAGTTGTTGAGCCAAGGGGCCCGGCGGGGGTTGGCGGTTGTCTTTACCACGTCTGAAGTAAGCGAGTGCCTGAGCATCCCGCACAGAGTGCTGGTGATGAGCAAAGGGCGGATCTCTGCTGAATTCAAACCGGGTGTTACGAAAGATGAAATTATGGCTGCTTCGGGCGAATCAGTTGCTGCGTGATTATTCAATCGGATAGGTAATGACCATGTCTTATCAAAAAATGTCTCATCACAACAATAACGCGTTACAGGTTGACAAAGGCAGTATCGATATCGTCAAGGTTTTGCTGGATGGTAGGGCTTTTTTCGCATTAATCGTGATCATTATTGTCTTTTCCATGCTCTCACCTGTTTATTTCTCCACGGGTAATTTTTTAACCATGTCGTCGCATGTAGCTGTTTTTGGCTTGCTAGGCATCGGCATGCTGTTTGTTATTCTGACCGGTGGCATAGATCTGTCGGTTGGCTCTACGCTGGCACTCTGCGGGGTGTTCGCGGGTATGCTGCTAGAGGGGATAGAGATTGAGGCGCTTGATTTGGCGTTCTTCCCTTCAGTGTGGGTCGTCGTGGTACTTACCTGCTTGCTAGGCGGGCTAGTGGGGGCTATCAATGGCGTATTAGTTGCCTACTTCAAAGTGCCTGCTTTTGTGGCCACGCTTGGCATGTTGTATGTCGCCCGCGGAGCCGCTTTGTTACTAACGGACGGTTTAACTTTCAACAGTTTAAGTGGTGACTCTGCGTTAGGTAATACAGGCTTCGAATGGCTTGGATTTAATAAGCTATTGGGTATTCCGGTAGGAATTTTGATTCTGTTTAGTGTTGCCATTGTGTGCATGTTGGCTCTGAGCCGTACTCCTTTTGGAAGATGGGTCTACTCGACAGGAGGCAATGCGCGCGCTGCAGAGCTTTCCGGGGTGCCGGTCAATAGAGTTAAGCTCTCTGTCTATATCATTTCCGGCGTATGCGCTGCCATGGCGGGGATTGTGCTTGCCTCACAGCTGACATCGGCTGGGCCTACGGCAGGCACCACGTATGAGCTAACAGCGGTTGCTGCGGTTGTTATTGGTGGCGCCTCGCTTATGGGAGGGCGTGGCACTATTCGCAATACTTTATTGGGCGCATTTGTGATTGGTTTTCTAGCCGATGGTCTTGTCATTATCGGTGTGTCTGCCTACTGGCAGATGGTCTTTACGGGCAGTGTTATCGTCTTCGCTGTCATGTTAAACAACGTCCAATACAGTGCTAAAAATAAGTCTTCTCAAAAAGCTGAAAAAAAGACTACAGAAGTTAAGCACGACGATTCTAGTGCAAAAGCTACTTAGCGTAGCGTTGCTTAGAAGTGTGACCTTTTAGGTCTCCCTATGCAAAAACTAACAACCATAACTATGAGGTAATAAACATGCTTCCAAAAAGCAAAAAAGTGCTTTTTACAGCACTCGCCAGTGTCTCTATGCTCTTTAGTGGCGCTATAGCTGCTCAGGAGAAGGGGCTGATCTCAATTATTGTCAATGATATGTCAAATCCCTATTGGCAAACGGAAGGAACCATTGCTGAACGCACAGCAAAAGAGTTGGGCTATGAAGCAAATGTCAGTTCCCATGTGGGTGATACCAACACTGAGAGCAATCAGGTCGATACGGCGATTACCAATGGGGCTAAAGCGATCATTCTGGATCCTGCTAATGTGGACGGCTCCATTGGTGCCGTGAGACGTGCCGTAGAGGCAGATATTCCTGTATTCATTATTAACGCCGAAATTAACCAGCAAGGGTTGGCTAAGGTGCAGTTGGTTTCCAATAATGCGCAAGGTGCCGCGTTAGGAGCCCAGGAGTGGGCAACGCAGCTGGGTGGAGAAGGCTCTTATATAGAATTAGAGGGCCCGCCTTCCGATAACAATGCCGCGACAAGATCCAATGGCTACGAGACAGTGCTGAGCCAGTATCCCGACCTTAATCTAGTGGCATCAGATATCGCTAACTGGAGCCGGACTGAAGGGCGCAATAAGATGCAGAGCATGCTCCGTTCTCACCCTGACATTAAGGGCGTGATTAGTGGTAATGACGAAATGGCCTTAGGCGCTATTGTTGCTCTAAAGCAGGAGGGGCGGCTAGACGATGTGCTGGTCGGTGGTTTTGACGGCTCGCCAGATGCTGTTGATGCGGTGCGCTCGGGTGAGTTGGCCTATACGGTTCTGCAGCCGGTGGCCGTATTTGCAGAAGATGCCGTAAAAATTGCTGATCATTACATCAACACAGGGGAAACCGGGCTGGATAGTGAAAAGCAGCTTTATGACTGTATCCTCATTACGCCGGATAATGTTGATAATTATACCTCTCCCTTCGTTTTAGAAGAATAGGCCTTAGAAGATTAGGCTTTAAAAGAATGGTTTTTACAAGAATGGTTTTTACAAGAGCAAGTATTAGATAACCTTGCTGAGAAGCCAGCCAGCTTTCAAGTTGGCTGGTTTTTTTAAATAAGAGAGTATGCCAATGATATTTAATTTTGGTTCCATCAATATTGATCATACTTATCAAGTTCCCTACTTTGTTCGTCCTGGCGAAACGCTGGAAAGCAATGATTATAATATTGGTTTGGGTGGAAAAGGCGTCAATCAATCCTTGGCAATAGCGCGCGCCAAGGGAGCAGTGAGTCACTGGGGTCGAGTTTCATCGTTAGATGCCTGGGTGGCCCATGAACTTGAGTTTGCGGGTGTTGGCGTGAAAGATATCGAGTTGACCACAGAACCAAGTGGACATGCGATTATTCAAATTGATTCAAGTGGTGAAAACGCTATTCTTTTATTCGCTGGCGCCAATCATGGTTTTACGCAGGAGAGAATCGCGGCACTGATTGCGCAAACCTCGCCTGGCGACACAATACTTATTCAGAACGAATGTAATGGGCTTGATCAGCTTATTCCACTGGCCGTGAACCATGGTTGTAAAGTGGTATTTAACCCTGCTCCAATGACCTCGAAGGTATCATCACTGCCTTTAGACCAGTGTGAACTGCTTTTTTTTAACCGGACAGAGGCCGCCGCTTTATTAGATATGCCGGTAGCGTCGAGCGCTGCAGATTTGCTAAGGCGCTGTAAAGAAGCCCTTGGCGATGTCGAAGTAGTGCTTACCCTAGGTAGCGAGGGCGCTTGGTATCAGCGTAGCAGCGAAACCCTTTTCCAAGAGGCGTTAAAAGTAAAGGCCATTGATACAACGGCTGCAGGCGATACCTTTGTGGGTTACTTCCTCGCCGCTAGGCAAGCTGGCCTAACGCCCTCACAGTGCTTGCAACGGGCAACAGCAGCGGCTGCCCTGGCGGTTCAAAAACTTGGTGCTGCCAGTAGCATTCCAGTGGCTGAGGAGGTTGATAGGTTGATGTGGAGTGCCCAGGAGCATTCTGAGTAAGCAAACGATTTTACTATTACGTAATAATGCAGATTTAGAAACACTTTTGAAAAAGCTTAGGCAACGACCAATCCTCAGACTGCCTGTTACCTAAGCGTATCCAAAGGGTTGGCAGTGGCCTATCTTAGCCCTTGAATCCTTTTATGGTTTTCCAGGGTCATGACCAGCGCTTCGGCGGCTTCCTTGCCTTTGGCGCGGAAATGGTCATGGAAAAACGCATGGTGCGTGCTGTGTTCATGAAAATGGTGAGGCGTCAGCACAACCGAAAGAATGGGGATTTCGGTTTCCAGTTGCGCTTGCATCATGCCTTCAATGACCGCTTGGGCAACGAACTCGTGCCGATAGATGCCCCCATCAATGACGAAGCCGGCTCCCACGATGGCGCTGTAACGGCCCGTTTTGGCGAGTAGTTTAGCCTGAAGCGGGATTTCGTAAGCCCCTGCGACTTGGAATATCTCGACTTGATCAGCAGAAAAGACATGCTCGCTGGTAAGTTGAGCAATAAATGCTTCTCTGGCTTGAGTGACAATATCGTGATGCCAAGATGCTTCGATAAAGGCAACGCGAACGGGTGAAGAGTGTTGGGTCTGATTCATGGTCATCCTATAGGGATTGTTTACCAGAACCAGGGCATGAGGCATCCAATAGCACAGTACCCGTATGCGTTAGAACGCTACGGGTAATATCTCTAGGAAACCTTCTCTTTTATCCGGACTATTACCGTCGGCTTCGGGATCTCACCGAATCTGCTGTCCTCAACCATCCAGTTTTATCCAGTGGTTGAGCGCTCGTGGGCTTGTCCGCATCGACTGCGGCATCACCACCGGTGGGGACTTGCACCCCGCCCTGAGAAAGTTCGCCATTAATGGCGAGGGGTATTATACGCTGGCTGGACAGTAGATGCAGACGTCGAAACAAATATTTTTAATCAAGGAGCTTCGCTTGGAGAGCGCGCGACGTCATCCCTGACCGACGACTAATAGTGATAGACTGACCATGACGCTTAGCAGGATAAGTATCCTGGCGCTTAGCCAGAGGTTGATCATGGGAGGGGAGTTTGAAGGGCTACCGTTGCAGTGCAGAGAGTTTAAGGTCGCTTGCGATTTCGCTGGGTCTAGGCGCCGTGGGCGGTACGCTGTTTCAACTGACCGGTTTGCCCCTTGCCTGGATGTTGGGTCCACTGATTGCTAACCTGCTGGCCTCCTCGCAAGGCGTTAAGGTCTCGGTGCCCGAGCCGCTGCGTAATATGTTTTTAGCGGTAATGGGTCTGGTGCTGGGTAGCCAAGTGACGCCGCAGTTGGCGCACCGCGTCGTGGATTGGCCTGTTTCCGCCGCGCTACTGCTGTTGGGGGTGGCCGCTTCCACCGCCGTGGCCGCTGCCTGGTATCGGCGTTGCGGGTTTGACCCGGTTAGCGCCTGGTTCGGCGCCTCGCCTGGCGCGATGACGGCGATGATCCTGCTAGGCGAGAAGTGCGGTGGCGACCCGCAGCGTATTGCGGTGGCGCAGTCACTGCGCATCATTTTAGTGATTCTTTTTTTACCGCCGCTATTTTGGGCCTATGAGGGGGGCGGCGAAGGTGTTGGCCCTGTGCACAGTGGCCTGGAACATGGCTGGATGCTGCTGTTGATCCCACTGCTATTACCGCTCGGCCGCTGGTTGCGAATTCCCAGCCCCGCGCTGCTGGCACCGCTGCTAGTCGCTGCTCTATTATCCGGTGTTGATATTGCTAGCCTTGCCCTGCCGGAGTGGGGCATGAATTTGATGTTATGGGTGCTGGGCAGTGCTATCGGTTCGCGCTTTCAGGGCATGACGCGCAAGCTGCTGGGGCGCTATTTATGGCAGTCTGGCGTGGCGACACTGTTAGCGCTGCTGGTACTGGCGCTATTTGCCGAGCTGATTCATCAACTACTGGGGATAGGGCGTGATGTGGCGCTACTGGCATTGGCGCCTGGGGGGATTGGCGAAATGGCTATTTTGGCCGTCGCGCTCAATATCGATCCGGTGTTTGTTGCCTTCCACCACCTGCTGCGCATGGTCACGCTGATGATTATTGCACCGTTCTGGGCGCGTTGGCTGCTGCGCCACTCTAACTCTTAATGACATTTTAATGACATCTACACTCTCCACACTCACGCATAACAAAGTAAAGACCGTCAATACCAACGCCAGTAACGTAAGGAACTCTCATGCTATCGCGTGTTTTACAGCCGTTATTTCGTTACTTCGAAACGCGGGTTAACCCCTATCCGGAAGGCGAAGTTAAAACGCCGCCCAATGGCTTGATGCCGTTTATTGTCCACTTTTCCCGTCCGATGCTGCCGCTATTGCTGCTAATGACGCTGTTCACGGCGCTGGTATCGGCGGCGGAAGTGGTTTTCTTCAGTTACATGGGTCAGTTAGTGGACTGGCTGGGCAACGTTGAGCGGGCAGGCTTTTGGGCTGAAAACGGCTTATGGCTAGCAGGTCTTGGGCTGTTGCTGCTGGTCGGGCTGCCACTGTTGGTGCTACTGCAGTCGTTGGTTACCCATCAGAGTATTTTCGGTAACTACCCAATGATCGGCCGCTGGCTGTCCCACCGCCATATGCTTAGCCAGAGCCTGGCATTTTATCAGGACGAGTTTGCCGGGCGAGTGTCGCAAAAGGTCATGCAAACGGCGCTGGCGATTCGCGAAACCGTCACCAAGGTGATGGATCTGCTGGTTTACGCCATCGTCTACTTCACTGGCGCGGCTTATCTGTTGGGCCGGGCGGATCTGTTGCTGCTGATCCCGCTGGGGCTCTGGTTAGTAGGCTATCTGGCGATCATGCGTTTCTTCGTACCGCGTCTGCGCGATGTCTCTATGGCTCAGGCGGATGCCCGTGCCCAGATGACCGGCCGCGTGGTGGACAGCTATAGCAATATCCAAACCATCAAGCTGTTTGCCGATACTGAGCGGGAGCAGCATTATGCCAAGGACGCCATGGAAGGCTTTATGGTGACTGTCCACCGCCAGATGCGTTTGGTGACCATCATGAGCGTAGGTTTGACGCTGTTAAATACCTTTCTCCTAGTGGGCACGGCGGCGATGGCCATCAGCGCCTGGTACACCGAAGCGATCTCCCTGGGCGTGCTGGCGATTGCGATTGCGCTGGTTATGCGTATTCGCTTTATGTCCGACTGGATTTTGTGGGAAGTCGCTGGGCTATTTGAGAATATTGGTACCGTTCAAGATGGTATGAATACCATCGCCCAGAAGCCAACGATCAACGATGCGCCTAATGCTAAAGCGCTTCAGGTTCCCAACGGCGAAATTGTGTTTGACGCGCTGCGCTTTCAATACGAGCAGGCGAAAGGCGAGAGTAAAAACGTCTTTGATGGGCTAAGCCTGACTATTAAGCCCGGCGAGAAGATCGGTTTGATAGGCCGTTCCGGCGCAGGTAAATCCACCCTGGCCAATCTGCTGCTACGTTTTTATGACTTGCAAGACGGGCGGATTTTGATTGATGGGCAGAATATTGCCGAAGTGACGCAAACGTCCCTGCGCCATCAAATAGGGATGGTCACCCAGGACACTTCGCTGCTGCACCGCTCGCTACGCGACAATATCCGTTACGGCAGCCCCCATGCCAGTGACGAGGACGTCTGGAGTGCGGTGTGCCTCGCCCATGCGGATACCTTTATCAATGATTTGGTCGACCCGAAAGGGCGTCGTGGCTTGGATGCTCATGTAGGTGAGCGTGGCGTTAAGCTGTCAGGCGGGCAGCGCCAGCGGATCGCCATTGCCCGTGTGCTGCTCAAAAATGCGCCGATTCTGGTCTTGGATGAGGCGACCTCGGCACTTGACTCCGAAGTCGAAGCGGCTATCCAAGAACAGCTGGATACACTGATGGAAGGCAAAACGGTCATCGCCATTGCCCATCGTCTTTCGACCATTGCTATGCTCGACCGGCTGATTGTGGTGGATGAGGGGCGCATGGTGGAAAGCGGCACGCATCAGGAGTTGCTTGCACATAACGGCATTTATGCCAGCCTATGGCAGCGGCAGTCAGGAGGATTTTTAGGTCACGACCTTGATCTCGAAGATAATACCCTCATCTCATAATAGACCAGTCGTTTTTAACGACATACGTTTAATAGGAGGTAGTGATGCAAGCCATTCAGCTGCGAGAGCCCGGCGGTTTAGACAAGCTAGAGGTCGTTGAACTAGCGGCCCCAGGCGAGCCTGGCCCTGGCGAAATTAAAGTACGCCTGCATGCCAGTTCCTTGAATTTCCACGACTACGCCGTGGTTGCTGGGATGATCCCAACAGAGCAAAACCGTATTCCCATGTCGGACGGCGCGGGGGTGGTTGAAGCGGTCGGTGAAGGTGTCAGCGAGTTCGCCGTTGGCGACCACGTGGTCTCAACCTTCTTCCCGCACTGGCTGGAAGGCCCGGCAAGAGTCGGTGATTTTCGCACTACCCCCGGTGACGGCGTGGATGGCTATGCCCGTGAACAGGTGGTTCGTCCTTTCGAGTGGTTTACCCATCAGCCCAAAGGCTATAGCCACGCAGAGTCCGCTACGTTAACCACCGCTGGCTTAACCGCTTGGCGCGCGCTTGTCGTCGATGGCGGTATCAAGGCAGGCGATAGCGTGCTGGTGTTGGGCACCGGTGGGGTATCGGTTTTTGCCCTGCAGTTTGCCCACCTGATGGGCGCACGGGTGATCGCGACTTCATCGTCGAACGAAAAACTGGCGCGGCTGCGCGAGATGGGCGCCGAGCACACCATCAACTACAAAGAGACGCCTGATTGGGGTAAGCGGGTAAAAGAGCTGACCAACGGCGAAGGCGTTGATCACGTTGTTGAAGTAGGCGGTTCTGGCACGTTGCCGCAGTCCATCGATGCGGTGAAAATCGGTGGGCATATCGCGTTGATTGGTATCCTCACCGGCCGTGAAGGTGAAGTGCCAACGGCTAAGCTAATGGCTAAACAGGCGAGCTTAAAAGGTTTGATTGTGGGCAGCCGTCGCCATCAGATCGAGATGATCCGCGCGCTGGAAACCTTCGACATGCATCCGATCATAGATCGTGAATTCCCACTCGCCGACATCGCCGACGCTTTCCGCCATCAGGAATCCGGACAGCACTTCGGCAAAATTTGCCTGACCATGTAAGCTTGTCGTGCAATCAGCAGCCTGACGTTAAGCGGCCATTCGGGTAGAATGGCCGCTTTTCTTTCTAGTCATTAATTAACGCAAGAACTAACACCAAGAACTAACACAAGGTACCTATGCAGCGTTTAGCCCATTTAGTGCATGAATCATTAGCCCAGCCGCTTGAAGTCGAGCAGCTACGGGTCTTAAAGCGTGAGGCGGCCCGAGCTATTGTCACCCGTGACGATAAAATCCTACTGCTCTACACCGAACGCTACGATGATTTTAGCTTTCCTGGTGGCGGCATTGATCCAGGTGAAAGTCCAGAGGCGGGCTTGCACCGTGAGCTGCATGAGGAGACGGGCGCTAACCAAATCGAAATTGTTTCCCACTTCGGCTATGTGACCGAATATGCGCCCACCTTCAAAAAAGACTGGGACGTGATGTATCAAACGTCCCACTGGTTTCGCTGCCAGATTGGTCAGACGCTAGGTGATACGCGCTTTGAGGATTACGAAGTCGCCAACGGTATGTCCGCTGCTTGGGTCAGTCTTGACGATGCATTGGCTCACAATCGTGGTGTGATTCAGCGTCGCCCTAGCAAGATGGGTATCTCTATTCAGCGCGAAACCCTGGTGCTCGAGCGTGTGTCAAAGGCACTCGCAGAAAGCTTGCAAGTGCCTGCGTAGAAAAAAGCGTGACTACCATAAGGGGGGAAGATCGGCCGGTGATAATTATTCCGGCAAGCGGCTGTATACCACTCCTTTCACTTCAAGCTCCAGTATCTCGTCATAAGGGACGGTAACCCCTTCGACATCCCCTGGCGTGCGGTGGCTGTTTTTAATCTCGGTTTCAGGTATCACCTTTACGCCCACCAGTCCGACATGCTGAATTCTGGCGCTGAAGCGATTGCCCTCGTGCTCAATCAGCAACCGTTCTCCGGCAATACACTTCTCAAGCTTGGCGTGCAGCTCTGCTTCACTAACCTGGACAACACTCATCGCTTGCTCCTTTAGCGCTCGCAATCGCTATTGCTAAATATCAACGTCCGTTAAGTTACGTTAACTACTGTCTATAAAGACTTTACTTTAGCCCATAAGTTCGGTTTAGGGAGGGGCGGCGTTGTGGGCCGTGCTAAAGTATGTGTTTCGCGCTAGCTAAGGAATACAAGCATGGGGGAGCAGTCATCATCAGCCAATTCGCCGTTGTGGAGGGTCGTTGAGCTTGATCAATTTCGTACCCCCGAGCATACTCAGGCAAGCCAGTGGCGACGCTCGCTTCGCTCGGCGTCTATATGGTTGGTGGGTAAAAAAGACGCCGAGCAGCAGATGAAAGATGAGGGTGAGCTACGCGCGCTGCCAGAGGTTAGGCTAGCGCACTTGGTGCCGCCCATTGATTGGTCGCCTGCAGCGCATGCATTAGCGCATCAGCTTAAAGATCATGAGTCGCCGGTTACTTTTTTTATTACCCCGCCTCACGGTGGCCATGCGGCAGTGGTTAACCACTGGGCAGAAGCGCATCTCGCTGCCTGTGTGCCACCGCCAACGCTTAGAGAACTCGCTGAGGGTGATACCCAGTGGGTGGAGCGCTGCGCTAATCAGCACCATTGGGCAGTCCCCGCGTTAGAGCGCCACTTTTTGCGCCACACCCAGGGACTTCAAGGCGTTCGTGAGTTTCTTGAACGCGCCCTAAGTGGCCGCTTAGGTCAGGGCGTGATTGGCTGCGATAGTTGGACCTACGCTTATCTTCAGCAAGTGATAGGTATTGACGGCGCGCCAGTATTTACTCTGCAGTCGATGGAAGGCGAACAGCTGTCGCGCTACTTTGCGGAGATAGCGACTCGCCAAGGCCAGTACCCGTCGGTCTATAGTACGCGAACGGGCAAGGCACTATTGCCTGATCCAGAAGCTAAAGGTAACGAAGCCTCGTCAAACTATGATAATAAAGAATTGCAGCGTTTAGCCGCCCATTGTCGTGGCCATATAGGCGTTGCCTGGCACTACTGGCGTGAACGGTTACGAGAGCCTTCAGAAGAAAGTGAGCAGCACCTATGGTTAGTGGACGCTCTTGCTGATGCCGAGCTTCCCGCCGATACCGGTGATATTGCTACGTTGGTGCTGCATGCACTGCTAGTCCATGGCGGACTGGATGATGACTCGCTGGGCCAGGTGCTGCCATTTTCACACCATGAAGCCCTTAATGCGCGGCTAGCACTAAAGCGCAAAGGCGTCGTGTCAAACTGTGAAGGGCGTTGGCAGATTGCCCCGCTGAGCTACGCAAGCGTTCGCCAATTACTGGAGTCGCGTAATTACCTGGTCGACCCCCTTTAAGCAGCCCGCTATTAGTGACAGGCCCGTGGAGGGCAACCATGGATGAACAACAGAAGTACGCCCGACTGTTTAACGATATTGATAGCCAAGCGCTGATTACCCTGGGAGTAGTGCTTGCAAGTGCTATTGTGTTGATTATTGTCAGTCAGCGCGGTTTAAACTGGTTGGCTAGCCGCTTACACGGACAAGTGCGTTTTCGTATTTTTGCACTGGTACCGCTGACGCGTTTGTTAATTTTGATCACCGCGCTCGCCATTATTGTGCCGATTATTATCGAGCCGTCGCTGCGCAATATGGTGACGCTGCTGGGGGCGCTGGGCTTAGCCATTGGTTTTGCCATGAAGGACTATGTGAGCAGCCTGATTGCGGGGGTTGTTTCAGCCATTGAACTGCCTTACCGCCCTGGGGACTGGGTCAACATTGAAGGCACTTATGGCGAGGTCAAACACGTTGGTTTACGCACCGTTGATATCCAAACACCCGACGATGATTTAGTTGCCGTGCCGCACTTAAAGCTCTGGGATCACGCTGTCTACAACGCTAATAATGGGGGCACCAGTTTACAGTGCGTAGCGAGTTTTTATTTACACCCTGAGCATGAGGCAGGCTGGGTACGCAAGGCGTTGCGAGATGTGGCACTGACCAGCGCCTATCTCAAATTCGATCAACCGATCATTGTGGTAGCCGAGGAGAAACCCTGGGGAACGCACTACCGCATACGCGCCTATCCGGTGGACCCACGGCAGCAGTTCTTGTTTATTACCGACTTAACTGTGCGCGGTAAAATGGTACTAAGTGCCGCGGGGGTGCAGTCAGCGCTGTTGCCACCAGACGCCGCGTTGGATGCCCGCAACGCGGCAGCGTCTACTTAAGCGACAGCGATTGATTAGGCATCTGCTGATTCGGGCAATTCTCCACTGTGATAGACGTTTTGCACATCGTCCAGCTCGTTAAGCATGCCCAGGAATTTTTCAAACATCGCCACGTCGTCGCCCTCAACCGGGGTGGTGGTTTGTGGCAGGAACTGGATCTCGTCAACTTCAAAGTCAATTTCGCCAAACGCATCTAACAGTGCCTGTTTGGCTTTGGCGTAGTCGGTGTGCGGGGCGAAAACGGTGATGCGTTCGGCCTCCTGCTCAATGTCCGTCACATCGACATCGGCTTCCATCAAGGCTTCCAGCACCGCCTCCTCATCGCTCCCAGCGAAAGAGAAGATTGCACAGTGGTCGAACATATGGCTGACGCTGCCGGGGGTGCCGATTTTACTCTTGGTTTTGGTAAAGCAGCCACGCACGTCGCCAAAGGTGCGGTTGGGGTTATCGGTAAGGCAGTCGACAATCACCATCACATTGCCAGGACCAAAGCCTTCGTAACGAGCAGCTGAGAAGTCTTCGCCGCCGGCGCCGCTGGCTTTGTCGAGTGCTTTATCGATAACGTGCGAAGGCACCTGGTCTTTTTTAGCCCGCTCCATTAAGCCGCGTAGCGCTAAATTACCATTCGGGTCGCTGCCACCCGCTTTGGCGCAAACGTAAATTTCGCGGCCATATTTGCTGTACACCTTGGTCTTTGCATCGGCCGTTTTGGCCATGGATTCCTTACGGTTCTGAAAAGCCCTACCCATGTTGCCGTCCTGTGTTAGCCATACGCCCCTCGTATTGAGCGACGATTCTGAAAGAAATAAGTGAAAATAAGCGCTAAAGGGGCAAATTTTACCCAACAGCGTACCATGCTAACAGCGTTATTTAAGACGCTCGCCAACCTGCGGCTTGGCTTGGCGTATACTGGCTGCCAGCCTACATACTGTGATATCGACCTTTCAACGAGGAACCGGGATGCCGTTGACGCTATGGCTATCATTAGCCGCTATCTGTGCCATGGGGGCTATGTCGCCGGGGCCAAGCTTGGCGCTGGTGCTGCGCCATACGCTAGGCGGTGGTCGCTTTTCTGGGGTGACCGCAGCGATATTTCATGCGTTTGGGGTGGGGTTTTATGCACTGTTAACCGTGTGGGGATTGGGCGCATTAATCGCCGGTTACCCGCTGCTGTTCCAATTGATTACCTGGTGTGGCGCCGCCTACTTGGCGTGGCTGGGCATTAAAGCGCTGCGAGCAGGCAAAGCAGGCGCCCTACGGCCCGAGGCCATTGCCACTAGCCGACAGCAGGCAGCCAAAGAGGGCGTGCTGGTCGCGCTAGGCAATCCTAAGCTGATACTGTTTTTTGTCGCGCTGCTGAGCCAGTTTGTCACCCCTGATATGAGCGTGCTCGCTAAGGCTATCATTGTGTTGACGGCGATGATTATTGATGGGGGCTGGTACGTACTCGTAGCGCTGGTGCTTTCGCACTCGCGCATTCTGCCTTGGCTGCAACAGCGTGCTCACTGGATCAATCGGATTACCGGGGTGCTGCTAATCACGCTGGCGTTAAGAGTGGTTGCCGGGCCACTGGTGTAAAAAGTATAGCCGTGGCATGGTAACTGCTATGCCGTTTGGGGTGTTTGTGGGGCTTAACGATGATTTACGATCAAGATTGTTTTAACCACCAAGGGCTGCCGTTTAATTTGCGTGCACTGCGCGGCCAAGTGCTTTTAGTGGTCAATGTCGCCAGCCAATGCGGCTTCACGCCGCAGCTAAAGGAGCTCGAAACCCTCTATCAACGTTACCGAGATCGCGGCTTCACCGTGCTTGGTTTTCCGTGCAACCAGTTTGGCCGCCAGTCGCCGGAAAACGCCCAAGCGTTCTGCCAGTTTGGAGAGCAGCAGTTTGGGGTGACGTTTCCGCTGATGGAGAAGGTGAAAGTGAACGGGGGAGATGCGCATCCGCTATTTATATGGCTTAAGGGCGAGGCGCCTGGTGTGCTGGGTACGCAAGCGATCAAATGGAACTTTACTAAGTTTCTGGTAGGCCGTGATGGCAACGTCATTGCCCGCTTTGGGCCTCGCGATCATGGACGGCCGCTGCGCTTGGCGTTAGAAGAAGCCCTCGATCAAACCTACCCCTAGGCTTGCTCCCCTCGCGAGACGGCCACGCGACTCATTAGTGCGTTCAAGCGATGACGTACCATCATGGTGGTTAAGCCTGAAAACAGTGCCCAACTTTTGCGCCGCCAGCCCTTTAAGCGCAAATTGTGATTGACCAACTGCTGCATCAGCTTACGGTCATTAAACTGTCGCCACTCGCTAGCAATAGAGAGTTGGTGGCGCGACAGCACCGGCGCCATTTCCAGGCGAAACATCCACTCAAGCTCGTTAAGGGTCATATCATAGCGCTCTATGACCTCGACCATGCGCGCGTAATCGCGCTCGCTGGGTTCACGGTCCAGCCACAGCGGGGCTAGCGCCAGCCATAAATCGCCGCGTTCATCTACTAGCTGCTGTGCATTCATGATCGCCTCATGGGAAGTCGTTGCTGACACAAGTACCGATATGAGTACCGATACAGGTACTGGCACAAGTACTGGGGCAGCTATCGTGACGCGAAAGCGCCTCTAGCTCAAGGGCAGACTAACGCTTAAAGATGGACAATCGCTCAAGAGCGGACAGGCTGCCCAGAGACCGCTAGAATACCCCCACTGAATCATGACATTGCTGTGGCAAACGCTATGGCAAAACGATGTTGCTAGTTATGATGTCAAAAGCAAAATCAATCCTATAACGAGGTTCGATGTGATTATTAAACCCAAAGTGCGCGGCTTTATTTGTACCACCACTCATCCTGTCGGCTGTGAGCAGAACGTTCGCGAACAGATCGAAGCGACCCGCGCCCGCGGCTTGGATAAGCAGGCTGGCCCAAAAAAAGTGCTCGTTATTGGGGCCTCAAGTGGCTATGGATTAGCCGCGCGTATCACCGCGGCGTTTGGCTACGGCGCAGACACCCTGGGCGTGTTCTTTGAAAAGCCAGCCACCGACAAAAAGCCAGGCACCGCCGGTTGGTACAACAGCGCTGCCTTCGACAAGTTCGCCAAGCAAGAAGGCCTATATAGCAACTCGATCAACGGCGATGCGTTCTCACACGAGGCGCGGGAAAAAGCCATTGAGCTGATCAAGCAGGATATGGGTGAAATCGATTTGGTGGTGTATTCGCTGGCATCCCCCGTGCGTAAGCTGCCAGACAGCGGCGAACTCAAACGGTCCAGTCTAAAGCCAATTGGCGAAACCTACCGCGCCACCGCTATCGATACTAATAAAGACGCGATTATTGAAGCGGAAGTCGAGCCCGCTACCCAGCAGGAGATCGACGACACCATCACCGTGATGGGTGGCGAAGATTGGGAGCTGTGGATGGAAGCCCTCGATCAAGCTGGTGTGTTGGCAGAAGGCGCTCGCAGCGTAGCGTTTAGCTATATTGGCACCGAAATCACCTGGCCGATCTACTGGCACGGTGCGTTGGGTAAAGCCAAGGAAGACCTTGATCGCGCCGCAACGGCGATCGACAGCAAGTTAAAAACCAGCGGCGGCGGTGCCAACGTGGCGGTGCTTAAGTCGGTGGTCACCCAGGCCAGCGCAGCGATTCCGGTCATGCCGCTTTACATCGCTATGGTCTATCGCATCATGAAAGAGCAGGGCCTGCACGAAGGCACAATTGATCAGTTGAACCGGCTATTCGGTGAGCAGCTCTATTCAGCCAAAGGGCTGCGTGGCGAACTTGCTACCGACGAAGCGGGTCGCCTACGCTTAGACGATTGGGAGTTGCGCGACGACGTGCAGCAAGCCTGCCAGGATCTATGGCCAGAAGTCACCACCGAAAACCTTTTCGAAATTACCGACTATGCTGGGTATAAGCACGAATTCTTGAAACTGTTTGGTTTCGAGCGTGACGATGTTGATTACGATGCCGACGTCAACCCAGAGGTTAAGTTTGACGTTGTGAATCTGTAAGCCATTCACTGACGCGCTAGCGCCGCGCCATTCGACCGGAACGCAGGAGGTGTTTATGGATACTAGGGAGAGCAAAACGCCGGAAGAAGAGAAGCAACACATTCTCAATGAGCGGATACCTGAGGATTATGAAACCTCAAAACCGCATCTACAGCCCGAAGCCAAGAAGCGACCAGAGGGGTTATACAAGCTGCTCCCTCTGGTGGTGATTGTTCTCGGCGTGATCGTGGTCAGTATCGTCGTGTTAGGCATTATTAATCGGGGAAATTAGTGCTTAACTAGGCTTTAAATTGCCGGGCTTTGGCCCGGCAATTTGCATTCATGCGTCACGTTTTTGCTGCAGTGGTCATAACGCTGCCATCCTCTACGCAATTGGGTAAGATGGTCGCTTCCCTAGGCCAATGGCGGTTTTTCATGCAGCTTTTCACGCGGTTTTTTATGCAGCTTTTTATACAACCCAGTCAGCTATCATGCTGCCCAACCCGTTAACTTCTCAAACTGGTATCTCTCGTCGGCGGGTGGCCTTTCTGCTGTTGCCGGGGTTTTCGCTATTGACCCACGCCAGTGCGCTGGAGCCGCTGCAAATGGCTAACCAGCTAAGTGGGCAAATGCTTTACCAAACCGTCACGCTTAGCCTCAATGATGAACCCGTGCGAAGTGGCGCCCAGCTTTCGCTAATAGCGCAACATGAGCTCAGTACTGCTCTAAGCCCACTCGACTTGCTGTTAGTATGCGCACCGACGCCGCTGCCCTATACGCTGCCTGCCAAGCTGAACGAATGGTTAAGAGGGCACCAGGGGCGCGGTGTGGCACTGGGCGGGCTAGCCGGTGGCACGGAGGTATTGGCGCGCTGTGGTTTGCTAGAAGGTTATCGGGCGACGCTGCCCTGGCAGCGTTTTGAGGCCTTTTCCCAGGCTTATCCGCAGGTGACGCTTTCTCAACAGCTGTTTGAAATTGACCGCGATAGACTCACCTGCGCGGGCGGTACTGCTGCCATGGACTTAATCCTCACGCTGATTGGTCAGCATCACGGAGCGCGCTTGGCGGAGCAGGTGTCTGAACAGTTTGCTTGCGACCGCATTCGCATGGCAGATGAGCGCCAGCACGTGCCGCTGCGTAGCCGTCTGGGCCACGCGCCGCAGAGCCTGGTGGATGCCGTGACACTGATGGAAGCCAACATAGAGGAGCCGCTCTCGACCCTGGAGCTGGCTGAGCACCTGGGGATTTCCCGGCGTCAGTTGGAGCGGCTATTTAAGAAATATCTTCAAATGGTGCCTAGCCGTTACTATCTCGACTTACGCTTGCGGGAAGCCCGCAAGCAACTGCGTGAGAGCGATCGGCCGGTAGGCGATATTGCTTTTGCCACAGGGTTCTCCTCTGGCGCTCACTTTTCTACCGCCTACCGACACCATTTCGGCATGACGCCGCGAGAAGAGCGCCTGGGATAAGCGCCGCTATTCATAATTTGCCGTCCCATTACTGAAAGCGGGCAACCTTGTTGGCCCCTTATACTGTTTGCATTCCTTTCCTCCACTGGAGCTAGCGTCCCATGAGCCATACCCCAAGCCGTCAAGATTACGACCACTACATGACGCCCAACTACTCACCACAGCAGGTCATTCCCGTGCGTGGTGAAGGTAGCCGCTTGTGGGATCAGCAGGGGCGTGAATATATCGATTTTGCCGGGGGCATTGCGGTTAACTCCCTTGGTCATTGCCATCCAGTGTTGGTCAATGCGCTCAAAGAGCAGGGCGAAAAGCTGTGGCACCTCTCCAACGTATTCACCAACGAGCCAGCGCTTGCCCTCGCCAAAACGCTGGTCGAGCGTACCTTCGCCGATAAAGTGTTCTTGTGCTCCTCTGGCGGTGAAGCCAATGAAGCTGCGCTTAAGCTGGCGCGCCGCTGGGCGGTGGATAACCACGGTGAAAACAAAGATAAAATCATCTCGTTCTACCAATCTTTCCACGGCCGCACTTTCTTTACCGTCAGCGTGGGTGGCCAACCCAAGTACTCCCAAGGCTTTGGCCCGGTGCCCGGCGGCATTCTGCACGCCAACTACAACGATCTGGAAAGCGTGCGCAAGCTGGTCGGCGACGATACCTGCGCGATTATGGTCGAGCCCATGCAGGGCGAGGGCGGTATCGTGCCCAGCACGCAAGCATTCCTCCAGGGTCTGCGCGACCTTTGTGATGAACATAACGCACTGCTGATTTTTGACGAAGTGCAAACCGGCGTTGGCCGCAGCGGCGAACTCTACGCCTATAAAAATTACGGCATTAAGCCGGATATTCTCACCAGCGCGAAATCCCTGGGCGGCGGTTTCCCCATTGGCGCCATGCTGGCAATCGACTCGGTGGCTAAATCGTTAGTTATCGGTACCCACGGCTCTACCTATGGCGGTAACGCGCTGGCATCCGCCGTTGCTCTGGCGGCAGTTGAATTTATCGACACCCCCGAGGTGCTTGAGGGGGTCAAAAAGCGTCACGATCTGTTCCGCGAGCATTTGGAGACCATCAACCGCAAGCACGGCGTGTTCAAAGAGATTCGTGGTATGGGCCTGTTGATGGGCGCCCAGATGTCGGACGCCTTTGAAGGCCGCGCCAAGGATATTCTGCCACTGGCCATTGAAGAGGGCCTGATGGCGCTGATCGCCGGGCCGAACGTACTGCGCATGGCGCCTTCGCTCGTTATTCCAGAGGCGGATATCGCCGAGGGCATGGCCCGCTTGGAGCGCGCGATTGAGCGGTTAGTTGCGGCCGCATGAGTGAACAACAGGCTGCGTCAGTCGTGTTAACGGAAGGGGAGGCGTCGAGAATGCTGGTAGTTCGACCCGTTAAAGCGTCAGATCTCATGGCGCTGGAGCAGTTGGCTGAGCACGCGGTGCCAAGGCTTACCAACTTACCCGCCAACCGTGAGCGGCTTCAGGAGCGCATTGCGCGCTCTCAAGACGCCTTTAACGGTGACGTTGAGTTTCCAGAAGACGAGCACTATACGTTTGTCCTGGCGGACGATACGCGCGAGGAAGTGCTGGGTACGGCCACTATCCGTGCCCAGGCGGGCGCCAACGAGGCCTATTACACTTACCGTCAGGAAACGCTGATTCACGCTTCCCAGCAGCTCAACGTGCGCCGCGAGGTGCAGACGCTGGCGCTCTCCCATGAAGTCTCTGATGCCACGCTGCTGTGCGCTTTCTCGCTTAACCCGCGCTATAAAGGGACCAGCGCGGAAAGTCTTTTACGTCGGGCGCGGCTGATGTTTATCGCCCAGTACCCTGAGCGCTTTTCGCGCATTCTGGCGGTGGCATTCCCCGGCTACTTGGATACCCGCAGCGAATCGCCGTTCTGGGAGAGCGTCGGGCGGCACTTTTTCGCCCGCAGCTTCCAGGATATGAATCACATTGCCGGAGTGCGTTCGAAAAGCTTTATTGCCGAAGTCATGCCCCAGTTTCCGCTCTATTTGCCGCTGCTAACGCCCCAGGCGCGTGCCGCGATAGGCCGTGAGCACCCGGCCCACGAAGAGGCGCTGGAAGAGATGCTGGCCGAGGGCTTTGTGCGTTCGCGGCATGTGGATATTTTCGACGCCGGGCCGATTGTCAAAGCCGAGCGCGAACGGCTGCAAACTTTCCGCAGTGCCGCCTGGCATCCGGTACGCATACGCCCGGAGCACACATTGCCTGACGCTGAACCGGCGCTGGTTGCCAATCAAAAGCTGAGTGAGTTCCGTTGCATCGTCGCGCGATACGCGCTCTCGCCCACCGGTCAGTTGATGCTATCTCCTGAACATGCCGAGCGGTTGAGCGTTACGGAAGGGCGGGCGGTACTTGCCGCGCCGCTAACGTTACCCACCGCGGTAGATGCACTCGATGAAGGAGAGATGTAATGCGCATTCGACCCATTGCCCGTGATGATTTGGATGGGCTTCAGGCGCTTGCGCAGCAGGCGGGTGTGGGGTTTACCTCGCTGCCGGATAATCGCGAGTTTCTGGCCGGTAAGATTGAATCCGCCGCCAGTGCCTTTGAAGAGCGCACCCCGGTGGATGACCGACTCTACTTCTTTGTGCTGGAAGACGAAGCAAGCGGCGAACTCGCTGGCTGCTGTGCCATAGAGGGCCAAGTGGGCCGCGAAGTGCCATTCTATAACTACCGGTTGGGCACCTTGGCCCACTCCTCGGTACAGTTGGATCTGCACCGCACCATCGATACGCTGTTTTTAAGCTCCGATCACACCGGTGACGCCGAAGTGTGCTCGCTGTTTCTGCGCCCGGAATACCGCGGCGAAGCCAACAAACATTTGCGCAACGGCGCGCTGCTCTCTAAAGCACGCTGGCTGTTTATCGCCCAGTTCCGCGACCGTTTCCCCGATAAAGTGCTGGCGGAGATGCGCGGTGTGTTTGACGAAAACAACACCAGTCCTTTCTGGGAGAGCCTGGGTAAACACTTCTTCCCCATGGATTTCAGTGAAGCGGATCGATTAACCGGTCTAGGGCAGAAAAGCTTTATCGGCGAGCTGATGCCCAAGTTCCCCATTTACACCACCTTTATGGCGGAAGAGGCGCGGGCCTGTATTGGTCAGGTGCATCGCCATACCCGCCCGGCGTTGGAGATGCTTAAAAAAGAGGGGCTGCGCTGGGAGGGCTATATCGATATTTTCGACGGTGGCCCGACGGTGGAAGCTTATATTGACGACGTGCGGGCTATCCGTAACTCACGGCTCTGCCAGGTGGAAATATCCAATAGCGCAGCGGAAGAGAGCGTTAGCCGCTGGCTGGCCGCCACCACCCAAATGCTGAACTTTACCGCCAGCTGGGTAGGTCGTGCGCCTACCGATGGCAACACCATCGTGCTTAGCGAACAAGAAGCGCAGCGTTTAGGCGTCGCTACCGGCGATACCCTTCGGCTACTCGAAACCTAGGCGACGTTTTTAGGAGATTTTTATGCACGCCCAACAGCAGCAACTCATCAATGGTGCCTGGGTCGCGGGCGACGCAGAGCCGTTGAGCAAGGTTGACCCCGTTTCCGGTCAACCGCTATGGCAAGCCGCGACCGCCAGCGCTGAGCAAGTCGCCGCCGCGGTAAAAGCCGCCCGCGGTGCCTTCCCCAACTGGGCACGCACCCCCTTTGCCGAGCGTCAGGCGCTGGTCGAACGGTTTGCCGGGGTGCTCAAAAACCGCGGTGAAGCGTTAGCCGTGGCGATAGCCTCTGAAACCGGTAAACCACTCTGGGAAGCGCGCACCGAAGCGGGTGCCATGGTGGGAAAGGTGGCGCTGTCGGTTAAGGCGTATAACGAGCGTACCGGCGAACGGGAAAAAGCCGTTGGCAGTGCAAAAGCCGTGTTGCGCCATCGCCCCCACGGCGTGATGGCGGTATTTGGCCCTTATAATTTCCCAGGTCATCTGCCCAACGGCCATATGGTGCCTGCGCTATTGGCGGGTAACTGTGTGGTCTTCAAGCCCAGCGACCAAACCCCGCTGACGGCAGATTTAACCCTGCAGTGCTGGCTGGAAGCCGGCCTGCCCGCAGGCGTTATCAACCTGGTGCAGGGCGGTGTGCCGGTGGGCCAAGCGCTGGCAGGTAACTCCGATATTGATGGGCTACTGTTTACCGGCAGCGCCAAAGTGGGCGGTATGCTGCACCAGCAGTTTGCCGGCCAACTGGATAAGATTTTGGCGCTGGAGCTGGGCGGCAATAACCCCCTGGTGGTGAAAGATGTCGACGACGAACGGGCCGCTGTGCTGGCGATTCTGCAGTCAGCGTTTCTTTCCGGCGGCCAACGCTGCACCTGCGCGCGGCGCTTAATGGTGCCGGAGGGTGCAGTCGGTGATCGCTTGATCGATGCGCTTTCAGAAGCTGTCACTAAGCTGCACGTGGCGGGTCAGTTCGAGGACGACCCAGCACCGTTTTATGGCGGTCTGGTCAGCATTGCTGCGGCAGATGGCCTGCTTAAGGCCCAGGATGAATTGGAGTCCATGGGCGGCACGGTAATCAACCGGATGCAGCGTCTGCAGGAGAACACCAGTTTGCTAAGCCCTGCGCTAATCGATGTAACAGGATTGGATGTGCCCGACGAGGAGCACTTCGGCCCGCTGCTAAAAATCCATCGCTATAGCGATTGGAATGAAGCTCTCGTGCTTGCCAACAACACTCGTTACGGGCTTTCCGCTGGGTTGATTGGCGGTGAGCAAGCCGATTGGGACGACTTTCTGCTGCGCATTCGCGCCGGGATCGTTAACTGGAACCGCCAAACCACCGGCGCCTCCGGCGATGCACCTTTCGGCGGCGTGGGTGACAGCGGCAACCACCGCCCCAGCGCGTTTTACGCGGCGGACTACTGCGCTTACCCGGTCGCTTCCATGGAAGCCGATAGCCTGGAGATGCCCGAGACCCTGCCGCCGGGAGTCAGCCTATGAGTGCTTCTGCGATCAATAACGTCCGAGAAGTCAATTTTGACGGCCTAGTCGGCCCGACCCATAACTACTCGGGGCTGGCGGTAGGTAACGTCGCTTCCATGAGCCACGGCGGGTTAGTGTCTAATCCCAAAGAGGGCGCATTGCAGGGTCTTCTAAAAATGAAGTCGTTGATGGACGCGGGCTATGCCCAAGGGGTGCTGCCACCCCAGCAGCGCCCAGATATTGGCGCACTGCGCGATTTGGGCTTTAGCGGCAGCAATAGAGATGTGCTGGCCCGAGCTGCCAAAGAGGCTCCTCAACTGCTGCGGGCAGTCTGCTCCGCGTCCAGTATGTGGACGGCGAACGCGGGCACTATCACGCCCAGCATGGATGCACCCGATAGTCGTGTACACCTCACCCCAGCCAACCTACAGTCCAGCTTTCACCGCTATTTAGAACCGCAAACGACAGGCTGCGTTCTAAAGGCAATTTTCCGCGACGAACAGCACTTCGCTCACCATCCGGTGCTGCCTGCAACGCCTGCCTTTTCCGATGAGGGTGCGGCCAACCACACCCGACTATGCGGTGAGTACGGCGAACCGGGCGTACATCTGTTTGTCTATGGCCGCCAGGCGTTTGGTGACGTGCGTAGCGGCGAGCGCGAACCCAAGCGCTATCCGGCTAGGCAAACCCTGGAAGCCAGCCAAGCGGTGGCTCGTCAGCACGGGTTAACGGAGGCGCAAACGGTGTTTGCCCAGCAGCACCCGGACGCCATCGACGCAGGGGTCTTCCACAACGATGTCATTGCCGTGGGCAACGGCCCCGTGCTGCTCTACCACGAAATGGCCTTTCTGGACGAAGAGGGCACCCTGGATGAGCTGCGCGCCAAAATGGCCACGCCGCTGATTCCTGTGCGCGTACCCTTGGAAGCGGTAAGCATGGAGGATGCGGTAGCCTCGTATCTGTTTAACTCGCAGCTACTCTCCAACCCGGACGGCACCATGACCCTGGTCGTGCCCGGCGAATGCCAAGAGCGTGAAGCGGTCTGGCGCACCATCCAGGACTACCTGCTGGCGGGCAATAACCCCATCAGCGAAGTGATCGTTAAAGACGTCAAGCAGAGCATGCGCAACGGCGGTGGCCCTGCCTGCCTGCGCCTGCGTGTTGTACTAACGGACGCTGAACGCGCCGCGCTCACCGGCCGTGTGCTGCTCACCGATGGGCTATACGATGATCTCACCGCTTGGGTGAATCGCCACTATCGCGACCGACTTGCCCCTGATGATCTCGCTGATCCACAGCTCGCGGAAGAGTCCCTCACTGCGCTGGGTGAGTTAACCCAGTTGTTAAAGATCGGGGCTGTTTATCCGTTTCAGTTGGGGTAGGGGATACGTCAGCCAGTAAAATAAAACGCCAAGGTAATGCCTTGGCGTTAATCGTATAGGGGAGAGCCGATACATCGCTCAAAGATAAACTCTAAAGGACGGTAGTCGCAGTAATAGCCTGCTATATTGGCTTCTATCCATTCATTGCGTTCAAGAGGATGCCATGAAAGGTGATAACCACAGTTGATTATCAGGTGTTCAAAAAACATTCGTTGCGCACGACCATTACCTTCGCGGAAGGGGTGAACGACATTCAAATCACCATATAGCTCCGCGCATGCGGGTATAAGATCTGCTTTTTCAAGCTGAGTGAAGTGGTTTCTTTCTGCAAGTTTATTGAATAGCTTTTCTGCCTCGGGAATGATGCGATTGACGTTGCAAAAACGCGTGTCGTCTTTGGCAATATCAATCGTTCGCACTTCTCCTGCCCAGTCATACAGGTCATGAAATAGCTGATGGTGAAGGCGTTTAAGATATGCAAAGTCGTAGGGCGGCAGCGAGAGTTCAATGCCATCAGCATTAATGAGCGACAACTCGCGCTCTGCCTCCTCAAGTTCTACTGCATCAAAAATCTCCAATTTATTACGCAGTATATCGGAGTCTGGGTAACAGTACGGATCCTGCCCCGTGCCGTACTTATCCATTAGCGAATTTTGTGCTTCTGATATTTAGCTATTACATCTGCTTTGCTGGCTTTTGGTGCTTGAGAGTCAACAGTGATCCCTTCAAGCGCCATGCTCGCTTGGTAATTGGAGCGTCGTACCTTCGCGTAATAGCGGCGCTTTGTTTCCAAAGAAACGTTGTTCATATTGCCTCCTTAGCTATTTGGCTCATTATAGCGGAATAACGTCGTGGTTCTCATCCCAATCGTGAGTCTATGCTAAACAGGCAGCAGCGCGGCGAGTCTTACCAATATCGAAGGCTAACGATCTCCAGATTACTGCTCTTCCAGGAGGCTAAGGATGCTATGATTTGTGTTAACTCTTCACATTGCGTCTCCTGTCGAGTTCTCCATTAATGGTAAGCAGCAATGAGACAATACATTTTGACCTTAATGATGGGAGTATTGTTAGCAATGTCTACAGAAACAAGTGCTAACGGCTTAGATTTCAAGGTGTTAGTTTCTGAGCAGGGCGCAGCGAGCCAAGTACCAACACTTCAGCGCTTTGAAGCGCGTGATGGAACAGGACTGGCGTATCGGCATTAACCCAGTGAATCTCCCACTGCACTGATTGTTCTTCATGGGTCAGGAGCGGACAGCAAATATTTGGCCACTTTTGCCCAGGCGTTAGCTGATGCAGGCGCCGCAACAGTGTATACCCCTGATATACGCGGTCATGGCCCTTCTCTGCAACGGCGCGGCGATATCGACTATATCAATCAGCTTATGGCTCGGAGACACTGGCTTATTCCTATCGTTTGATGACGGGGTTTAATCCTTCTAACTACCGAGATGACCTTCGTTCTATAAACGTGTCTAGCCTCTTCCTGATCGGCGCCGAGGATGAGGCCTTTTTCGCCGATCGATTTGAGTCTACTGTTCAACCACTTACCTCTGACGCAGAGGTCGCCATCGTCCCAGACACATCACACTTGGGGCTTTTAGTGAGTGAAGAAGGCATTGAAATGGTGCGTCATTGGCTTCAAGCGCTATAGGGCCAAAGAGTTACACGCTACCGCTGCCATTGCTTGAATGTTCGGCGATCGAAATACTACCGAGATTATGCTGATATGCCATTAATCGACATTCGCGCAGCACTCGCAACCGATATGGTTGATATTCAGACCTGCGCCCGCATGGCCTATGCAAAGTACATACAGCGTATCGGCCGTGAACCAGCACCGATGCATGCTGACTTTGCGAGCCAAATCGATAAAGGCTATATAGACGTTGCCACCTTTGATTTACAGTTTGCGGGCTACGTGGTGTTCTACCCAGATGGTGATTATGTTCATCTCGAAAACGTCGCCGTGCTGCCGATTTATAGTGGCAACGGTATTGGTAAGCACTTGATTGAACACGTTGAGCGTAAAGCCAAAGAGGCCGGGAACGAGGCGGTAGAACTCTATACGAATGAAGCCATGACGGAAAATCTTGCTATGTATGCGAAGCTTGGATACATCAAGATTGGTGGCAGGTGTGAGGCGGGTTTTAATCGCGTCTACTTCCGAAAACAGTTAAATTTTGGTAGCTGACTAGAAGAGAATTCCTAGTTCGGATGACTCAGTTGAAGCGTCAGACTTGAGTTTGCCACAGTTTTGGAGGCAGGCGATTTGAGGAAAGTATTAATAAGCGCCTGCCTTTTGGGGAAAAAGGTTCGCTACGATGGCGGCGCCCTTGCGGTGGCTGATCAGATCGTTGAGCGGTGGCGTTCTGAAGGCCGGATCGTTTCTGTCTGCCCTGAAGTTGAGGCGGGGATGAGTATTCCCAGGCAGCCAGCGGAAATTTTTATCAGCAACGGACAGAGTGTATTAAAAGGAGAAGCTGATGTGATTGAAAAAAATGGAACCAACGTCACTACCGATTTTTTGGCGGGTGCTTCCATTGCCTTGGATTTATGCCTTAAATTCAATATCACTGTCGCGGTACTCGCTGAATTCAGCCCATCATGTGGAAGCTCTGCTATTTATGATGGCAGTTTTTCCGGTAAAACAATGCCTGGTATGGGAGTAACCGCTGCGCTGCTTCGCCAGCATGGGGTTCACGTGTTTAATCAATATGAAATAGCGGAAGCCAACCAAGCGCTTCTCGCTAAACGTGGTGATTAAGAGATTGAAAAATAGAGGTATTTAGCCGCTATTAACACCCTGTTGAATTTTTTCGACTTGGGCAAGCGGCTAAAGTGGTTGCCATCGTTAAGCTTAATCGTCGTGAGTGGCACTGCTCTCATCGCTAGATTAACCTAGTGCTCACTGTATCGAGTCTTCGCGGCTTAATACCCTACGGTAAGTGCTTGTTGAATATGTATTGGCGTTTCTGCTTCATTGAGCATCGCCACCGCAAAATCCTCCATTGAAATACGCGACGCACCGTCATTGTCCGTGACGAGAGTGTCCGACCCAAGACGAAATGTGCCTGTCCGTTCTCCAGGACTGAGCATGGCGGCAGGGGAGAAGTAGGTCCATGCCGTGCGAGTTTCGGCAAGGCACCTTTCATACTGTGCTTGGCAGGCCTTGGCAATTTCTAGTGCCGTTGCCGGTAGAAAGTCTGGGGCTGTTAAGACCGTCTCGCCGTTGCGTCCGGGGATTAACAATCGTGCGGCTCCGCCCACCAATAGCACCCGCTGTTCTGCGAGGGCGCTCTCTAGAATCACATCCGTTAACGTCACAAGCAGCTCTTCTTGCCCCTCTGGTGGACGAACAGCACTGATAAGTAAATCCTGGCCTTCGACCACCTGCGCTAGCTGGCGCGGGTCTGATATATCGGCGACACGGTAACTTGCCTCAGCAGGCAGCTTATTAAGCTGATTTTCAGTTCTTACTACGCCTGTGACGTGATGTCCTCGTGCTAACGCTTCACTCATAATGCGTGTTCCGACGTCGCCTGCGGCACCCAATATCGCGATTTTCATGATAGTTATCTCTTGGTTTAGTTAATTTTGGTTTGGCTGTTTTTGATTTGGTTAGTACGAGGAAGCGGATTGGCTTTGCCAATATTGAGTAGGAAAACACCTGTGCCAATTAATACAATGCCTAGCAGTAAACCTTCGGGGGCGGCTTCTCCCTGGAGGAAAATAGCAACAGGTACCCCCACAACAGCGCCGACGGAACCCAATAAGCTCAGGAACACGGGGCCACCGCTTTTCTGTAGCAGGAACAGTAGTAAGAACTGGCCAGCGAACACTAGCGCTTGGAGCGCAATCAGCATGATGGGTAGGTGGTGCTGTGTTGGGACATTTAACGAAAACCCCGGTAAGAACCCTACTCCTAACAGGATTACAACAGCGGCAATTAGCATGCCGGGTGCTAGCGCATCGCTGGATACGCCTTCAGGCCAGCGTAGTGTTCGGTAAACGTTTCCGATGGCTAATAGCACTGGGCCAACCAGGGCAATGAGGATCCAGAGGTGATTGGCATCAGGCGAAGAGAGCTTACTGGTTGCTAAAGTGATGGCACCCAATAGCGCCGACATAACGCCAGCCGCTCGAATAAATTGGAATTTTTCTATTTTCAATAACAGTGCACCAACGTAGGTGAGCAGCGGCGGTAGGGTGATTATCAGCGCTACAAACCCTGCACCCACATGGGGGATAGCTGAGAAAAAGATTAAGTTAGAGCCAGCCACGCCAAGCAGTGCGGATACTGAGTAGTACTCAACCGAGCGAAAGCTAATAGGCGGTAAATGACCGCGGAGTGCTGAGATGGTCAGCAGAATTAACGCAGCCCCTGTGATTGACCAAAACAGAAATGCGAGTGCTGATAGCTGCATTTCACCGGCAAGTTTGGCCAAATTTGTTGATAGGCCTAGTAGTGCTCCACCTGACAGTAGATAAGCCAGTGGGGCAAGCCAGATTCTTTTGGATGAGTGTGTTGTCATTGTGTTTGATAATGTCATTAGCTACGCTCTCGATTAATGTCTTGATATCAAGATATATGCCATGTTTCTTGACGTCAAGATAAATGGGCGAAACGATAATTAGGAGCGCAGTACTTATATGGATCATGTAGATAGCATTCTTAATCAGTGGCGGCAGGAAAGGCCTGACCTTAATGTTGCTCCCATGGGCACCCTAGGACGGATTAAGCGGCTGAACCACACTTTAATGCGTGCAATGGAGAAGACCTGGGCGGAATACGGCCTGACTGACGCCAGCTTTGACGTTCTAGCGACTCTTCGCCGAGAGGGGGAGCCCTACGCGCTATCGCCGGGGGATTTGATGGCATCCACCATGGTGACCTCGGGCACCATGACTCATCGCATCAATCAACTGGAAAAGGCAGGGTTGATTGAGCGGGTCAAAAACCCCAATGATGGTCGCGGCTTTTTAATCTCTCTTTCCCAGCGCGGGTTCGATTTGATCGACGAAGCGGTGGCCGCCCATGTGGAAACCCAGGCTCAGTTGGTGAGTGGGCTGACTGACGAGCAACAAGCGCAACTTGATGAACTGCTCAAGCAGTTCTTGGCGGGGTTTGAGGACTTAGAATGAGTGAACAAAGATATCTCGAAAAATCACTCAACGCTCCTGTATACCCGCCACTAAAACAATCGCTTGAATTAGTGGAAAGCTCTTTGCCAAAGGTAGCCGTTGATGCTGGCTGCGGGTCTGGGCGTGATGCAATGTACTTGATGGAACACGGCTTTACGGTGCATGCCTTCGATAAAAGCGATGCGGCCATATCCCGCGTTCGTGAAGTTGGTGGTCGGCATATTGATAAAACGCTATTTCCTATGGTGTCCAGCTTTGAGCGGTTTGTGTATCCAAAAACGGTGCTCGTTAATGCATGCTCAAGCCTGTTTTTTTGTGATCCAGAGCGATTTGCTGGCGCTTGGCAAAATCTTACAAATTCACTGCTAAAGGGTGGTGTGTTTTGCGGTCATTTTATGGGCCCCAATGATAGCTGGGCTAAAATGGGGCGAGGAAATTTAACGATACATGCCTACTCTGAGATCCAAGCGCTATTTAATGGTCAGTTTATGATCATAGATATTGTTGAGCTCAACACAGAAGGTACGACACTGCTCGGTAAGACCAAGCATTGGCATGTTTACTCTGTTGTTGCTCAGAAGGTTATTTAACCCATCAAAGCAGAGCTTAAATCACTTCTTCCGAGCAGCATGGTAGGCAATTAAATAATCTCTACAGCTGTGCCAGCCACTACTGTTCCTCCTTGTTCGGGTACTTCAACCTGCAGCAGGCTTAATCGTCCCATCGCTTCACCCTGCTTTATCAGAAATTTTCCAGGCACATCCATTAACTTGGCATCGCGTAAATAACCGCCCAGGGCGGCCGCTGCAGCGCCAGTGGCAGGGTCTTCCACAACACCACCCACAGGGAAAGGATTGCGTGAATGGAAAAGGTTATCACTTTCGCGGAATATAAGCTGTAGCGTTGTTACTCCCTCTCGCGACATCCAAGACTTTAGTTTTTCAAAATCGTAGTCTAGTTGGTTCAGTCGACACTGGGAGTTGACCGCCAAAATAAGGTGCCAGACTCCGCCGTAGGCCAGGGCTGGAGGAATAGTGCGATCCAGTGCATCAGATCGCCACTGCAGTAGCGCGAGTACTTCATCGACAAGTTGTTCAGTAACAGGTTTATGGGCAGGCTCAACCGAGGTGAGTGCAGCCTGAATCTGACCATCAACCGAGTGAACCTTCACGGGTATGCGGCCTATTAATGTATCCAACTGATAAGTGCCGATACCACTTAGGCGCCCCAGCATAACGGCACTTGCAATCGTGGCATGACCACAAAAGTTGACCTCTGCTAGTGGGCTATAGTAACGAATGGTTCTAATGTCACCGCTTACTGGGGCGATAAATGCGGTTTCCGAGTAACCCACCTCTGCGGCGATACTCTGCATTGTCTTATTATCTGGCAGCGCATCACCAATCCAGACGCCCGCTGGGTTGCCCTTGGTTGGATCTGTCGAAAATGCCGCTAGTCGATATAAATGCTCACTCATGGTGCTCTGCTCCTAAAGGAATCATTTAAAAGAAAGCATCATTGTGACCTTAAAAATAATAATGGAAACTGCTTTATTGTCACCCATAGGGTTACTAGGATTTAGCCATGAGCAAAATCACTTCTCCTCCTTTAAACACCCTTCGTGCCTTTGAGGCTGCTGCACGATTAGGCAGCTTTGCCGCTGCTGCCCAGGAGCTTAGCCTGACCCCAGCAGCCGTCAGCCATCGTATAAAAGAGCTGGAGAGTAGGCTCGATATTGTGTTGTTTATACGCTTGCCACGGGGCGTAATCCTGACGGAGTCTGGCCGTCGCTACTATGGTCGTTTAGCTACTGTTTTTACCCAGATCGAACAAGCAACGAAAGAGCTTAGGCAACAGGGGATAGATGGCCCGCTGACGCTATCTGCCCCCCCACTCATTTATCCACTATTGGCTAATCCCACGGCTAGCTAATTTAAAAGCTCTTTACCCAGGCCTGCAGATAAAGCTGCGTGGTGAGAGTGAGTTATTGAGCTTTCGCGATAACCAAGCTGATATAGGCATCCGCTTTGGCACTGGTGACTACCCAAACCTTCATACTGAGCAGTTGATGGGCGATGCGGTGGCTGTCCTTGCTCCTACCATGTTGATAAGTAGGCTCAGCGACGTTCGTTCTGAAAGTTTATTGCAAACTCAACTTTTACTGGAAGACAGCACTATTCAGCCGTCAGAACCATGGAATACATGGCAGCCCTGGTTTCGTGAAGCGGGGGTTGAATGGCATTCATCATTACAGAAACTACAGTTCTCTGACAGCAGCCTGACCTTAACGGCCTGCGCTGAAGGGTTAGGACTCTGTATTGGCCGATACTCTATTGCCCGTCGACTACTTCAGGATAGGAAAGTCCAGGCAATCATGCCCTGGCGTAGCCATGAATTTGCCTATTACTTGGTATCGCATCCCGCTGAAGTTGAAAATCCGCGTGTTATGGCATTTAAACAGTGGTTAAGTGAAGAGATTAGAAATTTTCAAATGCCTTGAGTACCTGGATCGGCCAGCACTGAGCTAGATCCTTTGACTACGAAACCTCTCTCTTATCGTCTCCATAAATGCACGTACTCTGACCACATGGAGCAGGTCTGGATTCACTCTCTGACCATCGCTAGCACAATTTGAAGATCATCCCATCGTATCTGCTGTTCATTCATGCAAGCCTGATTCTCATTTTTAGCCAATGTTTTGGCGTATATGAACAGGTTAGCCTGTCGTCAAACCAATCGATAGGGGAGGCGCAGTATGAATGTGTTGATCGTTTTTGCTCATCCTGAGCGCAAGTCATTTAATGGCGGCCTTGTGGATGTGGCGGTCAAACAGCTGGTGGACGCGGGTCATACCGTCGAGGTGGATGATCTCTATGCTGAGCAGTTTGATCCGGTGGAGCGCGTTGAGCACTATACGCATAGCGCCGCGGTGTTGGACTACTTTTATCCCCTCAATGAGCAGCGGGCTCACTTCGAGAAAGGCTCATTACCACAGGATGTTCAGCGGGAGTTGGCGCGGCTGGAGTGGACTGATCTGGTGATCTTCCAGTTCCCTTTATGGTGGCACGCCCAGCCTGCCATTCTAAAAGGCTGGTTTGATCGCGTACTGGTATATGGAGGGCGCTACACAAGCCGTATGCGTTACGACCAAGGCTACTATCGCGGTAAGCAGGCGATGCTGTCAGTCACTACGGGCTCGCCGGAGAAGGCGTTTCGGCCCTTCGGTCGTGCCGGCAATATGGTGCACTGGCTATGGCCGATGCATGCATCGTTGTACTACGTTGGCTTTGATGTACTGGCCCCACAGGTAAGCTATGGCATTCAGGGCGGCGGTATTCGCTATCAAGAGGAAGCTGACATCATTGGCCATCTAGAGGCCTGCAAAGCGGCCTGGGTGGATCGCCTGACGAGTGTGGATAGCGAACGACCCATCCCCTTTACGGGTTGGGACGACTGGGATGATGAGGGCGTTTTACACCAGACAAGCCCGCTGCGCTGGCGGCTAGGCTGAGCTCGTGTAGACTCTTCACTGTCTACACAATCGATCAGCAAAAGGCCCGACCAGCGTCATGACCACCTTGAACCACCGTTTTTCCGATGCTGAGCGGCGTGGGCTCTACCGCGCCATCTTTGAGCGGCGCGATGTGCGCTCGCAGTTTTTGCCTGACCGGATTCCTCCTGAAGTGCTGAACCGCCTGTTGGAAGCTGCACATCATGCGCCGTCGGTTGGATTCATGCAGCCGTGGGATTTTATCGTGATTGAAAGTCGCGACGTTAGGGAGACGGTGCTGGCACTGTTCGAGCAGGAGAACCAGAAGGCCACCGAGCGCTTTGAAGGTGAGCGCCAAGCACATTACCGTAGCCTTAAGCTGCAAGGTATTATGGAAAGCCCGTTGAACCTTTGCATTACCTGCGACCGCAGCCGGGGCGGCCCTCATGTGCTGGGGCGCAATAGCATTGTCGATACCGATCTGTTCAGCACTTGTTTGGCAGTGCAAAACCTCTGGCTGGCAGCGCGAGCGGAAGGCATTGGTGTTGGTTGGGTGAGCATTCTCGACCAGGATCTGCTAAGTACGGCGCTGAACCTACCCGAGCATGTTTACCCACTGGCGTATCTCTGCCTTGGCTATGTAAGCGAATTTTTAGACCAGCCGGAGCTTGAGGCCAAAGGCTGGCGCTCCCGCCTGCCATTAAGTGAACTCGTGCATAGCGATAAGTGGGGACAATCATTTAGTAGTGATAATTGAAGCTGTTGCTGTTAGGGAGTGTTAGGGCATATCAATTGGATGTAACGAAGCATGCCCGCAACTGGCTATTAACTGGTTGGCGTGCTCACGTAGTGCCTCTTTGAGGCCATCCGGCTTGAGTACGGTAAATCGAAAAGGAAGCTGTGCCAGCCAAAAGGCAAACCACTCGAAGCTGTCGGTTCTGGTATTAAGTAATAGCCCACCTTCGACCTGTTCGAGTTGATCTGTACAGAATGAGTGGTTATCAAAGTAAGCGGCCGCGCTATGGTCAGTATGCAGTACCAGCGACACTTCATGAGTTGGGCCCCAGGACATGAGGCTTTCGCTCAAAAAAGCAGCTGCATCGAAGTGGTCGGGGCGTATAAAAGGATCGGCTAGTAGGTGAACGCCGCTGATACGATCCAGACGAAAGGAGCGCATGGCTCCCCTCAGGTGGCAAAAACCAACGACATACCACCGGCCTTGTTGGAAAACTAGTCCGTAGGGGTCGATCCGACGCGCAATTGGATCGTGCTGCGGAGAGTGGTAGATAAGCCCGACGGTTCGCATGGCTTCAGTGGCTTTAGTCAGTGTCTCAAGTGCACGGTCATCACGGCTGGGTTCACGCTGGGGTAAGAACACCTGAGTGGTCTCACTGATACTACGTACTCGTCTTTTTAAATTCGTAGGCATCACCCGTTCGAGCTTCGCTTGTACGCTGGCAATGGCGGGCGCTGCGTTCGTCAGGCCCAGTTGGCTGGCGGCCAATAAGCCTAGAGAAACGGCGAAAGTCTCTTCATCGGTAAACATCATGGGTGGCAGCTTGAAGCCTGCCACCAATCGGTAACCACCGTAGCGCCCCTGTTCGGTCACTATCGGCACACCTATATCTTCCAGCGCAGTAATGTAACGCCGGATAGTTCGTCGATCCACGCTTAGGCGTTCGGCCAACTCGGCTCCGCCCATCTGGCCATTAGTCTGCAGCAACTCAAGTACAGCAAGCACGCGCGTTGTGGGTCCAGCCATCGCCACCTTCCTCTCAAGGTTATTTTCGAAGTCTTGCAGAAAAAGTGCAGTATTGCGTTTATTTAGGACGCATTTTCGCCTATTAACCCACTAATCTTGCCTGGCAATATCTTGTGTCACTGAAAAATTGACTGAAAATGGAGCTCAGCATGTCAGAACTTACGTTTTACACTCATCCTATGTCTCGCGGGCGCGTGGTGCGCTGGATGCTGGAAGAAGTAGGTATACCCTATTCGGTAAAGGCGATGGAGTACGGCTCAGAGATGAAATCTGAGGACTACTTGGCCATAAACCCCATGGGGAAAGTGCCTGCCATTAAGCATGACAATACGGTGGTGACCGAAGTGGCCGCTATTTGTGCATACTTAGCGGATCAGTTTCCGGATAAAAAGCTGTCACCGCCCCCGCAATCTCCCGAACGCGGAACCTACTATCGCTGGCTGTTTTTTATGGCGGGTCCGTTTGAAATGGCGACCAGTGCCATGACTTATGATTGGAAAATCGATAGCAGCAACGCACAGGCCGTCGGCTGTGGCCAAGTGGAAGACAGCATCAATACGCTTGAAAAAGTCCTTAGTGAAAACAATTATATCTGCGGCGATCAGTTTACCGCTGCAGATATATTGGTTAGCAGTTATCTCTGGTGGGAAACGATGCAGAAGAACATCCAGCCAAACGAAGTGTTCAAGCATTACATAGAGCGCATGGAAAGCAGGCCAGCCGCCAAGCGGGCCAATGAGTTGGACGATAAACTGGCTGAGAAAATGAAGCCTGTCTCCATCTGATGATTTTGCCGCCAAACCTCTGGCCAGCAGCGTGTTCGGAAGGTATCGGCGCTGGCCAGCCTACCCTTAAATCGCTACTGTATTTGCTTGTGCTAAATAAGGCAGGGCACCGTTTATGCAAAGCGATATCTTCATCAAGCGGCTAAGAGCCGACGACCTTAATGCTGAAATAGTGGCGGGCTGGACATTTGAAGCCTGGGGGCATTTACACTCTGGGCTCACCCTAGAACAAGCCATTGAGCATCTAAAAAACGAATGTGGTCAGGGTGGCGTGCCTTCCATCTTTGTGGCAATGCAGGGTGAGACCCCTGTTGGGACTGCTAGCTTGATTGCTGATGATATGAGTATTCGCCGTGAATTGGCCCCGTGGCTGGCTTCGGTATTTGTCGTGCCCGAAAGGCGAGGGCAGGGTATTGCTTCGGCATTAGTGAAACGAGTGGAAATTGAGGCGCTTGAGAACGGTATTGAGCACTTTTATCTGTATACCCCAGACCAGCAGGCGCTCTATCGTCGCTTAGGTTGGCAAGATGTAGAAAGCCTTGAGTATCGAGGCGAAAATGTGACGTTGATGTCACGGCAGTTGGTGTAGTAAGGGGAGCTTATGATTAGTGGTCGTGCACTGCGTTACTTCGATACCGTGGCTCGCTGCCATTCGTTACGCCAAGCGGCGGCCCAGCTGCATATCGCTCCTACAGCGATTAGCCGTCAGATCGATTTACTCGAACACCAACTGGGTGCACCACTTATTGAGCGTGGCCCAAACGGTATTAGCCTGACCGCGGCGGGAGAGCTATTGGCCGCCCAGGCGCAGCGCACCCTGCGTGACCTAGAGCGGGTGCAGGAACATATCGCCGACCTTAAAGGTTTACGCACTGGCCGGGTAAGTCTGCAGGTGGCGGAAGGCGTTGTTGCGGGCTTGCTAGCTCCTGCGTTAGCTAAGATGGGGCTGCGCTTCCCTCATTTGAGTTTTGATATTGGGATCGTTAGCGCAAGCCAAATGGTGGAGGCACTACGCCGTGGCGATGCAGATATTGGCCTGTCGTTCTTTATGCCCCGCCACGATGACATCGTGTCGTTTGCCAGCGCGGAGTTACATCACCATGCCGTGATGGCCCCGGATCATCCGTTGGCCTCAGCTTGTGAGGTGAGTCTTCACACCTTGGCAGAGCACCGTCTGATCCTACCTGATGAATCCTACGGTGTGCGCCAAGCGCTGGAGCGCGCAGCACACCGGGCAGGCGTTACCCTAATCCCTACCTTCAAGACCGCTTCGTTGGAAACTCAAAAAGCACTTGCCCTTAACGGCGCGGGCGTTCTGGTATTGCCACCGATGGCGGTAGCCTGGGAGTGCCAATTAGGCGAGCTGGTGAGTGTTCCTCTATGCCCCTCGGAGCTGGAAGCTGCCAGAATTGATCTGTGCGTTTATCGCCATCGCCAGCGTAGCTTTGCCACTGAAGCGTGTCTTTCGTTGCTTGCGAGTGCACTGCAAACACTGTCAGTCCCATCATCCTAAAAGATCTTGAACCTAACAGACCTTGAACCTAACAGATTTTGAAACAACAGCGTGCACACAAAAAGTGGACACGCTGCGGTCATTATTGAAATAGCAGAAGACACGGTATGGGTTCATGCTGATCTTAACGACAGCGATAACAACAGCAAAAGGTAATGTGATGCCTGAACTACACCAACTTACGGCTACTCAGCTGCTGGATGGCTACCGCTTAAAATCGTTTTCTCCTAAAGAGGTGGCGGCTGCCTTGGTCGAGCATATTGCCATGTGGGAGCCGCACATCAATGCGCTCTATGCCTATCAGTCTGATGCATTCATTAAAGCAGCTGAAGCGTCTACCCAGCGCTGGGCCAGGGGCCAGCCTAGCGGCGCTTTGGATGGCGTGCCGATCACCCTTAAAGAGTTGATTGCCACCAAAGGGTTGCCGATCCCGATGGGAACAGGCCTTGGCGAGCAGGTAGCTGCCGCTGAAGACGCACCACCCGCCGCGCGTTTAGCGGAAGATAATGCGGTGCTGTTGGCGAAAACCACCTGCCCCGATTTTGGCATGCTCTCGTCCGGACTCTCATCGTTTCATGGTTTAACCCGTAACCCCTGGGATTTAGCCTGCAATACCGGCGGCTCAAGCTCCGGAGCTGGGGCGGCTGCGGCGGCTGGGTTCGGACCGCTACATGTGGGAACCGATATCGGTGGCTCCGTACGTTTGCCCGCCGCGTGGTGCGGCGTCGTCGGCTTTAAGCCTACTCTGGGTCGTATACCTATCGATCCGTATTATGTGGGTCGCTGTGCTGGGCCGATGACCCGCAGCGTAGAGGATGCGGCGTTAATGATGACGACACTTGCCCGCACGGATCGCCGCGACGCGATGCGCCTGCCGCCCAAAGAAATCAACTGGATGAATCTAGCGCTAGATATTAAGGGTTTGCGCGTGGGTGTGATGATAGAAGCGGGCTGCGGGTTACCTTTGAATGAGGAAATTCGTCTCCATGTTGAACAGGCCGCAAAGCAACTGGAAGCCGCTGGGGCAACGTTAGTATCGCTGGCGCCAGTGCTGACCCGCGACATGTTGGATGGGCTGGACCGCTTTTGGCAGGCCCGCCAATTGGGTGAGCTGCAAAAGCTCTCATCTGAAGAGCGTGAAAAGGTGCTACCCGCCATTTTAGCTTGGGCAGACGGTGGCACACGCTTAAGTGGCGTAGACGCGGTGCAGGGTTTTCAACAAACCATGGCCATGCGGCGCGCTACGGCGTCAGTATTTGATGAGGTAGACGCCGTTATTTCGCCGACTACGCCGAATATTGCCTTTCCCGCAGAGTGGCCATCGCCGACCAATGATCCGCGCCAGCCCTTTGAGCATATTGTGTATAACGTGCCGTGGAATATGGGCGAACAGCCTGCCATCTCGCTTAATGCTGGGTTCAGTAGCGGCAATATGCCGATAGGCGTGCAGTTGGTTGGCCCACGTTTTGCGGATCATTTTGTACTGAAGCTGGCGCGACAGCTTGAAGAGCGCTTGGCACTACCCATGCGCTGGCCAACGCTGCCAACTGATAAAGTGGGTGCTAAATAAAGCCGTTTTAAAAAACATTTTAAAAAGCCATCGTAAAAAACGGTTACTAAAAACCGTCATAAAAAACCATCTTTAAAACTTGAATTCAGAAACCAAGGGGAACACTCATGGGACGATTATTTGTGCTGCCTACCTCCCGAGCGGGCTGGGGGCTGTTAATCGCGTTTGTGGCACTGGTGCTGGCAGGTATATGGCCAGTGATTGGGTGGGTGAACCGGGCCACATTGGTGATGGGCTTGCCGCTGATAGTGGTGTGGAGTTACCTGGTGATTTTTGCCTGCGTAGTGGTAATGCTGATCGGCAACCGCATTGTGGAGCGAGACGACCATGAGTAGCCCCTGGCCACTACTGATAACCTTGACTTATGTTGCCATCGCGATGGTGATTGGCCTACGCGCCAGGGCAGGGCGCTCCATGAATAGCCTGGAAGAGTGGGGAGTGGCGGGCCGCAGCATGGGGCCGATAACGCTCTATCTGCTGATTGCCGCCGGTAGTGTGAGTGCTTATACCTTTATGGGCGCGCCGGGCTGGGCTTACTCCAAAGGGGTAGCGGTGTTTTATGTGGCGATCTACCTGGCTTATCTGGCGTTGGTAGCGTGGTACTTCGGCCCCAAAGTATGGCAGTTTGGTGAACAGTTTGGCCATGTGACTCAGGCGAGCGCCATTTCCGACCGCTACCAGAGCCCCGCGCTGGGCGCACTAGCGGCACTCGTTATGGCAATCGGCTCTATTGCCTACGCGGTACTGCAAACCATTGGCTCAGCGTATATTTTGTTTGTAATGAGCGGTGGTTTGATCCCCATTTGGCTAGGCGTCTTGCTGGTGCTGGCTTGTATTGCGGTGTATCTCTACGCCAGCGGTCAGCGAGCGATTGGCCGAACCAATGCATTTCAGGGCGTGTTAATGCTGATTGTGGCCTGGGCGGTTGGCCTGTGGGCTGTTCACAGTGCTACCGGTGGGCTGAGTTTTGCCGGAGTATTCGAACGCATTCAAATCGAGCATAGCGAGTTTCTCACTCTGCCGGGCGCAGGCGGCGATATGAGCTTTAGCTTCTGGACAACCTCGATTATCGTTTCGATGTTTTCATTTATGCCGCCGGTATGGACTCAGTGGATGAGTGCCTCTTCGGCGCGCACTATTCGCCGCAGTGCCACCTGGTTGCCTACTTATTATGTCGTCATTCTACCCATGGTTGTCGTTGGTTTTATCGGCATTTTCTCGCTGCCTGAGCTAGCCCGGGCCGATACCGTGGTACTCGAATACGCCATGCAACACTTGCCGGTGGTGCTGGTTGGATTGCTCGGCGCGGGAACCCTGGCGGCCTCAATGTCTTCAAGCGAGCCGTTTATCCATTCGGTATCGCTATCGCTCAGCAAAGATGTGCTTCAGCCAGTGCTAAAGCTTTCTGATGGCGTGACCGGCAAACTCGCCCGGCTGTTGATCCTGCCCATTATGTTCTTGGTGGTCGCGCCGCTGGCGATTGCCGAACCCGGCAGTTTGGTAATGATTCTGTTGGTGGGGCTAGGGTTCGCTTCCCAGGTGCTGCCGGCCTTTATCGGTATGTTCTTTTGGCCGCGGGCTTCTCGCTTGGGCGTGATGGCCGGTATCGTGGCGGGCTTTTTGATTACCGTGGCGTTTACTACGCTATGGCCGCACCCGCTAGGCATTCATGCGGGGTTCTGGGGGCTAATGCTTAATCTGCCGGTGTTTGTGACGGTCTCATTGATGACACCGGCTACCCATGCCGAGGTGGTGGAGCGCTTCTTTCGCATCGCTGCTCCCCGTGGATTCACCCGTTTGAGTCAATAGGTGTGTAGGGCGGCCACTGACTTAATCTATTCATGGTTATCGACTACCTTTATAACAAACCGTTTTTCTGCATCAACTTTTTTGCATCAAACAAGGTAATTCGATGAGTCATGCATTGACTGGACATAACCGTCCTCAGCGGGTGGTTGAGGCAACCCATCAGGCGAATAAGACCTTGCCAGCGGCCACCCGACAAGCCAAGTACGCAAAAATGGTGGCATCGCCCTACCGCTTTTACCGCGGTAGCAATCATCTGTATTGGAATGATGTATGGCACGATTGGCGTTTTGCCCTGTTTGGCGGCTGGCCCGAAACCCAAACCTGGCTGCAAGGCGATGCTCACGTCTACAACTTCGGCGCTTATGGTCATCATGACGATCAAGTCCGCTACGGCATGGATGACTTTGATGATGCGCTAATTGGCGACTACCAATATGATCTGTGGCGGCTAGCCATCAGCGTTGTGCTTGATAGCCGTGAAAACGCTGAGTTGGATCCAAAAGCGATCGATAAGGCGCTTAAAAAGTTACTAAAAGGCTACTACGAAACGCTGGCTGACCACGTAGACGGCAAGCCTCTTCACGCCGTGACGCTTGACAGCGCCAAAGGCCCGTTAAAGCCCTTTATGAGTAAAGTGGCGGATAAACAGAGCCGTGCCCGCATGCTCGAAAAGTGGACGGTGCTTGATGAGCAGAAGGGCCGCCAGTTCGCCGAGCGGCCGGGAAAACTTGCTAACCTGCCGGCAGATGTGGCCAGCCAACTGCGCCGCCTGATTGAGCAGGATTACCAACAAACGCTGCAACACGCCATAAAAGAGAGCGATCCCCACCATTTTCGCGTCAAAGATACGGCACGACGCCTGGATGCAGGCACCGGTTCCTTGGGTGTGGTGCGCTATTACATATTGATTGAAGGCGGTGTTGAACACGAGCACGATGACGTCATTCTGGATGTCAAAGAGCAGGTTCCCCCGGAAGCGTTTCGATTAATGGATAACAACCAGCAACAGGCGTGGCGAAAGTTATTCCCTAACGAAGCTATCCGCCATGCCGCTGCTTTCCACGCTATCGCCGAGCACCCAGACGCCTATCTCGGCTGGCTAACCATGAACGGCAAGGTGTTTTCAGTGCGTGAGCGCTCGCCGTTCAAGAAGGATTTTCCTACCCATAAACTCTCTGGTGGTAAGTCGTATCGAAAACTGGCCCAGCAGTGGGGGCAAATTCTCGCTCGAGAACACCTTCGCGGCGCTCAGGCGCTGAATCAGGGGAACTCAACACGCTTTGCCAAGGCTGTTTGTCAGCGATTAAAAGGGCGCGAAGCGCTGTTTGTGGAGGTGGTTTCGACGCTTGCAGTCGCTTACGCCGACTGTACAGAGCAGGATTATGCGGTCTTTATCGACCACTTTTTGGCGACCAATACGGACTAGCGTTGAGAGGGCATAGCCTTAATACAGCATAGATATGAAAAAACCGAGCCATTACTGGCTCGGTTTGATTGTGCTCGGAGTACATAGCTATTAAATCTTAGTGTCCGCTGGCAGCGCCGCCCACGATACCGCTGCGAAAATCATTGTCACTGCCGCTACGGCTTTTCAGATGGTTCTTCACTGCATCTTCCGGTGAGCCAGCCATTTCACGGAACATACCCATCGAACCAAGCAGCGCTGATGACTCGTATGGTACGAATACGCGCTCACCGTCCTTCGCCATAGTGGGTAATACCTTGATATAACTCTGACCAAGTAGGTAGCCGACTACCGTGCGCTTATTTTCTTCGCTATCACCAATGGCACTAAGCACCAGCTTGATCGACTCCTGCTCACCTTGAGCGCGTAGAATCGCCGACTCTTTATCACCTTGGGCATTAAGAATTGAAGACTCTCGCTGGCCCTGGGCCATGGCAATCGCCGCTGATTTTTCACCCTCGGCTTCAGTGACGGTGGCGCGGCGCTTACGCTCGGCGGCCATTTGCAAGCGCATTGCGGTTTCCACCTCTTCTGGCATGGCGATATCCTGCACCTCGACGCGGGAGATTTTGACCCCCCATTTAGAGGCAGGCTCTTCCATCGCCGCCTGGATCTCGTTATTCACTTCCGCGCGGGACTCAAACAGCTTATCCAGCTCCATTTTACCGACCACAGAGCGCAGCGTGGTTTTTGCCAACACCTCCACCGCTTGGCTCATATTCACCACTTCGTATACTGCCCGCTTTGGATCAATGATCTGGTAGTAGAGCGCACCGTTGATACGCACGGTGACGTTATCGGTGGTAACGACCGGTTGGCCTGGGAAATCCATGACCGTTTCGCGACGATCAATTCGGGTTTCGTCGGTAGTAATAGCGGTGTACTCCTCGCCCATTTTGCGATAGCGCAGCATGGTGATCGCTCGGGGCTGCTCAATAAAGGGAATGATAATGTTAATACCGCTTTCTAAAACGCGGTGGAACGACCCGAGGCGCTCAACCACCATCACTTCAGATTGGCGAATAATGATCAAACCTTTAGAGATGATCACGACGGCGATCAAAACGATAATCAGGCTTATTAATAAACCGGGGCTAATGGGTAAATCCATCGTTAGGGCTCCTTGCGTGGGGAATTATCTTCTTGAGGGTCAATATCGGTGGGCTGATATAGCGTGACCAGTGCAGTGGTGCCTTCAAAGCGTATAAACACAACCGACGTCCCGCTGGGTAATTCGGTTTCGCTGTTCTCAAGCACCCTGATGCGATAGAAATCGCCATTCACTTTTATGCCCGTAGCATCATCGAAGTCACGCCGCAGCGTGGTGTAGTGATTGCCTTTCTCGACGCCGGTACCTGTGGTGCCATAAGCAACGCCCCGAGGGGAGAAGCGCGGACGAATGACCATAATGCATAGTGGCAGCAGTACCCCGGTAAAAATCGCCATGCTAAGCAGTTGCCAAGGAAGCGTTAATCCCAACGCAGTGACGGCTGCTGTGAGTGCCGCGGCAATGCCCAGTGCAAGGAGTACCATCGCGCCGGAGGTTAACTCTGCCAAACTCAATAGTAGGGCGAGTACCAGCCAGCTGTAAGCTGGATTCCAGTCCATAGCTGTTTCCATTCCGTTATTATTGCGATACGTCAGCGTAACCTACTCGTAGGTATTTATCGCCCTTAGCGAACAAGTGTCGACGTCAATAAATGGTTAAAGGGTGCTATTCTGCCTGCCTTCAACAATAGCGAGCATAAAGGAGAAGGGCGTGTCGGGCGTGGTCTATTGGCTGGATATGGCGGGGGTCATCGTATTCGCGCTGTCGGGCGTTATTTTGGCGTGCAGGTCGCGCATGGACCCTATTGGCATGCTGGTGCTGGCGGCTGTGACCGGTATTGGTGGAGGCACACTGCGTGATTTAGTGCTTGGGGTAAGGCCGGTCTTTTGGGTGACGGATCCGACTTATCTGTGGGTGATTTTGGCCACTGTGAGCGTCTCGCTGGTGGGGTTTCACTATATCCATCGCCTGTCGCGGGGCTTCTTGCCTATCGCTGATGCGTTTGGGCTCGCGCTGTTCACTGTGATTGGTACGCATAAAGCGCTGCTGCTGGGTAGCTCGGGCACGGTAGCGGTATTGATGGGCATGATGACCGGGGTGGCCGGCGGGATGGTCCGTGATGTGCTGGCCCAGCGGGTGCCTATGGTGCTGCGTGAAGAGGTGTACGCTACGGCGGCAATGGCGGGAGGCATCATTTACGTGGTGCTGCATGCGCTGAGCGCGCCGCTTATGCTGGCGATTGCTGCATCAATAAGCGTGACCCTAGGGCTGCGTTTGGCGGCAATCCATTGGCATCTGGCTTTGCCGGTCTTTGCTTGGGTCACCGTGCCGCCAAAAACACACGATCAGTCGACGGCTCCGCTCTCTACCCCGAGAAAAGCCAAAGAGCGGGTCAGAATCATACGCCGTGAGCGAAAGAAACCCTAAGGGCTATACACGACATTAGGGGCTAATGGTTAAGGGCTAGCTAAACGGTTTGTTTCACGCCAGCGGTCAAACCAGCGGCGTGGTTGAATCACCCGCAACGTTGGCTCGCTCTCGTTAAGTTCTACTCCTAATCCAAGTACGCCCAGGCGCGCATAGAGCGCGCCATTAGCGTTGCGGTCAGCCAGCGTGACATCAGAAAGCAGCAGCAGTGGGCCGCCGGTGAGTGTTAAGTCCTGCAGGCTAATTTGCTCGCCGCTGATCTGTAGCTGCGCCGTGCCTTCAATATTGTGAACGTTAAGCAGCCTTCCTAACCAGTCGCTATTCCGGGCTCGGGCGAGAAATAGTCGGGCGAGTAGTCCGGTATCGCGCATCTCAAGGCGTAGCTGGCTATTGAGGCGAATAGGGTCTGCCCAGTCCAGCTCGGCATCCAGCATAGCGAGCTGTGCCCACCAGCCGGCATCTGCCGTGCCGTTTTCACTCAAGCGAGCGATATTTTCCAAGCGCAGAACAGAGTCATCGGCGGTAAAGCGGCGTGTTTCCAGATCGCCGTCGGTTAACTGTAGCGAGAGATGCAGATCACCGCGTAAACGCTGATCAAGTAACGCTAGCTCGGCGCCAAAGGCGCGCAAGGTGATTTCACCCTGGGCGTTTAAGCCTTCCAGCAACCACTCGCTTTCAAGGCTCGCTTGTCCATCCAGCAGTGTTATGCCTGCGCCCTCGGGTAGGTAACGGTTGTAGCGAGTGAAATCAGGCACCTCGGTTATCGGTAGCGCAATGCGGGTAGTGAAGTGATCGGGCTGAGGGGATTCGAGGACATCGCTAAAGTGCTCGGTTTGCGTGGTGAGGGCAAAATGGCGACCTTCCAGGTGCGGGCTGCCATCGTCTTGGCGCAGTAGGGCAACGCGGGGAATTCCAATGGAAAGCTGAGCTTGCTCGGCACTATCCAACTGAGCGGTGAGTTCGCCGCGCCCGGTGGCAAGATAATCTAAAAAAGTGACTTCGAGCTGCTTAGCATTAACGCGCAGCCGAGTAGGGGCCAACAAACGATCATCGCGAAAGGCGCCTTGGGCAAAGAGCTGGCCTTCGCCCCCAATAGACAAACCATGGGCGTCGGGCAAAAACGCGTTTAAAAAGCCTAGCTGTTGCACGCTGCCTTCAAGTACAAACTGCCCGCTGGGAACGTTGTTACGTCGTTGGAAGCGGCCATCGGTTAACACTAAAACGCTTTCTAAACGCTCACTAGGCCGGTCAATGTCGGCTACTTGCCAACTCAGGCGGGTGCCGCTGATCGTCAGTCTTGTGCCATCCATCGTTGCCTGCTGAATGGGCAGAAAAAGCTGCATATCGCTGGTTAAGGTGCCGGATTGTTCACCGTGTTGCCAGCGTGTGGTGAGTTCTTCTCCAGCTAGGTGAATCTCACCGCTCAACTGCTCTGACGCCATACTGAGCTGGCCGTGGCTAGCGGCTTGACCGCTAAGCAATTGAAGTGGTGGGGGAGCTGGCAAGATTGTGCTTAAGTAGTCTTGTAGCACGCTGATATCAGGCAGTCGCGCGTCATGCCAGCTAAGCGTCATAGTGGCTTCTTCGCGCGCGGTTTCCGGGTCAATGGGGCTGGTTGCGATGATCTCAATATCAGCCTCTTCAAGCAGTAACCGATCTTGGTGATTCAGGGTGGCCTCGGTAAAGTTAAGCGTTGCTTCTACGCCCTCTTGGGGCGTTAGTTGAGCAATGAGTGAGCCGTTACCCTGGACGGCGAAGCCGAGCGCATTCGCCATTAGCTCATTGGCTTGAATAGTTAGATGGCCATCATAAGGGCGCGACTCGCGAATATTTGCTTGCGCCTCGATTTGACCATTGCCTGACAAGCGAATGCCCTGGTTTTCAAAGGCGGTCACAAGGTGGCGGTCCAGCATATTCAAGCGGGTAATATCGCCCTGTAGCGCAAGTGTTGCCGAGGTAGGAAGATCGAGTTGATCCAGGCGCTGATTGGGAATCTGGGTGGCAAGCCTGAGCTCGGCATGCTCTGCGTAGGGCTGGGTGTCGGCCAGTGTTGCTTCCGCCAATGCTACATCGGCCAGTTGAGTCGAAAAATGCAGCTGATCGTTGTCTACCGACAAGCGTACCAGACCCTCCCCGGTGGCTGTGTGACGCGGGGGTGGGTTATCCGCGATTAGCCAGCGTGGCGAGTCATTGGGCGCACGCAAGCGTTGTTCATCCACCGCTAAGCGAAGCTCAGGGGCGTTTAGCGTGAGTTCGCTGGCGGGCTGTAAAACGCCAGCATTGAGCGCAAGCTCTCCTGTTAACGCACCGCGCCCTTCTAGGGTTAGCCAAGGCAGGGCATCCAAATACGGCATAAAGACATCCCAGGCATCCGCCTGCGCCTCAAGCTGGAGCCGCGTGGAAAGCGCTGTCAGCAAGTCGGGATTTAGCTCGCCACTGATGGCATCGACAGGCGTTATTCTATCAAGCGTTGCATCGGCGTTAAGATTAATATCACGAACTAAGGTCGCTTGATCACTCAGGCGAACTAAACGACCATGCGTAATAGCCAGCGAAAAATGAGGAACGGCTAGGGTGTCGCGACTTAACGTGGTGTCTGCTATTTGCAGTTGGCCCTCAGCTTCCAGTGCGATATCCCCAACGGTTAAGCGGCGAATGCCTTCTGCATCAAGGCTCTCGATATGCAGCTCGCCGCGCAGTAGGGCGAATAGCGATAGCGAAAGGGTGGCGCGTTCAGCCTCAATGGAGATAGGTAGTGCTTCGTCTTCACGGGCTAAATAAAGCCCCTCAACCTCCCAGCGGCCTGGGTGTCGGCTGGCGCCTTTTTCCCAGCGGATGTCGATGCCATCGAATTGAGAAATGCGGGTAGGTAGCCACTGGCTATTGAGCAGCCAATAGCTCCCCGCTATCCAGATAAGAAGGATTAAAAGTAGGCCAATCAACACCCTCGTCAGCAGGCGGGGTAGGCGGTTTTTACGAGTGTTCGCGTCAGACATAGTGGCTTTCCTAGCAGATAACTCCTGTTGGGGCGTATTTTGTGGCATTATGCGCGACGTTGGGCAGTGACGGGTTTTCGATTTCAACGCTAGGCAGGCAACAAACGCCATGTTCAAGGATTTTTACGCGCAGCGCGGAGAGTATGTTGTGATCTCCGCAGAGCAGGCCAGTCGTTTCGCCAAAGGCGTGGCGGGTGACTACAACCCTATTCATAACCCGGATGCACGCCGCTTTTGTGTCCCCGGTGATTTGCTGTTTGCGCTGGTACTCGCAACGTTTGGGCTATCGCGGCAAATGGAATTTCGCTTCACCAATATGGTGGGAGCCGACACGCCGCTTAAGTTTAGCGAAGCAGACGATGGCACGTTGCACGTCTGCGATGATAGCGGCAAGTGCTACCTGCAGGTGGTGCGCAGCGGCGAAATTACCCGCGATACGGCAGCGGTGGAAGCATTTGCACGCTGCTACGTGGCATTCTCTGGCAAAAATTTCCCCCACTATCTCAAACCATTGATGGAGCAACACGGGGTGATGTTTAACCCTAAACGCCCTTTGGTGATCTACGATAGCATGGGATTTTCGCTTGAGCGATTGGATGGCTTTTCACCCGGCTTGACGTTAAACCACTCCTCGTTAGAGGTGTATGGCAAGCGCGCTGATGCACTTTTGGATTTCTCGATTGAGTCTGCGGGCGAAGCGGTCGGCGTCGGCTCCAAAAAGCTCGTGGTGAGCGGTCTTTGTGATTATGACGCCGATGAAATGGCCGCCATTGTCGAAGAGTTTTATCGTCTCAAGGCCGCCTACGAGACGGCCTCAGCGTAGCTAACGTGCTTAATGATGGTGTTTCTTAGCCTCGTGAGAGGCTAGGTTAATGAGGGCTCCTGAACCGTTAAACCTACCGTGGTGATACGACCGCCGAGTGTTTCCAGCACTGCTAACGATATGCCCTCTATTTGCATTGAATCGCCTACCTTGGGCAGGTTAGGTAAGCTGTTGCGCAGTAGTGTATCCAGCGTCATTTGCCCATCCTGCTCCTTAATGAACAAGCCATAGGAGTGGCGTAAATCATCTATTTTTGTGCTGCCTTTTAGCTTTAATTCCTGGTCGGGGAGCTCTTCACTCACCACACCAATGGCGTCTGAAAAGACGCAGTCTATAAAGGGGCGCGTTTCTGGGCGTAGCACCACAAACAGGTGGTCGCCCGCCATTAGCTCTGTTGAGCCTCGAGGGGGAATCACATCTTTACCCCGAGTAATCATGGCGACCACCGTGGTATCGGGTAATGCCATTTGTGAAAGCCGCCGACCTGCTGCTCGTGGGTGATCACTCAGGGTGTACTCCACAATATCGGCATCTACCTCCTCCAGCGCGGTAATCTCAAGACTTGCTGCAGGTACTGCGGGGGGCATCTCGGTCAATCTTAATTTACGTGCCACGATAGGCAGAGTGGTACCTTGGATCGTTGCTGAAATCAGTACCACGAAAAACACCACGTTAAAGATTAACTCAGCGCCTTTCAGGCCAAACATAAGTGGAAAAATAGCCAAGATGATGGGCACGGAACCGCGTAAACCCACCCAGGCGACTAAACTGGTTTCACGGGCGTTAAAACCAAACAGTTTCATGATAGGGAAGACTGCAATGGGGCGTGCAATTAAAATAAGCACCGCCGCAATTAATAAACCTTCTAGCCATACATCCAGCAGTGATACGGGGTTAATCAGTAAGCCGAGTACCACAAACATGACGATTTGGCTTAACCAGGCGAGCCCGTCATGAAACAAGAAAGTGCTGCGTTGAAAAGCAATTCGATGATTGCCAATAAATACCCCGGTTAAGAAAATCGCCAGGAAACCGCTGCCGCCCAAATTGGCCGAGATGCCGAAGGAAAGAAAGCCGCAAGCAGCGACCATGACCGGGTAAAGTCCAGAGGCGACTAAGTGAATGCGGTTGATGAGTTTTACCGATACCCAGCCAACCCCTAACCCTACTAATCCACCCAGGCCCATTTGTAGAATAAGAAGCTTCAGTAATCCCGTGCCTGGCTGCATGTTATTAACCAGCACTTCCAGCAGGCCTACCGTCAAGAAAATAGCCATCGGGTCGTTCGAGGCGCTTTCAATCTCCAAGGTCGATTTAAGCTTTTTATTAATATGTATGCCAGCATTGCGCAGTAACGAAAATACCGCTGCGGCGTCTGTTGAGCCGACAATGGCGCCTAGTAAGAAACCGTCTAAAAGTGGCAGACCTAAAATATAGGCAGCGGCTAAACCGGTAATAAGAGCGGTAATTAATACCCCTAGCGTGGCGAGTAGGGAAGCAGGTTTCCAGACTTTTTTAATCGAGGACGTGGGTGTTTGTAGCCCGCCATCGAACAGGATCATCGCCAGCGCCAGCGTACCTAGCGCATGCGCGCCCGCGGGGTTGTCGAAGGCGATACCACCAATGCCACTCTCACCGGCAAGCATGCCTATCACTAAAAATAGTACTAACACTGGCAAGCCAAGACGCGCGGAGAGTTTGCTGGAAACAATGCCCACTAATATTAAAATTGCAGCAAGTAAAATGAGATGATCAACGGGAAACATAAACGGACGGCCCTTTTAAATGGTACCTACAACACGTTCTGGCAGTTAATTTCTGTGCTGCCAGCAACCATTAAGCAATCGTTAAATAACGGACTGTGATGTGGGGCGGAGCTCGATTCGGGGGGAGAATAGTGCGGCAGGAATTGGAGTAGCAGAACACTACTCTGGCTAAAACAGCGTGGTACAAAATTACTGGCGGTAGTGTGATAGTAGCGCCGGGAAATAGCTCATCACTGATAGGTAGAGCCAAACTCTCCGCTAGAGCTTCATCTGTCAGCCACTTGGTTGATTCATTTCGAATACGTAGTTTAGCGGGAAGCGAGGCAACACTATACTGGGTTGGATGACTTTGCAGATTTTCATCGGCTTGATGAAATGCCGCGAAATGGGGGGCGTGACACTGCTCAATAGCGCCAAACAGTAATACTAAAAAACAGCCTAAGAGTAGGCACCGGGAAGCCCACTGAGGCATATATCTAGCGTTTTGACCGCTCACACCATGCCGCATTGAGTCTTCCTTGAACCGACTAACCATGCTGCTGTTATACCTTAGGTGGGGGCTGTTTGCATTAGCTAGCTAAAGGCATCACGTCGACTTCGACCTCCAGACGATGCTCGCCGCCGCCGTTCATAACGCCTTTGAGCGGGGCGACATCTGCATAATCACGCCCCCAGGCCAACACCGGATGCTGCTCTCCAGCCACGGTGCCGTTGGTGGGGTCGAGAGTAAGCCAACCCCAGTCGGGAATCCAGGTTGCCAGCCACGCATGGGAAGCATCTGCGCCGATAAGGCGTGGCTGCCCTGGCGGTGGCTGGGTTTCTAGATAGCCGCTGACATAACGGGCGGCGAGACCCACTGAGCGCAAGGCGCCAATCGCCAGATGGGCGAAGTCCTGACACACGCCGCGGCGGTTGGCGAGCACCTCGCTTAGCGGTGTCGCCAGTGTGGTAAAGCTGGGGTCGTACTCAAAGGTTTGGTGAATCAGATGATTAAGCGCCAGCGCCGCTTCAACGATCGGTCTGCCTGGAGTAAAGCAGCTGTGGGCAAAGCTGGCTAGCTCATCGTTACGGCGGATAAACGGTGAGTCGAGGCGGTAAAGCTGAATATCAAAGCTGTTGTTCTGGCTAAGCTGCTGAGCAACCTGTTCCCACGTAGTTGAAGTGGTTGGTAGCGCCGCTAAGGGTTGTGTGCTCAGTGGCGTTACTACCGTGACATCCAGCGTTTGATGGACATCCTCCATCGCGAAATAGAGTACTCGATTGCCAAATACGTCGCGGCGCTCCATTTGCACCTGGGGCGCGGGGCTGATCTGAAGCTCCGATGCGCCGCACTGCTGGTGCGGGGTTTTACGCGGTAGCACCCGTGCTTCGCTATGGCACAACGTCACTGGGGCGCTGTAGTGGTAGCGAGTGGTATGGCGCAGCGTGTAGTTCATGCATCGGGCTCCATGCTGACTAACTGGCGCGGCCGCTCCACATGGCTGAAATGGCTCTGGCTGATGGCTTCACATAGCGCGCTTAAGGGGGCAATCAGGGCATCCAGCAGTTGCGCTAAGGCATCCTGCGCCTCCGGCGTATCGGCCAAGTGGCTTAAACGATCAATATCGGCCAGGTGCAGCGCCGCATTGGCTTGAATCAATAGCCGTCGCTCAGCGTTGCGGTAGGGCGATGTGCTGCCCGGTAGACGATCCATCTGGCGCTCAATGCGTTTGAGCATATAGCCCACCGAGCGGGGATTGGTTTCGTCGAACAGCAGGAGGTCGAGGATCGCTGCAGGGTGAAGCTCGCTGCGGTAGCGCCGCCGGTAGGCGGTAAAGTTGTCGGTGGTGGCGAGCACCACTTCCCATAGCGCTAAGCCCGGTGTATGGGGCGCATTGAGAGTGAGCTTGAGCAGCGAAAGCAAGCCCAGTACACGATCCAAAAAGCGGCCGATATCCATAAACCGCCAGCCGTAGTGATGCGGCATGGTTTCGTTGCATAGCCCAAAGAAGGCGGCTAGCTGTGCCGACAGCCCTTCGCAGGCGCGCCTTGCGGCGCTAGCCCCTAAACTGGGGTTAAAGGTGGCTATGCGCTGGCGCAACTGGTGGACTACCCGCCAGGAGTCGTCGCCTAAATGGTCGCGCACGCTGCGCGCATTGCGCATTAGCTGGGCAAACAGCGGCTGCAGTGCCTGGGGATCCACATCATCAAATTGGGCCAGCAGTGCGGCGCGCTTAAGCTCGAAGCCAATCAGCGGCGCCTGAAGCCGCTGTTCGTCCTCTTCGTTTAGCGTGGTGATATCCAGCGCTAGCAGCAGTTCATCGAGTAGCTGGTCGGCGATTTCATCCTGGTCGTACTCCATGAGCCTGAGCAACGCTTCACGCAGCAGACGCGCTCGAGTATCTAAGCGCTCGCCGTAGCGGCCTAACCAAAATAGGCTTTCGGCTACCCGGCTGGGTAAGTCAGTGCCGTCACGGGTGGCCACCACCGGGCCGCGGGCCTGGCGTAACTGGCTAACATGGGGCTGGGGAGCAGCGGCGGTGACCCACACATCCTTAACGGTAGTGCTGCTTAATGACGGCGAGCCAGGTTCACCCACCCAGGCTAAACCGCCAGGCATCACTTGGTACTCACTTGCTTCACTGCTTTTGCCTTTGGCGTTGTTGTGGATGGCGCTGGCTGGCGTGCGGGTCACAAAGCAGCGTAGGTTGAGGGTGGTGGGCTCGAGCCGCTGTAGGTAGCTATCAAACACCGGTGCAGTGGCGGACACCGTCGAGGCATCGGCGTTGGGCAACAGCAGGGTTTCACCCAGCAGGTGTTCGCACAGCATCGGTAAGTAATCGGCTAATACGGAGGCTTCCAAAATACCTACCCCCAAGGCGTTGGATAGCGCCACGCCGCCTGCGCGCATGGCTTGCAGTAGCCCCGGTACGCCAAGCTGTGAATCACCGCGCAGTTCCAGTGGGTCGCAGTAAGCATCGTCGCAGTGGCGCAGCACCACATCCACCGGCTGTAAACCGCCTAGCGTGCGCAGCCATACCTGGGTATCGCGCACGACTAAATCCTGGCCTTCTACCAGCGCAATATTGAGATAATTGGCAAGGTAAGCGTGCTCAAAATAGCGTGGGCTCCCTGGCCCCGGCGTCAATAAGATAAGCGTGGGGTTGTCGCGATGCTGGTAGGCCATGGCGATCAGAGTACGGTGGTGCAGGTCTAGAAATCCCGCTAGCCGCTTTAACGGTGCATTGCGGTACATATCCGGCAGGGCGCGGGCCATCAGTATGCGGTTTTCAAGCGCAAAACCGGTACCTGACGGCGCCTGTAAGCGATCTGCCATCACCCGCCACTGGCCTTTTGTATCCACAATGACATCCACACCGTGGAAGTTGATCGCTGCGCGGTCATTGGGTAGTGACTGGTGGCAAGGCAACAGCAAGTGCGGTGATGCAAGTAACGCTTGGCTTGGTAATAGCCCCGCTTCAAAGAGCGTTTTGGGCCCATAAATATCATCATAAAGGGCACTCAACAGGCGACTGCGCTGGATTAGCCCCACTTCCAATGTCTGCCACTGAACTTCATCAATCACCCAGGGCAGCGGATCAAGCCGCCACGAACGTCCCTGGGTGTCATCGTGCATATTAAAAATCACGCCGTTCTCAGCCAGCAGGCGCTGTATTTCTTCATGCTGCTGCAAGCGTCCCGTAGGGCCCATACCTTCAAGAGAGCCGAGTAAGCTCTGCCAACCGGGGCGCAGTTGCCCCTGGCCATCGAGCATGGCGTCAAAGGTGCCGGGCTGTCCCTTGCCTAGCTGATGTAAGTAATCCTCAACGAGCCCGTTAGCCACGGGCGCGAGAAGGGAGGGAGAGACAGGGGCCGTCATTATCCTTGTAATCCTGAGAGGTAAGGGGCGGATTATCCTGTACTGGGCGCTAAGAGAAAAGCGTTAGCTTTGTTAAAAAACATTAACTGGGCGTCCAACGCAGGTCGAGGGTTTGCGGCAGTTCCAGGCTGGGGGTTTCCAGCTTGGGCACCTGATGACCGTGACGATGACCGCTGTCACTAAAACGCCCCAGTCGGCGCGCTTCGGCTTCAAAGGCATTGACCGGGAAGCTATCGAAATTACGTCCGGTGGGGTGAACCACGTAGTAGGTGCAGCCGGCTACTGAACGCTGGTTCCAGGTGTCGATGACATCAAACACCAGCGGTGCGTGAATGGGAATTTGCGGATGCAGCGCTGAGGGTGGCTGCCAGGCACGGTAGCGCACCCCGGCCACTGCTTCGCCGTTTCTGCCCGTGGCTGAAAGCGGTATCCGTCGGCCATTACAGGTAACCACGTAGCGGTCGCCGCTCATGCCGCTGACTTTGACTTCCATGCGCTCAACTGAGGAGTCAACGTAGCGAGCGGTGCCACCAGCGGAGGTCTCTTCGCCGAGCACGTGCCAGGGCTCGATAGCTTGACGCAGTTCAATATCCAGCATGGGGGTATGCAGCTTTCCATGCAGCGGGAAGCGGAACTCCAGAAAGGGGGCGAACCACTCCAGGTCAAAATCGAAGCCGTGGTAGCGCAAGTCGCTTAACACATCGTCAAGGTCATTCCACAGGTAATGAGGGAGCATCCAGCGATCCTGTAGCGCGCTGCCCCAACGCACCGGTTTAGCTCGATAGGGCGTTTTCCAGCAGCGCGCCACCAGGGCGCGGATCAGCAGCATCTGCATCAACCCCATCCGCGCGTGGGGCGGCATTTCAAAGCCGCGAAGCTCTAACAGCCCTAGCCGTCCGCTGTCGCTATCCGGCGAGTAAAGCTTGTCGATACAGAACTCGGCGCGGTGGGTATTGCCGGTTAAGTCGGTCAGCAGGTGGCGTAGTAAGCGATCCACTAACCAGGGCTGTACGACCTCACCTTCGGGCATTTGCTGCAGAGCAATTTCCAGCTCGTAAAGCGCTTCGTGGCGCGCTTCATCCACCCGCGGCGCTTGGCTGGTGGGGCCGATAAACAGGCCTGAAAACAGGTAGGAGAGAGCAGGGTGGTGCTGCCAGTAAGTGACTAAGCTTGCAAGCAGATCCGGACGGCGCAAAAACGGCGAGTCCTCAGGCGTCAAGCCGCCAAGGGTGACATGGTTACCACCGCCGGTGCCGGTGTGGCGGCCATCGAGCATAAATTTTTCGGTGCCTAGACGGGTTTCCCGGGCCTCGGCATACAGCCGTTCGGTTTGGGCCACCAGGGTTTGCCAACTGGCGGCGGGCATAATATTCACTTCGATCACGCCCGGGTCGGGGGTGATCATAAAGTTTTCCAAGCGCGGATCCCGTGGCGGCGAGTAGCCCTCCACCATCACCGGGAAAGCGAGCTCCTTGGCGCACTCCTCAACGGTGCTTAGCAGGTCTAGGTAGTGCTCTAAGTGGGTTAGCGGCGGCAGGAAAATATGCAGGCGGCCATCTCTGGGCTCTACGCATAGGCTGGTGTGAATAACGCCACTTTCAGTATCGATTTCCGCTCGCGGCTGCTGCTGCACCGCTTCGCCCTCTGGATGAGAGGGGCTTGGATGGCTGGTTCGCCCCAAGCGCTCGGCCTCGCTGAGGTGGTGCTGTTCGGCGTTGCGGCGGGCAACTTCACCGTGAATATCGCCTAATTCTGGACGGGGCGCGAATAGCGACTCCGGTTGGGGCTGCTCTTCTGGGTCAGCCCAGGGCAGTGCCGAAAGCGGTAAACGTAGGCCCATGGGCGAGTCGCCGGGCACCAGGAACAGATGCTCACGCTTGAGCGGCCAACGGCCGCTTTCCCAGCGGTGGGCCTGGCTGATGGAGTGGCGCAGTGGCAAGGCGTAGCCCACGACTTCATCCAGGCCTTGTTCCAGCAAACGGGCTAGACGATGACGTTCGGCGTCATCTTTGAGATTGGCTTCCCGTGGGTCAACGTTGACCGGTAGTGACTGTTCTTTCCATAGATAGTAGTAGGTGTCCTCGAACGCCGGAATCCAGTAGCGCACGGCTACGCCCAGGCGTTCGCTAAGCGCTTTAGTAAAGCGCTGTGCCATTGCATCATCTGCGTGGATCTCTGGTGAGCCGTCTAGGCAGGCTAGCCATTGCGGGTCGCGCCATAGGGGCACGCCATCTTTACGCCAGTAGCAGGCCAGTGCCCAGCGGGGCAGTGGTTCACCGGGATACCACTTGCCCTGCTGTTGCTGAATAGCGCTGCCAGGCGCGTAGGCGGCTTGTAGCCGAGTCAGCAGTGCCTCGGCACGCTCGCGCTTGTGTTCGCCCAACGCTTCGGTATTCCACTGCGGGCTCTCCATATCGTCGACCGATACAAATGTCGGTTCTCCGCCCATGGTCAGGCGCACGTCTTCGTGCAGCAGCTCGGCATCCACTGCGTCGCCCAGCGCGCAGATACGCTGCCACTGCTCATCGCTATAGGGCTTGGTGACCCGTGGATCTTCGTGGATGCGTTCCACTTCCATGGTCACATCAAAGGTGACTTCACACTTATCTGAAAACCCGGTAATTGCAGCTGCGCTGCCGGTTGTCGGGGTGGCGGCGAGGGGGATGTGGCCTTCGCCAGCGAACAGCCCTGAAGTGGGGTCAAGACCTACCCAGCCCGCGCCGGGCAGGAAGACTTCTGTCCAGGCGTGTAGGTCGGTAAAGTCCACCTCGCTACCACTGGGGCCATCCAACGCTTTGACATCGGACTTGAGCTGAACGAGGTAGCCGGAGACAAAGCGAGCGGCGAGACCTAAATGGCGGAAAATTTGCACCAGCAACCAAGCGCTGTCGCGGCAGGAACCGCTGGCCAGGGTTAGCGTCTCTTCGCAGCTTTGTACGCCGGGCTCCATGCGGACCAGGTAACCAATATCCTCCTGCAGGCGCTGATTAAGCGCGACCAGGAAATCGACGGTGGTGGTAGGTTCGCGGGGAACGGCTTTTAGCCATTCCATTAGCCGTGGCCCTGACTCGGTTATTTCCAGATAGGGGCTCAGTTCCTGGCGCAGTGCTTCTGGATACGCAAAGGGAATTTTTTGCGCAATGTCGTCCAAAAAGAAATCGAACGGATTGATAACCGTCATCGGAGCGATAAGTTCGACGGCAATGGTTAACTCTTTGCGCGGCTCAGGAAACACCACGCGGGCATTGAAGTTGCCGAAAGGATCCTGTTGCCAGTTTAAAAAGTGGTCGTCGCCGGAGAGTTTAAGCGAGTATGCCTCGATATGCGTACGGCAATGGGGCGCCGGCCGCAGCCGAATAACGTGGGGCGACAGACGCACCGGGCGGTCAAAGTGATAGGTCGTACGATGATACAAGGCAACGCGAATGGTCATGGGCCACCCTCAAAAGAACCGTTATCAACCGGCTGGTCGGGTTAGAGATTAACCGAACGTTTGGCAAGTATCGTTCCACTTTAACTTTTTTGCAGCCGCTATCTTAACTAAGGCGTTTAACTAAAGTGGAAATCACTTAATGCACCAAAATAGCACTGTTTTGCTGCACCGATGTGGAGCATAAAGTCGCTTTAATTGGCTCGTGCTCCCTGTCAAGAAGCGTTTAAGTAAGCGAACGTTGAAATATCGCAAAAGATGGTACGTATTTTGCTCTCAATTGTTTGATTGTTTTGCGCGCGGCAGGCCTACACTGAGCATTGAGGAAGTTGCCGCTTCCACCCCAGCGCCAGGAGAGCGCCCATGAGCCAAGTGAATTGGAATAACTATGCATGTCGTGATTTCTACGATGAGCTGATGGTCGCACCCGGCCAGCCACGCGAGTCAGCGGGTGAATTGTGCAACATGTTGGCAAGGTTTAGCGCAGAAGAGTTAGCGGAGCGGAAAACAGCGGCGGAGATCGCCATTCGCACCATGGGGATTACGTTCACCGTTTATTCTGAAGGCGCAATGATTGATCGCGCCTGGCCTTTTGATATCGTGCCGCGGATTATTCCCGCCAGTGAGTGGCGTAAAACCGAGGCGGGTCTCAAGCAGCGCGTACAGGCGCTGAACCTATTTATTGATGATCTCTACCACGACCAAAAAGTCATCAAGGATAAAGTGTTACCTGCCGAGGTGCTGGCGCAGTCGGTTAATTTCCGCTCCCAGTGCGTCGGCATTAATCCCCCCCACGGCGTGTGGGCCCACGTTTGCGGTTCAGACCTGGTGCGTGATGGTGACGGTACGCTGTATGTGTTGGAGGATAACTTACGGATTCCCTCTGGCGTTTCTTACATGCTGGAAAACCGCAACGTCACTAAACGAGTGCTGCCCGAGCTGTTCGCCTCGGGCAAAATTCTGCCTGTGGATGATTATGTAGCTAATCTTTATGACATGCTCGCAGCGATGTCACCCAGACCTGGCGATGAGCCACAGGTAGTGGTTTTGACACCGGGTATTTATAACTCTGCCTACTTTGAACACGCGTATCTTGCTCAGCAAATGGGGGTTGAGTTAGTGCAGGGTAGTGACTTAGTGGTGGATGACGATGACGTGGTTTATATGCGCACCGTTGAAGGGCGGCGCCGAGTGGATGTGATTTATCGTCGCGTTGACGATGAGTTTTTAGACCCCGAAGCGTTTAATCCTGAGTCAATGCTAGGCGTGGCGGGCCTAATGCGCGCTTGGCGGGCGGGGAAAGTCGCGCTAGCCAATGCACCGGGAGCGGGCGTTGCGGATGACAAAGTCGTCTACGCCTTTGTGCCCGCGTTGATCCGCTATTATCTCGATCAAGAACCGCTGCTGCCCAACGTGCCCAGCTATCTGTGCATGTTTGAGGATGATCGCCGCTATGTGCTTGATCACCTGGATGAATTGGTGGTCAAACCCGCCAATGAGTCGGGCGGATACGGCATGCTAATTGGCCCGCGTTCAACCAAAGAGACCCGCGAAGAATTTGCCCGCTTGATTAAGGCGAACCCGCGCAATTATATGGCCCAGCCCACCCTGGCACTCTCTACTACCCCGACGCTGACCAATGGATTACCACAGCCACGTCACGTGGATTTACGCCCTTTCATTCTTTCCGGACCGGAAATTCATGTAACCACCGGAGGGCTCACCCGAGTGGCGTTGATAGAGGGGTCGCTGGTGGTGAACTCTTCTCAAGGCGGTGGCAGCAAAGATACCTGGATTGTGGAAACCGACGATAAGGCGGCAGTGGCCGCGGTGAAAGGAGCCTAACGCCATGCTGTCACGCGTTGCAGAGAATCTCTATTGGATGGCGCGCTACATCGAGCGCGCGGAAGATACCGCCCGTCTACTGAGCGTCAACAGTCACCTCATGCTTGATTTGCCAGGGCGCCTACCGCTGGGATGGGCACCGCTTATCGAAATGACCGGCAGTCTGGAAACCTTCACCGCCCGCCATGAAACGTTTGATGAGCGCAACGTGGTGCATTTTTTGTGTGCTGATCCCGACAATGACATTTCAATCCTCTCTGCACTGGCCAGTGCCCGTGAGAATTTGAGAACCACCCGGGATGTGGTACCCCGGGAAATTTGGGAGGAGGTCAATCAGCTCTATCTGAGCGTCGCCGATCATGCTGAAAATGGCGTTAGTCCACGCCGTCGCGATAGCTTTCTTAAGAGCGTGATTCGTGGCTGCCAATCATTGACGGGTCTTATTGAGGGCACGTTAAGTCATGGTCCCGCGCGCACCTTTATTGAGCTGGGGCGTCAGTTAGAACGCGTTGATATGACCACGCGCATTGTGGATGTGCGTTCGGCCAGCCTGTTGCCACAAAACCCTGAAGAGTTGCTGCCGTTTGAAAACCTGCAGTGGATGAGCGTGCTTAAATCGCTGACGGCGTACCAAATGTATCGCCAGCAGGTGCGTTTACGTGTGCGCGGGCCGGATGTGTTGCGCTTTCTACTGCAAGACCCCAATCTGCCGCGCTCGATTGCCTGCAGCCTGGAGACGCTGGGCCATGAGCTGACGCTACTACCCCGCCAAGATCGTCCGTCGGCGACCGTTTCATTGGTGCGCGCTGATGTGGTAGATGCCGATATTCAGGCGTTGGCGCATTCGCCCAGTAAGCTGCATGCGTTTATCGATGAACTGCAAATTGGCTTTGCCGCCATTCACGATACGCTCAGCGCGACTTATTTTGTCAATGATGACAGCGTCCCCCGTGTGGTCCCAACTCAAAGCCAGAGCCAGAGTCAAAGCCACTCGGGAGACAACGATAACGACTAGCTTTTAAAGGAATCACGTTCTAATGGGCTGGCGGCCTGGATGATGTGATGCAGGTACGCCAGCTTTTCGCGCACCGCTGGGGCGAGTACTCCGGGGGCCAAATCAAGCAAGCCCATATCCCGGTTGAGTTCATTAACCGACATACCTACCTGATGGAAGGCAATCAGCATGCTATCCAGGCTGCCGTCGTACTCAACGTGGGTGATGCCCATGTGCAGGGCGGTGTCGAGCACGGCGACCATATCTAAGTAGTAAGCGAAGGTTTCGGCAAAATCCTCCCAGGGGTGCATGGTGGCGTAGGCAGAGATGCAGCGGCTCGGCCAGTCGCTCGGCGCGCCCTGCTGGTAATAGCGCTCTAACGCTTCGGCATAGCTTGGCCGATGGTGGTTGCCAAATACTGCCCGGCACGCTTCCTCATCACGATCTTTTACCAACACATCCCAATAGTAGTGGCCGATTTCATGCCGGAAATGGCCAATCAAGGTGCGGTGGGACTCGTTCATATCGACCCGCAGACGCTCGCGCTCAACGTCATCGGCTTCTTTAACGTTGATGGTGATATGGCCCGATGCGTGCCCGGTATAGACCTTTTCTTGCTTGGCGGTGGAGCGCCATAGTCCCTGATCGGGCAGGGCATCGGCCATAAACGAGAAGCTGAGTGGAACCGCAATATCATCCTCTTGGGTGCCGTGGGGTAATTTAAGTAAATCCAGGGTATGAAACAAACGACGCTTTGCCGCCTCGAGTGCTGCCCAGCGCTCGCGGTTTCCATCAATGGTTAAATCGGGAATCATGGCGTTATATCGGCAGCAGTCGCATAGCGCGTCCGCTTGGCCATTTTCCATCACCACCATACGATTGCAGACGTTCTCAACAGCGAAGTTGTAACACTTCATCAATGGCGTATCACAACCTGGATGCGTACAGCGAAAGCCGCCATTATCCAGCGGTTCAATGGCAACGATATTACTACAGGCAGGGCACCAGCCAACCTCGGACTGGCAGCTAAGGCAGTGGGTATTTTCATAAAACAGCGGATTGCCACAGCGACAGCTAAAGGTCTGCATAATTAATTCCCTGTGTTAAACACGTCATGCGTTTACCGTGAGCACCCCTATCAGGCACGGCTTTGCTAATAAGTCGAAGCATAGCCAGCGCGGCGCCACTATGGAAAGGCGAATTGACGTCGCGCTGCAGATTTTGTTTACTCATACAATGGCTAGTTGACGTTAACGTCAACTTGCTGCTATACCCAATGCTCTTGCATTACAGCAACGTGCTTTATAAAAACTGCTTTTTTTATAACAACCAGCACCATAACAACCACAATCATCAACAGGAGCAACGCTATGTCCGTTCGCGAAATCACCATGTATATCGATGGCCAGCCCGTGCCGTCGCAAAGCCAGGAGTGGCGCGATGTGGTTAACCCGGCGACACAAGAAGTGGTTGCCCGGGTGCCGTTTTGTACCGCTGCCGAAGTAGAGCGCGCTATCAGCAGTGCCAAAGAGGCGTTTAAAGAGTGGCGTAAAGTGCCCCTGGGCAAGCGCATGCGCATTATGCTCAAGCTTCAAGCGCTGATCCGCGACAATACCGCAGAGCTTGCGGCACTGATTACCGAAGAGCATGGCAAAACCCTGCCGGATGCGGAGGGTGAAGTCGGCCGTGGCTTGGAAGTAGTGGAGCACGCCTGTTCGATTACGTCGCTGCAACTAGGTGAATTGGCTGAAAACGCTGCCAACGAGGTAGATGTATACACCATGCATCAGCCGCTGGGAGTGGGGGCGGGGATTACCGCGTTTAACTTCCCTATTATGCTGCCGTGCTTTATGTTCCCGCTGGCCATTGCCACCGGCAATACCTTTGTTCTGAAACCTTCAGAGCAAGACCCCAGCTCCACCATGCGTTTAGTCGAGCTGGCTCACGAAGCAGGCGTCCCCGCTGGCGTGCTCAACGTGGTGCACGGTGGCCCGGATGTGGCTAATCAAATTGCTGATCATCAGGATATTAAAGCGCTCTCGTTCATCGGCTCTACCCACGTGGGTTCGCTGCTGTATAACCGTGCGGCAGCGGCAGGCAAGCGCATGCAGGCGATGATGGGGGCTAAAAACCACTGTGTGGTCATGCCTGATGCTAACCGTAGCCAAGCGATCAACAACTTGCTGGGCTCAGCCTTTGGCGCTGCAGGCCAACGCTGCATGGCAAACTCGGTGGTCGTACTGGTCGGAGAGGCGCGCGAGTGGCTGGGCGATATCGTCGATGCGGCGCGGGAAATGAAAGTGGGTCCGGGCACTCAGCTTGATGCGGATTTGGGTCCGCTGGTATCACCAGCCGCCCGTGATCGCGTGCTGCGCTTGATTGATGCAGGCGAGAAAGAGGGCGCCAAACTGATGGTCGATGGGCGCAATGTTCAGGTTGAGGGCTATCCCAACGGTAACTTTGTAGGGCCGACCCTGTTTGCTGATGTCACGGCGGATATGACTATTTACCGCGAAGAGATTTTTGGCCCGGTGCTGTGTGTGGTTAGCGTGGAAACACTGGATGAGGCGATTGCCTTTATCAACGCGAATCCTAACGGTAACGGCACCTCTATCTTTACTAACTCTGGTTGGGTGGCGCGCCGTTTTGAAACGGATATTGAAGTTGGCCAAATCGGTATTAACGTGCCGATCCCCGTGCCGGTCGCTTACTTCAGCTTCACCGGCTCGCGGGCTTCAAAGCTGGGCGATTTAGGCCCCAACGGCAAACAGGCGATCGCTTTCTGGACGCAAACCAAAACGGTGACTGCACGTTGGTTTGAACCTGAAAATGTCTCTAGCGGGATCAACAGCACGATCTCACTTGGCTAAAACGTTGGTATCTGCTACTGCAACGGCAAGTACATTCACAATAATGAGGTGACTATGTCTGCATCACTAAGCCGTTTTAGCATTCCGGAAACGCTCGAGGATTTGCCAGAGGATATTCGCAACGCCATCATGGAGGTGCAGGCAAAAGCGGGCTTTGTGCCCAATGTGTTTCTAATGTTAGCTCATCGCCCGGCAGAGTTTCGGGCCTTTTTTGCCTATCACGATGCGTTGATGGAGCGCGAGTCAGATTCGCTTACAAAAGCGGAAAAAGAGATGATCGTGGTCGCCACTAGCGCGCGTAACCGCTGTTTATACTGCGTGGTTGCCCACGGAGCGTTGGTGCGAATTTATAGCAAAGACCCTCTGTTGGCAGACCAGGTCGCCATCAATCATCGCGTGGCGCCGATTAGTGAGCGCCACCGCGTGATGCTCGATTTTGCTATGCACTGTGCCATTGACGTCGGTGAATTGACCGATCAGTGGCTTACAAACCTGTTGGAAGTGGGCTTCACTCAGGATGATTGCTGGGATATTGGTGCCATTGCGGCGTTCTTTGGCTTATCGAATCGGTTAGTGACGTTAGCAGGCACCCCGCCCAATGAGGAGTTTTACTTGATGGGGCGTGTGCCTCGTAGTGATACGGCAAATACTACTTAAGCTTTACTAAGGCGTCTTTATCGGTAAGGATAGCGCCTACATTCACTGTCGCCAGGGGAGCCCTTTATCAAAGGGCTGAGAATGCGCAGCGCGCAGACCCTGGAACCTGATCCGGTTAGTACCGGCGGAGGAAGTGCGACATGCTTTACCTGACGTCAGCCGTGCTTGGCGCGGCGCTGTGTTGCTTTGCTTATTTGGGCTTAAGGGCTCGCTGGGTAGATGGCCCGCTAGATGACTATGTCACCGCTCGCAACTCGCAAACAGCTTCTACCCTGGGGCTCTCCTTTCTTGCCTCCGGAATGGGCGCCTGGATTCTTTTTGCTCCCCCCGAAATTGGCGCTTTTGTTGGCCCGCTCGCCCTCGCTGGTTATGCGCTTGGCTCTGCGCTGCCCTTCATAGTATTGGGCCTGTATGGGCCTAAGATTCGTCGCGCACTGCCCGAGGGACGCAGCATTGCCGAGTTTGCTGAAGCTTGCTATGGCATAGGCGTACGGCGTTGGGTCACGCTGGTGTCGGTCGGCTATATGGCCTGCTTTTTGGCTGCTGAGCTAACCGCCATCGGCGCGATCACCGCGCTGCTTTCTGATGTGCCGCCCGCACTGGTCATTATTGGTGTGGCACTTACTACACTGGTTTATACAGCGGTTGGAGGGCTGCGCGCCAGCCTTGCCACGGACCGTTGGCAGGCATGGCTGCTGCTTGTGCTCTTGTCAGCGGTGGGCAGCGTTGCGTTGTGGCGGTTGCCTGCAATGCCTAACGAAGCGACGCTGCCTTCAATTCCTGTCACCAGTGCGCTTAGCGTCGCGTTAACGCTGGTCATCGCAGTCACGGCGGCGAATCTCTTTCATCAGGGGTATTGGCAACGCGTATGGGCTGCCCGCGATGATCAAAGCCTCGGTCGTGGCGCTTGGTTAGGTGGCGCGATGACAGTGGCAGTGGTAATGGTGATTGGCGGTTTAGGCATGCTCGCCGCCATGAGTGGAATCTCCCTTGGCCAGCCACCCATGCCGTTTTTTGCGCTGCTAACGGAGACGCCAGCATGGCTGACGCTGCCTGCCTTAGTGCTGGCGGTCACCTTGGTGGCTTCTAGCGTTGATACACTACAAAACGGTATCGCTTCCTTGGTTGTCGCCCGCAGTGAACAGCAGGGCGTTTCATTGGTTGCTACCCGCTGGGTGACGGTAGTCGTAATGATCCCGGTGGTAGTCATTGCCTTGCAGGGCCTGTCGGTACTGCGGCTGTTCTTAATTGCCGATTTACTGTGTGCCGCCATTGTGGTGCCCGTTCTGCTTGGCTTATGGCAGCGTATGACGTCATTCGCGGCCATTGCCGGTGGGATGGCTGGGTTACTAGGCGCGATTCTACCAGGCTGGTTCAGTCAGGGTAGTCTGTTGGCGGGCGTGGTTGCGGCGAGTTTCCCGGGCAGTATTCCCACGCTGGGGCCGTTTTTAGGCGCGTTAATTGCTTCTACGCTGACAAGCGTCATACTCGCAAGGCTGGCTAGCAAGTAGTGAGAATTAAGCAGTAGAGTGCTGGTCGCGGTATGCTGGAGATACACACCTACTTCAATGGGTGAGATAGCTATGAGCTACCCAATAGCACTTAATGAAGAGGCGCGCTTAGCGGCGCTCTATGAACTTGAGCTGCTAGACACCCCCGACGAGCCTGCGTTTGATCGCGTCACTAGGCTTGTGGTCCAATTGCTGCATGTGCCTATCTCAACGGTGACTTTGATTGATGCAAAGCGTCAGTGGCTTAAATCGCGCGTTGGTATTGAGACGCGTGAGACCTCTCGAGATGTCGCTTTCTGTGCTTACACCATTATGGCCGCCGAGCCATTTATCGTTGAAGATGCCAGCGAAGACGCCCGTTTTGCTCAAAACCCATTGGTGACTTCTCCCAGCGGTATTCGTTTTTATGCAGGTATACCGCTGAGTTCGATAAAGGGCCTACCGCTGGGGTCTCTCTGCGCGATCGACACCAAGCCGCGTGCGATTAGCGAGGACGAGTTAGCGGCTCTGAAAGATCTGGCAGCGATAGTCACTGATGAACTTCATTTACGTGAGCGGCTAACAATAGAAAAGAAAAATGCCAAGGCCTCCCAGCAGGCGCTGGATGAGCTACATCGCAGCATGGAGCGCCAAATCGAACGGCGGACTAATGAGCTTAACCTTGTTATTGAGTCTGCCTATGACGCCTATATCAGTCTTGATGCACAAAACGTCATTCTGGATTGGAATCGAGCGGCCGAAATGATGTTTGGTTGGCCACGCAAGTCGGCGCTGGCTAAGCCAATTACACAACTGATTTTTCCTGCAGGATTGCCTGCCGCGAATGATCGGGCAACTATTGAGTTTACGGCGTGCCGTTGTGATGGTAATGAATTACCCGTTGAGGTGCGCGTCAAAAAATTGGTGATTGACGGCCGCGAACGGAAAAGCCTTTTTATCCATGATATTACCGAACGCCAGCAGCTAGAGCGCCTGCGCAATCAGCAGGCCCGTGAAGATGTGCTAACCAAATTGCCTAATCGGCGAGCCCTAGATGAACGCTTGCCTGAAGCAATGTCTCGCACACGGCGAACCCACCAGCCCTTAGCTGTTCTGTTTATGGATCTGGATGGCTTTAAGGTGATTAACGACACTCATGGCCATGCCGTGGGCGATGATTTGTTACGCGTCATCGCCGAGCGTTTGGAGAATGCTGTCCGTGAAACCGACTATGTTGCGCGGTGGGCGGGGGATGAGTTTGTGTTGTTGTTAGAAAATAGTGAACCTACGGCAATTGAGCCATTGGCTAATAAATTAATTCAACTGATAGAAGAGCCGATAGCCGCCGGTAATGCAGCGTTAAACGTAAGTGTCAGTATTGGCGTCGCTCTGTACCTACCAGCCAGCGTAGAAACAGCGAATGAGCTGTTAAAAAGAGCCGATGTGGCTATGTATGACGCCAAACGCTCAGGAAAAGCCCAGGTACGGTTCGCCCCGTCTGTGGATTGAACGGATTAGATGTTGTTTATTTCGAGATGACTACTCAAGGACGACCATGATTCGGACTATTTTGACTGCGCCTGAAGGGCAAGCCCAAGAGGGCGATGAACGCCTTGTAGCAGTATGGCAAGACACGCCGGGCAGCCATCTTTGGATCGATATGCAGGGCGAGACGCAGGAGAGCGAGCGCAAAATTCTAGAGGCGTTTGAGTTCCACCCGATGGCGATTCAAGACGCCCACAAAGAGCGCCATCCACCTAAGATCGAAGAGTTTGATAACCACACGCTGATTATTTATCGCGGTATTTCCTCCTTCGATGCTGAACTCAACTACCTGCCCCAGCAGGTGTGCTTTTTTGTAGGGGAGCGGTTTCTGGTGACCCTACACCCTGGCCAAGCGCTTTCCATTGAGCGCCTTTTCAACGAGCACGGTAAAGCCCTGCTGGCCCACTCGCCTGAACACGTCGCGCTACGGATAATGTATATTTCAGCGGGCTTTTATATCGATAGCTTGCTCGAATTTGAAACGGCGTTAAGCGATCTTGAAGACGAGCTGCTGGAAAACGGTAATGATCTGCTAATGCGTAAGATCATTACCTATCGCTCTCGATTGGTTAAAATGCGCCGCATTTTTAGCTACCACCAGGGAATTACCCAAGAACTTACCGCTTATGATTATGAGCATTTGCCCCGGGAGCAGAGCGAAACCCTGCACGCGATCAATGATGTGGCGGACCGTTTCGAACGTCTCTACACCCTGACCCAAATGTACTACGATATTTGCGGTGACTTAATTGATGGTTATATCTCGATTTCATCTCACCAGTTAAACATCACCATGCGCGTGCTCACGGTGATTACCGCGATCTTTGTGCCTCTTACGTTTATCGCCGGGATTTATGGCATGAACTTCGAAAACATGCCCGAACTGCGCTATCGGTACGGCTACTTTTTTGTCTTGGGGGCAATGCTGGGTATCGCTGGCGTCATGATTTGGCTGTTTAAGCGCAAGCGCTGGTTTTAACCCGTGAGCGAAAAGTTGACGCATGCATAGGTAGTCGGCGGTTGTCTGTGGCATCCTCTCCCGCGACCAAGACAATAAGGCATCAAGCCGTCGACTAGCGTATTAACTGGGAGAATATCCATGACGATTATGATTATCGGACTGCTGATTTTTTTAGGCAGTCACTCTGCGCGTATTTTTGCTGAAAGCTGGTGTCAGCAGCAGATTGCTAAACGCGGCGAAACCTCTTGGAAAATTGCCTATTCGGCGGTATCCATCGTTGGCCTTGGCATTGCCATTTACGGTTTTGGCCAGATGCGTCTCGATCCCCTCTTTATCTGGCACCCGCCCATGGGCCTGCGCCATGCGGTGGCGCTGTTGATGGTGCCCGCCTTTATTATGCTGGTGGCGGCCTATGTTCCGGGCAACGCCATCAAGGCCAAGCTGGGCCACCCGATGATGCTGTCAGTAAAAATCTGGGCGTTTGCTCACCTGCTGGTCAACGGGCGCTTAGGCGATATTATTTTTTTTGCGGCCTTTCTTATCTGGGCTATCCTGGCGTTTAAAGCCGCTAAAAAGCGCGATCGCCTTACACCGCCTGCGCCTTTAAGCACCAATAAAAAGGCCACCGTTGCTACCGTCCTCGTCGGCTTGATAGCGTATGTGGTGTTTGCTTTTTATCTACATACAGCGCTGATTGGTGTGCCTGTTTTTAGCTAATCTACTTTTAGCTAATATTTTTTTAGTCATCAGGCGTTAGCCTAACCGAGGATTACTCCATGGCCGAGACGACCCCCACGGTGCCAACCACAATGGCTGCCATGCTATTGACCGGACATGGCGGTATCGAAAAGCTTGAATACCACCAGGATGTTGCCACGCCAGAGCCTAAGGCGGGAGAAGTGCTGGTGCAAGTGACGGCAACGGCAAAAAACAACACTGACCGCAAAGCGCGCGAAGGGCTTTATCCCACCAAGGACAAGGGCGACGTTACCTCCTTTGCCATGGGCGGTACGCCAACGCTTACCTTCCCGCGGATTCAAGGTGCCGATGTGGCAGGACGCATAGTGGCGGTCGGCGAGGGAGTTGGCGCCGAGCGCATTGGACAGCGAGGGTTACTCGATTTTAATATCTACGCCGATGAGCGCCGCGATATTAACTTAACGCCGGATTACTATGGCCATGGCGCCGACGGCGGCTTTGCTGAGTATATCGCTGTGCCAACTGATCAGTTTCATCACGTGCCCAACCCAAAGCTGCACGACGCGGAGCTTGCCTCCATGGGCATGTGCTCGTATCAAACCGCTTACCACATGATGACCGCCGCTAAGGTGAGCGCTGGCGAGCGTGTACTGGTCAGTGGTGCCAGCGGCGGTGTGGGCACCGCGCTCATCCAGCTCTGCCGCATTATTGGCGCTACTCCCTATGCGGTCAGCCAGTTAGACAAAGCCGACGCGCTCAAAGCGCTAGGCGCTGAAGCGGTGATTGACCGTGACGACTTGCCGACGTTTGTTGAGCGGGTGCTGGAAACCACCGGCGGCAAACCGATTGATGCGGTGATGGACTTGGTCGGCGGTGAGATGACCAACCTGTTTATCGACACCATGATTGTCGATATGCAGGGTCGTAAGAGCTATCCACGTCTTTCTATTGCGGGTGCCAGCGGTGGCAACCTGAGCGAAATGATGTGGACCCGAGTGTATCTTTACCAAGTGCAAATTTTTGGCGTTTCCCACGGTACCCGTGAAGAGGCTGAGCAGTTGGTGGCCTGGATCCGCAGCGGCGAATTAAAGCCAGTGCTTCACGCCGCCTTCAAACTGTCTGATCTACACGCTGCCGAGCGCTATTTTGTTAATCGAGGCAGCAATTATCTGGGCAAAATTGTGCTTGTGCCTGATGCTCAGTGGGCGTCTCACGGTGCGCCTTTCGCGCTTGAAAAATCCTCTTCCGCTGATCAGGAGCGCCGCTAGTGCATAACCTCCATACCATCCAGTTAATGGATACTCACGCGGGGGGCGATGTTAGTCGTATCGTCACAGGGGGAATTGATGTGCTGCCTGGGGCCACTGTGCGCGAGCAGATGGAGTACCTGCGTGATGACGCCGATGGGCTGCGCCGACTGCTGCTGGAAGAGCCCTACGGTATTCCAGAAATGTCGGTTGATTTGCTAGTGCCTGCCTGTCATCCGGAAGCGGTGGCGGGTTACATTATTATGGAAGTGATGGGCTACCCCATTTACTCTGGCTCTAATACGCTGTGTACCGCCACTGCGGTGCTGGAGAGTGGCATTGTACCCAAGCAGGAGGGTATTCAGCGCTTTAAACTCGAAGCGCCGGCCGGATTAGTGCAAATCGAAGCGAAGGTGCATAACGGGATAGTGGAATCGGTTACCTGTGGCGGTCTGCCCAGCTACATCGATACCTATCGCGAGTCGATTCAAGTACCGGGGATTGGCGAAGTCACTTACTCCATAGCCTACAGCGGTGGATTTTACGCCTTGGTCGATGCCTCCGAGCTGGGCTTTAAGCTAGTGCGTGATGAGGAGCGCGCACTCTCCGAGTGTGCCTATAAAATCGTTGAAGCGATTAAAGCGCAGCGTGGCTTTTCTCACTACACCCTAGGCGACGTAGGTCCACTGCCATTTCTGCACTTTATGGGCCCTGAAGTGCAGGTAGGGGAAGGCTTTACGCGTTCACGTTCAACCACCTATGTTCATCCTGGCGTTATTTGCCGTAGCACAACGGGCACTGGGACATCGGCACGCCTAGCACTAATGAACTACGAAGGTCGTTTGAATGTAGGCGACAAGTTAGAGACGGTTTCACTACGTGAGACGGGGTTTATCGGCACCTTCATCGGTACTCATCAGGAGGGTGCCTATCAAGTCGTGGAGAACACCATTACCGGGCGCAGCTATGTGCTGGCCCACTCGGATATTGTGATTAACTGTGATGACCCGATGGTGGCCTGTGGTGAGCTCCACCACATATTGAGTGATCGACATCAGCACGCAGAGCCTTCAGCGACATAGTTTTTTAATGACATAGTTTTTTTATGACATAGTTTTTGGTGACATAGTTTTTGGTGACATAGTTTTTAGTGGCATGGTTTTTAGTGACATAACCTTCAGCTTCTAAGCGTTCCCATACCGGGGCTTTTTCGGCCTCGGCCATACTGCCCCAACCCGCAATTTCATCCAGTGTTCGGCCACAGCCTTCGCACACCGATGTTATTGGCTCAATCTGGCAGATCTGTACGCAGGGCGAAAGAGGGCGCCGAGTGGGAGGTGTGGAACGTTTAGTCATTATGATGCCGACACCTTACCGCGCAGCGATTTAATTTTTCCCTTACGGGTTTTGTGATCAACGCGACGGCGCTGCGAGCCTTTAGTTGGCTTGGTGGCACGGCGTACTTTTTGCTGTTTGTTGGCGCTCTGTATCAGCTCTTTAAGGCGAGCTAGTGCATCCTCTTTATTCAGTTCGAGCTTGCGATGACTTTGAGCTTTTATTATCACCACACCCTCTTTACTGATGCGCTGATCGGATAGGGCCATTAATCGTTCTTTATAGAGCGGTGGTAGCGTGGAGCTAAGAATATCGAAGCGCAGGTGTACCGCTGAGGCGACTTTATTGACGTTCTGGCCGCCCGCGCCTTGGGCGCGAATCTGGCTGATGTCAATCTCCCAATCAGCCAAGGTAACGTTACTGGAAATGGTGAGCATTAATGGCCTCTGTGTTACTCGTGAACCTGTTAGGCTAGCACAGTTGGCATAGAGGCGGTGGTCGTGGGGTTAATTGGCTAGATTGTTAACTGGTTGACCATCCATATAAGCGAGCAGGTTGCTAAAGGCGTCGCCAAAATAGAGCTCGTAGCTATCTTTTTCCACATAGCCAAGATGTGGCGTCGCGAGGAGATTGGGCAGTTCCAGCAGTGAGTTTTCAAGCAGCGGTTCAGCATCGAATACGTCTACCGCCGCCTGGCCTGGGCGACCGACTTTCAGCGCCTGCTCCAGCGCGCCAAGTGCAATGAGTTGAGAGCGACTGGTATTCACCAGTAGGGACGTTGGCTTCATGGTGGCGAGTGACTCAGCGCTGACAATACCGCGGGTATCGTCGTTCAAGCGCAAGTGTAGGCTGAGCACATCCGCACGCTCGAATAAATCTGCCTGGTTTTGGCCACCTCTATTCCAGCATCGGCAGCGCGCTGGCGGGTGCCTTCTCGGCCCCACACCAATACCCTCATTTCAAATGCCTGGCCATAGCGCGCCACCAAACTACCGATTTTTCCGTAACCGAAAATGCCCAAGGTGCGGCCTTTCAGGCCCGTGCCTAAAGTGCGCTGCCAACGGCCTGCTTTAAGATTCTCAACTTCCGCCGGTATATGACGCATGGCGGCAAGAATCAAGCCCCAGGTTAATTCTGCCGCGGCGTAGGGTGAGCCAGTGCCTGTCATTACCGTGATACCCAATCGGCGACAGGCTGCTATATCCACATGCGCCGCACCGCCCCCGGTCTGACTGATCACTTTCAGGTTAGGTAAACGCTCAAGCAGGGCCTCCGTGATAGGGGTGCGTTCACGAATAAGCACTAACGCCTCGGCCTCCTGAAAACTCGCACTCAGCGCATCCAGGTCGGTAAGCGTATCGTGGTAAATCGTTACATCGTGGCCTTCTAGCTGTTTGAAAGCGTCTAAATGGCGCACGCAGTCCTGATAATCATCGGGAATAACAATCTTCATTAAAAGGGATCCTCAAACGGGCCGCATCGATAATGGTAAAACAGAGCGTCGTGGGCTTTGCTGTTATAAAGTGATACTAACCTGAAAACTTGCCACCAAGGAGCCATCAATGAGTGATTATCTAATGGATGAGGAACCGCTAAGCTCTGGGGTTATATACCGGCTGCTATCCGGCAGCGTTTGCCCCCGGCCAATTGCCTGGGTGTCTACCCAGGATAAGCAGGGAAATGCCAATTTGGCACCGTTTTCCTTCTTTAACGTGGCCAGTGTGAATCCGCCGGTGCTGGCCTTTTCGCCATTACGCAATGGCAGTGGCGAACTTAAAGACACGGTGCGCAATTTATATGAAGTAGCTGAATGTGTTGTGCATGTGGGCAGCGAAGGGTTAATTGAAGCTCTCAATACCACCAGCGCTAGCTTGCCACCTGGCGAGGATGAGTTTACCTTGGCGGGATTGGATAAAGCTGAGATGACAGGCGTTAGCGTGCCCCGGATTGCAAGCGCCCCCATCGCATTCGGCTGCAAGCTATACGACATGATTCGCTTTGGCGACCAACCGCTGGCAGGCACGTTAGTGCTGGCTCAGGTGGTATCCATCCATATCGATGACACCCTGTGGGACGGTCGCCATGTGGATATGGATCTTCTCAAGCCCATTGGCCGTCTAGCAGGCAGCGATTACATCCGCATTAGCGATCGGTTTGCCATTGAACGCCCCGCTTAAGAGTTTTAACGAATTATTAAGTGTAGTGACTTGTGCATTCATATTCGCAACCACCTGAGCTGTAATTTAGCAAAGGTTATCGTGTTGTAGTAATCGCCTACTACCCACTGACAAAAGGCGCTTGCTAGTCTTATTTAACACGCCCCGCGTGTGCTCAAACACTCGACCAATAAGCATAAGATAAATAATCAAGAGGAGCACTGAGATGAGCAGCAAGCGTATTTTAATGATTACCGGCGATTTCACTGAGGATTATGAAACCATGGTGCCGTTTCAGGCACTTATGGCTGTCGGCCACCTTGTCGATGCTGTTTGCCCAGGAAAAGTCTCGGGCGACACTGTGGCAACGGCGATTCATGATTTCGAAGGCGATCAAACCTATTCTGAAAAGCCCGGCCACCGCTTTGCACTGAACGCTGATTTCGCCAGTATTAATCCTGCCGATTACGACGCGCTGGTGGTGCCGGGAGGCCGCGCACCGGAGTATCTACGCTTGAATAAAGAGGTGCTAACCATGGTTCAGCACTTTTTTGAGACCAATAAGCCTGTGGCTGCGATTTGTCACGGCGCCCAGTTGTTAGCCGCTGCCAAAGTGCTGGAAGGCAGGCAGTGCTCTGCGTACCCTGCCTGCCAACCGGAGGTAGAGCTTGCGGGTGGTCACTTTGCCAACCTGGAAGTGACCGATGCGGTGACCGACGGTAACTTGGTCACCGCCCCCGCATGGCCTGCCCACCCGGCGTGGCTTGCCCAGTTTATGGCGCTACTGAATAAGTAAGCCCATTAGCACGGTTAACGACGGTTGCGCCCAGCACCTGCTGGGCGCACTGTGTTGTTCTAGCGAGGCAAACGGTCGCCCGCTACACTTATAGCTTGTAAGAGTACTAATATGCCGAGAGGCCGTTCTGATGTGTAAACTATTTGTTCAAGCTGACTCTGAACTGTGGCGCAGTGCTACTCACTCGCTGCGCATTGATGGGATGGTCACTAGTGTCCGGATGGAAAATTATTTCTGGCATATTCTCGAGGAGATCGCCCAGCGTGATGGAATGAACACGGCTCAAATGATTACCCGGCTGTATCACGAATCCATTGATGCCGGGCACGACTTGGGTAACTTCACCTCGTTTTTACGCGTTTGTGCGCTGCGTTATCAAGCGCTTCAATTAAGCGGCGATATTCCCATGCAGCACCAAGTGCCTATTGCCGCCCTTGATGCTGAGCAAATTTTGGCTCGTGAAAGCGGCACCAGGCCGGATCCATTGCACTAATTCAAACCCAGTCAATAAAGCTTAGCAATTAAAGTCCAGAAAGACTGTTATCTGAGTCTCGCCTCAAGCGCCGTTAGAAATGCTTCAATACGTGCAGCGTTGGTACCCACATCGCTGGCGCCAAGGCGTGACGCCGAGCGCATATCTACCTGCACGCCGTTTTCAACTTCTGTTAAGCGAATGACGACGTCATCTTGAAAGCCAAACCAGCGTGTTGTCGCAGTGGCTTCTATGTGATTGTCAGTAATTCGGGCGATGCGCCAGCCAGCCTCTTCCGCTTCTGCTTGGGCAGCCGCTAGCACCGTTTGCGGGGGGGCGTTGATGACCAATGGCCCAATGTTGGGGTATGCCGCTCGCTGCTGATTAGCGGTTGTTTCGCCGGGGTAGTCGACTGCGTTAGGCGCGGCTTCGCGCGCATCGGCCAAGGCCTCGAAGATAGGTGGGCTTTGCATGTCAGTGGTGATGTCGTGGATGGGCGGCACGGCTTGAGCACGTTGCCAGTGCTGCCACGGCACATAAAGTAGCGCGGCGGCACTAACAATAACCAGTGTCGCTACCATTGCTGGCGTAGTGCGGCGAGCAAACATACTTATGAGCAGCGCGGCCAAGCTTATTGCCATTGCGCCTCCTGCGGCATAAACGCCGTTGCGCAAGAAGTTGAACGCTTCACCTAGCGAGATAAGCTCACCGCGATAGGCTGGTCCTGCACCTGCTAGCATTAATACTGCTGCGACTAAAAAGAGTACGCTTATAGCCGCGAAGAGGCTTGGCCAACGGCCGCCACGGGGGCGCGAGGCTTCGAACTGAGATGACATATTCTCTCCTTATTGCATCGTATTCCGCTATTCTTAGCATACATACTAAGCGAATAGGATTTTTCATGACCGATAAAGCGTCAGCTATACGCCAGTTGCTTCTCCGCGTGCCGCGTGATGCTTTGCCAATGACCTATCAACAGGTAGCGGCTGCGCTGGCGTTAACGCCTCCCCGTACCATCGCCCAGGTAACTCAGGCGCTTGAGCAGTTAATGCGTGATGATGCCGCGCAGCAAAAGCCGTTTATATCGTCACTGGTGGTCAGTCGCCGGGGCGAGGGTTTGCCTGCCGTTGGCTTTTTTGAGTTAGCCGTCGCGTTAGGGCGTTTCCCTGCTGATAGCGCTGACCACGAAGCGGCTTACCAAGCTGAGTTTCAGCGCGCCCTGAATGAACGCAACAACGATCTTAAAAGCTAATATAGAAGCGACCATCAGCATTATTAGCGCTAGGTTTCGCCGCGCTGGCTCGGCACTTTACGCAGTGGATCAAGTAACGGCCCTAAACCATTGTGATCAATTTCATGCATCAAATGCAGCAATTGGCCAATCTCCCCTGAAGGGAAGCCCTCTCGGGCAAACCAGTTTAAATAGGGGCCGGGGAGGTCGGCGATAAGGCGGCCCTCATACTTGCCAAAGGGCATGGTGCGAGTCACTAACTTTTCCAGATCCTCTGGTTTCATAGCTTAAATTCCATTCGCTCTATATAAGTAAGATTGCACATTTCCGGATAGGCGTATTTTTGCTAGACTTTAGTCGACAAATAATACCCCCCTCGATGCCGGAGACATAGTGTTCCGGTGCGTACTTTCTGTATCGTCTGGGACATGACATGCAAAAACGTTTTAGCCTATTACTCTGTTCTCCGCTGTTGGCGCTGACAGCCATGCCCCTTGCCGCCGATGAGCCTGTTGATGTGGTATTGATCGGTGGCGGCATAATGAGCGCCACGCTGGGCACCTATCTGCAAGAGCTCGAGCCTGAGTGGAATATCCATCTTTATGAGCGCTTAGATCAAGTTGCCGAAGAGAGCTCTAACGCCTGGAATAACGCAGGTAGCGGGCACTCGGCCTTCATGGAACTAAATTACACGCCAGAGGTTGAGGATCAAGTTCAAATTGAGCGTGCCACTAAGGTAACTGAACAGTTCGAAGTCTCCCGTCAGTTTTGGGCTCACCAGGTAGAGGCTGGCATTCTGGGTGAGCCTGATTCGTTTATCCAAAGTGTGCCGCACATTGCAGTGGTTTGGGGAGAGGACGACGTCGACTTCTTGGGTAAGCGCTATCAGGCGATGACGCAAAACCCCCTTTATGCGGGTATGGAGTACTCTGAGGATCGCGCGGAACTGGCCGAGTGGATGCCGCTAGTGATGGCTGGGCGTGAAGATAGCGATACGCCCGTGGCAGCAACGCGCATGCAGATGGGCACCGAAGTTAACTATGGTGCGCAAACGCGCCAAATGGTTGAGTCGCTGGCGCAAAGCGACCACTTTACGCTGGGGCTTAGCAGTGAAGTGCGCGGTCTGGAGCGCAATGATGACGATACTTGGAAGGTCACCGTAGCGGATCTCGCCAACGGTGGGGAAACCACCGTGGATTCCCGCTACGTCTTTATCGGTGCGGGTGGTGCTGCGTTATTGTTGCTGCAGGAATCTGGCATTCCTGAAGCCGAAGCTTACGCAGGCTTCCCAGTAAGTGGCCAGTTCCTTTACACCACTAATCCAGACGTGGTGGCCCAGCACGACGTAAAGGCCTATGGCAAAGCAGGCGAAGGTTCTCCGCCTATGTCCGTGCCGCATTTGGATCGGCGCAACCTGGATGGTGAGCCCGCGCTATTTTTTGGCCCCTTTGCGGCGGTCTCCACCAAGTTCCTGAAAGAAGGTTCCTGGACGGATCTGTTCAGCTCGTTGACGCTGCATAACACTTGGCCGGTGGCTGAAGTTGGAATGGATAACTTTAATCTAGTGCGTTACTTGGTTGGCCAGGTACTGATGTCCGACGATGATCGCTTTGCAGCACTACAGAAGTACTACCCTGAAGCAAACCAAGATGACTGGACGCTGTGGACAGCAGGTCAGCGGGTACAAATTATTAAAGAAAATCCTGAAAAGGGTGGTGTGTTGCAGTTCGGTACCGAAGTCGTAACGTCGCAAGATGGCACCATGTCGGCACTGCTGGGCGCATCGCCGGGGGCCTCGACGGCGCCTTCCATCATGCTAAACCTGCTTGACCGCGTTTTCCCTGAACAGATGTCCAGCGCAGAGTGGCAGGAAAAGCTGACCGATATCGTGCCATCTTATGGACAGCGCTTAGCGGAGAATCCTGAATTGCTCCGTGAAATACGTGCCTTTACCGCGCAAACCTTGCAGCTAGATGAGCCCATGAACCTTGCTACCGATAGCGACGCAGAGCAGGTGAGCGAGGAGAGTGACGCGCAAGGTGAGCAGAGCGAAGAGGTAGAAAGCGATACGCCTGCAAGCGAGATGCAGGAAGAAGCTGTCACCAGCGTATAACGTTATGTTGGCCGCACTTTAACGTCGATAACTAAAACGCTACCTCTATTGTTTGAGGTAGCGTTTTTTATTGCCTTCACAACGGCTGATGATGGCTATTAAAGGCCACTCACTAGGCTATTTCGCTAATCAGTTGGGCAAGCGCCCGGGCGGGCTCGCTTAAGTGGCCACTGGTTGGATGAATCAGCCCTATGTCGCGGTGAAATGTTCGCTCGCCTAAATCAATCGCCCGCACTCCTGCTGGCCAACGTTGCTGTGCAATCGCCTGGGGCACCAGGGCAACGCCGATGCCTTTGGCGACCAGCTTCACGATGGCCTCTAGTTCATCGACTTCGCAGACCTCGCGCACGTTGCAGTGGTTATTGCGTAGGAAACGGTCTACCTGGCGACCACCAAAGGAGGCGCGGTCGTAGCGTACAAACGGCTGGTGGGCGATCAGTTCCCGCCACTGGTCGCCCTCAATATGGCGTGGCACGATTAATCGAAAGGGTTCGTGGGCAAGGGGCGTCCAGCGCAAATCGCTGTGCAGAGAAAAGGGCGGACGAATAATCACCGCCATATCCAGCTCGCCAGCGTCGACCTGATTGACCAGCTCCATGGAGAGCCCCGGTACTACGCGGGTATGGCACTCTAAAAAGGTGTGATGAAAGCGTGCAAGTATATCGGGGAGTAGTGAGCGCTGGATGGAGGCGATGGCACCTATATTGACGCGCTGTGTAGAGGACTGTTCGGATAGCGAAGCCCCTAACGTACTGTAAAGGGTTAACAAGGCGTTGGCTTGCTGCAGCGTCTCTTGTCCCCGTTGGGTCAGGATGGCCGCTCGCCCTTTGCGCTCAAATAGGTCGACCCTCAGCTCTTGCTCCAGGCGTTTCATTTGTGCGCTTACGGCAGCCTGAGTCAGGCCTATTTTATTGCCCGCCGCTGCAAAGGTGCCTTCCTGGGCGACAGCCACTAACGTCTTTAACTCACGGATCATTGATAAATCCTTTTTGTGAATTGGCCAAATAGTTATTGATTTTATTTTCCCATGCGCCGCTCTAGGATGAATACAGCGTGGTGGCATAAAAGTGTCCGCCAGTTGATAAAACTAAATAAGCAGGAGACTTGCATGAGCCTTTCACCTTTCCATCTGGCTATTCCCGTCTACGACGTAGCGCTGGCGCGGGCGTTTTATAATGATGTGTTTGGTCTGGAAGAGGGGCGTTCCAGCGAACAGTGGGTCGACTTTAATTTCTTTGGGCATCAGTTAGTGATTCATGAGCAGCCAAAAACACCGGGGCAAGAGAGTGCCCATACCAATCCGGTGGATGGACACAACGTTCCCGTGCCGCACTTTGGCGTGATCTTGGAGTGGGACGAGTGGGAAGCCCTGGCTGAGCGCTTGAAAGCGCGGGAAACGCAGTTTGTCATCGAACCTTATGTGCGTTTTAAAGGCGAAGTCGGCGAGCAAGCCACCATGTTCCTGCTCGACCCGTGCGGAAACGCCCTCGAGTTCAAGGCGTTTAAAGATATGAGCCAGGTCTTTGCAAAATAAATTTTGTAAAATAAGTCCTGCGTTAAATCTCGTTTTAAGTACTGGGCCGGTGACGAGCGGGTAATCTGCTTAAAATGAATATATGTTGAAGAGAACGAATGGCCCGCGTCCTGAAGAGGACTCGGGCCATTTTTCATACAGCCTTTCTGTTATCAGCTTCGCGTTTGTCGCGTGCTTCGTGTGGCTATTACGCCCGCTAACAGCATCAAACCTGCCAGCAGCCAAGCGGGCCAACTACCCAGCCGGGTGAAAGGTGTTAGACCCTCCATGGCGTAGAACTCGCCGGTAAGCGTTGCGGTTTCAAACTGCGGCGCGCGTTCTACAATTCGTCCATTAGGGTCGATAATGGCGGTAATGCCGTTACTGGTTGCGCGAACCACGTAGCGACCATTCTCTAGCGCGCGCAGCCGTGCCATCTGCAGGTGCTGGTGGGGGCCAATTGAAGCGCCAAACCAGGTGTCGTTAGACACCGTCATAATTACACCGCTATCTTGAGCGCGGCGGGCGACTAGCTGCGGGTAAATAATCTCATAGCAGATCGCATTGCCAATATTGACCCCAGCGGCCAGCATCGGCGTTTGCTCTGTTTTACCTTTGGTAAAGGTCGACATTGGTAAATCGAAAAAATTAATCGCCCCGCGCAGCACGCTCTCCAGCGGCAGGTACTCGCCAAAGGGCACCAGGTGCTCTTTCTGATAGCTGCCCGCTACGTCGCCTACGCCAATCACGCTATTGAAGTAGCGTTCTTGTTCGTCGCGCTGAACGATACCGGTGAGTAGGGCGACGTCAGGCGGCAGGTTCGCTTGCACCCGCTCTAACACCGGGCGGGCCTGGGTCTCCATCATTGGCAGGGCGGTTTCTGGCCAGATGATCAGGTCGACCTCATCCGCGACTTCGCGGGTGAGGTCGCTATAGGTGTTCGCGGCGACCCGCTGTCCCTCGGGCGTCCACTTTAATAGCTGCGGCAGGTTGCCTTGTAAGAGTGCCACACGGGTAGGTTCGCTTGCCGGCGTAGTCCACTGTTGGGGGAGTGCCAGGGGGATTAACCAGATAGCCGCAAGGGGGGCGAGTGTCCACCACTGGCGGCGAAGCAGCAGTTCAGCCCCAAGCGCGCCGCTAAGCGCGACCATAAGTGAGAGCAGGTAGACGCCGCCAATAGGCGCCCAGGCAGCCAACGGCGAGTCGACATAGCCAGAGCCCAACAGCAGCCAGGGAAAGCCGGTAAACAGGTAAGTCCGCAGTACTTCGCCCAGTACCCAGGCACCGGCAAAGCTGATAAACGCCAGCCGTGCCGAGGTAAAGCGCCGGTAAAGCCAAAACGTACCGGCAAAAAACAGTGCCAGAACAGTGACGAACAGGGCAGTTAGAAATACCGCTAACGGCACACCTGTATAGCCATAGTCGTGGATAGAGACATACACCCAGGAGGTACCGCTGGCGAACAGTGCCACGCCATATAACCACCCTTTCAGGGCCGCCTGGGCGGGAGTTAAGGTGTGCAGGCCAACATACAGCAAACCAATCGCCACTGGGCCCAGCCACCAAAGCTCAAAGGGGGAGGCCGTTAGGGTGGTGAAGCCGCCTGCCACCAACGCGGCAAGCAGCTGTAACAAAAACGCGGGGGGAAAACCCATAGCGATAACCTATCGTCGGTAAGGTGCGAGAGTGTGGGGGTAGTGAGCAGAGTGACAACAAGCGCCTAGGCTGACTTGTTCTCCTGATCATCATCCTCTTCGTCATCACGACGAGTGTCGCGGTAGGCTTCGAGTAGACGAATGCGCCGAGTGTCGGCATTGAGAATCACAAACCGCCAGCCGCCCAGAATGGTGTGTTCACCGCGCCGAGGCAGATGGCCAAACTGCTGCATCACCAAGCCGCCAACGGTGTCGAACTCATCGTCAGAGAACTCGGTGTTAAAGCGTTCGTTAAAGTCTTCGATAGGTGTCAGTGCGCGAATGGCAAAGCGGCCATTTTCAATTTCACGGATATCATCCTCTTCATCGGTATCGTGCTCATCTTCGATGTCGCCGACGATCTGCTCAAGAATATCTTCGATGGTGATGATGCCCGCGGTGCCGCCGTACTCATCCACTACCACCGCCATGTGATTGTGGGTATCCCGAAACTCTTTAAGCAGGCTGTTGAGCCGTTTTGATTCGGGGATAAACATCGCCGGGCGCAAGATGTCTTCGAGCTTGAAGGCATCACGCTGGACCTGGGTTTGCGAGAGTAGTGGTAACAGGTCTTTGACCAGCAGAATCCCTTTTATATCATCCAGGTTTTCGCCAATTACCGGATAGCGGGAGTGGCCGGTTTCCTGAATCAGTGGTAAATAACCATCACTGGTCTGATCGAGGGCTATGGCCGACACTTGCGAGCGCGGTATCAGCACTTCGCGAACCTGTTGGTCGCTGATCTCAAGCGCGCCTTCGATGATCATGATGGCGTCTTGATCCAGCTTCAATTTCCCTGCGGTATGGCGTAAAAACGTCATCAGCTCATCGCGTGAGCTGGGTTCGTCATTGTCTCCGGAAAGGGCGCCAAAGAGTTTCTCGAGCCAGGATTTTTGATTGGGGGTGCTCGATCGGTCTTCGCTCATGCATCAAATCTCTCGTTTGCGGGCAGACAGTTGCTATCTCATTGACTACATCGTCAGGTAGCTGTTTTATCACTCAAGTGGGGGATAGTACCAGATTCATTGTTACCTGATTTAACGCAACCGCTGACAAATGATAAAGACATAAGCGCTTAGGCGTCATCGCCATCAGGCGCGCGGGTGCCTTCAGCGTAAGGATCAGGAATGTTCAGCTCGGCTAGTAGTTCACGCTCAAACTGCTCCATCTCTTCAGCTTCTTCATTGTCAATATGATCGTAGCCCATTAAATGCAGGATGCCATGCACGACCATATGGGCGTAGTGATGCTCTAGGGGCTTACGTTGCTCGTTGGCCTCTTTTGCCACCACCGCGTGACAAATCACCAGGTCGCCGAGTAGAGGCAAATCAACCCCAGGTGGGCTCTCAAAGGGAAACGAAAGCACATTGGTGGTTTTGTCTTTACCGCGGTAGTCACGGTTTAATGCTTGGCCTTCCTGTTCATCCACAAAGCGAATAGTGACTTCGCGGCGTTGATCATCCGGATGGTGGGCAAATACGCAGCCCACCCAGTGGGTGAGCTGCGTGAGTGAGGGCAGAAGTGGTTCGTTGATCGCCGCCTGACGATCGATCACGATGTCGTTGACCGCAAGATCGCTCATCTTGAGCTATCCCATGGGCCTTCACGCGACTGCATCCGGGCGTCGCGCTCTTGCTGGCGCGCTTCGCGGCGGGCACGTTCTTCGACTTCCTGCTGGGATTCGAACATATCGTAAGCTTCGATAATGCGCTGAACTAACGGGTGGCGTACCACGTCTTTGGCGGCAAAGTGGGTGACGCCAATGCCTTGGGTGTCTTTTAATACGTCGAGCACCTGGATCAGTCCCGAGCGTTGCCCTTTAGGTAAATCTACCTGGGTCACATCGCCGGTAATCACCGCTGTGGAACCAAAGCCAATCCGGGTCAGGAACATTTTCATCTGCTCCGGTGTGGTGTTCTGGCTCTCATCCAGAATAATGTAGGAGTTATTGAGCGTACGACCACGCATATAGGCCAACGGGGCAATCTCAATCACCTGGCGCTCAATCAGTTTTGCTACCTGCTCAAAACCGATCATTTCATACAGGGCGTCGTAAAGAGGGCGCAGGTAGGGGTCGATTTTCTGGGCTAGATCGCCGGGCAGGAAGCCAAGCTTTTCACCCGCTTCAACCGCTGGGCGGACAAGTAGAATGCGGCGCACTTCCTGCTGATTGAGTGCCTCGACTGCGGCGGCAACGGCAAGGTAGGTTTTACCAGTGCCCGCAGGCCCAATGCCGAAGTTGATATCGTGTTCGCGGATGCTTGTGACATAGCGTTGCTGGTTAAGCCCGCGTGGTTTGATCATGGTACGCGGTGTGCGCATGGTCACATCGTCGCTGCTGCCGCTGCCATCTTCTTCCTCTTCCAGGGCTTCAAGCCCGGACTCTTGCAGGAACAGGTGCACGGTATCAGCCTCAAGCTCGCTCGCCGCTGTTTCGCGATAGAGGTGCTCCAACACGTTCGCCGCTGCCTTAATGCGGTTGGCGGGGCCCGCTAGTTGAAACACATTGCCACGGTTGCGCAGCGTCACATCCAGGCGGCTTTCAATCAGCTTCAAATGCTCGTCCTGCTGGCCGCAAAGGCTAGCAAGGCGCTGCGGATCATTGGGTTCAAGGCTTAAGGTGATGATGCGATTGGCCTGAGGTGTTGGCTGGCTCAAGAGTGGGGAACCCCTCGTTAGTGTGTGTATCGTTCAGCTTACTGCCCCGACCATGGTCGGGGCAATTGCCTGTGTTAATGGCGCTGCTAAGTGAACGATCAATAGCGCTCGGGAGAGGCAAGCTCACCACGCAGTGAATTGGGAAATGCTTCAGTGATGTCGACATCGACAAAGTAACCAATCAGCTCGGTGGGGTTGGCGGCACGGAAGTTAACCACGCGATTATTCTCGGTGCGCCCTGAGAGCTGGCCTGGATCACGGGGTGAAAAGCCGTTGACCAACACGCGCTGGGTGCTGCCTACCATGCGGCGGCTAATCTGGGCCGTTTGCTGAATAATCCTTTCCTGTAAAATCGCCAGACGCTGCTTCTTGACGCTTTCCGGCGTTTCATCCGGCAGGCCAGAGGCGGGGGTGCCGGGGCGTGCGGAGTAAACAAAGCTAAACGAGTGATCGAAGCCGATTTGATGAATCAGGTTCATCGTTGCTTCGAAATCCTCTTCCGTTTCGCCGGGGAAGCCAATGATGAAGTCAGAGGAGAAGCTGATATCCGGGCGATTGGCGCGGATACGCTCCATCTTCTCAACGTACTCGGCGGCCGTATGACCACGCTTCATGGCGTTGAGGATACGGTCCGAACCTGATTGCACCGGCAGGTGCAGGTGGCTCACCAGCTCGGGAATATCGGCGAAGGCATCGACCAGGCTGTCGGTAAACTCTACCGGGTGCGAGGTGGTAAAGCGGATGCGGTCGATTCCGTCCACTGCCGCCACGCAGGCAATCAGTTCGGCCAGGTCGATCTCATCGCCTAACTGGTTCTCGCCGCGGTAGGCGTTCACGTTTTGGCCGAGCAGGTTGATTTCACGCACGCCCTGGTCAGACAGATGGATAACTTCATCCATGACCGCTTCAAAGGGGCGCGAGACCTCTTCCCCGCGGGTGTAGGGCACCACGCAGAAGGTGCAGTACTTGGAGCAGCCTTCCATGATCGAGACAAATGCCGTCGCACCGTCAGAAGTGGGCTTGGGCAGGTGATCAAACTTTTCGATCTCAGGAAAAGTGACATCCACTGCGGCAATCTGATTATTGCCTCGCGCGTCCAGCATGGAAGGTACCCGGTGCAGGGTTTGCGGCCCGAATACCATGTCCACGTGGGGCGCCCGTTTACGAATCGCTTCGCCTTCCTGGCTTGCTACGCAGCCGCCAACACCAATCACTAGGTTCGGGTTGGCGTCTTTGAGTTTTTTCCAGCGTCCCAGCTGATGAAAAACTTTCTCTTGCGCTTTTTCGCGAATCGAGCAGGTGTTTAACAGAATAACATCGGCTTCACGCTCATTATCAGTGAGTTCGAGCTGGTGAGATTCGCCGAGCAGATCCGCCATACGGGAGGAGTCGTACTCGTTCATTTGGCAGCCGTGCGTTTTGATGAAGAGCTTCTTCGCCATCGGTACCTGTCATCTATGAGTCGTCGGGGGACGAGGATGAATGGAGTTCTGTCATGCGGTCGGCAGTGATGTTGCCTGGGCCGCTATCATGTATCGGGGCATTATACGGATACAGGAAACCAGCGGCTAGCGTTCATCCATAACCGATGCTTGACCCTCACGTTTCTATGGGTATACTACGCACCGTGTTTGAGCAGTTCCTCGATAGCTCAGTTGGTAGAGCAAATGACTGTTAATCATTGGGTCGCAGGTTCGAGTCCTGCTCGAGGAGCCAATCACTTGCTGACATTTATTAGCATTTGGCTTCGCTTTAAACACCACAACGTTCCTCGATAGCTCAGTTGGTAGAGCAAATGACTGTTAATCATTGGGTCGCAGGTTCGAGTCCTGCTCGAGGAGCCAAGTTGTGCTGCTGTTAGTACTTTTTAGATCGTACGTTGTTCCTCGATAGCTCAGTTGGTAGAGCAAATGACTGTTAATCATTGGGTCGCAGGTTCGAGTCCTGCTCGAGGAGCCATTCGCTTTTTACCTGTTTTATCTACTACACCTTTTTCTAAAGCACCATCTGTGCTGTCACCAGCCTGAATCGACTGTTTCCCACCCCTGTGATTGATTTATGATAACACTCATTGCCTAATGGCATTTTGGGTGATTTTTTGCGTCCAATAGTTAGGGACGTATAGACTATTTCGGTTTCTCATCGTTTAGGAAGGTGCCCGTGGGAAAAGCTGCCAGCCTGCATGCACTGCAGGTGTTCAAGTGTCTAAGTGACGAAACGCGATTAATGCTGGTGCTTTTGATTGCTAGAGAACAGTCGTTATGCGTTTGTGAAATAACCTATGCGCTAGAGGAGTCGCAGCCTAAAGTGTCGCGTCATTTGGCCCAGCTGCGCCAATGTGGGCTGCTTATCGATCAGCGGGAAGGGCAGTGGGTGCACTACCGTTTGGCGCCGCAGTTGCCTGATTGGGTGCGAGATATTATCCGTGCGGGCGCCGAAGGTAGCGCGAAGCGCTTAAGTACGCTCTCTCAACGGCTGGCTAAAATGGGAGAGAGGCCCGTGCGGCGAGCAGCGCTTTCCTGTCACTAATTTTGTGACCTTTGTTTTACTGGAAATGATACAGAACTGTCAGTGTACTCTCTTTGTGCAGGGGTATGCGAAATAACACCATGGTTCTCAAGTACGTCTTCCAACCAGTGCAAAAAGACACGCACCTTGAGGGATAGGTTGCGTCGTTTGGTGAATAGAAAGGAGAGTGGAATAGGTGGTGGTGGCGTATTCGGCAGTATTGCTTTGAGCTCGCCTCTTTCAAGAAGATGACGTACATCATAGGTGGGCACTTGAATTAAGCCCAGGCCAGACAGAGCCGCTGCGATATAGGTCTCAGCCCCGTCGACGGTAATGGCGCTACGCATTTCTATTTCTATCGGGTGCTCACCGTGCTGGAATTCCAACGTCGCGGTTGAGGCCGGAAGTCGAGGGGAGTAGTTGATCAGTAAATGAGAGTTCAGGTCATCAAGCTTCTCTGGTAACCCGTAGTGAGCCAAATAAGCGGGGCTGGCGCAAGTCACAAAATCCACTTCGCCAAGTGGGCGGCAAACAAGGTCTGAATCTTCCAGTATCCCGAGCCGCAGGACGCAGTCGACACCATCAGCGACCAGATCGACCATCCTATCGCTTGCACTTAGGTCAATAGCTAGGCTGGGGTGTTGGGCCATAAAGTCTGGTAGTGCTGGGAGGACGAGCCTACGGCCGATGCGGCTCGGAATATCGACGCGAAGTCGACCGCTTAGGCGCAGGTTGCCTTGCAAGAACATCTGTTCGGAGGCCGTCACTGCATCGACGAGATCCTGTGCCGTTTCTAGAAACCGCCTACCGTCTTGGGTTGGAACGACCTTGCGGGTGGTGCGGAACAAAAGCTGCGTTTGCAGCCTGTCTTCCAATGCTTGGATTTCCGTTGAGACAGTAGAACGTGGCATGGCCAGCGCTTCAGCCGCCCGTGTGAAGTTTCCGCTCTCCATCACTTGGATGAAGATTTGCATTTGCCTGATACGATCCATGATCCATTGCTATTGTTCGTTAATTTCGACAGATCATGTCGATATTCGCATGTTTACCCTGACCACGCAACGCGTCATCTTATCCTTAAGCCGTGATCTTGAGCGGTGACACATATTTAATGTGAGGAATGAGCGATGTCTATCAAGAGTATTGAAGGCAAGGTGGTTCTGATCGCCGGCGGTGCGAAGAACCTGGGCGGACTGTTGGCGCAAGAATTTGCAAAAGCAGGGGCTAAGGCAGTAGCAATTCATTACAACAGTGATGCAGCCCAACAGGCTGCTGAGCAAACCGTGGCTTCGATTCGGGCGGCCGGAGCCGAGGCGGTCGCATTCCAGGCTGATCTGACTAGCGCGGCAGCCATGGAAAAACTCTTTCAGGATACCGTTGCCGCAGTGGGTAGGCCCGATATTGCCATCAATACTGTCGGTATGGTGGTTAAGCAGCCAATGGCAGAAGTGACCGAAGAGGCTTTTGATCAGTCTTGTGCGGTCAATGTTAAGGCGGCGTTCTTTTTCCTGAAGGAGGCAGGTAAATACGTTAATGATCATGGCAAGATCTGTACTCTTGTGACGTCACTGCTAGGGGCTTATACCCCCTTCTACGCGGCTTATGAAGGGTTAAAGGCCCCTGTTGAGCACTTCACGCGGGCGGCATCAAAAGAGCTTGGAGATCGTGGCATTTCTGTTACTGCGATTGGGCCAGGGCCGATGGATACGCCTTTCTTCTACCCTGCTGAAGGTGAAGATGCTGTTGCCTTCCATAAGACGGCTGCGGCACTTTCGCCTTTCTCAAAAACTGGTCTGACTGATATTGAAGACATCGCCCCTTGGATCCTTTTCATGGTATCTGGTGGCTGGTGGATGACTGGTCAGACAATTCTTGTCAATGGCGGCTATACCACAAAATAAATTAGCTGGCTGACGAATATCACCGCCAGCTACCTTTTTAGATTCAAAGGAGACGTTTCATGCATACGGTTATGGTCATCCTCGCTGGATTGGTATTGTTGGCGGTTTTTGTCGTCTTCGCTCGTATTGCATCAATCCGATTCGCGCGGCTTCTGCCTGTTTATCTCGTGGTCTGGTTAATTTGTACTGGTATCAATATGTGGATTGGTGTCAGTCAGGCGGGCTACAGCGTGATGCAGGAATTGCCGTTCTTGCTGATCGTTTTCGCTGTACCTGCGGTGGTTGCTATTTTGTGGTCGCGGAGAAGCTAAGGGAAGTTGCCATGGATGGCTGCTGGCGATAATAGAGAGAAGATTTTATGACGGCAACAATTCTTCATAGGCTCGTTCCAAAGGCTGCGTTGCGTAATATTGGTTCAGGCGAGACCCCGCGGGTGACCAATGTCGAGCTTTTCTTTGATTTGGTCTATGTTTTTGCAATTATCCAGCTTTCACACTTCCTATTAGCGCACGACAACTGGGTTGGCGCGCTTGAGGCCGTTACGCTTTTCGCAGCGGCTTGGTGGGCGTGGAATTATACGTCATGGGCGACCAACTGGCTTGATCCCGATCATACCAGCGGGCGAGCTCTGATGATTGTGCTCATGGCTTGCGCACTGCTGATGGCGATTGCGATCCCGCATGCTTTCTCCTCTCGTGCAGGCCTTTTTGTGGGTGCTTATGTTGCCATGGCGCTGATACGTGCGGGCTATATGTCCATCGTTTTTCGTGGCGAACAGATGGGGCGAAACTATGCACAGCTTTGTGCATGGAGTGCGATATCGGGCGTGTTCTGGATTGCTGGCGCTCTGATCCCTAGCGCTAGATTGGAGCTGTGGATCATCGCTGTGTTAATCGACTATTCTGCGCCTTATGCTGGTTTTTGGTTACCTGGTAAAGGAGCCACGCCAATGGATAGCTGGCCCTTGCGCGGTCTACATCTTTTGGAGCGCAACCAGCAGGTCTTCATTATCGCGCTTGGTGAATCCATCCTGCTTTTGGGGGGCTTGTTAGTTAGTCAATCTTTGGAGGCTGGAGTTATCGCTGCTGCGGCTATCGGCTTTTTGTTGATTATTACACTATGGTGGATCTATTTCGTGCATCTTGCTGAGGCAGGCGAGCACAGCTTTGAGCGTGCGTCCGATCACACGCGGTTGGCTCGGGCAGGTCTGGCCTATGCCCATGGGGTGATGGTCTGTGGTGCCATCGTGGTGGCCGTGGCAATCGAGCTGATTGTTGCCCATCCGCATGATGCTATTCACGCCACAACCGCGTTGATTGCTTTCGCGGGTCCAACGATCTTTTTGATAGGGTCAGCGATGTTCCACCACACCATGGCGCAGAAAATGCCTCTCCATTATCTTGTGGCCATTGTGGCTCTGGTTGCCTGGAGTTGGCTAATGTTTGTTCTGCACATGCAAGGGCTGTGGCTTGGGGTAGGGGTTCTGGTGATCATGATTCTGCTGGCTGGTTTTGGCCATATGCGTGAGACTTGAGCAAATATAGGCCATGAGCATCTTAAAGCACACCATTCCCTTTGCTTTTCTTCCGCGTGATCCGAAGGAAGATAATCGGGCGACGACGCCGCTAGAGTTGCTTTTCGATCTCGCTGCTGTCGTTGCGATTGGGATGGTGGCACGGGGGTTAGCTCATAGTTTTATCGAAGAGCAGGTGGCTCTGGGGCTGATCAGATTTCTGTTTAGTTTCTTCATGATCTGGTGGGCATGGATGAACTATGTGTGGTTCGCTTCTGCCTACTATAACCATTCTGGGGTGTTTCAGTTACTGACCATGGTTGCCATGTTCGGCCTGTTGATAGTTGCCGCAGGAGTTGAAATGCTCTTCTCAGGCGAGCGGATATGGCTCGTCTTGGCGGGCTTTATAGTGCTGCGGCTGGCCATGATTTTTTTCTGGTTAGGAGCAGCGCAGGGCGACCCTCTTAGGCGAAGGACAGGGAGGCGCTATGCGGCCGGTCTCTTTATCATGCAGTTATTCTGGTTGGTCGTTGTTGCAGTGGTTCCTCCAGGCTCTATTCTTTATTTGCCGTTGTTCCTGCTCGGGGCTGCCGGAGAGCTGGCGGTGCCCGCCTTGGCTGAATGGAAAATCGGGACTCCTTGGCATCGGGGGCATATTATCTCCCGCTATGCTCGGCTGAACCTGATCGTTTTGGGCCAGTGTTTTATAGCGATCGTTCTGGCGATGAAGGGTAGCCCTGGTATGATTTTTCCTGAGTGGGGCATGCTAGGGCAGGCGCTGCTCTTCGCTATTGTTGGGTTTTCGATGTGGAGCTTTTATTTTACGCATGAAGAACATTTAGGTAGCGATGATCTGCGGAGGGCGCTCCTGTGGGGATACGGACATTTCGCGGTATTTGGCGCCGCAGCGATGGCAGGGGCTGGTATGCAGGTAGTGCTCGCCACTGACGCCTACGCTGCTACACCTGTGGTGCTACCTATAGCGGTTTATTGCGCTACGCTTTGGCTTATTCGGGACCGGTACTGCCGGATTGGGATGGGGCGCTGGACCTTGCTGGTAACCGCGCTGGTTCTAGCGATTGTTGGCTCTATGCCATTGGCGGGATTCAACCTTGTGGCAGTAGCGCTTGTGTTAGCAGGGGCGGTCTTCATTCATCAGTGGTATGTGCCAGCCCTTTCTGGGCCAGCACATTGATGGAGCCTTTTGCTTGATTGGTCGCTCTGATTAGTATCTCGCCATACGCTGTGCACTTTGTAGGTGGGCGTAGTCGAGCAGGATTTCAGTCGATTCAAGCACATAAGCGCGATCGACGGCCAGTGCTTCATCTTCTCCTTTTTCGTCTTCACTGTCTTGCGTGGTTTCTTCGCCTTCTACCCCTTCGGGTACTCCATCAGTGCCCTCTGATCGGGCGTCCATCCATTCGTCCAGCTCTTCTAGGCCCAGCGCACGACGGCGTTGGTTTTCCAAGGATAGCTGTTCCGCTTCTTGAGCTTCCATTTCACGCTTCCGCTGTTCGCGATTTAGGCTCACGCTGGTGTGCTGTTCACGTAACTGGCGCGCCAGGGTTGACTGGCGCTCCAGATAGCGGAAGTTGGGATTGTTCTCGGCGCGCGCATCGTGGTGGGCAATAAGTTTGTCCAGCACTGTTTCCGGCTCGCCGTAGCGGCGATACTGAACATTTTGAACGGTATCCCACTCTAGCGCGTTATCCAGGCTGCTTTCACCGATGCGCTCGGGATCAATCAGGCTGGGAAAGTGGATATCCGGCTCAACGCCACGGTTCTGGGTGCTGTCACCAGAGATGCGATAGAACTTGGCGCGGGTCAGTTTAATCTGCCCATGGCTGAGCTCGTTAAGTGTCTGGACGGTGCCTTTACCGAAGGTCGGTGTGCCTAGCACTAGGCCACGACCGTAGTCTTGAATAGCGCCGGCGAAAATTTCTGAGGCGGAGGCGGAGAGACGGTTCACCAATACGCCTAACGGGCCGTCATAGAGCGTACCCGCTTCGCTGTCGCCATAAAGCTGGATGCGGCCCTGGGCATCGCGTACTTGTACTGTAGGGCCGCGATCAATAAACAAGCCAATCAGCGAGTTGGCTTCCTGCAGCGCGCCGCCGCCGTTGTTACGTAAATCCAGTACGATGCCTTCCACACCTTCTTCTTTAAGGCTTTCTATTTCCTTGGCAACATCACGTGTGGTGCTGCGATACTCCTCTTCGCCTGCTTGCCAGGCGTCAAAATCGACATAAAACGTTGGTACATTAATTACCCCAAGACGATGCGGTTCGCCGTCGCGTTCAACTTCAATCACTTCGCTGTGGGCGGCTTGGTCTTCAAGGCTGACGGTGTCGCGAGTGATCTCAACGGTCTGCGAGCGAGTCATATCGACCGCTTGAGCAGGTACTACATCCAGCCGGACGATGGAGCCTTTAGGGCCACGAATCAGATCCACGACGTTATCCAGACGCATGCCGACCACATTGACCATCTCGCCATCTTCTTGCCCCACGGCGATGATCCGGTCAGCAGGTTCCAATACCCCGGCACGTTCCGCCGGGCCGCCGGGGACTAAGCTGGAAACTTTTACGTACTCGCCGTCCGATTGCAGCAGGGCACCAATGCCTTCAAGGGAGAGGCTCATCTGGATATCAAACGATTCTCCCTGGCGCGGGGAGAGATAGCCGGTGTGCGGATCAATGCTGCTGGTAACGGCTGCCATCAACACGCCAAACACGTCTTCAGACTCAGTTTGCTCCAGCCGCGTCAGTTGGCCTTCGTAGCGCTGGCGCAGATTGGTTTCAATCTGCTCGTTATCCTGGTCGGTCAGGGCGAGTGTTAGCGCGTCATTTTTAAGCCGCTTGCGCCACAACTCGTCGAGTTCGCTTTGTCGGGTTGCCCAGGGTGCCTCTTCACGATCAATTTCCAAGCGCTCATTGCTATCAAAGTCAAAATCAAGGCCTTCATCAAGCTGCGCGAGCAGTGACTCAAGGCGGGCCCGCTGCCGGTCGCTGAAGGTGTTGTAGAGTTTAAACGCATCATCCAGCTCGCCATTGAAAAGGGCGTCTGCCATGCCCGTCTCTAAGTGGCGATAGGGCTCGATGTCGCTGCGCAGCAGGTAGGCGCGCTGGCCGTCCAGAATGTCCAGGTAGCGTTGGAAAGCGTCCTGCGACCACGCGTCGTCAAAAGTAATATCAGCATAGTGGCCGTAGCGGAGCGAATCCGCAATTTCCACTGCCGCCTGGCGTTGTTCATCGGTCGGTTCAAGTTGCGCGAAGGCGGCTGGGCTGGTAACAACCAGCATGACAGCCAGGGCGACCGAACGCGAAAGCGTTGCAAACAAGCTCATCAGTCAAGCTCTCCCGGATTTGTGTACACTCATTCTTCCCTAGACCCGCATATGACCCATGAGTTGTGTAGGTCGAGGGAGTATTGTAGCAGGTCACCTGCGCGATGAGACTCAATCATTACTGTTACGAGGAATTCCATGTCCGAGACTTTCAACGCTGAACGTTTAACGCGTCTATGCGATTTTCTGCGCCAATCGCCGACCCCGTGGCACGCCGCGCTTAATATGGCCGCGCGGTTAGAGCAAGCCGGTTTTCAGCGGCTGGAAGAGACGGCGAACTGGCAGCTTACCCCAGGAAAACGCTACTACGTTACCCGTAATGATTCAGCGATTATCGCGTTTCAGTTGCCGGCGTCTGAATTAGCAGCACTACGCATGATCGGTGCCCACACCGATAGCCCTGGGCTACACTTAAAGCCCAATGCGGCTCAGCACTCAGCTGGCTGGCTTCAGTTAGGTGTGCAGGTATATGGCGGTGTTTTATTGGCACCGTGGTTTGATCGTGACCTGGGGTTGGCAGGGCGGGTGCATGTGCGCCATGCCGATGGCCGCTTAGAGAGCGTGCTGCTCAATGTCGACCGGGCGATTGCCATGGTGCCGAGCTTGGCGATTCACCTTGATCGTGACGTGAACAGTGGCCGTCAGATTAACCCGCAGGCGCAAATGGCGCCGGTGTTGATGCAGAGCGAGGCGGCGACGTTGGCCGACTTGGTGACGCAGTGGTTAAAAGAGCAGCACAGCCTGGATGGCGTTGAAGTGGTGGATTTCGAGTTGGGCTTTTACGATGTTCAGCCCCCATCACTGGTTGGCGTCAAGCAAGAGCTGGTGGCGAGCGCCCGGTTAGATAACCTGCTTTCCTGCTTCATTGGTTTGGAAGCGCTGTTGGATTGCGATGGCAGCCAAGGCGCTTTGCTGGTCGCTAATGACCATGAGGAGGTCGGCAGTGCCAGCGCTTGCGGTGCCCAAGGGCCGTTTTTGGCAGATGTGTTAAAGCGCATCAATAGCCAGGTAGGCGGCAAAGGCGGTAAAAAGGGCAGTGAGGAGTCGCTGATTCAACTGATTCAGTCGTCGCTGATGATCTCGTGTGACAACGCTCATGCGCTGCACCCTAATTTTCGCGATAAGCACGATGAGCGCCACGGTCCGGCGATAAACGGCGGTCCGGTGATCAAGATAAATGCTAGCCAGCGCTATGCCACCAATAGCGTCACGGGCGCGCTGTTTCGCGATGTGTGCCGCGAAGCGGACGTGCCAGTGCAGTCGTTTGTGACGCGGGCAGATATGGGCTGCGGAAGCACGATTGGCCCGATTACTGCGACGGAGTTAGGCGTGCCGACTATTGACGTCGGGGTTCCCCAGTGGGCGATGCACTCGATTCGGGAGACAGCGGGTTCGAGAGATGTCGATTACCTGACCCGCGCGCTAACGCTGTTTTTAAACCGTCCTTCCTTGAGTTAGCGGTAAATGATTTAGAAACGAAAAAGCCCGCTGACAGCGTCAGCGGGCTTTTCAATAAGCTTTGGTGGCTACGCCCTGATTTGAACAGGGGACCCCATCATTATGAGTGATGTGCTCTAACCAGCTGAGCTACGTAGCCTTTCAACGGGGGCGAATGATACTGACAAAGGCCCCAGTGGTCAATGTTTTATTGCCGTCTATGCATAAGCAGCAGCTTACACATTAAAGCGAAAATGAACTACATCGCCGTCTTTAACAATGTACTCCTTGCCCTCCAAGCGCCACTTGCCGGCATCTTTAGCGCCTTGCTCGCCATTTAGCGAGACAAAATCGTCATAGGCCACGACTTCAGCGCGGATAAAGCCTTTCTGGAAGTCGGTATGGATAACACCTGCTGCTTCAGGAGCGGTCGCGCCCTCTTTGACTGTCCAAGCGCGAACTTCTTTAACACCGGCGGTGAAGTAGGTTTGCAGACCCAGCAGTGAATAACCTGCACGAATAACGCGATCAAGGCCGGGCTCTTCCATGCCCATCTCGCTTAAGAACATGGAGCGCTCTTCGTCGTCTAGCTCAGCGATTTCGGCTTCCAACTGATTACACACCGGCACTACTAGCGCGCCTTCCTCGGCGGCGATTTCATTAACAATATCCAGGTAAGGATTGTTCTCGAAACCGTCTTCATTGACGTTAGCGATGTACATGGTCGGCTTCAAGGTTAAAAAGCCAAAGCTCTTGACCTGACGTTGCTCTTCTTCGCTCAGGCCAAAGCTACGCAGCGGCAGACCTTCCGCAACGTGGGGCTGAATACGATCAAGAATAGCCTTAGTCGCAATGGCATCTTTATCGCCGCCTTTAACCGAGCGAACTAGGCGCTGGCTGGCTTTTTCGACGGTATCGAGGTCAGCCAGTGCCAATTCTAAATTGATCGTTTCGATATCGGCGCGCGGGTCGACCTGATTGGCAACATGGATAACGTTGTCGTTATCGAAGCAGCGCACCACATGAGCAATTGCCTGGGTTTCGCGAATGTTGGCCAGGAACTTATTGCCTAAGCCTTCGCCTTTGGAAGCTCCCGCCACCAAGCCGGCAATGTCGACGAACTCCATGGTGGTCGGCAACACTTTTTGCGGCTTGACGATCTCAGCGAGCTTATCGAGGCGCGGATCGGGCATCGGGACGATACCAACGTTCGGTTCGATGGTGCAGAAGGGGAAGTTTTCTGCATCTATGCCCGACTTCGTCAGTGCATTAAAGAGTGTGGACTTGCCGACGTTAGGCAGGCCGACGATGCCGCAATTGAAACCCATAAAATGTTCCTGAGAATAAGGTGGTAGGCGTGAAATAACCGCCATTCTACGAGATGTGCTAGACGTCAGCTACCGGCGTCATTAGCCAGTGCTGGACGGCCTCTATTCTGGCTTCAGGCTGTGTAACTGATTCATGGCTTTGGCCCAGTTGCCTGCAAGTGCTAGCGGCAGCGTCACGACGCACTCATCCAGGGCGCGAACGATGGCCTCTTGATCGGTTTTGCCAGGCCGGCCTAATACATAATTGGTCACTTGGCGCGCCTCACCAGGGTGGCCAATGCCGATCCGTAGGCGATGGAACTGTTTTTGATCGCCTAGTGCGCTGATAATGTCGCGTAGTCCATTATGACCACCGTGACCGCCGCCGGTTTTATAGCGTGCCTGGCCGGGGGGGAGGTCAAGCTCATCGTGGGCGACCAGCAAATTTTCGGGTGTCAGCTTGAAGAACTGAGCGAGCGCTGCGACCGCAGCGCCACTGCGATTCATAAAGGTGGCGGGGTTGAGTAAGTGTAGTTCGTGGTCGCCTAGGCGCACTTTGGCGTAGTGGCCGAAAAACTTCTTTTCCGGACGCAGCTCGGTATGGGCGCTGCGCGCAATGGCGTCCACCAACCAGAAACCAGCGTTATGGCGCGTTGCGTCATACTCGGCACCTGGGTTACCTAATCCAATAATGGCCATGACCTGGCTCATCTTCCCACCTCACAAACAGTTTCTGGGCGACCAACATCATCCAGAAGATATGGTCGACGTTGCTTCAGCGCTGGACGCAAAAAAAATCAAGCGCCGAGGCGCTTGATTTTAACATCATTCTAGCAACACAAGAGCCATGTAGGCGTGGCTCCGTTAGTAGGATGCTTAGCAGCGTGATTACTCGGCGCTGGAATCTTCTTCACCTTCACCTTTGTTTTCGCTTTCGCTGTCACCGTCTTCATCTTCTTCAAGACGTTCTTTCTTTTTGGTGACGCTAAGAATGGCGTTGTCGTGCTCTTCGCCGTGGGACAGGTCAACAGACGTGACGCCGGCCGGCAGGGTGAGATCAGACAGGTGCAGAGTGGTGCCAAGTTCAACAGCAGAGATGTCAATTTCCAAATAGTCAGGCAGGTCTTTCGGCAAGCAGCTGATCGCAACTTCGTTGGCCAGTACGTGCAGTTCACCACCTTGATCTTTGATGCCGACACACGCCTCTTCGCCGGTCACGTGCAGCGGTACGTTCATGGTGATTTCGTGGGTTGCATCAACGCGCAGAAAGTCGGCGTGGGTCAGCAGCGGCTTGAACGGGTGACGCTGCAGATCACGGACAACCACTTGCTCTTCTTTACCTTCGATCATCAGTTTGATGACCGAGGAGAAGAAGGATTCGTCTTCAATCGCTTTGTAGAAAGCGGTTTTTTCTACAGAGATAGACTGTGCGCCTTTCTCGCCACCGTATACCACGGCAGGTACTTGCTGGTTCGCACGACGCAGGCGGCGGCTCGCACCTTTCCCCAGGTCGTTACGAACGCTGGCTTTCAAGATAAAATCAGACATGGAATTGCCTCTTAGTTTAAGTAAGGAAGACGCCGCCGACCGCGACCAGACAGGCGACGTTTCCAGGGCCCCAAAAGGGGGGCTATATCGTCAGGCGTTTAATGGAACATCGCGCTGACAGATTCTTCGTTGCTAACCCTGCGAATCGCTTCCGCGATCAGGCCGGCAACGCTCAACTGGCGAATTTTTCCGCTACGGCGTGCAACGTCAGATAGCGGGATGGTGTCGGTCACCACCACTTCATCCAGTACGGAGTTGGTAATGTTGTCGACCGCCGGGCCCGAAAGAATCGGGTGAGTCGCATAGGCCACTACGCGCTTGGCGCCGTGCTCTTTTAGCGCTTCACCGGCTTTGCACAAGGTGCCAGCGGTATCGATCATGTCGTCGACCACGACACAGGTTCTACCTTCAATTTCACCGATAATATGCATCACCTGGGCTTGGTTAGCCTGGGGGCGACGCTTATCAATAATGGCTAGATCGGCATTTAGCTGTTTGGCGATAGCGCGAGCACGCACCACACCGCCAACGTCAGGGGAAACGACGACAAGGTCGCTGTAGTTCTGACGTTCAATATCATCCAGCAGAATGGGGGAGCCGTAGACGTTGTCGACAGGGACATCAAAGAAGCCTTGGATCTGATCGGCGTGTAGATCCATAGTCATCACGCGGTCAACGCCCGCTTTCACCATCATGTCGGCAACGACTTTGGCGGAGATGGGGACGCGTGCGGAACGCACTCGGCGATCCTGCCGTGCATAGCCAAAATACGGCAATACGGCAGTAATACGAGCTGCCGAGGCGCGCCGCAAGGCGTCGACCATCAGGATCAGCTCCATTAAATTGTCGTTTGTCGGTGCACAGGTGGACTGCAGGATGAAGACATCCTTACCGCGCACGTTCTCATTGATCTCGACTGCGATTTCGCCGTCGCTGAATTGACCTACCGTAGCGTTACCCATACGGCTGTCTAAGCTTTCGGCAATTTTTTGAGCGAGTGCCGGATTAGCATTCCCGGCGAAAACCATCAATTTTGACACGTGCAGCCACCTTTGCAGTGTTGAGAATCAGGGGAGAAAACGCAGGTCATACGTAGGCCAAATTTGCAAAATTAATTGGCTGGGGTACCAGGATTCGAACCTGGGAATGCCGATACCAAAAACCGGTGCCTTACCACTTGGCGATACCCCAACAAAGGCCTATTACGACGGCCCGGCGTTTTCAACTGCCCAGAGCAGGACTAATAATAGCCTAGAGCATCATGTAAGGGAGAGGTATTGAGTCCGCGTGCTACCCATGTCGGCCAACGTTGCCCTGCTAATTGCGCGATTGCCTGTGCTGCTTGCTGCGTCTCAAAGGCAGCAAACAAACAAGCGCCCGTGCCGGTAAGCCGACTAGGTGCATGCTGTGCGAGCCAAAAAAGCGCTTCCGCAATGGGCGGATAGCGTTCTTTCACCACGGCTTCACAATCGTTGCGCCACTCCGACGCTCCCCCCTGCAGTGCGCGCGCCATAGTAATGGGGCGGCTGTCACGTGTCAATTGCGGGTCTTGGAAGACCCCAGGCGTAGAGACGCTAATCCCAGGGTGAATAATCACGAACCAGGGAGTATCGAGCGTGACCGCCGTGAGCTGCTCGCCAACGCCTTCGGCCCAGGCGCTATGGCCGTGGACAAAAACAGGCACATCGGCGCCAAGTTCCAGCCCCAGGTGGGCTAATTCATCAAGCGATAGGTTGAGCTGCCACAGGTGATTCAGTCCTACCAAGACGGTGGCAGCATTAGAACTGCCGCCGCCCAAGCCGCCGCCCATGGGTAGTTGCTTATCGATAGCCAGCGTGACACCTAAATGGGTGTTGCATTGGCGCTGCAAAAGGTGCGCGGCGCGTACGACCAGATTGTCATCGTGGCTAACGCCTTTAACATCACTGATTAAGTGAATCTCGCCGTCATTACGTGGCGTGAAGGAGAGATAGTCGCAGAGATCAATGAACTGAAATAGCGTTTGCAATGAGTGGTAGCCGTCTTCACGACGGCCCACGATATGCAGCATGCGGTTAAGCTTGGCCGGTGAGGGGAGTGTTGACGGCGCATCCATCGCAACGGTTACCTTACTTTTTGTTTGCCTTACTCGTCGTTGGCTTGCCACTGATTAACCACTAGCGTGATGCGAACATCGTCGTAGTTCATGACGAGACGGCGGGGCAGCCACATATCTTCCACTTTCTCCCAGTCGCGGTAGTCGATTTCCCAGCCATCTTGAGATAGGTGGCTTGGGAAGCCAAGTTCATCGGTTTCTAACTGGTAACTATCATTTTCACCGGGTAGGCCACGTACCCATTCCGGCATAGCGCTGACAGGCAGTGCCCAGCCAAGCTGCTCTTCCATCAAGGCTTCAGGCGTTTCTGCTTCAAAGCGACCGTCGCTATTGGAGAGTGAAAAGCGCCCTTCGCGTCCTTCCAGTACGTTGCGTCCGCCGCCAAAAGGTCCGCTGATCAGCATGCGGAAATAGTGAGGGGTCTGATTCCAGTCGAGGTTAGCACTGACGTTCTCTTCGGGCGTACGTAGACCTGCTTTGCCGACGAGTGTCCAGGTATCAAATGCTTCTACATCCGCTTGTTGACGTTCCCACTGGCCAGCTTGGCGGCCACTTTCATCCATGGGGCCCTGGGAGGCACACCCAGCGAGTAAAAGAATGGTAAGGCCCGCAAGCCAAAGGCGCGCGGACGAGGGTGAAAGTGTCCAGCGCGAAGAAGAGATAGACGTCAGTGTCAGCATAAACAGGCTCCATGTTAGAGAAGAATGAACGATTAATAAGTCAGGGTAGCATTATTAATCGCGACCCTATTAATAACTATCCTTTCATTTAGAAGGTGACGGTTAGGGTGTTTGTGAAGGGGTTAGTTCAGGGAAGCGCTCAAGCAAGTCATCAATCATCGGATGCTGGTCTGTGCGCAGCATAATTTGCTGGATCAATTGGCGCGCCTCTTCATTGCGCCCTAGCGCCTGCAGTACTTCTGCCAGATGGGCGGCCACTTCCTGATCGGGCAATTGCGTATAGGCGCTTTCAAGCCAGCCAAGTGCTTCTTCCGGCTGACCTAGCCGAAAATAGATCCACCCCATGCTGTCGAGTACGGCCGGATTATCAGGATCGGCTTCGTAGGCGCGCTCAATCAGGTCGAAGGCCTCTTCCAAGCGCCCCGGCACGTTCAGATCGGCCAGGGTGTAGCCTAACGCATTGAGTGCTTCGGCATTATTTGGGTCGGTGCTCAGTACTTGGCGTAAATCCTGCTCCATGCCCGCTATATCTCCCGCTTCCCAGCGGCGCATGGCGCGCATATAGAGTAGCGCGGTGTCATCAGGAGTACGGGTGATTTCGCGATCTAACAAGGCATTGGCATCTGATAGCTGGTCGAGCTCATCCAGTAGCTGCACTTCCAGCATGACCAGCTCGCTAAAATAGCTATCGAAGCGCATTCGCTCAATGCGCAGGAAGGCGCGAGCATCAAGCAAGCGGTCCTCTTCAATCAACATCTCTGCCGCTGCCGCGCGCGCGGGAAGAAATTCATCACCCTCAGTGACTTGGCGGTAATAAAGCAGAGCGTTATCGATGTCACCTTGCTCCTGGGTAATCGCGCCGAGTAAGAAGTAAGCTAAGTTGGGTACCTTGGGTTGACCCATCAGTGGCTGTAGTAAGCGTTGTGCTGGCGCTGGGTGCCCCTCTTCTAGATAGAGCTGGGCCAGCGATAAGCGCAAATCCTGATTGCCGCCGTGGCTTGCGAGTAGCGCATCGGTTTGAATTTCAGCGGCGCTAATATTGTTGAGGCGAATTTCCGCCTGGGCCAATAGTAATATAAAGCGTACGTCTTCGGGCGCTAGTTCCAGGCCTTGTTGAGCCGCTTGTTGAGCGGTCGGGTAATCTTCAACTTCCAGGGCCAGACGCGCTTTCACTAGCCATAGCGCAGCAGATTCGGGGTCGAGTAACTCGACTTGATCAAGCCGCCGCTGGGCAAGTGCGGTGTCGCCAAGAGAGGCCTCAATCAAGGCTGTGCCTAGCAATACATCGCCATGATGCTCTAACTGATCGGCGTTAGGGCGGGCCAGATGCTCGCGCAGCTGTTCAGCAATTAATCTTAATGGCGCCTGTTCAGCCACTGCAACCTCAGCAAAAGCGGTTATATCTCCATGGCCGCCTGCTTCAGCAATCGCTAAGCGCTGCTCAAGACTGTCGAGCCAATCACCGCGCTGCAATGAAAACGCCGCCAGCAGGCGATTTGGGGCCTCTGCTTGGGGAGCCAGCTCACGCCAGCGCAGCGCAGACGCCTCTATCAACGAGGCTTCATTGCCAAAGCGGGCGGCGAAGGTGGCCCGCTCGGCAAGGGCGGGGTCGCGATAGCGTTGCGCCGCTTCTAAGTAGCCCTTGCTTGCTGAGCGATAGTCGCCACGCTGGCCCGCGAGTTCAGCGCCGAGCAGTGCGCTCAACCCAGCGGCGTCCAGCCCACGCGTGATCGGCGGTGCATCACGCATAGGGTCATCTGCCCACGTGCCGAGTGGATTATCCTGTAGACGAGGTGAAGATTGGCAACCGCTTAGCAAAATGGCAGTAATGGCCATGGGCAGCAGGGTTGAGCTGAGCAATTTCGAACCCATATAAGTGGAGCCCAGTAATGTAGCGCGCTGTGACATGCGTCTCTCGATTAGGTGGCCGAATGCTCAGCATAGCGGCTTGCCTGCCTGCGGCAAAGTGGTGTGGGCCAGATGATAGCCTGCTGTGATAGAATGTTCCTCCTAGAAAAGGTGGTCAGCAAATTTTATGCATACTGATATGCAGCGCTCGCACCACGCCAAAGACTTGTTTAAGCAAGCCCCAATTAACGAAAAGTCCGACACACTAGCGAAGACGCAAACCGCATGACGCTTCTTGCCCTGGGAATAAATCATCGTACCGCCAGCGTGGCCGTGCGTGAGCAGGTCGCTTTTACACCAACGCAGCTTGATACTGCTTTGGCTGAATTGCGTGATCTGCCACAAATTAGTGAAGCGGCGGTGCTGTCGACTTGCAATCGCACCGAGCTTTACTGCGTCACGGATGCGGCGGGTGAACAGGCGGTACTCAATTGGCTCGGACGTTTTCATAATTTGCGCGTCGATGAGCTGACTCGCTGTGCCTATCACTATTTAGACAACGATGCGGCGCGCCACTTAATGCGCGTCGCGGTTGGCCTGGATTCTATGGTGCTGGGCGAACCGCAGATTTTGGGTCAGTTAAAAGACGCCTATCAACAGGCGCGTCAATCTAAAGGGTTGGGCGGCGAGTTGGAGCGTCTGTTCCAGCACACCTTCGCGGTAGCCAAGCAGGTGCGTACTGAGACGGGCATCGGTAAAAACCCCGTGTCTGTGGCCTATGCCGCGGTCAGCATGGCTAGCCGTATATTTGACGATTTCAGTCGTTCTCGTGCCCTGTTAATTGGCGCTGGCGAAACCATCGAGCTGGTCGCTCGGCATTTAAACGAAGCGGGTGTTCTTCAACTGACTGTCGCCAACCGCACCCGTGAGCGCGCCGAACTTGTGGCCGGCCCTTTAGGTGGAACGGCGATTACCCTGCAGGAAATCCCCGAAGCGCTCGAACATGCGGATATTGTGATCTCTTCCACCGCAGCGCCTTTGCCTATCCTGGGTAAAGGCATGGTGGAGCGAGCACTCAAAAAACGCCGCCACCGGCCAGTATTTATGGTCGATATCGCCGTGCCTCGAGATATCGAACCCGAAGTGGGCGAGTTGGCGGATGTGTTCCTTTATACCGTGGACGACCTGGAGGAGGTGATTCAAGAGAATCGCCGCCACCGCCAAGTTGCTGCCGATCAAGCCGAGTCGTTGATTGAGCACGGTGTCGGCAGTTGGCAGCATGAGCGGCGCATCCGCAACGGCGGTGAATTGATTCGCGACTACCGCCAGCATGGCGAAGCGCTTCGCGATCTTTCGCGTGATCAGGCGCTGGAGCGGCTGGCGCGCGGTGAAGATCCGGCTAAAGTCATTGAGCGCCTGGCGCATCAGTTGACCAATCGGCTACTGCACCAGCCCACTCAAGCCATCCGCGATGCAGCCTCACAGGAGCATCACGACTTGCTGAACGCCGCTCCGCGCCTGTTGTTACCGATCAAACCAGCCTTTGAAACCACGCCCGCGCCCACGGCTAACCGCCAGAAGGATGATACGCCCGCATGAAAGAGACTCTGCGCCAACGTTTAGACAGCTTTACGGAACGCTTTGAAGAGCTGGCAATGCTGCTATCAGATCCTGAAGTGATCAATAACCAGCAGCGCTTTCGCGACTATTCGCGGGAGTATTCCGAGCTAGAAGAACTGGTGGCGGCTTGGCAGCGCTACCGTGATATCGAAACCAATATGCAGGAAGCTGAGCAGCTTAGCCGCGATAGCGACGCCGACATGCGAGAATTGGCGGAGATGGAACTGAGCGAGGGGCGCGAACAGTTAGCCGAATTAGATACCGAATTAAAGCGTCTGCTGGTGCCTAAAGATCCTGATGATGGCCGTGGGGTGTTTTTGGAAGTGCGTGCCGGAACCGGTGGCGACGAAGCCGCAATTTTTGCTGGCGACCTGTTTCGCATGTACTCACGCTATGCGGAAAAACGCGGTTGGCGGGTTGAGATAGTCAACGCCAGCCATGGTGAGCAGGGCGGCTATAAAGAAATTATTTCCCGTGTCAAAGGTGATGGTGTATACGCCCAGCTAAAGTTTGAATCCGGCGCTCATCGGGTTCAGCGCGTGCCTGCAACTGAATCCCAGGGCCGGATTCACACTTCTGCCTGCACCGTAGCGGTCATGCCTGAAGTCGATGACGTCGGTGATGTCGATATCAATCCGGCAGATTTACGCGTTGATACCTATCGCTCCAGTGGCGCTGGCGGACAGCACGTAAACACGACCGATTCGGCAATCCGCATTACCCACCTGCCTACCGGTGTCGTGGTGGAGTGCCAAGAAGAGCGCAGTCAGCATAAGAATCGTGCGAAAGCAATGTCGCTGCTGGCAGCCAAGCTTAAGCGCAATGCAGTGGACTCCCAGCGCCAGGAGCAGGCCGATGCCCGCCGTTCTTTGGTGGGCTCAGGGGATCGCAGTGAGCGAATTCGCACCTATAATTTCCCCCAGGGACGGATTACCGATCATCGTATCAATCTAACCCTCTATAAACTCAATGAAGTGGTTAGTGGTGAGCAGTTAGATGACGTCATCAACCCGCTGATTCACGAGTATCAAGCGGAACAGCTTTCAGCTCTTCAGGAAGCCTAATGTCTCTGGATGCGCTGCTGAAGCAGGCTGCTCAGGAGTTGCACGCGGCGGGATCCACTTCGCCGCGTGTGGATGCTGAAGTGCTGATGTGCCATGTGCTCGAACGTGACCGTACTTGGCTTTACACCTGGGGCGATAAAGCGTGTCCTCCACGGGAGCAAGCCCGCTTTGAGGCGCTTGTCGCCGCACGGGCTCAAGGAACCCCCGTTGCCTACCTTACCGGCGAACGCGAATTTTGGGGGTTGCGCTTCGCAACCGCACCTAGCACGTTAATTCCCCGTCCCGATACCGAAACCCTCGTAGAGCTTGCGCTTAGTCGTGTGACCCAGCCCACAGGACGACTGCTTGATCTGGGGACGGGCACCGGCGCCATTGCCCTGGCGTTTGCCAGCGAGCAGCCAGGTTGGCAAGTGTTGGGTGTGGACGTGCGTGAAGAAGCGGTCGAGCTGGCAATCCGTAACGCGCGCACCTTAGGGTTCGCTAACGCTCGTTTTATACAAAGCGATTGGTTTGCGGCGTTAGAGGCTTGTGATGAGACGGATAAGCGTTTCGATATGATTGTGAGTAACCCGCCCTATATTGCCGCCGATGATCCTCATTTGGCCGCAGGGGATGTGCAGTTTGAACCTCGCTCAGCGCTTGTTGCCGACGCCGAAGGCATGGCCGATCTGCTGTATCTGGTGCAGTCTGCTCAGTCCTATTTAACGGCATCAGGCTGGTTGTTACTTGAGCACGGCTACAGCCAGGCTGATAAGGTACGCAAGGCGCTTAAAAGCGCTGGCTATCAAAGCGTTGAAAGTATGCGTGACTTGGGGGGGCATGAACGGGTTACCCTAGGGCACCTTTAATAACTGCCTGATTCATCAGTATTGGATCCTGCCATGAAACCAAAAAATAGAACGCTGGACCGTATCGACCTTAAAATCCTGCACTGCCTGCAGGAGAATGCACGTATTTCTTACGTTGATTTAGCCTCAGAAGTGGGTTTATCCACAACGCCTTGTCTTGAGCGCGTCAAGCGTTTAGAGAAAGCGGGTATTATCCGTGGCTACCAGGCCATTCTTGATCCCCGCGCTTTAAAGGCTAACTTATTAGTCTTTGTCGAAATCAGCTTGGAAACCCAATCGCCAACCGTATTCGACGAGTTCCGACGTGCTGTCGAGAAGCTACCGCAGATTCAGGAGTGCCACCTTGTCTCAGGGCAGTTTGACTACATCTTAAAATGCCGCATTCCTGAAATGGCTGCTTATCGGCAGCTATTGGGCGATGTGGTATTAACGCTGCCGGGTGTGAAAGAGTCAAAAAGCTATGTGGTGATGGAAGAGGTAAAAGAGAGCTTCAATTTACACATTCCCGCCTTCGAGGAATTTGAGGATAAGTAAACCGATGATGGATGACCAGACGCTGCTGCGCTATAGCCGCCAGATTATGCTGCCCGAAGTTGATATCGAGGGGCAGGAGCGTCTGCAGTCTGCCCATGCACTGATTATCGGCGCTGGCGGTTTGGGCTCACCAGCTGCGCTCTATTTGGCTGCGGCAGGCGTCGGGCGCATCACCATCGCCGACGCGGATCAAGTCGAGCTTTCCAACCTTCAGCGTCAAATTGCGCATCATCAGGCCAGTATTGGTTTAAATAAAGCCTACTCTGCCCAGGCCAGCATGCAGGCGTTAAACCCTCACTGCCACGTCGTGGCCTTAGACGAACATGTAGAGGGCGAATCACTCGAACGATTGGTCGCTTCGGCGGATGTCGTGCTGGACTGTACGGACCGATTCTCAAGCCGTTATGCGCTGAATGCTGCGTCACAAAAGGCCAGGGTGCCGCTGGTCTCCGGCGCCGCTATTCGCTTTTCGGGTCAACTGGCCGTGTTTGATCCCCGCGATACAGCCTGTCCCTGCTATGCTTGCCTATATCCACTCGATGAGAGTGGCGATGAAGCGCTCAGCTGCGCAGAAAGTGGCGTAATGGCGCCGCTGGTCGGCTTGATTGGCTGCTTTCAGGCAGTAGAAGCATTTAAGCTACTAAGTGGCGCAGGTACTGCCCACCAGGGGCTTTCGACGTTTGACGGCTTAAGCGGGCAATGGCGGCATTTTCAAGTGCCTCGGGATCCCGCGTGCTCGGTGTGTGCTCAGCGCCATTAAATGCCTTGTTGGTTATGTAGGCCACCCCTTGTCTTTAAGACGACCTTAGGTCGTTTCATCTTCTTCGATACCAGCGGCCTGCAGCGCTATAAGATAACTAGAGCGCTTGAGAAAAGAGCTAATCCTGTCATCTTGTACAAGTCTGTTACCCTGTGTGTAGTAGTGATTCAGATAAGTGTTACCCAGATAAGCGAGAAAACATGAACGACGTTATTAAATTATTGAAATCCCACCGCTCAATCCGCAAATTTAGTGACCGTGCGATTCCCCGGGAGTTGCTTGTCGAGCTCATTCAAGCGGGTCAAGGCGCGGCAACCTCTAGTCATGTTCAAGCATATACCGTTATCCACGTTAAAAATCAGGCAAACCGTGAGCAAATTGCTGAGCTGGCAGGTGGTCAGAGCTATGTCGCTACCTGTGCAGACTTTTTAGTATTTTGCGCTGACATGAAGCGACCTACTGAAGCATCTGAGCACACCGGCGCCAACGTTGTGCGAGGTATGACCGAACAACTGCTGGTAGCGACGGTAGATACAGCGCTGATGGCGCAAAACGTGGCGGTGGCCGCAGAGTCTGAAGGGCTGGGTATCTGCTACATCGGCGGTATTCGCAATAACCCGCAACAGATTAGTGAACTGCTGCGCCTCCCTGAGCATGTTTATCCGGTGTTTGGCATGTGCTTGGGTTACCCTGACCATGAACCTGAGGTAAAGCCACGCCTGCCAGTAGAAGCGGTCCTGAAAGAAGACTACTACACTGAAGATAGTGAGCAGGTACAGGCCTTCGACGCCACTATGCAAGCTTACTATCAGGCTCGCAGCAGCAGTAATAAAGATTCTGATTGGTCGCACAATCTCAAGCCGCTGTTCGATAACAAACTGCGCCCTCACATGCGTGATTTCTTGATCGAGCGTGGTTTTGAAATGAAGTAGCTCTGAAATGAAGTAGCTCTCAAATAAATTAGTTTTGCAACGAAATGGTTTTGCAACGAAATAGCTTTGCAATGGAATAGCTTTGCAATGGAATAAAGAGGTAGTTAATGCCTCTTTAATAGAATTTTAGAAAAGACAACGCTCTGTTATTTAGAGATGTCTTTTCCTCGTTTTTCAGGAGCTTTACCGTATGCGCGTATTTGCTAATCCCGTCGGTTCCGGCTCCCTTTGGTTCGATAATCTCGCGACCGCTGATGGCACACCCGTCGCTTACGATCCCCAGGCTCGTGCCTTTGTGCCCATGCCTCCTTTTTGCATCAATCGAGAGATTATCGGTTGTAATTGGATAGCACCTGAAGAGGGCGCTTTTTGCCGCTCGTGCGCTATGACGGCGCTGGCGCCTGATCCTGAAATACCGAATGCTATGCAAAACTGGGCTAAAACCGAAGCGGCCAAGCGTTGGGTGCTCGATAATTTAGGCCGCTGGCACTGGTTTCGTCCTGAAGATCCTGGCGCGCCGCCTGTTTTCCATCTGCTCGCAGAGGGTCGTTCACCTGTACCGATGGGGCATATTGAAGGGGTGGTAACGATTAGCGTGGCCGAAGTAGATCCTGTACTGGTCACCACTCGAAGAGAAGCGTTGGAAGAGCCCTATCGGACCATGATTGGCCATATGCGCCATGAAATATCACATATGCTGTGGTGGAGGCTTAGCCTGCGTGAAGATTTTCTTGATGCGTTCCGTGAGATGTTTGGCGACGAGCGTCAGGATTACACAGCCGCACTTCAACGCCACTATAACGATGGGCCGCCCCCGAACTGGAAAGAGAGCTTTTTAACCACCTACGCCTCAGCGCATCCTCATGAGGATTGGGCTGAAACTGCTGCGCACTTGCTTCATTTAACCGATATAGCCGATAGCTTTGCCGCATCAAATCTTTCTTCTCCCGAGCTACCCAGTCACCAATGGGAGCCTTATGCGGAGCCAGACGCTGAACGGTTGATCTATGTGGCAGCAGAGCTCACTGTAGGGGTTAATCATGTTAATCGCTCCATGGGATTACCTGATCTTTATCCCTTCGTACTCTCAGAAGCTGCCAGACATAAGCTTGCCTTTGTGCATGATTGGCTGCGCCGAGGCGCACAAGGATTGTAATAGCGACTGTAAGCCGTTGCGTTAAAGCGCAAACAGTGAAGAACTGAGGTTATCATCTATACTGCAGTTCAAGGCCTTATTAGCATGCCGATAACAAAAAAAGCCGATGGGGACATAACCCCATTGGCCAACCAGCATGGAGATCGCACATGAACCTTGATCGCGCTTACCGTCTTTTAGCCGCTTTCTATAGTTTGATACTTCTTATTGGTGTTATCGCCCTTATAGCCGGGGGAGGGACACTGTTTGCTCCTGTGTATTTGGTGTTGGGGGCATTAGCCGTGATTGGGCTCTGGGGCTATGTTTTAAAGCGCAGATTCATGAACCCGCGCATGTGGAGGCCGTTAGCAGTCGTGCTCGCGATAGGTGTTGTAATTCAGCTATTCATTATGTTGACTACGCCGCCATCTAACGTTTTATTAACCTGGATGCTAACCAGTACCATATTTTCGGTTCTATTAGTCATCATGCTCTACCACTACGGAGAGCGTGATCAGCCTTTATGGGCGAGCGAAGAGGAGAGGGTGGCTGCCCGTCAGCTTGATGCAATGCTAATAGGGGATACACCGTTGACCGCCGTTCACCGCGAGAAAGGTCGCGAGAACAGCGTTCAGGTGACGAAAACAAAAGGCGAATATCAAGCCAGTGTGACGCGTCGATCACAAGAAGGTCAGGAGTGCTTTGAAGAGCGTTTTCGTTATCCTGAAACGCTAGTATTTTTCTTAGAAAAATTTACCAGCGTGACGGTTAATGATTTTCGAGATTCGAGTTCACTGGATAATCATGGGAATTCCACAGTTAAAATTTAATATTTTGCTTATGCTATATATGAGAAATGCTGGCTTCTTTGGCTAGCATTTTTTCTAACTGCGGTGTGAGTGAATGCTGTATGTGCAAGTAAAGTGGCAGCAATGCTTGTTTTAGCCCGCTTTCTGCTTTTTGCTTATCTATATAGTAAGCGCTTCTTCGTCCATGAAAGTTGATTGTCTCTCCTACCTTGGTGAAGTGAAACCCGGTTAAGGCGAGCAGTCGTGGCAGGCTAGGCTCCATCATGGCAAATACCTGGATTTTTCCTAACTGCCTTCCTAAGGCATATCCTGTGATAAATAGCCCACTTGAAAGTAATGGAAAGAGCTGCCTTTCTTCTGTGGAGAAGAATGGGATATTGCTAATTTTTTCTGTACTAGAATCGTCTCTAACCCTTGTTCTGAATAGTCGGTTAACAGCAAGTCGAGAAATTTCATAATAGCTATCTTGCTCAAGCCGATCAGGATGAAGCTCAATGTGAGTAAGACTTTGACTACCATATGACTGAAGAGGAAGTTGATTAAGTGGGTAAGGACTAGAGTGGCAGGGCATAACCACACGAACGCATCCGGCAACTATCCCGGTTCTACGGTGCTCAATCAAGCAATGTATAGAGTTTTGATCATGAATATCATATTCGAGTTTCTTGTAAGGATCTGTAGGCTCTTCATATTGAAGCTCTTCGCAGTAAACGTCATGCCTCAACCGATAAGCCTGTTGTTTTTCTTGCTCAGTCATACACAGTTTGAACGAGAACTCTTGTATAAACCTTTCTATTAAATCTGAAGGTACTTTTATTCTGTTTTCTGAAAGAGGAGAAGGTTTCATTGGCGATCCTTTTTAATTTTAAACATAAATGTATGTTATATCTAGCTAGCAATGCCGAATGCTTCGGTGAGTTTGGCTGGCTTTCCTAAATAAAACCCTTGACCATAAGTTATCCCATAAGATTTTAATATTGCCAATAAAGCTTCTTGATCAACGAACTCGGCAATAGTTTGCTTGCCAAAACCCTTAGCGATATCGGCAATAGCACGAACGATAACGCGACTGTCCGGGCTAATAAGTAGGCTGCGAATGAAAGAGCCGTCAATCTTGATATAATCAACCGGCAGCTGCCCTAAATAGTGGAAACTGCTAAAACCAACCCCGAAGTCATCGAGTGCAGTGCGGCAACCAAGATCACGCACAGTTTGTAAAACACCACGTGCGGTGGAAAAGTCAGTAACGGCCGCTGTTTCCGTCACCTCTAGAATAAGGTGGTGTGGATCAGCGCCGCTGGTAGCCAGCTCATCGGCTAAATACTGCTTTAATCCCTCGTCGTGAAGGGACTGACCAGAAAGATTAACAGCCAGCGTTATACCGCGGCTTTGCAGCTGGCTGAGTGCTTTTAAACTGTGCCGTAATACCCAGCGGTCAATTAAGACGATTTGACCACTCTGCTCAGCAATAGGAATAAACTGCGCAGGTGAAATGAGGCTGCCGTCTTCATTACGGATTCTCAGCAATACTTCATAATGTTTTATGTCTTGGTCTTCCAAACGCATGATGGGTTGCACCATGAGCTCAAAACTACTTTCTTCGAGCGCATTCCGTATACGGTCAACCCAGTAGACTCGTTCTTGCAGTTCATCTTTGGCATTTTCTGCTTTGGAGAGCAGATGCCAATGTTGAAGACCGCTTGCCTTCGCCTTATACATAGCTACGTCGGCGTTGGCCATCAGCTCGCCAGACTTAGTGCCATGGATTGGAAATAGAGCAATACCGATGCTGGCCGTTACCCGGTGTCGACGCTCTCCAGCTAAAAAGCCGATGCCATCCAACAACTGAACGATATACTGAGCGGCTCTAACTGCTTGCTCTGCGTTGGTATCTTCTAGCAGCAGCGAAAATTCATCACCACCCAGACGGGCGATGACGTGCCGGTGTCCAAGATGATGAAAGAGAGTCTCGGCTACCTCACGTAGTAATTTATCGCCTACGTGATGCCCGCTAAGTTCGTTGACCTCTTTGAATTGATCTAAGTCAAGCAGGAGTATAGCTCCCTGGATATTGCCAGGGCGCTCAAGAGCAGCTTGCAAAGCATTTTGAAAATAGCGTCGATTATGCAGCTCAGTCAACGGGTCACGCTCGGCAAGCCACGTTAAACGGGCTTCGGCAGCCTTACGTTCAGTAATGTCGAGTCCCACCGATAGGCGTGACACTTTTTCATTGCTGCCTGTTTGCAAGGGAGCATGATACCAAGCGATGGTATGAGTGCGGTGGTCAGGTGTGCGTAGTGTTTTTTCCTCTTGGAGAGGGAGGGAGAATGACTCAAGCGCTGTAGGGACGCCAGCCGCAAATACATCCACAAAGTGGCGTCCGAGTAAGGAGGGTTCATCAAGCCCCAGCATCGATTGAGTATACTCATTAACTAGGCTTATTCGCCCTGTGCTGTCTTGGGCAATAATAAACACTTGTGCAGTGTTCAATAAACTATTAACGAAATCGCGCTCTTTAGCCAGCTCTTCGATACGTTTGGCTAGCTGAGTGCCGCGTTCTTGAACCTCATCCTCAAGCATTTCAAGTTGATTTGAGAGGTCAAGCGTAGAGCTTTCGAGGACATCAATTTCATCAGGAAGACAGCGGCGATAATTGGGAATGGCGGAGCGAATAGCGCTGAACTTTCCGTCAGCAAGGGCAGGCAGCAGTCCAGCGACTCTACGAAGTCGAGCCATTGGGCCAATGAGTATGACTAATAACAGTAATTCAGCGGCCACCCAGCCGAATGCGCCTACGAACAGCAGTGTGCGCGTGTTTTGATTGATAGCATCAATTTGTTCGGTAATATCTGATATAAGTAGAAAGAATCCAGAGCTGCTACGCTCGTCATTATCTTCCATGCGTACTGCGCTGAGTTCCAAATGTCTGCCACCATACTCAAGGCCTAGTGGCGCCTCTTCAAGGCGATGAATAGAGACAGTCTCCGCTGCTCGTTGCAACGGTGCTAAGCTTTGCTCCTCGCTGGTGAGTGCCAATAGATAACCATTCCAAGCATTTAGTTGTCTTGTAGCAGCTACATTCGCCTCTTCAACGGGGCCTGTTACGAGCAGTGCAATTTCGCTGTTTGAGACTTCTTTGGCCTGTCGGGTAACGTCGGCTAATGAGCGAGCCAGCACTACCATGCCGACACTTTCTCCTTCCACTAATACCGGTACGGCAGCGAATTGTTGGCAACTGGTTGAGCAACGAAGGTTGGTTAGCGGCCTTTCGGTATTCATGACACGCCTTACCCAACTCAGTATGGGAAGCTGTGTTTCTGCATTACCGGTACCCCAGTTACCCACGACTTCACCGCGGGTATTAATGATTAAAATCTCATCAATTCCTGCTTCTAGTTGCAGCGCCGGCCACTGTGAATTCAGAGCTTCTCTTACATCGGCTGCATTACCCGCTTGTAATGGCGGACCCAAGCTGGCCGAGGCGGCTGTTAATCCCGCCAGTTGGCGCAAGTTCTCTGATGAACGAACAAGTGCTAAATGAATTTCTCGCTGTTGACGTTCATAATGCTGATTTCGGCTTTCCTGAAATTGGCGAGTGAGATTTTCGTGGCCCAGCCAGGTAAACAGTACGAGCAACGCTAAAAGCAGTAAGCTGCTTAGCGCGATGACGCGCCACGTTAAGCTTAGCCGCTGAGGCATTCGCAAAAGGGAGGAGAATTTCATCGCGATACCATCTTAGCCAGGATCTAATAAAACGTCAGAAGCGCAGCGATAACTGGAACAGCCACATATTCCAATGTTTGCTTGTCTCTGATGAGTTTGAATTATCCTGGGAGGGAAGCCAGGCGGTGCCATCTACATGATGGTATTCACCAGCTATCATTACTTGAGGGTGTGGCGTCCATTGCAGGCCAAATGTTAAATCATCTGCAAATTGAGAGTGAGCAGGCCCCCGCCCATTTGCCTCGAAATTTTTGCCTGAAGGATCACTGCGATTACTGGTTAAGCTATCGTAACGAACTAGCCATTGCCAATCGTCATAAAATCTACGAGTGTACTGCAGATACCAACTTTCACCTGTCGTATCGAAATTTAAAGGAGGTTGATTGAAGTTTTTTAACCCCGACCTGCGCAGTGCGTACTCTGCCGTTACACTCCACAGTTCCTGATTATACTGTAAAGAAAATATCCAGGGTCTAAAGTAAAAGTCTCCATCGCCGACGTCAGGGTAGCGTGAGTTTATTTTGGATCTGACATTGGCATGGCTTAGCGCTGCTACGATACGTCCAGCATCATGCTCATAGCGAACCTGTGCAATGGCTGATTGCTGCGGGTCGAAAGACCCCTGTATGCGATGTAACTGGAGCGTTTGATTTAAATCATCGCCAGCTTGGGGTTCTCCTAAGCCGACCTGCCCTCTAACGACTCCACTATCTAGTCGCTCTTCCAAGTATAACGTTACCCCGTCACCTGTAAGAGCCAGTGAACGCGTTCGATCAAAATAAATTGATTGAGGCAATAGAATACTAGGTCGTGTAAACGCTACATCTCGAGTTTGATTGTAAAATCCAAACGGGTTTTTAATCCGCCCAAGCTGAATACCAAAGGTACGCTTTTGATCGGAGAGCATCTGATAATCAATTAGGCCATAGTCGAGCTTCGGCTGTGCATCGCTACTATCACCGCCTGCACGACGGCTTAGCACCTGAGCCGCAAGTAGTACATCTTGGTGAGGACGTAATGAAGCATTGAGGCCAACTTCGGTGAATTCAAAGCTGCCTTCATCCTCGCTACTTGAGCCAAAGAAGTTGTTATCATCAGTGATAACCAGCGCTTGGCTAAGAAAACCATGTACCTGCAAGGTATCCATGACGCGCTCACTGCTGTGCACATAAGCAGAGGAACCTAAAGCAAGGAGACCTGCCACAACAGCAACTGCTCGACATTCACTCCATCGAAATAATTTGGATACTATCATCCAGATACTCCCTTTCCAGATAGCCAATCGCCCCGGGGGTCGTTGCAACTTGTTCGCGCATCTCTGCCTGATTACTTACGCGATCAGGGGCCTGGCCCGTTCCTGAAAAGACCATGCGATCCCAGGCCAGCTGAAGTTGGTGGGGGTAAACTGCCAATTGCTCTTTGGCAAAGCGTGCATGCACGGGGTTGCCATTATTCATTACAAATACTCTGACCGCTTGACCGTCTGGCCATGTGCGTTGACGCATTGCAAATATCGCGCGAGTAGTATCACGATTTAACCAGCGGGTAGTGACATCAGGATGGGCCACTAAAAAAAGAGGGGCTTCCCGAGCGATGGCATTCGCGCCCACAAAAGTGAGCCCCATCAAAAAAATGAGAGTGGTCACTGTCAGTAAGGACAATCGCATTAGAGAACCACTCAATAGCAGTGATGGCATTGGCTATTTCTTACTGGTCGATTGATGAACGCCAGGTTCATGCACGATGCAGTGTAAAACTGCATTTTAGGTGTGAATGAGTTGATGACGTGTGCTCCTTTCGGCCAATAGGCAGCGATATATTAATGTCCAGGGCCTTTTATAACTGGGTGGTAAACTCCAGAAAAACAATAGTACCGTATCGATTCGGCACATACATAAGCACTGCATCAATTTTAAAAAAATAACAGGAAGCTATGTCACCGACGAAGGCACTGATACCTTATTGGTAATTGTCTGTGAGATACTGCAGCTGCCATCCAAATAGAGAGAGTCCCCTACATGTTCACCGGTATGAGTGCATTTCCGTTAACGCCTATGGACGAGCAGGGCATTAAGGAGCGCGAGTTTGTCCAATTAGTCCAACACCTAGCCGAAGCAGAGGTGGATTCGATTGGCGTGCTAGGCTCGACCGGTAACTACGCCTATTTAAGCCGTGAAGAGCGCGCTCGGGTTGTCCAGCTTGGAGTGGAAAATGCAGGTAACGTGCCGGTAGTGGTGGGTATTGGCGCACTACGTACTCGCGATGTCACGGCGTTGGCTGAGGATGCTCAGCAGTTGGGCGCGAGTGGGGTGCTATTAGCACCGGTGTCTTATCAGAAGCTTACCGATGACGAAGCGTTTGCACATTACGAAACGGTCTGCCGTTCATTGAGTGTGCCGCTGTGCGTTTATGACAACCCTGGAACCACTCATTTTGAGTTTAGCGATGAGTTACATGGGCGTATCGCTCAGTTGGCACAGGTGCAATCAATCAAAATTCCGCCGGTGACTAGCGACCTTAACGCCGCAAGAGAACGGGTCGCACGACTACGTTCGTTGATTCCTCACGATGTCACCATCGGTATTAGCGGCGATCCGGCAGCAGCAACCGGGCTGAATGCGGGGTGCGATGCCTGGTACTCAGTCATTGGTGGGTTATTCCCCAAGGCTGCTTTAGCGCTAACCCGGGCTGCTCAATCGGGTGATGCTCATCAGGCCGAGACGCTTTCTGACGCGCTTGAACCGTTATGGGCTCTCTACCGTGAGTACGGTGGTAGCCTGCGAGTGGCCGTGACTATTGCCGAAGTAACCGGTAAGGTAAGCCAACCCTGCTTGCCCCAACCGCTTAAAGCGCTGCAGGGTAAAGACCGGATAAGAGTGGAGCGAGTAGTCGAGCAGCTAGGCTTAGCATCAGAATTTCGGGTTAGGGGTTAAAGCCGTCCAGCAAAAACGCCCAGCCAAGGCTGGGCGTAATAACGACTCCCCGAAAGCTTACTCAACGAGTTCCAGCAAGCGATCTGAATAGTTAGTAAACAGACCGTTGACGCCCATCTCCATCAGGTGCTTCATTTCCTCGGTTTCATTGATGGTATACACATGCACCGGCAAGCCGTTTTCCTGGGCTTGCTTAACAAAGTCGGCGTCAATGACCTCCCGGCCGTCATAGAGGTAGTTCGTGCCGATGCCCACGGCGTAATCGGCGACTTCCTGAAAGTCCTCATCGGTAATCTCGGCGGGTCCCGGCGTCACGCCTGTCCACTCCACCAGGCGCGAGTCGTCTTCTTCGCTCGGGTAGTACCACACCAACTGGATCAGCGGCACGTCGTCGTTTAATTCCTGCACTTTCAACAGGCTATCCTGCTCAAACGATTGCACCAGCACGCGGCCGCTCTTGATCATGTCGTACGCTTCCAGTGTCTCTACCAGGGCTTCTTCCAGACCAGGGTTCAACTGCGGCGACTTGGTTTCAATGTAGTAGCGAGCATCGTGGCCAAAGTGATCAAAGAGCTCGTCCAGTGTCAGCATCTGCGCGCCGTCAAAGGCCGTGTCGGCGCTGTCTGGGTTTTCCTCGTTAAACCAGGTGCCGGTATCCAAGGCTTTGAGTTCTTCCAGGGTGTAATCGTTAATCTCGCCTTCACCGTCACTGGTACGATCAATGGTGTCATCGTGGAACACCACCAGCTCACCGTCGGAGGTGATTTGCACGTCCAGTTCCAGGTAATCGACGTCCCACTCATAAGCCAGTTCATAGGCGGCCATGGTGCTTTCCGGCGCGTGGCCGCTAGCTCCGCGATGAGCGATCACCTGAAACGACTCCAGATCCTTTAGTTGTTGCTCTAGTGGCGTTGCCTCTGCAAGTGCAGTGGACGTAGCAGCACCAGCAAAAAGACCCAGTGACACGGCAGCAATCAACGGATGACGTTGCATAGAAATTCCTTAATTGAACAGTTGTTCAATTATCCTACATGCCCGTAAGCATAAATGCCAAACTGTGCACACCTCCCAAGGTTACATTGTAAGCCGATTAGCGTGGCTATTCGGCTTACCAGTGAGTTGAATAACATCACTACTAATCCACACGGAGTAAGCATCAGCATCTAAATAGTCTAGACAGAGGCATCATGGCGGAGGCTATCCACTAGCATCTGCGCTTCTCTACGCGAGGTTAAACGCACAAACTGGATATGGGCATAGCGTGAATCAATCATATCGGCGAAGTAACGTTTGCGGTTTTGATTCCATGTTTTAAGCGACCAGAGCAGTACTGAATCACGGCTTAAAAATGTTCGACGAAAGCTTTCGCGGTTTCCGGTGCCGGGCCAGATCTCTTGCCTGCTAATAATACGCTTTACGGCTCGTGTGCTGGCTTGGCTAAATACACGCCAGAAAGGGAAATCGATCCATACCACCATATCGACATCGTGCCATTTAATAGGGCGAGTGCGATCAAAATTACCATCCAACACCCATCCTTTTGGGGATGTTGCCAATACTTCTTCAAGCTTGGCGAGGAATACATCGTCCTGTGTACCTTGCCAGTTAGCGCGCCAAAACAGCTGATCAAGCTGAATGTAAGAAGTATCCAGCGCTACTGCGAGTTGTTTAGCCAGCGTGCTTTTGCCACTGCCACTAGTGCCGACCACGTTAATTTTCATGAAACGCTCTCCTGGGCGGCGCAGCAGTTTAAGGATTGCTTTAGGTACGGGCAAGCGCATTTAAGAAAAGAAACTAAAATAACCTATAGATGAGCTGGAAGATTGCATCGTATTGGTGAGGAAGTTCAAAAGGCGTCATTTATCTGCTTACCGACAGCTCCAAGGGCAGGATGCTAAAAGTCATGTCTTGGCAATACACCGTTGACGCTGCCTATGTACGCGACCCCGATGGTGACACACTAGCGTTTATGGTTAAGCGCGCGGTCTTTAGTTTAGGGTAAGTGGTCTCTGTGCGCTGGTTTATTAGCGTTAATAATTAATCAAGAGAGTTATCTTATGCTGGGTTGGATAGCGACAAAAAGTGCAGGGGCGCTCATCGGCGTGTTAATGACATCAATAGTGCATGGGGACAACAGCGTGCTCTCCTTTCCAGATGATTCAGAAGCGTCTTGGCGAATCTCTGAAAACGGCGTCGTCCATCACACCCCAGAGGCGTTGGAGATACCTGTAGTAGTTGGAAAACAACAGGCCATCGGTTCGGAGCGAGCTTACATTCTGATTCAGGCGCCTTATCAGCAGGTAAAGACAGTGGTTTCTGAAGCACTGAAAGATCGAGTTACCCTGGTGGAGGAGCAGTTGTTATTGTCCACTTTGGAGGCGCCGTGGAGGCAGGTCATGCTGTCTCGGCGTCCGCAGCAAATGACGGAACTGGCCGATAACGAGCCGACCTTGGCACAGGCTGTGAGCGATGGTGCTTTGATGCCAGAAGAAAGCGACTGGCGTCAACGTCACGCAGTTGCAAACCTGCAAGCCTCCAGCGAGGCGTTGGCAACGCTACCTGAGCTACGTAATTTGTATACCCGTGCTGAGTCCTTCCGCCAGTGGCAGGAAGGTTGGAGAAATCAGTATGACATCGAGCAGACGGTAGTAGTGTTCGATGCGATGCTGCTGTTTGGTACTGAGTCTACAATCATCGATATCCATCGTCGCCACTCCTTCCCTAACCCTGCTCGAAAGGTAATTCTGGCGGCAGATGGCGTGCCCACACATCTTTCTCAATCGCTGGTGCCGGGCGAGATGTTTATGGCGGTGATCAGTGCTTTGGATCAGGCTTTGCCTGGGGTAGAGCGTCGTATTAGTACCGATCCCACCGCCTGGGAAGCGGGGCATCCTCTCCTGCCGAGCATGCCGGAGCCTGACTTACGCTTTGAAGATGATACTCAATCAGAGCTTACGCCCGATATTTTTACGTTAACCAGCGACGACGCTTTAGATCCGCAGACGCTACAAGTTATGGCTGATGGCAGTTTGGCCATTGGTGTGCAGCGATCCGCCCGTATAGATGGTACACGCGAATGGATCACCGAGGTTTGGCGGTTATTACCGGAACAATCCTCGTTGACTGTCCTTTGGCAAGGGTGGGAAGGGGCAGACCCTATGCTGGTGAATGAGGAGGGCAATACCTTGTGGTTTCGAGGGCGGCCATTCGGTGAGAGTGACTGGCAGCTTTATCGATACCAAACTTCTCAAACTGTCGCGGAACCCTGGCCAGTGTCGTTGGCTGCTGGCACATCGAGCCTGGGAGGCATACTACGCGGGCAGTTGGATGGCCAGGGGCGCCCCCGTTTCTACAGCTATAACGTGGGGCGCTTTTATCGCTACCGAAATGAAGAGCATGGACAGTGGCACTACCATGCGGTTGAGGTGCCCAGAGCTGCTCTGTTTTCGCAACCTCTGCGCCCAGTACGCTGGATGGGGGAGTCACTTTGGGTGGAGGACCTTTATGGCCTAGCGGAACTGGACGCTGAGAGTGGGCGGGTAGAGCGTGTGATCCAAGCACCTCAGCGGTATGGCAATTTTCCACATCAGGGGGTGCCTGCCACCCCTGATCTGCGTGATCACCCTGCGTCCTGGGAGCCGATAGGGTCGGCTCGAGGGCAGTGGGCCACAAGCGGTTTTCAGCTTCGTTTGGAATCGAGGGGCGAGCAGGTGGCTGGCATGCATGTGTTTGATACCGATAAAGGTAGTTACCTCTATTCTGCAGTGCTCGATGGTCAGGATCATATACACACGGCTGCAGCCTCTCCCGATGGCCGTTGGTTAGCGATGGCGGCAGCCGACCAGCTACAATTGCGCGAAGTAAGAACCGGACGAGCGCCAATCGCGCTACAGGTGCCAGCAGAAGCATATATACGGGCGCTGGCATTTTCGGCTGATAGTCATGATCTGTACGCGCTTACTTTCTCCACCGTGCTGCACTGGCGTTTACCTTCACCGTAAAAATTAAGAGGGTCTAACCTTGCCTATTGAACAGAGGGTAAGTTGTTTGTTGGTTTGCTATGACGTTGAAATATGCATGCCATCGGGCAGGTGGCTTAATCCATCCAACCCAACAGTCGCCACCAAAAGTAGTCCAACGGAATAAGTAGCAAGATCGTTATCAGTGCCAACGGAACGATGATCTTTAATAATTGGCCAAGGGGTTCTCTTGAAAGTTGCATCGCCATAATCAGCGGTGCCACCTGATAAGGAAAGATCACCGTGGAAAAGCCTACTACCTGAGTCATCAGTACTGCAGGAAGAGAGAGCCCTGAGGCGCCAGCGAGTTCTGACGCCATGGGGGAAAGTACCGTAGGAACACTGGGTGTGGTAGCGACGACTCCCGTCAAGGTCGCCATCAGTGACAGCGACATAAAGTCCCAAAAACGGCTGCCGTTGTTGGCTTCCAGTAGTTGGGTAAAGCCTTGGCCCACAGCACTGCCAATGTCTGAAACGTTGACGAGTGTACCCAACCCTAGTGCAGCGGCCACAAATATCACAGTGCCAAAATCTACCGCTGTGTTGAATGACTTCGGAGTCACAGCACCAATCTTTGGCATCAACAGCACTACTGCAGCTACGAGTCCCACCCACGCCGGATTTACGCCATGTAGTGTATCGGTTACCCAGAAGAGCAGGGTGATGACCATTACCACGGCCACCTTTTTTTGCTGTGTAGCGTTAACGGATGGTTTGGCCATATCGATGGTCAGTTGGCACTGAGAGTCGATACGGGCTGGAAATACCACGAGTACCAGCACCACAATTAAGCTCGACTTCAGGAGTCCCAAAATGGGAAAGTGCAGTAGTAGATACTCCGCATAGCCAAAATGAATGCTATACAGACTTTCGCTCGACCCTGTCAAAATCATATTAGGGAGATTGGATGGAAGCACTGCAAAACTCGGCATGTTACAAGCGGCAGCCAGAGCGGTTGCTACGCCCAGGCGGCCAGCACTGCCCGGTTCAAAGCCCACTCGTTCGGCTAACGCTAAGCCAATAGGGATCAATACCACCGCTCGGCCCCCGGAAGATGGCATCACAAAGCCCAATGCCATAGCGGTAAAAACTAACCCGCCAATCAATCTCGGGTAGCTTGCGGTCAGGAGCGGCGACAGCACGGCTGCTAGCCGATCGCCAAGCTTGCTAGAGGTAATGGTCGAGCCGATGATAAATCCTGAGATAACCATCCACACAGCTGTCGAGCCAAACCCAGCGAATAGCTGCTCTGAGGGGAGCAAGTTGAATACGCTCACCAGCGTGAAAAATAACAAACCGGTTAGGAAGGGGGGCAGCACACCGGTACTCCAGAGAACCAGCGTGATCACTATCACACCAGCGGCGTAAGAAAATGCTGTGGGGTGGGGCTCTATGGGAAAAAGTGCCAGCAGCAAAGCAGCCAGCAAGGCCGCTGCCACTACAGCATGAGAGAAACTAAGCGAGCGAAGCATGGCGAGACCCTAGTTGTGGTGAGCCCAATTGCGCGGTGTGCGCAGAGGAATCTACAATAGGCGCTGCATGTTGACGTGTTAAGGGCAAGTTATGACAACAGATGGTGATAATGCGACAATGTCGCTGCCCAGTGATATAGCGTTCACCCTTGACCCTGCTCGTCCTGTATTGACCCATTCTCGCAATATGCAAGCAGAAGCCGGTATGGTGCCTCACTCTCACCCACGCGGGCAGTTGTTATGGGCCAAACAGGGTGTGTTGCGTGTTACCAGTGAACAAGCCGTATGGGTGGTGCCTTCTACTCACGGTGTATGGATACCCGCTAACTGCGACCACCAAGTTAATTGCGAAACGCAGGTGGAAATCCGTAATCTCTACATTGATCCTACTTACCCGGTACGCGATCAGGATACCCAAGTAGTGATGGTGGCGATGACCGCGTTGATGCGCGAAATCGTGCTCAGGCTAAACGATTCCGAGACGAGCAGTGGGGATGCCAGTACCATTCGCCTAGGTTTAGTTGCTATTGATGAACTCAATAACCTACTGGCCGCGGACTTGTCTCTACCTGCTGGTACTGACCCGCGATTGCGACGTATCATCAGCCATATGGTCAACCATCCAGATTCCAGCCATCTATTAAGAGAATTGGCTAACCTCGCTGGAGCGAGCACGCGAACGCTAGAGCGGCTATTCAAAGCTGAAACCGGGTTGACCTTTCGGCAGTGGCGTACCCGTTTTAAGCTGATGAACGCGCTTGAGGCCTTGGGTAGAGGTGAGAGCTCTACCACAGTGGCCTATACAGTAGGTTATAAAAGCACCAGCAGTTTTGTAGCTGCCTTTAAGGCAGAGTTTGGCTATACACCCCAAGTCTATGCCCGCCGCCAGTGATCTGGCCTACGCCGAGACGTTACAGACTCTGGCAACACTTATTTCCAGCCAGGGTGGGCAAAAGGCTGTTAACTTATGCGTTAACCCCCTTCATGCCTTCCGGTGTGTAACGTTCACCGGTCACCGGAAGGCGCTCGGTAGCCACTTCAAGCTGTTGCTGCTCATCAGCCGTCAGGGTGATGGACGCGGCTGCCGCATTCTCCTCAAGGTAGCGCAGTCGCTTGGTGCCCGGAATTGGCACAATATTATCGCCTTTGGATAGTAACCAAGCCAGCGACAGCTGCGCCGGGGTGCAGTCTTTTTGAGCAGCCATGTCACCAATCACGTCGGCGATTCGGCGGTTGGCATGCATTGCCTGTTCAGAGAAGCGCGGCAGGTTAGGACGAAAATCACCTTCGCCGAAGTCGGCATTCTCCTGAAGTTTTCCCGTCAAAAAGCCGCGACCCAGCGGCGAGTAGGGTACAAAGCCGATGCCGAGTTCCTGGCAGGCGGGGAGCACCGCTTGCTCCACATCCCGCGTCCAGAGAGAGTATTCGGTTTGTACTGCCGTCACCGGGTGTACCGCGTGGGCGCGACGCAAGGTGTCAGCGCTGACCTCGCAGAGGCCGATGTGGGCAATCTTGCCGTCCTGCACCAATTGCGCCAAGCCCTCCATGGTCTCTTCGATGGGTATGTCCGGGTTAATGCGGTGGACGTAGTAGAGATCGATCTGTTCGATGCCCAGCCGCCGCAGCGATGCCTCGCAGGCTTGTTGGGCATAGCGGGCGCTGCTGTCCAGGCTGCGTTGGTACTCACCGGGGTTGCGTACGATGCCAAACTTGGTGGCGATACGCACCTTAGGCTTATGACTGGCGAGAAAGCGACCAATCAGCTCCTCGTTATGGTGCGGCCCGTACATATCCGCTGTGTCGAAAAAGTCGATACCCAGCTCTACTGCCCGTGCTAATACTCGTAGCGACTCGCTATCGTCTCGGGGGCCATAGAATTCGCTCATCCCCATGCAACCTAAACCGATAGCGGAAATGGTTAGATCGCTGCCCAGCATTCGTTTTTGCATGATGTTTCTCCAGAAGTAACTCGTTCTTGAGTGGCGCCGTAACAGCGTGGCACTATCCGATAATGGAAAAAATAAACGATTTCGATAAACCGGTTTCCGGTTTTGAAAAACAAATGCCGCATGGCTGGGTATGGGACGACACGCGCACCTTCCTGGCGGTGGCCCGTCACGGCACGCTGAGTGGTGCCGCCGCCGAGCTGAGCTTGGGTATCGCCACGCTCTCCCGGCGTATCGAACGGCTGGAACACGCTTTAAAGCTGCCGCTGTTTGTACGCCAGCAATCGGGCTATCGGCTTACCGAGGAGGGGGCAGGGCTAATCGAGAAAGCTGAAGCCTTGGAGGCTGCCGCGGCGGTTTTTTCCAGCGGGGTTTCCAGTGCGACGCAACTGAGCGGTAGAGTGCGTTTAGCGACCGCTGAAAACCTCGCCACGGCGGTTATTCTGCCCGCATTACCGCAATTTCATGCGCAGTACCCCGGCATCACGCTTGAGCTGGTGACCGATATCACCACTGTCAACCTGCACCGCCGTGACGCCGATTTAGCGCTTAGAATGGTCAAGCCCGAGCGGGGCAATGTCACCCTTCGACGCTTGGGCTCTCTGGGTTTCGGGCTTTACTCGAGCCCCGGCTATGCAGCGCAGCGCGAGCCTCACCATGATGCAGGCGATTTTGACACGGATGCCTTTATCACCTGGGGTGAAACGCAAGCGCACTTGCCCGCCGCCCAGTGGGTTGAGCGTGTTTTGCAAGGGCGTGATCCAGCGTTAACCACCACATCATTGGCGACCCAGCTAGCGGCGGCCAAAGCGGGGCTGGGGATCGCGGTACTGCCGCATTTTCTGGCCAGGGAAGCTGGTCTGATCTGCGTTGCTGAGGATATCGGCGTGGATCAGCCCATTTACCTCGTTATCCAGACGGACCTTACTCAATCCGGGCGTATTCGGGCTGTAGCGGACTTTCTGGCTGAGCTGGTAGCCAGTAACCGTGAGCGCTTGAGTGGCCGATAGCCACTACGTTTTCATGTTGCTCTTCATCAAATAAAGAGTATCAGGACTGATCGTAGTGACCGCCGATGGCAAGAATATAAATAGCGTGGTCATCAAACCGATAGATCAGTCTGTCTTGTGGTCAATAAATTGACAGCCTTAACTCTGGTTGTGCGTATCCATGGAAACCGCGATTTGTTGCATCAGATCCTGGTTTTGAAGAACTTGCAGCGTTTCTTTGTCACTGGCTTTTACGTTGAGCATCCTCAACTCTCCCTTAAGCCATTCCGCCAGCGACTCGCTTCGGCGGGGGTGAGAGGATAAGCCCGCCTGACCGCGCAGCCACAGGCAGAGCCGGGCGGATGTTTCGATGCTGCCCCAGGGCGCCACCAGCCGCCCGCTCTTCAGATCGTCTTCCACCAACAGCGTGGGCGCAATCGCCACACCCAGCCCCGCCACCGCCGCTTCCATCAAGTAGTAAAGGTGCTCGAACCCCTGGCCCTGGTTTAGCGCCGCTTCCAGTTGTGCCTGCTCAAGTCCTTCCGCGCTGGCCCACTGCGGCCATGCCTGGGGGCGGGAGGCGGTGTATAAGAGTTTATTCGAGAAGAGCGTGTTTGGATCAGCCGGATCAAGCTGTGCTGCCAGTTGTGGGCTGGCCACCGCGCAAATCTGCTCGGGGATAAGCTCGACGACGTCTACATCCGTGGGCCAGGGTGGCTCGGAAAACGCCAGGGTGGCGCTGGCGTCCGTTTGCTTGCTGGGCTGCTCGGTGTCACTCACCACCACTTTCAACTTCAGTTCGGGCAGTTCACGGTGCAGGCGGTCCAGCCTGGGAATCAACCAGCGGGCCAACAGGCTGCCAGGGCAGGCGAGGGTGAAGGGGGCTTCCTCCACATCACGTTTGAGCGCGGCGCAACTATCGCGCAGCTTGGTAAACGCCTCGCTTAGACCGCTTTGCAGTTTCTCGCCGTGCGGGGTAAGCACAATGCCACGGCCCGCTTTGCTAAACAGGGCCACGCCAAAATGCTCATCCAGGCTTTTCAACTGGCGGCTGACGGCACCGTGAGTGACGCTTAGCTCCTCGGCAGCGGCGGTCACACTGCCTAACCGGGCAGTGGCTTCAAAGGCGCGCAATGCGCTTAGCGGGGGCATGCTGTTGTGCATGAATGCGTGACTCCAGCTCACATATGGCTGACATCTTATCGATTTTTATCTTCGCGCGCTTGCCTTAACGTCATCACATACTCAACTCGCATGACGAGGTCGTGATGAATCAACCTGTAGACGTATCCAAGAGCCTGCCCGACGCCAACGGTCTGTTTGGCAGCTTCGGCGGCCGCTTTGTCGCCGAAACCCTGATGCCGCTGATTCTGGAGCTGCAAGATGAATACACCACCGCCAAGCACGACCCGGAATTCCAGCGCCAACTGGCCTACTTCCAGGGCGACTACGTGGGGCGGCCAAGCCCGCTCTACTTCGCCGAACGGCTGACCGAGCACTTCGGCGGGGCGAGTATTTACTTCAAGCGTGAAGAACTCAACCACACCGGCGCCCACAAGATCAATAACTGCATCGGCCAGGTGCTTTTAGCCAAGCAGATGGGCAAGAAGCGCATCATCGCCGAAACCGGCGCCGGCATGCACGGGGTGGCGACCGCCACCGTAGCGGCGCGTTTTGGTCTGCCCTGTGTGATCTACATGGGCACCACCGACATCGAACGCCAGCAGACCAACGTGTTCCGTATGAAGCTGCTCGGCGCGGAAATTGTCCCCGTTACCTCCGGCACCGGCACGCTCAAGGACGCCATGAACGAGGCGCTGCGCGACTGGGTCACCAATGTCGACGATACCTTCTACATCATCGGCACCGTGGCCGGGCCGCACCCGTATCCTGCCATGGTGCGCGACTTCCAGGCCGTCATCGGCCATGAAACCCGCACCCAGATGCTCGAAAAGCAGGGCCGCCTGCCGGATTCGCTGGTGGCCTGTGTGGGCGGCGGCTCAAACGCCATTGGGCTGTTTTACCCGTTCCTGGATGACCCGGACGTCCAAATGATCGGCGTGGAAGCGGGCGGCAAGGGCGTGAAAAGTGGCCTGCATGCCGCGAGCCTGAACGGCGGCACGCCCGGGGTTCTGCACGGCAACCGCACCTACCTGCTGCAAGACGAAGACGGCCAGATTACCGACGCCCACTCGATTTCTGCGGGGCTGGATTACCCCGGCATCGGGCCAGAACACGCCTGGTTGCACGAGCAGAAGCGCGTTGAGTACGTCTCTGCCACCGACGACGAAGCGTTGGAAGCCTTCCAGATTTGCTGCCGCAAGGAAGGCATTATCCCCGCCCTGGAAACTGCCCATGCCCTGGCCGAAGTTGCCAAGCGCGCGCCCGAGCTGCCCCGCGAGCATCTGATGGTGATCAACCTGAGCGGCCGTGGCGATAAGGACATGACGAGCGTCGCCCATCATCTTGGCGAGACCTCTCAATGAGCGCGAATCAGGAGACTGAAATGACTAAATCCACGCGTCTTGAACACTGCTTTAACGCCCTCAAGCAGCAAAACCGCCCGGCGCTGGTCAGCTACCTGACCGCAGGCGACCCGGATGCCGACACCTCCCACCGCCTGCTGCACGGGTTGCCCGCGGCCGGGGTGGATATCATCGAACTCGGCATGCCGTTCAGCGACCCCATGGCCGATGGCCCCGCCATTCAAAAAGCCGCGCAGCGCGCCCTGAAAAACGGCCAAACTCAGGCTAAAACGCTGGAGATGGTGCGCCGCTTCCGAGAAGAAAATAGCACCACGCCGATTGTGCTGATGGGCTACTACAACCCCATTTACTGCTACGGCGTTGAGCGCTTTTTGACCGATGCCGCCCGCGCCGGTGTCGATGGCCTGATTGTGGTAGACCTGCCTCCCGAGCACGACGAAGAGCTCTGCCAGCCAGCGTTTCAGCACGGCATCGGCTTTATCCGCCTGGCGACCCCGACAACCGATGCCAAGCGCCTGCCCAAGGTGTTGGCGAACGCCTCCGGGTTTATCTACTACGTCTCCGTGGCGGGTGTGACCGGCGGCAATGCCCCCACGCCGGAAAGGCTGGAAAGCTCGGTTGCCCACCTGCGTGAACATACCGATCTGCCTATTGCCGTCGGCTTCGGTATTCGCACCGCCGAGCAGGCCGCCTCCATTGGCCGTTATAGCGATGCCGTGGTGGTTGGCTCCGCGCTAGTGGACTGTATTGAACACGCCAATACGCCCGATGAGGCCGTGGAGCGGGTACATGGCTTGGTCAGCGAGCTGGCGGAAAGTGTGTGGGCGTGCCGGAGGTAGGTCACTGCCAATAATTGTGACTTTACATAGCGAATGAACAAAAAAAGAGCTAATATCAACCCTATATTAAGTACTTTATATAGGGTTTCCAGGAGGCCGACATGCATCAGGTATTAGCAGATTTTTCTGTAAGTATCTCTGAGCTAAAGAAAAATCCATCTTCGCTGCTTGCCAGGGTTAGCGGCTCCCCTATTGCCGTGCTGAACCATAACAAGCCAGCCGCCTATTTGATCCCCGCCGAAACCTATGAAGCCATGATGGAAATGCTGGAAGACTATGAGCTGGCCAAATTGGTGGATGAACGCCGAGCTGATAAAGATAAGGCAGTATCGGTTACGTTAGATGACCTATAAGCTTCGCTTTCTGCCAGCAGCGCTTAAAGAATGGGAAAAGCTCGGCGGGCCAGTCAAAAGCCAGTTTAAAAAGAAGCTCGCGGAAAGGCTGGAATCACCCAAAGTAGCCGCTGATAAATTAAGCGGCTTTGATGCGTGCTACAAAATCAAGCTTCGCAGCGCTGGCTATCGCCTGGTCTATGAAGTCGTTGACGACGAGCTGTTCGTTTATGTCATTGCCGTTGGCAAACGCGATAAAGGTAAGGTCTATGCGTCACTAAAACGTCGTATGTAATGTGGGCCAAACTCGACCTGGGTATAGGCGTTAGCCAGCGAGCGGCACCAAGGCGTGCTCAACACCAATCGACAGCGCCACGGCGTCCAGTAGCCCCGCCATCAGCCAGTTGAAGCCTTTCACGACCCGCGTGCTTTGAATGCGATCTCCCACCAGATTGCCGATGACCACATAGCTGCCGGGGGCGCCCGCCGCCATGGCGGATAGCCCCAGCGCCCACACAACCAGGCTGATGCCCTGAATACCCGCCGCCGGCAACTGAAGGGTGGCAATAGGCAGGGTCGCGACAATGGCTTTCGGGTTGAGCAGCTACATCACCAGCCCATCGCGAAAGCTCAGCAGGCGCGGTGCATGGTCAGGCTCGCCTAAATCCGCGTTGGCGCGGGCAATTTTGACGGCCAAGTACACAATGTAGCTACAGCCCAGCGCACTCACCACGACCAGGGCGCTACCGCTGATCCAGGCAGCCCCCGCCCAGGCCAACATCCCCGACGACGCCGTCGAGCGGGTACACGGCTTGGCCAGTGAACTGGCGGAAAGCGTGAGGGGGTGCAGGGGATTGGAAGAGCAGGTGATCAGTTAAAATTGGAGATTGAGTAGGCGTAAGAAAGCAGGTGATGAAAGCCTGCTATTTTTTGTCTGACCAGCTTCTTAGCCTGTGGCACTGTCTTTGCGCTGCTCCAGGTTAATAAAAAATTGTATTTTGGTTGATTACTGAACATTTTCTTGTTGAAGTGAATAAAATATTTTGATTTGAGGCGTTTTGTGATGAGGCCGGTAGGTTATGCGTACCTGCATGAACATTTGGCGTTGGGGGTATGCCCACCCATTTACCCTGCGCGGGTTCGACCAGTCACACGCATCATGTCTATGGAGAAGGAAATAGCAGTACCTGCGGGGCGTGCGCCAGAAACGTCATTGCTCGACCATCTACTTTTCGCACTTAAGCACGAAGGTATCGATCTCGCCATTCTGGCGGGCGCATTGCCACATTTGCCCATAGAAGCGCTTCAAAACGCCTTGCAAGCCTCGCCAAACGGCATCTATTTAAGAAAGTTAGGCTATCTGTACGAAGCGTTCGTAAAGCGCTTGCCGTTCGATATAGCCGTCAGTGGCCGAGCAGTGCCTTTGTTCGACCCCGTGCGCTATGTTACTGGCCCTCCAGTTCGTGATAGCCGTTGGCGGATTGACTTTAACGGGCTAGGAACACTTGATTATTGTGCAACCGTGAGGCGTACGCCAGAAATTGCCGGACTACTTGAAGAAGACATTCTGACCCAAGCCGCTACTTTTATGGCCTAGTTGCCCCCTGGCATGCTGGATCGTGCCATTCAGTGGGCTTATTTCAGTGAAACCCAATCTTCGTTTGCCATTGAGCGAGAATCGCCGTCGCAAGATAAGCAGCAGTCACATCATCAGTTTGCCATCAGCACTGTTGTTAACCTATAAAGGTGATTTTTCATGAGCCTAACCACGCTGCTGCTGTTTATCCCTGCCTGCTTCGCCCTCAATATGGCGCCAGGGCCTAATAATCTGCTGTCACTGACCAATGCCAAGCGCTATGGCGTTAGGGCAGCTTGTCTTGCAGGTATTGGGCGGCTGGCGGCCTTTGTTGGCATGATCACGCTTGCTGCAACCGGCTTGGCTACGCTGCTTTACACCTCTGAAAAGATTTTTCTGGTCATCAAGGTAGTTGGTGGCCTCTATCTGTTATGGCTGGCGTATCAATTATGGGGTGCCGACAGCGCTGAAAGTGTTGACGGAGACACCCAGCCCAAGAGCCTGTTTGAGCTGGCGCGACAAGAGTTCCTGCTTGCCGCCGGTAATCCCAAAGCCATCCTGATTTTCACCGCATTCCTGCCGCAGTTTGTGGAGCCCAGCGACAATGTAGGGCAGCAATTTATAGTGTTAGGTACGCTGTTTTTGCTGCTGGAATGGGTAGCGATTGCCGGTTACGCCTATGCAGGCAGCTTTTTAAACCAGTGGTTTTCACGCCCTGCCATGCGGCGTTTATTCAACCGTGGCTGCGCAAGTTTGTTAGCCAGCGCAGGGGTAGGGCTGTTACTGGCTAAAAAATAGTGAGCAAGCTTTAACATGGAAGTTGCGAATTTAATAAGTGCTGGCCGTCATACATGAACACTAGCTCAATACAGATGACTATTTAATGCTAAGGGAAAGCAATGACTGCTAGGTCGATAGTAAAGACGATGACGGTAGGTTTTGCGCTGATCGGTTTTGCGAGCGTATTGCTCCTTTGTATTGGTTTAATCATGGATTTTCGATCTTTCGATCAGACCCAGGGCGGTTACGAACCTCCTTACACTGACGTCACCGGCCAGCCCATACACTGGGAAAAGCTTGATACCACGAAAACGGGCATGGTGCATCGTGGTCATGTGGTCGACGTTCTGATCGACTGCCGCTTGGGTATGATGACGTTTGATGTGTTTGGCTTGGAAATTCCGTGGCGTCGCTTTTCTGAACGCGCCATAGTAGTGCACAAACCACGAGATGCCTGCGAAGAGCGTGGGTTCTCACCCATATTTTAAGGGCAAACGCTAAGCAGACGCGGTGCATGGTCAGGCTTGCCAAAATCCGCGTTGGCGTGGGAAATTTTGATGGCCAAGTAAACAATGTAGCTACAGCCCGGCGCACCGGAGAGGGGTTAAAGCCTACGCTGATTAAGCGGGCAGCGGTGCTGACCTGGCTGCTCGAAGCTGGCTAACATCAGCCCGCGGTGGGGCGCCGAACATACGGCTGTATTCACGGCTGAAGTGGGAAGGGCTTTCATAGCCCACTCGGTAACTGGCGGTGGAGGCTTCCAGCCCCTCGGCGAGCATAAGCCGGCGGGCTTCGTGCAGGCGTAGCTTCTTCTGAAACTGTAGCGGTGACATTCGAGTGACCTGTCGGAAGCTATGATAAAGCGTCGACTCGCTCATATTGGCAACCGCTGCCAACTCACGAATCTTGAGCGGCTTGGCGTAGTGTTCTTTTAGCGCGTAGACGACCCGCGCAATCCGGTTAGCCTGGGAGTCCGAAGCGGCAAAGCGGCGCATGTGAGGCCCCATGGCGCCCATCAGCGCCCGGTAGATCAGCTCACGTCGGGCCAGGGGCGAAAGCACTTGAATATCATCCGGGGAGTCGAGCAGATTCAAGAGACGATAGAGAGCGCCCTGCATACGTTCATCCATAGGGGCTGATGTTAAACCGCAGTCCATCTCGGAGCAGATAGCATCATTCCCTGTGGGTGGAGCCTTGTCACCCAGTTCCAGTATCAGTCCGGCGACTTCCTGAGGATTTACCGCGACCTTTACCGCCAGATAGGGATGCTCGGGTGTGGCATGGTCAACCCTGCCCACCACCGGTAAGTGAACGGCGCTCGCCATGTAGCTTGGCCCCGTATAGACGATCTCCTTATCACCCAGTAGTACGGTTTTGCTGCCTTGAATGACAAAGCACAGGCACGGCTCATACACGGCGCAGTGAAAGCTGGTAGGGGCGTCAGTGCGCACCAGTTGTACCTCGGCGATCGCCGTGTCCTGAAGCGTTTGCAGGGGTGTCCAGCGGCGGACGATCTGGATCAATTGCTGTGGCAGGCTTTGGCTTAGGTGGTGGACCTGCTGGGGTGTGAGATGGGTCAATGGCTTTCCTCCCTGACAGATCGCAGTATATGCCTTTGTTTCCTAAGTGTGAGGCTTTTTCATCTGGTTTTGCAGAATCAGGCAATCACCGCGTAGAAACCAGCAATCCCTGACGTGTGTCATCAAGCAGACACAATGCTTGAGCATGGAACACAACGCTATTCAGCCCCGCCAGGCCTATTGGCGCTTTCATGCGCCACGACAGAATTAGGCAATCTTCCCGCAGGAACCCGATACCTTCAATACACTCGCCTCGCCTATGGTAGCTGATACCTGATAGGCACTCGGTAATGCCTGTCTGTTCAGTCCCTCTCATATTACTGCCGCTTTCTGTCGATTCTGACGCGGTTTAACCGACTTGTTAGAGCCAATACGGTGGAATCTGTCTCACGAACGTCATCACGAACGCCATCACGAACATAATCACGAACATAATCACGAACATAATCACGAACATAATCACGAACGCTGCTATCGGATGCCGGTAGCCATGGGAGCAATTCATCATGGGAAGTCTTTTACAAAGAATCCGTTTTGCAAGCGGCCGGGCAGTGATCCTGCCCCTGCTGATAACGGCCTTGCTGGCTGGATGCGAGGCTAAGAGCGAGGAGGAAGTGGCTTCTCCAGCACCGCCACCGCCGGAAGTCGACGTAGCGGAGATCATCGCTCAGCCGGTGGTGCTGAGTGAGTCATTCACCGGGCGTGTAGAAGCCGCGCAAACGGTGGAGTTAAGAGCTCGGGTGAGTGGCTATATCCAGGAAGTCGCTTTCGAGGAGGGAGAACTGGTGGAGCAGGGGGACCTGTTGTTCCTGATTGATCCACGGCCTTATCAGGCGCGTGTTGGCGCCGCCCAGGCGGATCTTGCCCAGGCCAGGAGCCAGCTTGCCCAGGCTGGCAGCGAAGCCGAGCGCGCCCGGGTATTGCTTGGCCGTCAAGCCATTTCTCAGGAGGTGCATGACCAGCGTCAAGCGACTCTGAATAATGCCCGCGCCATGGTAGATGCCGCTCAAGCCGCATTGGATACCGCCGAGCTGGACCTGGAATACACCCGCATTACGGCGCCCGTCAGTGGTCGCGTCGGTCGGGCCATGGTGACGCTGGGTAATCTGGCCAACGCTGATCAGAGCCTGTTGACCACGCTGGTGAGCATTGATCCGGTACACGTCTACTTCGAAGCGGACGAGCAGGCCGCATTTGCCAGTCAGACACTCCTGATTAGTGACGCGCCGAACAGCCTGACGATTGAGCTGGGCGGTGACCCGGAGCGCCAGTACACGGGCACCCTGGACTTTATCGACAACCGTTTGAACCCCAACACAGGTACTCTGCAGTTTCGGGCGGTGCTGGCCAACCCGGATGGCCGCATTCGACCAGGGGAGTTTGCGCGGGTCGAAATGCCGGTCGCTCGTTTAGAGCAAGCATTACTGGTAGATCGTAAGGCAGTGCTGACCAATCAGGATCGCCGCTACGTCTATGTCGTCAATGAGAATAACCTTGCAGAGCAGCGCCAGGTAACCACAGGGCGGCAGGTGGCAGAACGAACAGTCATCACCGACGGGCTTCAAGCGGGTGATCGAGTGATCGTTAATGGCGTGCAAAAAGTTTTCTTCCCCGGAATGGAAGTGAGCCCGCAAAGCGTAGCGACCGCCCCGGCGGCTGATACCCCTATTTCCGACGACCAACCCACCATTGCTGCCAGGGAAGAGTAAGCCGCCATGAACTTCTCCCGTTTCTTCGTGGACCGACCGATTTTTGCGGCGGTGTTGTCGATCATTATTCTTGCGGTGGGACTGATCTCCATTCCCAACCTGCCGATCAGTGAGTACCCGGATGTAGTGCCGCCCTCCGTGGTAGTGAGAACGGTTTACCCCGGCGCCAACCCGAAGGAGATTGCCGAGACCGTAGCGACGCCGTTGGAAGAGGCCATCAATGGCGTCGAGGACATGATGTACCTCAAGTCTGTTGCAGGTTCTGATGGCGTGCTGCAAATGACCGTCACCTTCCGCCCCGGTACCGATGCTGAGCAGGCCGCCGTTCGCGTACAGAACCGCGTCAGCCAGGCCGAAGCCCGGCTGCCGGAGGCCGTTCGCCGTCAAGGCGTCACTACTCAGAAGCAGTCACCCACGTTTCTGATGGTTGTTCACCTGACCTCACCCAGCGGCGAGTACGACACCCTTTACCTGCGTAACTATGTACGGCTGAATGTCCGCGACCGTCTGGCCCGGCTTGAAGGGGTAGGGGATGCGCAAATCTTCGGTGGCGGTGACTACGCCATGCGGGCGTGGCTTGATCCCGACCGGATCGCCGCCCGCGGCCTGACGGCTGGCGATGTGGTAGGCGCCATGCGGGAGCAGAATGTCCAGGTCTCCGCCGGGCAGTTAGGGGCTGAACCCATTGAGGAGAGTGATTTTCTCACCCTGATCAATGCCCGTGGGCGGTTGGAAACGGTGGAAGAGTTTGGTGACATCGTGCTGAGACGCGGCGACAGCGGCGAGATACTCAGGCTTTCGGATGTGGCCCGGCTGGAAATGGGTGCCGGTGACTATACCCTACGCTCGCAGTTGGACAGCCAGAACGCAGTGGGTGTGGGGATATTCCAGGCACCGGGTGCCAATGCGCTGGAGATCCGCGAGCAGGTAGTCGCCACCATGGATGAACTGTCCGAGCAGTTCCCAGAAGGCGTTAAGTACGAAGCGGTTTACGACACCACGATCTTTGTGAACGACTCTATAAAGTCGGTGATAGCCACCCTACTGGAAGCCGTGCTGCTGGTGGTGTTAGTGGTCACACTTTTCCTGCAAACCTGGCGTGCCTCGATCATCCCGCTTTTGGCAGTGCCGGTATCGGTGATTGGCACCTTTGGGGCGCTTTACCTACTGGGTTACTCCATCAACACGCTGACCCTGTTTGGTCTGGTGCTGGCCATCGGTATCGTGGTGGACGATGCCATCGTGGTGGTGGAAAACGTGGAGCGGAACATCGAGGAGGGCCTGAAGCCGCAGGCGGCCGCTCATCAGGCCATGCGTGAAGTCTCTGGGCCTATCATCGCCGTGGGACTGGTGTTGTGCGCTGTATTTATCCCCATGGCTTTTCTCTCGGGGGTCACTGGTCAATTCTATAGCCAGTTCGCGGTGACGATTGCCATCTCCACGGTTATCTCCACCATCAACTCGCTGACCCTTTCACCCGCGTTGGCGGCGATGCTGCTCAAGCCGCATAACGCACCCAAAGATCGGCTCACTCGCGTGATCGATACGCTGTTCGGCTGGATATTCCGTCCCTTTAATCGTTTCTTTAACGCCAGTTCCAACAAGTATCAGGGAGGCGTGGCTCGATCCCTTAAACACCGAGGCGCAGTATTTGTGGTCTACGCGTTGTTGCTGCTGGGCACCGGTGTGATGTTCAAGGCGGTGCCGCCCGGGTTTATCCCGGTGCAGGACAAGCTTTACCTGATTGCCGGCGTCATCCTGCCGGAAGGCGCGTCCCTGGAGCGAACTGACCAGATGCTTCAGGACGTCGTGGATGTGGCCATGGAGATTGATGGCGTGGAGCACGCCATTGCCTTTCCGGGCCTGAACGCGCTGCAGTTCACCAATACTTCTAACACCGGGGTGGCGTTTCTTACCCTCAGCGCTTTTGGTGAACGCAGCCTTAGCGCCGCAGAGATAAACGCCCGCATCAATCAGGGCATTGGCGGCTTGAAAGAGGGGTTTGCGTTCTCGTTTATGCCGCCGCCGATTCTGGGATTGGGCAATGGCTCCGGCTTTCAGCTGTTCATCGAGGACCGCGGTAACCTTGGCTATGGGGCATTGCAGCAGGCGGTTAACCAACTTCAGGGCGCGATTGCGCAAACGCCGGGGATGGGGTTTCCGATCAGCAGTTACCAGTCCAACGTACCGCAGTTGGATGCCGAGGTGGACCGGCTAAGGGCCAAAGCCCAGGGCGTGCCGTTGACCGAACTGTTCGATACCCTACAGACTTATTTGGGCTCGACCTATGTTAATGACTTTAATCGCTTCGGTCGCACTTGGCAGGTGATCGCCCAGGCGGACGCCCCTTATCGGCAGAGCGTCGAAGACATCGCTCGGCTGCGGACCCGTAACGACCAGGGTGAAATGGTGCCCATCGGCACGATGGTGGATATCCGGCAAACCTTCGGCCCAGACCCGGTGCTGCGCTACAATGGCTACCCGTCGGCGGATCTGGCCGGCGAGTTCGATCCCCGCATACTCTCTTCCGCCCAGGCGATGGACACCATCAACGCCCTGGCGGAAGAGGTGCTACCACCGGGCATGGCGCTTGAGTGGACCGACCTGAGCTACCAGCAGTCGACCCAGGGTAATGCGGCGCTGGTGGTCTTCCCGCTGTCGATCCTGCTGGTGTTCCTGGTATTGGCGGCACTCTACGAGAGCTGGACGTTACCGCTGGCAGTGATTTTGATCGTGCCCATGTCGATGCTGGCGGCGCTGATCGGCGTCTGGTTTGGCGGGGGTGACAACAACATCTTCGTCCAGGTGGGGCTGGTGGTGCTGATTGGCCTGGCGTGTAAGAACGCCATCCTGATTGTCGAATTCGCCCGGGAGTTGGAGCTGCAGGGCATGAGTGTGGTGGACGCGGCCCTGGAAGCCTGCCGACTACGGCTGCGGCCGATCATCATGACCTCGATTGCCTTCACGGCGGCGGTGTTGCCTTCGGTGGTAGCCACCGGCGCAGGTGCAGAGGTGCGGGCGGCGCTGGGTACGGCGGTGTTTGCGGGCATGATCGGTGTCACCCTGTTTGGCTTATTCCTCACGCCGGTGTTCTACGTGGCGCTGCGCAAGCTGGCTGGCCCGCTGGTCAGTCATCACAGCGCTACCCTGACCACCGATGATAGCTCTGTTCAAGACAGTTCTGTTCAAGACAGTCCTGGTCAGGATGACTTGCCGGATTCAGGCCGAGCCTGAGACGCTTATGGCGAGGTGGGTAGTCCAACCACCTCGCCTGGCGGGTTTCTACCATACGCAAGGGCGCGCTTTAGTTCGTAAGCGGCATCCAGACATGCTCAACACCAATCGACAGCGCCACGGCGATCAGCAACCCCGCCATCAGCCAGTTGAAGCCTTTCACGACCCGCGTGCTTTTAATGCGATTCCCGACCAGGCTGCCGATCACCACATAGCTGCCGGGGGCGCCCGCCGCCATAGCGGATAGCCCCAGCGCCCACACCACCAAGCTGACGCCCTGAATACCCGCCGCCGGAAACTGAAGGGTGGCAATGGGCAGAGTCGCGACAATGGCTTTCGGGTTGAGCAACTGCATCACCAGCCCATCGCGAAAGCTCAGCAGGCGCGGCGCATGGTCAGGCTCGCCCAAATCCGCGTTGGCGCGGGCAATTTTGACGGCCAGGTAAACAATGTAGCTACAGCCCAGCGTACTCACCATGATAAGGGCGCTGCCGCTGATCCAGGCAGCCCCCGCCCAGCCCAACACCAGCAAGTAAACAAGCATTGCCGTTCCCACGCCCAGGCAAAACCCGACCGACTGTTTGGCCTGGCCATTGATGCCTACATTCAGGCCGAGCAGATTTACAGGCCCAGGCGTGTACATGACGCCCAGGGCATAGGCGACGATTGCTAACATGGTGGAACCTCTAAGTTTGGTAGGACTACCGCGCGATATCGCGCTGGTATTGGTGGGGCGTCATGCCATAGATGCGCTTAAAACGGCGATTGAAATGGCTAAGGTCGGCAAACCCAAACCGCAATGCCACCTCATTCAGCGGCGCACCCTGGTCCAGTGCCGCACGGGCTGCATTGATCCGGCAATTAATCACGTACTGGTGAGGTGTCATGCCGTAGTGCTGCCGAAACAGCCGTAAAAAGTGGTACTTGGATAAATGCGCGGTTCGGCTGATGTCATCCAGCGACATATCCGTCTCCAGGTGGGCGTGGATATATGCCTTGGCCAGGCCTAGCAGGGCATCCGGGCGTTGCGTGACGCGGCTGGGTTGAACATGGCCGCCTAGCTGAACGGTTCGCTCAACTACCTGATAAAGCGCATTCTCCTGGTCAATGCAGCTTCCGGCGTGAGTGCTCACCAAACGGGCCAATTCCAGAATGGCGTGGCGCAGGGGCGCATCCTGAATCAGCGTTTGGTCGGAACGAAAGCCTGCGGCGCTTTCGCGGCCAAGTACCTCGGCGAACAGCGGCATCACCTGTTCGGGGTGGGCATACACCATCAGGTAGTCCAGCGCTTGTGCGCCGCCCGAATGCCCGTCGTGGACTTCCTCCGGGTTGAACAGAATCACGTTGCCCGGCGGGCTGCGATGAAATTGCCCACCGCTGAAAAAGTCCTGACGACCGGCCAGCGTGACGCCAAAGGCATACTCCTCGTGGGCATGCGGGTCGTAGCTGAAATCCTCAATAGCCGCCTTCAGCACCGTCAGTGTTGGCACATGATGACTTTTGAAGAACTCAAACCGGCTGGCGCTGCTCATGCCGACCTCCCCTGATAAAATCTAACTTGATGAAGTACAGTCTTAGCTTATGTCGGCAGCGCCAAGGATGCTTGTACATAATTGCTCATCGACTGTGCGATGATTGTCTATCGATAGCGATCACCACCAAGGAGTTTGCATGGGAAAGCTTTTTTCACTGATCGTACTGGTAGCGCTGGGCTATGCCGGTATTTACTTCTATTACGGCGTTGTCGTTGAGCGCGAAATCCAAGAGCAACTGGATAGTCGCGGCCTTTCCTCGGTTAGCGTTGATAACGTCGAGTATGGTGTGCTGGCGCCCGTTAGCAGCTCTGCGGATATAGCCGTCACCGTAACCTACCGCGGCGCTCAAGCGACGCTAGATTTCGCGGTTCAGGGGCATCCGCTATTCTCTGACGAAGTCAGTATCGAATTTGACGCCTTACAAGCATTGCGGCTGGGTATCAGCTTTGGGCAGTGAGCGGCATCCACACATGCTCATAAGCAATCGCACCACCAGTCCATTGAGAAGCTAAAGTGCCGAGCGGCGAGGGCAGGCTTAATAAGTGTTTAAATCAGCGTTTGAACGGCCATTTTGCTAGCTCGTGTAAATGTAAGGACGTGACATGCCGCATCACATCACTAACCGAAAACGTAGTTATCAAACGTCGTTACCCAACGATAGTTTTTTATGGGAAGGCCTGAATGCTTCAGCCTACATCGTGGGAGCCGTCGCCTTTGTGATAGGGAGTCTCTTTTTCCTGCCGGCCTTTGAGAAACACTTGGCGGCGGGTGCCTGGCTGTTCATCTTGGGTTCATTAATCTATTTGGCTGTGACAGCAAACGATTGTGTAGAAATCATCAGCCATTATCGCCGTCACCCCTCGCACGGCACAAAAACAATGCTTGAGTTTGTAATGTCGGCAGGCTACATCATCGGTAGTGTACTGTTCCTGGTAGGCAGCGCCTTGTTTTTGCCGAGTGTAGGCTGGGAGAGAGGCGGAGCCTGGTGCTTTATCATTGGCAGCATTCTGTTCACGATTGGTGCGACGGTTAACGTGACGCAAATCACACAGGCTGGAAACATAGTTGTCTTGCAACTGCTCAATGCCGTTGCCATCTCGTTTATTATCGGTTCCATTCTGTTTCTGGTCTTCTCGATTCCTTATCTCTGGCCGAGCTATCAGACGCCGCTTGCCCATACACTGCATACCTATTTGGGTGCTCAGTTCATTTTCGCCAGTATGCTGTTTCTCGCTGGGGGAATAGTCAACTTCTATAGAGCTTATAGGGCTCACCAAGACCATCAAAAAAAGGAAGACGTCAAAAACCAGTGCCTCTCCTGATTAGCCAGCATCGCTTCCGAATGCTTGTACATCATGGCTAATCGGCAGGGGAGAATAAGCATTGAGTTGTGCTGAAGGGCGATGGCGGGAACGTTGAGGTATGAGATAGGAACATCCCCGAGCACTGATGTGCACAGGGATGTCGATCAAACATTTGCCGAGGGCCTGATGCGTTAGGGAACAGTCTCTAGCAACATAGATTAGCGTTGCTCATCGCTATATTCTGACCAGGCCGTATGATCAATATCCAGGTCATTGAATTTATTGGAATCAAACACCGGGCGTTTAATACCTTGAGCAAGCTGCTCGCGAAAATCTTTCAGCAGGCGTAGGCAAGTAGGCAGCAGCATCATAATGGCCACCAGGTTCACCACCGCCAGTAGTCCCATCATCGGGTCTGAGAAGAAGAACACCGATGTTGCCCCTGGCGCGATGGCGCCTAGGAAGACGATGCCGATAATTACGACGCGTAGTACCTGAATGGCTATCGGATTTTGGGTCATCACGGCCACGGCATTCTCGCCAAGGTAGTAGTTATAGATGATCGAGCTAAATGAAAATAGCAATATCATTAAAGACAGCAGATATTGCGTCCAATCCCCCAAATGATAGGCCAACGACTGCTGGGTCAGCACAACGCCGTCGATATCACTGGCACCAGGCTCATAAACGCCTCCTAGCAAGATCATAAACGCCGTGCATGAACAGATAAGCATGGTATCGATAAAGACTGAGAACGATTGCGTGATTCCTTGGCTAATGGGGTGACGCACATCAGCGGCAGCGGCAACGTTTGGCGCTGACCCCAGACCGGCTTCGTTAGAAAACAGCCCGCGCCGAATGCCCTGCGCAATCGCGGCCCCCATACCACCGCCTACCGCCTCCTCGAAACCAAACGCATTAGCAACAATAGTGGCGATGACGCCGGGAATTTCAGTGATGTTCATTACGATGATGAGCAGCGCCATCAGTATGTAACCCATCGCCATCACCGGCACCACCGCTTCGGAAACCCTGGCAATGCGTCGAATGCCGCCAAACACGATCAAGCCTGTTGCACCGGCCAGCAGCGTACCGGTGACATAGCGGCTGACGCCCAGGCTGCTCTCGATTGACCCCGCCACGGTATTGCCCTGAAAGGCATTAAAACCAAGGCCAAAAGCAGCCAGCAAACAGACTGCATAAAAGACCGCGAGCCATTTGTACTCAGCGCCTAAGCCGTAAATAATCGAATTGGCGGGGCCGCCTCTGAAGGTGCCATCGGTCTGGCGACGTTTAAAAAGCTGCGCGAGCGAAGATTCCACCAAGCTTGTGGCCATGCCCACCAAGGCAATCGCCCACATCCAGAACACCGCCCCTGGGCCGCCGAGGGTAATCGCCACAGCAACCCCCGCAATATTGCCGCCGCCCACACGCCCACCTACAGAGAGCATCAAGGCAGCGCGGGCGCTCACGCTATTCGGGTCAGACGACTCACTTTTAGCGGATAGAACGCGGAACATACGCGTGAAGAACCTGAATTGAACAAATCCGGTCATTAAGGTAATGAACAGCCCAAAGACGACCAGCAGGGGTATCAGTGCCCATCCCCAGGTTAGGTCTTCCAGTACACCAAAGAAATTTTCGATAAAAGCCATAGTCTCTTACTCCGCCTATTAGGTGAGATGTTGGTGAGATTCGGCGTCAATTCTGAAAAAGCATCGCGTATTTTTTTATATGACTAACTCGAGTGACTAGATTGAGCATATGGACATTTTTGCGAGGAAAGCAAAATTTTTTAGATTGAACAGCTACATGGGGCAGGGTAATTTTAAGGCATATATCCAAAACGATGACCATCAGCGGCTATACCGCCGCCATTGTTCTGTAGAGCGAAAGAGAGGGTTCTCAATAGCCACGCAGGGGGGGCGATGGTTCCCCCCATCTCGCGGCCTGCCGTGGCGTGCAGTTCGATGCTCATGCTGGCGCCTGCTTGCGTGCCAGCACCAGCAGTAACACCAGTGCGAATGAAGCAGCGGTTAATAACGTGCTGATGGCGGCGATGGTCGGGTCAATCTCGTCGCGCAGCGCGGTGAACATGCGCACGGTCAAAGGCTGGTTCTGGCCACCCGAAATAAATAGCGCCACCATGGTTTCGTCCAGCGCCTGAATAAACGCAAAGATCGCGCCGGTTACCACGCTAGGCATGATCTGCGGCAGGGTGACGCTCATGAAAGCGCGGAAGCGATTCATCCCCAGGCTTCTAGCCACCATCTCCTGGGTCTGGTCAAAACCGTGCAGCCCTGCCGTTACCGCGGTGATCACATAGGGCAGCGCCAACATCACGTCCGCCATGATCAGGCCCGGAATGGTGTATAGCATTCCTGCCAGGGCATAGATGAAGAATACGCCGGTGGCGACGATAATAATCGGCACGATCAAGGGCAGCAGAAGCACTATCTTCAGATAGCGCATCAGCCAGTGTGTCGAGCTATTGATGGCATAGGCCGCTGCCACGCCAATCGGGGTCGCGATCAATGCCGTGGAGAATGCCACGATCAGGCTGGTTTTCGCGGCGGACATCCAGCCCAGGTTATTGAAGAAAGTGTCATACCAGCGAAACGAGAAACTGCTGGGCGGAAAGGAGAGAAAGCGGCTGTCCGAGAACGACATGGGCACAACGATCAGCAAGGGCAGGATCAAGAAGGTCAGCACCACGACCACATAGCCAATGAAGATGATTCGGCTCAAGGATAATTTATTCATTTGGCACCCAGTATCTTCTCAAGGGGAACGAGGCGACTCACCACATAGAAAATGACCAGCACACACATCAGCAGCACGACACTGACGGCACTGGCGGCGCCCCAGTCGCTATACAGCTGGATGTTGCGGCTGACCAGCATTGAGGCCATGACCGTACGCCCTCCACCCACCAGCTCCGGGGTGATATAGAAGCCGAGGCACAGCACAAACACCAGCGTCATACCGGCTAACACACCGCTAAGCGAAAGCGGGAAGAACACGCGCATGAAAACGTGCAGTGGGCTGCCACCGAGACTGGCGCCAGCCTGTATCAAGTCGTGGGGAATTTTCTGCATAGTGGCGTAAAGCGGTAAAACCATGAACGGCAGTAGAATATGCACGGTGGCAATGATGGTGCCCAGCTCGTTATGCACCAGTGCCAGCGGCGCGTCGATAAGGCCCACGCCCATCAGCGATTCGTTAACCACCCCTGAGCGTTGCAGCAAAATCAACCAGGCGTAGGCCCTGACCAAGACGCTAGTCCAAAACGGTAGAATCACCAACGCCAGCACCACCACTGACCAGCGTCGTGGCAATATCGAGGCGGCATAGGCGATGGGATAGCCCATCAGCAGCGCCAGCAGGGTGACGATAAAACTGATGCGAAACGTGACCCAGAAGGTATTCCAGTAGATGCCTTCGGTGAGAATCCGTTGGTAGTGTTCCAGCGTGAAACCGTCGGCATAGAAGGACTGGCCGATCAACCAACCCAGGGGAATAAGCAGCAGCACAAAAACCACCAGCACGGCGGGCGACATCAAGAGCAGCATGAGCGCATGCTCGCGCCGCCGATAGCCACGTGAGGCATCCCGGTGGCGAGCGTGAGGGTAATTGTTGTTGATGGCGGTCGCTTTCAAAGGATGTCTCCTAGCGGGAAATCGACAAGCGTTGCCGTACCCCGAAGGTGGGCTACGGCAACGACGCACTTATCGCTGCATGAACTCCAGCCAACGACGTTCCGCTTCCTCACCCGCCGAGGAGGCCCACCACTCGTAGGACATCAATACCTGACGCTCGGCGTTTTCGGGGAAGCTTGGTAGCTCCTTGGCACGCTCATCGGGAATCTTGCCCGTATCGAAGGCAGCCGGGTTGCCGGGGCCGTAATCGATATGTAACGGCAGATTGGCTTGGTACTCGGGGGCGATTGCCGCGTTGATAAACTCGACGGCCGTTTCCTGATTGGTCGCGCCTTCAATAATGCACAGGTGCGTGTTTTGCAGCACACCATCGTTATAGGTGAACTCCGCGCTGGCGCCTTCATTAATGATCGCGCTAACGCGACCATTCCACATCATCAGCATGTCGACTTCGCCGTCGTAGAGCAGCTGCGCTGATTGTCCACCAGACGTCCACCAGGTGGTGATATGCGGTTTGATCTCCTCAAGCTTGGCGAAGGCGCGGTCAACGTCCAGCGGGTAAAGCTCTTCTCGCGGCACCCCATCGGCCATTCGGGCGGCTTCAAGCGTCCCTAGTGGGTGGTTGCGCAGGGCACGATTACCGGGGAACTCCTCGACATTCCAAAAATCCTCCCAGCTTTGAGGCGGATTACCATCGAAGGCCTCGGGATCGTAGGCCAGTACGCTGGAATAGAACTCATAGGCCACGGAGTAGGGCGTCTTGTACGCCTCGGGCATTGAGTCGGCGTTGGGGATCTGGCTGAAGTCGAGTTCCGCAATCAGCCCCTGGTTACCGCCCCGCACACAGTTCAGTGGCGGGGTATCGACCACATCCCATACTGCCTGGCCGGTAGTGCCTTGGGTCTTGATCATCGGCCAGGCGTCGGGGGCGCTCTCCTGGCGAATGGTGATGCCTAGCGCTTCGGCAACTGGGTCGAGTATGGCCACCGTCTGTGCTTCCTGGTACGCCCCTCCCTGGGAGACGAAGGTAATTTCGCCGTCTGCCAAACTATCACCAGCACCGACGCTACCTACCGCAACTACCGAGAAACCAAGCAAGTATTTGAAGCAGTGAGTATCTTTCATCTTGCTATCTCCATTGAGTAAATGCACCGACGCCGGATCAGCGCCCGATGGCATCAAGGAACTGGTAATAACCGGCTACCAGTCGAATACCAACTTCACGTAAGGGGTAAAACGGCACGGCCTTGAGCCGATCCGCCGCCAGCAGCGCGACATCAGGGCTTTCACCCATGGCGTAGTCCGCCGCCAACCGCCCGAGCAACGTCGACATGGCCACACCGGCGCCGTTGTAACCGGCGGCGTAGCAAACGCGGTCGTCGAATCTGCCCACATGGGGGAGGGCATCGAGCGTCATCCCCACATGCCCTGACCAGCGATAGGCAATGTCGATATCGGTGAGCGCTGGAAAAAGCGACACCATAGCGCTCTGCAGGGAGTCGAACGCCGCCTGAGAGTCACGCTTCCCAAACGCCCCGCGTCCTCCAAATACGATCCGTCCATCGACCTTGCGAAACCAGCGCATCATCCGGCGGGTTTCGCCATAGCTTCTTTCCTTGACCAACAGATGGTTCTTCAGCGCCTCCGGAAGGGGTTCAGTCGCAATGATCGAACTTCTAAACGGCACTAAACGAGACTTGATTGCTGCACTTACAGGGGTGATGTCCGAATAGGCATTGGTAGCCAGGATCACCTGTCGCGCCTTGATTTCGCCGTCTGGCGTTGTGATACATACACCATTATCCAATCGACGAATGCTAGTGGCGGGGGTTCGCTCGAAGACTACCTCGCCATGGCGTTGATTAATCCCTTCCGCCAGTCCGCGCACATAGTCAAGCGGGTGCAAGGTGCCAACACCAAGCCCCAAAACCCCGCCTGTAAACGCCTGCGACCCAGTCTCTTCGGCTACTTCGCCAGCGGAGAGGCAGCGTAGCGAATCATCGCCCATTTCCCGCCGCATCCACTCGGCTTCTTGGGTAATTTCTTTCAAAGCCTTGGCTGTGTGGGCGCAGCGCAAGTTACCGCAGCGTGTGAAGCGGGCACTCTCCAGGCTGTACGCCTGAATCAGTGCTTCTACCTCATCCACCGCCTCATGGCAGAGCTGATGCATGGCGTTGGCAACCGACATACCGTGTGCCTGGGCGATGCTGGGAAACGATAGCCGGAACTTGGCCGATACCACGCCGCCGTTGCGCCCGCTTGCTCCCCAGCCAATAGGGTTGGCATCCACTACAATCGCTTGAACATCCCGTTCTGCCAAGCGGTGGGCCGCGGTTAACCCCGTGTAGCCACCGCCGATAATGGCGACATCAACGGTTTTATCGCTGGAAAGCGGCGCGAAATTAGCGGTGGTACTCGCCGTATCACGCCAAAGCGAAGCAATCGGGGATCCTGGCTGCGGCCCACTCATATCACACCTTCTCTACGGCGTCGGCCAACGCCTTAAGGGTGGGGAAATGAAAGTCTGGCGTCGTGAGCTGTTTTGGCGCCGGCGTGCCGCCGAATCCCGTTTGCCCCTGACGACGCTCTATCCAACAAGTGGTGTAGCCCAGCTCTTTGGCTATGCCGATGTCGTGGTACTGGCTCTGGGCAACGTGCAGTATTTCCGAGAACTTATAGCCGTGGGCCGTCTGACGGCCACGGTTGTAGGCGAAAAACTGTGGGTTAGGCTTGGCCACCCCGGTCTCGTCGCAGGTTACGCTATCGTCGAAGGGGTCATCGAGAGTATGCGAGTAGCAAGAGAAGGCGGTGCGATCAGCATTGGTCATGGCGACCAGACGATAGTGCTTGCGCAGGCGCTTCAGTGCCGCCACCGAATCCTCAAAAGCAGGCCAACGAAATACAGCCATCTGAAAGGCATCTGCCGAAGCCGTATCGGCAGGCAGCTTTAACTCTTCAGCCAACGAGCGGTAGACATCCGCCATGGCACTGCTTGAGCGCCCGGGGTAACGATCCCGACCGCGCTTGTAGGCCTCGAAAATAGTGTTGTCGTCCAGATCCTGGGCCGCAGCCCCACCAAGTCGCCGGATTGCTTCCAGTACACCTTTCTCGAAATCAATCAGCGTGCCCACGACATCGAATGTCAGAACTTTAAAGTTGGAAAGTTCCATGATCGGCTATGACTCCTGTTGTTTACTTCGCAGTTATGTCAGGCAACGTTTGTCGCCGGAGTGGGGCATCCCGCACGAGGCACGATGATGGTGTCCTCTGGATGCAGTACCACGCTCAAGCGCTCGCCGAGCGGTGGAATCTGTAGCCTTGCGGCGTGGTGGCTGGGTTGGCGCATACTGATGGAAGTGCCGTCTTCAAGTTCGAGGAACAATCGCAGGCTATCGCCCTGGTATACCGCCTCGATGACCCGGCATGGCAGGCGATTGGCGCCTGGTTCATGACGCCCATCGTCGATCAGCAGTTTCTCGGTTTGAATGGCCAGCAGTAGCTCTGCATGAGGGGCGATGGGCTTGGTCGAACGCAGCGTGTGAGTGCCGAGGCGGACACTGTGCTCATCAATGCGGGTCACCGGTAGCAGAGTGGAGTCGCCGATAAAGCTGGCCACAAAGGAGTCTTTAGGGTTGTTGTGCAGCGTTTCGGGGGCGCCGATCTGAACCAGTTCACCATCCTTAAGGATGGCCACCCGGTCGCTCATGGTTAGCGCCTCACGCTGATCGTGAGTCACATACACAACGGTAGCCCCCAGCTTGCGGTGTAAGCGGCGAAGTTCTATCTGCATCGTCTCGCGCAGCTGCTTGTCCAGCGCTGACAGGGGCTCGTCCATCAGGATTAGCCGCGGCTCGAACACAATCGCCCTGGCCAGCGCGACCCGCTGCCGTTGTCCGCCCGACAGCTGCGACACCCCTCGATCCTGATAGCCATCCAGTTCAACCATGGCCAGCGCCTGCTTCACGCGCTCCGGCCACGTTGACTTGGGTAAACGACGGGCACGCAGCGGAAAGGCGACGTTTTCGCCAACGCTCATGTGGGGAAAGAGTGCGTAACTCTGAAAGACGATGCCGATGTTGCGCTTATGCGGCGGCATGTAAGTCATATCCTGATCGCCGACCCACACCGACCCTGATGAAGGCATCACGAAACCACCCAAGGCGCCCAGCAGGGTCGTTTTTCCAGAGCCTGAAGGGCCCAGCAATGATACGAACTCACCCGGCTCAATAGTTAAGGTTATGTCCTTCAGGGCTACCGTACTGCCATAACGCTTGCTGATGGAGCGTATGGCAACTCCCACACTGTCTCGCTCATCCATAGGGGTTATCACCTTTCATTGTTGTGATGCCTATCGGTTGTCATTGAGTACAGCAGATAAGGTGTTCGCGGACAATTGCGAAATTCTTGGCTGTGGCATAACCTGAAGTCATGCCTACATTGCGCCGACAACTGCCCAGTGCCAACGCACTCTTCGTTTTTGAGTCAGCGGCCCGCTGCGGTAACTTCACCAAAGCCGCCGCCGAACTGGGGGTTACCCAGCCGGCGGTCAGCCGTATGCTGGCGCTTCTGGAAGAGTATCTGGAGGTCAAACTGTTCTTGCGCACGCCCGGCAAGACCGAGCTGACCGAGAGCGGTGAGATACTTTACCAAGGCGTGGTCGACGGCTTTCACAATATCGAAGCGGCGATTCAGGAGATCCGGGCACGCAGCACCGGGCTTGAAACCGTCACGCTATCGGTCTCTACCGCCTTCACCACCCATTGGCTGATGCCGCGTATGCACAAACTGCAGGCGCAGCTACCCAATATCGACCTTCGCTTTCAACTGATTTCAGGGTCGGTAAGCGGCTCAGTCGAGGACGTGGATCTGGGGATTCGCTTTGTGACGGGGGAGGACATCCTGCATGACGCTTCACTGCTATTGCCGGAAATACTGGTACCTGTCTGCAGTCCCGCCTATCGCCAGCAGCAACTCGAATCGACCAGCAACGACATTTCCACCACCCTGATCAGCCTGAGCGACAGCCGCATAGACTGGTTTGAGCTTCTGCCCAATTTTCATATGGAAGCTTATGGGTCGACTCACTCGTTGGTCTTTTCGGACTATGCAGTAGTGCTCCAGGCCGCTCTGCTTGGTCAGGGAATCGCCATCGGCTGGTTGAACATCGCCTCCCACTGGCTAGAGACCGGCTCGCTGGTGCCCGCCACGCCCACTGCAATTGCCACCGAGCGGCTTTGCCACCTGGTGCACTCACGCAAAAAGCCGCTGAGTGATGCGGCCAAGCAAGTACGCGAGTGGATAATAGAAGAGACCCGCAATGACGTTGCGAATGTGGCGAGGCAGTATCCAGAGTTGAAGCTTGATGCCTATTTAAAGAATTGCTAACTCTTTCCAGACTGTGAGGGCCACTAGCTAATAACTAGCGGAGACACCATGCCGCTAGAGCTATGGCCAAGCGCGCGAGATTCTTGCTGCGAGCTTGAGTCACTGCATAATCCATGCGGGTCTATGTACGGGGTGGAGCTTCAGCCATCGGTTGAGCGTGTTAGCGTCTCCCATTCGCTAATTTCGTCGATAAGCGCCGACAATTTTCTGCGCACCAGCTCTAGCGCATCACTTCCCAGCAACAGATGTTCCGGCGGTGTGTCGCTGGCTATTGCAGCCAGCATTGCGCGCGCGGCTTTTTGAGGATCACCCAGTTGCTGACCGCTTTTCTCCTCTCGGGCGTTGCGGATTGGATCGAACTGCGCGTCGTAGTCAGGGATGGAGCGTGGCGTGCGGGACATCGAACGACCAGCCCAATCGGTGCGAAACGAGCCGGGCGCCACGGCGGTGACGTGAATGTTGAAGGGTTTAACTTCTTTGCCAAGCACCTCAGAAATACCTTCCAGCGCAAATTTACTGCCACAGTAATAGGCAATGCCCGGCATCGTGATGAAACCACCCATCGACGTGATGTTGAGGATGTGGCCGCTCCGGCGTGCGCGCATGAATGGCAATACAGCCTTTGTCACGGCGACCGCGCCGAATACATTCACATCGAACTGTCGACGCATCTCGGCTATCGGGGATTCCTCCATAATACCTTCGTGGCCGTAACCGGCATTGTTGACGAGAACGTCGATCGCTCCAACGTTCGCCTCAATCTCGGCTACGACACCGTCAATGGCATCGAAGTCGGTCACATCAAGCAAACGGCCCACTGCCTTCGCGGGATCGAGCTCTTCGAACGCTTGCCTGGCCCGTTCGCTGCGGACCGTGCCGACCACGTGATGGCCGCTAGCAAGTGCTTCCTGAGCCAGCGCCTGGCCAAAGCCGCTGCTGACCCCGGTAATAAATAAGAGTTTGCTGTTAGACATTACATATAGCTCCTGTGTATCAGTAGAAGATGCACATTACGCTGTTGAATTGCCTTATTTTAGGCTCATAATTCTTATATTATTGCCTATTCTAATAATTCCAGTGGATATCGCATGGAAAAGACTTTTCCCTCTCCGCAGGCGGCTGAACAGCGGGACATGGTGACGTTGCTTCAGGCGCTGGCGCCGGAAGAAGGATACAACCTCACGGCCCTGCCTGATGTACGCATCCTGCGTTCGGATCGCCCCTTGTCGCGTACCCCCGTTCTATACGACCCTGGTATCGTGATAGTTTGCCAGGGACGAAAGCGGGGTTATTTCGGCGATCAGGTTTATCTTTACGATGAGCAGCACTATTTGGCAGTCGCGGTGCCGGTGCCCTTCACGATGGAAACTGAGGCGACACCTGAACACCCACTGTTAGCCATTTACATGCATCTGGATTTTCAGCTCGCAGCGGAACTGATGACCCAGATCGACCACCATCAGGCCCTCGCCCAGGAACGCGCGGCCCAGAGTCTAATGTCCAGCCCCATGGATGCTGCTTTGCGGGTGTCCGTGACACGTTTTCTCGAAACAATGAGTCAGCCGCTTGAGGCGAAGATTCTCGGCCCCGCGCTGGTGAGAGAACTGTATTTTCGTGTGCTCACCGGTGCGCAGGGCAATGCCATGCGTGCAGCGCTGGCAATGCAGGGGCAGTTCGGGAAAATCAGCAAGGCGTTACGCCACATCCACGCGACCTACGCTCAGCCGCTTAACCTGACGCAACTGGCCAGCGAGGCCGGTATGAGCGTTCCGACGTTCCTTAATCACTTCAAAGCCATTACGCACACCTCACCAATGCAGTACGTTAAATCCACGCGACTGCATCAAGCGCGACTGCTGATGGTTCGCCAGGGCATGACGGCAGAGGCCGCCTGCCATGCTGTCGGCTACCAGAGCCCTTCGCAATTCAATCGGGAGTTCAAACGGCTTTTCGGCTTGACGCCAGCTTCCGAAACGAAGCGGATGCGGGAGAACTTCGCGTTGCCGCCAGCTTTTGCCAGTTCGGACTACGTGTCGTCACATTGAGAGGGAAGACTTGATCCGCTACGGCCAGCCGATATCGACGATATTCGCGCTATGCGTAAACGTTTAGGATAATAGTGCCGCGCCAGACGCTCCGTTTTAACCTAACTGCCACTTAGTGAGAACCACCTGATGCACTACCGCACCATGACCATCAACGACTATGACGCCGCCATTGCCCTGTGGAGCGAAAGTGAAGGCGTGCGGCTGCGCGATGCTGATTCACGGAAAGGCATTGAGAAATACCTGCTGCGAAACCCCGGCCTAAGCTTTGTAGCAGAAGGAGAAAGAGAAGGGGAACTGGTGGGAACGATCATGGCGGGCCACGATGGCAAGCGCGGCTATGTTCAGCACTTGTCGGTGGCAGACTCACATCGTCGAAGGGGCATAGCAACAGAGCTGGTAAACCTTTGCCTGGATGCGCTTAAAAACGAAGGGATACTAAAATCGCACCTGATGATTCTTCCCGAGAACAAAGCCGCCCAGAAGTTCTGGGCAAGCCAGGGCTGGGCTTACCGATCCGATATTCTGCTCTATTCGTTTGTTAATGGGGATAATTTAAATATCTAGACCAGGACTGTCATGTCCTTGCCGACTCCCTATCCTTATTTGTACTATTGAAGTTCTTTCCACGCTAAGCAGAGGTAGTTGCCCAATGAGCCATTGATGCCTGCCGTTGTTATGACGGCCAGTCTCCATTAGCCCCTGACTCAGGGGGAGTACTCGGCATCTCTGGAATCAACTATGACCACTACCCATCTCACCTTAAAGGGTGTCTCCTACGTTTTGCCGAATGGCAGAACGCTTTTCACCGACCTTCATGAGCAGTTCGATGCACGCCCAACCGGGCTGGTGGGCCGCAATGGGGCCGGCAAAACAGTCTTAGCCAAAATTATCGCGGGCTTGTTGCAACCCTCCAGCGGCCATTGTCAGCGCCCCGACAATGTGAACTACCTTGCCCAGCAAGTGGATCAACTGAAGGAAGCTTCTGTTGCTGATCTCGCGAATGTGCGAACAACGTTGGATGCACTGGCGCGCATCGAAGCCGGTAGCACGGTACCAGAGGATTTTGAGGCAGTGGATGACCGCTGGGATATGCCCCAACGCTTCCGCCATGAGCTTGATCGCAATGGCTTGGGCTATCTCGAAGCCACTACCCCGGCCAGCACACTGAGCGGTGGGGAAGCCATGCGGATTGCCCTAATGGGCGCCATGCTCTCGGATGCCGATTTTCTGATTCTTGATGAGCCAAGCAACCATCTTGACCGGCCCAACCGACAGGCGCTCATCGAACAGTTAAGCCGTTGGCCGCGTGGGTTGATCGTGGTCAGCCATGACCGGCAATTGCTTGAGTCCATGGCGCGCATTGTGGAACTTTCCCCTCTGGGGCTGCATAGCTACGGTGGTAACTACACTTTCTATGCCGAAGCGAAAGCCCACGAACAGCAAACTGCGATTGACCAACTCAATCAACATAAGCTGGAGCGCCAACGCCAGGAACGGGAGATGCGTAAGCAGCGTGAACGTCAGGAGAAACGACAGGCCCGTGGTAACCGGCAGGGCAAGGAAGCCAATCAGGCCAAGGTAATACTGGATGGACAGAAAGAGCGCAGCGAAAACTCCACCGGCGCGTTGCACCAAAAGCAGGCAGCCAGCCGTGATCAACTTAACCAGCGCGTGCGGGATGCCGCAAAGGAAGTTGAAGACGAAGCGCACATCACTCTGCATGAGATACCGATTAATCAGGTAGCCAAGCGCTGTTTGGTTGAATTAGAAAGGGTAGAGCTACCATTCGTCATGGGAGCTACTCGCCGCATTAGCCTAATGCTGAGAGGGCCGCAGCGCATCGGCATCGTTGGCCCCAACGGCTGTGGTAAATCCACACTGCTTCGCGTGCTAGCGGGCCAGATCGAACCATTATTCGGAACCTGCAAGGTGACCCCAGAAAAGGCTTATCTCGACCAGCGGCTGGAGAGTCTTGAGCCGGGAAAAAGCGTGCTCGAACAACTTCAATTGGCTAATCGCTCAATGACAGAAAGCGAACTGCGCATGCTGCTGGCCCAACTAGGCCTGGACGCGCAGAAGATCACCACGCCCAGTGGACGGCTTAGCGGCGGTGAACGCCTGAAAGGGGCGCTGGCCTGCATCCTCTATGCCGATTCGCCCCCGCAATTGCTGCTGCTCGACGAGCCAAATAACCACCTCGACCTGCCATCCGCGCAGGCCCTGGAAGCCATGTTGCGCAGTTACCAGGGTGCGTTACTGGTGGTATCCCATGACGATGCCTTCCTGGAAAACCTGGCGCTAACAGACCGCCTGCTGGCAACTGAGCAAGGCTGGCTCCTGGAGCCAGTTTGATGAAGAACTCTGACTTTTCGATCTTCAATAAGCGCTGGTTGGTGTAGGGCAAAAACTCAAATAGGCTTGAATAGCACGGGTTCCGTGCTATCGTGTATTTATGATCGTAAATTTCAAAGACAAAGCGGTAGAAGATCTATTCAATGGCGAGCATACCAAAGCTGCTCGCAAGCTATGTCCGCCATCTCTCTGGAAAATTGCATCACGAAAACTCGATCTGCTTGATTCGGCACAAAAGTTGGATGAACTGAGGGTGCCGCCTGGGAACCGGCTTGAAGCGTTATCAGGCGATAGAGCCGGGCAACACAGTATCAGAATCAATGGGCAGTACCGTCTCTGTTTTAAGTGGACTGAGGCTGGGCCTGATGAGGTCGAGTTAGTCGATTACCACTAACAGGAGAAAGCTATGATTCGTGTACCCACACATCGCGAACCGACACACCCCGGCGAAATGTTACTGGAAGAGTTTTTGCAGCCCATGGACATTACCCAGCGTGAGTTGGCCGCTGCTATCCACGTTCCTTACCAACGGATCAACGAACTGGTGAATAAAAAGCGGGGTGTTACGCCCAGCACGGCACTAAGGCTGGCGCGGTTTTTTGGTGTTTCAGCAGATTTTTGGCTGAATTTACAAATGCGCTGGGATCTCTTTAAAGCAGAGCAGTTAGAGCATGAGGATCTCTCTAGTATCCAGCATTGGCAGAAGATGGCGTAGCCCTGCAGCTTCACGGCAGGGGGAAACCGTGATGGGTAAGTTCTATATCTACACGAACTCGGCCGTCCTTCTCAAGTCCTGCGATGATGGGTTTCCCCCATTACATCAGCTATATCAGCTGGGGTTTTCTCCGCAAGCAGGCGAATTTCGGCAAGCCTGATCTCGAATAACATATCATTGGCTTTTGTCTCAGCTGCTGCAACTACCTCAGGCTTTTCTCTTACTAACAAGTCTTCCAGTTGACGTGCCATAGTTATCACCTCACGTTATTTTCCTGGTGAACCGCGTATTCTTTATCGGCAACTGGGGCATTTTAGTCTCCAAAAACGCTATTTCCCATGGATGATTTTTAGCTAAAGTAAGATTAACGCGTACCTGCCCGAAGGCCGTCAATGACTGATTTAATCATCTTGCGAGATTTCCTGGCCCTTTGTGAAACCAAGAGTTTTAACCGCACGGCTGAGCACCGGCATGTATCGGTGTCAGGGTTGAGTCGCCGTATTCAAGGTCTTGAAGAGTGGGCAGGCACCGCGCTGTTTGAGCGGCGTAAAGGGGCGTTAGTGCTGACGGATGCAGGCCACAGACTGCAAACGGTAGCCTCGCAAGCACTTAGCTCTTTAGATTGCTTTCGTCGCTCCGTTGCTGACGATATTAATGATCAGAAACAGCGGATACGCTTTTGCTCACCACACATTATGGCGACGATGTTCTTTCCCCAGTGGCTACCGCGCTTACAAGAGCAGTTTACACGGGCTAAATTTAGCATCGACTCGAATACCTTGCCGGAATGCCTGACCGCGCTCAATCAGGGAGAAACCGACTTCGTAACGGCGCTATTCGATTGTGAACACCTTATTGCAAGGCGCTTAGGAGTGGTGAGTGATAGCTACGCTTCTATTGAGCTGGATACCGAGTATCTCATCCCTGTTAGTGCGCCAAATGTTGCCGGTCAGTCACTGTTTAACTTACATGTAACAGACGGCTCTCCACTCTCATTTTTGAATTACTCACAAGAGTGCCACTTGGAGTGGTCGTTGAGTGCCATGCTCGCGCAGCAAGACTTAAATTTGCAGCAACACCATGATGCTGGACTCGCTGACAGCCTGCGTCATATGACTTTATCAAAGTTGGGTGTTGCGTGGCTTCCTTATTCGCTCGTGCGAGAAGACCTCGCTGCTAAGCGGCTAGTTCGAGCCGGAAGTGACGCTTTCGATGTGCCATTAAACGTTGTACTACTGAGACGAACCACGCCCTTACCAAAAGAGGCCCAGCGGCTATGGGACGGTCTCTTGGAAGTGAAGAACGTGACAGCCTTTTGTGACGTTGTCTGATCGGTACTCCGTGAGCACGTTGCAGCGTTGGCAATGTTTTCGCCTCTTTTCAGCCTGTCGTGCAACCTGGATAGGCAATACACACTGTGCTTGCTGATTTGGCAACAAGCGTTGCGATATCGTCGTGGCTTAACGCCCATAAATGGCTAATGCTAGGGAAAGGCTCAATGTACTGAGAACCCCTATGACGACAATGCTGCCGATGGCTTCTGCTCAAAACTACCGCTGGATCATTCTGCTGATAGCCACCCTTGCTCAAGCAGCGGCTTGTTTCTTCGTTCAGGGTATCGGGGCCATTAGCGTCTATATACAGGCAGATATGGGACTCTCCGCATTTCAGATTGGGGCGCTGGTCTCGGCGGCTCAGCTGGTGCCGTTGGTTGGGCTGTTGGTTGCTGGGGAGTTGTTGGACAGGTTCAGTGAGCGTTTGGTGGTGGGGGTAGGCACCCTCGTGGTAGGTATCGCGCTGTGCGCTGCCGTACTGGCTGAGAGTTACTGGGCCATGCTGCTGTTTTTGGTCATCGTCGGCGCGGGCTACAGTACCGCCCAGCCCGGCGGTAGCAAATCGGTAGCCGCTTGGTTTGATAAATCTCAGCGCGGCTTTGCCATGGGTATTCGCCAGGCAGGTTTGCCACTGGGCGGGGCGCTGGCGGCGATCATACTGCCAACCGTTGCTATCACCTGGGGGTGGCGCGCCTCTTTTTTGGTGGGCGGGCTGATTGCGATCTTTGGGGCGTTGGCCTTTATGCTTTTTTACCGTGCCCCTGCTGGCGTGGCGCCGGTCGCAAGAGCCTCTGAAGGCAGCCTAACCAACGTCGTCTTATCGCGACTGGCGATGATTCGCGAACCGGCCATGAAACAGATTATGGCGTCCGGTATTAGTTTAATCTCGGTTCAATACGGCATTTTGATTTTTACCGTGCTCTATTTGCACAGTCGTTTGCAGATGGAGGTGCTGCAGGCCGCGACCTTACTATTTGTGGCCCAAGGGGCCGGTGTTGCCGGGCGCATTTTGCTGGCGGCCTGGAGTGATCGCTGTCGCTCGCGCTATTTCCCGGTCATGGTGTGCATGGCGGCGGTGATAGTGGGGCTGCTGGTACTGGTTTGGCTGCCGCTAAACTCGACGTTCATGCTGGGCTGCTTGATGGCCTGGCTAGGTTTTTTTGGTTTCGGCTGGTACGGCCCTTGGGTGGCTTATGTGGCAGAGTCGGCACCCGCCAATAAAACTGGTTTTGTGCTGGGCCTGGCCATGGCGATTAACCAACTGGCAATCGTATCGGTACCGCCACTGCTTGGCTGGATGCTGGATGTAACGGGCAGCTTTATGCTCGGTTGGAGCCTGCTGATTGCCATGACACTGCTGGGATTATTAATGACCCTCCAACGGCAAGGAGACGTTAATGAAAGCCATCGTGTTTGACGTGTTCGGTACTATTGTCGATTGGCGTTCCAGTTTGATTAATCAGTTCGGGAAGCTTGAGAAAGAGTTAGGGCTTGAGTTACCAAGTGACGGATTGGCTGTTTAGTGGCGTTAGCATTATGTGCCTTAAGCATTTGAATGTGGTGGTGAGCCAAAATGACGATAAGAGCATTTCGAACCAGCGATTTTGAGGCCATAGAGAAGATTTATTCACTCGCCAAACTGGATGAGTTTCGGTTTGAGCAGGATCAATTTGTGCTAATACCGCTTAGGGAAGACGAGACGCGGCTGCGGGAACTGCTGGAATCAACGATATTTGTTCATGACGATAAAGGCATTCGAGGGTATGGAGCGGTCTATGGAAATGAGATTCGCACGCTACTTGTTCACCCGCTCTTTCGCCGCCAAGGCGTCGGTGGTCAATTGTTTAGCCATATGATCGCTTGGGTCGGAGGCCCCGCGACGCTCTGTGTCGCAAAAAGCAACGTGACGGCAAAAGCGCTTTATCAGCAATATGGCTTTAGAGTGACCGGGGAGTTTGAGGCCTGCTACAACGGTAAGTCAGTCATAGCCAATACGATGGATTAGTCGAACATTATTTCTGGAAAAATCTAGCACTGACAGACTGCTTCCTAGCAACCGTACAAGGTACCTATCTGGAGTCGATCTAGCCTTGTTTTCTGTACGGCAAAGCCGTATATTTAAATGATGTTATTCATCGAAACTTCTACGTTCACCAAGCTGTTACCTAGCTACCTCACGGATGAGGAGTACCGTGGGCTGCAAACGTATTTGCTGCAGAAACCGGATGCAGGCGACCTCATCAAAGGCTCCGGTGGTGTTCTTAAAGTTCGTTGGTCATCAACAGGTTCGGGAAAGAGCGGCGGTATCAGAGCTATCTATTATTGGAAGAAATCTGACCACGAGATATGGATGCTCACGCTGTACAGTAAAACGGAGCGCGCCAGTATCCCTGGACACATGCTCAAGCAGATAGCGGAGGCAATCAAAAATGGTTGATAGAAATCTTGGAGCAGAGATTCTCGACGGTATTAATGAGATTAAACAGTTCAAGAAAGGCAGAGTTGCGCTGCGAACTAATGAGTTAGCAGCGCCCTCACCGCCAAAAATGATTCGATTGAAACTGAAGCTCTCTCAATCAGCCTTTGCGGGGCTGCTGGGGGTAAGCATACGTACGCTTCAGGACTGGGAGCAAGGTCGAAGAGAGCCACAGGGCCCGGCAGTTGCTCTTTTGCGTATTGCTGAACAGCGTCCGGAAGTCTTTGATCAACTGCACTGATCAGCCTGCTACCGACTATGAAGCAGTAAGCTGAGGCTCATCCACCACCACCGCATCACGCAAGGTGTCAGCGAAGCTTGCCAGGGCGGGTGTCCATGTCTCGGGTTCGAAGGCGGCAAAGTAAGTATCGACATTGGCGATGGAGGAGGGCAGTTCCAGGGTGTGAATCCCGAACCGGTGTTGGTGGGCTTCGACTGTTCCTCGGGGCAGTACTGTGTAACCCATTCCCGCCGCGACACAGCCTAGCATCGCGTCCAGTGAACCGAACTCAAAAATCCGCCCGGCATTAACGCCATGGGAGGCCAGCAATAGCTCGATACGCTGGCGGTAGCTACACCCTTGACGAAACGCCAGGAAGGCAGAGGTCAGCAGCTCCTGAGAAGAGGGCATCGTCGTCATCGGCGTTGAACCCACCAGGACAAGCTGCTCGCTGAAAGCCTTGAGCAAGTGATAGCGGCTATGCTCAAGCCGCCCAGCCACGAAAACACAGTCCACCTGTCCGTCCAGCAACAACTCGACCAGTTCGGCCGTTGGCCCGGTCTTGATCTGGATATCAACGTCAGGCTGTGCTGCGTGGTATGCCGCCAGTATCGGCGGAAGGCGCACGGCTGTGGTGGTCTCCATGGCGCCAATACGCAGTCGGCCACACGCCTTCTCCTGGCCCTTGAAGAGCGATACCGCTTCATCGTGGGCCGTCAACATGCGTTCAGCGTACTCCACCAATGCCAAGCCAGCGCTCGTAGGGCGAACGCGGCCCGCACGCTGAATAAGCTGCACGCCTAACTCATCCTCAAGTTTCTTGATGTGAGCCGTCACGTTGGATTGCACCGTGTGCAGCTGATTAGCCGCCGTCACGAAGCTGCCTGTTTCGGCGACGGCCATGAATAGTCGCAGTGATTTCAATTGCACGCGCCGTCTCCCTGTCAGGCTATCTCAAAAAAAGATAGTAACGATCAAAACTAATCGTTTCTAGAAATAGTTTCTCACGCGTAGTCTGGCTGTGTAACAACGCGCTGCCCACCTTGCCCTAATGGCGGCACGAAAAGGACACAGCATGATGAATCGAGCACTCACTACCCAAGACCTACCCGCCCTAATTACCGGGATAATGGCGACCTTGGCGGGCATTGGCATTGCGCGCTTTGCCTACACGCCGCTACTGCCCGCGATTATTCAGGAAGGCTGGTTTACCGCCAGCCAAGGCGCCTACCTGGGAGCTGCCAACCTGCTGGGTTACTTTATCGGCGCGCTCTCCGCCCACGCCTTGAGTGAGCGCTTTTCTTCCCGCTGGGTAATTGGCGCAAGTTTCGCGGCTATCGCCCTCAGTTTTATGCTCTGCGCTGGCGCGGGCAGTTTTGCCTGGTTCTTCTTTTGGCGATTAGTCTCCGGCATTGCTGGGGCCATTTTAATGGTGGTTGGCCCATCGCTGGCGCTGGCGGCTACTCCGCCTGAAAGGCGAGCCAGTGTGGGTGCTATGGTGTTTACCGGGATTGGCCTCGGCGCGCTGCTTTCGGCCTTCATCGTGCCTGTGCTTCTGGAGTTAAGCCTAATGGTCACCTGGAGCACGCTGGGGTTGCTCTGCATTGCTGCGGGCCTTTTAAGCGACGCTTTTTTACAACGCGTGACGCCCTTAGCACTAACTTCAGATGCTAGCCCATCGGCCAATAGCCAGAAGGGATATATGGGTATAAAGCTAGTGGTATTGTTGGTGATAGGCGCTTATGCCCTGGACGCGGTCGGATTTGTGCCCCATACCGTGTTCTGGGTGGACTATCTCGCCAGGGAAAACGCCCTGGGGAATCACGCCGCTTCCCTACAGTGGGGCATCTTCGGTTTGGGCGCCGTATGTGGGCCGCTAATGGTGGGTGCCTTGGCGCATCGAGTGGGTTGGCATCGTGGCTTAGCGATCGCCTTTGTGGCGAAGGCTGCCGCTGTATCACTGCCGGTATTTTCGCTAGCGCTGCTCAGCCAATCGATATCCTCTTTCATGGTGGGAGCAATGATCCCCGGTATAGTCGCGTTGACTTCTGGCCGTCTTGCCGAATTAGTAGGCCCGGCCGCACACAAGAAGCTATGGGGGCAGGCAACCGCTGCTTTTGCTGCTGCCCAGGCAGTGGCGGGTTATGCCATGTCCGCGCTTTATGGTACCTGGGGCACCTATGCGCCGCTATTTGCCATCAGCGGCTTTATGCTAGCGGGAGGCTTTTTGTTGGTGCTGCTTAGCCGTGGCGTACAGCAGCGCCACGCGCACCTTTCTACTTTGCATTAAACCCAGCAATCTACATCACACCGAGGGAGGCAATAATGGAACTCTACCTGAACGCCACATCACCCTATGCGCGCCTGGCGCGAATTGTGTTACTGGAAAAAGGCTTAGCAGACGCCGTCACGCTGAACTGGTGCGACCCCTGGGCAGACGATGCCGATCTATTAAAGGCCAATCCCGCAGGGCGGATTCCCGCGCTGATAACGGAGGAGGGCACTACGCTAAGCGAGTCACTGCTGATTGCCGTTTACCTGGATGGCGTTAGCCCCAGCAAGCCAATGATTCCCCAAGACCGTTTGGGTGCGGTGTTGCATCTGGCAGGATTGGGCCAAAACCTGATGGATGCCGCGTTCAACACCGTGATTGCCCGAAAGCATTACGGCAACGAGATAGATGACAGCGAGCTGGGGCAGAGGCGTTCTCGGGCGATTCAGCGGCTGTTAAAACAGTTGGACGGTGAGCTTGGTGAAAAACAGCAGACCTCAACCATTAACCTGGGTGAAATCGCCATTGCGGTGGCGCTTGATTATCTCGCCTTCAGGCTTCCAGAGGTGAGCTGGAAAGAAGACTACCCGCAGCTTCAGGCTTGGCATGCTGGCGTTACTGCGCGAGAGAGCTTTCAGCAGACGGCATTCTGTTAGGGCTTTCTATTAGCAAAAGTGGGGTAAAGCGAGCATAGCGCTGGATCTCAGCCCGTAACTTTCCCACTTCTTCGACGGGCTGCTCTTCAATATCCGCGATCATTTGATCGTCCATTCGATGAGGTTGAACTGCCGTAAAACCTGCTTGCGGCAGTTTAATCAGTGGCGGACTGCGCACGAAAACGAGTTATCTGCTCAATAGCCAATTGAGCCACAGCCTCAAGATCCTTTGCTGAGGCGCCATCGCGTGCTTGCACAGACATGCCTTGGATGATGGCGCCGATAAAGCGGGCGAGTGCCATCGCATTGGTATCGGTGCTTAACTGCCCCTGTGAAATGCCTTGCTCAATCCTATCGTGCAATGCCTTCATCGTTGCTTCGCGCTCTCGCGCCACCATATCGGCAATAGCATCATTATCGCGGGCACAGGTTAAAACAGCCATCGAGATCATGCAGCCACGAGGTCTATCCGGGCGGCAGAACTGCTTGGCGGCTTCCATCAGCAATTGCTTGAAGGCAGCCACCACATCTTCTTTCTCTAGGGCGGCAGCGGCGAAAGCACCTACCTCGGACTGATACCAGTCCAGCGCTTCCCGATAGAGGTCTGCCTTTGAAGTGAAGGCGGCGTATAGGCTCTGTGGCGTGATGCCCATAGCGGCTGTCAGTTCGGCGATTGAAGCGCCTTCATAACCTAATTGCCAAAATGTTTCTCCCGCAATGGCTAAAGCCGCACTGCGATCGAAAGCGCGTGGACGGCCACGCGATCGTGGCGAGTTAACAGTAGTATTTTTCACAATGATCACTCTTGAAATAAATTGATTTTCCGTTAATTATGGAGTGGTCGCTCCTTATTATAGGTATTCCTACCATGAATAGATATTTGATCGGTCTTGCAGGCATCATGTTGGCTACCTCGGCTTCGGCCAACGATGCCCTTACAAGACAGTTGGATGGCGTTATCAATCGAGCCATTGCGGAAAATAGAATCGTCGGGACAGTCGTGTTAGTGGCTCAAAATGGCGAGATCGTCTATCGTCGCGCAGCGGGTCAGTTTGATCGTGAAGCGAGAACTCCCATGTATGAAGATGCCGTGTTCCGCTTAGCATCTATCACCAAACCCATCGTCTCGGCGACGCTGATGCGGCTCGTTGAAGAGGACAAGCTAACGCTAGATGACCCTGTAACAAAGTGGTTGCCCGCATTTCGTCCCCAGCTCGACGATGGCAGCCGACCGGTTATTACTCTTCGCCAGCTTTTGACCCATACATCGGGCCTTAGCTACCGCTTTGTAGAGCCGTTAGACAGTGATTACCATCGCCTAAATATTTCGGATGGTCTTGACCAGCCGGGGCTTAGCCTGGATGAAAATCTGCGCAGGCTCGCACAAGCGCCTCTTGTCTTTGCTCCGGGCGGAGGGTGGCGCTATTCGCTAGGGCTTGATGTGCTGGGGGCGGTTATTGCCGAGGCTTCGGGCAAGACACTTCCTCAGGCTGTGCAGGAAGCTGTTCTCGACCCCCTCCAGTTGGCAGACACCGCCTTCGTGCCCTCCGACACCTCTCGGTTGGCGACGCCCTACGCAGATGGAGAGTCCGAGCCGGTTCGGATGACGGACAATATGGCAGTGCCTATTTGGAATAGCGTTGCTCACTTTGCACCCAGTCGGGCAACGAATGCTGATTCGTACCCCTCGGGCGGAGCGGGCATGGTGGGAACTGCGGCTGATGTCTTACGCTTTTTAGAAGTTATTCGCCGTGGGGGAGAGCCAATCCTTGCGCCTGATACGGTATCAGCAATGATGCAGGATCAGGTCGGCGGTGAGTCGGAAATGCAGGGACCAGGCTGGGGATTTGGTTATGGCTGGGCGGTGTTGGATGACCCTGACGCCGCGGGTACACCGCAGTCAAAAGGCACTATCCAGTGGGGTGGCGCCTACGGCCATAGCTGGTTTGTTGACCCTGTTAAAAAGCTCACTGTTGTTGCGTTAACCAACACCGCATTTGAGGGGATGTCCGGCGCTTTTCCTATGGAAATACGCGATGCGGTCTATGAAAAGAATGATTAGGGCTCGAACCGTCGATTACAGCGATCCTGCATCAACGATATTCGCAAACGCCTTATGATTGCATGGTTGGGGAAGCGTGAATCAGTGTTTATCTTCGAGGCGCTCCGCATCGCAATAAACAGCATCTCAAATAATAAATAGCTGTGCACGGACAAGTAATTGCTGGCGGGTAGGCGTCAGCCGTGACCTGCATTTGATACTTCCAACCCTTATCACCCATGCTAGATCGCATATTCAAAATAAGAATATCAAATTTCTCTTTTATGCTTTTTGTTAAGTTAAGTATGCACTAAAATGGCGCCCTTTCTGAGCCGGGCCGCTGGGTGTCTTCTCCCTTGTTAGGCCGCAGATAGGGATGTCCCCATGAGTGAGCCAGCAAGCGATCAAGATCCTTCTCAAGAGCGTGCGCACTTCAAGCGCAGTATGCAGACGCGCCATTTGGTGATGCTCTCTTTAGGGGGCGTGATTGGCACCGGGCTGTTTTTGAGTTCCGGTTATACCGTGCAGCAAGCCGGGCCTATTGGCGCGGTGTTGGCCTATCTGGTAGGTGGCATTGTTGCCTGGCTGGTGATGATGTGCCTGGGTGAGCTGGCGGTGCATATGCCGAATTCAGGTGCCTTCAGCGCCCATGCCAGCCGCTATATCGGCCCCGGCACCGGTTATATGGTGGCCTGGATGTACTGGCTTACCTGGACGGTGGCGCTAGGTTCGGAATTTACTGCGGCGGCGGTCTTTATGGGGCGCTGGTTTCCCGACATCCCCGGCTGGTACTGGAGCGGCTTGTTTGCGGCGATTGTCTTTGGCGTTAATGCGTTTACCTCGCGCTTCTTTGCCGAGTCTGAATTCTGGCTCTCACTGATCAAAGTGATCGCAGTGGTGGTGTTTGTGCTGGTGGGCGCCGTGGCGATTATTGGCTGGGTACCGCTGCATGATGCCGCGGGCACCGAGGTCGCCTCGCCGGGGCTATCGGCTCTATGGGGAGAGGGCGCCATGCCGCCCAACCTGCTAGCCATTGGTACCGCCTTACTGGCAGTGATGTTTGCGTTTTCTGGCACCGAACTGATCGGGATCGCCGCCGGAGAAACGGTGGATCCAGCCCGCAATGTGCCCAAGGCAATCCGCGCGACACTATGGCGGTTGATCCTGTTTTTTGTCGGCACCATCGTCGTGATTGCGGCGCTGTTACCTCAAGATCAGGCCAGTCTTAGTCAAAGCCCCTTTGTGGCCGTATTCCAGCGCCTTGGGGTGCCGGGCGCTGCCGATATCATGAATTTTGTCATCATTACCGCGCTGCTGTCGGCGGCCAATTCCGGGCTTTACGCTTCGTCGCGCATGCTGTGGACGCTCGCTGACCAGGGCACGTTGCCCAAGTCGCTTGGCCGTCTCAATAAGCGGGGTATCCCGATGAACGCCCTGCTACTCAGCATGGTCGGCGGCTTGGGCGCTCTGTTCTCCAGCGTGTATGCCCCTGAAACCGTCTATCTGGTATTGGTCTCGATTTCCGGTTTAGCCGTGGTCGTGGTCTGGATGGCAATTGCACTCAGCCAGTTCAACTTCCGCCGCCACTACCTGCGTGAAGGAGGGCAATTGAAGGATCTGGTCTATCGCACGCCGTTCTATCCCTGGGTGCCGATTATTGCGTTTGCAGCCTGTTTGGCGGCGTGTATCGGCATCGCCTTTGACCCGCAACAACGTGTAGCGCTCTATTTCGGTGTGCCTTTTATTGGCCTGTGCTACCTGGTGCACTTTGTGCGCCACCGTTCGGCCTCCCAACGTTCTGAATATTCGCCCAACGCTGTTGAGGAAAAGACCGTATGAATGAGTTAAATCCGATCAAGGCCCTCTTAGCCGACGTGCCCTTTATGGTCATCGACGGTGCTTTGGCCACCGAGCTTGAAGCGCTGGGCTGCGACCTCAATGACAATTTGTGGTCGGCGCGCTTGCTGGCCCAGGCGCCGGAGAAGATTCGTCAGGTTCATCAGGCCTACTTTGGCGCCGGGGCCGACTGTGCGATTACCGCCAGCTATCAAGCCACGGTGCCCGGCTTTATGCAGACAGGGCTAACGGCAGAAGAGGCGCGGGCGTTGATTCAGCTGTCGGTCACGCTGGCGCAGCAGGCCCGCGATGCGGTGTGGCAGCCAGGGCAAACCGACCGTCCCAAACCACTGGTAGCCGCATCCGTTGGCCCGTATGGCGCCTACCTAGCAGACGGCAGTGAATACCGCGGCGGCTATGACCTGGATCGCGCTGGACTGGTTGAGTTTCACCGCGAGCGGTTTGAGCTGCTGCTGGCGGCGGGGGCGGATCTACTGGCTGCTGAGACCTTGCCCTCATTGGAGGAAGCGCTGGCGATCACCGATTTGTTGGCTGAAAACCCAGGCGCCCAGGCCTGGATAACCTTCTCGGCGAAGGATGGCCAATACATCAGCGACGGTACGCCTATCGCAGAATGTGCCGCCGCCCTGGCCAACTGCCCAGGCGTAGCGGCAATCGGTGTGAATTGCACGGCGTTTGCACACATCGAATCATTGATTCAGGAAATCCGACGTGAGTGCGACCTGCCGGTGTTGGTCTACCCCAACTCAGGTGAGGTGTACGACGCGGTAACCAAAACCTGGCACCCGGCCCAATGCGATCATACCGCTGCCGATCTTTCCGGGCTGGCACAAGGAGTTGAGCACTGGCTGAAGGCAGGCGCATCAGGTATTGGTGGATGCTGCCGGACCACACCGGAGGATATTCAGGCGCTAGCCGAGTGGCGGCGGTCGCACTAGTTTAGTTAGGCTTTAATGCTGAGTCTCTGCTCGTAACTTATCTATTTCTTTGAAGGGCATCTCATTTAGCTGCTCCAGACTCACCTCAGCTCCGAGCTGTTGTAGGTGACGTTTGATCCAGCGCGTAATGACCTTATCAATGCGCTCTTTGTTCGGATTCGCTTGAATGATGGTCACAATACGATCCACGGCTTATCGTTTGAGTGCTGTCATCCAGCCGTACGGATGAAAGCCTCCGCTGAGGGAGACAAATGGCGGTGACCTAACACGAGATCGAATTGAGGCTCGGAACCCGTTAACGGACGATAACTGATCCGGTCTGCCTGAAAGCCACTCATGCTTTCGGGAACAATGGAGACACCGCCTCCGACTGCTACAAGAGACAGTACAGCATGCATTCCGTGCGCCTCTTGCATCACTCTGGGTACAAAGCCCGCATTCGCGCAAAGACGAATAACCTGAAGATGAAAACCACGGCCTTCCACCATCGGCCAGAGAATGAACGGTTCGTCAGAGAAGTCGCCAAGCGCTAAGTCTGACCGCTTACTAAGGGCATTATCTTTCGAAATAGCCATGCATAATCGATCACTATCGAAACTTGTCTGCTCGATATCTTCAGCATTTACAAGCGGTGGGATCAACACACCCACGTCCAGCGTTCCGCCTCGCAATGCCTCAACCTGGGCGGCGGTTGTCGCTTCACGTAGCTCAAGACGGACATGTGGATGGCTTGTCCGAAATTCACGAATGACATCCGGTAACCGTCCATAAAGCGAACTTCCCACATAGCCCAGGCGAACTAAACCTGTTTTTCCTGCTGCGACATCTTGCGTCGCGGTGATGGCTTCTTCCGCACGCCGAAGGGTTCCGTATGCTTCATTAAGAAATCTCTTTCCCGCAGGGGTTAAGCCAAGAACGCGGTTGCCACGTTCAATCAGGGTTACATTGATATCACCCTCCAGCTTTCTGATCGCACTAGTAAGAGGGGGCTGCGACATATTCAAACGCGCCGCAGCACGGTGGAAGTGCAACTCTTCCGCCACAGCCACGAATTGTTCCATTGCGCGCAAGGTGATACGGGCTTTGATGTCTGGCGTCATGCGGCAACTCCGATATGTCATTAGCAATTCAATACTCTAATGATATTAAAAATGTATCAAGCATTGATATTATTAGTATTTTATATATTACTTTGCCCATTTCATACTTCCTACTCGTGTTCACAGAAAAGACGGAGCGTGAAATGGTGAGCTTTGAAGGGCAGGTAGTTCTTATTACCGGAGCAGGTCGCGGGCTTGGTTTTGCGTATGCCCAATACGTTGCACGACTTGGTGCGACAGTTCTGATCCAGGATAACGGTGCCGATTCGGATGGTAATGGAGAGGATCCACAGATTGCGGAGCTTGCAGCAGAAAAACTTCGGTTGGAAGGTCTCGATGCAAGAGCAGTATCGGCGGATATTGGAACGCGTGCAGGCTGCCATGCACTGGTGCGCAGTGCTCTAACAATCAATGGCCGATTGGATGCGCTGATTCATAATGCAGGGTGGGTAGCCTACGAAGGCATTGAAGCAGTAGAGGAAAGCGCCTTTGACCAAATGATGTCCATCGCCGCCAAGGCTCCTCTCTGGCTCGCACAGGCAGCTTGGCCTGTAATGAAAGCAGCGGGCTATGGCCGCATCGTCATGACCACTTCCTGCCGGGCGCTCTACCCCCAATATGTTCAGAGCGGGCTCGCCTCTTACGCGGCCGCCAAGATGGCGGTGGTGGGGCTTATGAATGTGCTTGCTTCTGAAGGTGAGAAGGACGGCATTATTGTCAATGCGGTTTCGCCCGTTGCCAAGACGCGCATGTGGGGAATAGAGGGTGAACCCGATGAACTGCGTCCCATCGATGTCGCGCCAGGCATTGCGTATCTTGCATCTTCGCAATGCAAAGAAGGTGGCTGGATACTCCGTGCCGCGAATGGGCAGTTTCATGCTACCAAGGCGATGGAAGCGAAGGGCGTCGACTATCCACGTGACCTGCGTGCAGTGCATATCTCAACAGCGGATGAGATAGCGGCAAACTGGCCGCTAATCGCTGTTTCTAACGTGGAACCTCGATCATGAACGAGGTGATCGTGGCATTTTCAAGCCAAGCGGTGTTGGGAGAGTCGCCGGTTTGGAGCACATCCACCGCTAGGCTTTTATGGGTAGATACTCTGGGAGCCTCGCTCAATGTATTCGACCCAGTGACGAGCCATAATGTCGTACATGCGATGCCCAGTCCGTTGGGCTTTGTCACTGAGACACCGGCTGGCCAGTGGTTCATAGGAGCCGGTTGTGATGTTGAAATGGTCAGTAGGTCAGGTGAAAGGCAGCTAATAGCGACCGCGCCGCATGGCCAAGAAGGATATCGGTTCAATGATGCTAGCCTCGACCCATCCGGCCGCCTGTGGGTGGGCTTGATGAACGAAGGGCTGAAGGAAGGCTCCGGCTATCTCTACCGACTCGATCCAGAGGGTGCGTGGCACACCATCGATTCTGGTTTCACGCTCATTAATGGAATTGACTGGAGCCGTGATAGTAAAACACTCTATGTGACAGACTCCCTGCAGGGCGTCATTTACGCCTATGATCACGACCTCTTGTCGGGTGAGGTCAGAAATCGACGTTCTCTGATCAGCATCAGCCCAGATAAAGGCAAACCTGATGGGCTGACTGTTGATCGAGAGGGCTTCTTACTCAGTGTGCTCTTCGATGGTGCTGCTATCGCGCGGATATCACCAGAGGGGCAGATAGATTGCATGATTTCGCTTCCTGTTCCACGCCCTACGAGCTGTGCCTTTGATGATACGGGGCAATATCTCTTCGTTACATCGGCACGGCTTGGTTTATCCAAAAGCGAGATAGCAAGAGCGCCCGCATCGGGGGCGCTGCTTCGAATTGACTATCAACAGGTGACGGGATGAATTTACGACTAACCTTCATTAAATAATGTGGAGGTCGAAGGTACGCGTTGCCCAAGAGAGCATCGTGCATCATCTGCCTCTAATATAGTGGTCATGAGCACTGTTCAAAAGCGTGTATTATCGTGGGGGCACGATGACAAAACAAAAATTGATTCTGCTATTCGATGGGACGTGGAACGACCCTGAAGACCAAACCAATGTTTATCGTATTACCCGGCTGATCCATGATGACGATGACGGTATCCGGCAGCGGTTCTATTACGATCCCGGCGTAGGGACATCCAAATTTCAGCGCTTTACCGGCGGAGCCTTCGGTCATGGGTTGAGCACAAACCTACTGGAAGGCTATGACTGGCTGGCAAGGCGTTACAGTGAAGGTGATGAAATCTGGATATTCGGGTTTAGCCGTGGTGCCTACACCGCCAGAAGCCTGGTGGGGCTGATTCGTAAATGCGGGCTAGTGCATGTCGTCACGCCAGGGTTGCTCGATAAGGCCGAAAGTATTTATCGAAACCGCGATTTGCACCCCGATTCTGACGTTTGCAAAGGGTTCAAGGAGAACTTCAGCCGCCAGCCCAGGATTCATTTCATTGGTGTGTGGGATACCGTTGGCGCGCTGGGCGTGCCCGGAATCAACCTGTTCAAAAGCAAATACGATTGGCACGATACCGAGCTTTCCAGCATTGTCGATCATGCCTATCAAGCGGTCGCGCTGGACGAATACAGAGCGACCTATAACGTATCGCTCTGGACAAGCAAGGATGGCAAGCAGAAAACGGGCAATCGCGATGTAGAGCAGTGCTGGTTTATCGGCGCCCACGCCAATGTAGGCGGCGGCTATGGCGCTGACGACACACTGGCCGATATATCGCTGAGCTGGATGTTAGCCAAGGCGCAAAAAGCAGGCCTAAAAGTGGCACCCTTTGATGTTGTTGAGGATGCCTGGAAGACAGCACCAAAAGACTCGTTTTCTGATTTCCTGAAGGGGTTCTACGCCAGATACAAACGCCTTGGAAACACCACTGACGGCCGTTTTTACCGACAATATGCGCAAGGAATGCCAGGGCAGCGAGCAGTGAATATTTCAGTCGATGAGAGTGTTTGGAAGCGCTGGGCCGATACAGCTTGTGAGTACCGGCCACGTACCTTGACTGATGTCCCCCTTTCCCCACCTGAGGAGTAGGCGGGGCGGGTAGTTTTGATTGGCATAGGCAGCCTTTCACCAGCACCACCCAGCCACTGCCCAACGCCACTAACTGCCGGTACTGCTCGCCAAACACGTTTCCAGCACGGGCGGCTGGCAAACCTGCCGCAACAGTGGCGGCTGGAACGCAGCAGGGGAGCTAAACGTGAAAGCTAATGGCACGCAGTCTAGTTTAGTGCTGTGTCACGTTAACCAAGGTGCCATAAGCAGTAGCATAATGACTGACCTAGATCACGAAGTGTCCACTATCGACTAAAAACTAGGTGTTCAAAGTAGGCTTAATCTAAATGAACTGCTAGTCTCGAAGTATTAGAGCGAAAAACGCCGCAGGGACAATACAATGCAGAATGCCCGCATAACGCTTCACCCTAACCAACAGCGCATGCAAGTGCAGGTTGCTGGCATTCTGCTGGGCGACTCCACCAATGCGGTTGAACTCCGCGAGCTAGGTGAAGAACGTTCTGTTTGGCATTTTACCGAAAATAATTACCATTTTGCCATAACTTGGAGATGGGATTCATGTACCTTAAAAAGGTTGCTATACGGAATTTTCGTCGTTTAAAAGATATATCAATTGATTTTGAAGGAAAGGAAACCGTTTTTGTAGGACCTAACAATAGTGGTAAGACGTCCGCAACTGCTGCAATTAGGAGCTTTCTAAGCAGTCGGGACTTCAAGGTTCACGATTTCTCGCTCTGCTCCCTAACAGCGATCAATGCATACGACCCAGATTCTCCTACCCCCCTCCCATGCATCCAACTTGATCTTTGGTTTCATATTGATCCTGACGCGATTGAGTTTGGAACAGTTTTCGCTCTGGCAACTGGCCTCGACGGCGACTTTACTGAACTTGGTATTCGGTGTTCCCTTGAAGTGGCGGATGCAGGTGAGCTGTGGGCTAAATATGATCAAACATTTCCCGTTAAAGCAGATGGGCGACGCAAAAAGACACTGGTAGATTTCCTCGCTCTAGAAGGGAATCTTAAGGCTCATTTCAAAACGCAATACTACTCTCTGAATAATAGCGCCACGGGCGTCGTTTCGACCTCCCTTGATCCTAGCGAGGGGAAGAAGACGCTTCGCTCATTGCTTCGTGTCGATTTTGTTGATGCGCAGCGGAATATCGACGACGAAAATGCTACGCGAAGCAACAAGCTCTCAGAAGCATTTGCAGCATACTACCAACGGAATCTGGAGCAAGCCGAAGCAGCCGAGGGAGCGGTAGCAGTGATCGAACAGAACAATCAGAATTTGACCGATCACTATCAACAGCACTTTCAACCCTTAATGGGTATCATTGAAGACCTGGGACTGCCCTCTCACAATGATCGGGCAATGAAGGTTGTGTCGACGCTCAGCTCTGAAGTTGCATTGCGAGGCAGCTCCGAGCTCTTCTATGTAGACGCATCGTCCAGTCATGAACTGCCTGAGGCCTATAATGGCCTTGGCTTCAAGAACCTTGTCTTCATGGCAATTCAAATCGACAATTTCTATAAACAATGGCTTGCGACCGAAGAAAATCGGCCTCTATGTCAGATGATATTTGTCGAAGAGCCCGAAGTTCACCTGCATGCGCAAGTGCAACAAACATTTATTAAGCAGATGTGGAAAGTGCTCACTCAAGGCGCCTGTGCCGATGAATCGCGCCCACAACTTACTGTTACAACCCACTCGTCTCACGTTCTGGATGCGGTGGATTTCTCAAAAATTCGCTACTTCCGCCGCGTTGATTTGAATGACGTAGGTACAGGAAGCACATACCCAGGATCGATTGTCAAAAGCCTGAAGGAATTCCGACCTGATGAAATCAAGGTCGGTAATATTGAGGTATCTGCAGATGAAGCACTGGCTTTTCTAAAAAAGTACCTCCGGTTAACACACTGCGATCTGTTTTTTGCTGATGCCGTCGTTTTAGTTGAAGGGGCCGTTGAGAAATTGCTCTTACCAAAAATGATTGATCTATCAGCGGGTGGTTTGAATTCGAAGTACCTCACGGTTTTGGAAGTCGGCGGCGCATACAGTATGCGATTTTCTAAATTGATGGATTTTTTGGGTGTTCCCTATTTGATCATCACCGATATCGATTCTGTTAATCCGGCCGACAATAGAAAGGGGTGTAAGGCAACCGAAGCAGGAGCCGTTACATCGAACGCTTCCATAAAGTATTTCTTCGCCGGTAGTGACCTTGTGTCTGATTTGACCACTAAAGCCGACGTAGATCATATCCAGGCCGACAATATGCGATTCGTCGCTTACCAGAAAAAATTAGAGATCGAGTATGGTGGTGCAGTCCATAGCTTCCACGGCAGGACGCTCGAAGAGACCTTTGTTTATGAAAATCATGAACTCTTCTCTAGTGGAGCGCTGTCGATTGGTAAGAGAATACCTGCTGACGCTGCAGAGTTTCACGACGTTGTCTGGAAGCGGATAAAGAGTTCAACCTTTAAGAAGACTGAATTTGCGATGGATGTTCTGGCCCGCGATTCAAACGTTGAAGGTGCTGTGCCTTGGAAGGTTCCACAGTACATAGCAGTCGGGTTGCGCTGGCTAGAAGGCCGTTTAAACGACCAACCGGTTAAGGGAGAGCAGAATGCCTGACCTTAAGCCAACCGAAGCAGATAACGAAATTGCCAGTTGCATAGATGGAAATACATCCTTTACGGTCATTGCCGGTGCTGGGTCAGGCAAGACCACGTCATTGATCGAGGCCCTAAATAAAATCCGGTGTGCCCGAGGGAGTCAACTGAGGGAACGTGGACAGAAAGTGGTTTGTATCACCTATACCAACCGGGCCGTGGCGGTAATTTCATCACGTTTGGGGTTTGATGCGCTTTACTTTGTAACGACACTTCATGGATTCCTCTGGGGAGAGGTTTCCAGGTTTCAGGCTCCTCTAAGAGAGGCTTTGGTTGAGCATGTTATTCCTGGCCATATCGACAAGGCTCAAGAAGCCGATAATGGAGGGAATTCGCAAAGAGCGATTGCCGCAAGAAAAAAAGTTAAGCGTTTGCAATCTGAACTCGCGGCACTTATCGAGAACAGCCCACCTGTGAATTACGCAGAAACGACGGCAAGCGATTACTCGAAATGCTTACTCAACCACGATGACGTCATAGATGTAGCTTCGCACTTAATCGCAACGAAACCGATGCTTCAAAAAGGTCTCGGCTTCAAGTATCCCTATATTTTCGTTGATGAAGCGCAAGACACCTTTCCACAGGTAATGACTGCACTAAATTCCGTTTGCGCTTTGGAAGGGCTCCCAATCATAGGGTATTTCGGCGACCCTATGCAGCAGATTTACGACAAGCGCGCGGGATATTTCGCTGGGCCTGAAGGATCAGTGCCTATAACGAAGCGAGAAAATTTTCGATGTTCTGTCTCAGTCATTAACCTACTCAATAAGTTTAGGGGCGATGTCGAGCAATTTCCTGCGGGTAAGAACGCGGACGTCGAGGGTAGTGTTGAAATCACTATCGCTCGGGCCCCAGATCCTGAGGGGATCAGAAGAACATACACGCCAGAGCAGCTTGATCACGTGTCCGGCATGTTTCATCAAGCGCTGGAAAATTGGGAGTGGAATAACGACCCAGCTGTGAAAAAGTTGTTCTTGGCAAGGCAAATGATTGCAAGACGTCTGAACTTCTCAAAACTTCATCGATTGTTCACTGGTGTTTACTCATCATCCCGCTCCCAATCCGACTACGAAGACGGGACACACTATCTTCTAAAGCCTTTTTTAGAAGTAATTCATCCTTTGGTTTCCTCCTCGACCAGGGGGGATTCGAAGCGCGTCCTCGATGTCTTGCGACACGGAAGTCCCGCGTTCTCATCAAGTGGCGCAAACAAGGAAAAGTCGCTCAAACAAATGCTCAATCGGGCCAGAGAAGTTTCTCGCCAACTATCTGACTTATGGGGTGTTGCGACAACCAAAGAAATTCTTAAATACTGCGAGGGCCACGCTTTACTTTCGATTTCGGACCGCCTTTCTTTACAGCTAGAACGTGATGCGCGCGATGATTTTGACGCAGAGAATGAGGACCATCAGCGAGACAAAGGAGACTGGTTGGCCGATGAGTTTTTTAAGATGGATTGTAGAGAAATCGCCCCATATGCTGACTTTCTTGATGAAAACTCCCCGTTCAGTACTCAGCATGGTTCCAAGGGCGAAGAATATCCAAAGGTGTTGGTGATGATTGACGACGTCGAAGCCTCTTGGAATACCTACAGCTTCGGGAAGACACTTACACCTGGCACTGCCGGGGAGCCAACCGAACGTCAAGCCGAGCTTACCCGAAAACTTGCTTATGTTTGCTTTTCGCGGGCCGAAATAGATTTACGTATCCTATTCTTTTCTCTTGATCCAGAGAAGGCCGGATGTGAGCTGATCGAAAGAGGCTTATTCACAAAGGAACAAATTTCTTACATTTAGCAGTCCGAGTGAAAACCAAGATATTCGCGACGCTCGGCGTTTTGTGCGTGTAACTGAAGGTGTCCGACGCTTCACGCTAAATTGTGAAATTAGGCTGCCGTCTTCTTTAACTGGGAGATAACCAAACTATAGAAGCAGTCGTGTCAACTTGGGCCCCGCTATCGGCTAAATGCTCTTTGCGGGGCGAGAGACCGCTTCTGGCCGAAAACCGATACCACCAATGTTAATGTTGACTTTGATCACAATCTCCCCATCCCACTAACCCTCATAACCTCCCGCGTCACCGCATCATTCAATATCCCGCGCTTAGCTTCGATCACCGTGAGCCAATCGCGGGCGCGGGTGATGCCGGTATAGACTAACTCTCGGGTAAGAATGGGATTGGGCGTTTGCGGTAGCAGCAGGGCGGTGTGCTGAAACTCTGAGCCTTGGGATTTGTGTACCGTCATCGCGAACACGGTTTCTACTGCGTGCAGGCGGGAAGGTAGCACCCAGTGGATGGGGTTTTCTGCGTCACTGGTTGGGAAAGCGACGCGCAAAAGAGACCTTCCAGGCGTGCGGGGATCTGGCACCGCCATTGTGATGCCGATATCGCCGTTCATCAGTTTCAGGCCGTAGTCGTTTTGGGTGACCAGCACCGGGCGGCCTTCGAACCAGCCTTTTTCCAGCGTGTGGTCGTTGCCGAACAGCAGCTTTTCGCTGCGTAGTGTTTTGGCGATGCGCAGGTTTAATCCTTCTACGCCCCATGGGCCTTTGCGCAGTGCGCATAGCAGCTGAAAGCGACTGTAAGCGATTAGCACTTGTTTTGCCCAGGCATCGTAAACGTCGCCGTTCTCTTCAAACGCTAAAGCCGTATCGGGCCGTTCACTCGCTAAGGTGTTTAGGTAGTAACGGTAGCCGGTGGGCGGTGCTATTGGCTCGCCCTTGTGGTTGGTGCGGTTTTCGCCTGCGTTGGGAAAACGTTCCGAGCTGCCGGTGATGACTAGGCGCTCTAGGGCGCTGTCTTCGTTTTGTGCATCTGGCTTTAAAACTAAGTGGTGTAGGTCGGCATAGCCTTTATTCAGCACGCCATGCACCGCTTGGTGCTTCTTCCGTTCACTCAGTGACTCGCTTAACGGCTGGTTAATCGCCTGGGCGAGCTGGCCGATGCCGCTTTGGGCATTAAAACGGTGGCTTACCCGCAGCATGGTAATGGCTTGATCAAGCGGCTGGCCGTTGGGGTCGATTAATGTTTCCGGCAGAGGGTGGTCAGTGAGTTCGGCCAGCCACTGTGCCGTGGCGGGGGTGTAGTGGGCGGCGTCGGCGCGGCGGCACAGGTCGCCTAGTACGGCGCCTGCTTCTACCGATGCCAACTGGTCTTTATCCCCCAGTAGCACCAGCTTGGCGCTGGCGGGCAGGGCGCTGAGTAGCGCCGTCATCATTTCGATATCCACCATCGAGGCTTCATCCACTACCAGCACATCCAGCGCTAGCGGGTTGGCGGCGTTGTGGCGGAAGTGACGGGTGTCTGCCCTTGCGCCCAACAGCCTGTGAAGCGTGGTCACTTCCGTAGGAATGTCTATTGCGCTTGATGAGGAAGCGGCTGAGTGCTCAGCTAATAAAGAGGCTAACCCGCTAGTGGGCAGGTCATTGACCTGCCCGGCGATGGATTCATTTAGCCGGGCGGCGGCTTTGCCGGTGGGCGCGGCCAGGCGAATGCGCAGCGGGTGGGCGTTGGGCTTTGCCAGCTGCAGGGTTTGCAGTAGGGCTAGCAGGCGCACCACGGTGGTGGTTTTGCCGGTGCCGGGGCCGCCGGTGATGATTGCGAACGGGCTGCGGGCGGCGAGGGCACAGGCGTTCTTTTGCCAATCCAATGTGTCGGTGGCGGGGAATAACGTTTCTAACGCGCTTTTTAGTAGCGGGCTATTCGCCGAGCTGTTCAACGGGCTATCCGCACTAACCCGGTTGGCAATTTCCTGGTGCAGGGTTTGCTCGAACTGCCAGTAGCGGCGCAGGTAGAGTTTGCTGGTGTTGCCGCTGTGGCTCACCACCAGCGGCGTATTGCCGGGGCCGTCGCTGATCAGCGTGGGGTGGTTTAGAGCAGCCTGCCACTCGGGCAGCGTTAGCGTGGCCAGCACATGGCTGGGCAGCGGCGGCGGGTCGTTGAGGTCGTCGCCTTCCGGCGGTAGCGAAAGGGCAAAATCCGGGGCTTCCAGGGTGGCGGCTAAATCCAGGCAGACATGGCCACGGCCAAGCTGGTGGCTGGCTAGCGCTGCGCCCAGCAGTAGCAGCGGCGGGGCGTGTTGGCTTTCGCGCTCAAAAAAGCGCACCAGGGCCAGGTCTAAATCCCGCAGCCAGCCACGGGAAACCCAGCGCTCACACAGTTGTAGCAGCGCGGCGGTATCGCTCAGCGCGGGGTGGGGCTGGGCGGCACTGGCGGCTGATTCTGTCGGTGGTGTTGCTGATGCGCTTGAATCAGGCGCAGCGGGCGGTGCGTCATCGGCGAACAGGTCAAGATTCATAGGCCCGTTCTTGGAAACCGTATCTCGCTTGCTCATACCACCACCTCCTGATTGGCTGCTGCATCTGCCGCTGTGCCTGTAAAGAGGGCATCCAGCGCTTCAATCAGCGTGACCGGAGCGGGCACGGCGTGTACTCCGCGGGCGGCGGTGCGGCTGCCGCGCAGAAATACCGTCATCGAACCGCCCAAATGCTGGTGCGGGTCGTAGTCGGGCAGGCGCGCTTTGAGCAGCCGATGCAGCGCGAGAAGGTAGAGTGCTGCTTGCAGGTCGTAGCGCTTTTCGAGCATGGCGTTGCGCAGGGCTTCCGTGGTGTAGGCGCTGTCGTCGCTGCCCAGGTAGTTGGATTTCCAGTCGAGCACGTAGAAGCGGCCTTCATGCTCGAAGGCCAAATCGATAAAGCCTTTGAGCATGCCATTGAGGGTGTCGGCATCCAACGCGGGGCGCGATACCCCAGGCAGTAAGTGGTCACTTACCAGCTCATCCAACTTGCGCGTTCCCACCTGATGGGCGGCAAACCAGAACTCCAGCTCTACTTGGTAGCTGCCTAGTTCGCTTAGCGCCACTTGGTCGCTTTCACCAGGTTGTGAAAGTGGCTTTGACGAAGGCAGGGGAAGAGGGACATTGAGCAGCTCTTCAAACCAGCCCGCCAGCGTATCGTGCCATGCCTGCCAGCCGCGTAGCTGCACGCGCCGACGCAGCATATCTTCTCGTGCGGCGGGGTCTTCCAACGCTTTGTTAAAGCCTAGCTGGCCTGCCCACTCTAACAGCCCGTGCAGAAAGGTGCCGGGGCCGGGGCCACGCGGAAAGCGGTGCAGGTGAAACGCTTCGGTGTTGATGGCGTTATCGTGGGGCTCGTCCAGCACTTCCAGGGTGGTGGCTTCCTGGGGCGTGGTGGGTTCCGGCGTGGGTGTTGGCTGTGCTGTCGGTATCGCGCCGGAGATGGCCCCCGAGGTGCGCAGCGCCGAGTAGCTGGCGATCCACCACTGCTCTCGGGCGGGGCGCAGCGGGGTGCGGGCCAGCCCTAGCGCCTGCTGTTCTGGCGCGGGGGTAAAGCGCAGTGCAGTGGGTTCCGGGGCGGGGTTTAGCGCGATATCGCTGCCTTTTACTAGCTCGCCTAGCGCTTGGGTAAACCCGCTGGGGGCGATGGCCTTGCCGCCGTTGATCAGGTGGCCGATGGCGCTGTTCTCGCTGCCTTTTAGCGGGGCCAGCCCCAGCCAGGTGGCGTGGCGGGCGCGGGTGAGCGCGACGTAGAGCTTGCGCAGGTCTTCGCCCAGGCGTTCGCGGTCGGCGGTGGCCAGCGTGGCTTCATCTGCGCTTAGGCTGAGTTGCAGCTTGCCTTCGCTGTCATGCCAGCGTAGCGGTAGGTCGCTGTCGCTGACCGGGCGGTGGTTGGCGATAAACGGCAGGAACACCAGCGGGTACTCCAGCCCCTTGGATTTGTGGATGGTGACGACCTTGACCAGATCGGCGTCGCTCTCCAGGCGCAGCTTGTGGCTGTCGCCGTGGCTGTCCGGGTCGGCAATCGCCTCGGCCAGAAAGCGAATCAGCGCGTGTTCGCCATCCAGCTCTTGGCTGGCGTGCTGAAGCATTTCGCCCAGGTGGAGCAGGTCGGTTAGCAAACGCTCACCCTCGGCAAATTCGGCCAGCAGCCGGGCGGCGATATCAAAATCGACCATCAGGCGGCGCACCAGTGGCAGTACGCCTTGGCGCTGCCACAAGCGGTGGTAGTCGCTGAACTGCTCAACCCGCGCTTCCCAGGCCAGCTCGCTCTGGTTGAGGTGGTCGAGCTCTTCAAGGCTGAGCCCAATCACCGGCGTGGCCAGGGCGGCACGTAGCTTGGCCTCCGCTTGACGGGAGTTGGCCTGGGGCTCGGCGCAGGCGCGTAGCCAAATAGCCAGCTGCGGGGCGATGGGGGAGCTAAACACCTTGTCGTGATCGGAAAGGTACACGCTCTTGATGCCCCGGCTGGCCAGCGCCAAGCGAATCGCCCGGGCTTCCTGCAGGCCGTTGACCAGCACGGCCATATCCGAGGGGGCCAGCGGAGTGAGCGATTGCTCTCCGTTATCGTCCCCAGGTTCAACAACGGGTGCAAAGCCCGCCTGCAACTCGCGGCCTGCTTCCAATAGCGCGGCCATCTGTGAGGCGAAGCGCTCGGCCATTTCGGTTTGGTAGGCGGTTTTGGAGAGCGGCTCGTCGCTTTCCAGGGGCCATAGGGTCATCGCCGGTAGCGGTTGGCCGTTGAGTACCAACGAGTCCTTGGTGCCTTTGGCGTTGACGGGGTTAAACGGCAGCGGGTTGTTGCCACCATCAGCGCGGAACAGAAAGGCCCCGGCGTCGTGCTTATCGGCATAGCTAAAGCAGTGGTTGACCGCATTTACCATCGCTTTGCTGGAGCGGAAGTTGGTGCCTAGCGTGACGTGGCGGCCATCGGTGTCGTGGCGGGCCTGCAGGTAGGTGAAGATATCCGCACCGCGAAAGGCGTAGATGGCCTGCTTGGGGTCGCCGATCAGTAGAATGGCGCTATCGCGACGGGGCGTGGCGACGTCATACACGGCGTTAAAAATGCGGTACTGGATCGGGTCGGTGTCTTGGAACTCGTCGATCAGTGCCACAGGGAACTGGCGCTGGATCTGCGCCGCCAGGGCGTCTCTGTTGGGGCCTTTTAGGGCGCGATCTAAATGGGTGAGCAGGTCGTTGGGGCCCATTTCGGCGCGGCGCTCTTGTTCGCGCTCCAGCCGGGCGCGGCACCACTGCACGGCGTGAATCAGCAGGTCGTTGCGGGGCTCGGGCAGGGCATCCAACACTTGTGGTAGTTGCGCCAGCGCTTGCCAAACTTGCGGGCAGGGTGGCGCGCCGTCTTTCCAGATATCGGCCATGCCATCCGGCGTCATGCGTTTCCAGGCGGCGTCGGTGAGTGCGGGGCGGTCAGCATCGCTTTCGCACCATTCGCGCAGGGCGCCTAGCCAGTTGGCGCGGCTTTTGGCGTTGAAGCTTTGGCCTTTGAAGGCTTTGCTTTTGGCGGCCTCTTCCAGGGCGGGTACCAGTTCGTCCAGCCAGGCGGGCCAGGGGGCTTTGAGTTCGCTAAGCTGGGCGCTGCGTTCGGCCTGGGTGGCGGCCAGAGTTTCGCTGGGTGCGGGCTTTGCGCCGCCCAGCGCTTCGCTTTCGGGCAGCAGCCGTTGCAACGGGGCGTGCAGGTCGTCCGGGGATTTCCAGTAGCGGGTGACAATGCCTAGCGCGTCGCTGTCCAGCGGGTAGTAGAAGCTGCGCCAGTAGTCGCGCACCACTTCCTGTTCAAGCTCGCGCTGGTCGTTCTCTAGATTGAGCGAGAACAGGCTGCCGCTATCGAAGGCGTGTTCGCGCAGCATGCGGTAGCACCAGCTATGGATGGTGGAAACCGCGGCTTCGTCCATCCATTCAGCGGCCAGGGCCAAGCGCCGCGAGCAGGCGGGCCAGGTGGCGGGGGCATATTGGTCGCGGAGTTCTAGGAGCAACGGATCGTCCGCAGGCTCGGAAGCAGGCCACTGCGAGGGCGCTGTGAACCCATCCTTGGGCGCTACTTTTGCCATCCCTGGCAAAAGACCCTCTCCGTGACCTGCTTCCTTCGCGTCTGGCCCCTTACGAAACACTTCTGCTGCTTCTACCAGCCGGTTGCGGATCCGTTCGCGTAGCTCTTGGGTGGCGGCGTTGGTAAAGGTAACGACCAGAATTTCCGGCGGGGTGAGCGGGCGCACAAAGGCCGTGTCGTCTTCCGTACTGTGACCGCCGAGTACCAAGCGCACGTAGAGCAGTGCGATGGTGAAGGTTTTACCGGTGCCTGCGCTTGCCTCTATCAACCGGCTGCCGTGGAGCGGGAGGCTCAATGGATTGAGTGGGGCGGGCTGGCTCATCACTGAACTCCAGTAGCAGACAATAGAAAGCAAATCGGCCCAACATGGGGCCTAGACTGTATGAGAGCCCCGCCACCTGATAATCTTGTCGCCGAGCCACACTTGGTGCAATGAGTTTACGCTACCGGCGGCTTCGGTTCACTCTAACGATGGGATCTCATGCTGACATCGCTGCTGGATAATGACTTCTACAAGATCACGATGCAGAACGCCGTGATCAAACGCTTTCCCTATGCCCATGCGCGCTACGCCTTTATCAATCGTGGCGAGCATGCGTTTCCTGATGGCTTCGGCGCTGAGCTTCGTCGCGAAGTCGATAAGATGGCGGAACTTCGCCTGGGCGATGATGAAAAGCGCTATCTCGAAAACACCTGTCCTTATCTCGACCCTACCTATCTCGATTTCCTCGCCGGGTTTCACTACAACCCCAGCGAAGTGATTATCGAGCAGCAGGGAAGCGAGCTTTCGGTGATTATCGAAGGGCCGTGGTATCGCACCATTCTCTGGGAGGTGCCGCTGATGGCGTTGATCAGCGAGCTTTGGTATCAGCTGCGCGACATTTCGATCACGCCGGAGGCCGATGCGCAGATTGAGCAGCGCGCTCAGGAGAAGATCGAGCTTTATCGCCGCTTAGGGTTGAAGATTGCCGAGTTCGGTACTCGTCGACGCTTCTCGTATGATGTTCAAGACCGCGTGGTGGGCGCGCTTGGGCATTATGGCGGCGAGGCATTCAGCGGCACCAGCAATGTGCTGCTGGCCATGCGCCACGGCGTTAAGCCGATCGGCACCCACGCTCACGAGTGGTTTATGTTCCACGGTGCGCGCTTTGGTTTCAAAATGGCCAATAGCCTCGCGCTTGAGCATTGGGTGGATGTGTATCGTGGTGATCTCGGCATTGCCTTGACCGATACCTTTACCTCGCGAGCCTTTTTCGACAGCTTCGATAAAAAGTTCGCCAAGTTGTTCGATGGTGTTCGCCACGATAGTGGTGATCCGTTTGAGTTTGCCTCCCAGACCATCGCGCACTATGAGCGTCTGGGCATCAATCCGTTGAGCAAGACGATTATCTTCTCGGATGCGCTGACGCCGGAGAGGGTCGAGCGTATCCAGGCCTTTTGCCAGGATCGCATCGGCATGGCGTTTGGTATTGGCACCAACTTCACCAACGATGTGGGCTTCGAGCCGATGAACATGGTGGTGAAAATGGTCGAGGCGCGCCCAGAAGGACAAGGCTGGCTTCCGGTGATCAAACTCTCCGATGTGGCGGAAAAGAACACCGGCGATCCGGAAATGATCGCCCTGGCGAAGCGGGTATTGTCGCTGAATCAGAAGAGCGACTAGCTCTTCACTGAACGATGCAGCGGCGCATAGAGCGCTTCGGTCAGCGTAGCGAAACTGTGGCCCAGGGCGCGCTCACTAAACAGCTGCTCAAAGCTGGGCCACTGGTGGGAGAGGTAGGCGCTTTGGGCGACTTCGCCGGTTTGGAAACGGCCGCCTTCGTAGGCGGTTTCGGCGGCGGCGTAGGCGTCGCTATCCGGCTCGGATTCTGGCGTGCCCAACTTGGCCAGCCAAGCGAAAGCGGCTTGGGGGGCCAGCGGTAGCGGCGCCTGCATGCCATCACACCATGCGCTGAGTAGCGCCTCTAGCTGGTAGCGGGCATTGTCGGCTTCTAGCGGCTCCAGCCGTACATGGCCTGCTTTTGAGAGTAGCTGGGTGGTCATCGGCCGCTCAATATTGCCCGCTAAGTGAGCGACCCAGGGGCGCAGCAAGTGCTGCCAACGGTATTGGCCGCGGCCACGCCCCTGGCTGACCAGGCTGCTGCTGAGCAGTAGCAGGCGGCAGTGATTGCCTGCCTCATCTTGGCGCAGCTCCCCCAACCAATCTTCCAGCGTAACACTTCCTTCCACATAAACTGCTTGAGGTGCGGCCACTACTTGGGGCCACTCTTGCAGGGCTTCTTCGTAGGCACCAAACAGCGCCTCCATCGGCTCCGCCAGTGCTTCGCGCATCCGTTCGCCAAAGGCGCCCACTGCCAGCACGCCCTGACCTTTAAAACGTTCCAGTGCCAAGTGCAGCGCTTCGATACGCGGCTGGCCGTTATCTACGGCGTGGCGTTGGGCGGCGATTAACTGATCCTGCAACTGCCAGTTCTGCAGCCCATCCAGAGTGAAGGGCTCAACGTCCAGCTGGGTGAGTTCTTCCTGCTCGAAGTAGACGCCCAGGCGGTGATTGAAAAACGCTTTGGCCGGTTCGCGCAGAAAGCTGCCTAGCTGGGCAAGGGTTAACGTGCTCTGCTGTTCGGTGTCCGGTTTTAGCTTCGATGGCTGCGAACCTTGGGAGCTTTCGCTTCGCGGTGCGTGCAGGGCGTGCCACTCGTGGGCGTATGTGAATAGGCGTGCCTGGGCGGGGGAGTCGCTGGCTTGTTGAGTAAAGTAGCGGCGACTAAACGGCTGTAGCGGATGCTCGGTGGTCAGGGCCTCGAGCAGCGGCTCGCCGTGTTGCGTGCGCCAGCCCGCTTCAAGGTGGTCGCGCAGCTGGCCGACCAGTACCGAGGGCGGCATGGGGTTGTTGTCGATCTGACTGCGGCCCACCCAACTGATGTAAAGCTGTTGGCGGGCGGAGAGCAGCGCTTCAAGAAACAGGTAGCGGTCGTCTTCCCGCCGCGAGCGGTCGCCGGGCCGGTAGTCGCTGCCCATCAGGTCGAAATCCAGCGGCGGCTGGGAGCGCGGGTACTCGCCGTCGTTCATGCCCAGCAAGCACACCCGCTTGAAGGGTATGGCGCGCATCGGCATTAAGGTGGCGAAGTTAACTGCCCCAGCCAGGAAGCGCTGGGAAAGGCTGTGCTCGTCGATCTGCCCCAGCCAGTGTTCGCGCACCATGGAGAGCGGCAGGGGATCAAAAAGCGCGGCCTCTTCGGTGCTGTCCAACAGCTGCTGTAGCGCTGTCTCCAGTTTGGTGAGCATGACGCTTTCTTGGGCGTCGTCGGTGAGGAAGTAGGTCTCTAGCAGTTCACGCAGCCGGGCCACCCAGCTGGCGGCGTCGGTAGGCTGGCAGAAGGTCTCCCAGGTGCTTTCCAACTTCTCCAGCAGGTTCGCCAGCGGCCCTGCTAGTGAGGCTTCCAGCCCGCCAATATCGTCAAACGGCTCGATGCCCTGCCAGGCTTCGGCGCTGCCTACCGTATACCCCAGCAGCAGGCGGCGCAGGCCAAACGCCCAGGTGTTCTGGGTGAGGCCTTCGGGTAGATCCAGCCGGGTGCGCTGTTCGGCATTAAGCCCCCAGCGAATCCCCGCGCCCTCAATCCAGCGGCTAAGGGTGGGTAGGTCGTGTTCATCAATGCCAAATCGGCTGCGCAGGGCGGGGACTTCCAGCAGGTCTAACAGGTCGCTCACCGAGAGGCGCAGCTCCGGCAGGCGCAGCAGTTTTTCCAGCGCGATCATCATCGGCAGGCGGTGGCGGCTGGCCTGATCAGAAAGCGTGTAGGGAATGTAGCGCGGGTCGTCGGGTTTCGAGTGATAGCTACCGAAAGCGGAACGGTACTGGCCGAATACGGCTTCAATATGCGGCGCGTAGCGGTCGATATCCGGCACCATGACGATGATGTCGCGGGGGCGCAGATCCGGATCGGCGCTGAACGCGGCTAGCAGCTGATCGTGAAGGATCTCCACTTCCCGTTGGGGGCCGTGGGCGATATGAAACACGATAGAGTCGTCGCTGGTCGGGTCTAGCGCGGGCCAGTGGGTTTGAGTTTCCGCGACTGGGCGCAGCTCACGGATATCATCTTGGAGCTGGCTGAGTAGGCAACTGTGTTCGTCGCTGCTAAACGGCTCAAACATATCAATACGGAGCGCTTGCTGCTCGAACAGGGTTTGGTAGTTGCCCGAATCATCGTGCTCATCGAGCAGGCGCAGGTAGTCACGCCCTTGCTTGCCCCAGGCTGCTAGCAGTGGCTGGGCGTGCAGGTGCAGGGCATCGCTGGCGTCACCGGTACCCAACACATCCAAGGCATCGGGCATGCCTGCCTTGCGTTGCTGGCGGTAGCGGCTGGCGCGCAGCAGGTCTTTGTGTTCGATAATATCTGCCCAGTAGAACTGGCAGGGGTTGTGCACACAGAGCACAATTTGGCAGCAGCGCGACAGCGCCGCCAAAGCTTCCAGCGTTTGCTGCGGCAGCGATGAGATGCCGAAAATAATCAGCCGCCGGGGTAGGCCGGACGGGCACTGCTGACCTTCAAGCTGAACGGCGGCGTCCAAAAAACGGCTGTGTACCTGGGCGCGGCTGCTGTTAAGGCCTGCCTCACCTAGAGTATTAGCCACATCGTCGCGCAGTGCGCGCCATAAAGCGGGCTGCCACAGCTGGTGTGCTTCCAGCGGGCGGGCTTCGCCACGGGCGGTGATGAGTACATCGTTGCCTCTCGCCCAGGCGTCCAGCCAGTCGGCGCGGTAGACCTGATACTGGTCGAACAGATCCGCTAGCCGTTCGGCCAGTTGATAGTGTTTGCGCTGGTCGCGGTCGACCTCTAAAAAGCGCGCTAGTGGCGCAAAGGCTTCCTGCTCGGCAAGGCTGGGCAGCAGGCGTAGTAGGCGCCATATCAGCCGCGATTTATCAAATGGCGAGGTTTCGGGAACTGCCTCGGTGTCTGCCGTCGTGTGGGTCAGCACCGTGCGGTAGGCTTGCCATAGAAAGCGTGCGGGCAGCGTCACGTTCAGCGCCGCCGCTATGCCCGCTCCACCTTGGGCCGGGTCTTCTGCCAATGCCAGTTTCAGCCACTGCCCGATACCGTTGCTCTGCACCAGAATGGTCTCATTCTCAAGCGGCGAAAGCGGGTGTCGCTGCATCCACTCCACTGCCAAACCGCGCAAATCTTCCAGGCGATTGGCGTGTACCACCATAAAGCCCGGCGTTAACGGCGTTGGTGAGAGCAGCGGGTTTGCAGACATGCGCGATGTTTCCTAATGGGTGAGCAGCGGAGTGGATGATTCCTTCACGGCTAAGGCGGTGGCTAAGTGTATGGTGCCATAAGTTTAGTTCTGAAGCTTGAATCCCTAGCATCCTAGATAAGAGCTGCTATGATGAATATGTGATGCATATAAGTTGCATATTGGCTGTGTAAGTGTAGCAGGAGGTTGTCGATGGCAATGGACACGGTAAAAGAATCTCTCAATGAGCCTTCTGGGTATCGGGTGCCCGACTCGTTCGAGCGATTTTTGGCTGACCTGAAGGGCGTTGCTCGCGAAGAGCGTCACCCACTGATTAACCCAAGGTTGTTCGCCAGCGCATTGAGTATCGATATCCAAACGCTGGCCACCCACGCGAATGTCCACCGCACGACGATCTCACGTGCTCAGGGGGCGGAAAAACTACAACGTTATCTGCGGGATGCACTTCGAGTGCTCGGCGCTGCGGCAGATATTAATGGTGATTTTCATGACGCCTTGTTTTGGTTTCGCAATGAACCTCTTGGTGCGTTTGACTATAAAACACCCGAGCAACTCGTAAGTGAGGGACGCGCAGATGACCTGCTGCGTTATGTTCAGGCGCTACAAGCGGGTGTGGTGGGATGATATTGCTGCCAGAGCTAAAAACTCAGGCATACCGTGTGCATGTTCCACGTTGGGCATTTTCACCTACCAGCGGGGCTGGTGCGAGAGAGCATGGCGGGCGGCTGAACCGTGTTGGTGTAGATGCGTTATATCTCTCGCTTGAGAAACAGACCGCGTTAGCGGAGTACAAACAGCTTTCTGCATTAATGCCTCCTGGGCTGATTGTTAGCTATACGGTCAGCGTGACTAGTATTGTCGATTTTCGATCAGGTTATAACTCAAAATGGGATAGCCTGTGGCAAGAGCTTAACTGTGACTGGCGTAAGTATTGGTTTAATCAGCGTATTGAGCCGCCTAGCTGGCTATTAGGCGATATGGTGTTGGAGCAGGGGGCTAAGGGAATACTTTTTCCTTCGTTGGCATACGGCTCAGGCACTAACCTCGTTCTCTATACTGAAACGCTGACAGAGAACGATATGCTTGAGGTCTATGATCCCAAAGGCGATTTGCCACGTGATGCACGATCCTGGCAGTAATTACTTTTAATAACATTACTTATACGGCCTCTAGCCTTGCGCGAACGCCGTAGCATCGCCAAGCTATGCGGATACCGTGAACAACGCTAAGAGAGATCTCCAATGACCGACCCTACCAATAATTCCCGCCGCCACTCTGCTCAAGTAGTCGATGGCCCTGGCAAAGCCGCTAGCCGCGCCATGCTGCGCGCCGTGGGTTTTAGTGATGAAGATTTCAAAAAGCCTCAGGTAGGTATTGCCTCTACCTGGAGCATGGTGACGCCTTGCAATAGCCATATTAATGAACTGGCCGAGTTTGCCCGTGATGGCGCCGATGCGGGCGGCGGTAAGGGTGTGATTTTCAATACCATCACCATTTCCGATGGTATTGCCAATGGCACCGAAGGTATGAAGTACTCGCTGGTGTCGCGGGAAGTGATCGCCGACTCCATCGAAACCGTGGCGGGCTGCGAAGGCTTTGATGGCTTGGTCGCGATTGGCGGCTGCGATAAGAACATGCCGGGCTGCCTGATGGGCTTGGCGCGTTTGAACCGCCCCAGCGTGTTTGTGTACGGCGGGACCATTATGCCGGGTAAAGGGCACACCGATATTGTCTCCGTGTTTGAAGCCATGGGCGCGCACTCACGCGGCGATATCGATTTGATCGAACTTAAAAACATCGAAGAAACCGCCATTCCGGGCCCCGGTTCCTGTGGCGGTATGTACACCGCCAACACCATGGCCTCGGCCATTGAAGCACTGGGTATGAGCCTGCCGGGCAGTTCGGCGCAGAACGCCATCTCCCAAGAGAAGCGTGACGACTGTAAAGCCGCGGGCGAAGCGGTGCTGGCGCTACTGGCCGACGACATCAAGCCCTCCGATATCATGACCCGCGAGGCGTTTGAGAACGCGATTACTGTGGTGATTGCGCTCGGCGGTTCCACCAATGCGGTGCTGCACCTTATCGGTATGGCGCGCACCATTGGCGTTGAACTCACCCTTGCCGACTTCACCGAGATTGGTAAGCGCGTACCGGTACTGGCGGATCTGCGCCCCAGCGGCCATTACATGATGAGCGAGCTGGTGGCGATTGGTGGTATTCAGCCGCTGATGAAAATGCTGCTTGATGCGGGCTTGCTCAACGGCGAATGTTTGACCGTGACCGGTAAAACGCTGGAAGAGAACCTGGCTGAGGTTGAGCCTTATCCTGCTGAGCCCCCGATCATTGCGTCGCTGGGTAATCCGATTAAAGCAGAAAGCCATCTGCGTATGCTTTACGGCAACCTAGCCCCAGAAGGCGCAGTCGCCAAAATTACCGGCAAAGAGGGGACGCGCTTCTCTGGCTCGGCGCGAGTATTTGGCTCGGAAGAGGAGGCCCAGGCGCGCATCAATGATGGCACTGTGGTCGCTGGCGATGTCGTGGTGATTCGCTACGAAGGCCCGAAAGGAGGCCCGGGAATGCGCGAAATGCTCACGCCGACATCCGCGATTATGGGCCGGGGTCTCGGCAATGACGTGGCGCTGATTACCGACGGGCGTTTCTCGGGCGGTAGCCATGGCTTTGTGGTCGGCCATGTGTCGCCGGAAGCCTTCGACGGCGGCCCGCTGGCGCTGGTGGAAGATGGCGACATCATCACTATTGACGCCGTGGCCGATACGATTGACATGCGTGTGCCTGAAGAAGAACTTATGCGCCGGAAGGCGGCGTGGCAGCGGCCTGAGCCGCGCTATAAGCGGGGCGTGCTGGCCAAGTATGCACGCTTGGTTAGCTCGGCCAGTACCGGTGCGGTGACCGACCAGGAATAACCACGCTGCCGTGATGAGCATCTTGTCATGAACTGGTTGTCATAAAGCGTTAAAGCGCAAGGCTTACTATAAGAGCCTTGCGTTTTTTAATTGGGTAACAGGTGGTTGATATGGTGGAGCAAACGCAGACACGTGGGCGCATAGGTGAGGTTTTTTGGGCATTTTTAGCCCTCGGCTTAACGTCTTTTGGAGGCCCTGTGGCGCACCTTGGCTATTTTCGCACCGCGTTTGTGGAGCGCCGAAAGTGGTTAACCGAAAGCGCCTATGCTGATCTCGTGGCGCTATGCCAGTTTTTGCCGGGGCCCGCGAGTAGTCAGGTGGGTTTTGCGCTTGGCTTACTGCGTGCAGGCCCCTGGGGCGCGGCCATGGCGTGGTTGGCGTTTACGCTACCTTCCGCGATCGTGCTGGTGCTGTTTGCCTTTGGCGCGGCGGTGCTGGATGGCCCTATCGCCAGCGGTATTATTCACGGCTTGAAAGTAGTGGCGGTAGCCATTGTGGCTCACGCGGTATGGGGCATGGCGCGCAACCTCTGCCCCGATAAAACCCGTGCGGCAATTGCGCTTGCGGCAATTTTCACGGTGGTACTGGTCAGTGGCCCGCTGGGTCAAGTCGCGGCGATTATACTGGGTGGATTAGCCGGGCTAGCGCTGTGTCGCGATGGCGCTGCTGCTACGGCAAGTGAACCGCTGCATTTTCCGGTATCGCGCCGGGTGGGTATGGTGGCTCTGGGGCTGTTCGGAGGGTTATTGATTCTGCTGCCACTATTGGCGGGAAGCGCCCTTTGGCCCAACATTATTGATGCATTTTACCGTTCAGGCGCACTGGTGTTTGGCGGTGGGCACGTGGTGCTGCCGCTTTTAGAAGCTGAAGTGGTGCAGTCGGGTTGGATTACGCCGGATGAGTTTTTGGCTGGTTACGGTGCGGCCCAAGCGGTGCCGGGGCCGCTATTTACTTTTGCGGCTTATTTAGGCGCACTGCTGCCGGGTATCAATGGTTTTGTTGGCGCCTTGCTGGCACTGCTAGCGATCTTTATCCCCGGCTTTTTGCTATTAGTCGGCGTGCTGCCATTTTGGAATCAGTTTCGTCAGTGGGGCAGTGCCCAGGCATTAATGCGCGGTGCTAACGCAGCGGTCGTGGGTATTTTAGGCGCAGCGCTTTATCAGCCGGTGTGGACGAGCGCCATTATAGGCAAAGAAGAGTTCGCTTTGGCACTGACAGGGTTTTTACTGCTAACCGTATGGAAGCTGCCCGCCTGGGTGGTGGTCGCAGTGATAGCGTTGGGGGGAATTGCGATTGCGCCTTAAGGGAAGGCAAAAGAGGTTTAGTAATATAAAAGAAAAAAATGTATCAGACCGCCGAGAGGCGGTCTGTTGCTGAGGGGCAATAAGAAAGCAGAAAAGTAGCTGCTATGGCGCCTCCAGCTCTAAGGTGCGACGCAGGGCGTGAAGTTCATCCACTCCCAGGTGCTCAAGCCTTCCGGCGAGCAGGTCGCTAATTTTCTGAACGGGAAGCCCAGCCCTGCGGGCTATATCTCGGCTTCCTAGGTCTGATACGGCGATCAGACGTATGATAATACGCATTAATCGCGTACGTTTTTCAAGTTCCCTGACGTCGAGGTCAGGGCTGCTTCGCGGAGGATCAAGCTGTTCCGCAGTGGCAGTTGCGCGTGCCGTGCTCATGTGGCTCCATTAGTCTGAAATGACAATCACACAATGCCGCCAACCGGTGCGTATTTCAATGCCTATTTTGATGAAAATTTCACCCCCTCTGCAAAGCCCGCAAACGGCCTGGCTCTGGTAAACTATCCGCCTTCTTATTTTGTTGTGTGCCTAGGCAGGTGCACGCTACTTTTTTACTTTTAATCTCGCTTTTAAAGGCCGATGGGCCGAGGAGTTTTGCATGTCGTCGAACAGCGCACCCAAGGTGGGCGTGATCATGGGGTCCAAGTCTGACTGGCCGGTCATGGAGCACGCGGTTTCCATGCTGGAGCGTTTGGGCGTGGCCTATGAAACTCGCGTGGTGTCGGCGCACCGCACGCCTGACTTGCTGTTCGACTATGCCAAGAGTGCTGCCGAGCGGGGCTTACAGGTGATTGTGGCGGGCGCAGGCGGCGCCGCTCACTTGCCGGGTATGGTGGCTTCGCAAACAGCGCTGCCGGTGCTGGGTGTGCCGGTGGAGTCGAAAGCCCTGAAAGGCCTGGATTCGCTGCTCTCGATTGCACAGATGCCGGGCGGTATCGCGGTGGGTACGCTGGCGATTGGTAAAGCGGGCGCCACCAACGCGGGTTTGTTAGCCGCACAAATTGTCGGCCTGCAAGATGTCACTGTGCGCAGTGCTGTCGAAGCGTTTCGCGCTGAGCAGACGCAGAAAGTCCTCGATAACCCGGATCCGCGCCCCGAGCCGGAAGCAGAATAAGGAGGCTATCCATGAACTCAGGTTTTGCAAAGGACGTCGATGTGAAAACTGACGTTGTAAAAAACATCGGCGTACTGGGCGCAGGCCAATTAGGGCGTATGTTGGCGCTGGCGGGTTACCCACTGGGTAATCGCTTCACCTTTTTGGATACTACGGGCAATCCCAGTGCGGGCATCGGCGATGTTATTGTTGATCCTGACAACCTGCATTTAGCCGAGTTTTTGGCCAAGGTTGATGTGGTGACCTACGAGTTCGAACATTTGCCCGTTCAACTGGTGCGTGAGATCGAGCAGCACAAGCCGGTTTACCCCAGTAGCCGCGCCATTGAGGTGTGCCAGAATCGGGTCGAAGAGAAGACGTTGTTTGATCGTTTAGGCATTCCCACGCCTGCTTATCGCGTGGTCGAGAGTGCCGAGCAGTTGGAAGCGGCCGCCCGTGAGTTGGGTTGTCCGGTGGTGGCCAAATCGGTCACAGAAGGCTACGACGGCAAAGGTCAGGCGGTCTTGAAGCAGCCTGAGCAGGCGGGCGAGGCGTGGAACGCTATCGGTCACGCGCAGTTGATCGTTGAGGCTTTTGTCGACTTCGTGCGCGAAGTTTCGATGATCGCCGTGCGTGGTCGCGATGGCGAGGTGGTTTTTTACCCCATGGCGGAAAACCAGCATGTAGACGGTATTCTGCGCTACTCGGTGGCGCCGCTGCCGGATTTGGACGCCAGTGTTCAGCAGACCGCTGATGACTATATTCGCGCACTGCTCGATGAGCTGGATTATGTGGGCGTGCTGGCGCTAGAGCTGTTTCAAACCCGCGATGGTAGCCTGCTGGCCAACGAAATGGCGCCCCGCGTGCATAACTCCGGTCATTGGACGATGGACGGCGCAGTGACCAGCCAGTTTGAGAATCACCTGCGTGCCATACAGGGCTTGCCTTTGGGTGATACTCAGGCGATTGCGCCTACCTGCATGATTAATGTGATTGGCCGAGAAGGCGACAACGCGGCGATACTAGCGCTGTCGGATAGCCATCTGCATCGTTATGACAAAGCTGAACGCGCCGGACGTAAGCTTGCCCACGTCAATATCCTTGCGCCTAACCATGCTGAGCTGCTGGAAAAAGTTAACGCCTGCAGCGCTTTGTTGCCGGAGGCGCCACCTCCAGCGTTAAGTTTTTCCATCAAGCAGTAGTTGCCAAAGCCGCCTAGCCAGGCGGCTCTTTTAACTTAACTGGCCACTTAGCAGCAACCACAGTGCGATTAACGCAAAGTGACCGGGGTACCATGCCAGCCATAATCGACGTGGCATTGCCAAGTTAACGGCAGGTATACGCTGAGCTGCACCTGCGGCCAGTATAAGCACTACCACACAGGTTCCTACGGTAAACGATTTAGCCATATCGGAGGCATTCATCTGACCGGCTATCCAAAGTACTGGGAAAGCCGCTAAACCGGCCCAAAGTCGCGACTGGAAATCACTGCCCGCTTGACTCAAAGCGTGCAGCGCAAACATTAATAGCGGAATCAATAGCAGTCCGTTATGACCGTATTCCACCCAAAATCCCAGCAAGTACCAAACGGTAACGCCCACCGCAGCGCCGCCTAACAGCCAGGGCAAACCTAACGTTTGCTGCTGGTAGTGTTGCCAGCCTTGGCGTACCAGCGTCCCCAAGGCTAAGCCACTGGCCAGGGTGAAACAGACATTCAGGATAAAAGCGTCAGATGTGCGCGGCATCATCATGTAGGGGAGCTGGGCGACCAAGCCGATAATTAAAATACGCCGTGAGTAGCGCAGCGGATTGCGTGTATTAAATAGGCCATGCCACGCTACCATGGCAGCAAACAGCGGAAAGGCGATACGACCAATGGAAGAGCCTGCCCAGCTTAAATCCCAATCGCCGGGTAGCACATAGCGAGTGAGGTGATCCACGGTCATGGTGATCAGCGCCAGCCACTGGCCCCAGCCTGTCCAATGGGAAGAAGGGCGAGGGAGAGTACCTGCATGTGGGCTAGTCGAGTGAGCCATAAAACCTCCGTGTTGAATAGGCGCAATGATACACAGACAGAGGTGGCTTTACCTAGTTCACTGAATTGGCTGCGCTAGGCAGAAACGCATCACCCCGGCAATTGCCGGGGTGATCGTGGTTGTGGCTTGCTGTGGGGCTTACTCAGCTTCACCGAAATAACGGTTGTAGATCTCGTCGTAAGTACCGTCTTCCTGTACTTCAGCTAGGGCTTCGTTGAACTTCTCGGCCAGCGCTTCGTCGCGTTGACGGAAGGCGATACCAAAACCGTCACCGAAGTACTCTTTCGGCTCACTGATGCGCTCGCCTATTACGACGTACTCAGCTTCTTCGCTTTCCAGCAGGGTGGATTGACCAATTGGGAAGTCGAGGAACACGATGTCCAGACGCTCAGCTTCCATATCCAGCACCATGTCGTCGGCGGTGGAGTAGCGGCTGATGTCGGCAACGTCGCTGAAGTTGTCAGTGACGTAGTTGTCCTGCAGAGTGCCACGCTGAACGCCGATGGTCATGCCTTCCAGCGTCTCTTTGGTGGCTTCGCTAATGCCCAGGTCGCTTGCCGCAAACCATGCAGAGGGCATAGTGATATAGGGGTCGGAAAACAGCACTTGCTCACGGCGCTCGTCGTTGATGGTCATTGACGACATGATGGCGTCATAGTTGCGCGACATTAGGCCAGGAATAATGCCGTCCCACTCTTGCTCAATCCATTCGCAGGTAACGCCCATGCGATCGCACAGTTCGTTGCCAAGGTCGATATCGAAACCGGTGAGTTCGCCTTCAGCGGTGCGGAACTCCATCGGCTCGTAGGGCACGTCAACACCAATGCGCACATTGTCGTAGTCACGTGCTTGCGCTGAGGAGGCGGCTGCAACGGCTAAGCCCAGTAGCGAGAGAGTTAGTAGCTTTTTCATGTTGTTACTCCGTAGAAAGCGGGTTCGCCTAATGGTGATCCCCGTTTTTAACTGACAAATAGTTGTTAGCCGATAAATAAATTAACTCAGGTTGGCGCTGACGAAAAGAGGGCGTCACTTTGTGAACCAACGTTTGTTTGACGGTTGCACCGTTTTTCCATGATCAATCGGTTTTCCAAGATCAAGCATCTTGTGGCCGGAGATGCGCGAGCAGCTTTTTTTCGAGATAGCGGAAGAAGAACAAAATCGCGAACGTTAAGCATAGATAGATGGCGGCCACGAATAGAAATGCCTCAAACGGCGCGTAGTAGCGGGCGTAGACAAAGCGCGCGGCACCAGTTAAATCCATTAGCGTGACCACGCTGGCAATCGCGCTGGCGTGAAGCATAAAAATCACTTCATTACCGTAGGCGGGTAGGGCACGGCGAAAGGCGCTGGGTAAAATGATTCGGCGCATCATTAAATTCTGCGACATGCCATAGGCACGGGCGGCTTCAATCTCGCCTTTAGCAGTGGCTTTGATGGCGCCCCGAAAAATCTCGGTGGTGTAGGCGGCGGTATTGAGCGTGAAGGCAATCAGTGCCGGATAGAAAGCTTCACGTAGGACCGGCCATAAAAAGCTCTCTTGGATGCCATCAACAAAGACGACGCCGTAGTAAATGATATAGAGCTGAATCAGCAGCGGTGTGCCACGAAAGACGTAGGTGTAGAGGTAAATCGGCAGGCTGATCCACTTATGCTTGGAGCTGCGCATAATGGCCAGCGGCACAGCGAGAATGAGCCCCACAATCAGCGATAAAAATACCAGTTGAGTGGTTGTGACCAGGCCTTCCCAGTAGTAACCCAGTGTATCCGCGGTGAAAATCGTGTTACCAGCAAGAAGGTCACTGAACCATGTGGAAATATCAAGCATATCACTGACCTCCAAAGCCGATGTCGTAGTGTTTCTGCAGGCGCGCAAAAATCCATTCGGATACGCTGGCGATGAGTAGGTACGCTACGGCGACGGGGAGCAAAAAGGTAAACGGCTCATGGGTCGCTCGGGAGGCTTCCGCTGCTACACGTACCATATCGGTCAAGCCGATGACGGAAACCAGCGCAGTGGTTTTGAGCAGCACCATCCAGTTGTTGGATAGCCCCGGTAACGCGTGGCGCATCATTTGTGGAAAGCGGATGCGGCGAAACACGAGACCGCTGCTCATACCATAGGCTTTGCCCGCTTCGATCTGGCCGTTATCCACCGCCATAAAGGCGCCCCTGAAGGTTTCGCCCATGTAGGCGCCGAAGATAAAACCAATGGTCAGCACGCCCGCGGCGAAGGCATTGAAGTTAATGTAAATATCGATGTCGTAGCTGTAATAGAGCATGTCGCTGATGGCGTTAACACCGATCTGGCCACCAAAAAACAACAACATCATTAATACGAGATCCGGCACACCGCGAATCAAGGTGGTGTAAACCGTGGCAGTCCGCCTTAGGAACCAGTTGCGCGACATCTTTGCACTGGCGGTCAGTAGCCCCAAAATAATCGCTAAAATCAGTGACAGCACTGCTAATTGAACGGTGACGCCTGCCCCCTCGATCAGCCTGGGGCCATACCCTTGTAGATCAATCATGGTAAGCCTCGCGGATCAGTATTTGGGGGCCAGAAATTGCTGCAAGCGCGGTGATTGCGGATTGCCCAGCACTTGCTCCGGTGGTCCCGCCTCTTCCACTAAACCTTCGTGAAGGTAGATCACCTGGCTGGAGACATCACGTGCAAAACTCATCTCATGGGTGACAACGACCATAGTGCGGCCCTCTTCGGCCAAACCATGCATGACTTTCAGTACATCACCCACCAATTCGGGATCAAGGGCGGAGGTGGGTTCGTCAAACAGCATCACTTCGGGGTCCATCGCCAGCGCCCGAGCAATCGCACCGCGCTGCTGCTGGCCGCCTGACATCTGTGCCGGATAGGCGTTGGCGCGCGCCGTTAAGCCCACGCGATCGAGCAGGGCATGGGCGTGTTCCAGGGCTTCTTTCTTAGGTTTTTTCAGCACATGAATCGGCGCTTCGATAATGTTTTCCAGCAGCGTCATATGGGCCCAAAGGTTAAAACTTTGAAACACCATAGAGAGCTTGGCACGCATTTGTACTACCTGCTTCCAATCTTCGGGCTCGCGACCGTGTCGAGTGGTTTTAAAGCGGATGGGTTCGCCATGCACAATGAGGTCACCGTCGTCGGGCTGTTCAAGCAAGTTCATACAGCGTAAAAAAGTACTTTTACCCGATCCAGAGGCACCTATCAGGGTGATCACATCGCCCTTTTGGGCTTGTAGTGAGAGACCTTTCAGAACTTCCGTATCGCCAAAGCGTTTTTTAATATTACGCACTTCAAGGGGAGTAGGCGTAGCGGCCATATCATTGGCTCCAGTACAGAGTTGCCGCAGCAACATATGGGTTGGATGCGGCTGGCGCGAAAAAAGGGGCGATTCTATCAGGCTGGGCGCATTATGCGCGCTTTCCTTATAACATTATGCACTCGACGTTGGTCTTATCGATGTCGAGGGGCCTGTTATCGCCTTACCATTGTTATTGTCTTAGCTAGATTGCTTACCTGGGGTTCAAGCGATAGGCGCCACCAATAGCGCGGCACGGGCGCCGACCTCTACCTGGGCATTGGGGAACACCACGTAGAGAGGCGTATCGCCCACACGAAACTCACCGGCATTACCATCCTTCGCCAATAGGGTGTGTGGCTCAAAGCGGCTAAAGTTAGCCGTATCCTCGGCAAAACAGAGCTGGAAGTCATCGGAGTGACGTATTAACTCGTGTTGAACCTGAAAAAACTGCATTTGCGTGACTGGCTGACTGGGCGGAGAGCGCCCTTCACTAAGCGCTGAGAGCAGCGCGTGCATCGGTTTTAGGGATGCCATATCGTTTTGCCCGAAAGGGGCGACGCGCCCAAGCTCAAAGGTAAATGCCTGGGCGGCGTGATAGTGCTTGCTGTAGTGAGAGAAGGTCCAACTGTGCTGATGCTGGTGCAACACAGCCTGCATATCCGCCGCTGCTAGCCAGCCCCACTGCTCGGCCTCTGTGGGGAAATCGGCATAGGGTTCTACAACGAAACGGGTATAACGGCTATCCCTTATCGCGGTATGTAGGTCGTAATGCAGCTTGGGTAGCCCGGAATGGCGCGCATAAAAACCATCCACAGCGGCCATTAACGCCCGGGCGCGATCTGGCTCTTCACCTTCGGCGCGTAGTTCGTTGTGTAGTTCGTTGTGTAGTTCGCGGCTAAATAGCCGGTTTAAATTGGTGGTAATAAAACGCTGCTGTGCCTTAAGTGCGGGTAGATTGCCTAAAATCACCAGGACGGGTGCGCCGAGCTTTATACTGCCTGCTTCTAAGCCGCTTAACCATTCACCTACCAATTCAACCGGAGCGGTTTCATTGCCATGGATGGCGGCTGAAAAAATGCACGCGTGGGCGCTTTGGCTTACCGTGTTAGGCGTCAGTTCCAAAACGCCAGGCGCATGCAAACAGTAACGGCCGCTTGCGAAGACGCCTTGACTAGCGGCGGGGGACTGCCCGTCAAGCGACCAGTCGAGCCATTGGCCTAGCATTGTCGCTCCTTAGTATTTGTTGTCTATGCTCGTCGTCAGTACAAAAGTGAGCCTAGCATCACCATGCTGAGCGTTTGTCACAAGCTAGTAGGTCGTTCGCGTGTAAAAGCCTAGCTTATTCGTGAAAAAGCGTATTTAGGCAGCAAGTTGGATCTTAACCGCGGCTCTAATAAGTCACTAGTATCAAAAAAGCACCCATGCTGAGCATGAGCGCTTTTTCTCATTATGCTTCGTAATTACGTAGAACGTTGGGTTATGCAGAGCGCTGGCGCTGCATTTCTTCCTGATACTTGCTGGCAAGAGACGTTTTTTGTCGCTCTTGCAACCCACGTCCAGCCAGTTGAAAAACCTCTTGCTCCTCTTCATCCAGGTGGTGGGTGACTAAATCCTGGAGCTGCTTGGCGTGGGTAAGCCAATGTGTGGCGCTGTAGTCGGTTTCATCAAGAAGCTCTAAAAGCTCATCAATCTCATGGTGTTCGGCAACGCTATGGCGGGCTTTCTCCTGGGTCATGTCAATCGACATCATGGGGATATAGAGCGCTCGCTCTTCTGCGGCAGCGTGATAGTGCAATTCGGCACGCACCTGCTGATAAAGGTTATCGCGCTCGCCGCTATCTCCATGTGTTTCAACTAAGCGGGCAAGCAGGTCGCGCTGAATATCGTGGTCCTTGCGCAGGGCTTCAAAAATCGTCATTCCAAACTCCTTGGATACGTTGGCTATATATAGACAAGTCAAAAGCTAGTGGTGGATGGCGGAAAGTGCAAGGTAGCGTTCGTCGATGAAATCGACGCTCGCGGACGAAAACATTCGCTTTTTTCTACTATAGGTTGCGCTATCTTAGTGTTCACCAGTTTGTTGGGTAACACCCCATCGCAACGCGGAACGATGTAAAGGAGATAGCAATGACAAAGGTACTAGTTCTTTATTATTCAATGTATGGACATATCGATACGATGGCGCACGCTGTTGCAGAGGGTGCAAAAGGCGTGAGCGGTGTAGAAGTAACGGTTAAGCGTGTACCCGAAACCATGCCGGAAGAGGCGTTTAAAAATGCCGGTGGTAAGCAGGATTACGATACCCCGGAAGCGAATCCGCAAGAGCTTGCCGATTACGATGCGATCATCTTCGGTACGCCTACCCGCTTCGGTAACATGGCCGGTCAAATGCGTACTTTTCTGGACCAGACTGGTGGCTTATGGGCGAATGGGGCGTTACGTGGCAAAGTAGCTAGCGTGTTCACCTCGACCGGTACCGGCGGCGGTGATGAGATGACCATTACTTCTACATGGACCACGCTTGCCCACCACGGCATGATCATCGTGCCTATCGGCTATGGCGTTGAAGAGCAGTTTGATATTTCCAAAGTCAGCGGTGGTACACCCTATGGTGCAGCAACCTTGGCAGGTGGAGACGGTTCTCGCCAACCTGATGAGCGCGAACTTAAAATTGCCCGTTTCCAGGGTGAGTTAGTGGCTAAAACGGCGGCCAAGCTGGCCAGCTAATTAATCGTTTAAGTCAGCTAGTAAGTTCGATAGCGCATAACTCATCTAGCTCGTAATGTAAAAGCCTCGCTGGAGAAATCCAGCGAGGCTTTTAATTGGCTGATTATTTTAGGGGGTTACTCTGCCAGCTTGTCGGCAATCGCTTTGCCTAGGCTTTCCGTGGTGCCATTACCGCCTACATCGCGGGTCAGTACATTGGCGTTCCCCTGGCTTAACACTGCCTCGATAGCTGTGACCATTGCATCACCGGCCTCTTTATAGCCGAGGTGTTCAAGCATCATCGCCCCCGACCAAATCTGGCCGATGGGGTTGGCGATGCCTTTGCCGGCGATATCCGGCGCGCTGCCGTGCACTGGCTCAAACAGGCTAGGGAAGTTGCCTTCTGGGTTGATATTGGCCGAAGGGGCAATACCGATAGTGCCAGTGCAGGCAGGGCCTAAGTCCGAGAGAATATCGCCGAATAGATTGCTGCCCACTACGACGTCGAACCAGTCCGGGTGGAGAACGAAGTTGGCAGTGAGAATATCGATATGGAATTTATCCACGGCGATCTCTGGGTAGCCCTTGGCCATCTCGACCACCCGCTCATCCCAGTAGGGCATAGTGATGGAGATGCCGTTGGATTTGGTCGCGGAGGTAAGTTTTTTACGCGGGCGGGTTTGTGCTAGCTCAAAGGCGTACTTCAGTACGCGGTCAACGCCGGTGCGGGTCATGACCGTGTCTTGAATCACCACTTCCCGGTCGGTGCCTTCAAACATCTTGCCGCCAACGCTGGAGTACTCGCCTTCGGTGTTTTCTCGCACCACGTAAAAGTCGATATCGCCGGGTTCGCGGCCTGCCAACGGGCTTTTAATGCCGGGCATCAGTTTGCAGGGGCGCAGGTTGATGTACTGGTCAAAACGGCGGCGGAACTGGAGCAGCGAGCCCCATAGAGAGATATGGTCGGGGACTTTATCGGGCCAGCCGACCGCGCCGTAAAACAGTGCATCGAACCCTTTCAACTGCTCGAACCAATCATCCGGGAGCATTTTACCGTGCTCGAGGTAGTAGTCGCAGCTACCAAACTCAAAGGTAGTGAATTCTAGGTCAATATTAAAACGCTTAGCGGTGGCCTCAAGCGAGCGAACGCCTTCGGGCATGACTTCAGTGCCGATGCCGTCACCGGCGATAATGGCGATACGGTGGGTCATAGTGGTTCCTTATCTCGTTTGTTGCTTTGCATGCTTGTGAGTCGTGAGTCGTGAATAAAGTGTAGCGACTATTTTGGTGGAGATAATCAGGCTATTATTCAATCTATTGTTGCGTAAAAGTGAAGAATGGCTGAGGGCTGGCATGGCTTACTTGGATGATTTGGCATTTTTTCAGCACTTGGCGCGGGCCGGGAGTTTAACGGCGACTGCTCGTGAACTGGGGCTGTCGCTCTCGGCGGTGAGCAAGCGGCTAAAGCAGTTGGAGGCGCGCCTGGGAGTGGAGTTGGCGGCTCGCACCACGAGGCGGTTGACGCTGACGGCAGAGGGCGAGCGCTATCTGGCTCGTGGTGCGCTGATTTTGGATGAGCTGGATGAACTGGAAAATTCATTGGGAGAGGGAGCCGATCAGGCGCTGAGTGGTCGGCTGCGGGTCAACGCCACCTTTGGTTTTGGTCGCCGCCATATCGCACCGCTACTGTCACGCTTTTGCGCCGAGCACTCTGAGGTGGAAGGGTGGTTAGAGCTGACTAATTTTCCCCTTAACCTGAGCGATCATGGCTTTGATATTGGCATTCGCGTGGGTGAGCCACCGGAGTCGCGTTTGGTTGCCCGGCGTATTTTGGCCAATCGGCGGGTACTCTGCGCGTCGCCTGACTACATTGCCCAAGCTTTGCCTATCCACACACCGGCAGATTTGCAGCAGCACGCCTGTTTAGTCATCCGTGAGAACGACAGTGATTTTCCGCTATGGCGTTTTGTGCCCAGCGGCCAACCGACCCAGTTAGCATCTGGAAAGGTGCAGTCGGTCAAAGTCAGCGGTCGGCTGGCCAGCAACGATGGTGAGGTGATTACCCGTTTAGCCTTGGACGGCCACGGTGTAATGCTGCGCTCCTGGTGGGACGTTAACGAGCACCTTGCCAGCGGGGCATTAGTTGAACTGCTGCCAGGCTGGCAAGGCGTGCGGGCGGATTTTTACGCGGTATTCGAGCAGCGCCGCCATGTGCCCGCCCGGTTACGCGCCTTTATTGACTATGTTCAGCGCGAGATGAACGGGCGGGTGTCGGCAATGCCCGAACATTAATCGGTTATTGAGTCGGGCACTCCTCACCTTGAGACACGTCGATTAGCTCATCGGTGGGGAAGTCTAGTTCGGCTGCCCGTTGGCGCAGGCGGTTTTCGGTCGCGCTATCCATCTCCGGCGTACGCGAAAGTATCCATAGGTAGTCGCGATTTGGTCCGGCCACTAGCGCCCACTGATAGTCGTCATCCAGTTCTAAAATGTTGTAGCCGCCGTAGAAGGGCCCAAAGAAGCTCACTTTCAAACGCCCAACGCTCTCTTCATCAATAAAGTAGGCGCGGCCTTCGGCTTCGTCCCATGCCTGCTCTTCCAGGTTGTAGCCGCGGTTGATTACCCGCACGCCGTCATCATCACGCAGGCTGTAAGTGGCGGTGACGCAATCTAGGCCGCGCTCAAAAGAGTGATCCAAACGGGCAATTTCGAACCACTGGCCGAGGTAGCGGTCTAGCTCAAAACCCGTGATTGGCTCAGTGCCATCGGGAATGCCGGTGCAGCCGGTGAGTAAGGCCATGCTGACGACGCTGCTTCCTAGCAGTACTTTCATTAACACGCTCCTTGGCGGTGAACTATGGTTTGCGGTGATATGGTTGGCGACGAGCTATGGTTGGCGACGAGCTATGGGCGATCGACTATGGTGAGTGCTGTTGCTGTATAGTAACGGTATTTTAAGGCCTAAACCGCTGCACTGGCGGCGACCCCATTTTTATCATTGAAAAAGCGCTTTTAAATGCCTCGACGCTCCTTTCTTCGTTTTTCCCGCCAGCGCTGGTTGCGGCTGTTCTTCTATCTTAATCTGGCCCTGGTGGTTGGGCTGATTGCCCACCAGATCTGGCTGTACGTGGCAGAGCCCAAGTTTGAGTCGGTGCACACCCTTGAAGTGGCCAATATTCGCGAGGTGTTGACGGAGCGAACCGACTACCGATTTGCGGTGGTGGGCAACATCAATAACTCCGTGAGCGTGTTTCAAGAAGAGATCGTACCGCTGATTAATCAGGGCGGTATCGACTTTCTGATTTCGGCGGGGAATGCCGTGAGTGGAGGGCAGCAGGAGAGCTATCAGGCGATTTACCAGAGTCTGGAGAAGCTCAATGTTCCTTACTTACTCACCTACGGCGACAACGAAGATAGCGACTTTGGCAGCTACCTGTTTTATGAATACTTTGGCCCGCACTTTTACTCCTTTGTCGCCGGTAATAGCCACTTTATCTTTGTGGACGGTACCGGTAAGTCATCCACCTCTTGGCAGCTTGATTGGTTATCCCGGGAGCTCACGGCTTCTGAGGCGCAGCATAAATTTTTGTTTGTGGGCTTGCCGCTGCACAATGTGGTGAGCGACGCGCCGCTGTTTGAGGCGGACAATTATCTCAATGATCCGCGACTTGCGGATGGCATTATGGCGCTAGCGGAAGAGTATGGCGTCGATACGGTGTTCTCCGCCAACCTGACACTCTTTTCCCAGCAGACGATCAACGGTGTGGATTACGTTACAACTGGCGGTGCGGGCGGTATTCTGATCGATGCCGATAGCAGCTTCCATCACTATGTCATCGTCAATGTAGCCGGTGACAATGTCACTATTGCCCCGGTGCGTTTGAACGTGGATAGCCCCGGCTGGTGGCGTATGGTCACCAGCGTCTGGTCGACGCTTTATGCGTTTTTCTACGTCAGCTATACGCGGTTTTTGCTGATTGTCGGTGTACTGTCGCTACTCGCCCTGCGTTTGCATCGGCTGATTTTTGAAGACCGTGATTACTACCCCGATTTTGATATTGATCCGACGCCTTTTCTGGGTAAATCACTGCGCGTGGCGATGGTATCCAACAACTATTTTCCCTTTGTATCCGGGGTGTCGGTATCGGTGGACCGCCTGCGCAATGGCTTATGCGATCTAGGTCACTCACTTCAGTTGTTCGTACCGCGCTACCGAGAAGCGTGCAAGGACGATAGCTCCATAAAGCGCATTCCAACGCTGATGGCGTTTGGTCAGAAGGGTGAGTTTCGGTTAACTAATCCGTTTAGCGCACGGTTTCGCCGCTGTCTACGGGCCTTCAAGCCTGACCTTATTCACGTTCACCACCCTTTCTGGCTGGGCTCCATGGGGCTGTTTATGGGGCGTCGGCTTAAGGTGCCGGTGGTCTATACCTACCACACGCGCTTAGAACATTACGCCCACTTTGTACCGTTACCGGGGGCGCTGTTTCGTAATCTGATCTCGCATTACTTGATCAAGCGCTTCTCTAATCGCTGCCAGGGGGTGATTGTGCCGACCTATTCGGCGGAAGAGTATTTGCGCATGATCGGCGTAAAAACCCCCTCGCTGGTGCAGCCGACGGGCATCGATGTCGCGCGTTTCGCCCACGTTGATGAGCGTGAGCTGGATGCGTTGCGTGAGCGATTAGGCGTTAGCTCTTCACGTAAAATATTGATTAGCGTTTCGCGGATTAGCAAAGAAAAAAATATTAGCTTTATGCTGGAAGCTCTCGCTGAGCTCCGTTATCAGGGGCACGATGATTTTCATTTGCTGTTGATTGGTGATGGGCCGGATCGCGAGGCGATTCAAACCCAAATCGATACCTTAAAGCTAACCTCGCAGGTCACCCTGGTGGGCGCAGTGCCGCCGGAGCGCATGGCGCTTTATTACCATCTGGGCGATCTGTTTGTGTTTGCCTCCACCTCGGAAACCCAGGGCATGGTGATCCTTGAGGCGATGTCGGCGGGTCTGCCCGTGGTGGCAGTGCGTTCCAGCGGTATCGATGACGTGGTACGCCAGGGAGTCAACGGCTTCAAAACACCGCAAAATCGCCAGGCGTGGGGACAGAAAGTAATGGAGTTAAAAGATAACGTTGAGCTGCGCCAGCAGTTGGGCAGGCAGGCCAGCCACTTTGCCGAAGAGTTTGATATTGCCAACTTTGCCTCAGCGGTGGCTAACTTTTACGCCGAAGTGCTGGCCAAATATCATTCACCTTCGCGATGAGACTGTTGTTTGGATGCTTGGCGCCGGTTGGCATAGCGTTTAAGGCCTATTAACAGGCCAACCCCGGCGGCGAGTCCGACAGCCGCTAGAATGATTTCCTTGGCCGACGCGGCGGTGAACAGAGCACCTAACTGGCTGCCGAGCAGAATCACCGCCGCCAGCCCCGGCACGATACCCAGTGTGGAGCCGATCATATAGTCGCGAAACTTCAGGTGAAAAGCGCCCGCCAGCATATTGGTGAGCGTAAAAGGGGCGAGCGGCAGCAGGTTAATCACCGTCATGGTGCGTATGCCGCGCTTGGATAGATAGCCTGATAAACCGCGTAGATGTTGGCCGCCGTAGTGCATCAGCGCATCTCTGCCTAACCAGTGGCCTACCCAGTAAGAGACGACCGACGAAGAGAGCGTGCCGAGAGTGGCGTAGACGAGCCCCCACACAGGTCCAAACAGTAAGCCTGTCACGACCACGAGCAGGCTGAGTGGAAAGATCAACAGCAGGGCGCTGATGTAAACGCCCATGACTGCGGCAAACATCCAGGGCGCGGTACGCCACTGGCGGATGTAACCGATCAACTCGCTAAGGCGCGCCTGAGTCAGCAGGTCGTAGCGCTGCAGTAAATGCCACATAAGGCCTAGCAGCACGACGGCTACCAGTAGGCCAACGCCTTTTATTAATGTCCGCGACATATGCGCCCACCCCACCGGCCAAAAAGTCCACAGCATACGCTAGCGGCGCGATGGGATGAAGGCGCTTTTGCGCTAAGCGATCGTTCTAAGCGACAGTTGTTGAACGGGTCTTTAATGGTTGAGCAGGTCTTTAATTGTTGAGCTGGGCTTCAATGACCGGCCAGGCGGGGTCGCCGTCGATGGTGGTCACATCTGCCAGCATTGCTTCGATACGCTCTGGGTGCTCATTGATCCATTGATCGGCCACCTCCGCTAAACCTTGCTCTTCTTGGCCAAAGGCTTGAATCATCCAACTCTGCTCTTCGGCGCTAAAGGTGAATTGCTCAAAAAACGTCACTAGATTGGGGTTGGCATCGGCATAGTCGCCGCGCAGTAGCGTTAACACATCGCTTTCACCGTTGCTCTCACCGAATAGATCTTTGGGGTCTTCCAGGTAGCGCATGGGCAGTTCAAGGTTCATCCAGTGGGGCGTCCAGCCTACCCAGACAATTGGCTCTTCTCGTGAAATCGCATCCTGCGCGGCGGAGAGCATGCCCACTTCACTGGTATCGACTATCTGCCAGTCACCTAACCCCCAAGTGTCGTTATCAATTGCTTCATGGAGAATTTCACTGGCGGCGGAGCCTGCACCAAAGCCATAGATCTCGCCGTCGAACTGTTCGCGATTTTTATCCAGATCAGCAAAACTTTGAATACCGCTCTCATACAGATATTCCGGCACCGCCAGGGTCATTTGTGCGCCATCAACGTTATTGGCGACATCAATCAATACGCCTGATTCTTTGCGCGGATTGAACATTTCTCGTTGAGCCGGCAGCCAAGCACCCAGGAACGCATCTATATCGCCGCTTTCAATGCCTTGATAAATCACCTGCAGGCCAATTTCCTGAGTGCTGGTTTCGTAGCCCAGTGGGTTCAGTAGCTGTTCGGCGATGGCGGTTTTGACGGTAATGCCGGGCCAAGCGGGAACGCCGAAGTCGAGGGTTTGGTCGTCGGCGTGAACCGCAGAAACGAAGAGTGCGGCGGTGGCAAAGGCAATGCCAGAGGCGAGAGGTGTGAGGTGTGTCATAGGATCTTCCTGCTTGTTTTAATAAAGATAAGCTTTTGTTATCTAATGAAGTTATAAGGTGCTGCGGTTAATCGTTGCGGGCTAGCACGCGAAGGCGTGAAGCGAGCATGTCGCGATCTAAATAGGTGCCTTGTAAATGGCGTGCGCCACTGTTGGGATCGAACTCGCGGCGTCCATGGAGTACACGACGATTATCAAACGCCACCATCTGGCCGGGGAGCAGAGTGAACTCCAGTTGGTGTGCTTCGCTATGAAACAGCTTCCACAGCAGGGCATAGGCGCTGTACCAGGCCTCCATCTGCTCTACCGGCAGGTGAAGGGCATCGCGAATCCAGTTGTTTAAGCGCATTTCGACCAGATTGCCTGCACTGTCCAGGGTGATAACGGGGGCACGTGTGGCGATATCGTGGGTTTCATCCTGGAAGCGAAAGTCGATGGGGGTTTCACTAAGAATCGCCAGCGCCGTCGGGTCTTGCTGGCGCAGGGCTTCGACCACCCGCGCACCATCGGCAAACAGTGACTCGCCGCCGCTAGCACCGTTTTGCAGGCAGTAGAGCAACTGAATATCCGGCGGATGGCGCCAGTTGGGTAGATCGATATGCAGTGGCAAGCCCACTGCTGTGTAAGCCGCGTTATTGGGATTGGGTTTGGAGCGCACATCAAAACGGGCGCCAAAATTGGTGGCGCGTTGGGGGCCAATGCGTTCAGCCAAGCGGCTCACTTCCTCTTCTACCAAGGGGCCATCGGTCATCAGCGCTAGGCCGTCACGCAGCATCGCGGTGAGCCAGGCTTTCTCGCCCTGCGGGGTAAGAAAGTCGCTATGGCGGATGTGCTCCGGGGCGAAATTATCGACCCAAGGCCGGATGTTGGGCACGGCAGACATCTGCTCGGCTTCGGGGCGGCGCTGATAAAGCCAGCCACGATGAAAAGCACTGGTATGGCCATCCTGCCATTGCAGGTGTAAGTGCCCATCCTGTAGCGCCACGTTGGGAGGCTCAGTGATGGCCTCAAGGGGCAGGTAGAGCCGTTCGCGGGTCTGCGGATGACGGCAGGCCGGGCAGGCGCAGTGATCGCGTAGCCAGCGCAGGGGCAGGGTGGTTTGCTGACCATCTTGCCACTCCAGTGCCACGCCTTTCTGAGTCAGCGTCGCTTGAGTGAGTGCCGGGCCTGTTTGATAAGGATTTAATTCGCCCATTTCAGGGGAATGGGGAGCCGTTAGGGTGGTTTCTAAAGCACTATTCATGATAACTCCAGGTAACTCCCTTATCGGCAGTGCCCTAGAGGTATGGGTGTAAGGGCTTTGCTCAAAGGGTATTGCTTACAGGGTGTGTGTAAGTGCTACCTAGGATGAGGAGTAGCCGTAGCAGTGACAAACGATTAATCTGACCCCTAAGGTGTTATTTAATTTATAGGTCTCTTTTCCATGAGCAAGTTACCGCCATTGCTATGGCTACAAGCGTTTGAGTCGGCGGCGCGCACGTTGAGTTTTACCGCCGCGGGAAATGAGTTAGGCGTCACTCAGGCAGCGATTAGTCAGCGCGTTCGCTTGCTGGAAGACCGCGTGGGTCAGAAGCTGTTTGTGCGTCATGCGCGCAGCTTAACGCTCACTCCCGCCGGGCAGGCATGGCTACCGAGTATTCACGATGCCTTTGTGCGTATCAGTGAGGGCACTCTGGAAGTGTTTGGAAGTACATCCGAGCAGCCGGTCACGCTGCGCACCACGCCGGTTATTCAGCAGTCTTGGCTGGCGCCGCGATTGATTGCCTTCCACCGGGCTCACCCCCAAGTGGCGATTCGCTTGGTGAGTGCTATCTGGCCCGACGACTTCGGCCCAGAGGGGGCAGATATCGAGATCCGCTATGGCAAAGGCGAATGGGTGGGTGTAGAGATGCAATCATTGGGCGAAGAGCAGTTACTGCCTGTTTGTTCCCAGGCATTGGCTGAAAAGCTGACTACCCCCGCTGATTTAGCCGGGCATACGCTGCTCCATGCGACAGGCTTCGGCGTAGGATGGCCGGGGTGGCTGCAAGAGGCGGGCGTTGCCCATCTGGAAGCGCAGTGTAGGTCAATAACCTGCGATCATCAGGTGATGACATTGGCTCTCGCAAGCCAAAGTGGCGGCATTGCGCTCGCTCACTATCGATTACTACAACAGCGCACGGATCTGGTGACACCTTTTGAGCTCAGCGTGCCTAGCGATGAGCGATTCTGGCTGGTGCGTCCAAGCCGACGCCACGTTAGCGATGAAGCGGTGCTGGTGTGGCAGTGGCTTTGTGCTTCAATAGGGTAAGTGGTTATTGTTGCCTTAACGTCTTTTGCCAATTTTCTTGCCATTTTGGTGCAACCGTGAAGAATGATGTGCCTTCATTGTTTAAAAAGGTGTGTTTTTCATGGACTTTACTCTTCCTCCGCTGCTCACCTCGCTGGTGGATCGCGGTAATGGCTTGCTCTGGGGCAGCGTGCTGATTTACCTGCTGATTGGTGCAGGCATCTATTTCACGGTGATGACCCGCGGTATTCAACTGCGCTATTTCGGCCATATGTTCAAGCTGCTGGGCAGCTCTCGCCAATCAAATGGCGGTATCTCTTCGTTTCAAGCGCTCTCCACCAGCCTGGCGGCCCGGGTAGGCACGGGTAATCTGGCAGGTGTCGCGGTGGCCATCTATTTTGGTGGCCCTGGGGCCATTTTCTGGATGTGGATGACCGCCATGGTGGGGATGGCGACCAGTTTTGTAGAATCGACCCTGGCCCAGGCGTATAAAACCGACCACGGCGACAACACCTTCCGTGGTGGCCCGGCACGTTATATCGAGCGTGGGCTGGGGCTGCGTTGGCTGGCCGTTTTATTTTCTATCTGCTTGATTATTGCCTTTGGATTAGCGTTTAACAGCGTTCAGGCCAACTCTATCGCCCAGGCCATGGAACAGGCATTTGCCATTCCCACCTGGGCCATGGGGTTAGTCTTGATGGCTATTGTGGCTCCGATTATCTTTGGCGGCCTGAAGTCGATTGCCAAGGTGGCTGAGCTGGTTGTACCGCTTATGGCACTGCTCTACTTGGTGCTGGCGCTGGTGGTTGTGGGTTTAAATATCAGTGACTTACCTGCAGCGATCATGACCATTGTGCGCAGTGCATTTGGTTTTGAGCAGGCGGCCGGTGGTGCGGTGGGATATGCGGTTTCCCAGGCTATCATGAACGGCATTCAGCGCGGGCTGTTTTCCAATGAAGCGGGCATGGGCTCGGCGCCCAATGCGGCAGCCACTGCCTCAACGCGGCCAAATCACCCTGCTGCCCAGGGCTTTATTCAGATGCTAGGGGTGTTTCTGGATACCCTGGTGATCTGCACGGCCACGGCGGCCATCATCATTATGGCGGGGCCTGAATTGATGGCGGGGGATGAGAATAACGGTATTCAACTGACTCAAATGGCGCTCTCCAGTCATGTAGGTGATTGGGGTGGCATGTTTATCGCGGTGGCGATTCTGCTATTTGCGTTTACCTCGGTGATTGCTAACTACTCATACGGCGAGTCCAACATTGAGTACCTGGCCGGGCGCCGCGCGCCTTTAGCGGTAATGATTTACCGTTTGGCGGTGCTGGCGATGATTATGATCGGTTCGGTGGCGAGTCTAGGGGCAATCTGGAACTTTGCTGACCTCTCCATGGGGATGATGGCGATTATTAACCTGGTCGCTATTCTCATGCTGTCGCCGGTGGCTTTCGCGCTCTTCCGCGACTACGAAGCTCAGTTGAAAGCGGGCAAAGAGCCGGTGTTTGATCCTAGCCGCTTCCCTAAATTGGTCAACAAGGTTGACCCAAAGGCTTGGCCTGCTATTAATAATAAGCGGTAAACACCTGTATATAAGGAGAAACGGCGATGCCCCGGCCGGAGTTACTCGAACAGATCTACACCATTGTCGATCAAATCCCGCCTGGGCGTGTGACCACCTATGGCCGCATTGCCGCGATGACCGAAGGCGCCACGCCGCGTATGGTGGGGTCGGCGATGCGCCACCTGCCGGATGGTCATCAGTTGCCCTGGCATCGCGTCATTGCAGCGTCGTTGAAGCTTGCTGATCATGGTGGCGCCGAACGCCAGCATCGAAAATTACGCGATGAAGGCGTGCTGTTCGATACCAACGGCCGCGTGCCAGCGCACCTAGTCTGGCCTGATTGAACCTTATAAGGCAGTTTTAGAAACAACAACGCCGCCCAATTGGGCGGCGTTATCGTAGTTACGGATGCCTCTGATGAATGCGGCTCTATGACAGGCGTTGGCGATGTGCTTTACCCCTCACTCCTTACCCTTTACCCCTTACAATTAACGCCTCACTCTTCTAAATTAGCCCCCGATTTCCACGACCAGTCGCGCCAGCGTAGATCGAATAGATCCTTGCGGCGATCTTTCAAATTGGTCACCGAACCTTCGGCCCGTACCACCGTCAGGCGGGTTAGATCCAGATCCGAGAAGAAGATCATCTCGGTGTTGGGCGTGGTTTCCGCCAGTACTGCATCGTGAGGGAAGGCGAAGTCAGACGGCGAGAACACTGCAGATTGGGCGTACTGGATATCCAGATTTTCAATCGAGGGCAGGTTGCCGACGCTGCCACAGAGCACCACGTAGCACTCGTTTTCAATCGCCCGCGCCTGACTGCAGTGGCGCACCCGCAGGTAACCGTTTTTGGTGTCGGTCCAGAAGGGCACGAACAGAATATCCATATCCTGGTCGGCCAGCAGGCGGCCAAGTTCCGGAAACTCCACGTCGTAGCAGATCAGAATGCCCACACGGCCTGCATCGGTATCAAATACCTGTAGCTCATCGCCACCCTCAATCACCCAATCGCGGCGCTCTTGAGGCGTAATATGTAGCTTTGCTTGACGCTCGACGCTGCCATCGCGGTGGAACAGGTAGGCGATGTTGTAGAGTCGATCATCGTCGCCCACTTCAATCATCGAGCCGCCGACAATATTGATGTTGTAGGAGACCGCCATACGCGAGAGTTCAGACTTAAAGCGCTCGGTGAAACCGGCCAAAAAGCGAATCGCGCCCATTTGGTCCTGCTGGGCAGCGCGGTCTTGAAGGCCCATCAACGGCGCGTTAAACAGCTCTGGGAAAACGGCAAAATCACTTTGATAGTCGGAGAGCGCGTCGACGAAGTACTCGATCTGCTGTAGCGCGGCTTCCACCGAGGAGAATTCACGCATCTGCCACTGCACGGCACCCACGCGCACTTGGGTTGGCTTGTTGTCGAGTACGCTGGCAGCGGGCTCAAACAGAATGTTATTCCACTCCAAAAGGGTGGCGTAACCGCGCGACTGCTCATCTTCCGGTAGGTATTTGCGCAGTAGGCGCTTTACCTGGAAGTCATTGGCCTGCTGGAAAGAGAGAATTGGATCGTAGATCTCTTTGCGGGAGACTTTATCAATATATTGCGCGGGGGTGAGTTCATCGGCGTACTGGTGATACTCAGGAATACGCCCGCCGGCAAGGATTGCCCGCAGGTTTAGAGAGCGGCACAGCTCTTTGCGCGCTTCATAAAGGCGGCGGCCCAGGCGATATCCGCGGTAGTCCGGGTGAATCAGGACATCCAGCCCGTACATGGCGTCGCCATCCTCGTCGTTGAGGATAATCTCGCGATGGCCGATCAGGTCATCGTACTTATGCGGGTTGGAGAATTCGTCGTAATCCACCTGTACGGTGAGCGCTACGCCCACCAGAAGGCCATCGTCTTCAATCGCGATTTGGCCGTCGGGAAACTCTTGAATGAGCTTGTCGATAGTATGCTTCGGCCATGAGCCGCCGATATCGTGATAGACGGCGTCCATCAATGCCTTGAGCTGATCGTAGTCATCGCTCATCAGGTTGCGCAGATTAAGATGCAGTTCTTCCAGGGACATATCAGGGCTTCCCAGCGTTAGAAATCGACGGCCATTCTAGCATTATCGGGCGCTACTCGGCTTATCCGAGGTTAAATCACGTGTTAATGGGCGTGTCAGCGTTTGCGCCATGATGACCCCCGCCAGAATCAGCAGCCCGCCGGTAAAGTGGAACCCCGCCACTTGTTCTCCCAAGAAGGCCATCGCAATCAGCGCGCTAAACAGCGGCATTAAGTTAATGAAAATACTCGACTGGTTGGCGCCGATCTGGCGCACCGCGCGCATCCATAAAAAGGTGGTAATGATCGAGGCGGGAATGCCCGCATAAACAATGAGTCCGATATTCTGGCTATCAATGGGAGTCATTGGCCCCATCAAATAGGGGGGAAGCAAGAACAGCACAGCAAAACAGACTTGGGCGTAGAGCATCACCCAGGGGGGTAAATTCATCGACCAGCGCTTGAGCATTACGCCATATAGCGCATAGCAGGTTGCTGCTACCACCATCAGCGCATCACCCAGGGCTACCTGTAACTGCAGCAGCGAGAGCGGATTACCGCGCCCTAGTAGAACGGTAACCCCTACAAAGGCCAGCACTCCGCCAACGATGCCGCCCTGGGTTGGCGGCTCGCGGAGAATCAGCGCGCTAAGCAGAACGGTAAGTAACGGCACCATGGCGGCGAGAATGCCCATGTTGGTAGCAGTCGTGGTTTCTGCCGCCACATAGGCCAGCCCTTGCCATAGGCCCATGCCGAGCAACCCCAGCAGTGCCAGCTTAGGCCACTGGCGACGGATTTCGTCGCGGTGGCGTAACACTGCGGGCAACACAAACGGGGTCATCACCGCCAGGGCGAGCAGCCAGCGTAAAAAAGCAATGCTGCTTGGCGCAATGGCACCTACGCTAAGCTGATTGATGGTCATGTTGCCCGACCAGATAAGCACGGTGGCGAGTGGCGGCAAAAAGTAAATCAACGGCATAGCAACGGTTCCTTATCGTTAGCCGGGTAATGTGACGCGGATTCGCGCTCTGGGCAAGTGGTTGGCCCAAGTATCGAGAGACCAAGTATCTAGAAACCAAACATCGAGAGACCAAGTATCAAGGGGCTATACGTGGTGTCCAGGATGTCATACGCTTGTTTGAATTTGTTTTATAATGACGCTAATAAGATACAAGGAGACCGTGATGAGCCAAACGCCTGCGTACCCGAATTTGTTTCGTCCTCTGACCATCGGCCATTTAACCTTGCCCAACCGCGTACTGATGGGCTCAATGCATACCAATTTGGAAGAAGCACCCAATGGCTTTGAACGCTTAGCTGCCTTCTATGCCGAGCGGGCGCGGGAAGGGGTTAGCCTGATCGTCACCGGCGGTATTGCGCCTAATCCAGAGGGTGCGGTGTTCCAGGGAGCCAACGCGCTTGTTGATGAAGCGCAGTTGCCAGAGCATCGAGGGGTCGTTGATGCGGTGCATGCGGAGGGCGGCCACCTATGTATGCAGATTCTCCACGCCGGGCGTTACGCTTACTCGCCGGACTTGGTTGCACCTTCGACCATTCAAGCGCCAATTAATCCCTTTATGCCTCGGGCGCTGACCAGCGATGAAGTTGAGCAACAAATTGCCGACTATGTTCGCTGTGCCAAGCTTGCTCAACAGGCGGGGTACGATGGTGTTGAGATCATGGGTTCGGAAGGTTACCTGATCAATCAGTTTATCTGCCAGCGAACCAATCAGCGTGATGATGAGTGGGGCGGGGCGTTTGAGAACCGCATGCGCTTTGCGGTCGAGATTGTCCGCCGTGTTCGGGAAGCGGTGGGGGAGCGTTTTGTGATTATCTTCCGCCTCTCGATGATTGACCTGGTAGAAGAGGGCAGCACCTGGCAAGAAGTCGTTACGCTGGGCCAAGCAATCGAGGCCGCCGGAGCGAATGTGATCAACACCGGTATCGGTTGGCACGAAGCGCGGGTGCCCACGATTGTGACCAGCGTGCCCCGCGCTGCCTTTACCGAAGTGACGAAACGCATCAAATCGTCGCTGTCGATTCCGCTGATCACCACCAACCGCATCAATATGCCCGAGGTCGCCGAGCGCGTGCTGGCGGAAGGGCACGCCGATATGATCTCCATGGCGCGGCCTTTCCTGGCCGACCCTGCCTGGGTGCGTAAAGCCAAGGAGGGCCTGGCGGAAGAGATCAATACCTGTATTGCCTGTAATCAGGCCTGCCTTGATCACACCTTTGCAGGGAAACTGACGTCTTGCCTGGTTAATCCCCGCGCCTGTCACGAAACTGAACTGGTGATTGAGCCTGCTAATACGCTTAGACGCGTCGCCGTGGTAGGCGGTGGGCCAGCAGGATTAGCAACCGCTGTCACCGCGGCCAGTCGCGGACATAGCGTGGTGTTATTCGAGCAGCGCAGTGAGCTGGGTGGGCAGTTTAACTATGCGCGTAAGATTCCCGGTAAAGAGGAGTTTAACGAAACCTTGCGCTACTACCGGGTGATGCTGGAGAAGTATGCGGTAGAGGTACGCTTGAATACCACCGCCACTGCAGCAGCGCTTGCCGATTTCGATGAGGTGGTGATGGCAAGCGGCGTTCAGCCCCGGGAGCTAAGCCTGCCCGGTCACGATCACGGCAAGGTGCTTAGTTACGCCGAAGCAATTGAATCCCCTGATCGTGTTGGCCGTAAAGTAGCTGTCATTGGTGCGGGAGGCATCGGTTTTGATGTGTCTGAATTGCTGGCCCACCAAGGACACCCGGCATTGGGTATCGCTGATTGGTGTGACGAGTGGGGCGTTGATTTAGCAGTGGGCGAACGAGGTGGCCTAAAAGCGCCGACGCCGCCCGTGGTGCCCCGCGAGATTGTTATGCTCCAGCGTAAATCCTCCAAACCAGGCAAGTACCTGGGTAAAACCACCGGTTGGGTTCACCGCGCATCACTTAAGCAGCGGGGGGTGAAAACCCTTACCGGCTGCGAATACCTCAAAATCGACGACGAAGGGTTGCACATTCGCCGCGAGGGTGTCGACCAAGTACTCGCCGTTGATAGCATTGTCGTGTGCGCCGGACAGGAGTCGGTACGTGATCTACTGGCGCCGCTGGAGCGTGCAGGAACGGCGGTACATATTATTGGCGGCGCCGATGAAGCCAGCGAGCTGGATGCCAAACGCGCGATTGAGCAGGGCACTCGATTGGCGGCGAGCTTGTAAAAAAGAGGGTAAGGGCGGCTTGATAAGTAAGTGCTTAAAAGCGCAGGTGACGTTAGCCCATAAATGGCGATAGACTAAATGACCTGTTATTAAGGGATTTCTTGGCCTAGCTATTAAGCATAGCTAGGTACTAAAGGTGCGAGTGGCACCCAGCTTGCGCCGTAAGATCGTCAGATATAAGGACTATCGTCATGACCTCGGAGTGTAGCCCGCGATTTTTAGCCAGTGATAACACCTCCGGTATCTGTCCGGAGGCGATGGAATATCTGCTTGAAGCCAACCGTAGCGATGACTTGGCTTACGGTAACGATCTCTGGACTGCCCGTGCCGCGGATCGCTTCCGCGAGATGTTCGACTACGACTGCGATGTCTTTTTTGTTTTCAACGGCACTGCCGCCAACTCACTGGCGCTCTCCGCCATGGGACGTAGCTACCACAGCGTTATTTGCCACGAGCTGGCGCATATCGAAACCGATGAGTGCGGTGGCCCAGAATTCTTCTCTAATGGCGCAAAGCTGCTCACCTCATCGGGTGCCAACGGCAAGCTAACACCGGAAGGCATTGAGGCGCTGGTGACCAAGCGCAGCGATATCCACTACCCCAAACCCAAAGTCGTCTCGCTCACCCAAGCCACCGAAGTCGGCACGCTCTACTCTCGGGAAGAGCTGTTGGCGATTCGCGCCATTGCTGACAAGCATGATCTGCGCCTGCATATGGACGGTGCCCGCTTCGCCAACGCCTGTGCCAGCCTCAACGCCACCCCGGCTGAACTCACCTGGCAGGTAGGGGTGGATGCGCTGTGTTTTTCGGGTACCAAAAACGGCCTAGCCTTTGGCGAAGCAATCCTGTTCTTTAATCGGGAGCTGGCCGAAGACTTCTCCTACCGCTGTAAGCAGGCGGGCCAGTTGGCCTCAAAAATGCGCTTTGTTTCCGCACCCTGGTTAGGGCTACTAGAAAGCGGCGCATGGTTAACCAACGCCCAGCATGCCAATGAGATGGCACGCTACCTATCAGAAGGGCTGCAAGCGCTACCTGGTGTATCGCTGATGTTTCCTACCCAAGCCAATAGCGTATTCGTTGAATTGCCGCCCTCCGCCATTGAAGCGTTGAAAGATAAAGGCTGGACCTTCTATACCTTTATTGGCGCAGGCGGCGCCCGTTTTGTCTGTGCTTGGAACACTACCGTTGAATTGCTGGACGAGCTGTTGACCGATATTCGCTCGGTACTTGAGCGTTAAAGGCGCCAGTTACTCTCTTTATTGCCACTGTTTGCCACCACCTGCGACCTCGCGATGCCGCTGCCTATGGCAGCGGCATCGTCGGTTAGTGCTTTGCGTTTATGGGTGCCGCCTGGACTAACGCAACTATTCGTCTCAATAATTCTCTTATCTATATCGCTGCTGCGTTGAAGGTTTAGTCATCACTTTTTGCTAATGCTGACTACGCTAAAGAAGCGACACCTCGTTTGGCACACCGTTGCGAGACACTTGGCTTTACGGTGACTGCCTGGGGATGGGCCACAGGAGAGTTCCATGAGCATCTTTGATCACGTTCAAGACCGTTTTTCCCGCGTTCAGCAAGAGGATATGAGCCTTGAGGAGTATCTGGCGCTTTGTCGCCGTGATCCGAAGGTTTATGCCAGTGCTGCAGAGCGCATGCTGGAAGCCATAGGCGAGCCTGAAGTGATCGACACGGCGAAAGACCCGCGTCAATCACGTATTTTTTCTAATAAAGTGATTCGTCGCTACCCTGCCTTTGCCGAGTTTCATGGTATGGAAGAGGCCATTGAGCAGATCGTGTCCTACTTTCGCCATGCGGCACAAGGGCTTGAAGAGCGCAAACAGATTCTCTACCTGTTAGGCCCAGTAGGTGGTGGTAAGTCATCGCTTGCTGAGCGTCTCAAACTGCTGATGGAGCGGATTCCGTTCTATGCCATCAAAGACTCTCCGGTTTACGAATCACCGCTGGGCCTGTTCTCACCCGAAGAGGACGGCGAACTGCTGGAGAAAGAGTACGGTATTCCCCAGCGCTATTTGCGCAGCGTTATGTCGCCCTGGGCGGCAAAGCGGCTGAAAGAGTACGGCGGCGATATCTCTCAGTTCCGGGTGGTGCGTTTATACCCTTCGCGGCTTAATCAAATCGCTATTTCCAAAACCGAGCCAGGGGATGAGAACAACCAGGATATCTCCTCGCTGGTAGGTAAGGTCGATATTCGTCAGTTAGAGCTCTACTCCCAGGATGACCCGGATGCCTACAGCTTTTCCGGCGGTTTATGCCGTGCCAACCAGGGGCTGATGGAGTTTGTGGAGATGTTCAAAGCGCCGATTAAGGTGCTGCACCCTCTGCTTACCGCCACCCAAGAGGGTAACTACAACCCTACCGAAGGGATGGGGGCGATCCCCTTTGATGGCGTGATTCTAGCTCACTCAAACGAGTCTGAGTGGCAGGCGTTTCGTAACAACCGCAATAACGAGGCGTTTCTTGATCGGGTCTATATCGTCAAAGTGCCTTACTGCCTGCGCGTGTCTGAAGAGGTCCAAATCTATCAGAAGCTGCTTGAGGACTCTTCGCTTAATGCGGCGCCCTGCGCGCCGGATACCCTGCGCATGCTGGCGCAATTCTCAGTGCTTTCGCGGCTAAAAGTGCCGGAAAATTCCAACGTCTACTCCAAAATGCGCGTTTACGACGGTGAAAACCTGAAAGATACCGACCCGCGTGCCAAGTCGATTCAGGAGTATCGCGACGCTGCAGGTGTGGACGAGGGGATGCAGGGGCTCTCTACCCGCTTTGCGTTTAAGATTCTTTCCAAGGTCTTCAACTTCGACAGCACCGAGGTGGCTGCTAACCCTGTGCATCTGCTCTACGTACTGGAGCAGGCGTTGGAGCGTGAACAACTGCCGTCGGAAGTGTTTGAGCGCTACCTGGGCTTTATCAAAGAGTATATGGCGCCCCGCTATGTCGACTTTATTGGAAAAGAGATCCAGACCGCCTACCTCGAATCCTATAGCGAGTATGGCCAGAATATCTTTGACCGCTATGTGACCTACGCGGATTTCTGGATTCAGGATCAGGAGTATCGGGATCATGAAACCGGCGAGCTGCTCAACCGTCAAGCGCTTAACGAAGAGCTGGAAAAAATTGAGAAGCCTGCGGGCATTTCAAATCCCAAAGATTTCCGCCACGAGGTGGTCAACTTTGTGCTGCGGGCACGGGCGCAAAACAACGGTATGAACCCAAGCTGGCAGTCCTACGAAAAACTCAAAGGTGTTATCGAACACAAAATGTTTGCCAATACCGAAGAGCTGCTGCCGGTCATTTCGTTCAATGCCAAGGCCTCCCGCTCGGATCAGAAAAAGCATGAAGACTTTGTGGCGCGGATGGTCGAGCGCGGCTATACCGAAAAACAGGTTCGGCTACTTTCCGAGTGGTACCTGCGCGTGCGCAAGTCTCAGTAGCGGCCCGCGTTTAAGACAAGAGCCAAGGAGGTCGCATGACCTACTTTATTGATCGCAGGCCTAACGCTAAACATAAGAGCGCGGTAAATCGTCAGCGCTTTTTAGAGCGCTACCGCAAGCATATCAAGCGCTCGGTAGAGGAGGCCGTTAACCGCCGCTCGATTACCGATATGGAGCGCGGCGAGAAAATCTCGATACCGACTAAGGATATTTCTGAGCCCGTGTTTCAACACGGCCCCGGCGGGGCACGCAATATTGTCTCGCCGGGCAACAAAGAATTTGTCGCAGGCGATAAAATCCGCCGCCCTAGCGGTCAGGGCGGCGGCAGTGGCGCAGGTGAGGGCGGTGCCTCTAATCAGGGGGAGGGCGTCGATGAGTTTGCCTTTACGCTTAGCCGTGAGGAGTTCTTGGAGTTTGTCTTTGATGGGCTTGAGCTGCCCCATTTGCAGCGCAAGCCGTTAAAGTCGCTCGAAGAGGTCAAGATGGTGCGGGCGGGTCTCTCCCGCGATGGTGTGCCGTCACGTATTAGCATTACCCGCTCCATGCGGGAAGCCTATGCCCGGCGTATTGCCATGCGCGCACCGATTAAACGGGCGCTAAAAGAAGCGATTGAAGCCCTGGAGGCCGAGGAGCGTAAAGACCCGGTACTGCGCAATCCTGCGCGTATCACCGAGCTGAAAGCCGACATTGAGCGCCTGGAGAAGCGCATCGCCGGGGTGCCGTTTATTGATACCTACGACCTGCGCTATCACCAGCTTAGCGCCCAGCCACAGCCCTCCAATCAAGCGGTGATGTTTTGCGTCATGGACGTTTCCGGCTCGATGACCCAAAACCACAAAGATATTGCCAAGCGCTTTTTCCTGCTGCTCTATCTGTTTCTGGAGAAGCACTACGAGAAAGTCGAACTGGTCTTTGTTCGTCACCATACGGCGGCTCGGGAAGTCAGTGAGGAGGAGTTTTTCTACTCCCGGGAAACCGGCGGCACGATTGTTTCCAGTGCGCTGAGCCTGGTGAATAGCATTATCGAAAAGCGCTACCCCGTTGGCCAATGGAATCTGTATGTGGCCCAGGCCTCCGATGGCGACAACTGGGACGATGACTCCAATATTTGCCGCGACTTGCTGGTCAAACAGCTAATGCCGCAGTTGCAGTACTACGCCTACGTTGAGATCACGCCCCACGACCATCAGTCTCTTTGGCATGAGTATGAGAGTGTGGTTAAAGAGTTCCCCGAACGCTTTGCCATGCGCCAGATTGTGGAGGCGGGCGATATTTATCCGGTCTTCCGTGAACTGTTTAAGCGTCGCTTAAGCCAGTCCTAGTGACCTTGTATAACAGGTTAATGACCGCGTGCAGAGGAGTGGGCTATGAGTGCGACCCGCAAGCGTAAGCCGATTGCCACCGGCTCCGATTGGAACTTCAGCGTACTGGAGCGTTTTGACGCGGAGCTGGCCAGGCTCGCCGATGAGTATCGGCTGGATACCTATCCCAACCAGATCGAAGTGATCACCACCGAGCAGATGATGGATGCCTATGCCAGTGTCGGCATGCCGGTGGGCTATCATCACTGGTCGTTTGGTAAGCAGTTTCTGGCCGTTGAGCAGGCATATAAACGTGGCCAAATGGGCTTGGCCTATGAGCTGGTAATTAACTCCGACCCCTGCATCGCCTACCTGATGGAGGAAAACACGCTGATGATGCAGGTGCTGGTGATGGCCCACGCCTGCTATGGGCACAACTCCTTCTTTAAGGGCAACTACCTGTTCCGCACCTGGACCGACGCCTCTTCGATTGTTGATTACCTGGTGTTTGCGCGCCAATACATTGCCAAGTGTGAAGAGCGCCATGGTGTGCAAGCCGTTGAGCAGTTGCTGGATGCCTGCCATGCACTGCAAAACTATGGTGTCGACCGTTACAAGCGCCCCTCGCCGATTTCTGCCGAAGAGGAAGCGAAGCGCCAGGAGGAGCGCGAAAGCTACCTGCAAACCCAGGTGAACCTGCTGTGGCGCACGATTCCCGATAACGCTGAGGACGGCGAACGCTTGCCAGGCAGCTTATTACCCGAAGAAGATGATCCGCTCGGGCTGCATAGTGGCGGGCGCTACCCTTCGGAACCCCAGGAAAACCTGCTCTACTTTATTGAGAAAAACGCCCCGCTGTTGGCGCCCTGGCAGCGTGAAATCGTGCGCATTGTGCGTAAACTGGCGCAATATTTTTACCCCCAGCGGCAGACCCAGGTCATGAATGAGGGCTGGGCGTGTTTCTGGCACTACACGCTGATGAATCGCCTCTACGACGATGGCAATGTCGATGAAGGGGTGATGCTGGAGTTTTTGCAGTCTCACGCAGCGGTTATTAACCAGCCAGCGTTTGATAACCCACATTTTAATGGGATTAACCCCTACGCACTTGGCTTCGCTATCTTTATGGATATTAAACGTATATGTGAAGCGCCTACCGACGAGGATCGCGAGTGGTTTCCGGATATAGCTGGGTCGCCTTGGCGGGATACGCTGGAGTTTGCGATGCGCAACTTCAAGGATGAGTCGTTTATCCAACAGTTTCTATCGCCCAAGGTGATGCGCGACCATAAGCTGTTTTTAGTCGTGGATGACGATCAGGTGGATACCCTGGAAGTTGCGGCGATTCATAATGAGCAGGGTTATCGTCAAGTGCGGGAAGCGCTTGCCACTCAGTACGCGCTGTCAGTTCGCGAGCCTAATATCCAGGTGGTTGAAGCGGCGATTCGCGGTGATCGCTCTTTGACGCTGCACCATGTGCAGGATAGTCGTCGTCCGTTGGGTCGTAGCGTCTATCCGGTGATTCGCCATTTGCAGCAGCTGTGGGGGTTCCCCGTTCATCTGGTCTCTATGGAAGAGGGGCGTGTAACACGGCGTTTTCACTGGCCAGTAGAAGACGAAGTTCCGGCCTCTTAGCTGCAAGTATATTTCCTACAAAACTACCCCGCACAACAGGCGGGGTAGAGGTGCTTACACAGCTATAATATTTTGAACGCTTAAGCTTGGGCGGTCCAGGATTGGCACCAGCCAGCGGGCTCGACGCTATTCTCCGGAAATAGCTGACAACCTTCATTGTCGGCATTATAAAACATGCAGTTATCGCAGCGCTCACCATCCTCATAAGCCGGATGATCGCTGGCTTCACTGGCATCTTCTACATAGTTAAGCGCTTGGGCATTGCTTGCGGAGGGGGCAAGACGCGGGAGCTCTTGAGCAAAGGCAGTCTTGGAAAGAATGCCTACGCCAAATGGCAGGGCAGCAAGCCCCATCACGCTGTTGCGCATGAAGTCACGACGGCTTTTATTAGCCATGAGTTCTCCTTATCGTCACGGTCTGACGTTTGGTCACATTATCGGGTGGTTATCCACCTCTTGATGCCCCGCATAATCTTACAAGCCGGAGCTCACTGCTACATCTTCTGAGCTGCTACATTTTCAACTCTATTCTTCCACTACATGCTAGCGAATGTACAAGGGTTGTGCGAATACTGCGACGGGGATAGCGACAATTGGTCACGCTGTGGCTGGGTGCTGCGCTCGCTTCCCCGTCGCTGCTATACTCTGCGCATCTTCGACATTACTTTTTATGACCATTTTTTCTAAGGGGCGTGCCATGCAAAACGCAGTCATTTTAATCAATACCGACAAAGGCCAAGTCAAGGCCGTGGCCGAGCGCCTGGCCGATGTGGAGGGTATCAGTGAGGTTTACTCCACTTGTGGCCGTTATGACTTAGTGGCGATTGCCCGCACCCGTGATTTTGAAAGCCTGGCCGAGCTGGTGACTGAGCGCTTAAACGCCGTGGAAGGTATCAGCGATACAGAAACCCTGAATGCCATGCAGGTGCATTCCCGTCATGATCTTGAAACCATGTTCTCTCTGGGTTGGTAGTGTTGTGCTGGTTGGATAATTCGCAAAGTACTCACTAGCGTATTAAAAAAATGCAAAGCGCTTAAGAAGCATTAAAAAAGGGGAAAGTCTGTTGGCAACATCGCTTTTGAGCTGGCGTCGTCAAGGGCGGCGCTTAGGCATTGCCGTGCTGTTTGTGGTGGTCGGCACAGGGCTATGGGAGTTTCAGGAGCGCCAGCATAAAGATGCCTACACCTGGATGGGGGTACCCACCTGGGAGGAATTTCGTCCCACGACAATGCATCGGGTGCTGCGCAATGATGGTTATTTAGTCGGCTGGTCCGATGTACGGGTTAATCCGCTATGGGTCAGCTATCAGGTGCAAGCAGTAGATGATTCACGCATCGGTTCGCGGCCTGATTTTCAAGCGGATTGGCGCACGCTGTGGCCGGTGGGCACCGACAGCTACGCGGGTAGCGGCTACGACAGAGGCCACTTGGCACCCAACTACGCGATTGCGGCGGTGCATGGGCGCAGTGCTCAGATCGATACCTTTCTAATGAGCAATATGACCCCCCAGCGGCCCAACCTGAACCGGCAGCTCTGGCAGCGCTTGGAGGAGGCGGTAATGGATCACTTTGCGCCTCGTTTTGATCACTTGCAGGTGATAACCGGGCCAGTATTCCCCGAGCACTTTATGGATAACGTGTTTAATCGCGTGGGGTTGGTAGAAGTTCCAGAGGCATTTTATAAAATTATCGTAGCGCCCCATAGTGACGCGCCATTAGCGCTGGCGTTTATCATGCCGCAAGACGTGCGCGGTAATGAGCCGTTAGATGACTACTTAGTGACCATCGATGAAATTGAAGCACGTACAGGGCTTAACTTCTTTCCCGAGTTAGCAACGGAAGTAGAGTCGGTATTGGAAGGGGAGTTACGTATACAAGGATGGGCGCTTGAGGAAGTAGCGAAGCGGCCGGGGCGTTATCAATAGTAGTTTAAGTACTTAGCGGCTGATATGCCTGGAACTCGTCTTTATCCAGTACCCAGTGGCGGAAGGCGCGCATGGGGCCCGTCAGATGTCGGTGCTGTGGCGTAAAAAGCGATAGTTTTCCTCGGCTGGGTATGCTGAGTGGCAGTGCCTGAACAAGGTTTCCTTGTTGAAGCTCGGCATCTAAAAGCCGCATCCAGCCTAAGGTTACTCCCTGGCCAGCCAAGGTAGCATTCATCAGTAGCTGGAAGCTGTTCGCGCGCAGCGTATGCAGGGGTGCCTGCCACTCTAATCCAAGTTCATGGAACCATATTTCCCAGCTTAGCCAGTCGTGGTAATGATCTTCCACTACCATCATGGTGTGATTCTCAAGCAGGTGCGCAGGCTCAATTTTATTGCCATGGCGCTCCAAGTAGATGGGACTGCAAACGGCTGCTACCAGCTCATGTTCAAAGATGGCATCCGCTATAAGGCCCGGTGGATCAACTTCATTGGGTACATGGTAATAAATACCCAGGTCAAACTCCGCCAGGTCAAGGCGATGTGGGTCTTCTACCGTCAGGATGCGAATTTCAATGTTAGGGTAAGCGCGCTGAAAGTCGGGCAACTGGCGTGCCAACCAGATCGAAGCAATGGTCGGGCTTGAGGCGAGAGTCAATTGTCTGTCGTCTCCACGACGCCTGAGGCGCGCGGTTTCATCGCCTAAATCGCGAAGTAGGCGTTGCACCACTCGAAAGTAGTGCTCTCCGGTTGGGGTGAGTCGCAGTCCTTCATTATGACGCTCAAAAAGAAGACGGCCTAGGTCATGCTCAAGGCGCTTGATTTGCCGACTAATCGCGCTTTGCGAGAGGTTGAGCTCGTTTCCAGCCTGCGTGAAGCTACAGTATCGTGCGGCAACTTCAAAGGCGCGCAGACAAGATAGCGGCGGTAAAGCATCACGCATGGATAAAGCCTTAACAATAGAGAGTTAGTAGTCTCAAGCATACCACTGCCGAGCGACGACTGCCGCCCGGCTGGGTTGTGAAACTATACGGCCGTACGAGGAATCTCTCGCTGCCACGATTTATCGCTCACCAGCATGTCGCCTTCGTAAGCATGCTGCTCGGCATTCAAGTAAAACGTGTGTTCATCGCAGTGCAGGTGGTAGCGGCTGACGACGCTGACGGCAAAGCTGTTTTTCTCTCCTTCACGGCGTGCGCGGTACACCCACTCGATATCAGCGCGTGTCCGGGTAGCATCGTCAGGGTGGCTGGTGTAGATCTCCTTGGCGTACTGCTCAACCTGCAAGCCGTGATCAAGAAATTTGATATCTCCCATGTCATCTTCAATGGTGACACTCACCTCGCCGCTGCCCACATCTTCGCTGATCGTGCGCTTGGGATGGCCGATGCGTAGTGTTGCCACAGAGCAGGGTGGGGCGCTTTCTGGCGGCTCGAAAGGCATGGAAATATAGGGCGCCTTGGATAATGGCAGCTCTAGGCTCGGCGTACCTGACTTGAGGATCAGATCAGCGCGTTTTTTTGGCGACCAAACCAGTGGAAAACTAGCGCTGGAGAGAGCGACCCGTAAGCGGTGCCCTTTGGGCAACCGATAGCCAATAAGATCCATGGCAAGCCTTATCTGCATGGGCTCATCAGGTATGGGGGGAGTAATAGTTCCTGAGTCTTCGCGCAAGTTCAGGTTAAGTGTGCCGTAGGTGATCAAAGCACTTTCGCCGCTAGGCGATACGTCGCATAAGCGTGCATGTAGTTGGCCGCACGCCTCGTTACTAGCCAGTGTTAGTGAAACGCAAGGCTGCCCCAGTATGTCGAGCCCGTGTACATAAGGTTCGGAGTCAAATGTCAGTGACAGTGCATCATCACGGCGCTGGTCGGGCGGAAAATCGGCCCCAAACCATAATGGAATATACTCCCCTTGCAGAGCGCCAGTAGTAAGAGGCGATGCGATCAAGCGATCTTGGCTTAGGTGAGTGTCGGGCGCTAGGCCCTGGTCACCCAGGATCAGTGTGATAGACCCACTCTCGTCGTCAGGGGCTGGCCAACCATGGGTGCGTACCCACTGGCCCGGCCGCTGCCGATACTTGGGAGCAGGCGGAACGCCATCCTGAAGGTAAAATGTGCAGGCGGGTTCGTCCATTACCCCTGTATCAATGTCCTTGAGCCAGTAATCCCACCAGCGCAGCGCCTCTTGTAAAAAGCCAATGGCCGGATCGGGCAGCGCAAAGTGCGGATACTTGTGCATCCAGGGGCCCAGCAGGGCCTTTTTGGGGCACTGAAGATGCTCCATCATCCTAGGGATCGTATTGATATAAGAGTCGCCCCAGCCGCTTATCATGTAAACGGCTGCTTCAATGTCGGCATACTCCTCGCAGATAGAGCCATGCTTCCAATACTCGTCGCGATGCTGGTGAGTGAGCCAGGTTTCGGCTAGCAGCGGCATATTCTCGAGGCGAGACTTCCACATATCGCGCCATTGATCGCCTACTAGCGCGGGGTCTGGTGCGGCCGCGGAAAAGCTCAGCATGGTGGCCGCCCAGCCAAGATTCTCCAGCAGCATATTGCCGCCTTTGTAATGAATATCGTCCGCGTAGCGGTCATCGGTCGAGCAGAGCGTGATGATGGCCTTGAGCGGTTCGGGTCGCAAAGCGGCTACTTGCAGGCTATTAAAACCGCCCCAGGATATTCCCATCATGCCGAGCTGGCCGTTACACCAAGGCTGGCTGGCAATCCACTCAATGACTTCAAGGGCGTCTGCCTGCTCTTGAGGGGCGTATTCATCTTCCATCAGGCCATTTGATTCGCCGTTTCCACGCATATCTACCCGAATGCAGGCATAGCCGTGACCTGCGAAGTAAGGGTGGGTCAATTCATCGCGAATCGCGGTTCCATCGCGCTTTCGGTATGGGAGATATTCCAGGATGGCTGGAACCGGTTGTGCTTCAGCGTCAACGGGTAACCAGATCCGCGCGGCTAAGCGGGTGCCGTCAGCCAGTAGAATCCAAGTGTTTTCTATTTCGCGGGTGCTATGCGGAAAATCCTGCTTGATATTCATGAGTCACGCTTGCTGCTAGTGAGTGTTGGAGCACGATTAAGCTGCTCAGGATTTTTTAGCCAGACCCAAAGCGAGCCAGTTGTTATCAGTACGATGAACAGTGCTGGCAGTCCGCCTAGGTTAGACAGCATCTTGACGCCATCAATGCCTACGAAACTCACCATCACCCAGGCGACGATACCCACAATCACCCCCCAGGTGACTTTCATGGTAATCCCCGCATTGAGGTCTGAATCCGCTGTTAGCCCACGGGTGCAGAGATTGCCGATGGCATCGGTCTGCGAGTCGGCGGCCGTTACATAAGAGATATAAGCAATGAACAGCAGTACCGGTATCCACAGCCCTGAAAAGGGTAGCTGCCGGAATAGCGCATAAAGAACGTTTTCCACCCCGCGGTCATTGAGGATGGCGTAAAGATCGACCCCGGTGTGGGTCTGATAGTAAAGCGCAGTGCCAGAAAAGATCAGAATCCAGACGCTGGCGAATAGCGCTGGGTAAAGCAGGTTGACACGAAGAAACTCACGTACGGTGTAGCCGCAGGATATCTTGCCGAGAAACAGGGCGGCCACGGGGGCCCAGGAGAACCAGACGGCCCAATAAAAGATGGACCACCACTGTGGCCACTGATCTTCCCCCGCCGCGCCGGTAAACAGACTTTTGGTAAAAAAGTTATCGATAAACACGCCGAACGACTCTACTCCGAGCGCCAAGCTGAAAATGGTGGGGCCCGCGACAAAAGCGAACACGCCCAGAATAAGCAGCAGGACAGCATTTAGAGATGAAAATCGCGCAATGCCTTTTTGCAGCCCGCTGGCGGCGGAAAGAACGAATGTTGTCACGATAATGGCAATGATAACGCCGAGTCGAAGAGGGCTGGTTTCGCCACCCATGTATTGGCCCACGCCACCCGCAAGCGTCAGGGCGCCGGTACCCAGTGAAGAAGCCATGCCTGCTACCAGGGCATAGAGAGAAACCGCATCTATAAGTCCTGCGCAGCGTCTAATTTTTGGGCCGAAAACAGGCTCCAGCATGCTGGAAATCGAGAAGCGAAGGCGCAGGTTGTAAAACGCTAGGGCAAAAATCAATGCGGGTACGGCATAAATGGCGTAAGGCGTGAACGTCCAGTGTAAAAACATGGTCGACATCGCAAATACCATGGCATCACTTGAGCCAGCCTCCAAGCCACTTGAACTTGGCGGGCTCATGAAGTGATAAAGCGGTTCGGCGGTGGTCCAGAACAGCACCCCTACGGCCAAGGTGGTACAAAGAGTAATCGAGAACCAGCGCAAAGGTGATAAAAGAGGCTTTGCGGAAGGGCCACCAATTCGAACATGGCCGATTGGAGAGAAGTAAACAATAACCGCCATAACAAGCAGGTAAAGGCTACCTATGCTGAATAGCCATGAAAAATTATTCAGGATGGCTTCATTTAGCCCGCTCGCAACGGCTAGAAAAGCGTCTAAATTGATATAGCTGGCAATGACTGCCGCAAGTAGAACCAGGAATGTTGGCCAGAAGACCAACGGTCGCAGCGATTTTCTCGGCATACCGTTCTCCCTTTATCGTTATTGCTATGCATGAATTTCATGGCATAACAACCTAACGCCATTCTAATCCTGATATAAAGCGAAGACTCGGAATGGGGGCATGCGTTTAATACATGGGTGGCCGATAAGTTAGCTGGCCATAAAGACAGCAAACGATGGGAGTTAAAATCTAGAATATGGGCAAGCAAATAGTTAGGATCGGTGGCGGCTTAAACCCGGGGAATAAAAGAAGCGTACAGATGATAAAAGGAGGGGGGACTAGAAGATAGAAAAACTGAAGCGAGTACACTGATGCGGACTGGCCCATGTAAGTCATGGTGCCCAGGAGAGGACTTGAACCTCCACGTCCATACGGACACTAGCACCTGAAGCTAGCGCGTCTACCAATTCCGCCACCTGGGCGCATCATGTTGTCACTTGCGGGTTGTGTTCGATTGGTGCCCAGGAGAGGACTTGAACCTCCACGACCATACGGTCACTAGCACCTGAAGCTAGCGCGTCTACCAATTCCGCCACCTGGGCGAACACAAACCTTACATTGCCTAGCACCGTACTACTTATATAAATTGATAGCATAAAAGCAGTTTGGTGCCCAGAAGAGGACTTGAACCTCCACGTCCATACGGACACTAGCACCTGAAGCTAGCGCGTCTACCAATTCCGCCATCTGGGCAAGTGGCGCGTATAATACCGGTGTGATGGTTAAATGCAAGACCTCGTCAGCGCTTTTTAGCAAGCAAATTTTATAAACAACGGCTAAGACGGTTGGGTGATTGAACGTGCGGCGCTATACTGCGCCTATGACTAAACAAAACTCTATTCATTTCAGTTTCTCAAGCGCTGGAATATCCCGCCCGCAACGCACCGCGTTTGCGCTTTTTTTATGCCTCTCGCAAATGACCCCCTCAAGGATGTTGATCGCATGAAGTATTGGACATTAAGTGATGATCCGCACGCCGAGCGCGAGGCGCATAAATACGGTAATCCAGCGCCGAGTCGAGAGTATCTGCTTGACGCATTAGAGAGCTATGGCAAGCCGATTACCCACGAAAATATGAGCCGCATGCTGGGCTTAGAAGACGAAGAGCTTATTGAAGCCGTTAGGCGCCGTTTAGCGGCGATGGAGCGCGATGGTCAGGTGCTGCGTGACCGCCGCGGCGCCTATGCCTTGATCGATAAGCTCGATCTGGTTAAAGGTAAAGTGTTGGGGCACCGGGACGGCTTTGGTTTCCTGCTGCGTGATGATGGCAAAAAGCCCGATCTGGTGTTGCCACCACGCCAGATGCGGCGTGTTTTCCATGGTGATCACGTGCTGGCACGCATCAGTGGAAGCGATCGCCGCGGCCGTGAAGAGGCGACCATTGCTGATGTCATTGCCCGCAACACGCAAACCATCGTGGGTGTTTATCGCAGTAATACGCCAGAATTCGGCATTCTGATCCCGGAAAATCCGCGTATCACCCAAGAAGTGATTATTCCTCATAGCGCCTGCGGTGGTGCTAAAGATGGTCAGGTCATCTCGGCTAAGATCGTTCAGCAGCCCGCCACGCGTATTCAGCCAGTCGGCGAAGTGATTGAAGTTCTCGGTGAGCGCATGGATCCGGGTATGGAAATTGATATTGCGATCCGCAGTTACGATATCCCCGCTGAGTTTCCGCCTGAAGTGCTTGACCAGATTGGTGGCATTTCAGCTGAAGTGCTGGAAGAGGATAAGCAGCACCGTGTTGACCTGCGGGATGTGCCCTTAGTCACTATCGATGACGAATCTGCCAAAGACTTCGATGATGCAGTGTGCGCGTGGAAAACCAAATCCGGTAGCTGGAAGCTGCTGGTCGCTATCGCCGATGTTTCACACTACGTGCGTCCCGGCACGCCACTAGATGATGAAGGCCGTACCCGGGGTAACTCGGTTTACTTCCCCGGCCAAGTGGTTCCTATGTTGCCGGAGTTGCTATCTAACGGGCTCTGTTCGCTGAATCCCCACGTGGATCGTTTGGTACTGGTATGCGAGATGAATATCTCCAAAACTGGTGCTATCAGCCGCTACCGTTTCTATGAAGCGGTAATGAACTCTCACGCTCGCCTTACCTATAACAAGGTGGCCGCGATTCTCGACGAGAAGAGTGAAGAGGGGGAGGCGTTAAGAGCTGAGCACAGCAAGCTAGTGAAGCCGCTGCAGAGCCTGGAAGAGCTCTACTATTTGTTGCGTGAAGCGCGTGCAGAGCGTGGCGCGATCGATTTTGATACCACTGAAACGGCAATTGTCTTTAACGATGAGCGTAAAATCGAGAAAATCGTTCCGCGCAGCCGCAACAATGCCCACAAGCTAATTGAGGAGTGCATGCTTGCCGCTAACGTGGCAACCGCACGCTTCCTGGATAAGCATGACCTGCCAGCGCTTTACCGTATTCACGAGCGTCCCACCCCGGAACGGCTCGATAAGCTGCGGCTGTTTTTGAATGAGTTAGGCCTATCGGTAGGCGGTGGCGATATGCCGACACCCCAGGATTACCAGGCGCTGCGCGAAACAATTGCCGATCGTCCGGACTTCGACATCATTCAGACGGTGATGCTGCGATCGATGAATCAAGCGGTTTATTCGCCGCAAAACGAAGGTCACTTTGGCTTGGCCTATCAAGCCTACGCACACTTTACCTCGCCAATTCGCCGGTACCCTGATCTGCTGGTCCACCGCGCTATTCGTTCAGTGATTCGCGGGCCGCGCCAGACCAATACAGTGTTACGGGTTGAGGGGGCGCCCGTTGAGCCACCCAGCAAGTGGTGCCCCTATACGTTTGAGCAAATGCTTGAGCTAGGTGAGCACTGCTCGATGACCGAGCGTCGCGCCGACGAAGCGACCCGCGATGTTGAAAGTTGGCTGAAGTGCGAGTTTATGTCCGACAAGCTCGGTGAGACGTTCGAGGGTACCATTGCTTCAGTTACTCAATTTGGCCTGTTCGTTCGCCTGGATGAGTTCTATGTAGAAGGGTTAGTACACGTTACCTCACTGCCTTCGGATTACTATCACTATGAGGCTGAGAAGCACCGCCTGAAAGGCGAGAGAACGGGCACGACCTATCGATTGGGCGACGGTTTGACTGTCCAGGTGGCTCGCGTTGATATGGACGACCGTAAAATTGACTTTGGGCTGAACGATGAGAAGCCCCGCCCACGTCGCCAGCCGCGTAAAAGCCGCGGTGGGGAAGGGAGCCCTAATGCTAAAGCTAAAGCTAAAGCCGGGGGTGACAAGGCTGCTAGCAGCGAGAAGCCGGCAACGCGCCGAGGCCCTCGCCGGACACGTAACGGTCCGCGCAAACCATCACCGAATAAGGGTTGAGCATGAAGTCGGCGTCATCACGGCGGGGCCCTCGTCAGGCTGTTCGCACTCCGGATGGGCTGGATCAAGTGTATGGCATTCATGCTTTGCAGAGCTTGCTAGACAGGGGGGGAGCGCCACGCGAGTTATGGTTGCAGCAGGGGGCTGGAAGCCGCTTAAGTGAGTTAGTCGCTCAGGCTCAGGCAGGTGGCGCTCGCGTTAAAGAGCAGCCCCGCGACCTGCTTGATCAGTTGACCCAAGGTGCCGCCCACCAGGGGGTGGTGGCGTTTTGTCCGCCGCTGACGCCCGAAGGTGAAGAGTCGCTGTGGTTAAAGCTGCGTGCTTGGCCGTCGTCTATGCCACCGCTGCTGCTAATTCTTGATGGCGTCACCGATGTGCATAATTTTGGTGCCTGTCTACGTAGTGCAGATGCCGCCGGTGCCCACGGGGTCATTGTGGCTAAGGATAAAGCGGCACCGCTTAATGCCACGGTGCGTAAAGTGGCCTGCGGAGCAGCCGAGGTGGTGCCGGTTTATCAAGTGACCAACTTGGCACGTACGCTTGCCAAGCTAAAAGATGCCGGTGTGTGGATAACTGGTACGGCTGGCGAGGCTGAGGCCAGTATCTTTGACATTGATATGACAGGTCCCATCGCACTGGTGATGGGGGCGGAAGGCAAGGGCATGCGGCGCTTAACCCGTGAAGCGTGCGATAACCTCGCCAAGCTGCCTATGGCAGGGGAGGTTTCTAGTCTCAATGTTTCGGTGGCCACCGGGATTTGCCTGTTTGAAGCTGTTCGTCAGCGTCAGCTTGCAAGTTAGCCGCCGTACTACTAAAATGCATGCGCCCGTTTGTCTGCAAACGGGCGTTAGCTGTGAGAACTAATAGTTGAAACAGTAATTGAAACTGTCGTTGAAAAGCAGTTGTTGAAATAAAAGTTCTGTTTGATGCCCTTTAAGCCGCCTAGTGCGGTGGCGGAGCACTTCAGTTAACTCCTTGCTTCCCTGTCGTCGTTGTCTGCGCTAGCAGCAGCACACAAAGGAAGCTGCCAAACCGCAAGGAGATCCTATGCGTCATTACGAAATCGTGTTTATGGTCCACCCGGATCAAAGCGAGCAGGTGCCGGCCATGGTCGAGCGCTATACCAGCCTCGTTACCGAAAACAGCGGCACTGTGCATCGTCTAGAAGATTGGGGCCGTCGTCATTTGGCTTATCCGATCAACAAGATTCACAAAGCTCACTACGTGCTGATGAACGTTGAATGTTCCGGTGAGACCCTCGGCGAGATCGAGAATATCTTCCGTTACAACGACGCCATCATCCGCAGCTTGGTTGTACGCTGCAAAGAAGCTGTCACCGAAGCTTCACCGATGATGAAACCGGCAGAAGAGAAACGTCCGCGTCGCGAAGAAAAACCGCGCGCTGAAGAAGAGACTGCCTGATTTTATTCACTGCACGTTTTAAGGAGCTAGTCCATGGCACGTTTTTTCCGTCGCCGTAAGTTTTGCCGCTTCACCGCTGAAGGCATCAAGCAGATCGATTACAAAGATCTTGACACGCTGAAAGCCTACGTCACTGAAACTGGCAAGATCGTACCAAGCCGTATTACCGGCACCAAAGCACGTTATCAGCGTCAGTTGGCGACTGCTATCAAGCGCTCGCGTTATCTGGCGCTGCTGCCCTACTCCGATAGCCACCAGTAAGCGTTTAACGTGATGCTGGCACTAGCCCGATGGCTAATGCGGGGTACGCCTTACGCTGCAGGCGTGGCGGCCCTGGCAGCGCTAGTGCCTTGGTTGTTCTGGTTAGGGGCAGCCATCGCCGCACTGATGACATTACGCAAAGGCTTCGTGCCTGCGCTGCCGGTCATCATTGCAGCAGCGCTACCGGCTGGCTGGTGGTGGGCCCAGGGTGACGTGATTCCGCTTGCTAGTATACTGCTAGTAACGCTGATGGCCGTTATTTTGCGCGAGAGGATGCGCTGGGGTGAGACATTGATTGTGGGGACATTGGTCGCCGCGGTGATGATTCAACTAGGCATCTTCAGCCCTCCTGGCGGCACGGAGCTAATGCTTGAGCAGTTGCGAGAAGGTTCAGAAGAAGTGGATCGCATGCTCACGGAATTTGCCAATCAGGGCTACGATACTCAGACCCTTGCCACGCTGGTGGTGGGTGGGGTCACCGGGTTTGTGGTGCTTTTGGCAGCCATCGTATGTTTGGCGCTCGCGCGTAGTTGGCAAGCTGGGTTGTATAATCCAGGCGGCTTTCGCGATGAGTTTCACGCACTGCGTTTGACGCCCAAAGAGCTGGCCATTTTGGTAGTGATTGGGGTGGCAGGCACGCTGTTAGGCGCGCACGCGTTGGCGATGCTTGGCTGGATTCCGCTATTGGTAGCTGGCGTTGCGTTAGTGCACGGGTTTATTGGATTAAAGGGGATGAACGGGCTGTGGCTGGTAGCATTTTATGTGCTGCTGATCACGACCTGGCCCACGATTCTCATTGTGCTGCTGTTGGGGCTGATTGATACATTCGCGAACATTCGCGCACGCCTTGCCCGTAGCAACTGACAAGAGGTTTACGAGATGGAAGTCATTCTGCTCGACAACATTGGTAAGCTGGGCGGCCTGGGTGACAAGGTCACCGTTAAGCCTGGTTATGGACGTAACTATTTGGTGCCTTATGGTTTAGCCGTACCGGCCACCAAAGACAACATCGAAGCGTTTGATGCACAGCGTGCTGAGCTCGAAGCGCAAGCCGCTGAGCGCAAGGCCGAAGCCGAAGCGCGCGCTGAGCAGCTAAACGACATCGAGCTGTCTTTGGTTTCCAAAGCAGGCGATGAAGGTAAACTGTTTGGTTCTATCGGTCCGCGTGACCTGGCCGACGCGATTTCCTCTGCTGGCATCGATGTTGCCAAGAGCGAAGTGCGTATGCCGAATGGCCCGATTCGCCAGACTGGTGAATACGACATCGCCCTTCACTTGCACGCTGAAGTGGATGCCGTTGTTCGTGTGGTGGTAGTCGCAGAGTAAGCTTTGCACTAGCACACTCGCCTCAAAAGGCGCGGGTCTTCCCGCGCCTTTTGTTATTTCTAATGCTCGTGTTTTCGCGTTAGCTTCGGGTGTTGCCTAAAAACTATTGAGCGCTATTGATCGTTGTTTTTAGCCAGCATCTACATTGTAATCGTTTAGAGTCGGTGGTCGCGCTTCATCGCTGCGGTTAAGATTGGCATCTTCACTGGCTAAGCCTTGTGTTTAAAGGAGCTCGCTATGCAGGACCAGCCTTCTGCTGATCAAGAAACGGCAGCACTAAAGCTGCCGCCGCATTCGCTGGAGGCGGAGCAGTCGGTGTTGGGCGGGCTTATGCTGGACAACCAGGCCTGGGATAACGTTTCAGAGCGGTTGGTAGCCGATGATTTCTACCGTTATGAGCACCGTTTGGTGTTTAACGTGATGATTCATCTGGCTGAAGCCGGTCAGCCAATGGACGTGGTGACGCTCTCTGAAGCATTAGAAGACCGCGACCAGTTAGATACCGTGGGCGGGCTTGCTTTTTTGGCGGAACTGGCAAGGAACACTCCGTCAGCCAGCAATATTCGCGCTTACGCGGATATCGTGCGTGAGCGGGCGACGCTAAGAAAGCTGATTCGTGCCGCCAACCAAATTGCTGACAGCGCCTTTTCTCCCCAGGGACGCCCTGCGGATGAACTGCTCAATGAGGCGGAGCGGCTGGTTTTCCAAATTGCCGAAGAGCGTCCTAAAACCGGCGGTCCTATTGGCATGAGCGATCTACTCACCAAAGCCGTTGATCGCATTGATGAGTTGTTTAATCTTAAAGGTGAGATGACCGGGCTTTCGACCGGGTTTCGTGATCTGGATGAAATGACCACCGGCCTACAGCCTTCGGATATGGTGGTCATCGCAGGTCGGCCCTCAATGGGTAAAACGACCTTTGCCATGAACTTGGTTGAACATGCGGTTATTTCCAGCGACAAGCCGGTCATGGTGTTCTCCATGGAGATGCCTGCCGAATCGCTCATGTTAAGGATGCTTTCGTCGCTAGGTAGGATCGATCAAAACCGCGTGCGTACCGGTCAGTTGGAAGACGAAGATTGGCCACGCCTAACCTCCGCCGTCAATTTGCTGAAAGATAAGCAGCTGTTTATCGACGATACCGCGGCCTTATCGCCAAACGAAATGCGCTCGAGATTGCGCCGTATAGTGCGTGAACATGGCAATGTAGCGCTGGTGATGATCGATTACCTTCAGTTGATGCAAATCCCCGGTTTCAGTGAAAACCGCACCGGGGAAATTTCCGAAATTTCGCGCTCTTTAAAGGGCTTAGCGAAAGAGTTTAACTGCCCCGTTGTCGCGCTTTCTCAGCTAAACCGCTCGTTGGAGCAACGACCTAATAAGCGTCCGGTCATGTCGGATCTGCGGGAGTCCGGAGCGATTGAGCAGGATGCGGACGTCATTGCCTTCGTTTATCGCGATGAGGTCTATAATCCAGATAATCCTGATAATCAGGGGATTGCTGAGTTAATTATCGGTAAACAGCGTAACGGGCCAATCGGCACGGTACACATGGCGTTTATCGGTAAGTACACACGCTTTGAAGATTTGGCTCCGGATAGTTATGGTCAAGCTTTCGGCGACTAGGTTTTTAATAGCAGGTTTTTAATAGCAGGTTTTTAATAGCAGATTTTTAGTGACAGGCTCTTGATGTCAGGTCTGTGATGGATAACTTGAGAATGGGGGGCAGTTCGTATAATGCCTCACCCACGATTTGTAAAAAAAACGGGAGTAGCAGATGGCAGGTGGATTTCGGCGCGGTAATCGGCAGCGTCTTCCTAAGCTTGAGGGTCGCGGTGAGCTGCAGGCGCTTGAGCGCGAAGGCCCTTTTAAAGAGTGGTTGGGAATGCCAGATCTTTATCGCTACTACTTAGTCGTGGAGGGCGAGAAGTATAGCTACCAAACTGAAGATGGCGATTTGCCTGTCAAGGTGGGCGACAAAGTGGTATTCCGCTATAAAGAAACCAAAGGTGGTAACTGGATTGACCGCAACTCTCTCGGTAAAGCCATCGATCCTTCTGAATATCAACGATAAGCACTCATACTTGACGTTTCAGTTACGCGCTTTTTCAAAACCCTTTCAAGTACTTTACCAAGTACTTTACCAAGTACTTTACCAAGAATTCTCTCAAAAGCTTTCTCAAGAACGTTCTCAAGAAAGTTCTTGAGTACGTACTCAAGAACTTTCTTGCACTGTTGCCGTCCTAGTTATTATGTTTTGTAATATTAATGTAATAACTAGGCAACGGAAATGTCATTGGGTGCGGTCATGCTGTGACCCAATGTCGTAAAGTAATAGGAGGGAGCCATGGAACTGAAGGATCTTAAACAATTTGTCGCCAGCCACGATAACTTTGAAATTCGTGTCATTACCCATTCGGGTAGCCGGTTTTATCAGGTTGAGTTAGAAGATGTTGAAGGCGAGCGCCATATGTTTATGCTGCGTTCTAAGCCGATGCTTTTTCGTTCGCTGGATGATGTCTATATGGAGCTCAAGCGTGCCGGAATTCATCGCGCCTATTTAGTCCAGCACGTGCCCCACGACGAAGTGATAGGTCGTGATGCCCACTATAGCGAGCCGCTGACGTCGCGTATGCCGTTGGTTTTTTAACGGTTATATGAAGTAATCATTAGCGTTTAGCCTGACGCTTTTCCCACCACTGCCCAAGCTTTATACGGCGACGGGCAAAAAACCGATAGCCGGTATTCATTACGCCGTGCATGACGGGTAAACACGATATCTTTACCAGCCGCCTGTAACCTAGTACAGCATACAGGGCACGGCTGGCATCCATACCGACGTACCACACTCCTCTACTGTCTTGCAGATGTAGCTGTCCCATCATTGCGTCAAATTCACGCCCATACTCGCAAGCGTTAAAGTGGCTGTCCTGAATATCCACTAGCGCGATATGTTCCTGGTGTCGATGCTTTGTAAGCCACGCAACTTCCTGCTGACAGAAAGGGCAGTGACCGTCATGAAACAGCGTGACAGGCGGTGACGCGTGAAGAGGTGAATAGCGGCTCATCGTTACTCCTTATTGGTATCACTTTTGGAAGTGGTATTACGTTTGATAGCGACATTGCTCGTCGTTCTGGAGTAGCCCTGTGTGTGGCTGGATTGCCCGTAGCCAGTTGAGGTTTCAAGTTGTGCCAAAAAGCTTTTAGCCTGTTGGCGCATGGCTTCGCGTTTGTCATCGGACATCCGGCTAAGTGAGGCGTATATCAGCTTCATGCGTGGGTTCTTATTCAGGCGCTCCGCGTTATTTTCGAGAAAGTGCCAGTAGAGGCTGTTGAAAGGGCAGGCTTTTGGACCTGTGACCTGTTTAGGCGAGTAGCGACAGTGCTGACAGTGGTCTGACATCTTGTCGATATATTTACCCGATGCACAGTAGGGCTTAGAGCCCATTAACCCGCCGTCTGCGTGGAGAACCATACCCAATGTATTGGGTAGTTCTACCCACTCGCTGGCATCAGCATAGACCGCCAAGTACCAGTCACACAGTGCCTCGGGTTTAATGCCGCAGAGTAGGGCAAAATTGCCGGTGACCATCAGTCGCTGAATATGATGGGCGTAGCTGTTGTCGATGGTCATTTGAATGGCGCGCTGCAGGCAGCGCATATCGGTATTCGCATTCCAATAAAATGTGGGCAGGTCACGCTCAAAGCCCAGTTGGTTGGCGCTTTTGTAGTCGGGCATTTGAGTCCAGTAGAGCCCGCGCACATATTCTCGCCAACCGAGAATCTGGCGGATAAAACCTTCTGCGGCGTTAATCGGGACGTCGCCATCATAGTAACGCTGCTCAGCGGCTGCGCAGACTTCATGGGGCGATAGCAGGCCAATATTCATCGCCGCTGAGAGTCGCGAGTGATACAAAAACGGCGCAGTATCGCTTATCGCATCCTGGTAGTGGCCAAACTGGCTCAACCCGTGCTGCATAAAGTGCTTAAGATCCACTAATGCCTGCTTTCGGGTCACTGGCAGGTTAAAGTTCGCCAAGTTGCCCATGTGGTCGCTAAAGTGGCGCTCGGCATCCGCCAAGGCGGCTTTAGTCAGCGCATCCTGGCCGTGTTGCGGCAAATCAGGGAAATCAAGCGCCGCTTTGATAGGTTGACGATTGTCATGGTCAAAATTCCACTTGCCGCCAGCGGGTTCGTCGCCCTCCATTAGCAGCCCTGTGCGCTTGCGCTGCTCGCGGTAGAAGTACTCGAGCCGCAGCTGTTTGCGGCCGCTTGCCCACTGGCTAAAGTCATCTGGTGTGGTGAAAAAGCGCTCATCCTCAATTAGTCGCCAGGGAATCGTGGCGTCTATACGTTGTTGCATCGCCTCCCATAGCCGCCACTCGCCGGGACGTGCAACGCGAATTTCATCACAGCCATACTGCTGAGCGATACGTTCTGCTTCATCAATGAGGGAGTGGGTGTTATCGACATCGTCCAGTGCGCTGTAGTGCACTTGAAAACTTTTTTCGCGCAGCGCTTGGGCAAAGTGACGCATAGCCGCCAAGAAGAGGCCAATTTTATGTATATGATGCGGTACATAGTGCGCTTCTTCGGCGACTTCACACAGGGCGACGACTGCATCTGCCGGCGCATTTTGCAGCGTTGAGAGGGAAAGGGAGAGCTGATCGCCAAGAACCAACAGCAAAGGCTTGGACATGAGTTGCCTCAGAGTTATACAAATGATGTTGATAGTATAACTTTATGCCGCCGCTTTGCCGAAAAGTGATAGGATTTATTCACTTTTTAAGCTTTATTCACTTTCTAAATGTGCTGAGCACCAACGTTATTTTTCAGGAGCAAGAGTAATGACCGAGAATATCGTCAAGGATCAGCCGGGGGCAGGGCGCTTGATGCATGCACCTAGCGATCATCCGCCGATTCCGCGTGCCAAAGTGGGGGTGGTACTCGCGAATTTAGGCACCCCGGATGCCACCGACTACTGGTCAATGCGTCGCTACTTAAACGAGTTTCTTTCTGACAAGCGCGTGGTCGATTATGCCGGTTGGAAATGGCAGCCACTGTTGCAGTTGATTATTCTGTCTAAGCGGCCCTTCTCGTCGGGTAAGGCGTATCGGAGTATCTGGAATAACGAAAAAAACGAAAGCCCGCTACTAACGACCACTCGTGCTCAGACAGAGAAAATGACCGCGCGGCTAAAAGCACTCTATGGTGACGATGTGGAAGTGGATTTTTGCATGCGCTATGGCAACCCTTCGACCAAAAGCGTTTTAACGCGCTTGAAGGAGAAAGGCTGTGAGCGAATTGTCTTTTTCCCTCTCTACCCTCAGTACGGTTCGCCTACCACTGCGACGGCGAACGACGAAGCATTTCGCACTCTGATGAAAATGAAGTGGCAGCCCTATATCCGAACGGTGCCCGCCTATTTTGATCATCCGGCTTACATTCAGGCGCTGGCAAACTCGGTTCAAGAAGCTTATGACGGCTTGTCGACGCGCCCCACCAAATTGGTCGCCAGTTACCATGGCGTTCCCGAGCGCTATTTGATGGATGGGGACCCTTACCACTGTCAGTGTCAAAAAACCACGCGCCTGCTGCGCGAGACGCTTGGCTTTAGCAAAGAAGAAGTGGATACCGCTTTCCAGTCGCAGTTTGGCCCTGAAAAATGGGTAGGTCCGCAAACCGTTAAACATGTCGCGGAACTCGCTCAGCAGGGCCATAAGCATATTGCCATTATGTCGCCAGCCTTCTCTTCTGATTGTGTTGAAACGCTCGAAGAGATTGAGGAGGAGATCCGCGATAGCTTTATGGAAGCGGGCGGAGAGACCTTTAGCTATATCCCTTGCCTAAATGACCGTGACGACCACATAGAGGCTTTGCTACGAGTCATAAACAATGAGTTAGCTGGGTGGCTATCAGTGGCCTAGTGTTTAACGCTGTCTTTGTCAGAGCCAATATCTAACCGTTTGAAACAGCCGCTAATAGCATTTTTGTCGCTAGCGGCTGTTTGCGTTTATGCGTTTGACTGGTCAGTAAAAACTGCCTGTTATAAGGTGTACAACTTTAGAATCACACTACTTCAACGCTAGGGTGCCAGTGACTAGGCATGATGCCTTTACTGCTTCAATGGTGGGCCTTTCGTTATTCAGGAGGTTGGGTTAGATGCAAGTCGCCGTATTGATGGGTTTCGTGCTAGCGGCGCTTTCGCCGATGCTGCAAAGCTGGTTCGGCCAGCGCACTAGCCAGGTGTTGGCCCTGTTTCCGGCTGGGCTGGCGGCGTGGTTGGCACTTCAAGCCCCTGAAGTCATCGCCAATGGGAGCATTCTGCTGGAGTGGGAGTGGGTACCCTCGTTGGGTATCAGCCTTACTTTCCTACTGGATGGTTTGTCACTGCTGTTTGGTCTATTGATCACCGTGATGGGCGCCTGCGTATTGGTGTATGCCGGTGGCTATTTAAAAGATCATCCTGATCTTGCACGTTTTCATATCGCGCTGGTTGCTTTCATGGTTTCTATGCTGGGACTGGTGTTAGCTGACGGCCTCTTTACGCTGTTTATTTTTTGGGAACTGACCAGCATTACCTCCTATTTGTTGATCGGTTTTAATCACGCCGACATCAACGCGCGCAAGTCTGCTCGGCAAGGCTTGTTTGTAACCGTGGCTGGCGGGTTGGCATTAATGGCTGGATTGGTGCTGCTGGGAATTGCCAGCGGTAGCTGGTCACTGTCGGAGATTCTCAATCAGCAGGCCGACCTGCGTGAACATGCGTTCTACACGCCAATGCTGATCTGTTTGCTGCTGGGGGCATTTACCAAGTCGGCACAGTTTCCCTTTCATTTCTGGCTACCCAACGCCATGGCGGCGCCCACGCCAGTTTCTGCCTACCTGCACTCGGCCACCATGGTGAAAGCGGGGATTTATCTGCTGGCGCGGTTGCATCCGGAGCTGGGCGGCACGGCGATGTGGGTTGGGATTCTGTCAGTGGTGGGGGCGATCACGATGCTAACCGGCGCGTTTTTAGCTATCCACCACACCAATATTAAAAAGCTGCTCGCTTACTCGACCATTATGGCGTTGGGCACGTTGACGATGCTACTGGGTATTGGCACTGAGTACGCGATGACCGCATTTGTTACCTTCCTGCTAGCACACTCGCTGTACAAAGGGGCGCTATTTATGGTCGCCGGTATTCTCGACCATGAGACCGGCACCAAAGATGTGACGCAGATGGGGGGGCTGCGAAAGTTGATGCCCGTTACCGCGACTATCGCGTTGGTAGCGTCACTCTCCCTTGCGGGCGTGCCGCCGCTATTTGGTTTTATCGGCAAGGAATTGATGCTTGAGTCGGTGCTGGGCGCCGATAGCTTCCGAATGCTACTGGTACTGTTTGCCTTTGTTGCTTCTATCTTAACGATCGCGGTGGCCTTTATTATTGCGCTGCGCCCCTTCTACGGTAAGCGCCACCACACCCCGCTAGAACCTTATGAAGCGCCGCGAAGCATGTTAGTGGGGCCGGCGTTATTGGCATTGGGGTCGCTGCTATTGGGGTTGCTGCCCGCCATGCTGGGAGCCGACGCGCTGTTGACTGCCGCCGCCACGTCAGTGGCTGGCCAAACGCTGGAAGTGGCGTTATCACTTTGGTACGGCATCAACGTCGCGTTGATAATGTCGATCATTAGCCTTGGCTTAGGCTTTTTATTGTTTAAAAGCTGGGACGGCGTTCGTGCCAAGCTTTCTGTGTTAGCGCCTATCATGCGCCATGGCCCCGAGGCGGGTTATGAAAGCTTGATGAATGGCATTGTCAGTTTCTCCGAGTGGCAAACGCGGATACTGCAGAATGGGTACATGCGTAACTACATTCTGGTCATGCTGATTACACTCATCGCGCTCATTGGCAACTCAATCCTGCTACGCCATTCACCTCAGTTTGCCTTTGATTTGGATGTGCGTTTTCACGAGGCGGTAGTGGCTGGCACCATGGCAATGGGGGCGCTGTTTGCGACAACCACTCGCTCGCGTCTTGGGGCAGTGGTCTCAGTGGGGGTGATGGGGTTCTCTATCGCGCTTATTTTTATTCTGTTTAGTGCGCCCGATTTGGCGATTACCCAGCTGCTGGTGGAAACCTTAACGGTTATTTTGCTGGTGCTGGTGCTGTTTCGGCTGCCAAGGTTTTCAAATCTCTCCACCAGCCTGGAACGTATACGCGATGGCTCGGTGGCTGCCATGATGGGCATTTTGATCTGCCTGTTGATTATGACTTCCTGGAGTATTCAGCAGTTTGAGCCGATTTCGACCTACATGATTGAGAACAGTGCGCCATTGGCGCATGGGCGCAACATCGTCAACGTTATTTTGGTGGACTACCGTGCCCTGGATACCTTGGGTGAAATGTTTGTGCTGGCGCTCGCCGCAATCGGCGTTATCGCCATGCTCAGGTTGCGTCATGGAGATACCCGGCATAGTGAAAGTAGTGATAGTAAGAGCGTCGAGAGCAACAAAGTGACGAACAAGGAGCCTTACGATGGTTAAGTCAGGCACGATTATTCTTAACACGGCAGCGCGCTTTTTAATGCCACTGCAGCTGCTGTTTTCCGTTTTTTTGCTCCTCCGCGGTCACGACGAGCCCGGCGGAGGGTTTATTGCGGGCCTAGTGGCGGCAGGGGCGTTTACGCTCTATCTGTTTGCCTTTGGGGTCAGTGCCACCAAAGAAGTACTGCGCATGGTCGACCCCCGCGACCTGATTGGCATTGGCTTGCTGCTGGGTATGGTGTCGGTGGTGCCCGCCTGGTTTATGGGCCAACCATTTTTGACCGCCCAGTGGTGGACCATTCCGGTTATCGACTTTAAGGCTTCCACGCCGCTGATTTTTGATATTGGCGTGTATTTTGCCGTGCTGGGTTCCGTTACTGGCATGGTGATGACGCTTATGGAGGTCGACAAGGATGAACCTTGAGTTACTAGGAGGCTCAGTATGGAACCATTAATGGCACTAGCGATTGGCCTGATGTACGCGACGGCTATTTTTATGATGCTGCGCCGCTCCATCGTCAAACTGGTGATTGGATTGATGCTGCTCTCCAACGCCGCTAATTTGCTGATTTTTACCACTGCGGGGATGACCCGGGGCGCACCGCCGCTCATTGCAGAAGGCATGATGCAGCCACCTAGTGGCGTCGCTGACCCGCTCCCTCAAGCCGTCGTGCTGACGGCGATCGTGATTGCCTTTGGAGTGCTTGCATTTGCGGTGGTGTTGATTCGACGTGCCTACGAAGTGGTTAAGGCCGATGATCTCGATAAGATGAAGGATACTGATACGTGAGGCCTGAAGTTGCTCTTCCCGTCCTCTTGCCCTTGCTGTCAGGGGCAATCTCAATATTGTTTTGGCGCTCGCGGCCTATGCAGCGCTTTATGGCGGTGGCCGGTAATGCTGCGTTACTGTTTGTTAGCCTATGGCTGTTTGCCACGACGCTGTCGGAGGGCTACGTCACCATGCAGATGGGTAGCTGGCCGGCTCCCTTTGGCATTACCTTAATTGCCGATCTGCTGAGTGCGGTAATGGTGCTGATGACCGCGACTATCGGTTTGGCGATGGGGATCTACTCGTTGGCCACCACCGGTCGCGGTCATGAAAAATTTGGCTACTATCCGCTAATGCATCTGCTGCTCGCGGGGGTAATGGGGGCATTTTTGACCGGCGATCTCTTTAACCTCTATGTATGGTTTGAAGTAATGCTGGTGGCTTCGTTTGCGCTGTTGATCCTAGGCGGCGAACGGGCGCAAATGGAAGGGGCGATTAAGTACGTTACCCTGAACTTGCTGGCATCGGTTATCTTCCTGAGTGCGGTGGGGCTGCTCTACGGCATGGTGGGCACGCTTAATATGGCCGATATTGCCCTACGCATGGATGAAGCAGAGCACACGGGGATGGTCGAAGTATTGGCAGTCATGTTTATGGTCGCCTTTGGCATTAAAGCGGCAGCTTTCCCGCTGTTCTTCTGGCTGCCAGCGTCTTATCACACCCCCCCGGTCGCTGTCTCGGCCCTGTTTGCTGGACTGCTTACCAAGGTCGGCGTGTATGCAATGTTTCGTGTCTTCACGCTCATATTTGATCAAACCATGGGCTACCTCCAGGACATCATGCTCTGGGGCGCGGTGTTTACCATGGTCACGGGTGTGTTGGGGGCTGCGGCTCAGTATGAGTTCAGACGCATTTTGTCGTTCCATATCGTCAGCCAAATTGGCTATATGATTCTCGGGTTAGCCATTTATACGCCTTTGGCCATAGCAGGCGGTGTGTTTGCCATCGTGCACAATATGGTGGTGAAAACGAACCTCTTCTTGATTAGTGGTATTACTCACCGTTTGCAGGGCACCTACCAACTGAAAAAAATGGGCGGATTATATCGTGAGCGCCCCTGGTTGGCCGTTGCGTTCTTTATCTCTGCCTTCTCGTTGGCCGGTATACCGCCGCTGTCAGGCTTTTTTGCCAAGTTTGTGCTTGTGCGTGCCGGTTTAGAGGCTGAAGCCTATGTGGTCACGGGTATAGCCCTCGCGGTGGGGCTAATGACGCTCTACTCCATGGTGAAAATTTGGAATGAAGTGTTTTGGAAGTCTCTGCCGGAAGATAATCGAGTGCCAGAAACCGCTACGCCCACTGGTGATGACGGTAGATTATTAAAGCCAAGCCTGTGGATGATGTATCTGCCCGTCATGATATTAGCGCTTTCATCACTGTTAATTGGTGTGTTTGCGGAGCCGATCATGTGGGTTATGACAGGCATTGGTGATCAACTGCTTGAGCCCCGCGGGTATATCGAAGCCGTGTTGGGAGTGTCAGCCAGCGCTGAAGAGGTACTGCTGGAACCGACTGCCGCCATAGAAGAAGAACCTGAGGCTGACGCCGGGGAGGAAATGCCATGACCGGTGCTATTTGGAATCTTCTGTTAGGGCTTGCCTGGGTACTGCTGAGCGGTGATTTTACCGGGTTAAATCTCCTTGTCGGTTTGATATTTGGCTATATCACCTTGATATTGATCGAGCCACAGCTCGACTCCTTAAAGGGCTATCCGGCCCGCGTGCCGCGATTTTTGGGTTTTATCGGTTTTTTTCTTAAAGAACTGATCCAAGCTAACCTGCGCGTTGCTTTTGATATTGTGACGCCGCCCTGGCACATGAAACCAGGCGTCATTGCGATGCCGCTTTCAGCTCGCACTGAAATAGAAATCACCATGGTAGCCAATTTAATCTCTCTCACCCCTGGAACGCTCAGTCTGGATGTGTCTGATGATCGTAAGGTGCTATATATCCATGCGATGTTTTTAGATGACGAAGAGGAGTTACGGCGTAACTTGAAAGAGATGGAGCATAGGGCTTTGGAGCTGTTTCGCTAATGGATACCGTTATTCTAATTAGCCAGGTCATTATGAGCCTGGCACTTATCCTTACTTTTGTACGTGTAGTGCGCGGCCCTAGTTTGCCTGATCGCGTTGTGGCCTTGGAACTGTTTTCGACGACGGTTGTGGGGCTAGTCGGGGTCTATGCCATCAAGTCAGGCGTCGCCAGTTTTCTGGATGCTGCTATTGTGATCGCATTGATGGGGTTCTTGGCGGCCATTGCGTTTGCGCGCTTTTTGGAAAGAGGGGGGCCACGCGATGATTGATGTGATAAAAGGCACGCTAATTTTAGGTGGCGCACTCTTTATGCTACTGGCCTCGGTAGGGTTGCTACGGCTGCCTGATCTGCTAACCCGTATGCATGCCACGACCAAGGCCGCTGCATTAGGCGTCATATTAATTATGCTGGCGGCAGCGATGCACTTTGCGGAAGTGGGTATTGTTGCTCGTTCTTTTGCCATCATCGTCTTTATTCTGATGACCGCTCCGGTGGCTGCTCATGTGATTGGTCGCGCCGGTTACTTTGTTGGCTCTAAGCTCTGGAGCGGTACCGTAAAGGATGAATTGCGCCCTAACTATGATCCGTTAACGCACGAACTGAAGAGTGGCCTGGAAACCCAGGAAAACGCCAAGCGTCAGCCCCGCGAATCTGATCCAGATTAGTTTTAGCTAAAAAGCAGAAAGCGTTAATTGAGCCACCGATGGGTGGCTTTTTTTTTGCCTGTTATTGATGCTAAGACGTTTTTCATACAACAAGTAAAAATAAATTATGTACAATAATTATACTGTATAAGATGATGCGTCCATGTGTTATATCATGACGCGCCAAAAGTGTGATTAACCGTGACCATGCAACGCAAACAGCACCTGCCGCAAAAAACCTGTATTCAATGCCTGCGACCGTTTACTTGGCGGAAGAAATGGACGCGCTGCTGGGATGAAGTGCGCTACTGCAGCGAGCGCTGCTGTCGTAGTGCTAGGCAAGCGAAGCACCCCAGGAGGCACGAGTATGAACAGCACGATTGACATTGTCTGGTTGCAAGATGACCTGCGCGTCGCCGATAACGAACTTTTTCAGTTTGCATCCCCACCTAATTACCTGGTGTGCCTCTACGTATTAGACGAGCGTTGGTTGACGCCTTTTATGGAGGGTGAAACCACGCCGCGAATTGGCCCCGCCCGGTTACGCTTCCTATGGCAAAGCTTAATGGAGCTACGCGGTGAGCTGCTGCAAAGAGGCAGCGATCTACTGGTACGCATCGGTAATCCCAGTGATATAGTGATTGAGCTAGCGCTATCGCTTAACGCTCGCCAAGTGCGTGTTGCCGACCATGCTGGGGTTGAAGAAACGGCCCATATTCAAGCCGTTGCAAAAGGCCTTTCTGACCAAACGCAATTGGATTGTATCGAGAGTGGCCGGCTCATTGATCGCCACGCGCTGCCCTTTGAGCTTGAGGCGTTGCCCGCGAGCTTTTCCGGTTTTAGGCGCAGCGTTGAGAAGACCAGTTCTATTCCCGCCAGCCACCCGGCGCCAATAACGCTGCCACACTGGCCCGATGCGCCGCGCGGTTTTCCACCCCTCAAATCCGTATGTAAACAGAGTGCCCTCTGGAAGCCCGACGCTCGGCAGGGATATACCTATCAAGGGGGGGAAGCAGCAGCATATGAGCGGCTGCACGACTATTTGTGGCATCAAAAAGGGGGCGAAACGTACAAGAAAACGCGCAATGGTTTGTTAGGCGCTAATTTTTCAACCCGCTTGTCGCCCTGGCTCGCACGGGGCTGCTTATCGGCTCGGCAGGTAAATGACGCCGTGAAGGCTTGGGAGGCCGAGCATGGCAGCAATGAATCCAGCTACTGGATTATCTTCGAGTTACTTTGGAGAGAATATTTTACCCGCGCCGCCCAGTTAGAGGGAAAGAAAACGTTTGGTTCTCGTCAGCTTGCTAAGCCTTGCGCCGCTTTCGATGCGTGGCGTGATGCAGATACAGGCGTGCCGTTTATCGATGCTGCCATGCTGGAGCTTCGTCAGACCGGCTGGCTATCTAATCGCGCTCGCCAAAATGTGGCGAGCTTTTTGGTTAAAGACTTAGACGTAGATTGGCGGTTGGGGGCATTATGGTTTGAGCACTGCTTGATTGACTACGATGTCGCCAGCAATTGGGGCAACTGGCGCTATATCGCAGGAATTGGACGCGATCCGCACCAGAATCGTTACTTTAATGTACTAAAACAGGCGGGCCAATATGATCCTAAAGGTCTCTATGTCGCTCACTGGCTGAAGCAACTTGAAAAGCTACCCTACGGTTTAGAGCGTCACCAGCCATGGCGATCTGATCCTGAGACGTTTTCATCTCCCTATGTTGAACCCCTACAGTGGGAGCGTTGGCTGATACCTTGGTCCAAGCTGGGTAACAACGCAGTTTAATCGTGAATTCGAATGAGATTATGTGATCAATACTGCAGGCCCATCTTGAAGGCTGGTAACTCTTACTTTTCTAGGCCATCATTCCAGGCATGCTAAGGACTGCCCAAGGAATTAAACGATGTCTCGAAACCTTTCGGCTGGACGACGTGTTCGTCCTTTTTTATACGCCTCATTAATCGCAGCGCTAAGCACTCCTTTTGTAAGTGGGGTAGCGCTGGCCAATCCTCAATTGATGAGTGAGGTGGATACCCAAGCAGCAACCGATATTCGCTATGCTAATTTTCAACAGTGGCTTGCTGATTTTCGTCAGTACGCTGCGGATCAAGGTATTAGCGAAGCGACACTCAGCAGTGCATTTGATGGCGTTCGTTATCGTGAGCGCGTGCTTGAACTCGATAGTTATCAGCCCGAATTTGTTAGGCCTATCTGGGAGTATCTTGATACTGCTGTCTCATCGACCCGCATTACGAACGGGCGGGAAAAATTTGCCGATCATCGCGGTACCGCACTGCAAATGCAGCAGCGCTTCGGCGTGCCAGCTGAAATTATTGTCGCTATTTGGGGCATCGAGAGTAACTACGGCAGCAATTTCGGTGATTTTTCAACGTTAGAGTCCCTTGCCACCTTGGCTTACGATGGTCGGCGGCGTGATTTTGCACGGGGCGAGCTGCTTGCTGCGCTGCGCATTATCGATGAAGGTGATATTGCCGCAGAACAGATGAAAGGGTCATGGGCCGGTGCAATGGGCCACACCCAGTTTATTCCCAGCAGCTTTGAAGCCTACGCAGTGGATGGTGACGGCGATGGTCGTCGCGATATCTGGGGCAGTATTCCTGATGTGATGGCGTCGACGGCTAACTACCTTGATAAAGCGGGTTGGCAAACCGGCCAGCCGTGGGGCGCTGAGGTGCGTTTGCCGCAAGGGTTTGATTATGCTCAAACCGAGCGCCGCAGCAGTGCCGAGTGGCGCCAACAAGGCGTGCAAGCACAGCAAGGTGAGTTGCCGGATTTTGACAGTGCCGCCATAGTGATTCCAGCTGGCGCTGAGGGACCTGCCTTCTTGGTTGGCGCTAATTTTCGCGCCATTTTACGCTATAACAATGCCACCAGTTACGCGCTGGCCGTCGCGACGTTAGCGGATGCCATTGCCCAGCGCGATGGTATTCAGCACGCATGGCCGCGTGATAAAGCCCCGCTGACTCGTGATGACATTCAAGAACTTCAGCGTGGACTAAATCGGGTCGGTTACTCGGTGGGCGGTGCTGACGGTGTTATGGGCCCGAACACGCGTCAGGGGTTGCGGAACTTCCAGCGTGATCAAGGGTTAATACCGGATGGGTTTGCGACACAAGAGCTGCTTGAACAGCTTCGTCGTCGTTCAGAGTAAGCCGCGTTGGCAGGCCCTTTTTACTTTACCAAGGATGATGTTATGCATTTGATGGGCAAAATATTGCTAGGCGGTGTGGTCGTGGGATCCTTGCTATCGGCTTCCATGGCGGTAGCAGACGATGGCAAAGTCTTCGGTTGGGTTGAAAAAGCGACCTTACAGCCCTGGGGTATAGAGGTTAAGGCCAAGCTAGACAGCGGCGCGCTAACGTCTTCGTTAGATGCGCGTGACATTGAGCTTTTCGAGCAAGATGACGAAGAGTGGGTGCGCTTTCGTTTGAAGCTAGAAGACCAAGAGAGCGGAGAAGTGTTCAGCGATGAAATTGAGCGCCCGGTATATCGTGAGCTTACCGTTCGAGGTGCCGGTGGGCGCGACGAGCGCCCGGTGGTGCTGATGGAAGTCTGTATGGGCGATACTGTTTATGAAGAGCAGTTCAGCCTGCGTGATCGTGAAGAGATGAATTATCCGCTGCTGTTAGGTCGCCGCACGATTAGCCACCTAGGCTTGCTAGATGTGCGCGATACTTTCTTGCAAGACCCCGAGTGCGGTGAAGATGCAGAACTTGTGCCTCACGACCCGGAAGATGATCAGTCCTAGTGTTGATTAGTGTCGATATGCGTCTTGGTTTGGGTACTGGCTTGAGCTAAGTGCTTAAAACAGTCGTGATAGCAGGGCAGTCACGGCTGTTTCGACGCGCAAAATGCGCGGCCCCATATGCATACCCTCACAGCCTGCCGCTATTAGCTGTTCAACCTCCCAATTTATAAACCCTCCTTCTGGCCCGACCAGTAATAAGGTCGGCTCACTGATGTTTCTGGGGCAGGCATTGGGCATGCCGGGGTGGGCGAGTAGACCGCGGCGGTGGCTAAGTAAGTCGGGTAACTGCTGCTCTAGAAAAGGCCTGAACCCTTTGCTAAACGTCACGCTCGGCAATTGCGTATCGCACGCTTGTTCTAGGCCTAATATCAAGTGCTGATGAATTTTATCAGTGCGCAACTCAGGCGATTGCCAGTAGCTTTTTTCTACTCGCTTGGTATGCAGTAGCGTGATCTCCTTTACTCCTAATGCCGTTACGTGCTCTAACGTGCGTGCCAACATGCGCGGCCGGGGAAGGGCTAAAACCAGATGCACGGGCAACGGCGGGGGCGGTGGCTCGTCAAGGTTTTCCAGCTTGAAAGTAGCGCGCTCAGCGGTGAGCTCGGTCAGCAGTGCTTTGCCCATGGCGCCGCCCTGCACACCAACGGTCATAAGGTCGCCAGGCGCTGAGCGATGCACATCACGTAGATGCATCAACCGTCGTGGGTCGGTAATGCAGACATGGCCATCGTCGGTGAGATCATGAGGGGCAAGCAGAATTAAATTCATAATGAAGGTCTATTGGTCCAAGAATAGGTACAGCGCGGCTAGCGAAACTATCAAGGTGGCTTGCATGAACGGCTGTTGCAGGCACAATACCAGTAACGGGCATAAAAGCCCCCATCGCGTTTAAGGAGATGCGCCGTGCGCGTAATTCGCAAATATGCTAATCGCAGGTTATATGATACTCAGCAGAGTCGTTATGTGACGCTGGAAGACCTGCGCCATTTGATTATTGAGGAAGAGCCGTTTCGGGTCGAAGATGCCAAAAGCGGTGAAGACCTGACACGAACTATCCTGCTTTCCATCATTATTGAGCAGGAGCAGGCGGACAGCGAAGCGGAGGTGTTTTCTAACGACCTGTTGGCGCAGTTAATCCGTGTTTACGACATGACATCACCACTGCCATTGTCGCGTTACCTGGAGCAAGGCACCCAACTGATGTTGGAACAGCAGAAACGTCTACAAAGCCAGTGGAAGCAGGCAATGCGCAACACGCCGTTAGAATTTATGCGCGAGCTGGCTGAAGAGAATATGCGATTTTGGCAGAACACCTTGAACCAGCCTGGTCAAACCGACGAGTCGGATGCTGAGGGGGAGCAAGCAGCAGATAGTCCTGACACGGCTAGTGACGACGCTGCTGATAACGTTAACAAAAGCAAACAGGACAAGACCTCCTAACGGCACTTGGTGATGCGCTGTGGCATAATGCTGCCGATAAATGCTCTCCCGTTTGAGAAGGATGCACATGAAGGTTTTGATGATAGGCGGCGGTGGTCGTGAGCACGCACTGGCTTGGAAATTGGCGCAGTCTAACCAAGTGGATCAAGTGTTTGTCGCTCCCGGTAATGCCGGTACCGCGACAGAGGCGAAGCTAACCAATGTGGCGATTGAAGCAACGGATTTAGACGGTTTGGTCGCCTTTGCTCGCGACGAGCAAATTGGCCTCACCGTGGTAGGGCCAGAAGCCCCCTTGGTCGACGGCGTTGTTGACCGTTTTCAGGCGGCCGGTTTAACTATTTTTGGGCCTACCCAGGCAGCCGCCCAGTTGGAAGGCTCGAAGTCATTTACCAAGGATTTCCTGGCGCGTCATGCTATTCCTTCGGCGGATTATCAAACGTTTACCGAAGTAGAACCTGCACTGGCTTATTTACACAAAATGGGCGCGCCGATCGTGATCAAAGCCGACGGGCTTGCCGCAGGAAAAGGCGTCATTGTGGCGCTCAGTGAAGCCGAAGCCGAGGCCGCCATTCGCGATATGCTAGAAGCCAATGCGTTTGGCGGTGCCGGGGCTCGCGTGGTGGTTGAAGAGTTTCTAGAAGGCGAAGAGGCGAGTTTCATCGTCATGGTGGACGGTGAGAACGTGGTGCCTATGGCCACTAGCCAGGATCACAAGCGTGCCTATGATGGTGATACCGGTCCCAATACCGGTGGTATGGGAGCTTATTCACCCGCACCTGTCGTCACGCCCGAGGTTGACGCACGCATAATGGAGCAGGTGATTCTACCCACCGTGCGAGGTATGGCTGCAGAAGGCAATGCCTACACGGGCTTCTTATACGCAGGCTTAATGATTGATGCGGCGGGCAACCCTCGCGTTATCGAGTACAACTGCCGGTTCGGCGATCCAGAAACCCAGCCTATTATGCTGCGGCTAACGTCGGACTTGGCGGAACTGTGTTTAGCCGGTGCTAAGGGAAAGCTGGCTGGGCAACAGTGTGAGTGGGATGCTCGCGCGGCGGTGGGTGTGGTTCTGGCCGCCGGCGGCTATCCTGGCAGCTACCGAAAAGGTGATGCGATACACGGCATCGCTAATGCCGAGCAGAGCGGTTGTAAGGTGTTTCATGCCGGCACGGCGCAAAACTCCCAGGGAGAGATTACTACAGCAGGTGGGCGTGTGCTGTGTGTAACTGCGCTGGGTAGCAGCGTTTCAGAGGCTCAGCAGCAAGCTTACCGAGGTGTTGGCGCTATCCACTGGGAAGGGGTTGAGTACCGGCGTGATATTGCTTTCCGTGCGATTGCCCGCGAGGGCTGAGCCTAGGTTATTCCCATTAACACCGATGAGGAGACAGGTATGGAGCGTGTCAAGCTGGAATTTCCCGCTGAAGCGATTATTCATCGTCATCCTTTGACGGTGCGGGTAACCGATATGAACTATAGCCGTCACTTGGGGCATGATGCGCTGGTCTCGCTGCTCCATGAGGCGCGCATTCAAGCCTTTTCGGCGTTAGACCTGCCTGAGTGGGATATGCACGGATACCCAACGGTCGTCGCCGATCTCGCAGTGCAGTATCAAAGCGAAGCGCGCTGGCCAGATGCACTCATCATTGCGACCGCCGTCCCTGAGCCGCAAGGTAAAGCGTTGACGATTTATCAGCGCATATATCAGGCAGAGTCCGAGCAGATAGTCGCCACCGCCCGGGTTAATCAACTTTTGATTGATATTGCCTCGGGACGACCTGTTGAGGTGCCGGAGCAGGTTCAACAAGCGCTTATCGACGCGAGGAGTGGCTGATGTCACGGGAGTATCCGATTATTGCGGTAACCGGCTCCTCGGGTGCGGGTACCACCACCGTTCGGCGCAGTTTTGAGCGCATGTTCCTACGTGAAGATGTGCACGCCGCCATGGTTGATGGCGATGCCTTTCATCGTTATACCCGCGATGATCTGCATCGTATCTTCCGTGAAGAGCCTGAGCGTAAAGACGAGCTTTCTCATTTTGCCGTTGAAGCTAACTTGCTGGACCGTCTGGAAGGCCTGTTCAATGAGTATGGCGAGCATGGGTCAGGCACGTTTCGGCACTATATTCATGCTGAAGATAAGCAGAAAATTGAGGCGGGTTGCCGGGTAGGTACGTTTACCGAGTGGCAGTCGCTACCATGTGGCACTGATCTGCTGTTCTACGAGGGGTTGCATGGCGGCCTGGTCACCGGAGAATATGACATTGCTCGCCATGTAGATTTGCTGGTAGGCGTGGCGCCGACCATGAACCTTGAGTGGATTCAGAAAATTGACCGTGATACCAAGCTGCGTGGTTATTCGCAGGAAGCGGTGATTGATACCATCTTGGGACGAATGGATGACTATGTGCGCTACATACAGCCACAGTTTTCACGGACGCATATCAACTTTCAGCGTGTGCCTACCGTGGATACGTCTAACCCCTTCGAAGTGCAGGATATTCCTACCGACGCAGAGTCGTTTGTGGTCATTCGCTTTCGGGATCCCTCTACCGTTGACTTCCCCTGGCTACTAGCAATGATTAAAGATGCATTTATGACCCGCCCGCATACGCTGGTAGTGCCGGGGGCACGAATGTCTCTGGCGATGGAGTTGATTCTTGCCCCACTGGTTCGCCATTTGCTAGCTCAGCGGCGTTTTCGCTGATCGTGGCGAGAAACATGCGCCGCAAAAGCTATACGCCGCAAAATAAAGGAGTGCTGTATGGATTGTCTATTTTGCAAAATCATCAAGCGTGAAATTCCTGCTGATATCGTCTACGAAGATGATCACGTATTGGCATTTAATGACATAAGCCCTCAGGCGCCAACGCATCAGTTAATTATTCCTAAAAAGCATATAGCGACGTTAAACGATATCGATGAGGAGGATCTTGCCACCGTAGGGCGGCTCCAGTTTACCGCCGCAAAGCTTGCTCGAGAGCAAGGCTTTGCTGAAGACGGCTATCGTGTTGTGATGAACTGCAACGAATTAGGCGGGCAAACGGTCTATCATATTCATATGCATTTAATGGGTGGGCGCGCATTCACTTGGCCTGCCGGTTGAGCTAAACAAGCCGTTATTGCCCCGCTATTGCAAAGCAAGGGAGTGTTGCCATGGATCGTCAACAGAGCCGTGCAGACCGTTTAATTCACCAGTTTGATACCGTTTTACGTACCTTGATGCCGCAGGCTGCCAGTTCGCAGCGTACCAACCCAGCCGATGGTGTGGCTGAAGGCGTACTGGGCGATCGAGAGCGACGCCATGCGGCGGGTTTGATGCGAATTAGCCATACGGGTGGGGTGTGTACCCAAGCGCTTTATCAAGGCCAGAGCGTAACGGCTAAACTTCCGCATGTACGCAAGCAGATGGAGCAGTCGGCGCTGGAAGAGTTTGATCATCTTGCTTGGTCTGACGAGCGCTTAGAGCAGCTAAATAGCCGAACAAGCTACTTAAACCCGCTTTTTTATGTGACCTCGTTTGGCATCGGCGCCGCCACTGGGGCCGTTAGCGATCGCATCAGCTTGGGCGTCATTGCCGCCGTCGAAGAGCAGGCGGGGCAGCACTTGGACGCGTATCAAAAGTCGTTGCCCGCTGGCGATACGCGGTCACGGGCGATACTACGTCAAATCTCGACTGACGAGGCTCACCACTCCCAGCTCGCTTTAGAAGGCGGTGGTGCTCGCTATCCAGCGCCAGTCAAATGGGGCATGCGTCTGGTTTCTAAAGTAATGACCAAAAGCGTCTACCATCTTTGAAGGGCATTCGTAGCGTTTGATCGAGCTTAAAACAAAAGGCCCCGCTTTGCGGAGCCTTTCGCTGCTAACATTTGCTAACTTGGTGCTGATTGGTTAAGCATCAATGCGCTTATATTTCATGCGCTTAGGCGTATCGTTGCCGACTCGCTTCCTATGGTCTTCTTCGTACTCAGCGTAATTACCTTCGAACAAGACCACCTCAGAATCACCTTCAAACGCCATAATGTGCGTGGCAATACGGTCCAGGAACCAGCGATCGTGAGAGATCACCATCGCACAACCTGGGAACGCTAGCAGTGCTTCTTCCAGAGCCCGTAGGGTTTCGATATCCAAGTCGTTAGAGGGCTCATCAAGAAGCAGAACGTTAGCCCCTTGTTTAAGCGTTTGAGCTAGTTGCAAACGACCACGTTCACCGCCGGAGAGCTCCGATAAGCGTTTCTGCTGATCGTTACCTTTAAAGTTAAAGCGACCAACATAGGCGCGTGAAGAGACCTCGTAGCCATTAATATTGAGAATGTCCTGGCCATCCGATACGGCTTCCCAGACGGTTTGCTTGTCGTCTAGAGCGTCGCGTAACTGCTCGACATAGGCGATATCGACTGTTTCCCCAACCAGCACTTCGCCTGCATCTGGCTGCTCTTTACCGGTAATGAGTTTGAAGAGCGTCGATTTGCCCGCACCGTTACCGCCGACAATGCCGACAATAGCCCCTTGCGGAATGGTGAAGGAGAGGTTTTGATAGAGAAGCTTGTCATCAAAACGTTTGGCTACATCACGAAACTCAATGACGTTATCGCCCAAGCGCGGGCCAGGCGGAATATAAATTTCATTGGTTTCGTTACGCTTTTGGAAATCGCCCGACTGCATCTCTTCAAAGCGATTAAGGCGCGCTTTGCTTTTTGCTTGGCGACCTTTGGCGTTGCTACGCACCCACTCAAGCTCCTGCTTGATGGCCTTCTGGCGCGACGCTTCCTGCTTGGCTTCTTGATTCAAGCGCTGATCTTTCTGCTCCAGCCACTGAGAGTAGTTACCCTCAAACGGAATACCTTGCCCACGGTCAAGCTCAAGTATCCAGCCAGCGACATTATCCAGGAAGTAGCGATCGTGGGTAATAGCCACTACCGTGCCGCTATAGTCATGCAGGAAGCGTTCAAGCCACGCCACCGACTCTGCGTCAAGGTGGTTAGTCGGCTCGTCAAGCAGCAGCATGTCTGGGCTAGAGAGCAGTAAACGACAAAGGGCTACGCGGCGGCGCTCACCGCCTGAAAGGTTACCGACTTTGGCATCCCAGGGCGGCAGGCGCAGTGCTTCAGCGGCAACTTCAAGCTTGCGCTCAAGATTGTGTGCGTCCGCCGCTTCGATAATATTTTCAAGCCGCGCTTGCTCGCTTGCCAGCGCATCAAAGTCGGCGTCTGGCTCTGCATAGGCAGAGTAAACCGCATCTAGCTTTTCCTGCGCCTCTTTGATGGCGCCGAGCGCTTCTTCAACGGTTTCACGGACGTTCTTCTCGTCGTCTAATTGTGGCTCCTGGGGAAGATAGCCAACATTGATGCCAGCCATCGGACGAGCTTCACCTTCAAACTCTTTATCGACACCGGCCATAATGCGCAGCAGTGTTGATTTACCCGAACCGTTAAGGCCCAGTACGCCAATTTTGGCACCTGGAAAAAACGATAGCGAAATATCCTTAAGAATTTGCTTTTTGGGCGGCACTACTTTGCCAACCCGGTTCATGGTGAAAACGTATTGCGCCATGGAGATCCGTTAGGTTGATGAAAGGAAGTAAGCGACAGCAGCATGCTGCTGGCTAGGATCAGATGATAGAGGTCCAGGCCAGGAAAGGCTAGGTCGCTTAAGGCGTTCAGCTAGCTTGACCCGCTCATTGGGTAAGTAAGCCAAGCTTGCTAACGATTACTCTTCTTCGTCCCAGTCATCTTCAATAACACGCTGAAGGCGGCGCTCTTCCAACCACGCTTCAACTTGGCGGCGGGCGCGTAAGCTGTCCGCCTTACTGGGTTTGCTTTTGCCGTAGTGATCATCATTAACGGCATCTAAGCTTTCAAACTCTTCTGTATCGAGAGCATCGGTGGTAAAAGTTTCACGACTTAAGGGGTCACGGCTCATGTGATGTCCTCCAACCCAGCCGGCTACCCGGCATAACAACGGCTTCTTTTGTCGCCACATGCTGACGATGAAGAGCATGGTGCTCGTAAAGTGAAGCGCCTAGCGCACTTTATGCGCCTTGCCGCTATATAACGCCAGTTGGGATGAAGTTCAAGCCCTGATAAGTCTTTTTGCCGCGAAAGTTAATTTCTAGCGGTTTTCACGCTGTTTTTGAAGCTCTGCGAGGGCAAGCTGCGCTTCTACGCGTTCAGTTACGTCTTTTTGCACACCAATGAAATACATCAACTCATCCGCTTCGTCGTATACCGGCGTAATGGATAGCTCATTCCAAAACATGGTGCCGTCTTTGCGATAATTACGCAGCACTTCCCGAGAAGGGTGGCCATTTTTAAGCGCATCCCGAATAGACAATAGCGCGTCTTGGTCGCGGTCTTCGTTTTGCAAAAAGCGGCAGTCGCGATAAAGAATTTCGTCTGCGCTATAGCCCGTCAAGCGTTCAAAGCCTTTATTGACGTAGATGAGGATATTTTCATCCCCCTCTCGCTCGGCAACGACAATGCCGTCTTCCGATGCGTCAACAATGCGTTCGAGCAGCTCTGGACTGATCAAGGGTGATCGTTTCATCAAAGGGTTCCTGTTGAGCTTCGGTCCTTTCTGCTATTCACGACAGATCAGTTTTCTCGTGAACAGGCGGAATTTCCAATTACTTATTATAGGCAGAATAACAAATGCTCCAACCCACAACGGCTATCCGTCTCCATCATGGCGAGCGTTGCCGTGCATTGCAATCGTCAACACAGCCTTATGAGTACTAATATGACACCTAGGCGGCCGGCTGGCGATCCACGGCGGCTCCTTGGCGGTTACTATCGCTAGATGACAGAATAGCTCCTAAGGATGCCATATTAACTTGTTGGGGAAATCAAGGATGTCACGTATTCAAATCCGTTATTGCACTCAGTGCCAATGGCTATTGCGAAGCGGTTGGTATGCACAGGAATTGCTCTCAACCTTCGGTGAAGGTTTAAGCGAGGTCGCTTTGGCTCCGTCTCATGGTGGGACGTTCGAGATTTGGTGTGGTGGTGAGCTGTTGTGGGAACGCAAGCGTGATGGTGGTTTTCCAGACATTAAATTGCTTAAGCAGCGTGTTAGAGATCAGTTAGAGCCTGATCGGGATTTAGGGCATATCGACCGATGAGCCAGGATCGGCAGGCGGTTCTCTATGGTTTAGGGGCCGTAGCGTTATGGTCGACGGTGGCAACGGCATTCAAAGTTGCGCTCGCTTGGATGAGCCCTTTGGAATTGATGTGGCTTGCGGCACTGGTTTCCTGGGCCTTAATGGGCGCGTTAGTCATCAAACAGGGGAATATTTCCACGGCGCTACGCAGCGGTTGGAAAACAGCCTCTTGGGCGGGGCTGATGAACCCCGTGGCTTATTACCTGGTGTTGTTCGCCGCTTATGACCGGCTCCCCGGGCAAGAGGCGATGGCGCTGAATTATACCTGGGCTTTAGCAATGGCGTTTTTAGCTGTGCCAATGCTTGGGCAGCGATTGACGCGCATGGATATCGTGGCTGGACTGGTGGCTTATGCCGGTGTATGGGTCATTGCGACACGCGGGGCCGTTTTTAATGTCACTTTTGCTGACCCTTTAGGTGTTGTGCTGGCGTTGATTTCTACTCTGATATGGGCACTTTATTGGTTGCTCAATGCGCGAGACCCTCGCCCACTCTTAGTGGGTCAATGGCAAAATTTCAGCGTCGGCCTGCCCGTGCTAACGGTTTTATTGCTATTGGGCCCTGGTCTGCAGTGGCATAGCTGGCCAGCTTTTGGCGCTGGGGTGTATGTCGGGCTGTTCGAAATGGGCATAGCCTTCATTCTCTGGCAGCTAGCGGTGCATCAGGTATCGCGTACCGCCAAAGTTTCAAATCTTATCTTTCTCTCTCCTCCAGTTTCCCTCATGTTGCTTTTTCTAGTGGTAGGCGAGCCTATTTTGCCTTCGACAATGGCTGGATTAATATTGATTTTATTAGGTTTAGGATTACAGAATTTACGAAAAAATAATTAATTAGCGATTTTTTTCGGTAATAAAATGTTTATTTTTTGTTAATTTTTATTATCTTTCTCCTTGATGTGGAAGATAGACTAGTATAAAAGTCAAATAATAGCTAATGCCTTAGTACGGGAAGATAGTAGCTGCTAATGAGGTTTTATCACGCAGATACATGAGGCATAGCCTATTTAGATGGTTACAGCTATAAGCGAGGTTGCAGCGAAGTATGGGAAAAAATATAGACACTGGTATGTCAGGTGAAAAAATTGGTGAGGATTTTGAGTATCAGCAATTTGCATCAGATACGGCTCACCCCAGTGAGCTGCGGAGATGGAAATTGCTTGATGATGTTGCAAAGCATGCCCCTGGGACCGTGCAAAAAAGGGGGGAGCGCTCCAAGTACACACCACCTCAACATGCGCACAAGCCAATGGTTGAACCGTCTTCTCAGCCCGTAATACGTCAACAAGAAAATGTTTCCCGGACTTTTCCTTCCACCGTTCCACATGAGCCCCCGCTGCCCGCTCAACAGAAGCGTCGTTCTTTTGGCCATCTATTTGAAATTTATACCGATAATGGTAACGAACAACAATCGAGCGCAAATAAAGGAACTTCGCTAAAAGCATTGTTAAGGCAAATTAATTCATGACTCTTATTTGCGTTGCCTCCCCTAAAGGGGGGGTTGGTAAAACCACATTAACGGCTAATCTCGCTTATACGCTACAGCGTCAAGGATACAACGTCACGGTTATAGACCTCGATAGCCAGGATGCTTTGAAGTTGCACTTTGGTATTGCTTTTAGCGATCCTCAAGGATATGTCTCTGAGGCTACTTCAAAGTTCTACTGGCATGAAATGGTCAGAACCACTTCAAGTGGGATCGATGTGCTCGCCTATGGACACACGACGCGTGAGGAGCGCCAGCGCTTTGAGAATTTTCTCGCTAATGATCCGAAAGCTTTGTATCAAGCGCTTAGGAGTTTTTATGGATCTTCGGATGATATTTTATTAGCGGACTTACCCCCAGGCCACTCGGTTGCTTTAGATGCACTATGTAAGCTAAAGCCACTATGTGTGACGGCTCTGCTCTCTGATAGTGCTTCTTTGGCCGTTCTGCCTTCAATTGAAGAAGGAGATTTTTATCCGGAAGATGTAAGTAGGCATCTGTATTACGTCGTTAACCAACTGGATCTGCGCAGCGAGCTTAGCCGCGACGTCTATTCGCTTTTAAAAGAGCGATTAGGTGCCTCTCTGCTAGGATCTGTACATCGCGATCCAGCGGTGTCTGAAGCGCATGCCTTGCAGATTTCTGTTCTACAGCATGCTTATACATCAGCGGTAGTTAATGACTTGGAAATGATCGCTCACAACCTCATGCGTTTAATGCCGGACGCCGTGTTAGTGCAAATTCGCCAGGCAGGTGAGTGATGAAAAAATTTCTGTATAAAGTCTGCATTATCCTTTTATTACTTGTTTGTACGCCTATTTTGTTAATTGTGATTTCAACGCCGATGACGCTGAGTAATCAGTTAGCATTTGGGGGGATTACGGCTGCGCTTCTACTTGTAATGGGGCAGTTAAATTCGCCACGTATTCGCTTAGCAATGGCCTTTTTCACTGTTATGACAGCAAGCCGTTATATCTATTGGCGAGTAACTGAGACGCTGGTTACTGAGGGCTTTTTAGAGTCTGCCTTAAGTTTTGGGCTTTTGGGCGCAGAGTTGTATGCTTGGCTTGTGTTAGTGCTCAGCTTTTTTCAGTCAGCTTGGCCGCTCGAACGTAAAGTTGTACCGTTACCCAAGGACATTTCTGAATGGCCAACTGTAGACGTCTATATTCCCACTTATAACGAAAGTTTAGATGTTGTTCGTGATACCGTGCTGGCAGCACAAAACCTTGATTATCCGGCCGATAAATTTAATGTCTATATTTTAGATGATGGTAAAAGAAATGAATTTGGTGCTTTTGCGGCGCAAGCAGGTGTAGGCTATATAACTCGCTCAGATAATAAGCATGCTAAAGCGGGTAATTTAAATAACGCTCTTAATAAAACAAAGGGAGAGTTAATTTGTATATTCGATTGTGATCATGTGACTACCCGAGTCTTTTTGCAGGCAACAGTAGGCTCTTTTCTTGTTGATAATCAACTAGCGCTTATACAAACGCCTCACCATTTCTATTCTCCTGATCCTTTTGAACGTAATTTAGTAAGCGGACGAGAAGTACCTCACGAAGGTGAGCTTTTCTATGGGCCAATTCAGAAAGGAAATGATTGCTGGAACGCAACTTTTTTTTGTGGGTCTTGTGCTGTTATTCGCCGCAGTGCTCTGGCCGAAATCGAAGGTTTTGCCGTTGAGACTGTGACTGAGGATGCTCACACGGCATTAAAACTGCAGAGAAAAGGGTGGTCCACAGCCTATCTGGGCATACCTCTTGCCGCTGGATTAGCAACTGAGCGATTGGCACTGCACATTGTCCAGCGAGCTCGCTGGGCGCGTGGTATGACACAAATACTACGCCGCGATAACCCGCTTCTGGGGCGAGGCTTAACCATCCCTCAGCGCCTTTGCTATCTGAGTGCAATGCTTCACTTCCAATTTCCTTTAGCACGGTTCGTTTTTTTAACAGCTCCTCTAGCTTATCTATTATTTGGACTTAATATTATTCAGGCCTCTCCGCAGTCAGTGGCAGTGTATGTTTTGCCCCACCTTTTTGCAGTTGTTTATACCAATGCAAAGCTCGTGGGACAGTATCGCTATACGTTCTGGAACGAAATATATGAAACTGTTTTAACTTTTCATCTTCTTAAACCTGCGATTGTTACTCTCTTTAATCCTAATCGTGGAAAGTTTGATGTTACCGAGAAAGGAGGGCGGCTAGATCGAAGTTTTTTTGATTTTAATGTTACGCGGCCACACCTGTTTTTGCTAGCGTTACTGGTAGCCGGTTCGCTATGGGGGATTCTACGTCTTGTGTGGTGGAATCCAGAAGGTGAGCAGTTAAGCGTTTTACTCTTCAATATGATTTGGGCTTCCTTTAGCGCTTTCTTTTTGATGGCAGCAATAGCAGTAGGAAGTGAACAAAGACAAGTTCGTGAGTATGTACGGATTAAGCTGAGCCGCCCTGCGGTATTGCATTTAGTCGGTGGTTATACTTTATCGGCGAATACTGAAAACCTTTCAATGGGCGGTATGCAAATTACGGCTGTAGCAGGGTTTTCCAAGGAACCACGTATTGACTTTGTAGAGATGGAATTCGATGGCAATCCGGTGCTTTTTCCAGTGCATGTAGTGAGCCATGATAGTCAGCATATTCGGTTAAGGTTTGGCGGCTTGAATGTGGCGCAACGTCGCCAATTGGTGAAGTTGGTTATGGGGCGTGCGGATGCTTGGTTACAAAAACGTAAGCTTCCCCAAGATCAGCCTCTCCGCTCTATGTGGACGGTCATACGAGCAGTAACAGGCTTGTTTTTCAAAAATTGGAAAGAGCGTCGACTATTTGCAGGGGGCTCTCCAGGTGCAAATCAAGTTAGGCAGGCTGAAGCTAGCTCCAGCAGTGCAGATCCAGCGATAACGCCTGCAGCACAAGCTGCGACGCCTACTTCTACATGGGTGTGGCGCATGATATTAGTCGCTTTAATTGTGATTGGCATTATGTCTACCCAGCGAGCATGGAGCCAAGAGTTGGATGTTCAGTCGATATCACCACCAACAAGGTCGTTAATAACAGATGCGTTATCGTCTGAGGAATCATTTTTGCCAGATGTTGAAGTAAGCGCGAGAAGAGGGTTGAATTTCAATATGCCCACTCAAACTCGCGAAAGAATTTATCCACTTTTGCAGCCAATGGACAACGAAACGACTGAGCCGAATGTATTGCGTATACAAGGTAATGGGGCCCAGGCAGGTGTGGAATTCTCTTTACGTAGTGACGAGGTATCGACTGATGCGATGTTGCGTTTGGAGATTCGCTATTCTGACATGCTTCTAGAAGGGCTGAGTCAGCTAGATATTAATCTCAACGGTATCGTAGTAGAAACCATTGAGCTTGATCGTTTCAACGCCGAGCACTTAGTGGCTGAAATTGCTATTCCCCCAGAGCTAATAGTAACTTACAACACGCTATTGCTAAGTATAACTGGTCAAACATTAGAGCAATGTAATAATTTGCTGAGTGAAGATATTTGGCTAGAGGTTTTACCGAGCTCTACACTTACGGTGGACGTCCAGTTGTTACCCCCAGTAAGCGGTTTAGCCAATTTGCCAGCCCCTTTTTTTGATTCGGCAGATATGGAGCGACTAGTATTACCCTTCGTTATACCAGCGGCGCCTTCAGAAACGTTACTTGCTGCCAGCGCCATCTTGGCCTCCCATTTCGCTATCCAAGCAGAGTTCAGGGGGGCTGATTTTCCGATTCATCACAGTCAAATACCTGATCAACATTCGATTGTAATAGGTACTCCAGAGCAAATGCCGCTGGGAGTAGAGTTGCCGAGTATTAATGGACCCACCGTGCTCCAATATGCCAATCCCAATAACTCTATGTATCGTCTACTTATTGTGACAGGTCAAACAGAGCAGGATGTAAAAATCGCTTCAACTTATGTAGCCAGTTACCAGGAGCGTTTAAGTGGTGACAGTGAGCAGGTAAGCACTCCCAGTTTAACATCCAGGGAACCTTACGATGCGCCAAATTGGCAGGAGCTCAATGAGCCTATATATCTTAAGAGCATGATAAATGAGAATGAAATGGTGAGTGAAGGCATTCGCCCTCCGCCACAAAACTATAGTTTTCGCCTTCCCCCAAATATGCACTTGTGGCCTGGGGACAGTGTCACACTGGAAATAGGCTATGAGTTTCCTCGTGGAGAGTGGCTGAATGAAAGTGACTCACGCTTAGAAGTTGGTTTAAACGGGTCTTATCTTGGATCTTTACCCGTCGAAAAACGCTCGCTTGCCTGGGACGCATGGCGTCTACTTGGCAATGATATTCGCCAAGAAAGAGCGACGTTACGCATTCCTCAAGAGCAGCTTTATGGGAACAACCAGCTTAATTTCTACTTTAATATGGCGGTCAATACGCCTGAAGATGGTTGTGAGCTTGGCTTGCCAAATCGTATTGAAACGCGGCTCTATCCTGATTCCTATTTAGACATGAGTGATGCGCAGCATTTTGCAGTGCTGCCTGAGCTTTCATACTGGTTAAGTGCTGGCTTTCCATTCACTCAATGGGCGGATTTGTCTCAAACAACGCTAATGTTGGCAAGCGAGCCAGATGCTGTTGAAATTAGCACCGCGCTTAGTCTGATTGGTCGTATGGCTGCGTCCACGGGTTATCCCAGCACGGCACTGGATGTACGCAAAGGCTTAATGCTTAATGACAGCTTAGCTCAACGCGATATTCTAGTCGTCGCTCAGGCTGATCAACTAGAAGACAGCGAACTCAATAACCATATCGGTCCTTTTAGTCTTCAGCAGGGGGCTTTACGTGTAACGCCCTTGAGCTTGTTGAACCGGCTTAACTTGTGGGCGCAGGCACAGTGGGGAAGAGACGTTGAGCGCTCACGTAATAGGTTAGGTAGTCAAGCTCAAGAGCAGGTGTTAATGGGAGTGCGCTCGCCGCTTAACCCTATGCGCAGTATCGTTTTAGCGACTGCTTTTGATGATAAGGGAATGCGATCGTTACCGGAGACTATTGATCAGCCCATAATTAGCCGTCAAGCGGTAGGCGACTTAGTTCTGATATCGCCTAATCAAGAAGTCAGTGCTTATCAGGTCGGTCCCCGTTCAGCTCGGGGCGAAATGGTTTGGCATCGCCTTATTCGCTGGTATGCAGGACAATATATTATTCCCATGCTGCTGGCTGTGGTGGCAGTACTCTTATTGCTGGCTGTGTTTTTTTATAGTGCTCTCAAGCGTCGAGCATTGCGTCGGGCAAATATAACTAGCAATACGCTCCCAGGCGGGGAATAAACATGCATACATCTATGGCTAATGTCCTAAAATTAAAAAAACGGCTCTTGTTGAGCGCTTTAGCCTGCTGTATTCCCATTTCAAATGTATGGGGACAAGAAAGTTCGCAAGCTGCTTTGGATGCTCTGCTACGTCAGGCTGATTTTTGGCAAGAAAATCAACGTCCCGATTTAGCTCAGCAAGCCTTAGAGCGATACCTTTCTGGTCGGCCGAACGACCCAGAGGTTCTGTTCAGGTTGGCTCGTCAGGCCCTTGTGGATGATCGGCCTGACCAAGCTGAGCAGTGGATTCGGCGTCTTGAGGAGGCATCACCTAATAACCCGCGCTTAATTGAGTTAGATCAGCTTCAGCAGGGCAGTGAATTAGACACTGCACAGCTAACTCGTGCTCGCCAGCTAGCACGCGCTAACCGCTATGAAGAGTCGGCATCTGCATATCGCGACCTCTTTAGTGGCGAGACGCCTCCCCGCGGTTTGGCGGTTGAATATTATCAAACACTTGCTGGCGGCAACGATTCCCAATGGCGTGAAGCGCGAGACGGTCTGCGCGAGTTTAGCAATAACTATCCTGAGGATATTTCTCTAAGTTTAGCCTTAGGGGAGGTCTTGACCTATCGTGAGGGCACACGCCGCGATGGCATTGGTCGACTGGCTCAGTTAGCGCGCAACAGTGGTTCTGAAGCAGAGGCTGCACAAAATGCCTGGCGTCAGGCATTGTTGTGGTTAGAGGCCACGCCTGCTGATCAAGCGCTTTATCAGGCTTACGCGGAAGCCAACCCCAGCGATAATGAAATTATCCAGCGTTTTGAAGAATCAACTGCTCAGAATACTCGTGCTCAAGGCTTTACTGCGCTTCAGTCCGGAGAGCTCAGCAATGCAGAGGAATCGTTTCGTCAAGCGCTTAACGCTAATCCTCAAGATGCAGAGGCTAAAGGCGGTTTAGGACTAATACTATTACGTAGGCAGCGGTTTGCTGAAGCAAGGGATTTGCTTGGCGAGGCGATGGATCAAGAACCTGATCGGCGAGAACAGTGGGCGGCCGCATATCAAAGCGCTGCGTTCTATGCCCGGCTGGGGGAAGCACGGCGTCTAGCGGAGGCGAATAATCTTGAGCAAGCGCTTGGACAAGTACGACCGCTTACTCAGCAGAGCGGTGATGCGGGGCGTGCTGCTCGTTTATTAGAAGCAGATATTTTAAGGCGACAGAAAAGACTGGATGCCGCAGAGCAGGCCTATCGAGGTCTGCTAGAAGCACGCGCGAATGATGTAGATGCTCGAGTAGGCCTAGTTCAAGTACTGTCTGATAAAGGTGACTGGTCTGCTGCTCAGCAAGTTGCTCAGGCTCTACCCAGCAATGCTCGCAGTCAAATTGGTGGGCTCACAACTGCTCAAGTAGAAGCACTGCGTCGCCAAGCTAGTCGGCAGGATAGGTTTGGGGCAGAGGTGACGCTGAGGAATGCAATGGATTTGTCACCTAATGATCCGTGGACGCGGCTTGATTTAGCCAGAATTCTGGCCGAACAGTCACGATCAGATGAAGCGCAAGCATTGATGGTCCCTTTTCAAACAGGTAGTGCTACGCCAGATCAGCGTTATGCGGCAGCGTTATTTGCATCTGAGCAAGACCGATGGTCGGACACCGAGCGGTTGCTATCAGGCATCCCTACTAACGCTCTAACTGATGAAATGAAGTCACTCCAGCAGCAAGCGCAAATCCAGCAGCCTCTAACGCAAGGCCTTTCACAACTAGAACAGGGTAATCGCACTGCCGCGATCACCTCACTACAGCAGCTCTATATACGTTATGGTGATTCTGAACTTGCGCCAAGCCAAATTAGCCAAATTGCGGGTGCTTTGTCATCAGCGGGCGCGCACAGCGAAGCATTACGGTGGGTGGAGCGTGACTTAGCACGTGGAATTGAAGAACAATCTCCCAATGACTACATCAACTATGTTTTGGTCATGGCTCAGGCGGGACGCCTCGATGCGGCTCGTCAGTTGCTGAACCGCTTGGCGGCCAATCCTCAATGGCAAGAGAATCAAGATACGTTAGCGGCAGAGCGTGGTTTAGTGATTATAGAAGCTGATCAGCTGCGTCAGAGCGGTCGTTTAGCCACTGCTTACGACCGGCTAGCTGAGCCGATGCGGCAATACCCTGATAATGAAGACTTATTGTTAGCCATGGGTCGTGTATATGCGGATGGCGGGCGCCAAGCTCAAGCAGAACAGATATACACTTATGTATTGACTCATCACCCGCAAAGTGAACAGGCACTGCAGGGCGCTGTTCAAACAGCGCTTTCTAATAACCGCTCGCGTCAAGCCAAACAGTTGCTGGACCGCTATGCGCCAGAGGAACAAACAGCAGATACGTTATTACTCCGTGCCCAGGTGGCTCGAGCTGACGGACAGAGCCTTGAGGCCCTTGCTTTACTGAGCCAAGCTCGCCAGCGTTTAAGCGGGCAAAACGGTGAGGTTGCAGCCCCTTCTCAAGGTCTAAATCCGTTTACAGATAGGGCTAGAGAAGTCTCAAGCTATTCGCAGCGGCCTAACTGGTTGCCGGGAGCTAGTCGTGAGATCAACGGAGAGGCAGTGCTTGCAGAAACAGAAATGCAAGCCCCGAATTTACGCCAACAGATTGATAATCTCTCAAGAGAAATTAGACGCGAGCGGGCACCCAGAGTTGCCACTGAGTTCGCTTTTAATTTACGCGATGGCGAGAGTGGTTTAAGTCAGCAGGATCGCATCGAAGTCCCTTTACGTTTTTCAGCAATGCCCTTTGGAGAAGGGCGCTTTGAGGTGGCCGTAACGCCTACTCAGGTGACAGCCGGTACTCCTGAGGGAGATGGCCTACGACGCTATGGACGTAGTGGTCTTGCGGAGAGTGCCAGCGCGCTGAATCAGTCGCTGGGTGGTGTCTCTTCAATTCTGGACGAAATTGAGTCAACCGTAACAAGTTTCTTCACTGCCCAGAGTCGTCTGGATGCCGCGGCCAATGAACAAGAGGCGGTGAGATTGGCTGCTGAGCTAGAAGAGGCAAGACGCTTTTATGAGGCAGCACTAGAGCGTAATCCATTATTTGAAGCAGGCTTAACGGTCGCTAATCTGACTGAACAACAGCGAGCGATATTTAATAACTACCTTGAAGAAAATAGTGTCAATTTTGCTGAGTTAGGGTTGGATGGCGAGTCTTTGAGTGCGTTTGAAAACAGTCGTGAGCAGATTGAAACCGCTCTAGCAGGCATTCAAAGCCGTTTGCAAGCAGAGGCACAATCAGCGCGCCCCTCCAGCCTACGGGATAGCGGCTCGGGGCTAGAGCTTAGTTATGAAAATAGCAACCTAAACCTGGATATTGGCAGCACACCTCTTGGGTTTGAAGAAACAAACCTGGTTGGTGGAATCAATTGGCGGCCCGATATTACTGACAATACATCACTGAATTTTACCGTTGAGCGTCGAGCGGTGAAGGATAGTGTTCTCTCGTATGCGGGGGCCTACGATGCTTACTCCGGCGATACGTGGGGTGGTGTAGTAAGCACCGGTGGCCGAGCAGGTATCAATTACGATACAGAAGCGGGCGGTCTCTATGCTGATATTGGCACATACCGTTATACCGGTAATAACGTTGCTGACAACCAGTCATATGATCTATCTCTAGGTGGCTACGCGCGCCCGATCAATAATGAGCGGCGTCAACTACAGGCGGGTGTTCATGTTTCTGTGATGGCCTTTGATGATGATCTTAGCCACTTTACCTATGGGCACGGTGGATATTTCAGCCCTCAGGACTATGTTAGCGTGGCTTTCCCTATCAATTATCAAGAGAACTTTACCGACCAGTTGACGCTGGGTGGATATATCGCTCCTGGTTTTCAAAGCTATAGTACTGATGAAAGCGATTATTTTCCCACTGATCCGGATGCACAAGAATTGTTAGATGTGTTTGCTGCCTTGGGGGCTACCCCTGCGTCGCGCTATGGGGGAGAGAACGAAAGTGGTGTAGGCCTTTCATTCGGCGGGGCTATGGAATACCAAATGAGTCCGGAACTTTCCCTTGGTGGAAGAGTGGACTTCAATAGCTTCGGTGATTACAACGACACATCCGCTAGTATGTTTATGAACTATATCTTTGGAGATAGCGGTGAACGAGCCAGATAAACACACCCAGCATTTAGATTATTATGCTAAGCGTCACTGTAGTATCCAGTGGCGGCTTTTTTTAGAACTGGTTTTCGATGAACTCTCAAATAGTGCAGGTAAAGAGGAATCCTCTGGCTTTTGGCGCCATATTGGTAGTCGAATAGCCTCCGAAAGGCCTATCGGCGAGTGCGCTACGCTAGAGCGTCTGGAGCTAGCCGTGAACGAGCAATTAGACCTTATGGATTGGGGATGGGCGAGCATAATGGCCGAGAATCAAACAATGCGTATTTGTCATGCTGCGTGCCCCGTACCGGGCTCGTCTCAAGAGCGCCTCGATGCTAGTTTGCTAGCAATGTCCGCATTGTTAGAAGGCGTGTATAAAGGATGGCTGCAACAGCAGGGTGGAGATTCAGATGTACCCATCAGATGTGTTAGCCGTAATCTAGAGCAGCGTGAATGCACTTTCCTCTATGGTCGTTAGCGGCTTTTGATAATGGAGCTGCACATTTAAAGGACTAACCGAAAATGTTGAACCGGTTTACGTTACGCGTTGGGCTTATAATCTGTTTGTTTGTCAGCGCAAGTGCAGCTCAAGCTGACTCTGCTTGGGGTATCTATCGTGAGCGCTTCGTTAGTGCAGAGGGGAGGGTGATTGACACAGGTAACCATAATATCAGTCACTCGGAAGGCCAAGGGTGGGGCATGATGCTAGCTCAGCATTATAATGATCAAAAAACCTTTGATGAAATATGGGGGTGGACACGTCGTCATCTTAGTCGACCAGATGTATCCCTTTTCTCTTGGAGATATGATCCACGTGAAAAGCCAGCAGTGCGTGATCTTAACAACGCAACTGACGGCGATCTATTTATTGCGTGGGCATTATATTTAGCTTCAGAACGTTGGAACAGCGCCAATTATGCAAGTGCTTCTAAAAGCATTCGAAGCGCTGTTTTAGACAATCTTATTTACGAAGTTGCTGGTTTTCAGGTGCTACTGCCAGGGATTGAAGGTTTTCAGCGTGAAGAAGAAGCGGATATTAACCTCTCATATTGGTTCATTCCCGCGTTACAAGACTTTTCTGAAATTGAACCGAATGAGCTCTGGGACCGCCTGATTAATGACGGCGTTGAATTGCTGGATCAATCACGGTTCGGTGCCTATCTACTACCGACGGATTGGGTTCAGATTAATCAGCAGGGTGAGTTAGCGCCAGCAGCTAATTGGGCGCCAAGATTCAGCTTTGATGCCGTTCGCATCCCGCTTTATTTTGTTTGGGGTGGGCGTGAGGAGGCCAGTGGTCTTGGCAGTATTACGGCTTTTTGGAATGACCCTGCTCACCAGCCAGCCCCAGCTTGGGTGGATGTGGTAAGTGATGAGCGTGCTGAATATCCGATTTCCCGTGGAGTGGATGCGGTAAGAGCCTATGTCCGTGGCGAAACGCTGCCTAGTTCAATTCCTCAGCCCCAGGACGACTATTTTTCGGCAACTCTTCTTATGTTAGCGCATATGGCAGAAGATATGCGTTAACGTTTTATTGTAAAAAGCTATTTAACCACCCGTGTAAAAAGTAAATAAACAGCTTTTCGTTAGTACTAATTAAACTCTGCTTGATAGTGGGGTTCCAATAGTGGCTCAAGTGCTGGCCAGACATTGTCTAGAATAATCGGCTGCGCATCGGCCGTCGGGTGAATGCCGTCGCTCTGCATGAGGTTTTTTTCTAAGGCGATATTTTCAAGTAAGAAAGGCACCAGCGGAATGTCATATTCGTCCGCCAGGGAATGGAAAACGCCGGTGAACGCATCACGATACGCTTGCCCGTAGTTAGGCGGAATATCGATACCTAACAGCAGTACCTCAGCGCCTGACTCTTGGCTCTGCTCAATCATACTGGCTAAATTCGCCTGCATTTGATTGGGGGCTAAACCGCGCAAACCATCATTGCCGCCTAATTCAAGTAGAACAATATCCGGCTGCCGCTGTCCGATAACTTCAGTAAACCGTTGTAGACCTCCGGATGTGGTTTCACCACTAATGCTGGCATTAATCACCTGTGCGTCGCCGTCTAAACGCTCAGCCAGCAAAGTCACCCATCCCTCTTCACGCTCAATACCGTAGGCGGCGCTTAAGCTGTCGCCCATTACCAGCAGGGTGGGGCCACTGTCAGTATTGACTGTCTTGTCGTTACTGACAGTCTCTGCGTTGATAGATCCAGAGGCAAAGGTGACTATCAGTAGCACCAGCCAGCCGGTTACCATGCGGTTCAGTCCATGCCATGCCACAGGGATGCCACGCTTCATGTCTTACTCCTCAAGTCAAAGCTCTTCAAATCCAGACTCTTCAAAATCAGGCCCTTCAAATCCAGACTCTTCAAAACCAGGCCCGTCAAATCCAGGCTCCTCAGATAAAACCGCCAATTCATCTATTGATAAATCAATGTCGAGCGTGCCACCTCAGAGCGATCGCCAGTCCCTTACCGACAGCCAAACGGGTAGCGATGTTCCCCATGCTGCCCACCAAGCTGTTTCTCAAAACATGGCTAAGCAGTCAGTATTGCACGCTGAAAAGCTGTCGAAAAAAGTGACTAGCGGGGAACGCTCACTGACTATCTTACACGACCTGTCGCTAAGCGTAGCGGCGGGGGAAAGTGTCGCTATTCTGGGTAAAAGCGGTGCGGGTAAATCGACGCTGCTGGGTCTGCTAGCAGGCCTCGATACACCTAGCGACGGTGAACTAACGCTATTCGGTCACGCGCTGAGTCGTTTGGATGAAGATGGGCGTGCAGCATTGCGCGCTGGGCGGGTAGGTTTTGTATTTCAGAACTTTCAGCTATTACCTACCTTGAGCGCGCTTGAAAACGTCATGCTCCCGCTTGAACTGTCACCCCGCGCTGGAGAAACGCAAACTGCCGCGCAGTGGTTAGCGCGAGTGGGGCTGGGTGAACGCGTGGATCATTTACCCAAACAGCTTTCCGGCGGTGAGCAGCAGCGTGTTGCCGTTGCTCGCGCTTTCGTGGCCGACCCTGAACTGGTATTTGCCGATGAACCAACCGGCAATCTCGACCCTGATACCGGCGGGCAAATTATTGATCTGCTCTTCACTCTTAATCGCGAGGCGGGCACTACGCTTATTTTGGTCACCCACGATCATGCCTTGGCGCGGCGCTGTGACCGCTGCTTGCGTTTGGATCATGGTCGACTGGAGCCCTTTGTGCCCTCAGCGGTGACCAATGAAGAGGAGACGCCATGAGCGATGTGAACTGGCGGCTGGCAATGCGCAGTCTCAGGCGAGACCTGCGCGCTGCTGATGTACGTGCACTCTTTATCGCCCTGGTATTAGCCGTGGCGGCTTCTACCATGATTGCGTTTTTCCTTGATCGTTTAGAGCGCGGCTTGGAGCGCCAGGCAGGCCAGATGCTGGGTGGCGATCTTGTGCTAGAACAGCGTGATCCGTTTTCAATGGAGATGCGGGAGCGCCTTGAGAGTGCCGGCTTTGTGCTGAGTGACCAAGTTGACCTAGTCTCGATGATTAGCCGCGGCGAGCGGTTTCAACCCGCCAGCCTAAAAGCGGTCGATGATGTTTACCCTCACTACGGCGTTTCCCATGTCGATTTTGGCAATGGGATTGAACAAATTGCCTCTGGCCCACCGCCTGGAGAGGCATGGGCCGATCCGCGTTTAATGGAACTGGTCGATATAGAGTTGGGCGATCGCGTGCAAGTGGGGCAAACCGAACTGATCGTTAGCGGGATTATTGAGCGTGAAGCGGATCAGTCCGGCGGTTTTGGCAATTTTAATCCGCGCTTGATGATGAACACAGCGGATGTTGAGGCCACTGGCCTTGTTCAAGAAGGCTCGCGAATTGAGTTTGAAATTTTAGCCGCAGGCCCTCCTGCTGCGCTGGATCAAGTGCAAGGCCTGCTTGAAGAGCTGCGACGCGACGGTGTCGAAGTCCGTGATGTACGCGTAGACCGGCCCCAGTTGGGCAATGCGCTACAGCGAGCTGAAAGTTATCTTGGCTTAGCCGGACTAGCGGCGGTACTGCTGGCGGGCGTAGCGGTGGCGATGTCTACCCGCCGCTATGTGGAGCGTCATCTGGATACCGCCGCGCTACTGCGCTGCTTTGGTGCTAGCCAGCGCCAGCTAGTAACGATTTTTGCGCTGCAGCTGATGGGCTTAGCGCTAGTAGCGGCGGTCATCGGCGCGCTGCTCGGACTGATTGGCCAGGCGGTACTGATCTGGCTGTTGGTGAGCTTTCTGCCTATGACGCTGCCGCCGCCTGGCTTCATGCCGCTGGGGTTAGGAGTATTTACCGCTTTAGCCGTTTTGGTCGGGTTTGCAGGGCCAACGCTACTGCGCATTAAACGCGTCAGTGCGTTAAAAGTGCTGCGCCGTGAGCTGGATCCGCTGCCGCCTTCGGCTTGGCTGGTGGTCGGCGTGGCGAGTATCGTGTTTGGCGGGCTACTATGGCTCTACTCCGGTAGCCTGCCGTTGGCTATTGCGTTGCTGATCGGTGGCGGGCTGTTATTGGGCGTGCTGTGGGTGATCAGTGCGCTGATGCTTAGCGGTTTGCTGCGCGTCGTACAGCGGTTTTCCGGGCGCAGTGAGTGGTCCCAGGCGCTGCGTTTAGGCGGTCGCCAGTTGGCTCGGCGTCGGCAAGCGGGGCTGGGGCAACTGCTCGCATTTTCGGTCACTTTCTTTGCCATGGCGATGATCGTGCTAGTGCGTGGCGACCTGCTCAGCACTTGGCAGGACCAACTGCCTGAGAACACCCCCAACTACTTCGCAATCAATATTCAGCCTTCCGAACGTGACCCTTTTGAAGCAGCGGTTTCACCGCGGGTGGAAACCCAAAGCACGCTATATCCCATGGTGCGCGGGCGTGTCATCGGCATTAATGGCCAGTCACCTCGAGACGCAGTGCCTGCAGATGCGCGGGGCGATAACTCACTGCGTCGCGAGCTCAACCTTACCTGGCAATCAGAGCTACCCGAAGGCAATGAGGTGGTCGCCGGGGAGTGGTTCTCAGCCTCGCAAGCAGACAAACAAGAGAGTCAAGGCTGGATGGGCGCCGTCGAGACAAAGCCTCAAGCGGCTCCGGTGCCTATCTCGATGGAAGATGGGTTGGCTGAAAGGCTTGGGTTGGACATTGGTGACGAGATGACATTCTCGGTAGGTAGTGACGAAATCGCTACCCAAATTACCAGCTTGCGCAGCCTAAATTGGGATAGCTTTCAGCCTAATTTCTTCGTTATCTTTCCACCGGGCGTACTGGAGCAGTTTGGGCATAGTTACATCACCGCCTTCCACCTGCCTGAAGCAGAGCAGGGGCTGATACGTGAGCTGATCACTGACTTTCCTGGGGTCTCGCTGCTTAATGTAGACGCCATTTTAGGCCAGGTGCGGGATGTGCTCGCCCAGGTTACCCGGGCGGTGGAGTTGGTACTCGCGTTGGTGCTGTTGGCGGGCGTTAGCGTGCTGTATGCCGCGCTCACCGCAAGCCGCCCGGTGCGCGCCCACGAAAGCGGTCTGCTGCGTGTATTTGGCGCAGGCAGCCAAATGATTTCGCGGGTGCAGGGGGCTGAATATGCGCTGTTAGGTTTTGCCAGTGGGTTGATGGGGGCGGTACTGGCAGAGCTGACCACGGCGACGCTTTACATCTACTTGTTGGATCTAACCCCGCGGTTTCACCTAGGGCTGTGGATTTTACTCCCCGCGGGCGGAGCGGTGCTGATTGGTGTCATCGGCCATGCGCTTTCACGGGGGCTGCGCCGTCAGGCGCCGGCAGCCAGTCTGGGTCTGCTCGGCGAAGCCTAATGGTGGATCACTAATCGCCTATTTCGTAATCCAGAAGCCAACGACGATGGCGCTGATGACAGCAATAAAAAAGACCAGATTACGGGTGCGGGTATCGCGGTGTGGTTTCATAACGGTACCAAATGAGCGTGGAGGGAAAAGAGGCAGAAGCATTACGCCCGGCATGGTACCGTTTGAAGCCTACGCCGTCATCTTGCGGGTGACGCTGTTTCTTTAGGATTGTTAAATATGCCTCAATCTAGCTCTACGGCCGCGCGCGCTACGGCGCAGCCGCTTTCTCTTGCTCAGGGGCGCCTTGCCGCGCTGAGCTGGGGCCGAACGGATGCTCCCACTTGGCTCGCCCTGCACGGCTGGCTGGATAACGCAGCCAGTTTTTCACGTTTAGCCCCGCGATTGGTCGAGGCGTTGGGTATTCGTATTGTGGCAGTGGATTTTCGTGGCCATGGGCATTCGTCACACGCGCCGGCAGGCGCTGATTATGCGTTGTGGGACTACTGCAATGACGTGCTCGATGTGATGGAATCGCTTGGCCTTGAGCAAGCCAGCTTGATTGCCCACTCGATGGGGGCGGCGGTTGCTTGCTTGCTTGCCGCTTCACTGCCGGAGCGTGTTGAGCGGCTAACGCTAATCGATGGCTTGGGGGCGCTCAATACACCTGTTGAAGAGACCGCCAGCCAACTGCGCAAAGGTCTGAATGCCTACCGCCGACCACGTTCACGTGCACCGCGCTACCCGGATATCGAAAACGCTGTTGCCGCGCGCGTGGCAGGCGGCGTGACGCCCGTGGATAGCATGACGGCGACCCCGCTAGTGGAACGCAATACCCAGCCTACCGCTGACGGACATGTGCAAATGCGTACCGATAGTCGGCTGCTAAAACCATCCTTGGTGCGTTTTACCCCCGAGCAGGTGCTGGCTCTATTGGCAGAAATTAATGCACCGGTATTATTGATAGAAGGCGAGCAGGGGATTTTGGGCGAACGCGCTTGGGCGGTTCAGGCGCGTCAAGCAGTCAATGCGTTAACCCGCCATGTGCTGAGTGGCGGCCACCATTTGCACTTGGAACCTCGCGCCGTGGAGAAAGTCGCCACCGTAATCGTCGGCCATTGGGATGGTAGCCAGCTGCGCTGAACGTATTGAGAGGGAAGATTATATGAATGAACTGGCCCACTTGAGTGGCGGCAATAGAGTCGCGCTAGTGCTGGGTAGTGGCGGTGCCCGCGGTTATGCCCATATCGGCGTTATTGAAGCGTTAGAAGCGCGTGGTTTTGAGATTATTGCCGTGTCAGGATGCTCAATGGGCGCGCTGATTGGCGGAATTTATGCCGCAGGCAAGCTACCGGAGTATCGCGACTGGGTGTGTAACTTGGATTATCTCGATGTGCTTAAGCTGGTTGACGTCACCTGGAGCCCAATGGGCGCAATGCGCGCCAGCAAGGTGATGAGTAAGCTGGAAGTGTTGGTGGGCGATATCTTAATCGAAGACCTGGCGATCCCGATCACGACTGTGGCGACGGATTTAGTACGCCAGCGGGAAGTGTGGTTTCAAAACGGTCCACTACTACAGGCGATTCGCGCCTCGATTGCCGTACCGGGCGTGATTACGCCGGTGCATTTGGGGGAGCAGGTGTTGGTAGATGGCGGTCTACTTAATCCGCTACCTATCATGCCGGTGGTAGCCGCCCATCAAGCGGATTTTGTGGTGGCGGTTAACGTGACTGCGCATAGTCCGCTGCCGGTCACCCTGGAGGAGCTATTGCCCGACGAGGCAACGGCCGCCGACAGTCGCACTAAAAAAGAGATCGACACTGAGCAGCGCATGGGTAACTGGATAGACGATGTGCGCACGGCTACTCGCAAACTGTGGAGTGGACTGGGAGCAAACGGTGAGGCTGAAGAAGATGAGCTTGAAGAGACCACCGAAGCGCGCGGTAAGCGCGAGTGGAGCAAGCTCGACATGATTTTGGAGTCGTTTGATATTACCCAGGCGGCGCTGGCCAAGTATAAGGTGGCGGGTTACCCGCCGGATGTGCTGATTGAAATCCCTAAAACCGTTTGTAGTACCTATGAATTCCACCGGGGTAGGGAGTTGATCCGCTTAGGGCGCCACTTAGCGGATGAAGCGCTAGAGCGGCGAATGCCCAGTATCGCCTCTGATGCTACTGATTGAAAGGCTAAGTACTGAGGACTGATTAGTTAACGGCCCTGCAACGCTACTGGCCGCGTTTGCGCAGCAGGACATACACCGCCCCGGTGCCGCCATCGATATCAATCGCCGAGCAGAATGCCAGCACCCCAGGCCATTCTCGTAGCCATGCATTGGTGTGGCTTTTGAGCACCGGGAAGTCAGAGGTCGTGCCCCATGCTTTTCCGTGCACCACCAGCACGCAGCGCAAGCCTTGGCTCGCCGAGTCGCGCAGAAAACTCTCCAGTTCCACGCGCGCTTCCTCCAGTGTGTAGCCATGCATATCCAGCCCCGCCTGCCATGCCGTTTGGCCGCGCTTTAGCTGGCTAAAGGTCCGCCACGGTAGGTCGGGGACACTGAATTCTAAATATTCAGAGGGGCGTACCGCTTCCACCCGACCATCCGAGGTGCGCCCGCTGGCTTGGGTGGCGCTGCTCTCTACCGCCGCGTTTCGCCGTGCTTCGTGAGCTTTGCCGTCGCGTTTGGGCTTACCTGGATCGGCCTTATTGCTGACGATCGGTCGAACACCCGCTGCTTTCAACGCGTCGCGAAAGGCACTGATATCGTCATCATCGGGCAGGTGGCGGTGTTGCGTCATGGCAGGCTCGGGTGGCTAAAAAAGTGTAAAAGAAGAGCAATCAAATAAAGAAGCACAGTATAGCGGGCTGAGCGTTGCTGTGAACCGGACGGCGTCAAAGGTACAATCTTTATTCGTCATGTGGATAGAGCGTTTTCACGCTTATCTATGCTTATCGTTGCCCAGGAGTCGCTGTGACCACGCATCTTAACGCTGAGAATTCTCACTCAACTCTATCCCAGCCCGAATCGGCACTGGTGAGCGAGCTGTTTACACTGCGCGACTACTTGCGCTGGGTCTCCAGCGAGTTTTATCTGGCGGGCCTGCACTATGGCCATGGTACTGAATCCGCTTGGGATGAGGCGGTAGCGCTCTGTTTAGGTGCGCTGCACCTGCCGTGGAATATTGACCCAGCGGTATTGGAAGCGCGGCTGTTGCCTGTTGAACGCCAGCGGATAATTGGCCTGGCGCGGGAGCGCATCACCACCCGCCGCCCGCTGCCCTATTTGCTGGGGGAGAGTTTTTTTGCCGGCCACCCGTTTCACGTTGACGAACGGGTGCTGATTCCGCGCTCGCCGATTGCTGAATTGATTGAAGATGGCTTTGCCGCCTGGTTCCCAGAAGAGCCGCCCGCCAGCGTGCTGGATCTATGCACCGGCTCCGGCTGTATCGGCATCGCCACGGCCCTCTATCTACCCACTTGCGAAGTAGCGCTTGCTGATATCAGCCAGGAGGCGCTGGCGGTGGCACGTCAAAATATTACCCGCCACGATGTAGGTGACCGGGTGCGCGCGGTGGAATCTGATGTATTTAGTGGTCTGGAAGGTAAGCGTTATGATTTGATTGTCTCTAACCCGCCCTATGTGGATGCCCGTGATCTTGCCACCATGCCCGCCGAGTTCCGGCATGAGCCTACCCTGGCACTAGGCGCGGGCCGCGATGGATTGGATATTGTCCGGCGCATACTGCGTGAAGCACGGGAGCACTTATCTGAAGAGGGCTGGCTGATTGTAGAAGTCGGTAACTCTGATCGCCATGTGGAAGCAGCGTTTCCCGACGTGCCTTTCTTATGGCTTGAATTCGAGCGTGGCGGCCAGGGCGTATTCGCTCTGAGCGCCGCTGAACTCGACGCCCATGCGGCGTCTTTCGTGTGAGGAACTAATCGCCATGTCTGGCAATACGTTTGGCAAGCTATTTACTGTCACTACCTTTGGTGAAAGCCACGGCCCTGCACTTGGCGCGATCGTTGATGGCTGCCCGCCTGGGCTGCCGTTAAGCGAAGCCGATCTACAGCGTGATTTGGATCGCCGCCGGCCGGGCAGCTCGCGGCATACCACTCAGCGCAAAGAGCCTGATCAAGTGCGCATTTTATCGGGTGTGTTTGAAGGTAGAACCACCGGTACGTCGATTGGGCTGTTGATTGAGAATACCGACCAGCGATCCAACGACTACTCAAAAATCAAAGACCAGTTTCGACCCGCCCACGCGGACTACACCTACCACCATAAATATGGCCACCGTGACTATCGCGGCGGTGGGCGCTCTAGCGCCCGTGAAACCGCTATGCGCGTCGCTGCCGGGGCAATAGCCAAGAAATTTTTGGCTGCGCAGGGGGTGCAGGTTCGTGGCTATATGAGTCAGTTAGGCCCGATTAAGATTGAGTTCAAGCAGTGGAAATCAGTCGACCAAAATGCCTTTTTTTGCCCAGATCCGGAGCGCGTAGCCGACCTAGAAGGCTATATGGATCAACTGCGCCGGGACCAAGACTCGGTGGGCGCTGAAATTACCGTGATCGCCGAGGGCGTACCGGTAGGCTTAGGCGAACCGGTGTTTGATCGCCTGGATGCTGACTTAGCGCACGGTTTAATGAGCATCAATGCAGTAAAAGGGGTCGAGATTGGCGCAGGTTTCGGCTGTATTGCCCAGCGCGGCAGCGAGCACCGTGATGAGATGACGCCTGAAGGCTTTCTTTCTAATCACGCGGGCGGGGTGTTGGGCGGTATCTCCAGTGGCCAGCCCATTGTGGCCCGGTTAGCGCTAAAACCTACTTCCAGCATCACCACACCTGGGCGCTCTATTGATATCCACGGTCAGGCGGTAGAGGTGATTACCAAAGGGCGCCATGACCCCTGCGTGGGTATCCGCGCAACGCCTATTGCTGAGGCGATGATGGCGATGACGCTACTGGATCATTGGCTACGCCAGCGCGGCCAAAATGGCGATGTGAGCGTTGATACGCCGCGTTTAACGCAGCGCTAAAGCCAAACGGTAAGGTTGACAGTTCGCTGCTACACTCAAACAAAACAATATAGCCAGCACCAAGCAGGAGCCGCCTATGAAGATTAACGTTGAGTTTGACTTGACCCCAGAAGAGTTTCGCCAATCGCTGGGATTGCCAGATGTCGAAGTCTTTCAGAAAAACCTGCTGGAAAATATTCAGCGGCAGATGGAGTCTGGGGTAGAGGGTTATGACCCTATGAGCCTCATGCGGCCTTTCCTGCAACAGCCGATGATGCAGCAAGGGCTTTCACAGGGGTTAGCTAATTTCGGAACTTATCAGCAGATGATGCTGGATATGCTGCGTCAAGCAGGCACTTCCAGCGACTCTGCTGCCAGTGATAAGGAATCAAGTCAACGCGCCTCAAGTCAGACTACATCGAACAAAGAGCCGTCGAACAAAGAGTCGTCGAACAAAGAGTCGTCGAGCGAGAAGAGTGCCAAGGCTAAAACCACCGCCTCTTCGCGCTCCCGAGCAAAGGGCTAGAGGATTACATGGTAAGGACGCTAACTGAAGTATGTTGCAATGCATCATGTCAGCCACTATCCTTTTTGCAGTGCAGCAAAATGAAGTAGAGTTAAATCGCGATGAGTCACTCCAGGCTCATGCCAAGGAATGAATTAGGAGCAGACACCATGCAAGATAATATGATGGACGCCTTCAACGCCCAAACTAAGCAGATGTTCGAGCCGATGCGCAAAATTAATTCGCTGATGCTCAACAATATGGAAAAAATGACCCAGTATCAGCTGGAAGCCATGAAGCGCTACAGCCAGATGGGTACCGAGCGCATTCGCAGCGCTACTGAAATTCAAGATGCAGAAAGCCTGCGTGATTTCGGTACCAAACAAGCCGAAATGATGAACGAGCTTTCCCAGCAAATGCAGGAAGACGCGCGGGTAATGAGCGAAATGAGCCTGCAGTTTAAGTCTGAAATGGAAAAAATGTTCAGTGAAGCTGGGCAGCAAATGTCCGACCAAGCCCAGGCGTCTGCTAAAGGGCAGCAACCCGCCAAGGCCTCCAGTCAGTCATCGCGTAAAAGCTGATTGGCGACATCATCGCGGCGCCCAAGGGCGCCGCGATGCGTTAGAAGCTAGGGTCGTTGCAATTCCGACATGCGCGGTGCAGGTCAGTACACTAGCTGTAAGAACAGCAATAAGAGTAGGTATTACGACAGTCTTTACAGTGGTCTTTGTAACAGTTTTTACAATATAGCCCACAGCGTTTGGTGCGCCCGACGGTAGGCGTAGGGAGAGTAAGTATGCATTCAGCGTGGCAAAATCCGTTCCAGGCCTTAACAGGGCTATCCAAGGAACTAACCGACGGTTTATCTCAACGCCTTTCTGAAGGGCTGGCCCAAGAGATTCCTGAAGGCTTATCTCAAGCGGAACTTGAGGATTGGAATAACCAGCTTAGTGAAATTGGTGAACAGTACCAGGGGCTCATGCAGGATCTGCTTGCTCGTATCGCGCCAAGCGAAGCCGCCGACTCCATTTACAGTGATATGCGCGAAAGCTTTGAGGCGGGTGCGCAGTCGCTGATGCAAAACCCTACGCTGCTATGGGAAACACAAACTCGTTTGTTGCAAGATCAGTGGTTATTGTGGCAGCAAGCCATGCGCGGAATGGCCGGAGAGGAAGTCACTCCGCTCATTACCCCGGCCAAAGGTGACCGCCGTTTTAAAGACGACGCCTGGACTCAAGACCCGCACTACATGGCCATTATGCAGCAGTACCTACTGTTCTCGCAGATGGTGGAAGAGCTGGTTGACAGTTTGAGCGGTCTCGATCAGACACAACAGCGTAATTTGATGTTTTATGCCCGTCAGTTGGTCAATGCGATGGCGCCGACCAACTTTATGACTACCAACCCAGAGGTTATGCGCCGTACGATTGAAACGCGCGGACAGAATCTGATCGATGGTTTGGCGCGCCTGCGCGAAGATTTAGGTAATTCAGCAGAAGGTATTAACGTTCGCATGACTGATCGCGGCGCTTTTGGCGTCGGCGAAAACATTGCCGTAACCCCTGGTTCAGTGGTCTACGAAAATGAACTGATCCAACTGATCCAGTACACGCCGACTACTGAAAAGACGTTTAAAACGCCGCTGCTGATGGTGCCACCGTGGATTAACAAGTACTACATTCTTGATCTGCGCGAAGATAACTCAATGGTTAAATGGCTGGTAGATCAGGGGCATACGGTGTTCTTGATCTCCTGGCGTAATCCGGGGCCTGAGCAGCGCGATATTACCTGGGCTGATTACATGCAGATGGGGCCGATTAGCGCGCTTGAAGCTATCGAACAAGCCTGCGGCGAGAAGTCGGTTAATCTACTTAGCTACTGCGTGGGTGGCACGTTAACGGCCTCTACGGTGGCTTATCTCACCAGCACACGGCGTGGTCGCAAAGTGAAGTCGGTGACCTACATGGCCACGCTGCAGGATTTTCGCGATCCCGGTGACATTGGTGTTTTCCTCAATGAGCGTGCGGTTGAGGGCATTGAGCAGACGCTGCAACTGAAGGGGTATCTGGATGGTCGCTCGATGGCCTACACCTTCAATTTGCTACGTGAGAATGATCTGTTTTGGTCGTTCTACATTAATAACTACTTAAAAGGCGAAACGCCCGCCGCGTTTGATCTGCTGTATTGGAATACCGATGGCACTAATCTGCCTGCAGGCACCCATGCTTGGTACTTGCGGCACATGTATTTGGAGAACCGCTTGGTAGAACCCAATGGCATCGAGCTGGATGGCGTAAAAATTGATCTGCGTAAGATATCCGTGCCCAGCTATTTTGTGTCTACCAAAGAAGACCATATTGCCAAATGGAACAGCACTTACTACGGGGCGCTGCTGCCTAAAGGGCCGGTTACCTTTGTGCTAGGCGGCTCCGGGCATATCGCGGGTATCGTCAATCCACCGCACAAGAACAAGTACGGTTATTGGACCAACGACGCACTGCCAGAAAACCATGAAGAGTGGTTGGAAAGCGCTACTGCTCAGGAAGGCTCTTGGTGGCCACACTGGCAGACCTGGATGACCGATAATGGCTATGCTGATAGAGAAAAAATGGTGCCCGTTCGTCAACCCGGTGATGGCGAACTCAAGGTGATTGAGCCTGCGCCAGGGCGTTATGTGAAGATGACCATCCCTGAAGTGCTAGGGGAGGCCCCCTCCCAGTCTTAATTGACGGCTCAGAACTGAGCCGCGCTCGACCTAAAAAAGCCCGCTGATAATCAGCGGGCTTTTAGATTAACTACGAATTAAGTAGTCAAACGCGCCGAGCGAGGCTTTGGCACCTTCGCCCATGGCGATAATGATCTGCTTGTAAGGCACGGTAGTGACATCACCCGCCGCGAATACACCGGGCACCGATGTCATGCCGTGCGCATCGACAATGATCTCACCGCGTGGCGTCATCTCAATCGGCGAACCCTTCAACCACTCGGTATTGGGTACTAGGCCGATTTGAACAAAAATACCTTCTAACGCGATGGATTTGCTCTCATCGGTCGTGCGGTCTTTATAGTTCAAGCCATTCACACGGCTACCGTCACCGGTAACTTCGGTGCTCTGCGCATTGAGAATAATATCGACGTTAGGCAGGCTTTTGAGTTTTTTCTGAAGCACGGCATCAGCACGCATTTCACCCATAAATTCGACCAGCGTAACGTGCCCAACAATTCCGGCGAGATCAATGGCTGCTTCCACGCCCGAGTTGCCGCCACCAATCACCGCCACTCGCTTACCCTTGAACAGCGGACCATCGCAGTGGGGGCAGTAAGCAACGCCTTTATTTCGATACTGCTGCTCGCCGGGAACATTCATTTCACGCCAGCGAGCGCCTGTCGCCAGCACAAGGGTTTTACTCTTAAGCTTAGCGCCAGACTCAAAAGTCACTTCGTGCAGGCCACCTTCAATCTCAGCGGCGCTGAAAGAAGTGGCAAGTTGAAGATTCATGACGTCGACTTCGTAATCTTTTACATGCTCTTCAAGGGCGCTAACCAGCTTCGGTCCTTCGGTATGCGAAACGGAGATAAAGTTTTCAATCCCCATGGTATCCGCCACTTGACCACCAAAGCGCTCAGCGGCTATGCCTGTATTGATGCCTTTACGCGCCGAATAGATCGCCGCTGCGGCACCTGCCGGGCCGCCACCTATTACCAGCGTATCAAACGCGGCTTTTTCGCTTAGCTTTTTGGCATCGCGTTCAGCGGCGCCAGTGTCGACTTTAGCCAGAATCTTTTCTAGCGTCATGCGGCCTTGATCAAACGGTTTGCCGTTCAAGTAAATACTCGGCACCGACATGATTTCCCGTGACTCAACTTCATCCTGAAAAAGCGCGCCGTCAATGGCAACGTGGCGTATATTCGGATTAAAGATAGTCATCAAATTAAGTGCTTGAACCACATCAGGGCAATTCTGGCACGACAGTGAGTAGTAGGTCTCAAACAGCATTTCACCGTCGAGTGCTCTGATTTGATCAAGCATCTCATCAGAGGTTTTAGGCGGATGGCCGCCTACTTGCAGCAGCGCCAAGACCAGCGATGTGAACTCGTGGCCCATCGGAATGCCGGCGAAGACCACACCGGTTTCTTCACCAGGGCGGTTGATGGCAAACGATGGTGTGCGGGCATCTTGGCCGTCGCTGTGTAGCGTGATTTTGTCGCTCAGGCTGCTGATATCTTCGAGCAGCCCAAAGAGTTCTTGTGACTTGGCACCGTCATCGAGGGAGGCAACAATCTCGAACGGCTGAGTCACTTTTTCCAGATACGCTTTCAACTGGGATTTTAAATTGGCGTCCAGCATGACAGTAGCTTCCTCACAGTGCTGTTGCTAAAAACACAACACCCGGGCAGAACCCGGGTGTATAGCTATCACATACCGCTTCGACTAAGCGGTCGCGGCAGGTGAGATCGATAGGCGGTTTAGATTTTGCCTACGAGATCCAGCGAAGGAGCGAGTGTTTCTTCGCCTTCTTTCCATTTGGCTGGGCATACTTCGTTCGGGTTAGCGCGTACGTATTGGGCGGCTTTGACTTTGCGCAGCAGCTCTTCAGCGTTACGGCCAATGTTGCCAGCGTTAATTTCTACGATCTGGATTTTGCCGTCAGGATCGACAACAAAAGTACCGCGCTCGGCCAGACCCGCTTCTTCGATCAAAACTTCGAAGTTGCGTGAAATGCGCAGTGTCGGATCAGCAATCATCGGGTACTGCAGTTTGCCGATAGTCTCAGAGCTGTCGTGCCAAGCTTTATGAGTGAAATGGGTATCGGTTGAAACGCTGTAGATTTCAACGCCCAGCTTCTTGAACTCAGCATAGTTGTCGGCTAAGTCGCCAAGCTCAGTCGGACAAACAAACGTAAAGTCAGCGGGGTAGAAGAAAAAGATAGACCACTGGCCCTGCAAGTCTGCTTCAGTGACGTCCACGAACTCGCCATTTAGGTAAGCAGTGGCTTTAAACGGCTTAACTTCAGTGTTAATCAATGACATTCAGATAAACTCCAGAGTAGGTAAATGAATCATTAGGAAGTAATGATGATACTAATGGCTAGCGACTAAAGGCTAAAGTTAATAATAGCCATGCCCTCGATAGCTTCATGCTATCGATTCAAGAAGCAGAGCCGCTGCGCTAATGAGTAGGTGGGGTCTAAGAGCTGAATTACAAGAATTTTTCACATTGACTTGCGGTAGAGTGCGGTGCAACGCAAAATTCGCACGGTCAGTATCATGGCCTATTCTATTGTTAGCCGTTGGCGATGATTGTGTATCGGCAGTTGTCGCGGCCCGGACATGGCTATAAAAAACGTAGGAAAAAGTTTATCTAGAAGGAGCAGTGATAATGGGGAACATCCACAAACTTTCCGTGGCCGTTGCGGCCATCTCGTTTGTCGCAGCGGCTAATGCTGCCCACGCCGAAGAGGTGCGGGTATTTAACTGGTCAGATTACATTGCTCCAGAAACGCTGGAAAAATTCACCGAGCGTACCGGCATTGAAGTGACCTACGACGTCTATGATAGCAATGAAATCTTGGATGCCGCTCTGCTTGCCGGGCGCTCCGGTTACGATGTGGTGGTTCCTTCCACCTACTACTTTACTCGCCAGGTCAAAGCCGGTGTTTTCCAACCGCTCAACCATGAGCTACTGCCTAATTTAGCCAATCTCAATCCCGAACTGATGGCTAACTTGGAAACCATCGACGCCGGTAGCGAATACTCTGTTCCCTATATGTGGGGCACCAATGGCATCGGTTATAACGTTGATCGCGTTAAAGAGATTTTGGGTGACGACGCGCCGGTAGATAGCTGGGCGCTACTATTTGATTCTGAAATAACAACTGCTTTAAGCGAAGCAGGCTGCGGCTTGTCGATGCTGGACTCCGCCGATGAAATGCTCACGCCCGCCATGGCGTACTTAGGCCTAGACCTGAAAAGCGAAAATATCGACGATCTGAAAGCCGCTGGTGAGCTGCTCGCCGAAGTTCGCGACGATATGACCTACTTCCACTCTTCGCGCTATGTGTCAGACTTGGCCAATGGTGATGTCTGCGTTGCCGCTGGCTACTCCGGTGATGTTTTCCAGGCCGCCGAGCGCGCTGACGAAGCCGGCAGAGACTTCTCCATCGGCTACAGCATTCCTAAAGAAGGCGCTGCACTTTGGTTCGATATGATGGCGGTACCCGCTGATGCACCGAATACGGAAAACGCCCACGCCTTTATCAACTTTATTCTCGACCCGGAAATTGCCGCTGAAATTACCGAATACGTGCGTTATGCCAATCCTAATGCGGCGGCCAATGAGCTTCTCTCTGAAGAGATTATCAATGACCCGGCTATTTACCCCGCAACCGAGGTCATGCAAAACCTCTACGTCCAGGCCGAAAAACCCCAAGATGTGCTGCGTGCCCGAACGCGCATTTGGAACCGCGTAAAGTCGGGTCGTTAAGCCGATATTTATCCGACGGCGAGCCGGGGGCACTGCCTCACAGGCTCGCTGTTCGTCTTTTTAATGCCCGGTTTTCCGGGCCTTTTGATGGGAGTGGCGAATGGTCACTACGCCCCTGTCGAACGAGCCTTCATCCGTTTCGCCAACCAATTCCCCCGTGTTACGCCCTCAGGGGAAGACACCGCGGTTTGCTGAAGATGTAGTGCTGGAGGTGAAGCGTTTAAGCAAACGCTTTGATGATGCGCTGGCGGTGGATGATGTCAATTTGAAGGTGAAGCGCGGGGAAATTTTCGCGCTACTAGGTGGTTCTGGATCGGGTAAATCAACCTTGTTGCGAATGCTAGCGGGCTTTGAAACTCCGACAGAAGGGCGCATTTTATTAGACGGTGAAAACATTACCGCGATGCCCCCGCACAAGCGGCCTATCAATATGATGTTCCAATCCTATGCGCTATTTCCGCATATGACGGTAGCGCAGAATATTGCTTTTGGGTTAAAGCAGGACAAACTTCCCAAGGCGGATATCGACGCTCGCGTCGCGCAAATGCTGAAACTGGTCCATATGGAGCGCTTTGCCAAGCGCAAACCGCATCAGCTCTCTGGCGGTCAGCGCCAGCGTGTGGCCTTGGCGCGTTCGCTCGCCAAGCGGCCCAAATTGCTGCTGTTAGATGAGCCAATGGGCGCGCTAGATAAAAAACTGCGCACTGAAATGCAGCTCGAAGTGGTCGAGATCATTGAGCAGGTAGGCGTTACCTGCATTATGGTGACCCACGATCAGGAAGAGGCCATGACCATGGCTGACCGGGTGGCGATCATGGCCGATGGTTGGATTGAGCAGATAGGCTCGCCCATCGATATTTATGAAAGCCCAGTGAGCCGAATGGTGGCGGAATTTGTCGGCACAGTGAATCTGTTTGAAGGCGAGATTATCGAAGACGCTGCGGACCACTGCCGCATTGCAGCCCCCGCGCTTGAACGACCCGTTTATATTGATCATGGTATTACCACCCAGGCGGTAGATCGGCGGGTTTGGGTCGCATTGCGTCCGGAAAAGATTTGGCTCACCCGCGAAAAGCCCACCACGGAATATAACTGGGCGGAAGGCAACGTCGATGATATTGCCTATCTAGGCGGTTTCTCGCTGTACTACGTGCGTACGCAGTCGGGGCAGATCATTAAAGTCAGCATGGCCAATACAGAGCGCCGTGGTGATCGACCTACCTGGGAAGACCGTGTGTATGTCCATTGGGAAGATCACAGCACGATTGTTTTGAATCGCTAGCCTCTTTACCGCAACTATAGTGCTTATCATACCGCGAGGAGAGTGCCTTTAATGAAGCCATCTCGTTCTTCAGCACGTCCTGCAATACGTTATTCAACACTGCTCAAACGCCTGCAAATAGGGCGCAGGGCGGTGATCGCGTTTCCGCTTGTTTGGCTAACGCTGTTTTTTTTACTGCCCTTTGCGCTGGTGCTCAAGATCAGTTTGTCCGAGGCAGCGATTGCCATCCCACCTTATGGCCCACTGCTGGAGTACGCTGACCAGACGCTGCACGTATTTCTCAATCTAGGTAACTATCTTTTCCTGCTGTCGGATTCGCTGTATATCGCTGCCTACTGGGGATCAGTGAAAACGGCGTTCATTGCCACGGTGGTGTGCTTGTTGATTGGTTACCCGATGGCCTATGCGATGGCCCGAGCACCGGCACGCTGGCAACTGCTGTTACTGCTGTTGGTCATGCTGCCTTCGTGGACGTCTTTTCTGATTCGTGTCTACGCCTGGATGGGGATTTTAAGCAACAGCGGATTGATCAATAACCTATTGATGGGGCTAGGTCTTATCGATTCGCCGCTGCGTATGATGAACACCCAGTTCGCGGTTACCATTGGGATTGTCTACGCCTACTTGCCGTTTATGGTGCTGCCGCTGTATGCCCATCTGAGTCGATTGGATAACTCGCTGCTTGAGGCCGCTTCAGACCTAGGCTCGCGCAAGCTCAACACGTTTTTTAAGGTCACCTTGCCGCTCTCTACTGGGGGCATCGTGGCAGGCTCTATGCTGGTATTTATTCCCGCGGTTGGGGAGTTCGTGATTCCTGAGCTGCTCGGGGGGCCGGATACGTTAATGATCGGCAAGGTGTTGTGGGAGGAGTTTTTCCTCAACCGCGATTGGCCGGTGGCGTCGGCGCTCGCCATGGTGATGCTACTGCTACTGCTGGTACCGATTGTTTGGTTTCACCGCTATCAGTCACGGGAACTAGAATCATGAGCAAAGTGCCGCGGATTAATTTCTCGACAATCATGCTGGTGCTTGGCCTGTTGTTTCTCTACCTGCCGATGTTTGTAATGGTGGTGTACTCGTTTAACGCTTCGAAACTGGTCACCGTTTGGGCCGGCTTTTCTACCCAGTGGTATGGCGAACTGTTTCGCGATCAGCAGATATTGTCGGCAGTATGGACAAGCCTACGCATCGCCTTTTTTGCGGCCAGCATGGCGGTCTGCTTAGGTACCGTTGCTGCTTTCGTGATGACACGCTTCGGCCATTTTCGGGGCAAAACGGCGCTCTCTAGTATGGTGACGGCGCCATTGGTAATGCCTGAAGTGATTACTGGTCTCTCGCTACTGCTGCTATTTGTACAGATGGCGCAAATTACTGGTTGGCCCGCTGACCGCGGCATGGCGACGATCTGGATTGCCCACACCACGTTTTGTAGCGCCTATGTGGCGGTCGTGGTGGCTGCGCGCCTGCGTGAAGTGGATCACTCGATTGAAGAGGCTGCGATGGATTTGGGCTCGCCTCCGCTTAGAACCTTTTTTTCAATCACGTTGCCGATTATTACGCCCGCGCTAGCGGCGGGCTGGCTGTTGGCGTTTACACTTTCGCTCGATGATCTGGTGATCGCCAGCTTTGTCTCTGGTCCGGGGGCTAATACGCTGCCGATGGTAGTATTTTCATCGGTAAGAATGGGCGTATCACCGAAAATTAACGCGCTCGCGACACTGATTATTTTGACTGTATCGCTGGCGACCTTACTGGCATGGTTCTTTATGCGTCGCAACGAAACCAAACGCAAAGCTGCCTTGCGAGACGCTTAATACAAGACGTTAAATTCAAGGCTAGAGCACGTCATCGTCGCGTCCGGCAACGACGTTGTCGAGTTCGCCGGTGACGGGAGAAACAACGATTTGCAGCTGGATGGGTGCGCAGCACTGGTGGCAATCTTCCCAAGTGTCGTGACTGCCTTGGGAAGTATCGATCAGGAAGGTCAGCGGTGAATCGCAGTAAGGGCAGTGAAAGTCATAATTGACCAGAGCGTCGTCTTGCATTGTTGGCTACCTTGTATAGCGGGTGCGCTGAATTACCTTGTTATTCGTTCAGTGTAGCAGTGTGGTCGTTGGATAGGGCATCGTGGGATTGAATCAGGTAGGATACCTAGGCTCTAAATTCCTAAAGCAACGCAGTGAGAGTAGCGATGATGTTACGTAACATGGCAGTAGCGGCCCTAGTGGCTTTTCCGATGGTCGCGTTGGCTGAAACCCCCAATGTGGCCGCTGGTGAGTGGGAGTTTGTTAGTAAAACCAGCGTAAGCGGCGAAATGGAAATTCCGGATCAAACGGAAACAGAGCGCCAGTGTATTACTCAAGAAGAGCTTGAGAGTGCTGACTTCGGCTTCATTGAAGAAGAAGAGGGCTGCGAGTTGCTTGAGCAGGACATGACAGAAGATGGCCTGAGCTACAGCATGGTATGCCGTGCTGAAGGTGGCGAAGCGACCATCGATGGTGAAATGCATTTTATGGGTGAGCGCATTGAAGGAAGCGTCGATATCCTTACTCAATCGCCCATGGGCGAGCTAAGCATGAATACGGTCATTAAAGGCGAGCATCTTGGCGAGTGCGAATAAGCACAGACCTTTAGCTAAGTGACTAAAAGGGCGTCCCGGCAGCAGCAGGGGCGCCCATTTTTTTGTTTGCGCTGGACTATTTGCGTCGAACTATCTGTCTGCCGAGCCTTCCGGTGCTTGGGTCGCCGTGGGCGCATTGGCTATCTCATTCTCTAAGCGACGCTTCACTGCTCCAGGCGAACCGGTATGGCGTGCCAGCAGGTCATACGCCACAGGTACGACAAATAGTGTGAAAATCGTCGCCGAACCCACCCCCGCCATCACCACCGTGCCGATGACCAAACGCGACTCGGCACCGGGGCCGGTCGAGATAATAAGCGGAATGGCACCGGCCATGGTCGTCACCGCGGTCATTAAGATGGGCCTTAAGCGAGTGACCGCGCCTTCGATCAGCGCCGTACGGAACGCATGGCCCTCATCGCGTAACTGATTGACAAACTCAACAATCAGAATGCCGTTTTTAGCGGCCAAGCCAATGAGCAGCACTAGCCCTACCTGGCTGTAAATATTCAGCGATTGGCCGCTCAGCAGTAGCGCAAGCAGGGCACCGCTCATTGCCAGCGGCACCGTTAGCATGATCACAAAAGGGTGAATCAAACTTTCAAACTGCGCAGCCAGGACTAAAAAGACCACTAAAGCGCCGAGTATCAGCAGGAAGGCGGTGGCGCCACTGGCCTGTTGAAAATCACGCGATGCCCCCGCCACATTGGTCTGCGCCTCTTCTGGCAACAGTTCTGCAGCACTCTCCTCTAAATACGCCAGCGCCTCGCCGAGGGGGTAGCCATCCGCCAAATTAGCCTCAATGGTAATCGCGCGAATGCGATCAAAGCGATTTAACGTGCTGGCGCCAGCAAAGTCGGAAAGCGTGACGAGGCTTGCCAGAGGAATCAACTCACCGGTACGAGCCGAGCGAACCTGAATATTATCCAGTGCTCTGGGGCTGTTCTGGCTGCCGCGATCACCTTCTAAAATCACATCGTACTCTTCGCCGTCATCCACATAGCGGGTGACATTTCGGCCGCCTAACAATACCTCCAGGGTTCTACCGATCTCCGTAACGGTGACGCCTAAAGAGGCCGCCCGTTCGTAGTCGATCTCCACCCGCAGTTGGGGCTGGGTTTCGTTATAGTTACTCTCTAGTGCCATCAAGCGCGGGTTGTTTTCACGCACATGGTTCATCAGCGTATCGCGCCAGCGGGCAAGCTCTTCGTAAGTACCTCCGCCCAGCACAAATTGCACCGGCTTTTGGGTGCGCTGACCAAAGCCTTGGCGCATCACTGGGAAGGCCTGCACGCCAGGCAGGGTGCTAAGCGTCTGACGTACCTCGGCCATGATCTCCCAAGCGCTGCGTCGGCTGCCCCAATCGGCCATATTGACGATGATAAAGCCGCTGTTAAAATTCTCGATGTTGCCATAGCCACGCGGGGCGCGAACCACGACGCGCTCTAATTCGCCGCTCTCGACCAGCGGGTTCATGCGCGCTTCGATTTCATCCATGTAATCCATCATGTAGTCGAAAGTGGCGCCCTCAGGGCCATTGACTAATACGATAAAGTTACCGCGATCCTCCTGTGGGGTGTATTCGTTGGGTAGTGCCGTGGCCAGCCAAGCCGTGGCGGCAATCAACAGCACAAACATGGCCACGACCAGCCAGCGCATTTTTAGCATCCACTCAAGAGCGGTTTGATAGCGCCGCTGCGTGCCACTAAGCAGCCACTGCACGGCTTTGCCAATGCGGCTGTCGTGCATGCCCGGCTTTAGTATTTTAGACGCCATCATTGGGGTGAGCGTCAGCGCCAGCAGGGTCGAAACAACGACCGCTGCCGCCATGGTGAGCGCAAATTCCGAAAACAGTCGACCGATATCGCCCTGAAGCATACTCAGCGGCACGAAGACGGCCACCAACACCAAGGTGGTCGCGATAACCGCAAACGCAATTTGTCGGGTGCCACGAAAAGCGGCTACCAAGGGCGTTTCACCGTAGTCGTGCATGCGTCGGTTAATATTTTCAAGCACGACGATGGCATCATCGACAATCAGGCCAATGGCCAATACCAGCGCTAACAGCGTTAGCAGGTTGATCGAGAAATTCATCGCGGCCAGGGCGGTAAAGGCCCCAATAACCGCAATGGGTACCGTGACCGCGGGCACCAAGGTGGTACGTAAATTACCCAAAAACATGAAGATCACGACTACGACCAGCCCCATGGCGATAAATAGCGTCATCACTACTTGCTCGATCGCACCAGAAACAAACAGTGAAGCATCGTAGTTTAAGCTTAACGACATTCCCTCCGGTAACGTGCCTTGCAAGCGCTCAAGTTCCACTCGCACCGCTTCAGAGAGCTCGATGACATTGGCCGTTGATTGCATAATCATGCCAAGGCCTACCATCGGCACGCCGTTAGAGCGGAAGACCGAACGATCTTCTACTGCGCCAACTTCCACCCGCGCGACGTCCCCAAGGCGGACTAAGTAGCCGCTCTCTTCCTGATTGGCAGAGGCGTCACTAGGAGAGTTGAGCGCAAGGCGCTGAAAATCTTCGGCACTGGCGAAACTGCGGGGCAGGCGAACAATAAACTGTCGATCTTCGGATTCAATTGAGCCTGCTGGCAGCTCCACGTTCTCGGCGCGCAGGGCATCTTCAATATCGCTAACGGTTAGGTTACGTGCCGCCAGGGCATTACGGTCTAACCAGACGCGCATGGCATAGTCACTGCCACCGCCGACCCGCACTCGCGCCACGCCCGGCTGCACAGAGAGACTGTCGACCAGAAAGCGGTTGGCGTAGTCGGTAAGCTCTGTAATGGAGTAGTCTTCGCCGGAAAGGCTTAGCCACACCACGATCTCTTCGCTGCTGTCAGCCTTGGTGACCTCAGGGCTATCAGCATCTTCAGGCAGGTTGCCCAACGCACCGGAAATGCGGTCGCGAATATCGTTGGCGGCGGCATTGATGTCCATATCAATGCCAAACTCGATTTCGATCTGAGAGCGGCCATCTTCGCTTTGCGACGTGATTAGATCAATGCCTTCCACCCCGGCGATGCGGTCTTCTAGCGCTTGGGTAATGCGTGTTTCAACCACGCTGGCGGAAGCACCTGGATAGCGGGTGTCGATAGTGACTATCGGCGGATCAATGGTGGGGTACTCTTGAAGCGGCAGGCGATTAAGCGCTAAGAAGCCAAAGGCAATAATCAGTGCGGCGATGACCATCGCCAGTACCGGCCGCTGAACAGAAATATCCGATAAACGCATTAGCGGTCAGCCTCTAGCAGCGCTCGAATACCGGTCTCGTCATCGGCAATCCCGATCAGCCTTGCTTCTTGCTCATCCCTAGCCAACTGCAGGCCATGGAAGACAATTAAGTCATCCGCTGCTAATCCCTCGAGTATTTCCACTTCGCCGTTGCGCCGCTCGCCAATCTTGACTTCACGCTGGGCTAGACGCGTAGTGCCATCGCGTTGTTGGATAAGCATCACAAAATGTCGGTCACCACTGGGCTCAATAGCGGCTTCGGGAATGACAATGGTGTCACGAACATGCTGTTGAACGATCACTTCCATCAGCATGCCAGGGCGTAAACGCCCATCAGCGTTGTCGAACTCGGCGCGCACGTTAACGCTACGTGTGACAGGGTCAACCCGCGTGCCGATGGTGGCGATTTCGCCGCTAAAGATATCGTCGGGAAAGGCGGCGGTGGTGGCATTTAGCATAAGGCCTGGCATAAGGCGGCCTAAAAAAACTTCAGGAACGCTGAAATCCAGCTTCATGACATCAAGCTTATCAAGCGTGACCAAGTCCATTCCTGGCGTTACCAAAGCGCCAACGCTGATATTGCGGAAGCCCACACGGCCGCTGAAGGGGGCTTCTATCTGGTAATTGGCTAGGCGTGCTTCAATCGCTTGAATATCGGCGTCCGCTTGGCGCAGCCGGGATCTATTGTCTTCGACGTCTGCACGGGCCGCTAAGTTTCGCTCCTGCAACTGCGAGGCGCGATCGGACGCATTGCGGCGCTCTTCGCGTAACGCCTGGGATGCTCGGAGTTGCGCTTGCTCTTCAGCATCTTCTAAGCGAATAAGCAGTTGTCCCTCTTCGACTTGTTCACCGTCATGGAAATTGATCTCGCCAACAATTTCCGTGACGGTGGCGGAAAGCGTGACACTCTCTTCTGCGCTAAGCGTTCCCAAGGCCTCTAGCGGATCTGACCAGGTAGTCATCACTGCCCGTGTACCTATCACCGGTGGCGCTGACTGGGCGAATGTTACGTTAGAAAACAGCAGGGCCAGAGAAAAAAGCAGGGCGAGTGGAGTTGGCGTAAATGGCAGGAAAAGTCGTCGACGCGAGGGCAGATGCATAGTCGTCTCAGTGTTAGTAAATATTTATACAGTTATTGTATAGACTAATTCTGACATATAGTAATTTTAAGCCTTGATCCTGTTAGAATGCCTGCTTTTTATAGCCCAAGGCGCTCTACATGCGTCACTCTTTATGAGCCGTCCATCATGATTTTTCAATTATGAACTATCCATTATGAACTACCCATTATGAAATATGACATCGTCATCATCGGTGCCGGGGCTGCTGGCTTAATGTGTGCGGCTCAAGCGGGCTATAACGGAAAGCGCGTCTTAGTGCTTGATCACGCTAACAAAGCGGGCAAGAAAATTCTGATGTCCGGCGGTGGCCGCTGCAACTTTACCAATCTTGGCACGACTCCTCAGCACTTTTACTCATCAAACCCCTTCTTTTGTATTTCGGCGCTTAAACGATACCGACCAGAACATTTTGTAGAACTGGTGGAGCGGCACGGCGTTGAGCATGTTGAAAAAACACCGGGGCAGCTATTTTGTGCCACTTCAGCCAAGGAAATAGTTCGCACGCTACTCACCGAGTGTGAATGGGCGGGTGTCGAAATAAGACTCAGCACGCAGATTACCCGCGTTGAACAGCAGGGCGATGCCATGCGGCTAGCGACGTCACTCGGTAAAGTTGAGGCGGGGGTAGTGGTGGTCGCAAGCGGTGGGCTCTCCATTCCTACCATGGGTGCCACCGGGTTTGGCTATGATCTCGCTCGCCAGTTTGGCTTGGAGGTGTTCGAGACTCGCCCTGGGCTGGTGCCATTTACCCTTAGCGACACCTGGAAAGCCCGAGCAGCGGAGCTCTCTGGCCTGAGCGTTCCGGTTGCTGTTAGTGCAAGCACTCGACGTTTTGTTGACCCCATGCTATTTACCCATCGCGGTTTGTCAGGGCCTGCAATGCTGCAAATTTCCAGTGTATGGCAGCCTGGGGAGAGCATCACGGTTGATTTGCTGCCTGATGAAAACGTGGCGGAATCACTCCGCGAAGCGCGGCAGGTAACGCCCAAACGTCAGCTTTCAACATGGCTAGGAGAGCGCTTCCCCAAGCGATTGGCGCAAGCATTGCTTGAATGGTATCCCGACCACGATCCAGCGCGGCCGCTGGCACACTATGCCAATCACGCGCTGGACGAGTGGGCCGAAAGGCTCAATGCCTGGCAATTGAAGCCAGCGGGCACCGAAGGTTGGCGAACGGCAGAAGTCACCATGGGGGGCGTTAACACCGACGCTATATCTTCTAAAACCTTTGAAGTGAAAGGCTTGCCGCAGCTACGTTTTATCGGTGAGGTGTTGGATGTAACAGGGGAGCTTGGGGGATATAACTTTCAGTGGGCCTGGGCAAGTGGAGTTGCCTGTGGGCAATCCTGCTGAGCTAGAAATGCATTTTACGTAAACTCTGGCTCAGCAAAACGTGTAGATTAAGTGGCTACTTTGGCTAATAACTTAAGCTTTTTAAGTAGCATATAACCTGCCAACGCCGTTCTACCCGCTGCCATAGCGCCACCAGGGTGGCGTACTATCTTGAAGGCAGCCATGCCGCCAACTATATAAAGCGGCAGTCTAAAGCTTTTCCAGCTTTGATCGAGCGGCGAGGCTGCCTGCTGCAAATATTCGCTATCGACCAATATATCCACACGCTGCTGTTCCAACTCAGCCAACAGTTGGGCTTTACGCTCAGCGCGGCTCAGTGGTTTAGTGGCCGGTTTAACGGCCTCTGCGGATGGTTTCATCACTTGGTTCCTCAAGCAAAGCTCGATCAGCGGCAAGCTGTTTGAGTGTTTCTTTTAAGAGAGAGTGACGCTTTGATTGGCGGATAGCGATATATGCAAGCAGTAAACCTGCGCCTATCAATACGCCTGCACTGATCGCAATGGCTGCGAGGCGATAACTGTCCCAGAACAGAACCACGATGAGTGCCGTTAACGTGGCAATGCCTAGTAGCAGAAGCAATAAACTTGCTCCTGAAAGCAGCAGCAGAACCATTAAGCGGGCACGCTCTTCTTCTAACTCAAACACCGCCAAACGCAGACGGGTTTCGCTATTGGCTATCAGCGAGTTCAGTAAGCGTTTGGCGGCAGAGAAGACGCGTTGGGTTGGCCCCAAAGCCATTAGCGACGACCGAGCAGCATACCGACGACCAAACCCGCAGCAGCACCGATACCGATGCTAGTCCAGGGATTCTCGTGCACGTAACGATCACATGCATCGGCTTGATGCGTTAATGAGTCGCGCGTTTCGTCGTAAATGCGCTCGCCACGCGCTTCAAGCCGCGCACGAGTATCCTTCAAACGGCGCTCGGCACGTGAGCGAAGGTCGTTCATCTCTCCGCTGGCATCTTTGGCTGTCGCATTGACTAGCTCTTCAACGGTTTCACTTAAGTGGCGCAGATCATCTTTAAGTTGATCGGCTTGAGTAGAGTAAGTGGCTTGACGTTTAGCCATGGAGTCTTCCTTTGACGAGTGAATGATTTAGCTGCTGTTCAGCATAGCAGCCACACAATAACAGACAAGCAATTGTGACTATCGGTTCAGCCCTGAAGCACTAAATAAGGGATTGAGGCTAAATCCAATACTTAAACGGTGCACGCGATGGTCATAATCGATCAAACTTTCGCCGTATCCATAATAGTACTGTACATGCGCACGCAAGCTGTTGAAAGCAGGCCAGCTATAATCGATCTGTGTGCCAATATTACCAGCGCTTGGGTTGCCGCGTAATTGTCCGCTCATTTCATGGTTGTTATTAAGACGTTTGGCGAGACGAATATCGCCATATCCCATGTAGCGCTCGATATCCGGGTTGTCGTCATCCTCTTTGGATTCCGGTATGCGCCAATGCGGTGCGACGGTAAACGCCCAATCGCCACGCTGAAAAGTGCTTTCCAGATAGACACGGTTCCAGCTACGCGAAAGCGGATCTGAGCGACCGTTAGACTGGTGATTAAGGGATACTCGGTTGCGGGTGTTCACCCACCCAAGCGCCTCCCAGGCATTATCAAAATCGATAAATATTTCAGGCTCGTAGTTGGTCTCACGGAAAGGTGATGAGGCATCGGTATTGTAAGCCTGCCACCAGCTACGCTGGGTATAACCAAAGTAGACATCGCCATAGTTACCAAAAACCTGCTCAGCGAGATTAACCTTAGCGCTGAACTGGAATTTCAACTCCACGTCATCCGGTTTGCCATCATTAGAAATGTTGCGAAAGCTCTCAGGATTTTGGTTGGCATTGTAACTAACCGGAAACAGGTAGTTGGTGCGGTGCGTAGTGATTGAAAACGGGTTGCGGCTGGATTCCTGTTCAAGCTCGCGACGATCGCTTAGGTCTTCCCGTGCCGCATCTTCAGGCAGCGGTTCAACCTCAGTGCCGAGTGTGGCTGTCTGTGGGTCTTCCGCCTGCTGCAACTGCTGGCGCAAGTCATACAGCTCAGCGTTAAGCGCGCGGATGCGCTCTTCGATCTCTTGCTGGGATTCAGCGAAGGCATCTGCACTGAAAGTGGCAAGGCCCAGCAGGAGGATTAATTTCTTTAACGGCAATTTTGGGGTGACCATCAAGGTGACTCGCAAAGTAATAGGGTGGCAAAAGCCAACCTCGTTTCTAACACGCCGCCTGCGGAAGTCAACACCTCTGATTGCGCTGGCTATCAGAACGTCTGACAATAACCCTAATATCCGTGTATGCGGAGCATTCGATGTCAACGAGGCATAAGTAACGTGGTGAAATGCGTCTATAAATGGATTGTAACGTGTTTATTCCTACTGCTAATTAGCAGTACCGCTATTAATCAGACTTATGCCGCGGTTCAAGCGAACATGCTTGATCGTGTCCCTGAGCAGGCTGAATTGGCAGCACGGCTCGCTGAGCTAGAAGGACTAGAGGATACATTAACCGATCAGCAGGCCAGCGACAAAGGGGCCTTAGAGGCCGCTATTGAAGCCTACGAGCGGCTGACGTCGGTTAATGAGCGGCTCAATGCACTAGACGCTCGGGTTGAGCAAGCCCCGGAGCTTCTATCAAGCCTTCAGCTTGAGTTGAATGACGCGGAAGAGGCAGCCCAGCAGCTTTCAGTTGCCGATTTGAGTGATCGTCCCCTCGACGAGCTGGAATCCTTGCAAACCGAGGCAGTGGTTGAGCTTCAACGGCTGCAAAGTCAACTGGCGGAAGTGAACTCGCAGCTGTTAGCTGCGCAGACTCTTCCTGAGCGTGCTCAACAATCTATTGCGGAAACGCTTCAACGCGCGGAGAGTTTACGCCGACAACACGATGAGCGCGAGGCTTTGCTTGCGGATCGCCAACTTTCTGCGTTGAATGACGCACGGCTTATCCAGTTCCGCCTAGAGCGCGCGCTGGCTGACCGCGAAGTGAGATTTTATCAGCGTGAGCTGAGCGCCAATAGCCGGCTGCGTGAATTGGCTCAGCAGCGCCGTGATGTGCTTATGATACAGGTCGACTATCAAGAGCAGCAGCTCAACATGCTGCAAGGAGTGATAGATCAACAGCGCCGTTTGGCCTCCGAGCAGGCGATTGCCGATGCGGCACGGGATAACCCATTAATTGCCGCCGGACAACCCGTGGTTGTGCAAGCACAACAGACCAATCAAACCCTAAGCCTGGAACTGCTGCGAGCGACGGATCGCGCTAATAGTATTGTGCGCGAGAATATTGAAGCGCAGCGTCAGTTGGAGCATGTGCGTCAACTGCAGCGCAGCCTCAATGAACAAATTGAGGCGATTCGTGGCAGCCAACTGCTATCACGTATTCTCCGTGAACAGCGCCAATCATTGCCTCCGTTAGCTGCCCCACGTGATTTGCAGGATGAAATTGCCGATCTGCGTTTAAAGCAGTTTGATTTGGCACGCCAACGTGACGATCTGCGTCAAAGCGAACAGTTTGCTACCTCGCGATTGGCAGAGGCCGGTATTGAGGCGACGCCGGGCCTTGTCGATTCGTTGTCGCGGCTATATCAATCCAGGCGCGAGCTGGTCGAGCAGTTAGAGCAGTCTTACGGAAGCTTGCTAAGCGCGGCAATTGAGCTGCAACTGAACCAGCAGCAACTGTTGACCACCACCAGCGAACTGCGTGAAACCATCGATGAGCAGCTGTTTTGGGTCGCCAATAGCCGCCCTTTAGATCTTAATTGGCTGCGTCAGTTGCCACATAACCTGCTATTGGAGTGGCAGGAGGGAGAGTGGCGGGCGGTTTTACCTACGCACTGGCAAGGGCTTTCCTGGGAAGTGCTAAGAGGAGCGCCGCTGATCGTGCTGAGCCTAGTGCTTATAGGCTTACGGCGGCAAATAAAGGCTATCTTGGCCAAGCTGCATTCACAAATTGGGCGATTAAAGAGTGATACGCAGTTACATACCCCGAGAGCGGTGTTACTCAATGCGCTGTTGGCAATCTCCGGCCCGTTGGCATTAGCCGGCGTTGGTGTGGGGTTGCTGGCTGCGGAAGGGCCGTTGGCCAAGAGCGTAGCACCTGCGCTGCTGCAATTGGCGCTTAGTTGGGCGGCGGTCGCGTGGGTACGCAGGCTACTGGTTCCCGATGGCGTGGCGGAGCGCCACTTTACCTGGTCGCCCCAGTACAACGCCCGCTTGCGTCAATTATTGGGTGGTTTAGGCGTGGCTTTAGTACCGGTCATTGCGATTGCGGCAATGTCAGGGGAAATGGAAACGCCGCTAGCGCTGCGGCCTGTAGCACTAGGGTTATTATCACTAGGTCTGATAGCCATGAGTTGGTGGTTGGCGCAGCTGATACTGGCACATATCCCCATTTTTGGCGTTCGGCTGTTTCGTTTGCTGCTAGGGTTAGCCATGGCCTCGGTGCCGCTTATCTTGCTGGGTTTGGTGGTTTGGGGCTACGAGTACACGGCGTTACGTCTGGTGGGCAGGTTCGCTATCACCCTTTATCTGCTAGGACTGTGGGTGGTCGTGGAAGCCACGTTGGTGAGAAGCCTTGCGGTGGCTGCGCGTCGGCTGGCCTATCGGCGCGCGCTGGCGCGCCGCCGGGCTCAGGTACAGGAGGGCGCCGAAGGCGGGCTTGAGGTAGTGGAAGAGCCTCCGCTCGACATGGAGCAGATCAATAGTCAGTCGCTGCGGCTCTCTAAGCTGATCGTATTGATAGGCTTTAGCGCGCTGTTTTATTTAGTTTGGTCTGATTTACTCTCGGTGCTGGGCTATTTAGATAACGTGTCGCTGTGGGAGTCGCAAGAGGGTGATCTCGTCAACAACGTTCTGTCGATATCCGACGTGTTTACCGCTCTGTTGGTGGTGGCGATTACGTTTATTATGGCGAGTAATTTGCCCGGCCTTTTGGAAGTGATGGTGCTGTCCCGGCTGTCATTGAAGCAGGGCAGTTCTTATGCGATTACCTCGCTGCTTTCCTACACCATTGTGGGTACCGGTGTGGTCATGGGGCTAGCGACACTGGGCGTGTCCTGGGACAAGCTGCAGTGGCTAGTGGCTGCGTTAAGTGTAGGATTGGGCTTTGGTCTACAGGAGATTTTTGCCAACTTTATATCGGGCTTGATTATCCTGTTTGAACGTCCGATTCGTATTGGCGATACCATTACCATCGGCAACTTACATGGTACCGTCAGTCGCATTCGTATTCGTGCGACTACCGTCACAGACTTTGACCGCAAAGAGATCATTATTCCCAATAAGACCTTTGTCACCGATCAACTGATTAACTGGTCGCTGTCGGACAATATTACCCGGGTGGTGCTTACCTACGGCGTGGCTCACGGCTCGGATATGGAGAAAGTGCACCAGCTATTGTACCAAGCTGCAGATGAAAACCCACGGGTTCTAACCGACCCTGAACCGCAAGTTTTCTGCCTAAGCTACGGCCAGCATAGCCTTAACTTTGAGTTACGCATTTTCGTTAACGACTTGCTCGATCGTCTATTTGCCGCTGATGAGATTAACTGCCGGGTAGACGAGCTGTTTCGAGAGGCAGGCGTTCGAGTGGCCTTTGAGCAGATGGATGTTTGGCTTCATCGAGACCAGGATGAGGGGGTAAAAGTCCAATCCGCAACGCGCCTTTCACCGCCTGGAACGAGTTAAGCCACTTTGACCGCATGAAGGAGGAATTCGCGATTGCCATCACCGCCAGTGATCGGGCTCTCCTGCCAGTGGCGAATGGCCAACCCGCAAGCCTCACAGGCGCTGCGGATGCTGGCTTCCACTTCGTCAAAGCGCTTGGCATCACGCACTACGCCGCGTTTATCCAACGCGCCGGGTGTCAGTTCAAACTGGGGTTTGACTAGTGAGATTAGCTGGCCGTTCGGAGGCAAGAGGTTGGCAATTTCAGGTAGAATTAGCGTTTGGGATATAAACGAGACGTCCATAATAGCGATATCAATAGGTTTAGCGGTCAGCACATTGATAAGCGCGTCGGCACTGCTCATTGAGCGCGCGTTCAAGCCTTCCAGGCAGGTGACGCGAGGATCGCCGCGCAGCTCAGAGGCAAGCTGTCCGTGGCCGACCTCCACGCCCACCACGTGGTGGGCACCAAAATGCAGCGCGCAGTCTGTAAAGCCGCCAGTGGACTGTCCGATATCAAGCACAACATCGTCATCGAAACGAAGCCCAAGCGCTAAAAGCACCGCCTCAAGCTTTAGACCTGCGCGGGATACATAGCGCTCTTCAGGGTCTTCGTCGACGTTAAAATGCGTATCTTCGGGCCATTTCTCCGACGCCTTCATTAACGGTTTACCGTTCTCCGCCAGCTTTATCCGTCCGTGACGAATTAGCCGCTGAGCGCGGGTGCGTGAGTTGGCCAGCCCTTGGCTGACCAACAGTTGGTCGAGTCGCATCATAGTGCTTGAGACATAGTGCTTGAGACATAGTGCTTGAGACATAGTGCTTGAGACATAGTGCTTGAGACATAGTGATTGAGAGTGTCGTTCGGCGGGCTGCTTAACCCGCCTCAGGAGGTGCGTTAGGGCCTTGGTCTGCCTGAAGTTCGGTAGGCGGTAAGCGCGAAGCCCCCCAACTACGATGCAGGTAGTGTTTAACATTACTCAACTCTTCGCTAGTAACAGAAACCAATTCACCGCGTTCGAGTGGATCATAATGATAAATATACAGTCGCGATGCAAAGCGATCAAAAGGTAACGACGCCTCTCCAAAGCGTTCGCCGTTGCCCGATGTGCTCACAATAACGCCATCGCCCCAATCCTGGCCGCTATCATTATTCGGATTGTAGAAATACACCCTCATGATATCGGAAGGGTCGAGGGAGGCACGCAAAATGGTAATCGCATGCCAACCGATAAAACGCGCCGCGCTATCGGTAACTGCAATGCCTGCAGGTTGGGGATGAATCAGCGGCTGATTGCCATTGTAATAAGGGTGATAGTAGGCGTAGAAGCGACGCACAAAATCGTCCACATCGGTTAACTGCCCAGTGGCTACATCGACATTGATACGAAAACCGCGGCCCGACCACCAGCCGTGAAACTCAGGGTTAACCCAGCGGTGGGGGTCGCCCTCGCGGCTCACACAGCGCCGGCCCATTTCCGCATAAATACGGTCCAGGTGGGGCACGACGATCAGTGAGACAGGGTCGAGATCCATTGGCAGTTCCTTGGCAACGCCTGCAATGGTCTCCATTGACGAAATCGCCTGACCTTCAAAATGCATAATGATTTCGTCGTCACGCGCGGCCCAGGCCACCATCTGCAGTAAATAGTCCGGGTCGTTGTAAGCCCACATTGAAAGCGCCCGGGCCGATTGGCAAGTTGGGTTATTGCCTTGGCCCACCCCTAGCGGTAGCCCCAGCATGCACAGCACGCCTTCGATCAAGCGAGCGCGTGGGGATGCAAGGTCCCCGTACGCCATGTTAAGCCGCGACTGTGACCACTCTGAAAGTGGCAGGTTCAGCTGGCGCCACATCGCCGGCGCCACCGGCGGCTGGTAGAGAATGCCACGCTCGAGCATCAGCGCAAGGCCGTAGACTGCCTGCGCTGTGGCGGGATAAACGCCGCCACGTATAAGCGCTTGAACCAGTTCGCGATAACAGAGCAAGCAGTCGCGCCCCGTTGACGATAGCCCCAGCGCCTCGGAAAGTAAGTGATCCCCCTCTTCAAGCAAGTGGCGTAACAGCACGGCGTGATAAGGCGACACGAGACCGGTGTCGTGCATTGCCCGAGCAAACCCTGTGGATTCAGCCTGCAGGGCGGCCTGATCCATATGCTCTAACCGGTCGCGATAAACATCGACGCCGGGATCTTCACGACAGGCCTGGGTGGGGCCATAAAGCGAACTCACTAGACGGTCGGCGCCTTGTCCGCTGGCGCCCAGATCAATGCTGGGATTGGCCTGGCACAGCGCAATTTGGGTGATCATCTGTTTGATCGAATCAACCTGGATAGGGCGCTGTTTTAAAATGCGCCATATCTCATCAATCAGTTGATCAACAATATGTTCGTAGCCAATGCGATCAGCGAGATGCTGGAAGAGGTGACGAGGAATGGATGCCAAGCTTCCTTGCGTCTCACGTTCCGCCTCGCTGGGTGGTAAGAACAGCAGCCATAGATTAATCGCCATTACCTGGGTGAGGTAGTGGTGTGCATGTTCTGCGGAAACGAGAGAATGCACGAAATCGCCTTTGGCGACGGCAAGGAGCCGCAGCTCGCTTAATGCCTCAATGACGACCACATTGGCATCTGCGCTTTTTAGCGCGAAGGTTGTCAACGTAGGCACAAGAAATTGGGGTGTTTCCCAATCGGAGCCCAAAAATACGCCTGAATCTTCAAACGCTTGCGCGCGTAACTCCAGTGCTTCGCAACCGCCATCCTCCAGCAGTACACTCCGCGCAGTGTCTAATACACGTGGCAGTACGGCGGGCTTTGAGAAGGTTGGCGCCTGCGTGAGCAGGTGCACGGCTTCATCAAATTTGCTCAACAGGACATCGAGCTTGCTATCTTCTTGAGAAGACGACACTTGATCTGTCTCCACGGTGACTCCTTATCCCTGCATGAGCGGGGATTATACATAGAAGTCGAGATCTTCTTGGCGTTTTAGCAGATCGCGGATCGTATGCGCATCCTCGCCTTTAAAGTAGATCAGACCCCAATGGGTACCAAACGCGGTGCGTTTAGTGACGGTTTCTTCTACTGGTGAGGTTAGCTCATGTGACTCAAAATAGGTGTGATTTCCGGTCTCGTCAGGGGTGTTTAAGCGGCTGACCACACGACGCTTGTGTAAACGCTAAAATTATCGGCATCGGCTACGTTTTCTTGAACTTGAAGAATGAACAGATTTGCCAACTTATCTGAGTCACCATACACGAGGGTGGCATGAGCGGCTAATGAGTGTTTTGTCCGCAGCATTAACGCGCATAGATTGTCGAAGGCTTACCTGGGAGGCGTAACGGAAGGAATATGGTAAGCTAGGCGGTTCAACTTCATGTACAAGTGGCAAGAGGAACAGGCCAAGATGGCGGCCAAGCCGATCTACCGTGTAGTGGTTCACCAACAGGGTGAAATTTGGGATTTATACGTTCGAGAGATCTTTCAAAGCGAACTCTGGGGCTTTATTGAAGTCGAGGAGTTTGTCTTTGACGATGCTTCACGGGTAGTGGTCGACCCTGCAACTGAAAAATTGCAGCGAACCTTCGACGGCGTTAAGCGTAGCTACCTACCGTTAAATGCGATTGTGCGCATTGATGAAGTAGAGCGCGAAGGGCCATTGAAAGCGGTCAAGACCGATGCTCGGGTCGCGGAGTTCCCCCGTCCCTTTCCGCTACCACCTCGTGGCGAAGGGTAAGCGTATGAGACAAGCGCACCGCTCAGTTAAGCGACAAGCGCTGTTGGCTTCGTCCGCCTTGCAGCGTTTTTAATCAGGACATGATGTCATGCAAGTAAACAAAATACGTTTTCGATATTACGCCGCTGCGGCTGGCATTTTACTCAGTGCGGCGAGCATTGATGCCAGTGCTCAGTCCGATAGCCAGGCCTGGGTGACCGATGAGTTGAGCACTTACGTGCGCAGTGGTCCCACCGATGGTTATCGGATTATTGGCACTTTGAATGCCGGCGAACAGGTTGAAGTACTTGAAACTAGCGGTAATTACACTCGCGTGCGCAACAGCGATGGTAACGCGGTCTGGGTATTGAGCGATGAGCTTCAGCAAACGCCAAGCGCGGTTGAGCAGCTACCCGCACTTGAAGAACAGGTTGAAGAATTGACTGCCGAGCTTGATGGCATTAATGAGACCTGGGAAGAGCGGGTTTCTTCGATGACCGAGACGCTTGAGATTCGTGAGCGTCGCATTGCTGAGCTTGAAGCGAGCAATCAGGAGCTTGATAGCCAAGCGGAAGAGTCGCGTCGACAGGTTAGAGGACTTCAAGCCCGTTTGGAGACCCAGGAGGAAGACCTCTTGATGCGCTACTTCATGTACGGTGGCGGCGTCGCTGGTGCGGGATTGTTGGTAGGGCTGATCGTGCCACATCTGCCGCGCCGGCGTAAAAAGCGTGACCGCTGGTTCTGAAGCGATTTTAAAAACCAGTTCTAAGAACCTTTCAAAGGCAGCCCCACCATGAGTGAGCAGTGGCGCAAGCGTTGGCAAGAGGGGCGTATTGGCTTTCATCTGCAGCAGACGCACCCTGCGCTGCTGCGCCATTGGCAGACGCTGGGCGTTGCCAAACGCACTAAAGTGCTAGTGCCATTGTGTGGCAAAAGCCTTGATATGCGCTGGCTGGCAGATGAGGGATATCCAGTGTTGGGGATTGAGTTCGCCCCTGAAGCTATTGAGCAGTTTTTGGCCCAGCGCAGCACTTCAGTATCGCGTTATCGCCAGGCGGGGTTCAATATTTCCCGCCAAGGCAGTGTTGAACTCTGGTGTGGGGACTTTTTTCACCTGCATATTCAGCAGGCCGCTGAAATAGGCGCGTTTTATGATCGTGCCTCGCTGATTGCGCTGCCGCCTGCGACCCGTCAACGTTATGCTTTTCACCTTGCCCAACTAGTGCCGCCTGGTGCCAAAGGCTTATTGATCAGCTTGTCGCATAGCGAAGGTGAGGTAGGTCCGCCGTACAGTGTTCCCGCCAATGAGATTGAAAGGCTATTTACGCCAAATTTCTCCCTGACCTTTCTTGAACAGGGGGCCCCCGATGACCGCGGCAGAACTGAAAGCGTGTGGGGGCTGGAACGACGCGGGCCGCGCCTTTAAATTTGAAACATTGCAAACGTAAAAGGTGCGGCCCGTAACGGCGGTGCTTCTTAGAAGCTGGGGCCTTAGCGTGCGAGTAGGCGGCCCAGCTCTGGATCGCTAAAGGCGCGATTCATGCCATCGCTAAGTAGGTCGCTCAGCATGCGAGCATTGCTTTCGGCATCGGGTTTAAGAGCGTAGCCCTGAGTACGACGCGAAGTGTATGTGCCGGTATAGGTGGTGCCCTTGTTTTGAGCGATAGCCCGGAAAACCCCTTCAAGGCGCGCTTCGTCCACCAAAGGCTGGCCGCTGTCACCGCGGGCATAGTTCAGGCTAGCAAGTTCCAGCGTTAAACTCGGGCGTCCCTCAGCTTGCTCGGTAGTGGGGTTGAAGCCCATATCTCGTACAGCGCGTTCAGCCTCTTCCTGCAAACGCGGAATCAGCTCGTGGCTGCTAACGGTAATATGTGCCGTCGACATGCCGCCGCCAGCACGATTACCAATAATGTCGCTCTCGCGGCCATCCTGGGCAATGACCGTCACCTGCTGGCCGGAGCCAACTTGCGGTACCTGTGCACTGCGCTCGGGGTTGAGCTGCAAGTATTGGGGGCTGGCGCAACCAGCAAGCCATGCACTGGCAAGCAGTACACCTGAAATCCGTAAAAAGTGACGCCGAAGCATGGTCTTCCTCCGCTATGGCTAAAACGCCAGTATAACGCGGGTAGCGCGTTGGCGGTATGTTCTAGCGATGCGATTACTAACGATAATCTGGGCTTTCTGCCTCACTGTGCTTTTGACTATGACCAAGCGATGTTTTACGCACTGGGCACGATAGAGACTTTGCTATGGATCTGTTCGAAAACGACGACATGAAGTTGATCAAACTGCTTCCAAGGGATGGGGACGTCTATTACCACGGGAGCATTTTGGATGCTGCCACATCCGCAATGTATTTAGATAAATGCATTAGCGAGTTGAGCTGGGAGCATGACCGCGCGTTTATTTACGGCAAAGAGATTGTGACTAAACGACAGATTGTCTGGTACGCGGATAAGCCGGTCTCTTATACCTACTCGGGGTATACCAAGAGGGCGTTGGTATGGCCGGATTTTCTGCGCGAGATTAAGCAGCGGGTGGAGAGTGAGTGTGGAGAGAGGTTTAATTCGTGCCTGGGCAATTTCTATAGCTCTGGCGAAGAAGGTATGAGTTGGCACAGTGATGGCGAGAAAGACCTTGTCGAGAATGGGGTCATCGGGGCATTGAGCTTAGGCGGCGAAAGGAAGTTTTCGTTTAAACATAGACAAACAGGGGAGAGTGTTTCGCTTACGTTAGAGCACGGTAGTCTGCTGGTTATGAAAGGCAGCACCCAAAAAAATTGGTTACACAGTCTTCCAAAAACCAAGAAAGATGTTGAGCCACGGGTGAGCTTAACTTTTAGGCAAATGCGCTTGTGAGCTAACCTGACTAAAGCCCCAGCAGCACTGGCTACTGGGGCAGTGCTCAGCTTTTTCCTAAGCAACGCGGGTTTGTTCCGCCGCTTCTGTTTCTACCTTGGGAAAACGCCGCCAGTGGCGCGGATGGGCGAATAAGCGCTGTCCACGTTGTAGCGCCAGGTGTTCGAAGTCCGTGTGTCGCACGGTGGCTAGCCACGGCTGAGCGAGCCAATCGGCCTCCAGCTCCACGCGCACTTCGGCACCCACTGGCGAGATTGCTGTGATCGTGACCGGTAGGTGACTTTCAGCAGTGGGCTGCTCGGTTAGCCTCACTTCATGGGGGCGTAGCAGTAGCTCTTGATGGCCGTCGGGCAGATCAACGTGCCAATAGGCATCTCCGCAGGTTAAAACGCCGCTGCTTACGTTGCCTTCGAGATGGTTCACATCGCCTAAAAACTCAAACACAAAGCGATTTTTGGGCGTGCGGTAGAGCTCATCGGGGGTGTCGATCTGCTCAATGCGACCGTTGCTCATTACCACCACGCGGTCAGATAACTCCAGCGCCTCTTCCTGGTCGTGGGTCACAAACACGCTGGTAAAGTTGAATTCATCGTGAAGGTGGCGTAACCAGCGGCGTAGCTCCTGGCGCACTTTTGCATCCAGGGCGCCAAATGGCTCGTCCAGCAGCAGTACTTCCGGCTCTACGGCCAAGGCGCGTGCCAGCGAGACCCGCTGCTGCTGGCCGCCTGAAAGCTGAGCAGGGTAGCGGTTGGCAAGGTGCTCCAACTTAACCATTTCCAGCAGCCTAAATACACGAGAGCGGATCTCGCCGCTGCTGGGGCGACGCTTGCGCGAGAGCACGGTCAGCCCAAAGGCCACGTTGTCGTAAACGCTCATATGGCGGAACAGCGCGTAGTGCTGGAAAACAAAGCCAATGCGGCGATCGCGAACATGCATATTGGTCACGTCGCGGTCACCAAACAGGATCTTACCCGGCTGAGGAGAGCGGTCAGCATTTTCCAGGCCCGCAATGATTCGCAGCAGGGTGGTTTTGCCCGACCCCGAAGGGCCGAGTAGACCTACCAACTCGCCTTCGTGAATATCCAGATTGATCGGCTCTAACGCCTGGGTAGTGCCGAAGTGCTTAGCGATGTTGTGTAAATGAATGCTCATGCAAATGCCTCCCGTTGCGCTGCGCGCCATTCCAGCCCGGCCTTGGCGGCGAGCGTCAGTAGGGCAATCAATGCGAGTAGGGCCGCGCAGGCAAACGCCCCGACGGCGTTATAATCCTGGTAAAGCTGCTCAAGGTGCAGGGGTAGCGTATTGGTCTTGCCACGAATAGCGCCGGAGACCACTGATACGGCACCAAATTCTCCCACTGCGCGGGCGTTAGTAAGAATCACGCCATACAGTAACGCCCAACGAATGTTGGGCAGCGTGACGCGACGAAAGGTCGTCCAGCCTGAGGCACCCAGCGTCACAGCGGCTTCCTCTTCACGAGAGCCTTGCGCCTGCATCAGCGGAATCAGTTCGCGGGCAACAAAGGGGCAGGTAACAAAGATGGTCACCATTAAAATACCCGGCCAGGAGAACATTAGTTGGATATCGTAGCTATCCAGCCATCCGCCAATCCAGCCGTTGCGGCCATATAGCAGTAAATAGATAAGGCCAGCAACAACCGGGGAGACCGCAAACGGAATATCGATCAGCGTTTGCAGAATGCGTCGGCCTGGAAAGCTGAACCGCGTGACCAGCCACGCCAAGGCAACGCCGAATACCAAGCACACCGGAATGGTTAACAGCGCAATCACCAGCGTTAAGCCAATTGCATGTAGGGTAAAAGTATCACTGACGTTAGCCCAGAAGACCATAACGCCCTGGGAAAACGCCTGGGCAAAAATAGCCACTAGCGGCAGCAGCAAGAACAGCGCTGACAGCACCAGGGCGACACCTATCAGCAGGCGCCGGATAAGCGGCGCATCACCAATTCGACGCATTACCCCTTACCTCCATGCAGGCGGCGCACAAAGCGGCCCTGCCAAATGTTGATCGCCAGTAGCAGTGCCAGGGAGACAAACAGCACTACCGAGGCAATCGCCGATGCCCCGGCATAGTCATACTCCTGTAGCTTGACGAAGATCATCAGCGCGGTGATCTCCGTTTCGTAAGGCATATTGCCAGCGATAAAGATAATCGCACCGAACTCGCCTAACGAGCGCACAAACGCGAGTCCGGTGCCGGTCACTAGGGCGGGCCAGATGTGCGGTAGGATAACGCGGCGGAAGGCGACACCATCGGTAGCCCCCAGCGACATGGCGGCTTCATCGACCTCAATAGGCAAATCCTCTAGCACCGGCTGCACCGTGCGTACGACAAATGGAATGCTGGTAAAGGCCATGGCCAGGGCAATACCCACCCAGGTGTAAGCGACTTGGAAGCCAAGCGGCTCCAGCAATCCACCCATCCAACCGCTGCTGGCGTAAAGCGTTGCCAACGTAATGCCTGCCACGGCAGTGGGCAGCGCGAAGGGTAGATCCATCAGCGCGTCGAGCAGCCGTTTTCCGGGGAATTCATAGCGCACCAATACCCACGCCAGTAACAGCCCAAAGATAGCATTAATGATGGCGGCCACTGCCGCCGCGCCGATGGTGACCATATAACTGGCCACGACGCGACCTTCGGTAATGATCGCCCAGTACTCGGCAAGGCTAAGCCCTGCTAACTGGCCAAATAGTCCGGTAATCGGCAGCAGCAGTACCAGCGAGATAAACAGTACGCTGATACCCATAGAAAGGCCAAAACCCGGCAGCACGCGGGTGCTGCCGGTTCGCCAGGTGGCTAGTTGACTCATGGTTCAGGCTGGCTCATAAGTGAATATTAGCGACGCTGTAGCTGGTCGAGAAGAGCGCCACCTTCAAAGTGGGTCTTCATGGCCTCGTCCCAACTGCCGAACACTTCGTCAACTTCAAGCAGTTCGGTTTCCGGGAAGTGATCAGCGAACTCTTCGACCACGGTTTCGTTATGGACTCGGTAGTTGAAGCCTGCCAGCAGACGCTGGGTCTCTTCGGTATAGAGGTATTCAAGATAGCTCTGGGCCAAATCGCTGTTACCGTTGCGTTCAGCGTTTTCGCCGACAACCGCTACCGGGAACTCGGCCAGAATACTAACGGGCGGCACAATTACTTCGTAAGCATCGCTACCGTATTCGCTGCGAATATTGTTGACTTCCGACTCGAAGCTAATCAGCACATCGCCAATTTCACGCTCGATAAAGCTGGTGGTCGCCCCACGGCCGCCGGTATCAAATACCGCTACGTTGGCCAAGAAGGTGCGCATAAACTCTTCGATTTTCTCTTCATCACCGTCGAACTCATTTTCGGCAAAGCCCCAGGCGGCTAAGTAGGTGTAGCGACCATTACCCGAGGTTTTGGGGTTGGGGAACACCATCTCCACATCTTCTTTAACCAGGTCGTCCCAGCTCTCGATACCTTTGGGATTGCCTTTACGCACTAGGAAGGCAGTGGTGGAGTAGTAGGGCGAGGCGTTGTTCTCAAACGCATCCTGCCAATCTTCGGCTACCAGCCCTGCATCGGCGAGTACCTGCACATCGGTCACCTGATTAAAGGTCACCACATCGGCACGCAGGCCCTGCAAGATGGCGCGCGCTTGGGCAGAGGAGCCGCCGTGAGACTGGCTGATCTCAATCTCTTCACCATGCTCTTCTTGCCACCAAGCTTGAAACTCGGGATTGATCGCCGCAAACAGCTCGCGAGCAATATCGTAGGATGAGTTGAGCAGTTCACGCTCTTGAGCAGCGGCGGGGCTGCTCACTGTGACGCCTAAGGCAAGTGCAATCAGGCTGCGGCGGAAAATGGTCGGTAGTGTCATAAGCTAGTTCCTTCAAAAGAGTAAGCGCGTTTTATCGCAATATTGGCAAGGTTAAATCTATCAATGTGGAATTACAATTATGTTTTATATTCTATTTGAGAATATAAGTGTGCGTAGATGCCCAATGTAAAGGCATGTAAGTGATGGGGCTTGGCAGGTGGCTCTGGTAATATAGCGAACTCATTCCCCTGTTAATCTAGGAACCTGTTATGACCGCTGCGCAGGACTTTTTGATTGCTCCCTCTATTCTTTCCGCTAACTTTGCGCGGCTTGGCGAGGAAGTCGACAACGTGCTGGCGGCTGGCGCGGATGTAGTGCATTTCGATGTCATGGACAATCACTATGTGCCCAACCTCACCATTGGCCCCATGGTATGCAAAGCGCTGCGCCAGCACGGCGTCACCGCGCCGATTGATGTGCATCTAATGGTCAAGCCGGTAGACCGTATGATCAGTGACTTTATTGAGGCAGGCGCCAGCTACATTACCTTTCACCCAGAAGCCTCTGAACACATAGACCGCTCGCTTCAATTGATTCGTGATGGCGGGTGTAAAGCCGGATTAGTGTTTAACCCAGCCACGCCGCTCTCCTACCTCGACTATGTGATGGATAAAGTTGATATGGTGCTGCTGATGAGCGTCAACCCCGGCTTTGGTGGGCAGTCGTTTATCCCCGGCACACTGAACAAGCTACGCGAAGCGCGGGCGCGCATTGATGCCTCTGGACGTCCGGTTCGTCTGGAGATCGACGGTGGAGTGAAGGTGGATAACATCGGTGAGATCGCCGCTGCGGGCGCCGATACCTTTGTGGCCGGATCCGCCATTTTTAGCGCTCACCAAGCCAGCGACCCGCACGGCTATGACACGGTGATCAAGCAGATGCGTGCGGCGCTGGCCAAGTAAAGGGTAAGTGTCGTTTAGTGAAGCTTCATGCGCGGTTTTAAGTAACGATTAAGCTTATCGACCAGCCACGCTAGCCCCGTCTTCGGCGCCCCATGAATAGAGAGCTGGTGCATGCGGTAGAGCGATGCATAGGCTTGACGAGCCAGCCAGCCCTCTAGAAACAGCCCCTTGGAGGCGGAGCTACGCATTAAATTGCCCACCGCGTCAAAGCGGGCCAGCGATACCAGCGAGCCGTGATCGCGGTAACGGAAATCGGCGAGCGGTTTGCCTTCCAGTTGGTTGACCAGATTTTTGGCCAGCAGCTTAGCCTGCTGGTGAGCAGCCTGGGCGCGAGGCGGCACGGTGCTATCCTCTCCCATTGGGCAACTGGCGCAGTCGCCCAGGGCGAACACCTTCTCATCATCGACGCTTTGCAGGGTCCTGTTGACTTCAATTTGGTTTTTCTTGTTCGTCGTCAGGCCTAGCCCCGCCAAAAATGGCGGCGCTTTAATCCCCGCTGCCCACACGTTGATATCGGTCTTGATCACTTCATCGCCACCGGTGATCAGCTGATGTGCCTGGGCTTCCTTAATGGCGGTATCGGTGTGAACGGTCACGCCCAAGCTCTCAAGTTCTGTTTTGACGGTTTGACTAATGCGCTCGGAGAGCCCAGGGAGTAGGCGAGGGGCGGCTTCAATCAAATGGACGCTAATCGTTTGGTGGTCTTCCGCCGTCACGCCGTAGGCGTTGAGCATACGCGACGCATCAAACAGTTCAGCAGCAAGCTCTACCCCTGTCGCACCGCCGCCGACGATGCCAATCGTTAATTGAGCATGCTGGCGCAGGTTAGGGTCGGTATAGCGCAGAAAGGTGTTGATCATATCGCGCTGGAACGCCTTGGCCTGTTCGGGTGAGTCGATAAAGTGGCAGTGCTCCGTGACACCGGGCGTGCCAAAATCGTTGGAAACGCTGCCTAGCGCCATGACCAAGTAGTCATAGGCAAGCTCCCGGGCGGGCAGCACTTCTTGCCCATCTTCATCATGGATCGGCGCTAATTGCAGCGTCTGCTGCTCGCGATTGATGCCGGTTAGCGAGCCGCGTTGATAGCGGTAGAAGTGAGCAGACGAGTGCCCGCGAAGATCCACCTCGTCCATGCTGGAATTCAGCACTCCGGTGGCCAGTTCGTGGAGCAGCGGTTTCCAAACATGGGTGGTATCGCGATCCAGCAGCACAATTTCTGCGCGTTTGCGCTTCCCTAACGTGTGGCCTAATCGCGTGGCAAGGGCTAAGCCGCCCGCGCCGCCGCCAACAATCACGATTCTGGGAGTGGGCATATCACTACCTCCTGAACAAAATTAGCCCTAGCATAGAAGGTTCTAACGCATATGACTAATGCGAAAGATTGGCTTGAGCAGGTAAGATGGTGGCTTTATGCAAAGGGCTAGCGCAAAAGCTATTGTGAGCGACTATTTTGCAAAGTCATCGTAAAGGCCGAAGACGCCACGAGGGTTGAAAACGATGGTTGAAAAGGCGCTCCATCAGCGATGCAGCAAAAAAGGGGCTATTAAAAGTGCATTCAATACACTATCCGGCACTACATTCAGCATTAAAGGACAAACGGCTAATTGCGTTCGACTTGGATGGAACGCTGATTGATTCCGTGCCGGATCTTGCCGCCGCGGTGTCGCTTACATTAAATGAGCTGGGGCTGCCCCAACCGAGTGAATTAGAGGTGCGTGACTGGGTGGGCAATGGCGCGCCTGTGCTTGTCGAGAGAGCCCTCACCTGGGCCATAAAAGCTGCCCCTGAGGCTGAGCTTCAAGAGCGCGCCTATAACGCCTTTATGTCGCACTATGGCGCGGCGCCCAGTACCCTGACGGCTCTTTACCCCGGGGTTCAACAAGCTCTCCTGGAGCTGCATACCTACGGCTTGACACTTGTGTTGATCACCAACAAGCCGGAGCGCTTTATTGAGCCGCTATTGAGTCATTTCAAATTGCTGGAATACTTTACCCTGTGGATAGGCGGTGATTCGCTAGCCGAAAAAAAGCCCCATCCTTTGCCACTGTTGCACGCTGCCAAGGTATGCCAAATGTCGCCCGCTGAGTGTGTCATGGTCGGTGATTCGCGTCATGATATCGCTGCTGGAAAAGCGGCAGGGTTTGCCACATTGGCGTTAACCTACGGTTATAACCATGGCGAACCCATTGAAGAGAGTGACCCCGACCAAGTGCTTACCTCGTTAACCGAACTACTGATGACGGCACCCCAGGCGACAAGGACTGCTTAATGATGGCCCCGGAATATTTTCACGAGCTTAGCCAGGCAGGCTACAACCGAATTCCTGTTTCGCGTGATGTGCTCGCTGATCTCGATACGCCGCTTTCTACCTACTTGAAGTTAGCCAACACCCCCTGGACGTTCTTGTTTGAGTCCGTGCAGGGCGGTGAAAAGTGGGGTCGCTACTCAATGATTGGGCTGCCCAGCCATGAGCGTATCGAAGTGCGCGGCTTTACGGTTCGTCATATCAAAGAGGGCGAAACTGTCGGGGACACCGAAGTGGACGACCCGCTGGCGTGGATTGAGAAATTCCAAAGCCGATTCAAAGTGCCCAAATTAGATGATCAGCCGCGTTTCGACGGGGGGTTAGTCGGTTACTTCGGTTATGACACTATTCGCTATATAGAACCGCGCCTGCGTGGCGGGGCGGATAAGCCCGATCAGCTTAACGTGCCCGATATCCTGCTGATGGTGTGCAATGACTTTGTGGTGTTCGATAACCTTTCCGGGCGGTTAACGATCTGGACCCACGTAGATCCTGCGCAATCAGATGCCCTTGAGCGCGGCCAGGCGCATTTGAAACACCTTGAGACCCGCCTGCGCGAAGCGCATATCAGCCCCAATAATGCTGGCAGCGGCCGTCAGCCTGTGGAGGAGAGCGACTTTAACTCAGGTTTTACCGAGCAAGGGTTTAAAGCTGCCGTCGATAAAATCAAAGAGTACGTGCTAGCGGGAGACATCATGCAGTGCGTGCCCTCTCAGCGTATGTCGATTCCTTATCAGGCGTCACCGCTAGATCTCTACCGCGCATTGCGCAGCTTGAATCCGTCGCCGTATATGTTTTTCTTTAACTTGGGGGACCACCATGTGGTGGGCTCTTCGCCAGAGATTCTGACCCGCATGGAAGAGGGCGAAGTCACTGTGCGACCCATTGCAGGCACGCGTAAACGGGGTAAAACCCAGGAAGAAGACGATGCCCTGGAAGCGGATTTGCTCGCCGACCCGAAAGAGCTAGCCGAGCACCTGATGCTGATCGATTTGGGGCGCAATGACGTAGGGCGAATTTGCCAAACCGGCAGCGTTGAAGTCACTGATCAGATGGTCGTTGAGCGCTACTCACACGTAATGCATATCGTCTCCAACGTGACCGGCAGGCTGAAGCCGGGCTTAACCGCGATGGACGCGCTGCGGGCGACTTTCCCCGCCGGTACGGTATCGGGAGCGCCTAAAATTCGGGCGTTGGAAATTATCGATGAAGTAGAGCCAGTCAAACGTGGTATCTACTCCGGGGCAGTGGGCTATCTCTCCTGGCATGGCAATATGGATACCGCTATTGCGATTCGCACTGCGGTCATCAAAGACGGACAGCTCCACGTCCAGGCCGGGGCGGGCATTGTGGCCGATTCGGTACCCGAAATGGAGTGGCAGGAAACGCTCAACAAAGGACGGGCTATTTTCCGCGCCGTTGCCATGGCGGAGCGCGGGTTAGACAACCTTTAATATAACAGCCCGGCTACTCGGCTGTTGCGCCGCCTAGGGCCGCATGCAGTACGTCGGCATTGTGGCGCAGCATTGACGGATAATTGTCAGCCGGGCCGCCTGTGCCGCTTAGTGAGTCGACATAAAGCGGGCCTGCCAGTGGTATTGAGGTTTCCCGTGATAGTGAATCCATATGGATTGAAGAAGAGGTGCTTTCATAGAACAGCGCTGATGGGCTAGGGCGCTTCTCGTTAAGGTAGGCACTCATCTTAGCCATGGCATCAGCGCTGCCCTGGGTCTCGGTGTTTATCCCCCAAACCCCGTGCGCCTCAAACGCATAGGCGCGGGCGAAATAGCCGAAGCCAGCTTCGCTGGTCACTAACGTACGATTGGTTTGCGGGATGCCGTCAAGCCGCTCCTTTACCGTTTGGTTAAGCGTGATAAATGCCTGGCGCGCCTCTTCGGCGCGTGCATAAAACGCATCTGCATGAGCGGGTAAATGCTCGGCCAGGGTGGCGGCGATGACATCGACATAGGCGGCGGCACCCTGTGGGTCCATCCACATATGCGGATCTGGTTCACCTTTGTACTGCCCGGTGGAGATCATCAGCGGCGTGTAGTCGGCCTTTGCGGCCACTTCAACTAACGTCAACTGGTCGTCGGACATTGCTTCCACATGACGTATCCAAGGCTCTAAGCCCAGTCCGTTGTAAAAAATAATATGCGTCTCTTCTAGCGCGAGCACGTTGGGGGGCGTCAGTTCCCAGCGGTGCACGTCTTCTCCTCTGGGCACGATGACATTCACGCTAACCGCGTCACCCGCTACTCGTTTAACCAACTCCTCCATGATTGAAAAGGAGGCAATAACTCGGAGCGTTGTGTTGGCATGGGCTGGCACCATGCTCATTAGTCCGATAAATAAGAGCGTACATACCCAGGTAACCCGCTTATACATCCTACGCTCCTGACTGTTTTGTAAACTAACGTAAATGTTGCTAGATAATAAAGACTGCGGTGATCCCTTGCCAGCTCCAACCAATTTGAAGGGCATAAAGAATATGACCTAAGAGAGAATATCCTCGGCAGGCAAGTGCTACTGTGCTGAACAATATTACACCCCTAAGCATAGCGTGCCCTATGACTGAACGAACGGTTTCTTATTTACCGCGACGGTGTTGCTATCCGAAAGGCCTGGAGAGGGCACCCGGTGAGCCCGTGTCTTTGAAGGCGCTCAATGCGTCGCCTGAAGGCAAGCCAGTAAACTGCGGCTAATCTACTTGCTAATCCGGCACTCGACACTAGCGTTACAACCCCAGAATTTAAATACGCGGTTTGTCAGCTGACCCGGGGTGACACTTAATCCCTGCAAGAGTGGACTTGGTTGCGGTATCATCGAAGATATAGAGCCGATGGCAACACATTACCGACCTGGGTGACGCATGAGCCATTGCAATGATAGTGATAGGAGTAGCAAGCAGTTATGGCTCAGAAGGTCCTTATGTTGGATAACTACGACAGCTTCACGTTTAACATCGTGCAGTACTTGGGTGAGCTGGGCGCAGAAGTGATCACGCACCGTAATGATGAGATCACGATCGAGCAAATTGCAGCGCTGGCGCCAACGCACTTGGTGGTGTCGCCGGGGCCCTGCACGCCCAACGAGGCAGGTATCTCCATGGCCGCCATCGAACACTTTGCCGGTAAGTTGCCTATTTTAGGCGTCTGCCTGGGCCACCAGGCGATTGGTCAAGTTTATGGTGGCAAAGTAGTGCGTGCTCCGCAGGTAATGCATGGCAAAACCTCTGCCGTAATGCACGATAACCAGGGTGTTTTCGAAGGGCTGGATAACCCTGTTGAAGTGACTCGTTACCACTCGTTAGTGGTCGATAAAGCGTCGTTGCCTGATTGCTTGGAAATGACTGCCTGGACTGGCAGTGACGACGTAACCCCTGGTTTAGTCATGGGGCTTCGCCACCGCGAGCTGGATATCGAAGGAGTCCAGTTTCACCCCGAGTCGATTCTTACCCGCCAAGGCCATGAGCTATTGGCCAACTTTTTAAAACGCGGCTGATGGCCGGTTTCACACGCTTTTAGGGGCCCTCTACTCATGCAAATGCGAGACGCGATTAATGCGGTAATGCGCCGCGAAGACCTCTCTTTCGATGCCATGCACGCTTTGATGCGCCAAATTATGACCGGCGATGCATCTGACGCACAAATCGGTGGTCTGCTGGTCGGGTTAGCCATGAAGGGCGAAAGCGCGATAGAGATCAGCGCCGCCGCGCAGGTAATGCGTGAGCTGATGAAACGTGTAGAACTCGATGCCGAAAATGTTGTGGATATCGTCGGCACTGGTGGCGATGGTGCGAATCTGTTTAATGTTTCCACCGCCGCCAGTTTTGTCGCCGCTGCTGCGGGTGCCCACGTGGCCAAGCACGGTAATCGCAGCGTTTCGTCTTCATCTGGTAGTGCTGATCTATTTGATGTGGCGGGGATCTACCTTGACCTTAAGCCTGATCAGGTAGCCCGCTGTATCGAGCAGGTGGGCGTCGGCTTTATGTTTGCCCCGAATCACCACCCGGCTATGCGCTATGCCATTGGTCCCCGGCGAGAAATGGGCGTGCGCACACTGTTTAATATTTTGGGCCCGCTAACCAACCCTGCTGGCGCGCCCAACCAGGTGCTAGGCGTTTACGCACCGGAACTGGTGCCGCTGATGGCGGAAGTGCTTAAAACCCTGGGCAGTCGCCACGTGTTGGTCGTGCACTCCGAGGATGGCTTGGATGAGATATCCCTGGCCAGCCCCACTTTGGCGGCCGAGCTTAAAGAGGGTGAGATTACCCAGTACACCATTACCCCCGAAGAGCTGGGCATTGAGCGCCAGAGCTTAGCGACGCTGAAAGCCGCTAGCGCTGAAGATAGCCTGCGCTTGGTTAAAGCAGCGCTTTCTGGTGAGGGGGCCGCGGCCGATATGGTTGCGCTCAACGCCGGGGCCGCGCTCTACTGTTCGGGCGTCGCGGATACTTTAAAAGAGGGCGTGATGGTAGCCCAGGACGCTCAGGCTTCTAAACTGCCGCTTGAAAAACTCAAAGAGCTTTCGCACTTTACCAGCGTTTTTAAGCAGTAGGTTTTTAAACAAGCTATTTTTAAACAAGCTATGTTTTAAATAAGACGAGATCACCATGACTCAACAGGCAACGCCGACTATTTTAACGCGCATTCTGGCTCGCAAAGAGCAGGAAGTCGCCGAGCGCCGTCAGGCTGTCTCAGAGACAGATTTGCTCGCCTTAGGGAAGCAGCAAAGCGCTCCTCGTGGCTTTATTGACGCCCTCAATGCACGCATTGCGTCAGGTGATCCGGCGATTATTGCCGAGGTGAAAAAGGCGTCGCCCTCGAAAGGGGTAATTCGTGAAGAGTTTCATCCTTCGGATATTGCCAAAAGCTATGCCCAAGGTGGGGCGGCCTGTTTGTCGGTACTCACCGATGCGGACTTTTTTCAGGGCCACGAAGACTACTTGATTGCCGCCCGTGATGTTTGCACGCTGCCGGTGATCCGCAAGGACTTTATTACCCACGGCTACCAGGTCTGCGAAGCCCGGGCGATTGGTGCAGACTGTATTTTGCTGATTGTGGCGGCGTTGGACGACGCCCAGTTACGCGATCTGAATCAGCAGGCGATTCAGTTGGGTATGGATGTACTGGTCGAAGTCCACGATGCGGACGAACTAGAGCGCGCTTTAGCGCTGGATTTAAAGTTAGTCGGTATCAACAACCGCAACCTGCACACCTTTGACACCAGCTTGAATACCACTCTGGATCTACTGCCACGCATTCCTGAAAGCGTCACAGTGATTACCGAATCCGGCATTCACACCCGCGATGACGTTGAGCTAATGCGCGACCACAACGTTAACGGGTTCCTCGTCGGTGAAGCTTTTATGCGTGAGAGTGATCCAGGGTTGGCACTTAAACGTCTGTTCTTTTAGCCTGCCCGCTTCAGGCAAGCAAGCAGCGCCTGAAGCGGATGCGGCAGCACCTGTCCCGAGTAGCGCTTCACCTGACTGCGGCAGGAGTAGCCGGTAGCCAGCAACTTACCCGCGTTGCCATCGGCCTCTACCTGGGGCTGCCAGGACTGGGCGTAGATCGTTTTTGACGTAGCGGCGTTGCGGGTTTCGTGGCCGTAGGTGCCGGACATACCGCAGCAGCCACTGGCCATCAGTTCGAGCTCTAACCCAAACGCCGCAAATACCTGCTGCCATGCCTTGGGGCTACCCGGCGCGTTGGTTTTCTCGGTGCAGTGGGAGAGCAGCTTAAAGCCAGGGTCGGTTAGCTTAAGCTGGCTAGGCGCCAGGGTATTGATGCGGGTCGCCAGCCACTCCTGCAGCATCAGCACTTCCGGCACCGCCTCATTGCCCAGCGCTTTGACATACTCCTGGCGGTAGGTCAGCGTCATCGCCGGGTCGATGCCCACCATGGGGATATCAAAGCGGGCCAGAGTGCGGAGCCGCTCGGCCTGCTTGGCAGCGGTACGCTCGAAGGCGCCCAAAAAACCCTGCACTTGGAGCGGTTTGCCGTTCGCGGAGAAGGGCATCACAAACACGCGCAGGTTGAGTCGCGATAGTAGCTCCACCACATCCATCACCAGCTTGGCTTCAAAGTGGGTGGTGAAGGCGTCCTGAACAATAATCACGCTGTTGGCGCGCTGCTGCTCGGTGAGCAGGGCCAGCGAGAGCGGCGTTGCCTCGGCGATGCCCCAGGCGCTGATCTGCTTTTTGACACTGGCCCGGGATAGGGCGGGGGAATCGCTCATGCCCAAGGTGCTGCGCATCAGTTTTTCCACCCAGCGCTGACCTATCACCGCGTTATATAGCGGTGCGACCTTTGTCAGGGTGGGCAGCATAAACTCGGTGCCGCCAATCACGTAGTCCCGGATTGGGCGCAGGTAGCGGCCGTGGTAGACCTCTAAAAACTGTGAACGAAACTGCGGCACGTTCACTTTGATCGGGCACTGACCCGCACAGGATTTGCACGCCAAGCAGCCCGCCATGGCGTCGTAAACCTCGTGGGAGTAGTCGTGGTGCTGTTTGCGGCTTAGCGTGTTCGCCACCCGCAGCGGAAAACTCTTAATAAAGCCCCAGCCGCCTTCGGCTTTCTTCTTGCGCGACTCTTCCACCACATCGATACCCGCCTGAGACTGCAGGCGCATCCATTCGCGAATCAGGCTGGCGCGCCCTTTGGGCGAGTGGCGGCGATCCCGCGTGGCTTTCCATGAGGGGCACATGGGATCGTCAAGGTCGTAGTTATAGCAGGCGCCGTTGCCGTTGCAGTAGACCGCGGCGTCGTAGGCCTGCCAGGCACGCTCGTCGATGGTGCGGTCGAGCTGGCCGCGCATGGGCACGCCATCAATGGTCAGCAGATCCGGGTCGCTATCCTTGGCGATGAGCTCGCTGTTCTCGGCAGGCGTTGCGATCTTGCCGGGGTTAAGCTGGTTGAAGGGATCAAACGCCGTTTTGACCCGCTGTAGGCTGGGGTAGAGTTCACCAAAAAACCTGGGGGCGTACTCCGAGCGCACGCCCTTGCCGTGTTCGCCCCACAGCAGGCCGCCGTATTTTTGGGTAAGCGCTGCCACCTCGTCAGAGACCGCACGAATCAGTTTTTCCTGTTCGGGATCCTTCATATCGATGGCGGGGCGTACGTGCAGCACCCCCGCATCTACATGGCCAAACATACCGTAAGAGAGCCCACGGGCATCCAGCGCGGCGCGGAACTCACTAATAAAGTCCGCAAGATGCTCCGGCGGCACGGCGGTATCTTCCACAAACGGAATCGGGCGCTTCTCGCCCTGGACATTGCCGAGCAGGCCCACCGAGCGCTTGCGCATGGCGTAGACTTTTTGAATCTGCCCGCGTCCTTCGGCCAGGGTATAGCCCAGCCGCTCGACGCTGGTGTCTTGGCTCAGTTGTTCGGTAAATGACGTTACCCGCGCGGCGAGGGCGCTTTCATCGTTATCGTTAAATTCGATCAGGTTGATGCCGCTAATCGGCGTGCTTTCGGTGGTCGGGAAGAATTCCGCCACGCTATCCCAAACAAAGTCCTCCATCGCCAGTTGCAGTACGGTGTCATCAATGGTTTCGATAGAGGTGGGCCGAGCACTGGCGGTTTTCAGCGTTTTGGCATCCCGCAAGGCGTCCATAAAGCGGGTATAGCGAACATTGACTAGCGTGGAGTGCTTGGGGATCGGCAGCACATTCAGCACCGCTTCGTTTAGAAACCCCAGCGAGCCTTCCGAGCCGCACAGCAGGCTGTTGAGATTAAGCTGGCCTTTATCATCGCGCAGATGGGCCAGGTCGTAGCCGGTTAAGCAGCGGTTGAGCGGCGGAAATGTTGCCGTAATCAGCTCACGCTGCTGGTCGATAATCTCGGCGGCGGTGGTATGCACGCGGCCAAGAATGCCTGCCTGCTGGCGCTCGGCCTGTTCTTCGTCCTGGGTTAAGGCGCGGCTGTGCAGGTGTTGCCCGCCAATCAGAATGGTATCCAATTCCAGTACATGGTCGCGGGTTTTGCCGTATTCGCAGCTGCCCTGGCCGCTGGCATCGGTAGAAATCATGCCGCCAATGGTGGCGCGATTGGACGTCGACAGCTCCGGGGCGAAAAACAGCCCGTGGGGTTTGAGCGCCGCGTTTAATTGATCCTTCACCACCCCGGCCTGGACGCGCACACGCCGCGCTTCCACATTGATCTCTAGGATCTGATTCATATGGCGGGACACATCCACCACGATGCCGTCGGTGAGGGACTGCCCGTTGGTGCCGGTACCGCCGCCGCGGGGCGTTAACACAATCCCCCGATGGGTGGTTTGTGCGGCCAAACGGGTGAGGCGTTCTAGATCTTCGCTATGCTTGGGGTAGACCGCCGCCTGGGGCAGGCGCTGATAGATTGAGTTGTCGGTGGACAGCACCGTGCGATTGGCATAATCCGGGGCGATTTCGCCCTCAAAGCCGCGGGTTTTGAGGGCTTGTAGAAATCGCAGGTAATCTTTGCCCAAACGTTCAAACGGGGCGGTACGGGTGTCCAAGGATGCAATCATAGTTGATCAGGCCGTCAGTGCCGGGGGCGCAATAAAAGAAGACCGCTACTTTACCGCAGCGACTGCCCAGGTGCATCACAGGTAGCGCTTTACCTCACACCTTATTCCGCACCCAGAGCTTCTTTTACCAGCGCTAATGAGGCGTCAGTCATTGGCAGCGTTAAGGCCAGTTCGTGGGCGCGGGGCGACATTTTGCGCCAGGTCATCTGCACAATACGTACCATATGGTCGTGCTCGATCTTGCGCGAGAAGTCGGCAAAGTAGTTCTCTAGAAACACCAAGCAGGCGCAATCTTCCAGCGCCTGCACATCGGGGTCGCGGCCCAGGCCCTTCTTACCAATGATTGTTTTGGCTCGATCGGCGTCTTCGTCACTGTAGCCGGCCTCCCGCATTAACTGGGCGGTGGTATCTCCAGCGCGCTTGCCTTGGTCGCGCCGCCAGGTTAGATAACCCACACGCCCTTCAGGGTACTCCTCCCGTGGCACCAGCCAACGCTGTAAATGCTGGGCGCGCACGGCTAATTGAAGTATTTCATTCGGGGCGTCATGTACGCGGTCTAACCAGCCGCTCATGCGATGGGCATAGGCCAGTTCCTGGGGCATGGATGTGCCATCGGCAAGCGTTGCGGAACGTGGATCCTCGCTATGCAGAGCATCGATGGAGACGAGCGTTTGTTCAAAAGCGGTAGGCATGGCAGCGTTGCTCGGCTAAAAGTAATCGACAATAAAGACTAGGTTGCCGAGAAACCGTGCGAATCACAACTGCTGTATTAGGAGAGGAGGGTATCAAGGAGGGTAGCAGCGCCTGCTGCTATTCACAGCTTACAGCAGGCGCCTGTTCACACGCTTAAATGTTAGCGTTAGCGACGGTTGTAGATTTCTTCGTTAAGTTCGCCTTCGCTTTTACCCACCAGTGTGGTCACCATTAAATCACCGGCGACGTTGACGCTGGTGCGTGCCATATCCAGGATACGATCAATCCCCGCGACCACCGCGATGGCTTCCAGCGGCAGGCCGACCTGCGCCATCACAATCGAGAGCATAATCAAGCCAGCGCCCGGTACCCCCGCGGTGCCAATGGAAGCCAGCGTGCCGGTGGCGACAATCATGCCGTAGTCCATCATGCTTAAATCGGTGCCAGTCATTTGGGCGATAAATAGCACCACCACGCCCTGGTAAAGCGCGGTGCCGTCCATATTGATGGTGGCGCCTACAGGCAGCACAAACCCGGAAACCCCTTCAGAAACGCCCAGGTTCTTCTGCGCACAGCGGATAGAGACCGGCAGGGTGCCCGCAGAAGAGGCGGACGAGAACGCCACCACAATCGCGTCCAGGCTGCCCTGTAAATAGCGCATGGGGTTTAGACGCCCCAACAACGAGATAAAGCCTGAGTAAATCACCAGCACGTGCAGAATACTGGCCAGATACGCCACGCCAATCAACTTGGCTAGCGGTAGCAGTATCTCTAAGCCGTACTGGCCGGAGACGTGGGCAATTAAACCAAAGACGCCGAACGGGGCGAAGGCCATCACGATACCGGTGAGCTTGTACATCGCCTCGGCAAAGCTATCGAATACCTTCATCACCGGCTCGCCTTTATCGCCAATCAGCGTTAGCGAAATGCCCAGGCCAATGGCAAACACAATGATCTGCATAATGTTGCCGTTGGCCAGGGCGTCCAGCGGGTTGCGCGGCACTAAGTTAACCAGGATAGAGACCAGCGATGGTGCTTCGCTGGCGGCCACTTCAGAGTCGAAGCTTAATTCAACGCCCACGCCCGGTTGCAGCAGGGTGGAAAGTACCAGACCGATGGAAATAGCAAAGGCGGTAGTGATCAGGTAGAGCGTGATTGTGCGTGCGCCAATACGGCCCATTTTCTGCGGGTCACGCATGGAGGTGATGCCCACCACCAGAGTGGAGAACACCAGTGGCACAATCAGCATCATAATGGCGTTTATAAAAATATCACCAAGGGGCTTAAACACGCTGGCGGTGTCACCCAGCAGCGCGCCTGCCAAAATACCCAACGCCAAACCGGCGAGAATCTTCTTCCATAAGGCAATTCGTCGCCACCAGGCAAACTTTCCTTGCTGTGCTGTTTCCTGCACGGCCTTTCTCCTGTCAAAAAGTGTGAAGATCTATTATTAAGCGATTCCTCAGTGGAATCGGCGGGCACTCTATCACTTTTGACTAATGACCGGGGGGTTATGCAGAGCAGTCATAGCGCATGCGCTAGATTCGATCATTGTGCTTGGTAAGCGGCTGGCCTTGGGGTCTTAACGCGTGGTTATCAAAATAGGGAATTCAGGCGCACGGTGATGTAGGGAACGCTTCTTATAGTGATAAGCAGAAGATAGCGTCTACTTATCCGCTAGAAATATACCTAATCTGCTGTCTCGTTAAGCCGATTACTCACTCGGAAATTTCTGTTTCTGATGAAGCACTCGCATGATGCGAATAGTGGGGCCATCGACCCAGTAGGAAATAATTATCGAGATCTCAGGGATGATAAGCAGTCTGCCTGGAATACCATCTCTTTGAACGCCCATCAGCGGTTGCTCAAGTAGGTTTTCCGCTTTAGTTTCAATAAGGCTATCAGTTTTCTCAGCCACTAAAGGGTTGAAGTCGTGAAGAAACTCGAAGATCACCTCCCGGTCATTAAGCGATTCTTCTTCCCAAAAAATCATGGTTTAGCTCGGTGGCGGATTTTAGCTTTGCGTTCAGCCATATGGGCTTTCGCGCTTTCATGATCAATAAAGGAAGCTTTTCCTGCATCAAGTTTTTCAAACGCCTGGTTAACTTGCTGTGTCAACCATCCATCGTGAGATAACACCTTGCGCTGTTGCTCAGCCAATTGCTCGGTAAATTCACGGCAGGCATCGCTAAGCGTTCGCCCCTGGCTTTCAGCCATTTGTTGGCTTAAGCGTTTTGTTTCTTCATCAACACGAAACTGTATTCTGGTGTCCATAGTGAGCTTCTAACCAAACCAATGCGTGTGTACAAATGTTAGCACAGGTTTGGCTGTATGAGCGTAGGGCGATGATTGGCATGCACGGCAGTGAACTTGCTATACGACGCATCGCCTGCAAGATTATCTTTCTAAACCGCCTGCTCGGCGGTGAACTTCATCCGTCAGCCATGCTACTCCGCCTTTCTTTTCTAAGCCGCCTGCTCGGCGGTGAACCGCTACAAAGATGGCGGGCGCGGTGAGCTCGTTTTCTAAGCCGCCTGCTCGGCGGTGAACTCGCGGCGTCTACCAGGGATTGCAACTCATAATTTCTAAGCCGCCTGCTCGGCGGTGAACCGCCGATGAGTCAGTTCTTTGGCGCCGAGAAGTTTCTAAGCCGCCTGCTCGGCGGTGAACTTTCCATCGGTCAGAATGTGCCGTTCGTCACCTTTCTAAGCCGCCTGCTCGGCGGTGAACAACTAGCGGCCTACGGGCCGCTTTTGCCGTCTTTTCTAAGCCGCCTGCTCGGCGGTGAACTGCCTGGGGCTGCTGCTGTGGGGTGCTCATGCTTTCTAAGCCGCCTGCTCGGCGGTGAACGCGCCTATTTTAACGGCCGTGATGACGTGCAATTTCTAAGCCGCCTGCTCGGCGGTGAACATCGGCGTTGCCGAATCGAAGACCGCGCCTTTTTTCTAAGCCGCCTGCTCGGCGGTGAACATCGGCGTTGCCGAATCGAAGACCGCGCCTTTTTTCTAAGCCGCCTGCTCGGCGGTGAACCACCATGAAAGACGCAGAGGGTAACTACCTGTTTTCTAAGCCGCCTGCTCGGCGGTGAACCGATCACCTCGTCAAATACGGTACGTAGATTATTTCTAAGCCGCCTGCTCGGCGGTGAACTGGTCGATCTCAATCGCGGGCGCTTCGAGCATTTTCTAAGCCGCCTGCTCGGCGGTGAACATATTGCCCTCGCCACTATGCTGAATAGACTGTTTCTAAGCCGCCTGCTCGGCGGTGAACGGATCAGGCGCGTACTGGTCTTCGTGTGCTGTTTTCTAAGCCGCCTGCTCGGCGGTGAACACGATGCGCTGGAATACGCGATGCCTTATTTGTTTCTAAGCCGCCTGCTCGGCGGTGAACGCCCTGCGCGGATGGTTTTTCGTAGCCATTCATTTCTAAGCCGCCTGCTCGGCGGTGAACGATGATGTGGCGGTCACGCATGAAGACGACGATTTCTAAGCCGCCTGCTCGGCGGTGAACGCACAGAATGGGAAGAGGTCGGCAGCTCGCAATTTCTAAGCCGCCTGCTCGGCGGTGAACCTCCCGAGCGCATTATCTCGTCTGCTGTTAAATTTCTAAGCCGCCTGCTCGGCGGTGAACGACCCTAGGATCATCGAAGTGCCCGCCTACATTTTCTAAGCCGCCTGCTCGGCGGTGAACAGCAATTGCGATAATATAGGCGCTATGATTACTTTCTAAGCCGCCTGCTCGGCGGTGAACAACCGGCGTTTTACTGCGTGCGCGTTTCGACTTTTCTAAGCCGCCTGCTCGGCGGTGAACATAAACAATCAATTGTGTCAGGTTGAAATGGATTTTCTAAGCCGCCTGCTCGGCGGTGAACAACGCTGAAGAGCAAACCGCCGCAGCGAGCAATTTCTAAGCCGCCTGCTCGGCGGTGAACATGGGGACTGTCGCTGCAAGTATCGACAAGCATTTCTAAGCCGCCTGCTCGGCGGTGAACATTATACCCTCGGCCGTGGGGAACTTTGGTTTTTTCTAAGCCGCCTGCTCGGCGGTGAACCTGTTGGGGTGACTCAACGGGGAATTTGTCGTTTTCTAAGCCGCCTGCTCGGCGGTGAACACGATGCGCCGGTCATCTACCTCGACCATCCATTTCTAAGCCGCCTGCTCGGCGGTGAACCATTGGAGATTGTCTAGATAAGATGGATCGCTTTTCTAAGCCGCCTGCTCGGCGGTGAACTTTAAGCAATTCATCTTCACCGCCTTTCCACTTTTCTAAGCCGCCTGCTCGGCGGTGAACATGCGCTCGCGCTGCTCGCCAGCATCCATGTTTTTCTAAGCCGCCTGCTCGGCGGTGAACTAGAGTGCTAACTGCGCACCATTCAACAATATCAAATATTTACAGTTTTAAAGAGCAAAAGACCCTTTTTTCTGTAGTTGCTCTAAGTCATTGTTTTTATGTAGATGAATAGAGGTCTGTGAAAAAAGGGTCAAAATGGCTAGCTGATGTCTGGTAAGGGTATTGGGCTTGTCGTTGTTGAAAGTCCCCAGGAGTCTGGGTGTGCCTCATTATTTTCAGACATGCCGCCCGAATGGGGTTTTACTTCCCAGTAAAGCCGAAACCGACCTCCATTGCTGTTGCTCTGCATCTGAAAGAAGGAGAGCTCATTTGCGTTGGCCGCTTGAACACGCTTGAGCCTAACCGACCGGCCGGGTATGCGCTCTGAACGGCGTGCCGGAATACGGAATCGCTGATAGATGCTCCATGATCCAGCGTAGTCTTTCGGCACTGCCCGAGGGTAATGAATAACAGCCTGCTCTGTTAGTGCTTTTGCATCCCGGATAGCGTCAATCAGTGTGTCGAGTTCATCACGGGTAGAAGCAAAGGCGCGCAATACGGAATGTGGCTGACGTTTTTGGCTGGGCATCGCCAGGGCATAGCGCCCCGGATGCTGGCGAAAGGCCCCATGCAAAACACGGGCGACTGCTGAGGCGGCCATGGGGCGTGGGAGGGGCGTTGAGCCCACCTCGATATCACAGAACCAGTTAGGCTGCATGGGGTTACTCCTTGGATCCTGAATACACGCCGCCACGCATCAGTGCAGAGACCATAAACATGCCATCGTCGCTATTGGGGTCGAGCTCATCCAATCGAAGGGCAATTTTGAACGCAGAGGCTGCGCCTTCACGAAAGAAGCGCTGGGTGCCCAGATTAGCGCCGTTGGGTTCAACGGCGATGGGTTGGCCGTGATCGGCAAAAGAGGGATACCACGTATCAAAAGTACGCAGTGCATTACTGACTTTCTGGTCACGTAAAGCGGCTTGGCCCATCACACGGATATCCAGATCATCGGCGTTGCTAGAGCGCTTACGGCTTTCGCCGCTGCGTACATAGTAGAGGGGGCGGGCAAAGCCTGCCGGCTTGCGCTCAACGTAGTTTTGGGAAGGAAATACTTCTAGGGCACCGCTAATACCGAAGTCAATCCGTGCTTCGACGGTTAATCGTGAGGAGAATTCTCCCGTTATACTCTGGGCAATCAGCCTGCCCAGCACTGTTTCGTCATCGGTATAGTCATTGAAATGGGTGATGGGCACGTTGAGCGCCTGAAACGAGGCACAAGTCTCGCCATCTCGCATAACAGTCACTTCAATGCTCTCGGCCAGTTGGCGGTTGCGCCATAACCAGCGGCCATTGGCAATATTGCGTGCAAAACGGCGGCCTATTTCTTGCAAACCCTCAGAAGTTTTGGCGCGTTTGATAAAGTCCTGTAACGCTAAGCGGTAGGCGGCAACATCATCCTTTCCGCCTTTGCTGCTGGCACAGGCAAAGAGTACGTCCTTGAGATCAAGGAAGCTGATGCCAAAGCTCACCACCATGCCCTGCGCTTCGGGGTCAAGTTTGGCTGTCTCGGTTTGTTGGATATTGGAGACTTCGGTAAATTTTTCGGCAATGTTCTGAGTGCCCCGAATACCATGGCGAGTCACTTCGACAGGCGATCGCTGGCTGCCCTTTAATTGATTTTCAAAGACGGCATCGGTAATCATCAGACCGCGTGTGAGTGAGAGCACCCCAGGGAGCTTTTTAAAAGGCATCATTATTTCCTTCTGTTAATCACAGTTGAGACAGATTAATCGGTAGTGGTGGCGTGGCACTGCACGACAAACGTTTGTGAGTCGAGCCAGTGTTGCTGCCAGAAGGGCAGGTCGTCTCCCCATTCGCGTGCGGGCACGTACTGAATAATGCCGATGAGTGGTTCTGCGTAGGCATGCAGGGAGTTCTCCAGCTTTCCATCGAGTTGCTCTTTGAGCCGAACGCCTTCCCGCTCAACAAAGTCAGTGAGCGCCTGGTATCCCAAAACAGTGGGTACTACCCATGTATTGCTAATTTTATGCAGCGGCTTGTTAGCGAGTTGAGGCGTTTTTTGCCTAAGCTCCTTGGCTTTTTTTTCAGGAATGGCGCTGCGTTCTAGGACGGTAAACATAGAACCGAGCGGGTCTTTTTCATCAATCAGCTCGGGCCGTTCAATCAACCAGAAACCGCTTTTACCTAGCTGTTGAAGCGCGTGATCTAGATCGTCGGTAAAAATAGGTTCCCGATAAGAAGTGATCTGACCACCAGCAAGTCGCCCTTTACGTAGGAAGGGCTCCAGGCTTTCTTGATCCGTAAGCCCCTCGAATTCAATAAGCAATGACAGCTCAAGGTTACAGCTAGCGGTGGGTTGAGCGGAAAGCGTTGGCCCTTGGCTCCCTTTGCCGACGTAGTCTTGTTCGTTGATCAGTAGGGCGCTGCGGCGCTGGTGCGGGAGGGCGTCGTAGGCAACATCTTCGAGTGCCTGATGTTCGCCATGGTGGTGGCGTATCGCGACGCCAAGCACTTCGCATTGAAGGTGACGAACAACGAGGTTGTGCGCAAACTGAGTGATTGCCATGACCGGGCTGGCATTAACGATAAACCCGCAGGCCAGTGCGTTAGCCGATTGCACTTTCAGGTGGGGGAGTAGCAGGAAGCTCATAGCAGTTGCTCCTCGATGCGCTTCCTGATGCGATCCAGCCAGGTAGCATTAAAACTAAGGCGGCCTCGCTTAATTTCGTCCGGGTAGGTGTAGTCATCAATAGCTTGGGTGAGCTGGTTGGTCAGTTCCTGTCGCCAGTGACGATTTCTTGCATCAAGAGAGAGCAGACCTTGCTGAATAATCGGAAAGTGTGACCAGTCAATATCGCTGGGTTGGCCTGTCTCGCTACCTGCTTCGGGAGAGAGTATCTCCAAGGCTTCTTGGCTTGCCAACTCGGCGCGTTGCAACAAGTTGTTGATGAGGCGTTTGACAAACTGGTCAATCAGTTCGCGGGTTTTTAAGTTGGATGGCAGTTCACCGCCTTCGCGAAGCTTTATGGGCATGAGCGTGTCGCGCATCTCACGCATGATTATTGGGTTAAGCAGTGGCCAAACGCCGCGATGGGCGGCTAGATATTGCTCCCGAACTCCTTTTCCAATACGTGGGGCGGAGAAGAAAAGTGGGTATTGGACAAAACCACGGTTGGGCAGTCGACCAATGTTTTGCGCATTATCGCCACCAAAACCTAGATAGGCAGTACGTAATCGTCGGATGCCTGTCGGGTTGGGTTGTTGTTCCTGTGTCTCTTTGTGTTCACGCCAACGTTCGAAATTGGCGCGCGTTTGCTCACGTACAATGGCGGTCAGGCCGCTACTGGTGATGGGCGTAATCGTTACATAGTCGCCGTCATCGCAAGGTAGAAATAGCTGTCGTACCCGGGGCGAAACTTTTTCCATGCCAGTTTCAAACGCCACCTGGCTGGCTTCTTGGTGCATTTGTTTGACCGCCGTTGCTTCTTCGGGATCAATAGCAGCAGGTAGATCATTGGTTAAAATCTGTTCTACCTGCTTGGTGATAGTGGCCGCAGGCCCGGAGTTGGTGAGGTAATCCAAGGGGAGTGAGTGGCCCGATGCGAGTACAGACGAGGCGCATACGTAGGGCTGCGAGCGAGCGTTGGCTTTGCTTAACCGGATGCCAACCGCTTTGGCATTGGAGTTGATGGTTTTGGTAGAAAAATGCACAAGGCGGAAGATAGCATCGCGGTACTGATCCTCGGTAAATGGTTTCCACTCAGGTGCTTTGGAGGTTGTGGGCTTGGCCATAGGCTGGTCTCATGAGAGTTAGCATTTCATAATGAGTGAAACGTATGGGACTCAACAAAACAAGCAGTGAAGAGGGATCGAGAGATGATTTCATTCTGAAGCTCCTCTGCATGATCGCTGGCGTGGGCGGGTTGGTACATGATGTTGGCAAAGCGGGTAGTTACTTTGCTGAGAAACTGCAGCGGGCTGCAAACGGCTGCCGAGTTGAAGCGGATCCCGTGCGCCATGAATGGGTATCGATGAAGGTACTGGAACGGATGCTTCAGGGCACCTCTATGGAAGAGGCGCTGAGAGCCCTTACGGCCAGTAAACTTGCCGAAAAACCGCCTCTTCAACGCGGCTTAGTCAGTGCCGCTGATGTTTTGCTCTATGTCTGCGTCACCCATCATCGGCTGCTTGGCCCTTCATTTAGCCGCACAACACGTTCTTTGGCTAGGCTGGATGCGACTCGCCACGTAACCGCTAACTTGCTCGACTTTACTTATCCTATTAGTCCCGATAAGACGCTCAGCGATGAATTTGCTCAAGCGTTGGCGCAGGCGCTTAAGGCGTTGTGTGCCAACGCTGACGCGGAGGAGCGTGCTGAACCCTATTGGTATGGTCTTGCATGGCTGTCGCGCGTTGCACTGATTCTTGCCGATCAAGGCGTTTCGTCAATATTGATGGGTATTAGTGGCGATGAGGGGAAACGTCACGCTATCCCTCCCGGCTCGCATGGACTTTACGCTAATACTTGGCCGAAAAATGCCGAAGCTCCAGCTCATGGTTTCAATCAACCTTTAGAACGTCATTTGACTGCCGTTGCGGAGAAGGCTGGCGAGATTGCCCGCAACATGCTGCAGATGTCATTGCCGGGGCTTAACCTTGAGCAGGTTCGTAGCATTCTTTCCCCAGGGCAGGGGTTGTCTGCTGAGCGCTTTGCGTGGCAAGACGAAGCCGTTGAGGTAATACGACAGCGACGGCAAGCGACCAGTGCGCCGCTATTGCTTTTTAATGTCGCCAGCACGGGTGCGGGCAAAACGGTGATGAACGTGAAGGCAGCTTGTGCTGCCGCGCTAGGCAAGCCACGAATATCCTATGCGCTCAACCTGCGAACCTTGACCCTACAAACGGGGGATGCCTTGAAGAGAGACCTCGCGCTGGGGCGCGAGAGTGTGGCGACCATGATCGGTGACCAAGTTACCGCGAGGTTGCACGAGTCGGAGCAAACAGCAGACGACTCTCAGCATTCTGCGGGCAACGAGGAAGATATTTTTGACGATATTGAGTTCAAAGTAGATGGCGGTTCGGAGCAGTTGCCTGACTGGTTGGCACCTATTACCGATAAGCGCCCCGAGTGGCGGCGTATCCTGGCGAGCCCTGTTTTGGTCTCAACTGTCGATTTTCTGGTTCAGGCCGGAGAGCCGGGGCGGCAGGGGCATCATGCGGCCGCCTTCCTGCGTTTGATGCATAGTGACCTGATTCTTGATGAAGTCGATAGCTACGATACTGAGAGCTTGGTAGCTATTTTGCGGCTCATTCAGGTAGCGGCTCAACTGGGTCGCAACGTTATTTGTTCATCGGCAACACTGCCCTGGACCATTGCACATGCCATTGCTGAGGCCTATCAAGCCGGGCATCGGGTGTGGGCAGAGTGCAACGATCCAAAGTCAGCACATGGCGTTGGGGTGCTTAACGATGCACTATCGACACACTGGCTTTCGCCTGGTGCGAACTTCCAAGATTTTTATCGGCGTACTCTAGATGAGCTGAGTGCCCAGCCTGCCCCAACAACCAAGATTCCTGAACTCCAGCCAGTAAACCGACAACAAGGGCTTCCTGGTTTTATTGCTGCAATAGAAACGAGTGTTGAACGACTCCACTCCGCTCATCAGTGGGCGTTCAAACAGAGCGATAAGCAGATCTCTTTCGGCTTGGTTCGGGTGGCCAATATACAGACGGCTAACGATGTGGCGGAAGCATTGCAACGTATGCCGGACATGTACGTGTGCTTGTATCATGCTCGGGACTTTGTGATGCAGCGGCATTTAAAAGAGAAAGCGCTAGATAAGTTGCTTTGTCGCAAAGCAGGCAATCAGGCGATTGAGCAAGACGCTGATATTCAAACCCTTTGCAATGCAACTGCAACCGGTTCCCTGCGTTTTGTGGTGGTTGCAACCCCAGTCGAGGAGGTGGGGCGAGACCATGATTTTGATTGGGCTGTTATAGAACCGTCGGGGTCACATTCGATTGTCCAGACCGCTGGGCGTGTCAATCGTCATCGTCGAACGTTAGTCAGCCAGCCCAATATAGCGGTGCTGCAATACAACATGCGGGCGGTTCGGCATCAAGAGGGGGCGATATTTACCCGTCCAGGCCCGGAAGGCACCAAAAGCTTTCGGAAGCGACCCAGCATAAAAGAAGCCTATCCTGATTTAGGCCAGCTGTTAAATTGGCAAAAGCTTGGGCAGCTAACGGCGGGTATGGCCTTTGACGTACAGCATCCGCTGGTGGCGGGTGAACAATATCTTCAGCAAGAAGTGCTCAAGGAGCCCCTGAAGGTTCTTAGGCGTGATAAAGGCTACGAAAGTGTCTGGATGACCAGTCTTTTCTATGGCAAGTATCCACTGCGTGCGGGGCAAGATGAGTTGTTGGAGGACTGGCGCGTGGTGCCACGGGAAGGTGGTGGAACTCAATGGGAGCAGCTTGTAAGGGATGGCTTCACTATTCACTATATGACAAAAAATCCGCCGCGTCCCGACATGCGAGAAACAAGCTGGCTTTCCTGGAGCGTTGAGCAGTTATGGGAGGCTTGCGAAGGAGCCGGCATTTCTATTGAAGAAGGAATGACTCTCAAAATTCGATCGGCGACTAAGTAGCGTTAACACGCAGTAGTGCTATTAAGAAACAGCGCCCATGGCTCCCCGCCGCGCTTTTGCCTACAATAGCTGCCTTTACGCACGCGCATCTGCGCGTTGCTTTTATTGTTTTCAGGCCAAGGGACAGGATTCATGCTCGATCCGAAACTGCTGCGCGGTGATCTTGACACGGTTGCTCATCAACTGGCCCGCCGGGGCTTTGTGCTTGATAAAGCGGGACTGCAGGCGCTGGAGTCGCGTCGCCGTGAGCTGCAAACGCAAACCGAGCAGCTGCAAAATGAGCGCAATATGCGCTCCAAAGCGATTGGTAAGGCCAAGGCTAACGGTGAAGATATTCAGCCGCTGCTGGATGAAGTCAGCGATTTAGGCGATCGCCTGGATAAAGCCAAGAAAGAACTGACAGAGGTTCAGGAAGAGTGGGACGACGCCATTAGCGGTATTCCCAATCTGCCCCACGAAAGCGTGCCGGAAGGCACAAGCGAAGACGATAATGTGGAGCTGCACCGCTGGGGCACGCCGCGTGCGTTTGATTTCGAGGTGCTGGATCACGTTGATTTGGGTAAGAAGTCGGGTTATCTCGATTTCGAGCTGGCGGCTAAAATCACCGGTGCGCGCTTTGCGGTCATGCGCGGGCCGGTTGCGCGCCTGCATCGGGCGTTGGCGCAGTTTATGCTGGATACCCAAACCGAGCAGCATGGTTATGAAGAGTGCTACGTGCCGTATATGGTTAACCGTGATTCGCTGATAGGCACTGGTCAGCTGCCGAAGTTTGGCGAAGATCTGTTCAAGCTGGATGATGAGCGCGAATACCACCTGATTCCCACTTCCGAAGTGCCGCTGACTAACTTTGTGCGCGATGAAATCGTCGACCAGGCAGTGCTGCCGATGAAGCTTACCGCCCATACGCCGTGCTTCCGCTCTGAAGCAGGGTCACACGGGCGCGATACCCGCGGCATGATCCGCCAGCACCAATTCGATAAAGTCGAAATGGTCCAGATCGTCGAGCCAGAGAAGAGCTATGCAGCGCTGGAAGAGATGCGCGGCCATGCTGAGGCGATCCTGCAGGCGCTGGATCTGCCGTATAGAGTGGTGACGCTATGCACTGGGGATATGGGCTTTGGGGCGACGAAAACTTACGATTTGGAAGTGTGGCTGCCCAGCCAGGAGACCTATCGGGAGATCTCTTCGGTGTCTAACTGCGAAGATTTTCAGGCTCGACGCATGCAGGCGCGTTACCGCCATCCGGATGCTAAAAAGCCGCAGTTGCTGCACACCTTGAACGGTTCAGGCTTGGCGGTAGGTCGTTGCCTGCTGGCGGTGCTTGAAAACCACCAGCAGGCGGATGGCTCGGTAACTATTCCTGAGCCGCTACGTCGCTACCTGGGTGGCGCGGAGCATCTGGCCCTTTAAGCGCCCACTCAACGCTGACCCCGGCATCTATGCGAATGGTGCCGGGGCTGTAATCACTGGCAGCACTCGATTGGCTGGCACCAGCGGCATCGCTCTCTGCCTGCATCGCCAACATGCGTGGTTGGAAAATGGGTGACTGTGTCTCTTCAATGCGCTGCACATGGCCCAGCTCAGCGTCTAAGCTATCGGCCATAAGATTTGCTTTGTGCTGTGCTTTCTCTAGCGCTTTAACGAGCGCTTCGTCAGTGGCAGCGTCGCGATCTTGTAGATCAAACTGCACGCCGTCCAATGAGTTGACACCTGCGGCTATTAACGCGTCTAACACTTCACTTAACTGATCCAGGTTGGTTAATTCGACGGTGATTGGGCGCTCAAGGCGAGTGCGCTGCAGGGTTTCATGCTCACCATCGTCGTTGCGCGGCCCCTGAACATGCTCAGGATAGACATTTAGCGAGCCTGCGTTAATGGCGTTACGTTTAAGCCCGGTGGCTTCCATCTGTTCGATTAATTCACTGGCGCGGCTCTCCAAACGCTCGCGAGCATCGCTAAGTGCGCTACTATCGCTCTCTTCAAGGGTGGAAAGAGCGGGTGTGTTTTCCCATAGCCGCGCATTCAAAGTGGCTTTGTCGGGTTCTACCTCCACCCATGATTGTGCTTGAACATGTAGGCTTGGCTGAGGTGGGTGTGGCGGTGAGGCGTGTGCTAAAGGGGCGCTTAGAAGTGCCAGCAGGGCACTGCCAAGCAGACCGTAGCCAAGCAATTGAGGGCGCAGCTTTTGAGAGAAAGCTGATATAGAGATAGTTGATGTAGAGATAGGTGATATTGCTTTCATAAATGACTTCCTTAATGAGCGGACAATCGCGCCGCCAAGTTAATACCCGGTTTTAAAAAGCTGTTTCAATAATTAGGACAGACAAAGTTTGGAAGCATAGTGGAAGAGAAAGTTCAGCAGGGAAGAGTGAATGCAAAACAGTTGCTTATTATTTGCATGGTTTGTGCAATATGTCGTATGCAGCCATTATACACTGACAGTAAGCTAAGGATGGATTATGTCGAAATTATCGGACGAGGATTACCGCAGTATTCCACTTAATGCCACCTTGGCGCTCGCCGCCTTGGTCGTGATTATTGCGGGTATGAAAGCAGGCGCTGATCTACTTGTGCCGCTGTTGCTAGCGATATTTATCGCCGTAGTATGTACCTCGCCAGTGCAGTGGCTGCATCGCTGTGGCTTGAGTATGCGGGTGTCGGCTTTCCTAACCTTGATGGTATTGCTGGGGTTTTTATCGCTTATTGGCCTACTGGTGGTCAATAGTTTTAGTACCTTTGTGACGGCATTGCCGGAAATTGAGTCGCGACTTTACGAGCAGTACTGGAACTTGCTTAATGCGCTCTCTTCACGTGGCTTGGCGATTAATCCTGATCAGATTAACTCGCTTTTTGAAGGAGGGGACGAAGGCTCTTGGATGCCCGAGCTGTTGAGCCAGCTAGGCAATCTGTTTATGCAGAGTATTATTGTGGGGCTGCTGGTCATTTTCATGTTGTTCGAAACCCTGAATGTGCGTGACAAAATTTCCCGTGCCTTGGAGAATCCTGCGCCTAGCTTGAAACGCTTTAGTGAGTTCAGCCTAACGCTGAAGCGCTATCTCGCCGTCAAAACCATGATCAGCCTGGCAACCGGGGCATTGGTGTGGCTCTCATGCATGCTTGTCGGGGTTGATTTTCCGCTGCTGTGGGGTGTGCTGGCTTTTGCCCTCAACTTTATCCCCAATATCGGCTCAGCCATTGCGGCCATTCCCCCCGTGCTGTTGCTGTTGGTCTCCCAGGATGGCGGCGCCTTTCAAGCACTCCTGTTGGCTTCCGCTTATCTGGTGATCAACTTCGTGCTCGGCAATTTGATTGAACCGCGGGTAATGGGGCAGGCGCTGGGGCTTTCTACCTTTGTGGCGTTTTTATCGCTGGTGGTATGGGGGTGGATCTTTGGTGCGGCGGGGATGCTGCTGTCGGTGGTGCTAACGATGACGCTGAAGATTGCCCTTGATAGCCATCCACAAACGCGTTGGATAGCTCGACTGTTAGGGCCAGGGAAACGTCACGTGAAAGACGGTCAGGCGAGTGATGCAAGCTTGCCGCCCTGGAAGCGATAAAGCGAAAGAAGTGAACTGGGTAGCAATCGAGCTGGGGAGCAATATAGCTACCGCCGACAGGGTCGGCGGTAGTTTTACGCAGGCACTTTCATCAAGCGTTTTGTTCGATGAACTGTGTCAGTTGTGATTTAGACTGCGCGCCAACCAGTGAGGCGACTTTGGTGCCGGATTTAAACAGCATGACGGTAGGAACGCCGCGTACACCTTGCTCGGCAGCAATTTCAGGCGCATCGTCGACATTGACACTAACCACTTTCAAACTCTCCTGACGTTCAGCAGCGACTTCATCAACAACCGGGGCCATGACTTTGCACGGGCCACACCAGGGCGCCCAGAATTTCATCAGCACAGGCTGGTCAGCGTTGAGGACTTCTTGCTCAAAATTGGCGTTGGTGACATCAACATTATTAGCCATTTGCTTCTCCGTTTGCGTTGCTCTTACTGTTTCGTTGCCTCAAATGGAGCAACGGTCATTACGCGATCAATCGGCGCTCTTTCACCACGCCTCGTGACTATCGCGATAAGCGTGGGCAGATGTTAGCGGGCGCGAAGGTTGCTGGCAAATTTCCTGCATGGTGAATTAACTCAATAGCAGAAATTAAAGGATGCTGATAGCAGGATTTTTTTATAATATAAAAGTATTATTGAGGTGTTTTTTATTCTATCTGGTGCTGTAAAGTATGACGTCAGCACTGCTGAAGAGCAAAAACACAATTTACATGGATCTGTATAGAGAATAAATAAGGTGAGGGTATGAAGCTACAGCAGCTCCGCTATATCTGGGAAGTCAATCGGCATAACCTGAATGTCTCAGCCACAGCGCAAAGTCTATTTACCTCACAGCCGGGGATCTCCAAACAGATTCGTTTGTTGGAGGATGAGCTTGGCGTCGAGATTTTTGCCCGCAGTGGCAAGCACCTGACACGGGTTACACCGGCCGGGCAGTCGATTATCGACCTGGCCGGGCAGGTTCTGCGGCTCACTGAAAACATCAAGCAGGTGTCCCAGGAGCATAGCGATGAGCGTCGCGGTAGCTTGGCCATTGCCACGACGCATACTCAAGCTCGCTACGCACTGCCGCCGATTATTAGCGAATTCACCCTGAAGTATCCTGATGTGGCCCTGCATATGCAGCAAGGTACGCCTAAGCAGATTGCCCAGATGGTCAGCGAAGGGCAGGCGGATTTCGCTATTGCTACCGAGTCGCTAGAGCTATTCACCGATCTGGTACTGCTGCCATGCTATAGCTGGAACCGCTGCGCATTGGTGCCCAAAGGGCATCCACTTGCCTCTCTGCAAGGCCCGTTAACGCTTGAAGCGCTAGGCGAGCACCCGATAGTCACCTACGTGTTTGGGTTTACCGGTCGCTCTCAGTTGGACGATGCCTTCAAAGCCAAAAATTTAAAGCCCAATGTGGTGCTGACCGCCGCCGATGCTGATGTGATTAAAACCTACGTACGATTAGGCATGGGAGTGGGCATTGTGGCGCATATGGCCGTCGATGAGGCGCTGGATGATGATTTAGTAGCGCTTGATGCTAGCCACTTATTTGCCAGTTCCACCACCAAGATCGGTATTCGTCGTGGTACTTTTATGCGCGGCTATATGTATGATTTTTTAGAACGTTTTGCGCCTCACCTAACTCGCGACCGAGTAGAGGAAGCGTTAATGGCAGGCCCGCGTCATGAACAGTCTTTGTTCGATGACTTAGACCTGCCAGAGTATTAAGCGTCAGTGGGCATTAGTGCTGTAGGTGAAGCCCGCATTCGCGTTTCTCTTCCACCTTGGTGGGGTCGAAGTAGTCGAAATTGTTAGGCAGATTATGCGCCTGTAGGTACTGGTACATATCTTTGGCGCTCCACTGCAGCAGCGGAGCGACTTTCAATAGGCCATCGCTGTTGCGACTAACCGGCTGCATTTTGGCCCGCTCTGGGGTGTCTTCAGCGCGCAGCGCGGTGAACCATACGTCGGGCTGCATCTCGCGTAGTGCGCGCTCGAAGGGCTCAATTTTGACTTCCTGAGTAAAAACCGCGTGGCGCGGGTCGTCGATGCCGGGCATGGGACCTTCCAGCGCTTCACGATGGGCGCGGGTGCGCTGGGGGATAAAGCTGATCAGGTTGAGATTGAGCTGTTTAATGACCTCATCAGCAAACTGATAAGTGGCTTCGGTATTGTAGCCGCTGTCCATCCATACAATGGGAATATCCGGGCGTACCTGGGTGACCATATGCAGAATCACCGCCTCAAAGGGGCGGAAGTTGGTGGTGCAAATAGGCCGGGCGCCCTGGGCCAGCGCCCACTCAACTAAACCTTGAGGGTTATTTGCGAAATCCCTATTGATCGCTTCAAGCTCTGAGGACATGCTGCCTCCTAATCGAGAGTTAAATATCGATAGTTAAATAATACTGACTAGGCTACCAAACAGGAGGTAGCGAACCCCAATACCGTTTAGTTAGGCTTTTATATTCCTTTTTGATATAGAGCTTTCGCTGCTTATTCCAGGGCGCCAATTAGGTGACGAATTTTATCCAGCGTCTCGATGTACTCTTCCTCCGCCAGGGAGTCTGCCACCAAGCCTCCACCGCCCCACACATGCACTCTTCCCGCCTCGGCCACCATAGTGCGAATCGCAATAGAAGTGTCCATGCTGCCGCGCACATCCACATAGCCCAGGCTGCCGCAATACACGCTGCGTTGGCAGGGCTCTAGTTCATCGATGATCTGCATCGCGCGAATTTTAGGTGCGCCGGTAATTGAGCCACCGGGAAACGCTGCTTTAAGTAGTGCCAGCGGGGTATAGTTTTCGGCCAGCGTACCCTGCACCACGCTAACCAGGTGGTGCACGTTAGGATAACTCTCTAAGTGGCATAGCTGCGGTACGCGAATGGAACCCGGCTGGCAGACGCGGCCGAGGTCGTTGCGCAGCAGATCGACAATCATCACATTCTCAGCGCGATCTTTAGTGCTGCTCATTAGCTGTGCAGCCAGCGCCTGATCCTCCTCAAGTGTTGCACCGCGCGGACGGGTGCCTTTAATCGGCCGGGTTTCGACTGAGCGGTTGCGGCACTGAATAAAGCGTTCTGGTGAAAGCGAGAGTACGGCTTTGTCATCCCAGGCCATAAAGCCTGAATAGGGCGTGGGGGTAGCTTTTCGCAACTGCAGATACGCCTGCCACTCATCGCCCTGGTAATCGGCATAAAAGCGCTGGGCCAAATTGATTTGATAACAATCACCCGCCCGAATATAGCGCTGTACGGCGTTAAAGCGCGTCACGTATTGGGCGTGGCTAAGTTCCGCTTTAAAGGCAGCCGTTAAGGTAAATGATTTAGTCGGCTTAGGCGTCTGAGTCAGCCAGCCCTCCACCTGCTCACGGCGCTCTGGTGAGGCGATTAACCACGCCTGCTGGGTCACGTGATCCAGCGTGATACACCAGTCGTAAAGCCCTAAACGAGCTTGTGGTAGTGCGACCGGGCACGCTTGTCGGCTCGGGATGGATAAGCTTTTACGGCCTAAATCGTAGCCCCAGTAGCCAATCAGCCCGCCGAGGAAGGGCAGTTCGCTGGTCTCATTAGGGATATCCAGTTGATCCAGTAACCACTGCTGCAGCGCAAACGTATCGTTGGTGAGATGTGCCGGTGGACTTAGCTGCGCTGAGACAATCTGGGGATGGCCCGCGTTAGTGACTTCGAGCGTAGCCAAAGGGTCGCTGCTAATAATATCAAAACGACCGGTGGCGATAGGCCGGCCACTGTCGAGTAGCACCGCGCCAGGCCTTTCGCGCAGGCAGGCGAATATCCCCAGTGGATCGGGTGAATAGGGCAGGGCAGTTATCGACAACGCCTTGATCATTAAGCAAACGCCTGGCCAGTTAGGGCGAGCTATTTTAGAGGGGCGAAGACGGTGACACCAGCACTTGGCTTCGACGCCTTTCTCACGCAGGGCTTTATAGCCAGAATTAGGCGCGATAATGACGGGATTGTTGACAGACGATATTTTGTTGCGACTGCTAGTACAACGAAAGGGGTATAAAATCGGCTAACAAGGTTGGTTGACGGTTCAATTGGCACGCGCTAGAGTTTGTTTACTTTTCAATTGTCGACAATTAATTATGGCTTCTCTCGCTACTTCCTCAATAAGCGCCACCGAAAGTTCATCTGAATTAGCTTCGTCTGAATCGAATTCCTCAGAAGTACGCACGCTCGCCGAGCGGGTATTTAATCAGCTCCAGGATGCCATCGTGCGCGGCGAACTCGCTCCTGGCAGTAAAATCACTGAGCCTGGGCTGTCTAAAACCTACGGCATATCGCGGGGGCCGCTGCGTGAGGCAATGCGGCGCCTGGAAGCGCACCGCCTGATTGAGCGCGTTCCTCATGTGGGGGCCCGTGTTGTCCAGCTCTCCATGAAAGAGCTGCTAGAGCTGTTTGATCTGCGCGAGGCCCTGGAAAGCATGGCTGCCCGGCTGGCGGCTGAGCATATGACGCCGGAAGAGGTTCAGGGCTTGCGGGATGTGCTGGCGCTGCACGAAGGCCAGGCGGATTTAAAGCGCGGCGAAGCTTATTACCAGCGCGAAGGCGATCTCGATTTTCACTACTGTATCGTCCAGGGCAGCCACAACAAGATGCTAATGAACCTGCTTTGCGATGACCTTTACTACCTGGTGCGGCTTTATCGCACCCAGTTTAGTGCTAGTGGCACCCGGCCCCAGCGCGCCTTTGTGGAGCACCACCGCATTGTCGATGCCATTGAAGCGGGCGATGCGGAGCTGGCCGAGCTGTTAATGCGCCGCCATGTCAGTGCCTCCCGCGCCAATGTGGCCGATCGCTACGCCGCGGCCCTGGAACAATCAGCAGCTAAATCGCAAAGCTAAGGCACAACTAAAATTAGCAATAGGAGAAACGCCCCATGTCCCAGATGACTCCCGGCGCCCGCTTTCGGGCCGCGCTTGAGGCTAACCGTCCGCTACCCATCTTAGGCACCATCAATGCCTACACTGCGCTAATGGCCGACAAAGTAGGCCATCAGGCGATTTACCTCTCCGGCGGCGGGGTGGCCAACGCCTCGTTCGGCTTACCTGATCTGGGCATGACGACCATGAACGATGTGGTGGAGGATGCTCACCGTATATGCGGCGCCACCGAATTGCCGCTATTGGTTGATATCGATACCGGCTGGGGCGGCGCCTTTAATATCGCCCGTACCGTCAAAGAGATGCAGCGCGCTGGCGTAGCCGCGGTGCATATGGAAGATCAGGTGGCACAAAAGCGCTGTGGCCATCGCCCCAATAAGGCAATTGTCTCCCAGCAGGAAATGGTCGACCGCATTAAAGCCGCCGCGGATGCCAAGATCGATCCCGATTTCTATCTGATTGCCCGCACCGATGCGTTCCAAAAAGAGGGTCTTGATGCGGCCATCGAGCGCGCTAATGCCTGTGTCGAAGCGGGGGCGGATGCCATCTTCGCCGAAGCGGTGCACACCCTGGATGATTACAAAGCTTTCTGCGAACGGGTCAATGCGCCGATTCTGGCTAACATCACCGAATTTGGCGCGACCCCGCTGTTTACTCAAACAGAGCTTGGCGAGGTGGGCTGCCGTATGGTCCTTTACCCGCTTTCCGCGTTCCGCGCCATGAACGCCGCGGCGCTGCAGGTCTATCAAAGCATCCTCGACAACGGCCACCAGAAAGACGTGGTGCCGATGATGCAAACCCGCGATGAGCTCTACGACTTTCTCAATTACCACGACTTTGAGCAGAAGCTGGACGCCCTGTTTGCTGAAAAAGGTGATGACCAATAAGCCAACTGGTGAGAGGGCAGGTTGGAGCGAGGGTCTTTCGACCAGGGATGGCGAAAGTAGCGCCCAGGGATGGGTTCACAGCGCCCTCGCGGAAACCTGCCCTCGTCGCTGAGGCTAAAGTTTAATGAGATACACAATTTAAAATAAAAGCAGTAATAGGAGACACACCATGGCTGATAAACCCGTGACAGGTGCAGGATTACGTGGCCAGAGCGCCGGCTCCACCGCGCTATGTACTGTAGGCAAAACAGGCTCAGGCCTGACCTATCGTGGCTTTGATATCAAAGAGTTAGCTGAAAAAGCCAAATTTGAAGAGGTTGCTTACCTGCTATTGAAAGGCAAGTTGCCCAATCAGGCCGAGCTGGATCACTACATTAGCAAGCTGAAAAGTTTGCGCGGCCTGCCCGAGGCGCTGAAAACAGTGCTTGAGCAGATTCCCAAAGACGCCCACCCGATGGATGTGATGCGCACCGGCGCCTCTATGCTGGGTAATCTGGAAACCGAGGAGAATTTCGATCAGCAGCAGGACGTTGCCGACCGCCTGCTGGCGGTGCTGCCCTCGATTATCTGCTACTGGTACCGCTTCTCCCACGACGGCGTGCGCATCGATACCGAAACCGATGATGACTCAGTCGGCGGCCACTTCCTCAATATGCTGCGCGGCGAGCCCGCCTCTGAGCTGCATGCGCGGGTAATGAACGTGTCGCTGATTCTTTACGCCGAGCACGAGTTCAACGCCTCTACCTTCACGGCACGAGTATGTGCCTCAACGCTTTCCGATATGCACTCCTGCGTCACCGGGGCGATTGGCTCGTTGCGTGGCCCGCTGCACGGCGGCGCCAATGAAGCAGCGATGGCGATGATCGAGGATTGGCAGTCGCCGGAAGAAGCAGAGAGCAAGATTGTGGGCATGCTCGAGCGCAAAGATAAAATCATGGGCTTCGGGCATGCGATTTACCGTGAGTCCGACCCGCGCAACGCAATTATCAAGCACTGGTCCAAAAAGCTGGCTGACGATGTCGGCGACGAAGTACTTTATCCAGTTTCCGAACGGGTTGAAGAAGTCATGTGGCGGGAAAAGAAGCTGTTCTGTAACGCCGACTTCTTCCACGCCAGCGCTTATCACTTTATGGATATTCCCACCAAATTGTTCACGCCGATTTTTGTGATGTCTCGGCTCACCGGCTGGGCGGCCCACGTGTTTGAGCAGCGCGCCAATAACCGCATTATTCGTCCCAGCGCCGACTACACCGGCCCCGAGAAGAGCGAGTGGGTGCCGATCGAAGCGCGAGACTGACCCGCGTGCTGCCCGGTGGCTTGGTCACCGGGCTTTTTTCAGCCCCTTCTTGTGAGTCTGTCTGCTATGAATACCCAATACCGTAAACCCCTGCCCGGCACAGAGCTGGATTTTTTCGATGCTCGTGAGGCGGTGGAAGATATCCAGCCCGGTGCCTATGCCAAACTGCCTTACACCTCCCGTGTACTGGCGGAGCAACTGGTGCGTCGCTGCGCCCCAGAACTACTCACCGATGCGCTAAAACAACTGATCGAGCGTAAGAGCGACCTGGATTTCCCCTGGTACCCGGCGCGAGTGGTGTGCCATGACATCCTGGGCCAAACCGCGTTGGTCGATCTAGCCGGGCTGCGCGATGCCATTGCCGAGAAAGGTGGTGACCCCGCTAAGGTCAATCCGGTGGTGCCGACCCAACTGATTGTCGATCACTCGCTGGCGGTGGAGCATGCCGGGTCGGAAGAGGGTGCCTTCGAGAAAAACCGCGCCATTGAAGATCGCCGCAACGATGATCGCTTCCACTTTATCAACTGGACGAAAACGGCTTTTGAAAACGTCGATGTGATCCCCCCCGGCAACGGCATCATGCACCAGATCAATCTGGAGAAGATGTCCCCGGTGGTGCAGAACCGCGACGGCATTGCCTACCCGGATACCTGTGTGGGTACCGATAGCCACACGCCGATGGTCGATGCTCTGGGCGTTATCTCCGTAGGCGTGGGGGGGCTGGAAGCCGAAAGTGTGATGCTGGGCCGTGCTTCCATGATGCGCCTGCCGGATATCGTCGGCGTGGAACTGACCGGCAAGCTGCAGCCGGGGATCACTGGCACCGATATGGTGTTGGCGATTACCGAGTTTTTGCGTAAAGAGCGGGTAGTCGGCGCTTATCTTGAGTTTTATGGCGAAGGCGCCGATGCGCTGACGGTCGGTGACCGCGCCACGATCTCCAATATGACCCCCGAATACGGCGCGACTGCGGCGATGTTCTATATCGATGGTCAAACCATCGATTACTTGAAGCTCACCGGTCGCGAGGATGAGCAGGTAGCGCTGGTCGAAACCTATGCCAAGCACACCGGCCTGTGGGCGGATAGCCTGACCGAAGTTACCTACGAGCGAGTGCTGACCTTTGACCTCTCGTCGGTAACGCGCACCCTAGCAGGCCCTTCTAATCCACACGCCCACTTGCCCACTTCAGAGCTTGCCCAGCGCGGTATTGCCGTGGGTTTGGAGGCCGCGCAGGCGGAAGAGAAGGCCGGTAAAATGCCTGATGGTGCGGTTATTATTGCCGCCATTACCAGCTGCACCAATACTTCTAACCCCCGCAATATGGTGGCCGCCGGGCTGATTGCCCGTAACGCCAACCGGTTGGGTCTGCTGCGCAAGCCGTGGGTGAAGTCGTCGCTGGCGCCGGGGTCTAAAACGGTTAAGATGTACCTGGAAGAAGCCGGTTTGATGAGCGAGCTGGAAGATCTTGGCTTTGGGGTCGTTGCCTACGCCTGTACTACCTGTAATGGCATGTCTGGGGCACTGGATCCCAAAATCCAGCAGGAGATTATTGAGCGTGACCTTTACGCTACGGCGGTACTTTCCGGCAACCGCAACTTTGATGGACGGATTCACCCCCACGCCCAGCAGGCGTTTTTAGCCTCGCCACCCTTGGTCGTTGCGTATGCCATTGCGGGCACCATTCGCTTTGATATTGAGAAGGATGCTCTGGGGGTGGATCAGGCGGGCAATCCCGTCACCTTGAAGGATATCTGGCCCGCGGATGAAGAGATCGATGCGATTGTCAAAGCGTCGGTAAAACCCGAGCAGTTCCGCCAGACCTATATTCCCATGTTTGATCTGGACAAGAGTGCCCGCGCCCAAGTCAGCCCGCTGTACGACTGGCGGCCCCAGAGTACCTATATTCGCCGTCCTCCCTACTGGGAGGGCAATATGGCCAAAGTGCGCACCCTTAAAGGTATGCGGCCGCTGGCGATTTTGCCGGACAATATCACCACTGATCACCTGTCTCCCTCCAACGCGATTCAGTTGAATAGCGCGGCGGGCGAGTACCTGGATAAAATGGGCGTGCCGGAGGAGGACTTCAACTCCTACGCCACCCACCGTGGCGATCACCTCACCGCCCAGCGCGCGACATTCGCCAATCCCAAGCTGTTTAACGAAATGGTGCGCGACGACGATGGCAAGGTAAAGCAGGGCTCGCTGGCGAGGGTAGAACCGGAAGGCGAAGTGACTCGCATGTGGGAAGCCATCGAAACCTATATGGCGCGCAAGCAGCCGCTGATCATTATTGCCGGTGCCGATTACGGTCAGGGCTCCTCACGGGACTGGGCTGCTAAAGGCGTGGCGCTAGCGGGCGTTGAGGCAATTGCTGCGGAAGGCTTTGAGCGTATTCACCGCACCAACCTGATTGGCATGGGTGTTATGCCGCTGGAGTTTGAGCTAGGCACTACACGTATAACCCTAGGTTTGGATGGCACCGAAACCTTTGATGTGGAGGGTGCGGTTTCGCCCGGCGCACAGCTTTCCCTGGTGATCCATCGCCACAGCGGTGATAGCGAGCGGGTGGCGGTGAAGTGCCGTTTGGATACTGCCGAGGAGGTATCGATTTATACTGCCGGCGGTGTGCTGCAGCGCTTTGCTCAGGACTTTCTTGAATCCACTGCCGCGTAGCAGGAGATAACGTTCATGCCTTATGCCCCGCAGATTAAAATTCCCGCCACTTATATGCGTGGCGGTACTAGTAAGGGCGTGTTTTTCAAGCTCAACGACCTACCCGAAGCGGCCCAGCAGCCGGGTGTGGCGCGGGATCAGTTGTTGCTACGTGTAATCGGTAGCCCTGACCCCTACGAAAAGCAAATCGATGGAATGGGGGCCGCGACCTCGAGCACGAGCAAGACAGTCATCCTGTCGAAAAGTGAGTCCGCCGACCATGATGTGGATTACCTGTTTGGCCAGGTCTCCATTGATAAGCCCTTCGTGGATTGGAGCGGTAACTGCGGCAATCTTTCTGCGGCTGTCGGTCCTTTCGCGATTGCCAACGGTTTGGTCGACCCGGCCCGTATCCCAGAAAACGGGGTGGTCGAGGTGCGTATTTGGCAGGTGAATATTCAAAAAACCATCGTCTCAAGGGTGCCCATCGTCAATGGCGACGTGCAGGAAACCGGCGACTTCGAGCTTGATGGCGTGACCTTTCCCGCCGCCGAAATTCCGGTAGCCTTTATGGATCCCGCTGACGGCGAAGGGGCAATTTTCCCCACCGGCAACCTTATGGATCAGCTTGAGGTGCCCGGCGTGGGAACGCTGAAAGCGACGATGATCAACGCGGGGATTCCCACGGTGTTTATTAACGCCGCCGACATTGGTTACACCGGCTGCGAACTACAAGACGCGATCAATGGCGATAGCAAAGCGCTGGCAATGTTTGAAACTATTCGTGCCCACGGCGCTGTGCGAATGGGGCTGATCAGTGACATTAGCGAAGCGGCCAATCGCCAACATACGCCCAAAGTCGCTTTCGTGGGGCCACCGGCAGACTATCTCTCATCGAGTGGTAAAAGCGTAAAGGCTGCCGACATTGACTTGGTCGTACGGGCGCTCTCCATGGGCAAGCTGCACCACGCCATGATGGGCACTGCCGCAGTGGCCATTGCTGCTGCAGCAGCGATTGAAGGCACGTTGGTCAACCTGGCAGCAGGTGGTGGTAAAAGAAACGCTGTTACCTTTGGGCATCCGTCGGGCAGCCTGCGCGTCGGTGCAGAAGCAAACCTGATAGAGGGGCGTTGGCATATCGAGCAGGCGGTGATGAGCCGTAGCGCCCGAGTGTTGATGGAAGGATTCGTGAGAGTTCCTAGCGATAGCTTCTAGGAAGCCTTCCTTGGGCCATACTGAATGGATTGGTGTAAAAGAGGAGAGTGCAATGGCTACCAGACCGTCCGCCACATCCGAAGCCAACGAGCGCCCGGATTACGATCCCGAGCTACAGACGATTGCCGACTACGTCCTCAATTACCAGGTAGCGTCCCAGGAGGCGTTGGAAACCGCCCGCTACTGCCTGATGGATACGCTGGGTTGCGGGCTACTGGCGCTGCGCTTTCCTGAGTGTACCAAGCACCTTGGGCCGATAGTGGAAGGCACGGTGGTGCCGTTTGGGGCACGTGTGCCAGGCACCTCGCTCCGCCTTGACCCGGTGAAGGCAGCGTGGGACATCGGCTGTATCATCCGTTGGTTGGATTATAACGATACCTGGCTCGCCGCAGAGTGGGGGCACCCCTCCGATAATCTGGGTGGGATACTCGCTGTGGCCGACCACCTCTCTCAGCGGCAGGTCGCCCAAGGTGAAGTGCCGCTGGTGATGCGTGATGTGCTAAATGCCATGGTAATGGCTCATGAGATCCAGGGTGTGCTGGCGCTGGAGAATAGCTTTAACCGGGTAGGGCTCGATCACGTGGTGCTGGTGAAAGTGGCCTCAACCGCGGTGGCCGCCAAGCTGATGGGCGCCAATCGCGAGCAGTTACTGTCGGCGCTCTCCCATGCCTGGGTCGATGGCCAGAGCCTGCGCACCTATCGCCATGCGCCCAACGCTGGGTCGCGTAAAAGCTGGGCCGCGGGCGATGCCACATCAAGAGGCGTGCGCTTGGCAGATATCGCCCTGCGCGGTGAAATGGGTATTCCCAGCGCGCTATCGGCGCCCCAGTGGGGGTTTTACGATGTGCTATTCAGCCATGCCAACAAAGATTTGAGTCTAAAGCTGGAAGCTGACCGCCGGTTGCGCTTTCAGCGCGAGTTTAGCTGCTACGTGATGGAGAACATTCTTTTCAAGATCTCCTTCCCGGCGGAGTTTCACGCCCAAACGGCCTGCGAAGCTGCTGTGATGCTGCATCCGCAGGTGAAAGACCGCTTGGCCGAGATCGATAAAATCGTGCTGACGACGCACGACTCGGCCATTCGGATTATTTCCAAAACCGGCGCGCTCGCCAATCCGGCGGACCGCGACCACTGCTTGCAGTATATGACCGCCGTGCCGCTCATTTTTGGTGAGCTTACTGCCGACTACTACGAAGACAGCTTTCACGCGGCACATCCGCTAATCGATGAACTGCGTGGCAAAATGGTGGTAGAAGAAGATGCCGAATATTCGGCGGCTTATCATGACCCTGATAAACGCTCAATCGCTAATGCTGTGCAGGTCTTTTTCACCGATGGCAGTGTGACGGATAAAGTCGCGGTGGAGTACCCGATAGGTCATCGTCGTCGGCGAGAAGAGGGGATGCCGCTCTTGGTAGATAAGTTTGAACGCCATTTGGCGACACGCTTTGCGGCAAGCCGTTGCCAAAATATTGCTGAGCTATGCCGCCAGCAGAGAACGCTCGAAGCGATGCCCGTCAACAAATTTATGGATTTGTGGATGGTTTAAACGTGCCATAAACAACGCCCAGTGCGCATAAACGCTACCGGGCGGTGGTTTAAAGAGTGACGTGACTATTCGAACGCTAACTGGTCACGCATGCGGTCGATGGTGGCAGGCCCAATACCGCTAACGCGTTCAAGGTCCTCAGCGCTTTCAAAGTTGCCGTTGGCTTCGCGTTCTTCAATCAATGCTTCGGCGCGGCTGGGCCCAATGCCCGGTAGCTCGGCCAGCAGCTCAACATCCGCAGCATTGACGTTAATAGGTGCTACCTCTTGAGCCAGTACGCCACTGGAAAATCCCAAGCTAATGCTAAGTAATAGTGCTGTAAAAATGCCTTTAAGTGTCATGTTCATCCTCGTGATCCTTATTAATAGCGGTAATTAACGGAGGTTGCGTGCGCGAGGCGCAAAAGCAAATGCTACTTATGCCTTGAGCAATACAAGTAATTAAAGCGACGCAACATGACTAACTTAGCTTTATAGCGTTGGCGATTATGTCAGCGATGTATGACAGTCATTGTAAGTTTTTCGCTATAGAAGCATGGTAATTGGCTTACACAAGGAGGCGCGAGGAGAGGTGTGAGACTGATATAATGCCTAAAAATGCATTTGGAGCGACGTTGTGGCCACCGATTCACCCATTATTATTGCGCTAGATTACCCCTCGCTAGACGCCGCCTTGTGTATGGCGGATCAGTTAGACCCTACACGCTGCCGCGTAAAAGTTGGCAAAGAACTGTTTACTCGCAGCGGTCCTGCCGTGCTGGAAGCACTCCATGGCAGAGGGTTTGAGGTGTTTTTAGATCTCAAATTTCACGATATTCCCAATACCGTCGCTAGTGCCGTTCAGGCGGCGGCGGAGCAGGGCGTCTGGATGGTCAATGTGCATGCCAGTGGCGGGCGTCGGATGATGGAAGCGGCTGTTCAGCGCCTTGATCAGCATGCTTTAACGACCCACTTAATCGCCGTTACTGTGTTAACCAGCATGCAGGCCGATGATCTAGCGGATGTTGGTATCGATGCGCCGCTGACTGAGCAAGTAGAGCGCTTGGCGCTGCTGGCAAAGCAGAGTGGTTTGCACGGCGTGGTATGTTCGGCCCAGGAGTCGGCGCAGCTTAAAGCAGCGTGTGGTGAGTCATTCTTGAAAGTCACTCCCGGTATTCGTCCAAGCTTTGCGGCCGCTAATGATCAGCAGCGCATCATGACCCCCAGCGAGGCCATTCAGGCGGGCAGCAGCCACTTGGTGATAGGTCGCCCTGTAACCCAGGCCAGCGATCCTATGGTGGCCCTTGAAGCGATTGAAGCAGAGTTAGCGTAAAACTGGCCGATTAGCGGTGTTTGTTACTCACCCTCTACGCCAATCACCGGTTTAATCGTGCCCCAGTAACGACAGCTGGGGCACTGCCACTGCAGGGCGTCGCTGGCAAAGCCACAGCGTTGGCAGCGGTGGCGCGTTCTATTAATCAGCAGTGCATCGGTATGATGTTTTAGTAGCAGCAGGCGCGTATCAGGAGAGGGCTTTCCACTTAGCCGCTGGCTTTCGATATACAGGTCGATCAAGTAATCCAGCCCACCCAAGCTTGGCACTGCACGTAAGCGGTCGCCGATTAACTCAATTGCTTTATCGACCCCCTCACGCTGGTGAACCAACTGACCTAGGGCAATAATGGTGCTGGTATAAGGCGCTTTTTGCAGCAGGCGGTAAAGATGGGCTTCATAGCCTGCTTCATCATCACTACGTAAATAAGCGCGCTTAAGGGCTGGCAGCATAGTGGGTATATGGGCGATTTCCTGCTGCGGGATGTTATCGAGTCGCTCTATTGCGTGAGTATAGTGCCCATTATCCATCTCCAGTTCGGCCAACAGCAGCGTGGCGCGAACACAGTTCTCATCCCATTGCAGCGCTTTTTTAAGATGTTTCCTGGCCAGCGGACGGCTGGCTTCGCTGATCTCTTCCAACGCCAGTTCGCATAGCCAATGGGCTGCAGGGCGCCGCATCTTAGGGTACTGTTTGAGCAGCGGCTGGATAACATCAAGAGCTGTCTGCCACGCTTTTTCACGCTCTAATAAATCGACTAACAGCTGTTTGGCGGCGTAGCAGCGCTGGTCATCACTGCTGTTTTCGAGCAGGGTATTAAGCAATCGCTGTGCGCGGTCATGAACGCCCAGCGCCATGAAGTCGCGGGCAAGTTCAAGCTGGATTTGTTCGTTGGTAGGTTGCGATAGAGCGGGGCGTGCTAGTAGATTTTGATGGATGCTGACCGCTTTGTCGGCCTCGCCCCGGGCGCGAAACAATTTGCCAAGGGCAATGTGGGTATCCACCGTATCGCTATTGACGGCTAGCACGTTGATAAACGTATTGATCGCCTCGTCGGGCTGCTCGTTAAGCAGATAGTTAAGTCCGACGAAGTAGTCACGAGACGGCACCTGGGAGGCTGCCCCAGGAGGCTGAGAGTGATGTCGGCGGCGGAGGGCTTGGCGGTAGCCAAGCCCGTAACCGATGGCAATGGCAGCCAATAGTACGCTTAGCAGCGCGACATCTAGCATTTATGCCAGTTCCTTGAACTCCTGGGTGCGCAAGCTATCCAGCTCTTTGCGCTGCTGCTTGTTATGCCGCTGACTGCGGGCCAGCGTAGCCTTTAATCGCAAATAGACGCCGAGCATGGCGAGCATGCCTAGTAGAACGCCAAAAACTAGCGTTGTCAGCAGCCATACAGAAAGCGATACAGCTGGCAGCTCCAGCCAAATAAGGTTCAAGGCAATTGCTTGCTGATTATTAACGGCAAACAGAATACCTACGAGCACTACTATCAGCAAAATAACGGCCAGAATCAGGCCTTTGATCCAACGCATGTGAGTTTCCTAGTCTGTGACGTTCACGGTAGCGCCATTGTGTACGACTCGGGCGGCGACGTCATCCTACACAAAGTCGGATAACCCTAATAGTCGCGTTTTAGTAGCCAAGTGCCCGACTAGCATCAACCTGCTCACGTAACTCTTTGCCCGGTTTAAAGTGCGGCACATACTTGCCTTCCAGGTCGACCGCATCGCCCGTTTTAGGATTACGGCCTACTCGTGGCTCTCGGTAGTGCAGTGAAAAGCTGCCGAAACCACGGATCTCAACGCGGCCGCCGCTAGAAAGCGCATCGGTCATATCGTCAAGAATAATACGTACCGCCGTTTCAACATCTTTGGCGGACAACTCCGGCTGACGCATCGCAATTTGTTCGATTAATTCTGATTTAGTCATCGGTTGGCTCCCTGCAAACATTGAAGGCCGTGACGCACTCTCGACCTCGCTAACATCAAACTCAGCATACTGCTCAATTAAGCATAAAACAATTCAGATAAAACAAGGTTCTAGACTGATTAACAGCATAGGCTAAGGTGGGCGCTGGCGCGACCCTGTGTCTTAGGTATACTGGCTTCTCATTTATTTAATTGGAGCGGCTGACGTTGAACGACGATAATTCCCCAGCGGCCATTTTGCGTAAGCGGCTTTATTGGCACTCCCGACGCGGTATGTGGGAACTAGATTTGCTGTTGATTCCTTTTCTTGAGCAGCGTTTCGACGATCTCAGCGAGGTAGATCAATTGGCGTACCAGCAATTAATCGAAGGTGAAGACCAGGATCTATTCGTATGGTTGATGCATCGGGAGTGGCCAGAGGAGCCTAGCCAGCGGCGTATCGTAAAAATGATAGTTGAGCATGCTGAAACCACCGATAATTCTGCCTATCGCACCCTCTAAACAGTGGCAACTAATACAATGTTGTCTGTTGATTGGGCTTGCGGCGCTCAGCTATTGGATAGCAGGTGGGCTAACCCTATTGGCAACGTTGGCATTGGGGGCTGCTATTGGTTGGCATGCCTGTACTCGCCAGCCTAGGGGAGTGCTCTCGCTAACCGCGACGGGGTCGCTGTTTCAAGGCCGCTGGCTGATGCCTGATGGTGTGCTTAGTGAAGAGTTGCAGGTGCGCTGTGACTATTTAGGGCCGTGGTTAATCGGGCTTTATGTGGGTAAGCAGCGGATCTGGTTATGGCCAGACAGTGCCTCTACGCAGCACTTGCGTGAAGTGCGTAAGTTATTTCACCAACCCGGCCACTAACTCTTTGTTCTAGTGGCTGTTTTCTAGATCTTTTATCGATACCGTCGAGGCCTTGGCTATCGGCTGTTGTTGCGGCCAGTCGCTGGTGAAGTGCAAGCCGCGAGACTCATGGCGCCTCTGAGCTGCTAGCACCGTTAACTGCGCCAATTGCAGTGCTTGATATAAACGATGGCCTTCCAGGGTGGACATCGCCCCCTCAATCTCTTCCAGCGTATTTAACAGCATCGTTAACTGCTCGAGTGCGTTATCGAGCCCCGTCGCGCTGCGTACAATAGAAACGTGGTGGCTCATGGTGGTCCGCATGCGTTGGCGAATATCGTTGAGGAGGACTGAAGGTATGTCAGCTCTCTCAGCCTGGGCTGGAGGGCGTGCTCCGCTATACGGTGTGTACCCACTTGGCTTGTGCAAGTTCATACGCAGCGCTTGGGCACAGCTGCGCGCAAATACTAAACACTCTAACAGTGAGTTGCTGGCCATTCGGTTGGCGCCGTGTAGGCCTGTGCAGGCCGTCTCACCGATGGCATAGAGGTTGGCAATATCGGTGGCGCCTTGCAGGTCGGTGGCGACACCGCCACAGCTATAGTGGGCAGCAGGTACCACGGGAATGGCTTGCTGGGTAATATCAATACCGCGGGCGGCGCAGTGCGCCAAAATAGTCGGGAAGTGGTGGCGAATCGCCGTTTCGCCTAGATGTTGAATATCCAACCAGACATGCCCCAGGGTGCCACGCTGTATCTCCGCGTCGATGGCGCGAGCCACGATGTCGCGAGGAGCCAGCTCAGCGCGCTGATCCAGCGCGAGCATAAAGCGTTGACCTGACTCATTAAGGAGATGTCCGCCTTCACCGCGCACCGCCTCGCTAATTAAAAACGCCGGTCCTTCGGGGTCAAACAGGCAGGTTGGGTGAAACTGCTGAAACTCAAGGTTCATTAGCCGGGCGCCTAGCTCGGCAGCCATCATCATGCCTTCACCGCTGCTCGGCGCGGGCGTTGTAGCGTGGCGGTAAAGGCCGCTTGCGCCGCCAGTGGCCAGCACCGTATAGCGCGCGTTCAACGAGTGCCAGTGGTGATTGGTATCACTGCCATAGGCACCGCAACAGATGCCTTGGTTATCCTTCAGCAAGCCAATCACGGTAAGATCATTGCGCTGTGTAATGTTGGGGTGCTGTGCCACTCTGTTTAACAGGGTATCTACCACCGCCCGGCCAGTGGCATCATCGGCGTGGATGATGCGGCGGGCATTGTGGCCGCCTTCACGGGTCAGGTGATAAGGGTAGCGAGCGCTGGGGTCGGTCTCTGGGGTAAAGGGCACGCCATTATCAATCAACCACTGAATGGCAGCGGGGCCATGAGTAACGGTAAAGCGAACCGCTTCTACATCGCATAGTCCATCCCCAGCAATCAGAGTGTCGTTGATATGCGCTTCGAGATCGTCATCGGGGGAGAGGACAGCTGCTATGCCGCCTTGTGCCCAGCGGCTGGCGCCCTGATCATCTTGAGCGGGGCGAACCAGTGTCACTGACATATGGTCGGCAATTTCCAGGGCAAGCGTTAATCCTGCTACGCCTCCGCCAATGATAAGTGCATCGGATATTGGCGTGCCCATAGTGCCCGCTCCTTCTTGCTATTGACCGAAATATTGCAATCCTTAACGACGCTGGCTTCGCCGAGCGTAATTGATTAGGAGGCAGGCATAATAGCGTGGCGGTTAACGTTTAGCGATGTTTTGGGGTAAGAATTGAGCGATGTTCTGGGATGCAGTTGCGCGATGTACAGACACACGAATTGACGCAGCGAAGGGCAGCGTAAGGATAATCCATACGGGAAATTAAATAGCTAAAGGAGGTAGGACTGAAAGGAAAGAACAAAAGTAGATAGTGGTGCCCGGAGCCGGACTTGAACCGGCACGGGGTTGCCCCCGAGAGATTTTAAGTCTCTTGCGTCTACCGATTTCGCCATCCGGGCAAAACATCGCAATGGCGTATAAAAGCAGGCTGCTCAACACATCATCGCTACACTAGAAAGTGGAGGCTGGAGTCGGAATCGAACCGGCGTACACGGAGTTGCAGTCCGCTGCATAACCACTCTGCCATCCAGCCTCAAGAGTCGTTGGAGCGGGAAAGGAGATTCGAACTCCCGACCCTCGCCTTGGCAAGGCGATGCTCTACCACTGAGCTATTCCCGCTCGACTCGAGGGCGAATTATACGGATCACCGCCGAGTTGTCAATCAATCAATTGGTAAGACATTCTTTATTTATTTACAGCAGCTTACATGGAGCGGCTAAGGTGCGGCCAAGCAGCTTTCAAGTACTGAATCATTGACCAGAGCGTTAGCAGGGCGGCGGTATACAGTACGACAACCCCCAGCAACGCGAATTCATGCGCGGGTGGTAGCGCCAGTAAGAGAAGTAGTGACACCATTTGCAGCGTTGTCTTTAGCTTGCCAACCCATGAAACAGCGACCATGCCGCGTTTGCCCATTTCAGCCATCCATTCACGAAGCGCCGAAATGACAATTTCACGGCCAATAATAACCAGCGCAGGCAGGGTTAGCACCAGCGTGTCATAACGCTCAATCAGTAACGCCAGTGCTACGACGACCATAAGCTTGTCGGCCACCGGATCTAAAAAAGCGCCAAAAGGCGTTGACTGATTCCAGCGTCGCGCTAAATAGCCGTCCAGCCAGTCAGTAATGGAAGCTAACGCAAATAAGCCTGCCGCCACAGGCATGCTCCAACTGAAGGGTAGATAAAACAGCACTACCAGCAGGGGAATGAAGGCGATTCGCGCCAGGGTCAGTATGTTGGGTATATTCATCGCAGAGAGCGATCCTTGCCGGTAAATCAGAGGATTCGAAGTGTCTTGGGTCATTCTATCCCCCTTGGCCGATAGCATCCATGCCAAGAGGGTGTTTATCCGTTGAGTGCTCGGTAAATACTTTCAGCTAACGAGGCATTGATGCCGGGAACGCGTGCTAGTTCATCGCGGCTGGCTTTTTGTACTCCCTGCAGACCGCCAAAAAAACGCAGCAGTTCTCGCCGCCGTTTGGGGCCAATGCCAGGGATCTCTTGTAAGGTGGAGGTGCGCCTCGCTTTATCGCGCTGAGCGCGGTGGCCGGCGATGGCAAAACGGTGAGACTCATCGCGAATGTGCTGGATCAAATGCAGCGCGGGGGAGGCGGGATCCAGATCAAGCGGGTTGTCAGCGGTCTCGACAAACAGGCTTTCCAGCCCCGCCTTGCGGGTTGTGCCTTTAGCAACGCCGAGTAGCAGGATATTGCTGATATCGAGATCTTTAAACACTTCGCGGGCCATGTTGAGCTGCCCTTTTCCGCCATCGACGATCAGGATGTCCGGGGCTGTCGCTTCGCCACTTTTTACCCGTTTGAGACGCCGAGTGAGCGCTTGCTGCATGGCGGCGTAATCATCACCCGCCGCGACTCCCTCAATGCGGAAGTGCCGGTAGTCGCTTTTGCGCGGCCCCTGATGATCAAACACAACGCATGACGCAACGGTGGCTTCGCCATGGCTATGGCTTATATCGAAACACTCCAAGCGCTGTGGCGTCTCCTTCAGGCCTAGCGCTTTCTGGAGTGCGGTGAAGCGCTGGGTAAGCTGCGTCTGATTGGCGAGTTGCGAGGCCAGCTGTTGTTCGGCATTGGTAATAGCCAGCTGTTGCCATTGGGCGCGGTGGCCGCGCACTTGGCTAGTAACGCGAATGCGTTTGCCAACCTGCTGGGTGAGCGCCTCGGCGATAAGTTCGCTGTCGTCTAAGGGGTGGCTGGTAATCACTTCGCTGGGCACATTATGCGGCTGGCCGAAGTAGTATTGGCTAACGACCTCGGTGAGCAGCGTTGTAATCGGTAGATCCAAATCGTTTTTGGGGGAGTGATGGCGCGCACCGAGAAGGCGCCCATCGCGAACGCTCAGTACGGAAACACCCAGTGCACCGGGGCGCACGGCAAGCGCGAAAATGTCGGCATCGCCCCCGCCGGTATCGACAAATTGACGCTGCTGTAGCTGCCGCAATTGCTGGACTTGGTCGCGTAGGCGGGCAGCTTCCTCAAAGTTGAGCTGCTTGCTGGCCGCTTCCATTGCCTGCATTAATTCTTGGGTAACGTGTTCGCTTTTACCTTCCAAGCACATCACCGCGTGCTCCAGGTCGCGCTGGTAATCCTCGGCGGATATATAATCGACGCATGGCGCACTGCAGCGCTGAATTTGATACTGCAAACAGGGGCGTGAGCGATGGGCAAAGACGCTATCTTCGCAGTTGCGGATACGAAATATTTTTTGCATTAGCGCGAGGCTTTCGCGCACGGCGCCACTGCTCGGGTAGGGGCCCAAATAACGGCCGTCGTCACGGCGCTGGCGTGCCCGCTTGTACTCAAGCGCCGGGTAAGAGTGGCGGTCGGTAACAAACACAAATGGGTAGGACTTATCGTCGCGCAGCAAAATGTTGTAAGGCGGGCGCAGCTGTTTGATGAGCGTCTGTTCAAGCAGCAATGCTTCGGTTTCGGTACGCGTGACGGTAACTTGAACGTCGGCAATGCGCCCTACCATGGCCTGGGTTTTGGTGTTCAACTGGCCACGAAAATAACTGGCAAGGCGCGCTTTCAAACGCTTGGCTTTGCCAACATAGAGCGTATTGTTCTGCTCATCGAGCATACGATAAACCCCTGGTGAGGAGCTTACCGAGCTCAGAAACTGTTTTGAATCAAAGGTCATGGCAGCGTGTCGGTACCCGATAACAGCAGGGGAAATGGGGTTATATCTGACTTGCGTCAAACCCCTCGACCAGCCCGTGACGAAGCGCTAAATGAGTAAGCTCTACGTCAGTAGCAACCTGTAGTTTATCAAATAGTCGGTAGCGGTAGGTGTTTACCGTTTTAGGGCTTAAATGCAGTCGATCAGAGATATCTTGCACGCGCTGGCAGTTAACAATCATCAGCGCAATCTGTAGTTCACGTTGCGAGAGGTGGCTGAACGGATTGTCTTCATTAGTGAAGTGTGAAAGGGCGAGCCGCTGAGCAATTTCTTGACTCACGTAACGCCGACCATGAAATACTTGGCGTATCGCGTCGGTCATTTCCTGTGCGTCGGCGCCTTTACTTAAAAAGCCTGAGGCACCGGCTTCCAGCATGCGTCTCAGCACGCTGTCTTCCATGTGTGCCGTGAGAATTAATACTTTGACGTCTTCCATCATGCGGTGAATGCGCCGGGTGGCTTCAAGCCCGCCGATGCCAGGCATACGAATATCCATTAGCACGATGTCAGGCTTCAAATGGCGACACTGGGTTACCGCACTTTCACCGTCGTCGACCTCGCCTACGATTTTAATATCACACTCTTCATTCAGCAGATGAGCAATGCTGGTTCTTACTAGGTGATGATCATCGGCGATAAGTACACTGATCAAGGGGCAGGCTCCTGCTTGGAAACATCTTGGGGTCAGGCGTTGGCCTTGTGCGCTACTTTATCTTTTAGCTGTTTATAGAGTGCCACAGCTAACCATAAATGAGAATTAGTAGATGCTTATGGTGTAAAAGGTTGACCGAGTTGGACGTTCAACGTAGTATCCGCCTCGTTGCTGGAAAGTGCAGCATGTGGGGCCTTAGCTCAGCTGGGAGAGCGCAACACTGGCAGTGTTGAGGTCAGCGGTTCGATCCCGCTAGGCTCCACCATTCTTCTTTAACTTTACTAAGCTTAGCTGTGCCAAAATTTCATAAAAAAGCCTCGTTATTTAGACGAGGCTTTTTTCTGTCTTAAAAGCTGATTATTCAGCGATTTTTCCTAGCAGCAAAAATTCAATCAGCGCTTTTTGCGCGTGCAGGCGGTTCCCCGCTTCTTGCCAAACTACCGCACGCGGGTCGTCGAGTAGCGTATCGCTAATCTCTTCGCCACGATGTGCAGGCAGGCAGTGTAGGAAAAGGGCGTCTTGTTTGGAGGTGTCTAGCATCGCCTCGGTGACCTGGAAGCCAGAGAAGTCTGCTTCGCGCTTCGCCTGCTCTTCTTCCTGGCCCATTGATGCCCAGACGTCCGTCGTGATTAAGTCGGCCTGTTTTACCGCTTCCTTAGGATCATGCAGCAGAGTAACGTTATCGTCAGCAGCGGCCATAATGTCCGCACGGGGCTCGTAGCCTTTGGGGCAGCAAATGCGCAGATGGAAGCCAAACTGGCGAGCCGCGTTGATCCAGGAGTGGCACATATTGTTGCCATCACCGATCCACACCGCTGTGCGCCCTTTTACGCTACCGCGTAGTTCCGTCCAGGTCATCACGTCGGCAAGTAGCTGGCAAGGGTGGTAGTCATCGCTTAGCGCGTTAATTACCGGCACGCTGCTGGCGCTTGCATAGGCTTCCAGGCCCGCGTGGGAAAAGGTACGAATCATTACCGCATCGACCATTTCAGACAGTACGCGAGCGGTGTCTTCAATCGGCTCTCCGCGGCCTAGTTGGGTGTCGCGGGGAGAGAGAAACAGCGCGTGGCCGCCAAATTGCGCCATCCCGGCCTCAAAGGAAACCCGAGTGCGCGTCGATGATTTCTCAAAGATCATCGCCAGGGTGCGGTTGGATAATGGCGTGTAAACAGGACCTTGGGCTTTTAAATTGGTTTTGATCGTAATGGCTCGTTGGATCAAGTAGTCCAGCTCATCCGGGGTTAAATCTAGCAAGGTCAGGAAATGGCGTGTCGCCATAGGGGATTCTCTCCGCGCAAAAACCCTATCCTAGCTATGCTGCAGGGGATGCGCAACGCGAACGGCATGCGTAGAATAATGTCTACACGTTAAACCCGAGCGCGCCACTCAAGTATTGAGGAGTGGGCATCGGTTATTTAAATGCGAGGAGATTGTATGAGCACAACAGCCGAAAACATTCAGCGTCAAATTAGCGAAAATCCGATTCTGATTTATATGAAAGGCTCCCCACAGCTACCCCAGTGCGGTTTTTCTGCTCAGACCGTTCAGGCATTGATGAGCTGCGGTGAGCGCTTTGCGTTCGTCAATGTCTTGGACAACCCGGACATTCGCGCTGAACTGCCAAAGATTGCCAATTGGCCGACTTTTCCCCAGCTATGGGTAGAAGGCGAGCTCGTAGGTGGCTGTGACATCGTGGTAGAAATGCATCAAAACGGCGAATTGGAAAAACTGGTAAAAGCGGCTGCCGAGCGAGCAGGTGCGGCGGAAGGTGGCGATAACGCCTAAGCATTACCCTGTCGAAGGATATACAGCTTCATGAGCTATCAGGTTCTGGCCCGCAAGTGGCGACCTCGCACATTCCACGAACTTGTGGGTCAGACCCATGTTCAGCGCGCCTTGGTCAATGCACTTGATCAAGGGCGGCTGCATCATGCCTATCTATTTACAGGTACGCGTGGTGTGGGTAAAACCACGCTGGCGCGTATTCTGGCCAAGTGTTTAAACTGCACGGCCAATGGTCGCGGTGATGAAGGTATTACTTCAACGCCGTGTGGTCAGTGCGATAGCTGCCAAGCGATTGATGAAGGTCGTTTTGTTGATTTAATTGAGGTCGATGCGGCCTCACGGACCAAAGTAGAAGATACCCGCGAGCTGCTCGATAATGTTCAGTACGCGCCTACTCAAGGTCGCTACAAGGTGTACCTGATTGATGAGGTGCACATGCTCTCTACCAGCAGTTTCAATGCGCTACTGAAAACACTGGAAGAGCCACCCCCTCACGTTAAATTCTTGCTGGCGACGACAGATCCGCAAAAGCTGCCGCCGACAGTGCTTTCACGCTGCCTCCAATTCACGCTTAAACATATGCCGCCAGAGCGCGTGGTCGAGCATCTGACCTATGTGTTGGGTGAAGAGGGCGTTGCGTTTGATGAGAGCGCGCTATGGTTGTTGGGTAAAGCTGCAGAAGGCTCCATGCGCGATGCAATGAGTCTCACCGATCAAGCCATCGCGTTTGGCCAAGGTGCGATTCATCATGCGGATGTGGCGGCGATGCTGGGCACTCTGGATCATCGTCATATCCTGGGGTTGGCAGAAGCCCTGGCGGATGTGGACGTACAACGCCTGTTGGGCGAAGTAGCCCAGTTAGCCGAGCAAGGCCCTGACTTTGCCGCGGTGCTGGATGAGCTTTCGAGCATGCTACATCGCTTGGCAGTCGCGCAGATGGTGCCGGACGCTGTCGATAACAGCCACGGTGACCGTGACGCGATCCTCCAACTGGCGAGCCGTTTCACCGCTGAAGATATCCAACTCTATTATCAAATCGGTATCCAGGGCCGCGGGGATATGGTGCACGCCCCCGATCTTCGCAGCGCATTGGAGATGACGTTACTACGCATGCTGGCGTTTCGTCCGCAGGGCGTGCCCAAACCTTCGCGTACGCCACTACCCCTGCGCCGCGGACCCACAGAAGCAGCGGCGACGGAGTCGGCCGCTGACGTTTCCGTGACGGATGCGGCTTCATCAGCACCTGAAACCACGCCACCTAAGACTGAACCACCGTCGGAAGCTCAGCCTGAGCCGCAAGCAGAGCCATCACCCCAACCCTCGCCTCAGCCGTCAGTGCCAGCTGCTGAGGAGAAGCCGCCACTTCAAGAACCGCCGCCGTGGACAGTCGACACTGAAACAGATGCGACAGAGGCCAGCGCGCTGCAGCATTCTTCCGAGCCCGAGCCCGAGCCCGAGCCCGTCGCTGCACCTGAGCCTATTTCTGAGCCAGAATCGGTTCCTGAGATTGCGTCATCGCCAGACGTTGCATCTGAGCCGGCTGCTGAGCGAGAAGCCGCGCTAGCGCCAGAGCCACACGTTTCGCCTGCTGAAGTGTCCGACAACCCGCCAGACAAGCTCGATAATGCGCACTGGCTGCTATGCTTTGACTCGTTGGGTTTGGGCGGTTTAACGCGCAACTTGGCGGGTAACTGTTTGGTCGAGAGTGATGATGGTGCGCTATTAACGCTTCGCTTGGATCCCAGCCAAGAGGCCATGCAGGCGGAGGTACACCAAACGCGCATTGAGCGTGCGCTGAAAGAGCAGGGAATGCCGCGGCGCATAGCGTTTTATGTTGCCGAACTGTCTAAAGAATTGGAAACGCCTCGTCAGCGCGAAGATCGCCTGAATCAAGAGCGTCACGCTCAAGCGGTTGATCTACTCAATCATGACCCCCATGTACAGAAATTACAGCAGGCGTTTGGTGCAAAGCTGATAGAATCGAGTGTTAAACCCGCTGACGCGATGCGTTAAGTGCTATTTCATGGGTTGTTTTATAGACTCTTTTCGTAAACGTACTTTTTAACCACGTTGGAGATCAGACCATGCTTAAAGGTGGAATGGGCAACTTGATGAAACAAGCCCAAGATATGCAGGAAAAAATGCAGCGTGCCCAGGAAGAAGTAGCCAAAGCCGAAGTTCAGGGCGAGGCGGGGGCCGGTATGGTTAAGGTCACCATGAATGGTCGGCACGACGTATCTAACGTATCCATTGATCCCAGCGTTATGGAAGAAGACAAAGAGTTGCTAGAAGATTTGTTAGCCGCAGCGGTCAACGACGCGGTGCGCAAATTAGAAGTCAGTTCTAAAGCTAAAATGGAAGAAGCGACGGCTGGTTTGGACCTTCCCCCCGGCTTCAAGATGCCGTTCTAAGCAATGCGCTTTTCCCCTCTAGTTGAGCAGTTAATGGATGCTTTTCGTGTGCTGCCAGGCGTTGGGCCTAAAACGGCTCAGCGCATGGCAATGCACTTGCTGGAGCGCGAACGGCCAGGTGGGCAGCGCCTTGCGGCAGTGATTCAACAGGCCATCGAAGAGGTTGGCTACTGCCAGCGCTGCCGAACGCTCACCGAAGCCGAGATCTGCATACTGTGCGAGAGCCCACGTCGCGATGACAAGCTGCTATGTGTGGTGGAGTCGCCTGCCGATCAGTTGGCGATTGAAGAAGCCGGTGGCTTTAAGGGTCGCTACTTTGTGCTGCACGGCCACCTTTCGCCGCTGGATGGCATCGGCCCTGAGTCGATTGGTTTAGATTTGTTGGAAGCGCGGGTCGCGGAAGGTGTGATCGAAGAAGTCGTCTTGGCGACCAACCCTACTATCGAAGGTGAAGCGACGGCTCACTACATCGCCTCGCAGCTGTCAGAATACGGCGTCAAACTATCGCGCCTCGCGTATGGCGTACCGATGGGCGGGGAGTTGGAGTATGTGGATGGCGGCACCTTGAGTCGCGCATTCAACGGCCGTCTGCCGTTTGCCAGCGAATAAGCTCACCTAAAAGCAAGCGTCTTAGCGTTTGCGCTAACTTGGAAGAATGTTTTGTCCTCTCTTACCCCCTCTTTTCAATGGCTTGATACCCCCGATGCGCTTGATGCAGCCTGCGAGCAAGTTGCTGATGCTAAAGTGATTGCGCTGGATACCGAGTTTTTCCGAGAGAACACGTTCTTTCCCGTCCCTGCGCTGGTTCAGTTTACTGCCGGTGAAGAGGCTTATCTTATCGATCCGGTCGCTGTTCCATGCACCGACAAATTCCGCGCGCTGCTGCAAAATACCGCTATCAAGCTGCTCCACGCCTGTAGCGAAGATTTGGAAGTCTTCCAACACTGGGCGGGTGTGCTGCCTGAGCCGTTAATCGATACCCAAGTCGTGCAAGGGTTTCTAAGTGAGACGCCTGGCATGGGGTATCAAAAGCTAGTCGAATTTTGGGTCGGTGAAACCCTGCCCAAAGAAGAAACGCGCTCCAATTGGTTATTGCGCCCGCTAACGCCTGCCCAGTGCCATTACGCAGCACTGGACGTTATTTACTTACTTAAAGTCTGGAAACTTCAGGCTGAGAAGCTTGCCATGCTGGGGCGGCGCGAGTGGGTGGATGCTGAGTGCGCTAGCTTAATTGAACTGGCAGGCCGCAGCGTGGATAACGATCAGCAGTGGTATACCCGTCAACGCCAACTGTGGCGATTAGCCCCTCGCCAAATGGAAGCGTATCGGTTAATGACCACATGGCGCGAGGGCGAAACACGCCGCCGTAATTTGCCGCGCAACTGGCTAATTAGCGATAAACTGCTGTTTGCGATCGCAGAAAAAATGCCTAGCAATCGTTATGAGTTAGCCGAGGTGGACGACGTTAAGCCGATGCTGATCAAAAAAGAGGGCGATGCCCTGTTAGCGATGGTGAAGCAGGCGCAGCACTGCGATGAATCGGCGCTACCCAAGCGTTGGCCAGACCCCATGCACACGACGTTCAAGTCACGCTTCAAAGCACTTAAAAAAGCGGTGACCGCGAAAGCCAATGATCTAGGGGTGGCACCAGAAATGCTAATGCGCCGCCGCGACATTGAAACGCTGGTTATGCAGGATTTGGCGGGAGAGTCTCTTACGTTGCCAAGTGGTTGGCGGGGTGACTATTTAAATGCTGCGCTGGTTCAAGCCCTTGAGGAGCGTTCATCATGAGCGATAAGCTGATTTGTGAAGTTTTCAAGAGCTCGCGCAAAGAGGAGATGTACCTATACGTCGATAAGCGCCAAGGTTTGACCAACGTGCCAGAGCCACTACTTGAAACTTTTGGTAAGCCTGTGCCGGTGTTTACCATGCTTCTGACGGCGGATAAGAAACTCTCCCGCGTTAGCGCAGCAGATGTGGTGGAGGGCATTAACGACAAAGGCTTCTACCTGCAAATGCCGCCGCCCAAAGAGGCGTATCTGCTTGATGTGCATCGCGCTCATGTCGCCAGTCATTCTGATGCTGACTAACCCCCATCGGCTATGAATTTTCTTGCTCACGCCTGGTTGGTCAGCGCCGGTAGCGACGATTTTCTGTATGGAAATTTAATTGCCGATGGTGTTAAAGGTCGTGACTTGAGCGATTGGCCAACAGCAACGGCAGAGGGCATTCGCCATCACCGGCGAGTCGATGCTTGGGTCGATCGCCACCCCAGTGTTCTCAGTGCTCGGCGTCGCGCCCCTATGGCGCAGCGGCGTTATGCCGGCATTGCCTTGGACATGGTATGGGATCATTTTCTGGCCAGGGATACGGCGGGGCAGGCGGATCAAGAGGCGATTGTTGAGCGCTGCTATCGGCTGCTCTCTATGCGGCCCGCGCCAAATCGGCTGGCGGGCATGATGCCGTTGTTAGTCGAGCATGATTGGCTGCGTGGCTATGCTGACTTTGCGTTTACCTGCCGGGCTGTTGCCGGAATCGGCCGACGCCTGTCCGGCCCTAATCAACTGGCGGCCTTGGTGCCCTGGCTTTACGACGATTATCCAGCGCTAGAGAGCGATTTCCAGGCGTTATGGCCAGCGCTAATGGCTGAATTGAGCCATGCTGATACGGCATCTTAATAGCCGTTACCATGTGGCTATGACGGCCGGGTAATGAAGGAGAGAATGATGGAACCCACGATGCGCGAGCGTTTTTGGGAGCGTTTTACCCTTGAAGAATTGACGCCCCAAGAGTGGGAAGCGCTGTGTGACGGCTGTGGTCAGTGCTGCCTATTAAAACTGCACGACGAGGATACCCAGGAACTGGCGGTACTGAACGTTGCCTGCCGCCTGCTGGATACTCACAGCTGCCAATGCAGTGACTATGCCAACCGTTTTGACAGTGTTCCTGACTGTACCCAACTCACGCCCGCCTTGGTAAAAGAGTTCACGTGGTTACCACAAAGCTGTGGTTACCGGCGCGTCGCAGAAGGGCGCAAGTTGGCGGGCTGGCATCCATTACTAAGCAACGACGCCGAGCGGGTTCACCGCAAGGGGATTAGCGTACGGGGATTTGCAGTGTCGCAAGATGAGGTGCCTGAGCAGCAGCTCGAGTCGCACATCATTGCGGTGCTGCCGATGTAATCCCTCCCAGCACAATAGACAACCCGTATGTTAGTGCTCAGGGTGGTCCGCCAGCCCTAGCGCCCAAAGGATAAATGCATCCTGGCGTGCGGTATCGCGCCAGGCTTTGAAGCGTCCTGAAGCGCCACCGTGTCCACTACTCATGTCCGTGCGCATTAGAATCGGCGCTGTGCCTTGGTGCTGTTGTGTGACCTGGGCATAAAATTTGGCGGGCTCCCAATAACTTACACGGGTATCAAACCAACTGCCTTCAATCCACAGGGCGGGGTAGGTCTGGGGCTTTATATTGTCGATCGGCGAGTAGGCTCGAATCCGTTCGGCGACGTCTGGCTCCTCGGGATTGCCCCATTCGCTGTACTCTGCGGTAGTTAAAGGCAGCTCAGGGTTCTGCATGGTACGCAGCACGTCCAAAAATGGCACGTCTAGTAGCGCCGCGCAGAATGCCTCTGGCGCACGGTTGATACAGGTGCCGACCAGCAACCCTCCCGCACTGGCGCCGTAAGCTACCATACGCTGCGGGTCGCTAACGCCTTGTGTTACAAGTGCCTCACGTGCCGCCAGAAAATCATTAAAGCTGTTTTCCTTGTGTTCCATCTTGCCGTTTAAATACCAGGGTTCGCCGCGTTCGCCGCCACCTCTGACATGGGCAACAGCAAACGCCGCGCCGCGTTCAAGCAGCTCTAAGCGGGCAATAGAGAACCATGGGTCGAGCGCTTCACCATAGGCGCCGTAGCCATAGAGCAGGGTGGGCAAAGGCTGGTTTACTAGGTCTGCACGCATGACGACTGAAACGGGTACCTGCTCGCCATCCTGGCTGGTCGCCCACAGGCGGCGGCTGATTAGCTGCTCCGGTTGCAGCGAGCCATGAACCGGCACGCGTTTGAGCAGCGTCCGTTCGCCGTTGGTTAGGTCGAGAGAGAACCAACTGGGCGGCTGAGTAAATGTCTCTTCGCGTAGGCACAGTACCTGGCTATCAAAATGCGGCGCATCTTCGAGCATTTGCGAGCAGGGCTGCTCAGGCAGCGCTAAGTACTCATCCAGCGTAAAGGTGTGCTGTGTACCAAGCACTACGCGCCGTAACCGAACCTGCGCCTTGGCATGGTCGCGCTCAGCCAGCATCAGCCCCCAGGAGAACGCATCAACGCCTTCTAGCGTCGCGTCTTCGCGGTGGGCAATTAATGTTTGCCAGCTAGATTTTGATTGAGCAGGTTTTGATTGAGCAGGCTTTAATGGGACAGATTGAGGCTGATCGAGCTGGCTTTCCGGGAGATAATCAAGTTGAAAGTGATCGCCAGTCTGATTGTGCAGGCGATAGAAGCTGCCTGGGCGATGGTCGATGCTGTACTCGACCCCGGCTTGGCGCGGCTGAATACATAGCGGTGCTGAAGCAGGGGAGTGAGCGGGCAGCAGGTGAATTTCGCTGGTGTCTTTCGAGCCGCTTTCGAGCAATAGCCATGCCCGCGAACGCGTTTTACCGATGCCGAGCCAAAACTCGGGGTCTTCTTCGCGAAGCACTAATTCAGGCGCTGACGAGGAGCTAGGTTCAGTGAGTAAAAGCGATAAACGCCAAATGCTGTCGGGCCGCTGGGTATCGTCAAAGCGGGTAAATAGAAGGGTAGCCGTGGTGATGGTCTGATCTTCTGCCCAGCAAAGGCCAGCGCCAATATCGCTGAGTAGCTGTACGGGAGTGCCGTTAGGCAGTGCTTTCAACCAAAGCGTAAAGCGCTCATCACCTTGGGTATCTTCGGTCCAGGCTAGCCATTGTTCGTCGGGGGAGAGCGCCATATCGCCCATGTCGTAAAAAGCATGGGCAGCGGCGCGGGCACGTACATCAAAGAAACATTCGCTCTGCTCGGGTTGGCTATTAGGGTGGCGCCACCAGCAGGGGTAGTCGTCCTCGGCTCCGGTTTCACTCCAGAACGTAAAGTGGTCGAGCGCTGTCTTAAGACTGGTCACGGCTAATTCGCGGCGTGCCAAGTGGCTCTGGTATAACGCTTCCTCAAGCGGGGCGAGCGGCGCAAACCAATCGGCTTGTTGCTGGTTGGCGGCTTCTAAAAAAGCGCTAACCTCAGGATCATCACGCTCTTCTAACCAGTGCCATTGCGGGTCATTAGCGCGATAATAGCGCGCAGCGGGTAAGCTTAAGTGCATGCTTGGCTGTGCTTTCATAAATTGATAGGTACCATAACGGGAAATCAACGTCGGGTGAGTTCACCCACATGAGGGTTATTATGCTGTTTGCAGATTCAACGCCACTGCTGTGGTTGAGCTATTACGGGCTATCACTATTAGTGATTGTCGCCGTCTATTTTACGTTCACTTTTCTGCCACGGTTACCACGCCTAGTGCTTACTTGGGCTATTGCCGGGGCGATATGGGCACCGGCAGCTTTCCGGTTGCCGCTAATAGAAGAGGGTGAATTCTATACCGGTTGGGCTCCGGCAGCGATGGTCGCCGCTGTTGGCTTCTTGGAAAATAACGGCGCGGCGCTGCGTGGTGGCTTGATTTGGCTGGTGCTGGGCATGGCAGTGGGTGCGCTAGTGGGCGCTGCTCTATGGTGGTGGCGTCGCCCTGGCGAATATGACGTTGTTGCGCAGCAAGACGAGCACTCCAATGATGAGCCCCAGCCACGCCGCCGCCGTGATCCGGTGATTAGCTGATGGCATTTATCTGGATAAACGCTTTGCTGGTCAATGACTCGATGTTGCGCTATGTGTGAAGCCCATGTGTGAACTGTTGGGTATGAGTGCTAATGTGCCCACAGACATCTGTTTTAGCTTTTCGGGCTTTTTGCACCGCGGTGGGGGCACCGGCCCCCACCGTGATGGCTGGGGTATCGCCTTCTATGAAGAGGGCGGCTACCGTGATTTTCGTGATCCCCATCCTTCGGTTGACTCGCCTATTGCACGACTGATTTGCGACTATCCGATTAAGTCCAACGTGGTGATTAGCCATATTCGCCAGGCAAATGTAGGCGGTGTGCGGCTCGCCAATACCCACCCGTTCACCCGTGAAATGTGGGGTCGGCCCTGGTGCTATGCGCACAATGGCCAGCTAAGTGGCTGGGAATCACTGGCGTTAGGAAATTATACCCCTGTGGGTGATACGGATAGCGAGCACGCTTATTGCTGGTTAATGGGTGAGTTACGCCATACCTTTCCTACTCCGCCCGCATCACCAGAACCGCTATGGGAGCGCTTGCATCAACTGTGTGAACAGCTAAGAGCGTTAGGCGTGTTCAATATGCTGCTCTCTGATGGCCGCTATTTATATACGTACTGCGCTACTAAGCTGGCGCACATTACGCGCTGTGCCCCCTTTGGCGATGCGGAGCTCTCCGACGCTGAAATGACGGTCAATTTTGCCGAACATACCACGCCTGACGACATCGTATCGGTGATTGCCACCGAGCCTCTCACGCACAATGAAGCTTGGCAGCGAATGGTGCCGGGTGAGCTATTGGTCTGGTGCGATGGAGAGATTCAGGCGCGCTACTGTCAATAAGGCAATGATCTACTAAATTGTAATGAAAGAAGCGTATTGGATTAAGAAAAACTGACTTTGGGCTAAAGTTTAAACGTAAGTTTCAATCGATCGTTTTACAGTCTGCATTGCCTCGTATATTGTTTGGCTTATGAAAATTGCAGCAGCAGGCTTGCAAAAATAACAAGGTCGGTGATCTACATCGACATCAATAGCGGAGATTGCCCATGAGCAAACACGTCAACGCCGCCGTTTTACGTGGCCCAGCGCTTGAAGGGTTGGATCAGTACGATTCAGTCACGGATGTTTTTCATACCGCAGTAGAGCGTTTTAAGGATAAACCGGCTTTTTCCTGCATGGGAAAAACCCTCACCTTCGCCGACCTTGACCGCTTGTCTAAGGATTTTGCAGCCTGGTTGCAGCACGAAACCGACCTTGTCCCCGGCGATCGCATCGCCATTCAGTTGCCCAATGTGCTGCAGTTTCCGGTAGCGGTTTTTGGCGCGCTACGGGCAGGCCTGGTGGTGGTTAACACCAACCCGCTATACACCGAGCGGGAAATGGCCCATCAGTTCAAGGACTCCAACGCTAAAGCCATTGTGATTTTGGCCAATATGGCGGGCAAGCTGGAGAAAGTGCTCGATAAAACAGATATTAAGCACGTTATCGTCACTCAGCTCGCCGACTTGCACGACGTTCCCAAGCGTTGGCTAATCAATGCCGTGGTTAAGCACGTTAAGAAAATGGTGCCTGCTTATTCGCTGCCAAGTGCGGTTGGTTTTCGCGATGCGCTGAAAAAGGGCGCCTCGCTAAGCCATACCGAGGTCAAAAGAAGCCCTGATGATTTAGCCGCTCTTCAATACACAGGCGGCACCACTGGGATGCCAAAAGGTGCGATGCTGACTCATCGCAACCTTATCGCCAATATGCTGCAAGCGCGGGAAGCGATTGGGTCTCACCTCACCGATGGCGAAGAACTGGTTATCGCACCGCTTCCGGTTTATCACATCTATACCTTTACGGTTAATTGCCTGTTTTTAATGGAGACCGGCAATCACTCGTTGCTGATCACCAACCCTCGCGACCTGGATGGTTTTGTCAAAGAGCTCAAGGGGCTGCCCTTTACCGCCTTTATCGGCCTCAACACGCTGTTTAATGCACTGTGTAACCGCAACGACTTCAAACAGCTGGATTTTTCTAAATTAAAGCTGACGATCTCTGGCGGCATGGCGCTCACCAAAGCAGCGGCGCAGCGCTGGGAAACAACCACCGGCTGTCCAATTGCGGAGGGATATGGACTGACCGAGACGTCGCCTATCGTTAGTTTTAATCCTACCGATGCAATCCAGTTGGGAACCATTGGTAAACCTGTTGCGGGCACCGCGGTAAAAGTCGTCGATGGCGACGGTAATGACGTCGCATTGGGCGAGCCGGGAGAACTCTGCGTGCAAGGCCCGCAGGTAATGAAAGGCTACTGGCAGCGCGAAGATGATACCCGCGACGCCATCGATGAAGATGGCTGGTTCCACACCGGCGATATCGCAGTACTGCAGGATGATGGCTACATTCGCATCGTTGATCGCAAAAAAGACATGATTCTGGTCTCTGGCTTCAATGTTTATCCCAACGAAGTTGAGGACGTAGTGGCTGCCCACCCTGACGTACTTGAGTCAGCAGCGGTCGGTGTACCGGATGAAAATGCCGGTGAGGCCATCAAGCTTTTCGTGGTAAGTAAAAATGATCAGTTGGATGAGAAAACGCTACGCGACTGGTGCAAAAAAGAACTCACGGGCTACAAAGTGCCCAAGATCATCGAGTTCCGTGAGGAATTGCCCAAAACGAATGTAGGTAAAGTGCTGCGCCGCCAGCTGCGCGATGAAGAGCCTTCAAAAACGTCATCAGATAGCCATTAATAAAGACTCGATTACGGCTTGCTTTGTGGTTAGGCGTCGTGGAGCTGAAAGCGTTACACTATACGACCCGCTCAATTGAGCGGGTTGATTGTTTATATCTGTTATTAATATCTCCTGTTAAATGCCCAAGCGAATGGAAGCCGACTCAATCGTGACCACCGACACATCCCCAGCCCACACAGATAGCCAACGTCTTGCGTCGCTGAAACAAGCCGCGGGTGATGTGATGCTGCGCGATGCAGAGCGGCTGGATCGACGTTTGGCCGGCCTAAATCGTCGCTTATGCGATAACAAGCCAATTAGCCGTGGTCTGGAAGAAGTGCAGCGCGAGCTTAGTCGTGCCCAGCAGCAGCTTAGCCTGCGCGAAAATCAAAAGGTCGCGCTCAACTACCCGCCGGAACTGCCGGTGGTGGAGCGGCGGGAAGATATTGTTAACGCCATCCGCGACCATCAGGTGGTAGTGGTGGCGGGGGAGACCGGCTCAGGTAAAACCACCCAACTGCCAAAAATGTGCTTGGAGCTGGGGCGTGGTCGCCGTGGCTTGATTGGCCACACCCAGCCACGGCGCCTAGCCGCTCGCAGCGTTGCCAACCGCCTAGCAGAAGAGTTGGAAGTCTCCCTGGGCGAGCAGGTGGGCTACCAGGTGCGCTTCACCGACCAAAGCAGCCCGACGACCTTGGTCAAGCTAATGACCGACGGGATTTTGCTGGCCGAGACGCAAAATGACCCGCTGCTGCTGCGCTACGATACGATCATTATTGATGAGGCCCACGAACGTAGCCTGAATATCGACTTTCTGCTCGGCTACCTCAAGCGCCTGCTCCCCAAGCGGCCTGATCTAAAGGTCATCATCACGTCGGCAACTATTGACGTCGAGCGCTTTGCCCAGCACTTCGGCACGGCCAAGACGCCCGCGCCGGTGGTGGAAGTCACCGGGCGCACCTACCCCGTTGAGGTGCACTACCGGCCGCTGGTACGCGACGAGGACGATGAAGAAGACCGCACGCTGCAAGAGGGTATTCTCCACGCAGTGGAAGAGATTGAAGCGATCGAGCGGGAGAAAGGCTGGCTGCACGGCCCACGGGACGTGCTGGTGTTCTTACCCGGCGAACGCGAGATCCGTGAAACCGCCGATACCCTGCGCCGCGCCGAGCTGAAAGGCACCGAGATTCTGCCGCTCTACGCTCGGCTTTCTAACGAAGAGCAGAACCGCGTGTTTGCACCGCACCGCGGGCGGCGTATTGTCCTCGCCACCAACGTGGCGGAAACCTCGCTGACGGTGCCTGGGATCCGCTATGTGATCGACCCCGGACTAGTGCGTATCAGCCGCTATAGCTACCGTTCCAAAATTCAGCGCCTGCCGGTGGAAGCGGTTAGCCAGGCCAGCGCCAACCAGCGTAAAGGGCGCTGTGGGCGGATCGCTGAAGGCGTGTGCATTCGCCTCTATAGCGAAGAAGATTTCTTATCTCGGCCCGGCTTTACCGACCCCGAAATTCAACGCACCAATCTAGCCTCGGTCATTCTGTCGATGCTGGGGCTTAAGCTCGGTGATATCGAAGCCTTTCCGTTTGTTGATCCGCCGGATAGCCGCTTTGTAAAAGACGGCTTTCGGCTGCTGTTTGAGCTGGGTGCCGTGGATGAGCAGCAGCGCCTTTCTCCGCTGGGACGTAAGCTGTCGCGGCTGCCGATCGATCCGCGCTTAGCGCGCATGGTGCTGGCGGGGGCCGAGCTCGGCAGCTTGCGCGATGTACTGATTGTGGTGTCGGCACTGGCGATTCAAGACCCCCGCGACCGTCCCGCGGATAAACGCCAAGCCGCCGATCAAGCGCACCAGCGCTGGCATGACCCTGATTCAGACTTCGTTGCCTTGCTGAACCTGTGGCACGGAATTGAAAATGCCCGCGAGGCGCTGTCGGGCAACCAGCTGCGCCGCTGGTGCCGCGAGCACTACATTAACTACCTGCGCATGCGCGAGTGGCACGACACCTTCCGCCAGCTTCGCCAACTGCTGCGCGATATGGATATTGACGTGCCCGCGCCGCTGCCCCGTGACGAAGACGAGAACGAAGAGCAGGCACGCCAAGCGCGGCGTAAAACATCGGGCAAAGTTCACCAGGCGCTGCTCTCCGGGCTGCTTTCCAACCTAGGCACGCTGCTGGAGAACCGCGAATATCTCGGCGCCCGCAATCGCAAGTTTATGATCCATCCCGGTTCCGGATTGGCCAAGAAGTCGCCCAAGTGGATCATGGCGTTTGAGATGGTGGAAACCTCCAAGCTGTTTGCCCGCACCGTGGCCAAAATCGACCCCCAATGGATTGAGCCTCAGGCGCAACATTTAATTAAGCGCAGCTACAGCGAACCCCATTGGGAGATGAAGCGCGCCCAGGTGGTCGCTTTTGAGCAGGTCACGCTGTTTGGACTGCCGATTGTGGCGCGGCGCAAGGTACATTACGGGCCAATCGCCCCTCAGGAGTCCCGTGAGCTGTTTATTCGTCGTGCGCTGGTGGAAGGGGAGTTTCAAACCAAAGGTGCCTTCTTTGCCCATAACCGCGCACTGATCGACGAAGTTGAGGCATTGGAAGATCGCGCCCGGCGGCGGGATATTCTGGTCGATGAAGACACGCTGTACGATTTTTATGATCAGCGCATTCCGGCTGAGATCGTCAACGGCAAGGGATTTGAGCACTGGCGAAAGAAGGCTGAACAGCAAGATCCACAGTTACTGCATTTTGATATTGATACACTAAAGGCGCGGGATGCAGGCGACGTCACCCAGGCGCAATATCCCGATCATTTGACCTTGGCGGGCGTGGCGTATCCGGTTAGCTACCACTTTGACCCAGAGGCTGAGGATGATGGCGTTACGTTGACCGTTCCCGCCGCCATGCTCCCACAAGTGCCGGTGCACGCTTTAGAATGGCTAGTGCCAGGGCTACTGCGCGAAAAATGCATTGCGCTGTTGAAGTCATTGCCCAAAAGCATCCGCCGCCAAGTTGTGCCGATTCCTGATTGGGTTGACGCGGCGCTGGAAACTCTGGTGCCCGACCAGCGGCCGTTAACCGAAGCGCTGGGCGAGTTTATTCGCCGCCGGACATCGACAAGAGTGCATCCCGACGATTGGCGCCTAGACTTGCTTGACCCGCATTTGATGATGAATGTTCGCGTCGTCGATCATGCGGGAGAAACCTTGGGCCAGGGGCGCGACCTGCGTGCGTTAGAGCAGCGCTTTGAAGCGGCCGCCAGCGCCGGCGCCCAGGCACTGGCCAAACAGGTTAGCCATGAACCCGCAGTCGTTGGGCTGCCCAAGGCACCGCTGCCGGCGTCACGCGTCACCACACAGGCAGGTATCCGCGTTGAGGCGTATCCTGCATTGGTTGCAACTGACGCAAACGAGTTCAAGGTGGCGCTGTTTGATCACCCTGCAAAAGCTAACGCCGCCCACCAGGAAGGCATCGCCCGACTGGGTATGGCCAAGCTGCCTGAGCAGGTTAAAGCGATAAAGCAACTGCCGGGCGTTGAGAAGTGCGCGCTGCTGTTTGCCAAAGTGGGCAGTAAGCAGGCCTTTGTGGACGATTTACTCTTGGCGGTGTTTGCCCAGGTAGTGGCTCAGCACCCACTCCCGCGTTCAGAAAATGAATTTAGTCAACGGCTAAACGAATCGCAGCATCATCTCGTTGGCGCAGCAAAATCCCTGCTAGTCCGGGTAGAGGCTGCACTACAGGGCCACTTGGCGGTAAGTAAACTGCTCAAAGGTAAGCTCAATTTTGCCTTGGCGCTGGTGTATAGCGATGTGAGCGCGCAGATGCAGCGCTTGGTCTACCCAGGCTTTATTCGTGATGCGGGCGCTTGGTTGGATGAATACCCGCGCTACACCGAGGCGGCGCTCATCCGGCTTGAAAAAGCTGTCCGTGAACGCGGTCGCGACCAAATGATGATGCAAGACGTCCAAGCCCTAGAGGCACGTTTCGATGCCCGCCGTGAAAGTGAGCGACGGGGAAGGGTAGAAAATCCGGAATTAGTCATTTTTGGCTGGTGGCTGCAAGAGCTTAGGGTGTCTCTATTCGCCCAGCAATTGGGTACCAGTATGGCGGTCTCCGTTAAACGGCTTGAAAAGCGCTGGCAAGAGATAATTAGCGTTTAGAGCCTAGCTGGAAAAACCGCCATTTTATGCACACAGTAACGTTATGGGTTCGCCGCAAGTCACGTTGGCAAGCCGCTTAGAGGAGATTGGCATGACACATGTGGTGATTACCGGGACAGGCCTTTATACACCCGAACACGCCATTGATAACGCGGCCTTGGTGGCGGCATTTAATGCTTGGGTAGACGCTGAAAATGATCAGCACAGCGAGGCAATTGCCCGCGGTGAACGTGAGCCGTTGGCGTACTCAAGTAGCGAATTTATTGAAAAAGCCTCCGGTATTAAGAGTCGCTACGTGCTAGATGCGTCAGGTATCCTTGACCCACAGCGTATGCGGCCTAAACTGCCACAGCGTCATAACGATGAACCCTCCATTCAGTGTGAGATGGCAACTGTCGCCGCGCATCAGGCATTGGCCGCTGCCCAGGTTGATGCCGCTGATATTGAGCTAGTCATTGTCGCCTGCTCAAATTTAGAGCGCGCCTACCCGGCTGTGGCGGTCGAAGTACAGCAAACACTGGGTACACGCGGGTATGGGTTTGATATGAACGTGGCCTGCAGTTCGGCCACGTTTGCGCTGGAAACGGCGGCCAACGCCATCGCTTCTGGCAGCGTTAAGCGCGCGCTGGTGGTCAATCCGGAAATTTGCTCGGCCCATCTCAATTTTCGAGACCGTGACAGCCACTTTATTTTCGGCGATGCTTGTACTGCTGTGGTACTAGAAAACAGTGCCGTGGCCGTCGCTGATGAGCAGTTTGAGATACTGGGTACACGTCTGATCACTAAGTTTTCTAATGCGATTCGTAATAATGCTGGTTTTCTCAACCGTGTAACGGATAGTGACTCGCTGGCCCTCGACAAGCTCTTTGTGCAGGAGGGGCGGCGGGTATTCAAAGAGGTTTGCCCCATGGTCGCCAAATTGATCACCGACCACCTGGCCTCCCTGGAGTTAACTAGTCGCGACCTGAAACGTATGTGGCTGCACCAAGCAAATCAACATATGAACGATTTGATTGCCCGCAAAGTGTTAGGGTATGACCCTAGCGAGGGTCAAGCGCCAATCATCTTAGATCGCTACGCTAATACCAGCTCAGCGGGCTCAATCATCGCTTTTCACCTTCATCGCGAGCAGTTAGCAAGGGGTGATATTGGGGTGATTTGCTCGTTTGGGGCGGGTTATAGTGCTGGCAGTGTGGTCGTTCGTCGCCGCTAAGCGTGCTGCGAAATTGAAAAAGGAAAATGTCATGTGGCAGTGGTTAAGGAACGATAAATCAGCCTCTACGTTGCGCGCCCCAGGGTTGCCTCTGCTACTGGTGACGTTATTAGCAACCGGCGGGTGTGCTAGCACGCAAATGGCGGAAGATGCTAACCCTGATGACCCGTGGGAAGGCTTTAACCGCAAAGTGTTTGCATTTAACGATGTGCTGGATCGTTATGCGCTAAAACCGGTGGCAAGGGGCTACCGCACTATTACTCCTGACCCGGTGGAAACAGGGGTTGGCAATTTTTTCTCTAACTTAGGCGAAGTGCGTACGGCGCTTAATAGCATGCTGCAAGGCAAACCGGCTAATGCTGGACTCGCCACATCACGTTTTTTAATTAACTCCACCGTGGGAATTGGCGGATTGTTAGATTATGCCACGCTGATGGAAGTAACCGCAGACAAAGAAGATTTTGGTCAGACGCTCGCGGTGTGGGGTTGGGAGGATTCGCGCTACCTTGTGCTGCCTTTCCTTGGACCCAGCACGCTTCGCGATACCACCGGTCTACCGGCTGATATCGCAGCGTATCCCGTTACTTACGTAGATGATGATACTGCTCGAATAAGCCTGACCGCACTCAACTTAATTGATACGCGTGCGGGGTTGCTTGCCCAGGAAGAGTTGATTAGCGGTGATCGCTACCGTTTTATTCGTGATGCTTACTTGCAAAGCCGCCAATTTGAAGTGAGTGATGGCGAGTTAGGCGATGACCCATTTGCCAGCGACAGCTTCGATTTTGATGACAGCGATTTTGACGAGAGCAACTTTGGTGACGATGACGTCACCGATTGAGGCTTATGATGGATCATTCTAAGCAGTTGATCGCAGTGATCGACGAGCCGGGTCGAGAGCGCGATGCGCTGGCTGAAGCGATCACTTGTGACGGCATGTGGGTATATGCAGCAGATGATATTGAGAATCTACCCGCTGATACGGCACTGATTGTTGCGCATGCCAGGTCGGTTTCCCGGCAGCAGTGGTCACAGTTGACGCATCGCCTGCCGACGCTGGTGGTGAGTGATTCGCGCCAGGATGCCGATTTGATCAAGGCAATTGATGTTGGTTTGGTGGATTATATTGTGCACCCACTGCGTCATGCCGAGCTGCTGCGCCGAATGATCCGTAAAGCCATCGAACTGAATGACTTAGCCATTGAGCGTGAGCGTGATCATGAGAGGCTGGCAGAGTTAAATGAAAGCCTCGAAACACACCTAGCGCTACTGCGGATGGATCAGCAGAGTGGAGGCCACATTCAGCGGCGTTTATTGCCGCTTCGCCCCAAAGTTATTAACGGGGTGTATTACGACTATGTATTTGCGCCTTCACTGTATTTGTCCGGCGATTTTCTTGATTATCAGCGCTATAACGAGCGATACAGTGCGTTCTATTTTGCCGATGTCTCCGGTCATGGCGCCTCGTCGGCGTTTGTGACGGTGCTGCTCAAATATTTATGTAACCGCTGGCTAAGTGAATGGGATGGCCAGCAGCCGGAAAAACTGCCTCCTGACTGGTTAAGGGCGATGAATCGGGAGTTACAGGGCACTGATATCGGTAAACATGCCACCTTATTTGTTGGGGTTATTGACCATGAGGCGCATACTCTTCACTATTCGCTCGGCGCGCAGCTTCCCATGCCCCTTTTGGCAGCAGGGGGAGAGCTACGCCGTTTAGAAGGCGAGGGAATGCCGGTAGGACTTTTCCCCGATGTGGAGTATCCTTCGCTGAGTTGTGCATTGCCGCATAAATTTCGACTATGGCTCTGTTCAGACGGAGTACTGGAATGCTTGCCGGGTAAAACGCTCGACACGCGGCTCAAGGAGCTTGAGCAATTAGTAAGCGAGAGTGTCACGCTTGAGCAGTTGCGCGATCGGCTAGCAGAAACAAATTCACTCCTTTCCGAAGGAGATGCGGAGTTCGACGCCAACCAAGAGCGCGATGCTTTACCCGATGATATTACAATCATGATGGTGAGCGGATTTGGTCATGCTGATTGAAGAAGGTCGCATTAAAGCGGCGTTCGATTCTGGTGTTTTTGTTTTAAAATTGTGTGGTGACGTGCGTTTAACGCTCTGCGCTACGCTGGATACCCAAGCCCAACGTCTCGCTGAGACACCGGGGTTGCGTGCCGTACTGATTGACCTACGCGAAGCCACCAATGTGGATTCGACGGCGCTTGGTTTCTTGGCCAAGGTCGCAATGGCAGTGAAAGGGCGTTTAGAGCAGCCACCGACGATTATTGTCGATAATGATGATGTTCGAAAAATGTTAGACGTGATGGGGTTTGCGCGCTTTTTCACTTTGATGGAAGCGCCGCTGCAGCAAGCAACAACGCTTAACGAAGACCTTGAAGAGTTACCTGAAGTGCCTGCCGATGAAGAAGGACTGCGTGACCGGATTCTGGAAGCCCATCGCATTCTGATGCATATGAACGAACACAATCGTGAACAGTTTCAGCCACTGGTTGAGATGCTTGAGTCGCAAGATGCCACCACGCACCACTAATCAACCCTCACCTTGAAAAGCCCCTGGTCATCCAGGGCTATTGATCGATAGCAGCAACCCCGACAAATGTCTCAAAATCGGCTATGATTAGCGGCCTATCTATTCCAGTGCGTATATCATCGCCTTAAGGAGACCCATGGATCTTAATCCTCGTCGGGTAGCACTGTTGGTGGCCGCCAACACGGCGCTGGCGCCCTTTGCTATCGATGCCTACTTGCCCGCCATGGGGGTTATTGCGGAGAGCATCGGGGCCAGTATTCACCGCACTGAACTCTCCATTAGCGTGTTTTTGTTCGGTTTTGCGCTGGGCCAGCTATGTTTTGGGCCGCTTTCGGATCGCATGGGCAGGAAGCCAGTGCTCCTGGGTGGGCTGATGGTGTTTATGCTGGCAAGCCTTGCCATTACCCTGGTAGACAGTTTGCCCACGCTGTTGGCCTGGCGGTTTATCCAAGCGCTGGGGGGCGGGGCCTGTGTCGTCAATTCGGCGGCGATTGTGCGCGACTGCTTTAATGGTCGCGAGGCCGCTAAAGTCATGTCGACAATGGCGATGATTATGATGCTGGCGCCGCTTGTGGCGCCTACCGTGGGTAGTTTACTACTGCATATTGCCGGTTGGTGGCTGATTTTTGTGTTCTTGGCCGTCTACGCAGGCTTTTTACTCTGGCTATTAGGCACGCGCCTGCCTGAAACCCGCGATATGTCGCAGCCTGCTGCCTCTCCGCGTCAGGTCATTCGCAACTACGCCAGCGTGCTTAAGCATCGTGAAGGCATGGGGTATATCTGCGCGGTAGCGGCTTCCTTCGCGGGGCTGTTTGCGTTTGTGACCGCATCCCCGTTTCTATATCTTGACTATTTTGGCCTCTCGCCAGCCACCTATCCGCTGGTGTTTGGGGTCAACGTGGTAGTGATTGCACTGTCTAATCGAGTCAATATTCACCTGTTACGTAAGCGCTCCCCCCAGCAGAATTTACGCCTGGGTCTTCTTATTCAGCTTATCGCTGCACTTGGGTTGGTCGCAGCCACTGCGCTCAACATTGCGTCGTTAATCATTGTGGTGCCGTTGATTATGCTGTTTACCGGAATGATTGGGCTGATTACGCCCAACGCGATCTCGTCGCTGTTGGATCATTTTGGCCATATAAGCGCCACGGCAACGGCGCTGCTGGGCGGTATCCAGTTTACCTGCGGGGCGCTGGCCGGTGTGATGGTAGGGCTGTTCGAGGTTGAACACCTCTGGCCCATGGTGCTCACCATGCTGGGCGCTGCATTACTGGGCAATATTGGCGTGCGCAAACTAACCAAAGCGCCTACCGATGTAGAACAACAGGGATAACTGGCAGGAATGAACCGTAGGGATGAACAGCACTAATGGATAGCCTGCTGGCCTGGGTCAATATGCCCATGAGTACCTGGTTAGCCTGCTCAGGGGTGCTCTTGCTGGGTGCCTTTGTGCAGCGTGCGACCGGTTTTGGGTTGGCCGTCATCGGTGCGCCGCTCCTGTTGATGCTCGAACCACGATTAGTGCCGGTCATTCTGGTGTTGTTTGGCTTTACTGTCTCGCTGATGATGGTACGCCACTACTGGCACGAGGTGCGCCTGGATTCCATTGGTATGGCGCTAATAGGACGCCTACCCGGTAACGCGCTGGGTATCTGGCTACTGCTCGCCGCGCCGATGTTTGTATTGGAAAAGCTGATTGCGGTTATCGTGCTGTTTGCGGTATTGGTCACCTTGTGCCGCTTTCAACTACCGGTAAACCGCATAACCCTGTTTTGCGCCGGCATACTCTCCGGCATTTTCGGCACTGTCGCCGCCATTGGCGGCCCACCTATTGTGTTGCTGATGCACGGCTTACCGGCGGATCGAGTGCGCGGTAATCTAGCGGCGTTCTTTATTTTGACCTCACTGTTGACCTTTATTACCCTCGCCTTGGCCGATCAGGTTCAGCTCTGGCATTTCCAGGTCGCGCTTACCTTCCTACCTGCGGTATTAATGGGTAATGCCTTGGCAGACACCGTTGCCCATCGATTAGACCGCCGCCTACTGCAAGGGGCGTCACTGGCGTTGTGTACTTTAGCCGCGCTCGGGCTGTTGTTGTAAAAAACTCTTCACCTTTCCGATAGCAAAAAAATACTTCTGCGCTGTGCGCTGTCATGAGAATGTCACTGTTGCTGCGTTAGATTGTATTCCGCGGGGGGGCGGCAGGCGCTGTTCGGTAATAATTTTTTACTGAGCATCAGCTGTCATAATTTCGTCATCTTTTTGCTACAAAATGCTTTGCACAAAGATTACGAATTCGTCTTGGGCGAAAAGCTGCCATATGAACCGCGAAACTCAATGCGTTGAACGGAATTTGGAGAGAAACATGAAAAAACATCTTATGTTCGGTGCAGTCCTTGCCGGCTCGTTTGTAGCTCAGAACGCTGTTGCCGTTGATACTGTTCAGGTTGATGGTTCAAGTACCGTCTTTCCGGTTTCCGAGGCAATGGCTGAAGAGTTCGGTAATGCCAATCGCGGCGAAATTCGAGTAACCGTTGGTTTGTCCGGTACTGGTGGCGGTTTCAAGAAATTCTGTCGTGGTGAAACCGATATTACTGGCGCTTCTCGTCCGATCCGTCCGGAAGAGCTTGAACTCTGCAAGGAAAATGGTGTTGAGTTTATTGAGCTGCCCGTAGCTATGGATGCGCTGAGCGTTGTTGTTAGCCCACAAAATGATTGGGTGGATCACCTTACTGTAGAAGAGTTGCAGAAAGTGTGGGAGCCAGAAGCTCAAGGTGTCATTACCAACTGGAACCAAGTTCGTGAGGGTTTCCCTGATCGCCCGTTGAATCTGTTTGGCGCGGGTACCGATTCGGGTACTTATGACTACTTCACGACAGCCATTGTAGGTGAAGAGCATTCAAGCCGCGGCGACTTTACAGCCAGCGAAGACGACAACGTACTGGTGATGGGCGTTGCCAACGACCAGAATGCGTTGGGCTTTTTCGGTCTGGCTTACTTCCTGGAAAACCAGGATAGTCTGAAAGCCGTGCCTATCTCTTGGAAAGGCAGCGAGCCAGTTGAGCCGAGCATGGAAACGGCTGGCGATAGCTCCTACCAGCCGCTGACCCGTCCCCTGTACTACTACGCCAACAAAGCTTCCATAGAAGAGAAAGACTATGTTGAAAAGTTTGCTGAGTTCCTATTCGAGGAAGAAAACGGTGACCTGGTCAGTGAAGTTGGTTACGTGCCTTTAGGCGAGCGAGTACGCGAAGCTGCGCTACGTGTATTGGCTGACCGCGAAGTTGGTACTGCCTACCAGGGTTCTGAAGTGGGCGTCGATGTGGTTGAAACGCTTGAGCGTGAGAAGCACTACTAAGAGCACTCCTTTCCAGAAAAGGTGAGCTCTCTGTAAACCCAGAGCGGAAGCATAAAAGCTTCCGCTTTGGTCATGATAGAAAGATATTCTTTAAACAAAGTAGGCGTAAAAGACCAATGGCTACTCCAAGTTCACGGCGCCTTGAGACGTCCAAGGTTCAGGTTTCGACGCATTTTTTGCGTAAGCGTGAAATGATTAATCAAGTAGCACGTTATATATTGATGCTGGCCGCGATTATCTCTGTTTTGGTCACGGTCGGTATCGTTTATGTGTTACTAAGCGAAGCGCTGGTGTTTTTTGAACAAGTATCAGTATGGGAGTTTGTTTCCAGCACTAGTTGGACACCGATGTTCTCCAGGCCGACTTTCGGTATCTGGCCGCTGTTGTCAGGCACCATTGTAGTGTCGGGTATCGCTTTGGCCGTATCCATCCCCTTCGGTCTCATACTCTCAGTCTACCTAAGTGAATATGCAAATCCGAAAGTACGGGAAACCGTCAAGCCGATACTTGAACTGCTTGAAGGTGTACCTACCGTCGTTTACGGTTATTTTGCTTTGATAGTTGTTACCCCACTATTGCAAACCTTTTTACCTGGTTTGCCAGGTTTCAACATGCTTGCACCGGGGCTAGTGATGGGGATTATGATTCTGCCTTACACTACGTCTCTTAGCGAAGACGCTATGCGGGCAGTGCCTAATAGTATGCGTGAAGGTGCTTATGCTTTGGGCTACAGCCGTTTTCATACGGCTACTAAAGTTGTTATCCCAGCGGCAATGTCGGGTATTACGGCAGCCTTTATTTTAGCGATGTCTCGGGCTGTGGGAGAAACAATGGTCGTTGCTATTGCCGCAGGCCAGATGCCCAATTTCACCTTCAATCCTATGGAGGGTGCAGCCACTATTACCACCTTCATTGTGCAGGTTAGCATGGGCGACGTTAGCCACGGCTCCATCGCTTATTTATCTATTTTTGCTGCTGGTATGGTGCTGTTCTTGTTGACATTGATATTTAACTTGATTGGTTTCTATCTGCGCAAACGCTATCGCCAGGCTTATTGAGGTGACTATGAAGACACTGTCTGAGAACATCAAAAGCGGTATCGACTACGCTTCATTATCTCGAAAAAACCGTTCCAGGGACATTATTTTTGCGTCGCTGGGTATCATCGTACTGTTTATTGCGATAACGACATTAGTGGCATTGTTTCTAGACTTGGCAGTCAGGGGGGCTCCTCGCTTGACTGATCCTGATTTCTATACGTCATTTCCGTCGAGAAGGCCTCTGGATGCAGGTATTCTTTCCGCCTGGGTCGGCACGATCATGGTTATGTTAGTGACTGCAGTGATAGCTGTCCCGCTTGGCATTGCCGCTGGTTTGTATCTGGAAGAATATGCGAGTAAAAATTGGCTTACTGACGTTATTGAAGTCAACGTATCTAATTTGGCCGGTGTTCCTTCTATTGTCTATGGTCTCCTTGCACTTGGTCTTTTTGTACAGACTTTCGGGATGGGTGAGACAGTGCTGGTGGCGGGCCTGGTTCTGTCGTTATTGATTTTGCCGATCATCATTGTTTCGACACGAGAGTCGATACGTTCAATTCCCAGCGAGTTACGGGAAGCGGCTTATGGTCTAGGGGCAAACCAGTGGCAGACCATGGCAATGTACATTATTCCAGCAGCTAAACCAGGTATCATTACTGGTGCCATTGTGGGGCTCTCTAGAGCGATTGGTGAAACTGCTCCAATCATTACCATTGGTGCCTTGTCTTTCATCGCCTTCTTACCGCAGTCGCCAGTTAGTGGTGATTTCCCATTCATTAGTTTTGAGTGGCTGAACAGCGGGTTTACAGTCATGCCGATACAGATGTATGGCTGGGTATCTCGCCCCCAGGCAGATTTCCAAATTACAGCGGCAGCTGCGGGTGTTGTTCTAATTGTTATGACACTAATGATGAATGCTTTGGCAATTTACATACGCTATCGTGCTCGTAAATAAGTTGGCATTTTGCATGGTATAAGAAGTAACCAAACTTCCTAATGGTGTGAGATATGAGTATGAATGGTATGTCGAAATTCCAGACGACTGTGCAAGATGGTTCTGAAAAACCAGTGCGTAAGGCTAGTGAGCATCTTGATCATTGGTACCTGGAGCCTGATAGCCCTACGCGGGCTAAAGTATCTAATTTGAAATTCTGGTACGGCGACGGTACGCAGGCGATAGATGATGTCAGCATGCCTTTAATTGATAAAAAAGTGACAGCGCTGATAGGCCCTTCTGGCTGTGGGAAAAGTACTTTTTTACGCTGCTTTAACCGCATGCATGATTTATATCCGGGCGTGAGATATTCTGGTGAGATTAATTTATTTCCAGAAGATGAAAATCTTATCAATCTTGATCCGAATATTGTTCGGATGAGAGTAGGTATGGTTTTCCAGAAACCTAACCCTTTTCCAAAGTCGATTTATGAGAATGTGGTAGCAGGTTTGAGAATTCGCGGCATTACTAAGCGTTCATTATTAGATGAAATTGTTGAAGATTCACTCAGTAAGGCAGCATTGTGGGATGAAGTAAAAGATCGACTGCATCAGCCAGCGCTAAGTATGTCGGGTGGACAGCAGCAACGTTTATGTATTGCTCGTGCTTTGGCTGTTGAGCCAGAAATTTTACTTTTAGATGAACCTACTTCTGCTCTTGACCCTATTGCGACTGCAAAAGTGGAAGACTTGATTAATAAGCTCGCAGGTGATGTGACAGTATTGATTGTTACACACAATATGCAGCAAGCCGCGCGTATTTCAGATTACACGGCTTATATGTACTTAGGAAAATTGATTGAATACAATAAGACTAATGATTTATTTACTGCTCCTAAGTGTCAGAGAACTGAAGATTATATAACGGGAAGGTTTGGCTGATATATTTTTAATATATTTAAATCGATTTTTTTACCCCTTTTTTAAGGGGTTTTTTTATTTATGAATTTATAGTCATTTTAAGAAAATAGTATTTTTTATTTACGTGTTTTTTTCAGAGAGTCTATTGTTTAGCTCTGCGTGGGAAGTGTTAAATTATAAATATAATATATTTTTATGGAATATGCTTATTGCTATAATTAATGTCATATTATGTCGGCGAGCTTGAGTTGCAAGAAAATTGTGTAGAAAATGGCTATTATATGAAAAAACATATATGAGCCATTTCTTTATGCCCACAAAGAAAAAAGTCCTGTTCCTTTGCAGTGCAAATTCAGCCCGCTCGCTAATGGGGGAAGCGATACTGAGGCATCTTTCGGCGGATCAGTTCGAAGTATTTAGTGCTGGAAAGGAGCCTGACCGACCACAGGCACTGGCGCTTCAAGCGTTGGAAGCACACGGCGTAAATACAAGCGGCTTAGCAAGTAAGTCGATAGAAGCTCTCGAAGAGCATTATTTCGATACCGTTTTTATTTTATGTGAAAAAGCTTTACAGGCTTGCCGCCACTGGAAAGGTGGTTGTGGACATCTACTTTACTGGGATATTTCTGACCCTCGTTTACATGGACAGCTAGACGCCTATGAACATACATTCAACGATATCTATCAACGTCTATCGCTGTGGTTATTGATTGAGGCAAGAGACAACATTCGTCGATAATTCACCGAGGAGCTAAAAAAATATGACACTACGTATCGGTATTAACGGTTTTGGCCGTATTGGGCGCTTGGCGCTGCGCAGTTTGTGGACGCAGTTAGAATCTGGTGCGGTAGAACTGGCGCGCATTAATGACCCAGGCGGCGATGCTGCCACCTTTGCCCACTTGTTGGAGTTTGACTCGGTGCACGGGCACTGGGCGCCAGGGAAGGGCATCTCGGCAACGGATAGCGCCATAGAACTCGACGGCAAATCCGTCTCCTTTAGCGCCAACAAAGCTATTGCCGATAGCGACTGGTCGAACTGCGATATTGTCATTGAGTGCTCGGGCGTAATGAAAACCACTGCACAGCTTCAGGCTTATCTTGATCAAGGCGTTGGTCGCGTGGTGGTAAGCGCGCCTATGAAAGAGGCGAGCGTGCTTAATGTGGTGGTGGGGGTGAACGACCATCTGTACGATCCTGCTCAGCACAAGATCGTCACCGCTGCCAGCTGCACCACCAACTGCCTGGCGCCGGTGGTCAAAGTCATTCAGGAAAGCTTCGGCATTCGCCATGGCTCGATGACCACCGTGCATGACATCACCAATACCCAAACGATTCTCGACGCGCCGCATAAAGACCTGCGCCGCGCCCGAGCTTGCGGTATGAGCTTGATTCCTACAAGCACCGGCTCAGCGAAAGCGATTATCGAGATATTTCCTGAGCTTGAAGGTAAGATTAATGGCCATGCGATTCGTGTGCCGCTGGCTAACGCGTCGCTTACCGATATGGTGTTCGAGCTTGAGCGGGAAGTGAGCGTAGACGAGGTCAATCAGGCGCTGAAAGTCGCCGCCGATGGCCCGCTTGCAGGCATCCTGGGCTACGAAGAACGCCCCTTGGTGTCAATCGATTACCGCACCGATCCGCGCAGCTCGATTATCGATGCGCTCTCCACCATGGTGATCAACGGCACCCAGCTAAAACTGTACGCCTGGTATGACAACGAGTGGGGCTATGCCAACCGCACCGCTGAACTGGCCCTGATGGTCGGGCGTGAGCAGGTGGCTCGTGGCTGAATCGCTGCTCGCACGGGTAAAGGCGCTACCTTTCGAGGTGCGCCAGTACATGCTGATTACCGGTAACTACTGGGCGTTCACGATTACCGATGGCGCGCTGCGCATGCTGGTGGTGATGCACTTCCACCAGTTGGGCTACTCGCCGTTGGCCATTGCCATGCTGTTTCTGTTTTATGAAGCCTTTGGCGTTGTGACCAACCTAGTCGGGGGATGGCTGGGCGCGCGCTTGGGGCTCAATCGCACTATGAATGTGGGACTAGGGCTGCAAATTATTGCCCTTGCCATGCTGATGGTACCCGCTAGCCTGCTGACCGTTGTTTGGGTGATGGCCGCACAAGCGATTTCGGGTATTGCTAAAGACCTCAACAAAATGAGCGCTAAAAGCGCCGTTAAGGTGTTGGTTCCAAAAGAGAGCGCCAACGCCAATAGCTCACTCTACCGCTGGGTGGCGATGCTGACAGGCTCTAAAAACGCGCTAAAAGGGTTGGGCTTTTTTGTCGGCGGGCTGCTGCTCACCTTGATTGGCTTCCAGGCGGCGGTGTTTGTCATGGCGGTAATGCTAGGCGGTGTGTTGCTGCTTTCACTGCTGCGGCTCAAGGCGGATTTAGGTCGGCAAAAAGTGAAGCCTAAGTTCTCCGAAATCTTCTCAAAATCACGCGCGATTAACGTACTCTCCGCGGCGCGTTTCTGTCTATTTTCGGCGCGGGATGTGTGGTTTGTGGTAGCGCTGCCGGTATTCTTATACGACCAGCATGGTTGGACTCACTGGACAGTGGGGGGGCTGCTGGCAGTGTGGGTGATCGGCTACGGCGGAGTGCAAACCCAAGCACCCAAGCTAACCCGGCTGATCAGAGGCGATGCCCGGGCGCTGACCGCTGGCTGGGCGGCGGCACTGGCAGTGCTGGCGATTGTGCTGGCGATGCTGCCCTTGGCCCAAGTTGGCTGGTTAGTCGTCGGCTTGCTCGCCTTTGGGGTGCTGTTTGCGATTAACTCCAGCTGGCACAGCTATTTGATTGTGCATTATGCCCGCGCCGATGGCGTCTCCATGGATGTCGGTTTCTACTATATGGCCAATGCCATGGGGCGTTTAGTGGGTACGCTACTGTCGGGCTGGCTATATATGGCCTACGGGCTAAGCGCCTGCCTATGGGTATCGGCAGCCTTAGTAGCGGTCAGCGCATTGATGGCGTTGGCACTGCCTAAACAAGTGGCATGATTCGCTCTTCGCCCAGGCTGGGGTTAACGCTTACTTTAGGCAGTGCGCAAACTCTTGCCTGGGCATCAAGTTATTACTTGCCCGCTATTTTAGCGGTACCCATGGCCCGCGAACTGGGGATGTCGCCAAGCTGGGTGTTTGCGGCGTTCTCTGCCGCCTTGCTGTTAACCGCCATGCTGGGCCCCAACGTAGGGCGTTTGATTGACCAACAGGGTGGGCGAGGCGTGCTGATGGCTTCGAACGCTGTCTTGGCGCTTGGCCTGGTCATCATGGCGCTCTCTCAAGGTCTTCTCAGCTTAATGTTCGCTTGGCTCATTGTCGGCGTTGGCATGGCAATGGGCTTATACGACGCCGCCTTTGCCACCTTGGGACGTCTCCTTGGGCGTAGTGCGCGCTCGTCAATTACCGGCGTGACGTTACTGGCGGGCTTTGCCAGTACCATCGGCTGGCCGCTAACAGCGTTGTTGGAAAATGAGTTCGGGTGGCGGGCAGCCTGCGGCTCCTGGGCCATGCTGCATATTGTGGTGGGGCTGCCGTTGAATGCTTGCCTGCCCAAGGCAGCCGATAGTGCGGCCCAGCAAGATGACGACAAATCGGCGCCGCCGCCGGAGCGTCCTCGCCTGGCGATGATGTTATTAGCCTATGTGTTTGCCGCGGGCTGGTTTGTCTCAACGGCGATGGCGGCGCATCTGCCCAGGCTTTTGCAGGAAACTGGCGTGTCACTTTCGGTGGCCGTCGCCGCTGCGGCGCTAGTAGGCCCAGCGCAAGTGGCCGCTCGACTGGGTGAGTTTGCACTTTTACGCCATTTGCATCCGCTGGTGGCGGCGCGGGTAGCCACTACGCTTCACCCATTAGGTGCGGCACTGCTGGCAACACTGGGTATGCCTGCAGCAGGCTTCGCGCTGCTGCACGGTGCGGGCAATGGCATGATGACAATTGCCTCCGGCACACTGCCGCTAGCGCTGTTTGGCCCGAAAGGGTTTGGCCAGCGCCAGGGCTTGATTATCGCCCCGGCAAGGGCCGCGCAAGCCTTTGCGCCGCTGCTATTTGGCCTACTGATAGAGCAAAACGGCGCTGGTGCGCTATGGCTGACCACAGGGTTGATGCTGGCGGCGTGCTTAGCGCTGCTGTTTATTCGTGTGCCGCGATTGCAGGGGTGAGCCATTTACATAAAGGTCTTTTACTCTCTAAATCCCTGATTAAAATAGAGTAGGCAGTTATAAAGATGCCGCACCAGGCTCCATGTTTTCGCCTATACAACATTCCGCTTGTAAGAAGCCAATCAGATTTTGTAGGTGATGGTAATCAGGTATACAGACGATAGTGCGGCTGTGCTTCTCCTGCTTAATCAATCCTACTTTAGCCATGCGTGCTAAGTGGTGTGATAGCGTTGAAGCAGGGATATCCAATGCTTTCTGTATCTCTCCGACTGAGGCCCCATTATGGCCAGCCTTGACTAAAAAGCGGAATACCGCTAATCGATGCGTATTGCCCAGCTCAGCCAAACTGGCTGCGACCCCATCGTGATCCATAACACTCTCCATACTGTTTTCTTTGTATGTTATTTCTAAATAACTAGAAATATAGTTGACTAGGGCGAGTGGTGCAATCTAAGCTTATATAATTCGATAAATCTAGAATTATAGGAGTTTGATATGTCCTCTCAATTACAAGATACGTTAGGCATGTTTGCCTTTCTCGCGGTCGAGCTATCGGCTTTGTTCATTGGCATTAGCTTGCTGGTCGGAGCGCTTCAACGCCATATCCCGCCGTCCAAGGTCGAGGTTTTGCTGAGTTCTAACCGATACCGTAGCTATTTTCTCTCTGCGGGGCTGGGGGCTATCACACCCTTCTGTAGTTGCTCGACGATTCCAATGCTGAAAGGACTTATTCGCGCACGTGCCGGGTTCGGGCCTATGATGGTATTTCTATTCGCTTCGCCACTGTTGAACCCTATTATTGTGGTTCTGTTGGCTGCCACCTTTGGTTTTACCCTCACCGCTATCTACGTTCTTGCGGCACTCATTGTCTCTTTGGCCGCCGGCTGGTTACTGCAGGCTTTTGGCTTCGAGCGTTACGTGCGCCGCGTCGAAACTGATATATCTTCAGGGTGTGAAGCCTCGGTCAATAGCTGCGGCGTCAAGCCAGTAGCGACCGATTGTAAAAGCATTAGTTGTAGTAGTACTCCAGTTGCGGCTGGCTGCGGTAGTGCCGAAACGACTGGCGCTCAATCACGTGGCGGTTGTGGTAGTCAAGCAACTGAACCTAAACGAGGGGAAAGCAGATACAGCGGTTTATGGGGAGAGGCCTGGTCTGACTTCGTGGACGTTTTACCATACCTGCTTATTGGTATTGCGATTGGTAGCGTGATCTACGGCTTTATGCCCACTGACCTGCTGGAGCAGTATGCTGGTGCCGATAATCCTTTTGCCATTCCCGTCGCCGCCGTTATTGGTGTCCCTCTGTATATCCGTGCTGAAGCAGTTATACCGTTAGCATCTGCTCTGATGGTTAAAGGTGTGGGCGCCGGAACAGTGCTGGCGTTGATTATTGGTAGTGCCGGAGCCAGTCTGACTGAACTGATTCTGCTGCGTTCACTGTTCACGCTCAAGCTTTTGGTAGCTTTTGTGGCGGTCGTTTTTGCTATGGCGATGATTGCGGGCTACGCCACATTTTTGTTTTTCTAAATAGCAAGCGTATCTCGACTCACGCTTGATCGATTGCTGAGGGGCTTACGAATAGGTTATGCGTAAGAGTCAGTCATCGCTTTCCGTGAAGGATTACCCAAGGCAGGAATCTTGATTGCCGCCTTGGGTAGTTTGAGAGAATTGGCTTAAGAGAAGCGCCGACGTTTGAAAGAGACATCTCTTAGATAGGCAGGGTTAGCGCCTATCCGTCGTAGATTTGCCCAAGAGCCCTTGTAGTAGGGAATATGGTTACGATCCGTCCACTCACTGATGACATCTCCCTGCACCCCATTAGGATAGCCAAACATCATAAAAACCTGACCACGCTTCAGGTCGGGCTCCAGATAGGCCATAGCCGTGGTGGCACCATAGTCGTTATAGATTTCTACAATATCGCCATTGGCTATACCTAAGTCTTGGGCATCTTGTGGATGGATTTCAATCGGCGCCATCGGATAGCGGCCTTTGCGGAAAGTCAGGTACTGGTCATGGTAGGCCGACTGCCAGATATGGTTGGTTCTCCCGTTGTTTATCCAAAAATCATAGGTCTCTTTCTGCTGCTGAACCACTTCGGGAAAGCCATTCCAGGGAGAGGCTTGGAAATGAGCCTTGCCATCCTCAGTATCAAATTTATAGTCTGTATATAGCATCTCTGTGCCAATGAACTTGCCGTCCCGGTACTCCTTGATGGGAAGTTGGACGCCATTGTTACCAGCTACTCGAAGCCTTTCATAAGTAGCGAGATGTCCTGTAGGCCCACCTTGACTGTCGATTTCCTTTTCATGAGCCATTCGGAAACCATCGTTGAAGGCATCCTCTTCGGTCGTCCAATCAAACCCAGCGAAACGCTCGGCCATCGTCACGTCGCCTGCCGACTCGTAGCGCTGTTTAAGAGCATTAGCCATATTGGCCGCAATCAAACAGTCTGGCTTAGCGATGCCGGGAGGATCCATGAAGCGCTCTGAAAGTCGAAGCCGTCGCTCTCCGTTCATGGAAGTGAGGTTCATTTCACCGGGATGCGTAGCTGGCAACACTAAGTGTGAATATTCAGCGAACTTCGTGCGATAAAGGTCGATATCAACAATAAACAAACCGCCCTTATTTTTTACAGCGTCATAGATAATGTCGATTAATTCATCGACGCTGCTGCCCCTTGCCTCTGCCATTGCCTGATTGACAATAGCAGCACGACGCGTGATGACTTGGCGGTAAGTTTCGGCATTAATGGTGGTTTGGAAAGCATTACAGGCCCAGACCGTTAACATCATCCCATTGCCATTAATCAATTCTTGATCGATATAGGGCGCGGGGCGTCCGCCGGGATAAGGCGGACGTGCATAGCCCTCTTGGTGGCCGCCCATGCGAATAACCCCTGTACCACGCTGCCCGACATTGTGGGTGGCTACGGCAAGATTAACGATAGAGGACTGAATGCGGTAGTTGTCGTTGCCCCAGATCACGCCTTTTTCGTAGGCATGCATGGTACGAGGGGAATGACCACTGGCCTTGGGTTTATAGGCCCACTCGGCGGCCTTGATGATATCGGCCTGGCTCACGCCGGTAATGCGACTACACTCTTCCAGATCCATACGATTGGCGGCCAGCATTTTCTCGAAGCCGCTAGTATGTTCTGTGATAAAGGGCTGATCATGCCAGCCTTGATCGACCACATAGGTCAGCAGTCCATTGAACAGGGCTGTATCAGTGCCTGGCTGGATCGCTAAGTGTAGAACATTCTCTTTACCGGCAATCGTTTCACAGATAGCGACGGTGGGTGTGCGTCGAGGGTCAACCAGAATGACCTTGCCTTTACCGACCGTCTCGTTAGGAAACCATTCCCGCTTCTTGGCGACGTTAGACCCTCTTAAGTTCGGCTCCCAGTGTGCCAGAAACCAGTTTGACTGAGTCTCGTAGGAGTTTCCGCCGATGGAGAAGATAACATCGGCCACCTCTGCATCCTCATAACTGTTATTGAGTTCACCAATGCCCATGTCTCGACTAGCATGACATTCTGAGTTGTAAGCGGGGCGGTTGTGAATGCGCACCATTTTTGACTGTATGCCATCAAAAATTAGCTTGCCAGTAGCCCATGTATTCTCAAAACCGCCGCCAGCGCCGCCATGATCAAAGAGATTGAAGAACAACTGATCCGGCCCTTCATTATCGAGGATACGTTGGGTCAGGCCGGTATATAGCGCCATGGCGTGTTCCCAATTAGTTTCTGCCCAGTCGTCTCCGCTATACATCAGAGGGTACTTTAATCGGCGCTCGCTGATGGCAGTCCCTTCTGAGTACATAACACTGGCCATTTGGCCTCCACGCGTGGAGGATAGGCCCTTATTCACGCTGCACTCTTTGTCAGGAACGATCATGATGTTGTATTCGCGGCCATCATGATCTTGGATTCGATTCGCCATTGCGGGCGTCATAGTGAGCTGCATAGGGGGAAGCTGCTGATTGAAGTCGAGCCCCAACGCATTCTGGCTAGCATCTCTGCCGCCTTCTTGGTTAGCAGGCCATTTATAGACGTGATATCCGCAGCCGACGATGCAGAAGTGACAGGCCATATTGGTTTTCTGGGCATCTGCCGGGGGTAAAGGAATACGGTCTTTAAATTGCTTCATTGTTATTCTTCCGTCTTAGATGATATTGGCCTGGCGGCCATAGATCAGACCATCAATTGACACTGCCATCAGGGCATCTTCGGTATCGTCATACTCTAGAATGACTCGTGGCAGATTCTCGGTGGCTTGGCCAATGACCATTTGGCCCATGTTATCCGGGTCGAAGATGCTGTAGTGGCACGGGCACTTGAAGGCTTCTGCCTCTTGGTCATAACTCACAGGGCAGCCCATATGTGTGCACTGGGTGCTATAAGCCACTACATCTTTATCTGGACCAACCCCGCCTTTGACCTCTCGGCCTCTGCGGATTACCACGCAGGGTGATCGCTCGTCCGGGTAGCTAAAATAAATCGGCTGATTGATGACCAACTCGCTCAACTTTGTGACTAGCTCTTTGGGATAAGGCAGGGTAGTGCTACCAGGAGGAAGTGGAGGACTACCTTGTTGTGCGTGTGCTATGGGGGCTAGCGAAAGGGTACCCACAGCTGCACTGCTGCCGGTTAATTTGAGAAAATTACGGCGACTCAGTTGTGCCATCGTCAAACGCTCCATTGTTGCTTTTGTAAAGCTTGAGATAGGGAATCTGTATATATGGATATCCGTATTTAATCATAGTTCTGCCCGAGCAGACACGCAAGAACGGATAGCAAAGCAATCTCTACATCAGCTGCTATTTTTGAATTATAAGAAGTAAATATAAGACGCTATCGTGGTTTCAGGTTGGATAAAAAGTATTGTTAGATAATTACTTGTTAGATAAGTACTGATTCATTTATGGAAGGTATTTGGGCCAGAAAAAAGAAAGATGACTGGTTTGATTGGGTGTATTAAGAATGAGGTGACTTTCGCTGCTGTTTCAAGTGTCCCTAGATTGCAGGATTGCGCCATCTACATAAAGATGGCGTAACTTCCAAAAAACCTCAATATCAACCCGTAGCCCTTGGTCGACAAGCACTGAGTCAATGAAAATCGTTATATCTTGATAGCAATGGCGTTGGTAGAGCGAAGGGTCTTTGGGTGCGCTCGCCTCGGCGACGGCAACGTTGGCGAGCCCCCCGCAGCAGCCGTGCTTAGGGGAAAGGCGAACCGTGACGACGCCACCTCGTTGTTTGATAAAATCTAATGCGTTGTTGCCTATCTCAATCACACTGTCCATTGCGTATCCCATAGAGTGGCTCGGTTATGCCATTAACGCGCTGGATAATAAACGACTTCACCATCTTCTTTAGTAAACTGATCTATTGGATTTTCCAAAAGCGCTAATACTTGCTCAGAGGGGCGACAAAGCCGCGCGTCACTATTGGTGACCACAATAGGGCGATTGATCAGAATCGGGTGAGCCATCATGGCATCGATAAGCTGGTCATCGTTAAGTGATGGATCATCCAGTTCTAGTTCGTCATAGGGAGTGCCTTTGCGCCGCAGCAGTTCCCGGGGTGATATCTGCATCATCGCCAGCAGCTCGACCAGCTTTTCGCGGCTGGGTGGTGTTTCCAGATAATAGATCACCTCAGGCGATTTGCCAGAGGCTTCGATCATCGCCAGGGTATTGCGCGACGTACCGCAGTTAGGGTTGTGATAAATGGTGACAGGCATGGTGACCTCACGTTCGATTAGTTGTCTTCACTGCCAGGCGCGTTGCGTTGAGAGGGCTTGGTTTTAAACGCGGGCGATACGTGAGCGGGGTCAACGTGGCTTTTATAGCTGGTCGCGGCTTCTGCCCACCACATTAGCTGGCCGAGTGTGCGTCCGAAATAGCTCTCCCAGCGTTCTTGATCCTGGTCAAAGTGGCCGTCATCGTTAAGCGCTTCCTGGGCTTTGGGTATATGTACCATGGCTGACACCGGTAAGCAGCCAAGCTCCGAGAGAAATGAGCGCATGGCGACGGCGGCGCGCACGCCGCCCCACTGGCCCATCGAATAGGTCACGATGGCGCTGGGTTTAAACGCAAACAGTGAGGCGCCGAAGTGGTTAAGCAAATGGCTAAGCGCTGGGCTCATGGAGTGGTTGTACTCGGGGCTGACCATCACGTAGCCATCGGCATGAGCGATTTTGTCCGCAAGCGCCGCTAGATTATCCGGCGCATCGTTTTTTGGGTAAGCAAAATGTGGCTTAAACGGATCGCTTAAATTTAGCGCCAGCGGGTCAATAATCTCTGCCGTGGTATGGGGTAACGATGACAGTAACCGTTCACAGGCTTTGGCTACCCGCTCGCCAAGGCGAGCCGGGGAGGGCGGTGTGCTGGTGCGGGTTGAACCCAGAAATACCAAATAGTGAGCCATTGCACTTACTCCTGATTAGTGAGCTTCTGTCGGAAAATGGTGGCGGGTTTTATTGGCAATTCTGACTAGTGCCAACATTATAGGCACTTCGACTAAAACGCCCACCACCGTGGCCAGTGCTGCGCCCGACTGTAAGCCAAAGAGGGCAATCGCCGCCGCGACGGCCAGTTCAAAAAAGTTGCTAGCGCCTACCATGGCGCCTGGTGCCGCAATGTTGTGCGGCAACCGCCACGCTTTTGCCCAGCCGTAGGCAATAAAGAAGATCAGAAACGTTTGGATAATCAGCGGTATTGCGATCAGCACAATATGCAGTGGATTGTTCAGAATCACCTCGCCCTGGAAGGCGAATAGCACTACCAGGGTGATGATCAAGCCAATCGGGGTGATCGGGCCAACGCGCTTCATAAAGACGTTGTCGTACCATTCGGCGCCGCGCTTTTTAATCAGGGTTTGGCGGGTGATATAACCCGCCGCCAAAGGGATCACGATGTACAGCACGACCGAGAGGGCGACGGTGTCCCAGGGCACTTGAATATTGGAGACACCGAGTAAAAAGACCACGATGGGAGCAAAGGCGAACAGCATAATCAGGTCGTTAAGTGCCACTTGCACCAGGGTGTAGGCAGCGTCGCCGCGGGTCAGGTAGCTCCACACAAATACCATCGCGGTGCATGGCGCGGCGCCGAGCAGAATCGCACCCGCTAAATACTGACTGGCTAACTCGGCGGGTATAAATGGCCGAAAGATCACCATCAAAAATAGCCAGGAGATGGCAAACATGGTGAAAGGTTTGATCAGCCAGTTAACCGACGTGGTGATAATCAAGCCCTTTGGCTGACGTCGAACTCCCAGCAAGGAAGTGAAGTCAATTTGCGCCATCATCGGGAATATCATCGCCCAGATGAGTATCGCGACCGGAATGGAGACCTGCGCCACTTCAAAACGCGACAGCGTTTCTGGTACCGCTGGCGCTAGCTGCCCGACTAAAATGCCCAGCACAATTGCGAGCGCCACCCAAAGCGAGAGGTAGCGCTCAAAGACGCCCATACCTTCGGTAGTGGAGGGGGATGCGTTATCTTCCAATGCTGACATGCGAAACTCCTTGTTAAATGGCGCGTTGATTAACGCGTTTTGAGACGTCTTCCGCGCTCTCTTTGCGCTCTGAGTAACGATCGGTGAGCAGCTTGCTACGATCACGCACGAGCAGCGTGAATTTCACCAACTCTTCCATCACGTCGACGATGCGGTCGTAGAAAGGGGAAGCTTTCATGCGGTCGTTATCATCAAACTCCATAAAAGCTTTGGGCACGGAGGATTGATTGGGGATCGTCAGCATGCGCATCCAGCGCCCCAAAATACGCAGTTGGTTGACGGTGTTGAAGGACTGTGAACCGCCGCATACCTGCATTACCGCTAACGTCTTGCCCTGAGTCGGGCGCACGCCACCCAGGGCAAGTGGGATCCAGTCTATCTGCGCTTTCATAATGCCGGTCATTGCACCGTGGCGTTCCGGCGAGCACCACACCATCCCTTCGGCCCATTGGGCTAACGCGCGCAGTTCGTCGACTTTGGGGTGGCTGGCATCTTCTGTATCCGGCAGCGGCAATCCTCTAGGATCAAAGATGCGTGTTTCGGCGCCCATGGCATTGAGTAAACGTGCGGCCTCTTCAACCGCCAAACGGCTGAAGGAGCGTTCCCGAAGGGAGCCATATAGCAGCAATATTTTAGGCGCGTGTTCGGTGCGTTGTGGGATACCCAGCCGCACGCAGCTGGGTGGCTCAAAGAGCTCAGCGTCTATATTGGGTAAATCATTGAGGCCAGCAAAATCATTAAGTGAGGTCATCGCGGTCTCCCAGTTTTGAGCCGTCTTATGTTAATGGCTCCATCATATATGTTTTTTCGTATATTTCTAGAGCAACATCTTGTCTGCAATATTGCCGTCATGATCCCGGCGTAGAGTGACAGCCACTGAATACATAAGAGGCTGTTTATTTATGACCAAGCGCCGCGTGTTGTTTCTCTGCAATGCTAACTCTGCTCGATCTCTAATGGGGGAGGCGCTGCTTCGTCATATGGCAGATGATCGTTTTGAAGCGTTTAGTGCCGGTTCTGAGCCTGACGAGCCCCATGCATTGACCCTTGAAGCGCTCACTAAGCAAGGGCTTTCAAAAGAGGGTCTCCACAGCAAGTCGCTGGATGAGTTTGAAAACATGTCGTTCGATTACGTTATCGTTCTGTGTGATAAGGCCCAGCAGGCCTGTCGCGATTGGCAAGGGCAGGCGGGGGAAGTGCTGTTTTGGGATATTCGAGACCCACGCTTGATTGGCAAGCCGGATGCTTACGAACAGGCGCTATTAGAAATTCGACGGCGCCTGCAGCTCTGGCTCTCCCTTCACCAGGCTGGTTAATGGCTAGGAGGGGGTTATATTAGGCAAGATTCTATATATCGCACTCTGAAAGCATGAAGTTAGTCATGACCTGATAGGAATCCGGCGCTATTATGCTGTTTTCTTAGAGAGACATGTATTTGCTAGCGATAAAAAGGTTAGCGCCACCGATCTATTTCATTTTTCAGCGTTTACTTAACGACCCGATGCTGCTGACGATGAGCGGCCTATGGGGCGTTTTGTGGTGGCTGCAGCCTCAGTCGTTAAGTGAAATGGGCTGGGCGGCTCAGGCGCTGGCAGGCGTTCTGCTGATGATGTTGATCGTGGCGCGACGCGCCGTGTTCAGTATCGATTGGCTCGCCAGCTGGGGATGCTGATGGAGTTTCATCGCTGGTCTATTCTTATGCTGGGGCTTGGTTGGTTGTTTGCGGCTGTTTGGCTAAGTTGTGGCTAAGCGCCCTGGCTCGGTAACAGTGCCAGGGCGTGTGCCAGAGAGGTTCTATCGCTACAGAGCGCGATTAGTCGATTAGCTCGACGGCTACGGCCGTCGCTTCACCGCCGCCAATACATAGGCTGGCAATGCCGCGTTTGCCGCCTTTAGTGCGCAGGGCATGAATAAGCGTGGCGATAATGCGCGAGCCGGTGGAGCCAATCGGATGGCCTTGGGCGCAGGCGCCACCAAACACATTGACCTTGTCATGGGGCAGGCCCAAGTCATCCATGGCCATCAGTGTCACCACAGCGAAGGCTTCGTTAATTTCGAATAGATCGACGTCATTAACGCCCCAGCCGAGCTTTTTCATCAGCTTCTCAATCGCCCCCACCGGCGCGATGGTGAACTCGCTAGGATGGCGAGAGTGTGTCGAGTGACCCAGCATGCGCGCAAGTGGCTTAATACCGTGCTGATCGGCTGCTGTTTGGCTGGCCAGGATAAGTGCCGAAGCGCCGTCGGAAATTGAGCTGGCATTGGCGGCGGTAATCGTTCCGTCTTTGGCAAAAGCAGGGCGAAGCTGGCGGATTTTATCGAGTTTGGCTTGGAAGGGCTGTTCATCATGCTCGACCAGGGTTTCACCCTGGCGAGAGGTGACCATAACGGGTGCCATCTCGGTGCTTAAGTGGCCTGCGTTAGTAGCGGCCATGGCGCGCTCAAGGGAGGCTATGGCAAAGTCATCCAGGCGCTCGCGGGTATAACCGCGATCCGAGGCCACATCCTGGGCAAACACGCCCATTAGTTTGCCCGTTTCGGCATCTTCCAGCCCATCCAAAAACATATGGTCTTTCAGCTCGCCGTGCCCCAATCGGTAGCCGCCGCGTGCCTTGGTCAGCATGTGGGGGGCATTAGACATGGACTCCATACCGCCAGCCAGCAAAACATCGCCACTGCCTGCCTTGATTAAGTCGTGGGCAAGCATAGAGGCTTTCATGCCCGAACCGCATAGCTTGTTAATCGTGGTGGCACCATTGGCATCAGGAATACCCGCCTGACGCATTGCCTGACGTGCTGGGCCCTGTTTAACGCCGGCAGGCAGTACACAGCCCATAATGCCTTCATTGATGGCAGCAGGGTCAATGCCTGACGCTTCAATCGCTGCTTTGATGGCGACCGCGCCAAGCTCGGGCGCTGTCATGCTCGCCAGGCTGCCCATCATGCCGCCCATCGGCGTGCGTTTGGCAGCCAGAAATACAACATCAGTGGGGTTACTCATGGCCAATCTCCTTCATGTTTATTGTGATTATCATGCCGAGTAGTCGGTGATACGTTGACCCGTAGGCGGTGCTGTGGTTTTCTCCAGAGTAACCGAGCAAGCGCTAGTGTAAACGACATGAATGTAATGAATGCATCTCCTCGCCGCAAGGAATTGACGCGCCTCGCTGCCCAGCTATTCGTCCAAGAGGGCTTTGACCGCACAACGGTGCGCATGCTGGCGCAGGAAATGGGCATCAAGTCCGGTAGCTTGTTCCACCATTTTAAAGATAAGCAGGAAATCCTCGCGGCGGTCATCGAAGAGGGCACTCAAAATGCCTTGGTGATTGCGCGCAAAGCCTTGGATGAGTGTGCTGAAGATCCTGAAGTACGCCTGCGCGCTATGGCCCGTGCTCATTTGGAAACCCTGTTTACCGATCGCAATGCCCATGTGGTGGCACTGTTCGAGTGGCGCCGGCTCGACCCTACGGCCAGCGCCCATTTGAGCCACCTACGTGATGCTTACGAGGCGCTATGGGTCGCGGTTATTGACGATGCATTGGAAGCGGGGTTGATCCATGGTGACCGCTTTCTTGTCTCACGGTTTGTGCTGGGGGCGCTAAACTGGACGGTTCGCTGGTACGACCCCAACGGCCCACGTTCGCCCGATGACCTCGCTGATGAGCTTGTTGCCATGATTATGCCTACCTCTGCTTGATGCCTCGATAACGGCGACTTCGACTAACGTCTAGCGCGACAATTTATAACAGTGCTTGCTCTCTGCGCCGATTACTTTTAGCGTTGCTCTTATCTTTAAGCTTACGTTAACGTCAACAGCTAAATATAACAACACTGCTGGCGCCTATTCTCACTACGAGCTCATTTCCAATAACACAAGAGAGCCATCATGACAGCGACATCACAATCACTGCCTGACTACCACCACTACCTCAATGATTTTTCCGTGGATAGCGTTATCGCCCGTCTGGATGACCAGCAGGATGGCTTGCTGAATGCCTATGAAGCCTGCTGTGGGCGTCATGTGCGTGAAGGGCGTGGCGAGGTGTTGGCGCTGGTGCAGGAAGACACCGAAGGCAACATGCATACCCTGACCTACGCCGAGCTTGATGAGCAGAGCGCGAAGCTGGCGGGGTGGTTTGTATCCCAAGGGTTGGGTAAAGGCGACCGCATTGCCTGCATGTTGCCGCGGACACCGCAGCTGTTGATTGCAGTGCTCGCCACATGGCGTATTGGCGCGGTTTATCAGCCACTGTTTACGGCTTTTGGGCCCGATGCGGTGGACTATCGGCTGGGGCGAGCGGATACCAGGTTGGTGATTACTGATCACGCTAACCGCTATAAGTTTGATGGCCTTAGCCAGTGCCCGCCAGTGCTGGCGGTAGGAGGGGCAACCAGCGAGCACGCCAATGATCGCGACTGGCAGGCAGCATTGACGTACACGTCAATGAGCGACACGCCGCCGCGGCTCTCACCCGAAGAGCCATTTCTGCAAATGTTCACCTCCGGTACCGTGGGTAAGCCCAAAGGTGTTGCCGTTCCGTTGGCGGGTATGACCGCTTTTGCGATCTATATGGAGCTGGCCATTGACCTGCGTGATGACGACCGTTTCTGGAATATGGCCGATCCTGGCTGGGCCTATGGCCTTTACTATGCGATCACCGGGCCACTGTTGCTCGGTGTGACGACGCATTTTTGCGAGGCAGGGTTTAGCGCCGAAGGGGCGCTGGCGTTTATGAAGCGCCACCACATCACTAATTTTGCCGCTGCGCCGACTGCTTACCGGCTGATGAAGGCATCCGGCCTGTTTGATGATGCCCATGAAACCCTCGAGCTGCGTGCGGCTAGTTCGGCGGGTGAGCCTCTAAACACGGAAGTGGTGACCTGGGTGGAAAAGTCGCTGGGCTGCCCGGTTATGGATCACTACGGCCAAACTGAAACCGGCATGACGTGCAATAACCACCACGCCCTTGATCACCTCAAGCATGTGGGCGCAATGGGCGTGCCGATGCCGGGTTATCGCCTGGCGATTTTGGACGCGGAGTATCACGAGCTGCCCGCCGGGGAGCCGGGAGTCCTTGCTGTGGATATCAAAAATTCACCAGCGCACTTCTTCCAGGGCTATACCTGGCAAGAGAAGAACCCCTTCGTAGAAGGTTATTACCTAACGGGCGACGTGGTGATCCGTAATGAAGATGGCACCTTTCAGTTTGCCGGCCGCGACGACGATATTATTACCACGGCGGGTTACCGGGTGGGGCCAACGGATGTCGAAAACAGTGTGATGACACACCCTGCCGTCGCTGAATCAGCGGCGGTAGGGCAGCCCGATGAGATCCGCGGTGAGGTGATCAAATCCTATATCGTGCTGCGCGAAGGCTACGAGGCGAGTGACGAGCTGGCTGATGAGATTAAGCAGCGGGTGCGGGAGCGGCTATCAACCCACGCTTTCCCGCGCATTATTGAGTTTGTCGAGGAGCTGCCTAAAACCCCCAGCGGCAAGATTCAGCGCTTTAAATTGCGCGCCCAGGCGGTAGAAGAAGCCAAGGCTGCCAAGTAAATATAACAGCCATCCACAACAACCACAGGGAATACGGTTATGCAGGTTAAGGAGAGTACGTTTTTAATTACCGGTGCTGCTTCGGGGCTTGGGGCAGCAACCGCAGAGCGGTTAGTCGCGGCGGGTGCTCGCGTCGTTTTATGCGACCTAAATGACAGTGTCAAAACCCATGCTGAGCAGTTGGGGGGGCAGGCTCAAGCGTGCCTGGCGGATATCACCTCAGCTGAACAAATGCAGCAGGCGGTCGATAAAGCGGTAGCGCTGGGTGGCGATCGTGGGCTTTCGGGGGTAGTTCACTGCGCAGGCGTGGTCAGTGTGGCCAAGTTGGTGGATCGTGAGGGTAACCCGGCGGATTTAGACAGCTACGCTAAAACGATCAATATCAACCTGATCGGCACTTTTAACGTTATGCGACTTGCGGCTGCCGCGATGGCTAAAAATGCGCCTAATGAGAATGGCGAGCGTGGGGTGATCATTAATACCGCTTCTATCGCCGCTTTTGATGGCCAGGTAGGGCAGTGTGCCTACAGTGCCTCTAAAGCGGGTGTTGTGGGTATGAGTCTTCCCGCTGCCCGTGAGCTGTCCCGGCATGCTATTCGGGTTATGGCCATTGCGCCGGGCGTTTTTGAAACGCCGATGATGAGCGAAATTCCCGATGAGGCTGCCCAGGCACTAGCGGCCGCAGTGCCTTTTCCTAAGCGGTTGGGTAAGCCGGATGAGTTTGCGCAACTCGCCGAGCAGATTATTACCAATCCCATGCTTAACGGTGAGTTGATCCGTTTGGATGGCGGCATTCGCATGCAGTAAGTGGGTGGTAAGTAGAAGGAAGCAAAATAAAACGACTCGTCGGCTTTTGGCTGGCGAGTTTTTTATTATTAGCATCAGTGGGTTATTGGCTCAGCGACCAAAGTTCTAGAGTGTTTTTAGGGTAAATTCAAACGCTCACTTGACTCTTAGGGGCGCCCGCGCTAATTTTCAAACACGTGTTTGAAAGCCTTCTGTCAAAATACTCTGATTGGCTTCCAACCCCCTATTTCAGGAGAAATGCGATGCCCAGCTATCAGGCCCCCATTCGTGATATGCGTTTCGTTATGGACGAAATGCTTGATTACCCCGCCCATTACGCGCGTCTACCCAGTGGTGACGATGCATTGCCAGATGTGGTGAGCGCAATTCTAGAAGAGGGTGCGCGCTTCGCCCGTGACGTATTGCTTCCGATCAATCAGAGTGGTGATGAAGAGGGTTGTCTACTGGAAGGGGGCGAGGTCAAAGCGCCTAACGGTTTTAAAGAGGCCTATCAGCAGTACGTAGAAGGCGGCTGGCCGAGCCTGGCTGCCGATCCTGCCCATGGTGGCCAGGGCCTGCCGCCTTCATTGGCGATGCTGCTGTCGGAAATGATCTGTGCGACTAACCTGGCCTGGGGCATGTACCCAGGGCTCTCTCATGGCGCGGCGGATGCGCTGAAGCACCATGGCACCGACGAGCAAAAAGCGACCTACCTCACCAAGCTGGTTGAAGGGGTATGGACGGGCACCATGTGCCTCACCGAGCCGCATTGTGGTACTGACCTCGGTTTGATCAAGACACGAGCGGTGTCTGCCGATGGCGACGCTTATGCGATTACCGGTACGAAGATATTTATCTCCGCTGGTGAGCATAATCTGGCTGAAAATATCGTCCATTTGGTGTTGGCAAAGCTGCCGGATGCGCCAGAAGGCTCAAAAGGTATATCGCTGTTTGTAGTGCCTAAATTCTTACCTAATGCTCAGGGCGATGTGGGTGAGCGCAATGGCGTCACCTGTGGCTCGCTTGAGCACAAGATGGGCATTCACGGTAATGCCACCTGCGTGATGAACTTCGATGGCGCAACCGGTTATTTGGTGGGGCCGCCTAATAAAGGGCTGGCGTGCATGTTCACTATGATGAACGCAGCGCGTCTCGGCGTGGGCATTCAAGGGCTGGGTTTGATTGAGGCCAGTTTTCAGAATTCACTCAGCTATGCGCGTGACCGCCTACAGATGCGAGGCTTGTCCGGCAAGCAAGCACCGGAAAAGCCCGCTGATCCGATTATTGTGCATCCCGATGTTCGCCGCATGCTGCTGACCCAGAAAGCCTTTGCAGAAGGTGGGCGTATGTTAGTGCTTTACGCTGCGCAAATGCTCGACGTGGTTGAGCATGGTGAGCCGGGTGAGGAGCGCGATCATGCTGAAACTCTGCTTGGCTTGCTAACGCCTATTGTTAAAGCTTTCCTGACCGAAGTGGGTTTTGAAAGTACCAACGAGGGCGTACAGATTTACGGCGGTCATGGCTTCATTAAAGAGTGGGGCATGGAGCAATTGGTGCGCGATGCGCGTATTACCCGGCTTTATGAAGGTACTACCGGTATCCAGGCGCTTGATCTGCTGGGCCGTAAAGTACTCATGAGTCAGGGTGAATCGCTGAAGGTCTTCACCAAAGAGATCCATAAGTTCTGTAAAGCTGAAGCCGACAACCCTGCACTTAAAGAGTTTGTCGAGCCGCTGGCTAAGCTCAATGCAGAGTGGGGCGAGCTGACTATGGGGGTAGGCATGAAGGCCATGCAAGACCGCGAAGAAGTAGGCGCGGCGAGTGTTGATTACCTTATGTATTCGGGCTACGTCACGCTAGCATACTTATTTGCCCGCGCGGCCAAACAGGCGTCTGCTTCTTTAGAGGGTGACGATAAAGCCTTCTACACCGCTAAGTTGAATACTGCGCGCTTCTATTACCAGCGGTTACTGCCGCGTACCAAGGCGCATGCGCAGATGATTCAATCCGGCGCTTCCAGCCTAATGGCTATCTCCAGCGAAGATTTTGGCTTGGGGTTTGAGATTTAGAAGCGTCGACTACTGATGGCGTGAGGTAAGTTGCGCCAACGGGCACTCTCTGGTCAGGCGTTCTGATCGGTGGTTTGCGGCAGAAGGGCAACCTTCTGCCGCTTTTTATACGCAATAACTTCTTTTACTTGCTATCTTGATAGTGAGGCCTTAAAGTACGCATCCGCTGCCGGGGACGCCAAGCGTTACCAGCGGTGCATAAGGTGTAAAAGCCTTGGTTTGTCAGGAGGTTAGAGCAGTCTGTATCGCTCGCTTCAGTCGCTAAAAACAGTGATTGACAAACACCAGGAAATGCGTAGAATACGCCTTCCTCGCTGAGGCAAGCCAGTTCAACGGTTTGTAAGGTGGCTCAAGCAGTCATCGCAGCGAAACAGCTCTTTAACAATTTGATCAGGTAATTCATGTGGGCGCTTGCTGGCGTTGGTGACAAATCACCAAATATCAAGGCAAGCGGTCATGACAATGTAAATTGAAATGAATTCGTTTGAACCTTGAGCCAAGTTTGATCCGCTTTTGTTATCTTCGGATGACGAGTAAGGATCACAATGATTGTAAACTGAAGAGTTTGATCATGGCTCAGATTGAACGCTGGCGGCAGGCCTAACACATGCAAGTCGAGCGGTAACAGGGGTAGCTTGCTACCCGCTGACGAGCGGCGGACGGGTGAGTAATGCATAGGAATCTGCCCGGTAGTGGGGGATAACCTGGGGAAACCCAGGCTAATACCGCATACGTCCTACGGGAGAAAGGGGGCTTTGGCTCCCGCTATTGGATGAGCCTATGTCGGATTAGCTAGTTGGTGAGGTAACGGCTCACCAAGGCGACGATCCGTAGCTGGTCTGAGAGGATGATCAGCCACATCGGGACTGAGACACGGCCCGAACTCCTACGGGAGGCAGCAGTGGGGAATATTGGACAATGGGGGCAACCCTGATCCAGCCATGCCGCGTGTGTGAAGAAGGCCCTCGGGTTGTAAAGCACTTTCAGCGAGGAAGAACGCCTGGTGGTTAATACCCATCAGGAAAGACATCACTCGCAGAAGAAGCACCGGCTAACTCCGTGCCAGCAGCCGCGGTAATACGGAGGGTGCAAGCGTTAATCGGAATTACTGGGCGTAAAGCGCGCGTAGGTGGCTTGATAAGCCG